>NZ_SMGK01000002.1 GCF_004339725.1 Acidipila rosea | reverse complement strand
CACACCCCGGTGGCGATGGAGAAGGGGCTGAGGTTTGCAATCCGCGAAGGCGGTCGCACCGTAGGCGCCGGCACCATCACTGAAATCATTAAGTAAATACAAGCAAGTAAGCCGGTGAGTGGGCCTCAAGGCAGGCCCGCTCACTCGAGAAAGATTGAATAGCGATGGTAGGACAGAGAATACGCATTCGGCTTAAGGCATACGACTACCGGGTGCTTGACACGTCAACAGGCGAGATTGTGGACATCGCGAAGCGCACTGGCGCGCAGGTGGCCGGACCGATTCCGCTGCCGACGGTCAAGAACAAGTACTGCGTACTGCGTTCGCCGCACGTTGATAAGAAGTCGCGCGAGGCTTTCGAGATCCGTACGCACAAGCGGCTGATCGACATTCTTGAGCCGACGCAGCAGACGGTGGATGCACTGATGAAACTCGACCTCCCAGCGGGTGTCGACGTTGAAATCAAGGCTTTCGAGAAGTAAACAGGCTAACGCCTTCAGTGCCGGCGCAAACGGTGCAGGCATGATGGGGAGAGAACGATGTCAGTAACAGGAATTCTGGGCAAGAAGATCGGCATGACGCAGGTGTTCGACGAGAAGGGTGAAGTTCACCCGATCACCGTCCTGCAGGCCGGTCCTTGTGTAATCACTCAGTTGAAGACTTTGGCTGTCGACGGCTATGACGCCGCGCAGATCGGGCTCGTTGAGTTTGTGAAGTCGTCCAAGGTCAACAAGCCGATGGCGGGGCACTTCGCCAAGAGCAGTGCTGCTCCTGTCAAGATGATGAAGGAAGTGGGCATCGAGACGGCAAAGAAGTCCGATGGCGAGGCTGCTCAGGACGGAGTCAAGGCGGGAGATCGCGTGCTGGTCGATATCTTCTCTGATGAGAAGTACGTCGACGTAATCGGCACAAGCAAGGGCCGCGGCTTTGCAGGTGTAGTTCGCCGGCATGGTTTCGGTGGCGGTCCCAAGTCGCACGGTCACATGTTCCAGGTGCAGGGCTCGATCGGAGCTTCATCGTTCCCCTCGCGTGTCTTCCCTGGACAGAGAATGCCTGGTCACATGGGCGTCGATCGGGTGACGGTTCGCAACCTTCGTATTCGCGGCATCGACCTCGAAGAGAATCTCTTGATGGTTGAGGGTGCGGTTCCGGGTCCACGGGATGGTTACGTGATGATCTCGAAGGCCAAGGCGCCACCGCGCGAGCGTCGCGGATTTGCGGGAGCCGGCACGGTCGATCCTCTGAAGGCTTCTAAGAAGGCTTCAGGCAAGAAGAAGTAAAGCAGACCGCCCAGGCACATACACCTGCGGTATTGAGATTTGAACGCCGGGTTCTGACCCGCAGCGTGAAAGAGAAGACGATGGCAAACATTGATGTAGTCGATCTCGGTGGACAGAAAGTCGGATCCTTTGAACTGGCCGACGAAATCTTCGCCCCGAGTGAAGTGAACGAGGCGCTGCTCTGGGAGGCGGTCAAGCACTATCGTGCAGCCTTGCGCCAGGGAACGGCCGCGACCAAAAATCGCAAGCTGGTTTCGGGCTCCGGCAAGAAGCTGTGGAAGCAGAAGGGAACTGGCCGCGCCCGCGTGGGTTCGGTTCGCTCGCCCCTCTGGCGCCACGGTGGCACGGTGCACGGACCGCAGCCCCGCAGCTACGATTACGCCTTCCCGCGTAAGAAGCTGCTCGGTGCACTCCGCTCTGCGCTGGCTGCAAAGCTGGCAGATGGCAAGCTGATCGTGGTCGAGTCTTTCGACCTCAGTGAGCCGAAGACGAAGCTGTACCGTCAGGCATTCGACAAGCTGGAAGCAAAGCGGACGATCCTGCTGGTGGAGAATAGCCAGACGCTGAGCGAGAAACTGATGCTTGGCTCCAGGAACCTGAGCGGCGTTGAGCTGATGCTCAATACCGAAGTACATCCTTATGACCTGCTTCGCTACGAGCGGGCGATCTTTTCCCGGTCGGCTCTCGAGCAGCTGCAGGAGTCACTCAGGAAGACGGTCTCGAAGCGCAAGCTGGCGGCCCGGAATGCGGAGGTGGCCTAATGCCAACAACTTTTGATGTAATTCGCCGCCCCTTGATTACTGAGAAGGGAATGGGAGTGAAGGAAACCGAAGGGACTCTGGTCTTCGAGGTAAACTCCAAAGCTACCAAGACGGAAGTGAAGCAGGCGGTGGAGACGATCTTCAAGGTAAAGGTCTCCGCGGTCCGCACGGCAAACGTTCTGGGTAAAGAGCGTCGCCGGGGCAAGTTCTCTGGCTATCGTCCTGACTGGAAGAAGGCGTATGTACGGCTTCAGGCAGGCCAGAAGATGCCGGACTACGTGGATAGCCTGTAGCCAGCCCGGATCCTGACTCGGGACATAACGGATTCAGGACTTAGACAAGATAAGAACGAGCTGTGCAAGTGGAGCAGCTGGAAGCAAAGAGCTTAGACGATGCCGATTAAGACATATAGACCGATCACCCCGACGTTGCGCTTCAAGACCTCGCTGGTCAACGATGACATCACGACCGACCGGCCCTACAAGCCGCTGCTCGTGGTTAAGCAGCGCACAGGCGGACGACGCAACTCGGGTGATCTGACCATCCGTCATCATGGTGGCGGTCACAAGAAGCAGCTTCGCCTGATCGACTTCAAGCGCGAAAAGTATGGCGTTCCGGGCAAAGTGGCGACCATCGAGTACGACCCCAACCGCTCCTCGCGCATTGCCCTGATCAGCTACGCTGATGGTGAGAAGCGCTATATCATTCAGCCAGTGGGTCTCAAGGTCGGACAGACCATCATGAGCGGTCCGGAAGCTGACATTCTTATCGGCAACGCACTGCCGCTCAAGAATATTCCGGCCGGCACCACGGTTCACAATGTCGAGCTTCGCCCCGGCAAGGGCGCGCAGATGGTGCGCTCGGCTGGCGCTTCGGCCCAGCTGGTGGCCAAGGAAGGCGACTACGCCCTTCTCAAGCTGCCTTCGGGTGAGACGCGTCGCGTACTGGTTGAGTGCATGGCGACCATTGGCCAGGTGGGCAATACGGATCACGAGAATGTGTCCATTGGCAAGGCAGGACGCAACCGCTGGAAAGGTATCCGGCCAACCAACCGTGGTGTCTCGATGAACCCGGTCGATCACCCGCACGGCGGTGGTGAGGGCAAGACTTCGGGTGGACGTCATCCGGTGACCCCGTGGGGTCAGCCGACACGCGGCTACAAGACACGTAACAACAAGCGGACTGACACGTTCATCGTGAACCGCCGTTCGAAGTAAGAAACAGCAGCAGACGAGGATTTCTGATGGCACGGTCGACAAAAAAGGGTCCGTTCATTGACGGGCACCTGATGGTAAAAGTGGAAGCGCTCAACCAGGCGAACGACAAGAAGGTGATTCGCACCTGGTCGCGCCGTTCGACGATCCACCCGGAGATGGTGGGGCACACGATTGCGGTGCACAACGGCAAGAAGTTCGTGCCGGTGTATGTGACCGAGAACATGGTCGGGCACAAGCTGGGTGAGTTCTCGGCGACCCGTACTTTCAAGGGCCATTCGGCCAAGGCATCCGAGTCGTCGGCTAAGGCGCGGTAACGATTTTTCAGACGAGAGATTAGAAGGCAAGCCAATGCAACTAGACACACGCGAATTCAGAGCAGAGGCGCGATTCCAGCGGGTATCGCCGCAGAAGGCGAGGCTCGTGCTCGAGCTGATCAAGGGCCGCCGCGTCGAAGACGCGCTGAACACGATGGCTTTCACCAAGAAGGGCTGCGCCCCGATGGTCGAGAAGGTACTCCGTTCCGCGCTCCAGAACGCCAACTACCTCAGCGATGAGCAGGGGCTCGACGTCGATATCGATAACCTGTATGTCAAGCAGGCGATCGCGAACGAGGGACCGCGGATGAAGCGTATCCGCCCCGCTCCGATGGGACGTGCCTTCCGCTATCAGCGCAGGCTCGCACACATCATCATCTCCGTGGCTGAGCGTAAGCAGGCAGCTCTCGCATCCAACGCCGACGGAGAATCGGTATCGAAGCCCGCGACGAAGCGCGCTACCAAGCGTGCAGCTGTCAAGAAGGCGCCTGCCAAGAAGACGGCAGCTAAGAAGACGGCGAAGGCCGCTAAGTAGCAGGTAGAGGTTAAGGGGAATTTATGGGACAGAAAGTCCATCCTTACGGATTTCGGCTCGGCGTCAATAAGCCGTGGAAGTCGCGCTGGTTTGTGGTTCGCGACTACGATAAGCTCCTGGTGGAAGATGTTCACCTGAAGCGTGAGCTCAAGGAAAAGCTTAAGGCTGCCGGCGTCAGCTCAGTCGAGATCGAGCGCCCCGGCAACAAGCTGCGCATCATCATTCGCACTGCGCGTCCTGGCATCATCATCGGCCGCAAGGGTGCCGAGATCGACAAGCTCAAGCTCGAGCTGCAGAAGCGCACGAACCGCGATGTCTTTATCGACATTCTCGAAGTCAACAAGCCTGAGCTTGATGCGCAGTTGGTTGCTGAGAGCATCGCCCTGCAGTTGGAGAAGCGTGTCGGTTTCCGCCGCGCCATGCGTAAGTCAGTGGATTCAGCTCTCCGCTTCGGCTGCAAGGGCATCAAGGTCCGCGTTTCGGGTCGCCTGAACGGAAATGAGATCGCCCGTTCCGAGTGGTACCTGCAGGGTCGTCTGCCGCTGCACACCCTCCGCGCTGACATCGACTACGGCTTTGCAGAGGCGCACACGACGTACGGCATTATCGGTGTCAAGACGTGGATTTATCGCGGCGACATCTACCAGCAGAAGCGGCGTGAGCCGCAGGCAGCGGTCGGCACGTCGGTATTCTAGGCCGTTGCGGGCTTCCAGCCGGTCTTCGAAGCCGGAAGCTCTTCCAAGCTGTCTACTGAGAACAGATAACTGGTTGTACAGAGGTTTTTCTTATGTTGATGCCAAAGAAGGTCAAGTTCCGCAAGCAGCAGCGCGGACGCATGAAGGGTAAGGCCTGGCGCGGCTCGGAGCTGGCGTTCGGCGACTACGGCCTCAAGGTCATGGAGTGCGGCTACATTACCGACCGCCAGATCGAGGCGAGCCGTATTGCTATGACCCGCTTCATCAAGCGCGGCGGCAAGATCTGGCTGCGGCTGTTTCCGGACAAGCCGGTAACCAAGAAGCCGGCCGAAACCCGTATGGGTAAGGGCAAGGGCGCTCCCGATCACTGGGTCGCAGTTGTTCGCCCGGGTAAGTTACTCTTTGAGATGGAAGGCGTCTCTCCGGAGATGGCTCAGGAAGCGATGAGACTTGCTTCCCACAAGCTTCCCTTGAAGACACGTTTTGTACAGCGCCACACCGTGAAGGCGACGGTAGCGGCCAAGTAGTACGGTAGTTGGGTATTTGAGATTTGGGAGACGCCGCCTGAGGGCGGGCAGTCCCGGAGAGAAGATTCAGACGAGATGGAACTAGACAAGATTCGTAACCTGAGCGATGGCGAACTGGTGGTCGAGGAGCGTAAGACCGCCGAGCAGCTCTTCCGCCTGCGTTTTCAGATGAAACTCGGCCAGAATGAAGGCGTCAAGAAACTGCGCGAGCTCAGGAAAGATATCGCCCGCATCCAGACGATCAATCGCGAGCGTGCGCTTGGACTTCACGGCGCCCAGCACAAAGCGGAATCCAGCGCGCCGCCAGCGAAGGCGAAAAAGCTAAAGAAGGGGTCCAGCTAAGCCATGAGCGCAGCAGAGAATCAAACCCAGCAGGCGCAGCCTGAATCGCGCCGTAATGAGAAGGTCGGTCAGGTTGTGTCGACCAAGATGCAGAAGACCATCGTGGTCGAAGTCGAAATGCGCAAGGCTCATCCGAAGTACAAGCGCGTCATGAAGACGAATAAGAAGTTTTACGCGCATGATGAGCAGAACTCCGCCCGCGTTGGGGATATGGTTCGCATCCGTGAGACGCGTCCGCTGAGCAAGCTGAAGCGCTGGAACCTGGAAGAGATTGTCCGTCGTTCGGCCCTTGCCCAGATTGAAGAGAAAGCAGCGGTCGCCAGCTAAGGCTGCGAAACGCGGAAGATTGAAGGAGATTCGACGATGGCAGTGCAGATGAGGTCCATGCTTGAGGTAGCGGATAATTCCGGTGCCCGCAAGCTGCAGATGATCCTGCCGCTGGGTGGTTCGAGCGGTAAGAAGGCTGGCCTGGGTGACGTGATCACCGCGGCTGTTAAGGAAGCATCGCCCGACGGTCAGGTTAAGAAGGGCAAGGTCGTCAAGGCGGTAGTCGTTCGTACCCGCAAGGAATACCGTCGCCGCGACGGCACCTACATCCGCTTTGACTCCAATGCGGCGGTGCTGATCAACGAAGCCGGCGAGCCGGTTGGGACGCGCGTCTTCGGGCCGGTGGCCAGGGAATTGCGCGAGAAGAAGTTTCTGAAGATTGTTTCACTCGCCCCGGAAGTTCTCTAAACGAGAAGCCAGGCAGCAGAGAATAAGGGAAGGCTTATGCCGAGTTTGAATATTCAGCGAAATGACACTGTCGAAGTGATCGCAGGGGGCGACAAGGGCAAGCGCGGTCGCGTTCTGCGTGTCATTCCCGACGAGAACCGCGTACTGGTCGAGCACGTTCATGTGGTGAAGAAGAATGTGCGCCCGAACCCGCAGAAAAATATCAAGGGCGGTATTGCCGAGCAGGAAGCTCCGGTGCACATCTCGAATGTGATGCTGGTCTGCTCGAGCTGCGGCCCGACGCGTGTGGGTCACAAGTTCGAGGGTGACACCAAAGTTCGCGTCTGCAAGAAGTGCGGCCAGACTCTGGCAGCAAAGAAGAAGTAAACCGCGCCTCTGGCGCAATTGAACCCCCTCCGTAACGGTATACGGCCCCGGCCAATCCGAGACCGGAGAAGAAAAGAGAAGAGAAATGGCAGTCGCAAGGCTCAAAGAGAAGTATCACAAGGAAATCAAGGGCGCACTCCAGAAGGAGCTCGGTCTTGAGAATCCGATGGCAGTTCCTCGCCTCGAGAAGATAGTCCTCAACATGGGACTCGGTGAAGCCACACAGAACTCCAAGCTGCTCGATCCGCTGTCGGCAGATCTGGCGGCCATCGCCGGTCAGAAGCCAGTCACCACCCGCGCCAAGAAGTCCATCGCTGCTTTTAAGCTCCGCGAGGGGATGCCGATCGGCGCCATGGTCACATTGCGTGGCGATACAATGTATGAGTTCTTGGACCGTCTGATCTCGGTTGCTCTGCCCCGTGTCCGCGATTTCCGCGGCGTCTCCACCAAGAGCTTTGATGGCCGCGGCAACTATACCCTCGGCATGCGCGACCAGCTCATCTTTCCCGAGATCGACTACTCAAAGGTAGAGAAGCTCAAGGGCATGAACATCACCATCGTTACGTCGGCCAGCGATGATAACCAGGCGCGCGCGCTGCTCAAGCAGTTCGGCATGCCTTTCCGCCAGACCGCGTAACGGGAGAAGGAAAAAGAGATTATGTCAACGACTGCAAAGAGGGTGAAAGACGCCCGCAAGCCAAAGTTCAAGTGCCGTCAGCATAACCGCTGCAAGCTGTGCGGTCGTCCGCGCGCCTTCCTGCGCAAGTTCGGCATCTGCCGTCTGTGCTTCCGCCAGCTGGCGCTCAAGGGTGAGATTCCAGGCGTTATCAAATCCTCCTGGTAACTCGGCGCAGCGCAAAGCAGCCGCTTCTCACTGGAGCGCATAACGAATCAAGACCTGGCTGGATAGCCTTAGGTCACAAGACATTCCCGCGGGTTCTCTGAAGAGCAGAGCGAACGGGGGATGAAGGAGAGCAAATGAGTTTGACCGATCCGGTAGCAGATTTTCTGACACGCATCCGCAATGCGATCCGCGCCCGCCATCAGAAGCTGGATGTTCCGGCCTCCAAGCTGAAGACGGAGATTGCCCGTATTCTTAAAGAAGAAGGCTACATCGCCAGCTACAAGGCTGCTGAGGAAAACGGACGCGCCGTTCTTCGCGTGTATCTTAAATACAGCGCTACCAATGAGGCTGCAATTCGTGACCTTTCCCGCATTTCGCGTCCCGGTTGCCGCGTTTATGTTGGACGCGATGAGATCAAGCGCGTTCAGGGTGGTCTCGGCATCAGCATCCTTACTACTCCGCGTGGTGTGATGACTGGCCGTCAGGCGCGCCGCGAAGGCGTCGGTGGCGAGATCCTCTGCGAAGTCTGGTAATTACCGGCTTGCAGCGGTTCGCGCTGCAAGCTGGGTGAATCAAGTTCTAGACCTCACCTGTGGTGAGGGATTCAGGTCTGCCAAGGCAGACAGGCTGCAGTGGAACGGCTCAAACCGGGACTCGCAAGCCGCTAAGGATTAAAAGATGTCGCGTATTGGTAAGAAGCCGATTCCGTTGCCGGCGGGAGTGAAGTATACCGTCCAGGGCAACACCATTGTGGTCGAGGGACCCAAGGGCAAGGTGCAGCAGGTAATTCCTGCCGGCATCAAGCTGGAGACGCAGGATGGCCACATCCATGCCGTTCGTGAGAACGACTCCCAGGCTGCCATTCACGGTCTGACCCGCGCACTGGTTTTCAATGCGGTTGAAGGTGTAACCAAGGGCTGGTCAAAGGATCTCGACATTGTCGGCATTGGTTACCGTGCTGAGTTGAAGGGCAAGGATGTGGTTGTGTTTACCCTCGGCTATTCCCACCCGATCGAGTTCGCATTGCCCACCGGTATCACTGCAACCATTGATCCGAAGCAGACACGTGTCACCATCAGCGGCATCGATCGCCAGAAGGTCGGCCAGGTAGCCGCCGATATGCGTTCGCTGCGCAAGCCAGATCCTTACAAGAATAAGGGCGTCCGGTATTCTGATGAGAAGCTGAAGAAGAAGGTCGGCAAGACCGGCGCGAAGTAAACCGAACGGGGCCGTAGGTCGGCTCCGCCTTTAGGAAGGAAGACCATGATTTTACAGAAGAAAAGAAATGAAATTCGCCAGCGCGTGCATGCGCGCATACGTCAGAAGATGGCGGGAACGGCGGAGCGTCCGCGTCTCAACGTTTATCGCTCGCTCAACCACATCTACGCTCAGGTGATCGATGACAGCAAGGGATTCACCCTGGCTTCGGCATCGACTGTGGCAGGCAAGATGAAGACCGGCGGCAACGTCGCCGCTGCAAAAGAAGTGGGCAAGCTGGTCGCAGAGCGTGCGCAGGAGAAGGGCATCAAGAAGGTGGTCTTCGATCGCGGCGGTTATCTTTATCACGGACGCATCAAGGCTCTCGCGGATGCCGCACGTGAAGCAGGGCTTGAGTTCTAAGGGTTTAGTTTCAGGCGTGAGACGCCGGAAGGAATCAGGAAGCGAATGGCAACAATCAAGAAGAGAGTGGACGCCGGTCAGTTCAACCTGAAAGATCAGGTTGTGGCCATCAACCGCGTCACCAAGGTAGTCAAAGGCGGCAAGAATATGTCGTTCGCGGCGCTGGTAGTGGTTGGTGATCCGGGCGCGGGCGTGGTCGGTTATGGTTCGGGCAAGGCTAAGGAAGTGCCGCAGGCGATCCGCAAGGGTATCGAATCGGCCAAGAAAAACCTTGTTCGCATCAACCTGACCGCGACGACCATCCCCCATCAGGTTCTCGGGCGCTTCGGGTCTGGGCAGGTGCTGCTCAAGCCGGCTCCTGAAGGTACAGGCGTCATCGCCGGCGGTGCGGTTCGCGCCGTGATGACCTCGGCCGGTGTGCAGAATGTTCTGACCAAGAGCCTGGGTAGCGCAAACCCGCACAATGTGATCAAGGCGACTTTTGACGCCCTTGTCCAGTTGCGCGATAAGGCTGAAGTCGCAGCAGCACGCGGCAAGCAGGTTGAGGAGCTATAGTCATGGCAGAGAGCAAAGCAACGATTAAGATCCAGTACTTCCGCTCGAAGATCCAGGCTCCCGTGAAGCATAAGAAGGTTGTGCAGGGATTGGGCTTTACCCGGCTAAACCAGATTGTTGAGCGGGAAGATACGCCGTCGATCCGGGGCATGGTCAAGGCTATTCCGCATCTGGTACGTATCGTCGAATAACTATTATTACCCGAGAATCATTACCATATGATAATGATTCTCCATAAGCGAGTCGGAAAGGCGTAATTGCCACCGGCGTTGAGCGAGGAAAGCAATGAATTTATCGAATCTCAGGGCGCCAAAGAAGGCGAACAGGAACCGCAAGCGTGTAGGCCGCGGTATGGGATCGGGTCATGGAAAGACTTCGACCCGTGGACACAAGGGACAGGGTTCGCGTTCAGGCTCCAGCCTGATGCGCGGCTTCGAGGGCGGCCAGATGCCGCTTCATCGCCGTCTCCCCAAGCGTGGCTTCACCAACATCTTCCGGACCGAATACACCGTTGTAAACCTTGACCGACTGGTTGAGCTGGGTGAAACCGAACTGACGCTCGAAACCCTCACCGCTAAGGGCCTGCTGAAGAAGCGCAATGAGCTTCTCAAGGTGCTGGGCAACGGTGAAGTCTCAGCGGCCATTACTGTTTACGCGCACAAGTTTTCAAAGGCCGCGCAGGAGAAGATCGAAAAGGCCGGCGGCAAGGCGGTCCTGGTCGCCTAACTGAGGCGGTCAGGATAGACACAGGGTGGCCGCAGCGACTGCGGCCCCAGTCTGGAATTACAAAAGTATGTTTGAGAAGATCGCCAATATCTTCCGCGTTCCCGACCTGCGGAACCGCGTCCTGTTCACCCTTGCCATGCTTGCTGTTTACCGCCTGGGCGCGTTTATTCCCACCCCGGGAGTCAACGCAACGGCTCTGGAACAGTTTTTCAATGCAAACAGCGGCAGCCCTCTAGGCTTGGTGGATCTCTTCAGTGGCGGCATGTTGCGTCGGCTGACCATTTTCGCCCTGGGCATCATGCCGTACATTACGGCCTCCATTATCTTTCAGCTGCTGACCGTGGTCTATGAGCCGCTGGCGCGCCTCCAGAAGGAGGGCGAACTGGGCCGCCGCAAGATCACTCAGTGGACACGCTACGTCACGGTCATTCTCGGCGTCGTTCAGTCGACGGCAATTGCCTTGACTCTGTCGCATGGGTCGGGCGGCATTCAGTATGTATTGAATCCCGGAATCGGATTTGTTCTGATGACGGTCATCACCCTTACGGCCGGCACGACTTTCGTCATGTGGCTGGGTGAACAGATTACCGATCGCGGCATCGGAAATGGCATGAGCCTGCTGATCTTCGCCGGCATTGTTGTGGGCCTGCCCCACGGGATTGCAGAGCTGGTGGATACGGCACGGACCCAGAAGTTTGGCGCCTTTACCGTGCCTGCGCTAATCATCCTGGTAGTTGCGATGATCGCTGTTGTCGCCTTTATCGTCTACGTCGAGCGCAGCGAGCGGCGTATTCCTGTCCAGTATGCAAAGCGCATTGTGGGGCGCCGCCTGATGGGCGGCCAGTCGACCCATCTGCCCCTCAAGGTCAACTCCGGCGGTGTTATGCCGGTCATCTTCGCGGCATCGGTGCTTTCGGCTCCTCTGCTCTTTTCGCAAGCATCTTTCGTTCGCAATAGCGCGGCGCTCACCCGGATTTTCGATGCACTGCGTGCCGGTGAGCCATGGTACGAGCTCCTGTACATCGTCGCGATTGTTTTCTTCGCCTACTTCTATATCTCGATTGTTTTTCGGCCGGACGACATTGCCGACAATATGAGAAAGTATGGCGGCTTCATCCCGGGGATTCGCCCAGGTAAGCGCACCTCGGATTACGTGAATGACATCCTCACGCGTATCACCTTGGTTGGCGCAATCTACCTGATCGTTATTTCACTGATACCGCAGATTCTCATCTCCGGTATCCACCTGAACCATCTGGCTCTTGTGGGACCGCTGTTTGAGAAGTTGCCGTTGTGGGTCACGAATGGTCTAGGTTTCAATTTCTACTTCGGTGGCACTTCGCTTCTGATTGTCGTGGGCGTTGCCATGGATACGATCAACCAGGTCGAATCGCAGCTGATCATGCGCCACTATGAAGGCTTCTCGCCACGCAGTGGCCGGGTCCGCGGAAGGCGGTCCTGGTAAGTGGCGCACCCGGCGATGGATATCGAAGCAGCATCCGCTACGGTCGTCATTCCGGGGCCGATTCTACTCCTCGGGGCGCCGGGCGTAGGTAAGGGTACACAGGCTAAAGAGCTGGCCTCGCAGTGGGCGATTCCTCATATTTCAACCGGGGATATTCTGCGGGCTTTGCGCTCGGACCCGGCGAAGGCTGCAACTACAGTCGGTGCGCAGGCCAAGGCGTTGATGGATGCGGGAAAGCTGGTTTCTGATGAGCTGGTGCAGGAACTGGTAGCCACCCGGCTGAAGGAGCCGGACACGGTTCGCGGATATATTTTGGATGGATTTCCGCGGACAATCGGCCAGGCGAAATGGCTTGACCAGACACTTGCTGCTGTAGCGGAGAGCCTGCCTGTCGTTGCCGTGAGCATCCAGGTCGGATATACTGAACTTTTGCGTCGCATTACCGGGCGACGCACCTGTCCGGTCTGTGGAAGTATCTACAACACATACCTGCAGCCCCCAAAGGTAGCTGAACATTGTGATCTGGATGGAGCTTTATTGATCCGTCGTCCAGATGATACTGAAGCGGTCTTTGCCGAGCGCATGCGGGCATATGAGAATCTGACCGAGCCTGTCGTGGAGCATTATCGTGCGATGGGTAGATTTGGGCAGGTAGATGGAGCCCGGCCAATTGGTGATGTAACAGCGGGAATTCTGGCGGCAGTTAAGCGCCTAAGAGGGTAAGCCGGGCTCAATGGCAATCGTGATCAAGTCGCCGCAGGAGATTGAGAAGATGCGGCGCAGCGGAAAGGCTGTTCGTGAGATTCTTGAGTATGTGCGCGGGTTTGTAAAGCCCGGCGCGACGACACTCGATCTTGAGGCAGCAGCTGCGGCAAAGATGAAAGAGATGGGCGCGATTCCCGCATTCAAGGGATATCGCGGTTATCCGTGTGTGCTGTGTACCTCGGTGAATCAGGAGGTCGTCCACGGGATTCCATCGGCAGGCAGATCGTTGCGCGAGGGCGATATCGTCTCGATCGATACTGGGGTTGTGATTGAGGGTTTTTATGGCGACTCGGCCATTACGGTGCCTGTGGGCGACAAGCTGAGCACCTCGGCGAAGCGGTTGCTGGATGTTACGGAGGCCTCGCTTGAGAGCGGGATTCGTGCCGTCAAAGCCGGCGCGACGCTTGGAGATGTAGGAGCGGCGGTGCAGGAAGTGGTTGAGGCGGAAGGCTTCAGCGTTGTTCGGGAGTTCGTGGGTCACGGGATTGGTACGCGCCTGCATGAAGATCCTCAGGTTCCAAACTATGGCCGGCGCGGGCAGGGATTGAAGCTGCGGACCGGCATGGTACTGTGCATCGAGCCGATGGTGAATGCAGGCGGCGCTGGTGTACAGGTGCTCAAGGACGGATGGACGGCGGTCACGGAAGACGGAAGTTTGAGTGCACATTTCGAGCACACGATTGCGGTGACGGACGATGGCGCACTTGTGCTGACGCAGTAAGGGTCGCAGGAAACGAGCCAGGCTGAAGGCCAGGCAGAATCAGGATACGGATTGTCGAAGGAAGATGCGATTGAGGTAATGGCAACGGTTGTCGAGACGTTGCCCAATGCGATGTTCAAGGTGGAGCTTGAGAATAAGCACCAGGTGCTGGCTCACGTCTCCGGGCGCATGAGGAAGAATTTCATTCGTATCCTTCCGGGCGACAGGGTAGCAATCGAGTTGAGCCCTTACGATTTGACCCGCGGGCGGATCGTCTACAGGTACAAATAAGTTTTTAGCCATCAGTCTCCAGCTCCTGGCCGGATTGATGGTATGCAGGTAGCGCCGTGAAGTGAAGCAGCTTCGGGGCGCGAATCGAGGATAGCTAATAGCCAGGAGCTAGTAGCTGGGAGCTTTATCAATGAAGGTTCGTGCATCAGTCAAGAAGATTTGTGACAAGTGCAAGGTCATTCACCGCCGCGGGGTGGTGCGTGTGATCTGCGAGAACGCGAAGCATAAGCAGCGCCAGGGTTAAGCCTGGCGTAGAGACAAAAGCCGGCGAGGGGCGAGTTAGCCGAAAAGAGGCTTGCGATGAACCTCTCGACCCGCAGGAACCTGCCGCGATTGATTCAGCGGCCTAACCCGTCCGGGTGGCGAAGCTTCCCCGGACAAGAGTGAAGGAAGAGCATGGCACGTATTGCTGGCGTCGATCTGCCCCGCAACAAGCAGGCCCGGATCGCGCTCACTTACATCTTCGGTATCGGTAATCCGCGGTCGCTGCGCATTCTTGCTGCGGCGGACGTCGATCCGTTCAAGAAGATTCAGGATCTTGGAGAGGATGAGGTCAATCGCATCCGCCAGGTCATCGAGCAGGAAGGCCAGGTCGAAGGCGACCTGCGCAAGGATGTCTCGATGCACATCAAGCGGCTGATTGACATTCAGTCCTACCGCGGACTTCGCCACCGGCGCGGCCTGCCCACACGCGGGCAACGGACGCACACAAATGCGCGTACTCGCAAGGGACCGCGCAAGGGTACGGTAGCAGGCAAGAAGAAGGCGACGGGGAAGACCTAAAATGGCAAAGGCACAGCAGGGCGCGGCCGGAAAGGCCGCCAAGAATAAGAAATTCAAGAAGCGCGAACGCAAGAATGTCCCTTACGGTCTGGTTTACGTTCAGGCGACGTTCAATAATACGATTGTGACCATCACCGATGGTCAGGGCAACACCTTGTCGTGGAAGAGCTCGGGGTCGCTCGGTTTTCGTGGATCGCGTAAAGGTACACCGTTCGCAGCTCAGCAGGCTGCGGTGAATGCAGCTAACCAGGCGCGTGACCACGGTCTCCGCTCGGTAGATGTGCGGGTAAGCGGTCCCGGTTCCGGACGCGAATCAGCAGTGCGTGCGCTGGCAGCGGCCGGTCTTGATGTCCGCTCCATCCGTGACGTTACGCCGATTCCGCATAACGGCTGCCGTCCGCCCAAGCGCCGCAGGGTGTAAGGGTAGTTAGTGGTTTGATCGAGGACCGGGAAGAAGCGCTCTGCGTGTAAACCGGTCGTCCTCTGCAATAGAGGCCTGGAGCATAGTTCCGGGCAGGGAGATTAAGAAGTGGCACGTTATACAGGTGCAGTATGCCGCCTTTGCCGTCGCGAAGGCATGAAGCTTTTCCTCAAGGGCACACGTTGCTTTACCGATAAGTGCGCGATTGAGAAGCGTAATTTTGCTCCCGGCCAGCACGGCCGCGATCGCAAGGCGAAGATCGTGGGCTACGGCCTGCAGCTTCGCGAGAAGCAGAAGGCAAAGCGCATCTACTTTGCCCTCGAAGGCCAGTTCCGCGCTTATTACGAGAAGGCATCGCGCGCCCCAGGCGTCACAGGCGAGCTGCTGCTGCAGCAGCTCGAGCGTCGTCTGGACAATGTGGCTTACCGCCTGGGATACGCGAGTTCGCGCCGTCAGGCCCGGCAGATTGTCCGTCATGGACACATCGAGGTCAATGGCCGCAAGGTGAACATTCCTTCGTTCCAGGTGAGCGTGGGTGATGAAATCAAGATCCGTCCGAACAGCGCAAAGCTGACGGTGGTCGAGTCCTCGCGTGAGTTTGCCAGCCACCAGCCTGCTCCGGCATGGCTTTCGGTCGATCATGCGAATCTTTCAGGTAAGGTTCTGGCGCTGCCACGGCGCGAAGACGTCAACCTGCCGGTCAACGAGCAGCTGATCGTCGAACTCTACTCGAAGTAAACGGGATTGGGTGGTGGCGATGCCGCCACCCATGTACGCCGTCGCGAGACGTTAAATCGACATCAGCCTGCGGGATATCAGGTATCCGGCAGGTCGACAATGGAGAAAGCGCGCAGCCGTTGCAGAATGCTTCGCGGCGTTCGCTGCGCAGGGAGATACAAGATGCTTTGGAGAGGTTTTCAAAAACCGAAACGGCTTGCGGTCGATACCGAAACTCTGACCGAAAAGTATGGCAAGTTCAGCGCACAGCCTTTTGAGCGCGGCTTTGGCACCACCATCGGCAATGCGCTGCGTCGCACGCTGCTTTCCTCGATTGAAGGCGCGGCGGTCACAGCAGTCAAGATTGAAGGCGTGCTGCACGAGTTCCAGTCGATCACCGGCGTTGTAGAAGACGCGACTGACATCATCCTCAACCTGAAACAGATTCCGTTTAAGCTGAGCGGCGACGGCCCGAAGGCGCTTTATCTGCGCGCGGACCAGCCCGGCATTGTGACCTCAGGGATGATCGAGGCCGATGGTGACGTGGAGATTCTCGACAAGGACGTCTATGTCGCCACGGTGAGCGAAGGCGGCAAGCTCGACATGGAAATGCGCCTGAAGCGCGGACGCGGCTATGTCTCTGCGGACAAGAATTTCGACGGCGATCTGGGTATTGGTTTTATTCCGGTCGATTCTGTCCACTCGCCGGTGCGCAAGGTGAATTACGCGGTTGACGCTGCGCGTCTTGGCCAGATCACCGATTATGACAAGCTGACGCTCGAAGTCTGGACCAATGGCACGGTGTTGCCGGCGGATGCGATCGGTCTTGCGGCCAAGCTGCTGAAAGACCACATGAGCATCTTCATCAACTTCGAAGAAGAGATGGAAGCTGATGGTCACGCAGATGACGGACGTATGCAGCTGCGGAACGACAATCTGAACCGTTCGGTGGAAGAGCTGGAATTAAGTGTTCGCAGCTACAACTGCCTGAAGAACGCAAACATCCAGACGATCGGCGAACTGGTGCAGAAGACCGAAGCCGAGATGCTGAAGACGAAGAACTTTGGCCGCAAGTCGCTGAACGAGATCAAGGAAATTCTCGCGCAGATGGGCCTTTCGCTTGGCATGAAGATTGACGAGCACGGCAATGCTGTTCCGGGACCGACGAGCATATTGCCGGCGGCTGCGCTGGCTGCCAGCTACTCGAATAATTTCGACGACGATGACGAAGACGATATGCTGGATGAAGCAGAGCTGCCGTCACAGACAGAGCCGGAGAACTTCTAAAAGCAGGGAACAGGGAGTAGGCAGTCGATGTCTGCTCCCGCAATTTTGATTTCGATTTAGAGAGAGATTTGCCATGCGCCATCGCAATGCAGGATATAAACTCGGACGCAACACCAGCCACCGCCGCGCACTGCTGCGCAACCTGGTCACGTCCATTGTTATGGAGGACCGCGTCGAGACTACCATCACCAAGGCGAAGGCTGCGCGTCCTCATGTCGAAAAACTGATCACCCTCGGCAAGAAGGGCGACCTGCACGCACGGCGTCTGGCGCTTTCTTATCTGCAGACTCGTGAGGCAGTCACCCGCCTCTTCGAGACCGTTGCACCCCGCTATGGCGAGCGCAATGGTGGCTACCTCCGTATCGTGCGCACCGGATTCCAGAAGGGCGACGGCGCAGAGAAGGCTTTCATCGAGTTGCTGGGCGCAGAGCAGGTGCTTGACGAGAAGCGCCAGAAGCGTGCAGAGATTCGCGCCAAGCGTCGGGAAGAGCTGGATAAGGCTATGGCCGAGCAGCAGCAGCAGTCTGCGGGCGACGGTACAGACGTCAGCAGCTAATCATCCAAGCATTTCATTTTAAAAACGCACCCTAACGGGTGCGTTTTTTCTTTGAAGCTAAACGACTTACTCATATGATGGCGTCAGCTTGATCTGCTGATAACGGAGCACGGATGATGCCTGTTGTTGAGTTGGACCGTATTTCAAAGAGCTACGACCAGAAGGTTGCGATCAAGGATCTGAGCCTGAAGATTGAGGCAGGCACAATGTTTGGCCTGCTTGGGCCAAATGGCGCAGGCAAGACATCAAGTATTCGCATGATGATCGGGATCACGCTGCCGGACAGCGGCACAGTGAATCTCTTCGATCGGCCTTTTTCGCGCGACCAGCTCTCCAGAGTAGGCTATCTGCCGGAAGAGCGCGGCCTTTACAAGAAAATGAATGTGATGGACCAGCTGGTGCTGATGGGACAGCTGCACGGCCTCAAGGCGGAGACGGCGCAGCAGCGCGCCCGCGCCTGGTGCGACCGGCTGCAGATAATGGATGCTGCGGACAAGAAGACGCAGGAGCTGTCCAAGGGCATGCAGCAGAAGATCCAATTCATCTCCACGCTGCTGCATGATCCCGGGCTCATCATCATGGACGAGCCTTTCTCGGGCCTCGATCCGGTGAATGCGTCCCTGCTGCAGGACACGCTGCTTGACCTGAAGAAGCAGGGGAAAGCCATCCTTTTCTCCACTCACCGCATGGACCAGGTGGAGAAGCTTTGCGACTCAATCTGCCTTGTCCATCGTGGCGAAGCGGTGCTTGCCGGGACGATGCGTGAGGTCAAGTCGGGCTATGAGCGCAACCGTGTCCTGATCCACTTTGAGGGCGGCCGTGATTTTCTTGGACATCCTGCGGTGGAGAGCTTCAAGGAATATGCAGGGCAGGCTGAGATCAAGCTGAAGCCAGGAGCAAATGCGCAGGACCTGCTGAAAAGTGCTGCGGAGCGCGCGACGATCTTCAGGTTTGAGTTGGTCGAGCCATCGCTTGAAGAGATTTTTATCAAGACGGTCGGGGAGAAGGTCGATGCATAGTGCACTGCTGATCGCCAAACGCGAGTATCTGGAGCGGGTTCGGAGCAAGGCATTTCTACTTACCACGATTCTGCTCCCGCTGGTCATGGGCGGCATCATGGCAGGTAGCATCTTCGCTGCATCGAAGGGCGGAGGCTTGAAGCATCTGGCCATTGCGTCGAATGACGCCGGGCTGGCAGCTGCGGTGAAGGCCCAGGTGCAGAAGGGGGATAATCCCCCGGAGAGCGTCATGGTTGTTGCGCCAGCCACCGAGGCAGATCGACAGGAACTGGTCAAGCAGGTGGACGCGCGCACGCTGGATGGCTATCTGTGGCTTGATCTGAAGCCGGGAAAAAGCGTTCCACAGGCGATCTATGCTTCGCGAACGTCTGCAGACGTCTTCAGCGTCTCCCGCCTGCAGGACGCCGTCAGCCAGGCTCTGATGCGGCAGCAACTGGCGGCTAGAGGCATGGCGGCGGATCAGGTCGATGATCTGCTGCGCAAGGTGGACGTGAAGACAGCTCAGGTGAAGAACGGCGCAATCATCACTTCAGATGCGAGCAAGAGCTTTATCGGCGCCTACGTGATGATCATGATGCTCTACTTCGTCGTCGTCTTCTACGGAATGAATGTGGCGCGCTCGGTCATCGAGGAGAAGACATCTCGCATCTTTGAAGTGCTGCTGGCAACGGCACGCCCCGAGTCGCTACTGATGGGCAAGCTGCTTGGCGTGGGAGCGGCGGGGCTGACCCAGGTAGGCGCATGGTTCCTGCTGCTGGCCGTCTATAGCGGATCTGCGATAGCGGCGCGGGCGGGCGTCAATGGATTTGCTTCCTTCGGGATAACGCCGCTGCAGCTGGGCTTTTTCGCAATCTATTTTTTACTGGGCTTTTTCTTCTACAGCGCGGTTGCTGCTGGGTTTGGCGCCAGCGTCAGCTCCGAACAGGAGGTGCAGCAGTTCAGCTTCTTCATCGTGGCTCCCCTGCTGGTTGGACTCATCATGATGAGCTACATCCTCTCGAACCCCAACTCCGCACTCTCCGTTGGGCTGTCGCTCTTTCCTCCCTGCACGCCTATCGTGATGTACCTGAGGCTTTGTTCGCAGACTCCGCCCATGTGGCAACTTGCGCTCTCTGTTGTCCTGATGGTTGCGGCGATCTGGGTGGCCATCTGGATTGCGGCCCGCATCTACAGGGTTGGCATCCTCATGTACGGCAAGAGAGCAACACTGCCGGAGATGCTCCGCTGGTTACGCTACAGCTAGAATCAACTGGTGTCTTCTGAGCGTCAATTCTCCTTATCGCAACGGTTGGTTCTGGCGATAGCCCCGCGCCTGACTGCCTTGCTGATGGCGCTGGTCGGCAGCACGCTCCGTTTTGAGGTCATTGCGGAAGAAGGCGCAATACCGGAGAAGCCGCCGACGAGCGGCATCTACTGCTTCTGGCATCGCTCGACCCTGCCGTGTGGCTGGTATTTTCGCAAGTTTCGCTGCTCGATCATCATCAGCCGCAGCTTCGATGGCGAGCTGATCTCACGCACCCTTGGACTGCTTGGTTATAACAGCGTGCGCGGCTCCAGTTCGCGGGGAGGTGCGGCTGGGCTGCTAGCCCTCAAAGAGGTGATAGCCGGTGGCGACCCCGTGGTCTTTACCGCCGACGGCCCTCGCGGGCCAATTTACCAGACCAAGCCAGGCCCGGTGAAGCTGGCGCAGATGACCGGAGAAAGCATAGGCAGCTTCTATCTTTTGCCGGAGCGTGCGTGGGTGCTTAACTCCTGGGACAGGTTTCTTGTGCCTAAACCCTTTTCCCGCGTTGCCGTGAGCTGGGCACGCAAAGTCGCCGCACCGTCGCCGGATGCGGATGACACAGCGATAGAAGAAAAGCGAATCGAGCTGAATGATGCGCTGGAACGCGCACGGCTGAATGCAGAGCGATACTTCTCTAAAATCAAATAAGTCCCTGCATGCAGAAGGCTGAATCGTATTTCCTGTGGAACGACCCCATGCTTGTCACCGATTTTGACTACGAACTACCGGAAGAGTTAATAGCGCAGCAGCCCCCGCAGCAGCGCGGAGGCGCGCGCATGCTGGTGGTGGGCCGCGAAAGCGGCGCATTGCAGGACAGCATGTTTGCGCAGTTTCCAGGGCTGCTGAGTGACGGAGATCTGCTCGTGCTGAACAATAGCCGCGTCATTCCGGCGCGTCTGTTCGCGACCCGCGAGGGCAGCGGCGCGATGCAGACTCCAACGGGGCGCATCGAGGTGCTCCTGACCGAGCAGCTCGACGAGTGGGAGTGGAAGGCGCTGGTGCGGCCGGGGCGGAAAGTGCAAATCGGCGAAGTACTTCGTTTCGCCGACGCCTTCTCCGCGGAGGTTGTCGCGCATGGTGAGTTCGGGGAGCGCACGCTCCGCTTCAGGCCAGTGGCGAACTTCTATGCCCAGCTTGAAATGCTTGGGCATATGCCACTCCCTCCGTACATCCACCGGCAGGATGAGATGGGCGACCGGGAGCGCTATCAGACGGTCTATGCGCAGACTCCTGGCTCGGTTGCTGCGCCCACAGCGGGGCTGCATTTTACGCCGGAGACACTTGCACGCCTTCGTGCCCGGGGAGTGCGAATTGCCTATGTGACGCTGCATGTTGGGCTGGGCACCTTCCAGCCGGTGCGAGTGGAGAAGCTGGAGGATATTCGCCTGCATCGCGAGCGCTACACTCTGCCGGAGGAGACGGCTGTTGAGATCAATGCCGCGTTGCGCGAGGGCAGGCGGGTGATCGCCGCGGGAACAACGACTGTGCGCACACTCGAGCACTGCGCACGGATAGGGCCAGGGGGGTTGCAGCCGCACTCCGGGGCAACGGAGATTTTTATCTCGCCGGGGTTTAAGTTTCAAGTTGTCCAGGGTCTTCTGACGAATTTTCATCTGCCGCAGTCCACTTTGCTGATGCTTGTCAGCGCCTTTGCGGGTAGGGAGCGGGTGCTGGCTGCCTATCGGCACGCGGTCAAGCAGCGATACCATTTCTTCTCCTATGGGGACTGCATGTTTGTGAGCTGAGGCGTTAGACTCGACTTCTGATGTCTACTGGAAATAAACCGCCTGTCTTCCTGCTCGACGCCATGTCGTTCATCTTTCGCGCCTACCACGCCATGCAGCGGCAGAGGCCGATGTCTACGAGGAATGGGCTGCCTACGGCCGCCACGTATGTCTTCGTGAATATGATCAACAAGCTGCGTCGCGACTTTTCGCCTGAATTTTTTGCCGCAGTCTTTGATATGAGTGCACCCGTCTTTCGCGATGAGCGCGCGAAGACCATGACGACAGTTCGCAAGTTCAACAGTAAGACGCAGACCTTTGATGAGGTGGCCTACGGCGGCTACAAGGCGAACCGCACCGAGATGCCTGCTGACCTGGCGCAGCAGTTGCCGTATATCCGGCGTGCGCTTGAGTCCTTTCACATACCGATTCTGCAGATGGAGGGTTTCGAGGCTGACGATGTGATCGGTACCCTTGCTGCCAAGGCTGCCGAGGCCCATCATCCTGTCTTTATCGTGTCGAACGACAAGGACATGCTGCAGCTGGTAACAGACGAGGTGAAGGTGTTGAACCCGGCGAAGGACAACCTGGTGCTCGACCGTGAAAAGGTGATCGAGACGCTGGGCGTGCCGCCGGACAAGGTTGTGGATGTGATGGCGCTGCGCGGCGACTCCATCGACAATATTCCGGGCGCTCCGGGAATCGGCGACAAAGGGTCGGTCGAGTTGATCCAGCAGTTTGGCACTGTAGAGGCAGCGCTGGACCGTGCAGACGAGGTAAAGAAGAAGACTTATCGCGAGTCGCTGGCGAATAACCGCGATACCGTGCTGCTGAGCAAAGAGCTGGTGACGATCCATTGCGCGGTGCCGCTGGAGCTCAATCTGGAGGCCATGCGAACGCAGGAGGTCGATGTAGAAGCCTGCCGGGCGCTCTTCACTGAGCTTGAGTTCACAACTTTACTGAAAGAGCTTGCGCCTGCTGTCAGGAAGTTCGCGGCTGAGTATGTCTTGGAGCCTACAGCTGCACAGGTCGATGCATTTCTGGCGCTCGCCAGGCAGCACGGCTTTGCACTGGCGCTGGAGACCTCAACGCTGCAGGCAGCCTCAGAACAGGTAAGCGAGCAGGAGTCCGAAGCTATCGAAGAGCGTGAGCCGGAGTTGAAGGCGATGTCCATGTTCGACCTCTTCGATCAACCGGAAACCGCCGCGGCCGTCACTGCCCAGGAGCTGCGCATAGGCGTGGCTGCAAGCGCTGAGACAGCGCTCCTGCTGCCTGTAAGCGCGGTGAAGAGTCTGCTCGAGGACAGCAGCGTTCCGAAGCAGGTGCATGACTTGAAGGGTACGATGCGCGTGCTCTCGCACCATGGCATTGCGCTTGAAGGAGTCGAAGATGATGCGATGCTCTACTCCTATCTCATTAACCCCACTCATGCCACGCATCGGCTCAGTGATATTGCGGCGCGTTTCAGCGAGCATCCGTTACAGGAAACCGGCGAACGGCGGCTGACAGAGGCCGCAGAGGCGGTCTATGCCCTTACGCCTGTGCTGAAGCGTGATGTGGAGGCACTGGAGGCGCGCGAAGTGTACGAGACGATCGACCTGCCACTGGGCCCTGTTCTCCTGCGCATGGAGCAGGTCGGTGTGCGTATCGACTCCGGTGTATTGCGAGAGATGTCGGGAAGGCTGGCGACGCAGATGCAGAGTGTCGGCGAAGAGGTCTATTCGCAGTCGGGCCATCGCTTCAACATCAATTCGCCGAAACAGCTTGGGGATGTTCTCTTCAACAAGATGGGACTGCCGAAGCCGCTGAAGTATGGCAAGGGTAAAGTGGTCTCCACTGCACAGGATGTTCTCGAAGAGTTGGCGCTGCACAACGAGGTGCCACGGCTTGTGCTCGAATATCGCCAGCTGGCGAAGCTGAAGTCGAACTACATTGACTCGCTGCCCCTGCTCGCCGATAGTGATGGGCGCGTGCATACCACCTTTAACCAGGTTGGCACGGCTACAGGACGGCTCTCCTCGACCAATCCGAATCTGCAGAATATTCCGATACGTACAGAGCTGGGTCGTGAGATTCGGGCCGCGTTTATTGCGGCCCCCGGCAACGTGCTTCTTTCCGCCGACTACTCGCAGATCGAGCTGCGCCTGATGGCCCACTTCTCTGAAGATCCTCTCTTTGTGAGGGCTTTTGCGAATAATGAAGACATCCATACGTTGACCGCGTCAGAGGTCTTCGGTGTATCTCCTGACAAGATGGATAAGGAGACACGCAATCGCGCCAAGGCCGTGAACTTCGGGATCGTGTACGGCATTTCGCCCTTTGGACTGGCAGCGCAGCTGGGCATCGATCAGCATGAGGCACGCCTCTATATCGAAACCTACTTTGCGCGTTACCAGGGTGTGCGTGCCTTCATCGATCGTGTACTTGAGGAGACGCGCAGCAAGCAACAGGTGAGAACACTTTTCGGCCGCGTGCGGCCAATTCCTGATATTCAGAGCCGCAACGCAAATCTGCGCGGATTTGCCGAGCGCACGGCAGTCAACACGCCATTGCAGGGAACAGCTGCGGACATGATTAAGCTGGCGATGATCCGCATCGAGCGCAGGCTAAAGGAAGAGAAGTTGAACACCCGCATGACGTTGCAGGTGCACGACGAACTGCTATTCGATGTGCCGAAAGATGAAGTTGAACGTGTGCAGCCGCTGGTCAAACACGAGATGGAGCACGTCATCGAACTGCATGTGCCCATCATCGCGGAATGCGGTGTCGGTGCGAACTGGCGGGATCTAAAGTAAGTCGGCCGTGAGGGTAGGGCGGGACAGCTGCGGTCCCGCCTGTTCTCTATGCGCCAAGTTCGCTTCTGATTGCCTCTGCGATGCGCTCGGCGTGATGACGCATTCTCTCCTCTGACTCGGCTTCAATCATGACCCGCGCCAGCGCCTCCGTTCCGGAGTAGCGCACGACGACGCGGCCGTTGCCGTCGAGTTCGCGCTCGGCTGCGGAGATTGTATCCATCACGGTTACGAATTGCTCGAGCGGCTTCTTTTCTTTGACGCGAACATTCACGATGACCTGAGGAAACACCTTGAGGTCAGCAATCAGCTCAGCGAGTGACATGCCGCTGCGCCGCACAATATCGAGCACGACGAGCGCGGTGAGCAGGCCATCGCCTGTTGTGGCGAGATGCGGGAAAAGAATGTGGCCGGACTGTTCGCCGCCAAGGGCGGCGTCGTGTCGCCGCATCATCTCGAGCACATATTTATCGCCAACCGCAGCGCGCAGCATCTTGATTTCATCCCGTCGCAGCGCGGCTTCGAGACCCATGTTTGACATGGTCGTGGCGACCACCATGTTGCCAGCGAGCAACTCCCTCGCCTTCATGTCGCGCGCCGCAAGCAGCATTATGGCATCACCGTTCACGACCCGACCTTCTGCGTCGGCAAAGAGTGCCCGGTCGGCGTCGCCATCGAAGGTGACACCGATGTCCGCTTTGAGTGACGCTGTCTCCGCAGCAACGATCGAGGGGTGCAGTGCGCCGCAATTGGCATTGATGTTGCGCCCGTCGGGACTGGTGTGGGTGAGGTGAATCGTGCCGCCCAAATGTGCAAACAGCTCCGGCGCAATGGCCGAAGCCGCACCGTTGGCGCAGTCGAGCACAACGTGCAGACCATCGAGGCTTAATCCCGGTACGGCGGCGCGTAAAAAGTCTTCATACTCTGTTCGGTATTGAAGATCGACGGCAGGAGGTTCAGTGTTCCATTCGGCAGGGGTGGTCGCTGATTCGAGCTGACGAAAAATTTCATCCTCGATGCGCAGCTCTGTTTCGTCGGGCAATTTGTATCCATCGCCGCCGAAGACCTTGATGCCGTTATCCTGCCATGGATTGTGCGAAGCAGAGATGACAATGCCTGCTGCGAAGCCGTGTTTGCGCGCCAGGTAGGCGACGGCCGGGGTAGTGATAACGCCGGCACTCACTACGGCTGCACCGCCATCCTGCAGTCCCTGGGCAATGACGGCAGCGATCCAGGTGCTGGATTCGCGCGTGTCCATGCCGAGAATCAGTGTGGGCCTGTCGCCGTGGGTTTTAAGCTGATGCGCCAGTGCGGCTCCAACTGCGTAGATGGTCTTGTGGTCGAGCGGCGCTTCTCCAGCGACGGCGCGAATGCCGTCCGTGCCAAACAGTTTTCTCATACTTCCTTGTCCGTGGTGAGTTGAGTCACGCGACTCTCAAAAGATCCTTTAGCCAGACGCGTGCGAATGTGCTGGTTGGTGGTGAGCTGCGCAGTATCGCGGACGAGCAGGCCGTCTTCATCGAAGACGAGAGCATAGCCGCGGCGCAGAACTCCGAGCGGTGAGAGAGCATTGAGCTGCCTGGTCAGCGCAGAGTGCCGCTGGCGTGCTGCGGCAACAGCGACCAGCCCTGCCCGCGATGCGCGGGCGTCGAGTGAGTCGAGCTGCCTTCGGGCAAAGGCGAGCCTGTCCACAGGGTCGCGGCGAAGTGTCAGCGTTGTCAGCCTCTGCAGTTGCTCTGCCCTGAGGCGCAACTGCGATTGCATAGCGTTCTCCATGCGGAAGCGAAGTTCGTCTACGCGCTGCTGGCGGCGGTTGAGAAGGTCGCGGATGCTGCCGCTCATGGCTACGGTGGAGAGCCTGGTGAAAAGTTCGCGGGCCTGCATCATGCGATAGCGCGACGCGCGAACAAGGCGCTGCGTCAGCTCTTCAACGCGCTCCTCGACTCTGTGCTGCGCCGCGGTGATGAGTTCCGCGGCTGCGGAGGGCGTGGGAGCGCGAAGATCGGCGACGAAGTCCGCAATCGTAAAATCCGTCTCATGCCCAACGGCTGAGACGACAGGCAACTCGGAGGCGGCTATCGCACGCGCGAGCATCTCGCTGTTAAATGGCGCCAGGTCTTCAAGCGACCCGCCTCCACGAGCGATTACCACTACATCGACATTGCGGGCGGTGTTGAAGTAGGCGATGCCTGCTGCCACTTCCATGGCAGCCGATTCACCCTGGACAAGCGCAGGGAAGAGAAGCACATCGAGCGCTGCATGACGACGCCCCGCAACGTTAAGGAAGTCGCGAATGACGGCGCCGGTCGGTGAGGTGATGATTCCAACGCAACGCGGAAATGCAGGTAGCGGCTTTTTGCGTTCTGCCTCGAAGAGGCCTTCCTGTTGAAGCTTGCCTTTGAGCTGCTCGAAGGCGACCTGCAAAGAGCCAGCGCCAACGGGCTCCAGAAATTCGGCGACAAGCTGCATCTGGCCGCGCTGCTCATAGACTGAGACTTTGCCGCGGAGCAGGATCTGCAGGCCATCCTCAGGACGAAATCGTAACAGCGATGCCTGGCGTCGAAAGAGGACTGCAGGGAGTTGCGCATCGCCATCCTTGAGCGTGAAGTAGATATGGCCCGACGGGGCGGAGCGCAGGTTGGAAATTTCACCCTCGACCCAGAGATCGGCATATTCGCGCTCGATGTGGGAGCGAACCTCGCCGACCAGCTCTCCGACGCTCCAGATACGGCGTGCGGGCGCTGGAGGAGCTTCAAAACGGAAGCCAAGCTGCCAGTCTCC
Source organism: Acidipila rosea (assembly GCF_004339725.1). Classification (GTDB taxonomy): domain Bacteria; phylum Acidobacteriota; class Terriglobia; order Terriglobales; family Acidobacteriaceae; genus Acidipila; species Acidipila rosea. The sequence goes on along the minus strand of NZ_SMGK01000002.1, from coordinate 1,120,034 downwards.
GGATTCGCGCGACGCTATGCTCACAAGGTTTGAGTTTACACTCCTGAAATCCTGGGGGAGCGGCTGGAGTTGGCGTCGTCATGGCCCCGGTTTGCATCTCATTGGCGGACCACTCGCAGGGGTGAAGCATGGACTGATTTTCGGTACGTGGCTGTCAGCGGATAACGCCATGCGCTAACCTGAATCCAAGGAAAGAAGAGGACGCGTTTTGGCACAGACAGAGATATTGCAGCAGTTTGAACATCCGTGGAACCCGGACGGGAGCGGTAGCGTAAGCCCTGCAAGCCTGGAGGCCTGGGTAAAGGAGCGGCTGGCGCGGCACCAGAAATCTCTGGACACGATGCTCAGCGTGAGCGGAGCGCGGACGCTCGAGAATACGCTGCGCGCCTATGACGATGCCGTGGCAGAGCTGGGTGCGGCGGGCTCGCAGACAGGGCTGCTGAACAGCGTCGCGACCTCCAAGGAAGTGCGCGACGCGGCGCAGGCGTTGACACAGCAGATCGCAGAGGCGGGCACGATACTCGCGCTCAATCAGGATGTCTACAAGGCGTTGAGCGCTATCGATTTGAGCTCCGCCGATGATGCCACCCGCCATTACGCCGAGCGCACGCTGCTGCAGTATCGGCTGGCTGGCGTGGATAAGGATGATGCCATGCGCGCCCACATCAAGGAGCTGCAGGACAAGGCTACGCTGCTCTCGCTGACGTTCGCTCGCAACGTGCAGGAGGGCGGCAACCGAGTGACGGTGAAGAGCGCGGCTGAACTGGATGGACTTCCGCAGGACTTCCTCGCATCCCATCCGCCGAGTGAAGATGGCACGGTTACGCTTACCACGGATTATCCGGATTTTCTGCCGGTGATGACCTTTGCGAAGAGCGCTGAGCTGCGGCGCAACATGTTTCTTGCCTACCAGACGCGGGCGTATCCGGCGAACCGGCAGGTGTTGATGGACCTGTTGGCGACGCGGCAGGAGATTGCCACGACACTCGGCTTCAGTACCTGGGCCGACCTTGCGACTGCCGATCAGATGATGGAGTCGGCGGGAAACATGCAGGCTTTTCTCGATCAGCTCGATAAGGCGACCAAGGGCGGCGCAGAGCGCGAATATGCCATGGTGATGGAGTTTGTGCAGGCTCGCGAGTCTGGCGTCGAGAAGCTTTCCGCGGCCGATCGAGGGTATTGGTATGAGCAGTATCGCCGTACGGCCTTCGACTTTGACTCGCAGTCGGTGCGGCCTTATTTCCCTTATGAACGCGTAGAAAGAGGCGTGCTGGAGACGGCGGAGAAGCTCTTCAAGGTGACCTTCCTTCCAGCGGAGGGCGCCGAAGTATGGCATGAGTCCGTCAGCGCGTGGGATGTCTTCGACGGGGCAACGACAACGGCTCGCGGGCGCATAGGCCGCTTCTACCTGGATATGCATCCGCGCGAGGGCAAGGATAAGTGGTTCAGCGCGCATCCTTTGATTCCGGGCATTCGAGACCGGCAGGTTCCAGAGGCAGCGCTGATCTGCAACTTCCCGGGCGGCACAAAGGATGATCCAGGGCTCATGCAGTACAGCGATGTGGTGACCTATTTTCACGAGTTCGGCCACCTGATGCACGCGATCCTTGGGGGGCAACAGCAGTGGGCCGGGGTGAGTGGAATTGCGACAGAAGGAGATTTCGTCGAGGTTCCCTCGCAGACGCTCGAAGAGTTCTTTCGCGACCCGCGCCTTCTGGCCACCTTTGCGCACCACTATCAAACCAACGAGCCGATTCCGGCGGAGCTGGTGCTGAAGATGAATCGCGCCGGAGCGTTTGGGCGTGCCGACTGGGTGCGTTCGCAGCTCTTCTACACCAGCTATTCACTGGATACCCATCAGAATGACCCGGCCGCGCTGGATCTCGATGCACTGCTCAAATCAGACTACGAGCGCTTCGTGCCCTATGAGTGGGTGGACGGCAACCGGATGTACGCGAGCTTTACGCATCTGACCGGCTACTCATCGAACTACTACACTTACCTGTATGACAAGGTGATCGCGCTCGACTTCTTTTCGACTTTCAACCGGGTGAACCTGCTGGATGATCCCGTTTCAATGAAGTATCGGCAGATGGTGCTCGAACCGGGGGGCTCGCTTCCTGGCAAGGATATCGTTCTGCGCTTCCTGGGCCGCAGTCAGAGTTTCGATGCCTTCCAGAACTGGGTGAGTGAGGAATTCGTGCCCGGCACGCCGATGTACGACTAAGTGAGGCTTTGCCGGTCGATGCGCTCCGAGGCTGTCAACCGGGAAAGCTCGCGGTTGAGTTTCTTGACAGCCAGCCTGCAGAGATCCAACACCGGTGTCCGCAGCGATCCACTGGCGGAGCGGAGTGCAAGAGGCGGACAACATGTTTTTTTACAAAGGACTTAGGGTTTGCCGACTACGCAGCGGGAGAAGGACATAGCGAAGCACCATAAGCACAATCAGTGGCTGATCTTCATCGGCGGGCTGAAGCTGCTAAAGGGACTTTTGTTTATTCTTCTCGGCTTTGGCGCCCTCAAGCTGCTGCATAAGGACATTGTTGACCTGTTGACGCGCTGGTTTATTGACATGCGCTTCGATCCCGAGAGCCGCTTTATTAATCTGCTGCTCGATAAGGCAGCCCTCATCGACGATCATCGGCTGAAGCAGATCAGCTTCGGCATCTTTTGCTACGCTGCCCTGGACCTGGTGGAGGGCACGGGACTGGCGCTGGAAAAGACCTGGGCTGAGTACCTCACCCTGATTCTCACCGCGTCCTTCCTGCCCTGGGAGTTCTTCGAGATTATCCGGCATTTCACCTGGGTCAAAGTGGTGCTGGTGCTCATCAATGTTCTGGTTGTCCTCTACCTGCTCTTCATCCTGCAGATCCGGGCACGCGAGCGAGAGGCTGCACGGGAGCAGTCCTCCGCCTGAAGCAGGGTTTTTTGGCAAGCTCTTCCTTAAGGGGTGGGACCGAGAAAGTTAACACTTCAGGTAGTGGTCAGCGGCAAAATTTACACAAGTGCCCCGGCTTTCCACAGGCGATCCACTGCTTTTCCTAAATCGGACAAACTTTAGTTCATTCGCAGACGAGTTTCCGCTTGGAGCCGCATCTTACAGTGCGTTACGATTGTGGACGAAAGTGGTCAAGAGTGGAGCAAAACTAATCCTTTTGCCCGCACCTGACGAAAAGAGTAGCAGATGTTCCGCGGCAACCACCCAACCCGGGTCGATGACAAAGGGCGCCTTAAGCTCCCGGCGGAGTTCAAGCGCCGTATCGACGAGGTTTACAAGGGCTCGCAGTTCTACATCACGAGCACCGACGGACGGGTAGCCCAGATTTATCCGCTGCAGGAGTGGGAAAAGATCGAGCAGAAGCTGGCCGCGATCCCCGGCATGAATCCTGCGAAGAAGAAGTACCTGGACCGGGTGAACTACTACGGCCAGATGGCGGAGATGGATGCGCAGGGGCGGTTGCTGTTACCGCAGATTCTGCGCGAGTCGGCAAAGGTAACGGCCGACGTAGTTGTTTTCGGTATGCAGACGTACCTCGAGGTCGCAAACCACGAGGCATTCAAGCAGAACATGGACGATAACCCGCTGACGGCGGAAGATGCACAGGCGCTGGCGGACTTTGGGTTGTAGGCAAAACCCCCAAGGGGGAGCACATGGCGAACGATGAACGGCATGTGCCGGTTCTTTTACAAAATGCGATCCAATTCCTGAATGTGCGCGCAGGCGGCACCTACGTCGACGCCACGCTGGGCTTCGCGGGCCACTCCAGCGCAATAGCACGACTGCTGGGGCCGAAGGGCAGGTTGATAGCCTTTGACCGCGATCCGGAGGCGCTGCGGCTGGCTGGCGAAAGGCTCGAAGCTCTGAAGCAGGAGCTGGGCGACGCGATGCCGCAGGTTGAGGTGCATGGCGTCGAGTTCTCCCAGGCGGTGGAGTTGATTCCACCGGCGAGTCTCGATGGGCTGCTGGCCGATTTCGGCGCCAGCTCGATGCACTTTGACGACGCACAGAGAGGATTTAGTTTTCAGGCGGATGGGCCACTGGATATGCGGATGAATCCGCGCCAGGGACCAACCGCCGCACAAGTGGTAAACCAGGCTGGAGAAAAAGAACTCGCCGACCTGATTTACGAATTCGGAGAGGAGAGGAGGTCGCGGAGAATTGCCAGAGCCATTGTCAGGGCGCGGCCGTTGACGACGACGGCACAGTTAGCCAGAGTCGTAGCGGCTGCCGCCCCGGCGATGAAACCAGAACGGGGCAGGCACTCGATTCATCCAGCGACCAGAACCTTTCAGGCTCTCCGAATTTACGTCAATGCCGAGCTGGAAGAGATAAGCGCGTTGCTCAAGGCAGCTCCCGGGCTTCTGAAGCCGGGCGGAAGGCTGGTAGTCATCAGCTTCCACTCTCTTGAAGACCGGCTGGCTAAGGACGCGCTGCGCGAAGGAGCGCAGCAGGGAATTTACGAAGTGCTTACCCGTAAGCCGGTAACGGCAGACGAAGAGGAAATGGATCGCAATCCGCGGTCGCGCAGCGCGAAGCTGCGGGCAGCGGAAAGAAAGTAAAAAAGGTCGGGCCGGGGCCGTCCCTCCGTTGTAAATGGCGAAAGTGTACGGCAAATCCCCAGCAAGTTATCCCTCCGATCTATAGCGGCCCTGGCCCGGTCGTTTCGTGAGGGAAGAGATTGAAAGCGGCAACAGTTTTTTGGAGATGAGATTATGGCAACTCAGGCAATCGCGGCGCAGGGAATTTTCGACGGTGGACGCCAGCAGACAATAACTCCCGAAGAGCGGGAGTTGGCGCTGCGAGCGGCACAGCAGCGCGCTCGCCGTGGGCCTACGCCTGAGGTGCTCTTCACCAAAAGGCTGGACAATTCCCGGCTGGTCAAAGCCGCCGATCCGGTGCGCGTTCGCGAGATGCGCAGCTTTGCGTCGGTCATGGCGCTCCTGCTGGTCATGGTGCTTGTCTATGGCTGGCAGCATTTCAGCTCTATAGAATATGGATATCGGGTAGAGTCAGAGAAGCAGCAGCTGCTGTCGCTGGAGGAGCAGAATCGCCAGCTCCGGCTTAGCGAGGCAGAGCTGGGCGACCCGGTTCGCATTGATCGTATCGCACGTCAGCTTGGCCTCGAGGCTCCACGGCCCGGACAGGTCGTACGGCCTGATGCCTCGGTCGACCCGAGCACCCCGGTGCTTGCGGAGGCTACGCCCATTCTGCCGTCGATGCGGTAATCTCAAAAAGTCCGCGTAGGGGGCGCGTCTCGCAGGTGAAGCAGTTTTCCTTCAACCGCAAGCCTTCGCGAGCATTCCCCCCGGTTAAGACGACGCGCACGGGCGTCGTTACCCCCATGCGCCGTCTGCGCGTGCTCTACGTTCTTCTCTTCTTTAGCGCCTGGGCGCTGGCTATTTGTTTCCGCCTGGTGCTGCTGCAGGTCTTCGAACACCATGAATATGTTTTGCGCGCTGCAAGGCAGCAGCAGCGGACCTTTGAGGTAGCTCCCCGCCGCGGCATTCTCTATGACCGCAATCTTCATGAGCTGGCGATGACCGTCCTCGCCGACTCCATCTACGCTGTTCCGTCGGAAATGGGCACCTCCAAGGCGCAGACGGCAGCAGCCTTGGCGAAGATCGTTCACACGGATCCCTCGGATTCCTTTACGACGGAGAAGCAGATCCTCGCCCGGCTGCGGGATTCGAAGAACTTCGCCTGGGTGGCCCGCAAGCAGAACGAAGACGTGATCGCCCGGGTAAAGGCGCTGGGGCTTAAAGGCATCTACTTCCAGAAGGAGTTCAAGCGCTTCTATCCTGACAACGATATTGCCGCCCAGGTGCTGGGCTATGTCGGGCTGGATGACAACGGACTGGGAGGCATCGAGCAGAAGTTCGACCGCCAGCTGCACGGAACCCCCGGGCGCATGCTGACTGCCCTCGATGCCCGGCGCCATGTGCTGGGCAGTGAAGAACGCGATCCACAGGCGGGTGACAACCTGGTGCTGACCGTCGATTCGAACATCCAGTTCATGGCGGAGCAGGCACTCGACCACGCGATGGAACGGGTGAAGCCGCTTAACGGCACCGTCGTTGTTCAGGACCCGCACACGGGGCAGATTCTGGCGCTTGCGATCCGGCCTGCCTTCAATCCAAATGACTTCCGCCATGCCACCCGAGACCTGCTGCGCGACCATGCGGTTAGCGATGTTTATGAGCCGGGCTCGACGTTTAAGCTCGTAACCTACTCCGCCGCGCTCGAAGAGAAGGTCACGAACCCCAACCAGATGATTGACTGCCAGGGCGGCAAGATCGTCGTCGCCGGCCGCACCGTGCATGATGACCACTACAACGGGATCCTGTCGACCAGCCAGGCCTTGTGGGAATCCAGCGACGTCGCCGCTATCAAGCTCGCTCTGCGGATGGGACCACAAACCTTCTACAAATACATCCATGCCTACGGGTTTGGGCAGAAGTCGGGGCTTGAGGTGCCCGGCGAGACACGCGGGCTGGTAAAGCCGCCGAACCGCTGGCAGCCGACGACCATCGGCTCCATCCCCATGGGGCAGGAGATTGGTGTAACGCCGGTACAGCTGATCACCATGGTATCGACGATCGCGAATGGCGGCATGTATCTGCCGCCCCACCTGATCCTGAAGAGCACGGACCTTCGCAAGGGAAATCCGCAGCTCAAGCCGGCAACATTTCATCCCGGCTATGACCTTCCCGATCCGCTGCCTCCGGGAGCCCACCGCGTCATCTCCACCTACACTGCGGCAGAGATGAGAAAGATGATGCAGGGAGTTGTGCTCTACGGAACCGGCAAGAATGCCCAGCTGAACGGCTACACCTCGGCCGGTAAGACAGGAACGGCGCAGAAGATCGACGTGCGCACGCATACCTATTCCAAGACGAAGTACATCGCATCTTTTGTTGGCTTTGCGCCGGTGAATAACCCGGCGGTAAGCATCGCCGTCATCATCGATTCACCGAGTGTTGGTTCCCACTTCGGATCGTCGGTGAGTGCGCCTGTCTTCAATGAGCTGGCTCAGCAGGTGCTCGAGTATCTCGGCGTTCCACATGATGAGCCATTGAAGACAGCTCCCGAGCTGGCGAAGGCGCGTAAGGCAGTGCAGGTGAAAGAAGTGGATTCGGAACAGGTTGGCGACCTGAATGGGCTTTTCGCAGAGGTGAACGATCTGCCTGCGGACGACCCCTTGCGTGCCCCTGAGCATGATCCGAAGGCTGCCGCGCCGCTGGCAGCAGGGGACAATACACTAAGGGCAGCGACTGCAGCGCCAGCAGCCACGTCAGACCAGAGCAGCGCCGATGCTAAGGTCGGAGCTCCGCCGGGCTTATCACCCGCGCCCTCTGCTCCGGCGAAGGCTCCTGCGTCGCCGCAGCCGGCGGGCGAGCCGGTTACGGTGGATGCGCGTCGCCGGGTTGCGGTGCCGTCTGTTGTGGGGCAAAGCGTGCGTGCGGTCATTGAGCGTGCGGGTGCGGTTGGACTTGGCGTGCAGGTGCTCGGCGATGGAATCGCGCGGGAGCAGGCGCCTGCTCCGGGAACGATGGTGCCGGTGGGCGCGGAAATTGTGGTGCGGTTCAAACGATGAAGATCGATGAGGTAACAGCGGGAGTTGAATGCGTGCGCCGGGCGGGGCCAGATGTCGAGGTCGCTGGCGTCGAGTACGATTCGCGTAGCGTTGGCGCAGGTTCGCTTTTTGTGGCCATGCGGGGCGGTTCGGTGGATGGCAATCGCTATGTCGCCGATGCTGTGCGTGAAGACGCAACCGCCATAGTTACAGATTCAGCGGCAGCCTTCGACGAGGTGGTGCAGGCTTATCCGCAGATTGCCGCGATAGAGGTGAGGCACGGCAGAAAAGCCCTGGCGCAGCTGGCCGCCAACTTCTTTCACCATCCGGAGCAGAAGCTCGCCTTGAGCGGCGTCACCGGAACCAACGGCAAGACGACTACTGCATTTCTGCTTGAGGGGCTTCTAAACCAGGCTCAGCGCAAGACGGTGCTGGTGGGAACGATCGAGTGTCACGTCGCCGGCAAGGTGAAGCCATCCCCGCACACGACGCCTGAGTCGCGCGACCTGCTGGAGCTCTTCGATGAAGGAGTACGCGCAGGCGTTACGGAGGCGGTGATGGAGGTCTCCTCGCATGCGCTTGATCAGGGACGCGTGCATGGTCTGCCTTTTGACGTTGCTATCTTTACCAACCTCACGCGCGATCACCTCGATTATCACGGCACCATGGAGCATTATTTTCACGCCAAGCTCGCGCTCTTTGACGGCACACTTGGCCAGCCTCCGCGGGTGGCTGTGGTAAACATCGACGATGAGCACGGAGCGAGGTTTGCACTGCGTGCGCGCGAGGCCGGGGCGGAGATTTTCTCCTATGGCATCGAGACGGGGGAGTTCCGCGCAGAAGAGATCAGAATGCGCACGAACGGCATGTCGTTTCGACTGGAGGCGCCACACGGGGCCGCTGAAATCACAAGCCGTCTCACGGGCCGTGTGAATGTGCACAACCTGCTTGCCGCTTTGGCTGCTGCGCTCGCGCGGGGACTTACGCTGGAGCAGGTCGCCGCGAGTTCCGCCTCCCTGCCATGCGTCCCGGGACGCTTTCAGACGGTCGATGCAGGGCAGCCCTTCACCGTGGTCGTGGACTATGCGCACACGGACGATGCGCTTCGAAACCTGATCGCGCTGGCGCGTGAATTTGTGCAGTCGTCGGGCGGTCGCGTTCTCACGCTCTTTGGTTGTGGCGGCGATCGTGACAAGACCAAGCGCCCATTGATGGGGCGTGCTGCGGGCGAGGGCAGCGACTTTGTCGTGCTGACGTCAGATAATCCACGCAGTGAAGAGCCCGAGGCGATCTTGCGGGATGTATTGCCCGGGCTGGAGGCAACGCACTGTGAATTCATCGCGGAACCTGACCGGGCGCGCGCCATTGCGCTTGCTGTCGGAGCCGCAACCGCAGGCGACATCGTGCTGCTTGCTGGCAAGGGTCATGAAAAGACCCAAACTCTGCGCACCGGAACCATTCCGTTCGATGATGTGAGCGTGGCGATGACTGTACTGCGTGAAAGGAGGAAGCAGGGATGAATCTCGACCTGGCAACGGCTGCGCTCGAGGCTGGCGGAAAGCTGCGCCTCCCGGGCAAACCCATCGGGGAGTTAATCGCAACGGGGTATTCCATCGATTCGCGCACGATGCAAGCGGGCGAGCTCTTCTTTGCGGTGCGTGGAGAGCGCTTCGATGGCCATGACTTTATCGAGGCCGCCTTTGCGCGCGAAGCGGTTGCAGCGGTTGTCGCGGAGTCCCAACTTCTCAATCTGCCTGAGCGGGTGCGGAGCCTGCCGCTGATCGTAGTCGATGATCCGCTGCTGGGGCTGCAGCGTCTGGCAGCGTATGTGCGCCGCCACTGGGGCAGACTCTTGATCGGCATTACGGGCAGCGCGGGCAAGACCACGACGAAGGACGCAATCGCTGCCGTACTCAGCATGAAGTGCCGCGTACTGAAGTCGCAGGGCAACCTGAATAATGGCTTCGGACTGCCGCTGCAGCTGCTCAAACTTGACCGTGCACTGCATGACGTTGCGGTTATTGAGATGGGCATGTCGAACGCAGGTGAGATCACCATGCTGGCACGCATCGCGTCGCCGGACTGGGCGGTCGTGACGAATGTCGGCAACGCGCATGCACAGAATTTTCCCGATGGCATTGCCGGGGTCGCTCGCGCCAAGTATGAGCTGGTGGCCGACGTCAGCGGCCGCGGCAAGGCATTCCTCAACTGCGACGATGCCTATGTCTCGCAGTTTGGCCGCGACTTTCAGGGGGAAGTGATCTATTTCGGCTCTGGGCCATGCGGCGATCCTCGGGCCTTTGACGTGGTGGAACATGGAGCCGATGGCGTCACCATGCACGTGCACGCAGGCACACAGGAACAGCGTGTGCAGCTTAAGCTGATGGGGCGACACAACGTGACCAACGCGCTCGCTGCCATCGCCGTCGGGACGAAGTACGGGGTTCCGCTTGCAGATTGCGCGCTTGCCCTGGCATCGCTGGAGCCGGGCGACAAGCGCGGCCAGATGGTTGAATTCCACGGCGCAAAGCTTATCAATGACTCCTATAACTGCAACCCTGAGGCGCTGAAGGCGATGATCCGCACGCTCGCTGCAGTTCCGGCCACGCGGCGGATCTTGGTTGCCGGTGAGATGCTGGAGCTTGGCCCCGACTCACGCGAACTGCATCGCGCCTGCGGCGTGGAGGCGGCGGCAAATCATATAGATATCGTTCTGGGAGTGCGGGGAGAGGCCGCCCGGATCGTGGAGGCAGCTGCTGAGAGTGGGTTGCAGGCCATCTTCCTGGAAACTCCGGAAGCGGCGGGCGCATGGCTGAAGGCCAACCTGCGCCCGGGCGACGTGGCGCTGCTCAAAGCTTCGCGCGGCGTAAAGCTGGAACGCGCACTTGCTGAACTTGCGACGGAGTAATGCGTCTCCGGTGCGGCACGAAGTAACATAAGGTCAAGAATCCCTCAGCATTGCCGGAGGAAGTTTGCTTTACTGGCTGCTCTACCAAAAGCTGTTCCCATATTTCAGACCCTTTCGCATCTTCCGGTACCTGACGTTCCGCACCGCCTTTGCCTCGCTCACGGCGCTGCTGATCGCGCTGCTCATCGGTCCCTATGTGATTGAGAAGCTGCGCGAGTTTCAGATCGGCCAATACATCCGCGAGGAGGGACCGAAGGCGCATCAGAAGAAGGCCGGTACCCCAACCATGGGCGGCGTGCTGATCTGTATCGCAATCCTGCTGCCCACGCTGCTTTGGTCCGATCTCTCTAACCCTTTTGTATGGATGGTGATGGGCTCTACGCTGGCCTTCGGCGCCATCGGATTTGCTGATGACTATATCAAGGTCATCCACAGGCGAAATCTTGGCCTCACGGCCCGGGCCAAGATGGGCCTGCAGATTCTGGTCAGCGGGGCCATTGCCATTTCCCTGGTGTACATGCAGACGCAGGGGAGCTATTCCACCCGATTGATGGTGCCGTTTCTGAAGCGGTTCCGCCCGGATCTGGCAATCAATGCGCTTGGGCATATTCCGCATCTCGGCCTGCTGGCCTTCGCGCCCTTTGTCATCTTTACGGTGCTGGTGATTGTCTTTTCGAGCAACGCAGTCAACCTCACGGATGGTCTCGATGGACTAGCCATCGGCTGCACTATCATCGCTGCAGGCGCGCTCGCGGTGCTCACCTACGTTAGCGGCCATGTCGTCTTCTCTGACTACCTTGAGCTGCAGCGGATGCCGCTGGTGGGCGAGCTGACGGTCTTCTGCGGCGCAATGGTGGGCGCGAGCATCGGCTTCCTCTGGTACAACGCGCATCCGGCGGAGGTCTTCATGGGCGATGTCGGCTCCTTGGCGCTGGGCGGAGCCATCGGTACGGTTGCAGTCGTCATCAAACAGGAACTGCTACTGCCCTTTATCGGCGGCATCTTCGTGCTGGAAGCAATGTCCGTGATCCTGCAGGTGGGCAGCTACAAGCTGCGCAAGAAGCGTATTTTCAAGATGGCTCCGCTGCATCATCACTTCGAACTGCTCGGCTGGTCGGAGTCAAAAGTTATTGCACGGTTCTGGATCGGCGCATTGGTGTTTGCACTTTTTGCTCTCACCACGTTGAAGTTGAGATAATCCGCCAGAAAAGCATGGGAGAATCGAAGGTCGGCATGGAATTCAAAGGTAAGAAAGTCCTGGTGGTAGGACTCGGCAAATCTGGCCGCGCAGCGGCGCTCTTTCTGCGCAGGCAGGGCGCGCAGGTCACTGTCTCTGACATTCGCAGCGCAGAGCAACTGGGCAAAGATATTCCGGCGCTGATTGAGGAAGGCATTTCGGTTGAGGCCGGCGGCCACGGTCTACTGACCTTCCGACGCCAGGATCTCATCGTGGTGAGTCCGGGCGTGCCGCTCGATACCCCGGAGCTGGTACAGGTGAAGAAGTTTGGCCTGCCCATCATTGGTGAACTGGAACTGGCCTCGCAGCTCCTCAAGGGAAAGATCCTCGCCATCACGGGCTCGAATGGCAAGACCACCACCACTACCCTCTGCGGTGAAATACTCCAGGCAGCCAAGCTCCCGGTGAACGTCGGGGGCAACATCGGTGTGCCGGTAATTGCGCTGGTGGAGGAAAGCCGCAGCGACGACTGGTCCGTGCTTGAGGTTTCGAGCTTTCAGCTGGAGACCGCCGATACCTTTCACCCGAATATTGCTGTCATCCTAAATATCACTCCCGATCATCTTGACCGGCACGGCAGCTTTGAAAACTATGCTGCTGCCAAGGAGCGCATCTTCGCGAATCAAACCGCGGAGGATTCGCTGGTGCTGAATGCTGACGATGATGCCGCCTCGCGCGCGGCTGTGCGGGCGAAGTCACGGATCTTCTGGTTCAGCCGTAAGCGTGCGGTGAGGCAGGGTGCTTTTGTCTACGAGGGCGCCGTCGTCTATCGCGCTTCCGAGCAGGCCGCGCCGGAGTTCATCCTGAAGCTCGACGAAATTCCTCTTAAGGGCGAGCACAATGTCGAGAACGTGCTGGCGGCAGTGTGCGCCGCGCGGCTCGCAGGCGTGCCAGCGGAGACGATTCGTGCGGCGGTCGCAGCATTCAAGGCTGTCGAGCATCGGCTGGAGTTTGTGGCGGAGATTGTTGGCATCAGCTATTACAACGATTCCAAGGCCACCAACGTCGATGCAGCGATGAAGGCGATTGCGTCCTTTCCGGGCGGGATTCACCTGATCCTGGGCGGCAAGGACAAGAATTCCGATTACAGCCTGCTGCGGCCCTTGCTGGAACAGCGCGTAAAGGCGGTCTACGCCATTGGCTCCGCAGCGGAGAAGATCACGTCACAGATACACGGCGTCGTTCAGGTGGTTTCCGCAGAGACGATGGAGCAGGCAGTTGCCCTGGCAGCCGATGCGGCTGATGCAGGAGACACGGTCCTGCTTGCGCCGGCATGTTCAAGCTTCGACCAGTTTGAGAACTATGAGCACCGCGGGCGCGTCTTCAAGGAACTCGTAATGGCGCGGCGGGAAGCAGGAGTATGGCAAAGCGCGTAGGCGTCGACAAGTGGCTCTTCGCGGTCACGCTGCTGCTGGTCTTCATCGGGCTGGCAATGGTCTTCAGCGCCTCGGCGGTGATGGCGAAAGAACGCTACGGATCGCCCTACACCTTTGTGATGAAACAGGCGATCTGGGCCGCCGTGGGGTTGGCTGTGATGACTGCGCTGATGCAGATCGACTACAGGAAATACAACCGCCCCAATGTGGTTTTTCCTGCGGTCGCCATCACTGTGCTCTGCCTGCTCGCGGCTTTCTTCATGCGCGACTCACATAACACCCACCGATGGATTCGCTTCAGTATCTTCTCCTTTCAGCCGTCGGAGATTGCGAAGCCTGCACTGGTTCTTTTTCTCGCCTGGTTTTTGCAGGATCGCATGGAGTCCATCGAGGACTGGCGCAATACGATTCTGCCTGCGGCTCTGCCCAGTCTGATTTTCATCGCCCTGATCCTTAAGGAGCCGGACCTTGGTACGGCCCTGGTCTGCGCCGGCGTGACTGCGCTGATGCTTTATCTCGCCGGAATGGAGATGAAGTATCTCGGTTACGCAGTGCTTGGCGCCGCGCCCATCCTTTACTTCCTGCTCTTCCGCGTGAAGTGGCGCCGCGACCGGCTGCTGGCCTTTATCAATCCTGAGTCGGACCCGCTCGGCAAGGGCTTTCACATCATCCAATCGCTGATCGCGGTGGGGACAGGCGGCATCCATGGTCTGGGATACATGGAAGGGCGGCAAAAGCTCTTTTACCTGCCGGAGCCACACACCGACTACATCTTCGCAAATATCTCGGAGGAGCTGGGCCTGATCGGCGCACTCCTCGTCGTCGGCTTATTCGTTGTGCTCGGCGTGCGCGGCATGCGCGCGGCCATGCTGTCGAAGGATCCCTTTGCGCGCTTTCTCGCCTTCGGGCTCACCTCGACGATTCTGATCCAGGCCTTCTTTAATATCAGCGTCGTGCTGGCGCTTGTGCCAACGAAGGGCATCACGCTGCCTTTCATCTCCTATGGGGGAACATCGCTTTTCATCATGCTGGCCTGTATCGGCGTGCTGCTGAACATCACGCGGGAGATTGAATAGTTGCGCGTTCTCATCGCCGGCGGTGGAACCGGCGGCCACATTATCCCGGCGCTTGCCATAGCCGATGAGCTGCGAAAGCGGCACGATGCGGAGGTCCGTTTTGTGGGCACATCCCGCGGCCTTGAATCGCGGCTTGTACCTCAGGCTGGTTATCCGCTGGACCTCATTCAGGTCGGACAATTGAAAAATGTGAGCCTGGCAACGCGGGCGCGCACCCTGTTGGATCTGCCGCTAAGCATTCTCCGCTGCAGGACTCTGCTGCGGGCTTTCCGTCCTCAGGTGGTGGTCGGCGTGGGTGGATATGCCTCCGGACCGGCCATGGCTGCTGCTATTCTCCTACGCATTCCTACTCTGGCTTTCGAGCCGAACGCGGCGCCGGGGCTGGCGAATCGGCTGGTCGGCAAATATGTTTCCGCTGCTGCGGTCAACTTTCCTCCCGCTGCGGCCTATTTCAGAAATGCGCATGTGACCGGAATTCCTGTTCGAGAAGAATTTTTCCATCTTCCCCCCAGACCTGCTGCCGCGCCGCCGCACCTGCTCGTCTTTGGTGGCAGTCAGGGTGCTCGGGTCTTCAATGAAATCATGCCGCGCATTGCTGCTGCTCTTCTAGAAGCTGTACCGGGACTGACGATCCTGCACCAGGCGGGCGCGCGTCATGCAGAAGCCACGCAGGCGGCCTACGTGGCCTCCGGGGCCGACCGCTCCCGCTGGCAGGTGAGCGCATTCCTCGACGACATGCCGCAGCGCTTCGCTGCCGCCGATCTGGTGCTGGCTCGTAGCGGCGCGAGCACAGTCGCAGAGCTGGCAGCAGCAGGGAAGCCATCTCTGCTCGTTCCATTCCCGCTGGCTGCGGACGATCACCAGTTGAGAAATGCGGAGGTGCCCGCTCAGGCTGGCGCCGCGCAACTGCTGGTTGAGAAAGATGTGACGGCAGAGGCGCTGCTGCGCAGTCTCTCCGGTTTGCTGGCGAGTCCGACTCATCTTCAAGCTATGTCTGACCACGCCCGGGCCCTGGCGCAACCCCAGGCCGCCTGCAGTATTGCTGAACTTATAACCGCACTTACGTAAGTAAGTACGGGTAGCTGCTGGTCATTAAAATTCATTGCATACAACGGTTTATTGAGCTATCGTACGTATTACTTTGGTGACGTCCACGCGTCTATTGAGACAGTCGAGAGCAGTCTCTCCATAGCGAACCCCCGGGACATCTTATGCAAGACCAATGGCTTGGAAAGTTCGATAAGGCCCCATGGTATGTAAGAGCTGGTCTGGGGCTTGTTTGTGCTCTTCTGATCTCTGCGTTAGCCATTCATTTTCCCGCCTATGAGCAAATGCCTTATACCCTCAGCTTTCCGGGGATTATTCTGGTTGCCTGGTTTCTCGGCATGTCGGGGGCGGTTGCCGCGTCGCTCACGAGCGCGCTGCTGATTGACTACTATCTTGAAATCCCTGTTCACGAACTGACACTCCTGCGCCCCGGACACTTGCTGCGCCTAACGAGTTTCCTGGCTGTGTCGATCATGTTCAGCTGGGTTATCCGACGGTTGTCGCGACATAGCGCCCAGATGATCAAGCAGGAAGCAGCGCTGCAGCTGGAAGCAGCCGAAGCAAAGCAGCACCTCGCGGAGGAGCGCGCCCGCACTCTCCAGATCGTCCAGGACAAGGAGGTCAGACTGCGGCTGGCGCTCGCCGCCGGGCGGGTCGGATTGTGGGATTGGGACCTGCGGACGGGTGAAATTATCTGGTCGGATCAGTTCTATGCGCTGCTGGGCCTCGTGCCCGGCTCCGTCGTTCCGACGGAAGAGTTGTGGCAGAGCTTCCTTCACCCTGACGATCAATCCCTTCTATGTCGACTTCACGGAGAGAAGAAGCACGAAGGTCATCCATACTCGACCGAGCATCGTGTCATTTGGCGCGATGGCAGTGAGCACTGGATAGAGATGCAGATACATTATGTCCAGGAGGCGGAGGGGAAACCGCGCCGTGCCTTTGGAGTCGCAACCGATATCACTCAGCGTCGGCTCGCACAGGCTTCCATGGTTCGTGCGGAGAAGCTGGCGGTAGCTGGACGAATGGCCGCGTCGGTAGCGCACGAAATCAACAATCCGCTGGAAGGCATGGCGAACCTGCTCTTTCTTGCCTCTGCCAGCAAAGACCTGAACCAGACGCATGAATATATAGAAGCGGCATTAAGACAGCTCATGCGCGTATCGAGCATTACGCGGCAGGCGCTCCGTTTTCACAGGCAGTCGGAGCACGCAAAGTCTGTCAGGTTATCCGAAGTTTTCGGCAATGTTCTGCTTCTATTCAAGCAGAAACTGCAAAGCTCTGGAATCACCGTGGATGAAAAGGTGAGCGGTGAGCCGGAGATACTCTGCCTTGCTTCAGATGTTGAGCAGGTGCTGGCAAGTCTGGTTTTGAATGCCATTGACGCTATGCCGAACGGAGGCAGGATCGCTGTCCGAATTTGCTCCGGCTCTGACTGGCGGGAGCCCCATAATCCCGGCGTTCGATTTACGCTGGCAGACTCCGGTTGCGGCATGGACCTCGCCACCCGAAGGCGTATCTATGAGCCTTTTTTCACCACCAAGTCCTCAACTGGAACCGGTCTCGGCTTGTGGGTGGCCGGGGAGATTGTCAATCGTATCGGTGGCGATCTCAGGGTTTGGAGCAGCACCTCTCCTCACTCCAGCGGCACAACCTTTTCGCTCTTTCTGCCATTCCAGACTACGGTCAGCAGCGACCGTCATGCCGCACCAGCAGTCGGTGCAACTGCAGGTGCAGACAGATAGCCTGTTCAGCCGCGGACTGTTTCAGACATTGCTGTCGCTGGGAGCGAGCTTCTGCGGTTGACTCGTATGAAGGACATCGATCACGCGCTGGTAGAGTCGCGTACGGGTTTCGATACGCTCCTGCGCGCGTGTAATGTAGCGCACAACTGCTTCCAGTCCGTCGCCTGCGGGACGCACATCGAGGCTGGGCGCGGCGGAGACATGGTTGGTGACGCTGTAGCTGTGCGCAGCATGCTGCCACTCCGCTTCTGCGAGGCGCGCGTTCTCCCTGGTTGCTTCTTCGACAGAGCGCAGAATCTCGCTGATCTTCTGCTGGGAGTCGAGTCCGGCAGGAACCGTAATATGCAGCTCATCCCACAGCCATTGGCCTGCGGTTGAAAAGTTGAAGAAGCGCCCCTCGATCGCATAGCCATTCATGAAGGCAACTCGCCGGCCGGTCAGGTGGCTCGAATCGGTCCAGTTGCCTGTCTCGAGCAGTACGGTGCGCATCAGTGTGATCTCCACCACCTCGCCGGTGACTCCGTTGATCTCAACCCAGTCACCAACCCGCATGCCGTTTCTGCCCATCAGAACAAACCATCCAAGAAAAGCAACAATGAAATCCTTCATGACCACGGCGAGCCCGGCGGTGAGCAGCCCGAGGATGGTCGACAGCTGGTGCGGAGGGCCAAACAGAACGATGAGAATGAGAAGCAAGGCAACAACCTGGAGCCCCAACCGCGACAGCACACGCAGATGGTTGCGCCGTCGGCGGTCGGCGATATGACGCTCAAGTAGCCCCAGGACAAAGCCATCGAAAAGGAGGACGATGAGGATGATGACAACAATGAACATGCTGACGCGGAAAATGCGTTGGAGCACCGTCCGTTGCTGCAGCCGAACCAGATCCTCCCAGTTGTCATAGTTCGCGGCAAGCTGCTGCAGATCGTGGCCGCGGCGATCGAGCGCCGCAATTGCCTTCCGGCTTTGCGCCATCTGGTGTAAACGATTCAGCCGATCAGGAGTTTCGCCTGCGCTGTTCTGCTCGCTGAGCGCATCGATTTCCCTGTCCAGCAAGTCGCGCTGTGCTGTCAGTTCCGAGAGATAGGCGAGAGCTGCGCTGCGGGCGGCGATCAGTTGACGGCTGCGGCTGCGCAACGAGCTCAATGCGCGTATCTTGCCGGCCATCGTTACCAGGCTTTCCGGCGATTCGAGCTGGGCTGTCGCGGTATTCAGCGGGATAGCGGCAGCCTTCTTTTCTACCGCTTCATGCTCGGCCAGCGCCTGCTCGATGCGCGCATGAGGGTCTCCTCCAGCGCGAATGAGATCCTGCTTCAAATCGTCGAGCTGGTCCTGATCGAGAGCGAGTTGCGCCTGGTCAATCGCCAGTTGCTGCACATTGTCCTGCGCCAGGACCTGCTGCTTCGGCGTCATCCGGGCGCTGGGCGTAGAGGCGGATTTCTGCAGCCCGGCGATGCGCTGCTGATCGTCGGCGATACGCGCGCTGAGAGTAACAATATGCTGGGAAATGGCGAGTGCTTCTCCGCTCAGCTTCGGCGTATCCTCAGCTGCTTCGCGCAGCGCGGCGTCAAAAGCCTGATCCACTTCATGATCGGCAAGGCGCAGGGCCTGCTCAGCATACTCACGCTCCTGAGGCGTTGCGGCCTGGGCAGCCAGGATGCGCGCCGTCTGCAGTGGCGTCTGATCCACAAGCCCGGTCGTATTGGGCAGCGACGGAGGCGCGTTATAGGCCAGTTCCGGGTCGCCGCCGCGCGTCATGACGACGCCGGCAAAAAGCAGCGAGAGCAGGAGCAGCAGGAGGACCACCGCTATCCGCCGGCTGAGTTGAAAGGGAGTGACATTCATGGGGAAACTCGTATCGAGAGTAGCATCATGACTGCATGCCGGATGGCTCAATCACGCTTGCTGTTGCCTAGCTGCCACGCCTTCGCGTATTTCCAGCTCACATAGGTGGAGTGGTAGAGATGAAGCAGGAGGCCCTCCCGCCCGTCGAGGAATCCCAGCCTGAGGCCGTAGTTATAGATAAAGGTAGCCGCCGGGTTGAGTACGGTATTCCCCAGAAACGAAAGGAGGCCTTGACCACTGGAGCCTCGGATGTGGGCAGCACCCGCTCCCAGCGTGCTGTAGCGATTCATGTGTTCGAGATAGCCTTCGAGGTCAGGATAGGCGTGGTGAATCAGGTCGCCCTTCAACTGACCGCACGGCCCGGAATAGCTCACCGTCTCATGCACGACTCGCTCTTCAAACCGCGCTGCGCCGCGCTCGAAGAGGCGCAGCTTCCGGTCAGGATAGTAGCCGCCATGGCGCATCCAGCGGCCAAGAAACAGGTTTCTGCGCGGCAGGGAATAAGCCTTGTACTCCGGTTCTTCTGACAGGAGCGCCTGGATCTCACGCTGCAGCTCAGGGCTTACCTCTTCATCGGCATCGAGAGAGAGCAGCCAGTCACCGGAGCACTGGGCAAGCGCGAAGTTCTTCTGCACGCCAAAGCCACGCCATGCCTCCTCATAGATCGTTGCGTTATGATCGCGGGCAATTGCAAGCGTGGCGTCCGTGGAGCCTGAGTCTGCCAGCACCACTTCATCGGCCCAGGAAACGCTCCTCAGCGTGCGGGCAAGGTTTGCCTCTTCATTCCGAGTGATGATGGCGACTGACAGCGTCTTACGCATCCGCTAGTGTCCTGAGCGTTCCATAGCCTGCCTGCCAGTCCTCGTCGCGCCGTGGCCCCGCATTGTCTAATCGAGGGTGACGGAGTTTGTGCCGAAATACTGATTGATCAGGCGCGCCACCAGCGGCTTGAGCGCTGTGCCATCCTTGAGCAGCACGAAGTCCGATGCGCTATCCACCCAATCCAGCTTGAAGCTGGTTGAGAGTGCGGAAATCCAGATCTGCCGAGCTGCAGCGTTGGGCGTGATGACATATTTTGCCGGGGGAGCCTCAAAGACGATGTTGAGCACTCCGCCATTTTCCTCGGCCTCAAAGAGTCCATTCTCCTCAGCCTTGATGAGGCTGCGCTTCAGCGCTTCGATGGAATCATCTGCATGTTTGCGGAATTCTGTCTCATCCAACATGTTTTCAGTGTAGCAATTAGCATCGACATAGTTAGCATGCGAATTTACCGGTTCCTGTCCCCGCTCCTTCTCCTTGTCATCCTCCTGCTGGCGTCGCCCCTTCCCATTTTGGCCGCACCGCCTGTCTCAGCGCAGCAACTGGTCAAGGAGATGGTCTATAACGAGCTGCAGGATCGCGAGCATGACAGCTTCTGGAGCTACCGGGTCGTCAGGACGACTCCGGAGCAGACCATCGTCGCCTGCCAGGTCGAAACGGGTAACGGCCCACTCTATCGCATTCTCAGCAGAAATGGCGTTACCCTCGCCGGGGAACAGCTTGCGCAGGAGAACGCCCGCCTCGATAAGCTCTTTGGCAGTCCCTCGGCGCTCGCTCACAACCGCGCGCAGCACCGGGATGACGAGCAGCGCCTGCAACGCCTGATGAAGCTCATGCCGGATGCTTTTCTCTATGACTACGAAGGCGCATCCGATGAGCCGGCGATCAGGATAAGTTTCCGTCCTAATCCGGCCTTTGTCCCGCAGACATGGGAAGCCCGCGTCTACCACGGCCTCGCCGGCACCGTGCTGGTCGATCGCCGCTATAAGCGGCTGATCGATATCAATGGGAAGCTGGTTGACCGGATCGACTTCGGCTACGGCATCCTGGGACACATTGAGAAAGGCGGCACGTTTGAGGTGCGCCGCGAAAAGGTCACTGAAACCCACTGGAAGACATCCCTGGTCAACATCCAGGTCGACGGCAGGGTTATCCTCTTCAAAACGGTAAGCAAGCAACAGCGCGAGGAGCGGTCCGGTTTCCTGCCTGTGCCCACGGACATCAGTCTGGAACGCACCCGCCAGATCCTCGATCAGGCCCTTACCTCCGGCTCAGCCTGCTTCGCCCAAGGGGGAAGCCCAGTACATAAGTAATACCTCCTCCTCTTAAAAATTAGAACCTTGTAAAACCGTTTAGCTCTGAAAAAGACAACTTCCTCCATCCGGAGACCGGCATTCCCCTGTTTTTTCTGCAGCAATTTAAAAAAGGTTGACAGTTGTCATGCCGGTACGATATCTATCTTTTCGCGTTGAAACGATTTAGCTGTCCTAGAAAATCAATTTGCTGCACATGCGACCCGTGGCAGGCTGCAACGGGCAAGGATTGTTTCTAAATAGCTGGATGAAGAAGTTCAGCGCGTGGTTGAGCACTTTTGAGGAGGCTGTATGGCAGGTACAAGGAAACGGCGGCAGAATTCTGTCTTGAATTGGCCGCTTTCCACACGCAACCATGGCGAATCGTCCATCGTTGCCAAACGGAGCTGGTATGCGATGGCGTTTTTCGCCCTCGCCGCACTGCTCTTCTGGACGCCCGCAATCCAAGCACAAACATCCGCGGTTCTTTCCGGTTCAGTCGTGGACTCGTCCGGAAGCGTCATTCCGAATGCGAATGTCGTGCTCGAAAACAATGCAACTCACGAGCGCCGCTCCACCGTCAGCAACGATACGGGTACATTCACTCTGCCGGCCATTTTGCCAGGCACCTACACCATCAACATCACGGCCAAGGGCTTTAAAGGCTTCCAGCAGGGCGGCATCACCCTGGACGCCGGTGATATCCGCAGGCTTACCCCCTCGACGCTCGACATAGGCAGCGCAAGCGAGACGGTTACTGTTCAGGAGAACACGCAGATCGTGCCCCTCGACAGTGGCCAGCGCGCAGCCATCCTCGACTCGAAGGACATTGAAAACCTCGCTCTCGGAAGCCGCGATCTTTCGGAACTCCTAAAGGTTCTGCCGGGTGTTACGACCAGCCCGAACGGACTTAGCAACGGCCCTGCGTTCAACTTTACGCAGGTGGGTGCGGCGGGCAGCGCAGTGGGCAACGGACTCGTTGCCAATGGCGCTCCTAACCGCGGTGGCACCAGCCAGCTCGCTGACGGTGTCGATGTTGACGATCCAGGCTGCAATTGCAACTCGATTGCGGTTATGAACCCCGACATGACGCAGGAAGTCAGTGTCCAGACCTCGAACTTCGGGGCAGATGCTCCTTACGGCCCGGTAGTTATCAGCTCTATCAGCAAGTCGGGATCGACGAAGTATCATGGCGAGGGCTACTTCTATGCCCGCAACGATGTCTTAAACGCGAATGACTGGGTCAGCAATCACCAGGGCATCGCCAAGGGCTCGGCTCATTACTACTATCCGGGCGGCAACATCGGAGGCCCGGTTCCGAAGACGAAGGACAAGCTGCTCTTCTGGTTCGGCTACGAGCGCTTCCTCCAGAACACCGGCAACTCCAACTCGCTGTCCTCGTTTATTCCCACCCCGGATATGATGGCGGGTAATTTCACCCCAACCTCCGCCAACTCGGCGTTCTGCCTTGGCGCAGGAAACATCAACTCAACCCAGACGAACGGTTGTAATGATTTGACCGGTACCGTGCTGCCCGACGGCAGTGTGGTCGGCCAGGGAAATCGCCCTGCCGGCATCATTCCAGCGCAGTTTATCGATCCAGGCTCAAAGGCTCTGTCCGCCTTCTGGCCGACAGCAAATGCCAACCCGGCAACCACGCCCGGTAATTTCAACTACTTCCAGATCATCCCCGGTATTCACGATGGCTGGATCTATCGTGCACGTGTCGATTACAACCTCAGCGATCAGACCAAGTTCTACGTTTCCTACCAGCAGGGCTATGACAAGCAGCTATCCCAGGGCAACGGCGCACATATCTACTGGACGCCGGGCAATTCTATTCCCTACCCCGGGGGCGGCCTCTATAGCACTTCATATACGAAGGCGATCTCCGGTCACTTCATCCACACCTTCACTCCGACGCTTACCAACGAGCTGATTGCCAGCTGGGGCTTTGGCAACTTCCCGGTTGGTCCTTCCGATCCGGCAGGCGCGTATCGCTCGACCCTCGGTTACCCAAACTACGGCACGGTGTTCAACGCCGGTTCGAAGCTGATCCCGTCGTATAACACGGGTGGTTTTGAAACCTTCCCTGACTTCTCACA
Source organism: Acidipila rosea (assembly GCF_004339725.1). Taxonomy (GTDB): domain Bacteria; phylum Acidobacteriota; class Terriglobia; order Terriglobales; family Acidobacteriaceae; genus Acidipila; species Acidipila rosea. The sequence goes on along the minus strand of NZ_SMGK01000002.1, from coordinate 1,097,010 downwards.
GCAGGATATCTTCGAGAATGGCAACGGCACCTACCTGGTACGTAAGGAAATGCCCGCCTTCGCTGATAACCTGACCAAGGTCTGGGGCGCTCACACCATCAAGATTGGTGCGTTTACTGAAAACGTCGGCAATATTCAGGGTGCCGGCACTTCCAAGAATGGCAGCTTCAACAGCTTCAGCTTCGGTGGAACGCTCACGCCCAACATCATCACCGGCCAGAGCGTCGGTTCGCCGAACAACCCCACCGCCAACTTCGTGATGGGTCTCTCGACGAGCTACTCGGAACAGAACTCCTCACCTGTAAGCAATATGGCCTACCAGATCTTCGCCGGTTATGTAGACGATCTCTGGAAAGCCAGCAATCACCTCACGGTTGAACTTGGTGTTCGTATCGATCACCAGGGCCACTGGTATGACCGCAACAAGAACGGTATGGCTGTCTTCCTTCCGGATCGGGTCACTTCCGACTTCGCGGCTGGCAAGCTCAACCCCGGCATCTACTACCACGGCAACGACCCTGGAATTCCCAACAGCGGTATGCCTGACCGCTTCGCATATCTCGATCCCCGCTTCGGTATCTCTTACGACGTATTTGGTACCGGCAGGACCATGGTTCGCGGCGGCTGGGGCATCTACCGCTTCTCTGACCAGTACAACGACTACACCGGTGCTCTGACCACCGCACAGGGAATTCTCGGTTACAGCCTGCCGGGAAGCTCCAGTGTCTTCCTCAATCAGTTGAGCCAGATCACCGCTCCAACTGCCGTGCAGAAGACATGCTGCAATGGCGCAGTCAATGCCCTGGATGCAACCAACTTCCAGATTCCGATGACCACCTCGTGGAACATGACGATCTCGCAGCAGCTGCCCTGGCAGACACTGCTTGAAGTGGCCTACGTTGGCAACGACAGCGAAAACCTGCCCGTGGGTGGCGAGGCCCTCTCCGGCGGCGGTTTCCCGGAATATACAAACGTCAATAAGATCCCGGTTGGAGCATTCTTCAAGCCGGATCCGATCACCGGTGTCACTGCCGCCAATCCGGAGAATGTAACTTCCTCCGGCAACAAGACAGCTGATTACCGCCCCTATGGTCTGGAGTACGGCGACAATACCGTCGACGTTCTCAGCACAGCGGGTTATTCCAACTACAACGGCCTGCAGATCAGCTGGGTCAAGAGAGGCACGGTCGCGAACTTCGATGCGAACTATACCTGGTCGAAGACGCTCTCAACCTCGCTGAACGAAAACCCGTTCAACATCCGCGATAACTATGGCGTCAGCCCCTATAGCCGCGCCCATGTTGTCAACCTTTCCGGTTCCTACACCTTCCTGAACGTCTACCACGGTGATATGAAGCTCGTTCGCGGCGCAGCCAATGGCTGGACGATCTCCAACATCACCACCTGGCAGGCCGGCGGAAACATCCAGGCGCTGAACAACGCGAACTTTGGCATGACTCTGCAGTACACCGGCAATCGCCCTGCCGGAGTAGGCACCGGACTCAGCCAGGCAACCTACTATGGTACGAACGAGCCAATCACGATTCAGCCGCTCGTAACATGCAACCCCGGCTCAGGAACAGGCTCCAATCAGCGGATCAAGTACTCCTGCTTCACCCCGCCACCGATTGGCACCTATGGTCCGAGAAACTACTCCTACACCAGCGCTTCGTACTTCGACAGCGATATGGCGCTCTACAAGTCCTTCCATGTTGTCGGCGATCAGGCAGTGCAGTTCCGCCTCTCGGCCTTCAACTTCATCAATCACCCGCTGCCGCAGTACAGCGGCGGCAGCCAGCTGACCTTGCACTACAACACGGTCTACGGCTCCAATGCCTTCACGCCGAGTGCAAGTCAGTACCCGAAGGGCGATCCGAACCAGTTCGGCGTCCTCGACACCAAGTCGGGTAATCCCAACCAGCGCGTGCTTGAACTGGCGATCAAATACCTGTTCTAGTTCCGCTCGGCAGCGGGAAGTCTCCTATCCAGACTTCCCGCATCTTCAAAACCGGGTGTGCATGGCAGCATCTCAGCCCGCACACCCGGTTTCTTTTTCTAATCCGGAGCAGATATGCTTCGACTTAGCCCCTCAGTTCCGCAGAAGCTACCGAATGAAGCCATCCGTACGAATCTCCGCAGTCGTTCTCGCCGCCCTTGCCGCTGGCCCGCTTTTTGTTGAAGCGCAGCAGCTCAACCGCCCGGTGGATGCAGCGCAGTCCGTGTTGCAGAAGCATTACGATGCAGCTCAGCACTACCAGCAGGCCGGCAACATGGCGCAGGCCGCCCGTCAGTACCGCCTCTTCATTGCCGATGCTCTCTTTGAGCTTGCCCTCGGACGAGCACGGCTGGACGACTACAACAAGGCTGCGCCGCTCTTCGATGAGGCTTTGAGGCTGGCGCCCAATTCGCCTGCGCTTCGCATCGAGTATGCCCAGGCTGCGCTCTCTTACGGCGATTATGCCCGCGCCAAGTCCTTGTCCGAGGGCGTTCTCCACGATTACGCGAACGACAACAAGGCCGTCGCCAAAGCTCATCTCATCCTCGGCCGCACCTTGCTGAAGATGAACAAAGACCAGGAAGCAAGGGAGCAACTCGAGTCCGCAGTGGCGCTCAATCCCGATTTCGAAAACGGATATACCCTGGCTGTCGCCTGCCTGGATCTTGAAGACCAGAAGTGCGCCGCTAAAGTCTTTTCCGAGATGCAGGCCTCGTTCGGGGATACCGCTGCACTTCACATGGAGTTCGGTCAGGCCTATGGCCAGTCAGATTTTCAGGCGAACGCTGTTGCTGAATTCAAGCAGGCCATCGCCGAGAATCCAAGGCTGCCCGGCGCGCACTATTCCCTTGCGGCTGCCTATCTTTCCAGCCCGGAAGATAACAAGGTGGAAGATGCTGTCGCCGAGTTGAAGCAGGAGCTGACTGTTTCGCCGAATGATTATCTGACCTATGCCGCGCTCGGACATGTGGCAGAGAAGCAGCATAAGTACGGCGAAGCAGAAACGTATCTGAAGCGCGCCATCGCACTCAACCCGCACAATCCTGATGCGTATCTCTACCTTGGCCAGCTCTATACCGATATGAATCGCCCGGTAGATGCAGAGCCAGCTCTTCGTTCGGCCATACGATATACCACGGACCCTTCACGCAATCGCTACCAGGTGCAGAAGGCCCACTTCCTCCTGGGGCGGCTGCTGATGCAGTCGGGTCACCCAGATGAGGCGCATACGGAGATGCAGGCGGCGAAGGCGCTCACCCAGCAGGGGCTCTCGCGCGACCAGAACCGGCTCTCGGAGTATCTCTCGAAACCGGATCAGGCAGCCGGGGGAAATGGACCAGCGCAGATGCGGCCTGCTGCTCCTGCAGACAGTGAAGATGCAGCAGCCGCGCAGAAGGTGGATGCATACGAGAAGCAGCTCACACCAGCCGTTGCAGACAGCTATAACAACCTTGGAGCTATCGCAGCGAGTGAGAAGGATTATGCTGGTGCGCTTACCGACTTCAAGCGTGCCGCCGAGTGGAGCCCCTCGCTTGAAGGACTCGACTACAACTGGGGCCGCGCAGCGTTCTCTGCCGGACAATATGCCGAGGCGGTCGGTCCACTCACGCGTTATCTTGTCGCTCATCCTGCGGACAAAGGCATCCGATCCGCTCTGGGAGTCAGCCAGTTTATGGCAGGCGATTACGCCCAGACGGTTGCGACTCTGCAGCAGATCGACCCGCAGGCCGATGGCGTGGCGCAGCTGGCTTATGTGTACGCCGCTTCGCTCGTGAAGACGGGAAAAGTGGACGAAGGGATTGCGAGATTGCTTCAGCTCGAAAAGAAAGATCCCTCTGTCGCCGATATCCATCGTGCATTGGGTGAAGCCTACCTACTCAAAAAGGATCAGCCGAAAGCCGTGGAAGAGCTCACGATGGCTGCGAAACTCAATCCGTCGGATGAGCAGGCGAAAAATGATCTCGTCAAGCTAAAGAAGCAGAATCCTTAGTAGCTCTTATACGCCGGGTTAAACCTGGGCCGAGGCATTGTGTGCAGGAATGCCGCAACGTCAAAAGCGTCTTGCGCTGTCAGTGTACCCGGATGGTTCTGCGGCATGTTGTGGAGCAGGAAGGCGGCTGTCTTCTGCGGATTATTCATGCCCGCACCATCGTTGTAGGACCCCGGCCCCCACACAGGCGGCAGCACCGGAGGAACGCCTGCACCATCCACTCCATGGCAGCCGGCGCACTGGGTTGCGTAGACAGTTTTTCCTTTTACCGGATCGCCAGTTAGTTCCGATACCTTGACGAAGCCGCGGCCTTTGTAAGGCTTGCCCTTGACTCCATTCCGCGAAAGCCAGTCAACGTAGGCGGTGAGCGCCTTCATCTCCCGGCTGTCCATCGGCAGCGGGCGTCCGTTTTCGCTGCGCACGAAGCACTCCTGGAAGCGCTCCTGCATTGAGATCACGCGTCCCGCGCGCTTGTTGTACATGGGGAAGATGTTCGCCATGTCGATCATGGGTGCAGCATAGGCTGCCGTTCCGCTCTGGACATGGCAATCGCTGCAGGAGAGTCGATTGCCGACATAGGCGCTCGCATACTTCGGCGTCTCATCGAAGATGAGTTTGCCAAGTCGTATCTGTTGCCCCGCGCTTCCTGAGGGCATCTCCATTGCCTGATAGTGTGACTGGTTGCCGCTGGGTGGCGGCAGCGTTTCAGGCTGCGGGCCGGAACAGCCTGCAACTACTCCGAGCAGCACCAACAACGTAGTGCAGACGCTCACTCTTCTGTAGTTGCCAGACTGCATCATGCGCTCCATTTACTTCGTCCCGGCTTCGATCGATCTGAAGCCGAACTGGTGGTAGATCCCCTGCGCCTCGGGAGTTTTCAGGTATGCCAGCCATTGCTCGGCGGCCTGCGGGTGGGGCGCGTCGACCATTACTCCCCCCGCGTAGATTGCAGTGCTGTTCTGGCTGTCGGGAATCTCGACGCCGGTGATAGGGTTGCCGATCTTTTTCTGAAATTGCACCTCAGAGGCCCAGGTGACGCCTGCATCCGCTTTGCCCTGCATAATTCGCATCGGCGTTTGACGATGGTGAATCTCGGTAAGCACCGTGCTCCCGCTTTCCACCTTCGCCTGGTAGACCTGCTGATAGAGCGCATCGCCTCCCGCTTTGCGAAGAGCAGCAGCAATCTGGTTGGCAACGCCCTCCCACTGCGGATTCGGCATCGATAGCCTCAGATCAGGCCGCGCCAGATCATTGAGCGAGGTAATGTGTTTGGGATTATCGGCCGGAACCATGATCTCGAGCGTGTTGGTTGCGTACTCGGTCACATTCCTGACCTGCTTCTGCTGCTCCATCGCGTGGAGCACTCGCGCTCCTGCTTCGTAGACGTCGGGCCTCACCTGTAGAGTTAGGTTGCCCAGCGTGAGCGTGTCGTTCGCAGCAATCTGCCTGCGAAGAATACCCGGAGGCAGCGTCTCGTAATAGATGTGGCCCGCGAGTTCCGGATGGAGCTTTACAAAGCCCTCTACCAGCTGCGGAAGCACGAAGAACTGGTTGCCGCCGATGAAGAGCACCAGCCTCGCATCCGCTGGATTACCGTGTAGATCTGGGACGTTGTCTACATCCGGTACTTGAAACTCATACCCTTTGCTGGCGGCCGGATTGTTCGCGCCCTTGCTCCAGGGCGGGGTGGCCTGGAGCTTGTTCTGCGAATAAAGTGGGCTCATGAGAGTAGCTCCAAGCAGGGGGATCAACAGCTTTTTCAACTTCATTCTTTCTTTCCTTCCCGCGTGCGATGCGGCTTAAACGGTGATGTAGGTGTACCGGCCTTCAGCCTGCAGCAGCGCTATCGCCGCGACCATTGAGGCAACGACCAATACATCGGGAATCGTGTGCGCCAGCATATCCTTGACGATCTGCTCGGGCTGCTCGGTGAGGTTGTTGTGCTTGACCAGTGCGCGTGCCTGTTCTTCGGTTGCAGTGTGGCAGCTCAAAAACTTTACGCCGCGGTGCTGCAGTGCCTGGATGCTCGTGTCCTGATAAATCGAATCGTGACTGTCAGGGTCCTGGGAGGAGTAGTGCAGCTCCGGTCCGGCTTTGCTGGCGTAGAAGGGATTCTTGACGGCAGGCTCGCCGGTGGCGGGATCGGTCACTTTTAACCATGCACCGATCTTGTATTTGTTCCAGATGTAGTCGTCATAGTTGAGCATGTTCGTCGGCCCGTGGAGCGCTGCCACTATCTTGATCTGGTCCACTGGAACTCCGAATCCGAAGTGCAGGCCGTTCAGCGAATTCTTGATGTTATTCAGAAACTTGCCCTCGCCGATCGGAATGACGTCATACACCTGTTTCACTCGCGCTGGAGCCTTGACGACCTTGTCGAAATCGGAAACCTTCCAGTCCGATGTGGTGTAGACGAGCTGCGCGTCTGCGCCGGGCGTCATCGCACCGAGTGTTCCGAGGGCGGAGATGCCGGCTGCTGCGGTGGTGACAAAGGTTCTACGACTCACGCTTTTCATCATGTTCTCTCCTGGTTATAGGTTGAGTGTCTTCGGGTGGCTGTTTCGTCCGGGACGAGGAGCGCGATCCCAATCCGAGGTTGGCCAGGATCTGAAACTTGGGCTGCTCACTCCTGCGCCTGAACTCAGGCGAAGATCGACGCCACAGGATAAGCACCAGCAGAATGAGCGTAGCTGCACCCAGAATGTAGGCGGTCATTTCATCCCCTCCATCTTCATAGAGGCAGATGCAGCAGGTTGCGCCGTGCCGTCCGGGTGGGCCGAATAAAAGGAACGAATGTAGAAAGTGACCGCCTGCACCTCGGCCGGCGTCAGCAGCGGCCACGCCGGCATACCGCTGCCGGGCACGCCGTCGCGGAGGATCTCTGCTGCCGCTTGATAGGAGGGCATCATCTCGTGGAAATTCGCAGGGCGGGGAAGCATCTCCAGCCCGTCCGGCCCATCTCCGGCAGCTTCCTCGCCGTGGCAGCGGGTGCAGTGCGTCTCAAAGATCCTCCTGCCCGACTCCATCAGCACTTCATCGGAGGCATAGCGCTGATCCGGCGTAAGTTCGCCGGCCTGTGCGACCATCGCCACATAGTCCGCTACAGCGCGGAAGTCCGAGCTCGGCAGATCATTCCACGAGGGCATGGACGAGCCCGGCACGCCGGTCTGGAGCACTCGCCAGATAAGATCGTCGGAGAGTTTGAATTCCGCAAGGTTAAACGCGACTGGCCGCAGGCTCTGTCCTCCAATGGAACGGCCATCGGCCTTTTCTCCGTGGCATCCTGCGCAGTTGGCTACAAATACCTGCCGCCCCTCTTCGGTGTCATTGGCTGACGCCGCTACGGGTAGCAGATAGGTCGCCCTCGGCAGTGGAGGAGTCAGCGCTGCCTGCGCCCTGCCCAGCGTGTTCAGGAAGGCAACAAGGTCCCGTGCATCCTGCGTGGGCCGGTCGGGCGCACCGTTGAAGAGCCATGGGTAGGAAGGCATCACCGAATCGGGCACGATGTAGCGCGGATCGTAGAGATGCACCAGTTGCCAGTCGACCGGTCTTTTGCCTGCCTCCCGTGCGAGATCCGGGCCTATGCGCCGGGTGCCCCACATCTGGGGATACTGCTGCTGCGTCTCCCACGCCTGCGTCGGCGTGCCGAAGCGCCACACATCGGCCGGGGTGAAGCGCACCTGCATGGAGTGGCAGTAGGCGCAGCCATCCACCGCGTAGAGATGGCCGCCATGCTGCTCGGCGGCAGTGAGAGTGAGTTGCGCTCCCACTGGCGTGGTCTTGTGGATCGACTCGCGAAGGCGAAATGCAGGATAGACTCCCAGCGCGAGGAACGAGAGAAAGAAGAACACTACGCCCGCGCCGAAAGTCGCCGCATACGCCGTTGTGAACCAGTATTGCGCCTTGTGATCGCGGGGCAGCTCATCCTTCGTATCGAGGGTGAGACCCAGAAATCCTTCGGAGTTGCGCGGCCCTGTCACGAAGCTGAGTCCGAACACTACAAAGCCTGCCAGCAGCACCACGCCATCGATGGTGCGGAAGATCCAGTAAGGCCGGGAAGCGCGTACAGAATCGATCCACGGGATGTGCCGCTGCCACAGCGTCGCCTGCACCAGCCCTGCGGCTGTCAGGTCGAGCACCATCAGGCCGAGTCCGATCACCAGCAGCCAGTAGGACCACGCCATTGCGCGCCGGCTATGCCGCACTCCCGGCATCTGCTGCCATATGTGTCCCAGGCCGCCCATTGCTGCGAATGAGGCAAACCCGATCATCGCCAGATGGGAATGGCCGATGACCCAGTCGGTGAAGTGGATGAAGCTGTTAAACGTCATTACGGCCTGCACCGAGCCCTGGATGCTGACGATGAGGTAGAGCACAATGCTGGTCCACACAAAGCGCATTGGCACGTCGCGCAGGACGGAGCCTTCTGTTGCGAGGCCGATCGAAAGCAGCAGATTCGTGACGACGAGGATTACATCAATGCCCTGATAGATCGAAGCAGCTTCAGAAACACGCTGCGCAGCCATCGGCAGCGAAGAGTAAATGTAATGGTGAATGCCGTTAAGCGGATACACCAGAAACAGCAGCCAGAAGCCCACCATCGAGTAGAAGTGGCTGTAGATTGGCTTGCGCGTGACCGCCGTGATCACAAAGTACTCGACCGCAACGGCCAGAGGCGTGATGAAGACGCCGACCGCATCGTGAATCCACAATCCGCTGAAGGCTGCTCCCATAGCGCCCGGCAGCTCATGCGGCACGATATTGCCGAGCGGATAGGCAAGGAAGGTGAACGTGAGACCGCCGAGCAGATACCAGCCTGAGACGTAGAGCTCCGATGCGCCGCACTTGAGAAATGGTATGCAGAACTGCACGATCATCAGCGCCAGGCACAGCTCGATGACCGCGGCGACGATCAGGGGGAACTCCGCCCACTCTAACGGCTGCAGCACCCCGGCCAGGACCAGCGACCAGCCGCCCAGCACTGCCACAAAGTTATAGACGAAGAACATGACCCAGCCGAGCCGTTCGCTTGTGACCGGGCGCCGCGTCAGATAGGGCACCGCGAAATAGATGAAGGCGATGAATGCATTGCCCAGCCACGCGTAGAGAATGCCTTGCGTGTGGTCATAGCGAAGCCTGCCCCACGTCAGGGCTGCATGGTTCGTCAGAAACTCAGGGACGTGAAACTTGACCGAGACCGCCAGGCCAAACAGCGCGGAAAGCAGCAGCCCGACAAAGGCCGCGTAGGTGTGCGCCCGAACCAGCTTGCTCGCGACCGGAACACGTGCCTGCACTTCGGTTGCAATCATGGGCGCGCGCTCGGCTGGATGGAGTGATCGTGCGGGGCCGAGGTATATGTCTGGTCCTGTTCCTGAGGGAAGGCATTGTCAGGATTCATGAAGCGAATGACCACGTAGGAGATCAGCGTACCGAGCAGCAGCAGCAGCGTCACAAATGCCCTCTGCTTGTTTGACAACGGTCTATCGGCAGAATGAGACATCTGGGCTGCGCTTCCTCTCCGTGCGGGCGTTGTCGGGGCGCGAGGAGTGCTCCCAGCCGTCCCCGCGTCTCTTCACTACACACATGATCTTCCACGCACGACGAAGCGCTGTCCAACTAGAAAGCCTAATGGCGTATAAGAAGTCCGAATGACCGGAGCCAGCAGAAGGCCACAGGCGTGCGTAGAAGTTGTGCCCGATGCCCCGGCTGCTCTTTTCGAATGCCTGACTATAATGCAAGGCAAAGAAAAACTCCGGTCCGGCCTTCAGCGCAAAGCATGAGCAGGTGGCTCAAAACAGAGCGCCTCACTCGCGGCAAAAAACAGCGTACTGTGCCAACCGAGTCCGCCGTGCGTCTCTCTAACGTCAACAGGAGCATTCAATGAGCTTGGAACAACGTCCTTCCGCCGCCGCTGCTGGCACATTCACTATCGGTGGCGATCTCACCGTCAATCGTCTCGGTTACGGAGCCATGCGCATCACGGGCCCCGGCATCTGGGGCCCTCCTGCAGATAAAGAGGCCGCACTCGCCACCGTGCGGCACGCTGTCGAACTCGGCGTCAACATTATCGATACGGCCGATTCCTATGGCCCAAATGTCTCGGAGGAGTTGATCTCCGAAGCGCTTTACCCCTATCCCTCCGGCGTGGTGGTCGCCACCAAAGGAGGCTGGGAGCGTCCGGGCCCGGGGCAGTGGACGCATAATGCCAGCCCAACCCATCTGGCCAAGGCGCTTGAAGGCAGCCTCAAGCGGCTTCGCCTCGACCGCATCGACGTTTACCAGCTTCATGCGCCCGATAATGCGGTGTCGTTCGAGGCATCTGTCGGAGCCCTGGCAAAGCTCCGCGAGCAGGGCAAGATCCGTCACGTCGCACTCTCAAACGTGACCCGCGAACACATCGAACGCGCGCGCCGCATCGTGCCCATTGTCTCGGTGCAGAATCGCTACAGCTTCGCCGACCGCGAGTCCGACTTCATCGTTGATTACTGCGAAGAGAACAACATCGCCTTCTTCCCGTGGGCTCCTCTCGGTCAGGCCAAAGAGGCTCATGAGGCAGTCAAAGCGGTAGCCGCAGAGATGGGGGCAACTCCACTCCAGGTCGCTCTGGCGTGGCTGCTCAAGCGTTCCAGGGTGATCGTGCCTATCCCAGGCACGTCGTCCATCAAGCACCTTGAGGAGAATGTCGCAGCTGCAGCGCTCAAGCTGAGTGAGGCAGCCTATGAAAAACTGTCGGCTGTGAACCATCCGCCGGCGAGCCTGCGAGGCTGAGGAGCAACGCGGAGGGCCTGCGTGCCGCTCTCCGCGTTGCAGCTTTCGGCGCTTCTGGCTCTAACTGTCTTTGCGATATAGAAGCTCGCGGATTGCCTGCCTCCGGGCTTCATTGGCTTCCGCCGTGGTCTTACGCTCGATGGCATCCATGCGATGCGTCGCAGAGGAGTCGTCGGCTTCGGGAGTGCTGCAAGCCGGGCATCGGTTGGCAAAGCCGGGTTTATCCGGCCTCAATTCAAATTCTTCAGAACAGATAGTGCAGACTTTAATGGGAAACGGCATTGGAACTCCATGAGACCTCCTCGGTAGGAGGCGACCTGTCACGGCCAGCTTCAATTTACCTTAGTATGCCCGGGCTTTTCCAGCGGGCTACAGGTTATCGCGCCACGCGCAAGCAGTAGAAAGAACGCAGCTCCGAAGAGCTTGCGCCTGCTTTCTTTGCTCATTTTCTTGCAGCCTGCGTGGCGCAATCGCTAGAAGGGAATATCGTCGTCGGTGATTTCCGCCGAGTTTGCGTAGTCGTCTGCCGGAGCCTGCGAACCGCGCTGGTCGTAGCCCGATGATCCGCCGGAGCGCTGATAGCCGCCGCCGCCACTTTCGCCTTCGCCCCGGCCTGAGAGCAGGGAGAGTTCGTTGACCAGGATCTCGGTCCGGTACTTTTTCTCGCCGGAGGTCTTGTCGTCCCATGAGCGAGTCTGGATCTTGCCTTCAACGTAGATCTTCGAGCCCTTCTTTACATAATCGCGGACAATCTCGGCTGTACGCTTGAACGCAACAAGATTGTGCCACTCGGTCTGGTCCACCCAGTTGCCCGTCTGGTCTTTGGTCCGGTCAGAGGTGGCGAGCGTAAAGCTCGCGACGATTGTGCCACTCGCTGTCGAGCGGATTTCCGGGTCTTTTCCCACATTGCCGAGCAGGATAGCTTTGTTGACGCCTTTGGCCATAACTTTGTTTTTCTCCCGGCGCGTCTGAAGCAGCGCGCAATGCTGAAGAATATCAGATTAGCGGGTCTGCCGGAGGCGGCGATTCCTGAGCCACTTCGCCCCGCCCAGCAGGGTCAGCAGAGAGCCGAAAGGCAGACACATCAGCGCTACGATCAGCGCCAGCCAGCCGGAGTTTGTATGCGGCCCCTGCCTGCCGATTCCACCGAAAACGGTCTTCGTCAGCAGCGCCGCAGCCAGGCCCACAAACAGCGTCGCCAGCCCCGAGCGCAGCAGTTGACGCGTGCCGTCATCGAATGTCGGCTCGTCTGCAGTCTGATGAGTCGCGAGCTTGTGTGTCTGGTCTTCGGGCTTAACGGGGTTGAAAGTCACAGGCGTCATCGATTCTATCTCTAGCGCCATGCAGCCAGCATGGCATACACGACTACCCCGGTCACAGAGACGTATAGCCAGATGGGAAAGGTGAAGCGGGCAATTTTTCGATGCTGGGGAAAGCGCCCGGTCAGCGAAAAGAAAAAGGTAATCAGCACCATTGGAAGCGCGACGACGGAAAGCAGGATGTGGCTGATGAGGATCGAGAGATAAACCGTCCGCGGCGTGCCGTGGCCGGGAAAGATCATGTCGCCGTGCAGCGCATGGTTTGCAATGTAGCTCACCAGAAACAGCACTGAGAAGGCGAAGGCAGTTATCATGGCGGCTCGATGAGCGGCAATCTTTCGCTGGCGGATGAAGGAGAACCCTGCCAGCAGGGCAATGGTGCAGAGCCCATTCAGCACAGCATTCAGCGCAGGCAGGAACATCAGCCTGTCGGCATTAGCCGCCGATGCGTGATGGACGTAGATCAGCCAGAAGAGAAATGCCGAAGCACCGGCGCTGATCGCCAGAATGAGTGCGATCGGCGCCCGGTTGCTGGTGGTGGTCTGCGCTGCTTGCATAGTTGCTGCCTCGTTCTCTTTGCGCTTTACGCCGCTGGCCGGTTGCTGCGGCGGTTGACGATGGCCCAGGATGCGATAAACGTCAGCAGGCAGAAGCCCGCAGTGACTGCCAGATTGATTGCCAGGGGAAAGCTGGTTGCTTGTGCAGGAAAGAGGGCATTGCGCAGTGCATCTACGCCATAGGTCAGCGGATTCAGCAGCATCACCAGTCGCATCCAGCCCGAAGCCCCGCTCGCCGGAAAAAGCGAGCCGGAAAGCATCCACAGCGGTAGCAGGATCAGGTTGACGATCGCATGGAAGGCCTGTGGCGAATCCATCGGCCACGCAATCGTGAAGCCGAGCGCTGTCAGTTCAAAGCTGATCATCAGGATAACGGCCACGCTGATGCCGATGGATGCCAGGCTTGGATGCACCCCGACCAGAGGCGTGAAGACGAGGAACACGATCCCCTGAATCGCGGCCAGCGTCGCGCCGCCCATCACCTTGCCCAGCACGATCGACGAGCGGCTGACCGGCGCTGCCAGCACCGACAGCAGAAAGCCCTCATTGCGGTCCTGGATCAGCGACATCATGCTGAAGATGGCCGTGAAGAGCACGATCATCGCCACCGCACCTGGAAAGAAATAGCCGAGATACTTGTCCGACGATGATCCGCTGGAGTGAAAGCTGTTTGCGAAGCCCGAACCGAGCACCAGCCAGAAGAGCAGCGGGGATGCGATCACGCCCACCACCCGCGCCTTCTGGCGGTAGAAGCGAACAATCTCGCGGCGCCAGAGGGTGTAGGCTGGCAACCAGATACCCGGCTGGGGCACCCGGTTGACGCGCGGCGCGGCAGTGGTTGCGGTCAGAGTAGCCATCAGTTTTCTCCCGTCGTTTTCTCAGTCCAGAAGCGGTGCCCGGTGCGGCGGATGAAGACATCTTCGAGGCTCGGCTTTGAGACCGAAACACCCTCGACTACCCCCGGAAATGCCTCAACTACCTCCGTCACGAAGCGATGTCCCTGTTCCCGCTCCAGGCGCACTGTCTTGCCCAGCGCCTTCGCCGTGACCAGGAAGCGATCGGAGATTTTCCCGGCCAGTTGTGCGGCCGTCTCCTCGCTTGCGGTCTCAAAGAGCACCACGTCACCGCCGATCTGCGATTTCAGATCGAAGGGCGATCCCAGCGCAACCAGTTTGCCTTCGCTCAGAATGGCGAGCCGGTCGCAGTGTTCGGCCTCTTCCATCATGTGCGTGGTCACCAGCACGGTCACGCCTTCTTCATCGCGCAGCAGGCGCAGATACTGCCACAGGTCGCGTCGCGCTCCGGGGTCGAGCCCCGTCGATGGCTCGTCGAGCAGCAGCAGCCCGGGTGAGTGGATCAGGCACTTCGCCAGCTCCACGCGCCGCTGCATTCCGCCCGAGAGCGTCTCCACCAGATCGCCCGCACGGTCAGCGAGCGCCACGCGGTTGAGCGAGTCCTGGATCCGCGTCTTGAGCAGCGAGCCGCTCAGCCCGTAGAGATGCCCCTGGTGGCGCAGATTTTCAGCAACGGTGAGCTTCAGGTCGAGGCTGCGCTCCTGGAAGACGACGCCAATCTGCTGGCGAACCTTGTTCGGCTCGCGAGCCGCGTCGAAGCCCTGAATGCGCGCTGTGCCGCCACTCGGCACCATGAGCGTCGAGAGTATGCGGAAGAGAGTGGTCTTGCCGCTGCCGTTGGGGCCCAGCAGGCCGAAAATCTCCGCTGGCTGCACTGTAAAACTCAGATGATCGAGCGCCAGCCGGCTGCCGTAGTCGTGCGTCAGTGAAATCAGTTCGATAGGAGCGGCTGCGCCGGCGGAGAAAATCTGGCGGTCCGGGGCTCCGGTTTCGATCATTGTTGCCATAGTGTCCTTCACTTTCCTGCCGCGTTGAGCATCAGTACGGTGAGCAGGACAGGCAGGTAGACAACGCTCACCTTGAGTAAATCGCGGGCGTACATTTTTGATTCCACCGCGCTGCGTGCGCGGGTTATCCGCGCAAACCGTATCGTGTAGCCGAGGTACATGAGCCCGAGCACAATCGCCACCGCGCCGTAAATATGACCGGCGATGTGCAGATAAACCGGCAGCAGGCTGACGGGAATCATCAAAACCGCATAGGTCAGAGCTTCGAGCACCGTCGACCATCCATCCGGCTGCACTACCGGCAGCATGCGGATTCCCGCACGGCCATAGTCCTCGCGATAGAGCCACGAAATGGCCATGAAATGGGGGAACTGCCAGACGAAAAGGATGGCGAAGAGCGCAACCGCAGGCCATTCGATGAGGCCCCGCGCGGCGGTCCATCCCAGCAGGGGAGGCATCGCGCCTGGAAAAGCCCCGATGAAGGTCGCGAGCGTTGTCCGCCGTTTGAGAGGCGTATAAACCGCCACATAGGTGAACGCTGTAATCAGCGTGAGAGTGCCGGTGACCAGGTTGGTCGAGTGGGTGAGCCAAAGGGTTCCGCCAATGATGGCCGCCAACCCCAGGATGATGCCGTGGGCGAGGCCGATGCGGCCCGTAGCCATCGGGCGCTGGGCGGTTCGGAGCATCCTGGCGTCCAGCTTGCGCTCCAGGCATTCATTGAGCGCCGCAGATCCGGCTGAGACCAGCCCGATTCCGAGCAGCGCAGTCAGTAGTTCCGGCTGCACGCTGCTGATTCCTGAACGCATTGAGCCGAGGTAGAAACCAGCCCACGCGGTCATCACAACCATGGTCGTCACGCGGATCTTGAACAGTTCGCGATAGTCGGCGATGCGCGAGGCGGTCTCACCCGCACGTAAATGCTCAGAGCCGGCCCCGGTGGGGGAGGCGGTTTCGGATGCAGGCTGCGGGTGTGCGGCAGCGACGGCGGAGCGACTTTCCACAGTGGCAGGAGTCACTCGCAGACCCTCACCGGCGCGGTAGAGGCGGCCGCCTGGGAAGCCCCAGATTTGCAGGAATGGCTCACTCTTCTCATGATAGCAAGCATCGCCTGCCGGGGACGACCCGAGGATGGAGAGTGCCTTCCGCGGCATCAAGCTTGGGGTTTTCATAGCTTTGCTTGCATCCGCGCGAGCATCTGTGCTATCAAATAAACATTCAAGTTTGCTCCTTGTGAGCGGGCCTGAGTTTCATGACGAGTGGCTGAGGGACGGGCCCTGTGACGCCACGACAACCGGCTTGAGCAATTCAAGACATCGGTGTCAACTCTCTCCCGGACTCCGGAAACGGATATGGGGAACATGAGATTCGGGGTGCATGCAGTTTGCGCATCTCGCCAATTTCCAGCAGTTGCAGTGCCGTAGTAGCAGAAGAAGCAGAGTAGTGTCACATCTTTGCCCGTACCATCTCCACTCTCGGATAAGAGGGTGCGATGGCTTTATCTTACGAGTTGCGATGTCGCGAATGCGGCAAGCGTTATGACAACGCTCCGCTGTCGATTTGTGATGAGTGCTTTTCTCCGCTTGAGGTCGTGGTCGATCTCGATGCTGCCAGGGCTGACTTTACCCGCGAGAAGATCGCCGCCGGTCCCACGAGCATGTGGCGCTACAAGGCGCTCCTCCCCGTGCCCGATGATTACGTCCCTCCCACTCCGGCGGGCTGGACTCCGCTGCTCAAGGCGCCGCGTCTCGCCCAGCGCATCGGCGCAACCAATCTCTACATCAAGAACGACGCCGTCTGCCTGCCGACGCTGAGCTTCAAAGACCGTGTCGTCTCCGTCGCTCTGGCAAACGCGCAGATCTTCGGCTTCGACACCGTCGGCTGCTCGTCCACCGGCAATCTCGCCAATGCGGTTGCGGCGCAGGCCGCGCGTCTCGGGCTCAAGACCTACATCCTGGTGCCTGCTGACCTTGAAGCGGCGAAGATTCTCAACACCCAGGTCTACGGCGCAAATCTCGTCCGCATCGACGGCAACTATGACCATGTCAACCGCCTCTGCTCGCAGATTGCCGACCGTTTCAACTGGGGCTTCGTCAACGTCAACCTGCGGCCTTACTACGCCGAGGGCTCGAAGACGGTAGGCTACGAAATCGCCGAGCAGCTGGGCTGGCGGCTTCCGGACAACGTGGTCGTTCCCATGGCTGGCGGCTCGCTGATCACCAAGATTCGCAAGGCATTCAAGGAGTTGATTGCGCTCGGACTCGTCGAGGACAAGCCGGTGCGCTTCTTCGGAGCGCAGGCAACCGGCTGCTCCCCCATCTCCACTGCGGTCAAGACCGGCGCCGACCACATTGAGCCGCAGCGGCCTTCCACCATTGCCCGCTCGCTCGCCATCGGCAACCCGGCTGACGGAGTCTATGCGACCCGCTGCATCCGCGAGAGCGGCGGATGGGCGGAGGATGTCTCCGATGTTGAGATCGTCTCCGCGATCCAGGAACTGGCTGAGACGGAAGGTGTATTCACTGAGACGGCTGGCGGCGTAACCACGGCAGTTACGGCGCGGCTCTATGCGCATGGCCGCATCAAGCCTGACGAACTTACCGTCACCTGCATCACCGGCAACGGACTCAAGACCACCGACGCGCTCAACGGCTGCTACGAAACCCAGCGCGCCGTTCGTCCGCGGCTCACCGACTTTGAAGAATATCTGGAAGAAGGCCATCAGGAATTGGCTTTTGGAGGCGTAAATGTCCGTTAGAGTACTGCTGCCGAATGCGTTTCAAAAACACACCAATGGCACGCGCGAGATTCAATCGAGCGCCACCAACCTGCCGCAGTTGCTCACGGAGATCGAGACCAGTTTCCCCGCACTCAAGACTCACCTCCGCGACGACAACGGACAGGTGCGCCGTTTTATCAACTTCTACGTCAACGAAGAAGACATCCGCTTCCTCGGTAACGAGAAGTATGCCTTCAAGGATGGGGACGAGGTGCTGGTGATCCCCTCGATTGCCGGCGGCGTTGACTGTTGTTGCTGCTCCTACTGCGGCCAGGAAGAGTGCTGCTGCGACTGCTGATCCCGAGGGCAGGCTCCGCGCTTCTGCGCGGGGCCTGCGAGGTCTTCTCGATCATGACAACTGTCACCTCCCTTTGGTGACACCCTCCACTCACGATCCACTCTCTTCCCGCGCGATCCTGTTTCTGCAGTTGAAAAGGAAACAGCGATGCTCGCGACGCTTGATGAACCAACCCCGGTCTACTCTATCCTGCGCAGTCCAGCGGTCGCGCGACTGCATTCTGTAACCAAGCGCTACGGCGCAATCACCGCGCTCGATACTCTCAACCTTGCAATCAATGCCGGTGAAGTACTCGCGCTGCTTGGCCCGAATGGCGCGGGCAAGACTACCGCCATCCGTCTGCTGCTCGGCCTCATTTCGCCTACCGCCGGCAGTGTCCGCGTCATGGGGCGTGATCCGCGCGACTCCGCCACCCGCACCCGCATCGGCGCCATGCTGCAGGTCACGCGCGTGCCGGAGACGTTGCGCGTCCGCGAGCATATCGACCTCTTCCGCAGCTACTATCCTCATCCCATGTCCGTTGCTGAGATCGTGCGTCTGGCGCGACTGGAAGGCCTGGAAGATCGCTTCTTCGGCAAGCTTTCCGGCGGTCAGAAGCAGCGCGTGCTCTTTGGTCTCGCCATCTGTGGCAATCCCGACCTGGTCTTCCTCGACGAGCCGACCGTCGGCCTCGACATCGAATCCCGCCGCGCTCTCTGGGCGCAGGTACGCGAGCTGGCTGCACGCGGCAAGGCGGTTCTGCTCACTACGCATTATCTTGAAGAGGCCGACGCCCTTGCCCACCGCGTCATCGTCATCGACAAGGGAAAGATACTCGCCGAGGGCACGCCCGCGCAGATCAAGACTCGTGTCACCGGGCGAAGAATCCGTTGCGTCACTGACTGCGACCACTCCTGGCTGCGCGCGCTCCCTGGTGTCGCGGATGTTCAGCCGGACCGTGACGCTGTCGTTATCACTGCAACCGCTCCTGAAGCGGTGCTCCGCGAGATGTTTCTCCATGATGCGACTGTCAGCGATCTTGAAGTTTCCACTGCCGCGCTTGAAGACGCATTCCTCGCCCTCACCCAGGCCCAGGCCTGATCCCCTAGAGGAGAAAGTATTATGGCTACCGCATCGATCGCCGCACCCGCACCAGCCGCAGGGCTGGACTTTGACTACTACTTCAAACTTTTTCTCAAGGAGACGCGCTACGAGTTCCTCAACCGCCTGCGCCTGCGCGCCTACTCGCTTTCCGTCATCGGCTTTCCGGTGATGTTCTACCTGATCTTCGGCATTGCGAATCGTCACAGCGAAGGCTTCCACTTCGCGCGCTATCTGCTTGCGAGTTACAGTTGTTTCGGCATGATCGGCGCCGCGCTCTTCGGCCTGGGCGCGGGTATCGCCTTTGAACGCGCGCAGGGCTGGCTCGAACTCAAGCAGGCAAGCCCCATGCCACGGCTCGCTTACCTCGCTGCGAAGACTGTCTCCTGCATGGCTTTTGCTCTTATCATCGTCGCCGTGCTCGTGGCGCTTGCTATTACTGTTGGCGGCGTTCACATGACACTTCGGGAACTGATACAGCTGATTGCCATCACGCTTGCAGGGGCTCTGCCCTTTGCCAGCATGGGGCTGCTGCTCGCTCTTGTCCTGCCTGCGAGTGCCGCGCCCGGCATTATCAATCTCATCTACCTGCCGATGTCTTTCTGTTCCGGACTGTGGATGCCCATCCAGGCGCTTCCGCATTTCCTGCAGCGTATTGCGCCCCTGCTGCCGACGTATCACTATGCGCAGCTGGCGCTTGGCATCTTCGGTTACGCGCAGCCGGGATCGACGCTCCTGCACTGGGACGCTCTGATAGGCTTTACCTGCATCATGCTGGGGACGGCCTGGTTGCTGTTCACGCGCATGAATGCGGACGCTTGAGGCGACCATGACACGCATCCGGCCAGATCACAGGACTACTCCTGCCGAGTTCTTTCTGCGGCATGTTTGGCTCGTCTACACGATCTTCTTTTTCATCCAGCCGGCCGTCAGCCATCAGACTCGGCAATGGATAATGCTGGGAGTAGTGTTTCCCCTGTTCTTCGCACTCTATTGGGGGGCAGGTTACACACGCGGCCGACTACAGAAGACTCTGCTCGCCGCCATGTTTCTCCTCGGTGTCGCCTACACCCCGATGAATGAAGGCGCCTCGGCAATCTATGTCTTTTCCGCGGCCTTCGTGCCCTATGCTTTCCAGTCGCCGCGCTTTGTCAAAGTCTCGCTCGTATTCGCCGCGCTGGTTCTTCTTGCTGAGACGCTGCTCTTCCATCTCAGCTTCTGGGCAACAGGCTTCTCCATCCTCTTTATTCCGGTTGTTGGCCTCATCAACTACGCTTCCGTGCAAAAGCGCGGCGCCGAGGCAAAGCTTCGCATGGCTCACGAAGAGATCGAGCACCTCGCCAAACTGGCCGAGCGCGAGCGCATTGCCCGCGATATGCACGATGTTCTGGGCCATGCGCTTTCAGTGGTTGTGCTCAAGTCCGAGCTGGCTGGCCGCCTGGTCACACAGGATCCGGTTCGCGCACGGCGCGAAATGACTGACGTGGAAGACACTGCGCGCAAAGCCCTGGCTGAAGTCCGCGAAGCTATTCGCGGCTATCGCTCGGAGGGTCTTGCGGCCGAACTTGAACGCGCGCAACGTACCCTCGATGCCGCAGGGGTCACTCTACACTGTCCTGCAAAACCGCCCTCGCTTGCTCCTGCTGAGGAGACGGTCGTTTCCCTGATTGTGCGTGAAGCGGTTACAAATATTGTTCGACACGCAGAAGCAAGTCAATGTGAGATGAATTTCTCAAACGGCAATGGAAGACTGCTTTTTACAGTCAGGGATGATGGGCGCGGGTGTATTCGTGATGAGGGTAATGGTCTGCGAGGCATGAGAGAGCGGGTCGAGGCTCTGGGCGGACGCTTCTCAATAGAGGCTGCCAACGGTACGGAGTTATTGATTGAGATTCCGGTGCGCGCATGAGCCGCAAGATTCAGGTCATGGTTGCTGAAGATCAGGCGATGGTTCTCGGCGCTCTCGCTGCCCTGCTTGAGACCGAGCCCGATATTCAGGTCTCCGCACGTGCGTCCAACGGCCGTGAAGCGCTGAAGCAGATCGCAAAGAGCCTTCCCGATGTCCTCATTACGGATATTGAGATGCCGGAGATGACCGGGCTCACCCTTGCTGCTGAGGTCCGCGAACGCTACCCTCAACTCCACGTCATCATTCTCACCACCTTCGCGCGGCCAGGCTATCTGCGGCGCGCGCTGGACGCTGGCGCGAAGGGCTATCTGCTCAAAGATCGTCCTGCTGCCGAGCTGGCGGAAGCTGTCCGCCGTGTCCATCGCGGCCTGCGTGTTGTCGATCCGGAGCTGGCTGCCGAGGCGTGGAGCTCCGGCGCAGATCCGCTTACCGACCGTGAGCGCCAGATCCTGTGGCGCGCCGGCGAGGGCCGCACCAGCTCGGAGATCGCCGCCGAGCTGCATCTGTCGGAAGGAACGGTTCGCAATTACCTCTCGGAGGCCATCAGCAAACTGGGAGCCGCCAATCGGGTTGAGGCGGCGCGCATCGCCCGCGCCAAGGGCTGGCTCTGACCAGCAGCATCGTGCGATTGTTTATGCTCCCTGCGCGGAGGCAAATTCCCGCTGTCCGGTTCGATTGACATAGGCGCTGGGACGCAACTGCACGCTGCGGTGCGCTGCCGCCTGGGGGTGGCCGATCATGTATTGAATCCCCACTC
Organism: Acidipila rosea; assembly: GCF_004339725.1. Taxonomy (GTDB): domain Bacteria; phylum Acidobacteriota; class Terriglobia; order Terriglobales; family Acidobacteriaceae; genus Acidipila; species Acidipila rosea. The sequence goes on along the minus strand of NZ_SMGK01000002.1, from coordinate 1,075,699 downwards.
GGCCTGAGCACTCGATGCCACACTCCCAGCGATAGCCATCCTTGTCGAGACCTGCCGTGAGCTCGCGCATGTCGTCCAGCGAATAGCTGCGCAGGCAGGAAAGCCATCCGTCGATCAGCAGGGTCAGGGGAATCACGGGCAGCACGTAAGTCCAGAAGAGTCGCGACCAGCGAAAGGGCCGTATCGCCGGGGTTAGCAGCAGGTTCAGCAGCGGTACTACGAGGACAAAGAGCATCATCCGTGCCGTCGGTTTTGCGGCCTCGAAGATTGCAATGCCCTGCTGCTGTTCACATGCGTCTCTCAACATGGCCCGCGCCTGCGCCGGGCTAAAGTGGTGAAAAGAGGAGAAGAGGGTGCGAAAGCCAGTCAGTCGCGGGGGCAGGTGGCTCGCATCGATGGATTCGGCCTCGTAGCGGATTGTTTCGCTCGATGCGGTCGCGGCCCGCGCGAACGCGTCGTAGTTCGGATATTTATCGGTCAGGCAAATAGAGACAGATTCGTGCAGGCGGCCGGCCATGCTTGGCCACGGGCCGCCTCCGCCCGAGCAGAGATCGACGATACTCGAGGTCTCTGCCTTGTTCAGCGCAACTTCAAGAAGCGGCAGCACAGGCCCATAGCTGTTGCCCGCGCTCCACAGCGATTCCAGCGCATCTGTAACCAGATCCCGGAGGAAAGCCGGATACCATCGGCTGTCGTGAAGTTCAAACCATTCTTTGCGCTGCATTCATCCCTCGTTCACTCTTGGATGCGAAAGGGAAGGCTACTCCACGGATAGCTTCCGTTCAACCGTTTTCATCGTGCACAGGTTCTCAGCGCGCTCCGGCCCAGTATCCCGCGAGCGAAAACGGAGTATCCTTCGTCATTATGCTCAGGAACTTATGAGCGCATTCGAGGGACAAGCCGGTGGCTGGCTCTATGCCGCCTCCGCTGCATCGGTGGATACGGACGAGATCATCGCATCGCTGGCGGCTGAGTATTCGACAGCACTCTACCGGGTCGCCTATTCCGTGACTCGCAACGCCGCAGAGGCAGAGGACGCGGTGCAGGAGACCTTCCTGCGCGTACTGCGCCATCAGGCCAAGCTCGGTGAAATTCGCGACGCACGCGTGTGGCTGGTGCGCATTACCTGGAACATCGTCCTTGACCGCAAGCGCCGCTCAAAATCGCGTCCCGAGACGGATGACCTGACGTATGTGGCGCGCACTCTGGCCGCCGATGCTCCCGGCGCCGATCAGGAGCTTGTCCACTCTGAGGCGCATGCGCGCATTCTGCGGCTGGTGGATGAGCTGCCCCGCAAGGAGCGCGAAGCGCTGCTCTTGACGGCCGTCGAGGAACTGTCCACGGCGCAGGTCGCCGCCGTCCTCCGAACTACCGAATCGTCTGTGCGGTCCAGGATCTTTCGCGCCCGTAAACAGTTGTCCGCGCTGCTCAACCGAGAGGGGATCAGCCGATGAACCACCACGAAGAACACCATCATGATCGTCAGATTGACGCAGCCCTGGGCCTGCTTTCCCGGGTCAAGCCCGATGCCGGGTTAGAGCGCCGTCTCCGTGCGCGGCTGGCCGAACAGAGCCGCCGCACCGGGCGTCCCAGGCTGCTGCGGCTGCAGCGCTTCGGCCTGGGGCTGGCCGCGACTGCTGCCGCCTTTGCTATCGTCACCGGCTCTGTGCGTCACTCCCATGAACTGACCCTGCCGCCACCGCCCGTGCGTCTCGGCTCAGCTGAGGCGGGTGTGGGCACGGCCTCGGCCGCCCGCATCCCTGCCCAGGCCATTCCTGCTCCAGCAAGGAAGCATGGTCGATGGGAGCGAAAACACTTCAGAGGCCGCGCCGAGCTGAAGACACCGCCCCGCCGTTCACCCGGTGTGGAGCCGGCGCTGCCTGTTGAGCAGCCCTGAGCCGCGCTTCTGCTCTCCGGTTCCTTCATTTTGTGACTTCGCGCCGGCCGGCAATCTGCATCCTAACCTGTAGGAATGCGAGTGCAGGGCTGCTCGCGTTCTGGCCATCACGACCGCCATGCACGAGTCCTTCTGCGTATTGAGTCGTTGATATCGCACGACAACGGACATCCGCAAACTTCTGAAGATACCCGAGGAGCTCTATGTACCATCATGTGAAGAAGTTGATGTATACCGTTAACATTGGAACGCCCGACCCCGCCTTTGGCAACATGCTGTTGGAGCAGTTCGGCGGCGCCAACGGCGAGTTGGCTGCAGCCATGCAATATACAGTGCAGGGATGGAACTGTGAGGATCCGGCTCGCAAGGACCTGCTCATGGACATCGGCACGGAGGAACTGAGCCACCTGGAGATTATCGGTGCGCTCACCCGTATGCACATGAAACCGCTCAAGACCAGCCGCGAGGCAGCAGAGTCTGATCCCATGGTCACGATTGCAGGGGGCGGAGGCGTGAATCTCTTTAACTCCGTAGGGGATGCCTGGACTGCCAACTACCTCAAGGTGACCGGCGATCTCTACGTCGACCTCCACAGCAATATCGCCGCGGAAGCCCGCGCGAAAATCGTCTACGAAAGGCTGATCTCGTTCACGGATGATCCCGGCAGCAAGGAAGCGCTGCAGTTCCTGATGACGCGCGAGATTACGCACATGCGCGCCTTTGCTTCGGCACTTGAGAGCATGGGCAAGCCCGCTTTCACCGTAGGAACAATCGCACCCACGCCAAATCTGGTGGATCAATACTTTGATGGCTCTACGGGAAGCGGTGAGGAAGGCGAGAATACGACCGGTCCATGGAATAACGGTCAGGCGGGACTCAAAGTGGTCGCGTCAGACATGGCGGGAAGACGGGCAGGCGAAGAGCTTGACGTCAAGCCCTACATGCCCAAGCCGGGAACACTGCCCACCTCCCCTGCCGATTCCACGCCGGTTGGGGCACATACCAAGGGCGAGCAGTCAAAGCATGGTTGGGAAAAGGTCAAAGATAAACTTGCATCCTGACTCCTCCTTTTTCGCCTCCATCCTGTTCTCCATCCCGCGTCCGCTCTCAGGCCGGGATGGAGAATTGGGAGCAGTAAATCGATGGCAATACACTCCAGCCGCTCACCCATGTAGATTCTAGGCATGGTCGCAGACGTCTCCCACTTTATTCGTCGCCTACCGAAGGCCGAGCTTCACCTGCATCTGGAGGGCACCATCACGCCCGAAACGCTGGTGGAGCTGAGCGCCCGCCACGATGCTTCTCCGCTCACCCTGGAAGCCGCCCGCGCTCTCTATCACTACACCGACTTCACCGGCTTCATGATGGCCTTTAAGGCGGTCACCGAGCGGCTGCAAAGCCCGGAAGACTACGAGCTCATCACCTACCGAATGCTCGAAAAGCTGGCCGCGCAGGGCGTGGTCCACGCGGAGGTCTACGTCTCCGTAGGCGTCGTCTACTACTGGCGCAAGACCGAGTTTGAACCCCTCTTTGCCGGTATGGAACGAGCCCGCCAGTGGGCGGAGCGCGACTTCGGCATCACCCTTTATTGGATCTTCGATGCAGTGCGCCACTTCGGCCCGGAGGAGGCTGCCCGGGTCTTCCGCAAAGCCGCCGAACTGCGTCTCACCCATCCCAGCGTCATCGGCATCGGCATCGGCGGCGATGAGCGCCGCACCGGCTCCGAGCCTTTCCGCGAACTCTATGCCGAGGCCCGCGATGCCGGTCTCCGCCTTACGGCGCATGCCGGCGAAACCGTCGATGCCGAGGGCATCTGGGGCGCCATCAACATCGGAGCCGAACGCATCGGCCACGCGCTCTCGGCGATCGAAGACCCGGAGCTGATGGCGATCCTCGCGGTTCGCCAGATTCCCCTGGAGATCTGCATGACGTCGAATGTGCGCACCGGCTGCTGCCTCGCGCTTCATGAGCATCCAGTCCGCAACTACTTCGATGCGGGTCTGATGATCACCCTCAACTCGGACGATCCTGCCATGTTCGGCAGTGATCTGGAGGGGGAATACAGGCTGGCGCACCGCGAATTCGAGTTCACTCCCGAGCACCTTCGCGAGCTTGCGGGTAACTCCATCGAAGCTTCGTTTCTCCCTGCCGAACGGAAGATCGAGCTCCTGCGCCGCATCGAAAATCTTATGTAACTGGAAATTTACTTCTGCCGATAACATCCACAGCGAAGCCCCGGCGAACTGCGCTATCATTTCTTCATGAAGCCATTTGCACCATGCAGGCTTTTGCGATCGAGAAGGAAAGGCCTGGTGATCCCTTTGCCCGGAGTAGCAAATAAATGTGGAGACGGTTCGCCTGCGATCAAGGCGATTGGCTGGGCGTCAGTCGCCGTCGGAGTTGCAGCACTGGGCCTCATCGTAGGCCGCGAACTCCGCTTCCGCTATAAGTTCAACCGCCGCACGCCCTCTGATCTCTACTCCCACGCCGGCGATACCATGGAAGTCGCGGCTGAATACGGCATGGGTATCTAGCCCGTCTGCGGCTGGATACCTGCTTGAAAGAGATCTCTTCGTCTGTCGCTCACCACGAAAACAACAGCAGCAGTGCAGCCGTCAACGCCAGGGGCATTACCACTGCTCCTGTCTTCAAAAACTCCCAGGCTGTAATCTCCTCGCGCTCGCGCCGGAGCGCGATCAGCCAGAGAATAGTCGCCAGCGAGCCAGTCACGGACAGATTCGGCCCCAGGTCTACCCCGATCAGCACAGAATGAAGAATGATGGGCGCACTATGCGCCCGTTGCAGGCTGATGCCGGAGGCGAGCCCCACCGGCAGATTGTTCATGCCGTTGGACAACAGCGCGACGGCAAACGCCGCGATAAACTTCGCATAGCCATCCGCTGTATGCATCAGCCAGCTGAGCCCCGCCTGCGAGACCTGCAGCATGCCCGCTCCATTCAGAGCCTCGACGATGATAAACAATCCCCCCACCAGGGCGATCACCGGCCATGAGATGCCTTTGGCCGTCGTCTTCCATACCTGCCTGTCACGGGTGCTCACCAGCGCAAGGGTAAGCAGCCCCGCGGCAAACGTAGGCGCTCCCAGCCGCCAGCCCGCTGCAGATGCGAGTGTCAGCGTCATGGCCGCCATCGCGATTCCGGCCAGTGAGAGCTTGCCGGCTGTCGAAAGCCCTCCATCGGGTTCAGGCATCTCGACGGCACAATCGAGATCGCGCCGCGAGAGCAGCCGCAACACAACAAATGTGACCGCGATGGAAGCCATCGCCGGCAGCAGAAAGACCCGCAGCCATGCCATCAACGAAGGGAGCTTCTCTCCAAAGACGACGAGGTTGGCAGGGTTTGAAATCGGCAGCACGAAGCTTGCTGCGTTGGCGATGAACGCGCATGCCAGCAGATACGGTTTCGCCTTCACTTTGGCGTGGCGCACCACCGCAAGTACGGCCGGCGTCAGCACGACGGCCGTTGCATCGTTCGACAGAAAGACGGTGACGGCCGTGCCCGCAAGATAGATCAGCAGGAAGAGCCTGGCGGCCGACCCATCTGCACGCCGCGCCGCGATGTTTGCGATCCAGTCAAAGACCTTTTCCTGCCGCGCGACTTCGGCCAGCGTCATCATACCGAGCAGGAAGAGGTAAACATCGTGGCCCTCGTATATTGCGTGGCCTGCATTCCTGAGCGTGACAGAGTGTGTAAGCACGAGCAGGATTGCCCCGGCGCTGATCCAGACGGCTTCCGGCAGGCCCTTCGGCCGCAGCAGCATCAGCAGAATGCTGAGCAGGGAAATACCCCAGGTCAGGAAAATATGGAGGTTCAAATCGTGCATCTTTGATCCGTTCGCTCTTATTTTGAAGTTTATGCGATTGCCGGTGCGACACAGCCGAGCCGCAGCCACTGGGGGAAGCTCATGCTCCTTCCGCTGGTGACAGCGTTGCTATGCTGTCCTGATCATCAGGAGGCAGTAGGGAGGAATCGCTGCTGTCGCGCGCTCTCTCGACTCTGTTTCCCGCCCGGAATGAAAGCCGCGGCGTTGTGGCCCCGGCTCGTCCAGAGCATCTGGCGGCAGCTGCGCAGCATAGCGGCACTAGTGAAAACAGCGGAGCATCGATACGATTGCGCGGCACCCCGCTGCAGCCGTCTGGTGCGGTCCTTCGCGGCTTCTCCGCCTGTTTCCAGGTGAGCGCCGGGCCCGGGGTGGAAGAGTAGTTCCGGGGATTGGAGGCTACTCCGGGATAATAGTTATCGAATGATAGGAGTTATCGTTTGATAGTGATTATCGCCCGCTGGAGCCGAATCCCTTTCCTTCCCTTTCACTTGATGCAAGTTCCTCAACCTGTATCAGTTCGTAATGGGTCATCGCCTGGAATGGGGACATCTGCGCTATCTTGTCGCCTTTGCGAATGGAGAGAGAAGCATCGCTTACCTCAAGCGACGCAGCGCGCAGCACGCCCGCATCGGTGTATTCGGTTTTAAGGGAATAGCGGGGCTGGTTGACGTTCACGAGGCAGACGAGGATTTCGCCACGATAGCCTGCATCGATGCGGCCGCCCGCATAGGTGATGCCGCGGGCAGCCATCGAGGACCTGTCTCCCAGGACAAAGCCGCAGCCTGGAGGCCCTTCGATGGCAATGCCGGTGCGTACCTTTACAGGTACGCCAGGCTCGAGAACTGTATCTTCGATGGCGAAGAGATCATAACCAAGGTCGCTGCCGGCGTAGGTCACAACCGGCAGACGGGCATCGGGGTGGAGCAGTTTGACTTTAATCATTGGAAGAAAACTTCAGGCTTTTTTCTGCTTTGCCCAACGACGCTTCTGAGCATCGGCTATTTTCTTGCGGGCTTCAGGGCTCAGCGGCCGGCGCTTGGTTGCACCAGCGGCTATCGACGGGATACGGGCTGTGAGTTGCGGAAAGCCTGTGGTGTTCTGCAGGAGCATCCGCACCTGTTGTAGCCGGTTAAGTTCTTCATCAATAGCTGCAATCATCTGTTCGCGCGTCATCTATCTATTTGTCCTGGATGTTGGAGTTACATGCACCAGAGGTGCGATTTGGGGGAACGTCATAATCCTAACAGCGAAAACTATAAATTCATTTATGGAAACGGAGACAAGTAGCTACGGTTATGCGAAGAAATAGTAATAAGTAAACCAACTAGCAGATTGGCTTAGCAAGCTAGTAGATGCTCCCGGGCACGTCTCTCGCTCTAGACATCTGCTCGAACTGCAATTTTCTTTTGCTCCTGCCAAAAGTGCAGTATGCATTTCTTTTCCTTAAGCTGATCCGATTTGTCGTACCTCACAGGTAGGATGCGGCAAAATTACCAATCACGAACTGCGTGAGCTATAACTGCATCGTGTCCCTTCGTCCGATAATTCGCCTGAGTAGACTTGTGGTTGTCTTGAGCGGCGCAGCCTTTCGCTTTGGTTGGTTGTGGGTGCGCAGGCGCGGCGCTCTGTCTCTTCGCGATCGCGCGCTGTGGGCCTCGGGAACCAGCAGGCGCATGCTGCAGGCGTTCGGAGTTGACTCGACCGTGAGCGGAGAACCGCCGCCGTGCGGGCTGCTGGTGTCGAACCACCTCGGCTACTTTGATATTTTTCTCTATTCAGCGCTCGCACCGTGCATCTTCATTTCGAAGGACGAGGTGCGATCGTGGCCGCTGCTGGGCTACCTGGCGCGATTTGCGGGTACCGTATTCATCAATCGGGGAAGTGCCCGGGACGGGAGCGCGCTGCTCGCACAAATCGAGGCCCCGCTACGGGAGGGATGTGTGGTGATGTGCTTTCCGGAGAGCGCCAGTACGGATGGCTCCCATGTCAGGCCGTTTCACCCATTGCTTTTCGAAGCTGCCATCCGGGCACAGGCGCCCATTACTCCGGCGGCGGTCAGCTTTTGGTCAGAAGCGCTTTCCGAAGATAGGCTTGCGTATTGGGGAGACGATACGCTCCTCCCGCATCTCCTCCAGGCGACCAGTCCTAAACGCGTGAGAGGTCAGGTGAAATTCGGAGCCGCACTACCCGAAGTGACAGACCGAAAGAGAGCAGCCGCAGCCGCGCACCGGTGGGTAGCTGATAGGCGGGAAGAGTGGAAAGAAACGGAAAAAGAGAGCGCGGTCTAAAAAGCCTCTCGGTCTTCGGTTTCTTTCCTCCACAACGTGCTTACGCCTGCGCGGACCCCATCCAGGATGCCCGAGATCTGGCGTAAAGGATTGCCGATGCCATGCTGGATGGTGGTAGAGGCATGAACCACTGAGTTCAGAACGCTGGTGACCATTTCATCCACGCGCTCAGCCTGCACCCGGGTACGGTCCACCACCTCGTCAACGGCTGTGTTGACGTGCTCGGTCTGATGACGAACTTCCGCGGTAATCGCGGCAACATCTTCGGTGATCGTCCGCAGTTTCGGGACCACATCTTCGAGCAACTGCTTGGTGGTGGCGACAGCAGGGATCAGATGAACGTTGAGCTGATCGGTAATGTCCTCCACCTTTTTGGCGGCGCGTGTCGCTGCCAGGAACATGCCGAAGAGAACCCCAGCCTGAATGAGAACGCCGATGGATGTGACAGCCGTGAAGATGAGGAACAAAGTTGGGTTAATAGGCATGTGGGCTGGACTCTTTCGGCGTTCTCTGTGTCAGGTTAGTAGCTGGCCGGTTCGACGATGGGCGATGTCTCAGCCGTAGCGCCAGGTTCGGCCGTCTTGCTCTTGTAGGCCTGTCGTCCAGCATCCACCGCCGCGACTACTTTTTCGCTCTGATCATTCACGAACTGCTGTCCGCGTGCGACAACCTCTTCCCACTGCTGCCGTCCCCGCTCGACTGCTTCTTTGCTGCGGTCGACATATTCGTTGACCTGGGACTTGCTACGATCAACGTAGGCGGACACCTGATCCGCTGCTTCGCGTGACCGCTGACGCAGGTACTCTTTCCCTTCGCAAGCCCCGTTGACCAGTTCGTCGCGAGTTTCGCGGCCAGATTTGGGAGCGTAGAGAACTCCCAGCAGGGCTCCAATGCCAAGGCCTGCCACGAACCAGCTGAATCCACCACTCTGTTTTTCTTCGCTCATTGAGATCTCCTTTAATCTGTTGCGAGGCTGGTTGCTGATCCCCGCAGCGCCACATTCATGTGAATAGATGCCAGTCTCCCTGCCGGTGCTGCCAGACGGGACGCAACTAAAGCCGCACGAACGCGTCTATGCATCATAAACCCGCCATCGGATGCCTCAGGGATTCTAAACTTGGTGCATGTGGCCAGTGCAACCGATGGCCGACAGGAAACGAAGGTGAAAGATGAAATTTCCTAGTGAAGTCTCGAGAAGTATTCAGGCAACCGGACTTGCTGTCACGCTGGCCCTTGGAATCGGATGCAATAAACAGGCCTCCGAACAGCCGCCGCCTCCCACCGACCAGCAGATCGCCAGTGCAGTCCAGGCGAAGATAGGCAGCGAGAGCGCACTCAATGGGCAGAATATCCAGGTGGGCGTGCAGGGCGCGGTTGTAACGCTTTCCGGAACGGCCAACGATGAAGCCTCCCGGGCCCTGGCAAGCAACGATGCGGGAAGCGTCAGCGGGGTGAAGACGGTTCTCAACAATCTGACCGTGCAGCCACCGGCGCAGGCCGCTGCAGCGCCTGCACCCGTGGCTCCGCCGCCTCCACCGGCAGAGTCGGCGCGCGAAAAGCGTGATCGCCTGATGAAGGAGCGCGCAGCGAAGCAGCGCGAGGCAAAGCTCGCCCAGCGGCGGGCGCAGGCTGAGGAACAGGCGCCGCCGGTGCCTCCGGCCCCACGGCCGGTGCCGGAGCGAGTACAGACCGTGGCCCCGCCACCGCCGCCCGCTCCTCCCAAGCCGGTTGTGAAGACAGTGACGATTCCGGCAGGTACGGTGGTTCCTGTGCGTATTACCGAAGCGCTGGACAGCTCCTCGGCGCAGCCGAATCAGACGTTTCACGGAACTGTGAGCAGCGACCTGATCGTGGATGGAATGGTAGCTGTCCCGCAGGGGTCAACGGTGGTAGGCCGGGTGATCGATGCCAAGGATGCAGCCCACTTCAAGGGGAGCTCGCTTCTCTCGATTGAGCTGACCCAGCTCACCGCCCATGGCAGGCAGATCGCGCTGGTCACTGACCCTTATAGCAAGCAGGGGGCAGGTCGCGGCAAGAACACGGCTGCGAAGGTAGGCGGCGGAGCGGCCCTGGGCGCCATCATCGGCGCACTGGCAGGAGGCGGCAAGGGTGCGGCGATTGGCGCTGCAGCCGGAGGCGGACTGGGCGCGGGCGCTAACACCGTAACTCGCGGCGAGCAGGTGCAGATCAAGCCGGAGACTCTGGTGAACTTTAAACTGCAGTCGCCGGTCAATGTGACAACGTCGCGTGCGGTTGGCGCGCCGCGTAGCTTCAGCGATAATTCGCCGCAGCTGCAGCAGCGACCCCAGTAAGACAGGCAAGCAGAGCAGGACCAGGTGAAGCGGTGCATACCAGGGCTACGGTATGCGCCGCTTTGCTTTTTGGGAGTCAGTCCTCTATGACATCGCTGAAGAGCGCAATGTCCTGGTTGAGGGGGAGCGCCTTGCGGGAGGCAGCGAGAAGATAGTGTTCGTAATCGAGTTGCGGCTCCATGATGTCGCGGACGCGATCGAGGATGGCCTGCTGGGTCGTGTGCTTGAGGAAGGCTGCGATCTTCTTTTCCTTATAGTCCCGTAGTTCGAGGCTCAGGGAGTGCGGAGTTCGCGCGGCTACGGCCTTGTCTTGTTCGCTGCGCACGGCGAGGAAGGGAGTGCCGGCGTAGTAGAGTTTCTGCGGTGCGTAAGGCCGGGTGGCGAGAGTGAGGGGAGAGTTTTCGCGGCCGGCCCAGTGAAAGGCTGCCGTGGCGGCCAGGCTGACGATCGTGTGGTCGCGATGCTGATTGACGTTGCCATCGCCGGCGAAAGTGAGCACCACCTGCGGACGGCAGGCGCGCAGGTGTTCGGCCACCAACTGCACCAGATCGAGAAACGGCTCGGAGGCGAGCGCGCCGTCAGGGTAGCGCAGCAGGATGGCATTCGTCACGCCCAGGAGTTCGCAGGCGTCGGCGAACTCAGCGCGGCGGATGCGGGCAAGCTCGTCATTGGTCAGCCCATCGGGGCGATAGCTGCCCGCTGCTCCTTCAGTGAGGCAGAGAACGGTGGTTTCGACGCCCGCTGCGTGGGCCATCGCCAGAGCGCCTCCAAAGGCGCCGGATTCATCATCAGGGTGTGCGGTAATGCACATCAATCGCTGTGGCAAGATTCTTCCTCGTGATCCCAGGGCAGCGTGGCTTCAGCCACAGGACGAAAGGTTCTGCGGTGCAGGGGCGTGGGCCCATGACGCAGCAGAGCCGAGAGATGGGCCGGGGTGCTGTAACCCTTGTGCGAGCTGAGGCCGTAGAGAGGATATTCGCGGTCGAGCTCGCACATGCGGCGGTCGCGATAGACCTTGGCAACGACTGAAGCGGCTGCAATCGAGACGCTGAGTGAGTCGCCATAGATGATGCTGGTCTGGGTGCACTCGACGTCCAGGCGCAGCGCGTCGACGAGCAGGTGGTCGGGCCCAGGTTGCAGCCGCCGGACTGCGGTGGTCATGGCGAGACGCGTCGCCTGGTAGATGTTGATGCGGTCGATGGTGGCAGCGTCAACCTCTTCGATTGCGATCGCAAGCGCCTTGCGCTCGATGATCGCGGCGAGGCGTTCGCGCTCTGCCGGTTCGAGCTGCTTGGAGTCGCGCAGGCCGCGGATGCGGCAATCGTCCGGAAGCACCACCGCTGCTGCGACAACCGGGCCGAAGAGGGAACCGCGGCCCACCTCATCCACTCCTGCGATGTGGGTCGCACCCTGCGCCCGGGCCTGCTTCTCATACTTGAGGCCGCAGACGAGGGAACGGAGCATCCTCAGCTTTTGAGTAGCGGCGGAGACTTGCTTCTCTGCGCCAGGGTTGACGTTGTCCGGCATCTGCTTGATTTTATCGCGGGTGCAGAGCGACGGAGACGGACGCATCCCGCTTCTGCGCAACGCAGCTCACAGAAGACGGGATGCAAATGCTTACTGCTGAGGCGAAGCCGGCGGCTGGGGAGCGCTGCCGCTGTTCGGTTGCGGGCCATTCTGCATCTGCTGATGCCTCATCTGCATGCGGTGCTGCATCATCTGCTGCCACTGCTGCTTCTGCTGGTCGTTGAGGATGGCATCGACTTTAGCGTGAGTGTCCTGATTGATGGTGCGCATCTGCTGCATGCGGTCCTGACGCGAGAGCGACTGGTCCTGCATGAGCTTCTGCATCTGCTGCTGATGGTCTACGAGGATCGGCTTGATCTGGCTCTGCTGGTCAGCGGAGAGATTCAGCATCTTCGTCATGTGCTTGAGCTGCCTGTCAGGATTCATGTGGCGCATGCCGCGCATGGGTGGCTGTTGCATGCTGCCCTGCGCCGGCGGTGACGGCGGCTGCTGGGCTGCATCCTGGGCGATGAGGATGCTGCCGGAAAGACCGACTGCAAGCAGGCCGGTAAGGGTAATAGCTCGAATTTGTTGACGCATTGTGTTTCCTCCAACGCTCTTTAGGAACCCGGCCTGGCGGCGGCAGTTGTGCGGAGGATGCAGAAAACCTAACGGCGTGGCGGCATATCGACGGGCAGAGAGCGTAATCCGCAGGAGAGCAGCCCGGCTTCGTTCTGCCCCGGAGCGGGTAGATACGCATAGGCGAAGATGACCCGATACTCTCGTTCCCCGGGATAGTTGCAGAGAGCGCAACCGGGTTTATAGGCCAGTGCGGGGTTGTCTTGTTCGCTGGCTATCCACTCCTGCGACCTGTGCGGAGGAACCACCAGGAATGAGGGATTGGCGGGCGCGGTGTGGGGCTGAGAAGCAAAGAGGCGTCCCTTTTCGTTGAGGCCGTCGGCCAGGCTGCCGCCCGCTCCGGCAGAGGCGCGCCAGAGCCACTTCTGCCCGACACGCGCGTACCAGTGAGCGCTGGTCGGAGCAGGCTGCTGCAGCTTGATGGTGTGCGCGGTGTCGTTCTGGAGCACAAAGTGAAAGCTGATGGGGCCACCGGGCGTGGTCGGTGCAAGATACGCCGCGGTGAGATGAATGCCCGTGCAGAGGGGCACGAAGGGACCGTGACCTGCACCTGGATGAGGTTCGGCGGGACGGGCAGTAACAGCACCGAAGGAGAAGATTCCGCCGAGTGCAAGGATTCCAGTAAGCAGTCCGCGAGTTTTCATCCTCTTCAGGATATCGCGGGAGTAGGATGCGACGGCGGGGGCGAGCGTCGTCGTAGGATAGAGACGTGACGGCCAAAACCGCGATCTCGAACTCGAAGGAAGACTATCTCAAGGCTATTCTGGAAGCGGAAGCCGAGGGGCTGAGCGTCATTCCCAGTACGCTGGCGCACTGGCTCGGAGTGAGTGCGCCGGCTGTGACAATGGCGCTCAAGCGGCTCAAGCGCGACGCCTATGTTGAGGTCAAAAAGGACGGGATCATCCGCCTGACCGCGAAGGGCCGCGAAGCTGCCTATCGGACTGCGCTGCGCCACCACCTGATCGAACGCATGCTGTCGGAGGTCTTCGACATGGCGTGGTACGAGATCCACGATGAAGCCGAGCGGCTGGAGCACGCGGTCTCAGAGGCTTTCGAGGCCAAGCTGGTCGAGAAGCTGGGGCGCGATGGTGTCTGTCCCCACGGGAACGCAGTGCTGCCGGAGAGCCCGTCGCAGCGGCGAAAGCGGGGGCTGGTGCCCCTGTCGGAAGCGGCAGAAGGCGCATCCTACCTGGTAACGAGCCTTTACGAGCGCGATCCGAAGCTGCTCAAGTTTCTGCACCAGCTCGGGATCGGGCCAGCTTCGCCTGTGAGAGTCCTGGCCAGAAATTATGACGAGACGCTGCGTCTGAAGACCAGCGCCGGTGAGGCGACCCTGGGGTCTGTGGCCGCAGCGCGGGTCTGGGTAAGGCCAGCGCCTAAACGTTGATTTTTTGATGGTACTTAACCTCATATCTATATTTTTATTTAACCTAGGTTAAATAACTGTGGCATACTGTAGCTAGACAGGATGCCGTCCGAAACCCTCCAAGTCGAGACGCGTTCGAGCCCCTCCGAGTCGGCGGGAACCGTTCATTCGTTCGCAAATCGGGGCCTTTTCCGGCACGTGCTGGGCTTCGCGGGACCGGGTTTTCTCATCGCCGTCGGCTATATGGACCCGGGCAACTGGGCGACGGACCTTGCAGCCGGGTCGCGCTATGGCTACAGCCTGCTCTTCGTCATCATGGCTTCCAACCTGATGGCGGTGCTGCTGCAGAGCCTCTCGCTCAAACTGGGGATCGCTACCGAGCAGGACCTGGCGCAGCTGTGCCGTGCGCGTTATCGCCGCTCCGTCGCGGTGTCTTTGTGGGTGTTTGCAGAGATAGCGATTGCGGCCTGCGACCTGGCGGAGGTGATTGGCTCGGCGATCGCACTGCAGCTGCTCTTCGGCCTGCCGCTGCTGCTGGGCGTTATCGTCACCGGCCTCGATGTGTTGCTGATCCTGCTGCTTGAGGGGCGCGGCTTCCGCAAGCTGGAGGCTGTGGTGATGGTGCTGATCGGCACTATCGCGGTGCTCTTCGGCATAGAGGTTGTGCTCTCGCACCCTGCCTTCGGATCAATGGTGACGCACCTCTTCGTGCCACCGGCGGGGTTGCTGCGCGACCGCGAAATGCTCTACATCGCGATCAGCATTCTCGGCGCTACGGTGATGCCGCATAACCTCTATCTGCACTCCTCGATTGTGCAGACGCGCGACTATCCGCGAACCCGGGAAGGGAAACGGCAGGCAGTGCGCTTCGCCAATATCGACTCGGCGGTCGCGCTGACGATGGCGCTGTTTGTCAACGGAGCGATCCTCGTGGTGGCGGCGGCGGTTTTTCATAAAGCCCATCCCGAAGTAGCGGAGATCGGCGATGCATATAAACTGCTGACGCCACTGCTGGGCGTGACGGGCGCGAGCACCATATTTGCGCTGGCCCTGCTGGCCTCAGGGCAGAACTCGACCATCACGGGCACGCTGGCCGGGCAGATCGTGATGGAAGGTTTTCTTGACCTAAAGATGAAGCCGTGGCTGCGGCGGCTGATCACGCGGGGAATGGCAATCGTTCCCGCGGTGATCGTGACAGCCATTTACGGCAGCGACGGCACGGCACGCCTGCTGGTCTTCAGCCAGGTAGTGCTGAGCATGCAACTGAGCTTCGCGGTTGTTCCGCTGGTGGCCTTCACCGGAAACCGCGAACTCATGGGTTCCCTGGTGAATCGCCGGTGGCTGCAGGGAATGGCCTGGGCGGTGGCGGCGCTCATAGCAGTTCTGAATGGATGGCTGCTGTTGCAGATGATTCACCCGCAGTAATTGACTGAACGCCCAGGGCGGCGCCGCCTCTCGTATTGACCAGTAATTCATCGTCTTTTCTTCAAATATTCACAAAGGCCTGTCACTCTACACACAGTTTTCGCCGTTGCGACTCTGGGAGGACGTGTGTTTGGAGTTTCCTGCAGACGTTACCGGCGATCAAGTGCAGTCGAACCCATGAGAGGTCTAATGAAGAGCAATCTAAAAGTGCTGGCGAGTATGGTGCTGGCTTCTGCTCTGGTAGCCAGCGCGCAGACCGCGAAAAGCGGAGTTGAGGGCAGCGCTGCAACCAGGAAGACAACGCATAAGGCCAGGCCGGTCAGGAAGCCTGCTAAGCCAAGTGTCGAGTCGCAGATCGAGTCGCTGCGACAGGACATGGAAACGCAGATCCAGATGCTGAAGCAGCAGCTGGCAGATCGCGATGCCCAGTTGCAGCAGGCGCAGCAGACCGCGGCTGCCGCACAGCAGGCCGCCCAACAGGCGGAGCAGGGCAACCAGATGCAGCAGCAGGCCGCTGCGCAGACGGCAGCCAGCGTCAACAGCCTGCAGAATGCAGTCGGAGACCTGAAGACAACGACCAAGACCCAGGTGCTCGCCGTACAGACCAGCCAGGCGAAGATCGAGAAGTCGATCGAGAGCCCGGATGCGGTTCGATTCAAGGGTGTAACGCTCTCGCCGACAGGCAGCTTCCTGGCGGGTGAAACTGTGTACCGCAGCAAGGCCACGGGCGGTGGTTTGAACACGCCTTTCGGCGCGATTCCGCTGCCGGGTCAGCCGCAGGCAAATTACTCAGAGTTCTACGGTACGGGTCGTCAGTCGCGTATTGCGCTACTCGCCCAGGGTAAGCTCGACAACATGACCATCGGCGGATACTACGAGGCTGACTTCCTGTCGGCAGCCGCCACCTCAAACAATAACCAGAGCAACAGCTACTCGCTTCGCCAGCGGCAGATGTGGGCGCAGGCCGCGCTGAACAGCGGCTGGACCTTCACCGGCGGCCAGATGTGGAGCCTGGCAACGGAAACGACGAAGGGACTGCAGAACCGATCAGAGATTCTGCCGTCGACCATCGACCCACAGTACGCCGTCGGCTTCGTATGGACGCGGCAGTATGCGTTCCGTATCACCAAGGACTTCGGCCGCAAGATCTTCTTCGGCGTATCGGCGGAGAACCCGCAGATCGCCTCGGTCGCCGGGCACAACTTCCCGAGCAACCTGATCGTAGGACAGGCTGGAAACGGTGGCGGCCTTTTCAATCCGCTGGCAAATTACGCCTCGAATGCAGCGCCGGACTTCATTGCGAAGGTCGCGTTTGAACCGGGCTGGGGGCACTATGAACTCTTCGGCATCAGCCGCGTGTTCCGCGCCCGCGTCTATCCCAACGATCTTTCGAGCGTAGCTGCCAACAACAACTCGACCGGCGCCTACAACGATGATGCAGTGGGCGGCGGCATCGGCGGTGGCTTCCGCGTTCCGACCTTCCACAAACGCCTCGATATTGGCGCAAAGGGCCTGTGGGGTGATGGCATCGGGCGCTACGGCAGCACCGGACTGCCTGATACGACGGTCGATCCGGGCGGACAGCTGGCGCTGCTGCACGGCTTCTCTGCCCTGGGCACCCTTGAAGCGATGCCCACAACACGCCTGAATATCTATGCCAACTACGGCACAGACTACGCGTTCAAGCGCTACTTCATGAACTCTGCGGGTAAGGAAATTGGCTACGGTGCTCCGACCTTTGTGAATACCGGCTGCGACAAGGAGCCGCTGCCGGGTGCGGGTGGATATGCACCGGGTGGCTTGGCAAACTGCACCGCGGACACCAAGGACCTGCAGGAATTCATCCTGGGCTACTGGTATGACTTCTATAAGGGGCCCAAGGGCAGACTGCGCCAGGGGCTCCAGTACTCCTACTTCCAGCGCTTCACCTATCCAGGCGTTGGGGGAGCACCCAAAGGTACAGACAATGGCTTCTGGACCTCGTTCCGCTACTACCTGCCGTAAGCATGGCTCAACGCAAAAAGAGGCGTCCGTTCGCGGACGCCTCTTTTTATTCCGGCGAACTGTACAGCCGGAGCAGGCGGGTGGCTGTAGGATAGCGGCATGAATCGCCGGACCTTTCTGGAATGTGCCGCGTGGAGTGCAGGCGCTTGCCTTGCACCGCGCGGGTTTGCGGCTGCCCGTTCTTCTCAGGTGGTCAGCCTCCGCGTGCTGGTTGATAAGAAGCTGAGCGTTATCCCTGCGGACTTCATCGGCCTCGGCTATGAGGCATCCTCTGTGGCGGCGCCCGGGCTGCTGAGCCCCAACAACCAGCACTACGTGCAGCTGGTGCGGACGCTGGGGGCCCATGGGGTGGTCCGCGTTGGCGGCAACAATTCGGATTATGCCTCCTACCAACCCGATGGCAAGCCGGTGGCGCGTGCGAAGTCGAGTGTGATCACGAGGAAGAATCTTGAAGACCTGAAGGGCTTTCTGAATGCCACGGGCTGGCGCCTGATCTGGGGTTTGAACCTCGGCAGCGGCACCGCAGAGCAGGCGGTCGCGGAGGCCGTCGCAGTCGATGGGATCATGCAGGACAAGCTGCTCGCTTTTGAGATCGGCAACGAGCCTGACCTCTACACGCACGAGGGACATCGCAAGGACAGCTACGGCTATGAAGACTACCTGGCGGATTTTCGCCGCTACCGGAAGGCGATTCGCGCGACGCTCCCGCATGCGCCTTTTGCCGGGCCGGATGCAGCGTTCACGGATGAATGGGTGACACGCTTTGCTGCGGACGAGGGCCACGATCTCAGGTTGCTGACCGAACACTATTACCGTGGCGGTGCGGGCAGCTCTTCGAGCACGCTGGAAGAGCTGCTGGAGCCGGATGCCCAGCTGGAAACCAGGCTGAAGAGACTGCAGGAGGCGTCGCAATCTTCGCATGTGCCGTATCGCATCTGCGAGACGAATTCCTTTTCAGGGGGTGGCAAGCCCGGCGTCAGCGATACCTTTGGCGCGGCGCTGTGGGTGCTGGATTTCATGTTCCGTCTGGCCTCCCATGGTGCTGCCGGAGTGAATATCGAAACCGGACTGAACCAGTTCGATGTAGTCAGCGCCTACTCACCTATCGGAGATGACCAGCGGGGCAGCTATACCGCGAAGCCGGACTACTACGGCATGCTGGCCTTCGCGCAGGCGTCGCAGGGAACTCTCGTTGCTGCCGAACTCGATACCGGTGGAGTCAACCTCACCGCCTACCCTGTCATGCGGCCGGATGGCGGCCTGGTGGTGACGATCATCAACAAGGATGAGGGCCGTGATGCGGATGTCGAGCTTGCCGCGGGGATGGAAGAGGCGCGCGGGCAAGTGGTCCGCCTGGCTGCTCCTTCGCTGGGCAGTTTGCAGCGCGTAACGCTGGCCGGAGCGGCGGTGGATGAGCGAGGCCGCTGGTTTGCAGGGGCTGCGGAGCGAGTATCGATGGCGGCGGGCAGGTGCCGTATCCGTGTAGCAGCGGGTAGCGCTGCGCTGGTGACACTCGAAAGAAATTAGCGACTGTGCCGCCTCGAGACGCTCTAATCTAGCATCGTGCATGTATTGAGCTTTATCGCAGGGCTGGCCTGCCTTTTCGTCGGGTTACTGGACGCCTTCCAGACGGTGATTCTGCCGCGCCGCGCTACGGGACATTTTCGCCTGACGGGGCTTGTATATGTGCTGACGTGGCGTCCCTGGACGACGGCCGCGCGGCTGGCGCGAACGCCCCGCAAGCGGGAGACGATGCTCAGCTTCTACGGGCCGCTCTCGCTGGTGCTGCTGCTGGTGATGTGGGCGGCCTCGATCGTGGTGGGGTTTGCGCTGCTCTACTACGGGCTCGGGTCGCCGTTTGCCGATCCGTTGATGCATACGCCCGGCTGGCACTCTGACCTGTATGTCAGTGGTACGACGCTCTTTACGCTGGGTCTCGGCGACATGGTGCCGCACACCCATACAGCGCGCTATCTGATGGTGCTCGAGTCGGGAATGGGGCTGGGATTTGTCGCCGTGGTGATTGGCTATTTCCCTGTGCTGTACGGCGCGTTTTCGCGGCGCGAGGTGAGCATCTCCCTGCTGGATGCGCGCGCCGGTTCGCCGCCGACCGCTGCCGAACTGATGCGGCGTCATGCCTTCGATGGCGGCAATGATGCACTGATCCTGCTGCTGGAGGAGTGGGAGCGATGGTCGGCAGAGCTGCTGGAGAGCCACATCTCCTATCCACTGCTGTGCTACTTCCGCTCGCAGCATACGAATCAGAGCTGGCTCGCGGCGCTGACGGCGGTGCTTGATGCCTGCGCGCTGCTGGTCTCGGGCGTACAGGAGTATCCGGCGCGGCAGGCGCAGCTGACCTTTGCCATGGCTCGGCATGCGCTGGTGGACCTGTCGCAGATCTTCTCGCTCACGCCCGTTCCGCTGGAGCGGGACCGTCTGCCGCAGGAGGGCTTCGTGGCGCTCTATGACCAGCTTTGCCAGGCGGGCGTTCGAGTCTGCCGCGATGCGGATTCGCTGGCGCGGCTGCGCAAGATGCGGCAGCTCTACGAGGGGCACGCGGAGGCGCTGAGCCGGTATTTGTTGATGCCGCTGCCGCCCTTCGTTGCCGAGCAGCCGCACAAGGACAACTGGATGACCGTCGCGCGGCTGAGAGCAGAGACGGAAGCGGTGAACCTGGGCGAAGCTTCCGCAACCGGTGCTCACGCCATCATGGCGCATGATGAGGAAGACCATCTTTTCTAACTGCTAGCGGTCATTGCCGAAGGGTTACTTTCGACTGCTGCCGGGCACAATATTTTTCTTCTGGTTTGTAACCCCTCGATCCTACACTGGAGACATAAACCAACTCCGCAGGAAAACTGAATAGCAGGTCGATGCAAACTGAATTAAGTTGCACTGCCGATCTCGAACTGGCACGTCTGCAGTCGCTTCGGCATCTCAAGATTCTCGATACAGCTCCGGAAGACCCCTATGACGATCTGGCACAACTGGCTGCCTTCGTATGCGAAGCGCCGATTGCGCTGGTTTCGCTGATCGATCACGATCGCCAGTGGTTCAAGGCCAGAGTGGGCCTGACTATGCAGGAAACCTCAAGATCGGCTTCTTTCTGCAGTTACACGATCACGCAGAGTGGTCTCTTCGAGGTATCGGACGCCACGCTGGACTCTCGATTCCGGTCAAACCCGCTGGTTCTGGGCGAGCCGTATATACGCTTTTATGCAGGCATGCCGATCAGTAGTCCCGACGGGTTCCAGGTAGGCGCCCTGTGTGTGATCGATCGCCAGCCGCGCCAACTCACGGAAGAAAAGCATAAAGCACTCAGGGTGCTGGCGCGACAGGTGAGCTACTGCTTTCAACTGAGGCAGCAGCTTGTCGCACTGGAAGAGGCCAACTCACGCGCTGCGCGGATTGAGGAAGAGCTGAGACTCAGCCGGCATGAGCTGCAGAAGTCAAATGCCCGGCTCACGGCGCAGGCCACGACAGACGAGCTGACAGGCATGCGAAATCGGCGCTCCTTCCTCTACCAGATGGGCAATGCCCTCCAGTCCGAGATGCCAGACGGCGGGGAACTCTCGCTGCTGATGGTCGATGTCGATCACTTCAAGTCGATCAATGACGAGTTCGGCCACATGGAAGGCGACCAGGTGCTTCGTCGTATTGCGGCAACCCTGCAGGCCGGCGTTCGCCGAACAGACATGGTCGCAAGGTACGGCGGGGAGGAGTTTGCAGTGTTGCTGCCGGCAACCTCCAATGCCGATGCGGTCAAGGTGGCGAAGCATCTCTGCGAAAGAGTCAGGAGCCTGGGAGCGGTGATTCACTCTGCCACGATCAGCATCGGGGTGGCGACTGGCCCTACGGGCGCGGCCGCAGTCGATGCCTCGAGTCTGATCTCCCGCGCGGATGAGGCTCTCTACAGGGCCAAGCGAGCAGGCCGAGACTGCGTCTGGAATGAGGAGTCGCCTCTCCTGCATGTGAAGGGATAGCGGCCTGACAGGGCGGCTCTCCTTTCTGCTCCACGCACGCGCTGGACTCCTTGTCGTACACTACGTGGTCGCCCATGATCACTTTTCGTAAACCTATCGAAGGAATTGAGCGCCCGCAGATGGAGGCCGACGTCGTTATCGTTGGCGGCGGGCCTGCCGGGATGGCCTGCGCGCTGCGGCTTTCCCAGTTGATTGACGAACATAACGCTGCCCACCCCGGCTCGCCGCTGACCAAGGAAAATATTTATGTGCTGGAGAAGGCGCGAGAGATCGGCCAGCACTGTCTCTCCGGCGCGCTGCTCGACCCGCGGTCGATGAAGGAACTGTTGCCCGGCTTCGAAGCGGAAGCGCCCATCGACGCCGAGGTCACGAAGGAATCTGTCTATTTTCTAACTGACAAGGGTCAGCGGAAATTTCCCATTGTGCCGCCCCCGCTGCGCGATCATGGCAACTACGTCATCTCCATCAACCGGTTTGTGAAGTGGCTGGGCGAGAAGGTCGAAGCCGCAGGAATCACCGTCTTTACCGGCTTCGCCGGCAGCGAGCTCCTCTTTGAGGGCGAGCGCGTGGCGGGGGTTCGCACGGATGATAAGGGCGTTGACAAGCAAGGGCAGCAGAAGGCGAATTTTGAGCCGGGCTATGACCTGCGGGCCAGAATCACCGTGCTGGCGGAGGGTACGCGGGGCAGCTGCGCGAAGCAGCTGATCGGGCGGCTCGGGCTCGAAGACCCGGAGCACGCGCAGACCTATGGCCTCGGCATCAAGGAGCTGTGGGAGATCCCGGCCGGGCGCATCGCCAAGGGCGAGGTGGTCTATACCATGGGCTATCCGCTGACCACGCGCGAGTATGGCGGCGCATGGATCTACGGCATCAGCGATACGCTGGTTTCAGTCGGCTTCGTGACAGGACTCGACTATGAAGCCCCCCGCACGGACCCGCACCATGTCTTCCAGGATTTCAAGGAGCACCCGCTTGCGCGTCGGTTGCTTGAAGGCGGCAAGATGGTGCGGTACGGGGCGAAGAGCCTGCCCTACGGCGGCTGGCTGACGATGCCGAAGCTCGCGGGCGATGGCTGGATGCTGCTGGGAGATTCGGCAAGCTTTCTGAATTCGCAGCGGCTCAAGGGGATACATCTGGCCATCAAGAGCGGGATGCTGGCGGCGGAGACGGCCTTCGATGCGATGCTGTCCGGCGATTCCTCTGCGAATACGCTCAGCGAGTACAAGGCTGCGGTGGATGCCAGCTGGATCCGCGAGGAGCTCTACCCGGTACGCAACTTCCACCAGGCATTTGAGCATGGACTATATGAAGGGCTCATGAGGGCCGGTCTGCAGCAGGTGATGCGCGGCGCAAACTTCGGCGCCGATTCAAAGAACGAGGCCGGCTACCGCAGGATGCGCCATGCGGATGCGCTGAGCATCTACGGCGACAAGCGCGAACACTTCCTGGGCAACGCGAAGGGCGATGGCAAGCTGACATTTGATCGCCTGACGGATGTCTATCACTCGGGCACACGCCATGAGGACGATCAGCCGGTGCATCTGGTGATCCGCGATCTCGACGTGTGCGATGGCCGCTGCACAAAGGAATTTGGCAACCCCTGCCAGTACTTCTGCCCGGCGGCAGTCTACGAGATGGTGGAGTCGGCGGAGACGCCCGCGGAGAAGCGGCTGCAGATCAATTTCGCCAACTGTGTGCACTGCAAGACCTGTGACATTATGGACCCCTACCAGATCATTGACTGGGTGCCGCCGGAGGGTGGCGGCGGGCCGAACTATGACGGGATGTAATGGAAAAACCGGCCTGGAAGATCAGGCCGGTTCGGGGTATTGAGAGAAATACTTGCGGGCGAGGCCGCTATTTCGAGGAGACCGGATCTGCCGCAGGGGTCTGCGGATCGAGATCAAGCGGACGCCTCATCAGATCCATCACCGTGGGCGGCAGCGGTTTATCGGCATTCGCCAGCAGCAGGCTGACCTGCCACATCTGAGTCTCGTTGAGGATCTTGGCGAAGGCTGGCATGCCGGTCAAACGGATGCCGTTCGCAACCTTCCAGTAAGTTTCGCCCGGCGGGTCGTCGCTGACTCCGATGACGCCCTTGCCATGGGGATGCCAGAGCTGAGGAGCGCGCGGATACATATGCGGCCCGATGTCGGAAGGCAGTCCGTTGAGGCCATGGCAGGCGGCGCACTCCTGGCGATAGATATGTGCGCCGGCTTCAAGATTGGTGGCTGACGGCTCGATAGGCACTGTCTTGGGCATTTCGCGGTCAATGCGCGCATGCAGGGGTACATGAACAATCTGCTTTTCAAAGGGGAAAGCCGGATCAGTTACGGCCACCGGAGGGTTGCCGAACTTGAGATAAATAGCGGCGACAATGGGTATGACAGCCAAGCCTACGAGAAGCCCAATCAGGAATTTTTTCATGCGCGCCTTTCGCTCCGTACCAGACAATAATGCTACAACGGCCGTCTGAATAAAACGTCATCTATGAGCAGATGCCCCAATGCCTCGAATACAATAGCTTTTCAAAGACTTTTTGTTTGGGGCAGTCGGAGGTTTTCACGTTTGGTTCACATGAGTAAGTGCCTGAAGTACGCGGTGTATCCCGTATTTCTCTTTCTTTTGTCCGCAGGGTCTACGCTCCGCGCGCAGGATACAACTCAGCCACAGCAGCCACAGTCGCAAACCGAGCAGCAGGGGCCGATCTCGGAGCTGCCCACGCAGACGCAGCAGCAGCGGGCGCAGGTCTTAAGGCAGGCGCAGCAGCGGGTTCGCGCTCGCCGGGAACAGCGCGACAAGCAGACCATTCAGGACACGTATAGCCATAAGTATGAGATTTACTTCGGCAGCGGCTACCTGCGCTTCCGGCCCGGCCACACGCTGCAGCATATGGACGAAGGCATGTGGAATGTCGGCTTTACGGACTGGGTCCACGGCAACTGGGGTGTCACAGGCGACGTCCGCGGCTACTACGGGCGGGCCTACACGCACCCGAATGAGCTGGGCCTACCGATCTTCCACCCGAGCATCAGCCAGTACAGCTTCATGGCCGGTCCGCAGTATCACTTTTTTGAGGGCGTGCACTGGGGATGGAGCGCGCAGTTGCTGGGCGGCATGGGTCATGGAAACTGGGCAACCGGTACGGGCGGCGTTCCCGCCAACCTTGTCGGCCTCTATTCGAATACCAATGTGCTGAATTTAAGCGCCGGCGCGCAGGTTGACTACAATCTGAGTCCGAGCCTGGCCATCCGGCTTCTGCCGATGATGCTGGTCACCAAGTACGGCAGCAACCTACAGCCGAACCTGGGATTCACCGTAACGGGCGTCTACCGCTGGGGCCGTAAATAGGCTGCTGGCTTAAACCGGGCTGAGTCGAAGAGCAATGGCCGCCAGGATCCTTCCTGGCGGCTTTTTCGCATGTGGGCATTTCATGATTCAGGCTGCGGTCAGGCGGATGCGTGCTCTGGGCGGATAAAGGCCTTGATGGTAGCGCACTTCTTGCCCTCCGAGGGGCCTGACGGCCGGATGGTATAGAGGCCAACCTGTGCCGGCACAATGAAGGTCTCAGCGTAGTGAACGGTAAAGGGCTCGAAGGCCCCGTCCGGACTTTCAACGACGATCTGCTCCCCTTCAATCAGATTGAGAACATTCACGGTGTTGCCGGTGTCATGAGGCACGCTCCCGGTGAACCAGTGCCGACGTGTTTCGATGAACTGCAGTTCATGCAGCCCGGTTCGTTCTTCCCGCCATCCGTCGCCTTCGGCAACCGGCTCCACGCGATTGATCAACGAGCGCTTTACCCAGTCAGTGGTCCGGTCCCACTGAATATTCGCGATGCCGTGCTTCAGATGAATCGGCCGCGGCCGTCCGTCGAGCCCGAGCCGTCCCCAGTCCCAGAGTTTGAAGGTGAAGATGTAGGGCGTGGCGCTGATTTCAAGCACCATGCTGCCGCGTCCGGAGCAGTGGACGGTTCCGGCGGGAATCAAAAAGTGATCGTGCCTGCGCGCAGGAAACCTGTTGACGTAGCGTTCGGCGTCAAAGGCAGCGTCACCCGCCTGGGCAGCTGCGAGATCGTGCTGCATGGCGTCGGCATCGACCTCCTCCTTCAGGCCCAGATAGACTGATGCGTCGCGCTCCGCGTCGAGGATGTAGTAGCTCTCATCCTGCGTGTAGGACTGGCCAAACGCCTGCCGGATGTACTCGGTCAGCGGGTGGACCTGGAGCGAGAGGTTTCCTCCTTCAATGGTGTCCAGAAAATCGAAACGGATTGGAAACTCTGCGCCGAACCTGCGGTAGATATCCTGCCCCAGCAACTCGCGCGGATGAGTGAAGACGAGGTTGATGGCGGGGATCTCAACCTTCAGCTCCCCGAAGGCGAGCAGCAGGCTGTTCTCCTCTGGAACGCAGTCGAAACACCAGGCGTAGTTGGGCACGTCCGCAGGGAGAGCGAAGGTGCGCTCCATCCAATGGCCGCCCCATGGCCCCGGATCAAAAAAAGGAACAACTCGGAACGGTCGCCGGGATGCGAGCATGAGCCCGCGATGCAGCAGGTCGCCGGGAATCATCTTCGGCGTCTGTGGTGAGTTGGTGTCGAGCAGGTAGTCGATCGAGGAGAAGAGTTCCTGCTTGATGCGGTCGGCAACGCGCCAGTCGACGAAGAACGATCGTTTGTATTTCAGAGAAGGACGTTCGTTGCAGTTGTCCGCGCCAAGATTGCCGATCTGCCCGCGCCTCTGGCGCTGCTGGATCTCCCAACGCGCCATATCTGCGTAGACAAGGAGATCGTAATTCTCCGCGACAAAGGCTGCTCCGGCGCCGGCTACGATGACTAATCCGCTGTCCTGCTGAAGGATTGCCGCTCGTGCGAACTCGACTTTTTGCGAGTCAAGAAAGTCTGCGATGGTGAGGGTGGTGAGCCGCCCGAAGACCGGATCATCCGTGAGCCAGGGCTGCACCCGCTCCTGAATGGAGGCGGGTGGCAGAAGAAGTTCTTCCACGTTGATGAAGAGCGCCGGGTTGAGTGCGGTCTTCAGCGCCGCGCATAGTTCGGGCACGAATACTCCGGGATAGCACTCTACGCAGAGGACACAGCGGCGACCCAGGGCGGCACGCTGCAGTTCGGCCGTGATTGAGTCCCATCCAGCCATGCACCTGGCGCTGGAGTCGGAAACCTGAATTTCCGGATACTTATCGTACATTTGTCCTCACGTCGGAAGGTGAAGTGGATAGCATCGGAATTGCCCCCAGCAGTGCGGATTCGTTCCCGGGACGCGCGCTGCGAATCTGCACTTTGCCCCACGGAGTCCAGACACGCCCGGGGATATGCGCCTGAAGATAGGGCAGAATGACCTCTGCGCTGCGCATGACTCCTCCGCCAAAGACAAGCAATTCGGGATCATAGGCGTGGACCAGCGCGACTCCGGTTGCCACCCAGACATCCATGCAGTGCTGCTGAATGGCTTTGGCGATCGGGTCCCCGCTCGCCGCGCACCGGAACAGGTTTGCAAAGTTGATCTCCTGCCCGGCGAGCTCGCTCTGCGGGAAATTCGCCCATGACTGGCATAAACGAGGAAGCGCCCAGCCAGATGCCTCGGACTCTGCGCAGCCCTCTCCGCCGCAGGTGCAGGCACGTCCCTGCAGGACAACCGGCACGTGTCCGCCGAGACTTCCGGCCTGACCATGCTTGCCCTGGAGGAGTTTGCCCTCGATCATCACCGCGCTGCCGATGCCGGTGCCCAGCGTAACCATCGCAACATCCTGGAATCCCTCGGCGGCTCCCGCGTAGTGTTCCCCCATGAGCGCCATGCGCGCATCGTTTTCGAGGCGAAGCGGGAGGTCGAAGTTTTCTCTGCTCCAGGAGTGGAAGTCAATTTCGGCAGCGTCAGGATACTTACCGTTGGTGGATTGCACCCGTCCAGCACGGCTATCGACAATTCCGCAGAAGCCGAGGGCGATTCCCGCTACGTCCGTGATGCCCCGCGTGCTGCAGTTGCTGAGATCACGCAGGGTCGCGGCCAGCAGCGGCAGCAGAGGCCTGAGTCCGGCAGCCGGAGGCTGCCCTATCGTTTGCGACGCCACTATCTGCCGGTCTTCGACAACGGCGACTGTGATGTGTGTTCCGCCAAGATCAACAGCAAATGCCTTCACCCTGGGTTTACCTCTTTCGTCCTTGCATCGCGTTCTTTGTTCTCATGGCTCCATCAATGCCCATCATGAAGTTGGGTCGGGCGGGGAGTGGTTCGCGCAACTCTGGTCATGGTAAACCAGCTGTCAGAGCATGCCTTCGAAAGCATTTTTCGCGCCCCCGGCTGTGTGCAGACGATTGTTGAGTATTGTAGATTGACGCATAAAGAATGCAGGGAATAGGATGGCGATGTTCCGCCGCACGCTGCGCGTTTCGCAGGGAAGACGGCGGAATGCACGCCGTTACCGCGCCTCGGCGAAGAACGGTCATCACGGCAATTCCTGGGCTGATAACGGAGCGATTCATCGGTGAATGCAAAATGGAGTTTCATCTCTGCAAGTGGACTTACGCTGCTGTTCGCAGCTTCTCTCCAGTTGCACGCCGCCAGCGGAAACAGTCAATCGAGCAATCCAGTCTTCAGGATAGGAAGCTTTGATCGCTCTTCGGTAGAGTTTGCCTCGGGCAGCCCGAAGCAGCCGGTGAAGTTTGTTGTCGGCAAGAGCGATGCGGCGAAGGACTGGTATGCGGCGCAGCCAGCTGTGCTCGGCTCTGCGACGGCGGATGAATCGCCAGCCAGTGCTGCGGCTCCCCGCTCCATCCTGTTTACGCTGGATCACGCTGCCGCGCCTTCGTATCGGCTGCATGTCTCGCTGCTCATTCAGAGCGCAAGCGTTCCTGCCCTGCGGGTTGGTATCAATGGGAAGCATGGCATCTTCTATCTGCACCCCAAGCTCGATTACAGCAACGGCGATCAGGGCGACTCCTTCTATCCGGCGTATTCGCAGGCTGATGTGGAGTTCACGGTGCCGGGCAGTGCGCTGCGGCAGGGGGAAAACACCATCACCCTGCAGGCGGTCGAGGAGGCCGATCAGGCGGTTCCCGAGGCAGGCCTGACCTATGACGCTATCGAGCTGGATCGAGGGACTGCGAAGGCGGAGGCGCGATCCTCGACCGCGCAAATCCTTCCGACCATTTACTTTCGGCAGCGGGCCGGCGGCCTGGAGGAGGAGGTAGAAGCTTACATCCGCTCCAGTGAGCCGATGAAGCCGGGAGGCCATGCCGATCTGACGATCGCTGGCAGGCACTATCAGCAGGCTCTGCGCGGCAACCAGGACTTCGGCGAAGAGAGACTTGACTTCAGCGTTGCAGAATTTCCAGCGCAGACGCGCGCGGCCTTTGACTGGCAGGTTAGCGGCCACCGCCAGCATGTCGAGCAGACGATCGACCCGAAGAAGAAGTGGACGGTCTTTGTCGTACCCAATACTCACGTGGATGTCGGTTACTCCGACTATCAGGCAAAGATTGCCGCCATTCAAAGCCACGCACTCGATGAAGCGCTGGATATGATCGGCAAGCAGCCTGATTTCCGCTTCAGCACGGATGGAGCGTGGAACCTTGAGCAGTTCATGAAGACGCGCACACCTGCGCAGCAGCAGCGGGCGATTGCCGCTCTCCAGAAAGAGCAGCTCTTCGTCCCTGCGCAGTACGCGAATATTCTGACTGGATTTCCGGCGGCGGAGACGCTCATCCGCTCGCTCTATCCAAGCGCAAATTTCAGCCGCATTCATGGCACGCCGTTCAACTATGCCAACCTGACGGACGTGCCTTCTTACTCGTGGTCTTATGCGTCGATCCTGGCCTCCGCCGGCATTCATTATCTTGCCGGTGGGAGCAACAACTATCGCGCGCCGGTGCTGCTGCAGGGACGGTTGAATGAAGACTCTCCGATATGGTGGGAGGGGCCGGACGGCAAGAAAGTTCTCCTGTGGTACTCGCGTATCTACCAGCAGATGCAGATGCTGTTTGGGCTGCCTCCCGTCTTAGCAGCAGGGCGCGACACGCTTCCCCTGTTCCTGCAGATGTATGAGCACCCCGGCTACCATGCCAGTGCGACGATGCTCTACGGCACGCAGGTCGAGAACACCGACCTCTTTCCGCAGCAGGCAGAGCTTGTGAAAGAGTGGGACGACACGTATGCCTTTCCGCATCTGCAGTACTCCGGCTTCCACGAAGCGCTGCAGAATATCCAGAAGCAGTTCGGCGACACGATTCCCACGACGCGCGGCGATGGCGGCCCTTACTGGGAAGATGGCATCGCTTCCGATGCCTATTATGCGGGGATGGAGCGATGGACCGAGGGCAACGCGCCCACAGCAGAAAAGCTGGCGACATTGACTGCGCTGATTAATCCCCTGATGAAGGCCAACACCGCGGACCTGAAGCGCATGTGGACAAATATGTTGCTGATGGACGAGCACACGTGGGACTCGTACAACAGCATCTCCGATCCGACGAGCATGGAGGCGGTCAAGCAGCTTGCGATCAAAGACCAGTATGCGGTGAACGCTAAAGCGCTTGCGAACTTCATCGCCATGAACAGCATGGCGAGCATGGTGAGCGCCATACCGGCAGCGCCTGGCAGTCTGATCGTGTTCAATAGTTTGAACTGGAAGCGCGATGGACTGGTTTCATTCGATGTTGATAAAGGGAATGAGATCGTCGATACGACGACCGGCAAAGTAGTTCCGGCCGAGAGGCTTGGCGGTGACGGCAACTTCGATCATATTCGCTTCCTGGCGCAGGATATTCCGGCCGTCGGCTACAAGGTGTTCGAGATGCGGCATGCGGCGGCAGCGACGCCCCAGACAGACCAGGTCTCGACACTCGAAAGCCCCTACTACAAGGTGACGCTCGACAGTTCCACCGGCGCAGTGCGCAGCATCTACGACAAGCAGCTGCAGCGCGAACTCGTCAACCAGCAGAGTCCCTATCGTTTTGGCCAGTACCTCTATGTATCTGGCGGAGACAAAGGACCCAACACGGTGCTGCAGTACAGCCATGTGTATCCCAAGGCCGATCTCGAGATTCATCCTGCAAGCAGCGGCCGTCTTGTTTCCATAACCCATACTCCTTATGGCGCCGTCGCCCATCTGCAGAGTGAGGATACGAATACGCCTTCTATCGCGACGGAGATACGGCTCTTCAACAGCGAGAAGAAGATCGAGTTCATCGAAGACGTAGACAAGAAAGAAGTGGATAGCAAGGAAGCTGTCTACTTTGCATTTCCCTTCGCGATGACACAGCCGCAGTTTCAATATGAAGTGCAGAATGGAGTGGTGGATCCGGCGAAGGACATGTATCCCGGTGCTGGCCATGAGTGGTTCTCTGTGCAGCACTGGGTCTCCGTGCAGCAGGAAGGGATGTCAGGAACAGTGATGCCGCTCGATGCATCGCTCGTGACGCTGGGCGACATCAACCGCGGTGCGTGGCCGGAACAGTTCGGCAAGCGTCCCGGCACCATCTTTTCCTACGTCATGAACAACTACTGGGATACGAACTACCGTGCAGGGCAGGGCGGGCACTTTCATTTCCACTACATTGTGACCAGTGCTCCGTCTACTAACGCGCAGGAGCTCAGCCATCTTGGTTGGGAAGAGATAACGCCGCTTCAGGCGGATACTGTTACGACACAGGACAAGGCGATCAGCCCGATCGCAGAACATGACGGCAATCCGCAGTATCCTGACCCGGCAGCGCAGGTCAAGCTGTTGCATCTTGCTCACCCGCTCGACGCGCATGAGGAGAGCTTCCTCAAAGTAGAGGATGCGAACGTCGTGCTCACGGCGTGGAAGACAGCCGAGGATGGGAATGGAACGATCCTGCGCTTTCTCGATCTCGGGGGGCAGCAGCGAACTGTGACCGTTCAGACGCCGCTGCTGCAGATCAACCAGGCGTGGCAGGCAGATGCTGTCGAGCGAAATCAGGCAGCATTGCCGTTGGTGGGGACAAGCGGGTTCACCTTCACCATCCATCCTCATGAGATCGTCACGGTGCGGATAACCGGAACGCCGAAGTCCCAGACGCCGGGTAGTTGAGGCGGTGCCGGAAGTGGGTCGGAGGCCCGATCGCTGATACTCTCATAGCTGTTTGCAGCGAGCTGCGAACCTGATAAGGAAGCAGTTCGCTGCTGCCTGCTCGCGACAAACACTTCCGCAACCGGCGGTTCTGGAGTAGCGTATTTCGATCATTTCTTTTGACGCTGTCATTGAGAGCTCCGGATTCGATCCTGGAGTGATGCGCACGCATGCTGCCGGGCCGCAGGGGCAGCTGCCCATCACGGCGGAAATGCTGCTCACGCAGCCTTCAGGAAACCTCTTTGGCCTAAGCCAGGACGCAGGCATGGGCTGGGAGCCGTCGCGGCTGCTCGATCCTGAATTCCTTATTCTGAGCACCCACGGCGGAATGCGTGCGGAAGACGGCACGCCCATTGCTCTGGGTTTTCACACCGGGCATTGGGAGGTTGGTCTGCTGGTGGCGGAGGCTGCGCGCGAGCTTAAGGCGCATCGCTGCACTCCGTTTGCGGGCGCCTGCACAGACCCGTGCGATGGGCGGACGCAGGGCACGGAAGGCATGCTCGATTCGCTCCCGTTCCGCAATGATGCGGCCATTGTGCTGCGACGCCTGATGCGATCGCTGCCAACCCGTAAAGGCGTACTCGGCGTAGCAACCTGCGACAAGGGGTTGCCGGCGATGATGATGGCGCTGGCCTCATCAGGGAGGCTGCCGAGCGTTCTGGTTCCGGGCGGCGTTACGCTGCTTCCTGCACATGGCGAAGATGCAGGCAAGGTGCAGACCATCGGAGCGCGCTTTGCCCAGCACCAGATCACGCTTGAGTATGCGGCGGAGATGGGTTGCCGCGCATGCGCGACGCCCGGTGGTGGCTGCCAGTTTCTGGGTACAGCGGCTACGTCGCAGGTTGTTGCGGAGGCGCTCGGGCTCTCGCTCCCACATACAGCGCTTGGTCCTTCCGGCGAGCCCGTCTGGCTGGATGCGGCTGCGCGGTCTGCGCGTGCGATTCTGCGGATGCATCAGTTGCAGATGGGCACAAGCGATGTGCTGACCAGCGCAGCCCTGCGTAACGCGATGGTGGTGCATGCGGCCTTCGGCGGCTCCACGAATCTACTGCTTCATATTCCGGCGATTGCGCATGCTGCCGGGCTTCGACGGCCGGTCGCCTCGGAGTGGGCTGAAGTCAATCGTGAGACCCCGCGGCTGGTTGATGCGCTTCCCAATGGTCCCGGCAACTATGCGACGGTCCAGGTATTCCTCGCTGGGGGTGTTCCTGAGGTGATGCTGCACCTGCGCTCGGCAGGACTGCTCGACACAACGGTAAAAACCGTAACAGGAGAGAGCCTCGACAGTTGCCTTGACTGGTGGGAGGCGAGTCCGCGGCGCAAGCAGATGAAGCAGCAGTTGCTGCAGCAGGACGGAGTCGATGCGGATGACGTCATCATGAGCAGCGACCGAGCGCGCAGGCGAGGGCTGACTTCCACTGTCTGCTTTCCGGTGGGCAATCTGGCGCCGGAGGGCTGCGTCATCAAGAGCACGGCTATCGATCCTTCGCTGATCGATGCGGCGGGTGTCTATCGCCACCGTGGCCCGGCAAAGGTCTTCATTACAGAGGAAGCAGCGATCAAGGCCATCAAGGATGGCCGCGTGGGAGCAGGCGATGTGGTGGTGCTCCTTTGCGGCGGCCCGGCTGGAGCGGGCATGCAGGAGATCTACCAGATCACCTCGGCCCTCAAGCAGCTTCCGCATTGCAAGCATGTTGCCGTCATCACGGATGCGCGCTTCAGCGGCGTATCGACCGGGGCCTGTCTCGGACATGTTTCTCCCGAGGCGCTGATGGGCGGTCCGATAGGCCGTGTCCTCGAAGGGGACACGATCGAGATCATCATCGATCGTGAATCTCTGGTCGGCTCCGTGGATCTGGTTGGTGAGGGGAACGAGCGCTTCGACGCAGAGACAGGCCGCGCACGACTGGCGGCAAGGTTGCCGCGCCCCGATCTCGCGCCACATCCTGCGCTTCCCGTCGACACCCGGCTCTGGGCGGCGCTTGTGCATGCAAGCGGGGGCGTGTGGGGCGGCTGTGTCTACGACGCCGATATGATCATCGAGCGACTGCGGGGTAGCGCGTCCTCCGCCGATGACGCCCAGGGTACTGAGGCGCGGTAATCGAGCCTGCACCAGGGCCTCCATAAAGTTTTTTTGAAAAAGGAGCAGCAACGTGAAACTTTACCGAACGCGCCGCGGATGCTACGTGGAAGAAGCCGGATCGTATTTCCTTATTCCTGACCTGAGCTGGGATGAAATCGTGCAGCAGGAAAGTCTCGAGGATTTCTGCCGAGCAGTGGTAAAGGGCTCGACTGCATGTGCAGCCCCGGCAGCGTCCGATATTCTCGCGCCAATACAGAGCCAGGAGGTATGGGCGGCAGGTGTCACCTACTATCGCAGCCGCAATGCGCGCATGGAAGAGTCAAAGGATGCGGGCGGGGGCGACTTCTATGACCGCGTGTATCAAGCGGAGCGGCCTGAGCTCTTCTTTAAAGCCACAGGTGGAAGCGTAGTGGGCTCTGGTGAGAAGGTGCGAATCCGCAGCGATGCAAGGTGGTCTGTACCTGAGCCGGAGATGACGCTGCTCATCAACGCGCGTGGAGAGATTGTGGGCTACACCATCGGCAATGATATGAGCTCGCGCGATATCGAAGGCGAGAATCCGCTCTACTTGCCGCAGGCGAAGGTCTATGACGGAAGCTGTGCGCTTGGCCCTTGCGTATTCGTCTCGCGAGAGCCGCTGCCGCGCGAAACCCGAATCGAGATTGCAATTGAACGAGCAGGCAAGACGGAATTTGCCGGTGCTGTGCAGTTGACGGAACTCAAGCGCGATCCGGAGACGCTGGTCAGCTATCTTTACCGCGACAAGAGCTTTCCGCAGGGCTGCTTTCTGATGACCGGTACTGGTATCGTGCCTCCGGACTCGTTCACACTGATGGGCGGCGACACGATCCGCATCACGATTGAAGCTGTAGGGACTCTTACCAACCAGGTCGCCTGAAGACAAAAATACAGCAGCGTATCTGGACTTAGACACGCTGCTGTATTGGACGGTCAGCTCGCAGCAATCGTCGAGGCGACGAATACCCACTGGCCTGCGTTCTGGAAGAGTAAGCCATGCACTCGCAGCGTTGTGCCTGCTGGGATAGCGGTCGCGCTCTCCACGTTGGTTGCGGTCTGCTGGTAGACCTGGATCGTGGTTGCTCCGGTGAGAGTTGTGAAAGCACAGCCCGGCAGCAGCGTGAGGACGAAGCTGCCAGAGCTGCCCGGTCTGATTGTCACGTCAGTCGTTCCGCGGAAACCCTGCTCCTGCAGACGGACGTCGGAGGCGGTGATGGTGCCGACCGATCCAGCTGATCCACTTACTGCAATGCCGGTTGCTTCACTGATTGGCAGAACGCTCTGTCCCGCGTAGATATGGCTGGCGTCGAAGGCAGGCGTGACGGGCAGCCCGGTCAGGTCAACCCGATCATCGTCGATTTCATACTCGGTTGAGGAGGTGAGATTGACGGTAAGCGGCTGCGACAGGTAAGAGGTCATCAGGCTGGCGCCTGCGCCATTCTGCATGACGAGGGTCAACTGAGTAGCCGGCATGCCCACAACCTGCGTGATGATTCCACCGCCCATGATGCCGCCGGAATTCATCCTCGACCTGATGCGGGTAGCGAGCAGCGTGCCGTCAGACTGCAGCGATGCAGTGACCAGTACTCCCATCCCTGTTGCCACCATGGACATATTGCTGACCTTGCCCTGAAACTGAGTGGCTGAGTTCACCTTGAAGGTGAAGGTGTTAGTGGCCTGAAGAGGAACGATGCTGAACGATGTTGCGGAAGCATTGCTGACGACCCCGAGCATCTGCTGCATGCCGCCGTTGCGTGATCCGTTGCCGGCGCCCGCGCCCTGCAGGCCTGCAGACGTCTGGAACGTAGGACTGAAGCTCAGGTTTCCGCTGTTGTCCATCGTTACTGATTTCTCGAGATCGAGGTCAAAGTTGAATGCGTAAGGAGTGGCCCCCACCGTGACTGGCGAAGTGAAATCGATCTTCGCGGTGAATGGTCCCTGAATTGTCTTCTGCACCATGGCTTTTGTGTTCGGATCAAGGTAGCTCACGTTGCACGAAGCGATAGTGATGGTAGCGCCGTTGTAGGTATCCTGCGGAACGGGCACCATCGCAATTGGCTCCATGATGCCGAGCCGGTGGATCATCTCTACCGGCAAAGACGCGCTGACGACGCCGACGGAACCATTGCTGCCGGTGAGGTTCATGGAGGTGATGTTCATGGCGAAGGCCAACATCCAGTCCGCTGGAGCATCTCCCATGTTCACCTGCACGGTGGAACTCTGCGTAGTGGGAGTGGGCGTTGGGGTGGAGCTGCTGCTGCCTCCACACGCTGTCAGAATAACGAGGAGGCAGGCACTCAGCACGGCTGCAAGTTTGCTTGCACTGGATGCTGGGATAAGACCACGATAGAAGGTTGGCTTTGGCATGTACTACTCCTTTCGGGATACCAGCGAGTGATGACTTCGTCGCTTTGTTGCGACACAGCCTCGGCTGTTTGCCGACTCCCAGTGTTCTGATTTAGCGCTCGGCGGCAGCCTGGTGGATGTGTCCCCGGTCACATCACATGCGCGGGCTGTGGATCGAGAGTCAGTCAACGGAACACTCTGAAGCGCTAAGCTCAGCCGTACAAGAGAGGTATGGGGCGGCCCCAGTCAAAAGTAGTTTGCCTTGCGATGGTTGAGTGCGTTTTACTGCAAGCATCATGTTTAAGTTCTGCCTTAGATCAGGCGCTCTCCTTTCTCTTTTAGGTTGTGTACCCTTTGCTGTCTTCGCACAGGCCACAGCATCGTTTCATGCAACGGCGCTCCCCAATGGTGTCGAGGTGCAGCGCGATGGAACGACCATGCGCGTCGTTGCTCTGCGCGATGATGTACTGCGAATTACCGCAGGCCACGACGGCAGGATGCCGGAGGATGCTTCCTGGGCCGTGCTGCCGCAGGCGATGAAGGCAGCGGTCAAGGTAGTGCAGGATAGTGGAACCGCGGGCGCTTCATTCCACACGGAGGCCTTGCGCGTCAGCATCTCGCCTGATCTCAGTCTTACCGTGAAGGACGCAGCCGGGAATGTGGTGCAGCAGGATGCAGCGCCACTGGCCTGGCGCAAAAAGGGATTTGAGCTTGCGAAGGTCAAGCGTGATGACGACCACTTCTTCGGGCTCGGCGACAAGACGGGGCCGCTCGATCATGCAGGTTCAAGTTACACGTTGTGGAATACCGATACCGGGTTTCAGGAATCGACAGACCCTATCTACAAGAGCATTCCATTCTTCATGGAGTTCCACGGCGGCAACGCAATGGGAGTGCTGCTGGACAGCACGTGGCGCACCTACTTTGACTTCGGCAAAGAGGATCCTGCGCAGTACACCTTCAGCTCAGCGGGCGGATTGGTTTCCTACTATCTGATGTATGGCCCCACGCCGAAGAAGGTCATCGAGGATTATGCATGGCTCACCGGACCAACCCCGCTGCCTGCACTGTGGACGCTTGGCTTCCAGCAATCGCGCTACAGTTATGAAACTGAAAACCGGCTCATGACTGTGGCGCATCGACTGCGCGCGGATAAGATTCCGGCCGATGCGCTCTATCTCGATATCGACTACCAGGTGAAGAACCGGCCCTTCACTATCAATACCGAGGCCTTTCCCGATTTTCGTAAGATGGTCGGCACTTTGAAGCAGGATCATTTTCATCTGGTGGTGATCACCGATCTTCATATCGCCAACCTGCCTAACCAGGGATACGCGCCTTACGACTCCGGCGTAGCGGGCAATCACTTCGTCAAGAATCCAGACGGAACGAACTACGTTGGGCCAGTGTGGCCCGGACCGGCAGTCTTTCCTGACTTCACGCGCAGCGTTACACGAGATTGGTGGGGAAGCCTCTACAAGAATTTTGTCGCCGATGGAGTTGCGGGATTCTGGAACGACATGAACGAGCCGGCCATCTTTCGCTACCCGTCGAAGACCATGCCTGATGATGTGCAGCACCGGATCGAGGAGCCGGGCTTCAAGACGAGGACGACATCGCATCTGGAGATACACAATGTCTTCGGCATGGAAAACTCGCGCGCCACTTATGATGGTGTGCTTAAGCTGAATCCAGACGCTCGGCCGTTTGTGCTGACCCGTGCCACCTACGCTGGCGGCCAGCGGTATGCGGCCACCTGGACAGGGGATAACGATGCGACCTGGAATCATCTCCGCATGACGATTCCGATGCTTGAAAATCTGGGCCTGAGCGGATTCGGCATGGCGGGTGCGGATGTAGGCGGCTTCAGCGGCTCGCCCTCAGTTGAGCTGCTTACTCGATGGATCGAAATCGGAGCCTTCCAGCCCATCGATCGCGATCACTCTGCGAAGAATACGCGCGACCACGAGCCCTGGGTTGACGGACCTGCCCAGGAAGATATCCGACGCAAGTTCATCGATGAGCGCTACCGCTTGATGCCATACTTCTACACGGTCGCGGAAGAGATGTCGAGAACCGGGCTGCCGATCATGCGTCCGCTCTTCGTTGAGTTCCCGCATGCCACAAGCGATGGCCATCCGCTTGATCTCGATGCCGGCGGCCATTTCATGGTGGGCTCTCAACTGCTGGTTGCGGCCTCACCGTCGCCGGATCAGATCCGGCCTTATGAAGTGCACCTGCCGCCCGGCACCTGGTATGACTACTGGTCGGGAGAGCGCTACACCCGGCAGAATCCAGCAAGCCCCAACGATACCGAGCGCCACGATCTGGTGCAGCTCGATAAGCCGATCATGGTGTTGCCAAAGCTCGATGAACTGCCGGTCTATGTTCGTGGAGGAACGGTGCTGCCCATGGCTCCGCTGGTGCAGAGCACGGATGAAACGCCGAACGGGCCGCTGACTCTGCGGGTCTACCCGGGAGACAACTGCCACGGTGCTCTCTACGAGGATGCCGGAGACGGCTTCGCTTATCGAAGCGGAAAGTATCTGCGCCTGCGCTTCACCTGCGAAACACAGCCGGACGGCGCTCTGACGGTCCGCATGGAGCCACAGCAGGCAGGCTTCAAGCCATGGTGGAAGCAGGTGCGGATCGAGGCCTACGGCTGGACACCCAAGGCGAAGCAGTTGACGGCAGGAACGCAGAAAGTTTCGCTCACCAAAGAGCATGG
This sequence comes from Acidipila rosea, assembly GCF_004339725.1. Taxonomy (GTDB): domain Bacteria; phylum Acidobacteriota; class Terriglobia; order Terriglobales; family Acidobacteriaceae; genus Acidipila; species Acidipila rosea. Next base: position 1,037,160 of record NZ_SMGK01000002.1, on the reverse strand, counting down.
CGCGTGGAGCGGAACTTTCTCCGCAGACCCGGAGGCAAGTCTAAAGGTCGTCCTGAGATGACGGACTGCTGCCGGTGATAAAAGCGCCGGCAGCAGCGGGTGTTCAGGCTTTCTTTGCGCGGGGGCGGCGTACTGTGGCTTTCGCCCTGGCCTCAGCCGGGATGCGGGCTGTGGATTGTGCCGAGGCAGGAATGTTCGATTCCGATGCCTTGCCTTCGGCCACCTGGATCAGAAACTGCTGCGAATCAAAGGCGGTCTGTTGTTTGTCCCGCATCTCTCGCAGCCGCAGGTAGCTTCCATCCGACTGCAGCAGCCTGGTCTTTTCCGTGTCGGCAAGATAGGCCGCGAGGATCTCGTTGCGAAGCCGCGAGCGAATCTGCGCGTCGCGGATAGGGAAGACAACCTCGCAGCGCTCAAAGAGGTTGCGAGGCATCCAGTCCGCGCTGCCGCAGTAGATCTCCTCGGCATCGCTATTGGCGAAGTAGTAGATGCGGCTGTGTTCAAGGAAGCGGCCAACAATGGAGCGAACGCGTATGTTGTCACTCAGCCCTTTCACCCCGGGCCGCAGCGCACAGATGCCGCGCACGATCAGGTCAATCTCGACCCCAGCCTGCGAGGCCGCGTAGAGCGCATCGATGATGCTGTGTTCGAGCAGGGAATTCATCTTCGCGATGATGCGCGCAGGCTTGCCGGACTGGGCGTGCTCCGTCTCCCGCTGGATGAGCCGGATCAGGCTCTCTGCGAGGGTGAGCGGCGCGACCAGCAGCGGCCCGTAGTCGTCTGACTCCGAGTGCGCGGTGAGATAGTTGAAGACATTTTGCACGCTTGCCGTAATCTCAGGGTCGGCGGTCAGCAGGCTCAGGTCAGTGTAGAAGCGCGCGGTATTGGGGTTGTAGTTGCCGGTGCCGAGATGAGCATAGCGACGTACCACGCCGTCCGGGTCGCGACGCACCAGCAGGGCCATCTTGCAATGAGTTTTGAGGCCGACGATGCCGTGGAAGACCTGAACTCCGGCATCTTCAAGGTTGCGCGCCCAGCGTATGTTTGACGCTTCGTCAAAGCGGGCGGTCAGTTCGACAACAACGGTGACCTCTTTGTCCTGGGCTGCCTCGATGAGCGCCTGGAACATGGGCGAGTCGGCGCTGGTGCGATAGAGCGTCTGTCGCACAGAGATGACTCTCGGGTCCTGCGCGGCAGATTCAATGAAGCCTGCCACGCCATCGTAGGAATCGAATGGATTGTGGATGAGAATATCGCGGTGGCGAATTTCATCGAAGAGGTCGGCCGACTTGCGGTTCAGGCGAAGCTCGCGCGGCGTGAAGGGTGCGAATTTCAGATCGGGCCGTGGAGTGTCGCTGTAGAGATTCATCAGGCGCGACAGGTTGACCGGGCCGGGCGTTCGGTACACCTGCGATTCGTCCAGTTCGAAATTGGTGCGCAGCCGCTCGATAACCTCTGCGGCAGCGTCACTCTCGATCTCCAGCCGGACTGCGTCACCCTTGCGGCGGTTATGCAGTTCACCGCGCACCGTTTCCAGCAGCGAGCGCGACTCTTCTTCCTGAAAGTAGAGGTTGCTGTTGCGGGTAACGCGGAAGGCCGCGCGCGAAAGGATTTCGTAGCCGCGATACATTGAGGCCGCATGCTGCTCGATGAGGTTGGGCAGGTAGAGAAAGTCATGAGTGCCGTCGGTGGAGGGCAGCGGAACGAAGCGCGGGAGCGCCCGCGGCACGGTCAGTACTCCCAGCACCGGTCCTGCACTGCTGCGCCGCTTGAGCCGCAGCAGCAGCGCCAGGCAGAGAGCCTTGTTGAGGACGCGCGGAAAGGGATGGGCCGGATCGATGGTGATCGGCGTCAACAGCGGATCCACCTCGCGCTGATAAAAGCTGGTGGCTGCCTCGCGGGCATTCTCGTCGAGCTGATCCCAGTTCAGCACGCGGACTCCGGCAGTGTTCAGCGCCGGGAGCAGGCGCCGATTCCAGCATTCATATTGCTCGGCGATGAAGGCGTGCATGTTCTCTGTGAGGGAATCGAGAGCCTGCTGAGGAGTCAGACCGTCCGGGCCCGGCTCGATGGCGCCGTCTTCAATGCGCTGGAGAATGCCTGCAACGCGAATCTCGACGAACTCGTCGAGGTTGCTGGCAGTGATGGAGAGAAATTTGACCCGTTCGAGAAGAGGATTCTGCTCATCCTGCGCCTCTTCCAGTACGCGGCGGTTGAAGCTGAGCCACGACTCATCGCGGCCAAGGAAAACATTTTGTGGCACAACCGTCTTTTTGCCCATAGAGGGAGCGTGCGTGTACTCCGGGGGCCGAAGGCCCGCAGATGCATCTATTGCAGCACATTCTATTCAATTGGATGCGAATTCCTGCCGTCAAATTCTGCTACCCGGCATGAGACAATACCCTATCACCATGAGAAGGAGCGCGTGATACCTATGAAGAACTGTGAAGATGCGAACGGCGCAGGACTGGCGCAGGATGCCGCAGTGGAACTCTTTCAGGTGGCTGCGATGCTCCTGGGCGACGAGAATGAGGCCGTAGGCCTCGTGGAGCAGACTGTCAGCTCCGCGGAAATAGACCCCTGTCTCGATCCGGATGCGGCGCGCACCATTGCCACCGGCAAGCTGGTGGATGCCGCAATCTCCCTGCTCCAGACGAGCGATCCCTCCGGCTTCCGGGCTGCATCCGCTTCAGGAGCGGCCACCATCGACTCCTGCATTGAGAGCGATGACATTGCGGCGGCCGGGCTCACCCCGGACGAGCTCGAAAACCTGATCTCCGGGAATGGGCGTTCACGCCTGCGCGCGTGGCTGCGGGAGCTGCCTGTCGCCCAGCGTGCCGTTTTTGTACAGCGGGCCGTGCTCGGAGAGAGCAACGCCGCGGTGGCAGCCCGGCTGTCAAAGAATTCCGGAGCCGAGGGTCAGCCGTGGACGGCCGAGGCCACCGGGAACACTTTCCGCCAGGCGCTCTGCTCGCTGGCCAACTCCCTGGTGCATTCCAACGAGGCGCAAGCCTCCGTCTAGCGGCCGGAATGAAAGTTTTCGGAATCGCGGAAATTCCTGAATTGTTTCTGTAGATGAGCGCATCCAAAGTGCGTAACTGGTTGAAACAGAATCCCCGTCAAGCAGGAGCAGAAGTCACTGTGGTGAAAGCTGGCAAAGGCTGGCCTTGGAAATCTATGCGAGATGTGGCTTTGCTGCTGGCTGTAGCATGGCCAGTGGCTGGGTACGCCCAGGCGCCGGGAGGTCTCTCAATACCCGGAGGCGAATCGAGCAGCGGGTCCTCCAGCCCATTTCAACTGAGTCAGCAGCAGACGGCGGACGCCTCCTATAAAGGAAGCGTCTCGGAAGAGAAGCCGACCTCCGGAACCCTGCAGCTTTCCCTGGATCGGGCGATCCAGATGGGCCTTCAGCACAACCTGGGGCTGGTTCTGAACAGTACGAACCAGACGGCAGCGGGCGGCCAGAAGCTGGAGCAGTTGCAGTCGTTGCTGCCTACCGTCAACGGCAAAATTACGGAGGCTGTCCAGCAGACCGATCTGCAGGCTGAAGGGCTGCGGATCCCGGGATTTCCAGCGATTATTGGACCCTACGGATATACGGATATTCGTGCCACGCTGAACTGGACGTTGGTGAATGTGGCATCGCTGCAGAATTACCTGGCATCGAAGCACAACTTCCAGAGCGCCAGGCTGTCCCTGCAGGACGCGCGCGACGAGGTGGTGCTCACAGTGGGAAATGCCTATCTGACGGTGATTGCCGACGAGGGACTGGTGGCCGCGGCTCAGGCCCAGCTGGACACCTCCAGGATTTCGCTCGATCAGGCGGTGCAGAACCACCGGGCTGGCACAGCTCCCTTGATTGACGAGCTACGCGCCAAGGTCGATTACCAGACGCAGCAACAGGCTCTGATTGCCTCAAAGAACGCGTATGAAAAGGATAAGCTGGCGCTGGCGCGGGCTATCGGCCTGCCTCTCGCGCAGGACTTCGTCCTGTCAGATCAGGCACCGTATGTGCAGCTGGACAGCGTCGATCCAGAGACAGCGGTAAAGGAAGCAATCGACAATCGCTACGACTACAAAGCGATGCAAGAGCGGCTGCTCGCTGCCGAGAAGGCGCGCAAGGCAGCTACGGCGGAGCGGTATCCGACCCTCGCCTTTGAGGGCGATTATGGGGATATCGGCGTCAATGTGCTGCATTCGCACGGCACCGGCGATGCTGTCGGAACGCTGACCGTTCCGATTCTGAACGAGGGCAAGTTTCGCGGAGACGCGACGCAGGCGCAGTCCCAGCTAGAGCAGGAACGGGCTCGTCTGAGCGACTTGCGTGGGCAGATCAGCGCGGACGTCCGCGACAGCATCCTCGACATTCAGTCTGCGCAAAAGCAGGTGCAGGTGGCGCGGAATAATGTCGATCTCGCCAAGGAAGAGCTCAGTGAAGCGCAGCAGCGCTACGCAGCGGGAGTTGCAGACAATCTGGCCGTGAGCCAGGCCCAGCAGTCACTGGCCCAGGCAGACAATCAATATGTGAACAGCCTTTATCAGCACAATATCGCGAAGCTTTCGCTCGCGCGCGCTCTCGGCGTGGCTGAGAAAAATTACAAGGCTTACGTGGGAGGGAAATAAGTTGGCCGAACAGAATCCGGAACAGCAGAACAAATTACAGGAGCCGGAGAGCCCTGAGAACCCACGCCAGAAGTCCCGTCGCCGCTTCGTCATCATTCTGGTGGTGGCTATCGTTGTGGTGGGGGCGCTTCTCTTCTGGTGGCACTCGACGTACTACGAAGATACGGATGATGCGCAGATCAACGGGCACCTCATTCAGATCAGTTCGCGCATCAACGGGCACGTCATCAAGGTGAACGTCGAAGAAAATCAGTTTGTCGAAGCAGGCACGGTGCTGGCCGAGATAGATCCAAAGGATTTCGAGACAGCCGTGCAGCAGGACGAGGCCAATCTGGAAGCTGCCGAGGCCAACTATGAAGGCGCCCGCGTTAACATCCCTGTAATCCACACCAATACAGGGTCTAACCTCGCGTCGGCAAATGCAGATGTCTCAAGCGCACAGTCGGGCATCGCTCAGGCGGAGCAGCAGTTGGAAGCTGCGCAGGCCCAGGTGGCCCAGGCTGAGGCGAATGCCACGAAGTCACAGCTCGATCTTGACCGCTACACGCCGCTGGTGCAGCGCGACATCATCTCCAAGCAGCAGTATGACTCCGCCGTTGCGGCTGCACTCGGTAACAAGGCGGCTGTCTCGCAGGCTCAGGCAAACCTGATGGCGGCGCGCGCCAATGTGCGTATGATGCATGACAAGCTGCTGCAGGCACGGTCGCAGTACAAATATGCGCAGACCGGACCCCAGCAGGTCGCCATGCAGAAGGCCAAGGCAGATCAGGCTGCGGCGCAGGTAGAGCAGGCACGGGCAGCTCTTGCGCAGGCCAAGCTCAACCTGAGCTATACCAAAATCGTCGCCCCGGTGACCGGCATCGTAACGACCAAGAGCGTGGAGGTTGGCCAGAATGTGAGCATTGGCCAGAACATGATGACTCTGGTCTCGCTCGATGACGTTTGGATCACCGCCAACTTCAAGGAAACGCAGCTCGAACACATGCGCGCCGGGCAGGCCGTCACCTTTACGGTGGATGCGTATGGCGGCCGCAAGTATGACGGCAAGGTGACACAGATCGGCGGCGCAACTGGGTCGGTTCTCAGTCTCTTTCCGCCCGAGAACGCTACCGGCAACTACGTCAAGGTCGTGCAGCGTATCCCGGTTCGCATTGATCTGACAAACACGAACGAAAACTCAGACCACCTGTTGCGGCCCGGCATGTCAGTTGAGCCGAAGGTAAGGGTCAAGCGCTAGAAGTTGAAAGCGGCTCCTGCAGCCAGGCTAATCCCTGGCTGCGGGAGCCGCTTTTCATTTTTTAGATTGCAGCCGGATGGCACCGGCAGGCATCGAAGGCATAAGAAGGAGAACTCCATGAGCACTACTGCACTTAAAGAAGCTCCGGCGAAAGGCCGCGATCTGATTACGCCGCACTGGCGCCAGCACGCTAAGGAAATCCAGAAGTACGGCACCGTGATCCGGGATCTGCCTATCGGCCTCAGCGAAGAGGTGCGTACGGAAATTACTGCCCGGCTGAACATTCTGCTTGCCGATACTGCCAGCCTTCGGGATCTGTACAAAAAGTCACATTGGCAGGTTGGCGGCCCAACCTTCTATCAGCTTCATCTTCTGTTTGACAAGCACTTTGCCGAGCAGGTGGAGCTTGTCGATCTCCTGGCTGAGCGCATTCAGATTCTCGGTGGTGTGAGCCTAGCCATGGCCCACGATATTGCTGAGAATACCCGCCTTGAGCGGCCGCCACGCGGCAGGGAAGAGGTTCCTGTGCAGATTTCGCGACTGCTGGAAGCTCATAAGATCATCATCGAAGACGCACGCGCGCTGGCTAAGAAGGCGGCGGACCTTGGCGACGACGGTACCAACGACCTGCTGGTGAGCAATGTTCTCCGCACCAGTGAAATGCAGGTCTGGTTCATCAGCGAGCACCTGGTGGATATGCCTCTCGTGCACGCGAAGTAAACAGAGCAGCAGTCATTTTTTAATATTCGCCGGACCTCCCTGGGGTCCGGCGTTTCCACTTAATGGGTGCGAGTCCTTCGCGAGCCCGGTACCATCTAAGATGTCAGCAGAACTATCATGCCCGTCGCGCTCGATTTTTTCGTCAAATACGGTTACGCCATCCTCTTCCTCTGGGTAATGACAGAGCAGCTTGGCGTGCCTGTCCCGAGCATTCCGCTGTTGCTCACTGCGGGCACCATGACGGCGACGCACCAGCTGCATCTGCCGTTTGTATTATTGGCGATCCTCGGTGGCAGCCTGGTGAGCGATGTGCTCTGGTACTTCATGGGCAAGCGCTATGGCGGTGCGGTTGTACGGCTGATGTGCCGCCTGTCGATGGAGAAGTCCACCTGCGTACGCCGCACGGAAGATTACTTTACCAAGCATGGCTCGGGAACACTGCTGATTGCCAAATTTGTGCCGGGCCTGGGGACCGTGGCTGCGCCGATTGCAGGGCAGACCGGCATGGATTTTCGTACCTTTCTGCTCTACGACGGAGCAGGCATCCTGCTCTGGGCCCTGGCGTTCACCATGTCAGGCAGGTTCTTCGGTGACGTGTTGAAGCATCACCCAGGTGCATTTGAGTGGGTTACTCATTTCGCCGTCTTCCTGTTCGTACTTCTTGTCATCGCCTTCCTGCTCTATCGCATAGTGAAGCAGCGCGCCTTCCTAAGAGAGATCAAGATGGCGCGTCTGGAGCCGGCGGAGCTGAAGGTCATGATGGAGAGCGGCCGCAAGCTCTACATCATCGATCTGCGCCATCCGTTGGATTATCTTCCTGATCCACGCACCATCCCCGGCGCTGTGCTTTATTCTCCCGACCGGCTCATGGAGAGCAGCGGCGAGATACCACGGGATCGCGATGTGGTGCTTTTCTGCACCTGTCCAAGCGAGGCGACCGCAGCCAAGATGGCATTGGCTCTTCGCAAGCACGGCATTTATCGCGTGCGTCCCCTGCGGGGCGGCTTTGATGAATGGAAAAAGCTCGGCTTTCCCCTGGTAGATATTCTCAATCAGCCTGAGGAGGATGTCGTAAATCCCACAAATGTGCGACCTCAGGAAGCCTGAAGCTGTGCTAAGGTCAGCTATAACAAACCATGGCCTGGACAGAAACCTATCACTGCGATGTATGCGGCAAAGCGAAGAATGAGTCAACCGATTGGTGGCTGGCCTGGGGCGAGGAGTTTGCGCCCGTGCCCGGCGCTGAGCCTCAGCCGCTGCTCAAGCTGACTCCATGGAATCTACTGCTCTCCCATGATGCGCAGGTGAAGCATATCTGCGGCGCACGTTGCGCACAAACCCTTATGGATCGCTGGATGACAGCCAGCGGCGAGTGACCCGGTCCTCCCTTTTGAGGAGGGCCCAGGCTTATCTCACTTCTACAACTGCCAGCCCTTGCGGCGGCAGAGTCAACGTCAGCTTCCCGTCCTTGACCGGGACGATCTCCGGTGCTCCAAGCTGACCGACCTTTCGCAGGGCTGCAATCTGTTTCTCGCTGGGATCCTTCGGGCTGCCCATGGATTTCCATGCATCGAGTGTATCTCCGTGCGCAGCGTCGACGCGGGCAATGCTCGCCGACGCGCCGCCTTTGACGCCCACAAGGGTCAGCGTAATGGTCTTGGGCGGCGCAGTCACCCCCGGTTCCACCAGATTCCAGGCGGCCAGCACCAGGGCGCCATCCTTGCGGCGCGTTACCAGCACATCGTCTGAGGAGACGGGCAGCAGCTCCGTGCCCAGCCTGTGCAGCAGGGCAAAGTCGTTGAAGGCCGGCTTGGGTATGCCGCGCTCGGCAATCAATCCGTAGCCGCCGTAGAACGGCGTCTTGATGACTCCCTGTTCCTCGAACACGTCGGAGAATGTCCAGTAGGACATCATCTCGGTCATGCCGTTGCACTCGCGGATCGTGTTCGCCATCCACGGCCCCATGTAGGTCGAGTCCGTAATGGCAGACTCATTCATATAGGTGGCGTTGAACTCGCTCCAGATAAGCGGCATATTTGGTTGCGCCGATGCCTTGATCTGGTCGTGCACCTTCTTGACCGCGGCGCAAACCATCTGGTGCGGAGCGATGGGGCGGTTATCTCCAAACACATCCTTGGAGACATCATTGCCATAGACATGCGTGGAGACGAAATCCAGCGGAACATGGTTCTGCGTGGCATGGGCGATCATCGCGTCCACCCATGCGGCCTGCGCGGTCGCTGGTCCACCGACGCGAATCCGGGGATTGACTGCCTTCAAGGCGCGCGCCGTGTTGTCATACAGCTCGAAATACGTCTGCTGCGCTGGACGCCCGGTCCAGAAGTCGATATTAGGCTCGTTCCACACCTCGAAATACCACTTGGACACCTCTTCGATTCCATAACGATCGACCAGATGCTTTGCAAAGGCGGTCATCAGAGCATCCCACTTGGCGTAATCCTTAGGCGGAGAAACGATCTGCTTGTACCAGAAGGCGTGGTAGTCCAACCTCTTCGCCAGCAGCTTCGGCATAAAGCTGATCTCGACAAACGGCCGGATGCCGTTCTGGAGCAGCCCGTCATAAATCTGATCTACATAAGAAAAGTTGTAGACCGGATTCCCCTGCGGGTCTTCGCTGTAGACGCCGTTCTCATCATCGAGAATCGCGTGGAAGCGGACGTATTGGAAGTCCGTTACCTTCTTTACCGTCTGCAGGTCGTCACGGTAGCTTTGCCTCATACTGAGGTTGGCGCGTCCGGAGCCAAACATCTTCTCCCAGTAGTGCGGGAAGGGTGTTCCCGCGGCGTGCGTGTCGACGGTCACCTGTTCGGATTGCGCACGGGCTGCCGCCGGGGTAAAGAGACAAGCTGACAATAGTAGAGAAGCGCACCACTTGAGCTGCATTCCTGGCCTCGCTGAATTCTTCAAAGTCTGATGCTACACGGGAGTCTCGCGAGCGCCAAAGATCGCCGTTCCCAGCCGAATCATGGTCGAGCCCTCTTCGATGGCGATCTCATAGTCTCCCGACATGCCCATCGACAGTTCGTGCAGGTCGAGCCTCTGGTGTTTCGCCGCCCATGCATCCCTGAGTTGTCGAAGTCTGCGGAAGCAGGCGCGCGCAACCTCCGGATCGTCATCGAGCGGCGCGACCGTCATCAGGCCATTAACCTTCAGGTTTGCCAGTCCCGGCAAGGCTTCGAGCAGCCGCTCGGTCTCTTCGCCTTCGGGCGAAAGTCCGCTCTTTGACTCCTCGCTGCTCAGCTTGACTTCAAGCAGTACCGGCATCACCCGGCCAGCCTTGGCTGCAGCTTCATTGATCCTTTTGGCCAGCCGTAGGGAGTCAAGCGTGTCGATGGATTGAAAGAGCTGCACCGCACGAGCTGCCTTGTTCGACTGCAGATGCCCGATGAGATGAACCTCCGGCGCCCCCGGAAGCTCAACCCCATCCAACTCGCGCGACTTCCGCTCATACTCCTGTACGCGATTCTCTCCGAACAAGGTAAGCCCCGCCCGGAGCGCCTCCACCATGGCCTCGGCAGGATGCGTCTTCGAAACCGCCATCAGGCGTATATCGGATGAATTGCGCCCCGCCCGTCGGCAGGCGTTTGTTATCGATTCAAGGGTTTGGGTGACGCCAACATAAATATCGCTAGACATGGGTTAATCCAAAAAGTAACGACTTGACATACCAAAAAGCAAATATGTGGTCAAGAGACTTCATACCGAATTTCATATATAAGCGGAGCCTCTTTCCCTGGACGAGCTCCTCTCATCTATCTAAGTCATTTTTAATGAAATATTTGCAGAGAAACTGAAAAGTCCAAAGTGTGTGGCTGCTCGATTGCTTTTCAGTGGGCCGAGTCAAGAAACAGAGTACAAATCAGTACCTAGCAGGCAACTTAAGAGAGCCGTTGGCAGCGTAGTGGGACTTCACAACTTGGAAATCAGAGGGTTTTGAGATGACTTTGAAAGATAGGTGTAGGGCCGTTTTTGGAGGTTGCATCCTTCTTGCCTTGATGTTTGCAGCTGTTCCATCGTTGCTGTGGAGTCAAGGTATTACGACAGGCGGAATCGCGGGAACCGTAGTCGATCCAACCGGGGCAGTTATTCAGGGGGCTAAACTTGCCGCGGTCAATGTCGAGACCGGCGCGAAATTTACCCAGCAATCGCAAGCGGACGGCAACTTCAGTATCCTCAACCTGCCTATCGGCCAGTACGACCTGACCATCGATGCGGCAGGGTTCAATTCCATCAAGCTGCAGAAGGTAAAAGTTGTTGTAGGCCAATCGCAGATTGGCAAGCAAGTGTTGAAGCCGGGCGCAAGCCAGACCGTAGAAGTCACAGACGAGAGCGCGGCGCTTCTGAATACGACTGATTCGCAAATCTCCACCATCTTCTCGTCACAGCAGTTATCCAACCTGCCCCTCCAGGGTGGCTTCGACGCGGTAGCCCTGTTGCAGCCGGGCGTGGTGCTGACGCATGCCAGCAGCTTCTCAAACAATAATGGCGCTTCATTCTCGTCCCAGGGGCAGCGTGGACGATCGAACAATTTTGAGCTGGACGGGCAGTCGAACAACGACAACTCGGTTGCAGGACCGCAGGTCTTCTTCTCCAATCAGGATGCGCTTGCAGGCGTACAAGTCATCACGAATGACTTCAGCGCACAGTACGGTCGCAATACCGGATCGGTGGTGAACTATCTCACCAAGTCCGGCACCAATCAGATTCACGGATCAGCATTCGAGTATTACGAGGGAAACTGGGGTGAGTCCTTTGCCCAGAATCAAAAGGATCCCTCGCTGGGATTCTGCGCCACAGGACAGGATCCAGTCACCACGGGTTACGCTCTGCCGGTGCTGCAGCGCTTTGTGCAGAACCGCTTCGGAGGCACCCTGGGCATGCCGATCATCAAAGATAAGCTCTGGGGCTTCGGCAGCACGTATTTCAGCCGGAATCACGCTGGAGGCGGCCTCTCCATTTCCGGTCCCTCTAACCTTACCCCTACGCCTAACGGGCTCCAACAGTTACAGGCAGCCTTTCCAAACAACCCTGCCGTTGCGGCAATGGTGAACAGCGGGCCGTATTCAATCAAGACAGGCGGTCCCCAGGTCTTTGGCGCTACTAAGGCGATCACGGTATCGGATGGAACCACATCTGCGCCGATTGAGTTTGGACAGATCTCCCGCGGCGTGCCCTCGCAGACAAATGATCAGGAAGACATGGGACGTCTTGATTGGCAGCCAACGACGAAAGACCACTTTTTTGCAAGGTACTTTTATCAGGACGATCCGACGATCGAAGCCGGGGGGAATGTGGCGGCTGGCGCCTGGTATGACGTACCGGACACTGCTCACTCAGTAGGTGCTGACTGGACCCGGACCTATTCACCTTCGTGGGTAAATCAGATCCGTTACAGCTTTCAGCAAACGAAGCTCTTCTTCCAATCGGGCGCGCAGGCTAACTGCACTGTGAACACGCCCGGTGCCTGCACCTCCTCGATCTCGCTGGGATCTCCTTTCCTTGGTTACGGCTACCCTAACAATCTGCCGCAAGGCCGGGTTGTGAAGAATACGCAAGTACAAGACAACGCAACGTGGATCCGCGGCAATCACACCCTCTACTTTGGTGGGGAGTGGGACTATCAGAACTCACCGAATGGATTCCTGCCCAACTACAACGGCACTTACAAGTTTGGAAGCTTCAGCAAGTTCCTGCAGCAGTCTGGTACTGTTCAGCTCTCGAACGGCAACTACAACCTTCACTTCACAGAACCAGATGCTGCCGGATATATCCAGGATGTGTGGCGCGTATCTCCTGCCCTCACGCTGAATACAGGGTTGAGGTGGGAGTTCTTCGGGCAGGCTGTCAATCTGTTGCATGACGAGACAGTCGCCAGGGAATCCAACCCGGCAACGGCTTTTTGGGATACCTCTCTGCCACTTTCAGAGCGGACATTCCCTTCCGTCGCAGAAAACTATAAGAACTTTCAGCCCCGGTTTGGCTTCGCATGGAACCCGCAACAGCTCGACAATCATCTGGTCGTCAATGGGGGATTTGCGATCAACTTTGATCCGGCGTTTTACAACATGTTCCTGAATTCAGCGACGGCCGCGCCCGTTATCAACGCCGGACCTGCCGAGGCTTGCGGTGGCGACTGCCTGCCGTCGGGCGGCATAACCGGATCCGAGACCCGCGCAAAGAACCTGGGAACAATTCCGCTGGGTGTTAACCCGAACACGCGTCCTTACACCCTCGTTCCAAGCAACTTCCACAATCCTTATACGGAATCCTGGCAACTTGGTTTTGAGTACGGACCGAACAGCTACATTGCCATTCAGCTCCGTTATGTGGGCAACCACGGCGTAGGTAATTTCCAGAGCCTCGACGCCAACCCCAACCTGTTGGCCACGGCTCAGGCGTTCCCCAATGTCATCAGCCCAGCTCTCTTCTGCACTGACACTACAGCCATTGGTTATGGAAGGCCCAATTGCAACAATGCAGACGTTCGCCTTCGCGCGAATACTGCCTTCTCCAACTACAACGCATTAGAGTTCCAGATAGATACGAAGGCATGGCATAACCTGACCACAACCTTCAGCTACACCTACAGCCGGGCGATCGATAACACATCGGATATCTTTGGTACGTTTGGCGGCGGGAATACCATTACGTTCGCTCAGAATCCATTCAACAGCAACGTGGGAGAGCGCGGTCAGAGCGGAATTTCAGTCCCCCATGTCATTAACGCTTCCTTTGTGTACGATCTCCCCTGGTATAAGGGCCAACACGGTCTGATGGGAAGACTGCTTGGCGGTTTTGAAATCAGTGGGCTTTATAACTTTGACACGGGGCAGCCTACCACTCCATTCCAGTTCCAATATGGCGCATTCGGATTCCCTGAAATGAGCAGCTATTGCGATACTGGCTTCAACAACAGTTTCAACAGCAGCGTAGATACCTGCCGTCCGATTCTTTCCAATGCGAAGGCTCCTATGCGCGCGGTCGGTATCTTGAACGGTGCGCTTGCGGATGCGCCTAATGGCGTAACACCTGGCACCTACTATGATCTGCAGTCCTGGCTCAATTACATCGAAAACGGCACAGCGCCAACTGCAGTTACGGCCACCTCCGAGCGCTGGCTCTTCAACAACAAGGCTATCGCGAAGCTCCTGGGAACGCCTTTTGGTGGTGTGGGCAGGAACACGTTAGGCTCGCAAAACTACAACAACCTGAATGCAACCATCCTTAAAAACACCCGGCTCACAGAAAGCGTGAAAATGCAGTTCTCGATCAGTGCATATAACGCTCTCAACCGCCAATACTTTGGAACACTTGATCCAGAGATCGACGATCCTACCTTCATGGACCAGACCCAATGCGGTCCTGTGTGCTCGCAGGGGGGAAGCAATAGAAACGTTGAAATCGGAGCAAGGCTTCTCTTCTAATCGTCCTTTCACATCCCAACAATTAAAAAGACCAGCGAAGGTAACCTTCGCTGGTCTTTTCTTTTGCGGGAAGCATTGCAGCAGGAAGAGTGGACGTGAACGTTCATTCGTTGAGCCTGCGCCGACCGCAGACGATTATCAGGGTCCGCGATGGTGAGTCGCGAACCCTCATTGTAGAGGTCTTATGCTTTGACCTTCTTGTCGCGTTCCTTTGCCGAGTCGAGGGGGTATTGCGGCTCCGTCATGCGGACCGGGTCGAGAATCTCGGCAATTTCCTCTTCGCTGAGCAGCTGCTTCGAGCGTGCGATGGAGATGATCGATGCGCCGGTTGCGACCGACTCCTTCACAATCTCAGCTGCCTTGGCGTAGCCGATGTAGGGGTTCAGCGCCGTGGCCAGCGAAACCGTGCTCTGCGCGTAGAACTGGCAGCGCTCTGCATTGGCAGTGATGCCGGCAACGCAGCGGTCGTTGAATTGGTGCAGCATGTTGGCGAGGATGGTCGTACTCTGGAGGACGTTGTAGGCCATCGTCGGCATCATCACGTTCAGTTCAAGCTGTCCGCCCTGCACCGCCATGGCGACAGCAGCATCGTTTCCGACGACCTGAAAGCTCACCATCGCGGCGAGTTCAGGCATCACCGGGTTGATCTTGCCCGGCATGATGGAGGAGCCAGGCTGCAGGCTGGGCAGATAGATTTCGCCGAAGCCGGTGTTCGGCCCTGAGGAGAGCAGCCGGACATCATTCGAGATGCGGATGACTTCGAGCGCAATGCCACGCAGTGCAGCGCTGACATCAGCCATGCAGGCATTGGACTGCATCGCCCAGCGCATGTCGCTGGCAGGCGTCAGATCCTGGCCGGAGAGACGCGCGAGGTTCGCGACCGCCTTCACTCGGTAGTCGGGGTGCGTATTGATGCCCGTGCCGACAGCACTGCCGCCGAGGCCAAGCTCGCGAAGGGAGTCGGCTGCCAGTTGGAGAAACTTTTTACCCTTTTCGATGGCGAGTCCGTACGCGGCAAACTCCTGCCCGAGACGAATTGGCACAGCATCCTGCATGTGGGTGCGGCCCGACTTCATGATGCCGTCGAACTCTTTGGCCTTCGCAGCAAAGGTTGCCGCAAGTGCGTCGAGAACAGGGTAGAGGGTTTCGAGATTCAGCAGGGTGGCAACGCGCATCCCGGTAGGGAAGACATCATTGGTGGACTGGCCGTAGTTGACATGGTCGTTCGGGTGGACTTGCGCATACTCACCGAGGGCTCCGCCGAGAATTTCATTTGCCCGGTTCGCCAACACCTCATTGGTGTTCATGTGGAAGCTGACACCGGCGCCAGCCTGGAAGACGTCGACTACGAATTCACTGTTCCACTTGCCGTCGATGACTTCCTGCGCGGCCTGGATGATGGCATCGGCGCGGTTGTCCTCGATGAGGCCCAGTTCCTTGTTGGCCTCTGCTGCGGCTCGCTTCACCATTCCAAAG
This sequence comes from Acidipila rosea, assembly GCF_004339725.1. GTDB lineage: Bacteria > Acidobacteriota > Terriglobia > Terriglobales > Acidobacteriaceae > Acidipila > Acidipila rosea. The sequence continues at coordinate 1,021,659 of NZ_SMGK01000002.1, read as the reverse complement.
GCGCGGATCAGCTGCGGGTGCGCGCGCATGCCTGAGATGGGGTAGTTTTCGACAGCGCGTGCGGTCTGCGCTCCGTAGTAAGCCTTGGCGGGTACTTCGACGAATCCAAGCGAGTCTTTTTCTTTGCGAACTTCAGCCATGGTTCTTCATGCTCCTCTTTAGGGAATGATAAACAAGTTTGCCGCCGTCAAACGGCTGCCGCACCGGCCAAGGATTAGCTGCCGATGAAGCGGGCATAGAGGCTGCGTGCCTGGGCGACATCGGTTGTGCCCTGTACCAGGGCGCGACCATCGGGGAAGAGAGTAATGGTGTGCGGGCCGCGCTCAAATCGCAGCAGCAGGTTGTTGTACTTCACGGTCCCATGCGGTTCGAGCCGCAGTTTCATCTCATTGAAATCCACGGGCCGGTGATGCTCATGAATCTGCACGGAGTTGCGGCCGCAGAGAGTGATGTGCGGTCGTCCCTCGCCGCGCAGATGGCGGAAGTCTCGCTCCTTGCACACCTCGCAGCCCATACGGGGCCGGTCGGCGCGGACCTCGCTGCGTTCGTTACTCCACAAATCGTGGGAGAGCATGGTCCGGCGCATGGCGCTCTTTGCCCCGACCAGAAACTTGAGCGCCTCGGTCACTTCGATGGACGCGGCGAGATTGACGGCCGTGTTGAGGATGCCCGCGGTATCGCAGGTCTCGACCGCGCCTCCCGGCGCCTTCGGAAAAATGCAGGCAAGGCAGGCGGTTTCCTCGGGCAGCACGTTCATCGTGAGCGCATAAGCTCCGACCGCGGCTGCATAGATCCACGGCTTGCGTTGCTCCACCGCGTAGTCGTTGAGCAGGTAGCGGGTTTCAAAGTTGTCGGTGGCGTCGAGCACCAGCTGTGAGCCGGCAAGCAGCTCATGGATATTGCCCGGGGTGAGATCGGCAATGTGGGCGTCGACGGTGATCTCGCTGTTGAAGAGACTGATCTTGCGGCGCGCGGCCTCCGCCTTGGGCAGTGCGGCCAGCGCATCGGCCTCGTCAAACAGGACCTGCCGCTGCAGATTGCTCTCCTCAACATAGTCGCGATCGATGAGGGTAAGCCTGCCGATGCCAGCGCGGGCCAGCAGGCTGGCGGCAGCTGCACCGGTCGCCCCGCACCCAACTAATGCAACATGCGCGCTCGATAACTTCTGCTGACCTTCCTGGCCGATGCCGGGGTAGAGGATCTGGCGGGAATAGCGATCAGCGGCTGAAAATTGCGGGTTCACTGACATTTAGTATAGAGACTGATCGGAATTACAATTCTGCTGTACTCATCCCAGTTCATGGCTACACAGAAGCATTCCGGCATCCAAGCCTTTTGCCAGGCAAGGTTTCGAGGAATTCATTGGGTTTTATTTGCGGGTCAACAGGCAAACAGAGAGCGAAGATAGCGCAGATTTTCGTCTTGCTGCTGTGTTCGGCAGGGCTTTCTCTTTGGGGACAGGCTGCCGGAGACACCCAGCTGAATCCGCCATCGAGCAAGGCTGCACCGAAGCCAAAAAAGAATGCGAAGGATAAAGAAGCAGCGCCCCTTACTGGGGGGCCGGCGGTGTTGCCGAATGAGGCGGGGATTCAGCCCATGAAGGCGACGACTCCTATCCCGGTGAAGGGCTCGACTCCCACCATGGACGCGTGGAGAGGGGCCACGATCCGCGCCGTGGAGTTCAAAGGCGTGAGCGCCGAGCGCCTCGCCCCGCTGCCTCAGTTGCTGCCGGTGCAGGCAGGCCAGCCACTTGATCCGGAAAAGATCCGCAACAGTCTGCGGCGGCTCTATGCAACCGGTCTGTATAAGACCATCGCGGTTGAGGGATACAAGACGGGCAACCAGGTCACCATCATCTTTACCGGAGAGATTGCATATTTTCTGGGCCGCATCACCGTGGACGGCATCAAGGGCGACCGGCTCACAAGCCTGCTGCAGAGAGCCACGCGGCTCAATGCGGGCGAGCCCTACACGGATGCAAAGGCCGCCCAGGGAACGGATCGCATCCGCCAGACGCTGGAGACAAATGGCTTCTTCCAAAGCAGAATTTTTACGGCGACGACGGTTGACAACGAGCACCAGCAGGTAAGCCTTGGGTATGTAGTCGAGCAGGGGAAGCAGGCGCGCCTGGGCAGAGTCACAGTCCGAGGCGACAGTGGCATGACGGCGGAAACTTTTCGCAAGAAAGGCAAGCTGAAGAACAACTCAAAGATCACCCGCAATACGGTGAGCAACGCACTGGGACGCCTCAGAAAGCAATACGAGAAGCAGAATCGCCTTGAGGCAAACGTGCGATTGGAGTCGCAGGAGTTTGAGCCACCGGCCAACCACGTGAATTACAACTTCCAGGCAGAGCGGGGTCCCCTTGTGCGAATCCTGGTCGAGGGCGTGTCGCTGAGCAAGGGCAAGATCAAGAACCTGGTGCCTGTCTATGAAGAAGGCGCCGTGGACGAAGATCTGCTGAATGAAGGCAATAACCGCATCCGGGATTACTACCAGCGGCAGGGCTATTTCGATATCAAGGTGACACATACGGAGCACGTCATCGATCCTCAGCATACGGTGATCACCTTCAACGTCGTTCCCGGCCCCAAGCATGAAGTTGAGGCGGTGACCATTGCCGGCAACAAGTACTTCAGCACCGATGTGATCGAGCCGCGCCTCGCCGTGCAGCCGGCCAGCCTCTTTATCCGCCATGGCATCTACAGCGCCGCGCTGGTGGATGCCGATGTGGACACCATCACTGCGCTTTACGAGGGGAACGGCTTCGGCAATGTGAAGGTCACTCCAGAGGTGACCGATACGGACGATCTGCCAGGCAGTGGGAAGAAGCTTGCCCGGCTGCGCGTGAAGTATCAGATCGATGAAGGAGTGCAGCAGCGCATCGGCAAATACACGATCGTAGGCGCTCAGAAGATTCCGCTGGCCAGCCTGACGCCGCTGCTCAATACCCAGTCCGGCCAGCCGTACTCCTCCTTGAATATCACAGGGGATCGTGATGCGGTGCTGACTTACTACCTGAGCAAGGGCTTCTCGCAGGCGCAGGTGAACGTGGCGCAGAAGCCGGAGGCGCACAATCCCAACCTCATCGACGTCACGATGCGGGTCACAGAGGGAGACCAGATCTTCATCAGCAAGGTGCTCACCTCGGGACTGCACTATACCAAGCCGCGCACGGTCGATGAGCGGATTCTGATTCATCCCGGCGAGCCGTTGAATCAGTCAGCCCTGCTCGAAACACAACGCAAGCTCTATGACCTGACGCTGTTCAATGAGGTGAACGCGGCAGTGCAGAATCCTGCAGGCGACGAACTGCGGAAAAATGTCCTGCTGCAGTTCACTGAAGCGCGCCGCTGGGATATCGAGTACGGCGCTGGCTTTCAGGCGCAGACCGGCAATCCAAGCACGAACTGCAACGCTATTACGCTGGTGCAGCTTGGCATCAACCCTAATCAGAACTGCAATCCCAATGGCAACTTCGGCGTGAGCGCACTGGTGGAGTTGGACGTCTCGAGGATCAATCTCGGGGGAACAGACCGATCCATTTCAATGAAGACGCTGTATGGCTCACTGGAGCAACAGGCGACGTTGATCTTCACCAATCCCCATATCTTCAATAACCCGACGCTCGATCTCTCACTCTCGGGTGGCTACACCAACGCGCAGGCCGTGACTACTTACGCGGCGACCATCCTGCAGTCGACGCTGCAGCTGACACAGCGGCCTACCAAGCCGACAACACTGCTCTATAACTACCAGTTCCGCAGAACGAAGGTTAACTCGGCTACTGTGCAGGTATCTCCCGAACTGGTTCCGGAACTGACGCAGGCAGCGCGCGTGGCAGGCCCCGGCTTTACATGGGTGCGCGATACCCGCCGTCCTCTTGCGCTCGATGCCGAGGGTGGGACGTACAACACGGTTCAGGAGTTCCTCTCTGATCCGAAGTTCAGCGCCCAGCGAGCCTTCGATCGTCTGGATGCGACGAATAACAGCTACTATGCCTTCGGTGTAAAGCGATGGGTGCTTGCACGCAGCACCCGCGTCGCTTTTATCCGCACCTATGGTTCGCCCAGTGAGCAGCTGATTCCTCTGCCGGAGCGCCTCTACGGCGGCGGTCCGCAATCGTTGCGAGGCTTCGCGGTCAATGCTGCTGGCCCACGCGATTCGATTACGGGTTTCCCCATTGGCGGCGCGGGAGCGCTCGTGAATATGACCGAGCTGCGGCTGCCGAATCCCACGTTGCCTTACTTCGGAAACAGCCTGGGGTTCGTCTTCTTCCACGATATGGGGAATGTCTTCACGAAGGGTTCAGATATCTGGCGCAGCGCCATTCGCATCAAGCAGCCGCATAGCTACACCTGCAAGAATCTAAGCCCTACAGATCAGGCGGCGACAACCACGAGCAACAGCATCGACCAGAAAGGAACCTGCGACTTCAATGATTTCTCGCACGCAGTTGGCCTCGGGCTGCGCTATCACACACCGATTGGTCCCGTGCGCGTTGACTTCAGCTATAACCTGAATCCGCCCATCTTCCCGGTTATTCTCGATTACAACAACCTTGGCCCGAATGGCCAGCCGGGCCCGGCGCATGTTGGCCAGGCCAGCCACTTCAACTTCTTCTTCAGCATCGGGCAGGCGTTCTGATGCGTCGTCTTCGCATGACTGCGTTTCTCGCGCTGAGCTGGTGCATGCTGTCACCAGTGCATGCCCAACAGCCATCCGCGCCTCCAGCCCCGCAGGGTCAACAGCCCGTTGTGCTTGACAGCGTCATTGCGATCATCAACGGCAGTGTGCTGCTGCAGAGTGATGTGGATGAGGAGATGCGGTTTGCTGCGTTGCTGCCGCCGGGGCCGAATACCGCGCCTGCCGCAGGCCAGCGGCTCATCAGCAGGGTGCTGATCCTGCAGGAGATGAAAGCGCAGCAACAACCGGTGACGGTGAGCGACGCGGATGTACAGAAGAGTCTGATGGAGCTGCGAAGAATCCTCCCCGCCTGCGCCCATGAGCGCTGCATCAGCGATGCCGGATGGAAGGCATTTCTTGCTGAGAATCATCTTACTGAGGCAGAGGTCCAGACCCACTGGCGCCAGCGGTTGGCCATCCTGCAGTACATCGATCTCCGTTTTCGTGCGGGCATTCGCATCGATCGCAGCGAAGTAGTCGACTACTACCAGAAGACGCTCGTGCCGGAGTTTCAGAAGGTTCATGAACAGGCCCCGCCGGTTGCGTCTCTTGCGCCGCGCATTCGCGAAGTGCTGCTCCAGGAGAAGGTCAATCTGTTGCTGCGGGATTGGTTGCAGAGCCTGCGCGATCAGGGCAGTGTCCAGATCCTCAATCCTATTTACGGGCAAAGCTCGGGCGATCCTGACAATAGCAGCAATGGCAACGGAGGAGGCGCATGAGCAAGCTGCTCGATGAACTCGAAGCGCACGTCCCCCGCGGCCCGCGCTTGCGGCATCTGTGGCATGTTGCGCTGGGAATGCTTCTGGCGGTGATCGCCATCGGAGGCGCACTCTTCTGGTACGCGACCACGGCAAGCTTCGCCAACCATGTGCGGCGCTACCTCATCGCGACGCTTGAGCAGTCCACTGGCGGACGGGTCGAGCTCGGCGCATTTCACTGGCAGTTGCTGCATCTGCAGGTTGAGGCCGATAACCTCACCATTCATGGTCTTGAAGCCAGTGGCGAAGTTCCCTACGCCCATCTTGATCGCCTCTTAGTGCGCGCAAAGATCCTGTCTTTCCTGCGGCCGAAGATCGACGTTGAATACCTGGAGGCAGACCGTCCGGTTATTCACCTGATCATCTATCCGGACGGCTCTACCAATCAGCCTCAGCCGAAGATTGCCACAAGCAGCAAACCGCTAAAGGATACGATTTTCGACCTCGCCATCAAGCGCACTGCCGTCAACAATGGAATACTGCTGCTCAACCAGCGCGCGATCCCGTTCAACGTAGCCGCCAATAATGTAACTGCAACAGTTACCTATTCTGCGCCGCAGGGGCATTATCTCGCCCAGGTGAATGCCTCTGACATTTCGGCGCAGCGCGGAAGCCGCGTGCCGGTGCATTCTCAGCTCGTGCTCTCTGCCGATGCAGGCAGGAATTCACTCGAACTGACCTCGCTCAGGTTCACCAGCGGCAAGTCGCGGCTGGATGCAAGCGCGACAGTGAAGGACTTCAACAACCCTTCGTGGAAGTTCAGGGCGAAGGGCGCTGTTGATCTGCGCGAGGCGAATGCCCTGGCCGATGTGAATGGGTTGGAGGCAGGAACGGTGCAGCTCGATCTGGAGGGTCGTGGTGTGCGCGCCAATATGAATGTGAATGGTACGTTCGCCGCGGAGGGCGCTACCTACCGGACGGACATCATTCACTTCTCCGGCATCAATGCTCGCAGTGCGCTGCATCTCACTCCCGGCGTAATTCTGCTGGATGGGCTGCAGGTGGACTTCGGACATGGCGGGGCATTGAATGGAGCCATCAAGGTTACCAACTGGAAGCAGTCCACGGCCGCGCCGCCGCAACGTGGCAGCATTCGGCTCAATGTCAAAGACCTTCCGCTCGATACGATTCTCGCAATTGTTGCGCCTGCGCAATTCCAGCGGATTGGTTTTGACACCGCCGCGACCGGTACGGCGAACGCACAATGGGTAGGCGATCTGAACAGCCTGACCACGGACGCCAAGGTGACCATGGCGCCCGATGGCCGTGCGTATCGCGGCGAGGTGCCGCTCTCCGGTGCGGTAGACGCAACCTATTCGCAACGAAATGGCATGGTTGATGTGCGCCACCTTGAGGCACACACTCCTGGCATGACCCTCAACGTGAATGGCGCGCTTGGGGTCTACCCGTTGGATCGGCAGTCTACGCTCCAGGCACATCTGCGGACGACGAACCTGGCCGAGTTCGACGATGTGTTCGCCGCTCTCGGCGGTTCGCGGAAGCGCGCCATCCCGATTGATATGCACGGAGCTGCGCAGTTCGATGGTGTGGCGACAGGCAGCCTGATTGCGCCCGAGGCGCGCGGCCATCTCACGGTGGATAACTTCGATGTGCTGACGAATGAAATCGCATCGGCGGCGGGTGCTGAGACTGCAACTTCGCTGCAGCCGGTCCATATCGACAGCATTGACGCGCAGGCCGCCTACACGCCGGAGCTGCTCACGATCAGCCGCATCACCGTTCTGCAGGGCAAGGCAGAGCTGCATGCCGCAGGTGTGTTGCGCGCGCACAGGATCAGTCCAAAGAGCACCAGCTTTGACCGTCACTCGGTCCTCAATGCCACTGCGAATATCGATCACGCAAGCCTGACGGATCTCTTTGCGCTGACCGGGAGGGCTATTCCTGTTACCGGCACCCTGAACCTCGAAGCACGGCTGAGCGGTGCGCTCGACAGCCTGCAGGGAGGCGGCCAGCTGAACGTGAAAGGCGGCGAGGCATACGGTGAGCCCTACCACAGCCTCACTGCAAACCTGAACGTTGCAGGACACGAAGTCGGCGTAACCAATCTGCTGTTGCGGCAGAACAGCGGGCAGGTGACCGGTGCGGGCGATTACAACCTCACCTCGAAACAGTTCCGCTTCTCCGCGCAAGGGAAGGGCTTTGAACTGGTCCAGTTCAACCGGCTGAAGAATCTGCGTTATCCCGTAGAAGGCGCGCTTAGCTTTAACGTCCAGGGATCGGGCACCCCCGCCGCGCCCCAGCTCCGTGCCGAGGCGCATCTGACCAGGCTGGTCATAGCAGGCGCCGCCAGGGGCAATGTGGACGCAGAGGCTCACACGCAGGGCAGGCAGGTGCTGCTCACCATGAATGCGAATCTCGATGCCGCTCATCTGCAGCTGAGCGGGCAGGCATCGCTCGATGGAGAAAATCAGGCGCAGGCGCGGCTGGTGATGACGGAGCTGAATCCTGAGCCGTTCCTCCGTGCATTCAATGTCAGCGGAATTACTTCCCCTTCTCCACTGAAGGGCACGATCGACATCAATGGACCCCTGCGGCAGCCGCGCCAGATGAATGGAGAGATTCAGGTCAGCCCGATTGCGGTCGTGCTCTCCGGCGTGACCCTGAAGACAGACGGCGCGTTGCATGCCGTGTTGAACAATGGCGTGCTGAGCCTTGATCCGTTGCATGTGTCCGGCGACGACACTGACCTGCGGGCGCAGGGCCGGATCGGCCTCTTCGACAAGATGCATCGGCTTTCGGCTCAAGGCGATGGCTCGCTCAATGTCAAGCTCGCGCAGACCATTAACAGCAACGTGACTTCCTCGGGGCATATTGACTTCCATGTGCGAGCCAATGGCACGACTGTGAGACCGTTCCTCACCGGTCAGGTCAACTTCAAAGATGTCAACTTCGCCCTCAACACCTTTCCGAACGGCATCAGCAAGCTGAACGGAACCCTGGAGTTTGACCAGGACCGTCTGCAGGTGAAGACGCTCACTGGCAAAACCGGCGGCGGCCTCGTCACGATCGCAGGCTTCATTACTTATCAGCAGGGCATCTTCGGCGACCTTACCGCAACCGGCCATGAGATTCGCATCCGTTATCCGGCTGGCATCAGCTCCATGGTTGATACCAAGCTGCGGCTGCAGGGAACGTCGGAAAACATGCTGCTGAGCGGGAATGTCGAACTGACGCGCTTTGTCATCAGCCCCAATCTTGACTTTGCGAGCCTGGCCTCCGGATCGAACGGCATCGCTCCGCCGCCCAATCCCTCAGCTTTCTCTAACCGGGTAAGGCTTGACGTCCACGTCACCTCCTCGCCGGAACTCGACTTTCAGAACTCGCTCGCACACCTGGCGGGCGATGTCGATCTGCATGTGCGAGGCAGCGTGGCGCAGCCTTCGATCCTCGGCCGCATCTCCGTCACTGAGGGCAGCGCCACCTTCGCCGGCACCAAGTATCAGCTGCAGCACGGTGATATCTACTTCACGAATCCGGTGCGGATTGAACCGGTGATCGATCTCGATGCGACAACCCATGTCGAGGATTACGAAATCACCATCGGCCTGCATGGAACCACCAGCAAGCTGTCGCCGACGTTCCGCTCCGAGCCGCCGCTTTCCGAGCAGGACATCTTCTCTCTGCTGGCAATGGGCCGCACCCAGCAGGAGCAGCAGATCTACTCTCAGGCGCAGCAGCAGGCGGGCGTCAACTCCACTGCGGACGCGCTGCTGGGCGGCGCCATCAACGCGACGTTGAGCAGCCGCATTCAGAAGCTCTTCGGCGGCGGCAGTGTCAAGATTGATCCCACGTTCATCAGCGGCCTTGGCACGGCAACCGCGCGCATCACCGTGCAGCAGCAGGTCTCAAAGAATGCAACCCTAACCTATGCAACCAATGTCAACTCAACGCAGGAGCAGTTGATCCAGGGCGAAGTACAGGTGACGCCTAGTTTCTCTATCGTCGCTGTGCGCGACGAAGTAGGCGTCTTCAGCCTGATCTTCAAGCTGCATCGTCGTTATCACTAAAAACGTTCTCGCTAAAGATCTTTCAGGTGCGGTATCTTTGGGTGTTTCAGATTGTGGCTTTGCAAGGAGAAAAATCTCATGACCAGACTGAACAGGTTGCTTGTCTCAGCCTTAGCCGGTTTCATGATGGCCGGTACGCCGTCCATCCTGCTCGGCCGACACTTCACCGCTTCCGCGCAGCAGGCAACCGATGCCTCCAGCAAAATGGAAGCCGGAATCAAGAAGGCCCTCGGCAACTCTCGATTCAAGAATGTTCAGTCGAGCGTGAGCGATGGCATCGCCACTCTCACCGGCTCTGTGAAAGTCTTCGATGACAAGGATCAGGCGGAGAAAAAGGTAAAGCGGGTCAAGGGCGTTGTCGCGGTGCGCAACGAGATTGAGGTCCCCCGCGGAGAGATGAACGATCAGCAACTCCAGCAGAAGCTGGTCAGGGCGATTGAGTATGACCGCGTCGGATACGGGACGACAGCCTTTAACGCGATCTCTGTTTCGGTACAGAACGGCGTTGTGACCCTCGGCGGTACGGCATGGGGTCCAGTAGATGCAGACTCTGCTGCTGCAGTGGCTGCTAATACGCCGGGTGTTCAGGACGTGGTCAACAACATTGCCGTCGATCCTGTTTCGCCCATGGATGACCGAATCCGCATTGCAACCTTCCGCTCCATCTACGGTTTCGGGATGCTGAACAAATACGCGATCGATCCGGGCAAGCCCATCCGCATCTCCGTGCAGAACGGCAACGTCACCCTTTACGGCGTTGTAGATTCGCAGGCGGATAAGGATGCCGCAGGCATCCGCGCCAACCAGGTTCCGGGGGTATTTCACGTGACCAATAACCTCCAGGTAGCGGGGTCTTCTAACAAACCGAAGTAGCACTACCCGTTAAACTGGAGGCATGGCTCTTTTTCGCAGTATTGGCATCACCCTGGAGATGATCAAATGGGAGCACTCAATCTTCGCGCTCCCATTTGCACTCACTGGAGCAGTGCTGGCCGCTGAGGGCTGGCCGCGGCCTGCGCAGCTTCTCTGGATCATTGTCTGCATGGTTACGGCGCGTTCGGCGGCGATGGCCTTCAACCGATGGGCTGATGCCGATTTGGACGCTGCGAATCCGCGCACGGCCATGCGGGCGCTTCCGGCAGGTCATCTGTCCCGCACCTTCGTCGGCGGCTTCACCATCGTGAGCGCCGCCTTGTTTATTCTCGCCACCGCCCAATTGAACCGGCTTACGCTTTGGCTTTCACCCTTTGCGCTCGCCATCGTGCTGCTTTACTCCTATACCAAGCGGATCACTCGCTGGTCTCACCTGTTTCTGGGTCTTGCGCTGGGGGTGGCTCCCTCGGCTGCATGGATCGCCATCCGCGGAACACTTGACCCACGCATCCTCGTGCTTACCTTCGCGGTTCTCTTCTGGGTGGCTGGCTTCGATGTGCTCTACGCTTGCCAGGATGCCGAACATGACCGCACCGTCGGGCTGAACAGCGTTCCGGCGGCGATCGGCGTCCACGCTGCCTTCTGGATCGCACGGTTGATGCACGTCGTGATGCTTGCTCTGCTGGTCTGGCTGGTCTGGCTCTTTTCGCTCGGGACGGTTGCCTATGTTGGCCTGATCGTGGTCGCGGCCCTGCTCCTCTATGAGCACCTCATCGTTTCCCCAAAGGATCTCAGTAGGCTCAATGCTGCGTTCTTCACGATGAATGGCGTCATCTCGGTCGTATTTTTTCTCTTCACGGCGGCGGCCGTCCTGCTTCACCGGTAAAGAAAAAAGCGCTCGGACACCATGTCCGGGCGCTTTTCTGTAAAGGCTGTGGGCCTATGCTGGACGGCGCTCATTGCGAAGGTGCTCGGCTTCGCGATGGCTCTCGATCTTGTCATTGATCTTGTCTTTAGTGGCTTCCACCTTGCCGACCACATTGTGCCGGGCCTCATTTGCCCGTTCTTCTTGCGCATGGCGATGTTCGTCAGCCGTGTCCTTCACCGCTTCTTTCGCATTTCCCCAAGTCTCCTTGGCAGCGCCTTTTACCTGATCGGCGACGCCTTCGTTTGCGACGCGCTGATTGCCTACGGCTTCGCCAACTCCCTGCTTGATTTTGCCTGTCACCTGATCGACTTTGCCGCTTACCTGATCCTTGTTCATAACGGTTACTCCTTGGTTGATTCGTGCGTGAACGGTTGAGCGTGCCCTGCTTTGCTAAACGACGGGACGTCTGCCACTGATCAACTGAATCAGCAGTACTACCAGCGCCAGCACCAGAAGAATGTGGATGTACCAGCCAATCGCATGAAAACTCACCAGACCCACCAGCCATAGCACAAGCAGGATCACAAATATTGTCCAAAGCATCTTCTTATTTCCTCCCGCGTTCGTGTGTGTTTCTCCGCTGTGGTAAGGTGCGTCTTACCGGGTATGGGTTGCCATTCCAGCCGTATCAATCGCCGCGAATACACGCAAAGAAAGGGGCATAGCGCTCAAAATGATGAAGATAGCCATCCAGGGAGAATTTGGCTCTTTTAGCCACGAAGCCGCGCTCCAGATGATGCCGGAGGCAACCGTGATTCCCTGCGCGCTCTCCGCCCAGGTCTTCGCCGCCGTAGAGAGCGGCGCGGCAGACGCTGCAGTCATCCCCATCGAAAACAGCCTTGCAGGTCCTGTTGCCGAGCACTACGATCTGCTGCTCGCTCACCAGCTCCGCATTGAGCGCGAGGCCTTGGTGCGCATCCGCCATAACCTGATCGCGCTGCCCGGCGTGGAGCTGGCCCAGGTCGAACGCGCCTGTTCCCATCCCATAGCTCTAGCCCAGTGTCGGGGATTCTTCGCCGCGCATCCGGCCATCGCGGTCACTCCCTTTTATGACACCGCGGGCAGCGTCAAGCACATCGTTGAGCAGCAGGACCGTCGCTCGGCGGCGATCGCCAGCACCGAGGCTGCGCGCTGCTACGGAGCCACCATCCTCGCCGCCGGCATCGAAGATAACCCGGAGAACTATACCCGCTTCTTCTTCCTCAGGCGCAACGAGCTGGTTGCGGAAAATCCCCGTGCGGACAAGGTTAGCCTGGCCTTCAGCGTAGAGAATCGTCCTGGAACCCTCGTCGCAGCACTGCAGATCTTCGCCGATCAGGGCACCAACCTCACCAAGATCGAATCGCGGCCGGTCCAGGGAAGGCCCTGGGAGTACATCTTCTACGCAGATTTTCAGATGGAGAATGCTGCAGGCGCGCGGGCAGCCCTGGTCGCCCTGGAGGAGCATTGCTCGATGATCAAGGAGCTCGGCCGCTACTCTGCCGCCAGTCGGGAAAAGTAACCAGGGCCAGCTTTAATTCTCCATGAACTTCCGGTCATCCCACGCCTCCCTCTGCCGATGTAGAGGAAAGGCCGCAGGAGGAGAACGCCTTTGAAAAGAAACATATAAGTGGGAATACCGGCAGGGAAGCGAGTGCATCCCAAAGATTTGCGACCGAATGCTATATGATGCGTCTAACAATCAAGTAATCTGACAAGAAGGCACTCATGGCTAGCGATTTCTTAAGCATTATCCATCCCAGCGACCCGAACCAGCGCGGCGAAGGCGGTTCGGACGGACGTACCCTGCCAATCCTTCCCGTTCGTGACACCGTGCTGTTTCCTCACGCGGTGCTGCCATTGACGGTGGGACGTGAGAGCTCGATTCAGCTGATCCAGTCTCTCGGTGAGGACAAGGCGATCGTCGTCGTCGCCCAGCGCGACGCACGCATGGACTCGCCGCAGCCGGCCGACCTCTATGCCTATGGCACGGTGGCGACGATTCACAAGGTCGTCAAGATGCCGAACCAGAGCCTTTTTGTCTTCACGGAGGGCACCGAACGGGTCAAGCTGGGCGAATTTTCGCAGATTGAGCCCTTCATGGTGGCCAGAGTGGAGGCCGTAGAAGAGGTGCAGGCGGCCAAGGGCCCCGAGCTCGAAGCGCTCGAGCGCAATGTAAGCACCGGGTTCCAGCAGATCGTTGCCGCTTCGCCGACGCTCTCCGACGAGTTGCAGGCCATCGCCACGCAGATTCTCGAATCCGGAGACTCGGGCCGCCTGGTGGACTTCATCTCCTCGTCGCTGCCGTTTCTCTCGACAACCGACAAGCAGGAGCTGCTCGAAACGCCGGATGTGAAGAGCCGTCTGCAGCGCATCAACAAGCACCTCGTCAAGGAGCTTGAGGTGCAACAGCTTCGCAATAAGATCCAGTCGGAGGTTCAGGACTCTGTGCAGCAGTCGCAGCGCGACTACTACCTCCGCGAGCAGCTGAAGGCGATCCAGAAGGAACTCGGCGAAATGGACGAGGGCCAGAAGGACATTGAAGAGCTGCGCCAGAAGATCGAAGCCGCCGGGATGCCCGAGGAGACCAAGAAGGAAGCGCTCAAGGAACTCAATCGGCTCTCGCGCATGTCCCCCATGGCAGCCGACTACTCGCTCACGCGGAACTATATTGAGTGGCTCGCCGTGCTTCCGTGGGCAACTTCTACCGGCGGCGAAGTAGATATTCCCAAGGCGAAGGAAATCCTCGACGAAGATCATTACGACCTCAAAAAGGTCAAGGATCGCATTCTCGATTACCTCTCGGTACGGCGGTTGAAGCCGGACATGAAGGGGCCAATCCTCTGCTTTGTCGGACCTCCGGGCGTGGGCAAGACCTCGCTGGGCCGCAGCATTGCGCGCTCGCTGGGCCGTAAATTCCAGCGCATCTCCCTCGGCGGCATGCACGACGAGGCGGAGATCCGTGGCCATCGCCGGACCTACATCGGCGCGCTGCCGGGGCAGATCATCCAGAACCTGCGCCGCGCCGGCGCCAACGATCCCGTCTTCATGCTCGACGAGATCGACAAGCTGGGTCGCGACTTCCGTGGAGATCCTTCGTCCGCCTTGCTCGAGACGCTCGATCCGGAACAGAACAACAGCTTTCGCGATAACTATCTCGATCAGCCGTTCGATCTCTCGAAGGTGCTCTTCATCTGCACCGCGAACATGCTCGACCCCATTCCTGAGCCGCTGCGCGACAGAATGGAAATCATCGAGCTGCAAGGCTATACCGAGGAAGAGAAGCGGCACATTGCGTTCCGCTATCTGATCCCGCGGCAGATCAAAGAGAACGGAATCAAGCCGGAGGACATAGAGTTTCCCGAGGATGCGGTTTCCTACATCGTGCGTCACTACACGCGCGAGGCCGGTGTCCGCAAACTGGAGCAGCTCATCGGCACTGTCTGCCGCAAGCAGGCGCGGCGCATCGCCGAGGGCAATACAGACAAGATCGTTATCACCCGCGAGATCATTCACCAGTTCCTGGGCGGCATCAAGGTGCATGTTGATACTGAGATCGCGGAGCGCACCAGCCGTGCAGGCGTGGCGGTGGGTCTGGCGTGGACGCCCGCAGGCGGCGATATTCTCTTCATCGAGGCCAACCGCATGAAGGGTAAAGGCGGCTTCACCATGACCGGGCAGATCGGCGAGGTAATGCAGGAGTCGATGCAGGCAGCGCTCACCTGGGTGAGATCGAATGCCAAGTCCGTAGGCCTTGAAGAAGACTTCACGAAGGATGTGGACATTCACATTCACGTTCCCGCGGGAGCCATCCCCAAGGATGGTCCGTCGGCCGGCGTGACCATGGCCACGGCCCTGGTCTCGTTGCTCACGGACACGCGGGTCCATCCGCTGACCGCTATGACTGGTGAGATCACGCTCAGCGGCAACGTGCTTCCGGTGGGCGGCATCAAGGAGAAGTTCCTCGCTGCCAAGCGTGCGGGTGTGAAGCATGTGATCCTGCCTGCGGAAAACCGGCAGAGTGTTGAGGAAGATCTGACGCCGGAGCAGATCGACGGTGTAACCATTCACTACGCAAGCCGTATTGAAGATGTGCTGGCGATTGCGCTGCCGACCTCGACCACCGAGCAGGCCAGCGATGACAAGGTGCGCGAAGAAGTCCTGCAGCACGCCGATGCCTGATCTCTGCACACCGCGTACAGGACGGCCCGCTTGCATGCGGGCCGTCTCCTTTTGAGGGGGTTCACTCTTGTTCACGATCGGGCACTCGACGCTCCCTGGAGACGTTTTCGTAAAGGCTCTGCATGAGGAAGGCGTGCGCTTCCTGGTCGATATCAGAACCATCCCGAAGTCCCGGCACAATCCGCAGTTCATGCAGGAGGCTCTGGCGGGGTCACTCCATAAGGCAGGCATCGCCTACCGCTGGCAGCAGTCGCTCGGCGGCCTGCGTCACGCGCATAAGGACTCGATCAACATGGGCTGGCGCAATCCGAGCTTCCGGGGCTATGCCGATTACATGCAGACGAAGGACTTCAAGAGCGCAATCGATGAACTGCTGCAGGCAAGTCCGGAATCGGAGACAGCGATCATGTGTGCAGAGGCTGTGCCCTGGCGCTGCCACCGCTCCCTGGTGGCTGATGCGCTCACAGCGCGCAACGTTTCGGTTGAAAATATCTTCTGCGATGCGCAGGGCAGGCACCATCGCGCTCAGCACAAGCTCACCAGCTTCGCTCGTGTAGAGGGCGAGCGCGTCTGGTATCCGCCGGAGGACGATCTGTTTGCTGCGATCCGCTGATTTCTACTGCAGTACCGGCTCGACCAGGTATTGTTCCAGCTTGCCGTCAGGCATGGTATAGGTCGTCACCACTACCTGTTTGCCGCTGGCAAAGCTGACGCGAAACGAGTGGAAGGTCATGCCGCCGCGCAGCGACTCGCCGGCCTGTTCAAAGCTCGTCGGCGCGCCCAGCGGCCCCAGGCTCGATGCGAAATCCCCCAGCGCCTGCTGATCGAAGTAAGCGTTGCAGTTTTCTGTGAAGAGGCTGCGGTCGATCTTGCCCTGCTGCAGCCCGGCAAAGATTGCCTTGGCTTGGGCCGTTGCCTGTTTCGGCGTGGCGCCGGGCAGTCCGAGCACCAGCGGCGTCAGTTCTCTCGCCAGGATCGATGCAGCGGGAGAGGCGTCCTGGTTGGTCAGTACGATGATGGCTGCGTGATCGTCAGGAAAGACGATATTTTCCGAGACAAAGCCGGAGACCTCACCAGAGTGTTCGTAAGCAGCATGGCCGCTGCGCGGCGAGGTAAAGAGGCCCAGCGCATAATGCGTGTCGTCGCCGTCTTTGAGCTTTACCGCGGTAAACATCTGCTGGTAGGAGGCAGGTGCGAGCAGTGACCGGTCCATCAGGCTGATGTCCCACTTGGCAAGGTCATAGGCGGGCATCGCCAGTTCGCCTGCGGCAAACATCCAGCCTTTACCTTCTTTGGGCGCGGGGCGCAGCGGCCCCAGCGCATAGCGGATGTAGCCTTGCGCATCCGTATCGGCGAGCCTGCTCGCATCGGAGTCGTAGACTGACGTCATCTTGAGCGGGCCAAAGATATTCTTCTGCAGAAAATTCATCAACGGCATTCCGCTCAGTTGTTCGACAATGCGGCCGGCGATCACGTAGTTGGTGTTGGAATACTGCCAGCGCGTTCCGGGATCGAAATCGAGCGGCTTCTTCCCCCAGGTGTCGAGAATGTGCTGCGAATCGGTCGCCACGCGCATGGGAGGCATCAGGTAGTCCTGCGGCCAATAGTCCTGATATCCCGAGGTGTGCGAAAGCAACATGCGGATGGTCACTTCATGCGCGCGCGTCAGGTCGGGCAGATACTTCGACACCGGGTCGTCGATGGAGAGCTTCCCTTGCTGCTGAAGCAGCAGGATAGCAGCCGCCGTAAACTGCTTTGAGATGGAGCCGATGGAGTAGCGCATTGCCGCCGTTGCCGGGGTTGGAGGATCGAGCCGCGCTTGTCCGTAGGCGTGCGCATAGACGAGCGCGCCATGCTCCACGATAGCCACTGAGGCGCTGGGCAGCCCAGTCTGCTGCAGAGCGCTCGCGGCTGCAGCATCAACCCTCGACTGCAGCGAGGCATCGATAGCATTCACTGAACCGGCTTGTGTCTGCGCCGGAGCCGGCAAGATAGGCAGCAAAGCCACAACCATAACAAAGCGGCTGAGTTGAAAACGCATGGCAGGTCCCCCTCGGTAGTTGCAGCTTAACAAAAACTTGAATGGGCGGCCCTCTTTGGCCTCTGGTAAGCTGTCCTATCGATCCGAAGGGGGGCAGTGGTGCGACGGGGGGCATGGCTTATCGTATTGATGTCGGCGCTCTATGCACATGCGGCGCAGCCCTCCGGCAGCCTCTTCTTCTGGAACATTCCACGCCAGAAGGTCACTGCACATCTCCGCTCCGTTCCCCTCAGGAACTCCGAGCGTCGGGCTCGCTTGAAGCAGCTCTTCCTCGAGGAGGAGTGCCCAGGGGAGAACCTGAAAGAGCACGATGACAACCTGTGGTGTGTTCTTCCCGGTAAGGACGATCTGACGCTGATCGTGGCCGCGCACTATGACCGTCGCGGGGCTGGCGTGGGGGCCATCGACGACTGGAGCGGAGCGGTAATGGTGCCCCTGCTCTACAAGTCCCTCACCGCGCAGTCGCAGCCGCATACCATCCTTTTTGTGGAGTTAGCGGGCGACAAAGGTGCAGCCCGGTTTCTTTCACGACTCGGGAAAGCAGAGCGACGCAGGATTGCGGCATTTGTGGATCTGGAGGCGCTGGGGCTCGGCAACACCGCCTATTTCGCCAACCCCAATGCTGGAGGCGATCGGCTGAACTTCGCCGAATATCATCTCATCCAGCTGACGTATGCCTCGGCGCGCGTGTTGGGAGAGCCGGTGCTGCCTGACCATTTTGACAGCCGGCTGGGCTTGAAACACGATCTGACCCAGCGCTTCCGCTGGAGCGACATACCGTCGATCACCATGCACTCGATATCGCGCGAGACTCAAAAGATACCCGGCTCTGAACTGGATACGCCTGAGATGCTGCAAGATCAAAGCTACTTCCAAAGCTATCGGCTGCTGTGCGCCTATGTCGCGTATACCACCTTCCTGCTCGACAAACTCGCCATGGACGATCCCATCTGGCATACTCGCGTGCACTGACCACCAGCCGCGCATTGCGCAGGCGCTCGTACCCGTGAGCCTGTCGTGAATCTGATCGAGGATCGCAGGTCAGCGGCCAAGCGTAAGGGATGCCTGCGCCGAAAGATCTTCAGCCGCAAAATCCCTGGCGAGAAACTTCGGCCATGCTGCTGCGGCGATCATCGCTGCATTGTCCGTTGAGAGCGCAAGCGAGGGGAATGCAATAGGGATGCCGTGATCGGCGGCTTCGGCAGTGAAGCGAACACGCAACTCGCGGTTGGCCGCGACCCCGCCGGAGACGAGCACGCTCGCTGCGCCCAGTTCCTCTGCTGCGCGAAAAGTTTTGCGGCGCAGGTCGTCCACCACGGCGCGCTGAAAGGAAGCAATCAGACCCAACGTCTCTTCATCGCACAGGGCCAGCGCGTCCTGCGGTCGCGGATTGCTCATCGAGGCGAGAGCCTGCTGCCGCGCCTGGATCGAGGCTTCGAGCGAGTGTGTCTGCGTATAGCGCAGCACGGCTGTTTTGATGCCGCTGAAGGAAAATAAATACTGCGACGCGGGCCCGCTGCGCGCACTGTTATCGCGATGCGGCTTGCTCTTGATCTGCGCAAAGCTGAAGGGCACCGCACGCGGGTCGCCGTGCGCTGCAAGGAAGTCTATCCACGGGCCGCCCGGATAGCCGAGGCCGAGCAGCTTGGCAACTTTGTCGAAGGCTTCGCCCGCGGCATCGTCCACCGTGCGGCCCACGTTGCTGTAGTGCCACGAGTCGCCGCGTTGCTGCGTAAGGTAGAGATGGGTGTGGCCGCCTGAGACGACCAGCGCAAGCGCAGGCAGTGGAGTCGCTGCTTCATCGAGCGCGGCCTGCTCCAGCAGCACCGCATGAATATGGCCTTCCAGGTGGTTGACGGCGATGAGCGGCTTGCCGAGCGCGAAGGCCAGCGCCTTGGCGTAGGTGATGCCGACGAGCAGCGCTCCCGCCAGCCCTGGTCCCTCCGTGACGGCAATTGCATCCAAATCTGCAAAAGCGACACCGGCATCGGCAAGCGAAGCGCGGATCACAGGCACAATGTTGAGCAGGTGTTCGCGAGAGGCGAGTTCGGGCACAACGCCGCCGTAGCGCGCATGCGTGGCGATCTGCGAGGCCACCACGTTGGACAGTTGGTCGCGCCCTCTGGCTACGACAGCTGCCGACGTCTCGTCGCATGAGCTTTCAATTCCGAGGATGAGTCCACGAGAGTCCACATCTCTATGATAAGACCAGAGGTTCCAGTGACGGCAGAAGAAGCAGCGGCGGGGATTGTCGAGCGTTTGCGCGCGGCGGGGCACCAGGCCTATTTCGCGGGCGGCTGCGTGCGCGACAAGCTGATGGGGCGTACTCCGAAGGACTTCGATGTGGCGACCAGCGCGCACCCTGACGTGGTCCTGCAGATGTTTCCCCGGACGTTTTCTGTTGGCGCCCACTTTGGCGTCGTGTTGGTTGAGCACGATGGCTTCGTTACTGAAGTTGCGACCTTTCGCAGCGATGGATCCTACAGCGACGGGCGGCATCCGGACGCCGTACAGTTCGCGGAAACTCCCCAGCAAGATGTTCTCCGCCGCGACTTCACCATCAACGGCATGTTGCTCGACCCACCGGCGCAGGTGCTTGACTTCGTGGGAGGCCGCGCTGATCTCGCCGCAGGCATTATCCGCGCAATCGGCGAGCCGTCGAGGCGTTTCGCTGAGGACAAGCTGCGCATGCTGCGCGCGGTGCGCTTCGCCGCCCGCTTTGGATTTGTAATCGAACCGGTTACAGAAGCGGCGATCCGGCAGCTTGCCGTGCAGATTGCGCAGGTCAGCCGCGAGCGCATTCGCGATGAACTGACGCGTATGCTCACCGAAGGCCACGCCCGCCGCGCCTTTGAGCTGCTCGACAGCACCGGGCTGCTCGCGGAGGTGCTGCCGGAGATCGAGCGCCTTAAGGGAGTCGAGCAGCCGCCTGAATATCACCCGGAAGGCGACGTCTGGATTCACACGCTGTTGCTGCTGGAGAAGCTGCCTGAGGGCGCAGAGCCCACGCTGGCCTGGGGCGCACTTCTTCACGATGTCGGCAAGCCGGCGACTTTTCAGCGCGCACCCGATCGCATCCGTTTCAATGGCCATGTCGAGGTGGGCGTGAAGATTGCGGAGGCAATCTGCCGGCGCCTGCGCTTTTCCAATGACGACACGGCGCAGATTCTTCTGCTTGTTGAGAATCACATGCGCTTCGGCGATGTGGAGAAGATGAAAGACTCTACGCTGAAGCGATTCTTCCGCCTGCCGCGCTTCGAGGAGCATCTCGCGCTCCACCGCATGGATTGCCTGTCGAGCCACGGAGACCTGCGGCTCTATGACTTTGCCCGGACCCGCTATGAGGCAACGCCTGAGGAGCAGGTCAGGCCATCGCTTCTGGTCACCGGACGCGATCTGATAGCGGCCGGATACAGGCCCGGCCCGCGCTTCAAGGAGATGCTGGCTGCTGCGGAAGATGCTCAGCTCGAGGGGCGCATCACCAGCCGCGAAGAGGGGCTGGCGCTGGTGAGCAAACAGTTCAAAACCTTGCCGCAGGACTGATCTCCTGCACATGCAGCGGATCAGTCCTGCGGAGGATTTTTACTGCTGAGGCTGCTGAGCTTGTCCCTGCGGCGGCGGAGCGGCCTGGCCGCGCGGCAGCTGCTTATACTGCGGGCGATTGATCAGCTTGAAGTCGCCGAAGATGACGTAGAAATTCTGCTCCGGCAGATCGGCTTCCAGCAGTTGGCCGCTGGGCAGGTAGTAGAGCTCCACCGTAATCGCATTCTGCGTGCTGACGGCAACGGTTGTGTGCTTCACCAGGATCGACTGGCCGTGATAGTTGGCCGAAACGTCGGCGTCTGGCGTGAACTTGAGCGGCACGAGCAGGCCATTCCCCTTGGGGATGAGCGCCCACGAGGTGGCAGGCGGCGCAAGCGCCAGGCGCGCCAGCAGCATGTAGCCGGAGGGATCGAGATCCGGCAGCACGACCGTGTTCGCATAGCGGTCGAGCACGTTCTGATACTGCTTGCCGCTGGCCGAGACATTGATGTTGAACTTGTTGCCGGTGGTGTCAGAAGCAGCGTTGAAGCTCACCGCGCTGCCGTTGACGACTCCGCTGATCTGGTCGTTGACCATGTTCAGCGCTCCATCCAGCTTCTCCGTATTGGAAAAGGCGTAGCTGAATTTAGCCAGGGCCATCTTGCCCTGTGACGTAATCGTGTAGCCGCTGGCGATAGGAGTCAGCGTATAGGTGGCTGATCCCAGACTCTTGCCATCCTGAACAATGTTGTAGGTGGCCGATGCGGGGCCGGAGGTCGGCGCCGCAGAAGAATTAGTGCAGGCCGTGATCGCGAGCACGAAAAGTGTGCCAATCAAAGTAAGTGCGGGAGTACGCATTTCGTTCATGCCTCTCTGATTTTATTAAACGCAGATCGTGCCGAAAAGATGCGGTGGGGAGGCAGGCCGCAAACACGGGAAGTCAGGAATGCAGACAGAAAAAAGGAAAGCCACCTCTGCGACGATTCATCGTCGTCGGGGTGGCTTTTCCATGCTCCACTGCAGGTTTACTTCTGAGCCTGCTCAAAGCGCTTGTTGATCTCGTCCCAGTTGACTGTGTTCCACCAGGCGGCAAGATATTCCGGCCGTCTGTTCTGGTACTTCAGGTAATAGGCATGCTCCCAAACATCATTCCCCAGGATAGGGAAGTGGCCGTTCGAGATGGGATTGTCCTGGTTCGGCGTCGTCACGATCTTCAGCTTGCCGCCATCCCAGATCAGCCAGCCCCAGCCGGAGCCGAACTGCTTTGCCGTGGTTTCGTTGAACTGCTTTTTGAAGTCTTCAAAGCTGCCGAAGTCCTTCTTGATCTGGTCAGCGATTTTGCCGGTCGGTTCACCGCCGCCGCCCGGCTTCATGATGCTCCAGAACATGGTGTGATTGACGTGGCCGCCGCCATTGTTGCGGACAACAGTGCGAACATCCTCCGGGATGCTGTTCAGGTTGCGCAGCAGATCCTCCGCACTGTGCTTGGCGAGGTCGGGGTGCTTCTCTACGGCGCCGTTGAGATTGGTGACGTAGGCCTGGTGATGCTTGTCGTGGTGCAGTTTCATCGTGGCTTCGTCGATGTGCGGTTCAAGACCGGCGTAGTCGTAGGGTAGTGCGGGCACTTCGTAGGCCAATGTATCCTCCTGGCGTGCTGCTTAACGAAAAATATTCCGGCTCCCCCAATCGGGCGCCATATTTACCTTCACGATCATAATGGATGCATCTCATGGCCATCAGGTGCGCTTACGTGTCGGCTTTCTGCATGACTGCTGAGAAAAAGAGTGCTTGTCCTGTCCTGCCTCGTCTAATGGGTTAGCCTAAAAGAGAAATGTTCCGGCGGCGCGAAGGCCGGAGTTGGAAATTGTTCGGAAATTATTGGCATTGGGTCGTCCTCGAATAACCCGGAGAGAACTTTTGCGCACGGCGGGAGCCTCCGGCGTGCTGGCGCTGGGCGTGCCCGCGGCCAGCATTGCTGCTGCTCAGAACCAGCCCCAGCCACCGGCGGTGAAGCCGGGCCAGGAGCCCAAGACCGAGTCGGAGGCGGCGCAGCAGTATAAGCATCCGCCCGGCGTCTTCATCAACAAGCCGCTCACCCAGGTCTCAAAGGAAGCAGACGAACTGCTCGACGATCTGGAGGGCCGCGGCTGCGATTTCTTTTACAACGAGGCCAGCCCCAAGACGGGCCTCGTGCGCGACCGCGCTCCTGCCGCAGGAGGCTCGCTCAGCCGCGTGGCCAGCATTGCCGCGACCGGCTTCGGCCTGAGCGCGCTCTGCATCGCCGCCAAGCGCAATTACCTGCGCCCGAGCGACTGCGAGCAGCGCGTCGAAAAGACGCTCGCCTTCCTGCTGGAGGATTGTCCTCACGAGCACGGATTTCTCTATCACTTCATCGATATTGAGAGCGGGCAGAGGATGTTCGGCAGCGAGCTGTCCTCCATCGACACTGCGCTGCTGCTGTGCGGCGTGCTCCACTGCCGCCAGTACTTTGCCGGAAATGCGCGCATCGAGGCGCTCGCGACGACTTTCTACCGGCGCGTTGACTGGGAGTGGATGCTCAATGGCGGTCAGACCCTTTCGATGGGCTGGCTCCCCGACCAGGGCTTTTTGAAGCATCGCTGGGATATCTATGCCGAGCTGATGACCATGTATCTCATGGCTATTGGTTCGCCCACGCACCCGATTCCGGCGGAGACATGGAACGCGCTGCTGCGGCCCCTGGTGCAGTATGGCGGCATCGACTACATCAGCGGCGTCGCACCCATCTTCATTCATCAGTATGCCCATGCCTGGTGCGATTACCGCGATCAGCGCGATCTTCATACGAACTACTTCACCAACTCCATTGCCGCCACCCGCGCGCATCAGTTGTGGTGCCTGGTGCTGGGGCAGAAGTTCAACTGGATCGACCAGAATCTCTGGGGGATTACCGCATCGGACTCGCGCGAGGGATATCGCGTCTGGGGCGGTCCGCCTTCCATGGGGCCGCTTGACGGCACCGTTGTACCCTGCGCCACGGCCGGCTCTCTGCCTTTTCTTCCCGCAGAGTGCTCTCATGTGCTGCTCCACATCCGTCAGACCTATGGCAGCAAAGTGTGGACGCGCTACGGATTTGTGGATGCGTTCCAGCCCAAGTCAAACTGGTATGCAGAGGACATTCTTGGAATCGATCAGGGGATCAGCGTGCTCATGGCTGAGAACCTGCGAACGGGATTTGTCTGGGAATATTTCATGAAGAACCGCGAAATCGGACACGCCATGCGTGAAGTGAACTTCCATCCCGATCCGGATGCAAATTCACAGGTCTTGTAAGCCGGCGGCCGGGCTACGGGCAGCGTGGAATTCAGAGAAGCGTAAGGAGCGAAGCTGAATGACTGAGGTAGCGCCGCAGTACAGATGGATCGAGGGGCATGGCGCCGCATTTGGAGCGCCAGGGCTCGAACCCCGTTGGACTTCAAGCGCGAAAGACGCGGTCGGCACGGCGTATGCGGCATCGAGCCGCGTCTGGTTCACCCTCTCGCACGGCACTCTCAACGAGATTTATTACCCCACGATCGACCGCCCGCAGATCCGGGACATGGAGTTCCTGATCACCGATGGCGAAACGTTCTTCCACGAAGAAAAGCGCGCGCTCGAGCACACCTTTGAATACATCGAGTCGGATGCCCTGGCCGTGCGCATCACCAGTCGCGACCCCGAGGGCCGCTATCAGCTCGTCAAGGAGATCATCAGCGACCCGCATTATCCCGTGGTCCTGAAGCACGCGCGCCTCGAAGGCGATCCGGAGCTGCTGAAGCGGCTGCGGATTTATGCCCTGCTTGCGCCGCATCTCGACGGGGGCGGCAGCGGCAACTGTGGTCGCGCGGTCGAGGTTGCAGGCAAGAAGGTGCTGGTCGCGCAGAAGGGGCAGACCTCCCTTGCGATGGCGGCCAGCTGCGGTTTCACCCGCGTCAGCTGTGGCTATGTGGGCATGAGTGACGGGTGGCGCGACCTGCAGGACAACTACCAGATGGACTGGGAGTTCGGTTCTGCGCCTGACGGCAACATTGCGCTGATGGGCGAGATCGGGCCGATCACGAATGGCGAGTTCACCATCGCCATCGGCTTTGGAGAGGGATTGCATGCAGCCCTTTCGACCACCATGGGCTCGCTTTCCGTCCATTTCAGCTCGCATCTCAAGCGATACATCGAGCAGTGGGGACGCGCGGCGAGCCCCGCGGCGCTCGGCGTGATGTCGAACGATAACGGGCGGCTCATGCAGGTCAGCCACAACATCGTCCTGGCTCATGAAGACAAGACCTACGCAGGCGCGTTCATAGCCTCGGCATCAATCCCCTGGGGTTATGCCAAGGGCGATGACGACCTCGGGGGGTATCACCTGGTCTGGACGCGGGACATGGTGCAGTCTGCCACGGCGCTGCTGGCCTGCGGGCGCGTTGAAACCGCGCGCCGGGCCCTGGTTTATCTGGCCTGCACGCAGAAGCCCGACGGCGGCTTTGCACAAAACTTCTGGATCAACGGAACTCCCTACTGGACCGGCATTCAGCTTGATGAGGTGGCCTTCCCGATCATGCTCGCCTGGCGGCTTTGGAAGCTGGGCGGCCTCGGCGACTTCGATGTATACCCTTTTGTCGAGCGGGCGGCAGGCTTTCTGGTGCGATACGCACCCGTCACCCAGCAGGAGCGCTGGGAGGAGAATTCCGGCTATTCGCCCTCAACCCTGGCGGCAGTGATTGCCGGGCTGATCTGTGCCTCGGAGCTGGCCCACGCCCACGACTCCTCCGAGCTCGGACACTTTCTCGAAGAGCAGGCCGACTGGATCGAGAGTCATCTTGAAGACTGGACCGTCACCAACGAAGGGGTGCTGCACCCTGACGTCAAGCGACACTACATGCGCATCAAGCCGCCTGAGTGCGGCGAGCCTTACGCCCACGAAGATTGCGGCAAGCAGTTGCTGCGGCTCAACAACCGCGGGCCGGGCGAGCGCTATGAGTACGAAGCCCGTGAGGTGATCGACGCAGGCTTTCTGGAGCTGGTGCGCTACGGAGTGCGTCGCGCCGATGACCCGCTCATTGTCGACTCGCTCAAAGTGGTGGACAAGCTCCTCAAAATTGAGACCCCGAAGGGACCATGCTGGCGCCGGTATAACCATGACGGATATGGCCAGCGAAAGGACGGAGGCCCGTTCCAGGGCTGGGGACAGGGGCGCGCATGGCCGCTGCTGGTGGGCGAGAGGGCGCACTATGAGCTGGCCGCAGGCCGCGACGTGAGGCCTTTCATCGCCGCAATGGAGCGCTTCGCCTCCGCTGGCGGCATGCTGCCCGAGCAGATCTGGGATGAGCCGGACAAGGATGGGCTGGAGTTTGGCGGCCCGGCCGGTTCCGCGATGCCACTGGTGTGGGCTCACTCCGAGTATCTGAAATTGCTCCGCTCGGCGGCCGACAACCGGGTTTTTGACTCAATCGAGCCGGTGGAGGCGCGGTACGCGCGCGTCGGGCGTCGCGAAAGCCCGTTGGAGATTTTCAAGATGCGGCGGCCCGTTCGCAGGATCACGGCTGGCAAAACCCTGCGCATCGCCGTGCATTCGCCCTTCCGGGTAGTCTGGACCGCGGATGACTGGAAAACGCAGCAAACCATGGAGAGCAAGCAGCTCAGCCATGCCGGTTCCTACGCCGACATTCCCACAGCAAAAGAGCAAACTGGCCAGCTTTCATTTACTCTTTTCTGGACGGGAGAAAATCGCTGGGAAGGGCGGAACTTCGAGGTATTGATCGAAAATTGAAATTTTCGTGAAGAAGTTCAGGGTCATTGCGGTCCCGTCTTCAGTTTGATGACATCTAAAGATAGGAAGGGTACCCCTGCTTATCTTTGGTTCGCTTTCACTAGGCCGCTACTGGCCTGCAGCATTTGAAAAATTCCGAAAAGAGGTTTTGTAATGGCGGAACTGGATCAGCTTTCGATTAACGCACTTCGTTTTCTGGCAGTCGACGCGGTAGAAAAAGCCAATAGCGGCCACCCTGGCGCGCCCCTGGGCGATGCGCCGATGGCCTACCTGCTCTTTCATAAGTACATGCGCCACAACCCGAAGCATTCGAAGTGGTCCAACCGTGACCGTTTTGTGCTGTCGAATGGCCATGCATCGGCGCTGCTCTACGGTGCGCTGCACCTTTCCGGCTACAACCTCTCGATCGAGGATCTGAAGCAGTTCCGGCAGTGGGGATCGAAGACCCCCGGCCATCCGGAGCGCGGAGACACCGATGGCGTCGAAGTGACCACCGGTCCTCTCGGCCAGGGTTTTGCCATGGGCGTCGGCCTGGCGCTGGCGGAGAAGCACCTGTCGGCCGTCTATAACCGCCCCGGCTTCAACATTGTCGATCACTACACCTATGTCATCTGCTCCGATGGCGACCTGATGGAAGGCATCTCGCACGAGACTGCATCGCTCGCCGGCACCCTCGGCCTGGGCAAGATGATCTATCTCTACGACGACAACCTCATCTCCCTCGACGGCCCGACCGAGCTGTCCTTCACTGAGGATGTGCAGAAGCGCTTCGAGGCCTATCACTGGCACGTGCAGTACGTTGCCGACGGCAACGATCTTGAGGCGATTTCGAAGGCCATCGAAGCGGCCAAGGCCGTTACCGACAAGCCTTCGCTCATCGCGGTGCGCACCATCATCGGCTACGGCAGCCCCAAGGCCGGGTCCAACAAGTCTCACGGCGAGGCGCTGGGCGCGGAAGATACCAAGAAGACCAAGGAAGCGCTGGGCTGGCCCGGCGACAAGAGCTTCTACGTGCCCGAAGAGGCAGCCAAAAACTGGCATCAGATCATTGAAAAGGGTGCGAAGTACGAGGCCGAGTGGAACGCGCTCTTCGCCGAGTACAAGAAGCAGTATCCCGAGCTGGCTGCTGAGTTTGAGCGCACCCAGGCCGGCAAGCTGAAGGATGGATGGGAGAAGTCTCTGCCCATCTTCGCCGCGGATTCCAAGCCGGTGGCCACCCGCAGTGCAGGCAACACGATCATGAATGCCTACGCCAAGCAGGTGCCCGAGCTGATCGGCGGCGCGGCTGATCTTTCCGCCTCGACCAAGACGCTCATCAAGGATGCGAAGAATTTTCACCTCGATGCTGTCGGGCAGAACATCTACTTTGGCGTCCGCGAGTTCGGCATGTGCGCCATGGTGAACGGCATGGCCGCGCACGGTGGCGTCATTCCCTACGGTTCCACCTTCTTCGTCTTCTCCGACTACTGCAAGCCGGCGCTCCGCATGGCCGCTCTCATGCACGCCCACTCGATCTTTGTCTTCACCCATGACTCCATCGGTCTGGGCGAAGATGGGCCGACTCATCAGCCCATCGAGCACCTGATGATGCTGCGCGCAGTCCCGGGTCTTACAGATCTCCGTCCTGCCGATGCAAACGAGACGGCCGCTGCCTGGCGTCTGGCGCTGGAGCGCCCCACGGCGTCTTTCTTCGCCCTGTCCCGGCAAGATCTGCCTATCCTTGACCCGGCGAAGCATGACATCTACGACGGCGTGAAGCATGGCGCCTACATCGTCGAGAAGGGTGGCGACTCGCCCGACCTGCTGATCGTGGGAACGGGCGCCGAGCTCTGGCCCGGCATCAACGCTGCCAACGAGCTGAAGAAGGAAGGCATCAACGTCCGCGTGGTTTCGATGCCCAGCTGGAAGCTCTTCGAGGAGCAGAGCGAGGAGTACAAGGCATCCATCTTCCCGGATCACCTTCCCAAGCTCTCCATCGAAGCCGGCGCAACGCAGGGCTGGTGGAAGTATGTTGGCCGTCACGGAGACGTGATCGGGCTTGACCGCTTCGGCGCGTCGGCCCCCGGCACGCGGGCGCTTGAAGAGCTGGGCTTCAGCGTGGCAAACATCGTCAAGCGAGCGAAGGCACTCATCGCCCGTACCCCTAAGCAGGAATCAGCCATGGCAGGGAAGTAGCGATGAAGATAGCGATCGGTGCCGATCACGCTGGCTTCCCGCTCAAGGAAGAAGTACGCGCCTACGTCGAACGCCTCGGACACGAGGTTACTGACCTGGGCGCGTACAACGCCGAACCATCGGACTACCCGGATTTCGCCGAGGCAGTTGGCCGCGCGCTGATGGCCGGCCGGGCCGAGCGGGGCATTCTCATCTGCGGCAGCGGCGTGGGAGTCAATGTTGCGGCTAACAAGATGCCCGGCATCCGCGCCTGCATGTGTCACGATACCTACTCGGCGCATCAGGGAGTCGAGCATGACGACATGAATGTGCTGGTCATGGGGGCCCGTATCATCGGGTCGGCCCTGGCCTTCGATCTCGTCGCGGCCTACCTCAACGCGCGCTTTCAAAAGCAGGAAGAGCGCTTCGTCCGCCGGCTGAACAAGGTCAAGGCAATTGAGGCGCGCTACATGCCCGAAGCGCAATCTGACTCCCACTAGCACTTCACCGAACGGAGAGTAAGCTCGAATGTCCCGCATCAAGACTGTCCTCTTCGACATTGGCGGAGTGCTCCTTACCAATGGCTGGGACCACAGGGAACGGGATGTGGTCTTCAGCCAGTTCAATATTGAGCGCGCCCCCTTTGAGGAGCGGCATCCGGAGGCCAACGACCTCTGGGAGAAAGACCGCATCACCGTCTGGGAATACCTGGACCGGACGCTGTTCTACACCCCCCGTGACTTCACCCCTGAGATGTTTTTGGAGGCGATGAAGGCGCAGTCCCTTTTACTCCCCGACAACGCGCTCGGAATCCTCCGGAAACTTGCGGCATCTCAAACAGTAGAGCTTGGCTGTCTCAATAACGAAGCTCGCGAGCTGAATGATTACCGCCTGGAGAAGTTCGGGCTCAGACAGTACTTTCAGACATTTTTCGCGTCCTGCTATGTAGGGCTGCGTAAACCCGACCAGGCCATTTACCGGCTGGCGCTCGATGTCCTCCAGCAGGCGCCATCAGAGGTGCTGTTCATCGACGACCGTTCGGAAAACGCGGCAGCTGCCCAGGAGGTTGGCCTGCAGGTTGTGCAGTACAAAGGGCCCGGGCAACTGGAATCCGCATTGAAACAGTTTGATATCAGCATTTAGAGACGAGGAGAAGATCACGATGGAACTCGGAATCATTGGGCTTGGCAAGATGGGCGGCAATATGGCGGAGCGGCTTCGGGTCGGCGGCCATAAGGTAGTCGGCTTTGACTTCAATGCTGACACGGTAAAGAAGCTGACAGACGCTGGCTCGGTTGGCGTCAACTCGCTCGAAGATCTGGTGAAGAATCTGGCAGCCCCGCGCGCCATCTGGATCATGGTCCCGGCAGGCGATCCCGTCGATGAGACCATTGCCAAGTTGAAGCCATTCATGCAGAAGGGCGACACCTTCATCGACGGTGGCAACTCCAACTACAAGGACTCGCAGCGCCGCTATGCTGAGCTGAAGCCTGAAGGCTTCAACTTCGTCGACGTAGGCACTTCCGGTGGCGTCTGGGGTCTGGCCGAGGGCTACAGCATGATGATCGGCGGCGACAAGGAGCCGGTCGAGCGCCTGCGGCCTATCTTCGAGACGCTTGCCCCGGGCAAGGAGCAGGGCTGGGGCCACGTCGGACCGGCTGGCGCAGGCCACTTCGTCAAGATGGTGCACAACGGCATCGAGTACGGCATGATGCAGGCCTATGCCGAGGGCTTCTCCATCATGGGCCACAAGACCCAGATGAACCTCGATCTCGCGCAGATTGCAGAAATCTGGCGCTACGGCAGCGTTGTCCGTTCCTGGCTGCTCGATCTCACCGCCGATGCGCTCCAGAAGAACCCCAAGCTCGAGGGACTGGAAGCCTACGTCTCCGACTCCGGCGAAGGCCGCTGGACAGTCTTCGAGGCGATCGACCTCAATGTTTCCGCACCTGTCATCACCGAGTCGCTGATCCGCCGTATCCGTTCGCGCGAAGACAACAACTTCACTGACCGCATGCTGGCCATTATGCGTAACGCGTTTGGCGGCCACGCGGTCAAAAAGGATTAGTAGGAGAGATAGATGGCAACGACAGAAGTTTCAGTTTCGCCGGAGCTTGTCAAAGACGTTCCGCGCAGCGAGCGTGTCCCTGAACCCTCCGTGGTTATTATCTTCGGTGCGTCCGGTGATTTGACCAAGCGCAAGTTGCTCCCTGCTCTCTTCCATCTTGAGCAGCAGGGGCTCCTGCCGCAGGAGTTCGCAATCGTGGGCGTCGCGCGTCGCGATCTGAAGAGCAGCTTCGCGCCCGACATGCGCGACGGCATCCTCAAGTTTGGCGGCGTCAAAGAGGGCGAAAACAAGCTCGACGAGTTCATCGCCAGAATCAGCTATCACGCGATGGAGTTCGACAACGATGACGGCTACTCGAAGCTCCGCGATCTTTTAGACAAAATCGACGAAAAGCATGGGAAGAAGTGCAACCGCCTCTTCTACCTTGCCGTCGCTCCCGAGTACTTTGCTGACATTGTCAATCACCTCGGCGCACATAGCATGGCCCAGCCGGAAGCGGGTCATGCGCGGGTCATCATCGAGAAGCCGTTCGGGCACGACCTGGAGTCGGCCCGTCAGCTCAACGATGATGTGAACAAGGTTTTCGACGAAAACCAGATCTTCCGTATCGATCATTACCTTGGCAAGGAGACGGTGCAGAACATCCTCGTCTTCCGCTTCGCCAATGGCATCTTCGAGCCCATCTGGAATCGCAATTACATTGACCACGTTCAGATCACCGCTGCCGAAAGCATCGGTATTGAAGGGCGCGGCCCGTTCTATGAAAAGGCCGGAGCCCTCCGCGACGTCGTGCAGAACCACATGATGGAGCTGCTCTCCTTCGTTGCCATGGAGCCGCCGGTTTCGTTTGAGGCTGATGCCGTTCGCGGTGAGAAGGTCAAGGTCTGGAAGGCCATCAAGCCCATCCCGATTGAAAACACGGCCCGCGGGCAGTACGCCGCCGGAACCGTTGACGGCCAGCAGGTCAAAGGCTATCGCGAAGAAGAGCGCGTCGATCCTCAGTCCCGGACGGAGACATTTGCTGCCGTCAAGCTCGAGATTGAGAATTGGCGCTGGGCAGGTGTACCTTTTTATCTTCGCGCGGGCAAGCGGATGGCAAAGCGGGCAACGGAAATCACGATCCAGTTCAAGCAGCCGCCGATGCTCCTGTTTTCGGGCGCCAGCGGTGGCCCATGCAAAGAGATCCAGCCGAACATCATCACCATGCGTATTCAGCCGGATGAAGGCATCTCGCTCCGCTTCGGTGCGAAATTCCCCAGCCCGGACATGACCGTCTGCCCTGTGGTCATGGACTTCAAATATGCGGGCGCATTCGGCTCCTCCTCGGCCAACGGATATGAGCGCCTGTTGCTCGACGCCATGCTGGGAGACGCGACCCTCTTCGCTCACCGCGATGGTGTCGAGTCTACCTGGGCGCTCTACACGCCGATCCTTGAGAAGTGGCAGAAGACCCCACCCAGCGACTTCCCGAACTATGCAAGCGGTTCATGGGGACCCGATTGCGCTAACGAACTCATCGGTCGCGATGGCCGCAAGTGGAAGAAAGTTTAATGGCAAGAAAGATCGACGTTGAATACAGGGTCAGCGCGGATAAAAGCGCGCTGGCCCATGCAGCAGCCGAGCACTTCATTGCGAAAATCAACGAAGCGGCCGCAGCACGGGGCCGTGCGCGGGTCGCGATCTCAGGCGGCAGCACTCCAAAGGTAACCTTCGGGCTGCTCACCGATCCTGCGCAGCCTTATCTCCAGCAAATGCCGTGGGACAAGCTTGAGCTTTACTTCGTCGACGAACGCTGCGTGCCGGCTGACGATGCAGCGAGCAACTATCGCATGACCCGCGAGATGATGCTCGAACGTTCCCCCATGAAACCGGAACAGGTGATCCGTATCGAGGGGGAACTGCCTCCTGAGGAAGCCGCAGCACGCTACGAAAGCGCCATCCGGGGCCACTTCCGCCTGGAGGGCGCCGAGGTGCCGCGCTTTGATATCATCCAGCTCGGCATGGGGACGGACGGCCACACGGCGTCACTCTTCCCGCACACGGATGCGCTTCACGAGCTGGGACGCATCGCCATTGCGAATCATGTGCCGCAGCAGGCGCAGTCCTGGCGCATCACGCTTACATGGCCGGTCATCGTCGAGGCGGCGCACATCTTCTTCCTCATCGAAAGTAGCGATAAGGCGGGTCCGCTGCACAGTGTCCTGCAGGGTGCTTACGATCCTGAGACGCTGCCCTCGCAGCTGATCCAGCCGAAGAACGGCAGGCTGCTGTTCCTGCTCGACAAGGCTGCCGCAGCAGAGCTGCCTGCGCCCGCCGCTGATGGCGTCGGCAGGCTGGAGATTACGCGATGATTCTCGCTGGAGATGTAGGCGGCACCAAGGTTCATCTCGCCCTCTACAGCTTTGAAAAGGGCTCTCTTACCCATGTCCGCGACGAGCGTTTTCCGGCCCAGGCTTATGCCGGGCTTGAGGTGGTCGTGCGGCGCTTCCTGGCCGAGAGCGGCCAGCCGGAGATCACCGCCGCCTGCTTCGGTGTGCCGGGCCCGGTACGCAATGGCCGCCTCAAGCTGACCAATCTTCCCTGGGAACTCGACAGCGCGGAGCTGTCGCGCAATCTGGGCATTCAGCATCTCTTCCTCATCAACGATCTTGAGGCCAATGGCTACGGCATTCCGGAGCTCAATGCGAGCCAGATTTTTGTCCTCAGTGAGGGCGACGCAGGCGCCATCGGCCACCGGGGACTCGTCTCCGCGGGCACTGGCCTCGGCGAAGCCGTCATCGTGTGGAACGGCAAAGTGCATCAGCCTATGGCCTCCGAGGGCGGCCACTGCGATTTCGCGCCCCGCAACGAGACTGAGATCGAGCTCTTCCGCTATCTCCATCGCACGCTTAACGGGCGCGTCAGCTATGAGCGCGTCGTCTCCGGCATCGGGCTCAAGAACATCTACAGCTTCCTCCGCGATGAAAAGAAGATGGACGAGCCCGCCTGGCTGCGCGAGCGCATGCAGCAGGAGGACCCCAACGCCGTCATCGGCGAGGTCGGGGAAGACGGCAGCAATGAGCTCTGCGCGCAGACGCTCGACATCTTCGCCTCGGCCTATGGCGCCGAAGCCGGCAATCTCGCGCTCAAGATACTTGCCGTTGGCGGCCTCTATCTTGGCGGCGGCATTGCGCCGAAAATTCTCAAGAAAATGCAGGATGGCGCATTCATGAAGGCCTTCACCGACAAGGGCCGCCTCAGCAATCTGCTGGTGCATACTCCGGTAAGGATCATCCTCGAGAGCCGCTGCGCTCTCATGGGCGCTGCCGCTTTTGCTGAGGCCCGCGCGGCTGAGGTCAGCGGTCAATCCGTACGCGCGGCTTCCGCGCAGCAGGCATGATGCTCTCAAGGGGTAGAGTCGTCAGCGGACTGCTTGCCGTTGCTCTCGGTGTCTGCTTCGCACCGCGTGCCTTCGCGCATGCTGTACTCGTCAACTCCACGCCTCGCGTGGATGCCACAGTGGACGAAGGCCAGCTGAGTGTAGACCTGAAGTTTAACTCGCGAATCGATGGTGCGCGCTCGCGGCTTTATCTCGCGGGTCCCGACGGCAAGGTTCAGATGTTAAAGACAGCCCCGAGCCGCTCTCCTGATGAGCTGACCACGAAGATCGCCACCCTTCCGGGAGGGAAGTATGTCATTCGCTGGCAGGTGCTGGCCAGCGACGGTCACATCACACGCGGCGAAATTCCTTTCACGGTGCGGTAGCCGGCCTTGCTCTGGCTCCTCAAGGACTTCGATCTTCTCTCCGTTCTGCTGCGCGCAGCCACTCTCAGCTTTGAGGCCCTGACTTTGGGCGGGACGGCTTTTCTGCTGTTGGTTGCCCTCCCCGCCCAACTCTCCGACTCCGCACAGTTGACTCTTCGCAGAGCGGTTCGCATCGCTGCCCTGGCCTTTGCCGTTGCTCAGATCTCTTCGATAGCTGTCAGTTCGGCAATCCTGATCGGCGGCTCAGGCTTTTCCTTCCACGACGTTCTCGCGACCAATTTCTTCCGCGCCGATCTGCTTGCCGCCTTCGCCGCAGTGCTGCTCTGTGTGCTCCTGGGCCATGCTCGCCTGTCTGCCTTCGCGGCGGCAGCGGTGCTCGCAGCCTCCGTGGCCACCAGCCACGCCGCTGCCCGCCTTGATCACCGCCCCTTGCTGCTTGGCCTTACCGCAGCCCACCACACAGGCACGGCAATCTGGATCGGAGCCATGCCATTTCTGCTGCTCGCTCTCCGCTCTTCGCCTTCGCGCGCCGCCTCGGTCATGGTCCGGCGATACTCCATGATGGCCATGGCAGGCGCAGCGCTGTTGCTCGGCGCGGGTCTCTGGATGGCATGGTTTTACGTCCGCTCCTGGCAGGGGCTCTACGGAACGACCTACGGCGCCATGCTTCTTGCGAAGGGCTATCTTTTCCTGCTGATGATCGGGCTGGGAGCGGGCAACTTCCTGCTGCTGCGCCGCACAAAGTATCAGCCTGACTCTCTGCTTGTGCGTCTGCGCCGCTTCAGTGAAGCGGAGATCGGCCTCGGATTCACCGCCATCCTCGTGGCTGCTTCGCTCACCTCGCAGCCGCCTGCCGTGGATCTCACTCAGGACCGGCTCACCACGCATGATATTGTCCAGCGCATGCACTGGGAGACGCCGCGGCTCAAGAGCCCCCCGTTGGCGCAGCTCGCGCCACCTACGTCAATGGCCGTCGCCGTGCGCGACTCGCAGTTCACTGACGGCAGCATCAGTGATGCGAACGACCGCGCATGGTCGGAGTATAACCACCACTGGGCCGGGTTGATCGTGTTAGCCGCCGGACTGATGGCGCTCCTTGCCCAGCTCGGCGGCCGCCGCTGGGCTGGCAACTGGCCGCTCCTCTTCATCGGGCTCGCGATCTTCATCCTTCTGCGCGCCGACCCGGAAAACTGGCCCCTTGGCCCGCGCTCCTTCTGGCAGAGCTTCGCCCAGCCCGATGTGCTGGAGCACCGTCTCTACGCCGTGCTCATCACCGTCTTTGCCTTTTTTGAGTGGGGCGTGGAGACGGGCCGCATCCACACCCGCCGCGCTGCCTACGTGTTCCCTCTGTTGTGCGCCGCCGGCGGAGCCCTGCTGATCACGCACTCCCATGCCCTCAGCAACATCAAGGACGAAATGCTTACCGAGCTGAGCCACACACCCATTGCCCTGTTGGGAGCAACGGCAGGCTGGGCGCGATGGCTCGAACTCCGCCTGCCCTCCAGGCGCGAGTCGAAGATGGCTGGCATCGTGTGGCCGCTCTGCCTGGTGCTCGTAGGGCTCGTCCTGCTCGATTACCGCGAAATGTAGGAACCGGGAGGGCGTGCGATATCGTATAGTGATATGTTTCCCCGACTGAAGGAGCCTATGCCCCACGTAATTCGACGACTTTCCTCTCTCGCCTGCCTGTCCGCCGCAATTCTCCTCGCAACTTCTTCCGCACATGCACAGCGTCTGCCCCAGTCGGTGACGCCCGAGCACTATACGCTCACGCTGACGCCGGACCTGAAGAACGCAACCTTCACCGGGAGCGAAAAAATCGACGTCGTGCTGCAGCAGCCAGCCGACTCCATAACTCTCAACGCTGCCGAGATCAAGTTTCAGAGCGTCACCACCAGCATTGCCGGCAAGGAGATGAAGGCGACGGTCACGACCGACGAGCAGAAGGAGCAGGCGACATTCAACTTCGGAAGCCAGCTTCCCGCCGGTCCTCTCACCCTCGACATCCAGTACACCGGCATCCTCAATGGCCAACTGCGCGGCTTCTATCTCTCTAAAACAGCGCGCCGCAACTATGCGGTGACGCAGTTCGAGCCGACGGATGCGCGCCGCGCCTTTCCCTCTTTTGATGAGCCGGCCTTCAAGGCTACCTTCGATGTGAGCCTCGTTGTAGATAAGGGCGACACGGCAATCTCCAATACGAACATCGTCTCCGATACGCCCGGTCCCGTTGACGGCAAGCACACCCTGCATTTCGCCACGACGCCGAAGATGTCGACCTACCTGGTTGCGTTTCTTGTCGGCGATTTTCAGTGCACCACAGGTGAGAGCGACGGCGTGCCGATACGCGGCT
The DNA here is from genome assembly GCF_004339725.1 of Acidipila rosea. Classification (GTDB taxonomy): domain Bacteria; phylum Acidobacteriota; class Terriglobia; order Terriglobales; family Acidobacteriaceae; genus Acidipila; species Acidipila rosea. The sequence goes on along the minus strand of NZ_SMGK01000002.1, from coordinate 984,561 downwards.
GCGCCACGCCTGACAAGGTCGAGCTGACTAAATACGCAGTGCAGGCGGCGGAGTTTGTTCTGCACTACTACGACACCTATTTCGGCATCAAGTATCCCATGCCCAAGCTCGACATGATCGCGCTGCCCGACTTCGAAGCCGGCGCCATGGAGAACTTTGGAGCCATCACGTATCGCGAGACCGATCTGCTGATCGACGATAAGACCGCCTCCGTCGGCGCGAAGAAGCGTGTGGGGGCAGTGGTTGCGCATGAGATGGCGCACCAGTGGTTCGGCGACATGGTGACGATGCAGTGGTGGAACAATCTGTGGCTGAACGAAGGCTTTGCAACATGGATGGAGAACAAGCCGGTTGCCGCCTGGCATCCTGAGTGGAAGATTTCGCAAGACGTCGCCTCCAGTCTCGACTCCACGCTCAACCTCGATGCACAGCGCGTCACCCGCACCATCCGCGCTCAGGCAAACACGCCGGACGAGATCAACGAGATGTTCGATGGCATCACCTACGGCAAGGCCGGAGCCGTACTCCTGATGGTAGAAAACTATCTCGGGCCGGAGACCTTCCGCCAGGGCGTGCACAACTATCTGGCCGCGCATATGTATGGCAACGCGACCGCAGAGGACTTCTGGAACGCGCAGACGGCCAACAGCCACAAGCCCGTCGACAAGATCATGGAGAGCTTTGTCGCTCAGCCCGGCGAGCCGCTCCTCAAGTTCGGCCAGCCCCAGGGCAATCACGTCGCAGTTCAGCAGCAGCGCTTCTTCCTTAGCCCCAGCGCCAAGGGAGAAGGAGCGCAAAGCTGGACCGTGCCGGTCTGCATGAAATCGGCAGGCGCTCAAAAGGATTGCGAAGTGCTGACCGCAGCAGACCAGCAGCTCAGCGTGCCCCAGTCGCCGCTGCTCTTCGCCGATGCTGGCGGCACAGGCTACTATCGCTACTCCTACTCGAAGGCTGAGTACGACAAGCTGCTAGGCGCTGTAGAAACCGGCCTTACCCCGGAGGAGCGCATCAGTCTCATCGGCAATACCTGGGCGCTTGTTCGCGCGGACCAGATCCCGGTCGGAGAATACCTGAAGCTCGCAGCAGCCGTGAAGGACGATGACAATGCAGCCGTCGTCAGCACAGCGCTGGATGGCGTCCGCGTCGCCTATGTAGAGATTGCCGAGAGCAAGGCGGATCGCGACGCCATTGCCGCGTGGGTCGATAAGAACTTCAAATCACCCCTCGACAGGCTGGGTGCCCCCTCGCCGAGCGACTCCCCGGATAAGCGTGAGCTTCGAGCCATACTCTTTGGAGCAGTCGGTGGCATCGGCCACGATTCTGAAGTGATTGCGCAGGCGAAGCAGCTCTCGCAGAAGTATCTCGCAGATCCTTCGTCAGTTGATGCAACGCTGGCGCAGACTGCGACGGCAATTGCCGCAACCAATGGGGATGCCGCTTATTTCGATCAGCTGCAGAAGGTTGCCGAGACCTCTTCTAACCCGGAGATTCAGGAAGGCGCATTGCGTCTGCTCGCTTACTTTAAAGATCCTGCACTGGAGCAGCGCGCCCTCGACTATACCGTGTCAGGCAAGGTCCGCAATCAGGACTCGGCCATTCAGTTGTTGATTATGCTGAGCGGCCACAATACCCGAGACCTTGCGTGGCAATACATCCAGCAGAACTGGGACAAGGTGCAGGCGCAACTCACCACCATGTCGGGCAGCTATGTTGTCGGAGGCGCTGGATACTTCTGCAGTGCGGACAAGCGCGACGAGGTGCAGCAATTCTTCACGAAGCACCCCGTGCATGCAGCTCAACGCGCCTTGACCCGCGCTACCGACCGCATCAATGACTGCATTGAGCTACGCAGCGTCCAGGGTCCCAAGTTGCAGGAGTGGATCGCAGCACAGAAATAGCATTAAGTAACAGATAGAGTTACTTATTCAGAAGCGCTTCACCGGTAGCATCTACCGGTGAAGCGCTTCCTTTGTCTGCAAGGTAAACACGCGAGATGGCGCGCTGAATTTTCCTGAAAGGAACCTCGCCGCTCTCCTCAAAAAAGATCATCTCGCCGATGCGGCGTGTCTGCTGACGGCGAAACCACCGGCTTAGCAGGCAGAGATGGTCTGCCAGTTCTGCAGTGCCATACTTGGTGCTCTCATCGATGTTCTGCAGTGCCTTCAGCGCATCTTTCAGCCGCTGCTCCAGCGCATCGCGCGAGGCGAGCTGCGGCGTGCCTTCCAGCGGAACAGCCTCGACCGTCGCAGGATGTGCAAACAGGGAACTGGACCCCGACTGCTCATTCGCATGGCGCATCCCCGCCACGGAATAGAAGGCTGGTCCGCTGAAATGGCCGCGTGAGAGCAGAAACAATGCAACATTTTCAGCTTCGGCAGCCGGCTGGATCAGGATGCCCGAAAGCTGCGACAAAGCATGCACAGCCGGGCCTGCAAGGCTCATCACCTCCTGGACCTTGGCGAGCCGCGCATGCAGCCGCGCCGCCTCTTCAAACTCCAGCGCTTCTGAAGCCGCCGCGCGTTCAGCAGCGAGCGTGGCCTCCATACTGCCGCCGCGCGTCAGAAGAAAGCTGTGAACCGCTCGCGCCTCCTCGGCATAGCGTTCGTCCGTACAGCCTTTGAAGCATGGCGCGAGGCACATCTTCATCTCTGAATAGACACAGCCGGGAAAGGTCGGGTCCGGGCGCAACTCCTCATGACAGCGACGCAGCAGAAAGAGATTGAGCACCTCATCCAGGAACTTTTCTGCAGCAACACGCGACGGAAAAGGCCCGAAAAACTCCGCGAGGGCAGCTTTTGTAACTTTGTTCGTTACATATACACGCGGATAAGGGTTGCTCATCGTCATCCGCAACAGAGCCGGCGCCCGCAGATGCAGTCGTTTGCTGGCCCGCTCCTTGAACGCAGTCCGTGAAGCAGAGTAGAGCAGCAGCAGCGATTCAAAATCTGACCCGGTGACGGTGTATTCGATGCGAACGATCTTCTGCGCAAGCTGCAGCCGTCGCGACTGCGCCTGCACAGGCCTGAGCAGAAGTTGAAGCCTGCGCTGCAGGTTTGGCGTTCGGCTGATGTAGGGCTCGGCTCCAGGATCGGCTCCGAAAAGCGCGAAGACTGCGCACGCCTTCGGCAGCAGCGCCACGGCCTCCGCAGGATTGGCAGGATCGAATGGAAGCGAAATCGCAAGCATAGGCTGCCCGGGGCTTACGATCCTGCGATGGTCATGCCGTCAACGCGCAGCGTAGGCGCGGCGGCACTGCTGCGAAAGATCAGGTCATTGCCGATCGCCGAGATGTTCATGAACATCTCTTTCAGATTGCCCGCGATTGTGATTTCCTGCACCGGATAAGTCAGCTCGCCGTTCTCGATCCAGAGCCCGGACGCGCCGCGCGAATAGTCTCCCGTAACCATGTTCACGCCCTGGCCGATCAGCTCCGTTACATACAATCCTGAGCCGATGTCTCCGATAATCTGCGCCGGGGTCAGCGTGCCCGCTTCGAGAAAGAGATTGCTTGCGCCTATGCCGGGATTGCCGCTGAGTCCGCGCGCCGCATTGCCCGTGCTGCGCATGTTGAGCTTGCGTGCCGTGTAGGTATTGAGCAAATAATTCGTGAGCACGCCCCGCTCCACGATCACCGTGCGCCGCTTGGGCAACCCTTCACCATCAAAGGGCGAAGACCCGAAGCCACCGACGAGCGTGCCGTCATCAATCACATTCACGCTTTCCGCCGCGACCTGCTCGCCAAGTTTGCCCGTGAAAAAAGACGCGCCGCGATAGATTGAGTCGCCGCTCGCAGCATCGAAAATTGCGCCGATCAGTGAACGCGCGATCTCCGGCGCAAAGACGATAGGGGCCTGCTGCGTAGGCACGCGACGGCCATCGAGCCGGCGCAGCGTACGACGCGCTGCCTCTGCGCCGACCGCTTCGGGCGAGTCCAGTTTTGCCACGCTGCGTGCGGTTGAGTACCAGTAGTCGCGCTGCATCTCGCCGCTCTGTCCAAGAGCGATCGGACTCGTAGAGATCGAGCAGTAAGACCCGCGCGACTCACCGACAAATCCCCGCGAATTGGCGAGCACTTTTCGTCCCGTGGTTGCGTCGAAGCTGCCGCCGTCACTGTTGTGCAGGCGCGTATCTGCAGCCAGCGCAGCTGCTTCTGTGCGTCGCGCATACTCGATGCGCTCCGCTACCGGCAGCGAGTGCACATCTTCGTGGTAGAGCTTCAGATCGCTTGTAATCTGGCCAAACTCACTCGCTTCGGCGAGTCCTGCAAAGGGATCTTCCGAGGTGACGCGGGCGAGCGCAATGGCTCCTCCTACGAGATGTTCGATTCCTGCCGCAGAGAAGTCGCTGGAAGAAGTGCTCGCAGCCCGCTGGCCGAGAAACACGCGCAGCCCGATACCGCGTGAGCCTGACTCCTTCAACGTCTCCACCTGGCCCAGCCGGACCGTGGTTGAAAACTCATCGCCTTCCCTGATGACGACTTCTGCGTCACTTGCGCCGGCAGCCAGTGCCTTCTTCACGACATCGCTTGCCAGTTGCTGCAGGTCCGTACCTGCTTCTGTAACTGTGGTCATTACAAATTACCGTCCCGTCCCGCCGACCGTCATGCGGTCGAGCTTCACCGTGGGCATTCCCACTCCCACCGGCACGCTCTGTCCATCTTTGCCGCAGGTTCCCACGCCTTCATCGAGCTTCAGATCGTGCCCAACCATCGAGACGTATTTGAGCGCCTCCGGTCCGTTGCCAATGAGCGTTGCGTCCCGTACCGGCGCGGTGATCTTTCCATCCTCGATCAGGTAAGCCTCCGACGCACTGAAGACAAACTTGCCGCTGGTGATATCCACTGATCCGCCGCCGAAGTTCACCGCGTAGAGGCCATGCTTGACGCTGCGCAGAATATCTTCCGGATCGTCCTCTCCTGCGAGCATGTAGGTGTTGGTCATGCGCGGCATGGGAATCTGCTGATAGCTTTCGCGGCGTCCATTGCCGGTGTGCGGCATATTCATGAGGCGCGAGGAGAGCTTGTCGCTGAGATATCCCTTGAGTATGCCCTTCTCGATCAGCACCGTTTCCTGCGTGGCTGAGCCCTCATCGTCAACATTGAGTGAGCCGCGCCGCGAGGGCATCCGGCCATTGTCCACAACCGTCACCTTCGAACTGGCGACCGACTGCCCAATCAGCCCCGCAAAGGCCGACGTCTTCTTACGGTTAAAGTCCGCCTCCAGCCCATGCCCGACGGCCTCATGCAGCAGCACTCCGGGCCAGCCAGGCCCCAGGACCACTTCCATCTCCCCCGCCGGAGCGGCAACCGCGCCCAGTTGCAGAATCGCCTGCCGGGCAGCCTCGCGCGCGAAGTACTCCGGCGTCTTTTCCAGCTCAAAGAAATCCAGTTGCACGCGTCCGCCGCCGCCCGAGGTCCCCCGGGTCGTCTGGTTTCCGTCCTTGGCGAGCACGAAGACGTTAAGCCGCGCCAGCGGCTGCGTATCGCTGGCATACGTGCCGTCTGAGGCGGCGATCAGGATGCGGCGCACCTCGTCTGAGTAGCTGGCCCGCACCTGCACGATCCGCGCATCGTAGGCTCGGGCCGCGCGGTCGGCGCGCATCACCAAATCCAGCTTGGTCGCGAGGTCGGTATCGACTTCAGCCGCGGGAATCGGATAAAGATTCGGCGTGTTCGTCTCTTTGAACCCTGCTACGCGCTCCTTGGCCGGCCCGCTGGCGATCAGCGCCGCGGTGCGCGCGGCATGCAGCAGCCTGTCTGAGGAGAGGTTATCGGTGTAGGCATAGCCGGTCCGCTCGCCGGAGACGACCCGCACGCCGCAGCCTGCGCTTACGCCCTGGCTGGCTGACTTTACCAGCGACTCGTCGATGCCGAGCGACGTTGCCGAGACCGATTCGAAATAGAGGTCTGCATAGTCGCCACCGGCGGAGAGGGCTTCGCCAAGGCACCGCTCCAGCATTCGCTCGGTTAGGCCAAACTTGTCGAAGAAGTAGCGTTTGTGTTCTGCAGCCTGGGTGTTTGTCATCCTGTCTTTATCTTAGGCCTCCGAGGGGTGCAGGGTAAATCACTGCCTCCCCGCGTCCGGGTTATTACCGGATCAGGTTCCTGCCGCAGGATTTCCACCTTGGTGGGACAGATGTTTCTCCCAGGCGTTGCTACGATCACGCCATGAAGAAGCTTGTTGTCCTCTCCATGTTGCTGGCGATTTCCGCCTCTGCCTTTGCACAGCCGGCTCACCGCCACCACCATCGTCACCACCGTCACCATCATCGCCGCACCCGTTAGAGCTCAACCCGCCCCGGCACAATGCATCTTCTGATATTGTGCTGGGCATGAGCACTGCACCTTCTATCGACCCGCTTCGTTATCCCATTGGAAGATTTCAGCGTCCTGCAGATCTGACCGCGCATGACCGGACGTCTGCCATTCACTCCATCGCAGCTCTCCCTGAGAACCTGCGCTCGGCGGTCTCTGAACTGACCGAGGCGCAGCTGGATACACCCTACCGTGAGGGCGGGTGGACCGTCCGCCAGGTGGTCCACCATGTCGCCGACAGCCACATCAACGCGTACGCCCGCATCCGCCTCGCCCTCACTGAGGACTGGCCAGCCATCACTCCCTACAAGGAGAACCTCTGGGCGGAGCTGCCCGATGCCCGCACCGCACCGGTTGACGTTTCCCTTGAGCTGCTGGAGTCACTCCACCGTCGCTTGGCCCTGCTGCTGAGCGCGCTGGACGAGCAGGCCTGGCACCGTGGCTACACCCACCCTGTCAATGGGCCGCAGCCGCTCAATCAGGTCATTGCTCTCTACGACTGGCACGGCCGTCACCATGTGGCGCAAATTTCCACGTTACGAAAGCGTAGTGGATGGTAACGCTGCAGCCCTGATTTTGCTTGCACCCGCTTGCCGGGCGCTTAATCATTAGGGAGTGCCCTCCCCCAACGCAGATGTTTCTGCCAGCGAACTGTCCCACAATCTGGAACAGTTCCTGGCGGAACATCCTGGTTCGGCGGTACTTGAGGACGGCAGGGTTCTTTTCGAGATGCAGTCCGCGCGCTATTCCCTCTCAACGGAGCATGGCCGCTGCCTGCTGCATCTATGGTCCGACGAGCGCAACCTGGTGCGGACCGTCAACAGCATCGAGCTCCGCAAGAGCTCCCTTCGCATCGAAACAAAGCGCTTTGGCCAGACCAGGCCGCAGACGCTGCAGCTCGTTCCTGATCGCGATCAGCGCACCCCCTCTACGCGAGACGCAGCCCGGGCGAAGTATCTCCGCCTGCTGGAGCGGGTAGCCGCACGCAGCTTCCCCGAATACAAGCTCGACAGCCTGCGCACCGCGATGGACCTTGAACACAGCTTCGGCCCCGCCTATGCCCGCGGCATGCTGCTGCGTGGGGCAAGCGCCTGGGCCATCATCGGTGTCAACGCTGAGGAGACGCAGGAGACCGTCGACGGAATCCTCACGCTCGCAGTGCTCTGGCTGGCCTACTGCCGCCAGCATGGAGACGGCAGACGGGTGTTTGAAGGCGTGAGAGTCATTGTTCCGGTAGGAATGGCGGAACGCACCAAAGCCCGCATGGGCTGGATGAACGATGCCATCGCGAAGTGGCAGCTCTACGAGCTGGATTCTCGCGGCGAGGCGCTGGCCTCGGTGGATATCCGCGACAGCGGCAACCTTGGCATGTCACTCGTCTATGCCTTTGATCCTCAGGCTGCACACAATCGGTCCCAGGCCGCGGTCCAGCGTGTGCTGGCGCTGCTGCCGGAGCGGATGCGCCTGCAGGTGGAGGTCTGCGCCGCCAGTGCTACTGAGATTGCCTTGCTGCTGCATGGGCTGGAGTTTGCGCGGGTCCGTCATGGGCTGGCGCCGGGCTCCTTTTCTCGCGAAGACCGCATCACCTTCGGGGCCGGCGCTAATGAGACGGAGCTGACCGCGGAGACGGAAGAGCTCTTCCGCGATCTCACCGCCCGGCTCTTTGAGAATCGCCAGCCTTCCGGAACCGTGCGAAACCCGCTCTATCGCCTGCAGCCGGAGCGCTGGCTGGAGTCGGAGCTCCGGCGTCAGATCGCCGATCTTGAGCCCTCGATCTGCCCCGGCATCATGTACTCGCAGGTTCCCGCCCTCTCCGGCGGCGAACGTGGAATGCTTGACCTGCTTACCCTCACCCGCTCAGGCAGGCTGGCCGTCTTTGAGCTCAAGGCGAATGAAGATCTGCATCTCCCCCTGCAGGCGCTCGACTACTGGATGCGCGTGCGGCAGCTCCATGCCGGCGGCGCGCTCGAGCAGCAAGGCTATTTTCAGGGCAGGGAACTGGCCCCTGCGTCGCCGCTGCTTTACCTGGTTGCGCCCGCTCTACGGATTCATCCCGCCAACGAAGTAGTCCTCAAGCATCTTTCGCCGGAGATCGAATGGGTGATGCTTGCGCTCGGGGAGCAATGGCGGAAGCGCCTCAAGGTCATCTTCCGCAAGTACGGTGGCGGCCCGGCTCAGGCCTGAGCAGCCCTCAGCGCAGCAGCTCTTCGAGCGCCAGGCTCAGCTCCGTCTTCTCATCGCGGTACTTCACGATCACCGGCGTATAGACGCTCAGCCCCCACTCGGCAGCTTTGCCCTTGGTAATGGCGCGCGCTCCTGGCACCACCACCGCGCCTTCAGGAATAATCAGGGGTTGATCCGCATCCGCGCGTAGCACCTCGCCGCGTACTACGTCGTACACCGGCGTCCCGCGCGTCAGCACGGTTCCCGCTGCCAGCACTGCGCCCTTGCGCACGATCGTTCCCTCATAGATGCCGCAGTTGCCGCCGACCAGCACATCGTCTTCCAGGATGACCGGGCTGGCGTTGACCGGCTCCAGCACCCCGCCCACCTGCGCCGCTGCGCTCAGATGCACCCGTCTGCCAATCTGTGCGCAGCTTCCCACCAGCGCATGCGAGTCGATCATCGTGCCTTCGTCCACATATGCGCCGACATTGACATACATCGGCGGCATACACACCACCGACCTCGCGAGGTACGCCCCTGCGCGGACTGCGGAGCCGCCCGGCACTACGCGGATGCCATCCTCCGGCGCAAAGCGGCGCACCGGGTAGGTATGCTTGTCGACAAAGGAAAGCTCGTCTCCCGAGGCCGTCATCTGCCCCAGGCGAAAGCCCAGCAGAATGCCCTGCTTCACCCAGGCGTTTACGCGCCAGCGGAGAGGCGCAGCATCGTCGGGTTCCGCTGAACGCAGCTCGCCTGCTTCGAGGGCGCTGCGCAGCTCTTCAAAAGCTGCCATGGCCGCTGCGTCCTTGATGGCGGCAGCGCCTGCGTTAAAAAAGTCTTCAATCCGGGTGCGTAGGGAATCAGTGGGCATTTTGCTTACTGGCGCCCGGCGGTCGCCGCAGGTTTCGGATCACCTCGGCGCAGTCCGGCGAGCACGCGACTTTCATATAGAGTTTTCCGATTTTACGATAACAATGCACCCCGGTCTGGTAGCGCGACAGGTGGGTGAGGAACATCAGCTCCGGAAACTCCGGCTTGGCTCCGATCGGCGTAGCCACAGCCCACGACCCTTCAGCGCTGGTGCCAAACCCCGGCCGCCAGTGGATCAGCGATACCGCCCGGGACGCGCCCTTCTTGCCCTGCATCAGCTCCACCACCCAGACCGGGCAGTTATCGCTTGACCCGCAGAGGGTGTTCGACGAGTAGCGCAGCAGCAGCAGTCTGCCGTCCGGCGCTCCGCCTGTGATTTCCTTGTACTCCAGGTGGGTAGCGAAATAGCCGAGATAGTTCTTGCTCGATCCGGCCACATCCACTTCCGCCATCTCCGCAATATCGTCGTGCAGTTCCTTCAGGATGAGCTGCTGGTCGTGCCTGGCCAGCGTTGTGAAGGAGGGAGAATCCCGCAGAGATTCGATGTCGAGATCACATCTGGCTCCTAGCATCCGGCCGGGCAGCAGAACGGAGAGACTGAGAGCGAAGAGGGAGAGTACTTTTCGGCCCATCATCAGAAGAGTCTCAAGTCGCCTTCTTCCCGTGGCGCATGAACCAGCAGTCCCATCTCGCCTGCCAGACGTTCGAGCCGTCCACGGGTGGAGGGTGCAACAGGAACCATCGGCAGCCGGTAGTGTTCCTGCAGCCGTCCCATCATCGCCATCACGGCCTTTACCGGTCCGGGGCTCGTCTCCCAGAAATTGGCAAGCATAAGGCGGAAGTATTTGCGATTGATTCTCCGCGCCATTGGCCAGTCGTTGTTCAGGGCCGCATTCACCATCTCGGCCATCTGGTGGGGAATCTCATTCGAGGCCACTGAGACCAGACCTGCGCCGCCCACCCCGAGCACCGCGAGAGCCAGGTTATCGTCCCCGCAATAGACGCGAAAGCTGCGCGGCGCCGTCGTAATCAGCTCCGTAATCTGCGTCAGGTTGCCGCTCGACTCCTTCACGCCCTCAATGTTGGGGGCGGCGTCGATCAGCCTCAGAATCGTTGCCGGCTCAAGGTTCGCGCCCGTACGTCCCGGAATGTTGTAGAGCACCACCGGCAGGTCCACCGCCTCGGCGATCGCCTTGAAGTGTTGAAACTGACCTTCCTGGCCCGGCTTGTTGTAGAAGGGATTAGCGGTAAGAATCGCGGTTACGCCGGGAATCCGCGAAGCTGTTCGCGCCCGCGACACGGCCTCGCGGGTCGCGTTGTAGGTGCAGCCGGCCCACACCGGCACCTGCCCCGCTGCAGCCTCCGTGACGATCCGCAGCACCATCAGCCATTCTTCTTCACTCAGCGTGGGGGTTTCAGCCGTCGTTCCGCAGGCAACCAGCCAGTCGATCCCGCTTTCCACCTGCCATTGCGTAAGAGAGTAAAGTGCGTGCTCGTCGATGCTGCCGTCTGCCCGGAAAGGTGTTACCAGTGCTGTGCCGCAACCAGATAATTCCATAACAGACCGAGTTTACAAGAACACGAAGTTGCCTGAGGCTCCCCCGCAGCATCTTTTCCGTCGATTATGTCATCATGAAGTCCAGCGACAGGGATAGCCACGCGGAACGGAGCTCAATTGCAGACGAAGAACATGCGCATACTCGTGACTGGAGCGGCTGGCTTTCTGGGCTCTCATCTGTGCGACGCATTGCTGGCAGAGGGCCACACGGTGGTCGGCGTTGACAACCTCAGCACCGGCAGCCTCGCCAATCTGGAACACCTTCGCGCTGAGCCGCGCTTCGATTTTCGCGAGCAGGACATCTGCCTGCCGTTCGAGCCCGGAGCGGTGAACTTCGTCTTCAACTTCGCGTCCCCGGCGAGCCCGGTCGATTACATGAACCTGGGCATTGAGACCCTGCGCGTTGGCTCCGAGGGAACGCGGAACGCCCTTGAAATCGCCAGCCGCTATGGGGCCGGATTCCTGCATGCATCGACCTCCGAGTGCTACGGCGACCCAAAGGTCCACCCCCAGAGCGAGGACTACTGGGGGCACGTCAATCCCATCGGACCGCGCTCCGTCTATGACGAGGCCAAGCGCTTCTCAGAGGCGCTGGTCATGGCATACCATCGCTATCGAGGGGTGGATACCCGCCTGGTGCGCATCTTCAACACCTATGGCCCGCGCCTGCAGTTCAACGATGGCCGCGTCATCTCCAATCTCATGACCCAGGCGCTCCGCGGCGAGGATCTTACCGTCTATGGCGACGGCAGCCAGACCCGCAGCTTCTGTTACGTCTCTGATGAAATCGACGGCATCCTGCGGCTCGCTCGTTCGAACGAGCATCTCCCCGTCAATATCGGCAATCCCATCGAGTGGACCATTCTTGAATGCGCGCAGGAGGTGCTCGCCGTTACCGGCGCGACGTGCCAGATTCGCTACCAGCCGCTTCCCACCGACGATCCTCTGCAGCGCCGCCCGGACATCACCCGCGCCAGAACCCTGCTCGGCTGGGAGCCGAAGATCGATCTGCACACCGGGCTTTCTCTCTCGCTTCCATACTTTCAGCAGAGCGTCTCCGCGACGGCCGTGCAGTCTTCATCCCGGGATCAGTAGCCACATTCCAGCGAACCCATGGCCAGCAACCCCTCGCAGTCCGAACAGCCCCTCCCCTATGATCCGGATGCGATCATCAAGCCATCCTTTTCGCTGGGGAACCGGATCCGCCGCGCGCTGTGGGGCACGGTCTACGTGCTGCTCTATCGTCCGTCGCCGCGTCCGGCCCATGCCTGGCGCGCCATGCTGCTACGCCTCTTCGGCGCGAAACTCGGCCCCAGGTGCCGCTTCTATCCCAAGGCAACGATCTGGGCTCCCTGGAATCTCGATTGTGAAGATCGTGTCCTGGTAGCGAATGGCGTCGAACTCTACAATCCGTCGATGCTGACCATGGGTTCGCACGCCATCGTCTCGCAGGGGGCTTACCTCTGCGGCGCAACCCATCTCTACAACGATCCGGCCTTCCCGCTGGTCTCTTTTCCCATGCGCCTGGGCGCCTACTCGTGGATCTGCGCACGCGCGGTGATGAATCCGGGTGTTAACGCTGGGGCAGGTTCAATCCTGGGCCTCGGGGCCATCGCCACGCGCGACCTCGATCCGCTGGGTATCTATGCTGGCGTTCCGGCGAAGAAAATCGGGCAGCGCGATCCGGCTGCCGTCCCCGCGCAATATCGTCCCGCGTCCAACTGACAGCGGAGGGATCTAGCTGAGTTGCGCCGCGATCTCTGAGAACTCCCACACACCGCTTCGTCCCGCGACCCACTCTGCGGCGCGCACCGCGCCTTCTGCAAATCCTCGGCGGGAAAAAGCCTCATGCCGCAGCTCGATGCAGTCGTCTTCTGACCGCGCTTCGATCACATGCAGCCCGGCGTGGTCACCCTCGCGCTTCGATACGATCTCGACATCGAGGGCAGGATTCGCGCCTTCGAGCACCTTCTTGAGCGACAGCGCCGTTCCTGAAGGTGCGTCCTTCTTGTCCTTGTGGTGCGTCTCGCTGATGCTGAACTTGTAGTGCGGCAGCGCAAGGGCAAGCTCTCGCGCCGTGCGCAGCATCGCCTGCACTCCGATTGAGAAATTCGACCCATAGAGCAGCCCGGCGTTCTTGCGCAGCGCGATGGCCTTCATGTCGTTCAGGTGCTGGTACCAGCCCGTTGTTCCAACCACCATCCGCGCGCCAGTGGCCAGGCAGGCCCGCATGTTCGAGACAGCGGCCTCAGCCGTCGTAAAGTCGATCACCGCATCGAAGCCCGCCAGGAACGGCCCCGTCAGGGCCATCGCATTGCGGTTCTCCTCTTCGCCGAGCACCCGCACGCCATGGCCATGCTCATGCGCCACGTCGGCTATTTTGCTACCGGTCTTACCCCGTCCGAGGACTAGAAAAAGCATCGTGCCTCTACCTTACGCTTTCTGCCGCGCGGGCTTCCACGTCGAAAATCTCCGGGTCCGGCTCCGTGAAAAATTCCGCGTGCAGCGACCGTACCGCTTCATCCGCATCGTCCTCGTCGATCATGAAGCTCATGTTGATCTCTGAAGCACCCTGCGAAATCATCCGCACATTCACATGGCGAATCGCCGTGAACACCCGCGCCGCTATTCCATTCTGGCCGCGGATATTCTCGCCCACCATGCAGAGCAGCGCCTTGCGCCCTTCATACTTCACATCGGCCAGCTTGCTCAGGTCCGCTGCGATCTCCGGCAGCTTTTCGTTCGAATCGACCGTCAGCGAAACCGAGACCTCTGAAGTGGAAACCATGTCCACCGCGCACTTGTGCTTATCGAAGACATCGAAGATCGCCTTGAGATATCCGTGCGACATCAGCATCCGGCTCGCCACCACGTCGATAATCGTCAGCTTCCGCTTGACTGCAATCGACTTGAACGGGCTCTTGCAGTGTGCCGCCAGCGCGGTAATGCGCGTGCCTTCGTTCTCAGGATTGCGCGAGTTCAGCACCAGCACGGGAATATTCTTCTGCACCGCCGGCAGGATCGTCGCCGGGTGCAGCACCTTCGCGCCGAAATAGGCAAGCTCCGCCGCCTCTTCAAAGCTGATGGTCTTCACCCGCAGCGCATCCGGGCAGATGCGCGGGTCCGTGGTCATGATGCCGTTGACGTCGGTCCAGATTTCGATAGCCTCGGCCTCCAGCCCGCCGCCGACCAGCGCCGCGGTAAAGTCCGATCCGCCCCGTCCAAGAGTGGTCGTCACCCCCTGGGGCGTCGAGCCGATGAAGCCGCCCATCACCACCAGGGAGCCCTGCTCTGCCAGCGGCAGCACGTGCTCCTTGAGGGCTGCCTCGATCAGTGCATCCTGCGGAACCGCTTTGCCATGCTGCGCGTCCGTGATAATGCATCGGCGCCCATCCACATGCGTGCCGTTGAGGCCGCGCGCGGCGAAGAACTCCGCCACCATGCGGCTCGACAGCCGTTCGCCTGCGGAGACGATCATGTCGCTGATACGCGGCGTCAGCTCGCCGACCGCCGCCAGACCCCGCAGCACCTCATCGAGCGCATCGAACTCGGCGTTGATCCACTGTTCGGTAGCAGCGAACTCCGGCCCGGGCGACTCTTCGCAGAGCGTCTTGAAGTCAGGCTCGTGATGTCGTGCCGCGATCGCGAGACAGCTTGCCGTCTCCCGGTGGCGATTCCGCAGCCGCCCGGTAATGGCGAGCGCTCCGTTGCGGTCGCCGCGGGCAGCAGCGCTCGCCGCCGCCAGCAGCTGGTCTGTTACCTTGGCCATGGCGCTGACCACTACGATGGGCTGCAGCCCCTGCGCCTTGCGCCCTGCAACGATCTTCGAGGTGCGATGAATTGCCTGTGCATCCTCGACGGAGGTTCCGCCGAACTTCATCACGACGAGCTTCATACGGTAACCGTTGCCGGCTCAAGCTTGCCGAGTTTGACCAGGAGCTCCGCGTTCAGCAGGGCCGCGCCCGCCGCTCCGCGGATCGTGTTGTGCGAGAGTACCGTGAACTTCCAGTCGAAGAGGCTGCACGGGCGCAGCCGCCCGACCGTCGACGCCATGCCGTTTCCGCGCATGCGATCCAGCCGTGGCTGCGGACGATCCTCTGCCGCGACAAACTCCACAGGCTGCGCAGGCGCCGTCGGCAGATCCTGCCCCCGCAGCGGAGCGAACTCTCGCCACGCCGCCAGCAGCTCCTCGCGCGATGCCTTCTTTCGCAGCTTTACGCTCACGCTTTCCGTGTGGCCATCTTCCACCGCCACGCGGTTGCAGTGCGCCGATATGCTCGCGCCGAGCGGTTCGACCAGCTTGCCCTTCAGCGAGCCGAGCAGCCGCAGAGTCTCCTCCTGCAGCTTCTCTTCTTCGTTCTTGATGTAGGGAACCACGTTGCCCAGAATGTCGAGCGAAGCCACGCCCGGATAGCCTGCGCCGCTGATCGCCTGCATCGTCGTGACGAAAATGCTCTCGATGCCGAAGCGCTCCTCGAGCGGCTTCAGCGCGAGCACCAGCCCGATGGCTGAGCAGTTTGGATTCGTGACAATGTAACCGCCCGACTGCTTGCGCCAGCTCTGCTCTTCGAGCAGAGCAAGATGGTCTGCATTGACCTCGGGAATCACCAGCGGCACATCCGCCTGCATTCTGAAGGCCGACGAATTCGAAATCACCGCGCAGCCTGCAGCCGCAAACTTCGGCTCCATCTCGCGTGCAATGTCCGCATCGAGCGCCGCGAAGATGATCCGCGGCGCGCCTTCAGGAGTTGCGGGCGAAACGGGCATGCCCGCAATCCGGGCGGGAATCGCTGTGTCGAGCTTCCACTTCACGGCTTCGCCATACGGCTTGCCGCTCGACCGGTCGCTGGCTGCCAGCCAGACGATCTCAAACCAGGGGTGGTTCTCAAGAAGCTGAATGAAACGCTGGCCGACCATTCCTGTCGCGCCTAAGATGCCGATCTTCTGTCGCTGCATTGTCCTCGTTACCGGGTGCGGAATGCTGATAGTGTATCTGTTTCTGCGCACGGGTTGAATAACGGAGTGCGCAGATTGCCTGCAAAAAAGAAAACGGCCTTCACTTTTGGGAGCGAAGGCCGCTGCTTTTTTGATGCCTCTTCGGCTAAGGCTGCGTCGCCTGCCCGCTGTAGTCGAAGTCCTGCGTGACCGTCTGCTTCGCGCCTACCGTCACCGTTTCGCTTACTTGCCCCAGCTTCTCGTGATCCGCGACGACGGTATAGGTCCCCGGTGGCAACCCTTTGATTACAAAGTGGCCATTCGCGTCCGTCACCGCAAAGAACGGATTCGACGAAACGTTGATAAACGCCTGCATCCACGGATGGTTGTTGCAGCGCACCGGGATCATCAGCTCCGGGGAATGGAAGACCCGCGTATCCGCGCCCGAGTTGGGAGGCTGCGAAATATCGACCGTGTCGTTGCCCCGCACCGTCGGCATCATGTGAATGTTGTGCATCGTCGGATCGCTGTTGGTGAAGCGGACAGGCTGTCCAGTCTGCACTCCGATCACATGCGGTGTGTAGCGGCAGCCCTTCTGATCGATCACCACCGGCTCGGAAGGCGCCGGATAAATGCGGTTGCCCAGCCCGTCCTTCACATAGACGAAGACGTTCTGCAGCTTGCCGTCCTTCACCATGTAGCCTTCGCTGTAGTTGGTCGGGCCGGTGTTGCAGGCCGGGTCCTGCGCCATGTCGATCTCGACCGGCGGCGGTCCGCTCTTGTGCGGAAAGTGGACTGTCCCCGTAATCGTGCCCGCGGTATTCCAGTCGATCGTCGCGTAGGCCGCAGTCGCGCCCGGCTCGCCCGCGCTGGTCGACTGCTTCTTGCATCCTGCGGAGACAAGCAGAGCGGCGCTTACCAGCACCGCTCCCAGTATTTTCGTGTTCCGGTTGTTTTTCACCCTTGCTTCGATGCTCATGCGCCTTCCTCGATAGCCTGGATGATTGCATCTGCGAACTCGCGCGTTCCGCTCTTTCCGCCCACGTCGCGGGTGAGCGTCTTCTTTTCGCTGTAGACCTTTTCGATCGCCCGCTGAACCTGCTCCGCGGCTGCGTGTTCATCGATATGGTGCAGCATCAGCACTGCTGACTGCAGCAGCGCCGTCGGATTCGCGATATTCTTGCCCGCGATATCCGGTGCCGAACCGTGAACCGCCTCAAAGATCGCCGCATCCGCGCCCAGGTTTGCGCCCGGCACCAGCCCCAGGCCGCCGACAAAGGCCGCGCAGAGGTCGCTGACAATATCGCCGTAGAGATTTTCGAGCAGCAGCGTGTCGTACTGGTAAGGGTTCATCACCAGCTGCATGCAGGTGTTGTCGATGATGTGCTCGCCGTAGGTGATCTCCGGATAGCCCTTGCTCACTTCGCGCGCACACTTCAGGAAGAGGCCGTCCGACATCTTCATGATGTTGGCTTTGTGGATGGCGTGAATCTTCTTGCGGTGATGCTTGCGGGCGTACTCAAACGCAAACTTCGCGATTCGCGTCGAGCCCTTCTCGGTGATGATCTTGATTGATTCGACCACGCCCGGCACCACTTCATGTTCGATGCCGACATACTCGCCTTCCGTATTCTCGCGGACGATTACCAGGTCTACCCCGGGATAGCGAGTCTCGAGCCCCGGCAGATTCTTGATCGGTCTGAAGTTGGCGAAGAGCTCAAACTTCTTGCGCAGCGTCACGTTGATTGAGGCAAAGCCGCCCCCGATCGGCGTCGTCACCGGCCCCTTCAGCGCCAGCTTGTTCCGCTCGATGGAGTCGTAGAGATCTTTCGGAATATATTCCTTGTACTTCTCAAATGCTTCTGCACCCGCGGCATAGCGTTCCCACTCAAAACCGACCTTCGTAGCTTCGAGAATTCGGACAACGGCATCGGTAACTTCCGGGCCAATACCGTCGCCCGGAATCAGAGTAACTGTGTGCTTCTTCTGTGTAGTCATAATCTCCTGTGACACTGCGCATGTCGGCTTAACGCTGGCTGCGCGAATTCAGCAGCTGTTCCAGCTCTTCCTTGAATTCGCGGACGTCCTTGAAGTCCCGGTACACGCTGGCGAAGCGGATATAGGCGACCGTATCGATCGTCTTCAGCCTGTCCATGAGCAGTTCGCCGATTTCGGTTGTCGTGCGCTCGCGCTCCGGTGAATCCACCAGGAACGCTTCCGTCTCATCCACCAGCGCCTCCAGCTTGCTCGCGGAGACGGGCCTCTTTTCACATGCATGCAGCAGTCCGCTCAGGACCTTCTGGCGCTCGAACTTCTCGCGCCGTCCGTCCTTCTTGACCACCATGTAAGGAATCTCGTCCAGCCGCTCGTAGGTCGTAAAGCGCTTGTTGCAGCGCTCGCACTCGCGCCGCCGCCGGATGGAATCGGCCTCTTTACTCTCGCGCGAATCCACCACCCGGTCCTGTGCAAACCCGCAATATGGACACTTCATCTATCAGGATTTTAGCAGTCAGCGCCGCCATGCTTCTGGAGCGCCCACGTTTTTCACGTCTGCCTCCGACCGCACCTGCAGCACGGCGCGATAGCGGTCTCCCCGGTAGAAGGAGCGCGCCGCTTCGATCGGCCTGCCCTCCACCGACATCAGGTTGCGCGTAATCACCAGCAGGCTCGACCGCGCCGGCACATCGAGCAGCTTGGCCTGGCGTATCGTGGCCGGCAGCGCTTCGATCACCTCGGTCGCCGAGCCAAGCCTCACCCCAAAACTCGTCGAAAGCACCTCAAAGAGCGACTGCTTTGAGAAGTTGATCTTTTCAAGCCCCGGAAACTCCGACTGCAGCAGCAGGGACTCTTCCACTCCAATAGGGTGGTCGTTCGCCGTGCGCAGCCGCTCGATGCGAACCAGCGGCGTCCCCGGAGCGACCTGCAGACGCGTTGCGAATTCTCCCGTTGCCGGTACCACATCCTGCCGCAGCACCCTTGAACCCGGTATCAGGCCCAGCGCCCGCATGGAGTCCGCAAAGCCGCGCAGTTGCGCCGCATCGCGCTCCACCTTCGGCTCGGTCACAAACGTGCCGCGCCCCTTCTGGCTGCTGGCGTAGCCCTGGTCCTTCAGTTCGCGGATCGCCTGGCGCACCGTCATCCGGCTCACCGAGAATGCCTCGCAGAGGTCTTCCTCGCTCGGCAGCGGATCGCCCGGCTTCAGCTTCCCGTTCCGGATATTGGCAAAGATCTCTGACTGGATCTGGATATAGAGGGGCGTGAAGCTGGTCTTGTTCAGCGGCGAGAGCTGCAGCGAGCGTACGCCTGTTCCATTCTGTGTCTTCGCGGGGGCTTTTGCCTCGGCGCGTTTTTTATACTGCATTCAGTTCACCCGGGGTGAGTCTAATGGACAGCCTATTCTCCATCGAGACACAAGAAAACAGATTCCGTATCAGGACTAGTTGTCTATACTAACCGACCAGCGTGAGAGGAATACATGGTTTTTGTGGAAGGATGTGACTTCAGAGTAAAGCTTTGAGCGGGCTGCCCGTTGCCGGACTCTGTCGCCGCGGGGACAGCATCTGCAGCGTGATCAGCATGATCGGCGCGAGGAAGATCATCGACCCCAGCACCCACATCAGCGCGCCTGCCGCAACCTGGTCGTTCATCGGGCTCATGCCGAAGACCTGCGGCCCGTTGGCATAGCTGGGGTAGAGCAGCCGCGCGGAGAAGCAGAGAAATGCGGAAAGAGCCGTATTCACCAGGTCTGCGCCGAGCAGGTAGGGCAGCAGCACCCAGCGGGAACCGCGGAAACGGCTCGGCCATGGTTGGATGATCGGCCACCAGAAAAGCAGGCTGGTGAAGAAGAAACAGGCATGCTCCACGTCGTGCCAGTTCTCGGAGCGCAGCGCCAGTTCGTAGGCCGCGGGCACGTGCCACCCCAGGTAGAAGAGGTTCATCGCCAGCCACGCAAAGGCCAGGCTGCTGAAGAGCTTCTGCAGCGCATGCACAATGCGCCAGCGGAAAATTGGCCCGATTACCCGGCGAATCACAGGCCGTGGCAGCCCGCGCAGCATCGGAACCACCGGCGCGCCCAGCAGCAGCAGCGGCGGCGCGACCGACATGAATACCAGGTGCTGCATCATGTGCATCGTGAGCAGCTTGTCATCGAGGGTGTCGAGCGGGGAGGCAAGCGCCAGCAGGAGGGCGAAAAGTCCGGCGAGAAAGCAGCCCAGCCGCCAGTCCGGGAAAAGAGAAGGGCGGGTCCGGCGAATCCGCCGCCAGCCCCGCCAGTAGACTACGCCCGCCAGCACCAGTGCAGCCGTGGCTACTGGCGGGGTATCCCAGAGTTCTATCGCCGCTGGTGGCTCAAAAAGCACTCTGCTTGCCTTCTGCGCCCTGCGGACGCTGTCCGGCTTCAAACGGATGCGCGGAATCCCGTGCAGGCTGCTGCCCGGGCTTGCGCAGCGTCTCCAGGAAGCTCACCAGCGCCGTTACCTGCGGTGGCGAAAGGTTCTTGCCATACGCAGGCATGTTGCCGCCGCCCTGGATGACCTGCCGGATCAGCTGGTCTTCCGTCATGCGGGTCGCCACGCCATCGAGCGCCGGTCCACGCATGCCGCCTGTTCCTGCCACCGAGTGGCAGTTGCGGCACTGTTTGCCCTGGAAGACAATGGCTCCCTGCCGTTCGAGCGGCGTCTGCGCATGCACCATCTGCGCCGGCAGCGTGTCTGCGCTCCAGGCCGTCATGATCGGGCTCCAAGGCGTAAAGGTGGCCAGGTGCGTAAAGGTTCCCCACATCACTGCCAGGGTCACCACAACCAGCACCGCCACCGGCCTGCGATACCAGCTCTTCTCGCCCTTGCCGGCCACATAGGGCAGCGCCAGCAGGACGGCAATGCCGATAACCGGCGCCACCAGCAGGAACGGCGTTTCGAGGCTCTCCGGCAGATACGACAGCACCGCATAGATCCACAGGAAAAAGTAGTCCGGCTTCGGTGCAGTCTGGATGATCGTGGGATCAGGCTGCCCCGTCGGCCCGAACGGTCCGAAGGCAAAGGCGCAAATCGCTACCGCCGCAATAATCGCAGCGGAGAAGAAGAGATCCTTCCACAGCGCATCGGGAACGAACGGAATGCCGTCCTTGTGCGTCAGCTCCTCGTAGTCTTTCTCGTAGGTGCCGGGGCGCACAATGTAGCCCGGCTTCGGATACTCGTTGATGCCCAGCGTCAGCACCAGCCATACATGCAGACCGGTGAAGGCCAGCAGGATGCCGGGGATGACGAACACGTGCAGCGCGAAGAAGCGCGTCAGCGTAGCCCCGCCTATGATCGGCCCTCCGAGCAGCAGGTGCACCACCCAGTGTCCGATGACAGGAATCCGCGAGGAGATCGACGCTCCGATGCCAAGCCCCCAGTACGCGTCCTGGTCAAAACGCAGCACCTGACCGGTAAAGGCCATGCCAAGCGTCATCAGCAGCATGAAGACGCCGAGCGTCCAGGTCAGTTCGCGGGGATACTTGTATGCACCGAAAAGAAACACCTGCACCATGTGGATGACCACGATGGCAACCATGAAGTTCGATCCCCAGCCGTGCATCGCCCGCAGGAACCAGCCCAGTGCGAGGTTATGGTTCAGCAGGTTCAGGCTCGACCACGCCTGCCCGGCGGAAGGCACATAGACCAGCGCCAGCAGAATGCCCGTCACCACCTGCAGCATCAGCAGCGTCATCGCGGCGCTGCCGAAAACGTACCACCAGCTCGCCGTATTTCGCGGTACGGGGTGCATTGCGGCGCTCTTGATCGGCCCTTCGAGCTGAACGCGGCGTTCAATCCAGTCGTAGGTCTTCTTTGCGACGCTGACCGCGCCTTCTTTCAGCCCTGGCATGGTGTGTCTCCTCCGCCGCAGGGAGTGATGTTGACCAGCTTCGCCTCGTTGGCGAGCGTCGGCATCTGCCCCGCGTCGATGTGCAGCTCGTTATCGATGACCTTGTACTTGTACTCGAAGAGGCCGCGCGGCGGCGGTCCCGATGCCCGCGAGCCGTCGGCGTAGTAAACCCCGCCATGGCACGGGCACATGAAGAGCTCCGACTGCGGGAACCAGCGCACCGGGCAGTTCAGGTGCGCGCAGTTGATAGCGAAGACCTGAAACTTGCCTCCGCCAATGTGACGTACCCAGCAGGGTGTATTCGCGGTTTCGCCGTCCTGCGGCGTCTTGAACGGGTTTACGAACTCCGCCAGCCGCGTCTGTCCTGCGGGAAAGTTGCTGATGGGCCCCAGCGTGATCCACCGGTGGTAGGCGCCCTTACGCTTGATTGGTCCAAGGAGATAGCCCACTACCGGAACAGCTACGGCAAGCCCTACAACGGCGTTCATCGCAATGCCGATGTACATCAGCATCGATCGCCGGGTTACTGGTTTTCCTTCGCTCATCTCATCTCTTCCTTTTACGGCTGCTGGCCCTGCAGATAGGGCTGTCCTGGGTTTTTCGGCTGCTGGCTCTCAAGCCACGCCACCACATCGGTGATCTCCTGGTCCGTCATCGGATGTCCCGGCACGTCGTTGCGCCAGTCCGGCTGACCAAGATCCGGCCGGCCCGCAAGGATAATCGTGCGCAGCGTCTGTCCGTTGACCAGCGCCAGGAAGGAACCGTCCAGAATGGAGCCCGCCTTGCCCGCGTGGGCGGAGTCGGCTCCATGGCAGCTCGCGCAGTAGGTCGCGTATACCTTCTGGCCATTTGCCGCGTCCGCCTGCTTGTCGCTCTTGTAGGGCGGTGGATTCTGCCCGTCGAGCACTCCCGGCTGGCCCCATTGCTGGCGTATCCCGGAGGCAAGGATGCCGACCTGCTGGTCTGTAAGAAAGCCGCCCGCGCTCTTCGCAAAGGCAGGCATCAGCGCGCCTTCTTCGCCGTTGGAGATCACATTCTTGAGAGTGGCGTCATCCGCCACTGCCAGGTAGACAGGGTTGTTCAGCGCCAGCGCAATGCCGTCCCTGCCGTGCGCGCCGTGGCAGGCCGCGCAGTTCTCGGCATAGAGCGTCGGGAAGCTGACAACCTGCTCAGGCCGCAGCTGTACCGGCTCGACGCGTTCTTTTGGTTTAGTGCAGCCGGCGAGTGTAAGCGCGCTCAGCAGGGCAACGCCACCCTTGATCATTCGTGCGTGCATCAGTGGCGGTCCTCCGATTTCTCATCATGGTCGTGCTGCATCAGGCCCGGGCTTTCAATGCCCATGCGGACCGCAAGCGGGAGATTACGATTTGCGCTGATCCTGCTCTGGTGCGCCACCACCCATCCAGCGACCAGTCCAAAAGTGACCTGGGAGATAAGAAACCATCCCCACTGGATCCTCTGATCGAAAACCGGATTCACGATGTTCATCACCGCATGCAGCAAGCCGGTCCACAGCACCGGGGCAAGAATGCCGCCCAGCACGATCGGGTGCCGCGGCAGCATCGGCAGCATGGCGCCGTAGAGCAGCCCGACCAGCAGGCAGGTAATGGCGTGAATGACCGAGGCGGCAATCAGTCCCTGCCAGTGGAAGGCAGCGATGTTCGCCGTGCTGGTGTCTGTCCAGTTGGCGATACCCGCGCCGCCCATCAGGTTGATCGGATACCAGATACTGTGCTGCGCGATCAGTCCGTAGATCATCGCGGGAATAATCATCGCAAAGCCGCCCGCAATTCCGCCCTTGATGCCCGAGACGATTGGATAGGTCTCTGTCGGCGCATAGCGGCCGGGCTTGTCGAGCTCCATCCTTGCCACGCGCTCGCGGGTGGAGCGGATGTTCAGATCCATCACTTCTACTTCGACGTCGACATGCCGCTCATGCGGCAGCACATCGCGGAACCAGCCCACCGTGCCGAAGACTGTAAGCACGCCCCCCAGAATACTGATGGCAGGATTGGTCACGATGCCGAGAAAGATCAGTGCAAGTCCAAAGGCCAGGACTACAGGCCAGGTAGTCGGCGCGGGCAGATGAATACTGTCTGAGTGATGGCCGTGATTTTCCTGTTCGCTCATTTTTCCTTCTACCTTCCAATCACATAAACCACGGTGAAGACCACGACCCAGATCGCATCGACGAAGTGCCAGTAGAGTGCCAGCGTCTTCACCCGCTCTGCGTGTTCTTCCTTCATGTGGCCCATCAGCGTGAACACAAGCACGGCCAGCAGCATCAGGAGTCCGACAATCACGTGCGATGCATGCAGCCCTACCAGCGAGTAATACGTCGTGCCGAAGACGTTGGTGGTGATGGTCAGCCCGTCGTGATAGATCAGCTTGTTCCACTCCATGCCCGTTCCGATCATGAAGATGGAACCCAGAACGATCGTCACCGCCCAGAAGGCGCCGAATCGCTTGATGCGGTTGTGCTCCAGCGCATGCTCCGCCAGCCAGATCGTAATGCTGCTCGACAGCAGGCAGATCGTGTTGAAGATCGGAACTTCAAGCACCTGGCCCGGCGTCGGTCCATACATTGACTTGCCAAGATAGAAGACATAGGCGACAACAAAGATCGCGAAAATCGCCGACTCGGCCGCGATAAGACAGTACATGCCGACACGGCCCTTGTAAGGCTGTGTCCACTCGGCTGGCTGGTCCACCTGGTGGACAGGAATCGGTATTGCGCTCATCGTTCTCCTCGCGTGGGGCTCAGGGTTCGCTTACTCATACTTCCAGTCCGGATCTTCAGGGTGCTTCATATCCCAGAGCGGTCTGCGGCTGGTGACCACCGGGTCTGCCACAAAGTTGTATTCCGGCGGCGGCGAAGAAGTCGCCCACTCCAGCGTCCATGCATCCCACGGATCGTTGCCGGCAACTTCACCACGGAAGTAGGACACCAGCAGGTTGTAGGCAAAGAGCAGAACTGCCGCTGCCTGCACAAAGGCGCCGATCGACACGATCAGATTCCATGTGTCCCACCCGCGGCCTGCCTCATAGGTGTAGATCTGCCGCGGCATACCCAGCAGCCCTGGGATGTGCATGAAGTCGAAGGTCATGTGGAAGCCGATCACCAGCAGCCAGAAGCCCCACTTGCCCAGCTTCTCGTCGAGCATCCTTCCCGTCACCTTCGGATACCAGTAACAGATGCCGCCCATCAGCGCGAAGAGGATCGCCCCCACCAGCACATAGTGGAAGTGCGCAACTACGAAGTAGGAGTTGTGCAGCTGCCAGTTCCAGGGAGCCACCGAGAGCATGATGCCCGTTAGTCCAGCCATCAGGAACTGGAAAAGGAATGCCGTCATGTACAGCATCGGCGTTGCGAAGCGTATCTTGCCGCCCCACATCGTCGCCAGCCAGTTGAAGATCTTGATGCCAGTCGGTATGCCGACAATCATCGTCGAGAGCGCAAAGAAGGCATTGCCTACTGAGGTCATGCCGACGGTGAACATGTGGTGCGCCCATACGCCCAGGCTCACAAAGGCGATGCCGACAGAGGCCGCGACCATGGCCGGGTAGCCGAAGATCGGCTTGCGCGAAAATACGGGAATCACCTCGTTCGCCACCGCGAAGGCAGGCATCACCAGGATGTAGACTTCCGGGTGTCCGAAGATCCAGAAGAAGTGCATCCACATCAGCGCCGATCCGCCCGCGAGCGTGTCGAAGAAGTGGCCGCCGAGGTAACGGTCGATCATCAGCATGACCTGCGCCGCCGTCAGCGGAGGAATCGCCATCAGGATCAGTGCCGACGTAACCACGCTGAGCCACGCAAACAGCGGAAGCCGCATCATCGTCATGCCCTTGCAGCGCATGCAGAAGACGGTCGCGATCACGTTGACGGCAGCGCCGATCGTGCCCACGCCGCTCACCAGCAGGGAGACCGTCCAGTAGTCCGTGCTGTGCCCCGGGGAAAACGCCCGCGCTGTCAGAGGTGCATAGGCAAACCAGCCCACATCCGGCGCATTTCCGGCTGCGTACAGGCCGCTGCCGCCGATAAAGCTGTAGTAGAGCATCAGGCCGCCGAAGGCCGTCATCCAGAAGCTGAAAGCATTCAGCCGGGGAAATGCCATGTCGCGCGCGCCGATCATCAGCGGCACCAGGTAGTTCATGAAGCCGACCAGCATCGGCATTCCCATCAGGAAGACCATCGTCGTTCCATGCATGGTGAAGAAGCGGTTATAGACCTCGGGCGACAGAAAATGATTTTCCGGGCGGCCCAGCTGAATGCGGATGCACAGCGCCTCAACGCCTCCCACCAGCAGAAAGACCAACGCATACAGCACATACATGATGCCGAGCTTCTTGTGGTCGACAGTCACGACCCAGCTGTGCAGCGTCTCTAGGAATGTGCCAGGTGCCTTGTGGTGAGGTGTGACGTCGATCGCTCCACCGATCGTGCCTGGAGCCGGCAATGCGGAATCGGCCATGTCGGTCAATCTCCTCTAGTGAAGTGTTTCTAGGTATGCGACGAGCTGGTCAATCTGCCCATCAGTTAAATGCATGGCCGGCATCAGTGCGCCCGGCTTCACGCTGTCCGGATCGCGGATCCACTCCTTCATCGCTGCGGGCGTGTTTGGCGCCGCGCCGGCCGCGATCGTCTCGCGGCTCATCAGGTGAGTCAGGTCAGGACCGTAGTGGCCGGTTGCAGGCGTACCTTTGATCGTGTGGCAGTTCATGCATGACTGGCGGGCAAAGAGCTCGCGCCCTGCCTCGACCTGCGGATCGACGACTGCCGCCTGCTGCTGGTTCTTTACCCAGGCAGCAAACTCCTCCGGTGTATCCGCATAGACCCGCAGCAGCATCTTGGCGTGCTCGACGCCGCAGAACTGCGCACACTGCCCTACGTAAAGCCCCGGATGCTTCGCATCCATCCACATCACGTTTTCATTGTTGGGGATCAGGTCAGTCTTGCCGGCCAGCTGCGGCACCCAGAAGCTGTGGTCCACATCTGCGGAGTAGAGTTTCAGGAACACCGCCTGCGGCTGTTGATTGCTGCTTACTGGAATATGCAGCTCATTCGCCGTCACAATGCCGAGCTTCGGATAATGGAACTCCCACCAGAACTGGTGGCCAATCACCGTTACATCGAGCGTCTTCTTCGGGCGCGGTGCATCCTGGATGGCGAAGATCAGTCGCGCCGTGGTGAGAAAGAGCACCACCACAATCAGGACAGGCACAACCGTCCACGCAAGCTCGATCTGCGTGCTGCCGTAGACCTGCGCCGGCTCTGACTTCTCATCGCCTTTCTTGTGGCGATAACGCACGATCGCATAGGTCAGCAGTCCGGCAACGACAACGAAGATACCGCCTGTGATTGCGATGACAAAGAGAGAGAGATCGAAGATACTCGCCGCAGGAGTCCCCGCCGGTGCAAAGATGCTCGGCGTACTCTGTGGCCCTTCGGCAAAGGCGGCATGCGCCGCGAATGTTGCAGCAAGCAGAACTAGCGTCCTGCAGAGGTAACTTCTTCGACTGGTGGAACGGTCGGCATTCATCGGCGCTTTCCCTCCACAAACGTGTGCGCTGAAGATCAAGATGCTTCCGCGCTGCATTTTGTGGTGTAAGGCTGTGAGCTTCGTTCGCGGAATCCGCAAGTGCATATCACTCCCCGGCGGATTCGCGAAAAAACCGGAGGATGACAACTGCTGCTGGGAAGAGCTATTATTCGGTACAACTTTTTACAGAGCTCTTCAATCTCCGCAACGCGTGGAGGCTCGTTCCCGCGCGTCACTTCACTGTCTACATATTAGCAGTAAGTTGCAGCGCGAATGGCTGCTCGCGCCCGTGAGCGATCAGGTATTTTTTGATGGATGGAAAGAAGAAGGGCTACTGACCCTGTGAGCTTCAAAAGAGAGAGCCTCGAAAGACAACCGTTCGAGGCTCTCTCTTTTCAGATTTCAAGTTTACAACTGGCAGTCAACGCAGCTAGCCCGCCGCATTGAAAGAATTTCTGGCCTTCACTCGCTCCACAACTTTCTCTACGTCCTGCAGAAAGGATGCATTCGCCGGCTGGTTCACTGCGATGTAGGCAGGCCCGTGACCCAGAGCCTTGGCGATCTCATTCCACTTCGCCAGCGGGGAAGTACTGGACATCGCCACCGGTTTGCGTGCAGGCTCCGGAACCAGCATGTAGGTCGCCCAGGTGCCAAGCGCAAACACGATTACAAATTCCTGCACATTATTCAGTGGTACTACCAGATCCGGTCTCCGCGTAGCCACCGCGCTGACAATGAAATCCATCGTCGCCATGATGCCGGTCGCAAGGCTGATCCCAAAGATGCGGCTTCTGAAATTCAGCCCCAGTTTATGCAGGGTCATTACAAAGAACGCCAGCAGGCAGAGTTCGACGATTCCCATGCAGCGCATCAGCTGCGTTCCAATCGCCGACACGTGGAGAGATGTCTGTGTCGCCGGGGTGAAAAATGCCGACGCGGAAACAATGATGGAAACCACTCCGGCCCAGCGAAACGCCTGGATGCCCAGCTGTGAAATTCCCGGCAGCGGCGTCAGTGCATAGCGGAAGATGCTCTGCAGCATAAAGAAGAGCAGAGCTGCCCCGATAAAATCCGCCGCCCAGCAACTGTAGAAGTACCAGTTGTAGGTTGTTGAGGGACTCACACCTGCGGCTCTCTCGATCACGTGGTGCGATTCATAGAAAGCCAGCAGCAGGATCTCGGAGATTACCCGAAATGCCAGGAATACCTGTACCGCGCGCAAGTGAGATGTCGGCCTGCTTCTATAGCAAAGCAAAAAAAGCACGCACCACATCGCAACTTCAAAGCAGTAGGCGGTATTTCCGAGTGGTGACAGACGCATAACTGAACCTCAACAAGGTTAGAGGATAGCGCGCTGCTGTTCCCATAACAATAACAATGTCAAAACAGTGGTAATCGTTGCCGCATTACCGGACGCCTGCTCGTAACGATTACCAGCAGTCGTGGCCCGTGCAGAGCTGGCCCGGATGGAGCGACGAGGACGTGTTCACCTGGTGGCTGATAGGCGCGACAGCCTTAACCGAGTGGTTGGAGAAAGCGCTGGCTGCTGCGCCGGTAATCACCATGCCGATGACGAGAATGCGAACGAAATAATTCATGACGTTATTACCTCTATGCGGAATTTTATTCCGTGAATTGACTGCTTACATACCGGAGGCTAGCCCTGTATTGTCTGTAAGTCCAATATAATCAATAGAGTTTAGAAACACACAAATAGTATATTACTGAGGTAATCTTTCGCAACCGCATCCGTCGCCCGGAAGCTTCCCCGCAACCCGACAGTAACCCGGCTCCCTCATCCCCCGCGTGGTAAAATCGAATTGTTAACGAGGGTAAAAACCCATTCAATTTCAATCTCTTCCTGCAATGGAACGCGCTCACAGCGCACCCCTCACGGAGCTGCATGTCTACTAAAGAGCTGACTACTTCGCCAAACCTTCCTCTTTCCATGCCTGATGATCCGATTGCACCAGCCGCAGCGCAGGCAGGTGGTCAATCTTCGGGTTCCTACACCAGTGACAACATCAAGGTGCTGGAAGGCCTCGAGGCCGTTCGTCTTCGCCCTGCCATGTATATCGGTTCCACGGGGGAAATGGGTCTTCACCATCTCGTTTATGAGGTGGTTGACAACTCCGTAGACGAAGCGCTCGCCGGATACGCGAAGAGAATCGAAGTCACCATCCATGTCGACAACTCCATCACCGTCACCGATGACGGCCGGGGCATCCCCGTCGACCTCAAGACTCTCGACAATGGAGAGAAGATGCCGGCCGTGCAGGTGGTCCTCACCAAGCTCCACGCCGGCGGCAAGTTCGACTCGTCCACCTATAAGGTTTCCGGCGGCCTGCATGGCGTAGGCGTCTCCTGCGTCAACGCGCTCAGTGAGGCCTTTGACGTCGAGATCTGGCGCGACGGCCATACCTATGAGCAGGACTACGCCCGCGGCAATCCCATCTCCACCCTTCGGCAGACGGGCACCTCGAAGAAGCGTGGCACCAAGGTACACTTCCTGCCTGACAAGTCGATCTTCACTGCGACCGAGTACAACTACGACACGCTGGCGCAGCGTCTGCGCGAACTCGCCTTCCTCAACAAAGGGCTTGAGATCTCGCTTTCCGATGAGCGCACCACCGACGCCAAGACCGGCGAGGCCAAGCGTACAGACTTTAAATATGCCGGCGGCATCGCCGAGTTCATCAAGCACCTCAACAAGGGCAAGCAGATTCTCCACGACAAGCCCATCGTCATGGAAGGTTTCCGTGACGGTGTCGACATGGAGATCGCCCTTCAATACAACGACAGCTATTCTGAGACCGTCTTCACCTTCGCCAACAACATCAATACGGCGGACGGCGGCTCGCATCTCTCCGGCTTCCGCACGGCGCTCACCCGCACCATCAACTCGGCCGGCCAGCAGCTTGGGCTCTTCAAGGATGTGAAGGAAAACCTCTCCGGTGACGACGTGCGCGAAGGCATGGTCGCGGTCATCAGCGTCAAGCTGCCCCAGCCGCAGTTTGAAGGGCAGACCAAGGGCAAGCTCAACTCCGATATCGCAGGAACGGTCCAGGCGCTCGTCAACGAGAAGCTGGGCATGTTCCTTGAGCAGAATCCGCCCATCGCGAAGAAGATCATCAATAAAGCCATCGAGGCCGCACGCGCCCGCGAGGCCGCGCGCAAGGCCCGCGACCTCACTCGCCGCAAGGGTGCGCTCGACGGCGGTGGCCTGCCCGGCAAGCTCGCTGACTGCAGTGAACGCAATCCTGAACGCTGCGAACTCTACCTCGTCGAGGGTGAGTCTGCAGGCGGCACAGCCAAGCAGGGCCGCGATCGCCGCTTCCAGGCCATCCTCCCGTTGAAGGGTAAGATCCTCAACGTCGAGAAGGCCCGCTACGACAAGATGCTCGGCCACGAGGAAATCCGCGCCATGATCACAGCCCTTGGCTGCGGCATCGGCAAGGATGACTTCGACCCCTCCAAGCTTCGCTACAGCAAGATCATTCTCATGACCGACGCTGACGTGGACGGATCGCACATCCGCACGCTCCTGCTGACCTTCTTCTTCCGCCACATGACGGAGCTCATCAAGCGCGGCAACGTCTACATCGCGCAGCCGCCGCTCTATCGCATCAAGAAGGGCAAGAGCGAGCAGTACATCAAGGATGACCGCGAATTCGTCAAGGTCATGGTCAAGCGCGCCTCCGACGGCATGATCGTGCGCTACGGCGATGGCACGCAGCGGATCGACGGCCCCGCGCTCACGAAATTCATGGGCAACCTCAACGACTACCTCGGCTTCTTCGACAAGGTAAACAAGCGTCTTCGCAATGAAGAGGTGACGACCCTGCTCGCGAGCCATGAGCTCATCAAGCGTGCAGATTTCGAAGGCGTCGACGGCAAGGCTCCGCTCAAGCTGGACGCCATTCACCAGGCGCTCGAGTCCATCGCGAAGAAGTACCAGTTCAAGGCGGTCAATGCGCCTCTTTACGATGAGGAGCACCAGACCTGGTCCGTTAGCTACAACGACTCGCAGGGTGCCCCGCGCAAGATCGACTGGACGCTGGCCTCCTCGCCTGAGTATCGCCAGATGATGTC
Source organism: Acidipila rosea (assembly GCF_004339725.1). Taxonomy (GTDB): domain Bacteria; phylum Acidobacteriota; class Terriglobia; order Terriglobales; family Acidobacteriaceae; genus Acidipila; species Acidipila rosea. Next base: position 953,219 of record NZ_SMGK01000002.1, on the reverse strand, counting down.
CAAGCATGTCCAGATCAAGGACGCGCTCGAGCCACCCTTCATCGTCGAGTACGCAGGCAAGAACGTCACTCCCGATCCGGAAGAGACCGAGGGCGAGACCGTCGGCGAAGTGGAAGCAGGCAAGCCCGCGCCGAAGCGCTCCGGTCGTGTTTCGCAGGAGCCGGTCAAGAAGGCCACGCCGCGCGAACTCTTCGAGTACGTAGTCGATCAGGGTCGCCGCGAATATCAGGTCTCCCGCTACAAGGGCCTGGGCGAGATGACCGCGCCCCAGCTCTGGGAGACGACCATGGACCCCGAACGCCGCACGCTGCTCTCCGTCAAGCTTGAAGACATCGCGGAAACTGAGACGATCTTCACCACCCTCATGGGGGAGGACGTTGAGGCAAGGCGCAAATTCATTGAAGACAACGCACTCGACGTCAAGAATCTGGATATCTAGTCCCCGAGATCCAGGCCTCAGCGCGAACACACGATGTGCCACTCCCTCCGCAGCCACTCTGCGGAGGGAGTTCACGTTTCAGGCACAACTGCACAAGCAGAGGCTGCAACTGAGGTGAACCTGCCGGAGCGCGGCGCTATACTGTGCCCGATGCCCATCACGCGCCGTTCCTTTTTGCGAAGCTCTCTCGCCGTCCCTGCCTCAGCCGCCCTTGCGCGCACTCTGCCCGTGCAGAAGTATCACACCCGCAACCGTATCGCGCTCGACCCCAATCGCCCGCAGTATCACCTGCTGCCTGCGCGCAACTGGATGAACGATCCCAACGGCCCCATCTACTGGAACGGCAACTATCACCTCTTCTACCAGTACAACCCCAACGCCGCCATCTGGGGAGACATGCACTGGGCGCACGCCATGAGCCCCGACCTCATCCACTGGCAGCATCTGCCGATTGCGCTCTCGCCGACGCCCGGCGGCCCGGACTCCGAAGGCTGCTTCAGCGGCAGCGCCGTCAACTTCAACGGCACGCCCACCCTGATCTACACCGGCGTCAAGGCAGTTCCACCGGCTGAGGCTACGCTACGCGACGGCACCCACAACTTCCGCGAATCGCAATGCCTCGCCACCTCCAGTGATCCGCAGCTAAAGACATGGACCAAGCTGCCCCAGCCTGTCGTCCCCACGCCTCCGCCCAATCTCGACGTGACCGGCTTCCGTGATCCCTGCCTCTGGCAGGAGGGCAGCTGGTGGTACATGGGCATCGGCTCGGGTTCTCAGGACGTAGGCGGCTGCGTGTTGCTCTACCGCTCGCTCGATCTACGCAGCTGGACTTACATGCATCGCCTGGCCAATGGCAGCGACGAAGGCAGGCAGACCAGCGACCCCGTTGCAAGCGGAGATATGTGGGAGTGCCCGGACTTCTTCGAGCTCAACGGCCAGCATGTGCTGCTTTACTCCACCGAGCGCAAGGTCTACTGGTCCACCGGCAAGTACGACGCAAAGAAGCAGCGCTTTCGCATCCGGCAGCAGGGAATGCTCGACCATGGTGCCTACTACGCCCCCAAGAGCATGCTCGATGCTGACGGCAACCGCGTCCTCTGGGGCTGGATTCAGGAGACGCGCCCGGAGCAGGAGTACGCCCGCGCAGGCTGGGCCGGGCTCATGTCCCTGCCGCGCGTGCTCACCGTTGGCTCGGACGGTCTGCTCCGCATCCAGCCCTCTACTCGTCTTGAAACGCTTCGCGAGGGTCAGTTGCCTCTTCACTTCGCTGAGGGCAACGCCACGCTCACTCTTCGGGAGCTGCGCGCCGAGCTTGAGCTGACCCTCAACGCGGGCGGCGGCATCGTCGATCTCTCGCTCGGCAACCCCACCGGGCGCCCAACCGTCTGGAGCTTCGATCCCGACGCGGGCAGTGTCCGCATCGACGGCGCGCGGCTGCCGCAGGCTCTCGATGACTCGCAGCCCATGAAGGTCCGCTTCTTCCTGGACGCCTCCGTCGTTGAGCTCTTCGTCAACGGAGCTCTGGCTTGCACTACGCGCATCTACGGCCTCACCCCCGGCGTCGCCCGGCTCACCCTCCACGATCCCCACCACAGCCTCACTGAGAGCGCTTTCTGGCACATCAAACCGATCTCTCCCGACCGGCTTACGACCTGAGGCAGGGCGCAGGATATACTGCGCTTTCACCACTCATTCACCTCACATTCACTCAGGAGAAGCACCGAACCATGCCCTTGGATCGACGTGGATTTCTCGCCATCTCCGGCCGCTTTGGCCTCGCCTCAACGCTCTTTCCCGGCGCGCTCTACACCCTCGCCACTCAGGCGCAGGCGCAGGCTCCCGCCCCTGCCAAAGCTGACCTTCCCAAAATCACCCCGGAGATGATCGATCAGGCCGCTGCCCTCGCCGGAGTTGCCATCGCTCCTGAATACAAGCAGATGATGCTCGACGGCCTAAATCAGCAGCGCGAGTCTTATGACAAGATCCGCAAGCTGCATCTGCCCAACAGTGTCGCCCCGGCCTTCATCTTCGATCCGCTGCCGCCCGGCGCGACCGTCAACACGGACCGCACGCAGCCTGTCTACGGCAAGGCTCCGGCAATCGCAACCCTGCCTTCCAATCTTGAAGAGGTTGCCTTCTACACCGTCCCGCAGCTTGCCGAGCTTGTCCGCACAAAAAAGGTCTCCTCCATCGACCTCACCCGGATGTACCTCGCTCGCCTCAAGCGCTACGACCCGGTCCTCCACTTCGTCACCAACCTGACCGAGGAGCGCGCCCTAGCGCAGGCGCGGCAGGCAGATGCTGATCTCGCGGCAGGGAAGTATCGCGGCCCGCTGCACGGCATCCCGTGGGGCGCCAAGGACCTGCTCGCCGTCAAGGGCTACCCCACCACCTGGGGCGCTGGCGGATTTGAAAAGCAGAGAATCGACGAGGACGCCACGGTCGTCCAGCGCCTCGACGCCGCCGGAGCCGTCCTCGTCGCCAAGCTCACACTGGGCGCACTTGCCATGGGCGACAAGTGGTACGGCGGCCGCACCCGCAACCCCTGGAATCCGAAGCAGGGCTCCAGCGGCTCCTCAGCCGGTCCCGCCTCGGCCACCGCCGCCGGTTGCGTTGCCTTCGCCATCGGGTCTGAGACGCTGGGCTCCATCTCGTCGCCCTCCACCCGCTGCGGCTGCACCGGTCTGCGCCCCACCTTCGGCTTTGTCCCGCGCACCGGAGCCATGGCCCTCAGCTGGACCATGGATAAGCTCGGCCCCATCTGCCGCGCTGTGGAGGACTGCGCTATGGTCATGACGGCCATCTATGGTCCCGACGGCCACGACCTCGCCACCAGGAACGCCGCCTTCAACTGGAACGCAGATCTCGACTGGCACTCCCTGCGGGTCGGCTATCTAAAGAGCAGCTTCGATCCTGACAAGCAGGAACCCGCTGCCGCGCCTCCTGCGAACGAAACCGTCGAAGAGAAGAAGAAGCGCGAAGAGCGCGAGCGAAGCATGGCTGCCTACCGCGCCCGCCGCGCCTATGACCGCAGATACGACCTTGCCGCCCTCGACAAGCTTCGTTCCATGGGCGTCAACCTCATCCCCTTGGAGTTGCCCGAGCTGCCGTACGGCTCCATGGCGCCGCTGCTGACTGCAGAGGCCGCCGCCGCCTTCGATGAGCTCACCATGACCGGCCGCGACAAGCTGCTCACCGAGCAAGGTGCGGAAGACTGGCCCAACAGCTTCCGCGTGGCGCGCTTCTACCCGGCCGTCGAGTACATCCAGGCCAACCGCGCCCGCTCACTGGCCATTCAGCAGGTTTCCAGGCTCTTCGATCAGGTGGACATCATCGTCGCCGCCACTAACAGCGAACAGCTCGTCGTCACCAACCTCACCGGCCACCCGGCCCTGATCGTGCCCAACGGCCTGCGCGGCAACGACGCTCCTGCGCCTCCGCAGGTAGATACCGGCGACGATGACCAGATCGGCGGCCCCGGCACTCCGGTCAGCATCACCTTTCTCGCCGGTCATTATCAGGATGCGAAACTCGCGGCCTTTGCCCGGGCTTATCAGCAGGCTGCAGGTTTTGTAAATCTTCATCCGAAGCTTTAATCCATGATTGCATTGCGGAGGGCATGTACAGCGCGGAGGGATAGCCTCCCTCCGCCCGGGCATCCTCAGGCTTCTCGCCGCACCTTGCTGAGCACGGTGCCTACTGCCTTGCGAATCGGGATTACGCCCTGCATCGCCTCGGCCTTCGCCTTATCCACCCATGGGTGAACCCCCGGAGGAGCAGGCTTCATTCCGAACAGGCGCTCATAGTGGTTGAACGCCCTGATGCGCCCCAGTCGCCGGGTTGCATCCGTCTGGTAGACAAACGAGTAGGAGACCGAGCGTGCGCCCGCCGTCCTCACCCAGTGCGGGGAGTTCTGCGGCTGGTGGAAGCCCATCCCCGGCTGCAGATGGTACACCTGCTCGCGAGTCGCATCCCTCTGCGCCATCTCCAGTCTTCCTATATCGATCACCCCGCGGATGTAGAAGCGTTCCAGTTCCTGCTCACGCGCATCCGCTGGCGAATAGACGTGGTATTCCTTCAGCCCCTCGATCTGTGAAAAGAAGGCAATCTCCGGGTCGAAATGGATAGGCGTCGTCGCCGCCGCCGCGCTGATGAAGACGGCTGACTCCAGCCGCATCACTTGCTCATTGCCCAGGCCGCCCCGCATCTCTGTCACCTGTGAGAAGAGCGTGTCCAGCAGCTCGCGAAACGCCGGCTCCACGTTCTCCGGTCGCTTTAGCAGGATGCGAAGAGGGAACTGGTCGAGGTTCTCAAGCGCGTGGCTGGGGGTGAAGCCGCCATACGGCACCGAGTAGAACGGCGTCCCCGGCCCGGGAGCCGACTGGGCGATGAAGTATCCCCGCCCCGCATCGGTAAAACGCCTCGCGAGGCGTTCGAGCGCCTCCGGCTGGAACATCGGTAGTGTATGGAGGTCGTGCTCGAACCCGAACGGAACCCGATCATAGTTTTCGAGCAAGGAAGCGGTGTCGATCCGCATATGTGCAACCGAATTACTACTGTTGCGGTCGACTGGTTTCTCTACTTCGTCTGAAGCTCTCACCATTGTGGACCTGTGCATAGCTGCAACTCCTGCCTATGCCAAGTACATTGCAATTAATAGTCCGGGAGCTATCCCTTCCTCCAACTATTGTGGTTTGGACGGAGGAGTCTGGGCTGCCGGTGGCGCTTGGCTGCCAGTTTGCCCCTGGCCGATGTCCTGGCCGTTGAACAGGATCTTCACGTTCGATCCAAACTGCTTGTAATTGGTGTACTTCAGAGTCTCCCGGATGTGGACATCCTGGCTCAGGTAGCCCGTCCCTGCTGCAAAATGCAGCACACCTTCGCCCCGTGTGTACACGGGGAACCAATACTTGCCGTCGATCTGCTGGCGATAAGTAGTGAAGGGCGGCGAAAGATCTTCATGCCCTTTGCGGGTATCGTCGGGCACGTTTTTGCCGTTCGTCACCACGATCTGCAGGTCGTGCTGATCAACCCAGATCTGTCCCTGGAAGTAGCGATGGCCCTTGACGATCACCTTTGGCCTTACGTTGAAGACATAAGTGTCCAGGTCGTCTACCTTCTGCTTGCCCGCGTAGGTCACGTCATACTGACTGGCGTCCTCCGTCGTCAGCACAAACGGCAGCCGCTGCTCGATATCCTGGAAATCTGCCGGGCTCATCGAGATGCGCTGCAAACTGTTTGCCGGAGCGAAGACGACATGCTCCATACGCCGTCCCGAGGGGTCCAGGATGATGTCCGTCACCTCGTAATACTGGCCATCCACCTTGCCGTCATCGTCGATCGTCTCCACCTTCACGCTGCGCTCGTAGGTGTAGTTGTTCAGCGCCGCGCGGAAGACTGACTCCTTGGCCGTGAACTCCTGGATGATCTGCTGCACCGGCACCGATGGCTGCGATGGATCGAGCTTTCCAAAGCCCGAGTCCAGCGGCATTTCTGTATAAGAAACCTGCGCCCGCAGCGCCGGGACGAAAACTGCCCCCGCCGCCAGCGCTGCCGTCAGCACCATTCCGCCTAAAATCTGGTGACTCCTCACTGCAAGTGCTCCTTCTCTCATAGACGCAGCCGTCTTATGAAACGACTATCGCCATCAAGATTTACCGCCGAAAATATGCCGCGCCGTAGCCGAACCCTGTAAACTGAGGCCGCGAACCCCAGACATAGATAGCAAGCATGCACGAATACTACCGTTTACCGACCCTTGTTCTACTTACGGTGCTCACCGGTCTTTTCCTGTGGCTATATCTTCGCGCGCGCTCTCATCTGCGCCTTCTCTGGACCCTCGGCTGGGTGCTCGTCTCCCTGCGCCTCATTATCGAGTGGCAGGGAATATGGCATGTGCCTGCCGGTCTAGCCATCTCGAATGTCTGCCTTGAACTGGCTGCCCTGATGTTCCTGGGCTCGCTCTCTCCGGGCAGCGTAGGTAAAACCCGTTTTCACTATATCCAGCTTTTCTCTCTGCCCCTGGTCGCCTATCTCCTGCTCGTTTCGCTCTACCCTGCTTCGCCCGGCAAACATCATCTGCTTGTGTTCGTGATGGCAGTTGCCGCGACAATCACCGGCATAGTCTGGGCATCCCATCGCAATCTGCTGCCTGTCTGGTTCACCTTGCCCTACGCTGTGATTGTCGGCGGGGTGTGTATCTATCTCACCTGGCAGGGCGACTACATGTTCACCCTCTATGTCGTGCAGAGTGCGGTGAACCTGCTGACGGCCATCCTCTTTCTCGTCAAGTACCGGCGCCTGAGTCCCGGCATTGTGCTCACCGTCGTCGGGTTTATTGCCTGGAGTATCCCCGGCCTGCTCGACGGCGTGCTGCTCTCCCACGGGTTTTCTGTGCTGGTCCTGGGCCGCACCGTAAACCTGATCAAGATCGTCACCGCCCTCGGCATGGTCGTGCTGGTGCTTGAGGATGAACTGATTGCGAACGCCGCCACCCGGGTCAGGGACCACCGCGCTCACCTGGAGCTTGAGTCCTACGCCCGCATCAACCTCTGGGGCGTCCCCGGCCACTCCCAGAAAATCTATGAGGAGGTCTGCGAGACAGTCTCCGCCAGCAGCCGCTTCGCACACGTCGCCATCCTGCTGCGCGGCGTTGAAGGAGGCTTCTACTTCGCTGCCTCTGCAGGGATGCATCTGGACACCAGGGTGGCAGTCGAGACCTTCGCCCGCAGCGCAGAGCCTGCAGCCATCGAGCAGGTCGCCGCCGGCCCCTCCACCTCGCTGCGCCCCCTCTCATCCGATCAGGATGGCCCCCTCTACACCGGCATGGTGCTTCGCAGCAGCGCCGGAGCGCTCGATGGCCTGCTACTGCTCGGCGGCCTGCGCAATCCCGACGAGCCGCTCATGCCTGATGAAATGCTCCCCCTCGAGCTGCTCGCCGCGCGTGTTGCCGCCCTGCGGGAGGCCGGCCAGTTGACGCGCCGCATCCTCCGTGCGGAGAAGCTGGCCGGCCTCGGACATCTCGCCGGCGGCGTCGCCCATGAGCTCAACAATCCCTTGACTGCGGTCATGGGCTACGGTCAGGTGATCGAGGAGATTGCAACAGACGATGCCGTCCGCTCCGCCGCCGCCATCATCCTCCAGGAGTCGCGCCGGATGAAGAAGACCATCGAGAGCCTCATCCGCTTTTGGCGCCCCAAGTGGGACCACCGCGCTCCGCTTGCCATCGCCCAGATGCTGGCTGACATCGAACAGCTTCGCGGTCCGGAGCTCAGCCGTTCCGGCATCAAGCTCGAGCTGCGGATCGCACCTTCGCTGCCGCCCATCCCGGCTGACGCGGATCACATGTGCCAGGTCATCCTCCAGCTGCTCAACAACTCCGTCAGCGCCCTCGATGCCCTCCCTGAAGGTCGGGAAAAGAGGATCCTCATCGATGCTTCGCGCCAGGGCGAGTATCTGCGAATCGTCGTCTCCGATACCGGGTCCGGCTTTTCTGACCTCACCCACATCTTCGATCCCTTTTACCTGCCCACCGAACCCCGCGAGGGAACCGGCCTCGGTCTCGGCCTCTGCTATTCCATCGTCCGTGAACACGGTGGCGACATCAGCGCCGTCAACCTCTATCCTCACGGCGCAGCCGTCGTCATCGAGCTCCCCTGCGAGAGCGTCCCGCTCGTTCCCCAGGCCACCTTCACCGCGCCAACGTTCTAACATCACAACAGGATGAGTTTCAGCCGCCGGCCAAAGCAATCTGCCCCGCTTGATGAAGCGGGCCTCTACGAGCGTGCCGTCGCTGCGCTCGGGCGGCGCATGCGTACCGTCGCCGAGATCAGGAAGCTCCTCCGCCTCCGCGCTGAGCCGGGAGAAGTTGGCGCAGCCCACATCGAGGCCGTCCTCGCCAGGCTCAAGGACCACGGCTACCTCAACGACGCCGCCTTTGCGGAAGACTTCACCCGTCTCCGCCAGCAGAATCGCAGCCTTGGCCGCCGCCGCGTCCAGCAGGACCTCATGCAGAAGGGCCTCCACGCCGAATTGGTCAACCGCACGCTCGACTCTGCCTACGAAAATATCGATGAAGCCGAGCTCGCGCGCCGCCACCTGGAGCGCAAGCGCGTCCCCCAGCCCACGAATGACAAGGAAGCCGCGCGCGTCATGCGAATGCTCATGCGCGGCGGCTTCTCAACCACAGCCATCTACAAGGTGCTCAAGCAGTGGAAGGTGAACGACGCCGCTCTCGCCGCTCTCGCCGCGCTCGACAGCCTCGACGACGACCCGAGCGCAGGCTAGAAGCGCCGCCGCAGGTTAGAAGTGATAGATCACGTCTCCCGCCAGCGTCATCTGCGTCGTCTTCGTCGGCGACCCGAGATAAGGCGCATCGAAGGCTGGCCTGTCATACGAGTGGTCGAGCCTCAACTCCGGGCGGAACGTCACCGTGCTCCCCAGCCAGAAGTTGAATCCCACCAGGTGCTCTGAGTACTTCGTGGCCGTGCCCGTGCGCTGCCCCTTGATGTCGTCCACAAACTCGTTGCGGATATTCAGCGAGGCATGGTGGTTGTCGAACTCATGTTCCAGATAATTCACCACCGCCCAGTCCGGCGCATAGCAGTGCTCCGCAATGGGATTGCAGTAGGCCCCATTCGCGCCCGTGATCGGCGCAGGCGAAGTGATCGTACTGTAGCCGCCCACGTAATTCAGGTTCGGCACATCCCGTTCGTACTGGTACCAGCCCTCCGTGTCCGTGTGCCAGGTGGCGTTGATCTTGTGGTAGAAAGTCAGGTAATAAGCGGAAACATTGTTATACGAGTACTTGGCCGAGTTCAGCGAATTCGCGCACAGGTAGAGGTTGTTGCCGCCATTGCTCCACGTGTAGGAAGCGCACGCGTTACCGGTCAGCTTCGCATACTTTGTCCACGGCGCCGCCTCGCACCCGCCTGAAACGCCCGCCTGCACCGTCCAGTGGCCGTTCAGCTTCACCGTCGCATTCACGCCGTGCTGCGTATAGCAGTCCACCGTGTAGAGCAGCGAGTGGCTATAGGTGTAGTTGTTCGGAGCCAGCTGCGCCTCGATATCCGGCAGCGAAATATATCGTCCCACGCGCACATCCATCCCCTGCGCTACATGCGGAAAGTAGAGGTCCAGGTAGTACATCACCGGGTCGTAGCCATAGGTCTGCCCGCTCTGGTGCGACAGCAGTTGCTGGCTCAGAACCCCCACCGCTGTCGTATACCTGTAGTCCAGCCCATACAGATTCGTCAGGCGAAATCCCCAGTCGAAGTGGTCCTTCTGCACCGTGTCCGGCAGCCGCTCGATATACAGCGCCGCCTGGTCCAGCTGAATCGAATTGGGAATTACATCGTACGCAGCCGGAGCATTCGCATACTTGCCCTTGTTCGACGTACTTGCATTGCCGCCAATGTCAAACCACCCATAGACCTTCACCCGGCTCCTGTTCTGATTGATCGCCTGCATCAGGGGGTAGGTCTGGTAGTCAGGTGCGCCGATCACCACCGTGCCGCCAATCGGCCAGTCTGCCGAAGGGAAAGGCGGCGAATTCAACGGCGCCGGCGTTCCTCTGCGTGCTGGCTCTGCTGCTGGTGCTGACCCGTTTGAGCTCGACGTCCAGTCATCGAGGTACGCGTGACCGAGTCGCACAATAAAGCCCTGCCGGCTTGGCGCCGGGGCGCTGCTGCCTGCGTTGTCCTCGAGCAGCGGCTCGCCATTCGGCCGCGTTGCTGCCGTGGAGTCGCCCGCAGCGCGGAGGCATGCCGGCATACACAGCAATCCAAAAATCATCCCAATATAAATAGCTTTCCTGCTCATCATGGTTCTCCCAAACAACCATGCCCAAGGCTAGTGAGCAGGTCATAAGGGTGAGCACAGCAACTTGTAAGAAAGCTGTAAGGCGCGGCCGGCGTCCCTAAAAAGGAACGAGGCTAGAAGCGGTAAATCAGGTCTGAGGCAAAGGTGAACTGGTTGCTGGTTCTGCCCTTGTCGTAGGCAGGCCGGTCATACGAGCGGTCGAAGCGCACCTCAGGCCGCACCTCCACCGTGCTCCCGAACCACTTCGTCAGCGAGAGCGTATTTTCCGCATATCTGCCCGCATAGCCGGTGCGCTGCCCCTTCTTGTCGTTCATGAAATCCGATCGGAAGGACATCATCAGCGAGGGTGAAATCTCGTGCTCCAGGTAGTTGACCGCCGCATACTCCGGCGCCAGGCAGCGCAGCTCGCCCGGCTGGCACACCGCCCCGTACGTGCCCGTCTCTATTGGCAGTGGCCCCGCTGCGTTCGGCACGTCGCGCTCATACATGAACCAGCTCTCCGTCGCCATGTGCCATGTCTTGCTGAACCGGTGATACCACGTCCCGTCGTATTGCTGAATATTGTCATACGCGTACTTCCCGCTGTTGATGCCATTGGCGCAGACATACAGGCTGTCCTTCACGCTTCCCGATGTGTAGTCGAGACACGCCGTGCCGCTCGCCTTTGCGTCGTCCGTCCAGGGAGCCACGTCGTGCCCGGCACTGATCCCCGCCTGCACCAGCCAGCGGTCGCTCAGCTTGACCGTCGCCAGCAGCCCCGTATCCGTGAGCGCGTCAAAGGTGTTCACCAGCGAGTGAGAGAAGATGTAGTTCCCCGGAGCCCACTGCGACTCAATCCCCGGAATCGAGCTGAACCGCCCTACCCTCACGTCCATACCCTTCGCCACCTTCGGTACATAGAGGTCAACGTACTCCGCCGGAAGATCCGCCCCGTATTGCCGGTTAAATTTCAGCAGTTGCTGGCTGAAATATCCCTTCCCCGTAGTGAAGTAGTAGTCCGTCCCGAAAATACCCGTCAGGTGATATCCAAAGTCCCAGTGCTTCGTCTGCACCGTGTCCGCCAGCCGCTCCACAATGACGACCAGCTGCTGCAGTTCCACCCGGTTAGCGAACTGGTCATAAGCCACCGGCGCATTGGAGTCTCCCGAGGTGCTCAGGTTGAACGAAGGCTCCACCCAGCCATACACCTTGGTTCGACTCTTCGCCCCGTTCAGCGCTGTCATCAGGGGATAGCTGCCCGTGTCCGGCGCGCCTATCTCCTGCGATCCGCTATAGCTCCAGTCCGCGTTTGGGAAGGGCGGCGAGTCCAGCGGGGAAGCCGGCAGCCTGCGCACCGGGGCCGCCGACGACGGCAGCGTGCCGCTCCAGTCCTCGCCATAATAGGTGGCCAGCCGGTGAAAAAAGGAAGAGCTGCGCTCTGCCGGCTTCGGTGCGTCCGGCAGAACGGTCTGCCCCTGCCCCTGGACCGCAAGTCCTGCAAGTCCTGCGAAGAAAAAGATTGTCCCCACTACCGCTCGATGAACGAACCGGCGGTTGAATTTCGGTTTCATCAAATGTCTGGTCTCGTTGAGACTATAAATTATTGCTATCGGGCGATGAAGGGAATGGTTATGATGCGCCTCATCGCAGTTGACTGGTCAGGGGATTGCACAGACCGCGGCCAGCGCGACAGGATCCGCATCGCCGACTGGCAGGATGGCCGCGTCTCCGTTGAGGGTGGCCGCACCCGCGAGCAGGCCTGCCGCTGGCTCATCGCCGCCGCCCGTCAAACACCGCAGCTCGCCGTCGGCCTCGACTTCGCGTTCTCCTTCCCGGCCTGGTTCCTCCGCGCGCAGGGCTGCGCCACCGTGCGCCAGTTCTGGCAGCTTGCCGAGCGGGAGGGCGAGCGCTGGCTCGCCTCCTGCGTTCCCCCTTTCTGGGGCCGAGGCAAGGGCAGCCGCTGCCCCTCCGATCACCGCCAGCCTCACTGGCGCGGCTTCCGTGCCACCGACCGAGCCATCCGCATCGCCGGCATCCAGCCCAAGTCGCCCTTCCAGATCGGCGGAGCAGGAGCCGTCGGCACCGGCTCCCTGCGCGGCCTGCCCCATCTGCTGCAGCTGCAGCAGGCAGGCTTCTCCGTCTGGCCTTTTGATCCTCCCCGCCTGCCCGTCGTCTTTGAGCTGTATCCGCGCCTCTTCACCGGCCCCCTCCGCAAGTCGAGCGCCGCCGCTCGCGTCGCCCATCTGCAGTCCGCGCCCTTCGCTGCACTGCCGCCTGCGGTCCTCGCCTCTGCCCGCCACTCGGAAGATGCCTTCGACGCCCTCTGCTCCGTCATGGGCATGGCAGCTGCTGCCGACCGCCTCTCCGCGCTCCCGCCCGTCACCGGCCCTGACGCGCTTCTCGAGGGAGCCATCTGGCAGCCGTGAAACCGCCTCTCGCTGCCTTACACTGGAAGCATGCAAGTGCGTTCCGGTTCTGAAATCCGCGAGATGTTTTTGAAGTTTTTTGAGTCGAAGGGGCACCGCCGCGTGCACTCCTCTTCGCTTGTCCCAGCCAACGATCCCACCCTGCTCTTCACCAACGCGGGCATGAACCAGTTCAAGGATGTCTTCCTCGGCATCGAACAGCGCAACTACTCCCGCGCCACCACTTCGCAGAAGTGCGTCCGCGCCGGCGGCAAGCACAACGATCTTGAGAATGTCGGCTTCACCCGCCGCCATCACACCTTCTTTGAGATGCTCGGCAACTTCAGCTTCGGCGACTACTTCAAGGCCGACGCCATCGCCTACGCATGGGAGCTCGTCACCTCGCCCGAGTGGTTCGGCATTCCGAAGGATAAGCTCTACGTCACCATCTTCAAGGGCGAAAACGGCGTCCCCCGTGATGAAGAGGCCTTCGAGCTATGGCGCGCCCAGGGCGTTCCCGCCGAGCGCATCAAGGAGTTCGGCAGCAAGGACAACTTCTGGCAGATGGGCGACACCGGCCCCTGTGGCCCCTGTTCTGAGATCTTCTACGACATGGGCATCGAGGCTTCCGAGACCGGCGAAGACAAGCCCTTCGGTGAAGATGATGCCCGCTACGTCGAGATCTGGAACCTCGTCTTCATGCAGTTCGACCGCAGCGCCAACGGGGAACTGGCCCTCCTGCCCAAGCCCTCCATCGACACCGGCATGGGCCTCGAACGCACCGCCGCCGTCCTGCAGGGCGTTCGGTCAAACTTCGAGACAGACCTCTTCACCCCGCTCATCAGGCGCGCCGCCGAGCTCACCGGCCACGCCTTTGACCTGGGTAACGCCAGCCTGCGCATCATCGCCGACCACGCCCGCGCCGCAACCTTCCTCATCTCCGATGGCGTCAACCCGGCGAACGAAGGCCGCGGCTACGTCCTGCGCAAGATCCTCCGCCGCGGCATCCGCCACGGACGCCTCCTCGGGCAGGAGAAGCCCTTCATGCGCGACATGGTCTACGCCGTGCGCGACGAAATGGCCAAAGCCTACCCCGAGCTCAACGAGAGCGCCGACCGCGTAGCCAGGGTCGTGGAAGCGGAGGAGCGTCAGTTCGCGCGCGTGCTGGAGATCGGCGCACGCCAGCTGCAGAGCGCTCTCCAATCCAGCTCCTTCGCTGGCAAAGATGCCTTCCATCTCTACGAAACCTACGGCCTGCCCCTCGACTTCATGATGGACGCGGCCCGCGACGCAGGCATTGCCTTCGATCTCACCGGCTTCGAGCAGGCTCGCGCCGAGGAACAGGCCCGCGCCCGCGCCTCCTGGAAGGGCGGCACAAAGCAGTCCGCCAGCCCAGCCTTCCGCGAGCTGGCAAAGACCACCTTTGAGGGCTACGGCCATCTCAAGACTGAAGGCGCTGAGGTGCTCGCCATCGTCAAGGACGGCGCAGGCGTGCAGTTCGCCGAGCCCGGCGATCAGGTGGAGATTGTCCTCGACCACACCACCTTCTACGCCGACTCCGGCGGGCAGGTCGGCGATCACGGCTGGCTTTACTCGGACGACCACAACACCGTCGTCGCTGAGGTCACCGGTTGCACCAAGCCCGTGCAGGGTGTCTTCGCGCATCGCGTCACCGTCCGGCAGCCCATCCGCATCGGCGATAAGGTCGATGCCGTCGTCGATGCAGGCTACCGCAACGCCACCCGCCGCAACCACACCGGCACGCACCTGCTGCACGCGGCCCTGCGGGAGGTGCTCGGCACCCACGTCAAGCAGGCCGGCTCGCTCGTCGATCCCACCCGTCTGCGCTTTGACTTCTCCCACTTCGCCTCCGTTGCCGACGAAGAGCTGCAGGACATTGAAGACATCATCAACCGTGAAGTCCTCGGCAACACCCGTGTCGAGACCATTGAAGACGTGCCCATCGACGTTGCCATCAACGAGTACCACGCCATGGCGCTCTTCGGGGAGAAGTACGGCGACCGCGTCCGCGTCGTCAGGATCGGCGACTTCTCCACCGAACTCTGCGGCGGCACCCACACCGGAGCCACCGGCGAAATTGGTGTCATCAAGCTCATGAGCGAGGGCAGCGTCTCCTCCGGCGTCCGCCGTGTGGAGGCGGTCACCGGCCTCGGCGCGCTCAACGAGTTCCGCCGCGACTACCAGGTGGCGCAGCTCGCCGCGCAGCTTGCGCCCAGCGTCGATCTCACCCCCGCCGACGCTCTCCGTCAGCGCCTCGCCGCGCAGGAGGAAGAGGTAAAGAAGCTTCGCCGCGAGCTAGACCAGGTCCGCATGAAGTCTGCTTCCTCCGCCGTCTCCGGCGCCGCCGATCAGGCCGTGGAGGTCAAGGGCGTCAAGGTGCTCGCGCAGCGCGTCGATGCCCTCGACCGCGGCCAGATGCGCACCCTCGTCGATAACCTGCGGACCCGGCTCGGCTCCGGCGTCGTGGTCCTCGGCTCCGCGCAGGAAGAGGGCAAGGTCGCGCTCATCGTCGGCGTCACGAAGGACCTCACCGGCAAGGTGCAGGCAGGCAAGATCGTCGGCGCCATCGCCAGGCTCGTTGGCGGCTCCGGCGGCGGCAGGCCAGACATGGCAGAGGCGGGCGGCAAGGATGCCTCCCAGCTCGACGCCGCGCTCAGCTCAACCCCGGAGATCGTCTCCGGCCTCATCGGATAAGCTGCCACCGGACAGGAAGAAGCATGCCGCTGCTCGAAGCAACCCGCCTTACCAAAGACTACGGCGAAGTACGGGTGGTGGATGACGTCTCCTTCGTCATCCACCGCGGCGAAACCCTCGGCCTCGTCGGCGAATCGGGCTCAGGCAAGAGCACCATCGCGCGCATGGTGCTCGGCCTCATCGAGCCGTCCTCGGGCAGCGTCTCCTTCGACGGCGCATCCATCACCGGCATGCCGCAGAGCCGCCTCCGTCCGCTGCGCCGCCGCATCCAGCCCGTCTTTCAGGACCCCTACGCCGCACTCAACCCGCGCATGCGCGTACTCGACATCGTCACCGAGCCGCTGGTGATCCACGAGGGCGGCAGCCGCGCCCGTCACCGGCTCAAGGCCAGCGAACTCCTCCGCAGCGTCGGCCTCGACGACTCGGCTCTACCGCGCTATCCCCATGAGTTCTCCGGCGGCCAGCGTCAGCGCATCAATATCGCCCGCGCTCTCGCCCTGCGCCCCGAGATGCTGGTGCTCGACGAACCCATCTCCGCGCTCGACGTCAGTGTCGGCGCGCAGGTCGTCAACCTGCTGCGCGATCTGCAGCGTGACTTTCAGCTGACCTATCTTTTTATCTCTCACTCCATGCCGCTCGTGCGTTATCTCTCGACCAACATCGCCGTGCTCCGCCACGGCAGACTGGTGGAGATGGGCACCCGCGATGAGATCTGCGATGCGCCCCGCGAGCTCTACACGCAAACCCTCATCGCCGCCACACCCGAGCTACGGCTGGCCTAAGGCCGCCTGCGGCGCGCTGAAGTTGATCGTCTGCCCCACCGCCAGTGAGTGCTCCTTGATCGAGCCCACCGGCAGCTCCAGCACATACAGTGAGGGCTCGTGGCCGCCATAGGAGGCGCAGCTCGTGTACTTGCCTCTGCATGGCGGTGTATCCGGCGAGAGCTCCACAATGCGGTGGTCAGCGTCCATCCACACAATATCGAGCCCGATCTTGCAGTGATACATCCAGTAGCCGTGGTCGGCCAGGTGCTGGTGGACAAAGAGCATCCCGCGCCCATCCGGCAGCTTCGTCCGCCCCATCAGCCCATATTCCTGTTCCGGTTTCGTCAGGGCCAGTTCGGCATGCACGGTCGAGCCGTCCGGCAGCATGATCAGCGTATTCGCCGGGCGCGGAGCCACCCGCGGAATCTCCGGCTCCTGCGCTGCCACCAGCAGCACAGCCCCGCACAACAACCCCGTGCTCAGCGTCAGGGGAAGCAGCATTCTCTTCATGCATCCAGTTTAAGCACGAGCAGCGTCATGTCGTCGTGCTGTGGAGCCCCTGCGGTGAATCTGTCCGCCTCCGCAAGGATGCAATCCAGCACCGCCTGCGCCGATCCCTGCTGCATGCAAAGCGCCGCCCCGATCATGCGTTCTTCGCCCCACTCTTCTTCCTCGTGGGTCATCGCCTCGCTGATCCCATCCGTGTAGCAGACCAGCAGGTCGCCCGCCGCCAGCTGCATCGTCTGCTCCGTGTAGGGCGCAAAGGGCAGCAGCCCCACCACCGGCCCGTCCGCCTGCAGCCGCATCACCGCATCGCCGCGCACCAGCAGCGGAGGATTGTGCCCCGCGTTCACGCAGTCCAGCCGCCTGGTCGCCGGGTCGTAAACCGCGAAGAAAAAAGTAGCGTAGCGGTTCGAGGCTGAAGCCTCAAAGACCAGCCGGTTTACCTTGTGCATCAGCGTCGCGTAGTCGCGGGGGTTATCCAGCGTAATCCCACGCAGTGAAGCCCGCAGGCTCGCCATCAGCAGCGCCGCCGAAATGCCTTTGCCCGACACATCGCCCACCGCCAGTCCCACCCGTCCCTCGCCCAGGTGGAAGACGTCGTAGTAGTCGCCGCCCACTCCCTGCGCCGGCCGGCAGTGGCCTGCGATCGTCGCCCCCGGAATCGTAGGCATCTCCTGCGGAAACAGCCGCTCCTGCACCTCGCGCGCAATCTCCATCTCGCGGTTCGCGCGCTCCCGCTGGGCCGCTTCCGCCGCCAGGGAGTGCGCCAGCTCGCTCACCTCCAGCGCCAGCCCGGTCTGCGAAGCCAATGCCTGCAGCAGGTTCAGGTCTGCGCGCGAATACGCCGCCTGCGACCGTTTCGGCCCCAGCGCCATCAACCCCATCATCCGGTTGCGTCCCGGCAGCGGCAGCAGCAACTCCGCATTCACCCGCTCCAGTGTCTGCCGCTCCGCATTGCCCGCCATCAGGTACCACGCATCCGGATCGTCGCGATAGAGCAACGCAGGCTCATTCGAGTTCGTCATGTACCGCACCGCCGAGGACTGCGCCGGCAGCGTCAGCACCCCGCTCGCATCGATGCCGATCGACTGCTGCATCTGGAAGAACTCGCCTCTCCGCAGCAGCATCGCGATCTGGTCCACATGCAGCGTCTCTGAGACGCAGCGCGCCACCGTCTCCAGCAGCGGCTCGGTTTCCGTAAAGCGCCGCACCTCGTAGGAGAGCTCCTGCAGCACCCGCTCCGCGTTATACGACTCCCTGAAGAACCTGCGGTCGAGCCATGACTGCAGCCGCTTGCGCACGCCCAGCCGAAGCGAAAATATCAGCCCCAGGAAGATCAGCAGGCCGATGAAATCGCTGAAGTGCGGCTGCTTCTTGCCGAAGATCGGCCCCACCAGTTTGAACGCCGCGACAATCAGCACAACCCGTTCGAGCACATACAGCGTCCATTTCGCCAGCATGTACCGCGCGCCCATTTGCAGCAGCACCCGCACATCCAGTGCCCGCTGCACCAGCACCACGTAGCTGAGCGTCAGCGGCGCCACCATAAAAAGGACAGCCGAGGTATAGCTCAGCCAGTAATACTTCGAGCTCTCGATCGGAACACCCAGCGACGGCAGCAGGATGAACACGATCAACAGCGATCCGATGCCGATGCCCATCCCCGTATTCAGCACCCGTAGCCGCCGCCGCGCGTCAGGCGTCGAGGCCGAGCGCAGCTTGTCCAGGGTAAGCACCAGGTAGAGCAGAACGCAGACAAGATCGAGGTAGTTGAAAACCTGGCCCGCGCGCGCCCCCAGTTCGCCCAGCAGCGGTCCTGGTCCGCCTCCTACATAAACCTGGTACTCGTAGGGCAGGATAATCAGCAGTCCGATTCCCTGCGCTCCCAGAATCAGCCACTTCAGCCACGGCAGCTTCACGTCGATCCGCGAACGCTCCGGAAAGTAAATGCCGAACAACAGCAGTGCCGGGGCTGACAGCAGCAGTTGCAGCTGAAACCACGTAAGGTGCAGCAGCAGGGTAGCGCCTGAAAACAGTCCATCCGGCTGGAAAATAACGCTCGGAAAGGTCAACAGCACCAGCAGCAGCCACGCATTCCCCATCGTCGGCTTGGCCAGCACCACCCAGTAGCCGATCAGCAGGCAGACCAGCGGCAGCAGCCCTGAGATCAGCGACTCCCTCATGAACAGGATCGCGCGGGAGGTGTGGGGATTCTCGAAGGGCAGCGTCTTCAGCGTCAGGCTGACCGTCTTTCTGTTGCCCGTAGGTAGTATCAGGTCAACATCGATCCCGTCGCCGGGCCGCGCCGTCGCCATCAGGGATTGCCATTGCTCTCTCCCCGAGTAGTCCGCTCCGTTAATGCCGATCACCTTCGCCCCGGCGGGTATGCCCGCCGCCAGCGCCATAGGGTTCACTTCTTTGGTCAGGTTCGTGCGGGCATCGATGCGGAATGGCTCCTGCACATGCCTGTCTGCATGGAAGTTCAGCTCCCAGGCTGTTACGAACGAAGAAACCCAGAAGCTCAGGCTCACAAGCACATAGAGCCCCAGCAGCGCCCGCAGCAGGTTAGGAGAATCGCGTCGCTTCTTCTTCATCGGTATGGCCACCATAGTACCTTTGCCGCAGAATGTTGGCATAGTTTTCGCAGCCAGCCATTTCAAGGTACGCTACTGAGGCCGGGTTCGTTCCGGCTGGCAAGAAAGGACACACCGCCGCCATGATCCGACTTCTCATCAACTGGCTGCTCAACGCAGCTGCATTGCTGCTGGTCGCCTACCTGGTGCCCGGTTTTGAGGTCACCAGCCTTGGAGCCGCGCTCATCGCAGTCATCGTAATCGGCCTTCTCAACATCACCCTCGGCCTCCTGCTCAAGCTCATTACTCTGCCGCTCGGCATCCTCACCCTCGGCATCTTTTTCCTCGTCATCAACGCCTTCGTCATCAAGCTGGCGAGCGGCGTCGTTCCCGGCTTCTACGTCCGCAGTTTCGGCGCAGCCTTCATCGGCGCAGCCGTGCTCGCCCTGCTCCACGTCCTCTTCCGCGTCCTGGCCGGTTAAGGTGTCCCAAGCTGGTTAAGCACGCACCCCGTCGAACCAAAACAGAGCGGGCTGAAGTCTCATCCTTCAGCCCGCCGTTTTCTTCCGGTTTAAGAAATCCCTACCGCGCGAACTCGCTGCGCTTCCGGCTGTAGAGGAAATAGATCACCAGCCCGATAGCCAGCCACACAAAGAAGCGGATCCACGTCATGATCGGCAGCCCGGCCATCAGCAGCATGCAGAACAGAATGCTGAGCACCGGAAAGACCGGTCCGCCGGGGCACCGGAAGCCGCGCCTGCGATCCGGATCCTTGTAGCGCAGCACCAGCACGCCAGCTGAAACCAGTACAAATGCGAAGAGCGTCCCGATATTCGACAGGTCTGAGAAGGTGCCGATATCCAGCAGTCCCGCCGGCAGCCCCACCACAAATCCCGCCACCCATGTCGCCACAATCGGTGTCCTGAACCGCGGATGCACCTTGCTGAACACCGTAGGCAGCAGCCGGTCGCGGGACATCGCGAACCACACCCGCGCCTGCCCGATCTGGAAGACCAGGATCGAGGAGATCATCCCCAGCAGCGCACCGATCAGCACCGCCAGCCGCACCCAGTGCAGCCCCGCGCCGCCATGCGTCAGTGAGAGCTTCTTGAGCGTATTCACCACCGGCGCGGCATCGTCGATCAGCCGGTCCCACTTGATCAGCCCCGTCAGCACCACCGCCACGCCGATATAGAGGATCGTGCACACGATCAGCGTCGCAATAATGCCGATCGGCACATCCCGCTGCGGATTCTTGCACTCCTCCGCTGCCGTCGAAACCGAGTCGAAGCCGATGTAGGTGAAGAAGATGATGGAGCCGCCCGTCAGCACGCCCGACCATCCGTTCGGATAAAACGGGTGCCAGTTATGCGGCTTGATGAAGTGCGCTCCGAAGCTCACAAAGATCAGGATCGCCGCGATCTTCAGCAGCACCATGATGTTGTTCGTCTCCGCCGATTCGCGAATGCCGCGCACCAGCACCACCGTCAGCAGCATCACGATCAGGAACGCCGGGATATTGAAGCCGAAGTGCCACCCCGGCCCGTAGAGCGTCCGCCCCTGCAGGTCCTGCAGTCCGCTCGGCAGGTACGCCGGCGAAATCCATTTCAGCGAGGGATGCACTCCCAGCCAGTCCAGCAGGTCGACCATGTGTGCGGCAAACCCCACCGAGACCGCCATGTTGGAGAAGGCGTACTCGAGGATCAAATCCCAGCCGATGATCCAGGCGATCAGCTCGCCCATCGTCGCGTAGGTGTAGGTGTAGGCTGATCCCGCAATTGGGATCATCGAGGCAAGCTCCGCGTAGCAGAGTCCCGTGAAGGCGCACACGATCGCCACCAGCACGAGTGAAAGTGCCAGCGCCGGCCCCGCGCCCGGCCTTCCCGCCAGTGCGGTGTGGTGCACCACGTAGTCGAGCAGGGGCGTGTTCAGGATCGACGAGGTGTCGAACTTCTCGCCTGCGATGGCGGTCCCGATCACCGTAAAGATGCCGCTGCCTATCACCGCGCCGATACCCAGCGCAGTCAGCGACACCGGCCCCAGCGTCTTCTTCAGCGCGTGTTCTGGGTTTTCCGACTCGGCGATCAGCTTGTCGATTGATTTTCTGGCGAAAAGTTGGCTCGGCAGGTCCGCGCTCCTCAAATCATGCTGTGGGGAGTGTAACGGTTAAGGGTCTGCCCGGCGAAATCAATTCGCGGGCAGACGCCTCTGACTACCGCTTGCTCTGGCCGCGGGCGAGCTTCTTGACCTTCTGCTTGGCTTCGCCGCGCGCGCCTGTCCGCGGTCCCTTGGGGGCTGCCTTCTTGCGCGCCGCGCGCTTTACTTTCTTGCGTTCTGCTTTGTCTTCAATATTGGTCGTGTTTGCCATTTCTGATCTCTTTTCCGGAGTGTTCCTGCAAATTTCAGAGCCGTTCAAGCTGGGCGAACTTCTCCACCAGCTTCTTCACTCCGAACTTCGTAAATTGTACTGTAATCTTCGCGTCTTCCCCATCTCCCTCACGACGAAAGACCACGCCCTCGCCATACTTCGGGTGGCGAACCCGCTGTCCGCTTCTGAATCCCGTCGCCCCGCTCGGCTCCGGAACGTCCACCTTCGGCCGTTTCGCCGCCGTTCCCCCGCGGGCGGAGAAGAACTGTGCAATATTGTCGAGCGAGTTCGGAGCAGCCTTCGCCGACGAGGACGCCGACGATGAAGCCGAGGAGCTCCGCGCAAAGACCGGCCGCTGATCCTCGTCCTCGTAGCTGTAGTGCCTGCCGCCCTCATGCTCGTCGTTGCCGCGTCCGTAGCGCGACTGGCCATAGCCGCCGCTGCTCCAGCCCATTCCTCGCGGCTGGCTTCCGGCCACCTCTTCAACCAGGTGTGAGGGAATCTCTTCGAGGAACCGCGAGGGCAGGCTCGCCTCCGGCATGTCGTTGCCATAGCGCCGCCTGTACCGCGCCCGCGTCACCACCAGCGTGTCCATCGCCCGCGTCATCCCCACGTAGCAGAGCCGCCGCTCCTCTTCCATCTGGTCGCGGTCGTTCAGCGTCCGCGAGTGCGGAAACAGCCCTTCCTCCATCCCCGCCAGCAGCACCACCGGGAACTCCAGACCCTTCGCTGCGTGCAGCGTCATCAGCGTCACCCGCGAGTCCGCGTCGAATTTGTCCGTGTCGCTCACCAGCGCCGCATGGTCCAGAAACTCCGCCAGCGTCTCGCCGCGCTCCTGCGCATCCTGCGCCGCGTTGGCCAATTCCTTCAGGTTTTCAATCCGCGAAAAGGCCTCCGGCGTCCCTTCCTCTTCAAGCGACCGCAGATACCCGCTCCGGTCGTTGATAAACCGGATCAGCTCCGGCAGCGTCGCCGCGTCGCCCGGCTGGCGGAACGCTGCCACCGGCTCTTCCTTCACTGCCGCAGCCACTTTGGCCGGGGCCACGCGCGGCTTCGGCGCCTCTTCCGCAAAGGGATTGAACGACGTAGCGTCGAACGCAATATCTTCTTCCGGGGCGAACGCCAGCCCATGCTGCGCTTCGTCTCCGAAGTCGAAGCTCGTGTCCGCTTCCTCCGCAATCGCCTCCGGCGTTATCTCCTCCGCCTCGGCAACGTCTTCCGCCAGCTTTTCCGCGAAGCCCGGCGCCAGCATCGCGCGCGCGTCTTCGATCATCCGGCGAAAGTTCTCCAGCGCCACCAGCGCCCGCCCGGGCAGCAGCTTTTCCTTGCTGGCGCGATCGATCGCGGTCCAGGTCGTCGTGCCCGTTTCGATCGCCAGCCGCTCCAGCGTCTCCAGCGTCGTCTTGCCAATGCCGCGCGCCGGCGTATTGATGACCCTCTGCAGCGCAATCGAGTCGTTCGGGTTCTGCACCAGCTTCAGGTAGCTGAGCAGGTCTTTGATCTCCGCTCGCTCATAAAATGAGAAGCCGCCCACCATCGTGTAGCTGATGCCGTAGCGGCGCAGCGCCTCTTCCACCAGTCGCGACTGCGAATTGGTTCGGTAGAGCACCGCCGCGCGCGGCATCTCCTGCTCCTCGCCCGCCTTGCGCAGATATTTGTTGATGTAATCGGCAATGAACAGCGCCTCGTTCTCTCCGTCCGGCGCTTCGTAGTAGCCGATCAGCGAGCCGCCCTCGCGCGCCGTCCACAGGTTCTTTCCCTTGCGCTGCGCATTGCGGGCCACCACCGCCCCCGCGCCTTCAAGGATGATCTGCGTCGAGCGGTAGTTCTGCTCCAGCCGGATCGTCTTCGCTCCGGGAAAGTCGCGCTCAAACTCGAGAATGTTGCGGATGTCCGCGCCGCGCCATGAGTAGATGCTCTGGTCCTCGTCGCCCACCACGCAGACATTCTTCTCCGGCCCCGCCAGCAGCTTCATCAGCTCATACTGCGGCCGGTTCGTGTCCTGATACTCGTCGATCAGCAGGTAGCGATAGCGCCGGTTATACCGCTCCCGCACCTCGCCTGAAGACTTCAGCAGCCGCACCGCCTCGAGCAGCAGGTCGTCGAAATCGAGCGCATTGTTCTTGCGCAGTTCCTTGCGATAGGCCTCGAAGATATGCGCCACCCGCTCGCCCGTCGCATCCGCCGACTGCAGGTAGTACTCCTGCGGATCGAGCATGTGGTTCTTCGCCCATGAAATCTTCGACAGCACCACGCGCGGCGTCAGCTGCTTGTCGTCCAGCCCCATCCGCCGCATGATCTGCTTCACCACCGACTGCTGGTCGCTTTCGTCATAGATGGCAAAGCTCCGCGTCAGCCCTTCACCGCCAATGCGCAGCGCTTCGATATCCCGCCGCAGCGCCCGCACGCAGAACGAGTGGAAGGTCGAGATCAGCGGCTTCGCCAGCGTGCTCGTCCCTATCAGCTTCTCGACGCGCTCCTGCATCTCCTTTGAAGCTTTATTGGTAAAGGTGACCGCAAGGATCGAGTCCGGCGCTACGCCGCGCTCTTCGATCAGGTAGGCGATCCGGTGCGTGATGACCCGCGTCTTGCCCGAGCCCGCTCCGGCCAGCAGCAGCACCGGCCCGTCCACTGACTCCACGCCCTCCCGCTGCTGCGGGTTCATTTTTTCTAGTAAGCGATGCAAGGATATCTCTGTAGGGAAGTCTCCTCTCCAGTGTATCGCTATTTGCCTCGGGGGAAAGCCGGCTTGCATTGGAGCAAAGTAAGGAAATAGGATAAAAGTAAGGAGAAGGTCAGCATGGCGTCCGCGACCATTACCTCGAAGGGGCAGATTACGATTCCCAGCCGGGTCCGCGCCGAGATGCGCGTTGCCGCCGGCGATCGCGTGGAGTTTGTCCGGAACGAAACCACCGGGCGCTTCGAGATCATTCCGGCCACCTCCTCCATCCGCGAGTTGAAGGGTGTCCTCGCAGGCCGCAGGCCCGTCCTTTCTGTTGCTGAAATCAACCGCATCCTTGCCGAACAGGGTGACTCCGGTCGATGATCGGCCTCGATACCAATGTGCTGGTCCGATATTTTGCCCAGGACGATCCTCACCAGTCCGCCAAGGTGAACGCGCTCTTCGCCACCTTCACCGCGGAACACAAAGGCTTCGTCTCACTGTTAACCCTGGCGGAGCTGGCGTGGGTTCTGCGCCGCGCCTTTCATCTGGATCGGCAGGAGCTCGCCTCGGTCATCGAAAAAATCCTGAACAGTCAGGACATGACCGTCGAGCAGGCTGAGGTCTGCTGGAGCGCGCTGCATCTCTTTCTGGCCTCCAGGGCAGATTTTTCCGACTGCCTCATGGAGCGCAGTTGCCGCGCGCGCGGCTGCGACTATACCGTTACCTTTGACTCCCAGGCTGCAAAATCGGCCGGAATGAGGTTGCTGCGATGAGTACTGTTCCCAACCCCTGCCGCATCTGCGTCTTCTGCGGCTCCAGCTCCGGCAGTGATCCGGCCTACCTCGATGCCGCGCTTGACCTGGGCCGGCGCATCGCTGCTGCGGGCATGGGCCTCGTCTATGGCGGCGCCAGCATCGGCCTCATGGGCGCGGTCGCAGACGCCGTCCTTGCCGGAGGAGCTGAGGTCATCGGCGTTATCCCCTCCGTGCTCAAGGATCGTGAAATCGCGCACTCCGGCCTCGCGCAGCTCCACTTTGTCGAGACTATGCATGAGCGCAAAGCGCTCATGGCCCACTACGCCGATGCCTTCGTCGCGCTGCCCGGCGGCTTCGGTACTCTGGATGAATTTTTCGAGATTCTCACCTGGGCGCAGTTGAAGATCCACGCCAAACCCTGCCTGCTCGTCAACACGCAGGGCTACTACGACGGGCTCCTGCGCTTTCTCGATCATGCCGTCGAGGCAGGTTTTCTCAAGCAGGACAATCGGCTTCTCGTGCAGGTAGCCGCCGATCCCCGGCAGGCCATCGAGATCGCCAGGCAGCTATTCGAGCAGCGCCCTCAGGAGCAGAGGCCCGCCCCCGACGCAGCCCTCAATCAGCTCGTCCGCTGAGCCGTGCACTCCTCGCAGACGCAGTGCCGCCGCAGGTAGTCCCATGAGTAGATGCCGCTCGTGTGACCATCGTTCCAGTGAAAGCTGATCGCATATTTGCCCGTGGGCGCCACTGAATCCGGTCTTGGCGGAGCCTGGTACATCGGCAGCAGGCTCGTCGCCTGCGGCTTCGGTTCTCCCGGCTCGCGGCCGGCCTTTTCCCGCTCTTCGTGGCATGTCGCGCAGGGGCAGGCATTGCGCAGCCAGGCAAACGTCCACCGGCTCTTGTGCCCATCCTTCCAGTCGATCTCCATGCCCGTGCCTTCAGTCTTCTGCACGCGCACTTTCAGCGGCTCCGTAGCCTCGCGCGGCAGTTCCTTGTGCGCCGCCTCTTCGCGGCGCGCCTGCTCTTCGGTGACGAACCGGATTCCTTCATGACTCATATCGATATTTTCCTCTATTTGCGATCGAAGCGCAGCTTCAGCACCAGGATCGCGACCGCCAGCACCAGCGTGACAAAGTTCGCCAGGATCACCGGCTCGGAGTGAATCAGCAGCCCATACGCCAGCCACATCGCCTCGCCCACTGAGAACAGCAGAAACATCACCAGCGAAATATCGCGCGCCGTCCGCAGTCGCCACACCCGCGCCAGCTGCGGGACAAACGAGGCCGTCGTGCACACCGCCGCCACTGACCCGATCAGGTTGACTTCCGCTGCGCTCAGCTTCACAGCGTTGACCTGTGGGTAAAGAAATAAATTGAGAGGCAGAGCCCGAGCGCGATAATGACGGGCCGCAGCACCTTGTCGCTGATCCGCCGCGCGTTGCGTGCGCCCACATAGCCGCCAATCGCGCAGGCGATCATCATCGGCGCGCAGTAGCGCCACTCCACCACGCGATAGGCGATGAAGGCCAGCACGGCCACGCCGTTCGCGACCGAGGTAATCACGACCTTCAGCGCATTGATCTCCGCAATGCGGTCCACCCCGCAGAAGGCCAGCGCCGTCATCGTCAGCAGCCCCGCTCCCGCGCCGAAGTAGCCGATGTAGTAGCAGATAAACAGCAGCGCCGTCAGCAGCGGAAACAGCGCCACATGCGACGTGTTGCCGCTCTGCTGCTCCACCTTCCGCTTCACCATCCGTGAGACCGGCCCGCTCAGCGCAAACGCCGTCGAGCCCAGCAAAAAGAGGTACGGCACCAGCCGCAGAAACGAGCCCTGGCTGTTATGCAGCAGCGTCCACGCGCCGGCCATTCCCCCGATAGCCGCGACAATCGCCACCGGCAGCACCAGCCGCATATTCTTCTTCAGGTCTTCGCGATATCCCGCAATCGAGGTGAACTGTCCCGGCCACAGTGCAACCGTCCCCGTCGCATTCGCTTCGATCGGCAGCAGCCCGGCATGGATCAGGGCAGGAAAAGCAAGAAATCCGCCGCCACCGGCAATGGAATTCACAAGGCCGCCCAGCAATGCGGCAAAGGTCAGCAGCAGATAAGAGTGCATCGTCTGATTGTAGCGGCCTGCTACAATCCGCTGTCGAGCCGTCTCGGCCCAAAGGAGAACGTCTACCTGATGTCAGCCTTATTTACCCGTTTTCGCACGCTTTGCACGCTTTGCCTCATCCCTTTTTCCTTCCTTCTTGCTGCCGGAGCGCAGACTCCGGGCAAAGGTCATGTTGATACCATCACAGTCCACGGCAAGTCGCTTGAGGGCAACCTCATCGGCGACACCGCCGACCGCGAAGTCAAGGTCTATCTTCCGCCCAGCTACGCCACCCACCCGGAGCGCCGCTACCCCGTCGTGTATATGCTCCACGGCTTCACCGACTCCGCCGACAAGTGGTTCGGCGCCAAAAAGGACTGGGTCGACCTCGACACCATCGCTGACTCCGACATCGACTCCGGCAAGTCGAAGGAGATGATCATCGTCGTTCCCAACGCCATGAACCCCTTCGCCGGTTCCTTCTACTCGCGTTCGGTCACCACCGGCGACTGGGAAGACTTCGTCGCTCACGATCTCGTCAGCTACATTGATGCGCACTACCGCACCATCGCCAACCGCGACAGCCGCGGCCTTGCAGGCCACTCCATGGGCGGCTACGGCACCATGCGCATCGGCATGCGGCACACGGATGTCTTTTCCGTCATCTATGCCATGAGCCCCTGCTGCCTGGTCTGGGATAACACCTTTCATCCCGGCGGCGGCCCCGGTGAGGCGCGGAAGCTCACCTCGATTCACACCATGGCCGATGTAAAGAAGGCTGACTTCAACACCCTCGTCTCGCTTGCGCTCTCCGCCGCCTGGTCGCCCGACCCGAAGAAGCCGCCCTTCTACTTCGACCTGCCGGTCACCTCTGACGGCAAGCCAGTCGCGCCCGTTGCCGCCGAGTGGTCAGCGAACATGCCCCTCGTCTTCCTGCCGCAATACATCCCGCAGCTCAAGAGCCTCCATGCCATCGCCTTTGATGCCGGCACCCATGACGAGTTCAAGAGCATCCCCCTCAGCCTCGTCGTCCTCGACAAAGACCTGAACGACTACGGCATCGCCCACACCTACGAAACCTATGACGGCACCCACACCAGCCGCGTCCCCGAACGCCTCGCGGATAAGGTGCTGCCCTTCTTTTCGAAGAACCTCAAGTCCGACAATTAGTCTCCGCCGGTCCCGCAGTCCTCACTCCGGCGCGCGCTCCTTCAGGCGTGCGCCGGCAGCCACGCTCTACCTGCCGGCGTTCTCTCGCGCCTCTTCCTTCGCATCGTAGTGTCGCTGCGCAGCTGGCAGCAGGCGCAGCCTGTAGAGGATCAGCAGGTTGCGATCCGGATCGTCAAACGCCGGATACTCCGCCACCTGTTCCAGTGAATACTCCTTACGCAGATCCTCCAGCGTTCCCGCGTCGATCTCGTTCCACGTCGCAAACCATCCCGGCCTGTACTGGTGAATCCGATACGGCAGATCATAGGTGCCGAAGTCGTCACAGATCGCCGGCAGCCCGGTCGCCAGCGCAATCTGGTCGCCGCTGATCGACAGCAGCAGCCGATTGCCGTCCTTCGAGTTCGTCTCGATGTAGCGCGTCAGACTCTTCGCCGCGCCCAGGAACGAGTACTGCGGATGCACCGCATAACTCACCATCTGCCGGACATTCACCGCCACGCTGATCGCCAGCACCGCCATCGCCGCCGTCCCCGCCTGCCGATTGCGCCGCAGCAGCGCCGCTGTTCCCAGGCTCACCGTGAGGAAGAGCGCAAAGGCCACCGTCTCGTAGTAGCGCGGCTGCATGCTGTTATGCCATCCGGTAAAAAAAATATATCCGCCCGCCGCCAGCAGCGAAGTGCCGTAGAGGGGATTGCCCCACAGCTCCCGCAGCCACACCAGCGACAGCAACAGCAGCACCGCCGCCACTCCGCACAGCCACGGGTCGACCCAGAGCGTCCCATGTACCGCATACCAGAAGGCCGCCACCCATCCGTTCAATGTCGATGGCTGCTCCCACTTGTTGGCCGCAAACAGGTAGTGGAAGTCCACGAGATAATGCGGCCTCACCACCAGCAGATACCACGCGCTCCACGGCAGCGCCGTCGCCAGCGTCACCACCCCCACCGAGCGCCAGAAGCGCTCTCGCTCCATCCGCCACAGCAAATAGAGCGTCGCCGGGAAAAAGAAGATCGCCGTCGTCTTCGTCAGCACGCTCAGGCACAGCACCAGACCCGTTGCTGTCAGCAACGCCAGCCGATGACGCGGCAGGTGCAGCAGCAGCAGCCATGAGGCCAGCGTCAGCAGAATCAGCAGCGGCTCCAGGATCGCCAGCCGCGCAAAGCTGTAGAGGAAGACATTCGCCATCGCCAGCGTCGTCGCCAGCAGCGCCGTCCAGCGGCTCTCCCGCTGCCGCACCAGCAGGTACATCACCCCCACCGCCGCGCCAAAGACAGCCAGTTCCAGCCCCCGCGCCGCCACTAGGCTCACCCCCGTCAGGTGGAACAGCGCCGCCAGCAGCACCGGCCACACCGGCAGAGCAATCGCCGGGTTAAAGTCGCCCTTCAGATACCAGTTGCCGCGCTCAAACAGGCGCACCGCCGCATTGCCGTACCAGCCCTCATCCGTGTACTTCGAGTAGTCCATCCACGGCGAGCCGTTAGGAAAGTCCGCCCGCAGATGCACGAAGTGCACCGCATAGAGCGCTGCAAGGGCGATCAGCCAGAGGATGGTAAGGGCGCGGCTTCGCGTCATAGTTCTTCACTTGATTTGTCGGCGCTCTTGGAGCGCCCGCGGGAATGGTTCCGCCAGGGCCGTCAGCCCCGGCTGGAGTGGGTTTTCCCGTCCGTCTTTCGCGTCGTGCTATTCGTACGCCAGCGCGTCGATCGGGTCCTTGCGCGCAGCCTTCCACGCCGGGTAAATCGCGCCGACGATCGAGCCGATAAACGCAATCAGCGCGGCGTTTACCCGCCAGTCCGCCGTCAGTTGAAAGGTCATCGTAGGGAAGCGATACGTGAGCCCCAGCTTGATCAGCTGCGTCAGCAGCATTCCCAGCGCTATGCCCACAAGCGACAGCAGCGCCGTCTCCCGCAGCACCACGTTGACAATGTAGAGCTTCGAGGCGCCCAGCGACTTCAGTATGCCGATCTCCCGCGTCCGCTCCATCACTGCCGTGTACAT
Source organism: Acidipila rosea (assembly GCF_004339725.1). Classification (GTDB taxonomy): domain Bacteria; phylum Acidobacteriota; class Terriglobia; order Terriglobales; family Acidobacteriaceae; genus Acidipila; species Acidipila rosea. The sequence goes on along the minus strand of NZ_SMGK01000002.1, from coordinate 922,972 downwards.
CGACTGGAAGATCACCAGGAAGCCGACGATCATCGCAATGCCGATCACCACCCGCAGCGCAATGTTGAAGCCCGGCAGCCTCGCCGGCGTCATCATCGACATCCACTCGTCCAGCGTCTGCACCTGGTACTTTGCCATTCCCGGAGTAGCTTCGATCTCCTGCCGGATCAGGCCTTCATTCTTGGGGTCATCGCTTCTTACATAGAAGAGGGACGCATTGTCAGGCGTGCCGATCAGGGTGCCCAGCGTGCGGATCGGCACAAACTTGCGGCCGCCCTTGCCGTGCTCCACAATTCCGCTGATGCGGAAGGGATGCGCCTTGATCATGATCGTCTCGCCCACATGGTGGCCCTTGTCCGAGCGCGCAAAGTAGTCGTCGACAATCGCATCATCCGGCCCCTGGAACGGGGTGCCTTCGAGAAACACAAACGGCTTCAGCGCATTGTAGCTTTGGTAGTCGATCCCCCAGATCGTCTCTACCGTGCCCGCCGTGCTCAGGTCCGTAATCACCGGCGCGGCCACCGCCACATGGGGCAGCTTCCTCAGCACATCGGCAATCTTCGCCGGCACCGGCGCGCCGCCCACCGCCGAGATGAAGCTCGCATTTGGCGGCCGCACGATCATGTCTGCGCCAATCCCGCTCGTGCGCGTCTTCTGGTCATTCACCATGCCGATCATGATGGCGACAATCGACAGGATCATGACGACCTCGATCGCAATCGCAAAAATGCTGATCAGGCTGCGCAGGGGACGGTGAAGCAGATTGCCGACAACAAGCTTGTTCATGAGGGGGTATCCGTATCCAGCCGCGAAGGCGGGCTCTCTGGCGAGTGTAACAAAGCAGGCTCCAGCGGCAGGCAGAAAGAGCCCACTGCATAGCAACCCGCACCCTCCAAGATTCTTCCCAAAATGGGCAGCCATGCACTGGAACGGCACTTTCGTACTCGTTCGGACACACTTTTGTGTTTTTTCTTTTGACTCCGCCGCCGACAGAGTTTTAAGGTGGGTTTTGGCCAGGAACCCCAAAGAAAGCCCTTCGAGGACGGCAAAATGGGTCAATTCGGCGATGATCTACGGAGAGAACGCGAAGCAAGGGGCATAGCGCTCGAAACCATAGTTGAAGAGACAAAGATCGGCAGCCGCCATCTTCTCTCTCTGGAGCACGATGATTTCGACGCCCTGCCGGGTGGTGTCTTCAACAAAGGCATCGTGCGCAGCTATGTGCGCGTCGTAGGGCTGGACGAGGATGCCTGGCTCGCCCGCTACCAGACCGCTTATGAATCCAGCGGCCACATCAAGCAGGACGACGCCGACTGGATCGCCTTTGCGGAGAACGTCAGCCGCAGCCGCGATGCCGAGGAGTCCGCTGGCTCAGGACACGGGCTGCGCTGGGCCGGAGTTTTCATGCTGCTGCTCGTGGTTGCGGGCCTCGGCTGGTTCGTCTGGCATTACGTCAACACCAAGCTCTACGCGCAGGCCCTCACGCCGCCCTCTTCGGTGGCTGCCTCCACGCACGCCGGCGACTGATCTCGCACTGGTCTCCTGCAGCCCCGGCGCACCCGGCGACCGGCCTCAGGCCCTCTCAGCACACAAGCAAACCCTTGCGCCCCGCCGCGCCTCCTATGTCACAGCAGGTGAGCAGCGCATGGCGGCAATACTTCGAGCAGCTTTCGGTTACTGTTTCCTCATCTTCACGGTGCGCGTCGTAGGCCGCAGGCCCGGCAAGCAGATGACCCCCTTTGAGTTTGTCCTCATCTTCTTCATCGGCGGTCTCATGCTCACCGCCATGGTCGGCGATGAAGCGTCTCTCACCAACGCCATCGGCCAGATCATGACCATCGCCATCATGCATTACGGCATCGCATGGCTGCGCCAGCGCTCTCCCCGCTTCGCCAGCATGACTGACGGCACGCCGCTCGTTCTGCTCGAAAAAGGACAGTGGCGCATAGGGACCATGTTCAATTCGCGCATCACAGATGATGACGTCATGGCCGCGGCCCGCGACAAGGGCCTTTCCCAGCTGGCGCAGGTTGAGTACGCCATCCTCGAACGCAATGGAGAAATCAGCATCGTCTCCGGTGATCGCTAGATCCGGAGACATTGGATACGCATATGCCAGCCGCCCCTCATCTCAAACCCGTGGAAGATACTGTGCCGATGGTTCATGGCGAGGTCGCCATCGGTGAAGATCTCGAGTTTCAGCGTCGCTGGTGGCGCTTTGAACGCATCGTCTGGATCGCCTTCGCTCTCATCGTGCTGCTCGACCTGCTCGGCGTCTTCGGCAAGGGCTACTTCGCCAAGGGCCATATCCATCAGGGTCCCGTTGAGGTCAAGTTCGAACGTGTCGAGCGCCTCGGCACGCCATCCATCATGACCATCCACTTTGCTCCTGAAGCCATCCATCGAGGCACGGTGCAGCTGTGGGTCAGTGAATCCGTCGTGGGTGACCTCGGCAATCGCCGCATCATTCCGCAGCCTGAGAGTTCCACCGTCGGCAACAGCGGCGTTTCCTATATCTTTCCCGCATCCGGAGGCAGGTCCTCCGTTCTCTTCGCCCTGCAGCCTGCGAGCCCGGGCGTGTTTCGCTTCGCACTTCGAGTTCCCGGCGTGAACGAGATTCGTTCGCGTGTCGTGGTCATGCCTTAGCACGGGGAGAAAATGTCATGGCAACCGTCCTGCACGCTGTCTTCGGCTACTTCTTTCTCCTGCTGACCGTGCGCATCCTCACGCGACGCCCCGGCGGTCAGCTCACACTCTTTGAGTTCGTCATCGTCTTCCTCATCGGCGGCGTCATCATCCTTTCCACCGTCGGCAAGGATCGTTCGCTCACCAACTGTGTCTGCGCCATCATCACTGTAGGCCTGCTGCATCAGTCTGTTTCCTGGCTCAGGGCCCGCTATCCGCGCTTCGGCGTCATCGTGGATGGCACTCCTCTGCTGGTGCTCGACCGCGGCAAGTGGGACACAGATCTGATGAAAAAGATGCGTCTTGATGAGAACGACGTCATGGCCGCCGCCCGCTCCAAGGGACTTACCTCCCTTACCCAAATTAAATATGCCGTACTCGAGCGCAACGGCAGCATCAGCATCATTCAGGCTGAGGCATCGAAAAGCGAAGCATAAGAAAACCAAATCTAACTTCCCCGGGCCACAATGTCACCTACGTCTTCCCCCCAAACCGCTTCCCAGACCGCTTCCCAAACCGCCGCGGCGCAGACCATTGAAACCCACGTACCCGCGCGCCTCGACCGCCTCCCCTGGAGCCGCTGGCACGTCCGCATCATCACCGCGCTCGGCGCCTCCTGGCTGCTGGACGGCCTGCAGGTCACCCTCGCCGGTTCGCTCGCCGGCATCCTTGAGAACAAGCACGGCCTCGGCCTCACCGTCCCGCAGGTCACCGCCAGCGCCTCCACTTACCTTGCCGGAGCAGTGATCGGAGCCATCCTCTTCGGCTGGCTCACCGACCGCCTCGGCCGCAAGCGGCTCTTCCTCATCACGCTTGCGACTTATTCGCTTGCCACCCTTGCCTCGGCTCTTTCGTGGAACTTCTTCAGCTTCGCAATCTTCCGCGCCATCACCGGCCTCGGCATTGGCGGCGAATACGCGGCCATCAACTCCGCCGTCGATGAACTCATTCCCGGCCGGGTGCGCGGACGCGTCGATCTGGTCGTCAACGCCACGTTCTGGGGTGGCGCTGCCATCGGCAGCCTCGCCTCGCTCTTCCTGCTCGGCAGTCCTTCCATTCCGCCCAATGTCGGCTGGCGCGTTGCCTTCAGTGTCGGAGCGGTCCTCGGTCTTGGCGTCCTCATGCTGCGGCTCGGCGTTCCGGAGAGTCCCCGCTGGCTCATGCTTCGTGGCCGCACCGATGACGCCGACCGCATCGTCAAGGGCATTGAAGAGAAGGTGGAGCAGCACCACGGTCAGCTGCCTCCGCCTGAGGGCAAAAAGCTCCGCCTCCACGTACGCCACAAGACTCCCTGGGCCGCCGTCTTCCGCAATATCCTCAAGGACAACCGCCAGCGCTCTTTCCTCGCACTCACGCTCATGGTGGCGCAGTCCTTCTTCTTCAACTCCGTCTTCTTCACCTATGGGCTGGTCGTCAAGCGCTTCTATGGAGTCACCGATCAGAAGATGCCGCTGCATCTGCTGCCCTTCGCAGTAGGCTGCCTCTTCGGCCCCATTCTGCTCGGCCGGCTCTTTGACACGGTTGGCCGCAAGCCCATGATCGCCGCCACTTACGGCATCAGCGGCCTCCTGCTGATCGCGACCGTTGTCCCCTTCGCGCTCGGCCATCTCAGTGTCCGCACGCTCGACATCCGCTTCACCGTCATCTTCTTCGTCGCCTCTTCGGCAGCCAGCGCCGCCTATCTCACGGTCAGTGAAATCTTCCCGCTTGAGATCCGCGCCTTCGCCATCGCCATCTTCTACGCCCTCGGCACCCTCGCCGGCGGCGTCGGTGCGCCCATCTTCTTTGGGGAACTCATCGCCAGCGGCATTCGCTGGCACATCGGCATCGGGTACCTCGTCGGAGCCGCGCTCATGCTCCTCGGCGCCATCTGCGAGCTCACCATCGGCGTTGAGGCCGCCGGTCAGTCTCTGGAGTCCATCTCGAAGCCCCTCCAGAGCGAATAGCGCCGCCCATCCTCCCGGTACAATCGCTCTTGTGAATACCGGAAAAGACAGGCGCCTGCACGCGCCGTGGATGATCTTCTGGGTGGCGCTCATCGTCCGCCTGGCCTACATCACCCTCGCGCACACCTACCGCCTCAAGCCTTACGATCACTACTTCGGCTTTGGCTGGGAGATGGGCCGCATCGGCCGCGCGCTGGCCACCGGCTACGGCTATGCTGATCCCTTCCGGGGACATACCGGCCCCACTGCCTGGGTCACGCCGCTCTATCCGCTCCTCATGGGCGGCGTCTTCAAGCTCACCGGCGTCTTCACCCCGCTCTCTGCCTGGATCCTGCTCGCCATCGACAGCGTCTTTTCCGCGCTTATGGTCCGCACCACCTGGGAGATAGGCGCGCGCGTCTTCAACACCCGCGTCGCCCGCTGGTCCGGCTGGCTCTGGGCCCTTTACCCCGCCGCCATGCAATACGCCGTCCGCTGGATCTGGGAGATGACCCTCTCCGCCTTCCTGCTCTCCTGGGTCTACGTCCTCGCCCTCCGCATGTGCAACATCGGCGGCCCGCCGGAGGAGGCAGCCACCGCCGCCAGTCCGCGCCGCTGGGCCATCTTCGGTCTGCTCTGGGGGCTCATCGCCCTCAGCAACGCTTCGTTGCTGGTCTTTTTGCCTGCCTGCGGCCTCTGGGTGCTCATTGGAGCCCTGCGCAGCGGCAGCCGGGCCCGCCAGCAGGCCGTCGGCGTTGTCCTCGCCAGCGTCCTCTGCCTCGCCTGCATTGCGCCCTGGACCTACCGCAACTGGCGCGTCTTCCACCAGTTCATCCCCATGCGCGCCAACTTCGGCGCCGAGCTTTACATGGGCAATGGCCCCGGCTCCGTCGGCCTCCTCATGGAGTACTACCACCCCTTTCAGGACGCCACGCAGCTCCGTCTCTACCGGGAAATGGGCGAGGTCGCCTACGCCAAAATGCGCGGCAGAATGGCCGAAGCCATCATCAAGGCCGACCCCGCCCACTTCGCCGGCGTTACCCTGCGCCGCATCTACTTTTTCTGGGCCGGAGTGCTCCACACCTCGAGCGACCACCGGTGGGAGGAGTACGGCCGCGACCTCAATTTCCAGTTCATCAGCATCGCCGGGCTCCTTGGCCTGGCTCTGGCCCTGTATCGCAAGATCCCCGGCGCGTGGCTCTTTGCCTGGGCCTTTATCACTCTCCCGTTTATCTATTACTTCGTTACCGTTGCTGCCCGCTTCCGCCATCCCCTGGAGCCGTTGATCACCGTTCTGGCCGTCAACCTCTTCCAGTCCGCGGAAAAACGCCGTAAACCGTTGACCCCGGCCGTCTGACCAAGTAAACTTGTCTAGTTTGGCGATCATGCCCGTGACTCACTGATCCAGCTCACCTTTTTACAGGTTTGAGCAGGGCAGGGCCCCGGGAGTTCAGGATTCAGCCCAGCTTTATTTCAGGTTCGCGCCCGGTCAGCCGGTGCGCTGGAGGTTGTATGTACGCGGTCATCCGCACTGGTGGTAAGCAGTACCGGGTAGCTCCGGGCGATGTCGTCAAGATTGAGAAGGCGGCTGCTGGAGAGAACGGTTCAATCGAGTTCGGGGATGTGCTGGGCTTCTCGAAGGACGGCGGCAGCCTCGCCAAGCCGGGATCCGCCAAGGTGCTTGGCACCGTTGTCGGTCAGGGCCGCGGCGACAAGATCCTCGTCTTCCACTTGAAGCGCAAGAAGCAGTACAAGAAGATGCAGGGGCACCGGCAGGCTTTCACGCAGGTGCGCATCAACGAGATTCAGGTCGACGGTACGGCCTACAACGCGTAGCAGCCGCCGCGCACGAAGGGGAATTGAGCAATGGCACATAAAAAAGGTCTAGGAAGCTCCAAAAATGGCCGCGATTCAAACGCGCAGCGCCTCGGCGTAAAGCGCTTCGGCGGGGAAGTTGTCACCGGCGGCTCCATCATCGTCCGTCAGCGTGGCACACCGCTTAAGGCCGGCCTCAACGTCGGCCGTGGCTGCGACGACACGCTCTTTGCCAAGATCGACGGCCGGGTCAAGTTCATCGACCGCGGCAATCTTGGCCGCTTCGTCGCCATCGAGCCTATCGCCGCAGAGTAACTCTCCTGCAGCTTGCAACAGAAAAGCCGGAGCCTCAGCTCCGGCTTTTTCGCGTGCCTGTTCTCAGTTGCCCGTCGTGTGCGGGGCGCTGGCCTCGGCCAGCCGCACGCCGCTCAGGCTTCCGATATACCGCGCCGTCCCCTGGTAGAGTGACTCCGCAATGCGCTCCCGGTAGGCCGGCTCGCGCAGCTCGTGTGCATCCTCCGGGTTCGTCAGGAAGGAAATCTCCGCCAGGATCGACGGCATATTCGCGCCGATCAGCACCACAAACGGAGCCTTCTTGACCCCGCGATCCTTCAGTCCTGCATTCCCCTGTTCGAGCCCCGTGTAGAGGCTCTGCTCTACATCGAAGGCGAACTCCCGCGACTCGCTGATCTTGTCCTGCAGCGCGATCTTCTTCACCAGGTCCGACAGTTGATGGATCGACTCGTCGGAGACGGCGTTTTCTCGCGCCGCCACCTCCAGCGCATCCGCCGAGGAGGTGAAGTTCAGATAATACGTCTCCACCCCTCGCGCCGACGGGTCATGGCTGGAGTTGGCATGGACTGAGATGAAGAGGTCCGCCTGCGCCTTGTTGGCAATCGCCGTCCGCGTCTCCAGCGGGATAAAGGTGTCATCGTCCCGCGTGTAGGTCACGTCCGCACCCAGCCGCTGTTTCAGCAGCTTGCCCAGCCGCAGCGCCACGTCGAGCACCACGTCCTTTTCTTCTATGCCGCCCGGTCCCAGTGTCCCGGAGTCGTGCCCACCGTGCCCCGCATCCACCACGATCCTGTTGATCTTCAGCCCCAGCGTCCGCACCAGGGAGCGGTCCCCGCTCGCCGTCGGTCCTGCCGGGCGGATATCGGCCGGCGGTTCACTCTTCGCCAGCTCGTTCCTGTGCTGTTCGCTCTGCGCCGCTTCTGCCTTCTCAGCCCTGAGCACGCGCTTCTGCTCCGCAGGCTGCGGAGCGGGCGTCGTTCCGGCTACCGTAGCCGCCACCGGCGCGGTTGTGGGCCGCTTCGTCGCCCGGATGCGGTTACGTTGCTGGCCCAGCGAGGCCACCTCCTCGCTGCTCGTCCTGGCTGGAGCCGTGCTCGATGGCAATGGCGTCCTTGCTGCCGGGGGCGCAGCCGCCACCAGCGCCGGTGCCGAAGCCTTCACTCCCGTGCCGCCGTGAATGTCGATAATCAGCCGCGACGGATTCGGCAGGAAAAACGCCGAATACTCGCTCACATCGCTTACATCCAGCACAATCCGCGTCACGTCGTTTGAGAACTGCGCCGCGCGGATGCGCTTCAGGTAGCCTCCGTCCGTCACTTCGACCGATTTCCCGATCAGCTCCGGCGAAAGCTTCGCTCCATGCAGGTCAAAGAAGATGCGATCCGGGTTCGGCACCCGCGCCGCCTCATACTGCACCTCGTCCTGCAGGTCGATCGCAACCCGCGTGTACACCGGCGTCGACCAGTGCCGTATCCCCGTAATCAGCGGCACCCGCCCCGCTCGTCGCGGCGGCGGAGGCGCGTTCAGCGCCGCTTCGCTCAGAGCCGGCGCAGCAGGCTCGGCCGTCCCACGCGGCTCTGTTCCCACCCTTTCGGTATCCGGCCTTGCAGGCTCTGTTCGTTGGGTGACAGCTCTTTCAGTGCCCGCCCTTCCACTTCCTGCCGTTGCAGCTTCGGGTCTTCCGAACACAGCCCTGTCCGTTGCCGACGCTCCCGTACCAGAAGCTCCAGTCGCGGCCGCTCCCTGCATGCCGAAGCCCGCCGCCGTAGCCATCGGCTTTCGCCTTGTTGCCGCTGCTGGCTCGGCTTCGCTCCGCGCCGTCTCTCTTCGTGCTGGCGCGCTCTCCGCCGGCGGGAAAATCGGCGCCGGGGCCGCATGCCTCCCATGCCGCAGAGCCACCTGCTCCTTCTTGATCTGTTTCAGCTCCTGCCGTGCCTCCGCAGCCTGGCTGCTCGCGGGATAGAGCTTCAGCAGCTCCTTGAACTCGCCCTTGGCGTTCTGCGGCTCATTCAGGTCGCGCCGGTAGATTTCGCCTTCAGTCAGCAGTGCGCTCACCCGGTAGCGGCTCCCCGGATACTGGTGGCGCAGGAATTCATACTGCCCGATTGCATCGCGCAGCGATTTTTCATCCTGGAAGACGCGACCCTGCTCAGCCAGCAGTTCGGCTACCGCAGCAATGCTCGCATCGGCTTTCGGAGAGGCAGGATCGCCATGGTAGACGGCGCGGTAAGCAGCCAGCACACGCTCGTAGTCCCGCCGCGTACGCTGCTGCTCGGACCGGCCTTCCAGCGCCTCACGCAGCCGTTGCGCCTTCTCATAAGGAGAGGCCGGCTGCCGTGCAAATGCAAAGCCGCTGCAACCGAGCGCGAAGACGAGGCAGGCGGTACGCGCCCGTAGATTGAGGGAGAGCAGCATTCTTTATGCGTGGAGCACCAATCGCCGGAGCACTTTCAGTATAGAGTTCCCCCGCAGGCAGAACAACCGCGGAAAGCCGTTCCTCCGGCAGGAGGAAACCAGAAGGGAACCCTCTCTCCGCGCTCTTTCCGGCCGCCCTTCAGCCCTTCGCCTCATCCCTCTTGAGCGCCGCCAGCACCAGGCCCGAGGCCTGCGAGACATTTCCGGCGCCCATCGTCAGGATCGCGTCCCCCTCGCCTGCCGCCATCACGCTCCGCTCCACCGCCTCTTCGATTGAGGCGGCATAGCGAACCCCGTCCCGCCCGATGGTCTTCACCAGCGCCTCGGCGGTGATCCCCGGCAGCGGCTCTTCGCTCGCGGCATAGATGTCCAGCACCTCGACTGCGTCCGCTTCGCTGAAGCAGCTCGCAAATTCCTCCATCAGGTCGCGCGTCCGCGAGTAGCGGTGTGGCTGGAAGATCACTCGAATACGCTTGAAGCCGCATTCCCGCGCCGCTGCCAGCGTCGCCCGTATCTCCGTCGGGTGGTGTCCGTAGTCGTCGATCACCGTCACTCCGCGAACCACGCCCTTTATCTGGAAGCGCCGGTCGACCCCGCGAAAGCCCGCCAGCCCCTGCGCAATCCTCTCCGGGCTCAGCTCCAGCTGCATCGCGATCGCCACCGCTGCCGTTGCATTCAGCACGTTATGCCGCCCCGGCACATGCAGCTCAAACGGCCCCAGCACCTGCCCGTTGGCCGCAACCTCAAACCGTGACCGGGCCCCGCCCGTTGCCGGCAGCAGCCGCGCCACGTAGTCCGCCTTCGGCTCCATCCCGTAGGTGAAAATCCGCCGTCTCACCCGCGGCAACACCGCCGCCAGCGCCTCGCTGTCCAGGCAGGCCACGCAGCAGCCATAGAAGGGCACCTTGTCCATAAACTCCACAAAGGCGTCTTCCACGTCCCCCATGTCCCGGTAGCAGTCCATGTGCTCGCGGTCGATATTCGTCACCACGGCGAGAATCGGCGACAGCTTCAGAAATGACCGGTCGCTCTCATCCGCCTCGGCCACCAGGTACTGCGACCGGCCCAGCCGCGCATTCGAGCCCATTGCGTCCACCCGTCCGCCCACCACCACCGTCGGGTCCAGGTCCCCCGCCGCCAGCACTGTTGCAATCATGGATGTGGTCGTGGTCTTCCCGTGCATCCCCGCCACGGCGATCCCGTACTTTAGCCGCATCATCTCGGCCAGCATCTCCGCTCGGGGAATCACCGGGATCTTCCGGCTCCGTGCCTCGGCCACCTCGGGGTTCGCCGGGCTGACCGCCGAGCTGGTCACCACCACTCCTGAGCCCAGCACGTTCGCCGCCGCATGTCCCTCGAAGATTGTTGCGCCCAGGGCCGCCAGCCGCTCCGTAATCGCCGTCCGGCGAAGATCCGAGCCCGAGACGGCATAGCCCAGGTTGAGCAGAATCTCGGCGATCCCGCTCATCCCGATCCCGCCTATGCCGATAAAGTGAACGCGCTGCGCCTTCGCAAACATTTCCTGTCCCCGAGTGTCTATCCGATTGTCTTACAGTACTTTATCAATCCGGCGCCTGGGCAATTCCGACCCGCCGGCAGAGAGTTGGCTTGGTATGATCCTTCATTAATTTAATTCGATTGCCGAGGCGGCGGCAGATTCGCAGCCCACGCAACTTTTCCCTGCATCTATCGTTGATATCAATGTCCCCTCCGACAGGGCCTGTCAGGATCGGAAGGGCAGCCACCGGCAGTGCCGCAAGCTGGTTCCGCTGGTGAGGAGGTAGCACGATGAAGATGGTCCGTTATCTGGCAGTTCTCATTCTTCTGGCCAGTCCTTTCGCATTTACCCACCAGGCACAGGCGCAAATTTCCGTCGGCATCGGCATCGGCCCCGTCGTCGGCTACCCCGCGCCGGTCGTGGTGGCTGGCCCCCCCGATTGCCAGTGGGGCTACTACTCCTATTACCCATATTCCTGCGCTCCTTACGGCTACTATGGTGACGACTGGTTCGCAGGCGGCCTCTTTGTCGGCGCAGGCCCCTGGTTCGGCGGCTGGTATGGCCGTCCGTGGGGCTGGGGCTGGGGAAACCCCTATGCGGGCTGGGGCTTCGGACACCCGTGGGGCGGCTACGGCTACCGCGCTGGCTGGGGCGACGATCATAACGGCTGGAGACGCGGTGGCTGGGGTGGCGACAGAGGCCGCGGCTGGGGCGGCGACAGAGGCCGCGGTGGCTACGGCGGCGGCTACGGCAATCGCGGTGGTGGCTATGGCAATCGCGGCGGCTACGGCAACGGATTCAATCACGGTCAGGGCTTCAACCATGGCGTAGGCAACGGCTATCGCCCTGGATACGGTCAGGCTTTTAACCACGGCAACGGCTACGCGCACGCTCCCATGTCCGGCGCACGCAGCTACAACGGTGCCTATAACCGCGCAGGCTTCGGCGCAGCAGGCCGCGGCATGCAGGGTGGCAACGCCTTCCATGGCAATAACTACGCCATGCGCTCAAACGGCGGGGGCGGTTTCCGCGGCATGCAGGGCGGTGGCGGTTTCCGCGGCGCACAGGGTGGCGGCTTCCACGGCGGTGGCTTTGGTGGCGGAGGCTTCCATGGTGGCGGCGGAGGCTTCGGCGGTGGCGGCTTTCATGGCGGCGGGGGTGGTTTCCACGGCGGTGGCGGAGGCTTCCACGGTGGTGGCGGCGGTCACGGCGGCGGACATCGCTAAAGCAGTGGCCACAGCAAAACCGGGCGCGGGGTTCTCAATCCCCGCGCCCTTTCACTTTTTCCCCTGGAATCTTGCCTTCAGCTCAGTCAGGCAACCCGCTGGTGCATAATAAGCAGAGGGCGCCCAAGCGAGTCGAGTGTGAATCTTCCGAATTCCATTACGATGAGCCGCATAGCTTTCGTTCCGCTGCTCATCTGGATGCTCTCGCCGCACTTCCCCCTTCGCGGGTCACATGGCGAGCAGGAACTCCTCGCCTCAATCCTCTTCATCGCCGCCTCCATCACTGACGGCCTCGACGGTTATCTCGCGCGTAGCCGCCGCCAGGTCACCACCATGGGTATGCTGCTCGATCCGCTGGCCGATAAGCTCCTCGTCAGCGCCGCCTTCATTGCGCTCCTGCAGTTCAATCCGCACGTGATGAAGGCATGGATTGTCGTACTGGTCATCGGCAGGGAATTTCTCGTCACCGGCCTGCGCTCCATCGCCAGCACTGAGGGCTTCACCATCCCTGCGAGCGAACTCGGCAAGCTCAAGACCGTCACCCAGATCGTCTCCGTGGTCGCCGTCATCCTTGCCGCCCACTGGGACGCGTGGTACATCGACTGGTTTGTCATCCCCGTCCGGCTCATCGCGATTGCCGCAGTCTATTTCATGGCCGCCGTCGCCACCATCTCTGCCGTCGATTACTTCTGGGCCTTCTGGCGCAAGATCGAGGGAGCCAGCACGGCGCGGCGTCTGCACGAAAATGATTTCGTGCTCACCCGGCAGAAGAAGAGCATTCCTACTGCTAAAAATGTCGTGTGAAGGAAGCAGAGTTAAAGCGATATTTTTGAAGCAAAAAAAACTACTTCGTCGTCAACGTTTTTCTATCCGGTGCGTCTGTAGAAGTAGAGGATGATCGGAGCCCTCCGGGAACATCCTCTTGCTCCAGAAAGACAGGCGTCTGGCGGTTCGTGGGTCCGCCAGGCGTCTGTCAGCAAGCCGAAACGTTCAGGCCGAAATAGCAGTACCTGCAGCCTGAGGGTGATGCGCCCCTCGGGTAAGGCGATGAACAAAATGATACGGTGGCCAGGGGCCTGAAATCTGCATCTGACAGTCTTTCATCAGCGTGCTCGCGCTTGAATATTTGTTTTGATAACGCTCGATGCCCTTGTGTTCGATCAGGTGGGCGATGTCGAGCAGCATCTTTCCGGACTCTGTTCGCCGGCATGAAATCTCTTCCGCCAGTGGCGTAAACATTCGGTGCATCTGCACTGAAACTGCCCGGGCTTTCGTCTGCCGTTCCCGCTGGCGGGTCGCGTTCTCGCGCAGGTTTGCGAGATACTCCTTGCCCACGGTGTCCATGGCTACCGCACGAATCTGCTCACGACAGCAGTCATCCAGCGTCACTTTAAGATGCATCTCTGCCTTGCCGCGCAGACGATCAATGTTGGTCAGGAACTGCCGCTGGTTCGTTCGTATCGACCGGCGAAGTGCTTCGTCATCCTGGAAAACTGTCCCAAATCGGAAGGGAAGTATGGTTGAACTCTTAAAGCAGTCTGCGATAACGCGAGCGTGGTCTACGGCTGCTTTCTGATTGAGGCTTTCTTCTGAAGAATGTTCACTTACGATTACTGCTAAATCACTGGCTGGATAAAGGAAGACTTGATTTCCTGCAATGCCCGAAACGCTTTCCAGTGGAACCGGTTTGCGATGTCGTAGCAGTTCAGGAAACGACTGTTTTTCAGTTAGGCAATAGGCATACCACGCCATAGAGAGTCACTCCGTACGCTGGTATTGAACAATCTTGTGTAAAACGAAACAACGCGAAACGCATTGATGTGGCCTCTTCTGGATCGCCAGAACGTTCAGCTGACCCGAATTGAACGTATCCTAGTCTCCGGAACATACGACTGGCAACTTTCTCGCTCAAGATTATTTCCACGGGATTCCTGGCCCCCGCGATTCGTTTTCACCAAAATGAAATACATATTTACAGGGCGAAGTTTTTTCAGAAGGTCAAACGCATCCCCAGCTGCGCCGCAAACGGGATCCCCACCGTCGTCCCCGGCCCGAAAAAGTCTCCCAGCGCCCCACCGGCCACCCGCAACTGGTTCAGGCTGCTGATCGGCTGGGAGGCAGTGCAGGCAGCATTCGCGCACACCGCCGTCACATTTCCCGACGCCGCCACATCCGCGGGAACCGGCAGCGCCGCCAGGTTCGTCACGTAGTTCGCCCCCGGGTTGTTGCGGTTCAAGAGGTTAAAGAACTCCGCGAAGGGAATCAGCGACCAGTTCTCCCTCAGCCGCGTCGGGCGGCTCACCCGCAGGTCCGCCTGGACATACGGAGTTCCTCGAAACTGATCCAGCGACGTCGGAACTCCGTTGACTGCAATCCGGCCTGAGTTGTCGGCGGTCGTGATCGTAAAGGGTCGCGCCGTCTCCGCCTGCGTCAGCGTGCTCAGCATCACCTTGCCCGGCAGCGTCAGGGTTCCAGCCACGGCCACGCGATGCCGCACATCCTCCCCTGAGGGTCCGTAATCTCCCGGCCCAAAGGGTTGGAGCGGGTTGCAGACGCCATTCACATAGTCAAAAAGCTCACCCAACACGCATCCCCAGGTCTTCGCGCTTGCCAGCGTGTAGTTGGCCACCAGGTTCAACCGCCCGGTTACGTTTCCCTGCACGTGCAGCATCAGCGCGTTATAGCTGGACCGGTTGTCTGAGTGGAAAATGCTCGCGTCCGGCACCACTGCCGCCTGTTCCGGGGAGGAGTCCGGCAGCAGCGGAGTCAGCAGATTCACCCCGCCCGTGTAGCTGTACCCGCGATAGGAGTGGTTGCCCTGCTCATGGGTGTAGTCCGCGCTCGCCGCCCAGCCCTTGCCAAACCAGTGCTCCAACCCCGCTGAAACGTGAATTGCGTAGGGCGTCCGGTAGTGCGGGTCGATTAGATTGGCGTGTCCCCCCGCCGCTGAACCCGGCACACAGCCATTGTCGGCGGCTCCCTGCAGCGGATCGACGCATGCCGCTGACGGCGTATTCACTGCCTGGAAGGCTGTCGCCCATCCCCCCTGCGCCAGGTCTTCAAAGAATAGTCCGAAGCCGGCGCGCAGCACCGTGTTTCCGCCGCCCTTTCCCGGCGTGTAGGCAATGCCGATCCGCGGCGCAACCTGCGCCCGGTCGTCCTGGGGAGCGCCCGTTACCAGCGGAATTCCGAGCGCCTGCAGCGTCCGGTAGCCTGGATTCTCCAGCTGGCTCCTGCCCGATCCCTCGAACAACCCGAAGGTCGTCGAGTACCGCAGCCCGTAATTCAGCACCAGTTGCGGCCTTGCCTGCCACGAGTCCTGCGCATACAGCGCCAGCCGCTGGATATTCTGAGCAAACCCGCCTCCCAGGTTGCTGGTTGTGGCCCCCGCGCTCCGGTCAGTGGCAAACTGGGCCGGGTGGCTCAGGTAGTAGTCTGGATTCTGAGGAAACTGGTAAAGCGTCTCGTCGTTCGACGGAAAGGCTCCATCGAGCACCGGCTCGTGGATAAAATTCACCCCGAACGCTACCGAATGGTTTGTCCGTGTATTCATCACGTCGTAGCGCCACTGGTACTTCTCCTGGTTGCGCTCCGAGGGGAAGAACGTGATCGGCGTAGCGAACTGGTTGTCTCCAAAGGTTTCATACCCTGAGACCGTCAGCGACGTTGAACTGAAGGGAAACGCCAGCGCAAAGCCCAGGTTGGAGTTCCGCACCTGCGTCAGGTGCAGCCCGCCCGCGCTGAAGACGAAATTCGCCAGCCAGGTGCTGCTCAGCTGAAACTGGTTTGAGAGCACAAGGTTCAGGTAGTTATTGTGCGTCAGCAGTCCGGTCGAGGGCAGCGTCCCCTGCTGCACCAGGTTGTTATGCGTCGTGTAGTTGTCGATCGCCCCCCGCAGCACCCAGTCCGAGCGCTGCGACTGCGCCCAGTCCAGCCGCAGCAGTCCGAGATAGTCGCGAAAGGGAACCGGCACATTGGCGGGCACCGGAATCGCGCCCACCCCCGGAATCAGTCCCTCAGCGGCCAGCGTGCTCAGCGCATCGAACTGCGTTACGCTCGCCGGGCTGTAGGCGATGCTCGCGTCCTCGTGTACCTGTTCGTAGGAGGCAAAGAACCACAGCCGGTCCTTCCTCACCGGGCCGCCCAGGGTTGCAATATAGTTCTGTCGGGAGAAGGGCTGCTTCGGGTTCGGCGCAGGGTTTTCGATTGGATACCGCGCATTCAGCGCTGCCGCCCGCTCATAGAAGGCCTCGTCGCCATGCCACTCATTCGTCCCGCTCTTGGTCAGGATGACCACCGAGCCCGCCGTCGTGCCGCCCGTGTTGGCGTCCTCCTGCGCCGTGCGGACAGAGAACTCCCTGATCGCATCCGGCGAATAGTTCTGCAGAAATCCGCCGATAAAATCGTCGGAATTATCTCCGCCATCCACTGACAGCTCGTTGTTCAGCCCCGAACTGCCGCCCGTCGATACCGCCGTGATCCGCGCCTTGGTTGGGTCTGACGGCTCCACCGGCTCGGTCCCCGGCGCCAGGTAGGCGATATTCGCGAAGCTCCGCTCCGCCAGCGGCAGCGTCGCCAGGTCGCGGCTCGTGATCACGCTCTGGTGAACCGCGCTGCTCCTGTCGAGCGGCTGCGTCGTGATCGACGATCCCAGTCCTGCCTGCCCGGTCACGCTCACCGTCTGGCGTACCGATCCCGGCTGCATCGTCACCATCATCTGCCGCGTCGTTCCGAGCACGATCCGCAGGGCCGCACTCGCGTCCGCAAAGCCCGCCGCATGCACCGTCACGCTGTAATCGCCCGGAGCCAGCCCCTCCACGCGAAACACTCCGCGCTCACTGCACGTAGCGCTTCGCCGGCTCACCGAGCCATTCGCCACTACGTCCACTGACGAACAGGCCACACGCGCGCCCGTACCATCGCGAACCACTCCCCGCAGGGAACCATCCGTGCTCTGGGCTCGCAGCAACGATGCTGCGCCGAGCACCGCAAAGATCAAAGAGGACCGAAACCGCATAGGATTGGCTTATCTTACAAGGCCTCCGCACCCCATGCGGCCTCTTCGCGCCATCCATTTCGCGCCCGCGGCTCAACGCTCGTCGCCGCGCTCCCATCCCTCCCGCCTTACGCTCTGATATCCCAGCTGAAAAGGATTCCCGCCCATCGCCGCGATCAGGTACCAGCCCGTCGCGCCGATATGCAGCGAAGGCCCATACGTATAGCCGAATCCCGTATCCATCACACTCGTGGACGCTACCAGCCCCTCGCCCAGCGGAATCGTCTGCCCATGCACCGTCTGTCCCGCGCCCAGCTGCGCCTGCGCCAGCTCCATATTCTTCACAAACCCGATCGCCGTCGCGAGGTCTGCGAACCTGGCCCGCACATTTTCCCCGCCCGCGAAGGCGCGCGCCACCAGCGCCGCAATGGTGTGCGCAGTCCCTTCCAGCCACACCGCGTTCGGATCATAGGCCGTCGTCGTCAGGCTGGCCGTATCGAAGACCATCCCCGTATATTTCTCGCTCCCCGTCAGGCTGCTGTGGGCAGCCTGCGCCGTGTCCGTCGTCTGCAGCTTCGCCAGCGCCCAGTCGATCGTCTGTTTGTAGCGGTTGTCCAGCAGCGCCAGGTAGGACCACGTCTGCACATCTTCCGGGATCGGATTCGGGTTGATCGTCACCTGGTCGCCCAGCGTACCCGTGTAGAAATAGCCGCCGCTCTCGTTGTACATCGCCAACACGAACGCCAGCGCATGCGCAGCCAGTCTCCGCCACGGGGAGCCGTTATTGTCCGCGCCGTTGTTCGTGAGCCTCGCCAGCATCTCGAAAAACGCATACGTGTCGATATTGTGTTCCGTCGATTTTCCGTTCGGCGAAGGCACCGACTGGTTGTACTGGTTGATATTCGTTCCAAAGGAATATCCGCCGGCCCCCAGCGTGTTGTAGGCGTTGGTCACAATCCAGTTCGCGACCTTCAACGCCGCGTCCAGATACTTCTGCTTGCGGGTCCGCTCATAGAGCTGCGCCAGCGCCATCCCCGCCCATGCCTGGTCGCCCACCGTGCTTGTGTAGAAGTAGAAGGGAAACGCCGCAGGAGTAATAAAGGCGCCGCTGCCGTCCGTCGCCGCCTGGTTCACGAAGTAGCCCTGCGCAAACCGCCCGTCGTTGAAAGGGAAGTTGTTCGCCTGCGCATAGATGAGGCCGTCTCCGATCACCTCCGCGCGCTGCACATCGTCGTCATGCCCGCGCACCAGCCACGCGTGAATCGACACCGCATTGTCATAGGTAAACGCGGTCGCGCCCAGTGCCTGATCGGAGTAGCTCTGCACCAGCCGCACCGTAGCTCCGGCGGCATAGGCGTCCATCATCCTGTTCTGAAAAGCAAGGGCATTCGCGAGGGACATCTCGTAGGCATGCCTGTCGCCGTAACCTGCCATGGGAAAAGGTCCGCGCCTCGCGCCGCCATCCTCGGCCAGCGCCGCACTGCTCCCTGCGAAAGGCATCAGTCCCGCTGCCGCTACCGCGCCTGCTCCCATTCCAAACAGATGTCGTCTTGTGATTCCGCTGCCGCGCATTCATCTCTCCCGTTGGCCCGTCTCTTCTGGCACAGGCGCGGGAGAAGTCTAATCGGGCCGCATAAAGCCAGACAAGCGCAGCGGCGTTCTTTGCCGGCTCGCCGCTTCACCCTGTCAAAAAGGCGGCCGACTCCTTCACCGCACTCAATGCGAGGACAGATGAAAGAGTAGAAACCCTACCCCGGCCACCACCAGCACCAGCAGAACCACCAGCACTGCTCCGAAGCCTTTCATCGCCTTGCTCAGCGACTGCACCTCATCTGAGAGTGCCAGCAGCGCCGCCCGGTCGCGGTCCGTACTCTCCCGGATGCGTTCGATCTGCTCCTCCAACCGCTTCGTCTGGACGGTGTGTCCGTGCAGCTGCATGCGCAGCTCGCGGGTGTCCTTCTGCAGTTCGAGCATCCCTTGGCCCAGTTCCTCAGCCATCGCCTCTCCCGCGTGGGAGGGAGCTCCCTGCGGCGCTCCTTCGAGCAGCGGCAGCAGCCGGGCCAGTGCCTGCACCGCCCCGTGGTCCACCATCCGCAACGCGCCGGAAACCACCGGAATCAGTCCCCGCAGCTTGTTCAGGTTCTGCGCGACGGCAGCGCGCTTCGGTCTCGCCGCCCGCTCCGTGGTGGTGGCTCGCTCCGTGATGGCTCGTTCCGTAGTGGTCAGCTCGGTGCCGGTCGGTGCCGTGCCTGCCTCCGTCTTTTCCACCTTGGGTTCCTCCGCAAGGGCAACTGGCTGCTTCAACTCGGTCGCGGGTCCATTATCCATATAGCTAGCCTAACGGAAAAAGTTCACAACCGTGCGCTTCCTTCCCCGGTCGCAGAGTCGTCCTTCCGTCCGTCGCAGCTCAGGCCGCCCAGCCCCGTCTTCGAGATCGTCAACTCATATCGCTGCATAGTTTTATCTCCCGCAAAATTCACAGGCCGGGGCCATCTTCATCCCGCTGTTACGTTCCGTTCACCTTGCTTTAATCCCTCGCCGGTAGGTTGGAATCGTTCCCAACAACTAACCCATTGTCGTATAACGTTGCAAGTCTATAAGGGGGCTCCCTTCATGATCCAGTTTCGACGCCACGCGCTTCTGCTGTTCACTCTCCTCTTTCCGCTGCTCTTCGCACACGCTCAGGTCAATACCGCCAGTCTCACCGGGCTTGTCACCGATCCCAGCGGCGCCGCCATCGCCTCAGTTCCGGTCACCGTCACCAGCCTCGGCACCGGACTCACCCGCAAAACCGTCACTGACTCCGCCGGCTACTACTCTTTTCAGGATCTGCCCATCGGCGCCTATCAGATCGTGCTCGCGCAGACCGGCTTCGATACTGCGCAGGAGCAGGTGCAGCTGACCACCGCGCAGAAAGCTCGCCGCGACTTCTCTCTTCGCGTAGGCAGCACCCAGCAGACCGTTCAGGTCACCGCCGAGGGCAGCGATCTTTCCCCCGATGATGCCTCCATCGGCAGCACTATCGAGCGCAAGACCATTGAAGAGACGCCCCTCTATCTCCGCAACTGGGACGATCTCCTCCGCATGGTCCCCGGCGTACAGATTGCCCGTTACACCCAGCAGAGCGGCGCCACCAGCGCAGGCCGCACCGGCGACTTCAACGTCAACGGCGTCCACTCGCTGCAGAACGACTTCATCCTCGACGGCATCGACAACAATACGATCTCTGAGAATGTGCAGGAGCTGAGCACCGAGGCTTCGCACCCCTCCGTCGACGCCATTCAGGAATTCAACATCATCACCAACCCCTACTCGGCGGAGTATGGCCGCTCGCCCGGCGCAGCCGTTTCGGTCAGCACCCGCAGCGGCACCAACGATCTCCACGGCCTCATCTACGAGTACATTCGCAACCAGTACTTCGACGCGAACGACTTCTTCTCTGACCAGCACCACCTCAAGAAGCCGGAGAACAACCAGAATCAGTTCGGCGCCAACCTTGGCGGCCCCATCTGGAAGAATCACGTCTTCGGATTCTTCAACTATGAGGGAACCCGTATTCACCAGGGCGTCTCCCGCATTGCCACCGTACCGCTTCCCAACGAGCGCGTCGGTGACTTCAGCGCCGCGGCGGGCACAGCCAACGGCATCAGCTACGCGCCCATTTATGACCCCACCACCGGCCAGCAGTTTCCCGGCAATGTCATTCCCACCAACCGCCTCGATCCGGTCGTCAGCCAGCTGATGCAGCTCTTCCCGCTGCCCAACATCCCCGGAGCGGGCGAGTTCAACAACTTCACGCGCAACGCCCTGGCCATCGATAACAACGACAGCTATGACGCCCGCGTTGACTGGACCGCGTCGCCGAAGGATACGGTCTTCACCCGCTACAGCTACTTCACCCGCTATCGCGACATCCCCGGCTTCTACGGAGGCATCGCCGACGGCACTTCCACCTCTGCCTGGGGACGTCAGCTCCTCTCCGGACACAGCGCCGTCATCGGCTGGACCCACAGCTTCACTCCTGCCGTGCTCAATGACTTCCACCTCGGCTTCATCCGCGACTACTCCTTCGCCGAGCAGCAGCCCTTCGGACTCAACGCCGCCGACCAGTATCTGCCCGGCGTGCCGAACAATCCGGCGACCGCGGGCGGCGTGCCCCTCACCCAGTTCGCCAACTACACCTACATCGGATCGCCCGACTACCTGCCCAAGTCACAGGTGCCTACCCAGTTCCAGTGGACTGATTCGGTCTCCTGGACCAAGGGAGCGCACTCGCTCAAGTTCGGCGCCACCCTCTTCGCCCCCATGCGCAACATCTTCCAGGATGAGCCCGGCACGCGTGGCGATCTCAACTTCACCGGCAACTTCACCTGCCAGCGCAATGCGACCAACGCCTGCGTCAAGGGCACAGGCCTCTCCTATGCCGATGGCTTGATCGGTTACGTCCAGAGCACCCAGCTGACCAACGTCCTCTTTGTCGATCAGCGGCTCTGGATGGCCTCCGGCTTCGTCGAAGACGACTGGAAGGTCACGCCCAAGCTCACCCTCAACCTCGGCATGCGGTACGACTTTGCAACCCCTGCTCTGAACGCCAAGAACCAGCAGGCAAACTTTGATCCCACCGGCAACGGCGGCGCAGGCGCTCTGGTCTTCGCCCGCAGTGGCGGCCTCTATAGCCGCGCTCTCGTTCACCCCGATTACAAGGACTTCGGTCCTCGCTTCGGCTTCGCCTACTCGGTTGACAAGAACACCGTCATCCGCGGCGGCTACGGCATCTACTACACCCTCTTCGAGCGCATCGGCAGTGAGGATCAGCTCTCCCTCAATCCGCCCTTCCTCGTCAACAAGACGCCCGCCGTTCCGTCCAGCTCTCTGACTCCGGTCATCTACGCGCGCAACGGCTTCCCGTCCAACTTCCTCGATCCATCCACGATCAACCTCAACCAGCTCCAGTCCTTCCACATCCGCTCTGCTAACCCGAATCTGCCTGCTCCCAACGTGCAGCAGTGGAGCTTCGGCTTCCAGCGCCAGTTCGGGCCCACCTGGCTTGCCGAGATGGATTATGTCGGCACCAAGTCCACGCACCTCGATGTGCTCTCCGACTACAACCAGCCAATCATCCAGGGCAACCAGAGCACCGGCGTGATCCCTTACCCCAACTTCGGCTACCTCGAATACACCAACGCCATCGGCTATGGAAACTACAACGGTCTCCAGGCATCGCTGACCCATCGTTATCAGAACGGCCTCAGCATGCGCGCCGCTTATACCTACTCGCGCAGTCTCGACAACTCACCCGAGGAGCTGGAAAGCAACTCCGGCGCCGCGCCAAACGGTCGCAACTACTCCGCCTGGTACGGTCCCAGCGACTTCGACATTCCTCACCGCGTCGCCCTCAGCGGCGTCTATGAGCTGCCCTTCGGCCATGACAAGCCGTGGCTCAACCACGGCCCCGCAGCCTGGATCTTCGGCAACTTCCGCGGCTCCGGCGTCTACACCTACTACAGCGGCCATCCCTTCCAGGTCAACGCAGGCGGCGCGCTCCAGTCCACCCTCGACGCCTACGGCCAGACAACGGCAACGCCAAACCTCATCGGCAAGCCCCGCCTGGTCAATGATCCGAGCTGCTGGTTCTACTCCTCGCTCAACAAGAGCTGCACCCAGCGCGCGCCGGGCTTCACGGACGCTTACGCCCTGCCCGCTCCGGGACAGATCGGCAACAGCGGCCGCAACACCCTCCGCGGTCCTCACACCACCGTGCTCGATGCGTCGCTGCTCCGCGAGTTTCCCATTCGCAACCGCGCCAACGTCGAGTTCCGCTGGGAGATCTTCAACGTAACCAACACCCCGGAGTTCGGTCAGCCTAACGGCAATATCTCGACCAGCTCCGTCGGTCAGATCACCACCCTGTCGGGCGACCCCCGCGTCATGCAGTTCGCTCTCAGGGTGTCTTACTAGGGCTCAGAAGGGCGCCTGAAAAATCCAGACCACGATAATCATTATCAAGTAATAGCAATTATCGTCATTGGAGATTTCAGGCGTCTTTTTGGCGCACGTTGGTGGCCATACCGCAGTTGTAAACTCGCAGTTTGGACCACGGAGTTCTTATGCGCAGCGATCGAATTCTGCTTCTCTTTCTTGCTGTTTTCCTGGCGATTTCACCGCTGCGAGCCCAGCCGCCCGACGATCTTGTCCTCCAGGGCAACATCACCGGAGCGCAGAACAACACCTATGTCGCATTGCCATTCAGCGTCCCGGCAGGCACACTGCGCCTCAGTATTTCCTTTGATTACACCGGCCGTGAACAGAAGACAGCCCTCGACCTCGGCCTCTTCGATCCCCAGCGTTTTCGCGGCTGGAGCGGTGGCAACAAGAGTTCATTCACGCTCAGCGAAACTGACGCAACGCCGTCTTATCTGCCCGGCACGCTGCCCGCAGGCACGTGGAGACTGATCGTCGGCGTCCCCAATATCCGCGCCTCGGTCGTCTCGCATTACACCGCGCGAATCCACTTCACGCGCGCCGCCACCCAGCCTCAGAGCTTCACCGCAACCGCGCTCAACAGCAGCGCTGGATGGTATCGCGGCGATCTGCACATGCACACCGCGCACAGCGACGGCAGCTGTCTCAGCCAGTCGGGAAAGAAGGTTCCGTGCCCGCTCTTCCTCACCGCAGAGGCTGCAGCCGCGCGCGGACTGGACTTCATCGCCATCACCGATCACAACACCATCTCGCAATATAACGACGAGCGCGAGCTGCAACCCTACTTCGACAAGCTGCTGCTGATTCCCGGCCGCGAGGTCACAACGTTTCATGGCCACGCGAACGTCTTCGGCGTCACTCGCTTTATCGATTTCCGCGCAGGCACGCAAGACGTTCCAGACGAGAGCGCATGGATGCGGCAGGCCGCCCAGTACGGCGCCGTCATCTCGCTGAATCATCCCAATGCGCCAAGCGGTGAGATCTGCATGGGCTGCGGATGGACAGCAGATCCGCCTGCGGACATGCATCTCGTCACTGCGATTGAAGCCATCAACGGCGGCATCTCCGAAGGCCCCTACGCAGGCGTCAGCTTCTGGGAGCGGCAACTCAACGCAGGCTTTCACCTGACAGGCATTGGCGGCAGCGACAATCACAATGCGCCGAAGCCCCCCGATGAACCCGGCTCGGTTGGCAGCCCCACCACCGTCGTCTATGCGCATGAGCTTTCCGTCCCCGCGATTCTCGATGGGATCCGCTCCGGACGCGTCTTCGTCGATCTAACGACTTCGCGCAATCGCCTCCTGGACGTCACCGCTCACGATGCCGCACAGAGCGCTGCTATGGGCGACACGCTGCACGCGTCCTCACGCGACACCATCCGTTTTGATGTTCACATCATCGGCTGCGCGGGTTCGCGCGCAGAGGCAATCGTTGATGGAAAGCCGGACGATGCCATGCCCGCGCAATCGATCGGGAATGAAGAAGCGGTTCTGCACTTCAGCGAGACTGCAGGCGCGGCGCACTGGGTGCGCTTCAACGTTCGCGGCGCTGACGGCAAGCTGCAACTGCTCGGAAACCCTGTCTATCTCACGCACTGAACTGGAGACTATGTTGAGAATCAAACTTCTACCCGCACTGCTCATGCTCGGCGCTCTACCGGCGCTCTCGCAGACGCACACCGACGACTCGATTCGCATTAACCAGATTCAGGTCATCGGCAGCCATAACAGCTATCACGCGGGCTTTGCGCCCAGTGAGGCGAAGTACTGGAAGCAACAGAAGCCCGAGATGTATCGCCATCTCGACTATCACCACCCGCCGCTTCCTCAGCAGTTTGATGAAGGCATCCGCCAGATTGAGATCGACACCTTCGCCGATATGAAAGGCGGCCGCTACGCTCACCCTGCCGGCCTCGCGCTGGTGCAGAAGGCGGGCCTGCCGCCTGATCCGCCCTTTGATCCCAACGGCGTGATGCTCAAGCCCGGCTTCAAGGTCATGCATGTGCAGGATGTTGATTACCGCAGTGTCTGCCAGCCGTTTACCGAATGTCTGCGCCAGGTGCGCAGCTGGTCACGGTCGCATCCCGATCACATTCCGATCTTTGTGATCATTGAGACCAAGCAGGATAATCCCGCTCCCGGCAAGCTGATCAACGCCGAGCCTTACACCGCGGCAACCTGGGACGCGCTCGATGCCGCGATTCGTTCCGTCTTTCCTGCGAACGAACTGATTACGCCCGACGATGTGCGCGGCAGCTACGCCACGCTCAACGAGGCGATCCGCAAGCATGGCTGGCCCACACTTGCGAAGGCGCGCGGCAAGGTCATCTTCCTGATGGATCAGCGCAACGTCGAGCAGGCCTATCTTGCGGGCCATCCATCGCTTCGCGGACGAGTCCTCTTCACCAACGCCGCTCCCGGCGCGCCTGACGCTGCCTTTACCGAGGTCAATGACGTGGATGTAGCGAAGATTCAACCGCTGGTCCGCGAAGGCTATCTTGTCCGCACGCGCACCGATGCGGATACAGAAGAAGCACGCGCCAACGACACCCGGCACCGCACGGAAGCGATGGAGAGCGGCGCGCAGATACTCAGCACCGACTACTGGAAGGCGGAGCCTGCCTCATGGACCGGCTACAGCGTTGGGTTCAAGTCAGGAACAGTGGCCCGCTGCAACCCTGTCGATGCTCCACCCACCTGCACTGACAGCGGCCTCGAGCCACAGCCTTCGCAGGCAGCTCTCGCCCACTGACGCTTTGTTCAGCCATGCATTTCTCGGCGAGAGGTGCATGGCTGCGCAGCGTCAGCGATGCGACGACGTGGCCGAGCTTGTATCGATACGCGAGAAGAATTCAGGCACACCGCGGCCTTGTCCCCTAAGTCGAAAAAGTCCTCCGGCCAGCTTGCCGTTCAGCGCTTTGTCCTCTCCACCGGCGGTAGTGATGTAAAGGTCGGAGTAATCGTCACCGCCAAACACCAGGCTGGAAGTCTTGAGCGTGGGAAAGTTGATTCTCTTCTCGACTGTGCCGTCGGCCCTCAGCCGGACGATCCCCGATCCGTCCCACAGCGCCGACCACAACCGGCCTTCCGCATCGAGAGTGCATCCATCGGGCAGACCGCCTTCTTCGGGGAAGCGTGCAAACAGGCGCCGATTCGAGAGCGAGCCATCTTCCACGTTGTAGTCGAAGAGATAGATCTCGCGAGCGAAAGAGTCTGTGTAGTAGAAGTTTTTGCGGTCAGCCGTAAAGGCCATGCCGTTCGAGCAGCGGATACCTTCAAGCACAAGGTGAAGTGAGCCGTCGCGATCGAGCCGATACAGTCTGCCGTGGTTCGTCCCGGTGGGCATGGTCCCGCAGAAGACACGTCCTGCAGGATCGGCGATGACATCGTTGAAGCGCGACAGCCGGTCGGCTGGAATCTCCGGCACAATCTCAGAGAGCGCACCGTCATGCAGCAGAGCGATCGTGCCGCGATCCATGAACAACAGCAGCGAGCCGTCCGGTTGAATGGTAAAGCCGCCCACGGGCCTGCCTTGATAGCACTGCTCATGCGAGCCGTCTGCGGGGTTATAACGAAAGAGCCGCCCTCGCGGAATATCTGTCCAGTAAAGCCGCCGCTCAAGCGGATGCCAGAGCGGATTTTCACCTGTTTCGCAGGCATAGTCGGCGATGAGTTCCGGCTCTTCGCTGATGATCTGGGTCGAGTGCTTTTCCACGAATTCGTTCTCCCGCTGCAAAGCTGTACGGTGAAACTCTACTGCAAATTCCCGGCTCCTGCTGAAGGTCTCGATACCTCCCGGGAACATCACGGTCGCTGCGGTTGTCTTTCCCGCGATCGAGTCGCTATAAAAGAACGCATTGCAATCATGAGGGCGCAGAAGCAGCGCGGCGTCGCGTGAATCCTTCAGTTGGAAGAGGCAGGGAAGAGTGTCCATGGAAAAGACGGGTGAGAACACCGGCAGGTATGCGATTTACCCCAGCCTTCATGACAAGGTTGTCATCGTTACGGGCGGCGCGAGCGGCATCGGAGAGGCGATCGTCGAGGCTTTCGCGCAGCAGCGGGCGCGGGTCGCTTTTCTCGACGTGCAGGATGCGCCTGCTGCTGAGCTCGTGCAGCGGATCGAGTCGGCAGGTCTGCCTGTGCCGGCTTACTACCACTGCGATCTGACGGATATTGCCTCGCTGCAGGCAGTCTGTGGACAGATCCTCAACAGCTTTGGCGCCGTGGATGTGCTGGTGAATAACGCGGGCAACGATACTCGCCATTCGATCGAAGAGGTGACCGCAGAGTCGTGGGACAGGACGATGGCCATCAATCTCAAGCAGCAGTTCTTCATGATCCAGGCGGTGATTCCCGCGATGAAGAAGGCTGGTCACGGCTCCATCATCAATATGAGCTCGATCGCGTGGGCAATTCCTTCGACGAATGTTCCCGTATACGTCGGGGCGAAGGCGGCCATCGTCGGCATGACCCGCACACTGGCCCATGAACTCG
Organism: Acidipila rosea; assembly: GCF_004339725.1. Classification (GTDB taxonomy): domain Bacteria; phylum Acidobacteriota; class Terriglobia; order Terriglobales; family Acidobacteriaceae; genus Acidipila; species Acidipila rosea. The sequence goes on along the minus strand of NZ_SMGK01000002.1, from coordinate 895,643 downwards.
GATCCTCCAACATCCGGGTCAATTGCGTGATGCCGGGCGCGGTCCTCACCGAGCGCCAGAAGCGGCTCTGGCTGACCGAGGAGTACAAGGCTGAAATCCTCGCGGCGCAGGCTCTCAAAAGGATGATCGTTCCCGAGGAAGTGGCGCGGCTGGTGCTCTTTCTGGCTTCAGACGACAGCGCGACCATTACTAATCAGAGCCACGTGATCGACGCCGGATGGATCTAGCGGGCTCGCCGCCCCGAAGCCTGAGGAGATCAGGCGAACTGTGTCAGGGAGAGAAGATTCCCGTCAGGATCCTTGAACCAGCAGACCTGCGCCCCGCCCGGAGAAGCCCAGATGCCGAGATCGTTCTGGTTCATTCCTTCGAAGTGTTCAAACGTGACGCCCTTGCTCTGGAGCTGCCTGGCAGCGGTTTCGATATCGTCAACGTGCCATCCGAGAGCCGTGAACGGCGACGGCGTGAAAGCCTGAACCTTCTGAATCCGCACGGACGCGTTCGCCGCTTTCACGACCAGGGCAAAGGGGCTGTCTTCCTCCAAGCGCATACCCAGCACGTCGCAATAGAATGCCCGCGCCTTTTCCGGCTGCGTCGTCGCGAGGAATGGCATGACATGACACATCTGGAGCGCCATCTGGAAACCTCCCTTTTGCATAGAGTCTCGCCCGCTCCGTGAGGGAACGGCCGAGTATAGCAGGACCGATAGAGTTCATTTCACAAGGGAGGCTGTGGGCGGAGAGGTTCGTGCTTTTGACAAAGGAATTACAACGGAAGCGATTCTGTTCGAGGACGGATGAGCCTACAATAAGTTCGACCGCTATGCGTGCCTGCCGCTTACCGTTGTTTCTGGCCATCTGTCTCTGCTGCAATCTTCAATTGCTGGCCGCACCGGTTCGCGCCCAGCACCTGACAGTGGAGCTGATTGCGCCGCAGCCGGCTATCTATCCGGGTGCAACGCTGGAGGCGGGGCTCTATTTCCAGCTCGATCCGGGCTGGCATGTTTATTGGGTGAACGCCGGCGACTCCGGCGAGCCCCCGAAGATCGACTGGTCGCTCCCCACCGGCGTGACCGCGGAGCCGATGCAGTTTCCCGCGCCGCAGCGATTGCCTCTGGGGCCGCTGATGGACTTCGGCTACCAGCACGAAGTGCTGTTTCCCATCACGCTGCACGCAGCCGATGCGTTCAAGCCCGCAGGGAAGTCAGTCTCCCTGCCTGCGAAGGTCGACTGGCTGGTCTGCCGCGAGGTCTGCATCCCGGGCAAAGCCAATCTCACCCTCGATGTGCAGGGTTTTCCCGCTGCCCCGTCCAGCCCCGCGAAAGACGCGAATGCCGCGGCGGTCTTCACTCGCCTGCTGCCCCACATGCCGCAGCCGCTGCCCGCCGGCAGCGAAGCGCGTTTTGCCACGAGCGCCAAGGGGTTCACCCTGGCTGTGCTCACCGGCAGTTCGGTCAAGTCGGCGCAGTTCTTCCCCTTTGAGCAGGGAGTGCTCAGCAATCCCGCGCCGCAGACTGCTGTTCCACTTGCGAAGGGCGTCGAGCTGACGCTCACGAAGGATACGAGTCTGAGCGCCGCGCCCAAAAAGCTGCATGGCCTGCTGGTGCTGGCCGACGGCGCCGCCTATGAAATTGATGCAACGCCCGGGGTGATCCCGGCAGGGGAGAGGTCTTCCGACTCAGGCTCGCTCGTGCGCGCCATCGGCCTCGCGTTTCTGGGTGGCATCATCCTTAACCTGATGCCCTGCGTCTTTCCGGTGCTCTTCATCAAGGGCCTGTCTCTGGCGCAGGCTTCCCGGGAAGAGCGCAGCCGCATGCGCTCTCACGGACTCGTCTATGCCTTCGGAATCGTTGTTTCCTTCTGGGCAGTGGTTGCGGTGCTGCTGGGGCTGCGCGCAGGCGGCAGCCATCTGGGGTGGGGATTCCAGTTCCAGTCGCCGGGCTTTGTGGCCATCATGGCGCTGGTGCTCTTCTTCCTGGGTCTTTCGCTGGCCGGGCAGTTTGAGATCGGACTCTCGCTGACGAGCGCCGGAGGCGGGTTGGCCGCCAAGCAGGGGTATGCCGGCAGCTTCTTCACCGGCGTGCTGGCCATGGTCGTTGCTACGCCCTGCACGGCGCCCTTTATGGGTGCGGCGATCGGCTACGCCCTGGCGCAGACTGCCTTCGTGACCTTCGCAGTCTTTACGGCGCTCGCCCTGGGGCTGGCCGCGCCTTATCTGCTGCTGGCCTTCAACCCCGTCTGGACGCGGCTGCTGCCTCGTCCGGGCGCATGGATGGAGATCTTAAAGCAGTTCACGGCCATCCCGGTTTTCGGCACCGCTATCTGGCTAACGTGGCTTTTTGCGCAGACGGCGGGCGACAATCCGCTGGTCCTGCTGCTTTCGGGCTTTCTGCTCCTGGCGGTCGCCGGCTGGGTACTGGGGAAGTGGCCTGCGAAGCTGCCTGCTACGGTCGTCGCCCTCGCGGTTCTGACCGTGGCGGTAGCGCTGCCGCTTTACGGCGCTCGCCGCTTTGCGAGCGCGCCCGCCGCAGCTGAGTCGCCGGCCAAGGGCCAGCTGCAGTGGGAGCCTTTTTCCCAGGCGCTGCTTGAGAAGTATCGTTCGGAAGGCCACCCGGTCTTCGTCGATTTCACGGCAAAGTGGTGCCTCAGCTGCCAGGTGAACGAACGGGTCGTCCTGGACCGGCCGGAGGTCATCAAGCGCCTGCAGAGCAGCGGCGTTGCGCTTGTTCGCGCCGACTGGACCCGGCACGATGAAGCCATTGGCGAGGCGTTGAGCCAGCTGGGACGCAGCGGCGTGCCTGCCTACGCGATCTACTCCGGGCGCCCCAACGCGCCCCCGACCGTGCTGCCGGAGGTGCTCACCCCGGCCATCATTTTCGACGCACTCAGTCAGCTCAAGGGCAGCACCCAGACCGCCGCCCTTCGCTGAGGACCTTTCCCGGCTGCGTCCGTCCATTCAGACCGTTTACACTGATACTTGAGGATTTTTCACTTTGATCAGCAGTGCTCTCACTAAGATATTTGGGACCAGCAACGAGCGGGTCGTGAAGCGCCTTATGCCGGTCGTGAACTCGATCGGCGCATTGGAGCCTGCGATACAGCAGCTCTCGGATGCCGAGTTGCGCGCCAAGACCGAAGAATTCAAGAGCCGCATTGCCGCCGCCATTCAGGGCATCGACGATGAAGAGGAGCGCCGCACGGCAGAGAAGCAGGTGCTCGACGAGCTGTTGCCTGAGGCGTTCGCCGTCGTCCGCGAGGCAGGTCGCCGCATTCTGAACATGCGCCACTTCGATGTGCAGTTGATCGGCGGCATGGTGCTGCACCAGGGCAAAATCGCCGAGATGAAGACCGGCGAAGGCAAGACGCTCGTCGCCACGCTGCCTATCTACCTCAATGCGCTCGCAGGCCACGGTGTCCACGCCGTGACGGTGAACGACTATCTGGCCAAGCGCGATGCCGAGTGGATGGGCAAGATCTACGAGTTTCTCGGCCTGACGGTCGGCGTCATCGTTCATGACCTGGACGACACGCAGCGCCGCGCCGCCTATGCCGCGGATATCACCTACGGCACAAACAACGAATTCGGCTTCGATTATCTGCGCGACAACATGAAGTTCGAGATTTCGGACTGTGTGCAGCGCGGTCACCACTTCTGCATCGTCGACGAGGTGGACTCGATCCTGATCGACGAAGCCCGCACCCCGCTCATCATCAGCGGACCGACGGACCAGACGACCGACAAATATGTCCGGGTCAACCGCATTCTGCCGTCGCTCGAGCAGGGCGAGGAAATCGAAAAAGGCGAGCAGAAGATCCTGACCGGCGACTTCGTGGTGGACGAGAAGCACAAGACCATCACCGTTACCGACGAGGGCTGGGAAAAGGTCGAAGGGCTGCTCGGCATCGGCAATATCGCAGAGGTCGAGAACTGGGATCTGAAGCACCACGTCGAGACGGCGATCAAGGCGCATTCGCTCTACAAACGCGACGTGCAGTATGTGGTCAAGGATGGCGAAGTCATCATCGTGGATGAGTTCACGGGCCGCCTGATGCCGGGTCGCCGCTGGTCTGACGGGCTGCACCAGGCCGTCGAAGCCAAGGAAGGCGTGAATATACGCCGCGAAGACCAGACCCTCGCCACCATTACCTTCCAGAACTATTTCCGCCTCTACAAGAAGCTGGCCGGTATGACCGGCACGGCTGAAACGGAAGCCACCGAGTTCGGAGATATCTACAAGCTCGACATCGTTGTCATTCCGACCAATCGGCCGATGCTCCGCCTGGAGAATCCAGACGTGGTGTATCGCACGGCCAAAGAGAAATATTTCGCCGTAGCTGACGAAATTGCCAAGCTGCATGAGAACAAGCAGCCGGTGCTGGTGGGAACCACTTCGATTGAGAAGTCGGAGCTTCTTTCGCAGATTCTGCAGCGCAAAGGTGTTCGCCACGTCGTTCTCAACGCCAAGTTCCACGAGCGCGAGGCCGAGATCGTGGCGCAGGCCGGTCGCCTCGGCATGGTCACGATTGCCACCAACATGGCCGGCCGCGGTACGGATATTCTGCTCGGCGGCAATGTCGAGTTCATGGCCAAGCAGGACCTGGTCAAGCGCGGCATGGCCCGTTCGATCAGCGCCGCTGAGGGCGCCATCTCGCCGATGGCTGCTGCCGGCATGATGCGCTTTTACTACCAGGGCCAGGAGTTCGAGACCACCCAGGAGAACTGGGATCGCGCCTTCGCCGCCCACGCGGAGAATGCGAAGCGTGAGCATGACGCGGTGATCGCGGCAGGCGGTCTGCATATCCTCGGTACGGAGCGCCATGAGTCGCGGCGCATCGACAACCAGCTTCGCGGCCGCGCAGGCCGTCAGGGCGATCCGGGCGCATCCCGCTTTTATCTCTCGCTCGAAGACGATCTGATGCGCATCTTTGCGCGTGAGTGGGTCTCGACACTGCTGCAGCGCCTCGGCATGGAAGAGGGTGTGCCGATCGAGTCGAAGCTGATCTCCAAGCGCATCGAGGCAGCGCAGAAGGCTGTCGAGTCGCAGAACTTCGAGTCGCGCAAGCACATTCTCGAGTACGACGACGTCATGAACAAGCAGCGCGAGGCCGTCTATGGGCTACGTCGCCAGCTGCTTGAAGGCATTGACCAGAAAGAACTGATCGTCGAGGACTACGTCGCAAATGCTCTCAGCGCTCTGCTCGATGAAGTTGCGCCGGAGAAGCTGCACCCGGACCAGTGGGACACCAATCTGCTCAAGAGCAAGCTGAAGGAGCAGTTTGGGTTCGATATGGATGAGGAGCAGATCGACCTTCGCGAGCTCACGCGCCATGAGCTGGGCGAGACGCTGTTCGACAGGCTGAAGGAGAAATACGAGGCGAAGGAACAGTTCATCACGCCGGATGCCATGCGATTCCACGAGCGCGTGGTGATGCTGAGCGTGCTCGATGGCCTGTGGAAAGACCATCTGCTCAACATGGACCACCTGAAGGAAGGCATCGGACTGCGCGGCTATGGCCAGCAGGATCCACTCGTCGCCTACAAGCGCGAGTCCTTCGACATGTTCGAGGAGATGATGCGCCGCTTCCAGGAGGACACACTGCGTTACCTCTTCCTGATGCAGGTGATCGGGGCTGACGGCCAGCCGGTAGCTGTGCCGACGCGCCTGCAGCGCGAGGTTCCGGCTGCTCCGCCGGTCCTGACCGCGGACGCTCCCATTGCAAACGGGCATCGTCAGCAGGCAGCTCTGCCCTCGGTGCCCACTCGCCAGCCAGCGACTACGATCGATCGGCTGGAAGAGGAGTTCGAGCGCAAGAAGAAGCGCGAGCTCGAAATGGCGCGAAGCGCCGGTGGCGGCAGCGCAACCGGGGTAACCACTCGTCGGACAGGGCAGAAGGTTGGCCGCAATGACGACTGCCCCTGCGGCTCCGGCAAGAAGTACAAGAAATGCCACGGAGCTGGAGAAGCTTAGAAATAGTCTGGTTCCCGGAAAACAAATAGCCTGCCGGTTCTTCAGCCCGGCAGGCTATCACTTTTGGGACATGCAGCTTCGCTTTACGACACGACCCGGAACGGCCCGGAGTCTCCTTCAGCGAACGACCGTATGGAGCGCGAAATCGATGTCGGTTCCCAGACCGGCATCTGGAGATCGGGCATGGGCTCGGCCTGGAAGAGCTTGCGGCTGTAGCGTGCAATCCATCGCGCGGATGTGTTCGCCTTACGGCGGCGGGCGCTGTCCGTGGAGATTCCCGTGCCGGCGTACATCTGCCGGTAGAGCTTGGAGAGAAAGATGAAGCCCAGGCGCGCGCGCAGCGTAGGCGTACAGGCGGAACGCTTCCAGATGGCGCGGAGCGTGTAGAAGCGGTCCCAGACGCCCTGGGTGCGCTCGCGAATCTCATCCGTGCTCATGAGCGGATGCGGCGTGAACATCTTGGGCCGGATGCTTGACGGGATGAGCCAATAGCGCGTGATTGGAATGCCGTCGACCAGCACCGGATCCTTCTCCTGCTCCTTCTCCCAGCGGTTGAAGTCGATGGTCCCGGGAAAAGGTGTCATCATGACGAACTGGGCGAAGGTGACAGCCTTCAGCGCCAGATCGGCTGTCGCGTCAAAGGTGCTGGGCTTGTCGCTGGGCAGGCCGAAGATGAAGGATCCGAGCACATGGACGCCATGCTCGCGGAAGATGTTGAGCTGCTGTACCAGCCGATCGCCGGAGTAGTTGAAGTCCTTGAATACTGACTTGAGCCCTTCCGGTGTGACCGCCTCCACGCCTACCAGTGCGCCCTTGATGTTTGCCCGGCGCATCGCGTCCAGGTATTCGGTATCTTCGGCTGCCTCCATGGTGATCTGGGTGAAGAAGACCATGTTGGATGGCAGCTTGGCGAGCTCCTCCATCAGGAGGAAGCGCTCCGCCCGCAGCTGCTCGAGCTGTTCAACCTTCGCCTGATTGTTCTGTTCGCGCGCCAGGCGAAGGTCGGTCAGGGTAACCGGATAAAAGTTGTCGTCCGCCAGGGCGATGAAACGAAAGCCTTTGCGGCGAAGATCGACGATCTCTTCGATGACGCGCTTGTAGCTGCGCTGCCGTGGCTTCTGGCCATCGGTGCGCCACACGGAGCAGAAGGAGCAGTGCTTGGGGCAGCCGCGCACGGTCTGCACAGACGCCCACATGTATTTGTCTGCTGAGAGCAGGTCCCACCGGGCTGAGATGAAATTGTCGCCATCCACCTTGCCGCCCGCGTAGAGGTGCTGCGGGGCGTTGCGGGCGCAGTCGGCCAGCACGTTGGCCCAGATCAGATCGCCATCGCCGGTGACGACGGCGTGAGCGGCTCCGCGCTCGAACACCTCATCAGGAAACAGCGTTGCATGAATACCGCCGAAGATCACCCAGGCACCGCGCTCGCGCGCAATGCGTCCGAGCTCATAGCCGCGCAGAGCGTTGCCCGTGTGGATGCCGATGCCGACTGCATCTCCGGGTTGGATGGTGGCAGGGTCTAACTGTTCCAGGCTTTCATCGACGAGGATCGGGGTCCCGTAAATCTCAGGAGTGGCTGCCGCAAGTACAAAAAGCCACCGGGGTGTGATGACAGCGGTTCCGAAGGAGTTGTCGCTCGGGTTCAGGAGGTGAACGTTCAAAGTTACCGTACCTTTCTTAAGGCTGACGGGCAGGCGTGCTCAGCACATTCCTACCCGGGACTACTCGGTACTTGACAGAACCATCGAAGGAGCTCAACCCGCAACGATGAGCAACTAGTATGATGCCGGCATGAGATAGACGTGCGGGTGAAAATGAAACCTTCAGTAAGATTAAAAACGATTCGCTGAAGTGTACTGATAATACTCCGCTGCATCGGGCATGCACGAAATATCATCGGCGCCAGCTGCTACTTTTGCGGCGGAAAAACCTCGGTCTTCATCGAGCCGTCGCGCTGCTTCACCAGCATCTGCACCTTGCCCTCGGCCTGATCCAGCTGCTCCTTGCAGGTCGCCGACAGCTTCATCCCCTCTTCAAACAGGCGGATCGAGTCCTCCAGCGGCAGGTCGCCCCGCTCAAGCTGCGCCACCACCATCTCCAGCTGCTTCAGTGAATCCTCAAAATTCGCCACGTAAACTCCCACTCCCTCTTAAACCGTTGCCACCCGCTTTGGCAGCACCGCCTGGATCACCTCAGCGGCCGCCGTATACCGCCCGAACGGCGCACTCACCTGCACGCCTTGTACCATGCTCCGCGTCGCCGCCAGCATCTCCTGCGCAATGCGAATGCCCTCGGCGCGCGCCTCCTCCGGCGACCCCACCTGTTGCATCCGCAGCATGATCTCGTCCGGCATGGAAACCCGCAGGTCATTCTTCATGAACTCCGCGTTCCGCAGGCTCGTCAGGGGCCATATCCCGGCGATCACCGGGATCCGGAAGCCCTCAATCCGCTTCAGAAAGCTCTCCAGCAGCCGCAAGTCAAACACCGGCTGGGTGATCGCGTACTCCGCGCCCGCCTCTACCTTGTAGGCAAACCGCCGAACTTCGTTATCGATGTCCGGCACGCCGGGATTCGCCGCCACGGCAATCGTGAACCCGGTCGACTCGCCGATAGGGTTGCCGCCGATATCCAGCCCATAGTTCAGCCGGTTGACGATATTCACCAGCCCGATCGCATCCACGTCAAACACCGCCGTAGCGTCCGGATAATTCCCCAGCTTCGGCGGGTCGCCCGTCAGGCACAGAATATTCTTCAGCCCGATCGACGAAGCCCCCAGCAGGTCGCTCTGAATGCTCAACACGTTACGGTCGCGGCAGGTGTAGTGCAGCACCGTCTCAATTCCCGTCTGCTGCTGGATTTGGATGCACAGGCTCTGCCCGCTCATCCTCGCCGACGCTCGCGGCGAGTCCGGAACGTTGATGATGTCCACGCCCAGCTCAGCCAGCAGCCGCGCGCCCGCCAGTTCCTTGCGGCAGTCGATGCCCTTCGGCGGCACAATCTCCACCATGGTGACGAAGCTGCCCTCCTGGATCAGCTTCCCCAGCCGCGAACGCTCCTCGAGCGGAGCGGGGGGCGTCTCCGTCACAATCGGCTCCCGCGCCATCCGTGCCGGCGCCGTCTTCTGCGCCTCGGCCGCCCGCAGCGCTGACTTCATCGCGCGAATATGGTTCGGCGTCGTCCCGCAGCAGCCGCCGATAAACTGCACTCCCGACTTCAGAAACTTTTTCGCAAAGCTCGCCATGTACTCCGGCGAACACAGGTAGATATTGCGCCCCTCGATGGCCCGCGGCATGCCCGCATTCGGCATCGCCACCAGCGGCAGGTCGGTCGCCGCCGCCATGCACTCGATCGCGCTCAGCACATTGGCCGGGCCGGTGCTGCAGTTGCAGCCGATCGCATCCGCACCCCATGCCGTCAGCCGCGCCGCCGCCGTCTCCGGCGACGATCCGTCCAGGCAGTTCACCTCTTCGTCGACCGTCACCATCACCATCACCGGCAGGTCAGGAGCCGTCTCCTTCGCCGCCTTGAGCGCCTGTTCTGCCTCGTTCAGCGCGGGCATCGTCTCGATAATCAGCAGGTCGACCCCGCCCGCCACCAGCCCGCGAATCTGCTCCGCAAAGGCCTCCCGCGCCTCCTGGAGCGATGTCTTGCCCAGAGGCTCCAGGTGCACGCCCAGCGGCCCCACGGAACCGGCGACCCACGCCTGCCCGGCCTGCTTCTCGGCCAGGTGCTCGACCGCCTGCCGGGCAATCCTCGCCCCGGCGAGGTTCATCTCTTCCACCTTGTTTTCGAGCCCATAGCGCAGCAGTCGGAAGCGGTTCGCGCCAAATGTATTCGTTTCGATGATCTCGGCGCCGGCCTGCAGGTACTCTTCGTGGATCGAGCGCACCAGCTCCGGCTCCGTCAGGTTCAGCTCGTCGTAACAGCGGTTGATGAAGACGCCACGCGCGTAGAGCGACGTGCCCATTGCTCCATCGCAGAGCACGGGTCGCGTGTTGAAAATCTCTTGAAGTCGTCTGCCGGCGCGGGTCGTCATGGTGTCTGTCTCATGCTAAGCCACCCGCCGCGCGAACGCCAGATGCGCGGGCTGCAGCCTCTGGCATCCGTGAGTGCGACTGGCAGCTACACGTGCAGCGTCTTCAGGTAGTCGAAGCTGACCTGCAGGCTCTCCATCGGCGGCAGGGAAGAGCCGTCCTGATCGATAAAGAAATACCGCACTCCCTGCGAGCGCGCCTGCCGCAGGATGGACGGCCAGTCGATCGTTCCTTTGCCCACATCAGTGAAGTGCCCGGGGGGCGTCTCCGGGGTGTAGGAGACGGTCGCGCCCGCCGTGCGGTCTTTCAGGTGCAGCAGGTGAACCCGCTCATGATATTTGCGGAGCATCGCGTTCACGTCCTGGCCGCCCTCGATCGCCCAGTAGCAGTCGATCTCCAGCCCCACCAGCTTCGCATCGGTATTGTCCATCAGCGCAGCGAAGACATTCGTCCCCGCCCACGGGCGGAACTCAGGGTTGCCGTTGTGATACGCCAGGTGCATTCCGGAAGCGCGAACCCGTTCGCCTATCCGGTTGAACTCGGCCCCGCCGCGCTTCATCCCCTCCGGTGTTGCCGAGTACGCTCTGGGAATCTCAGGACAGACCATGTACGTCAGCCCCAGCTCGGCAGCGTAGTCGATTCGCGACTCGAGGTCGTCAAAGTGGAACAGGCCCGACGGAACCGTTAGACCCGCATCCTTGATTACCGTGCGCAGCGCTTTCGCCGGGTGCGAATAAACCTCCCAGAAGAGCTCCACCTGCGTATACCCGATCCTGCGAATTCCCTGCAGCACAGCGGGCAGGGAATTCGCGATCAGCTGGCGAACAGAATAAAGCTGAACGCCGTAGGGAACCGGCGACGTGGCTGCGGCTGCGTGGGGCAGGCGCAAACCCGTCGCAAGCGCCGCGGCACTCAGCCGCGCAAAGTCACGGCGATTGATCATCCTCGTCCTCTTTCCGTCAGTTCCAGTCGCGCTTGCTCCCGGCCTGTCTCCCTCAGCGAACGGGCTCTTCCATGGTGGCTGCGCGTCGCCGCCTTCCGCTCAGCAGATAGATCGCCGCCCGCAGCTCCAGCAGGGGATCAGCCGAGGGAGCGATTCCTTCCACCCGGGGAATCGGATCGAAGATGATCTGCTTCTGCTGCGCCAGATTATCCGCGACTGCCTCTGTGAGCTCTATGGCGCCCAGTTCCACCACTTCGCGACTCTCCGGCCAGTGGACGGTTGCGTCGTCGGTGGTATCGCCTGCCGCTGCCAGCTGCAGCATCAGCTTGAAGCGAATCGGCTCCCGGCCAATCCGCTCAACGATCTCGTCAAAGTGGTAGTTGGCCGGAATCTTTGCCGCCTGTTCGTCGGTGAGAAAGTCGTTCCCCTGCTCAGGCACAATCCGGTAGCGACCGAACTTCGTTTCCCCCGCACTATTCGTAAAGGCAAACGCCGTTACGCCGAAATAGGTCTCCCGCGCCAGGCTTGAGGGGAAGGGCTTCGGCGCCTGCACAAAGGCCAGGGCCGCCGGATGCGATCCGAGAAACGTCTCCACCGGCTTAGGCGAGGGCACGTCAGGCCCGCTTGCCGCCACCGCCTCCAGGAACTCGAGAAACTGCTTGCCATCCCGCGTAGGGAATCCGTCGAGCGAGTGGCTCACGATGTCAGTGTGCACATGCTCGGCGAGGTTGAAGCGAACCGCCAGGCCCCGCGGATTCGCGTCAGGCGAGCTGTCGGGCAGCAGGGGAATCCCCGTTGAGTTGGAGAAGCGGGCGGTCACCGGGGTGGACTCCCGCGCCATGTGCGGAGCGCTGGTCAGCTCCCGGGCTCCCGGCGCAGGACGAAAGACGCCCGTAAACATCTGGCCTTTGGCATGTGCGGGTCGAAAACCGGGGTGCAGACCGAAGAGCCGGTCGAACTGCTGCAGCAAGTCATTGGCAAGGGCTACGAGGCGTTCATCCTGAGGTAGGGGCATAGGAAATCTCCTTGTTGGGGGAAGTTTACTGCAACGGCTGCCCAATCCTGCTTTCCTCCACGCCTCTAAGCCAATCCATTGCCAGCGCCCTTTGTTATACTTGGCTTTCCTTGAGATTCCAGGTGCCGCGCAGCTTGCGGTTGAGGTTGAGGCTTTTGAAGAAAAGAAGTTTACTGCGCATCTCCTGCGTCTTTGGCGCGCTGATCTCCCTATCGTTTCTGCTTACCGCCTGCGGCAAGAATTTCTATTTCGCGAACCGCAGCTTCCCGCCAAGCGGTGTCATCAACCGCGTCCTGGTCGCGATTCAGAACCCGAGCCCGCTGCAGCGCGGCGCGCTTCAGTTTGAAGACGCCTTTTACGATATCCGCCACAGCTACGACAACAAGATTCCGATCTTCTCGATCGCCGGCTACTCCGGAGCGCTTCCTGTCACCATTCAGAACATGCCCGAGCAGCGCGTCGGAGCCGTTTACGCCGAGGGCGACGGCAGCTTCACGCTTGTTGACTATGAGGGAGAAAAGACCAGCGGCAGCATCAGCGGTCTCACCGGCCTCTCCTCCAGCATCTTCATCAGCCGCGATGAGCGCTACGTGTATGCCGCCAACCAGTCCAGCCATGTGCTGACGGTCGTCGATCAGGTCACAAAGGTCTCTTATCCCCTCAGCCTGCCCGGCGTCTTCCGCCTGTCCGTCAACCCGGGCAATACGGTTGTGCTCGCCTTCGTGCAGAACTCGAATACGATCTACAGCGTCGTGCTGCTCACCAACGCGCAGTCCCTCGCCGCACAGAATAATCCGCACTACAATCCCGGCCTGCCCGGTTCGACCGCTGCCGAGGATTGCGAGCCCCAGAACCTGCCCGTCTTCTGCGTCTTCCCGGTGAACAACGGCGGGGCAACCTTTGACAACCCGACCAAGGCAGTCTTCTCGAGCGACGGCACCACCGCCTACGTTCTCAGCTGCGGTCCTGAGTGCGGCGGCGCCACCGCGGGTATCACACCCATTCCCCTGACCAACGCCTCTCTGAATACCACCCAGAACGGCCCCAGCGGCATTGCGCTGCTCCCCGGCGCCACCCTTCCCGTGCCAGGAGGCGCGACAGACGCGCTCTCGGATGGGAACACCCTCTACGTTGCCGGACAACAGGTGCAGAAGGACGGGCTCTTCTCGGGCGTTCTGTCGCTCATTAACACGGCAAGTAACACCATCACCGGCCAGTTCTCTATCAGCGACGGCACCCACACGAAGATGGTGCTGGGGGATAACAATACCCTGTGGATCGGCTCGCAGAACTGTGAGAGCGGTGAGCGCTACAAGCTGAGCCAGAGCTCTGCGCCGGCTACTCCTTTCGGCTGCATCACCATGTTCAACACCTCGAACAACTCGGTCTTCGTAGACGCCTATAAAGGCGATGGCACCGGCATCGCGCCCGTCACCGGCCTGAACAAGACCTACACTGCCGAGGGTGGACAGATCTACATCTACAACACCACCGATGGCTCGCAGCGCGATAATTCGAACGTCACCGTGCAGGGCACTGCCTACGATGTCGCCTACATGGACGCGTCAAGCGACAACGACAACACGGACTACTAAACATGAAGCAGCGATAACTATTATCAAAGGACAATAGTTATCGCTGATGAGCTTTTTCGGGGTCATTTCCGGGATGAATTGCGACATTCTGGCCATCGCCGCGCACCGAGATGACGTCGAGCAAACCTGCGGCGGAACGCTTCTGAAGATGCGCTCCCTTGGCCAGAAGACGGCCATTCTCGACCTGACGCAAGGTGAGGCAGGTACGCGAGGCTCTGCAGCCGAGCGCGCCGCGGAAGCCGCGGAAGCCGCGAAAATACTGGGTGTTTCCTGGCGCGAGGCGCTCGATCTGCCAGACGGCTGCGTGGAGAATACCTACGAAAACCGCCTGAAAATCGTACGTGTCCTGCGCCAACTCCGCCCCCGTGTTGTGATTCTGCCCTACTGGACGGGCCGCCACCCCGACCACTACACCACCTCCACACTGGGCTACGAGGCCTGCTTTTTATCGGGATTGCGCAAGCTCGACACGGGTTCTGCGCCGCACCGGCCCTTCAAAATCCTTTACGCAAGCCTCTATGCGGATGTGCGACCCAGCTTTGTGGTGGATGTTTCCCCCTTCATCGAGCAACGGCATGCGTCACTCATGGCCTACTCATCGCAATATGCGAACCAGTCCGCAGGCAGCGGCCTGTTTGTGCCGGAAGAAGAGATTCGCGAGCGGACCTTCGCCATGGCGCGCCACTACGGCCTGCTGGGAGGAGTGCGTTATGCGGAGCCATTTGTACAGAAGGAAGTCGGGCTGGTGGATGACCTGACCATGCTGCCCGTGCAATCGATGTAAGGACTATCTCAGACGGTTGCGAGCGTCCGTTCGAGACGCGGCTCAAAGAACTGCTCAACCGCGGCAAGCACCGCATCGCCGGTCTTCGATTCATAGATCGATTTGCGCAGCGCAGCGCCGCCTGGCACGCCGTGCGTGAACCATGATGCGAACTGTTTCATCTTGCCCTGTGCTTCCGGATTGCCCTCATCGAGCAGCATCTGAAAATATCCGCGGATCATGCCGTAGCGGTCCGCCTCAGCAGGCTCATCATAGCGGCCCGTCGCGGTGTACTGCGCGATCTGGCGGAAGATCCACGGGTTCGCAGGAGCAGCACGTCCAATCATGACGGCGTCGCAGCTTGTCTGATCGATCATCGCGCAGGCATCCTCAGGGGTGCGGATGTCGCCGTTGCCGATCACCGGAATGCTGACGGCGTCCTTGACGGCTGCGATGTGCTCCCAGCGGGCCTGCCCTGAGTAGCCCTGCTCGCGGGTACGGGCGTGAAGCGCAACCGCTGCGAGGCCGCTGTCTTCGGCGAGCTTCGCGAGTGGAACGCAAATGATGTGATTGTCATTCCAGCCGAGGCGGAACTTGACGGTGAAAGGAATCGTCACGGCTGCGCGCACGGCCTTGAATATCTCTCCAATCAGCGGAAGATCGCGCAGCAGTCCGCTGCCGCCATTGCAGCTTACGACCCGCTTTGCCGGGCAGCCAAGGTTCAGATCGACGAGGTCGAAGCCGGTGTCCTGCACAATGCGGGCGGCCTCAGCGAGCGTCTGAGGGTTGGAGCCGAAGATCTGTGCGGAGATGGGGTGCTCGTCTTCGTAGAAGGTGAGGTAGCGCTTGCGCTTTGATTCGCGCATGCGCGACAGCCCGTCGGCTGAGGTGAACTCGGTCATGATGAGCCCGCAGCCGGACTGCCGGTTGCTGATCTCGTGCTCGACGGAGGCGCCTGCGGTGGCGTCCGTCGAAAAGACGCTCGCATTGCGAATGAAGCGGCGGAAGACCGTATCGGTCACCCCAGCCATGGGGGCGAGCACGGTCGCCGGCGCAACCTCAACTCCGCCAATCGAAAAAGACGCAGGAACGCGCGCGCCCAGCGGCATCGTGTGCTCCAGCGGATTGTCCCAATGCTTCTGCATGTGTCTTGAACAGCAAAGCCCTCGCGTCGCGAGGGCTTTGTCTGCATACCTGCGAGGTGCCTACTTGGCGGCGCCTTCGGGCTTGGCGTACTTGCGGCGGAAGCGCTCGATGCGGCCTGCCGTGTCTACCAGCTTCTGTTTGCCGGTGAAGAACGGGTGGCAGCTGGAGCAGATTTCCACATGGATGTCGCCCTTGTGGGTCGAACGGGTTGCGAACGTGCTGCCGCACGCGCATACAACCTTGATCTCGTTATAATTGGGATGAATACCCTGCTTTGCCATATCAGAAAAAACCCTTTCCTGCGCTTCTCCCATTGTAACCGCTGATCCGCGTTCACTGCAATGATCGTTAGTACTTCCCAAGCGGTCTTCTAAGACATACGATTGCACGACTGGAAAGCAGGGCTCTATGAATTCTCCCAATTCGCTGCTGGTTCGCTTCGTGGAACTTCTACTGGGTGTTGCAGGAGGAGTACTGGTCGCGCTGGTCTACGTGGCAGCCAGTCGGGATGGTGCAGACCCCTGGCGCTCCGTGGCCCTGGCAGCATGCGTGGCGATGCTGCTGAACGGTGGCGTCAGCTACTGGGTTCGCCGCCGCCAGCGCCTGGCGCGGATGCTGCTGCTTCGCCAGATGAAGGTGATGCTGGCCCGCTGCGGAGTGGAGGAGATGAAGCAGCATCCCGAGGTCGAAAAGCTTGTGGGCAAGCGAATGTCCGTGGCTATTCAATTCGCCAAGAATCAGATTGAAACCCTCGCCGGTGAGCCGTTGCAAAATCCTCAACGGCAGCATAACCGTCAATTGAATTCCTTATAGCGCCCTCCCGGCCCGTAGACCTGGCTGTGGCAGCCTCCTGCTCCTGACTGATACCTTGGACACCCATGGCGAACCGCACAGCGGTAGAGCCAGAGATCAGGATCGGTGAGGGCTGGATGCAAAGAGTCTGCTTTCTACTGCAGGTGAAGCGGGAACGAATGGAGGAGTATCGCGAGCGGCACAAGGCTGTGTGGCCGGAGATGCTCAACGCGCTCCGTGAGACCGGGTGGCGGAATTATTCACTGTTTCTCGGCAGGGATGGCCTGCTGGTGGGCTATCTGGAGACAGATGACTTTGACAGGGCAGTTGCAGGCATGAAGACGCACCCCGTGAATGCCCGCTGGCAGCAGGAGATGGCTCCGCTCTTTGAACAGCTGAAGGGCGCTGGCGCAGATGACGCGATGAGCGGCCTGGAAGAGGTCTTTCACCTGGACTGAATCGACGCCCGGGTGCAGTGCCCATCCCTTCTGCAGTGAAGGGATGGGCGAATCCGCTTAGACTCCGGCTACGACGGGATTGACGAGGCGGCCGAGGCCGGCTATCTCGATGGCGACCGTCTCGCCCGGCTTGAGCCAGCGCTGGGGCGTGCGGCCCAGCCCTACGCCGGCGGGGGTGCCGGTGCTGATGATGTCGCCGGGCTCAAGCGGCGTGATCGACGAGATGTAGCGGAGCAGCTCGGGAGCCTTGAAGATCAGCTCGCGGGTATTCGAGTTCTGCAGCAGTTCGCCGTCGATCTCGAGCTTGACGTCCAATGCGTGCGGATCAGCAATTTCATCTGCTGTGACAATTGCCGGGCCCATGGGCGCGAACGTGGGAAAGCTCTTGCCGAGCGTCCACTGGGACGTCGCCAGTTGCACATCGCGGGCACTGACGTCATTGAGAATCGTGTAGCCGAAGATGTGGTCGCGCCAGTTGTCCGTGATGTTCCGTCCGCCCTTGCCGATGACGATGGCAAACTCCGCTTCGTAATCAGGCTGGGTGGAGATGGAGGGCAGCTCGATAGCCTGCCCAGGGCCGATAATGCCGCAGGCCAGCTTCATAAAGACCACAGGCGTCTTGGGAATGGCCATGTTCGATTCGATGGCGTGGTCGTGGTAGTTCAGGCCGATGCCGAAGATGCGTGGCGGATTCGCGAGAGGCGCGGCGAGCTTCGCGTTTTCGATGGTGGCTGGCGCAGCGGCTGCCTTTTCGATGCCCGCTTTGCCTGCGCGGATGATGCTGAGAACATCCTCAAAGCCGAGCGAGGAGAGGTCGGCGACCTTATCTTCTTTCATCACGCCGGGGCGTGGCTTTCCATTTGTATCGAGGTAAGTTACGAATTTCATTTTTACTTCCAGACCTTTCCATCAGGGTAGCTGTAGTCGCGCAGCGTCTCCGGCTTGATCTCAATGCTATAGCCGGGCTGCTGTGGCAGCATATAGCGTCCGCGCTCGATGCGAACGGGATCGACAAAATGCTCATGCAGGTGATCGACAAACTCGGTGACGCGGTTTTCCATCGTCGTCGAGACGCAGAGATAGTCGAAGGCTGAGAGGTGCTGCACGTATTCGCAGAGGCCGACGCCGCCGGCATGCGGGCAGACCGGTACGCCGAACTTCGCAGCCATGAGAATGACGGCCAGATTTTCGCTGACACCGGCGAGGCGGCAGCTGTCGATCTGGCAGACGTCAATGGCTTCGGCCTGCAGCAGCTGCTTGAACATGACCCGGTTGTGGCAGTGCTCACCGGTGGCGATGCGGACAGGCCTGACCTCGCGCCGGATGCGGGCGTGGCCCAGGATGTCGTCGGGGCTTGTCGGCTCCTCCATCCACCAGAGGTCAACCTCAGAGAGGGAACGGGTGCGCTCGATGGCCTCATTGACGTCCCACTTCTGGTTGGCGTCGACCATGAGTTTATTATCCGGGCCGATGCACTTGCGTACGAGCCTGGCGCGGCGCAGATCATCGGCCGGGTCACCGCCGACCTTGAGCTTGAAATGCGTCCAGCCGTCAGCGAGTGCTTCGTTGCAGAGCCGGATGATCTTCTCATCGCTGAAGCCGAACCAGCCCGGCGATGTCGTATACGCGGGGTAGCCAGTGGCTGCGAGGTGCTTCAGGCGCTCTTCATAGCCGGCGCGGCGCTCGGTGAGCAGCGCGATGGCTTCCTCTCGAGTGAGCACATCGGTGATGTAGCGGAAGTCAATAGCGTCGGCAATCTGCGTCGGCGAGAGCTCCGCAAGCAGGCGCCAGAGCGGCTTGCCCTCGACGCGCGCATAGAGATCCCAGACGGCATTGATGAGTGCGGCGGCGGCGAGATGGATGACGCCCTTCTCCGGCCCGAGCCAGCGGAACTGGGTGTCGCCGACGACTTCCGCGCTGAAGGCGCCCATCTTCTCCGTTATGGAGGAGAGCGTGCGGCCAACAATGGGTTGCGCCAGATAGCGGAGGGCTTCGGCGCAGAGTTCAGTGCCGCGGCCCAGGGTAAAGGTGAGTCCATGGCCCGAGATGCCTGCGTCTGTTTCGAGAATGCAATAGGCGGCAGAGTAGTCGGGATCCTTGTTGACTGCGTCGGAGCCGATCTGTTCCCGCGAGGTGGGAAAGCGGAGGTCAATGACGCGGACGTTGGTGATCCTAATCTCTTTCAATTTTTCTCTCTCTTGATCGGCAACACGTTCCCATGCCTTTTACCTCTACTGCGGTTGGAGAACAGCCCCAGGGGTTAAACGGCAGTCAGGCCGCCGTCAATCGTAACGATCGATCCGTTGAAGAAATCTGCCTCGGGCGAGCAGAGATAGCGCACCAGGGATGCGATCTCCTCCGGCTTGCCAAGCCTGCCCATGGGCTGGCGCGCGGTGACCTCTGCGCGGACCTTTTCCTTCTCGTGCGCGTGATACTTCTCCAGGTAGCTCTCGACGAAGGGTGTGTCGACGGTGCCGGGCGCGATGCAGTTGACGCGCAGCTGCTTCGGATAGTCGGCAGCCAGTTGGCGAGTCATGGCGATGATCGCGCCCTTGCTGGTGGAGTAGGCGAAGCGGTGCTTGATGCCGACCTGGCCGGCGACCGAGCCGATGTTGACGATGCTGCCGCGGTCCTTGAGGAGCAGCGACAGAAAGGCGCGGGTGACGAGATAGACCGCCGTGACATTGACCTTCATGAGCTGCTCGAAATCTTCAAGCTCCGTGTGTTCAATGTTGCCGACATGGCCGATGCCAGCGCAGTTGACAAGGATATCGAGGGTGGCAACCTGCTTGACCGCGGCTTCAATCGATGCGGTCGAGGTCACGTCGAGATGCAGGGCAGTCGCGTTGGGGCCTGCTTCCCTGGCGAGCTGCTGCGCGCGCTCCAGGTTGAGGTCTGCAATGTAGACGTGCGCTCCTGCGCCGGCCAGCTCGCGGCAGGTCGCTGCTCCAATGCCGCTGGCGCCGCCTGTAACCAGTGCATATTTTCCTGAAAGTGAAAACGGAATTTCGCCCATAAAAGAAGTCTCCTGAATACTATATCGCGGCGCCGCCGCTTTCGCTGGACAAATACGCTGCTTCGACGACGCGCATCGTCTGAATCGCATCTTCGACGCTGGTAGGCAAATCGTTTGTCTCGCCGGTGACAAAGCTCTGCAGCGATCCCATGGAGCCGATAAATGCCTCGGGAAACCAGTTGCCGGTGGTGGGCAGCGTTTGCCACTCCGAGTCCAGCGGCGCATAGGTGAGAGTATCGGGGCGGCCGATGGGGTAGTCGAGGTTGACGCCCATGACAGCCTTCATCGCGCCCGTGGTTCCCTCCCACTGCACGTAGCTATGCTGGCTGCCCTGGAAGGTGTGGGCGTGATTGGTAGTGATGAAGACGCGCTTCCACTCGCCGTAATCCATAATGATGACGCTCTTGGTAGGAGCGAGTGCTGGAGTGCGCGGGTTGCGAACCGTCTTTGCGTAGACGCGCTCCGGCGTTCCGAACCAGGAACGGACCAGGTCGACGTAGTGAATGCTGTGGTAGAGAATCTCAAGGCGCGGGGCGGTCGCGAGGAAGCTCCACAGCTCCCACGGAGTGCGCACGCTGACCTTGACCTCCATGTCGTGCAGCTCGCCAAGTACGCCTGCGGTGGTGAGGCTGCGTGCGGCGATCATGACGGGCGCCCAGCGAAGCTGGAAGTTGACAGCTGCCGTCATGCCCTTGCTCCGGCACAGGGCGAGAATCTGCTCGGCTTCGGCGAGAGTATTGCCCATGGGCTTCTGCAGCAGCACCGCAGCGCCATCCGGCAGCTGCGGCAGAACATCCAGGAGCGCACCAGCGGGGACGGCAACATCGAAGATGCAATCGCGAGGAGCGAAGGCGACAGCTTCTGCAATGGAGGTGGTGGCGCGGGGGATATTGAAATCGGCGGCGAGCGCCTGTGACTTCTCCGAGTTCTGGTCAACCGCGACTGCAACAGGAAAGCCCGCCGCTCGATAGGCGGGCATGTGCGCGTCGCGAACAATGCCGCCCGAGCCTATGGAGACGATCGGGCGGGGATGGAGCGGCAGTTGAGGCCGGGCAGAAGCAAGCGCGGCGTGGAGTGGACTGGTCTGTTCCGTCAATGGATCAGCCTCACTTCGCCGCCGGGGTAATGCGGAAGCTGTAGGCATATTTTCCAGAGGCGCTCCGCGGCAGGTTGAGCATCAGCCCGTCCGGCTGCTGCTTCCAGGTGATATGGCTCGCGCCCCCAAGAAGGGAAACGTCCGCTACTTTGTATCCGCTGGCTGCGTTGAGAGAGTGGATCAGGAGATGGCCATTCGTGGGCCAGCCGAGGGCGATGGCGTAGAGCTTGCCCGCCTTGGTGGTGAAGCGAATGTCCTGCGGAGTGAATGGCTGCGAGGATGTGTCGTGGAACGAACCGG
This sequence comes from Acidipila rosea, assembly GCF_004339725.1. Classification (GTDB taxonomy): domain Bacteria; phylum Acidobacteriota; class Terriglobia; order Terriglobales; family Acidobacteriaceae; genus Acidipila; species Acidipila rosea. Next base: position 874,520 of record NZ_SMGK01000002.1, on the reverse strand, counting down.
CAACAACCTTGGTCGGACCTTCGCCATAGGTGGTCCAGGGACGGGTGCCGTAGATGGCCTCGCCGTTGACGCTGAGCCAGTGGCCCATGTGCCGCAGGATGGACTGCGCCTGCTCGGGGATCGTGCCGTCGGGCTTCGGTCCTATATTGAGCAGGAGATTGCCGTTTTTGCTGACGATATCGACGAGCTGCCAGACAAGCGATTCGGGGGTCTTGTAGGTGTCACCTTTCACATAGCCCCAGGACTTGTTGCTGACCGAGGTGTCTGTCTGCCAGTGAACTGGGTCGATGGCGTTCTTGCCGCCGCGTTCAATATCCAGGACAGTCGTGCCGGCAGGGAAGGCATCATTCTTGCGAAAGAGCACGGGTTGCTGGCCACGGGCTGCGGCTTCGTTGTAGTAGAAGGAGGTAAAGCGCTTGAGATACGGCTGGAACTCCGGCTGCTCAACCCACCAGTCGAAATAGACCAGCTCCGGGTGATACTTCTCAACGATCTCAGCGCTGCGAGCGAGCCAGTCATTGAGGTAGATATCGCTGGGGTGCAGCACGCCCTTCTTGGTGGGGTCCTTGGCATAGTTCGCCGGGCCGTAGAAGGCTGCATACTTCGGATCCTGCACGTCGGAGGGGAACTTGCGGCCTCCGTCCATGAACCAGTAGTGCTCGGCGCGATGTGACGAGGCTCCGAAGTGGAGGCCTTCGGCGCGGATGGCGGTCGCCAGCTCGCCGATGATATCGCGGTGCGGACCCATCTCAACCGCATTCCAGTCGCTGAGCGTTGAGCCATACATCTGGAAGCCGTCGTGGTGTTCGGCGACAGGAATGACGTATCTCGCTCCCGACTCTTTGAAGAGCGCTGCCCAGGCCTTGGCGTCGAAGCTCTGCGCCTTGAATTCGGGGACGAAGTTCTTGTAGCCCCACTTCGTCTGCGGGCCGTAGGTGGCGACCTCGTGCTTGAACTCAGGAGTGCCCTGCAGATACATCAGGCGCGGGTACCACTCGCTGCCGAAAGCGGGCACTGAATAGACGCCCCAATGGATGAAGATGCCGAACTTTGCATCCTGATACCAGGTGGGAATCTTGTAGGTTTTCAGCGAATTCCAGTCAGGCTTGAACGGGCCCGACTGTGCGGTCTTGTCGACCCCGGCGAGGATGGCTGAACGTCGCGCGTCGAACTTGCTGACAGACTTCTGCCAGATCAGATCATCCTGCGTGGGCTGCTGCGAATAGGCGGAAAGTGAACAGCCGGCCAGGATAGCCGCGGTAACTATGGCGATCGAACTTGATTTGACTGAACGTAGGGAAATCATCAGCAACGCTCCTCCGGAAAATCACCACGCACGAAAGTGCGGGCGCTCTACACAGCATGAAATGTACTGGTCAAAGATACAGATTGACAAGCGAATGACGGTTTTTAGGTGTGAAAATAAACAGATGGCAATCTGATCGCAATCTGCTCGCAAGCTTGAGCCTAACCTATAACGATAGTTTGCCGAGTTCCCCGTCAAAGCAGGATAGAATGAGGTTTCTTTGGACGTTATGGATCGCGAACGAGTGAAGCCTCAGAAAAAACTCTATCCCACGCCGGCGCTCGAAAAAGGGCTGGACATCCTTGAACTCTTCGCCCGCGAGCCAGGCGGGTTGACGAAAAGCGATGTGGCTCGAAGGCTGGGCCGCACGGTTTCGGAGATCTTCAGGATGCTGCTGTGCCTGGAAGAGCGTGGATATATTTCCCAATCCGAAGGCGACGATCGCTTTCGCCTGACACTACGCCTCTTTCGCATGGCGCTGGAGTATCCACCGGCAAAGCGGCTGGCGAGTGAGGCCATCCCTGTCATGCAGGAGGTCGCGCATGAGATCCGGCAGTCCTGCCATCTGGGCGTGCTTGAAGGTGGGCAGGTGGTGATCCTGTCCCAGGTTGACTCACCGGTCAGCCCACACTTCTACGTGAAAGCAGGTTCGATCGTGGACCCCACCCACTCCGCGACGGGGCATGCGATTCTTGCCTATCTGCCGGAGGAGAGCCGCGCGCACGCCCTGGCGCTATGGCAGAACAAGGCGGGGCAGCGGCTGCCCAAGGATCTCGAAAAACATCTGGCCAAAATCAGAGCTCAGGGCTATGAGGAACGGGTCAGCTATGAGATCCGGGGCATCACAGATCTCAGCTTTCCCATCTTCGATGAATATGGGGCAGCGGTGGCGGGACTGACGGTTCCATGCCTGGCCCGGATAGGCCAGCCAATGAACATGGCAAGCGTGCGTGAGGTGCTGCGCAACGCCAGCATGCGGCTCACAGAGAAGATAGGCGGAGTTCCTCCGGCGAAGTAAGGGCTGAGAAACTCCAGCCCTCAGTCGGTCTTCTTTTGCTGCTTGACGGACGGCTTCTTCCTGGAAACCTTCTTTTTTGCGGGAGCCTTTGCAGGTGTGCTGCCGCCGAGAAATTCGCTCCAGCGAAAGAGCGGCGCTGCCTTTGGGCCCGCCTGGGCTTTCTTGACGGCCAGCTCTGCGACTGCTCCTACAATCCACTCGAAGTTTGCCGCGCCTACGGAGTGCAGATCTGCGTCCGGAGCAGGGTTCATGAAGTCGATGGCGTAAGGAATGCCGTCCTGCACGGCGAACTCAACGGTATTCAAGTCATAGCCGAGCGCGCGGCAGAGGGTGATCGCGTCCTTCTCGACGCGCTTGAGCAATTTCTTGTCATACGCCGGCGGGTCAAGCAGGTAGCGCTCATGATATGGCCGGCGCGGATCGTAGGGCATGATGTGGACCCGCTGCTGGCCGACGACATAGCAGCGGAAGTACTCATTGAAGTGAACGGCGCGCTGCAGCGTCATGCAGAGATCGCGGCTCTGGTCATAGGCGTGGAAGAAATCATCAGGACTGTGAACGTGATAGACATCGCGCCAGCCGCCGCCGTCGACCGGCTTGAGGAATGCAGGAAAGCCGATGTAGTTGAAGACGGCATCCCAGTCGAGCGGATACTGCAGGTTGCGCATGGAGCGGTCGGTGGTGCCGGCCGGATAGCACTTATGCGGCAGGATGACGGTGGGAGGGACGGCTACGCCGAGCCTGGCCGCGAGCGAGTAGTTGAAGAATTTGTCATCGGCAGACCACCAGAAGGGATTGTTGATGATGGTCGTTCCATTGAGCGCGGCATGCTTGAGGAAGGCGCGGTAGAAGGGAATATCGTGCGAGATGCGATCGACGATAACGGCGTACTCAGGCGGCTGGTCAAGCGCAACTGCGCCGACCTGCACGAATTCAGCAGAGATGCCGTCGAGATTCATGGAGTTGATGCGCTCGACCAGCGCTCCTGGGAAGGTATTCTCCATGCCAAACAGCACGCCGATTTTCTTCATCTTCGCCACCTTTCATGTCGCGGACTCATGGCCACCTTAGCCGAGAAGGGAGGAAATCGCAATGGAGGGATGAGTAGGCCAGCCTGAAGCTTTAGAGGTAAAGCTGCATCATCCGCTGCCAGGTTGGCCAGTCGTGGCTGTTCCATGTGTCCCAGGTGTAAAACTGGTGCGGAATGCCCTTGCTGCCCAGGATGTGCGCGAGGTGCTGGTTCTGGCCCAGGCAGTGGTCGTCCCATCCGCTGCAGAGCAGATAGGTTCCGCGGCGGTAGTGGTCAAAGTACCAGGGATCGGAGAGGCTCGGCAGATAGTGAGGCGGGGTGTTCAGATAGACGTCCTGATCGTAGTAGCCGTGCAGGAAGCGCGTGAGGTCAAAGGCGCCGCTCATCGAAAGGAAGCCGGTGAAGAGGTCAGGATGACGCAGGGCAATGTTGACCGCGTGATAGCCGCCGAAGCTGCAGCCGATGGTGATCCGCTGCGGAGCCGGATTTCTGAGGCGCATCAGGGGCGCCACTTCGTCAACAATGTAGGCCTGGTACTGCGCCTGGCGAGCGATGCGCCAGCGTGGCGGAACACTGCGGTTATACCAGCTCTCAGCGTCCACGCTGTCCACGCAGTAGAGCTGGATTTCGCCGTTGTCAATTTTGTTGGCGATGCAGCCGACCATGCCGCGGTCTTCAAACTCATAGAAGCGGCCCTGCGAGCTGGTGAAGACGACAGCCGGAACGCCTGCGTGGCCGAAGATAAGCAACTCCATATCGCGACCGAGCGAGGGCGACCACCACTTGTGATATTCGCGGTTCATAGGGTGCTCACGATGCTGCTAATGTAACAAATGGGAGCCAGTCTGAGAGTTAGGGAAGACATTTCACAGGCAGCCACAGCAGAGGCGAGTGGTGGGGCCCGGCTGCTGATCCATCGGCAGTTTCACAGCCGCTTTCTGCCCGACGATCGTGACATCACGGTCTACCTGCCGCCAGGCTATGAAGAAGAAGCGCCGCGCCGCTACCCGGTGCTCTACATGCATGACGGGCAGAACCTCTTCGATCCGCGCACGTCCTTTGTACCGGGGCGGACCTGGCAGGTGCATACGACTGCCGATGCGCTGATCGAAGCGGGAGAAGTGGAGCCGCTCATCATCGTCGGCGTCGCAAATACGGGCGAGCGAAGGCTGGCCGAGTACACGCATATTCGTGATGGAAAAATGGGCGGGGGCGAAGCCGACAAGTATGGCAAGCTGCTTATGCAGGAGCTGCTGCCTTTTATCCATGCGAACTATCGCACGCTGACCGGCCCGCAGAATACGGGACTCGGCGGCTCATCGCTGGGCGGCCTGGTGAGTCTCTACCTGGGGCTCAAATACACGGCGGTGTACGGACGGCTGGCGGTGCATTCACCGTCTCTCTGGTGGAACCACGAAAATATTCTGGCATTCGTCGACGACCGGCACAGGATGGCACGTCCACGCATCTGGCTCGATGTGGGCGATGCGGAAGGCAAGCGGACGCTCGCCGATGCAGATCGCCTCGACCGCAGGCTACGCGCCAAAGGCTGGCGCACCGGGATTGATCTGCACTACGAGCGGGTCGAAGGCGGAACGCACGATGAAGCCGCATGGGCTGAACGCGTAGGGCCGATGCTGCGGTTCCTCTTTCCTGCAACCGGGGCTGATCGCAAGTAAGCCTTCGAGGGGATCACGCCTTCAGGGAAGAGCGGCTGCGGCAACTTTCTGCATGGGCAGCGCTGGCCCCTCCCAGTAGAGAGCCGAGCCGGACGCTCCTGAAATCTCGATGCGGTGGAGGCCGCGCCGCAGCTGCAGGCTTCCACTGGCCGGTTGCACGGCGTATCCGGGCGTGCCGCAGACCAGGGGCTTGGGCGCGGGACTGTGTGTGATTGTTCGCCCGTCCACCTTCAGTTCGGCCTGGCCGGCGGTCATCAGCGTAAAGGTATAGCCTCCGTCGGCAGGCACTTCGAGGTTGCCGGCATCGAGCGCCGGAAGAGCTGTGCCTCCGACGATCACTGGATGCGCTGCCCATGACTCGCGGCCCTTTGCATCGATAACGTGAAGCAGGACACGAAAGCTTCCTGAGTTGTCGAGCAGCGTGCCCCTTGCATCCGGGAAGCGATGTTGCACTACGGGTCCGGTAGCCTGTGAGCCATCGCCGAAGAGCCAGTGATAGATTGTGCCGTCACCATGAGGCGCTGCACGGAAGGTCACCGCCTGGTGCGGACGCAGCAGCCCCGGCGTGTAGGTGAATTGCGGGGATGAATCCGGAGGGTCGGCCATCGCAGCATCGTTCGCACTCATGGAGTAAGCAGGGGGCTGCGCACCTGCCTCGATCCGCAGCGGAAGAGCAGCACGGCTGGTGATGGGCTGTCCGGCAATCTCGACATTGCTGAGAGTCACATCTTGTACGTCACCCGAGAGCGTTGAAGGCGCCATCGAGGGCGAGCCGAGCGCCCAGATATCTTCAAGCTTGATGTCACGGACTGCCGGCCACTTCTGATCGATCTGCAGCAGGGAGTACCAGTCTTCCAGCCGGATATTCTGCAGGCGATAGTTGGAGTGGCTGCCCCAGCCGCCCTGGTCCGACCATAGCTCAAAGAGTGCGAAGGGAACCTTGCAGCTTCCATAACCCATGTGCAGCACATCAACGTTCCGCATCAGGAAGTTGTGACTGTTGAAGTGCTGCAGCGGCCAGCTGACGCGGACGATATTCGAGACGCTGGTGGAGACGACATCGTTTTCAATGGTGATGTTGTTGACATCGTCGCCGGGCGTGGTGTGCGTCACTCCGCTGTAGAAGTCGTTGTCGCCCTCGATGGCAAACACGTCGTCGGCTGCGCGAATGAAACTGTTGCGGACTGAGGTGTCACCGCCGCCGCGCCAGTCCATTCCATCCTGATTGGCGTCACTTGTGCTGCCGCCAATGACCTTCACATTGTTGAAGCCGACGTGATGGGAATTCCACATCTGGATCATCCAGGTGCGGCTGCGAACCACTACCGTTATGCCGTCAATCTCGACGTTGCGAGCGTGATCCAGGAGGATGCCATGCCAGTCGGGCTTGTGCATCCAGCCCTGATCGTCCAGCGGGTTCTGCGGGCCGTCGTAGATGAGGACCCCGCGCCCGTAGACATGCACATTCTCAACCTGCCACAGGTTGAGCGCACCGTAGATCACAGCACCCGGAGCGAGATAAACATTCTGGCCGGAGTGCGGGGTGATGCTCTGGCGATAGGTGCCTGGCTTGAAGAAGAGCGTATCTGGATCGGTGGCCAGAGGCGGCTTCGCCTCTGGAGGATTCGCAAACAGGAAGAGCATCTCCGCTCCGGCGAAGTGGTCGCCGGGCCGTGAGATAGACAACTTCGCAGGCCCATGGAGGGTGAAGCTGATGGTGCGTCCTCTGCGTTGAGCGCGGAGCCCGAGAGACCACGGCGCGATCTCAACGCCGCGCTGCCAGTAGTTGGCGTCGGGAGCGGTGATCACTATTTTCGTGCTGTCTGCTGCGGCAAAGTTCAGGAAGTAGTAGTTGGCCGCGGCGTGGATGAACCAGGTCCGATGCCCGTTGACCGTGACGCGAAACCTGCTGGAGCGCACTGCGGGAGGAGTGGGATAGATGGCAGTCTGTGCTGGAGCAGCGGCAGCAAACAATGCGAGGAAAAAGAGCAGGCAGGCGTTGAGCTTCCGCAAATCTTCGATGACTCCCTTGAGAAGGGAATATATCAGGGGAGCCCACGCCTCACCTATGCGAGACGTGGGCTCATGATGCGGACGGAGCTATTGCCGCGAGTGGCCGAGGGTGAGACGCAGACCCATGCGGAAGTTGAAGGGCAGCGAGGGATAGCCGATGGGGCCGATGTGCTGGCTGCTGAGGATATTGTCTGCCTGTGCATAGACGCCGAGCCACTTGTTCGCCTGAAAGGTGCCCCCGGCGTCGAGCTTGGCATACGCGCTGTCGAGGTTGCGGTTGGGCAGCAGCAGCGAGTTGCCGAAGTTGGCGTCGCTGCCGCCGAGGTAGGTCGAGTCGTCACTGCGGCTCACGAAGGCTGCATCGAAAACGGCGGTGAAGGGGCCCCCGGTATAACTCGCGTCGAAGAAGCCTGTGTGCGGTGGACGCCTGAAGGGACGGGCTCCGCGCAGAGGCGAGTAAACGCCGATGGGGATATTGGCGAAGGGTGCGGAAGTGTTATAGGTCGGGCTCTCTGCATCGGAGGAAAACGAGCGCTGCACGACGGAGTCGAGATAGGTGTAGCCGCCGCGCAGATAGATATTGCGGCGGACGCCGTAATCGACTTCGCTTTCAAAGCCCTGCGCGCGGAAGGAGAGCGAGTTGAGGGTGAGGGAGTAGGCGCTTTCGCTCTGCAGGAAAGCCTCAAGCGAGGCCTGCTGCGCCGGTGTCAGCTGGGGTAGCAGCTGCGGGACAATCGCCGCGCCTACTGACTCGATCTGATTGCCGAACTCGTTGTGGAAGTAAGTCACGCGCAGGAGCACGCGCTCGCTGAAGAGGTTCTGCTCGACCCCGCCATCGTAGCTGCGCGAGAGATCCGCACCGATAGGCGTCACTCCGTATTGTTGAATGGCAGCTTGTCCGCCATTCTGCTGCAGAAAGGTGTAGAGCGAGCCGAACTGATCGGAGAGGGTTGGCTCTTTGTAACCCTTGGCGAAGTTGAAGTTGATCTTTGTGCCCTTGAACTTGCCGCTGCCGGGGCGCACTACGTAGTAGGACAGCCCGATGTGCGGCGCGCCGACTGTGCCGAAGAGCTGATTCTTCTCTACGCCGCCGCCGAGGGAATAATAGATGCGGTTGCGGAAGTCGCCCTGCAGCTGACCCATGTAGTCATAGTTGGTGCGTTCGAGGGTCTCATTGATTCCGTAGGCCGCTTCACGCTCCGCTCCGCGTTCGTCTTCATAGCGGAAACCTGCAATGGCGGTGACGTGGGGCGTGATCTGATAGTCCGTCTGCGCGTAAAGCTGATCGCGGTTCGAGACGAGGTTGAGATTCGTCGGGTAGGTGCCGAAGTAATTGATAATCGCGTTACCGCTTACAGAGTATCCGTTGGCGCCTCTGATGGTGACAAAGTCGCCCAGATAGACACCGGCAGAGAGATCAGGGATGCCGGTCGGAGACCACTGGATCGACTCCTCGCGTTTGCGTCCGAGACCGTAGCGGACGAGGCCATGCCAGCGGTAGGAGAACTTGTGATCGATAGTGCCGGAGAGGAAAAGATCCTGATCGGACTGCTTGGCGTCATTGGCGATGCCGTAGAACTGGATAGCCCCTGGCAGGCCGGTCGCGAGGTCAGTGTTGCGAGCGGTTACGCGGAACTGGGTGGCTGCCGTGGGCGACCAGCCGATGTTCGCAGTCGAGGTGATGGCGTGGTACTCGTCGGAAGGGAGCGAGTTCTTCGTCTGCAGATCGGCGAAGGCCGCGTAGTAGTCGAGCTTGCTGTGCGTGCCGCCGAGTTGAACCTCGTTGCGGTAGGTGCCGAAATTGCCTCCATCGCCCTCATAGAAAAGCGACGGAAAAGATGTGCTGCCGCGCGGGGTGGTGAAGCTGACCACACCCGCGGCCGCGTCAGAGCCGTAGAGGACACTGTTGGGGCCGCGGTAGGCTTCGACATCGCTGATGCCGGTCGAGGTGAGCGTGGAGAGATCGAAGCGGCCGCCGATGTCCTCCATGGGCACGCCGTCGAGTACGACCGCATTCGCATCGGAGTTGCCGCCGCGGATGAAGATCGAGGCAAGGCCGCCGCGTTGGCCGGTCTGCACGATGTTGATGCCGGGCACCTGGCGCATGGGATCAACCATGTCGGCGCGATTTTGAAAGCTGGACTTGTTGATGCCTGTGATGGAGGCGCTGACCTGCGCCTGCGGCAGCGGAGTGCCGGTTGCGGTTACGACGACGGACTGGCGCACCCACTCCGGCTCGAGGACAACATCCTGTTGGACATCATCGAGCGTGCCGCCATAGAAGCTGTGTGTGCTGAGCTGACGGAAGGAATGGCCCGAGGCGAGGATAAAGAATCGTCCCGTAGCCGCGCTGGTGATCTGGTAGCTGCCGTCCTGGCCGCTGCGTGCGTTCATGACGACCTTGCCGTTCTGCACAAGGGCCAGAATCGCTCCGGGAACAGGCCGGCCAAGGGGGTCAGTGACGGTGCCGTGGACGACCACAGCGCGCAAGGTGGGCGAGAGCAGAGCGCTCGCGGCGACGAGGATGAGGCTGCGCGCGGCAAGACGGCGCAGCGACTGCAAGAGAATCGACATGGTTCCTCCCGTTCCCCTCGGAACGTGGGTTAGAGCGGCTCGAAGACCGGTCTCCTGACTTGTGCGAGGCCGCCTTCCCGGAGCAGGCTCCAGTGGCGTTGCTGGCCATTGCCAGCCGCGTACCTTCAACTACCAGACGCGCGGCGGCGCACTTACAGTTGCGGGGCAGTGGCGGATTTTCACCGCCTTCCCGAGCATCGTCGAGCATTATGGGTTGACCGCAGATGGCCTGATGTGGGTGACATCCACGGCTGACGCTGAAAAATTTGAGTAGCCGAAAATTCTTTATAGCCGGATTGGAAGGCAGAGTCAAAAGGCGGCCGCCTGGAATTACCTCCCGGCGGCTGTTGCTACTGCTCCCACATCATGGCGTCAAAGGAGTGCATTTCATGGAAGCCGAGCCGTTGATAGAGACGCACGGCGAGTGTATTGGCTTCAGTCACCGTGAGCGTGAGGCCCCGGAATCGGCGACTGGCGAGGTTGTGCGCCGTGGATTGCAGCATCAGGCTGCCCAGCCCCAGGCCGCGATGGCTTCGGGCGACGCACAGCTGGGTGACGTGGCCGACCTCATCGCGGACGCGTGAACAGAGCAGCACGCCGGCCATCTCCTCGCGGTTGCGGTCGATGATGACCCGCGAGGACGCTGCGTCAAAGTAGCCGCAGCCCGGGAAGCGGACGATGTTATGCAGAAAGCGCAGCGAGCCGCCGACGGAGCGGTACTGGTCGTTGATGATGCTGTCGAGATGCCCGGTGTAGGCGTCAGCGATGAGGCGGCCGGTGGGCGCAAAGTCTTCATCGCGCCAGGTGCGCATTTCAAACCCGGCGGCTAAGGGCGGCGCGGCAGCAGCCCGGCTGATTTTCAGGTCGAGGTTCAGAAAGAGCCGTTTGTAGAGCTCGAAGCCCGCCTTCAAAAAGACATCGGCGTGAGCCTCATGGGGGTGCAGCAGCAGCTGCGATTCAATACGGGTGGTGCCCGGCGTGTTCTGGAGCAGTTCAATCAGCCGCTCGAGGAGCTGCGACTCGACCTGCGTAGTGGTTAGATCGCGCTGGCGAGGCTTGAGGGCAAAGACGTCGCCGATGATCGCCTTGTGATCTTCATAGACACAGAAGACATAGCCGGCCACCCGGCCACCCTCGACGGCGACATAGCCTGGCAATACGCGGGAATCGAGATAGTGCAGCAACAGGTCGGCGGAGGATCGGTAATCCCAGCGCAGACGCTCGCTCCACAGCCGGCTCTCCTCTTCGAGCACAGGCCGCAGGCTGCTCGCGGGGAAGTGGCGCAGATCGAGGATTTCGAGTTGGAGTGCAGAGCTCAAGTAGTCTCAGGTTAGCAGGCTGTTGATCAACATCAAGAGAATCAGAAGCACAATCGAGCAGTTGGTAGTAAGGCCGGCCTACTTTGCAGCGTCTACCGAATAGACAACCAGATCCTGGGCCGGATAAGTAAAGACCGGGTTGTAGGTTCGCCCTTTGAGTAATGGACGCAGGTCGTCGATATAAGACTCACGAACTACCAGAATGTGCTGCTGCTGCGGCACTCCGTCATGATCGTAGTTGTCTACCTTGTTGTTGCGATAGAAGGAAAGTCCGTACTCGACATCGCGGCGAACCCTGAAGACGGCAACGGGTTCATTGGGGCTGCTTTCCACCCGTTTGATGGTGTCGGCCAGCGGGCGCGAGGAGTAGGTCAGGTCGAGCAGTTTAAGGGTGCGCTTGGAGCCGGGAATGCTGCCGATGCCAAGCACCGGCCCGACGCCGAAGACAAACAGCAGCAGGATGATCATCGGCACCATCGTCGCAATACGCAGACGGGTGACACCGAAGCGGGCAACTGTAATAAGAATGAGGATGATGGCAGCGAAACCTGTCATAGCCGCGGCAAGCAGCGCGTTGACCGGCGGCAGGCCGTGCGGATGAACAATATGCACCGGCAGCAGCAGCACGAAGGCGGTCATGATCCCGGTCAGCACGGCATGCGCGATGAGCAGCCAGGGGCGAAGTCCCTGCTCCCGGATGCGATTGAGATAGTCGCCACAAAGAATGGTGAGCGGCGGCACAGCCGGCAGAATGTAGCCGGGCAGTTTCGAGTCGGAAAGGGAAAAGAAAAGGACGGGAATCAACGCCCACAGCACGAGGAACTCAGGGAAGGCATCCCCTGCGCGGGTGTGGCCGATGTAGTGAAACTTCGCTCCGCGTGCTTTCCACTCTGCGATGGAGCCGCGCACGGCATCAGCAAAGGCGGCAACGGCGATCACCGCCCACGGCGTGAGCGCCAGCAGCATGATCGGCAGGTAGTACCAGAAGGCGTGCGAGTGGTGATAGCGGTCTGTGGCGAAGCGCTCCAGATTGTGCTGCAGGAAGAAGACCCGCAGGAAGTTTGGATTCCGCCGCTGCACGGCGATATACCAGGGCAGCACCATCGCCAGATAAAGCGCAATACCGGGCCACCAGACGGTGCGCCGCAGCAGAGACCACTCCCGCCGGAGCGCTATGAACGCAAGAAGGATGATGAGGGCCAGGAATGGCGCGACCGGGCCCTTGGCGAGCGTTGCCGCGCCAACAAAAAAGTAGAGGTCGAAGAGCCAGAACTTGCTGCCGGTTTCGTACCACGCGTACCAGCCGAGCATGCCGATGCAGAGCGGTGCGGCGAGCTGCATGTCCGTCGAGGCGCCGCGCGCAAAGGCGAGAATGCCGGCAGCGGAGGCGGTCATGAGCGCCGCATCGAGCTGGCCGCCCGGGCGGAAACGGCGGATATGCAGGAAGATGAGCGTGACCAGCACAAAGGCGAAGCTTGCCGAGGGCAGGCGCGCGGACCAGTCGTGGATGCCGAACTCCCTGAAGGAGAACATCGCCCGCCAATAATAGAGGGCCGGTTTCTCGAGCCACGGCTTACCGTAGAGGATCGGCGTAATGTAGTCGTGCCGCGTGAGCATCTCGCGCGCTACCTGCGCATAGCGAGGCTCGTCCGCGCCGACCAGTCCCAGGCCATCGCCGCCGAAGATGGGCACCAGGCCATAAAAAAGAAAAAAAGCAGTGAAACCAAAGAGGGTCAGGGCTTCGACCGTTCCCCCAAGAAAGGGAAACCGGGCAAGCAAAAGTTCCCATGCACGGTTCCGTCCGCTGGTTCTAAAAGGTTTCTCCACAGTTCTCAGTGTTCCCGGGACAAGGCTAACAGATCAAGAGGCGAGGTGTGAGTCATGCGACTTCATGTATCCCTTGCTGGAGATGCCGCCGGAAGGTGCTGAGGATGCAATCGATGGCGGAAGACATGGGGCCCTCAAGGGTACAGCCGCTGGCATGATGGTGTCCTCCTCCGCCGAAACTCTCCGCGATGCGGGCTACATTGAGCCCGCCTTTGCTGCGCAGGGAGAGGCGCACGCGATGGTCGCTGAGTTCGCGAAGGAATACAGCGGCTTCGACCCCGGAGATGCCAATGGCGTAGTTCACCAGGCCTTCGCAATCCTCTTCTGCAGCGGAGGTGCGCAGCATATCTTCATGCGTGACCCACATCCAGGCCAGGCGTCCGTCGCGACGCAGATTGCCGAGCGCAGCGCCGAGCAGCAGCATCTTCGACGTCGGGCAGGAGAAGTAGACATCCCTGGCAATCTCAGCCGGCTTGGCCCCCCGGCGCACAAGCTCCGCAGCCAGGTTGAAGGTGTGTTCGTCAGCGCCGTCGTAGCAGAAGGAGCCGGTGTCGGTGAGCACCGCGGTATAAAGGCAGGTAGCCATCTCCGGCGTAATCCATACGCCGGCGGCCGTGGCCAGCCGATGGATCATCTCGGCGACAGCACAGGCCTGGTCGTCGATCCAGTTGATGTCTGCGAAGGCGACGCCGCTGATATGGTGATCGATGTTGATAAGGAAACGGCCCTCCAGCCCTGCCAGCCGGGAGCGCTCGACGCCGTCGCACTCCAGCAGGATCACCGCATCGTAGTCGCCCTCGACGCGCGCGACCCTGCGAATCTGCGAGGCGCAGGGCAGGGTGCGATAGATGAGCGGCACACGGTCAGAGGACACAAGGTCGACCTCTTTGCCCATTTGTCCGAGGATGATCGCGCAGGCCAGCATGGAGCCGATGGCGTCTCCATCGGGCCGCGCATGAGCCGTCACCAGAAAGCGCTCGCGGCACTGGATGGCTTCGAGTACGGACTCCATGCCATGACGCTGGCCGGGCTGCCGTAGCAGCTCGCCGGATGTCATGCGCGATTGGGCGGTTTCCTGCATGCCTATTTCTTCTGCCTCTTGCGTGACCGTCCGAGCAGGTCGTCGATGCGAGCCTTCATCTTGTCAGACCGGTCGATGTGGAAGCTGAGGTCGGGCACGCGGCGCTTGCCGGTGCGCTCGAGCAGCTGGTGCTTCATGTAACCCCGCGCATCCATCAGCGCGTCGATGGTCTCCTCCTCTTCATCCTTGCCGCCATCAACCGCGACATAAATCGAGGCGGACTTGCCGCCCGGGTTGAGAAGAACCTGGGTGATGTAGGCAAAGCTGATCCGAGGGTCTGAGAGTTCGCCCTCGATCATGCTGCCGATTTCTTCGCGGAGCGTCTCCGCGACGCGATCCTGGTGGTACTTTCTTGCCCGTTGCTCCGGCATGTGACTACAGTCCTTCGGTAAACGTTTGAGGATATCAGAGTGGACGCGGGAAAGCGTGGGAAATGCGGTGCTGCCCGCATGCGAAAACAGGTTGATAGACTGGCAGGTGCCCGTCATGCTGCCTGCCCTTCTTATCCTATCTCTGTTGTCGCAGGCGCCCGCCGCCGGCGGCCAGCCGGGCGTCAGCGATGAGCGCAGCCTTACAGCCGCTCGGGCCGGCTATGAGCAGACGCTGGCAGCCCATCCAGGAGATCAGGAAGCTGCCGACGGCGAGGTGCAGGTGAGCGAACAGCTCGCCCTCGCTGCCCGCGCCCGGGGCGACATGCAGGGCGCGCTCGCCACCCTGCTCCGCGCGCAGAAGCTGGTTCCCGGCAACCCGCGCCTGCTCTATGACCTTGGCATTCTCGAAGACGAGATGCACCTCTACTGGGACGCGGACAAGACGCTGACCCAGCTCGAACAGCTGGCTCCGGATTCCCCGGGCGCGCTCTACGCGGCGGCGCGGGTCAAGCTCGATCTTGGACAGCTGGGCCCGGCGCAGGAAAAGATGGAGGCTTATCTCAAGCTCAGGCCCGACGATGCGACCGCCCACTACGGGCTGGGCCGTATCTTTCAGCTGGGTCAGCAGGATGAGAAGGCCAGGGCTGAGTTCGAGCGCTCGATCGAGCTCGCTCCCCGGCAGACTGAGGGCTACTACCAGCTGGGGCAGATGGCGCTCGACCACGGCCAGTACCAGGATGCGCTGGAGCAGTTCGCAAAGACGCTGGCAGGGAATCCCCGGCATGGCGGAGCGCTCGCGGGAACGGGCATTGCTCTCTTCCGCCTGAAGCAGTATGACAAGGCCGAGGACGCTCTGCGGAAGGCCATTGCCGCAGCACCGGAGTACCAGCCCGGGCATTATTACCTGGGGCTAACGCTGGCGCGGTTGGGAAAGAAGGAAGAGTCAGAGCAGGAGCTGGCTGCAGCGGCAAAGATGGCCGAGCAGCAGAACCAGCAGGATGCGCACCGCCAGCGGCTGAACGCGCCGCAGTAGTTTTGTGTTCAGTGGGGCAGCTTGCTGAGCGCGGCCACCGCCGTCTGCTGCTGCGGCTGGTTTGGCTCAGGAGGCGCCACCGTGGGCAGCACGATGATGTCTACGCGGCGGTTCTTGGCGCGTCCCTCCTGGGTCGCGTTGCTGGCTACCGGGTGGTACTCGGCGTAGCCGGAGGCAGAGAGGCGAGCCGGATCAAATGCATGGTCGGCGATGAAGATGCGTGTCATGCGGGTGGCGCGCGCCGTCGAGAGCTCCCAGTTGGAGTCGAACTGGTCCGTGTGGATCGGGATATTGTCAGTGTGGCCCTCGATACGGATCTGGTAGGGAGTGCGGTAGAGAGCGTCGGCGATTTTATCGAGGGTCTTGATGGAGCCGGGATGCGGGGTCGCGGAGCCGCTGTCGTAGAAACCGGCTTCGCGTAGTGAGATGACGAGCCCATCCCGCCCCAGCTTGAGTGAGACCGTGTGCTGCGCTATCTGGTTGGAGAGCATCCCTTCCAGGTTTTTCTTGATCCGGGCCAGATCCTTTTGAATCGCGGGGGACATCGGGTCCTCACCCATAACGATGTTCATGGGCGTCACCGCCTGATCGGCACTGGCGGCCAGAGCTGCCTTAGCAAGATCTTTGGAGTCGGACTGGAAGAGCCCCAGCGCCTGAAACGCCGAGTTGATCGCCTGAGAGACCTGCGCCTGCTTGTGCTGGTCTGCCTTCGCCGTCGAGTAGAGCACGACGAAGAAGGCGAAGAGCAGGGTGATGAAATCAGCGTAGGAGACCAGCCAGCGCTCATGGTTGGCGTGCGCGGCATGCCTGCGGCGCCTCATGCAACGGTCCCTGCCGGAGCGATCTCCGACTTTCTGCTGCGTTCTGAGAGGAAGCTCTGCAGCTTGATCTCGATGATGCGTGGATTGAGCCCCTCAAGAATGGAGATCACGCCTTCGAGCATCATCTCCTTCTGCAGGTGCTCCTCGCGGATGCGAATGCGCAGCTTGCCCGCGCAGGGCAGAAAGAGCAGGTTCGCGGCGGCCACGCCGTAGATGGTAGCGACAAAGGCGACGGCGATGCCGCGGCCTACTTCGTCGATGTGATCCAGGTGCTGCATGACCTGAATGAGTCCAAGGACAGCGCCTATGATGCCGATGGTCGGTGAAAATCCGCCGGCAGACTCGAAGACGGCGGGGATCTTTTCATCGATCTCCACCTGGTTGTCGAGGGCCAGCTCCATGATCTTGCGCAGCTCCGTGGGTTCGGTGCCATCGACTGCGAGGGTGAGCGCCTGCTTGAGAAAGCGGTCCCGCACTCCCGGCAGGTCCGCATCGAGGGAGACGATGCCATTGCGGCGCGCCTTGTCGGCATAGGCGAGAATCTGCCGCAGGCTGGCTTCATCCGCGCCGCCGCCGTGGAGAAAGACCCCGGCCAGCCGCTTGAAGGCGCTGCCGACCGTCGCCAGGGGAAACTGCAGCATGACCGCCCCCAGGGTGCCGCCGATGACGATCAGCGCGGCTGTCGGCTGCAGAATCTGCCCGACGCGGCCCCCCTCGATCAGCAGACCGGCAAGGATGCCGGCGGCCGCCAGAATGATTCCACCAAAGCTGCTCTTGTCCATGATTTCCGTATCCCTGCCAGTTCAGTGATTAGTAGTCGGCCTTGCGGCGACGATGCACGCCGTCGATATTCGAGCCAGTCGACGGCTCCTGCTGCGCCTGTTCTGCATCGAGCACACGCATTGCGGATGCGAAGGCGATGGCAGCTGCGCTACCCGCCGGGAAGAGCTTCGCGGCGTCAGCCAGCAGCCGGGCGCGGTGCGCAGAGACCCGTGCGACAACCTCGTCGCAGGACTCGAGCACCACCAGCTTTTCGCCGTTGACCAGCGTGAGCGTTGTGTCGGGAGAGGCCTCGGCGTATTTGATGAGGTCGCTGTTGACCACCAGTGCGCTGCCGTTCAGCCGTGTCAGTTCGATCATCGGAGTTTGCCGTCCTTGTTCAAGCTGCTTATCGGCACGGCAGGGAAAAGAATGATGCGGCGACGGAGGGTGAGCCGCACCTGCCGCGGAAGGCAGCCGCGCTTCGTCACGATGGGAGAGACAGGCTGATTGCTCAACTTATGTATGGGCAGACGGCAGGGTTACGCAACTCGCGTGCCAAACTCCGTTGCGAATCTCACCGACCCGTAAAGTGCCCTGCGTCAGCGCCGATGAAGGCAGTGGGTAACGTGGTTCCTGAGGTGAAGGTGACCCGGTCTCAAGCATCGCGCTTCTGCACCGGTCAGGCACTCGAAGCAGGGAACCATAGAACAAATCGAAGGAGAACAATCCTATGTCTTTGGGTGTCCTGAATAACATCTCCGCCATCTACGCGGAGAACAACCTCAACCAGACGCAGTCCAGCCTGCAGAACACGCTGACACAGCTGTCGTCGGGTTCGCGCATCAACTCCGGCGCAGATGATGCCGCCGGTCTTTCTCTGGCGAACGGCCTGCAGGCAAACTCTGCGGCTCTCACCCAGTCTTCAACCAACGCGAGCGAAGGCGTCGGCCTGCTGCAGGTGGCAGACGGTGCGCTTTCGCAGGTGACCAACCTGCTGAACCGCGCGGTCACGCTGGCCACCGAGGCCTCGAACGGCACGCTGAACACTACCCAGGATGCAGCCGCCAACCAGGAGTATCAGTCGATTCTCTCTGAGATCAACAACATCGGCTCGACAACCACCTATAACTCGCAGCAGGTCTTCACCGGCTCGACATCGGGCACGCAGATCTTCACGGGCGATTCTTCCGCTGCTGGATCTTCCGTAGACAACCTCTACTTCGCCAAGCTCACCTCGAGCAGCGTGGGCGACGCGGGCGGCACAGTGCAGCAGAGCACCTCGGGGCAGTTCCTCGACCTGTCGAAGGACACCGGCACTGCACTGACCACAGCGGCCACGCAGGGCGACGCGCTGACGGGCGGCCTCACTTTCACCATCACCAACCCTGACAGCACAACCAGCACCATCACGACCTCTGCGACCACGGTGAGCGGCCTGATTTCAGAGATCAACAAGGATGGAATCGCAGGCGTCACGGCGAACTTCACGACGGCGGCAGCTGCAGGCATCCCCGGCGCTACGGCCAATGCCGGCGACACCGGCATCATGCTGAGCAACACAAACTCCAACGTAGTCATCAGTGCGGGTACGCTGGCAGACACCACCAGCGGCGGCACACCGACGCTTGATGCCTCCACCAAGGCCGTCTCGACGATTCAGTATGTCGCCAAGACGGGCGGAGACAGCACGGCTAACCTGTCGACCACCGACCTCACCACCCAGGGCAACGCGCAGGCTGCGCTCAGCGCGCTGAACGGCGCCGTGAGCGACGTGGCAGCACAGCGCGGCTACATCGGCGCGCAGATCAATACACTTACCGCGGCGTCCAACGTTGAATCGACACAGAACACCAACGTCGTTTCCGCGCAGAACGCCATCCAGGCGACCGACTATGCACAGGCGTCTTCGAACCTGTCGAAGTACGAAATTCTGAGCCAGGCCGGCATCAGCGCCCTCGCGCAGTCCAACTCCGTGCAGCAGGAAGTCACCAAGCTGCTCCAGTAAGTTCACCTGTTCCCCAGGATGGCCGGAGAGGAACCACTCTCCGGCCTTTTTTTTGCCTTCCGGAGCTTTAGCGGGAGACAGGTTGAGGGCCGCCCAGCGCAGTGATCCAGTCCAGCGGCCTGTGAGCGAGAAAATCGGCGGGGATCGACTCCAGCGTGTGCGAGGAGAGGCCGAAGAGGCAGCCGATTGCCCAGGTTCCGGCGCGCTGTGCGGTCAGGATATCGACGTCGGAATCGCCGATCATAACCGCTTCTTCCGGCGCTGCGTTCGCCTCCTGCAGCAGCCTTCTCAGCCCAAAAGGGTCGGGCTTTTTCGTCTCAAAGCTGTTGCCGCCGTAGATCTGAAAGAAGTAGGGCGCGAGCCCCAGGTGATCGCAGATGACCTGCGCCGGGCCTACCGGCTTGTTGGTCAGCACGGCCAGCTGGCGGTTGCCGTTGCGGAGATGATCGAGCGCCTCGAAGACTCCCTCATAGACGTAGGTGTGGTCGAGCTTGTGCTCGCGGTAGTACTCCAGAAAGCGGTTCAGCGCATCTTCCACCAGGGGTTCATCGTGTGGATCGCCCAGCGCGCGGCGCACCAGCATCCCCGCGCCATCGCCGATGTAAGTTGCGATGATCTCCTCCGGCAGAGGCTGGCGGCCAAGCTGGGTCAGCATCGCGTTGACTGAGTTGGCGAGATCGGTACGCGAATCGATCAGCGTGCCGTCCAGGTCGAGGACGATGAGTTTGATGCGGTCTACCGGAATTGCGCGCGAGGTGTGTGCCATAGTCTCAGTTTAAAGGGCCTTTGCAGGTATGCTGTCGAATATGAGACTGGCATCGTCTGCTTTCGGCATCTGCCTTCTGGCTGCCGCCACTACCGCCGTTCCCTGCATGGCTGCGTATGGAGCGCAGTTCCCCTCGAACGAAGATCTGCGCCATACCCGCGCGCTCGCGGCTCCGCAACTTTCGCCGGACGCGCAATCGGTGCTGGTCCAGGTGAGCGACTCGACCGCCGATGGTGCACGAACCCACCTATGGCTGGTCGATATCCGCGCTAATACATCGCGCCAGCTCACTTATTCGCTGGAAGGGGAAAAACAGGGTGAGCACAATGGCGAGTGGGCGCCCGACGGCGGCAGTATCTACTTCCTGGCGCATCGCGGGGCACATTCGCAACTCTACCGCCTGCCGCTTAGCGGCGGAGAAGCGAAGGTCTACGACCTGAAGGTCGCTCCTCCGGTCGACGAGTCTCGCCTTCCCGATGCGGTTCCTCCCTCGGCGTCGAAGCAGCCCGCAGAGACCGCGCCTGTTGAGGTGGACGTAAGCAGCTACGCTGTCTCGCCCGACGGCAAGACCATCGCCGTGCTGGCGCGAGACCCTCAGACTCCGGGCGAAAAGAAGCAGCAGGACGAAAAAGCCGATGCCGTCTGGGTGGACCATGATCCACACGGCACGCGCCTCTACCTGCTGGATGCAGTGAGCGAAAAGATGACGCCCGCTGCAGTGCCCATCGATGTGCATGGCGCGGTCTGGAGCAGGCAGGGCAAGCTGATGGTCTCAGTGGATGCGCCGGCCAATGCGGGCGATCTGGCTCCCGCTGCGAGCACCTGGCTGCTCGACCCTGCAGACCCGACACACCCGCAGCAGATGAAGTCTGTTCCCGCGACAGCAGCAACTCCGGGCGCATGGTCGGAAGATGGCAAGCAGTACTACTTCACCGCTGCCTCGCAGCAGGACGCGCCCCCGGGCTACAGCGACCTGTATGCGCTGGACCTCGCGTCCGGCGCAGTGAAGGACCTGAGCGCTGGTTTCAACGGCACACTGGAGGATCGCGGTCTCGTCGCGCTGCATGAAGGTGTACTCGCCCGGGTGCAGACAGGCTTTCGCATCACCGCTGTGCGCTTTGCGGAGGGCGGGCCGGATACGCTTCGCTTCGAGACAGCGACGGTGAGCGGCCTCGCGACGAATCCGAAGCAGAATGGATGGGTGTGGATCGGCTCCGACAGCACACATCCCGAGACTCTATTTTTCGCCGACAAGCTGGGCCGCACCGCACACCCGCTGAACGCGCCCGCAACTACACCCGCCCTGTGGGCCGATGTGCCTGCGCAGCCGATCCACTGGACCAACGAAGGCAAGACCATCGAAGGACTGCTCTACCTGCCGCCTGAGGCGAAGCAGCACAAGGTCCCGATGATCGTCGATGTACATGGCGGCCCGACCGGAGCTTTTGCCGACCGGTATGACCCGCTTGTTCTGTTTCTGGCGGGGCACGGCTGGGCCGTGCTGCGGACGAACCCCCGCGGCAGCACAGGCTATGGAGCCGCCTTTGCCGCTGCCAACAAGAACGACCTCGGCGGCGCGGATTATCGCGACATCATGGCCGGCGTCGATGCGGCGATTGCGGCCAATCCTATCGATCCGCAGAAGCTGGGGCTGATGGGCTATAGCTACGGCGGCGAGATGGCGGCCTTTGTCGAAGGCAAGACGGACCGCTTCAAAGCAATCGTTGCCGGAGCTCCGGTGATCGACCAGGAGAGCGAGTACGGCACGGAAGACAGCTCCTGGTATGACCGCTGGTTCTACGGCGGCAAACCATGGGAGCACGCCGCGGATGCCTGGAGACAGAGTCCCCTGTCAGGCGCGGCGAAGGCGAAGACTCCGTTCCTGCTGCTGCAGGGGCAGGGCGACAAGACGGACCCGCCCGGCCAGAGCGAGGAGATGTACCGCGCGCTGCGGCAGATGGGCGTGCCGGTGGAGCTTGTAGAGTATCCGCGCGAGGACCACGGGCCGCTGGCAGGAGGTATCTTTGGTAATCCCAGCGTTGAACCGTGGCACGGCTTTGACGCTCGTCAGCGCATCGTGGCGTTCTTTAGCAAGGCGTTTGGGAAATAGACGCTTCCCGCGTGCGGCCCGGATCAGCCGGACGCACGCGGGAAAACAGGGTTGCCTACTTCGAGGAGGGTGACTCGAGCACCGCCACGCCATACTTCGGCAGCTCGACGCTGCTGCGAGAGGGATTGCCCTCCGTCAGCAGATCCTTCATCGCGTGCGGCAGGGCGACTGTGGCCGGGGTAGTGTTGTGGTTGATGAGGATCAGCACGGAATGTTGCGCGCCGGTCCGCATGCAGACTTCCACCCCGTCAGGAGTATTGGGAATGAGAGGCTGAACGCCCGCCTGGCTGAGCAGGTTCGCCGTCAGCTTCGAGAGAAGCGCAGGGTCGAGCCACGCGCCGACGTAAGTGATTGTGCCTTTCCCGACCTTGCGCGTGAGCACCGCAGGCTGGTTGTCCAGCCAGCCGTTGCTCGCTCCGTAGGTCATCAGCGTTTTGGTCTCAGGTGACTGCGCACTGAGCTGTTCCGCCCAGATGTTGGCAGTGCCCGAGCCCAGCTCTCCGCTGACGGGTACTGGTTTATCGATTGCGTAGAACTGCTCGACACGGCCCCCGAGCGCCTCGGCAAGCGGCCCCGGCTGCTGCTCCGGCCACAGGCCGTTGTCGTTGTTCTTCATGCCGCTGCGAGGCCCGAGCAGCAGGTTGCCGCCCTGCTTCACATAGGCGAGCAGGTGGTCTGCGGTTGCCTGCGGCAGCACGTTGAGTCCCGGTGCTTCTACCAGCTTGTACTGGTCGAGCGAATTCTGCGGAGATACGATGTCGACCGACTGCGCCTGTTCACGCAGCGGACGATAGAAGGCGAGCATCTCGCCGACCGGATCGAACTCGGCATTGTGGCGTTGAAAGTTGATAGCCCAGCGGCTGTTGAAGTCGTTGATCAAGGCAACCTCAGAATGGGGCGTGGTGCCGGCAAGCGCGCTGCCTGCCTCGTCGAATTCAGCGCCCGTCTGCTTGATCTCCGCATAGACCGGTGCGGGCTTGCCGTTCGCGCCCACCATCACGCCGTGGTACTCTTCCTGCCCGTTCGGGGCGGAGCGCCACTGCCAGTACTCGACCGTTTCCGCGCCGTGGCCGATGGCCTGCCACGCCATATCGCGCACCTGGCCTTTTTCGAGCGGCGTGTTGATCCGGCGCCAGTTGACGAAGGCCGGTTCCGTCTCCATCACCCAGAAGTTCTTGTTCTTGTAGCCGCGGGTCAGGTCGTGCGTTGCGCCGTTGCTGTGCCAGTCATAGTTGTCGGTGCTGATGTAGTCGTCCCAGGCGGCGATGTCGAGCACCTGATGCACGGTGTAAGAGTCGAAGCCATCGAACCAGCCCATCGTGTTTGTGGTGATGAACTGCCGCTTATCCGCCTGCGGCCGGATGGCGCTGATCTGGTTCTCCGAGTAGCTCTTCCACGTATCGCTGACGAAGCGTTTCCAGTCGAGCAGCAGGGCCGGGTTCTCGTGGTCCTGGCGCACCGGAATCTCGTCGAACTTGTCATACGTCTGGCTCCAGTAGGCCGTCGCCCACGCTTTATTCAGGGCCTCAATGGTGCCGTATTTCTTCTGGAGCCACTGATGGAACTGCGCCTTTGCCTCAGGGTCGAAGGAGGGCGCGGCGTACTCGTTATCCAGTTGCCAGCCGACAACGTTCGGATTGTGTCCGAAGTGCTCGGCCATCTGCGCGGCGATCTCATGAGCAAACTGCCGGTAACGCGTGCTGGTGAAGGAAAACTGCTGCCGGTTGCCATGCTCGTCGCGCACACCATTTTCATTGACGCGCAGCGTGTCAGGATATTTCGACGTCATCCACGCGGGCGGCGCTGCGGTGGGCGTACCCAGCACAACGCAGATGTGGTGTTTCGCCGCGAGGGCAATGGCGCGCTCAAGCCAGCCGAAATCATACTGCCCCTCCGATGGCTCCATTGCGCTCCAGGCAAATTCGCCGACGCGCACAACATGCACATGGGCGGCTTCCATCAGTTCCAGGTCCGGCTCCCACTGCGACTCGGGCCACTGCTCCGGATACCAGGCCGCGCCGAGCAGGATAGGAGGCTTGTCAGAATAGTTCGTCGCCTGGGCGATCAGCGGTGTGGCGGGAGCTACGGCGAGCAGCGAAGCAAGAAGAGCCGAAGCGAAGGCAGTTAAGGAGCGAGGGCGAAGGTGAGTGCGGAAAGGTCTCATGAAAACGGTTTCCTCCAGAGGCTAATGAAAGCATGTTTCCGTGCAAAAACAGTGACTACTCTGACCGTTGCCAGGCAAGAGGCGGTTCCGGCACCCACCCCTCACCTTTGCGTCCGGCCCAGGCAACTGCAGGCTGCCTAGCGAATGAGCACGCCAGCGGAATGATACGCGATGCCGCCTGCGATCGTCTCCACCTGCGGCAGGGTCGGAGTCGCAGTCAGAACTTCAATCTTTCCGTTTGCCAACAGGGTCGTGTCTTCGACCTTGCCGCCGCGTACGCTGGGATTCCAGGCAAAAGCCTGTGGCGACGTGACGACCTGTGTGCCGGAAGGTGTAGCGACCCAGTCGCGCTCCACATAGCCGCACGCGCCTCCCTGGTGGTGCAACTGCTCTTCGCCGGGATAGCCTGCCTCCGCGTAGGCCTGCTGCGCCGCGCTGAAGAGCTGCGCAGCAGTGGCGCCTTCACGGGTGGCGTGCTGCAGTGCAGCATTCACTTTGGCTGCAGCGGTGAATCCGCTGGCGAGCTCCGCAGGCAGCGGGCCGAAATGGACGAAGCGGGTAATGGAAACCGCCAGCCCCCACTTCCGCGTGCACAGGTTGAGCATGCCGAAGCGGCGCAGGGCAGCGCCGCGCGCAACAGCGTGCTTGTATTTGAGGATGCGATCGTCGACGGCCATCAGCAGTACCGAAGGCAGTATGCTCGTGGCCAGCAGCGAAGCGCCCACCAGCGCTTCCATCTCATGCTCAGTGATGCCCGGTTCCAGCTCCACCAGCGCCTCTTCGACTGCGGCTGCTGTTTCGTGGGCCAGCCAGCGGTAGCGGTCGATCTCAGGGGCAGTCAGCGGCGCGCGTAGAGGAGTCAGGTTAACCTGCGTGGTTCCCGCGAAGGGCATGTCGCTGGCGACTTTTGCCAGATCCGCAATCTGCTTGACCGCATGAGGCAGATCGGCCGCGTGCCATGGGAAAGTCACAGCCTCATACCCCAGGCCGGCGAACTCCTCCGCTGCCATGCGCGGGGCTTCGTTCTCCGGGGCGAAATAGTAGCGGCGTCCCTGGCGAGTGAGCAGCAGGGCCACAACCGCAGTCTCGCTGGGAATGGCCACACGAGCCTCGACCTGACCCGCCGTGGCCCAGGCAATGTTTTCATGCCGCCGCAGCAGGACCGCATCAAGGCCATTCTGGTCGAGCCAGTTGTGCAGGCGGTTGGATTTTTCTTCAATTTCGTATTCGCGAGCAGTGCGGGGTGTGACGGAATCGAGCATCTGCTCTGCGGTGCTGGGGGCGGATTCGGTGGATGGCATCGTTCTCCTCAATTCCTCAACAGAGTAACTGCCGGAGAGCCATGTTGGAAAATCGTTAAACTACAACGTCCCGAGCCCTCACATTTGCGCGGATGAACTGAACAGTCGTATCGAGCGGGGTGCCTGGGCCGAAGATGGCGGCTACTCCATGAGACTTCAGGAATTCGGCGTCCTGGGACGGAATCGTACCGCCAAGGACGAGGAGAATGTCATTCGCGTCGCGCTCCCGGAGCAAGTCGGCAATGCGCGGGACAATGACATTGTGCGCACCCGACAGGATGCTCAGGCCGATGCAGTCAACGTCCTCCTGAATGGCGGCGTTGACGATCATCTCAGGCGTCTGTCGGAGACCGGTGTAGATAACCTCCATGCCTGCATCGCGCAGGGCGCGGGCGATTACCTTGGCTCCGCGGTCATGGCCATCCAGTCCAGGTTTGGCGACCAGCACGCGGATTGGCGTCGTTCTCTCTGACATCACCGGTGAGTATACGCCGCGTGCTGGAGCCCGGGCGAGTCCTGATCCAGGTTCTCGCTGCTCAAGTTTGTGCGGTGGATTGGACGGGAGAGGCGGTCTCTGAAGGATCGCAGCTTAGAGCCGCCTCATCGGGCGATCAAGCACTGCGAATGACATTGGCGGCGTTCAGTCCTTTGGGCCCTTGCTGGCACTCGAACTCAACAGCCTCGCCCTCGTTGAGCGTTTTATAGCCGCTGTCTTGAATGACCGAGAAATGCACGAACACATCTTCTCCCGTAGCACGCTGAATAAATCCGAAGCCCTTCGCTCCGTTGAACCACTTCACTACGCCGCGTTCTTTCACAGAAACTCCTCTCTTCTATGCCTCATGCCAACCGTGCCAGATAATGAAAGCCGCTCATAATACAAGCGGCAGTTTCTCTCCAGGAGGTCGGCTTGAAGCGTTTTATACAAATGCACCAAGTGGGCCTGCCGCAAACATTACTAATTCGCAATGTAGTGATTACGAATCAGTGATCCTGTTATGGCAGGAATCAAACGTGTAAGCAAGTAAAAAAATGTGATGGTTATCAATGATTGGGTGTAATTACGAAAAGCCACTGAACATAGGTAATCTGATTACGGTAGCTAAGTGGTTACCGGCCTGCAAGCGGCAGCCGCGCGACGCTCGCGATACACTCAGCACGAGATGGGTAGACTGCGCGACTTCGAAATAAAGATCTTTCGGCGGCTGCACCGGGAAGCGCCTGCAAGTAAGGTGCATCGCACTGCTTTCTGGCTGCTGATGCTCTATCTCGCGCTTAGCCTGGGCAAGTTTCTGCCGGGCACAGCAGGCAGCATTTTTGAAACCCTGAGTGTCCTTACATTTTTGCTGCTCCTGGCAGCCTGCCTGCCGCTTGTGTGGAGATGGGTCTTCGGCAGGCTGCTCTGGAAGGTGCGCAATCGGCTGATCGTTACTTATTTGCTGATGGGGTTGGCGCCGCTGGTCCTCTTTGTCATGCTGGCGATCATTTCTCTCTACATGTTCTCCGGCCAGTTCGCTATTTTTGCCGCGACCGCCGCCATGAACACCGAGCTTGAACACATCGCAACCAACAACCGGGATTTTTCCCTCCACGTTGCGCATGTTGAGGACGCGGCACGGGGAACGCTGAAGGAGATAACTCTGCCTGAGATCCAGGACACGAGTCCGGAGCAGACCTTCTTCAATCTCAAAGTTTCGGTGTTTCAGGATGGCAGACAAATCGGTGTGCTGCCTGCGCGCGTCAGCGACCATGAGATCGACAGCGTGCCTGCGTGGGCCAAGGATCGTTTCCGCGCTGTCGTGCTGGACCACAACAAGCTCTATCTGCGCGCCATCGACATACAGGAGTTGGACGGGCATCGCACTATAGTGATCTCCAGCATGCCGCTTGAAAAGGGCAACGTCGATCGGGTGGCGCGCGGGCTGGGCACGATCACCGTGATGCCGAATGTGGGGCTGGATGATTCCCAGTCCGCCGAGGCCGTCGCGACGCGATCCGAGGCAGATAAGAAGCTGCTCAAGCAGGAAGTTCGCGCATTTACGATTACCGGCGGCATCCTGCCCAAGCCGCAGAATTTCTACGATGTCACGGTACGTTTCTACGCACCCCTTGAGACTATCGACTGGACAACCGGCAAGCTGCACGAGACGCTGACGCAGGTCAACTCGCGCCCGTCGCTGCTCTATCAGCGGCTCTTCATTACGTCGCTCAAGATTGCCGCCATTGTGCAGGATCTGCTTATCGGCATCGCAATCTTCTTTGGGCTGCTGGAGCTGATTGCCTTCTTCATGGCCATGCGCCTGAACCGCACGATCACGCGCTCGGTCAATGACCTGTATGACGCCACGGTGGCGATCGATAAAGGCAATCTTGCCCACCGCATCAAGGTGACGAGGAATGACCAGCTCGCCACGCTGAGCCACTCCTTCAACCGCATGACCTCTTCTCTGGAGCGGCTGCTTGCCGAGCAGCGCGAGAAAGAGCGCATGCAGAATGAGCTGGCGATCGCGCAGGAGGTGCAGGCGAATCTCTTCCCTCAGAGCAGGGTCTCGATGCCGATGCTGGATCTGTATGGCGTCTGCTATCCAGCGCGCAGCGTCAGTGGCGACTACTATGACTTTCTGGTGTTTCGCGATTCGGCTCTCGGCATCGCGCTTGGCGACATCAGTGGCAAGGGCATCTCGGCTGCATTGCTGATGGCTACGCTGCACTCCGCGGTTCGCGCCTACCGCTTTGCCGGCGAAGAACTGGTGGCGCCCAACCCGGCGAAGCTCGGCGCGGCTCTGAAGTCGGATGACAATGAAGGCGGCGTTCTGTTTGAAGATCCGGCGAGGGTGCTGGCGATGCTGAATCGCCATCTCTACCGCAGTACGCAGCCGGAGAAGTATGCCACGCTCTTTCTTGCGCACTACGATGGGAACAGCCATCAGCTGGTGTATTCCAATGGCGGCCAGCTTCCGCCGCTCGTGCTGCGCGCGGATAACTCCGTAACGAGGCTTGACTGCGGCGGCACCGTGGTGGGGCTGATTGACGGGGCGGATTATGAGCAGGGAACCGAGACTCTGTACAGCGGCGACATCGTGATCGCCTATAGCGACGGCGTTACGGAGCCTGAAAACGAGTTTGGAGATTTCGGGGAAGAGCGACTGCTGGAAGTGGTGCGCAGACATCGTCATCTGCCGCTCGAGGCCATATCAGAACAGGTGATGCACGCTCTGCGGGCGTGGATTGGGTCGCAGGAGCAGCCGGATGACATTACGCTGGTGCTGGCGCGGCAGCGATGAGTGGAGACAGGGTTTCGGTGGGGCAGGTATAATCCGGCGTGGTCTAACCACTCTTAAAGGAAGACGAACGATGACGCGTCTCGCAGTTGCGATTGTAATGCTGGGGCTGCTGCCCCTGACGGCGGTGGCCGAGTCTCACCACCACACCTGTATCGCACAGAACTACGGGGCCAAGGCGGACGGCGTCACGATGGATACGCATGCGATCCAGGCGGCTATCGACGACTGCAGCGAGCGCGGCGGCGGCAGGGTAGTGCTAAAGGGCGGCACATTCCTGAGCGCTCCACTCGAACTGAAGTCCTATGTGAACCTGGAGATTGACAAGGGCGCGGTGCTGCTGGGCTCAAAGAATATGGAGGACTACCCACTGCGGGAAGATGCGCCGTGGCGGCGCGTGGCTCTGATCCACGCCAGTTCGCAGACAAACATCAGCATTACCGGCCAGGGAACGATCGACGGCAGCGGCGAGGCGTGGTGGGAAATGGCGCGGAAGTTCAAGAAGGTGCATGACACGCTGGGCAGCGAAGGCCATCCGCGCCCGTTCCTGATCGATATTACCCGTTCGCAGCGCGTTCGGATTGAAGGCCTGACGGTGACGAACTCGCCGATGTACAACATTACCTGCTTCATCTGCAGCTATCTGACAGTGAAGGGGGTGACGATCAGGAACCCTTCGAATGCGCCGAACACAGACGGCATCGATCCTTTTTCCTGCGATCACGTGCTGATCGAGAAGGTCACGATCGACACGGGCGACGACGACATCGCGATCAAATCGGGGCTGGTGGAGCGGGGCGAGCCGAATATCGCAACGTCGCACGTGGTGATCCGCAACTCGCATTTTCTACATGGGCACGGGCTCTCGATCGGCAGCGAGGTGGCGGGCGGAGTGCATGACCTGAAGGCCAGCAATATCACCATCGAGAATACGACGAACGGTATCAGGATCAAGTCCAATCGCGGGCGCGGCAACGATCTCTACGACCTGAACTATGACAAGATCCGCATCATCAATGTGCCGATGCCGCTGCTGATCACAGAGTACTACCCGAGGATTCCGGCGACGGATACGGCGCAGCCGATGAGCATGCACACGCCGCGCTTTCGCAACATCAACATCAAGAACGTGACCATCACGGGGGCGCGGGAGGCGGGCGAAATTGTGGGGCTGCCGGAGAGTCCGGTGAAGAAGGTGAAGCTGAGCAATATCACCATAGGCGCGAAGAGTGGTCTGACCATTCGCGATGCTGACGTGGCGATGTCGCATGTGGTAATCAACGCGGCGAACGGCCCGGGGATCATCCGGCAGAGTCACGCAGAGGTCGATGCGCGCTGAATTGGCAGGAAACGTGCGCGGAAGACTGCACCGCGCATGGTGCAAAAGAGAGGGCGAGCGATAATCGTTCTTCTTTCTCCACTTTTGGAGCTATACTTATCCACAAGTGGAGTTTATGGCAAAAGCATCCCAAGGGCAGGCGACAAATTATCCGGCGACGCTCTATGCGCCGCCGGCGATGCCGGATTTATCCCGGCTGGAGGAGCGACGGCGGCTGTCGGCTCCGGCGCTGCGGGCCTTCTTCAACATGATGGAAAAGTGGCAGGTGAGGGATGAGGATGCGCGGCAGCTGCTGGGAGGGATCTCAAACGGAGCCTACTACCAGCTGAAGCAGTCACCGCAGCGGGCGCTCGAACAGGACCGGCTGACGCGGATTTCCTACCTGGTGGGGATTTTCAAGGCGCTGAACATCCTCTATGGGCCACGGCTGGCGGATAAGTGGGTGCAGCTGGAGAACTCGAACCCGATCTTCGGCGGAAGGACGCCGCTGGCCTACATGCTGCAGGGCGGGACACCGGCGATGGAGGTGGTGCGCAGGCTGCTCGATGCGCGCCGCGGTGGATGACGGTGAACGAGGACCCGCGCGCCAGTACGCTCGAGAGCGTGAGGGCGCAGAGAGAGGCTCATCCGGAGCTGCCGCTGCCCGCCGGAGAGACGCCGACCGGGCTGCCGCCGGTGACGGCGCTGCGCCGATTCGACACGCACAGGCTGCTGCCGGCGAAGTACGGCAGCAACTATGAGTCAGTGCTGACGCGGATCGCGGACGACGACCAGCACCTGCAGGCGATCTTTGAACTGGACAACGCGACGAACGCGCGACTGGAGGCAGAGGAGAACCAGCTGCCGGGAATCTCGCAGCGGGAGCTTGTCTTCCAGGTGCCGCACTACCGGATCATCAACGCTGCCTTTGCGCACCCGAACCCGATGGGGGCGCGGTTTTCAACGTCGGAGCGGGGGGCGTGGTATGCGGCCTTTGAGATTGCGACGGCGAAGGCGGAGGTGATCTTCCACAAGACGCTGGAGTTTGCGGAGATCAACTGGACTGAGCGTGAGGAGACGCAGTATGACGAGTACCTCGCGGACTTTACGGGGAGCTTTCACGATCTACGGGGGCGCGAGGAGTTTGCCGCGTGCCTGGAGGGCGGGAGCTACATCGAGTCGCAGCGGCTGACGGTGCGGCTGCTGGAGATGGGGTCGCTGGGGGTGATCTACCCGAGTGTGCGGAGGCCGAGTGGAACATGCCTCGCGTGCTTCAGGCCGAGCGTGGTGTCGAATGTGCGGAGGGGCAACCGATATCGGCTGGTGTGGTCGAAGTCGCGGGCGGTGTTTGCGCGGGACGGGCATTAAGGCTGCTTCTCGGACGCGAGAGGGCGGGCGTAAAATTGGCGCCGCGAGGAGAGCCCATGTATACCGTGACGAAAGAAGGAACGCGGGTCGCCATCACCGATTGGAAGGGCGCGGTCGTCTACGCCGCTGAGGACGATGCCATCATCGTCTACGAGAGTTATGGGGCGACGATCACGGCGCGAGTGGGAACCCTGTCAGACGAGGAGTTGGTGGTGGCTTTGACGAGTGCGGTGAGACTTCGGGTTTAGTGCGGGGTGGACGGCGCAGCGGAATTGGCTGGTCGCGGTTTGCCTGCTCACCCGGTGGCGTAGGTGAGTAGTATCCATCCCAGCGCGGCAACGACTGTAATCGCAATGACTCCATGGCAATTATCCCCTCTCGTCACGTATGAGAAAATCGTGATGACATGGATCGCCGATCGTTCCCAGACAGCTGGAAGCGACTAGATAGGGCTGTATTCCACCTCAAAGCTTTTCAGGCTGAGTGGGAAAGAATCTGCAGTCCAGACGCCTACGAATTCGTCACTGAGCCAGACAGCGATTGGACATTTGGGGCCACTCGTGCCGTCGCCAAGTTTTCGAGGGAAAACACTCTCGCTCTTGAACTGGGAGAGTTCTTTTATAACTTGCGCTCTGCTCTTGATTCCACGATTTATCAGGCCGCAGTATTCCTCAAGTATCCCGATCCCCCCATCAAAGCAGATACTCTCGAATTCCCCATCTGCAGCACTGAAGATAGATTCAAGCGTGTATCCATAGACAAGCGGGACTTCCCAAACGAGTTGGTTGCTTGGATCAAATCTATTCAGCCTTACAACATTCCTAATACGACAGACCTGGGAATGCGGGATTTCATGACACACTTGCTTTTGATTCACGATTGCGCCAGAAAAGACAGGCATAGGCTCCCGCATGTGGTCGCAGCCTTTCCCACGGAACTCGATTTCAGGTATCTTCCGACTCCCGAAACCATTACCATCCGAGGGATCAAACGTGTCAGAGTTAATTTTCTAGAAAGCGATGAGCCATTCCTCTTCTTTGAAATTAGAGGGGCTGATTTGACGCAACACTGTAAGGTGAAATTTGAAACTGCCCTTCAATTGGAGGTATTTATCGATGAAATCCCGATACCGCCAGGAGGGCGATTTGACATTGAAATCAAAGCAATGTGCGCTGCTGTGGAATATGTAATCTCGTGGTTCGAATCTCGCTTTAAGGTGTAACCCATCAGCCTTTCCGGCGAGTCATGATACAGTCCGCCGGAGAATCACAGCAGCATGAGCGGCAACTCTGGCAGCAGTGAGCCGCGCGCGAAAAGTCCTGATTATAAGCCCACTAGAGAAGCCTCAGCGGATAATGCAGCCCATTACCCGAGAATCCTTTACATCTCTCGATTCTACGAAAGTCTGTGACTTCAGCGACTCCGCAATCTCGTCCAAAAGCGAAATGAACATCGGCTCTGGAGAGTTGCGACCATTCGTCCGTGTAAACAATGGAATCGGGGAGGATATATTCCTTGGCGAAGCCGCCGAAAGGGAGCACTGGACCGTCACCTTCGTATTGAATGGCGGCTGCACCAACTCAGCGATCAGGGCTTTTTGTTGATGGTGGCGGGGGTGGAGATGGCGTCTTCGCGGCGGCGGCCGGGGGCCGGTTTGGGTTGGGGTTTGGCGGGCTTCTTGGTTTCTCGTTTTCCTACGTTTTTGCTTCCCATGAAGTTAGCTTACTGCCAATGAGCGGTTTTGGCAGGAGGGGGGCGGTGGGAGACTGCACGGAAAATGGGAAAGGTCTTAGCATAGAGGGATGGCCGATCAACTCTACCTCAGTCTTTGGTATCCGAATTTTCGACTTCTCTCGCTCGGCCCCGCGCTTGTGAAAGTGATGGAACAGTTTGCTGCGACCAGCGGGTTTCCCGGGGTGAAGGCGGCGGCTGCGTATCCGATCTCCTGGCGCGAGACGCCGGCGTATCAGCGCATTTATGACATCAACCCCAACCAGCCGCCGGATGAGGACGAGCTTGAGGCTTCAGAGCCGGGACGGGCGGTGCCGGTGGCGCTGGAACTGCTGCATGACGACTTTGCGTATGAGTTTGAGATGACGTGGGAGCTGTGGGCTCCGGAGCCGCAGGGGCCGCTGGACCCGATCTGGCGCAAGGAGGCGCGGACGGTGCGGATTGTGGGCTTTGGGCCGGAGTTCGACGAGGGCGCGTTTGAGCAGAACGGGCATATCCGAGTGGACTTCGGGCCGGATACGGCCTTTCTGCATGAGGATGTGGAGATGGACGAGGAGGCGACGCGGAAGGTGAAGGAGAACGTGAAGATGCTGGTCGACTTCACCAATGCGGTGCAGCAGAACTGCGGGATTTCTTCGCGGCTGCTGTGGTCGGAGTCCGGGGAGAGCCTGGCGCAGAAGCTGATTGCGCGGCTGCAGCAGGTGAACTAGTGGGGCAGTGCGGCTGCGTGAACGGATGACCAGCAGATGCGGATGACGATCGAGAAGCTGCGCAGGGGGATCATTGTCGCGGCGGTGCTGCTGGTGGTGGTGCTGGCGGGGTTCTTCTTTTATGCGCGGCGGCAGCTGACGCGCATCACCAAAGACCTGCCGGGGAAGCTGGGCGCGAATATTCAGCAGACGGCGAACGGGTTCACCTATTCCCAATCAGATGGGCAGGGGCACACGCTGTTTACGCTGCGGGCGTCGAAGCTGACGCAGTTCAAAGGCGGCCATGCGCTGCTGCACGATGTGGCGATCACGCTCTATGGGCCGCCGGGCAGCGGGCGGGTGGACAAGATCTACGGCAGCGACTTCGACTATGACCAGGCGGCGGGGATTGCGACGGCGCAGGGACAGGTGGAGATCGACCTGGAGGGCCCGGCGGGCGAGGGAGCCGAGAAGGGCGACGGGAACGATGGGCAGGCGCAGCGGTCGACGATCCATGTGAAGACGAGCGGGCTGAGCTTTAACCAGAAGACGGGCGAGGCAGAGACGGCGCAGCACGCGGAGTTTCAGCTGCCGAAGGCGGCAGGGCAGGCGATGGGAGCGAGTTACAACTCGAAGACGGGGCTGCTGGTGCTGGGCAGCCAGGTCGAGTTTACGACGAGTACGGACGGGAATGCGGCGACGGTGCATGCGGCGCATGCGCAGATGATGCGGTCGACGCAGCAGGCGTATCTGCTGAGCCCGGTGACCGACTTCAGGAACGAGAAGAGCTCGGCGAAGACAGCGGTGCTGCACTTCAGAAAAGACGGGACGACGGACCGGATCGACGCCGAGGGCGATGTGCACGTGGCGACGGATACAGGTACGACGATGCAGTCGCAGAAGGCGGTGATTCTGCTGGACGGGAAGAGCCAGCCGACGCGGGCGGACATGAGCGGCGGCGTCATCTTTGCGATGAAGCGGCCGGGGCAGACGATGCACGGGGTGGCGAATGAGGGCACGGTGAACTTTGGGCCGGAGTCGACGATCACGCATGCGCAGCTGCGCAACACGGTGAGCGTGGTGGAACAGGTGAACGGGCTGCGCGGAGACCCGCGGGGATCGGCGACGCGGGAGCTGCGGGGTTCGCAGGTGGATGTGAACTTCAGGCAGGAGCCGGGGAACAAGAGCTTGGCGGACAAGGTGCTGGTGCGCGGGGGAGCGGTGATGACGCTGCGTTCGCTGCCAACCAAGGGCGCGGGGCAGGATACGACGCTCATGGGCGATCAGCTGCTGGCGACGCTGGGCGAGCGGAACACGATACGGCAGCTGGATGGCAGCGGGCAGACGAAGATTATCGACAAGGCGCAGGACGGAAGTGTGAACACCAGCAGCGGAGATGTGCTGAAGGTGCTGTTTGCGCCGGCGCCGGCGGAGCGGGCGGCGGGACGGGACGCGAAGCAGGCGGAGCAGGGCGGATTCAACACGAGCCAGATCAGCTCGGCGGTGCAGGTGGGGCACGTGGTGCTGACGCAGACGCCGGCGAAGAAGGGCGCGGCGGGGCTGCATGCGACGGCGCAGCGTGCCGATTACCACGAGGCGGACCAGGTGCTGCACCTGACGGGAGGGGCGCGGCTGGAGAACGGGGCGCTGGACCTGACGGCGAGCGCGGTGGACTATAACCGGGAATCGGGGGACGCGGCGGCGAAGGGCGACGTGAGAGCGACCTACCAGGAGAAGAACAACGGGGAGAAGAATAACGGGCAGCCGGGCGGAGGGCCGCAGCTGGGCGGCGAAGGGCCGGTGCATATCGTAGCGGCGGCGGCGGAGTTTGCGCACGCGAGCGGCATCAGCCGGTTTACGGGAACGGAGAAGGCTCCGCCGCACATGTGGCAGGGGGCGAACTCGATTACCGCGCCGGTGATCGAGCTGTCGCGCAAGGACGGGTCGCTGCGGGCGCATGGAGCGAAGGGCACGATGGGGGTTCGCACGACGCTGGCGACGATGCTGGGGCCGAAGCGGCAGGCTGACGTGGTGCGGATCGAGAGCGGGACGCTGGACTACTCCGACCAGGACCGGCGCGGAGATTTTCGCGGTGGGGTGAAGGCCGAGGACGCGGATGGGACGATCCACTCCGACGAGGCGCAGGTGTATCTGGCAGCGGCAAACGGGACGCATGCCCAGACGGCGAAGCAGACGCACACGAGCCAGATTGACCACATCGTGGCGATGGGACACGTGGTGCTGACGCAGCCGGGGCGCAAGGGGACGGGCGAGAAGCTGGTCTACACGGCTAAGGACGGCAAATATGTGCTGACGGGCAGCCCGAAACGGCAGCCAATGATTGAAGATGCACAGCATGGCCGGACCACGGGGGCCGCATTGATTTTCAATAGTCAGGATGATAGCGTCGAGGTAACTGGAGGGCAGTCTGGAGCTGTGACCGACACGCGCGTACCGAAATAAATGCAGAAGCTCTCTACTGACGAAATCGGCAAATCCTACAAGGGACGGCAGGTAGTGCGCGGCGTAAGCCTGGAGATCTCCAGGGGCGAGGTCGTGGGGCTGCTGGGGCCGAACGGCGCGGGCAAGACGACGAGCTTCTACATGATCGTCGGACTGGTGACGCCGGATACCGGACGGGTGCTGGCGGACGGGCAGGATATCACCCGGGTGCCGATGTATCTGCGGGCGCGGCAGTACGGCATCAGCTATTTGCCGCAGGAGCCTTCGGTCTTCAGAAAACTTACCGTCGAGGAAAACATTCTGGCGGTGCTGGAAGCGCAGTCAATCTCAACAGAGATGCGGCGGGCGCGGACGGAGAAGCTGATCGAGCAGCTGAACCTCGGACATATTCGCAAGACGCGCGGCTACGCGCTCTCGGGCGGTGAGCGGCGAAGGGTGGAGATTGCGCGATGCCTGTGCATTCAGCCATCGTTCATCCTGCTGGACGAGCCCTTTTCGGGAATCGATCCCATAGCGGTCCTCGATCTTCAGGAGATCATTTTTGATCTGAAGGCGAGCGGCATCGGCGTGTTAATAACAGATCATAACGTTCGTGAAACGCTGTCCGTGACCGATAGAGCGTACATTATCAACGAGGGCCGGATCTTCCGGCATGGAACGCCGGACCAGCTGGGAAGAGATGCCGAGGTTCGCCGGGTATACCTGGGCGAGGGTTTCTCGCTCGATTGAGGGGCGGAGATGGATGAGTGGGGAAAACTGGAGAAGATTTCGCCGGCGATGCCGGTGGTGAATGTGTACTCCAGCGGTGACCAAAGTGCTGCCGCCTGTAATGTAGCTCTTTCTGGCCGGAAGGTTTCAACTATAGACTGAAGGAACCAAAACCCTTACTAAGATTGATACCTGGTGCAATACTGCGATGCCACTTCTGCAACCAAAGCTGAACCTTAAAGTATCTCAACGACAGATCCTGACCCCGGGCCTGATGCAGATGGTCAGCGTGCTGGCGTTGAACAAGCTCGAGTTGAAGGAGATGATCAACGCTGAGATCACCGAGAACCCGATTCTCGAGGAGCTGGACGAGAATCTTCCGCTGATCGACGACACGGCGCGGAATGAGGAAGAGCGCCCGATCGACCTGAAGGCGGCCGATGGCGAGGCGGACAAGAAAGACCCCTTCGACGAGATCGACTTCGGCTCCTATTTCCAGGAATATCTGGACCCGGGCTTCCGGTCACCGAACAGTTTCGAACTGACGGAGACGCCCTCGATCGAGAACTATCTCTCGAAGCCGGGAACGCTGAGCGACCATCTCTTCTGGCAGCTGGGATCGCTGAGCCTGACGCCGGCGATGCGCGAGGCGGCCGAGTACATCATCGGCAACCTGGACGAAGACGGCTACCTGCCGGCGACGGATGAGGAGCTGCTGGATGGCTATCTGCGGGAGCAGCTGGCGCCCGAGGCAGAAGCAGAGAACGGAAACGAGGACGGCGAGCCGCGGGCCTCACTGCCGGAGGCGGTGGTGGAGCGGGCGCGGAAGCACCTGGAAGAAGGACTGAAGCTGGTGCGGCAGCTGGACCCGGTGGGGATAGCGACGCGCGGTCTGCGCGAGTGCCTGATGGTGCAGATCGAGGTGCAGCAGCGGGAGTTCAACCTGATCTATGCGCGGAAGGCGGCGCAGAACAGCCGCAACGGGCACAACGGCAACGGCCAGCAGAATGGGATGAGCCACGCGGGCATCATGGCGGAGATGGCGGCATCGGCCAACGAGAAGCTCTCCTGCGGGCAGCCGTGGATCTTCGACTCTTCGATGAAGATCGTAGACAAGCACCTCTCGCTGCTGCAGAAGCGCGACCTGCGCGAGGTGTCGCGGGCGGCAGGGCTGACGGTGGACCAGGCGCAGCAGGTGATCGACTTTATCCGCACGCTGGACCCGAGGCCGGGGCAGAGGTATAACCGCTCGGATGCGCGACTGATTGAGCCGGACGTTGCGTTTGTGAAGCGGGGCGATGAGTATGTCGTCTCAATGAACGAAGAGGACATGCCGACGCTGCGGCTGAACCAGGGCTACCGGAAGCTGCTGACGCAGCAGGATGCAGGCAAAGACGTCAAGGATTACGTGAAGGAACGCTATCGCTCGGCGCTGCAGCTGATGAGGAATATCGAGCAGCGGAAGAATACGATCCTGCGTACGTGCGAGGCGATTGTAAGACGGCAACAGGACTTCCTTGAGTACGGCGTCGAGGCGATGAAGCCGATGATGATCAAGGAAGTGGCTGAAGAGATCGGTGTGCATCCATCGACGGTGAGCCGGGCGGTATCAAACAAATATGTGCACACGCCGCAGGGTGTGTATGAGCTGCGCTTCTTCTTCTCAGAGGGCGTGAACGGGCCGGAGGGCGCGGGAACGCCGCTGATGCTGCTGAAGCGGAGGGTAAAGAAGCTGATCGAAGAGGAGGATCCGAGCAAGCCGCTGACCGACGACCAGATCGCGCTGATGCTGCAAACATCGGGAATCAACGTGACGCGGCGGACGGTAGCGAAGTATCGAGAGGATATGCGGATACCAAGTACGCACCAGCGAAGGGTACGCGGGTAGCGTATACTCGCATTTTTTACGTCAAACTACTGTACCCGAAGGGAGCTTTCACCATGCAGGTTGAGTACACCGGCAGACAGGTGACCGTCACCCCGGCGTTGAAGACGCTGGCCGAGGAATCGATGGCGCGCATTGCCAAAGTCCTTGGAGATACGATCAATGCCCACGTTGTGCTGACGGCGGAGAAGTACCGTCAGATTGCTGAAATCACCGTGAAATGCAAGCTGCAGGACCTGGTCGGCATTTCAGAGTCGACGGTGATGGAGACGGCGCTCCGCGAAGCGCTGGATAAGGCGGAGACTCAGGCGATCCGCTGCAAGAAGAAACTGCACTCGAAGAAGCGGCAAACCAAGGACGAGAAGATCGATGCGGAGCCGGAGTTGTCGCGCCAGAGGCGCGTGAGCCGGACGGCAGCCGAAGCCGTGACGCCGAAGA
Source organism: Acidipila rosea (assembly GCF_004339725.1). Lineage (GTDB taxonomy): Bacteria > Acidobacteriota > Terriglobia > Terriglobales > Acidobacteriaceae > Acidipila > Acidipila rosea. Next base: position 835,459 of record NZ_SMGK01000002.1, on the reverse strand, counting down.
CCAACAGCAAGAGCAGCGGCAGCGGGAGCACGAACGGCAACGGACACGCGAAGGCCTCGATTCCGGTGACGGTGCATTCCTTTCCGGCGAAGACGCCGATTGCCGAGCCGCACGTGGTGCGGTCACTGGACTCAGTGGCGCTGCGCCCGATGACGCTGGAAGAGGCGGTGAAGGAAGCGGAGTTTCGCGACCGCGAGGTGTTTGTGTTTCGCGACATGGTGGGCAAGCTGAATGTGCTGCACCGGAAGCGGGATGGAAAGATGGAACTGATCGAAGCTCCGTAGGAACTGCGAAATAGAAGATGGAAAACAGACTGCCGCTTCGCGAAAGTGAAGCGGCAGTTTTTCGTTTTGGAGCAGTGGATGGTGCTGCCGCTGATGTTTCATTTGGGTTGCAAGCTTAAGCAGTGCTGAATGCAATGAAAGATTAACTGCAGGCGCTGATTGCCAATTAAAAAGGTTTTTACATCATTCACCCACTGTTGACACTCGCGAAGGTTGCTCCAGTTAGAAATGGGAACAGCTTCACAAGCTATTCCATCTTCGGCAGATAGGTTCATTCGAACTGACGGGCTGAGAGAAAACCAAATTCACTGAAACTTTCGGAGTCCACCAAATATGCGTGTTTTGCGCGTAATCGCAGTTCTGTTGTCTCTGATGGGCTACCACCTGCTGGCAGCCCAGACCACCCAGGGCAGCCAGTTGCAGGGCCGAGTTACAACACCTTCCGGAGTCGCGCTGTCAGGGGTGCGCGTTACGGTACTGAACCAGGGGAGCGGAGTCTCGGTGAGCCTGGTGACGGGGCCGGATGGCACTTACACTTTTTCAAACCTTGCACCGGGGGGCTATCTAGTCAGTGCAGAGAAGGCGGAGTTCACCGCGACTACGCACGCGATAACGCTGCAGGGGAGCAGGTCGCTGAGTCTTCCGATCAAGATGACGCTTGCGTCCGTGTCAGAGTCAGTGACGGTGACGGCGGGAGGAGCGGCGGAGACGTCGGTGACAGAAGCGACGATTTCGAAACAGGAGATCGAAGGCGTGGCAGGGCCCTTTGGCAGTGCGGCGCAGGCGCTGACGGCGGCTCCGGGCGTGTTTGTGTATGGATACGGCGGCGTGGCGGCGACGGCGCGCAGCGAGGTGGTGATCCGCGGCGTGAAGGGCGGATGGTCGAGCGTGAATGGAGACGTTCAGCGGAATGCGATCAGCTTTCTCTTCGACGGCATTCCGATGAACAACATGATTGCGAATAACGGGCAGTGGCAGACGACGCAGATTCCGATCATGGATATGATCTCGAATATCGCGGTGGACTATGGGCCGGGAGCGCCCTCAAACCGGTGGTTCGATAGTGTGGGCGGAACGGTGAACTATGTTCCGGTGCAGCCGAGCACGGAGCATGGATTTACGATGACCGGCGGCGCGGACTACGGCAGCTACAACACGCACCTGGAACATTTCGTGGCGAATACGGGAATGTACAAGGGTTGGTCGGGAGTGCTGGCTGCCGGATATGCGGCGAACGATACGTTTCGCACGGGGACGATCGGCAACCCGACGTTCACGGCGCCGTCGTCGGGGTACTCGACGTTTGCGAAGATGCTGCGGGTGTTCGATCGCGGCGACTTCAGCGTGGGCTACTATCACGGGCGCAACACGGAGTATCGGCCCAACTTTGTGCCGCTGACGCCGATCAGCGAAAACGGCGATGCGGTGACGACGACTGGGCTGTACGGCGTGGATGCGGCGCCGAGTACGCCGATTCCGCCGGATGCACAGCTCTACAGCCAGCCGACGAGCGGGTTCTACTCATCGCTGGCGAAGGATGTGTGGTTCAAGCAGATCAAGACGCAGAGCGACATCGTGTATGCGAAGCTGCAGGTGGCGCTGGCACAGAACCTGAACCTGGACGCCTCAAGCTGGTACCGGCATGGCTACCGGCTGCATAACCGGGTGGTGAACTACTACGGGCCGCTGGCGAATACGCACTCGGAGTGGTATGACCCATCTTCCAATGAATTCGGCGACCGCGCTGTTTTTTCAACGAGAGCTCCGCATAACGACATATCGTTTGGCGGCTACCTGATGCACGGGATGTATCACTCGAAGGTGGCGCTGTTCAACCCGAACCTGGGGACGAGCAAGGATAGTCCGAGCTTCTTCAACGCCTTCAAGATGCACAACGACTACGGATTTCTGTTTGTGCAGGACCGGATAGACATGTGGCACCAGAAGATCAGCATTACGCCGGGGCTGGCGGAGCAGATGTTTCGGACGAGCTTCTTCAACACAGGGCTGTCGGAGTTTCCGAATTCACCGCCGGCAAACGATCCGGAGCTGGCTGCGGACGCGAGCAAGAACTTCTCAAAGCTGTCGCCCTCCGTCGGCGCGCAGTATCACGCGATCGACTGGCTGACGCTGCATGGCAACTTCGCCATCACCTATCAGAACCCGACGGATGGGGCGTTTGGCGCGAACCGCTCGGCCAAGTCAGTCGACCTGAATGCGTTGAAGGCGGTGAAGAGCGCGAACTCGGAAGCGGGGCTGCTGGTGACGAAGTGTCCGGCGCCGATCTTTGGGACATGCTCGCTGGATGCGACTTTTTACCACGAGAAACTGACCAACGAGACGGTGATCGTGCAGTTCTCGAATACTTCAGTGCCGGCTACCTTCTCACTGGCGTCGGCGGCCTATAACGGGGTGTCGATCAACTTCGACGAAGCGCCTAACCGCTTTGTGCAGGTGCACGGCAACGCGATTGTGCAGCATGACTACTTTCTCTCCTATGTGCCGGGGGGATCGACGACGAACTTTGCGAGCTATCCGATCTCAAATACGCCGAAGTACACGACCAACCTCGGGCTGACTTCGCTGCTGAAGGCGGACGATAAAGGCATTGTATTTACGCCGGGGCTGTGGTGGCAGTATGTGGGGACGCGGTATCTCTTCAGCAACGTGACGTCGGGGCCGACCAAGCAGACGTCGCCGGGGTATGGGGTGGTGAACTTGAACATGGATGCATCGCTCGATGGAACGGGACGCTACTTCAGCAGCCTGCCGTCGTGGATGTCGAAGATTCCGCTGAAGCTCTCGCTGGGTGTCGAGAACCTGTTCAACAAGGAATACAACCCGACGGCGTACATCACGAGCGGCGGCTATTTCGGCACGAGCTTTGGAGGATATACGCTGGTGGATCCGGGCGCGCCGCGGGAGTATATCGGCTCGTTAAACATCAACCTGAAGTAAGGCTGGAGTAGTTGAATGGCCCTGCGCTGTGGCGGCGCAGGGCCGTTTCCATTTGGATCAGTATTCGCCGGCGGCGAGGGAGGCGAGTTCGCGGGTGGCGGACTCGTGGCGGTCGAGGCGGAAGGACCAGAGGGCGAGCAGGAGAGCGAGGACGGCGACGACAGCGCTGGCGAGCGGCAGGCTCCTGTAGCCGAAGCCGATGGAGAGCATGACGCCGCCGATGGAGGCTCCGAGGGCGTTGCCGAGGTTGAAGGCTCCCTGGTTGAGGGTGGAGGCGAGGTTGGCGGCTCCGTGGGCCTGCTCAACGATACGCGCCTGGAGGGGCGAGCCGGCGGCGAACTGGACGAAGCCCCAGAAGAGGATGATGCCGACGGCGGGGATGACGAAGTGTTCGGCGCTGTAGAGGGAGAGAAGGACGAAGAGGAGAACGACGAGGGTGCCGATGATGGACGGCATCTGGCGCCAGTCACTAAGCCAGCCGCCGAGGAAGTTGCCGCCGGTGATGCCGATGCCGAAGAGCAGGAGGACGATGGTGACGGCGTGCGGCGAGATTCCGGTGACGGTCTCTAGCATGGGCGCGATGTAGGTGAAGACACAGAAGAGGGATGCCGAGGCGAGGGTGCTCATGGCGAGAACGAGCAGGACCTGCGGGCGGCGGAGGATTCTGAACTCGTGGATGAGGCTGTTGTCGCCCGCGGGCTGGCGGGGGAGCAGCCAGAAGAGAAACGCGGAGGCGATGAGGCCGATGGGAACGATGGCCCAGAAGGAGGCTCGCCAGCCGAAGGCCTGCCCGAGCGCGGTGCCCGCGGGAACGCCGAGGACGTTGGCGAGGGTGAGGCCGGAGAACATGAGGGCGATGGCCTGCGCGCGCTGCTTTCTGGGTACGAGGTCGGCGGCGACGATGCTGCCTGTTCCGAAGAATGCGCCGTGGCAGAGGGCAGTGAGGATGCGGGCGGAGAAGAGCAGGCCGTAGGTGGGGGCGACGGCGCAGGCGAGGTTGCCGAGGGTGAAGATGCCCATGAGAAGCAGCAGCGCGGTCTTGCGCTCAAGGCGGGCGATGGCGACGGCGACGATGGGCGAGCCGATGGTGACGCTGAGGGCGTATCCGGAGACGAGCATGCCGGCGCGGGGGATGCTGACGTGGAAGCTGGACGCCAGATTAGGCAGCAGGCCCATGATGATGAATTCCGAGGTGCCGATGCCGAAGGCGGCGACAGCAAGTGCCAGGAGTGGTATGCGCATCTCTTCCTTTGTGGTCGATGGGGCGGTTTGGAGCTGGAGGCCCCACCAATAGATTTCATCACATTGCATTGGCAAATGGCATGGGAGGCGGTGGGACTGATCGCAAATCGACGATGTTTTCTTTTGCTAGCGAATATGTCATCGATCTTTCTATACCTTGCAGTTCGAGGTATCATGGTTCTCGATGGCTGGGCGCGAAACCAATCCAAATTTCATGAATGGGGTTCCGGAGCTCCTGATTCTGAGGCTGCTCCAGCAGGAGGAGATGTATGGCTATGAAATCGTTCAGGCGATCCGCAGCCGTACTGATGCGGTCGTTGCCGTCGGAGAAGGTGTGGTCTATCCGGTGCTGCACGCGTTGGAGCACGATGGGGCGCTAACCTCGCGGCGGAAGACCGTCAATGGCCGAAGCCGTATCTACTATTCCGTAACGCCCGCCGGATCGCGGCGTTTGTCTGAGCTGTCGGAGACTTGGGCCAATCTGGCGAGTGCAATTCACAAGATGCTGACGGGAGGGCAACATGGCGAAGCCATTTCATGAACTGCGCGAACGGCTGCTGCGGGCGGGCGTTGCGCCACGGCATGTGAGGCGGTATCTTACCGAACTCGTGGATCATCTGGCCGACCTGACGGCGGAAGAGAATGGCGCGGGCCGCGGCCGGGAGGATGCGGAATCCGCCGCGCTGCTCCGCCTCGGGGGGGTGAACGAACTCAGCAAGGCGATGATGGACCAACGCCAATTCCTATCCTGGAGCGTGCGGGCGCCGTGGGTGATGTTCGGTCTCACTCCGCTCCTGCTTCTGGCTGGGGCCTACTTCGTTGCTTGTTTAATTTTGTGGTCGGGCTGGAAGATCTTCCTGCCGGGAGCCGATACGCCTTTCGCTCGAATCGATGGATTGGCGATTTTGTATTTTGGCGCGGGCAGACTGATTTATTTCAGCGCGCCGGTAGTTATCGGCTGGGGCATGGTACTCATCGCCGCCCGCCAAAGATTGAAGGCGGTCTGGCCCCTTGCCGGCCTGGTCCTGCTCGCATTGCTGGGGGGCACGGCCCAGGTTCACGCGAGTCGCTCATCCGTCGCCAGCGGAGCGGGAGATATCCTCATGAGCTTCACGTTTGGGTCTTCGGTGCAGGGTATTTTTTCGGAGGTGATTCACATTTTGGCGATTCTCTCGCTCACCATGCTGCCGTATCTTCTCTGGCGACTGCGAATGGCTCGCACGGTTTCAACGTAGCGCGGGCGGTGCCGTGTACATGGAACCAAATAAATTGAGACACTCCGTAAGACACAACGGGAGAAGGCTGCCGCTGCGCAGGGGGGAATGCGAGCAGGGGGGTGAGGTTCGTGATACCCTCGGCTTTTGAGTCAGCAGGGGCTTCTCTGCATCTAACACCCTGATCGTCTATGCCTTTTCCGACGCTCGACAGAGCCGCCAAGAAGATCGTCAGTGCCGTGCAGCAGTATGCCCTGCTGTCCGGGCGTTCGCTCGCTAATCTCTTTCGCAAACCCTTTTATGGGGCAGACATTATTGTGCAGGCGGACAGAATCGGGATCGGTTCGCTGCCGATCGTGATCCTGACCGGTTTTTTTACGGGGGGCGTGCTGGCGCTGAACTCGGCTTCGACGCTGGCGAATTTTGGCGCGGCGGCGATTACCGGCGAGCTGGTGAGCCTGTCGATGATCAAGGAGCTGGGGCCGGTGCTGACGAGCCTGATGGTCTCAGGCCGGAATGCGTCGGGAATGGCCAGCGAACTCGGCTCGATGATGGTGACCGAGCAGATCGACGCGATGCGGGCGCTGGGAACCGATCCGCTGAAGAAGCTGGTGATGCCGCGGATCGTCTCAACGATCTTCATGATGTTTTTCCTGACGATCATTTCGGACGCGGTGGGCACGCTGGGCGGCGCTTTTGTGTCCGTGGTGCTGCTGGGGCAGGACGGGTCGCAGTATTTCCACACGGCCTACCAGTCGCTGGTGTTTGCGGACATTCTGCAGGGGCTGGTGAAGCCGATCTTCTTCGGCTTTATTATCGCGACGATCGGCTGCTTCTACGGGATGACGACGCGGGGCGGCACGCAGGGCGTGGGGCGCTCGACGACGCAGGCGGTGGTGGTGTCGTCGGTGCTGATCATCGTGGTGGACTTTATCATCAGCAAATTCATGATCTCAGTCTTTGGACGGTGAACGGATGGCGAGCGCAGCGCCGGTAGCCGAGCCGCAACAGTGGCAGCCTCCTGCGGGGCCGGCGATCCTCTTTGAGGACGTGTCGATCGGCTTCGAGGGCAAGCCGGTGCTGGACCGGATCAGCTTCAAGCTGGAGCAGGGGGACACGCGCATCCTGCTGGGGCCGGCGGGGGTGGGCAAGAGCGTGCTGCTGAAGCTGGCCAACGGGCTGCTGAAGCCGGACTCGGGGCGGATTACGGTGTTCGGCGAAGAGGTCAGCGCGATGCGGGAGCAGGAGCTCTTCAGGCTGCGGCACCATATCGGCATGGTTTTTCAGGAAGGCGCGCTGTTCGACTCCCTGACGGTGCGGGACAACGTCGGCTACCAGCTGATGGAAGAGCATGTGCCCGATGAGGAGATCGACGAGCGGGTGAAGGAAGCGCTGCGGGTGGTGGAGCTGGAGCACACGATGGAGAAGGTTCCGTCAGAGCTCTCGGGCGGGATGCGGCGCAGGGTGGCGATTGCGCGGGCGGTGGTGAGCAATCCGGCGCTGGTGCTCTATGACTCGCCGACGGGCGGGCTCGATCCGATTACCTCGACGACGATTATCGAGCTGGTGGTGAAGCAGCGGGATGTCTTCCGGCGCAGCTCGCTGATGATTACCCATCGGCTGCAGGACGCGTTTGTGATGGCGATGAATCGCTACAACGAGAAGGAAAACCGGATGGAGCTGCTGCCGGAGGGCACGGTCGATGACCGGACGAGCTTCCTGATGCTGAATGAGGGCAAGCTGGTTTTCGACGGATCGACACACGACCTGGTGCACTCGGACGATCCCTTTATCAGTCGCTATATCAGATAGATAGCCATGGAAGCTGAGGTGGAGGGCGAGGCTAGTCCTGGCCCTCGTCGCCGCGCAGCGCGGTGACCTGGATTTTGCCGGCGCAGATGGTCAGCGGGTGGTTGATGGTGAAGAGGTGGAGGGTGCCGGGCGCGGAGACGGCAATGCCGGAGATGGCGGGGCAGTCTGTGCTGCTGGTGTAGCCGACCTCAAACCAGGCGTTGCCGCGCGGGGCGAGCAGCACCTCGGGCGATGGCTGGGTGAAGGTGGCCTGCTGCGCGGGGCCCAGCTGCGCGGTGAGGGTGTCAGCGGTGACCTTTTCAATGGAGATGCTGCCGACGGGACCGCCCTGCTGGTCAATGAGACTGATGGCGGGGTAGCCGCCGAGTTTGCAGGGCTGCGCGCCGGTGTTGACGAAGGCGAGGCGGACGGCGCGGTAGGCGCCGTTGACCTTGGCTCCCGTCTCAAAGACATTGAGGTTGGCGGCGTTGCAGGGGGCGGCGGCGTTGATGTCGATGATGGCCGGGCGCTTGACGAGCTGAGGCTTCTGGACGGCGACTTCATAGGGCGCGTTGGGGTTGGTTCCGCCGCGGGTGTGAAGAGGTGCGTCGTCAGCCAGCGCAGGCGCGCCGGGGCTGCCTGCTGCGTTGCGGTTGACATGGGCGCAGCCGGTCGCGAGCAGGAGAAGAGCGGCCGCGAGCGGCATTGAGGGTCGAAATCGCATAAAGTCTGTCGGTGTGATGGCGAATGGCAGGACGCGGTTGCGCGGGCAGACTGCAGGGTTGCCTCGGAGCGCTTTAGAATCCTGCTATGAAGAGTCTACAGGGAAAAACCGCACTGGTGACGGGCGCGGCGAGGCGGATTGGACGGAGCCTGGCGCTGGCGCTGGCGAAGGCCGGAGCGGATGTGGTGATTACCTATCGCGACTCCGAGGCGGATGCGGTGGCCACGGTGGCGGAGCTGAAGGCGCTGGGCGTGCGGGCGGCGGCGGAGCGGTGCGATGTCCGGAATCCGGAGCAGGTGGAAGCGGCGGTGCAGAACGCGGTCGCGGCGATGGGTGGGCTGGACCTGCTGGTGAATAACGCTGGGAGGTTTGAAACGGCGTCGCTGGACCAGATCAGCGTGGGGCAGTGGGATGCGATGTTCGAGACCAACACGCGGGGACCTTTCCTGATGGCGAAGGCGGCGCACGCGCATCTGAAGGCGGCGAAGGGGCGGATCGTGAATATCGGCTCGCTGGGCGGGCTGCACCCGTGGCCGACGCATGGGCACTACTGCACGTCAAAGGCGGCGCTGCACATGCTGACGCAGACGATGTCGAAGGCGTTTGCGCCAGAGATCAGCGTGAACTGCGTGGCTCCGGGGATGATCGTGAACGGCGAAGTCTCAGCGGACTATGAACACTTCGCGGCGAAGACGCCGATGAAACGCAATGGGACGCCCGCGGATGTGGCGGCGGCGGTGATGTTCTTTATGGAAGGGCCGCACTTCATCACGGGGCAGATCCTGAGCGTGGATGGCGGGTTGGGGCTTTGAGCTTCAGCCCTAGCTTGAAAAGAGGCGGGCGAGCAAGCCTTTAGGTTTGGGAACCTCAAGTGGAACATTCACTCCTTCGGGCTCCGGTTGCAGGGGCCACGCCTCACCGTAGAAGACGGCGCGGGGGTTGGAGACGCAGAGGCGCTCGGCGGTTTCCCTGCCGTGGCGCTTCTCGATCCACTGGTAGGCCTCGCTCATGATGGGCGGCCGCGAGGTGAGGTTGTGGGCGTCCGTGGCGATGAAGTGGACCCAGTTCTGAGCGAGGAGGGTCTGCGCCATGGACTGCGCTACCTTGCCGAAACGGCCGTTGAGCGAGGCGGCTGTGACCTGAATGAGGGCTCCGCCGCGGAGCCAGTCGATGAGGCGTTCGGGCTTGCGCTGGAGGAGCGGGTTGCGCTCGGGGTGGGTGATGATGGGGCGCATGCCGGCCAGGGAGAGCTCGTAAAAGGTCTCGGTGGTGGTGGGCGGGATCATGAGGTCGGCGAACTCGACCAGCAGATAATTTTTCTGGTTGATGGTGTAGCGGGTGGGATTTTTGAGCGCGTCCTGAATGTTGTCGTAGGAGAGGTGGAAGTCGCAGCCGAGGCCGAGGGTGACGCGGTCACCGCTGGCCTGACGGAGGATGTCGAGCTTCTGCTGATTGACCTCAGGGTCGAACTGGTAGCGGTCGTTGGAGTGGGGCGTGCAGACGATGTGAGTGATGCCATCGTCGGCCGCAGCATCAAGCATGGCCACGGAGGTTTCCACATCCGGCGAGCCGTCGTCCAGTCCGAAGAGCAGATGGTGATGGATATCGATCATCGTCCCGCTGCACCCGTCAGCGCTGCAACCATGGAGGCGAAGATGGCGAAGCCATCGGCAGATCCCAGGATACGTTCGCTAGAGCGGTCAGGGTGCGGCATCATCCCTAAGACGTTGCGGCCCTCGTTGAGGATGCCGGCAATGTTGGAAAGAGATCCATTGGGATTGGCTTCGGGGGTAATTTCCCCGGTGGGAGTGGAGTAGCGAAAGGCGACGCGGTCGTTGCGCTGGAGGGTGTCGAGGGTGGACTGGTCGCAGAAGTAGTTGCCGTCCATGTGTCCGATGGGCACCTGCAGGACCTGACCCTTGCGGAGGGTGCTGGTGAAGGGCGAGTCGGCCGTCTCAGTGCGGATGTGGACCTGCTTGCAGATGTACTTGAGGCCGGCGTTGCGCATAAGCGCGCCGGGGAGCAGGCCTGCCTCGCAGAGAATCTGGAAGCCGTTGCAGATGCCCAGGACGAGGCCGCCGTCATCGGCGAACTTCCTGACAGACTGCATGACGGGAGAAAAGCGGGCGAGCGCGCCGGTACGGAGATAGTCTCCGTAAGCGAAACCGCCGGGGACGAGGATAGCGTCGCAGTTCTCAAGCGACGGCGAGTCGTGCCAGAGGAAGGTGACCGGCTGGTGGGCGATCTCAGCGACTACGTTGAAAGTGTCGTGATCGCAGTTCGAACCCGGGAAGACCAGGACTCCAAATTTCATACTTCAAGGCTAGCAGTTTCCGGTTGGGATTTCGAGCGGCGGGGATGGTCGTTCATCGAAGCATATTGATAAAGTTCAGCAAATCTACAGGATCGCAGGCGCGCTGTTGTGTCGCGGCGGCTTGAGCGCGTTCGGAAGCACACCTCCTGATCGCCAGCTTCTCGCCCTTGTCCTCGAAATCCCCCTCGCCATGAGAAGAGGTGCTTGCGCTGAGGCAAAGGCAGTTTTTCAGGCTTTCGCGGTGCGATTCCGGCTCGGCTGGGGGCTCAGGACGCCGGGCTCTCCGGACGCGCTGCGCGGCGGCCGATGAACGCAAAGATGAAGAGGAGAGACGCGGTTAACCATGCGCCAAGGGTGACCGGGGTGGGCACGTACACGATTGCGATGCCGCTGGCGATCAGCGTTGCGGAGAGGACACCAAACTGCCACATGCCATACATGAAGATGAACGGCAGATAGTGAGCACCTAAGGCAATCATGAACGCCGGATAAAACCATGCGGGATGAAGTGCTGCAATGCCGATCACCAGCGGCAGGGTCAGCGGCAGAGTGAACGCGACCTGGATACCGAGTGCGTTCATGGGATGCCCCTTTGGCAAGCTGTAAGGATGACCCATGCTGCGGAGCAGGAGTTGGGTGAAAGGAAAGATAAAGAACCCACCCAGGACGAGAACCAGCTGTGCAAGTCGGAGTGAGTGCCATGTACCTATGGCCGCTGAGCCGCACCATAGGACGGCCGATACGAGCTGGCCAGCGAAGCCGCCCATAAATGTTTCGCGAACATCTCTCTGTGCGTCAGCGATTTCCATGACGCCATCATAGTGCTCCGGGCGTCGTTTATCAGCTGAATTGAGGCAGGTGTGGCAAGTCGGCTGGATCGCAGTCCTAACAGCGTCCAATGGGGGCAGAGCCGCCTGAGGACTGGCGGCTCCAGCACTTGGGCGGACGGCGTGGGGGTGGTCCCGGAGACGGATTGAGAGATGGCTACCTGCTGCGCGCTCCTACGACGACGAGGCCGATGCCTGCAACGAGCGAGATGGTGCTGAGGATGGGGGAGATGGGGAGGGTCGTGCTCTCCTTATGTGAGACCTGCAGCGGGCCCATGTCGATGTCTTTCTTTTGGTGAGTGAAGCTGATGCCGCCCACGGCGAAGCCGATGATGCCGAGGACGATGAGGAGGATGCCGACGATGGTGGCTGGTTTCATGAAGTACCTGCTTTCGTGGGAACAGCGAATACTGTGATGCCACGAAAGCAGGTGGGGATAGCGGACCCGCAATGAAAGGATGCGGATTGTGGAGGTCAGAAGCGCGGGAGCATGACAACTTATCTGTAGAGAAGCACCCGCCTCAATCTTTTTTGTGTCGTCTGTGTGATCGATACACCTCAGCCAACAAAAAGCACAGCAAAACGGTAGTGGAGATGATGACGCCTAAAAATACCGAGTGTGACCGAAAAAGAATGATGAGGGCGCTGAGTACCGTAAGTGCTCCTACAATGCAGATACCCACGCCTGCGTTGTGATTCGCCTCATACCATTCCTGTTCCGAACCCTGCATTGTCTTCGGTATTCGCAGACCGTATAAATCATTTCTTGGCACTTTCCTAAGAATCAAGGGCGCTGATAGCACTATCAAGAGAATGCCAACCGCGATAAAAATGCATTGGGATAGTAGCATTCCCCAGCTCCCTCCAAATCGGACTTACTCCAGTGCACGCGAAGTATAGCCTAGTTCAGCCTGACGATAGTCGACCCAGCCTCTCACTCTGTACCAGCCCTGAACGTGCTTCACTTATGCGAGTTCCTAACTCATCTTCATCCAATCTCACAGAAGATCCAGTACCTAATAATGCGATCAAATTATACCTTGATGAAGATCTTGCGGCGGTAGAGGATAAGCACCGGGATGAAGCAGACGGCAACGTAAGTGAGCGAATAGAGCAGGGAGCCGAAGGCCGGATCGGGGATGTGGGCGAAGGTGTGCGAGTAGAAGGTGCGGCTGAGGCTCTGGCCGTGGATGCGCACGCTGCCGATGATCGAGGCGAGCACCTCAGAGAAAACATACGCGGTGATGGCGTTGGAGCCGAAGACGAGCCAGGGGAAGGTCCAGCCGCGCTTCCACTGACGGATCTCAACGGCCCAGTAGCAGAGGGCGAGGCCGAGGAGACTGCAGCCGGCGGCCCAGAGGACGTAGGAGCTGGTCCAGAGCTTCTTGTTGATGGGGAACCAGATGTTCCAGATGCGGCCGCAGGTGAGCAGGACGAGTGCGGCGATGAGCAGACCGCGGAACTTCGTAACAAGCGGGCGAGCGGTGCGCAGCCAGAGCGCGGTGAGGACGCCGATGAGGGTGGTAGCGACGGCGGGCAGATCGCTGAGGAGACCCTCGGGGTCGCGGGTGCCCTCGTAGAGGCGACCGGGGAAGATGTGGCGGTCGATGTAAGCAACCCAGTTGGCATCGTGACTGAGAAGCGGGATGTTGACGGTCGGTGTTCCGTAGCCCGGGACCGGGATGTAACGCATGATGACCCAGTAGCCGATGAGGGCGGCGGCGGCGATGACGATCTTGCTTTTGGCGCCGCGGTCAATCAGGTAAAGCGCGCTGGCGATGAAATAGCAGATAGCGATGCGCTGCAGGACGCCATAGATACGGAGGGTGCCCAGGTGAAAGAAGGGCGAGCCGTTGACGACCAGGCCTAGGAGAAAGAGGATGACGGCGCGGCGCAGGGCATGGAAGAACAGGGTCGAGCGCTGGGCTCCCCGGGCGAGGCGCGAGTCAGTGGAGAAGACGAGCGAGATGCCGACGACGAAGAGGAAGGTCGGGAAGACGAGATCGGTCGGGGTCCAGCCGTTCCAGGCGGCGTGCTTGAGGACCCAGTAGGCGTGACGCTCGTCGCCGTTGTCGTTGACGAGGATCATGAAGGCGATAGTGATGCCGCGGAGCACGTCGAGCGAGAGGAGACGCTGAGGCTTTTCGAAAGCGGAAGTAGCGTTCATGGGTTTCACCCACTCTAACGCACCGCGGTTCCAGTGGACAGAGAATTTGGAAAAATTGTCAGCGGTGAAGTGCGCCGGGCACGGGATGCGTGGCGCACTTCGTGCCCGGCGCACAGAGATAGGACAGCGCTAGCGGATGCGGATGTCGCCGGAGCCGGTCTCGACGCGGACGCGGGGGCCGCCGCCGTTGACGTCTCCAATGAGGTGATGGCGCTCAAGGCTGCCATGGGTGGTGATGGGCGGGTCGCTGTGAACGCTGCCGGAGCCGGTGCTGGCGTCGAGGGTGTAAGCGGCGCTGCCGGTGGTGAGCAGGACGGAGCCGCTGCCGGTTTCAAGCTTCCACGGCGCACTGGGGCCGCCGCTGACCTCAAGGTCGCCGGAGCCGGTCTCGGCGGTGAGCGAGCCGGTGACGTTGTGGAGCCGCAGGGAGCCGCTGCCGGTTTCCGCCTTGACGTTGACGCTGCCCTCGAACTGAGCGTTGATGTCGCCGGAGCCGGTGTTGAGGTTGGCCTGCCGGGTTACGTTGCCGGCGTGGATGTTGCCGGACCCGGTGCTGGCGCTGAGCGGGGCCTGGAGGCCGGAGATCTCAAGATCGCCGGAGCCGCTGGCGGCGGTGAGCGATGTGCCCTTGGGGGCGGTGACTTCGTAGTCGATGGAGACGTTCCTGATCCAGTTGGAATGCTTGCCGACGGTGATGGTGTTGCCGGACTGCTCGATGGGTGGATTGTCGACGACCTGCTTGACGCGATCCTCGGCGGAGCCTCCGCTGAAGAGGCCGGCGCCGGCGTGGACATGGCCGATGATGTGGACCTGCGAGTCAGAGCCGGGAGTGACGTGGATGTAGCCGGAGCCAGTGCTGACGCTGAGGATGACGGGGCCGGAGACGTTGAGGGTCTTGTCGAATTTGCTTTCAGCGGCGAAAGCTGTGGCGGCGCTCAGCAGCAGGGCTGCGAGTGTGAGGCCTCGGGGGCTGATCTGCATAAATGGATCTCCATGGCGCGTGGGCGCGACAGAGGTGAGTACGCAGCGTGGGGGTGAATGGTTCCGTTGGGTGACGTTTTGCTTGACAGCTAAATGCTATCTGCGGATACTGGCATAGTTTATCTATGCCAGTATGGCTTTTTTGAGGAAGGCGCGATGACAGCACTCATCAGGGTAGGGAAAAGCTCTAAGACAGAACGCGACGAGATCCCCCCCGGGACTCTCTATCTTCTGATTTTGAAAACCGTTGCGGTGAATGGAAGATTGCACGGCTACGAGATTGCGGAGGGCATTCAGAGAGCTTCCGACGATGTCCTGCAGGTTGAAGAGGGATCGCTCTACCCGGCACTGCAACGCATGCTTGTAAAGGGCTGGGTCACGGCCGAATGGGGAGTCACTGCAGGCAACCGCAGGGCTCGCTACTACACTTTGACGCCGTCAGGCCGCAAGCAACTGCAGGCTGAAATCTCCCAGTTCGAACGTGTCATGGGGGCAATTGCCCGAGTAGTTCAGACGGCGTGAGGTGGGTGATGGAGTTTATCGGCGAACTGATTCGACGACTCCGCATGTTAAGGCACCGTGGCCAGTTGGACAGCGACCTCGAAGAGGAAATTCGACTTCATGTCGAACTCCGCGAACAGCAGCTGATCGACAGAGGCCTGACTGCGGTGGACGCACGTCGTGCCGCCCGCCTCCGATTAGGGAACGCAACTCGCATCAAGGAGAAGAGCCATATGGAGTGGATGTCAGAGATAATCAGTGACTTCACGCAGGATGTCGCCTATGGTGCGCGGGCGTTGCTGCGCAGCCGCGCTCTCACGTTCGTCGCTGTGATTTCGCTGGCTCTCGGGATCGGTGCGAATGCCGCGATCTTCAGCCTTCTCGACGCGGTGCTGCTTCGGTCGCTCCCGGTGAAGGATCCGGGGCAGCTGGTGCTCCTGGGCACAGGAAGCGACGATGGAATCGGCAACAACATCGTAAATACCGACCTGTACTCCTATCCGTTCTATCGCGAGTTGCAGAAGCGGAACCAAGTATTCACTGACGTTGCAGCGATTTTCAGTATGACGGACAGCGTGCACGGCTTTGTAGTGAGTAAGACGGATCAGGTGAGTACCGATTCGGAGATCATGCACGTGGCGCTGGTCTCCGGCACATATTTTCCGATGCTGGGTGTGCATGCAGACATGGGCCGCATGCTGAACGAGGAGGATGACAGCGCAGAAGGAACGCACCCTGTCGCAGTGATCAGCCAGAGCTTCTGGGAGCGCGCATTCAACCGCGATCCCGATATTGTCGGACGCGAAGTGAAACTTGGTTCGGCAGTCTTCCATATCGTGGGCGTGGCGCCGCATGAGTTCTTTGGTACGAAGGTTGGGGAGTTGCCGGACATCTGGGTGCCCACGAGCATGACGAAATACGTGCCGCCCGGCTGGGATTTCTATTCCAAGAATTTCACACAGTGTCTAAACATTATCGGGCGGCTCAAGCCAGGCGTTTCCATGCTGACGGCAACATCCAATGTGAACCTGTTGCTTCAACAGATCACAAAGGGTTTCTCTGACGCAGATCTGAACCAGAAGAATCTCTACAAGCTGAACAGGGCTCACGTTTCGTTGACTCCGATGGCCAACGGGCTCTCTTCAATACGCCACGAGTTTTCTGAACCACTGCAAATTCTGATGGGAGTCGTCGTACTGGTGCTGCTGATTGCCTGCGCCAATATCGGCAACCTGTTGCTGGCGCGATCGACAGCACGCGCGCGCGAGCTGGCAGTGCGGCAGGCGCTGGGAGCGCGGCGATCGCGGCTGATTCGACAACTGCTGACAGAAAGTCTGGTTCTGGCGCTTGGCGGAGGAGCGATTGGCATTGGCCTGGGCGCAGTCGCGATCCGTTTTCTGTTGCGCATGGTTTCCGGTGGCTCTGAAACAATCCCTGTGAGCGCAGGCCTCGATTTGCGCGTGCTTGGATTTACGTTGGTTGTAACCTTGGCGACGGCGCTGCTTTTTGGAACGGTACCCGCATTTCGCGCGACGCGGCTTCATTTGAGCGATTCTCTGAAAGATGGTCGCGGCCCGAGCGCTACCAGCGCCAGGAATTCACTTGCCAAAGCTCTGGTTATCGCTCAAGTCTCATTGTCGCTGGTGCTGATGGTCGGCGCGCAACTCTTTCTGCGCACCCTGGTGAACTTGAACAACATCGATCCAGGCTTCAACCGCGAGGGAGTGCTTCGTCTTAATGTGGACGCGCAGTTCACGGGAATGAAGGACGATGATCCTCGCCTGAATGCCATGTTTCAGCAGATCGAAGCGCGTGTGAATGCGCTCCCTGGTGTCAAGGCAGCGAGCTTTTCGGCGTTCACCTTCCGCGAGGGGAGCTGGAGCGAAGCTATGCTTGTCCCCGGCATGCCGGGCAATGAAAACAACGGCGTCCATCAGAATGTTGTGGGGGACAGGTATTTTGCCACGATGAAGATTCCACTGCTTGCGGGCAGAACATTCAACGAGGGCGACACGGCGACATCCCAGCATGTTGCCGTGATCAGCGAGCATATCGCGAAGACATTGTTTCCTCCCGGTAACCCCATAGGCAGTCATTTCAAGATCCCAGATAACAATCAGCAGGTCGACTACCAAGTGATCGGAATTGTGAAGGACGTGAAGTTCTCCGACCTTCGGGAAAACACAAAAAACATCAACTACCTGTCATACCGGCAACGCCCTTGGAGTTTTGGTGACTTTGAGGTGCGCTACAGCGGCGATTTTAGCGCCGTCTCGCACGCAGTACAGCAGGCGATCCATTCGGTGAACCGCAACCTGCCAATCATGAACGTTACAACGCTGGATGAACAGGTGGCACGCACAATGACCAACCAACGTCTCGTTGCTCAAATCTCCGGGTTCTTCGGTATCCTTGCCGCGTTCTTATCCTGTATAGGGATTTACAGCCTCATGTCGTACACAGCCGACGAACAAATGAAATCGGTATCCGCATTGCGTTGGGTGCCGGACGATCCTACGTTCGTTGGCTGGTCTTACGCGAAACGCTGGTGCTTGTCTCAGCAGGTATTGTCCTCGGTGTTCCGATCACACTGCTGGGCCGTCACATGATCGAAAGCATGCTCTACGGTCTGCATGCCAGTGATCTTATCGACTTGCTGGCGTCAGTCGCGCTGCTTTTCGGAGTGGCGATCCTTGCCGGTTTTCTTCCGGCTCAGCGAGCCTCAAGGGTTGATCCGATGGTGGCCCTGCGTTATGAATAGCTGGCTCTGATGCCGTACGTCTTTTCACGGCGCTGTCGTTGACGTGGGGAGAAGGAAGCGGCGTTTTCCGCGATATCGCCTAAGGCTACGGCTACGGTAGTTGTTCCCGGCATCGCTATTTTGCGCGCACTGCGTCCGTATGCACAAGAGCTTTCGTTCGGGCAGGCGCAGGTCTCCTCGATGGCTTGCGCAACCACGCACTGGAGGGCGGATGCCGAGGTGCTGTATGTGGACAACGGGCGAGTGCTCACCTCGACTGGAAGCCGCTGCAGGCATGGACTTGTGTCTGCACCTTGTCCGGCGTGATCATGGCGCATCGGTAACCGGTGAGAGCGTCGCCCCTCTCCTTGACCAACTAGGTGTCTTCGGCGTACTCTCCTTTTTCGGCTAGGAGAGAACATGACTGTTTCCGTTGATCTTCCGCAGGGCGCATTGGAGCTGCTAATTCTTAAGGCTATCTCCCTTGGGCCGCTGCATGGATACGGGATTCTGCTTCGCATTCAACAAATATCCGGAGACCGCCTGGAGATACTGCAGGGCTCTTTTTATCCGGCCATCTATCGCCTGGAAAGCCGTGGTTGGATTACAGGAGAGTGGGGGGAATCAGATAACAAACGGCGTGCCAGATTCTATCGGCTGACAGCGGCCGGCCGGCGCCAGTTCAAAGCGGAAAGCCAGCGCTGGAACGATATGGCGGGCCTCGTGGCGAATATCTTGAGCGTCGCTCCGGGTGAAGTATGAGCGTATTCGCGAGAGTTCGTACCTGGTGGAAGGCAGTTGCTCACCGGGAGAGTGTGCGGCAGCAGGTCGAGACTGAGCTTGAGTTTCATATAGAGGCTCGGGCAGAAGACCTGATCCGTTGCGGGCTATCGGAAGATGTGGCCTGGCGCCTGGCGCGCGCAGAGATTGGCAGGCCCGACAATCAAAACGAAATATACCGGAGCGCAATTGGGCTCCGTCTCTTCGACGAAGTTGGAGGTGATCTCCGGTACGGCCTGCGCCGCCTTCTACGCAATCCAGCATTCTCAGCCGTTGCGGTTTCGTCGTTGGCCATCGGCATCGGCGCGACCACGGCCATGTTCAGCCTCATCTACGCGGTGCTCCTGCATCCGTTTCCTTATGCAAACGCCAACCGGATAGTTAACCCAGTAATCGTTAACGAGGAGCATCCGAAGGCTCTTACCTGGTTTGCGATGACGCGATCTCAATTCACGACCCTGAGCAATGCGAACTGCATCGAGAGCCTGCTTGGATTCAGCGGCGCCAACGCTGAAATCACCGGTGGTGCGTTGCCTGAGGACGTGTTCGCCGTTTACCTTACCGAGAACGCTGGCTCCTTCTTCGGTGTGCATCCCCTGTTGGGGCGGAACATACAGCCTTCGGATGCCCAGGGCGGCGGCCAGGCAGAGGTTGTACTCAACTACCGCTTTTGGGAGCGACACTACCACGGCGACCGCGCGGCCATCGGACGTACGCTCCAGGTGAACCATAGAAATTACACAATTATCGGTGTAATGCCGCGAGCGTTTGCTTTCAACGACACCGTCGGGGTTGGCGACATCTATCTTCCGCACAGTCTCGAGCCCAATTCGGTCTACATACCGTGGATCAAAATCAGGCGCGGCGTCAGCTTGGCAAAATCCGACGCTGAACTGGGCGCCATTGTCCATCAGTTCGCTCGGGAGACACCTCAGCATTTTCCGAAAGAGTTTCATCTGCAGCTGCAGTCTATCGTTGTCCCCTATCAACAACACACGGGCCGTACTCTGTACCTCTTGCTGGCTGGCGTGCTTCTGGTGCTGCTGATAGGCTGCGCGAACTGCTCCGTTCTGCTGCTGGCCCGCGGAGCAGCGCGCAGGCATGAGCTTGCCATGCGCAGGGCACTCGGGGCCAGCCGGTGGCGCATTGTTCGTCAGCTCATGGTCGAAGCGCTGGTCATCTCCTTTACCGGAGCTGCGCTGGGCGTCGCCGCGTCCTGGTGGCTGGCGGAACTGCCAATGCGCTTGGCACGCAGTTCTTTCCCCGCGGAATCCGTGGTCCGCATCAATCTGCCGATCCTTGCATTCTCCGTCGCAGTCGCGCTTACCTGTGGGATTCTGTTTGGACTCGCCCCGGCCTTAAGCCTCTCCCGGCCTGGACTGGCTTCGGCGATTCAGTCTACCGTCCATCGTATCCCTGGACAACATGGTCACCGCAAACTGAACGTGCTCATTGGCGCCCAGGCAGCGTTCACTCTGCTGCTCATGGCAACAGGAGCCATGGCCATCGGTTCCTTTCTTCGCGTAACCCACATTCCCCTGGGTTACAACCCGCACCATGTTCTCAATGCCGGCATTATGACGCACTTCACCGACCCGGCCGTGGGGGTTGCCACAAAATCCCGTACTTCCCGGACTGCCTATTTTGAGCAGATACGGCAGAGAATAGCTTCCGTACCAGGTGTTCTCTCAGTCGGCATCAGCATCGATGTTTATCCCCCATATAGCGGGAGCGAGCAGAAATTCGAAATGCTGGGGCGCAGTTCTGCGCAGGATCAGGATGCGCGTGTTCTGGAGGTAGGGCAAAACTTCCATTCCACTCTCCAGATTCCCTTGCGCAACGGCCGAATCTGGGATGAAACGGAAAACCAGCGTGGGGATGGCGTTGCCGTTGTCAACCATGCGTTTGCGGAACGCTACGCACCCCAAGAAAATCCCGTTGGTCTACAAATTCGTCTCCCCGATCTCGTGTCGCATGCTCCGCTGGTGGCGGATTCACCTGCCAGTGCGGGCTGGCGTACCATCATCGGCGTCGTTGGCGATATCCCTGATGATGGGCTCGGCCGCCCCGTTTTGCCCGCCGTGTATGTGCCCTATACGACGATGCTGCCTCCGTATGCGCAATTCAATATCCGCACTAAAGGCAACCCGCTGTCTTATATGCATGCCCTGCGCGGCGCCGTGGCCTCCGTTGCATCCGATCAGCAAATCTCGAGGGGTGCCTCCAGCCTCGATTCTGTGCTGGCCCACGATCCTCAGTGGAGCCGTCAGCGGCTCTTCTCCATTCTCTTTGGAACGTTTTCTGCCATGGCGCTCCTTCTTGCTTTGGTGGGGATCTTCAGCGTCGTGTCCTATAGCGTCGAGCAGAGAACCTCCGAATTCGGCATTCGCATGGCGCTGGGGGCGTCCAGAACCCACATCCTGTGGATGGCGGCACGCACCATCGTGGTAAGCGCTGCAGCTGGAATTGCGGTTGGCGTGATCACTGATCTTTCCCTGAGCAGGATTCTCGGGCAATGGATGAACAACCAGTCAGCGAGGGGCGACGGCTTGTTCGCGGTGACTCTCCTGCTCGCAGTCTGCGCGGTCGCTGCCTGTCTGATCCCTGCGGGCCGCGCGGCAACGATTCATCCCGTCGACGCTCTGCGAACCGAGTGAGGCGAACCACCGCTGTGTTGAGGGTCCGTCTATGTTCTCTTTCTTGGCGCAACGCAAAACCATACTTTCTCTCTCTGACGAACCTGTGCCGAATTTCGATCCTGAGCAACCTGGATGCGATTGTCGCCCCATCCTCCAGGCGGGCTCTTTGCCGGAAGTGCAAGGAGCCCGCAAGCGGATAGCGATGTTGGCTTCCGTTTGTGCTCAGGGATCCGCACTGGCTGCGATTTTCCGACACCCCACGATCTGCGCCATCCTTCTTGTCTTCGGATTCTCTGTGATTGCATGGGGTTACCGTGCAGAGTCGCAGACACCGGACCGAACGAAAAGTAGAAGCAAGCTGTGGATGTTTCTAATGGTATGGGCCACTCTGGTTGGGTGTGCGATTGGCGTTTTCCTGTTGGTACCCAATCTTCATTATCGAGTCGTTGCGCAGGCAGGTGGCCCCAGGAGCGGCAGCACCCACACCAAGCAAGGGACCGGTGACAGTCTCGACAGTTCTTATATAGCCGTAATTCTGTGGCCGAAACATCCGCAGAAAGTCAGGATAATTGCTCCTCCACCCCGTGCGAAATCTGCTACCTTAGCACGACCGTCCAAGCCCCTCGAAATCCCGTTTGATGGCGCGTATTGGTATCTGCAGGCCCCTGCGAAAGTGCCGGGACGGAAGGCTCGCATCGCACACGGAAGCTCGACCAGGATCGATATTCACTCAGCGGACTGGCACCCTATTATTATGGAAGCCCACCAGCGTCTGGCATTACCGATTGATCCCAGATGCTGCCGTGAACTGGATCTTTCCATTCTGAATGCTGATGACCGACCCGGAGCGATCAGGATAGCGGTGAAGTTGATCGATTCCTCTTCATCACGTGGGCGGTCGGAAGATCTCGGGATTCGCCCCGTTTTTTCAAGCATGCCGCCTGAGTTCAGTATGAATCGACCGCCAACGAACGAAGTGCTGAGTTATCCAATACCCGCGAATCCAGCGATTCACCAATTCGACGAAATCGAGGTTATCTTCCTGCCATCCAAGGAAAGATCTCGAGGCGGAACTCAAGTTGCAATCCGCCGTTTCCGGCTGCTTCCTTTTTAGTAGATCTCTGGCTGGATTTAGTGCATTCGCTGAGGCATATAGCCGGTCGAGAGATTCCACCACAAAGAGTGCCTGGCGAGCGCAGCCTCAGGCGAGGTGCTGGTTGGCGGCTCGTTGCCAGCGAATGCTTTGAGGCGCGTCCTTGTGTGTATACGTGCTTTGGCCTGATGTTGTCCATTGACACTGAGGGCGTTATCCCGTTCCGCGATGCGAGGCTACTTCCTGCAACCGATGGGCGTGGCCGAGGTCTACGACTGCAACATTGTCTCAAGATAGGTCCTCAGCGCAGTGGTCATCTCCACGCGGAGCAGCTCCTACTCTGCAGATGAGGTTTCACTGATGAGTGCATGTATACCCTTCATGATTTGCAGGGACTCATGGCACGGGTTCTCGACGAGCGCAGGATCGCCGATGACACTCACTGAACCAAAAACGAGTTCGGGGTGATTAAACTGACTGTGGGCGAACGATCAAGCCCGGTGGGCGAAAAGCGACATCGTTCTATGATAGCCGTCCCCTCAACAACTATGAGGGTTTGAGGGTTGCACTAACGATGGCGGCGAGCACCCTCTGCTCCACAGACGGCGAAGTTTCCCTTTGCCGTCTACTCAGCGAGAGCCCCACAATACTTACGTGCTTTCGTGGTCGATGAGTGGTTTAGCCTGAAGGCATCAGTCGAGGTTACTTCCGGTTTGATCCTAAGCCCGTGGAAACCAGCTTCATAAGGTAACAAAGTCCTCTAATTGCGAGGAGTCAAATGAACCTGACTGGTGAATCGTGCCTTTAACTTCAACATTGGTTTCTCTAGCAGATTGTAGCTGAGTGTGGAGATCAGCGCTGTTCCCATCAGCGCTGTAACTACTATTCCCGCATATCCCATACGGGGAAAGAAGCGCATCGCAAAAAGCGCAAAGAAATCATGGAGCAAATCGTGGTAGACGTAGAAACCATAGCTCACAATGCCAAGCAAGCGTAACGGTTTGAAGCTGAGCGCCTGACCTAGCCAACTACCCGGATGAATGCATTCAAGAATCAGCGCGGCAGCAAATACATCGATCAGAGTAAAACCGACGATGCCGATCCAATTTGTAGCGGACCCGTAAAATGGCAGCTTCAAAAGCTTCACACTTATTAGATAGGCCATTACAAATGCTGCACCGGCTCCAGCTAGAACCCTATGACGCCATGTGCTTAGCCACTTTTGCTCAGGTCCTCTAAGCAATAAAGCGATTAGCCCGCCGATCAGCAGCGCGTCGAGACGAGTAGGTAAGCTTCGATAGAAAAGCTCCATCCGTAACAGAGGTAATGGCAGTACCACAGTTAGCAGCCAGCGAAAGAGCGGCATGGTGATGATGACGCCAATGCATATCTTGATTAGTGCTTCGCGCTTCCGCACCGTATAGACGATGAAAGGCCAGATCAAATAGAACTGCTCTTCTACGCAGAGTGACCAGAAATGGCCAATCCACAGATGCATGGGAGTTCCGAACCAGTGCTCGACAGTTTGTCCGAAGAGAATGCGATCAAATTGATAAGAATCGCCGGCGACGTGGAGGAACAGAAATCGCGCATAGTTGCCGACATAGGCTGGCCATAAAGCCCATCTCCAGTTCCACTGCCAATGGGCCACAGGCGTCAGGAGCAGAATAGCTAACCATACAGCGTAGTAAAGCGGAAATATTCGGAGAGTGCGCCGGGCGTAGAAGTCCCGATACCGATGCTGCTTGTTCTGGCTATCATAAAGAATTCCTGTAATAAGAAAGCCAGAAAGCACGAAGAAGACATCAACTCCTGTCCATCCCCAACCAAAGATCCACGCTTTCGCGGCACCGTAATGCTGACAGAAGACCATGAGCACTGCGACCGCTCGGAGGCCATCCAGTGCAATGTAGTAGCGGGAGGAGGATTTCAGGTTATCATCCGATACGGACTTCGGCGCCAACTTCGATCCAAGCATAAGAGTTCATTGATGGAACCACAGTAGCAGGCAAATCAAACGTTTCTGGCATGAAACGTTTGACTATTTCACTTCACTCCCGATGGTCGGCGATCGGGAAGTACCCAGGAGCGCCATCTCAACGGTCGAGATACCTAATCCCGCGTGTCTGTGAGCACAAGCCGACTCCCGATAGCAATCAAAGTGAAAGGTTAACGTGCAATGGCAGCTTGCTGTTTGTGTGTTCGGCCTTCATTACTGAAGTTCTTGCTTGAGTATTCGCGCGCGATTGTCAATTGTCAAGTTGTGGCTTCAGTATTAATTCTGTTGAATTGCAGTTCGGCCTCGGGTGCAAAAGCGCCAAGGCACTTACCGAAAAATTCGAGTCGTCCTGATAGGTCGGCGTGGCTTGGGCGATTCTGCGCGAGGGGCATGGCGGGGTGATGACCTGGAGGAAGTTTGCTCGCGCTCGTGGTGGGTGAGGGGCTTGAGGATTTTGCAGGGGACGCGTTTGTGAAGATGAGAGTTTGCGGAGTCGTCCGCAGCTGGTGCGAGGTCTTATGATCCCAGGTCTCAGAATCGAGACCTGGGTCGCCCAGGGACTCTATGCTCAGTTACATCACGGCGTCACGGTTACGATTATCCTCTTGTAACGCGATAACGGTGGGGTGCCCTTGTCAGTGACCCTGAGGATAAAGTGAATCGTCTCGGGCTTAGAGACCTTGGGAGCTGTCAAATAGATACCTGGCATATCCTCTGCTCCGATGTCGATAGCTCCCTTGTAAGTTCCGGCCTCGGGATACTGGAACCAGTAGTAGGTCACGCTATCGCCATCAGGGTCGCTCGCGTGGGCACTGAGCCCGAAGTGCTTCCCGGATTGAACTGTGATTGCCTCGGGCTGATCCATCACAATGACAGGAGGATGATTGGCCTCGTTATAAGGCTTTGTCGTCCACTCCATGCGTGCCGCGAAATCATTCTGGAAGTCGTCTCTCCACCGCCACAGCGTGACTTTGTAATCCTTGAACGACTTGTCGCCCTGGTGAATCGCTCGTCCGTAGTCTGCGTGTACCGGGGGCGTGTAGTTGTCAACGGCGTTGGTCCAGATGGGATGCGTCTCCTGCGGGATAGGAGCGCCGCCGATGAATGTTTTCGGATCGGAGATGGGAACAGATGGTTGATACAGATCGTAGCGTCCGCCCCAGCTTCCCCAGTTGGGATGTTCCATGTCGTTGAGGCCGTTCGGAATCAGCCCCAGCCAGGAAGGAGTGTCTCCCTCCATGCCGTAGGCAACGTCGGGATAGGCGGCCCCGAGCGGGCCGTGCCCTTGCTGAATATTCTTGGCAAGCCACTCATTGCTGATGGATGAGTTGTCGATTCCGGGTATAACGAGGTTGATTCCTTGCCATGTCGATTCGCTGTAATCACCTCCGGGGGTGACGATATAGAACAGCTTGGGGAAGTTCTTTCTGATCCACGGGCCACTATCGTCCTGGTCGGAGATGGTATAGACCCGCAGTTTCGCAATAAGGCGGTCCAGTTCAGCAGGTGTTTTTGTAGCGCGAAGCTTGTAGAGCGCCTGGGCAAGTGTGTTGGGTCCACCCCAGACAGCGATCCAAAGCGGGCGATCATCGTTTTGCTCCAGCGTTCGAATGATCCACTCCGAACCTTTCGAATCCTTGCCTGCACCTACTCCCTGCATGCCGTATTCAGCCAATCCCGCCTTCACCAGTGATTGGAGGGTATCGGCCGAAGGGAATGCGGGATCGTGCTTTACGAGATTTCCATGGACCTTGCTGTAGGCTTGAATGACTTCCCGAATCAGTTCCGGCTCGGGACTCGGTCTCCAAATCGAGGTCGTTGCAATTAGTCCCTGAATGTCGATCACATCGGAGTACAGCAGCAGCCGTACTGTGCTCTCCGTGTCGTCTGCTTCGGCACCGATGTCGGTAAGGACGATCAGGCGATTTTTCGGAGCGGTATGTGTTGCGTTTGGGGGCTGCAAGGAAGCTTGTTGGCTGGTTGCTCCCTCCACGGTGTTTGATTGAGCCATGGTCCGGGCACAAGAGAGAACCAGGCAAAGACCCATCAGCGAAGCAAGACCACGTACTGCAAAGACTCGACAGTTCATCCGTTAGCAAACCCTCCAGAACAATGTACTGGAAAGCCGATGCTTCCATCCTCTCCGATATGCTTGGCCCTCCGACGGAGCGCTGCGTTTGGCGTTGGATTGCCATGGCCCGCGGTGTATCTCTAACGTCGAGCTTTCCTCAAGCGACCGTTTTCAATTTGGGATCGGTGTGAGTTCGTGTAGACGCAGAGACTATCGACTTATTCCTATGGGCGTTCTACCTGGCCTGGGGTTCCCAGGATGTGGATAGAGTGCAGCCACGTCTCAGCTAATTGCGGCCAGTGGGAGATGGGTAGATTGGTCGGGCGCAGGCCGAAGCCGTGGCCGCCCAGGGTGTAGAGGTGAAGCTCGGCGGGGATCTTCGCATCTTTCAAGGCCTGGAAGTAAATGAGCGAGTTTTCGACGTGGGCCGTGTAGTCGTCCTCCGCCTGCAGGAGAAAGGTGGGCGGGAGCTGCGGCGTGGGTTGCAGGGATGGACTCACCTTGCCGTTGGGCCCGCTGAGCCAGCCCGGATAAATGATCATCTGAAAGTCGGGGCGTGCGTCGATGGTCGAGGCAGGCACATGCTGCCCCTGAAAATCAGGATGCGTGCTGAGGACGGCGGCCAGGTGTGCGCCCGCGGAAAAGCCGATGACGCCGATGCGATGGGGATCAATGTGCCACGCGGCGGCGTGTGCGCGGGTGAGGCGCATGGCCTGCTGGGCGTCTTCAAGGTCCTCTACATTTTCAGGATAGTGGCCCTGCTCGGGAACCCGGTATTTGACGAGGACGCAGGTCATGCCGATGGAGTTGAGCCAGTCGCAGACCTCAGTGCCCTCGAGGTTGTAGGAGAGGCGCAGATATGCGCCGCCGGGAAAGACGAGCGCAGCGGCGCCGGTGCTTTTGCCGGCGGGAGGCGCGAAGACGGTGAGGCTGGGGTGGCTCACATTGGTGACGCGAATGGTGACCTTGCCGGAGACGATGCGGTTGGCATCGGTGGTGGGGTCGATCTCAGGGCCGATGACCGTGGATGGCTCGGGATTGCCATGGGGCCAGAGCAGGAGCTTGACCGGCTGAGCGAGCAAGGGGCAGCCCGTGAACAGAAGGAGCAGAGCAAGGAGCGAACGCATGGGAGCATGGTAGAGCAAGAAGGGAAGCAGGGATAGGAATGGCGTGATCTGCAGGGATATTGGCGTAATGTGCATACCACGGAGAGGCAGCAACATCTAACGTAAGGACATGTTCAACGCTAAAGCCTACTCCGCTATCAGTGCGACATCGCCGCTAGCCTCAACCGTGATCGCGCGGCGCGATCCAAGTGAAAACGATGTGCAGATCGAGATCCTGTTCTGCGGTGTCTGCCATTCGGATCTCCACTACTCGCGCAATGAGTGGAGCGATGTGATGCCTGCGGTTTATCCGTGCGTGCCGGGCCACGAGATTGTGGGGCGTGTGACCAAGGTGGGCTCGGCAGTGATGAAGTTGAAAGTGGGCGACCTGGCGGGCGTGGGCTGCATGGTGGACTCAGACGGGAGCTGCCCCTCGTGCAGGGCGGGGCTGGAACAGTTCTGCGCGAACCAGGTGCTCACCTACGGCTCGGCTGACAAGCACCTGGGCGGGGTGACGTATGGCGGCTACTCAGAGAGCATTGTGGTGGACGAACGGTTTGTTGTGAGCATCCCGGCCAACCTCAGCCTGGCGGCAGCAGCGCCGCTGCTGTGCGCGGGCATTACGACGTATTCGCCGCTGCGCCACTGGGGTGTGACGAAGGGCAAGAAGGCGGGCATTGTGGGGCTAGGCGGGCTGGGCCACATGGGCGTGAAGTTCGCGCATGCGCTGGGCGCGCACACGGTGGTGTTTACGACGTCGCCGAGCAAGGTGGAAGACGCGCTGCGCCTGGGCGCCGACGAAGTGGTGCTGTCGCGCGATGCAAATGAGATGAAAAAGCATGTGGGCAGCTTCGACTTTATCCTCGACGCGGTCTCGGCAGATCACGACATCAACGCGTATATCCAACTGCTGGCGCGCGACGGCAACATGACGCTGGTGGGCGCACCGGAAAAGCCGCTCAGCCTGAGCTCCTTTGGGCTGCTCATGGGCCGGCGCAGCGTGTCTGGTTCGCCGATCGGCGGTATCGCAGAAACGCAGGAGATGCTGGACTTCTGCGGAGCGCATAATATTGCCGCGGATGTGGAAGTGATCGCGATGCAGCAGATCAACGAAGCCTACGCGCGACTGCTGAAGGCCGATGTGAAGTATCGCTTCTCAATCGACATGGCTTCTCTCAAAGCAGAGTAAGAAAAAATGGTCAAACACTTTCGGGTTCATAAGAGTCTTCGCACCAGGCTGGAAGAAGCGGGAGCGCCGGTCTCTGCAGTGCTGCGCAGAGCCGGGCTTCCGCAGGATCTGTTTGAGCAGACGCGCATCCTGTTGAGCACGGAGGAGCTGTTTGCCCTGTGGCGCGCCATCGGCGAGGTGAGCAAAGACCCCGCCATCGGCCTGCGACTGGCCACGGAGACGAGGACGGAGCGCTTTCCTCCGATGGGTATCGCGGCGCTCTCAACGGAGAACTTCGGCGCGGCGATCCAGCATATGGCGCGCTACAAGAAGTTGAGCGCTCCGGAAGAGATCCTGCACGAGGTGGACAACGGGGAGTGGAGCATTCGATTCCGGTGGTTGCTGGCGGTGGATGTGGAGCCGCAGGTGCTGATTGAACACTGTTTCGCGTGGGTGCTGACGATTGCACGCCACGGAAGCGGGACGCGCCTTTCACCGATGAGAGTGGAGCTGGTGCAGCCGCGCGCTCACGTTAAAGCGCTGGAGAGATATTTCGGCTGTGAGGTGATCTGCGGCGCTCGGCACAACGCCATGGTGTTTCGCGCGAGCGATGCTGCGAGCCCGTTTGTGACGCGGAATGCAGAGCTGCTGGATATGCTGGCGCCGCAGTTTGAAGAGCAGCTGAAGCAGCACGCAAAGGAAGAGGAGGACAGCTTCCTCGAGCTGGTGCGGGGCGCGATCCAGCAGAGGCTGACGGGACGTCGTCCGACGATGGGAGACATTGCGCGCGACCTGCACATGAGCTCGCGCACCTTTCAGCGGAAGCTGCAGAATGCGGGCTCGGGCTTTCAACGGATTCTGGATGAAGCGCGGCACCAGATGGCGCGGTACTACCTGAAAAACTCGGTGCTGGAGCTGAATGAAGCTGCTTATCTGCTGGGCTATGAGGACGCTAATTCCTTTGCTCGCGCTTTTCGCGGATGGGAAGGCGTGCCGCCGGGACACTGGCGCGAAGCGCATCGTGCAACGGCAATTACGTAATGCAAAAACCATCACGGTCACCTGGTCAATAACCAGGCTGCAGAAGGAGAAAAAATGCAAAAGCGGAAACTGGGAAAGAGCAATCTTGAGGTGTCGGCACTCGGCTTCGGCGCAATGGGCATGAGCTTTGGCTATGGCAAGCCCGGAGACAAGCAGGAGATGATTGCAGTGCTGCGCGCGGCGGTGGAACGCGGCATCACGTTCTTTGACACGGCGGAGGTGTATGGGCCGTTCACGAACGAGGAGCTGGTGGGCGAGGCGCTGTCGCCGGTGCGGGAGCAGGTGGTGATCGCAACCAAGTTCGGATTTAAGCTGAAGCCGAATGGCGAGCCGGGATTCATTGGCCTGGACAGCAGGCCGGAGCACATCAGGGAAGTGGCGGAGGCCTCACTGAAGCGGCTGAAGACCGACACGATCGATCTGCTCTATCAGCATCGCGTAGACCCGGAGGTGCCGATTGAAGAGGTGGCGGGCGCGGTGAAGCAGTTGATTGCGGAAGGCAAGGTGAAGCACTTCGGCTTGTCGGAGGCGGGAGTGGAGACGATTCGCCGTGCACACGCGGTGCAGCCGGTGACGGCGCTGCAGAGCGAGTACTCGCTGTGGTGGCGGGAGCCGGAGCGTGAAGTGATTCCGACGCTTGAGGAACTGGGCATCGGGCTTGTGCCGTACAGCCCGCTGGGCAAGGGATATCTGACGGGCAAAGTGAATGAGAGCACCGAACTTGAGAGCAGCGACTTCCGCAAGATACTGCCGCGATTTACGCCGGAGGCGATGAAGGCGAACCAGGGGATCGTCGATCTGCTGGTGCGCATTGCGAAGGCGAAGAACGCGACCCCCGCGCAGATTGCGCTGGCGTGGCTGCTTGCGCAGAAGCCGTGGATCGTTCCGATTCCGGGCACGACGAAGTTGCACCGCATGGAAGAGAATGCCGCTGCAGTGGATGTGGAACTGACGGCGAGCGACCTGCGCGAGATCGACGAGGCTGCGGCGAAGATCAAGATCGAGGGCGGGCGCTATCCTGCCGAGATCCAGAAGATGGTCGGCCGCTAACGACGAGGCGAAGGGCGCCTGCGAGTGGGGCGTCCTTCGAATCTGCTTTCACCGTGTTCACTTGTTTAAGGGAGAAAAGAGTATGGAGATCAAACGCAGCGGTTCACAGCCTTCAAGCATAGGACCTGCAGAGTGGTTTACGGGCGCGGTACGGATCGATCAGCCGTTTCAGGGAACGGCTCCCGCGCGGGTGGGTGGCGCAGTGGTCACCTTTGAGCCGGGGGCGCGGACGGCATGGCACACGCATCCGCTGGGGCAGACGCTGATTGTGACGGCGGGTTGCGGATGGGCGCAGCGTGAGGGAGGCGCGGTGGAGGAGATTCAGCCGGGCGATATTGTCTGGTTCGAAGCTGGCGAGAAGCACTGGCATGGGGCGACGCCGACGACGGGCATGACGCATATTGCGATTGCAGAAAAGCTGGATGGCAAGGCCGTCGAGTGGCTGGAGCAGGTGAGCGACGAGCAGTATCGGTGGTGAGTGGAGAACGGCTCCTGGCGAGGCTTGCCGCGATGCGATTAGACTGGGGTGCTGCCGGCCTGGGGTAGCATCGGGCTTGCCACGAGGAGGCTGTATGGAACCGAAGAAAGTTGCGTCGAAGTCTGCGACCGCGTCCCGCAAGGGATTCACCGAAGAGGAACGCGCCGCGATGAAGGAGCGGGTCGAAGAGCTGAAGTCAGAAGAGCGCCGCGGCGGCCGCGCGCAGAAGATGGACGGCGAACAAGACGTGCTGGCGAAGATTGCCGAGATGCCGGCGGCGGATCGCGCCATGGCGGAGCGAATCCACGCAATCGTCAAAGCCAGTGCGCCGGGGC
Organism: Acidipila rosea; assembly: GCF_004339725.1. GTDB lineage: Bacteria > Acidobacteriota > Terriglobia > Terriglobales > Acidobacteriaceae > Acidipila > Acidipila rosea. Next base: position 803,956 of record NZ_SMGK01000002.1, on the reverse strand, counting down.
TTGCGCCGAGGACGTGGTACGGGATGCCCGCTTATGCGAAGGACGGCGATGTTATCTGCTTCTTCCAGAGTTCGCACAAGTTCAAGGCGAGATATGCGACGCTCGGCTTTAGCGATAAGGCCAGACTCGATGAAGGAACCATGTGGCCGTCAGCGTTTGCGCTGAAGGAGCTGACTGCGGCGGACGAGGCGAAGATCGCGGCGCTGGTGAAGAGGGCTGTCAGCTGACAGCGGGTGGTTCGTGGGGAGGCTTCTGTGGGAACAGCTTGGGCGGCTGACGTATGATTTAAACCAGCTTCCTGTTGACATTCTATAGGAAGGAAGTCATGCTCATATAGCTGCTCGATAGGAATGAGCAAATGAGACCTAAACAAACGAATCTGTTACAGGGCACCCTCGATCTTCTCGTTCTGAAGGCGCTTGGTCCGGGGGAACTTCACGGTCTAGGGATCTCGCGCCGTATTGAGCAAATCACGCAAGGAACGTTTCTCGTCAAGCCCGGCTCCTTATTTCCAGCACTTCATCGCATGGAAGAAGCAGGTTGGCTCAGTTCCTTCTGGGGCGAATCAGAGAATAGTCGTCGCGCGAAGTTTTACCAACTCACTAAGGCTGGAAAAGGCCAGCTGGAAGTGGAGAAGGAACAATGGATGAGGATTGCCGTCGCAATGACAAAAGCATTGAGGGCCACGTAGGAGGGAAACATGGGATTCTGCTCCCGCGCCTGGAGTATCTTGCGAAACTTTTTCCGGAAGCAGCAGATTGAGAGCCAGCTTGACGATGAGATTCGCGCCTATGTGGACATGATGACGGACGAACGGATCGCCGCCGGCATGTCCAAGTCTGAGGCTCGCCGCACGTCGCTAGCAGAATTCGGCGGAATTACGCAGGTGAAGCAGGCAGTGCGCGATCAGCGCGCCGGCACAAAATTAGAAATCCTTTGGCAGGATGCGCGTTTCGGCTGGCGCCAGTTGTGGTATTCCCCCGCTTTCACGCTTGCCGTCGTTGCTACTCTAGCATTAGGCATCGGTGCCAACACGGCGATCTTCAGTATCGTCGATGCGGTAGTGCTCAAGCCACTCGCCTACCCCAACGCCGATCGCATCGTACAGCTTCTGCTCATTTCACCCCACGGCAGCAATACAAATACCTCCATCCCGGAATTTCATAACTGGCAACAGCAGACCAGCATCTTTCAAGAAGTCGTTGCTTATGACAGGACTGGTCCAGGCTTTAATATTTCAGAGGACCTGGCTGGCGACCGGCCGGAACAGGTCCATGGCATTCACGCTACGGAAGGCTATTTTCGCCTCTTTGGCGCTCCTGTCATTCTTGGGCGGACCTTCACGCCGAAGGAAGATTCGCCCCATGGCGGCAAGGTTGTCGTCTTGAGTTATGACCTGTGGCAACGTAAATTCGGCGGCAGTCAGAAGGCTATCGGAAAGCAGCTCTGGTTGGGTAAAGACCCCTACACAGTCATCGGAGTGCTCGGAAAGAAATTCGCTTCTGACCCCGAAGCAGAGGTATGGATTCCGTTTCAACTGGAACACGCCGACACAGACGAGAACCCCTTTTTTCAGGTCGCCGGACTGCTGAAACCCGGCATCACGCTGGCGCAGGCCAATGCGCACATGAAACTTGCGGCCACCCAATTCCATCGGGTCCGCCACGAAGAAGATTCCCGACAAAGCTTTGCCGTTGAGCCGCTGCGCGACAGCATTATCGGGGACGCGGGCAGATCGCTTCGGATTTTGTGGGGTGCAGTCAGCCTCGTGCTGCTAATCTCCTGCGCCAATGTCGCTAACCTGCTGCTGGTGCGTGCAACGGCGCGCAGGCGAGAATTTGCGATCCGTTCCGCTCTCGGGGCGGGTCGCTGGCGTATTGTCCGCCAGTTGCTCACTGAAAGTGTTATTCTCTCTGCCGCTGGAGGGGTTTCCGGCCTTGTTCTTGGCTTCATTGGAGTGCGTGCGCTGCTCGCCATCAGCCCGGCGGGTCTGCCGCGGATCGGTGAAAACGGCACCGCCGTCGTAATCGATTGGCGTGTGCTCGGCTTCACCCTGGCCGTTTCTCTTGTTACGGGCATTCTCTTTGGGCTTTTCCCAGCGCTCAGCACCTCATGCAGCGACCTTAACTCAAGCCTGAAGGAAGCCGGCAAGCGTTCCGGTACTGGTTTTAGGCAAAGCAAGACCCGCTCCCTGCTTGTCATCAGCGAAGTCTCGCTGGCACTGGTGATGCTGGTTGGCTCCGCGCTTCTGATCCGCACATCTTTTGCCCTGAGCGGCGTCAATCCTGGCTTCGACTCTCATAACGTTCTCACGTTGGAGATGTCGTTGAACGGGGAGCGCTTTCAAAAGACTGCGGGCGTGGCTCAGCTTGCGCGGGAGGGCAATCAACTGCTGCGCGCCGTCGCCGGAGTCGAAAGTTCTGCAGCTGCCTTCTGGCTGCCCATCCAGGTAATTGATGGGCTGCCATTTCAAGTGATTGGGCGACCGCTGGAACACGGTGGGAGCCGGTGGATGAGCACGTCGCCGGGCTACCTCAGCGTCTTCAGGATTCCACTCTTGCGTGGTCGCGACGTTAACGATCACGATGTTGCCGGTTCACCATTAGTGGTCCTCATCAACCAGGCCCTGGCGAACCAGTACTTTCCGAACGAAAATCCGCTGGGCAAACAGATCATCATCGGTAAGAACATGGGACCGGAGTTGGCAGAAGATCCCAGGGAAATTGTAGGCGTGGTGGGCGACACCCATAATAACGGCCTTGGCCGCCATCCTGAACCAATGGTGATTGTTCCGCTGGCACAGGTAACGAATGGCTACACGGAATCCTACACCGATTTCCAGCCTCTTATCTGGGTAGTACGTACTCGGAGCGATCCCCACCAGCTTATTGCTGGGGTCAGCGAGCAACTGCGCATTGCCAGTGGAGGGTTTCCTGTCGTGCATGTCCGAACTATGGACGAAGTAATGGGCCGCTCGACATCCCGAGAGAGCTTCACCACATTGCTGTTCGCTATTTTCGGCGCAGTCGCGCTGTTTCTGGCTTCAATCGGAATATATGGCATCATGGCGTATTCCGTTGCGCAGCGCACTCAAGAGATAGGCATCCGCATGGCCCTTGGCGCCGATCGTGGGGCGATTCGCAAGCTGGTGGTTTGGCAGGGAATGAGGCTTGCCATGGCCGGTGTGGCCCTCGGCATTGGCATGGCGTTTGGTCTCGCCCATCTCATCGCCGGGTTTCTGTTTGGTGTTCATTCCTGGGATCCGGCTGCGTTCGTATCTGCCCCACTGATCCTCTCATCCGTGGCTTTGCTTGCCGTGTGGTTGCCTGCCACGCGCGCCTCAAAGGTCGATCCAATAGAGACGTTGCGTGCTGAATGATTTGAGAAACACTTGGTTTGGGTGCGGGGTGGTTGATGGCGGCCACGGTCCGGATTGCGAATGGGTGGAGTGGCGGCGCTGATAGACTCATGGCGAAAATGTTTCGTCTGCTGCTATGGCGATCTGTATCGGTTGCTTTCCTGATTCTGGCTAATGGCATTTCTGTCGCGGCGGGTTTGCGACAGGCATCTGATGATCGTCGGTTTGGCGCCCATACCCGGGCTGAAGATTGATTCGGAAGGTCAGCCGAGGATCGGTAACCTGAACACCTTTGAATCAATTCCTGAGAGTCTCTGAGTACGAAATCGAGGAGAACAGCATCTAACGCGCGAGAACGTAAACTATGACGAATTCTGAATTGTCCCAGGTCCTCTTACTGCTCCTGCTTCTGGTTGGCTTTTCTCAAGCGCTTGGTTGGCTCTTCGTCAAGCTGCGACAGCCCAAGGTGGTTGGAGAAATATTGGCCGGGGTTGTTCTGGGCAACTCGCTGCTTGGGCGGTTTCCATTTTTCGCGCACTTCGTTGAGAGTGCGAAACACCAGGGGAATATTCTCGATTTCGTCTATTGGCTGGGGCTACTCCTGCTTATGTTTCTCGCGGGAGCGGAGACGCAGCAACTCTTTAGCCGCGAGGAGCGCCGTGAGGTTGCGTGGCTCACTATCGTCGGCACGGGTCTACCGTTTGGTCTGGGATTGCTTTTCGCGCCGTGGCTCATTCGCCCTTCGCTTGCGGGGCCCAATGGCAACCGCATCGCGCTGACGATTATCCTTGCGGTCGGCGTAGCGGTAACTTCCGTTCCGGTTGTCTCTAAAATTTTTGCCGATCTCAAAATTCTTCACACGCGCTTTGCGCGGCTGGTTCTTGGAGTTGCGGTGCTGGAGGACATCGTATTGTGGCTCGCTCTTGCGATTGCCACAGCTAGCGCGGGAAAAGGGCTTCTGCATCCGCGGGCGATGACTATTCATCTCCTGTTGACTGTGGCCTTCTTTATCCTGGGCCTGACGATTGTTCCGAGGCTTATCAAGCGCATCAACAAATCACGCTTCAATGTTCTGGCCAGGCATTCTCCCACCGGTTACGCAATGGCTGTGCTGCTCGCCTATTGCGTGGCTGCCGGGGCGCTCGATATCAGTCTGGTTTTCGCAGCTTTCCTTGCCGGCTTCGCCGTGGTGCATAAGAAACGCAAACTCTTTTCCGAATCTCTCGATGCGATCGGGAAGGTTTCCTTCGCTTTCTTTATTCCTATTTACTTTGCCATTGTCGGTTTGAAGCTGGACCTCATCCGCGGCGTATCGCTGGAGATGATGATTGTGTTCATTGCCGGGACCTGCATCATCAAGGTTCTCTCCGTGTCCCTTGCCGGTCGCTTTGCGGGATTTCGCGGCCTGGACTTGATCAACCTTGCCATAACCACAAACGCGCGCGGAGGCCCCGGTATCGTGCTGGCCAGTGTGGCTTTCGATGCCGGCATCATCAGCTCAAAGTTTTATACGACGCTTGTGGTGGCAGCCGTCTTGACGTCGCAGGTCGCAGGCACTTGGTTGGATTATGTGCTGCGCAAAGGATGGCCGCTCCTTGCCCCGAAGGCTGCGGGTGAATCCAGGGAAATGTCGCCGGAGAATCCGTCGGTAGCATAACAACTGCGGCCAGATTCAGCCCTTCCGATTCGCAGGTCATGGGGCAGAGCGCTGCTCCTCTTCCGGGTTGTTCGCAGAGTGCAGTCAGGTGGATGGACTGCCTGTTTTCCGGGGCGCAGGGTCCGGGTTGCGGATGGGTGGAGTGGCAGCGCTGATAGACTCAGGGGAAAATGTTTCGTCTGCTGCTATTTCGCGCGGTGTCGGTTGCTTTCCTGATTCTGGCCAACGGCTTCTTTGTCGCGGCGGAGTTTGCGATTGTCAGCGTGAGGCAGACGCGCATCGAGCAGCTGGTCGCGCAGGGGTGGCCTGGGGCGCTGTCGGTCAAGCGGCTGCAGGCGAACCTTGACGACTTTCTGCCGGCGGTGCAGTTTGGCGTGACGCTGGCCAGCCTGGCTCTGGGGTGGGTCGGAGAGCCGACGATCGCGGCGGTATTCGAGGCGTGGCTGGCGGGGCTGCCGAATGCTCATGTCTACGCGCACCTGATCGCAGCGCCGCTGGCGTTTGCGCTGATCACCTATCTGCATGTGCTGCTGGGCGAGCTGGTGCCGAAGTCGCTGGCGCTGCGGAAGACCGACCAGGTGGCGGTGGCGGTGGCCGGGCCGATGGATGCGTTTATCCAGATGACGCGGCCGGCGGTGCGGGCGATGAACCGGTCGGCGGCGCTGGTGCTGCGGCTCTTCAGCGCGCCGATGGCGCATGAAGGGTCAGTGCATTCGCCGGAAGAGCTGAAGCTGATTGCGACGGCGGCGCGGCGGACGGGGGTGCTGCCGGAGTTCCAGGAGGCGCTGATCCATCGGACGGTGGAGGCGGGCGAGGTTTCAGTAAGAGAGATCATGACGCCGCGGCAGCAGATCTTCTCGCTGCCGGCGGATATGCTGATCGAAGCGGCGAGCGCGAAGATTGTGGAGGATCAGCACTCGCGTATCCCGGTGTACGACCCGTCGCGCGGGCCGGAGGCGATTGTCGGGATCATCTACTCCAAAGATATTTCGCGGCTGATGCACTTCAGGAACTCCGTGCGGACGCGGTTTGCGGACGCGCCGTTTACGGAGCTGCGGCTGCGGCAGGTGATGCGCGAGGTGCTGGTGGTGCCGGAGACGAAGCTGGTGCTGGACCTGCTGCAGGAGTTTCAACAGAGGCGGCGGCACCTGGCGATCGTGGTGGACGAGTTCGGCTCAACGGTGGGGCTGGCGACGGTGGAGGATGCGATCGAGCAGCTGATAGGCGAGCTGGAAGACGAGTTTGACGTGGCTCCGGCGGTGCTGACCTCGGCGACGGGCGCGCTGCTGCTGGACGGCAGCGTGAACCTGCGCGACATAGAAACGCAGATGCACTGGCACCTGCCGCGCGAGGGCGGAGCGGAGACGCTGGCGGGTTTTCTGCTGGCGAAGCTGGGGCGGATTCCAAAAGGCGGCGAGTCAGTGGAAGTGAACGGGCGAAGGCTGACGGTGATGGAGATGAGCGGGCTGCGCATCAGCAAGGTGCAGATCGAAAAGCTGGCGGAGAACCCCGGCTGATGGCGATGAACCGCGTGTTGAAGGCGCTGCTGCTGCGAGTGGTTTATACGATTCCGGTGCTGTGGCTGGTGGTGTCGGTGGTGTTTCTGCTGATCCACATGGTGCCGGGCGATCCGGTGGCGCAGATGCTGGGAGAAGGAGCTCGGGCGAGCGACCTGGCGGCGCTGCGGCATGCGTACGGGCTGGACCGGCCGCTGGGCGAACAGTATGTACGCTACTGGCGCGGGGTGCTGCATGGCGATCTCGGGCACTCGCTGCGACTGAACGACTCGGTGACGCACCTGGTGCTGACGCGGTATCCCTACACGGTGGAGCTGACGTTGGCGGCGCTGGTGATTGCGCTGCTGCTGGCGGTTCCGGCGGGGATTGTGGGGGCGCTGCACCGCAACCGGTGGCGCGACCAGGTGGTGGGAGTGGTGAGCCTGCTGGGGCTGTCGTTTCCGGGCTTTGCGCTGGGGCCGATCCTGATCCTGCTGGTGTCAATCAAGCTGGGGTGGCTGCCGGTGAGCGGCGCGGGCGGGTTGGAGCACCTGATCCTGCCGGCGATCACGATGGGCGGGGCGCTGGCGGCGATCCTGACGCGGATGGTGCGCACGGCGATGCTGGAAGAGCTGGGTCAGGACTACATCCGGACGGCGCGGGCGAAGGGGCTGCCGGAGCGGACGGTGGTGTACCGGCATGCGCTGCGGAACGCGATGATTCCGGTGGTGACGCTGGTGGGGCTGCAGTTTGGCGCGCTGCTGGCGGGGGCGATTGTGACGGAGACGATCTTCAGCTGGCCGGGGATCGGGAGGCTGACAGTGTCGGCGATCTCAAACCGGGACTATGCGCTGGTGCAGGGATGCATCCTGGCGGTGGGGATGACGTATGTGCTGGTGAACCTGGCGACCGATGTGCTGTACCTGGTGATCAACCCGCGGATTCGCGGGTGAGGGTGGGCTAGCTTAGTTCGCGTATCTCTGCGTGGATCTCTGCGCCTAAATGTAAAAAGCCGAGGGAGACAGGGAGCGAGAAGCGGCGCGGGCCGGCGCTGCCTGGGTTGAAGTAGAGGACGCCCCTGCGCTCGTAGCGGGCGGGCTGGTGGGAGTGGCCGCTGATGACGACGCGGGCACCGGCGGCGGCGGGGTCGAGGTCGAGATCGTTCACGTCGTGCAGCATGTAGAGGCTGACTCCGTTCAAGGTAACCAATTCCGTTGCGGGAAGCGCGGCGCAGGGACCGCTGCGGTCGATGTTGCCGCGGATGGCGGTGACGGGTGCGAGGGTGCGCAGGGTGTCGAGGATGGCGGGATCGCCTACGTCTCCGGCATGGAGGATGTGGGCGACGCCGGCGAGGGCGGCGAGCGCCTCGGGACGGAGCAGGCCGTGGGTGTCGGAGATGACGCCGACGCGCAGGGATGGTCCGGGCACTAGAGGCCTATGCTCATGCGGGTGCGGGGGTCGAGGTAGTCGCGGAGCGCGTCGCCGAGGAAGTTGAAGGACAGCACGCAGAGCATGACGGCGATGGCGGGGAAGACGACCATGTGCGGCGAGTCGAAAAGATGCGAGCGGGCGTCGTTGAGCATGGAGCCCCAGCTGGCGGTGGGCGGCGGGACGCCGAGACCGAGAAAGCTGAGGGTGGCTTCGGCGAGGACCGCTCCGGCCATGCCGATGGCGGCCTGCACGATGACAGGCTGCAGGATATTGGGCAGGATGTGGCGGAGAAAGATGCGCAGGTCACTGGCGCCGAGAGCGCGTGCGGCCTCCACAAACTCCCGCTCGCGGACGGCGAGGACCTGGCCGCGGACGAGGCGGGCGTAGCCGACCCATCCGCCGATGGAAAGAGCGAGAACGAGGTTGACGAGGCCGGGCCCCAGAAAGGCCACGAAGGCGATGGCGAGCAGGATGCCGGGGAGAGCGAGGAAGGCATTCATGAGAAAGATGTTGAGCAGGGTATCGATGACACCGCCGTAAAAGCCTGCCAGGCCGCCCAGGATGAGGCCGAGGGAGAGCGAAAGGCCGACGACGGAGACGGCGACGGTGAGCGAGAGGCGCGCTCCGAAGATGATGCGCGAGAGGATATCGCGGCCGAGCTCGTCGGTGCCGAACCAGTGCGCGGCGCTGGGGGCGGCGAGGCGGTGGGTGAGGTCAATGGCGGCGGGATTGTCCGGCGCAAGCAGAGGCGCGAAGACCGCGAGCACGAAGAAGAGCGCCAGCAGGGCGAGGCCGAGGATGGCGAGGGGCTGACGGCGAGCGGTGTTCGTGATGGAGTCGGCAGTCAATTTTTTATTAGAGAGATTGTAAACGGCGTGGATTTTTACAGGAGATTCACGATCGGGAGCGGTTTTGCATCTTGACTTTGCGTCATTTGCACGTCATCTTGTAAATATTCTGGTCACAATTTTTCCCAAAATCAGGTTTGGAGTTCTCTCTAACCTGCGCGGGATAAGAGTCTTCATACCCTGAGGAAAGAACCGATGTCTATTAGCAGTCGATTTTGGAGGCAGTCTCTCAAGGCCGTTCGTACTACCGCTATGGTGGGGGCGCTGGTAGCAGCGGCCGCTCCGCTGAGCGCGCAGACGGCGGGCTACGGCACCATCAGTGGCACGATTACCGATGCAAGCAATGCGGCGCTGCCGGGAGTGAGCCTGCGCATCGTGGATACCGATACGGGGATTGCCCGCACGGTGACGACGACCGAGGCGGGCGACTACCGCGCGGACTTTCTGCAGCCGGGACACTACGAGGTGATTGCGAGCAAGTCGGGATTTGCGGAAGTAGACCGCAAGAACCTGCTGCTGATGGTCGGGCAGAACCTGGGAATCAGCCTGGCGATGCCGCTCGAGTCAGTGCAGTCAAGCGTGACGGTGACGAGCGAAACTCCGATTATCGACACGGAGAAGACGGAAGCGTCGCAGGATGTGGGCGAGAAGCTGGTGCGGAACCTGCCCTCGAACGGGCGGCGGTATGACAACTTTGTGCTGCTGACGCCGAACGTGGCGCCGGACGGGAATACGGGACTGATCTCGTATCGCGGTGTGTCGGGCATCTACAACACGAACCTGATCGACGGGGCGAACAACAACCAGGCGTTCTTCTCAGAGGCGCGGGGCCGGTCGATCGGCGCTCCCTATGTGTACAGCCTGGACTCGATCAGCGAGTTCCAGTCGGAGGCCTCGGCGTACAGCGCGGAGTTCGGACAGGCGGCGGGCGGACAGATCAATGCAGTGACGCGCTCGGGAACGAACATCACGCACGGCGACCTCTTCTACTACCTGCGGTATCCCTCGCTGAATGCGCTGGATCCGGTGGGGAAGACGCAGGGAATCTTTACGCAGACGGTGCACCAGCAGCAGCAGTTCGGGGGCAGCGTGGGCGGACCGATCATCAAGGACAAGCTCTTCTACTTCTTCACCTATGACGGATTCCGGAAGGTGAATCCGATTCTCTACACGACGACGAGCAAGACTCCGATTGCGGACCTGACGTGCCCGGCGAATGTGAGCGGGACGCAGTGCGCGGATGCGAAGAGCTACCTGGAGAGCCTGTTCGGGGCTTATCCGCGGCTGCTGAAGCAGGATATTTTCTTTCCGAAGCTGGACTACCAGCTGAACCCGGCGAACCACATCAGCGCGGACTTCAACTGGCAGAACTTCCACGAGCCGAACGGGTACAACTCCTCGGCGACGGCGGTGAACAGCTCGCCGAGCCAGAACGGTACGGCGAACTTTCACGAGCGGATCGCGATTGTGAACTGGAACACGGTGATCTCCAACCGGTCGATCAACCAGGCGCTCTTCCAGTGGTCGCGCGATCTGGAGACGGCGACGACGAACTCGCCGGGACCGGCGGTGTCGATCTCAGGGCTGGCCGGATATGGAGAGACGAGCGCGCTGCCACGGGCGGCGTTCCCGGATGAGCATCGCTGGGAGGTAGGGGACATCTACTCAACGACGCGGGCGCGGCACACGATCAAGGTGGGCGTGGACCTGAACTTTATCCACGAACTGCTGATCAACCTCTTCCAGGGCGATGGAAGCTACAGCTACTTCCAGGGCTCGGCGCAGACGAACTTCTCAAACTGGGTGCAGGACATCTATCAGTTGGGAGGCGGGCAGCACTACAACGGCTTTACGCAGGTGAACGATCCGATTACGCATGAGGGCAAGGACGACTTCTGGAACAAGGACCTGGGCGTGTTTGCCGAGGACAGCTGGAAGGTGACGTCGAAGTTCCTGGTGAACGCCGGGCTGCGCTACGATGTGCAGCTGGTGCCGCAGCCCCCGCGCCCGAATGTGTCGAGCACGATTGCGAACTACTACACGAGCGACATCAACATCGATTATCACGAGCTGCAGCCGCGGGTCGGCTTCTCATGGCAGGTGATGCCGGGAACGGTGCTGCGGGGCGGCTATGGACTGTTCTACGGGTTGACGTCGAACAGCACCTACTACACGATCCGCTCGGAGAACGGCGTATTTCAGCAGCAGTACAACGTGAGCGTCGGCGTCTTCAAGACGGACGCGAACGGGCAGCCGGTGGCGGGCACGTATCCGAGCTACGCTCCGGCGTTTCCGAATGTGTTCTTCACGCCGCCGGGGCCGCCGGTCGGAGCAGCGTTTGCAGGGGCTGCGCCGACGCAGGTGATCAACACGAATCCGCCGCTTGGAGTGCTGTCGGCGCGCGGACTCGATCCTCACTTCCTGAATCCCTATTCGCACTCGACGGACGTGACGCTGGAGCAGCAGCTGCCGGGCAAGATGAGCCTGTCGATCGGATGGGTCGGCAATCGCGCGATGCGGCTGCCGGTCTTCATCGACACGAACCTCGCACGGGCGACGCAGACGCGCACCTACGACATCGTGAACGGACAGGGACAGACGCAGAGCACGGTGACGGTGCCGTTCTACACGGACCGCGTGACGCCGGATACGGGAAGCCTGCTGACGGGCTTCAGCGTGGTGAACTCCTGGTATAACTCGATGGCGGTGACGCTGCAGAGGCCGTTTGCGAATGGGCTGGAGGTGCTCTTCAACTACACGTGGGCGAAGGCAATTGACGGCGGGCAGGTGTCAGGCGTGAACGGCACGTTCAACGGTACGGATACGCCGCTGGACCCCTTTAACCTGAAGGCTGAGTATGGCCGCTCAGACCTGGACATGCGCAACCGCTTTGTGGGGAGCCTGGTTTATTCGCCACAGGTGAACTTCATCCAGCAGCGGGAGCTGCGGTACCTGGCGAACGGATGGACGTTTGCGGGAACGGCGACGGAGCAGACTGGCTTTCCGGTGACGGCGTTCATGGCGAACTCGCCGGGCAAGCTGGACGGCGGCGTGACGAACGGGGACCTGAGCCTCTTCAACTCGCCGACGGGTGGCCGCGCGCCGCAGGTTTCGCGCAATGCGTTTCCGGGGCCGGGGCTGCACAATATCGACTTCAGGACATCGCGCAGCTTCCCGCTGCACGACCAGATCCACCTGGAGATATTGGCGGAGGCCTTTAACCTGCTGAACCAGCAGAACCGGCTGGCGGTGAGCACGACGGGCTTCCAGTATCTGAACCCGTCGACGACGAGCGCGAGCTGCCCGAGCACGGCGCACAGCAACGGCTGCATCGCTCCGTATACTTCAACCCCGTTTGAGACGACGACTGCCACGAGCAGCGTGCTCTACGGACCGCGTCAGCTGCAGTTCTCGGCGAAGCTGAACTTCTAACCGGGAAAGATGGATGGGCCCATGTCCTGCTTTGCGGGACGTGGGCCTTTTTTTGTTAGGGGCGGCGGAAAACTGCAGGGGACTCCTCCCTTTGGCGCTTGCAAAGCGTGGAGGGTAGAGTTGACACTGAACACCAATGAAATTCCTGAATTGTCTGTTGTTTCTTACCCTGAGCGCCAGCGTGGGAGCGGCGCAGAGTCCTGCCACCGCGAAAGAGCCCGCTGTGCCGGGAAACTTTGTGGACGTGACGGCGGCGAGCGGCGTGCACTTTATGGGGAAGGCCTATCACACGTCGAAGAAGTACCTGATGGAGACGATGGGGTCCGGGGTGGCCACGTTTGACTACGACAACGACGGGCGGCTGGATCTCTACTTTGTGAACGGCGCGCGGTTGAACGATCCAATGGCGTTGGGAGCGGTGCCGCAGAAGGCGGGACCGGAGGACTGGAACCGGCTCTATCACCAGAAGGACGACGGCACGTTTGAAGATGTGACGGAGAAGGCCGGCCTGCAGGGCGTGGGCTACGGGATGGGCGTGGCGGCAGCCGACTATGACAATGACGGCTACGAAGACCTCTATGTGACGTCGTATGGCGGCAACCACCTGTATCACAACAACGGCAACGGCACCTTCACCGATGTGACGGCGGCGAGCGGCACGGGCGGTAGCGGATGGTCCACGAGCGCGATGTGGATCGACCTGGACAACGACGGGAAGCTGGACCTGGTGGTGCTGCGGTATCTGCAGTGGGACTTCCAGGACATATGGTGCGGGGAGCACCAGCCGGGATATCGCGCGTATTGCCATCCGGACGTGTTCAACGCGATTGCGCCGCTGATCTATCACAATGACGGCGGCGGCCACTTCACCGACATTACGGCGAAGTCGGGCATCGATAAACCGGGCAAGGGCCTGGGCGTGGCGATGGCGGACTACGATCGCGACGGCAAGATGGATGTGTTCATCGCGAATGATTCGATGACGGAATTTCTGTACCACAACAAGGGCGATGGCACGTTTGAGGAAGTAGGGCTGCCGGCTGAGGTGGCGGTGGATGGCGATGGGCGGACGTATGCGGGGATGGGCGTCGATTTTCAGGACTACGACAACGATGGGCTGCCGGACCTGGTGATCACCAACCTCGCGAACCAGAAATATGCGCTTTATAAGAACAACGGCGACGGGAGCTTCACCTATTCGAGCTATACGTCGGGAGTGGGCGGCGCGACGCTGCTGCACTCGGGCTGGGGCGCGCGATTCTTCGACTATGACAACGATGGATTGAAGGATCTGATCGTGGCGCAGGGGCACGACATCGACAACATCCAGCTGAACTATCCGCAGCTGCGCTACAAGGAGCCGATGCTGCTGCTGCACAACCAGGGCAAGGGGGATTTCGCCGATGTGTCGGCAGAGTCGGGCGCGGTGTTCCACGAGGCATGGGTGGGGCGCGGAGTGGCGATCGGAGACCTGAACAACGATGGGTTGGAAGACGTGGTGGCGACGACGAATGGCGGGCCCGCCTACCTGCTGCGTAACGAGTTGAAGACCAGCAACCACTGGCTGATGCTGGATCTGGTGGGGCACAAGAGCAATCGCGACGGGATTGGCGCCGAGGTGAAGGTGACGACGACGAAGGGATCGCAGTGGGTGGTGGTTTCAACGGCGGGGAGCTACCTGTCGTCGTGCGACAAGCGGCCGCACTTCGGGCTGGGCGCGGAGACGAAGGCCACGGTGGAGATCAGCTGGCCGAGCGGTATTCACCAGACGCTCAAAGATGTGGCGGCGGACCAGATTCTGAAAGTGGATGAGCCGGCGAAGTAGGGCGGCTCTGCGCTAGTGGGAAGGCGGGTTGGGCGTTTCGATGGAAGAGTGGGTGCTGTTGAGTTTGGCACACTGATCGAACTGCTGCTGCGCCTGCTGGGAGAGGCCTTGGCGGCGGTAGATCTGGCCGAGCTTGAAGTGGAGGCCTGAGGCGCGGGGAGCGAGCGCGATGGCGCGCTCGTACTCGGCCTGCGCGGCGGAGTACTGATGGAGGGCCTCGTAGGCGCGGCCCAGCTGCTCGTGAGCCTTGGGGTTATCGGGCGCGAGAGCGGCGGCCTGCTTGAGCAGAGGGAAGGCCTGGGCGGACTGCTCCTCGTCGAGGAGAATGCTGCCGAGGTTGAGGTAGGGCTGGGCGCTCGGGTGCGGCTGGGCTGTCTTCTGCTGCGGTACGGCTGCCTTGTCCGGTTGCGCGGCTGCGTCCTGCTGCCAGACGATGGCGGTCTGATAGGCGGCTTTGGCTGCGGCGTTCTGCTGCAGACCCTGATAACAGAGACCAAGATTGTTTTCCGCCCGGACGGAGCGGGGCTCGAGCGCGAGCACGCGCTGGAAACTGGCGATGGCGTCGGCGAAGCGGTTCTCGTTGTATTGCGCGCGGGCGAGCAGATACCAGGTGTCGGGGTTGGATGGCTCCTGCTGCGCGGCGACGGTGAGCCAGCGGGCGGCGTCAGTGAAGTCGCCGAGGAGGACGTAATCGGCGGCGATGACCTTGAAATCTCCGGTCGAGGGACGCCGGAATTTGGCGCCGAGGGTGAACTCGGCAAGCGAGTCAGCGGCGCGCTGCTCGCGGAAGAGAGCGTAGCCGAGGAGGAAGTGTCCGTCGGCGGAGTCGGGATGCGCCTGAAGCCAGGAGCGGAGCTGCTGCTCAGCGGCGGGGATCTTGCCGGACTCAAGGAGCGCGCGTGAGGAAGCGAGAGGGTCGGAAGCCTGCTGCGGGAGAGCCTGCGAGGTCAGGGCGAGCAGGGAGAGGAGAGCAGCGGCGTGTCTGAGGGAACGGAGATGCATGATTCAATGCCAAGGATAAAGCAGGCTGCAAGGGTTGGGAACAGGCTGTGGGCTAGGTGGCGACGGCGAGCTCCTCTTCGAGGAGCTGCTTCTGGTAGAGGCTGGCGTAGTAGCCGTTGAGGGCGAGGAGTTCATCGTGGGCGCCAAGCTCGGCGATGCGGCCGTGGACGAGGACGGCGATCTGATCGGCGGCGCGGACGGTGGAGATGCGGTGCGAGATGAGGATGGTGGTGCGGCCCTGCATGATGCGGCGCAGCTCCTCAAGAATGCGCTCCTCGGTATAGGTATCGACGCTGGCCAGCGAATCGTCGAGGATGAGGATGCGCGGGTCGCGGAGGATGGCGCGGGCGATGGCGGAGCGTTGCTTCTGGCCGCCGGAGAGGGTGACACCGCGCTCGCCGACCATGGTATCGAAGCCCTTGGGAAACTCCTCGATCTCCCTGCGGATGTGGGCTGCCTCAGCGGCGGCGAAGATCTCTTCGTCGGTCGCATGGGGAACGCCGAAGGCGATGTTGCCGCGGATGCTCTCGCTGAAGAGGAAGGTCTCCTGCGGCACGAATCCGATGTTGCTGCGAAGGGTGGCTAGGGGATAGTCACGGACGGGGCGGCCGTCGATGAGGAGGCTGCCTGGGGGCGCGTCGTAAAGGCGCGGGATGAGCGAGACGAGCGAGGACTTGCCTGCTCCGGTAGGGCCGACGAGGGCGAGGCTGGTGCCGGCCGGGATACGCAGCGAGATGCCGTGAAGAACCTCAGCGGGGTCGCCCGATGCGGCGGGGCCTGATGCAGTTGGGTCTGCGACGACGGGGTAAGAAAAGTGCAGGTCGCGGAACTCGATCTCGCCGCGAAGGGCGGTGTCGGGGCTGACGGTGGCGTCGCGGTCGTCGATGGCTGGCTTGTCGGTGAGCAGCTCGTTGATTCGGGTGACGGACGCGGTGCCGCGCTCAAAGAGATTGACGACCCAGCCGAGAGCGATGACCGGCCAGGTGAGCAGCAGCATGTAGGTGTTGAAGGCTACGAAGTCGCCCACGCTGATGCGGTGAGTGAGCACCTGATGGCCGCCGACGAGCAGGGTGATGGCCATGGCGAGGCCGAGGATGAATTCAAGAGTGGGCCAGAGCATGCCCATGAGCTGCACGAGGTGCAGGCCGCGGCGGATGTATTCACGATTGGACTTCTCGAAGGCCTCGATCTGGGCCTCTTCCTGGGCGAAGGCGCGGACGAGGCGCGCGCCGGAGAAGTTCTCCTGCGCCTGGGCGGAGATGTCGGAGAACATGGCCTGGATGCGTTCGAAGCGCTGATGAATTCTGCCGCCCATGGCCTGCACGAGGATGCTGGCGAGGGGCAGGGGCGCGAGCGCGACGAGGGTGAGAAACGGGCTGATGCGAAGCAGGAAGTAAAGCGCGCCAACGGAGAAGAGGATGGTGTTGGCGCTGTACATGATGGCCGGGCCGAGCAGCATGCGGACGGCGTTTAGGTCGTTGGTCATGCGCGCCATGATGTCGCCGGTGCGGTGCTGCTGATAGTACTCAGGCGGCTGCTGTTCCAGGCGCTTGAAGAGATCGTTGCGCATGTCGAACTCGATCTCGCGGGAGATGCCGATGATGATCCATCGCGTGAGAAAGAGAAAGACGCCCTTGGCGGCGGAGACGGCAACGATCAGGCCGGCGTAGTAGAGGATCTTCTGGCGGGTGACGCCGTGGTTGAGATCGTCGATGGCGATGCGGATGATCTGCGGAAAGAAGATCCAGATGACATTGGTGAGCACGGCTGCGAGGCCACCCCAGAGGAAGCTGCGCCGGTAGCGGTGCAGATAGGGATAGAGAGGTTTCAGCCGTGAGAACATGTGGCTATTTTACTGGAGGCGGCGGGAGAGCGGCGTTTCCCGTTCAGGCCAGGGCGGGTGAGGCAGCCTGGTGTGGCTGCCGTGGCCGAAAGCGTCAGTTTCGCAGGCTGTCGATGGCGCGGGTGAGGGCGGCGGAGAGCTCGGACTCTTCGGCCTCGTTGAGCTTGCGGTGTTCGGTGGTGAGGTAGAAGACGTCGATGGCTACTTCGCCTTCAGTGTCGATGAGGGCGGTCTCGAGGTTGCAGCGGCAGGCGGCGAAGGTCTTGGCTATCTCACGCAGGAGGCCTGGGGTGTCCTGGGCGACGACCTGAACCAGCGAGCTGTGGCTGGAGGCGGTGTCGTCGAAGTCGATGCGGGTAGCGGTCTCGACCTTGGCGAGGCCGCGGCGGCGGCTGTGGCTGCGTCCGCTGAGCAGCTTTTCAATGGAGCTCCTGCCGGAGATGACGTTGCGGATGCTCTCCAGAAAACGGTTGACCTCGGTCGGGTTCAGTTCAAGGGTCTGGAAGGGATCGGTGAACTGGAAGGTATCGACGATGATGCCGGCGGCGTTGGAGAAGGCGTCGGCCTTGACGATGTTCATGCCCCAGGCGGAGAGGACGCCTGCCATGTCGGCAAAGAGAAGCGGGCGGTCGCGGGTGATGAGAATGACTTCACAGAGCTGGCGCACGGTGCGGAAGCTGAGCTGGACCGGCTCCTGATCGAGGGCGAGCACCATCTGGAAGTGGTTGCGGACCTGCTCGGGGAGACGGGTCTGGAGATAGCGCTGGGGAAGGCCCTCAAGGAAGACGCGCAGCTGCTGGTTGTGATCGGGAACGACGGCGAGGATGCGGTTGAGGAGGGTGGGATCTTCGTCGGCGTGGTAGCGGGCCTCGTCAACGCTGCGGTCGAGGAAGTTGGAGGTGGTGATGTAGAGCTGCCAGAGATTCTCCGCCTTCCAGGGCGTGAGGGCATCGGGCGCGACGGCCTTGATGTCGGCATAGGTCATCAGGGTCAGCATCTTGAGCTGGTTCTGCGAGCCGACGCGGGCGGCGAAGTTGCGGATGGTCTCAGTGGCGAAGATGTCGCGGCGGAGGGCGGCGGACATCTCCAGGTGATTGCGGATGAGGCGGCGGACGGTGTCGCGCTCCTCGATGTCGAACTCAAGGCGCGCGAAGAGACTCTCACTGAGCTCGACGCTGAGACCGGCGTGGTCGCCGGTGCGGCGGCCCTTGCCGGTGTCATGCATGAGGAGCGCGAGGAAGAAGAGCTCGCGGCGGTCGATCTCAGGCAGCAGGGTGGAGAAGCGCTTCTCCCACTCGTGATGCGGCTGGCGCAGGGCGTGGATGTTGTCGATGACGAGGAAGGTGTGTTCGTCAACGGTGTAGCGGTGATAGGCGTCGCGGATGACGAGGGAGTCGATGCCGTGGAACTCGGGGATGAGCAGCTCGAGAATGCCGAGCGCATGCATCATGCGCAGGGCCTGGGCCGCGTAAGGGCCGAGGAGGATATCGCGGAGACAGTTCCACAGAAATGGCCCCTCGGGCATGTGGATGGCGAGGACGGGGAGCGCGTCGGAGATGCGGTCTTCCGCGTTCTGACTGAGCTTGTAGCCATGCGCGGCGATGAGGACGAAGATGCGCAGGATGGCGTCAGGATCGTTGACCTCGGAGGATTCGTCGAGCGAGAGGCGGCCGTTTTCAAGGAAGAAGTCGGTGCCTGCGACGGGAGTGCGCTTGCGGCGGAACTGCTTGTAGAACGAGCGGCGGGCGGGCGGCAGATCGTCCATGAGGAGCAGGACGCGGCGGGAGACGGTGCGCGCGTGGCGATAGTAGGTGCGCATCCAGTAGGCCGGGTCGGCGGTGCCGCGGGTCTCGAGGCCGATGCTCTGCGCGGCGGCTTCATCCTGCGCGTGCCAGTCGAGCGTATTGTCATCGCGGCCGCAGCGGTAGTGCAGAAAACATCGTGCGGAGGCGAGAAAGTCGAAGGCCGACTCAAGATCGTTGTGGACGGTGTAGAAGGAGTTGGTGACGGGCTTCGGCCAGTTCTTCTCCGCCTGGAGCGCGTTGAGCAGGGTGAGCCACTGGGCGACGTGGTAGTCGCGCAGGCCGCCGGGGCACTCCTTGATGTTGGGCTCGAGGTGAAAGATGGTGTTGCCGTACTTGGAGTGGCGGGCACGGGCCAACTCGGCCATGTTCTGCGCGATGGTGTTCCACTCGCGGAGAGCGAGCGCGGGCAGGATGTCGGCCTCAAGCCTGCGGTAGAGAACGGCATCGCCGGCGACGAAGCGGCGGTCGAGCAGGGAGACGGTGAACTCGAGGTTGTCGCCGTCAACGTGGTCGCACTCCTTGAGGGTGCGAGTGGCGGGGCTGGCGCGGAGGCCGATGTCCCACATGGCCTGGGTGCAGCTGCGGATGACGCTGTGGTAGTCGCGCTCAACGCTGTCGCTGGCGCAGACGAAGAGGATGTCGACGTCAGAGAAGGGGTAGAGCTCACGGCGGCCGAAACCTCCGGTGGCGACCAGGGCGATGGGCGGAGGCTCAGGATGATCGGAGAGGCAGAGGCTCCAGAGATTGCGGAGAAGGCCTTCGACCAGAGAGGCCCTGCGGCGCAGAGAGGCGGCGCCGTCGCCGGTGCGCTCGAAGGTAGCGCGCAGCTCGGAGGTCTCCTGCTGATAGGTGTCCCGCAATCGAGAGAGGGAGAGTGGCTCAGGCGTCATAGCTGGTCAGAGTTCCCCTGTGGATTGACGAAAGAAACAAGCTGACCGGGGGTGGAAGCCGGTCAGCTCGGCTGGGTCTGGGCCGGCAGGCAGTGCCGGGAAAAAGGTCAGAGCGCCGAGGCGCCACGCTCATCGTTGCGGATGCGAATGGCCTCGTCGATCTTCGAGAGGAAGATCTTGCCGTCACCGATCTTGCCGGTGCGGGCGGAAGAGACGATGGCCTGGACGGCCTTTTCGACCAGTTCGTCGGGGACGACCATCTCAAGTTTGATTTTGGGAAGGAGATCGACCGTGTACTCGCGTCCACGGTAGAACTCGGTGTGACCCTTTTGACGGCCGTGGCCGCGCGCTTCGAGGATCGTCATGCCTTCGATGCCGACTTCGAGCAGCGCATCCTTCACTGCATCGAGTTTCGACGGTTGAATGACCGCTTCAATCTTCTGCATAAATATCAAAGTCTCCGGGTTGCCAGAGTATCAGGTTCAAAGTTTCAAGCGCCGTAATCATAGCCTTCTTCGCCATGCTGGGTGATGTCGAGGCCTTCCATTTCCTCCTCGCGGGTGACGCGCAGGCCGATGACGAGATCGACGATCTTGAGCAGGACGAGAGTGCCGACGATGGAGATGATCCAGGCGAGACCGATGCCGATGAACTGGTTGAGGACCTGGTGCCAGTTGCCATCGATTGCGCCGGAGGGCAGGGCGTTGCCGTGCGCATCCTTGAAGATGGGATTGATGGCGCTGGTGGCGAAGACGCCGGTGAGGATGGCTCCGAGGGTGCCGCCTGCTCCGTGGACGCCGAAGGCGTCGAGGGAGTCGTCATAGCCGAACCAGGACTTGACCTTGATGACCATGAAGTAGCAGAAGAGGCCGGCGATGAGGCCGATGACGATGGCCGACATGGGCTGGACGAATCCGGCAGCGGGAGTGATGGCGACGAGGCCGGCGACGGCGCCGGAGATGGCTCCGAGGGCGCTGGGCTTGCCGTTGCGGATCCACTCGGCAGCGCCCCAGCTGAGAGCGGCAGCGGCGGCGGCGAAGTGGGTGTTGACGAAGGCGCTGGTGGCGAGGGTTCCGGCGGCGAGAGCGCTGCCCGCGTTGAAGCCAAACCAGCCGACCCAGAGCATGCAGGCGCCGATGAAGCTGAGCACGACGGAATGCGGCGGCGTGGGCTCCTTGGGATAGCCGACGCGCTTGCCGAGGTAAATCGCGCAGACGAGGGCGGAGACGCCTGAGGTGACATGAACGACGGTCCCGCCGGCGAAGTCAAGCGTGGGGAAGCGGCCGCCGAGAGCGGCGTTGAGCAGGCCGCCCTTGCCCCAGACCATGTGCGCCATGGGCGAGTAGACGAAGATGGCCCAGAGGACGAGGAAGACGGCCATGGCGCTGAACTTCATGCGTTCGGCGAAGGCGCCGGTGATGAGCGCCGGAGTGATGATGGCGAACATGAGCTGGTAGACCATGAAGGTCTGCAGCGGGAGAGTCGCGGCGTAATCGGGATCGGGCGCGAGGCCGACTCCTCGCAGGAAGAGATGATGCAGGCCGCCGATGAAGCTGGTGCCGGAATCAAAGGCGAGGCTGTAGGTGACGAGCGCCCAGAGCACGGTGATGATGGCCATCATGGCGAAGCTCTGCATCATGACGGAGAGGACATTTTTGCGGCGGACGAGGCCACCGTAAAAGAGGGCCAGTCCGGGACCGGTCATCATCAACACGAGAGCGGCGCAGACCAGCATCCATGCATTGTCGGCAGACATTTGCGCGTTGGCGATCTGAGACTGGAGGCGGGCGAGCTGGGCAGCGGTGGAGGCGTCCTGCGCAAAGCACACAGGGGTACAGAGAATGCTCAAAGAAAACAATGCCAGAGAAAGCTTGGCGATACGAGGGCGCATAACACTCCGTGGATCGAAGTTGTGTGACCTGTACTGCGGCTGGGCCCGTAGACCCGTGGGGAACCCTGAAAAAACTTTTGTGAAAAAAGCCGAAAACCTGCGTTGAGGCGCGAGTGGTAGTGAACGTCCGGCCGGTTGCGTTGGAAATACTTTTACATACTTTTCGTAAATCACAAACAGGGAATTGTTCCTGGTGTGGTGGGAGAGGGCGACAGCAGGGAGTTCGAAGGGGTTTGACAGGAAGCAGGACGCTTCCCAACCGAGGGACGGGGCGTCAGAGGTATAGTAAAGACTATGAGTGAAGTAACGCGTGATCGCTACTTTTTTGGGAACCTGGAGAGCAGCGCCAAGAACCAGGAGAAGCTGCGCGAGGCAAGCTACGGCTATGAGCAGCCGGAAGGCGTCTTCCTGACGACGCTGGATTCGGCTGTGAACTGGGTTCGGAAGAATTCAATCTGGCCGATGACGTTCGGGCTGGCCTGCTGCGCGATCGAGATGATGTCGATGGGCGCTTCGCGCTTTGATGTGGCGCGATTCGGCATGGAAGTTTTTCGCCCGTCGCCCCGACAGTCAGACCTGATGGTAATCGCCGGAAGGGTATCTCAGAAGATGGCGCCGGTAATCCAGCGGCTCTACGAGCAGATGCCTGAGCCGAAGTGGGTCATCTCAATGGGGGCATGCGCGACCTCAGGTGGTGTATTCAACAACTATGCGCTGCTGCAGGGCGTCAACCAGATAATTCCGGTGGATGTATATGTGCCGGGTTGCCCGCCTCGTCCGGAGCAGCTGATTTATGCGTTAACCCTGTTGCAGGAAAAGATTCAGGGTGAGCGCGGAAGCTTGAAACGTGCTTTAAATCTGCAGTAGACTTAAGCCTATCAACAAGTTAAGGGCTTTCTTCGTCAAGGAGGCGAGCCCGTGACGGGAACGACCAAGGGCCCCAGTTGCGTTGGATGTTCTGTTGATGTGGAAGAGTGGTTTCTGTTGACTGACCGGGTGCCTGAGGGAAAGCTTTACAAATTCAGGCAACTCATTGAAGCAATTATGCTCTAAGCTTAACAGCGTGCGGTTTGTTAAATGCTCAGCTAGTTACTTCTAGATGTTCGATGGCCAGTTGGCCTAAAAGTTCTTCACCAGGTTGTGCCTGTTGTATGGCAAGACAATAGTTTTGATTTTTGAAATGGTTGCGGAGGATAGACGCATGCACTCAAGTTCGTTGCATTCTCTAGGCCGGATTCTGCTTGTTGGTGGTATCGTTGGGCTCAGCGCATCGAGTCTCATCGGGCAGACCCCGTCCTCGAAACCGGCTGCACCAAGTGGGCCGAACCCGTCACGTATCGACATCTTTGCTGGTTACTCATACCTTGCTCCTCACGGCACGGTAACCACGAACAACACCAATGTACCCGGCGGGGTTTTCAGCGACCGCTATGCGTCGATCAATGCCGGCGCGATCGGCAGCGTTGCTTACTACTTCAATAAGTATGTCGGCGGGCAGATCGAATATGCCAATCACCCGGATGGGAACAACGACGGGGCGCAGACGGCACAGGGCGGCATCATCTTCCGTTACCCGGTAACCGGCATGACCCCATTCATTCACGCCCTGGCGGGCGGTGTACGTCTGGGCGGACCGAATGCAGAGCCTTATGCTGCGCACGGTTACACCTGGGGTCCGGCGCTGACGGTCGGAGGCGGTCTGGATTATGACCTGCCGTTCTTCAACCACCACCTCGGTCTTCGCCTGTTTCAGGCAGACTACGAATATTTCCACGTGAACTATGGGCCGCAACCGTACACCGGTGGCCGCGCCAATGTTGAGAGTGCACGTCTGAGCACGGGTCTTGTGTATCACATGGGCAGCATCGTACCGCCGCCGCCAGTGCAGTACAGCTGCGCTGTGAACCCGACGACAGTTTTCCCGGGTGATCCGGTTACCGTTACCGGCACTGCCACCAACCTGAACCCGAAGAAACCGGCGACGTACAGCTGGAGCGGGCAGGGCGTGACGGTGAAGGGCGATTCGAACAGCGGCACCATCGACACCAGCAGCCTGCAGCCCGGCAGCTACACGGTTACCGGCCATGTTACCGAGGGCGCGAAGCCTGGCCAGTCGGCAGACTGCACCTCGAACTTCACGGTGAAGCAGTTTGAGCCGCCGACAGTAAGCTGCTCGGCGAGCCCGACGGACCTGAAGCCCGGCGACAGCGCAACGATCACTGCAACCGGCGTAAGCCCGCAGAATCGTCCGCTGACCTACAGCTACTCCGCTTCGGCTGGTTCTGTCAGCGGCACTGGCAACAGCGCCACCCTGACGACGACCGGTGCGCCATCCGGATCGATTACGGTCACCTGCAACGTCTCCGACGATAAGGGTCAGACCGCATCCTCCACAACCACGGTGAACGTGCAGGCTCCGCCGCCGCCGCCGGCTCCGAAGGTGCAGACTCTGTGCTCGATCAACTTCGAGCGCGACAAGCGCCGTCCGACCCGCGTCGACAACGAAGCGAAGGCCTGCCTCGATGACGTCGCCCTCAACGCACAGCGTCAGTCCGATGCTTCTGTAGTCGTGGTCGGCAACTCCGGCCCGTCTGAGAAGAACGGTTCCAAGCTGGCCGCGCAGCGCGCCGTCAATGCGAAGGAATACCTGGTCAAGGAAAAGGGCATTGATCCTTCACGGATCACGGCACGGACCGGCAACCAGGGAAGCAAGGAAGTCCAGGACTACCTTGTACCTTCGGGCGCCAACTTCGACAACGACGTGCAGGGAACCACTGCGGTCGACGAAGCGGCGATGAAGGCGCAGCCCCGCAAGGCAGCGCATCACCACAAGCACAAGAAGTCAGCAGCTGCCAAGAAGTAAACGGCAGCAGGGCAGGCTTCTCTTGAGCAACTGCAAGACGAAGAAGAAAGGGCTGGCCGATCGTGGCCAGCCCTTTCTCATGAAGGTAGAAGGCAAGCGTATGTTGACTGGAGAGCTCTGCAACTCTTCGGGATATGGATTGAACGTTTCTTGATTGGCACGGCCTTTGCAGAAGATCAATGCAGGATGACATCGAACTGGATATGAAACGAGCATGGTTCCCGGTACGTTTTGCAGCTTTTTTTGCACTCTGCCTCTTCACGGTTTCTGCCAACGCGGCGGCGCCGGCCAACTGGAAGTCGATCGGACCTGACGGCGGGGATGCGAGGAGTTTTGCCTCGGACCCGGCGAATGCGCAGCACCTCTATCTCGGCACCACGTCGAGCTGGATCTACCAGTCGCTGGATGGCGGGGCGAGCTGGAAACGGCTGGCGAAGATAGGGACGAGCGATGACCTGGTGATCGACAACATCGTGATCGACCGGCTCGACCATAAGACAATGATGGCCGGAGCATGGCTGCTGGATCGCCCGGACGGGGGTATCTACATCAGCCACGATGCGGGCGTGACGTGGACTGCTGTGCCGGGAATGCAGGGGCAGTCGGTACGGGCGCTGGCGCAGGCGCGTTCGAATGCAAAGGTGTACGTGGCCGGAACACTGAAGGGCGTGTATCGCAGCCAGGACGGCGGCCAGCACTGGTCGCAGATAAGCCCGCAGGGCAGCGGCGAGATTCGCGAAGTGGAGTCGATTGCGATCGATCCGGGAGATGCGAATACGATCTACGCGGGCACCTGGCACCTGCCGTGGAAGACCACGGACGGGGGCGCGAGCTGGCACAACATCAAGCAGGGCGTAATCGATGACTCGGATGTCTTCTCGATCATCATCGATCCGTCGCGGCCCACGGTGCTGTATGCCAGCGCCTGTTCGGGAATCTACAAGAGCGACACGGGTGGCGAGCTGTTCAGGAAGGTGCAGGGGATTCCCTCAACGGCGAGGCGAACGCGCGTCCTGATGCAGGATCCGACGAACCGGAAGGTGGTTTACGCGGGAACGACCGAAGGGCTCTACAAGACGGTCGATGACGGCGCGAACTGGGCACGGTTGACGGGACCGGATGTGATTATCAACGACGTCTACGTCGATCCCCGGAATCCGCAGCATGTGTTGCTGGCCACGGACCGCAGCGGAGTGCTGGCGAGCAACGATGCGGGGGCAAACTTTCAGGCGTCCAACAATGGCTTTTCGCAGCGGCAGATTTCATCGCTGCTGATGGACGCGAAAGCGAATGGCACGATCTATGCGGGCGTGGTGAATGACAAGCGCTATGGCGGGGTCTTCGTTAGCTCCGACAGCGGAAAAAGCTGGCAGCAGCGCAGCGACGGGCTGGACGGGCGAGATGTATTCAGCCTGGCGCAGAGCAGCGACGGAACGCTGCTGGCGGGCACGAGCCATGGCATCTACCGCTGGAGCGGAAGCGCGTGGCAGCAGGACGGCGACGTGGTTAACCATGTCGCGAAGATCAGCTACGTGAAGCGCAAAGGGCGGAAGACGAAGAGGACGTCAGAGGTCAATGTGCCGGGAGCGCGCATCGATGCGCGGATCAATCAGATTGAGGCGAATGGAGCCTCGTGGTTCGCGGCGACCTTGGATGGGATTTACCGCAGCGAGAATGCAGGGGCGACCTGGGAGGGCCCGATCTTCAAGGGGCAGGACTATCTCTTTGTGAATGCCAAGCAGAACATCGTCTTCGCGGCGCAGCGCAACAGCCTGATGCTGTCACAGAACGGCGGGGGCACGTGGCAGGTGGTCGCGATGCCGGGCAAGTTGACCTCAGTGCAGGCGCTGACGACCTCGCCGAGCGGAACGCTGTGGGTGGGTGGCCGTGAGGGCGTCTTCTTCAGCGGGGACCATGGGCGAAGCTGGCAGGGAATGCCGACGCTGCCGGTGGCCGATATCAACGGGCTGAGCTACGATGTCGCGATGAAGCGGGTGATTGTCACCTCAAGGCAGTCGACGCTGGTGTTTGCCGTGGACGACGCGGGCAAGAGCTGGAAGTGGTGGAACTCGGGATGGAAGATTCATACGGTTCGTTCGCTGAACGGGCGGTTCATTGCGGCCTCAAGCTACAACGGCGTGGTGCTGCAACCAGATTCAGAGGAACTAGCCTCAGCGCGGCCAGCGCGGTAGCGTGCAGCTGACCCTGCGGCCGTGCGCGAATGCTGACCTGGATGAGCTGTATCGCCTGGACCAGATCTGCTTCCAGCCGGGGATCGCTTATCCGCGATCGGAGCTGAGGTATTATCTGCAGCACCCAAGGTTCTTCTCCCTTGCCGCAGTGGATGAATCCGAGGGAAAGATTTACGGATTTGCCGTGGCAAAGTGCGGACCGCTGACCGGACATCTGATCACTATCGACGTCGACCCGGAGATGCGGCATCGCGGCGCAGGCACGCTGCTGCTGCAGGGGATTGAGCGCGAGCTGCGCCGGAGAGGCGCGGCAGCGGTCCGGCTGGAGGTGGCGGTCGATAACGAGGGCGCGCAGGCGTTCTATCGCCGGGCCGGATATACGCAGACGGGGCTGCTGCGTGGATACTACCTGGGCACGCTGGACGCGCTGGTGATGGAGAAAGCGATCGGCGCGGAGGACGGCGTCAGTGGCCGGTGACGCCGGCGACGGCCTTCTCAAGCTGGGAGCGCTTCTCCTCGGTGAGTGAGCCTGAGGATTTCCAGAGGACGCGGCCCGATTTGTCTACCAGGAGCACAACTGCTTCTTTCCTGTTCTCAATGCCGAGGGCGCGCAGAAACGGCTGCTGCTCAACATAAAGAGGAACGATCCACGGCCACATCTCGGGGTCGGTGACGTCGCTGCGCATGGAGCTGTTCTCCCACCAGCGATAGAGAACATTTTCGCGTGGAAAGACAGGCAGCTGGTAGTAGCGGACATTGAAATGAGTATGCTGCGCGGCTTCGGCGGCAGGCATCCAGGAGCTGACCTGGTTCTGCTGCTCCTGTTCAAAGGAGAGCAGCAGGATGTTGTACTGCCCGGCGAGACTAGTGGGAAGGTCAACGCGTGACTTGTCGAGCGCGTAGGAAGTGACTGCCGGAAAGACGGCAGCAGCGGGCGAATCGGCTTCCTGCGATCTGGCGAAGGCAGCGAAGATAGGCAGAAAACAGGCCAGTAGTACAGTCAGGAGTCTTTGGCTTAGTCGCAATCAGGGTTCCTGATGAGTCTCATGTCGAATAGTATCAGCGTCTTCTATGCACAAACGGGGAAAAGCGAATGTGTTGACGAGGTTTCATCAGTTTGTGGAATCTTAAGGCGGGCGGACAGTATCATAGAAGAGTGATGACAGAGCGCCATGCATTCCAGAATAACGATCCCCGGCTGAGCAACATTGCAGAAAAAGTAATGGCTCAGGAGCGCCTCAGCTTTGAAGACGGCGTAGTGCTGTACGGCTCGGCAGACGTGCTGGCGGTGGGATGGCTGGCGAACCATGTGCGCGAGCGGATGCATGGCGATCTCACCTACTTCAACGTGAACCGGCACATCAACCCGACCAATGTGTGCGTGGCGGCGTGCAGGCTGTGCGCCTTCGGGAAGAAGAAGGGCACGGAAGGCTCGTACACGATGGCGCTCGAAGAGGCGTGGGAGACGGCTGCCTCGGGGTATAGCGAAGCGGTAACGGAGTTTCACATCGTCGGAGGGCTGCACCCGGACCTGCCGTTTGAATATTTCCTCGATCTGGTGACGGGGCTGAAGGAGCGCTTTCCAAAGGTCCACATCAAGGCATTCACAATGGTCGAGGTTGCGTTCCTCGCCAAGCGCGCGAAGCTGTCGATCCGCGAGACGCTCGAAAAGATGAAAGAGGCGGGCGTAGATTCGATGCCGGGCGGCGGCGCGGAGATCTTTGCCGATCGCGTGCGGCACATCATCTGCGACCACAAGATCGACGGCGGCGAGTGGCTGGAGACGGCGAAGCTGGCGCACCAGATGGGGTTCCGCTCGAACGCGACGATGCTCTATGGGCACATCGAAAACGATGAGGACCGCGTGGATCACCTGCTGAAGCTGCGCGCGGTGCAGGACGAGACGGGTGGCTTCCAGACATTTATCCCGCTGGCCTTTCACCCGGACAACACGCCGCTGGACCATCTGCCGCGGACGACCGGGTTGACGGACCTGCGCCAGGTGGCGGTGAGCCGGCTGCTGCTGGATAACTTTGCGCATATCAAGGCTTACTGGCAGATGATGACGCCGAAGATTGCGCAGATAGCGCTGCGCTTTGGCGCGGACGACCTGGACGGTACGGTGATCGAAGAGAAGATCTATCACGACGCCGGGGCGACGACTCCGCAGGGGATGCGGCGCGAGGAGCTGACGAGGCTGATCCGCGCGGCCGGACGTGAGCCTGTGGAGCGGGATACGCTCTATCGGTCCGTGACGCGAACGGAAGACAGCTTCATGGTGGCTGTATAGGGTTCGATCCAAGGGCTGGCGGTCACCCGGCTGTTTGCCGTGGCCGGAGCTTTTCATAGACGAGCTTTGCGGCGGCTATATCCTCTACGGCGACGCCCACTGACTTGAAGACTACGGGGCGGTCTGTGCGCGGGAAGGTGGCTCCGTTCAAGAGTTCACCGAGTTCCGCGGTGACCGTGGCCCCGGACTGCAGGATGTCTCCCGGCTCCCGCAGGGCCGCTTCGCGCGATTCCACGATAACGGCGCCGCTCATTGCCTCATCATCCAGTTCCCGACGATCGGGCGTGACCGCGCCTACGGCGCAGACGACTGCGCCACTCTTTAACCAGCGGCCCGCGAGAACGGGCTCGGGCGAGCTGGTCAGCGTGAGCACGACATCGGCTCCGCGCACGGCTTCTTCTGCCGAGGGATAGGCCTGGGCCCCTGATTCGCCAGCGAAGCGCTGCGCATGGTCCGCGGTTCTGCTCCACACGCGGATCTCCTGAAAGCGGCGCACCCGCGCAAGAGCGGCAAGATGAGAGCGGGCCTGGACGCCGCTGCCGAGGATCGCGAGCACCTTTACGTGCGGCGTTGCCAGCGTATCCACGGCGAGGGCGGAAACGGCGGCGGTGCGCATCTCGGTGATGACGCGGCCATCGAGCACAGCGAGAGCTTCGCCGGTATCGGCTCGAAAGAGCTGGATCATCGCCTGGTGGGTGTGCATGTCGAGCGCGGCATTGCCGGGGTAGAAAGTCACCAGCTTTGCGCCCATGACGTCACCGTAGACAGCAGGCATGACGGCGAACCAGCCCTGATGCTGCGGGATACGCAGGACGGACCTCAGCGGCTGGATAACGCGGCCCGTAGAGAGATCCAGCAGGCACTGACGCAGGGCCGTGATCAGCTCCTCGTAAGAGAGCGCATCGCGCACCTGCTGAGCGCCAGCGAACAAGATGTCTTCGGCCAAGATAAGCCCTCGCTCTGAAAGTATTTTTCCATGCCCTTTATCGGGCGTGGCGGTAGACGAGGTCAAGCAGCTCATCGTACATAGCTTCGGCGCTCTCCGGGCTCTTGCGGATGGCGTCGGCGGCGCAGTGGCGGAGATGGTTCTGCATGACCTGGCGGCTGACGCCGCGCAACGCCTCCTGCACGGAGGAGATCTGCAGGAGGACGTCGGCGCAGTAACGCTCTTCTTCCACCATTTTTTCCAGTCCCCGGACCTGGCCTGCGATGCGCGCGAGGCGGCGCAGGGTTGCGGCTTTGAGTTCCGGGTCTACGGCGGTGGCTTTGCGGCCTTCGGCGGTGGAGCACTTGGTTTTCATTGCGGGCGGAAGCTCCTCAATCTCAGACTATTTGAAAGTACGCTGACGGAGCTCAGGGCCATGGCGGCGGCGGCGACGGCGGGGCTGAGCAGCATGCCGGTGAGCGGGTAAAGCGCGCCGGCGGCGATGGGGATGCCGAGGATGTTATAGCCGAGCGCCCAGCCGAGATTCTGACGCATGACGCGGAGAGTCTGGCGGGCGAGCAGGATGGCATCGACGATCTGCTGCGGCTCGCCGCGGAGGAGGATGGCGTCGCCAGCCTCACGGGCGAGATCGGTGCCGGTGCCGATGGCGAGTCCAGCGTCGGCCTGGGCGAGGGCGGCGGCGTCGTTGATGCCGTCTCCCACCATGGCGACGCGCCTGCCGGTGGACTGGAGGCGGCGGATCTCGGCGAGCTTGGCATCGGGGAGAACTCCGGCGACGACCTGATCGATGCCGACGGCCTGCGCGATGGAAGCGGCGGCCTGAGGGCTGTCTCCGGTGAGCATGACGGCCGCCAGGCCGAGGCTGCGGAGCCGGGCAATGGCGTCGGCAGCGCCGGGGCGGAGGGTGTCGCGGGCGGCGAGGACGCCGAGGTAGCGGCCGTCGGAGGCGACGTGGAGGACGGTTGTGCCGGGCTCGCTGGAGACGTCTGCCGGGTGAATGGCGTGCGCCTCCATCATGGCCAGGTTACCGGCGATGACGGCGTGGCCCTGGACGATGCCGCGAAGGCCCTTGCCGGGGATGGCGCTGACGTCCTCCGCCGGCAGGAGGGTTGCGCCCACCAGCGCGGCGCGGGTGACGACGGCGTGCGCCAGGGGGTGCTCGGAGCGCTGCTCGACGGAGGCGGCGAGCTGGAGGAGCTCTGCTTCGCTGATGCCGGGTGCGGGGTGAGCGGAGACGATCTCCGGCTTGCCGAGGGTGAGGGTGCCGGTCTTGTCAAAGACGACGGTGTCGATGCGGGCGAGGCGCTCAAGGCTTTCGCCCCCCTTGAAGAGGACGCCGAGCTGGGCTCCGCGGCCGATGGAGACGGTGAGCGCGGCGGGCACGGCGAGGCCCATGGCGCAGGGGCAGGCGATGACGAGGACGGCGATGGCCACGGCGAAGGCGTGTCCCGCGCCCTGGCCGAGGGCAATCCACAGGACAAAGGTGAGGACAGCGAGGATGAGCACGACTGGCACGAAGACAGAGCTGACGCGATCGGCTAGCTGCTGCATGGGGGCCTTGGAGGACTGCGCCTCTTCCATGAGGCGGAGCATCTGGCCGAGAACGCTGCCGGCGCCGATGGTGGTGGCGCGGTACTCGAGCGCACCCTCGTAGTTGACGGAGCCGCCGATGAGGCGGTCGCCGGGAGCGCGCGGGACGGGGACGGATTCGCCGGTGATGAGGGATTCATCGACGGTGCTCGATCCGCCGAGAATGATGCCGTCGACGGGGATTCGCTCCCCGGGGCGAACGGCGATGGTGTCGCCGGCGGCGATCAGCTCAATGGGAACCACGGTCTCGATGCCTTCGCGGAGGACGCGGGCACTGGTGGGCTGCAGTTTGGCGAAAGCCTCAAGCGCGTCCAGGGTGCGGTGCTTGGCGCGTTCGTCGAGCCAGTTGCCGAGGAGCAGGAAGCCGAGGATCAGCAGCACCGAGTCGTAGTAGACATCGGGCTTGATGCCGTGGCTGAGGAAGTAGCCGGGCGCAAGGGTGGCTACAGCGGAGTAGAAGAAGGCGGCTCCGGTGCCGAGCGCGACGAGCGTGTTCATGTTACTGCTGCGGTGGCGGGCCGCGATCCAGGCGCGACGGTAGATGGCTCGTCCGGCCCAGAACATGCCCGCAGCGGTGATGGCGAGCATGGCGAACTGTAGCGGGCGCGCGGGGATGCGATAGAGCCAGGGCGCGATGGCCATGAGGGCGCGGTCAAAAAGGCCGGGATGCGCGCCCATGCCAAGGGGCATGGAGAGCAGCATGATGAGGATGCCCGCGGTCATGGCTCCGATGGCGCGGAGACGGAGGCTGCGGCTGGCGTCGGCGTCCTGCTCAGGCCGGGCTGCAGCAGCGTCCGGCGAAGGCAGGGAGGCGTCGTAGCCAGCTTCGCGGACGGCCTCGATGAGCGCCTGCGGGGCGGCGATGCCCGGATCAAAGACGATCCGGGCGTTGTGGGTCATGAGATTGACGGTTGCCTGATCGACGCCGGGGGTCTCGCGGAGAGCCCGCTCGACGTGAGTCTGGCAGGCTGCGCAGGTCATTCCGGTGACGGGCAGGGTGACGGTCTCGAGCTTTGCGGCCATGGTCAGTTCTCCGCGTGAGCCGGGTAGCCGGCCTTCTGCAGTGCGGCGAGGATGGCGGGCGTGGCCGATGCGGGATCGGAAGCCTCGACACGGGCTGCGCCGACGGTGACGTCCTCGACCTTAACGCCGTCAAGCTTCTCCAGGGTTTGGGTGACGCGGCGGACACAGGCGCCGCAATGCATGCCATCGATCTTCAAGGTTACTTCGCTCATAGATATACCCCCTATGGGTATAGGATGCACCGATGCCGGAAGGGATGCAAGGAAGTTGAGGGGGAAAAGCGAAGAGCCCCGGACTGGTGGGTCCGGGGCTCTGGGGCTTAGCAAACTGGATGAGGTCTATGCAGTGCCAGCGGGCTTGGGGTTGTGGCGGTCATAGATGGCGATCTTGACATCCTTGGCGAGGCCGAGCTTCTTGAGCAGCCAGATGCCGTAGTAGTTGGGATCGAACTCGTACCACTTGAGGCCATGGCGCGCGGAGACGGGGTGCGCGTGATGGTTGTTATGCCATCCTTCGCCGCCGGTCAGCAGGGCTACCCACCAGTTGTTACGCGAATCGTCGCGGGTGGCGAAGCGGCGCGAGCCCCACATGTGGGTCGCGGAGTTGACGAGCCAGGTGGAGTGCAGGCCGAGGGTCACGCGAAGGAAGACACCCCAGAGGACAGCGCTCCAACCGCCGATGGCCAGCAGGATGAGGCCGCTGACGGTGAGCGGAACCCAGTGATACTTGCTGAGCAGGCGATAGAAGCGGTCGCGGGCGAGATCGGGAGCGTACTTGCCGAGGACCTGATACTGGGAGTGAAGCGACTGACCGGTAAGAATCCAGCCCATGTGCGCCCACCATCCGCCATCGTGGGGGGTGTGGGGATCGCCGGGGTGATCGGAGAGCTGGTGATGGATGCGGTGCGTGGCCACCCAGAAAATGGGTCCGCCCTCGAGGGCCAGAGTGCCGCAGATGGCAATGGCGTATTCGATGAGCCTGGGGGTCTTGTAGCCGCGATGGGTCAGCAGGCGGTGATAGCCCATGCCGATGCCGACGTTGATGGCCAGCATGTACATGACTACGGCTGCGATAAGGCCGGTCCAGGTGAAGAAGAAGAGAGCGGCAATCGCGCCGATGTGGAAGGCAACCATGAAAGCTACGGTGACCCAATTTGTGGAGCCAGACTGGGCTGACTTGCCCATCTGGACCTGACGTCCTCTTGGCTGCGCTTCCCGTCCAGCGGTGGATGCTGTGGGAGTACCCTGCGACTCATCAACAATAATGGTAGGCAATCGGCAATTCCTTTGAGGTTCCGGTTGTCTACCAGAGCCTATTACAACCATATCAGCCGTCAGAGGGGGAGGAAATGAAATTCGAGAGATTATATTTCGTATTCGACGGCGCGAAAAGGCAAGTGATTGATTACAGGTGTAAAAATTCGAAAAAATACGAGAGATGCCTGCGCAGTTGCTATGCACACTTTGATAAGGTCATCGTGTGAAAGTTCAGACGCTCTACCACAGCTCCCGCCGAACCGCCTCCATCCTTACGTTGTTTGCCGCTGCGCTTGGAGCGCAGCAGATCAACCTGCCGACGAGCAAGCAGCTGGCGCTGCCGGTGCCGGGCGATCCGCAGAAGCTGAACAGCCTGCCGATGGCGACGGCGTGGTCGCCTGACCATCGCTACCTGGCGATCGTGAATGCGGGCTTCGGCACGCTGGAGTCGAACTACGAGCAGTCGATTGCGGTACTCGACACGGAGACAGGGAAGCTGGCCGATTTTCCCGACGACAGGACGGGCAATGGCGCGAAGCAGACGCTCTACTCGGGGATTGCGTTCAGCCTGGACGGAAAGCATCTGTATGCGAGCTTCGACTCGCTGACTGCGCCGGAGGGCGGAGACGCGAAGCACACGGGGAATGCGATTGCGGTGTACGGGTTCGCGAACGGCACGATTACGCCGGAGAGGCTGATTCCTGTGCCGCTGCAACGGCTGACGGCGGGGCATACGCAGAACCAGATCGGCAAGCCGCAGCCGGCAGGCATTGCGATTCCGATACCGACGGGGCTGGCGGTCTTCCGGTCGCGGCAGGGCGCGGAGCAGATCCTGGTGGCCGATGAGTTCTCTGACGATGTGCTGCTGCTGGATGCGGCGACCGGGCGGGTGGAGACGCGGTATGATCTGGCGGAGAATGCGGTTGTGCCGTCGGCGTATCCGATCGCGGTGACGGTGGATCGCGCGGCGCGGCGCGCATATGTGGCGTTGTGGAACGGGTCGGGCATTGTGGCGCTGAGCCTGGAGGATGGCAAGGTCCTGGGCAAGCTGCCGCTGATGCAGCAGACGGTGGCGACGGCGCCGAGTTCGCACGCGGTGGCGATGCAGTTCAGCCGGGACGGGAAGCTCCTGTATGTGGCGCTGGCCAATCGCGATGCGGTGGCGGTGGTGAGGCTGGGCGCGCACGGCATGCATGTGGTGGGAACACTGGATACGCGGCTGCCGGGGCAGAACTATTTCGGTGCGATGCCGGATGCGCTGGCTCTGTCAGAGGACGGGCAGCAACTGTATGTCGCCAACTCCGGCTCGGATGCAGTGGCGGTGTTCAACACGCGCGGAAAGATGTCACTGGACGCGCCGGTGCATGCGGCCGGGTTCCTGCCGACGGAGTGGTATCCGACAGCGGTGGCGGTGAAGGGCGAGAAGCTCTACGTGGCCACGGGCAAGGGCAAGGGCACGGGGCCGAACGGCGCTCCGCAACCGGAGGCGGCCAAGAGCTCGCCGACGCAGGCGCGGAGGAGACGGCGCGAGCACACCTATATCGCCACGATGCTGCATGGGTCGCTGGCATCGATCGATTTAGAAAAGGCGCAGAGCGAGCTGCCGACGCTGACGGATGCGGTGGTGATCAGCAATCGCATTCAGGCAGCGCAGAACCGGATGCGCTTCAGCAACGGCGGCCATCCGATCAAGCACGTGATCTACATCATCAAGGAGAACCGCACCTACGATCAGATTCTCGGCGATCTGGGGGCGGGCAACGGCGATCCTTCGCTGACGATGTATGGCTGGAAGGTGACGCCGAACGAGCACAAGCTGGCGCTGCAGTTCGGGGTGCTGGACAACTTCTATGACTCGGGGGAAGTGTCGGGCGACGGGCATGTGTGGTCGACGGCGGCGATCACCAGCGACTACACGGAGAAGAACTGGCAGCAGGCTTACCGCGGCGGGGAGCGCATGTACGACTACGAAGGAGTGGTCGAGGAGGGTTATCCGCTGGCCGAGGGGATGCCGGATGTGGATGAGCCGGAGAGCGGGTATCTGTGGACCAACCTGGCGCGGAACCACAAGACGTATTACCACTTCGGGGAGTTCGTCTCGAGCAAGTTCTGCGATGACTCGGGCGAGGCTCCGAAGGACCCATCCCCGCTGAACGGCACACCGGAGCCTCCACCGGCGCACTGCGACCGTGGAGCGATCAGGCCGGGTGGGGCGATTCCGGCCGCGTATGGCGGCGGGGTGAGCAAGTACAAGTGGTCGATTCCGCTGATCTACAAGGACGTGGCGACGAAGCCGGAGCTGGTGGGGCATTTTGACCCGATGTATGCCGATTTCAACCTGATGTTTCCGGACCAGCTGAGGCTGCAGCGGTTTCTGGGCAAGCTGAAGGGTTGGGAAGCAGACCGGGCGGCGGGCAAGGACACGATGCCGGAGTTTGTGATGCTGCGCTTCCCGAACGACCATACAGCTGGAACGAGAGCCGGCAGCCCGACGCCGGAGGCATCCGTGGCCGACAATGATCTGGCGGTAGGCCGCGCGGTGGAGGCGATCTCGCACAGCGCGTACTGGGAGGACACGGCGTTCTTCATTCTCGAAGACGACGCGCAGGATGGAGCCGACCACGTCGACGCGCATCGCAGCCTGGCGCTGGTGGTGAGCAAGTATGCGCCGAGGGCGGCGAAGCCAATGGTGGACAGCCATTTCTATACGACGGTGAGCGTGATCCGGACGATGGAAGACCTGCTGGGGCTGCCGCCAATGAATAACAACGACGCGTTTGCGCCGCTGATCCAGTCGACGTTTTCAGGCAAGGGCGATCAGCCGGCCTTCAACGCGGACTACTCCAACCAGGACAACGGGCTGATCTACACGGCGAATTCGCCGCATGCGGAGGGCAGCAAGGCCTCGGCGAAGATGGACTTTACCCACGAGGACCGGGCCGATCCGAAGAAGCTGAACGTGATCCTGTGGAAGGATGCAATGGGTGCGAAACCGGTGCCGTGGATGGTGCTGCATCCGCACCAGGACAAGAACCGGAAGGACGACGACGACTAGAGCGGCGCTGACTCAGGCGTGCGCGGCTTTGTGTTCCTCATGGGCGGCGCTCCAAACTTCGCGGGCGGCATCGACGTTGAGGACAGCGATGCCGAGGCCGACGATCAGGTCAGGCCAGGCGGAGCGGGTGCGCACGGTGAAGTAAGCGGCAGCGAGGATGGCGATATTCGCCAGTACATCGTTGCGGGCGGAGAGGAACGCGGCCCGCGTGAGACTGCCGGCATGGGTGCGAAAGCGCGCGAGCAGCAGGGCGCAGGAGAGGTTGACGGCGAGGGCTCCGGCGGCGGTGAGCGAGAGCGGGACGGGCGACGGAGGCAGCGGGGCGTGGAGCTTCTCCCATGCGGTCCAGAGGGTGGCGATGCCGGGAACCAGAAGGATGCCGGCCAGCGCCATGCCAACGCGGGCGCGAAGGACAGCGCTCCAGCCGAGGGCCATTGCGATGAGCAGGTTGACGGAGGCGTCCTCCAGAAAGTCAACGCTGTCGGCGAAGAGCGAAACGGAATGGATGGCCAGCGCTACGGCGAATTCAATGCCGAAGTAGGCGGCGTTGAGAAGCGCGACGAGGATGACGACTTTTCGCAGACTCTCCTTCATGGCCCGACGCTAACACATCGGGCCTGCGGCAGGGGGTTCGCCGGGGTCTGAGTTGACCTCAAAACTATTGAGGGAATTACTGAGGAATTGCTGCAAATTTCATGATTTTGTTGTCGCAGATGCATGAAACGAGGTATAAGCAGTGAGCCGGGCAAGCGCGGTCTCACCCGGACACATTCCACTCCGGAGCAGCCAGGATGAAGACTGGAGCACAGCGCAGTGAGGTCCGCGAAGTGATGGACATTCGACAGGCATCCGATTACCTCGGGATCAGTGCGGATACTCTCTATAAATACGCCTCCGAATCGTTTGTTCCGGCGTTCAAGCTGGGAAACCGGTGGCGCTTCAAGAAGTCGCTGCTGGATGACTGGATGAGCAGGCAATCGAGCGCGCGGATGCAGGTGCCGGTGGCGCTGAAGGCGGCTCCGTCGCGGGTGAGAAAGCCTCCCGCGCGGGCTGGACGCGCGGCAGCAGATCGGTCCGCTGCCATTGGCTCCTGAGACGGCCGCTGACGAGGGAATCATCGTTCGGTTGCGGATGAGTCATAATGGGGCGAGATGATTTCGCCGCTCTATCCTGTTCTGGACTCATCTGTACTGTCCTCCGACCGCGATGAACGCGCCGAGTACCTGACGGCGACGGTCAAGAAGCTTATCGAAGCGGGCGTAACGATTCTGCAGTATCGAAACAAGGCCGGCTCCGACAAGGAGATTCTGAGCGATGCGCGGGTGATGCGCAACGCCGCTCGGAGCAAGCTGAAGCTGATCATGAACGACCGCCCGGACCTGGCGGTAAAGGTGAAGTTCAGCGGCGCGCATATCGGCCAGGGCGACCTGAGCTACGCCCAGGCGCGGGAGATACTGAGCCCGGAGATGATCCTCGGCATCTCCACCCACAACGAGCAGCAGGTGATCGACGCGGATGCCACGCTGGCGGATTATGTGGCTATCGGGCCGATCTTCGCAACAAAGACAAAGGACAACCCCGATCCGGTGGTTGGTCTGGACGGGCTGCGGGCGGCACGCGGCCTGACGAAGAAGCCGCTGGTGGCTATCGGCGGGATCACCCTCGAGAATGTGCAGGAGGTCTGGCGCGCAGGGGCTGATTCGGTGGCCGTGATCTCGGCGATTTTTGGCACTCCTGTTGCTCCGGCGAAATTAGCCAAAGACTTTCTGCGTCTTTTCCGGTAGAAAAGACTTCAAGTGACCGCGAGCAGCCCTTTGAACAAACGTCAGTCTTCTACCCTGTCCGGAGCTTCGCGCCCGGACGCAGCTGCGCCGGGTAATACAGCTGCGTCGGGAATGGAACAGCGGCTGGGACTCTTCAGCGCGACGGCAATCGTGGTCGGCTCGATGATCGGGTCGGGAATCTTCATTGTGCCGGCGGAGATCAGCCGGGGGGTGGGGTCGCCGGCGCTGCTGATCGGGGCCTGGCTGGTGACGGCGGTGATGACGATGATCGGCGCGCTCAGCTACGGCGAGCTGGCGGCGATGATGCCACGGGCGGGCGGGCAGTATGTCTACCTGCGGGAGGCGCTGGGGCCGATGTGGGGCTTCCTGTTCGGGTGGACGCTCTTCCTGGTGATCCAGACAGGAACGATTGCCGCGGTGGCGGTGGCCTTCGGGAAGTTTCTGGGGGTGTTTTTCCCCTCTATTTCATCGACGCACTGGCTGCTGCACCTGGGGCATGTTCCGGCGCTGAAGATTGGGCCCGTGGTGCTCGGCAACATGGAGCTGGGGGTGAACACGGCCAACCTGACCGGGGTGGCGATCGTGTTGCTGCTGACGGCGGTGAACATCCTGGGCGTGAAGCTGGGCGCGCTGGTGCAGAACGTGTTTACGACGGCGAAGACGGCGGCACTGCTGGGGCTGGTGATCGCGGGATTTCTCTTCGGGAGGAATCCCGCGGCGATGGCGGCGAACTTCGGCAGGAATTTCTGGCAGAATGCCTCCTGGCACTCGCTGCACGCCATCCATTCAGGGCTGGGCGGGAGCGTAGTGCTGGTGGGGATGCTGAGCATCCTGGCAGTGGTGCAGACGGGGTCGCTCTTCTCGGCGGATGCGTGGAACAACGTGACCTATACGGCGGGCGAGATCCGAAATCCGCGGCGCAACCTGCCCGTTTCGCTGGTGCTGGGGACGAGCATCGTGCTGGGGATCTATATCCTGGCGAACTTTGTCTACCTGCTGGCGCTGCCGCTGCACGGCGATCCGCATGGGGCGACGGCATTCGCCCGGGGCATCCAGTATGCGTCGGAAGATCGCGTGGCGACGGTGGTGCTGCAGCAGATCTTCCACTCAAGCGGCGCTTACCTGATGGCGGCGGCGATCCTGATCTCCACCTTTGGCTGTGCGAACGGGCTGATCATGGCGGGGGCACGGGTCTACTACGCGATGAGCCGGGATGGGCTGTTTTTTGCCTCGGCGGCGAAGCTGCATCCCAAGTTCAAGACGCCGGTGGCGGCGCTGCTGGTGCAGGCGGCGTGGACCTGCCTGCTGTGCTTCTCCGGCTCGTATAGCCAGCTGCTAGATTACATCATCTGCGCGGAGCTGATTTTCTATATTTTGACGATTGCCAGCCTGTTCGTGCTGCGGGCGCGGCGGCCTGAGGCAGAGCGGCCCTACCGGGCAATCGGTTATCCTGTGCTGCCGGCCGTCTATATATTGATGGCTGCATGGATATGTGTGGTTCTGCTGCGATACAAGCCGGAATATACCTGGCCGGGCATCTTTATCGTGCTGCTGGGGGTGCCTGTTTTTCTGCTGTGGTCCCGACGGCAGCCGGGAGCGAGTGCTTGAAATTACCCTGGATCCAACTGTTTGAGGAGGAAAGTCGCCCGAATGGCTAATTTGTTTGCTACGAAACCCCTCTCGCTTCTTTCTAAAGAAGCACATGAAGAAGGGGAACATACCCTCAAGCGCTCTCTGGGCCCCGTAAATCTGATTACGCTGGGCATCGGCGCGGTGATCGGCGCCGGAATCTTTGTGCTTACCGGGCAGGCTGCGGCACTCTATGCCGGGCCGGCCGTCGCGCTGAGCTTCGTCCTTGCGGGCATCACCTGCGCCTTCGCGGGGCTCTGCTATGCGGAGTTTGCCTCGATCATTCCTATCGCGGGGTCGGCTTATACCTATGGGTACGCGACGCTGGGCGAGTTTGTGGCATGGATCATCGGGTGGGACCTGGTGCTGGAGTATGCGTTCGGCGCAGCCACGGTGGCTTCGGGGTGGTCGGGCTACCTGCTGAGCCTGCTGGAGCAGCTGAATCTGCGGCCCTCGCCTTCGCTGGCTCGGTTTACCACGACTTATGGGAATGAGATTTATCTCTACCACGGGAAGTGGCAGTCGGCGGTGGCATTGCCTTCTTCCGTGCCGCTGGCGGGATTGCCGCATGTGACGGGTGTGTTCAACGTGATCGCCTTTGTCGCCATCGTGATGGTGACGGCGGTGCTGGTGATCGGCATCAAGGAGTCGGCGAACCTGAACTCGGCGATCGTGATCGTGAAGCTGGTGATTGTCGGGATCTTCCTCTTCCTGGGCATCGGCTACCTGATGCATCATCCCGATCTGGCGAAGATGAACTGGCACCCGTTTATTCCGCCGTCGCAGGGCTCGGGACACTTCGGACTGCAGGGAATCGCGGCGGGCGCGGCCTCAGTGTTCTTTGCGTATATCGGCTTCGACGCGGTTTCAACGGCGGCGCAGGAGGCAAAGAATCCGCAGCGGGATATGCCGATCGGAATTCTCGGCTCGCTGGTGGTGTGCACGATTCTGTACATCGCGGTGTCGCTGACGCTGACCGGGCTGGTGAGCTACAAGGTGCTGAACGTGGCCGAGCCGGTAGCGGTGGGCATCGACGCGACGGGCATTACGTGGGGCAGCCTGCTGGTGAAGATCGGCGCGGTCTTCGGGCTGGGAACGGTGATGCTGGTGATGCTGCTGGGGCAGTCGCGGGTGTTCTTCTCGATGTCAAGAGACGGGCTGCTGCCGAAGTGGGCGAGCGACATTCATCCGAAGTTCCGGACGCCCTGGATTTCAAATATCGTGGTCGGCACGATCGTTGCGTTTCTGCCGGCGCTGCTGCCGATCGACAAACTGAGTCAGCTGGTGAACATGGGTACGCTGCTGGCCTTTGCGATCGTCTCGGCGGGGGTCTGGATTCTGCGGGTGAGGCAGCCCGATCTGCCGCGGCCTTTCAAGACGCCGCTGGTGCCGCTGGTGCCGATCCTGGGAATCGTGAGCGCGTTCTACCTGATGTTTAACCTGCCGGCGCTGACCTGGATCGTGGTGGGTGTGTGGCTGGTGGTGGGGCTGGTGATCTACTTCGGCTACTCGACCAAGCACAGCAAGGTGCAGAAGCTGCCTGCGCACCTGACGAGCGGGCGCGGCTGAGGAGCGGATGGGTTTCAGCGACTTCATCGGAAACGAGGGGACGGTCAGGCGGCTTCGCGAGGCGATTGCCCTGGGGCGCCTGCCGAACTCGCTGATCCTGACGGGGCCGCGGGGAGCGGGGAAGTATACGCTCGCCGTGATGCTGGCGCAGGCGGCGAACTGCCTTGTGCAGCCGATGACGGATGGACTGCCGGACTTCTGCGGCAGCTGCTCGAACTGCTCGCGGATCGGACAGGCGCTGCCGCTGGAGCCACGCGTGGAAGAAGCGATTGCCGCACGCGAGGAGCTGCGCGAAACGGACAAGAAGGAGACGCGGGTGCTCGTGCAG
The DNA here is from genome assembly GCF_004339725.1 of Acidipila rosea. Lineage (GTDB taxonomy): Bacteria > Acidobacteriota > Terriglobia > Terriglobales > Acidobacteriaceae > Acidipila > Acidipila rosea. The sequence continues at coordinate 761,953 of NZ_SMGK01000002.1, read as the reverse complement.
ACGCACCCCGATGTGCTGGTGATTCCGCCGGACCCTCCGCAGCTGCTGATCAAGCTGGGGCAGGTGCGGACGGTGGTGCGGGAGATCTATCGGATGCCGGGCGAGGCGCGGCGGGCGATGTACATCTTCACCAGTGCGGCGTTTATGAAAGAGGCGGCGAACTCGCTGCTGAAGGTTCTCGAAGAGCCGCCCGCTTACGCGACGATCATCCTGCTGGCGGAAAATACCGGCGAGCTGCTGCCGACGATCCGGTCGCGGGCGCAGATCCTGAGGCTGGGAGCGTTGCCGCTGGAGGAGATCGAACGGCTGCTGGCGGAGCGGCGCAGCGACTGGAAGCCGGCGCAGCGGGCGCTGGTGGCGCGGCTGGCGGAGGGCGCCGTGGGGCGCGCGCTGAAGTTCAACCTGGAAGGCTACCTGACGAGCCGGCAGGATGCGCTGCTGCTGCTGCGCTCGGCGCTGGCGGAGCCAGACCACTCGGCGCTCTTTCGCATGACGGAGGCCTATCGCGCGGGAGCCGAGGGGCAGGAGAAGACCTCAGGGCTGCTGCGGGCGGTAGCGAGCCTGCTTGAAGACCTGATGCTGCTGCTCGCAGGGCAGCCGACGATGGTGCGCAATATCGACCTGGAACGCGAGCTGGGGACAATGTCACAGAGCGTCAGCCTGACATGGATCGAGTCGGCGGTGAAGGGGATGCACCAGGTGGAGTCGGGGATGAGGCGGAACCTGCTGCGCTCGCTCTCGCTGGACTCGTTTGCGGCGGGCCTGGGCGGCCAGGGGCGCGGCTGAAATTTCTTCTGGCATCCCTGTGACAGCTCGGCTACGATGGTTGAACATCCAAAGAAAGCAGACGGCAGTGGCTTAGGCCATGAGCGGATCGCGGTCATCCGTAGTTCGTTCCCGGGCGTAAGTACGTGCTGCGGTCGAAGATAAAAAATTGCGATGGCCAATCCTTTTCCAGATTCTGCCAGGGGCTCGCGTATGAGAACACAAGACAATGAGCAGGCGCCGAAGAGCGCCCCGGTAAGACCGCCGCTGGACGAAGATTCGACTCAGGATTCCATCCAGGGACCGCGCAAGCTAGTGAGGCCTACGCTGCCGGCACGCGCGCTGGCAGGACGGTCGTTCATCCGCCGGGGGGACGGCCCTACGCTGGCCCACCACGCGACGATGGGCGCGATGCCGGTCTCCTTCGAAAGCAGCCATGCCGAGGAATTTTACTTTCAGAAGCAGGCGCAGACGCAGACGCTGATGGTCTTCGTGCTCGAAGACGGAGAGCGGATCGAGGGCTACATCGAGTGGTACGACCGCAACGCCATCAAGGTAAAGAACCACAGCCGGATGCTGATCTACAAGTCCAGCATCAAGTATCTCTACAAGGCCGGCGAAAACCACGCCTGACGGCTGCCCCTACTGCGCGGTGAGCCTGCGGGTACCCGAGTTGCCGAGGAATTCGCAGCTTTCCCGGGTCGAGGGCTGCCACTCTGTTCCATCCACATAGAAAATCCTGGTGAGGCGCGTGGCTCGAAAGCCAACGACGCGGGTGTTGACCGGCAGGGTCTGACTGCGGGTCGCGCCGTTGCGGATTCCTGCGCCGTCGAGGGTCATGGCGATGGAAACGGTGGTGGGCTCGAAAGGCATAATTCCGGGCTTTAAGTGCAGTCCGACACCTGCCCACAGGGGCAGTACATGGCCCTCTGCACGCCTTTTTTCATGTGCTCATGTTCGATTCAGACTAAATGTAGGCTGAGTGTTCAAAGGTTTTCGAACACTCAATCAGAGGCAGAGCGGGACAGGTGTCCCTATCTCCTGCACCCGGAACAACGGAGCCGGGTCGGGTGGAATACGGAGACGCATCGAACCTGGCGCTCGTGATCGCAGCTCAAAAGGTCGGCTGAAGACGGAGGCTCATCTATATAGATCAAAGATTTGCTGCGCGTGCTGACGAGGTTAGTGATGGAGCGGGATGCCGCGGCCGAGGGTGAGGATGTAGGCGATGCCGATCACGAGGGCGGCGATCATCCAGGCGGGAGAGCGCGCGACGGTGAGGGGCGTGGCGTCCGAGTGTTTGGGGAGGAGAGAGTCTGCCCACATGAAGCCGGAGTTGCCGCCGAAGGCTGCGGGGATGGTGGAGAGGAGAAGAAGTTTGACGCCGAGGGGATCGAAGGCACCGGCGAGGCAGTAGAAGGCGCAGGCGGCGTAGTAGGGGAGACGGCCAACGGTGTTGTAGAGGCCGCGGTGCTGGGTGCGGTCGGGGCAGAAGGGTTGGAGGACGCGCATCATGAGTTTGACGACGAGGAAGTAGAGCGCGGCGCCGAAGATCGTCATGGTGATGCGGAGGGCGAGGTAGTGGGGGAGGCCTCCGATGACGGCTTCCCAATCGCCAACGCCGATGATGCCGGAGAAGAGGAAGTAGCCGGCGCCGTCCATGAGATTGAAGCTGGCGAGGAGCCAGAGGAAGTAACGGAGATTGGGGAGGTGCGCGCGGGTGGAGAGGAACATGGCGAGGGAGCCGGCGAGGAGGTTGACGAGGGTGCCGCCGGCGTCAACCAGGCGGTCGGGGCGGAGGTCGTCGAGGTGATTGCTGGTGAGGAGGGTGGGGATGTCGCCGCGGAGGTAGGCGGTGAGGCCGTGGCCGAGGCCTTCGTGGAGGAGCGAGGAGGCGGCGAGGGCGAGGAGGGCCATGCTGATGATGGTGAGTTTGCTGTTGGCGGTCGTGGTTGAGTTGGGCATAGGTTATTTGTACCCGGAACATCGGAGCTAGGTCGGGATAAATACGGAGGTCTCAAGGGCGCGGCGGGGCCTCAAAGGTCAACCCACCAGCACCCGTTGCTTCCGACATGAAGCCATCATCTCGGAACACATCCACCCTGTACACACGGCCAACACCAAACGCTTACGGTGGTGGCATCGAGATCGTAGATGCTGTGCTTGACGAGCATGTCAGCCTCGATCCGGATGGAGCGGATGTCTTTGCCGCTGGCGTTGGAGTATTGCAGCTGCAGGTTGCCGGGTGCGCCGGGCTGGGCGGCGACGGGCATGATGCGGCCGGGCATGGCAAACGAGGCGCGGAGGATCTGGACGGGGCAGCCGGCGGTGTTGGTGTGAGTGAGGTCAGTGGGTTGCGCGGCGGCCAGGTCGAGCGATCGGGTGGCGGGGCTTGGCGAGGGCGGAGCTACCTGAGCAGTGAGGCTGGTGGTCAGGGCGAGGAAAAAGGCAGCGTTGATGAACTTCATCGGAGGCATCCGAGATGTTCCGGGTCGATCTGCGCAACAAGATACCACTGCGCGGGGACCTCAGGAAAGCGGCTCGGCGAGGACGGTGAGGGGTGAGGTGTTTTCAACATCGGCGCCGCGCATCCAGACAATCTGACCCTGCCACTCGAGGATAGGCCAGGAGGCGCGTTCGGCGGCGGGAATGCGCAGGCGTTCGAAGACCTCCTTGAGGCGCTTGGGAGCGCTGGTGTAGCGGAGACGGATGCGATCCCCGGAGCGCGGAGCGCGGAGGGTGGCGGCGGGGAGCGCCTCGGCAGCCGTGATGCTGAGGCGGAGGCCGAAGGCGGGTGCAAGGATTTCGCCGGGAACGGCGATGGTGTATTCGGGGAGCGATGCGGCAGCTGCGGACTCGGGTTGGGTGCGGAGCAGGCGCAGCTCGCGCGGGGTGCGCTCGGCGATGAGCTGGGCGGAGAGAACCTCACGCCGTGCAGGGGCCCCGCTTTCGAAGCCGCACATGGCGAGCAGGCGCGCCGTCTGGTCGAAGTCAAGGGCATGGCCGAGTCGGCGGGCGGCGGCGCGGAGGACGCGGCGGCGGAGCGCAGGCGCGAGGGGGCGCAGGCGCTCGATCTCAATGGCGAGCGATGCCTCGCCGGGCTGGGTGGAAGCGGCGCGGCCCCCGCCGCGGACGGGTTTGCCGGGCAGCAGGAGTGAGGGCAGCAGGCGATCCAGCTCGGCCTGCCAGTAGTGCTCCTCATCGCGGGCGATGGTGGCGAGGTTGGCCATCTGCCGAGCGAGTTGCGGGTTGTAGTCGGCCAGCGCGGGCAGAAGCTGATGGCGAATGCGGTTGCGGGTGTAGACGGCGTCGCGGTTGGTGGAGTCTTCACACCAGTCCTGGCCGAGGTCGCGGAGGTAGCTCTCGACCTGAGCGCGGCGGACGCCGAGCAGCGGGCGGAAGATGAAGCCGCGGGAGGCCGCAAGGGTGGGGTGGATGCCGCTGAGCCCCTCGGTCCACGCGCCGCGGAGGAGCCGGTGGAGGACGGTCTCGGCCTGATCGTCGAGGGTGTGGGCGGTGGCGACGGCATCGGCGATGCCGGAGTCGAGAAGCTGGCGGAACCAGGCATAGCGGAGATTGCGGGCGGCCTCTTCCATGGTTTCGCGCTGGGCGGCGGCGTGCGCGGGGGTATCGACGTCGTGGCGCAGGAAGGGAAGGCCGAGGCGGGCGGCGAGCCGGGAGGTGAAGTCGGCGTCGCGATCCGCCTCCTCGCCGCGGATGCCGTGGTGGACGTGGGCGGCGGAGACGACGATGCCGTGTTCGCGGGAGAGGTGGGCGAGCAGCCGCAGGAGGGCGACGGAGTCGGCTCCGCCGGAGACAGCCGCGGCGATGCGCATGCCGGGCCGGAGCGCCTGAAGATCAATAGAGAGCGGCAATGTCGAGACGGCAGACATAGTATGAGTCTAGCGTCATATACTCAATGGCATGCTGGAGACGAGAGCGGCAACTATAGAAGACGCGGCGACGATAACGCACCACCGGCGGCGGATGTTTGTGGACGCAGGGCGGCTGGATAGCCCGGTGCTGGATGTGATGGCGCAGAACTTCGAACCGTGGGTGAAGAGCATGATCGCGGGCGGCAAATACCTGGGCTGGCTGACGCAGGACGAAGGCAGGGTGGTGGCCGGTGCGGGACTGCTGCTGCTGGACTGGCCGCCGCATCCGCTGGATCCGCACTCAACTCAACGCGGCTACCTGCTGAATGTCTATGTCGAGCCGGAGTACCGGCGAAAGCGGCTGGCGAGCAAGCTGATCGAGCTGGCGCTGGCGGAGGCGCGGCGGCGGAAGATACGCGTGGTGGCACTGCACTCGACGGAAGAGGGAAGGCCCCTTTACGAGAGCACGGGGTTCCGGCGGACGAACGAGATGTTCTACGTGGAGCCGGTGGAGGCGTAACGGCAGGGTGCCTGCCCAAAGGGCCGGTAACTTGCAAGTGTACGGGCTGGCGTGGGAGTAGAATTAATTTTAATCATCAATTTGTTTGCCAGAGGCATAGGAATAATGTGTCTTTGGCAGTCTCCAGGCGTCTAATGGAGCAATCGGATTGATAGTTGTGTTCTGAGTTGCGTCTCCGATGGGTTGAGAGCAGAACACATGCGGTAAAGAGAAAAGAGGTTTTTTTCGTGAATTCGACGGTCAAGACGATCATCTTCTGGGTGTTTATCTTCGCCTGCCTGGTGCTGCTGTGGCAGGTGTTTCAAAAGGGCTCCAACGGAGGCAAAGACCAGGAAGTCTCTTTCTCGCAGTTCCTGGAGGACGCGCAGCAGGGCCAAATTGCCGATGTAACGGTGGTCGGCAGCGAAGTGCACGGCCATTTCCGCAACGACAAGAGCGCCTTTCACGTAACGGTGCCTAGCAACTATCCGCGCCTCTATGATGTGCTCGACCAGAACAAGGTGTCGGTGACGGTGAAGAACAGCGACGGTAATTCGTGGCTGCCGATCCTGATCAATCTTGCTCCGATCATCATCATCGCCGCGCTGTGGTTCTTTATGCTGCGGCAGATGCAGAGCGGCGGAAACAAGGCGCTTTCCTTTGGCAAGAGTCGTGCGCGGCTGCTCTCCATGCAGCAGAAGAAGGTGACGTTCAAAGACGTTGCGGGCGTGGACGAGGCCAAGGAAGAGCTGAAGGAAATTATCGAATTCCTGCGCGAGGCGCAGAAGTTCCAGAAGCTGGGCGGACGGATTCCCAAGGGAGTGCTGCTGGTCGGGCCTCCGGGAACGGGCAAGACGCTGCTGGCGCGTGCAGTGGCCGGCGAGGCGAATGTGCCGTTCTTCTCGATCTCCGGCTCGGACTTTGTAGAGATGTTTGTGGGCGTGGGCGCGAGCCGCGTGCGCGACCTCTTTGAACAGGGCAAGAAGAATGCGCCCTGCATCATCTTCATCGATGAAATCGACGCAGTCGGCCGCCATCGCGGCGCAGGCCTCGGCGGTGGACACGATGAACGCGAGCAGACGCTGAACCAGCTGCTGGTGGAGATGGACGGCTTCGAGTCCAACGACGGCGTGATCCTGGTGGCGGCGACGAACCGGCCCGACGTGCTCGACCCGGCGCTGCTGCGCCCGGGACGCTTCGATCGCCGGGTGATCGTGGGACGGCCGGATGTGCGCGGACGCGAAGAGGTGTTGCGTGTGCATGCCAAGAAGGTGCCGTTGTCAGAAGATGTTGATCTGCGCGTGATGGCGCGGGGCACACCGGGCTTCTCCGGCGCTGACCTGGCGAACATGGTGAACGAGGCCGCACTGGCCGCCGCGCGGGCCAACCGCAAGACGGTGATGATGGTGGACTTCGAGCACGCGAAGGACAAGGTGCTGATGGGCGCGGAGCGGCGTTCGATGCTGCTGACCGACGAAGAGAAGCGCGTGACGGCGTATCACGAAGCCGGACACGTGCTGGTTGCGGCGCTGCGCGATCACGCAGACCCGCTGCACAAGGTCACGATCATTCCGCGCGGCATGGCGCTGGGTGTGACGATGCAACTGCCCGAAGACGACAAGCATAACGTCACCAAGGATTACCTGGAGACGCAGCTTGCCATCCTGATGGGCGGCCGCATTGCCGAGGAGATCTTCCTGAAGCAGATGACCACGGGCGCCGGCAACGACATCGAACGGGCTACCGAACTTGCCCGGAAGATGGTGTGCGAGTACGGCATGAGCCGCCTGGGGCCGTTGACCTTCGGCAAGAAGGAAGAGCAGATCTTCCTGGGCCGCGAGATATCGCAGCACAGGGACTTCTCCGAAGAGACGGCGCGGCAGATCGATGCCGAAGTTCGCAGCCTGGTAGACGAAGCTTACCGCTCCGCCTACGGGATACTGGACGGGCATAAGGCGGCGATGGACAGAATGGCGCTGGCGCTGCTCGAACGGGAGACGCTCGATGCAACGGAGATTCGCCTGATCATCGAAGGCAAGGACCTGCCGCCGCTGAAGCCCAGCGGTGGATCGGGAACGCCGACCGGGGACGTGCAGCAGGTGCTGAAGCCTGAGCCGAACCGGGGCGGAGGTTTCCCGGAAGGAAGTCCTTCACCCGCGTAACCGGCAAGTGAAGCATAAAAAAGAGCAGCCCTTCGGGGCTGCTCTTTTTGCTGCGTGGTGGGATGTTGCCGGGCGGGGCTTACTTCCGCTTCCAGCGGACTCCGTCCTTGGAGTCTTCGATGAGGATGCCCTTGTCGGCGAGTTCCTTGCGGATGGCGTCGCCGCGGGCGAAGTTGCGTGATTTGCGGGCCTGGTTGCGCTCCTCGATGAGGGCGTCGATCTGGGCGTCGCTGAGGGAGCGCTGGGCCAGCACCTCGGGCGCAGCCTCAGCAAGGCGGCCTTCGCGCTCGGCCCAGTCAAGGGCGAAGCGGGTGAACTCGGCGTCGTGATCTTCAATGACGGCGAAGACCTTGTCGAAGTCGGCGAGGAGTTTCTGAATCAGGGGGACGTTTTCCGCTGCGATGGCGCCGCTGTCAATGGCGGCGTTGCCTGCGCGGACAAGTTCAAAGACGGCGGCGCGGGCTTCGGCGGTGTTGAGGTCGTTGGCCAGGGCTGCATGGAAGGACTGCGAGGCCCGGTCGGTCTCCGCGGCGAGCGCGGCGTTGAGGCCGGGAGCGGCCTTGACGTCGCGCAGACGCTGATGGAAGGTGCGCAGGCGCTCGACGGCTCCGGTCTCTGCGGCCAGACCCTCGAAGGTGAAGTTGAGCTGCTGCCGGTAGGGAACGGAGATGAGCAAAAAGCGGATCGCGGAGGCCTTGTAGCCCTTGAGCAGCAGGTCGCGGAGGGTATAGAAATTGCCCTCCGACTTGGACATCTTGCGGCCCTCGACGAGCAGAAAGCGAACGTGGAACCAGTGACGCGCGAAGGTCTTATGCGTGGCGCACTCGGATTGTGCGATTTCGTTCTCGTGGTGCGGGAACATGAGGTCTTCGCCGCCGGCGTGGAGATCGAAGCTTTCACCGAGATACTTCATGGCCATGGCGGAGCACTCGATGTGCCAGCCGGGACGGCCCGGGCCAAGGGCGGTCTGCCAGTGATATTCGCCGGGGCGCGGAGCTTTCCAGAGGGCGAAGTCGCGGGCTGAGTCCTTGTCGTACTCATCTACGTCGACGCGGGCGCCGTCGGTGATGCCGCTGAAATCCTTTTTCGAGAGCTTGCCGTAAGCGGGGAAGCCGGCTATGCGGAAGTACCAGGAGCCATCCTCGGTCTTGTAGGCGAGGTCCTGAGCGGCGAGGCGCTCGATAAGCTCGACCATCTCGGGGATGTGTTCGGTGGCGCGGGCGATGATCTCAGGGTGCTCGACCTGGAGGGCGTCAAGATCCTCAAAGAAAGCCTTCTCGTAGCGCGGGGTATATTCGCCGATGGGGACGCCTGCAGCCGCGGCGTTGCGGATGATCTTGTCATCGACATCGGTGATGTTCATGACATGGCGCACGGGAACGCCCTCAAGCTCAAGGAAGCGGCGGAGCACGTCGACCTGCAGGAAGGTGCGGAAGTTGCCGATGTGGCCGTAGTCGTAAACAGTAGGTCCGCAGGCGTAGATGCGCAGGGGTTGGCCGGCAGCGGGCGCGAGCGGTTCAACAGTATTGCTGAGGGTATTAAAAAGTTGGATCGTCATTCGGAGCGGTCGTGATGGGCAGCTGTCTCTCTTTCGATTCTAACAGTGGCAGCTGCCCCGCGATGGAGCTTAGCCCATGTACATGCCGCCGTTGACGTCGAGGACGTGGCCGGTGATGTAGGCCGCGGCCTCGGAGGCGAGAAAAGTGACGGCTCCGGCGACGTCGGACTCAGTGCCGGGGCGGCCCAGCGGGATCTGGGTGAGCATGGCCTGCTTCTGCTTCTCGTCGAGGACGTGGGTCATGGCGGTCTCGATGAAGCCGGGCGCGACGGCGTTGACGGTGATGCCGCGGGAGGCGACTTCGCGAGCCATGGCCTTGGTGAAGCCGATGAGCCCGGCCTTGGAGGCGGCGTAGTTGGTCTGGCCAGCCTGGCCGGTTTCACCTACCACGCTGGAGATGTTGATGATGCGGCCCCAGCGGGCCTTGAGCATGGGGCTGAGCAGGGCCTGCGAGACGAGGAAGGCTCCGGTGAGGTTGGTGGTGAGAACGTCGTCCCAGTCGGCGCGCTTCATGCGTAGCAGGAGGGTATCGCGGGTGATGCCGGCGTTGTTGACGAGGATCTCAACCGTGCCGAAGTGGGCGACGGCGGCCTTGGCGGCGGCCTTGATGGAGTCTTCACTGGCTACATCCAGCAGGAAGGTCTGGGCGATGCCGCCGGCGGCGGTGATCTCGGCGGCTACTTCATCGAGCCTGGCCTGGTTGCGGGCGGCGAGGGCGATCTTCGCCCCGGCCTGGGCGAGGGCGATGGCGCAGGCGCGGCCGATGCCCTGCGATGCTCCGGTGACAAATGCTGTTCTACCTTCAAGGGTCTTCATCGTTGTCGATTATAAGTGCAGCGGGTGAAAGGACGAGGGCGGCTAGAGGCCCTCGCCGGTGAAGGGGTTGATCTCGGGCGGCTTGACGGTGGTGGGGTCTACTACCGGGCGCGCAGGATCCTGCGGAGGATGCTGCGCGGTACCGATGGCGAGTTGGCGGCCGTCGTTGTAGACGCGCAGCGGGTCGCCGGGGAGCATGTCGTTTTTCTCGAGGGCGATGCGGATGCGGCGCTGGGTTTCACGCTGCGGGCCCCACTGCTGGTTGGCCCTGGTCTTGAGCACGATGAGATAGATGACCTGCGAGCCCTTGATGGAGTCGACGCCGAGGACCTGCGGGTCTTCCAGATAGAGGTCCTTGTAAGCGGGGTCCTGGCGGACGCTCATGGTGACTTCCTTGAGCACGGCGATGACCTTATCAGGATCGGCGGAGAAGTCGACGGAGATGCTGAGGGTCGCCACGGAGAAATCACGGACGGAGTTGGCGACGATGGAGATCTGGGAGTTGGGGACGACGTAGAGTGTGCCGTCGAAACCGCGCAGCATGGTCTTGCGCAGGGACATGCTCTCGATGGTGCCTCCCAGACCGGCGATCTTGACGACGTCCCCGACGTTGTACTGGTCTTCGATGAGGATGAGGAAGCCGTTGAGGCAGTCCTTGACGATGGTCTGTGCGGCTAGGCCGATGGCTACGCCTGCGACTCCGGCACTGGTGAGCAGCGGGCCGAGGTTGAGGCCGAGGACGGGCAGAACCTGCAGGATGGCGAGGAAGGCGATGATGCCAATGCCGGTGGCGCGAATGACAGAGCTGAGAGTGCGCACCTGCGAGAGGCGGCTGCCGCTGGCTGAGTGCCGTTCAGCGACACGGATGATGTGCTCGGTGAGCATCTTGAGCAGGCGGACGAGCAGCCATGCACAGATGGCGATGAAGATGAGCTGGGGAAGATCCTTCGTGATGAAGTTGCCGAGCTCATCGAGAAAACGGTCGCTCAAGTTGTAGAGGAAGCGCTGAAGCTTCTCATGCGGCGCAAACAAGGCGAGAACCTGCGGGAGCTGATGAGGGACGTCGGCAAGTATTTTCATGGATAAATGTATTTTGAACCTTTGCTATAGCGGTCCGCCAGCGGCAGGGGGTTCTCTGGCGTTGATGCGGCTGAGCTGCGGCGGTTTGCTTTGCGGTGGAAAAAGCGGAGGAAGCGGGATCAAAAGGCGAAGGCCTCATCGGGAAGCGATGAGGCCTTTGCGGTGAGCTGAAACGGAACTCCGCTAGACGAAGAGCGGCGCGAGGACGAGGGTAACGGTTGCGAGGAGCTTGATGAGCACGTGGAGCGAGGGGCCGGCGGTGTCCTTGAAGGGATCGCCCACCGTATCGCCGACGACGGCTGCCTTGTGCGCCTCAGAGCGTTTGCCGCCGTAAGCTCCGGTCTCAATATATTTTTTGGCATTGTCCCATGCGCCGCCGCCGTTGTTCATGAGCATGGCGAGGAGGATGCCGCTGATGGTGCCGACCATGAGCAGCGCGGCTACGGCCTCAGCGCCGCTGAGGTTGATGGGGACGCCGTGAATGCGCGGCGCGTCGGCCAGCTCATTGAGGTGAAAGGCGGAGCTGAAGTGGCGGAAGACGACGCCGACCGAAAGGGGCATGGCGACGGCGAGGATGCCGGGGAGAATCATCTCCTTGAGAGCCGCGCCGGTGACGATGTGGACGCAGCGTCCGTAGTCGGGGAGGGAGGTGCCCTCCATGATGCCGGGGTTATCGCGGAACTGCTCGTGGACGTCCTGAATGACGGTCTGGGCGGCGCGGCCCACGGCCTTGATGGCCATGGAGGAGAAGAGGTAAGTCAGCATGGCCCCGAGCAGCGCGCCGACGAAGACGGGCACGGAGGCGAGGTTGACGTTGGAGAAGCTCCAGCTGTGCGAGAGGACCTCACCGGCGGCGGCCATGCGCTGGCTGACGATGTCGTGAATGGCCTCAAGATAAGCGGAGAAGAGCAGGAAGGCGGCGAGCGAGGCGGAGCCGATGGCGTAGCCCTTGGTGAGGGCCTTGGTGGTGTTGCCGGCGGCGTCGAGCTTGTCGGTCTTGGCGCGGACGCTGTCGGGCTGGTTGCTCATCTCGATGATGCCGCCGGCGTTATCGGTGATGGGGCCGAAGGTGTCCATGGCGAGAATGTAGGCGGCCGAGGAGAGCATGCCCATGGTGGCGATGGCGGTGCCGTAGATTCCCTTGGAGTAGTCGGAGATGGTGGAGACGTCGGCTAGGCCGAGGGTGCCGAAGTAGTAGCTGAGAAGCAGGGCGGCGCTGATGACGATGACGGGCACGGCGGGCGTCTCCATGCCGACGGCAAGGCCGCTGATGATGTTGGTGGCCGGGCCGGTGAGCGATGCCTTGGCGATGGACTGGACGGGCCGGAAACGGGTCTCAGTGTAGTACTCGGTGATGCGGACGAAGAGGAACGAGGTGATGATGCCGCATACTCCGCAGCCGAGCAGCCACCAGCGCGCGCCGAGCATGAAGTAAACGGCCGCGGCGAAACCGACGAGAGCGGCGAAGGAGGTTACATAGTAGCCGCGGTTGAGGGCGTGCATGGGGTCTTCGTCTTCGCGGCTGTGGACGACGCTGACGCCGAGGATGCTGGCGATGATGTTGATGGCCTGAACGACGAGCGGAAAGAGAATGCCCTTGAGTCCGAAGACAGGGAAGAGCGCAGCGCCGAGGATCATGGCGCCGACATTCTCTGCGGCGGTGGACTCGAAGATGTCAGCACCGCGGCCGGCGCAGTCGCCCACGTTGTCGCCGACAAGATCGGCGATGACGGCGGGGTTGCGCGGGTCGTCTTCAGGAATGCCTGCTTCCACCTTGCCGACGAGATCGGCGCCGACGTCGGCGGCCTTGGTGTAGATGCCGCCGCCGAGCTGGGCAAAGAGCGCTACGAGCGACGCGCCGAAGCCGAAGCCGACGAGCTCGAAGGGCGTCTGCTGCGGATGGCGCAGACCGCCGAAGGCGAGGAAGAGAGCGCCGACGCCGAGGAGCGAAAGCGCAACGACGATGAGGCCGGTGACGGCGCCGCCACGGAGGGCGATCTTAAGCGCGCTGCTGAGGCTGGTGCGGGCTGCGGCCGCGGTGCGGATGTTGGCGCGGATGGAGACGAACATGCCAGTCTGGCCGGAGAGCGCGGAGCAGAGCGCGCCGATGAGGAAGCTGATGACGACCTTGTTGGCGTAAGGAGCAGTGAACGGGGAGAGACGATAGCCGATGTAGAGGACGATGGCGAGTCCGACAGCGATCATGGCGATGGTGCTGTACTGCCGCTTCATGAAGGCTTCAGCGCCCTGGCGGATGGCGTTCGAGATGCGCTGCATGTCTTCTGTGCCGCTCTCAAAGGCGAGCACGGATCGCGCAAAGAATAAGGCAGCAAGCAGGCCCAGGATACCGACAGCCAGTGCAATCCACAGAAAAGAGGCATCGCTGCCAGTGGATGAAATGATGCCTGACTGCCACATCGAGACAGTCATCAAAGGGAATGCCATTCAATTTCCTCCAGACAAACGTGGGTTTGTGTCTCTCCGCGCCGTGCAGTGCTGCAGAAGCAGAGGCACGACTGGAAAGCGCGATTTAAGCATGCGGAGAAAAGGATGGTCAATGCGAAGCGGCAGGAGGAGCTATCTCGGAAGGTTCCGGCGCGGGAAGGCCGCCGGCAAAGTAGTGGTCGCGGGCGCGGATGTCGTAGGCGGAGGGATCGAAGCCGGGATGCGCGACGAGCTCTACATGAATACGGTGAAGCTTGCCGTCCTTGTCAGTGGGCGGCGGCGCGAACTCCAACTGGTAGGCGCTGGCGATGTCGGTGAAGATCTGTTCAAAGCCGCTCTGGTAGCCGCGCTTGCTCACGGCAATGACTTCGCCGCCCGTGGCCTTGGCGATGTAGGTTTCATAACGGTAGCGGAACATGGCGTTCTCGGGGTCGAGCGAGATGCCGTTGGGCGCCAGGACCTTGGTGACGTCGACCATGGCGCGGGAGAAGCCTCCGTGCGGCTCTTCGAGCACCTCCACGGTGAACCCGTCGCGTAGCATGGCGTTGTGCAGCCGGGTGGCCATCCACACATAGCACATGGAGAGCTCATCGGAGATGAGGACCACGACCGGGCGCGTGTCCGGGTTGCCGTGCTTCTTCCAGTCGGATTCGATCATGTGGAGGCCGCCGCTGGAGCCGAAGTCGTAGGTCGCCATCATGTGCTTGAACTGCTGGCCGCCGGTGAGGTTGGTCTGGTCGACGGGCTGAGGCGCGACAGGGTCGGCCTGCAGCGGCGCGGTCTGCGTCTGGGCGACGATCTGCTGGGTGGAGAGCCTGCCGGTCTTCTGCTTTTTCTTCGGCTCGTCGGGATTGGCGGTGACGAGGTTGCGGATGGCGGCCAGCGCGGCTGCGCGGTCCGACTGCGGCGAAAGCCAGAGGCTGACGTTGGACGCGCTGTAAGAGGCGACGGCGATTTGCGCATCGGTGGGGAGCGACTTGAAAGCGCCCGGCATCTGCTGCGCGATTTTGGCGAGGGGCTTCTGGTCAATGGCGTCGTTGCGGAAGAGCAGATAGACGGTGAGGGGCTGCGCATGGTCAGGAGCCCGGAAGTAGGTGATGGGCACCGGCGTGTCCCCATCGAGAATGCGGAAATCCTGGGCGGTGAGGCTGGTGAGCGGCTTGCCGGTTTTCCGATTGAGCACGGTGACGGGAAGCTCAACGCGATGCACGGCTATCTTGAGAGTCGGTGGCGGCTCGCCCGCGGTCTGCGCGTGAAGGGGTTGCAGCAGGAGCAAGCCAGCAACGAGGGTTGAGAGAGTAGCGCGCAAAGGGGCAATCTCCGGATGCTCTTAAACGATGACAGAAAATGCGCGGCCTGGGCAGATTGCGTTTGGATTTTTATGCCATCGAGCCAGGCAGGGGTGCGGCAGCCGGGGGATGGTCGGGCGGGGCGGCTGAAAACAGACAATCGCGCAGCGAAGCGGTACAATCATGAGTCGCTTAAGTGATTTGGCGGCCATAGTAAGCATTCGAGAGGTTTTTTCCAAGCATGGTCCAGGCCGCTATTTCTACTGCAGAGACAACGAGGAAAGAGACCGGCTCCGGCCTGACGCATAGCCGGCTGATCGAGTTCTACCGGCTGATGTATCTCTCGCGGCGCATCGACGACCGCGAAATCATCCTGAAGCAGCAGCAGAAGATATTCTTCCAGATCTCGGGCGCGGGGCATGAGGCGCTGCTGGTCGCGGCGGGCATGGCGATGAAGCCGGGCTACGACTGGTTCTTTCCGTACTATCGCGATCGCGCGCTCTGCCTGACGCTGGGCAGCACGGCGGAAGATCTGCTGCTGCAGGCGGTGGGCTCATCGGATGATCCGTCGAGCGGCGGGCGGCAGATGCCTTCCCACTGGGGCAACCGAAAGCTGAATATCGTTTCGCAGTCCTCGGCGACGACGACGCAGCTGCTGCATGCGGTGGGCTGCGCGGAGGCGGGACGCTACTTCTCGCGGCATCCTGAGGCGGCGGCCAAGCACGAGGGCGACT
The DNA here is from genome assembly GCF_004339725.1 of Acidipila rosea. Classification (GTDB taxonomy): domain Bacteria; phylum Acidobacteriota; class Terriglobia; order Terriglobales; family Acidobacteriaceae; genus Acidipila; species Acidipila rosea. The sequence goes on along the minus strand of NZ_SMGK01000002.1, from coordinate 746,730 downwards.
ATCGCCAGTTCAAGGACGTCCACTTCCACGGCGATGAGGTGGTCTACACCTCGCTGGGCGAGGGCTCGACGAGCCAGGGCGAGTTCTGGGAGGCGCTGAATACGGCCTCCAACGCGAAGCTGCCGGTGGTTTTTGTGGTGGAGAATAACGGCTACGCGATTTCTGTTCCCGTCGAGGTGAATACTCCGGGCGGCAATATTTCGAAGCTCGTCGCCAACTTTCCCAATTTTTATTTTGCCGAGATCGACGGCACGGATGCGGTCGCCAGCTACGAGGCGTTTACCAAGGCAGTGGCTCACTGCCGCGCGGGAAATGGCCCGGCGTTGATTCACGGTCATGTGATTCGGCCCTATTCACACTCGCTGTCAGACGATGACCGGCTCTATCGGCCGGAGAGCGAGCGGAAGGCGGACGCGCTGCGCGACCCGCTGACGAAGCTGGAGATGTTTCTGCTGCGCGAGGGCGTGCTGGACGAGCAGGGCATCAAGCGGCTGGAGAAGGCCGTGGATGACGAGATCCAGGCGGCTACGGATCGCGTGCTGCGCGCGCCTTTGCCAACGGTGGCGAGCATCCGCAAGCATGTCTACTCTGAGGATCTGGACCCGACGGGGAAGCTGTTTGATACACCACCGGCGCCGACTGCGGAGACGCAGGAGCGCACGATGGCGGACCTGATCAACACCTGCCTGCGCGATGAGATGCGGCGTGACCCGCGCATTGTGGTCTACGGCGAAGATGTGGCGGACTGCAGCCGCGAGGAGTATCTGAAGTCGGGCGCGGTGAAGGGCAAGGGCGGCGTCTTCAAGCTGACGGCCGGGCTGCAGAAGGAGTTCGGATCGGACCGCGTCTTCAACTCGCCGCTGGCGGAGGCGAACATCGTGGGCCGCGCGGTGGGCTATGCCGTGCGCGGGATGAAGCCGGTGGTGGAGATACAGTTCTTCGACTACATCTGGCCTGCAGTGCACCAGATGCGGAATGAGTTGAGCCTGATGCGCTGGCGGTCGAACGGGAGCTATTCCTGCCCGGCGGTGATTCGCGTGGCGATCGGCGGCTACCTGACGGGCGGCTCGGTGTATCACTCGCAGTCAGGGGAGAGCATCTTTACGCACACGCCTGGGATTCGCGTGGTGTTTCCCTCGAATGCGCTCGACGCGAACGGGCTGCTGCGTACAGCGATCCGGTGCGACGACCCGGTGCTGTTTCTCGAACACAAGCGGCTGTATCGCGAGACGTTCGGACGGGCGGTTTATCCGGGGCCGGAGTATGCGATTCCCTTTGGCAAGGCGAAGACGGTGCGGGAGGGCAAGGACCTGACGCTGATCACCTACGGCGCGGTGGTGCCGCGCGCGCTGCAGGCGGCGCAGCGGGCGCAGCGCGAGATGGGGATCGAGACCGAGGTGATCGACCTGCGGACGCTGAGCCCCTATGACTGGGAGGCGATTGCCGAGTCAGTGAAGAAGACCAGCCGCGTCATCATTGCGCATGAGGACATGCTGAGCTGGGGCTACGGTGCGGAGATTGCGGCGCGTATTGCCGATGAGTTGTTTGAGTATCTCGACGCGCCTGTGAAGAGAGTGGCGGCGATGGATACGTTCGTTGCCTATCAACCGCTGCTGGAGGATGCGATCCTGCCGCAGCCGGAAGATATCGTGAAGGCGATCGGGGAGCTGCGGAAGTTCTGAAGCGTGCGGCGTACGTTCATTGCCGCCTTAGTCGTTGATGGCGTGATCAGGAGCGGCATCCTGCCCGGACCAGACGCTTTTCTGGGTCCACGGCGCAGGCGCCGCTGACCAGAACGGGTCATCGGGCGCGAGGCCGAGGGGAAGCCATGCCGCGGCGCACAGATAGAGGCTGCCGGTCGAGATGTAAGTCTCGGCCAGCGACGGCTGATGTCCTGCGAGGCCGATCTGCAGCCAGCCCTCGGAGGAAAACGTGCCGGGCGCGGTGAGGGTGCGCTGCTGCACAGCCGTCAGGGCGCAGCGGACAGCCGAGGGAGACAATGGCGAGGGCAGCAGGCTGCGCCGGGCCACATCTGCCAGCAGATGAAAGGCTCCTCCGCGATAGGTGATGGAGCGGCCCAGCACGGGGAATTCGCCATTGGGCGAGATCAGGCGCTCCTGAATGGCAGAGTAGCGGCGTGCTCTCTCGGTGATGGCTGGAGCCATGCCCTTCCACGCGGGCTCGTCGTGCAGCTCATCCATGAGAGCAAGAAGATAAGGGTGCATGACGTAGCTGTTGTAGTAGTCGGCATGGAACTGCGGACCGTCTCCGTAGGTGCCGTCGCCGAGATACCACGCCTGAAGCTCGCGGAGCGCATAGTCGATGCGGACACGATCCCAGAAGACGCCGAGACGGCGCAGGAGCGCTTCGTTGAGCGCTGCGAAGAGCAGCCAGTTGCTGAACGGCGGCTGAATCCTGCGCTCGCTCTCGATCGCGGCGATGAGACGCGTGCGCGTGTTCGACGCCATGGAGTCAAACAGTTGCCTTGGGGCGCGCAGCAGGGCAAGCGCTAAAAATGAAGAGTCAACCAGCGTCTGACCGGATTCACCGAAGCGCATGTAATCCGGCGAGCGGGGATCGAGGGCGGAGGCGATGGCCTGCTGCGACCACGTGCGATAGCGGCTGCGAAGAGCGGTCTCTCGCGGGGATTCGCCAGCTGCGGGCTCAAGCTCGAGCCACGGCGCCAGGCCGCAGAGCAGGCGCGAGAAGGCCTCGAGGTGGGTTCCGGTGGCACGCTCCTGCTGATGGCCGGGGACAGCCTCTACAGGCATGCGCTTGCGCAGTTGCTGCGAGCGGAGAGCATCGAGGACAGGGTTGGAAACGCGCTCCACGAGGTCGAGCCACTGTTCGCGCTCAGGAGCGGAGCTGACCGCTTGCGCTGCCTGATGCAAAACTCCGGCGGTGGTGAGGTTCGGGACCAGCATGGTGGCTCCTCCAGCCCGAAGGCCGGAGGAAAGGAAGTGGCGTCGGGATAGTTGGATTCGGCGCATGCGAAACAGAAACAAGTTTACTCGCGCTGGAGAACAGCGCCAGCGCGAGCTGCCTACATGTAGGCCGACATGGGTGCGGACATGGCTTCATGCAGCGTGACGCGGCCCTTGCGGTGATACGCAAGGTTGGCCATGTGTGCGGCCACGGCGGACTGGTAACCGATCTCCACGGTGGCGTTGGGCTGCTTGCGGGTGCGGATGCACTCCATCCAGTTGGCCATGTGATTGACGCCGGGGTTGTGGCCCTCAATCATGACGGCGGTGGGGCGGTTGGCTTTCTCAGGGTAGTAGGCGATGCCGGAGCGGTATTTGCCGGTGACCATATCGGTCGAGCCGCTGAGGTGTTCGATAGTGCCGTCGCTGCCGAGGAAGTGTTCGCCGAGTCCGTAGTGACCGTTGCTGAAGGTGGAGCGCCAGGAAACGATGAGGTCAGGGTATTCAAGATTGACGGAGATGGTGTCGGGCACCTGACGGCCATCCTTCTCTGAGAAGACGCCGCCCATCATCTCGGCGGCGATGGGCAGATCGAGATTGAGTGCGGAGATGATCCACGAAATCTGGTGGACCATGTTCTCCGTGATGTTGCCGCCGGAGAACTCCCAGAAGAGACGCCAGTTGATGAACTTGTTGGCGTCGAAAGCAGTCTTCGGGCGATTGGCGAGGAAGAGATTCCAGTTGACGTGCGCGGGGTTGCAGTCAGGCGGAATGGGGCGCATCCACTGGCCGTGGCCATGCGGCGAGTTGCGGCTCATCCAGGAGTCGACCATGGTGATCTTGCCGACGATGCCCTGGCTGATCCACTGGCGCGCGTCGGCGAGTTCGCCGGAGCTCTCGTGCTGCAGACCGATCTGCACGACCTGCTTTGATTTTGCTGCTGCCTCCTTGCAGGCGACGGCCTCGGGAATGTCCCAGGTCATCGTCTTCTCAGAGTAGAGATCCTTGCCCGCTGCCAGCGCGGCCAGGAAATATTTCGCATGGAGGTGAAGCGGGGTGGCGTTGATGACTGCGTCGATGTCCTTGCGCTCGAGCAGCTTCATGGGATCGTTGTAAACAGTGACGCCGGGGACATACTGCTTGACCTGGTCGCCGCGGCGCGAGTAGACGTCGGCGATGGCAACGCATTCGACGTTGGGCTGGCGAAGGGCGTCCTTGAGATCCTGCTGGCCGCGATCTCCGGCGCCGATGAGGCCGATGCGAAGACGATCGTTGGCGCCGAGGACGCGGCTCGACGCCATGGTGCTCATCACCGCGATGCCCATGCCTAACTGACCCAGGAATTCGCGGCGATTCACGCTGTGCTTCTGTTCGCTCACATCAGCCTCCTCTGGCTGCTATCGATGCAAAGAAGAAAAGGGAACTAGCAGGCGTAGCCAGCCTTGGCGAGGGCTGCCTTCAACTGCTGCATGCTGATGCGGGTGGAAGCCTCGGGTGTTCCCGCGCCGCGCCAGTGTGTTTCAAGCGAGACGGCCTTGTTGTAGCCGTCGGCGGCGAGGGCGCGCAGCTGGCCTGTCCAGTCGACGAGGCCCACACCTACCGGCTCCCAGGAGAACTTGCCGTCGGGCTTGCGCTCGACATTCTTGGCGTGGCAGTGGCCGATGCGATTCTTCGGCAGCAGATTGTAGCCGTCCGGGAAAGGCTTGGCTTCGCCTGCGGCGCCGGCGTTGCCTGGATCCCAGTTGAGCATGAAGTTGCTGTTAGTGATCGCGGAGAGAGTGCGCGCCGCTTCAGGCCCGGTGGCAGTGTTGCAGGACATTTCGTTTTCAAGGAGGAGAATCATGCCGTGCTTCTGGCAGGTCTCGGCAGCTTCGCGAAGCTTCTGGTCCATGGCTGCGCGGTAGGGTTTCTGATCCTCAAGACGCCAGAAGTCGAAGCAGCGGATGCGGTTGGTGTTGAATGCCTTGGCGAGGTTGATGCAGCTGTTGAGGACTTCTTCCTGCTGCTTGAAATCAGTGGCGGCGTGGAACTGGTCGCGATGCTCGGCGGCCTTGGAGAGCGGCGCACCGGGCCAGTCTACTTTGAAGAGGGGGCTGGCGATGTCGGTGACGCGCAGCTTGTACTTCTGCAGGATGCGGCGGCTGTCTTCAATCTCCTTGGGAGTGAGAGCGACGATGTTCTTGTTCCACATGCCGCGCAGCTCGATCCAGTGGAGCTTGAATTCCTCGGCCGCTACCTGACAGCTGTGTTCGAAGTCCTGCGAGATCTCATCGTTGATGACGGAAAGTCGAAAGGGACAAGCCGCGCCACCGACGAAGGCCGAAAGAGAACCCGGCGAAGCTGCAAGTGCTGCAGCTCCGCCGGTGGCGTACAAGAATTGTCTACGCGAAAGATTCATGAGGGTGTTTCGCTCCTTGATCGTTAAAAGCTCAATGTACCTGAGAGTTGCAGGGCGCGGCCACCGATGGCAGTGCCGGTAACGGCGCCGAAGTTGGCATCAGTGAGTGAGGTGTCGGGATTGTTGAAGGTCGGATGATTCAGGACATTGAAGGCATCTGCTCTGAACTCAAAGGCAACCGAATCGTGGATGGGAAAGGAGCGGATCACAGAGGAGTCAAAGCTGACGGATCCGGGACCGCTGTAGACATTCTTGCCCATGTTGCCGAGGACAGGACCTGCGGGCTGCACGAAGGCTGACTTATCGAACCAGAGATGGTGCGTGCCGATGCCCTTGAGCTTTTTGAAGCCTGCGACCTGGTTCGGCACCTGGGTGCTGTTAGGCGCGTTGAGCTGGCTGTTGCTGGCGGTGAAGAGCATGGGTGTGCCGGTCTGGAAGAAGACGAGTCCAGTCACCTCCCAGCCGCCTGCGATCTTGCCGGCCAGACCGTCGGCGAGGAAGGGCTTGTTTTTGCCGAAGGGAAGCTGATAGATGAAGCTGTTGGATACGGTCACCGTGCGGTTGAAGCTGAGCGGGGAGTAGTCGCGATGAGGATCGAGATAGAAGTTGAATCCGCCGAGGCCGCCGCCGGAGGAGATGTATCCCATCGCCTTCTGCCAGGCGAGTGCCGAGGTGATCGCGAGGCCATTGTTATAACGGTGGGTCAGGCGGGCCTGGAGCGAATTGTAGTTGGAGGTAGTTCCCTTGGGGAGTAGCTCAATGGTGGATGTGGTGCCGTAGAGGTTGTAGAAGGGCTGACCCTTGGCGCCGGCTCCGGCCACAAAGCCCGCGTTGAGGTTGTAGTTGCCGGGGATTTGGCGCCCTTGATTGCCTACATAGGCTACGTTGAAGACCCAGCCGGTGCCGAGCTGCTGCTCGACGGTCAGGTTATACGACATGACATAGGGATCTTTGTACTGCTTGTTCACATAGACATAGTTCTGATTGAGAGTTGCGGGGAGAATGCCGTTCGCCGGAATGGTGGGAACGATGGGCGCCGGGAAGCCCTGTGCGAAGGTAGCAGGCGTGCCACCGGGCAGCAGTGCAGGAGTGTAGCTGCTGAGCGAATTGAATGCGTTGTTCTGACGGACCGGAGGATTGTAGGCGTAGTTGTTGTCCTGGAACGGAGTGTGGCTGATGCCGAAGCCGGCGCGAACGACGGTGACAGGTGATGCGCGATAGGCGAGGCCGACGCGGGGCTCGAAGTCCTTCCAGTTGTTCTGCAGGCCGAGATTGCTGGGGATGGCTCCATAGCCCGCAACCTGAAGAGTATTCGTGTTGGGATCATATTCCGAGAAGCCGCCTTTAGCGCTGGGGTTTGCCGGTGGGTAGTATTCCCAGCGCAGGCCATAGGTGAGAGTCAGCTTCTGGGTGGCGACCCAGGTGTCCTGCAGAAAGGCGAAGTAGAGGGTCTGCCTCCAGGATGCGGGATTGACATTGACGTCGCGGCCCACCTGGTTGGGAAGGTCGAGAAGGAAGCTGGCGAAGTCGTTTGCGAAGCTGGTCTTGTTGCCCGAGACGTTGAGGCCGGTCTGGCCGTCGGCAAAGTTGAAGACGCCGCGCGGGCTGAAGGTCTGGCCCTGCGTGAGGTCGTCGCGAACCCGGCGCAGCTCAAAGCCGAACTTGAGCGAGTGGTTGCCGGCAATCTTGGTCCAGTTGTTTACCAGGTCGATGTTGGTTTCAGCGCGAATCCAGGGGATGCTGGGGCTGTAGCCGACGAGTGGGCCGCTGAAGCCGCCGATGTTGATGCCGACCAGGCCGCTGGTGAAGGGGTTCACGTTGACGCCGGGGATGCCGAGGTCGGTGGAAGCAGAGGTGCCGTAATCAGCCTGCTGCGCGGTGTTGCGGTAGTGATCGATGCCACCGCGGAACTCGGTGAAGAGTGTGGGCGAGAAGAGGTGCGTGTATTCAAGAGCGGTGTTCCAGACAGTGTTGATGCCGTTGCCCTCAAAGCCGCCGGCGACCGGGCCGCCTGCCTGGCCGAAGATCGGCGCCTGCAGAGTGTTGGTGCGCTGCCAGCTGAAGCGTCCGGTGAGCTGATCAGAGGTTGCGACCTTCTGATCGACCTTAACGTCGAAGCTATTCACATCGGTGTTGAATACGGTGTTCTGCTGATAGTTGTTGGTGAATGTGGCGCCGGAAACGTTGGGGAGCGGCACGAGGTTAATCAATTTGAGCGCGATGGGATCAATGCGGGCCGGATCGATGACGTTCTGCCTGCCCTGATAGGTGAAGGGCGTGCGGCCGGTGCCGTCAGGGTTGCCGGTCTGCGGATCGTAGATGACGGTGGGGCCGCTGCTCAAATCACCCGTGCGGAAGGCCGCGGTAGGAACCGTCAGGAGTTGGTACTGGCTCTGATGATTGCTGTAGCGGAGAAAGTCTGCGAAGAAGAAGGTGCGGTCTTTGATGATCGGACCGCCGAGGGTTGCGCCGTAGTAGTTGTTGACCGACCGTGGGAAGGCGCCGGAGTTGTTGAAGTAGCTGCGCGCTGCGAGAGCGCTGATCTGGTTGAACTCATACGCGGAGCCATGGAACTGGTTCGTGCCCGACTTGAGGATAACGTTGGTGACGGCGCCGGCGGAGCGGCCAAACTCAGGCGCATAATTGCTGGTTTCGACGTCTACGGTTCTGATGGCAGCTGAGGGCGGGATATAGACCTGAAGAAGGCCGGTTCTCTCGTTGTCGTCGATGCCCTCGAACTGAAGATTGTTAGAAAGTTCGGACTGGCCGTTGACCTGGAACGATTGCGAATTCTGCGAGTCAAAGAACGACGAGTGATCGTAAATGGGACGGCTGACGCCTGGGACCAGAGACTCTAGCGCCTGGAAGTTGCGCTGCGATCCGACCGGCAGATCGGCAACCTGCTTCGAGTCGATCTGGGCGGTGACATCGGCGCGGTCTGTCTGAAGCAGAGCAGGAGCCGCGGTCACGGTGATGGTTTGAGAAGAAGAGCCGGGCTCGAGACTCACGTCGACGCGGGTGGTGGTGTTGACGGTGACATCAACATTTTTCCGTTCATTCTTTTTGAACCCGCTGCTGACCACGCTCACCGTGTAGGAGCCGGGCTGCAGGAAGGTGAACTCATAGTTGCCGCTGTCATTCGCAGCTACGTTGCTGACAGCGCCGGTACCCTGGTTGGTGATCGTAACCTGTGCGTGGGGCACGACCGCGCCACTCGAATCCGTGACGGTGCCGACGAGCGTTGCGGTGACGGCCTGGCTGAAGGCGGGCAACTGGCTGAAATAGAGCCCCGCGATTGCCAGAAATAAAGCTGCGCATATCTTCTTGAGCTTCACTGGTAGTTCTCCCTGTTAAGTACAAATCGCGCTGCGTAGTCGCCCGACATTTCATGAATAGCCGGTGCAGATCTGGTCGTCTTCGCAACGGGGGACAATTTAGTTCGGGGAAGATACAAATTGCAAGCGAAATATTTTCAGGGCAAGGGAAAAAAGACTTAGCGGGTGGTCAACGCCACCCGCGCGAAGAGTTTGTAAAAAGTCAGTGCTTGTTGTTAAGGGAGGAATGACGCTGAAGAACGAGGGCTACGCCACCGCGCAGACGGCTGAGGGAGCCATCGCGGGAGGGGATGAGTTTCGGGGCGGGTCCGGCGAGGGTATTTTCAAGGACGGCGGACTCGATAATGCTTCCGAAACGATGCCACTGCGAGGTGATTTCGCCGCTGATCATGATGAGTTCCGGCGAGTAGGCGGCTACGAGCGTGCGCAGACCCTGGCCGAGATGGACCGCCATTTTGCGCAGCGCCTCAAGGGCGGTGGGGTCGCCACTGTCGGCGAGGAGAAGGATCTTCTCAAAGGGGACAGCGGGGGCTCGCTTGCGCGCCTCGCGGTAATAGCGCTCGGCGGCGCTCTCAGAGGCGAACATCTCCCAGCATCCGCGCGCGCCGCATTGACATCGCGGGCCATCGGGATGAAGGGGGGCGTGGCCGAACTCCCCGGCGAGGCCGCTCATGCCGCGCAGGAGCTGGCCGTTGCTGATGATGCCGACGCCGATGCCTTCAGCCACGGCTACGACCGCCATGTGGCGCGCACCGTTGACCTGGCCAAACCACATCTCGCCCAGGGCGCAGGTGTTGGCGGCATTTTCAATCTCGACGTGGAGGCCGGTGCCGCGCTGAATCGCGCTGCGAATGTTGTAGTTGGACCACTTGAGGTTGGGGGCGAAGATGAGCTGCTGGGAGTCATCGACGCCGCCGGGGACGCTGATGCCGACACCCTCGAAGATGCGCTGCGGATTGCGCTTTTTGAGCTGGCGGATGGCCTCGATGATCTGGCGGACGCCTTCCTTTGGGTCTTCCGCGATGGTGATGGCGTCCTGCGATTGCAGGTTGCCGTTGACGTCGGCCACTGCAATCTTGGTGAGCTTGGGATGAACGTCGGCGACGATGATGGCGCGCTGCTCGTTGAGCCAGAGGAAAGTAGGGCGGCGACCGCGGGGCAGGCGGCCGCGCGCTCCCTCGACAACCCATTTTTCACGGATGAGCTGGTCGACGATGAGAGAGATGGTGCTGCGCTGCAGACCGGAAATGCGCGCCAGATCTGCACGGGAGACAGGCTGCGAGGTGCGGATAAGATTGAGGGCAAGATTGCGATTGATATCGCGAGCTGTTTCGCTGGATGCGGTCTGTATGTTCGCAAGGTCGATTCTGCGCATTTTGCCTGCCGCACTTTCTTGTCGGGTTATCCCCGAAGGTTCGATAGCAATGGTTTTCGATCTTTGTAGCAATGACGGAAGCGTGATGCAAGGAGGAAATGTATATCAACCATTAAGTCCGTGTCTCGTACTAATTTTAAAGGAAGGGGTATAGCCAGCTTGCGTGGCAGAACAGATTCATGATTGACTGCAAGGCGGGATGAAACGACGAGAATTTCTTCGCTCTACGCTGGCATGCGCTGCCGTTGCATCGCTGCACCCGCTCGGAAGAGCGCAAACGAGCGGCGAGATGACCGCATCGCTGCAGCTTGACCCGGCGAAACCCGGACCGGCAATCGATGCGGAGTTTACCGGGTTGAGCTACGAGACAGCGCAGCTGGCCTATCCGGATTTCTTTGCGGCGACGAACGGCGAACTGGTGGGCTATGTAAAGGGCCTGGCGAAGCGCGGAGTGTTACGGATCGGCGGCAACACGAGCGAGTACGCCTTCTGGAGTCCGGAGGCAGCGCCCGCGCAGGGGCACGGCGGCCCGGGAATTGCCGGGCCGGATAAGGGGCATGGCGAGCACAGGCAGACACAGACGACTCCGACTGCGATTCGTAACCTGCGGGAGTTTCTCGATGCGACCGGCTGGAGGTGCCTGTACGGCTTGAACCTTGGCAAGGGAACTCCGGAGCAGGCGGCGGCCGAGGCGGTTTTCGTAGCGAATACGCTGGGCGATAAGCTGATCGCGTTCCAGATAGGCAATGAGGCTGACCTCTATCACCATAACGGGCTGCGAACCCCGGACTACGCTTACGCGGCATTTGCCAAGGAGTGGCGGAGATTTTTCGACGCGGTGCGCGGGCGGCTGCCGGAGGCGAAGTTTGCCGGACCCGATGTTTCCGGGACAGAAACGTGGGTGCGCGAGTTTGCAGATGAGTTTGGCAAGGATGTGGTGCTGCTGACGTCGCACTACTATGCCGAGGGGCCGCCGACGAATCCTGACATGACGATCGAGCGGTTGCTGAGCCCGTCGAATCCGCGCTGGATCGGGAAGAATATTCCGGCGCTGCAGGCAGCGATGGCGAGCTCGCATCTGCCTTATCGGCTGGACGAGACGAACTCCTGCTACGCCGGTGGCAAGCAGGGAGTGAGTAACACGTTTGCCTCGGCGCTGTGGGCCGGAGATCTGATGCTGCAGATGGCGGCGGCGGGAGCGAGCGGCATTAACTTCCATGGCGGCGGCTATGGCTGGTATGCGCCGATTGTGGGTGACCTGCAGAATGGCTTCACCGCGAGGCCGGAGTATTACGGCATCCTGATGGCTGCGCAGATGGTGGACAGCCGATTGATCGCGGCGCAGCTGGAGGCGGACGGCATGGATGGGCTGCTGACGGCCTACGCCAGCAGCAGTGCAAACGGCGCGATGAAGGTTGCGCTCTTCAACAAGAGCGCGGACAAGGCCGTCTCGGTCACGATCAAGGCGGCAGGACTGGCCGGTCCGGCTGTGGGATACAGGCTGGCAGCTCCGCGGCTGGACGGCACGCAGGATGTAACCTTCGCAGGCAGCGTGGTTGGCGCCGACGGAGCGTGGCGGCCGGAGATCACCGTACAGCTGAGCGCGGCGGATGGCGCGCTCGCGTGCAGCGTACCCGCGGGAAGCGCGCTGCTGGTGGAAATGAACGATAGACACTGAAGGGCTGCGGATGCGAGATTTTCTCTATGAAGATCCGCGTCCTGTTACTGCTGGCTGCATCGTGTCTTAGCGCGATGGGCCAGCAGACTGCGCCGGGCACGGCGCAGATGGCCGAAGTGCTGCGCAGGACCTATCAGCAGACGGACTGGAAGGCCGATCCCAACAAGACTGCGGAGCGGGCTCGCTACTACGAGGCGCTGCTGAAGACCGGGCTCAGCTTTGCCGATCAGGTGAGGGTGCGGCTGGAGCTGGCGAATGAACAGCTGCGCAGCGGGCTCAGCCAGGAGTCCGTCGATACGCTTGAAGAGCTGCGGACACTCTGCGCGCAGCGGCAGGTGAGGCTTGCGCCGGCAATGGAGCGGCAGCTGCACCACGAGCTGGCGATGGCTTACCTGCGGATGGGCGAGCAGCAGAACTGCCTGCACATGCATGGGCGGCACTCCTGCATCTTTCCCATCGGCGCAGCAGGCGTGCACAGGCTGCCGCGTGGGGCCGAAGGTGCGGTGCGCGAGTTTACCGCGCTGCTGAATGAAAATCCTGCCGACTACGAATCGCAGTGGCTGCTGAATATCGCCTATATGCAGCTGGGACGGTTTCCGCAGGGGGTGCCAGCTGCGTGGCTGGTGCCGGTGAGCCTCTTCGATTCCGAATATGACATTGGCAGCTTTCCCGACGTGGCGATGCAGGCCGGCGTTGCAGTGACGGGCCACGCGGGCGGTGTGCTGATGGAGGATTTCGATGGGGATGGCCTGCTGGACCTGATGATCTCCTCTTCAGGGCCGATGGATCAGTTGCGCTTCTTCCACAACAACGGCGATGGCACGTTCGCGGAACGGACGGTGCAGGCCGGGCTGCTGGGTGAGGTGGGCGGGCTGAACATGGTGCAAGGGGACTTCAACAACGATGGCCATCCAGATGTCGTGGTGCTCCGCGGAGGATGGTGGGGCAGGTTTGGCGACTATCCTTTTTCGCTGCTGAGGAACAATGGCGATGGCACCTTCTCCGATGTGACCGCAGCCGCGGGGTTGATGTCTCCGGCGCCGACGCAGACGGCGGCATGGGCCGATTTCGACAACGATGGATGGCTCGATCTCTTTGTGGGTCACGAGTCGGCGCCAGACGATCCTCACCCTTCGCAGCTGTTTCACAACAACCACGATGGGACATTTACCGAAGTAGCCGCAGCCGACGGGCTGGCGAAGCTGGGCTTTGTGAAAGGCGTTGCGTGGGGAGACTATAACAACGACGGGCGACCTGACCTCTATGTGGCTGTGCTGGGCGCGCCGAATCACCTCTTTCGCAACGACGGGCCAGTGAATCGGAAGCATCCTCGCGCCGATCGCTGGAAGTTTACCGACGTGACCGACCATGCCGGAGTGGGCGCGCCGAACGACAGCTTTGCGACGTGGTTTTTCGATTACGACAACGATGGATGGCCGGATATTTTTGTGGCCGGCTATTCGACGCGTTCAGTGGAGGACGTCGGCGCATTCGAGACGGGCAGACCGTTTCATGCAGAGGTGCCGCGGCTCTATCGCAACAATCACGACGGCACCTTCAGCGATGTGACCAGGCAGGTGCACCTGGATCGCGCCATTCTGACGATGGGCGCGAACTTCGGCGATCTGGATAACGATGGCTGGCTCGATCTCTACCTGGGCACGGGGGAGTCGTCGTACGAGGCGCTGTTGCCGAACAGGATGTTTCGCAACGATGGCGGCCGCGCTTTTCAAGATGTGACGACCTCGGGCGGATTCGGGCACCTGCAGAAAGGGCACGCGATCGCGTTTGGAGATATCGAAAACAACGGCAATGAAGATGTGTTTGAGGAGATGGGAGGCGCGCTGCCGGGCGATACCTATCAGAGCGTGCTCTATCGCAACCCGGGCCATGGGAACCACTGGATCACGCTGGAGCTGGAAGGGGTGAAGAGCAACCGCGCGGCCTATGGCGCGGAGATCACGGTAATGTTACAGACTGCGCATGGGCTGCGCCATCTCTACCGTACCGTGGGATACGGATCGAGCTTCGGCGGCAATCCTCTGCGGCAACATATCGGCATCGGCACGGCTGATCGTGTCGATGAGGTTGAGGTGCGGTGGCCCTCCGGGCTCGTTCAGCACTTTCACAACATCAATGCCGACCGAGCCTACCACCTGCGCGAAGGCGCAAGCGCACTGCAGATGCTGCGATGGAAGACCGCATCCATCGCGGTGAAGTGACGCTACGCCATCGCGCGGCGCCTGCCGGAAGCCATGTCCCGCACCTGGTTCAACAGAAGGGAACGGTGGTAGCCATCAAGCCGGGCGAGTTGGGGCACGAGTTCACAGACGAACGGATCGCTCATGACGGCTGCAATCTGCTCCTGCCGTTGGCTGCGGGCATCGCGGAGAAGATGGCAGATGTCGATCTCAAGAGCCGTGGCGAGGCGCTCAAGAGAAGACAGAGTCGGCATGGCTTTGCCGTTTTCAATCTTGGAGATGTAGGTGCGCGGCACCTGCATGCGGCCAGCGAGTTGGCGCTGGCTGAGGCTGCGCTGACGGCGCAGATCGCGAACGGCTCGAGAGATCTGGAGGCCGCGATCCTGTTCGACAGATTGGCCTGCATCTGTGACGAGATGGGGCAGCAGCTGCTCGGGTTCCTCGACTTCAAGGGGTTTGTGGCAGCGCCTGCAGCGTGAATTGCCGGTGCGGAATTGCACAAGAGTGCAGTGTTCGCAGCGTAGTACCTCGCGTGCCTCGACGGTTGCTAAGGTAGTTGCCATAAGTTGTACGGAGGCCAGAGCGGGCGTCCGGTGGGGAGAAGCACGGCATTGTAGCCGGACTCTCTTGCCATCTAAAGTTAACCATGCACTCACGGTATCTTTATTGTCAAGTGAAAAAAGAGGCTCCCTGTGCAAAATTCCGGGAGATACCGGTAGAAAACCCGAAACATGAAAGGTAAAGGCGGAGATGGATCAGAGTCGCGACGGCGCGTGGGCGCTGCTGAACGAATACACGCAGTCGGCAAGCCTGCTGAAGCATGCCTTGGCTGTAGAGACGTGTATGCGTGCGTATGGTGAGCGCGAGGCGGATGCGCTGGGGCTTACCGGGGAGGAGCGTGCGCAGCTGGTGGAGCGGTACGCGGTGACCGGGCTGCTGCACGACTTCGATTATGAGAGATATCCCTCGCTCGAAGACCATCCCTTTGTGGGCGTGCGGATCCTGGCGGAGCAGGGCTGGCCGGAGGAGATACGGACGGCGATTCTGGGTCACGCGGAGTACTCGGGAGTGCCGCGGGAGACGCACCTGGCGAAGACGCTCTTTGCCTGCGATGAGCTGGCCGGTTTTCTGACAGCGTGCTCGCTGGTGAAGCCGACGAAGTCGATCTTCGATGTGGAGGTGGCGGGGGTGAGAAAGAAGATGAAGGACAAGGCCTTCGCGCGCGGCGTAAACCGCGAGGATATCGTGAAGGGCGCGGGCGAACTGGGCGTGGAGCTGGAGGCGCATATCGCGTTCTGCCTGGAGGCGATGCAGCGGAATGCGGCGGCGCTGGGGCTGGAGGGCGCTGCCGCTTCTGCTCCTGCGGTGTGATGACGGAAATCAGCGTTCGTTATACCAGTCTGTGAACCGCGCAGGAATTGCATTGAAAATTGCGCGGAATGCTCTAGGATGGCCGCATGATCAGACGCCTGCTGCTCTCTGCCACCCTTGCGGCCATTGCTGCGCCACTGTGCCATGCTGCGGAATACAACCTGGCCGCCACTCCCACGACGGTGGCATGGGGCTACTACTGGGCTCACGCCAAGCCGGTGCTCACGGTGCATTCGGGCGATACGGTTCACATTCAGACAGCTTCCTCGTGCCCGTCGCCGGAGCGGCTGGAGCAGCTGGGCGTCAAGGCTGCGGATATTCCGCAGTATGACCGCGATATTTATGAGCAGGTAAAGGACAAGGGGCCGGGCGGGCATATCCTGACCGGGCCGGTTGCGATCGAGGAGGCGGAGCCGGGCGATGTGCTCGAGGTGCGCATCCTTAAGATCGATCTCGATACGAACTTCGCTTGCAACTCGTTTGGCGTGGGGCGCGGCTTTCTGCCGGACGATTTTCCCTACGGGAAGAACAGGATTATTCCGCTGGACCGGACGAAGATGCTGGGTGGATTTGCGCCGGGCATCCAGATTCCGCTGCGGCCGTTTTTCGGCAGCATGGGGGTAGCTCCGCCAGAGTCGGCTGGGCGCTACAACAGCGCGCCGCCGTGGATGCACGCGGGCAACATGGACAACAAGGAGCTGGTGGCGGGCACGACGCTCTATATCCCCGTGCATGCGAAGGGCGCGCTCTTCGAGGTTGGCGACGGGCATGCGGGGCAGGGCAACGGCGAGGTCGATATCACGGCGATGGAGACTTTTCTGTCGGGCACATTTCAGTTCATCGTGCACAAGAATCAGCACCTGCTGTGGCCGCGTGCGGAGACGCCGACCAGCTACATCTCAATGGGATTCAGCGAGGACCTGAACGAAGCGACGAAGATGGCGGTGCGGAACATGATCGACTTCCTGGTGACGGAGAAGCACCTGTCGCGCGATGAGGCTTACATGCTGACTTCAGTGGCGGTGGATGTGGACATTACGCAGCTGGTGGACGGGCATGTGGGCGTGCATGCGATGTGTCCGAAGGCGATCTTTGTGAAGTAGGCGCGGGAGTGGGGGTGGTTGTTCGCCGGTTCGTGGGCTGCGCAAAGGTGCTATGCTTGCCTGTTTTGCTATGAGCGACCAGAAAATCACTACCTCCGCCAACGCTACCCTCATGAACACGCTGGAGTCCAGGCTCGACACGCAAAGTCATCGTGCGCGCAACAACGCCATGGGTACGATAGGGCTGATCACAGCCATCAACCAGCAGGCCGTGCGGATAAAAGAGGGCGGCGGTGCGAAGGCCATCGAATCGCAGCATGGCAAGCAGCGGCTGACGGTGCGCGAGCGGCTGGCCCTGCTGCTCGATCCCGGATCAGAATTTCACGAGCTGGGGCTCTTTGCCGCCTTTGGCATGTATGAGGAATGGGGCGGAGCGCCGTCGGCCGGGGTGGTGACGGGGCTTGGTCGCGTGGCGGGGCGGCTCTGCATGATCGTGGCGAACGACGCGACGGTGAAGGCAGGCGCGTTTTTCCCGATGACGGCGAAGAAGGTGATTCGCGCGCAGACGATTGCGATGGAGAATCGCATCCCCACGCTCTATCTGGTCGACTCGGCGGGTGTGTTTCTGCCGCTGCAGGAAGATGTGTTTCCTGACCAGGATGACTTCGGGCGCATTTTCCGCAACAACGCGGTGATGTCGGCGATGGGGATTCCGCAGATGACGGCGATCATGGGCATGTGTGTTGCGGGCGGTGCTTATCTGCCGGTGATGACGGACCACGTGCTGATGACGGAGGGCAGCGGACTGTTCCTGGCTGGGCCGGCGCTGGTGCAGGCGGCGATCGGGCAGAAGTACACGGCTGAGGAGCTGGGCGGCGCAACAATGCATGCAGAGATCTCCGGCACGGTGGACTTCAAGGAGCCGAACGATCATCTGTGCCTGGCGCGGCTGCGTTCGCTGGTGGCGAAGATGGGCCATGCGCGGAGCGCGCCTTTTGATCGCGCAGCCTTCGATGCCGAGCGGGACGCGCCGAAGTACAAGGCGGAGGATTTGTATTCGCTGCTCGACCCAGACCCTGCCAGGGCGGCTGTGAATGCCTATGACATGCGGGAAGTGATCGCGCGGCTGGTGGACCGCAGCGAGTTTGACGAGTACAAAGCCGACTACGGGCGGACGGTGATCTGCGGCTATGTACGCATCGGCGGATTTGCAGTGGGCATCGTGGCCAACCAGAAACAGCCGCAGCCGCACACAAGCCATGCGGGCGAAAAGCGGATTGAGTTCGGCGGCGTGATCTATGCCGAGAGCGCGGAAAAGGCGGCGCGCTTCATCATGGACTGCAACCAGAACCTGGTGCCGCTGCTCTTTCTGCATGACGTGAACGGTTTCATGGTCGGGCGCGATGCGGAGTGGAGCGGGATCATCCGCGCGGGCGCGAAGATGGTGACGGCGGTGGCCAACTCCACGGTGCCGAAGATTACGGTGATCGTGGGCGGCTCGTTTGGCGCGGGGCACTATGCGATGTGCGGCAAGGCTTATGATCCGCGATTTATCTTTGCGTGGCCCACGGCGCGCTACGCGGTGATGAGCGGAGCGTCGGCGGCGAGCACGCTGGTGGAGATCAAGATCCGGCAACTGGAGCGCGGCGGCAAGAAGCTGAGCGAAGAAGAGAAGCAGCAGGTGACGGCGCAGATCAAGGCTTCCTACGACGAGCAGACGGACTGCCGCTATGCGGCGGCGCGGCTGTGGGTGGATGCGATTATCGATCCGGCGAAGACGCGCGAAGCGGTGATGATGGCGCTTGAAGCGGCGGCGCTGAATCCCGAGGTGGCGAAGTTCAACGTGGGGATACTCCAGACCTGAAATTTCACGTTATGCTCATCTCATGAGTCCTGCTGCAACACGAACGCTGCCCGCGCGCAAGCCTGCGAAGCGCAAGAAGAAACAGGGCGGTCCGGGCTTGCTGGTCTGGCTGCCGGTGATCGCGGGGATCGCGATTACGCCGCTCACGGTGAGGGCTGCCGGGGTGATGGCGATGTCCGGGCCGGGAGCCTTGCGACTGCTTTATCCCTACGTGGTCCTGCTGCAGACGCCGGTGCTGGGGCTGCCTGCGGAGCTGGCCTCCAACCTATCGCAGTTGATGATGTATTTGCAGTTTCCGATTTACGGGCTGCTGGCGATGCTGACGATGCGGTCGCGCAGCTGGGTGAGCGGGCTGGGAAGCGCGATTTTCATGCACTTCGCGGCGGTATTTGTGCTGTTCCTGATGGCGCACATGTGAGCGGGATGGAAGACAAAATCAAACTGATCGAATGTCCGCGGGACGCCTGGCAGGGGCTGCCGAAGCCGATCCCGTCGGAGATCAAGGCCGACTATCTGCGGACGCTGATTGCTGCCGGATTCAGGCATATCGATGCGGCGTCCTTCGTGTCGCCGGCAGCGGTGCCGCAGATGGCGGACTCGGAAGAGGTGCTCGCGTTTGTCGATGCGGCCGACGTCGATGTGCGGGATGAGCTTGAGATCATCGGCATCGTGGTGAACGCCAAGGGCGCGGAGCGCGCCATCCGCACGGGCAAGGTGACGACGCTGGGCTTTCCTTACTCGGTTTCGCCGGAGTTTCTCAAGCGCAATCAGCGGCAGACTCCCGAGGAGTCGCTCGATGCGCTGGAGACGATTGGGGAAGCAGCGTACAAGGCGGGGCTGGGAGTAGTCGCGTATATCTCGATGGCCTTCGGCAACCCCTACGGCGATGAGTGGAGCGAAGAGGAAGTGGCGGCTGCGTGTGAGCTGCTGATCGACTCCGGGATCGAGCAGATTTCGCTGGCGGACACGGTGGGGCTGGCGGAGCCGGAACAGATCGAGTCACTGGCCGTGGCGGTGCTGGCGGTGAGCGGCGGAGCGGAGATCGGCATGCACCTGCACTCGCGGCGCGAGGGCTCGGCGGAGAAGATTGCCGCGGCCTATGGCAGCGGGATTCGGCGTTTCGATGTCGCGCTGGGTGGCTATGGCGGCTGCCCCTTTGCGCAGGATGCGCTGGTAGGGAACCTGGCTACGGAGCTTGCGATCGAGGAGCTGAAGCGGCTGGGTGCGAAGCTGCCGGAGCTTGCGCCACTCGACGGACTGCTGACGGCCAGCGCGGAGATAGCGCGAAGGTTTGGAAGCCCGCTGCAGTAGCAGGTTGAGCCGGGCTGCGCGGCGGGAGTAAGATGCAGTGTTTTGCCGGGGGAGAAGCGATTGCCGACCTACACTACGCTGCTGCGCGAACTCAAAGACAACATACTCACCATCACTCTCCATCGGCCGGAGCGGCGCAATGCGCTGAATCCTGCGATGGTCAGCGAGCTGACAGATGCGCTGGAGTCTTCAGCGCAGGAACGGTGCGGCGTGGTGGTGCTGACGGGGACGGGCGCGGCCTTCTGCTCGGGGCTCGACCTGGAGCATCTGAAGACAATGCAGGATCGCGGGCCGATGGAGCACCACGAGGACTCCGAGAACATTGCGCGGCTGCTGCGGACGCTCTACGACCTGCCGAAGCCGACCATCGCGGCGGTGAACGGGCCAGCCATTGCAGGCGGCATGGGGCTGGCGACGATCTGCGATTTTACCCTCTCGGTGCCGACGGCACGCTTCGGCTATACCGAGGTGCGGATCGGGTTCATCCCGGCGATCGTCGCGTCGTTTCTGATTGCGCAGGTGGGAGAAAAGCGGGCTCGCGATCTGCTGCTGAGCGGACGCTTTATCGAAGCCGAGGAGGCGCTGGCGCTTGGGCTGGTGACCCGGCTGGTCGAGGCGCCGGAGCTGATGACGGAGGCGCACACCCTGGCGCGGATGCTGCTGCAGAACAGCCCGGAATCGCTGCGCGGGGTGAAGCGGCTGCTGAGCGAACATGCGCGGGCGCGGCTGGACCGCGAGTTGCACACGGCGGTTGAAGAGAACGCCGACGCGCGCGCGACGGCGGACTTTAAAGAGGGCGTAAGGGCCTTTCTGGAGAAGCGCGCGCCAGTCTGGCCCAGCCTGCGGTAGCCCGCTACCTCGCGGGCGCCATGGCTACGGCGACGAGCGAGTCGGCGCAGCCGTAGTAGAGCAGCCAGCGTCGGTGGAAGTACACCAGTCCTTCGGCGAAGGTGGTTCCTGCGGCGTACTGGCCGGTCTTTTCATAGGGCAGCTCGGGCTTGAGCACCGGCTCTGCGGTCTGGGCGAGGAGATGACGCGGATTCTGCGCGTCGAAGAGCGCTTCGCCTGCGGCGTAAGCGTTGGGGCCGAGGGCAGGATCTCCGCCGGTGACCGCATTCTTTCCGTTATAGAGCACGACGATGCCGCGGCTGGTGAGCACGGGCGGCGGACCTGTCTCAGGAAAGGTGCTGTCGAAGTGGCCGGGCCGGGGGCGCAGCAGCTCGCTCGGCTGACCGTTGGCGTCATCGACGGGTGTCCAGTGAATCAGGTCAGTGGAGGTGGCGAGATGGATGGCGCCTTCGCCCCAATACATCCAGTATTTGCCGTCGATGCGTGCGGCGATGAGGCGGCCGTTGGTCAGCCGGGTGACGATGCCCGCCGATTTGTAGTGGCCCAGGTCGCGGCTGCCAAAGGCCGGCCCATACTTCGTCCAGTGGAGCAGGTCGCGCGAGGTGGCGATGCCGACGGTGTAGGTCTTGCGATTCCACTGCGTGTAGGTGAGGACATAGTCGCCGTCGGGGGACTCGACGAGGCGCGGATCTTCAACGCCGCCGGGCCACTCGCGCTGCTGCTGCGCGTCCGGCGCAGGGTAGAAGACGGGCTCGGGGCGGCGGGTGAAGTGGATGCCGTCGCTGCTCTCCGCCAGGCCCAGCCGCGAGGTGTGCATGCCGATCTGCATGGAGCCGGTGTTGTCTTCTGCGCGGTAGAGCACGAAAACATGGCCATTGCGGACAATGGCCGCCGGGTTGAAGGTGTGCAGCGCCTCCCAGTGAATCTGCTGGTGAGCGATGGGATCGGGGAAGGTGCTCTCGGGATTGGGCCGGATGACGGGATTACCGCTGGCCGGGCGAGTGAAGGGGCCGATGGTCCAGGGAGCAGCGGCAGGGACGGCGGAGGACAGGGAGAGCAAAAGGAGTGCGGAAAGGATGTGCTTCATACGCTGATGACGATAGCAGAATCGGCGTGCCCGGAGTGGGCTCCCCGACCGGGCTTTCCGACCGGGGGCGACGGAGCATGCGGAAGAGGCATGCTCCGTGCGGGAGAGCGGCCGGGCTAGGCGAAGGGGTTTGCGGCGCGGAGTTCGGCGACGATCTCGGCGGCTGCCTTGCGGGCTTCGTCGGAGCGGTCGGGCGGGAAGCTGATGGCGCCGACGCGGGCGTGGCCGCCGCCGCCGTAGCGTTCACAGATGGTGGCGAGGTTGACCATTTTTTCCGGGTCGGCCTTGGTCCAGGGGTTCGAGCCGACGGCGACCTTGGTGCGAAAGCTCGACTTCGAGAGGCCGATGGAGTAGGTGGCCTGCGGGTGCAGGTAGTAGGGGATGAACTTGTTGTAGCCCTCAAGCTGGCGGTCGGTGATGTCGAAGTAGATGGTGCCGTCTTTCTCTTCAGAACGCTCGCGGATGAGGGCGAGGGCCTCGCGGTGGCGATCCAGCAGGGGCGGCAGCAGTTCGGCGACAAAGGGCTGCTCCAGCACCTCGGCGAGCGGCATGGTGGTGAGCAGGGGAATGAGCCGGGGGATGAAGGCCGGGTCCTGCGTGGACTCGATGATGAGCGTCAGCTTCATGGCGGGCGCAGCCATCTCGACGGCTGCCTCGGGGCTCTCGTAAAGGGCTCCGTCGACAATGTCGGCCCAGTGGATCAGCTCCGCGACGGGCGCGGCGTCGAAGCCGAAGCGGGTGGAGGCGATGTGCGCCAGGAAGCTGGTGCAGGAGGTGTAATCGGGATCGTAGAATCGGCGGGAGCTGAAGCTGCCGTCGGCGAGGCCGCGGAGATATTGCTGATGGTCCTCAGGGGTGAGGAAGGCGCTGAGATGATGATCGAACCACCAGGTGATGGCGGGCGAGGCGGAGTACTTGAAGTCCACGATGGCGTTTTCGTCGCCGGTGAAGTCGGCTTCATTGAAGAGCGCGCCGGCGCGGTGGACAAGTCCATGGTAGGTGTAAGCAGCGTCGCCACGGATGCATTCACGATGGAAGCGGGCAAAGAGCGAAGCCGAGCAGGCCCCATCGAAGCATTTGTCGTGGTAGAAGACGCGAACGTTCAAAATAGAGACTCCATGAGAGTGAAAAGTGTTGATGCCGGAATTTACTAGGATTGCCGGGGTTGACTGCAATGTCAAGGAGCGGACCGGCGGCAGAAGAACCGGAGCGCGAATTCATATTAAGCTGACCAGTGATATTCCCGATAAAGAGGAGGCGCATGGACGACGAACTGCTGGAGAGTGAACCGCAGAAAGAGCGGCAGCTGCATTGGATTTTTATTGGCCGGGAAGGGGTCCGTGCCGGATGGAGCGTGTTGCTCTATGCCTTGCTGGTGGTGGTGTTTGCGGCGGGCATGGGATGGGCGGTTCACCACTTCGTTCCTCATCCTCCCGCCCGTAACGCGCCGATGACGCCGCGGGGCGGAGCTGTCGGCGAAGGGCTTCAAGCGCTGGCTGTGCTGGCGGCAACCGCGATCATGGCGCGTGCGGAAGGGCGTCCTGTGCTCTCTTACGGCTACCTGGGACGGGCGAAGCTGGTGCGGTTCGCAGGCGGGCTGCTGTGCGGCTTTGCTGCCGTCTCGGCGCTGGTGGGAGCCTTGTGGAAGGCGAGGCTGCTGGTCGTCGATGGGCGGATGCTGAGCGGCGCCGTGGCCATCAGGTATGGACTGGAGTGGGCGGGAGTTTTCCTGCTGGTGGCGCTCTTTGAGGAGTCGCTGCTGCGGGGCTATCTGCAGTTCAGGGTGGCGCGGGGGATTGGCTTCTGGTGGAGCGCGCTGCTACTGTCGGTGGCGTTCGGCTCGATCCATGGCAGCAATCCGGGCGAGTCGCCGGTGGGGTTGTTCTCAGCCGGGGCCATCGGGCTGATCTTCTGCCTGAGCCTCTGGTATACGGGATCTCTGTGGTGGGCGCTGGGATTTCACGCAGCGTGGGACTGGGGAGAGTCGTATTTCTACGGCACGTCCGACAGCGGACTGGCGGTGAAAGGGCACCTGCTGGCCACGCATCCTGCGGGCGGACTGCTGTGGAGCGGAGGCTTGACGGGGCCGGAGGGCAGCCTGCTGGTGGTGCCGCTGCTGCTGGCAATGGCGCTGCTGATGTGGCTGTGGTGGGGAAGGCGAGGCCCGGAATTTCCTGCAATGGAGGCCGACAGGCGTGCACGCAGAGGCGTATCCTGACTGCGAATGCGTAAGGCCAATCTCCCTTCCAGGTGAAGTTATGAATCGCAGAAAATTTCTAACCGGGACGGCCCTCGGCGCGGGGGCTGCTCTGCTTGGTCCTCATTCCTTTGGCTCGGTGCTGGATGCGCCGCTGGCTGTGCCGACGCAGACGTTCAAGGCGACCGACATGGTCACGCTGGGGAAGACGGGGATTCGCACCTCGCGCCTGGCCATGGGTACGGGGACGATCGGCGGCGGCGGAGCCTCGAACCAGACGCGGACAAACAAGCTGCCGCAGCTGCTGCTGACGGGCTATGATCGCGGGCTGCGATTCTTCGACACGGCGGACTCCTACGGCAGCCACCCGGACGTTGCGGAGGCGTTGAAGCATATTCCGCGCGAGAAGGTGGTGGTGATGACGAAGTGCGACTCGCGCGATCCGGCGCAGGCCAAGGCCGACCTGGAGCGCTTCCGCAAAGAGCTGGGTACGGAGTACATCGACATCTGCCTGATGCACTGCCTCACCGAGGACGACTGGACGAGCCGCTACCAGGGAGTGATGGATGTTTTCTCCGAGGCGAAAGCGAAGGGGCATATTCGCGCGCATGGGGTCTCCTGCCACACGCTGGGCGCGCTGCGCGCGGCTGCGAAGTCTCCGTGGGTGGAGGTGGATCTGGTGCGCCTGAACCCGGTGGGCGCGCACATGGATGCGCATCCCGACACGGTGATCGAGGTGGTGAAGGAGATGCGAGCCTCGGGTAAGGGAATCGTGGGGATGAAGATCCTGGGTCAGGGCGCGATGCGGACGCGACAGGATGAGGCGCTTCGCTTTGCGCTGGGAACGGGTGTGCTGGACGCTTTCACGATCGGCGCAGAGAATGCGGCCGAGCAGCATGACCTGATGCAGCGGATCGCGACGGTCTGAGCCACGGCCTGCGTCGCTGCGATTGGCGCGGATGAGACAATGTCTGCGGGATGAACCTTGGCAGAACTGTTGAACTCGAGGAGCGCCAGCATCCGCTGCTGCGCATTGTTGCAGGACTGATTGTATTGATATTGCTCGGAGGGCTGGTGAGCGCCGGCTTCGGCGGCTACTGGCTGATGCGAGCGATGCACAAGCAGCTGCCGCAGCTGGAGGGCGAGTTGCGCCTGAGCGGGCTGCAGGCGCCGGTGACGGTCCGGCGCGATGGCCACGGCGTGCCCCACATTGACGCTGCGAATCTCGATGACCTGCTCGAAGCGCAGGGTTACGTCACGGCGCAGGACCGGCTGTGGCAGATGGACATGGCCCGGCGCATGGCCCTGGGCGATGCGGCAGAGATCCTGGGCAAGAGCTTCGTGGCGCACGACAGGACGCAGCGGGTGCTGGCCATAGGCGATACGGCGGAGCGCATCGCGGGAAACCTGCCCCCGCAGGACCGGCGGCTGTTTGAGGATTATGCTCGCGGCGTCAACGCCTATATCGAGAGCCATCAGAAAAATCTTCCGGCAGAGTTTCGGCTGCTGATGTACAAGCCGCGGGCGTGGACGACGACCGACTCGCTGGCCGTGGCGCTGAGCATGGTGCAGATGCTCGATGAGCGGTGGCAGCACAAGCTGGAGCGGGAGCAGGTTACGGCGCGGCTGGGGCCGACGCTGGCAGCGGCGCTCTACCCCACAGGCTCGTGGCGCGATCATCCGCCAGTGACGACGGAGCCGGATATCACCGCGCCGGGACAAAGCGAGCCGATGGTGCCGCTGGACTCTTCGCAGGCAGTGCTGCGCGACCTGCTGCGGCTGCGCGATGCGACGAAGAGCAGCGATTGCGAGGAGTGCATCGCCGGATCGAACGAGTGGGTCGTCTCCGGGGAACATACCGCGTCAGGCAAGCCAATGCTGTCCAATGACATGCACCTGGGCCATGCGATTCCGAACATCTGGTACGAGAGCGACCTGCATGCCGGAGCCTTTCACGCCGCGGGGGTGACGGTGCCTGGTCTGCCGCTGATCACCGCAGGGCATAACGACCACATCGCATGGGGATTCACGGCGCTCTACGGCGATACGCAGGACCTGTATGTGGAGCGCACCAACGGACACGGCGAATACATGGGAGCGGGCGGCGCATGGCGGCCCTTCGAGCGCAGCCGGGAGACGATCCGCGTGCGCGGCAGCAGCGACGTGGAGCTGACGGTGGAGCGCACCGACCATGGCCCAGTGATCTCGCAGCTGCTGCCGCATGAGCAGAGAACGCTCTCGCTGCGGTGGTCAGGGTATGACCCTTCTGCGGATGGAATTCCGCTCTTTGAGCTGGACAGCGCGACCGACTGGAAGTCGTTTCGCGAAGCGCTGCGCAGATGGTGGGCGCCGACGCTGAATGTTGTGTATGCCGACGATCAGGGGCACATCGGATACCAGGCGGTCGGCTATATTCCAGAACGGCCGGGCGGCCTGACGGGCATGCCCATTGCGGACGAACAGCATGAGTGGCAGGGCTTCATCCCGTTCGATGAACTGCCGAGCACGCTTGATCCGCCAGCGGGCATCATTGCCACGGCAAACTCGCGGATTACACCGGACGGATATCCGCACCCGATGACGCTGGAGTGGGCGGAGCCGTATCGCAACGAACGCATCTGGAAGTGGCTGGCGGGCAAGGACAAGCTGACACCGGCGAATATGCTGACGTTGCAGACCGACATCTACTCCGAGGTTGACCAGGAGCTGGGGCAGCGGTTTGCCTACGCGATCGACCATGCAGGCAAGGCGGATGCAAAGTTGCGGCAGGCGGCAGACCTGATGCGGTCGTGGAATGGCGAGGTGAGCATCGACTCGCCGGCGGCGGCGGTAGTGGCTGCAGCGCGGAGCGCCTTCTGGCCGATGCTGCTCGAGCCGAAGCTGGGAGCGGAGTGGCGTGCCTACCAGTGGAGCGAGCGCGACTTTGCAATGGAAGAGCTGGTGATGCATGCGCCAGCAGCGTGGCTGCCAAAGCCGTATGCGAACTGGGACGACTTTCTCGCGGCGTGCGTTGAGACGGGGATGCGCGAAGCACATGCGCCCGCGGACCTGACCAAGTGGCGGTATGGCTACTCGCATCCGGTGGTGATTGTGCATCCGCTCTACTCGCTGCTGCCATGGTTCAAGGGATGGACGGGCACGGGTGTGCAGCCGCAGTCCGGCGACACCACGACGGTGAAGCAGGTGGGCAGCTACTTCGGGCCTTCGCAGAGGTTCACCATCGACTGGAGCGATATCGACGGGGCGACGGAGAATATCGTGATGGGGCAGTCGGGCGACCCGGTGAGCCCCTACTATCGCGACCAGTGGCCGTTCTGGTACGGAGGCACGACCTTCGCGCTGCCTTTCAGTGACGGTGCGGTGAGCAGGGCGACCGCGCATACGCTGCGCCTGCTGCCGTGAAGGTATCGTTCCGATTTCCGCATACTGCTTCAAGCAACGCCACGCGGGAGTATCGCCGCCGCGTGCTGCTGCAGCTGTGTGTGCTGGTGACGGTGTTGCCGCTGGCCTGGCGAGGCGCCTCGTGCGGGCACGACTTTGATTTTCACCTGCAGTCGTGGCTGGAGGCGGCGCAGGCATGGCGGCATGGCGTCTTCTATCCGCACTGGATGGCGGCAGCCAACTACGGCGCAGGCGAGCCGCGCTTCGTCTTCTATCCGCCGCTCACCTGGATGCTGGGAGCGCTGCTGGGCACGGTGCTGCCGTGGACGTGGACGCCTCTGGCCTTTACGCTGGTGGCGCTTGCAGGCTGCGTTGCCGCCTTCTACACGATGGCCTGCGAGTGGATGACGCACGATGCGGCGGCGGTCGCGGCGTGCCTGTACCTGGTGAATCCCTACCTGCTGTTTGTGGCCTATGAGCGAACGGCTTATGGAGAGCTGGTCAGCGCTGCGTGGATGCCGCTGCTGGTGCTGTTTGCGCTGCGCCAGCGGCCTGCGGCGGTTCCGCTGGCGCTGGTGGTTGCGGCTCTGTGGCTGACCAATGCGCCGTCGGCGGTGATGGGCTGCTATCTGCTCGCGGTGATCGTAGCGGTTG
This sequence comes from Acidipila rosea, assembly GCF_004339725.1. GTDB lineage: Bacteria > Acidobacteriota > Terriglobia > Terriglobales > Acidobacteriaceae > Acidipila > Acidipila rosea. The sequence continues at coordinate 719,062 of NZ_SMGK01000002.1, read as the reverse complement.
CAGCCATCCGGGAGAGAAGCCTGCGGCTGGTGCTGCGCGCGGCGTGGGGTGTGGTGCTTGGGCTGGGGATGGCGGCAGTCTACGTGTGGCCCGCGCTCTATGAGCAGCGCTGGGTGGAGATAGCGCGCGCGGTTGCGCCGGGCATGCGCATCGAGGACAGCTTCCTGTTTGGATATACCGGCGCTCCCTTTCACGATCAGGTATTAAGAACGGCTTCGTGGATCGCGGTGGCGCTGCTGGGGTCTGCGCTGGCGGGGGCATTGCTCGCGCGTGACAAACGGCGCGGCCTGTGGCTGCCGATGACGGCGGCAGCGGCGCTGGCAGCGCTGCTGCTCTTTCCCTGGAGCGATGTGATCTGGCGGACGATGCCGGAGATGAAGTTCCTGCAGTTCCCCTGGCGCTGGCTGCTGGTGATGGGAATGGCGGCGGCGGCGCTGGCAGGGCTTGCGCTGCGTGGTCAGTTCCAGGAGGCTGCTACCCGGGGCGCGATCCGTACTCGAGCGGTGACCATCCTGACGATTACAGTGCTGATGACGCTGCTGGCCTCCCACTTCTTCTGGCAGTTCTGCGACGATGAAGACAATGTACGTGCGCAGAGGGCGACGTTGCAGGCGGAAGGCTTCGAGGGCAGCGACGAGTACACGCCCAGCAGGGTAAAAAATGCCGAGGTCGAGCAGCAGACTCCGCTGGTGAGGGTCTTGCGCAGGGCAGATGCGGGAGAGGCATCGAGCGTGGATCCGGAGAATCCGGACTGGAAGCCTGATGTTGAGAACACCATCGCGGCAGCGGTGCAGACGAGGGTGAAAGGCGCGGAGCGGATGAGTTTCACCATCGACTCGCCGCAGCCGGGATTCGCAGTGCTGCGGCTGCTGGAGTATCCGGCGTGGCAGGTGCGCCGGAACGGGCAGACGGTGAGCGCGCGTCCTCATCGTGAGGACGGGCTAATGACGATTCCCATCGCGGCAGGGCGGTCGCAGATCACGGTGCACTACGCCGCTACAGGCGATATGTGGACAGGCCGGGGGATAGCCGCCGCGTCGCTGCTGGTGCTGCTGGCGCTGAAGAAAAGGGGAAAACTTCAGATATGATGATGGGGATGCAAGCCGACGTAAAAGAGATTGTGCAGTCCGGCGTGGAGCTGATCGATGCCACGCTTGATCGACTGCTTCCAGCGGAGACGGTGCTTCCGGTTTCCATTCATAAGGCGATGCGCCACAGCATCTTTGCCGGCGGAAAGCGGCTGCGCCCGGTGCTCGCGATGGAGGCGGCGCGCATGGTGGCCCGCAGCAGCGAGATGCCGCGCGGAGTGGAGGAACTTGGCGCAGCGCTCGAAATGCTGCACACCTATTCTCTGATTCACGACGACCTGCCAGCGCTCGATAACGATGACCTGCGCCGGGGCAAACCAACCTGCCATGTTGTCTTTGGCGAGGCGATCGCAATTCTTGCAGGAGACGCGCTGCAGACGCAGGCCTATGAAGTGCTGGCCAGGCTGCGCTGCCCGGCGACGGCTACGGTAGAGATTGTCCGGCTGATTGCGCAGGCTACGGGCACGGTAGAAGGCATGATCGGTGGACAGGTGATGGATATCGAGAGTGAAAAGGCGCAGCCTACCGCGGAGCTGGTGGATGCGATCCATCGCGCGAAGACGGGCGCGCTGATCCGCGTGAGCGTGGTTGCGGGCGGCATCTACGCCGGAGCAGACGCCGAAGATGCGCGCAGGCTGACGGAGTTTGGACGAAAGGCCGGCCTCGCGTTCCAGATTGTCGACGATGTGCTGGACGTGACGCAGAACTCGGAGCAGCTGGGGAAGACAGCCGGGAAAGACGTGGCCAGCGTGAAGGCGACGTGGCCTGCCGTCTTTGGAATCGAGCAGTCCCGCAGAGATGCCGCGAAGCTGATCGACGAGGCTTTTGCCGAGATTGCCTGCTACGGCAGCGCCGCCGGCGGGCTAAAGGCTGTAGCAGCCTACCTGGTCGAGCGCACACACTAGGAGAGCTCAGGCACCATGACCTTGACTGAAGAAGATGTATTGATGGCACTGCGCGATGTGTATGACCCGGAGATCCCGGTAAACATTGTCGACCTGGGGTTGATCTACCGCGTAGCCGTCGAGCCGGACCCGGATGCACCGGGGATGATGCCCCGGCAGCGCGTCAGCATCGACATCACCATGACCTCACCCGGGTGCCCCGCACACGCGGCAATCACCGAACAGGTGCGCAACCGCCTGGCGGGAGTGCAGCAGATAAGCCAAGCCGAGGTGAATCTGGTGTGGGAGCCGACGTGGACGCCGGACCGCATCAGCGAGGCAGCCCGGAAGCACCTGGGAATTGGCTAGGCCCAACGGAATCGGCTAGGCCAGACGCGAGACCCCGGCTGGCCCGGTATTCCTTACTCCCCGCTACTACTTGCTCATGGACCGGCGCAGCTTCTCGCCCTGTTCCGCGAGCTGGGTGATGAAGTCTTCCGACTTGACCAGCAGATCCTGAGCATTGCGGATGTAGCGCGGAATACTGTTCCAGAGATCGCGCGCGGCATCGGGGTTTTCGAGCAGGGTAACGACTCCTCCTCCTAATGCAACCGCCAGTGCGGTCTTGCGCCTGCCGCTGATGAGCAGAATGGCGCTGGCAACAAGCGAGCCTGCGGCTAGGCTCCGTGTCCACGGTACGGTGCTGAGGCTCTCGGGCAGATGTTCTTCTATGCCGTCTTCGATGCGTTGGGGGAGCCGCGTCAGATCAATGCTCATAGTTCTCTCTATCACCTCAAACATTTAGATGCAGATTCAATCGAGGTCGAAGTCTCGCAGGGGCTTGCCGGTGTCGGGAGTTTCCTTGGCCTTGCGGAGCGCCTCGGCAAATCTCTTTTCCATCAGGTCCTCCTTGTTCTTTTCAGCGTCGACGGCCTGGCGAAAGAGGCTTTCCTTGCGCTCGTCCTGTTCACGCATGGCGCGGGCAGCGCTTTCAAAATCCTCAAAGGTGCGCTTGCGCGGAGCGGGAGTGTGGGCAATGACGGCGCGGCTGGCAACGTCAATCTTGAGGATGCCCCCGCAATCGGGGCAGGAGACTTCAAAGGTCGTATTCTCGCGGGACGGCATGGCAAGGGTGATTTTAGGCCACGCGAGGGCTATTCGCCAATCTCCGCGAGCAGGCTGAGCAGCCGGCGGAAGGCGAGGCCGCGGTGGCTGAGCCTGTCCTTGACGGTGAGGGAAATCTCGGCCATGGTCTGGCCAAGTTCCGGCAGGTAAAAGAGCGGATCGTAACCGAAACCGCCGGAGCCGCGGGGATGGGAGAGGATTTCGCCCTGGACGGCGCCGTCGGCGGTGAGCAGGCAGGCTCCGCCACTGGCTGCGGCCAGTGCGCACCGGTAGCGCGCCAGCCGGGAAGTAACCGAGGCGGTTGCGAGCTGGGCCAGCAGGCACTGGTTGTTACGCTCATCGGTCGCGCCCGGGTGGTCAAAATTCATGTCATCGGCATAGCGCGCGGAGCGCACGCCAGGTGCGCCATCAAGGGCATCGACCTCAAGGCCGGAGTCGTCGGCAATCACGATTTCGCCGGGGGCGAAGCGGCTGTAGTAGACGGCTTTGCGCTTTGCATTGCCTTCGAAATCGGGCTCGTCCTCGCTGGGTGCGGGAATGGAGCCGAGGCCCGGCAGCGGCACGATCTGCAGTTTGCTGCGAGAGGCGGCTGCGGCGGCGAAGTCCCGCAGTTTGCCGGGGTTCGTGGTGGCTACATAGATGGTCTGGCTCATCTCTTCAGGGTATCGCGTCGGGCGGAGGAGTCAAAGCTTTCTCCGCCAGCGGACAACCGGCGCAGCGCGGGGTGGGGCCGCAGTGCCGCTTGCCAACCTCGACGATCAGGGCATGGAACTCATTGTGATGCCGCACGTGGGACTCGATCGGTTCCCCGGCAAAGGTGGAGAGCGCAAGTGACTGTATCTCGAGGTACTTCGCCTTGGCGGGAAGCATGCCGTGGCGGGTGACGACCCGGCGGAGATATTCATCGACGACGGCGACGGGATGGCCCAGCGCGTAGAGCAGGATGGCGTCCGCCGTCTCAGGACCGACGCCCGGCAAACGGAGCAGCGCCTCGCGCGCGGTGGCTGTACGCTGCGCGGCGAGCAGATCGAGCCGGCCCGCATGGTCGCGGTCGAGCATGGCGACGAATGCCTTGAGGGCAGCGGCCTTGCGGATCATGTAGCCCGACGGCCGGATCAGGGTGCGGAGCTCGTCTTCAGGAACGGCGCGGAGCCCGTCGATGGTCAGGCAGTGCGCTGCCGCGAGGTTGGCAATGGACTTTTCCACGGCGCGCCAGGAGGTGTTCTGGGTGAGGTAAGCACCGATTACGACTTCAAAGGCCGTCTCCGCAGGCCACCAGCGTTGCGGGCCATAGGCCGTGAGCAGGCGGGTGTAGATCCGATGGAGTTTGGCGGAAGGCTTCAAAGGAGTAGTCAGGGCTCTGTGGGGGTGCCTCAGGCGCTTCCGGCGAGCTGCTTTTTCCAGCCGAGGAGCTTGGCTTTCAACGCTTCCGCCTCTGCTTCGGGCACCATGCCTTTGTGCTGGTAGAGGATGGAGAGGCTGGTGTGCGCCAGCACGTCATCGGGGTCAATCTCGGCGAGACGGTGCGCCGTTGCGATGGCCTGGTCGTAGTCGCCTGACTCCTGCAGCGCGCGGATGAGGCCGTGCATGGCGTCGAGCAGAGACGGGTCAAGCAGCAGGCTTTCGCGGAAGGCGCCGATCGCCGCAGGCAGTTCACCTGCGGCGAAGTGGTCGAGCGCTGCATAGTAGCGCTCCAGTGCGCGTTCGGAGTCGGCGGACATCGAGCTCAGGGCTTCAGCTTCGAGAAGAGGCTCAGCTTCGACACATCGTTGAGCATGATGAAGGCGAAGAAGAGAATCAGCACGATGAAGGCGGCCTGGTAGATGCGCTCCTTCAACTGCTGGTTCAGGTCCCGGCGCAGCGTGCCCTCCACGAGCAGGAGCAGGATCATGCCTCCGTCCAGGATGGGGATCGGCAGCAGGTTCATGATGCCGAGATTGAGAGAGATGAGCGCCATGAGGCCGATGATCGGCTGCCAGCCGGGCATGGAGACGGCTTCGCCGGTCTGCCGCGCGATGCCGATAGGGCCCTGCAGTTGCTGGACATTGGAGTGGCGGGTGAAGAGCCTGTGCACCACGTCGAGGATGTAGCCAGAGTTGTGCAGGTTAAAGGTGACGGAGTGCTTGACTGCCTGCGGGAAGGGAAGCTGCTCCACCTTGAAGGGCGGCAGGTAGGCGTTGAAGCCGAGCCGATAGCCCATGTGTCCCGCGCCGTCATCGGCCCAGATGGGGTGAACGGTGACGGGAAAGACCTGTGTGCCGCGCTTGATGGTCAGCGTCGCAGGCGCGCCGCTCTGCTGCTGCAGATAGGCGACGAGGGCCGGGGTGGAGTGAAGTTCAACTCCATTGACGGACAGGATGTAGTCATTATCCTTCACGCCCGCCTTTTGAGCAGGGTAGCCGGACTCGACATGCTGCACCCGCAGCGGCGTGCTCTGGAAGCGGGGGATGAGCATGGTTTCAATGTCGAAGTCTCCGTCTTTACTGGAGTCGGCAAGGAAAAGATGGGTTGAGATCTGCTGCGTCTCGCCGTTGACCTGGCGCTCGACCGTGATCGGCACGGTGGAGTTGACGTCGAGCGCGGCGCGGATGCGCAACTGCTCCCAGGTGGGGTTGTGATCATGGTCGAACTGAACGATGCGGTCGCCGTGCTGAATGCCGGAGTGGGCGGCAGCGGAGTTCTGCGGAACGAAATCCACGATAGCCGGGCCGGAAAGGTACTGATCCACCTCGTTGTGCATCATGTAAAGGCCGGTCATGAGCACGAAGGCGAGGATGAAGTTGGCGAAAGGACCTGCCAGGCCGATGAGCATGCGCTGCCAGCGGGGATGGGCGGCAAACTCGCCGGGATCGCCGGTACGCTGTTCGGCGGGGTTCTCGCCAGACATCTTGACGTAGCCGCCGAGAGGAAGCAGGCTCAGGCGGTAATCGGTGTCGCCCCGGCGAAAGCCGAGGAGGCGGGTGCCGAAGCCGATCGAAAAGACCTCCACGCGCACGCCGCAGAGCTTGGCAACAATGAAATGGCCGAACTCGTGAACGAGCACCATGATGCCGAGAACGACAAGCATCGACAATGTAGCTGTAACTGCAAAAGGCATAGTGTGTAAGGCGCTTAGCGCCGATGTAGGGCAGGCTGGGACCGGGTCGGGGTCTTGGCAACAACTTCCCGGGCTAAGTCCCGTGCCTGCGCATCAAGCGCGAGCACTTCCTGGATGGTCGCTGGATGACTCTCTGGCGTCGCCTGCAGTACATCTTCTATTGTACGCGGGATGCCTGGGAAGGGTATGGCCCTTTCGAGGAATGCCTCGACGGCCACTTCATCGGCTGCGTTGAGTGCGATGCAGTGCGCGCCGCCCCGCTCGGCTGCCTCATAGGCGAGACGCAGGCAGGGGAAACGGGCGAAATCCGGCGGCGAAAAGTCGAGACGGCCAAGCGCGGCCATGTCAAAGGTGAGCTTCGAGGGTAGCCGCTCAGGATAGCTGAGAGCATAGAGGATCGGCAGCCGCATATCCGTCACGGAAATCTGGGCAAGGATGCTGCCGTCGATGTACTCGACCAGCGAGTGGACGGTGGACTGGGGATGCACCGTCACCTTGACGGCCGACGGCGGCAGATCGAAGAGCCTGCAGGCTTCGATGATCTCCAATCCCTTGTTGAGCATGGTGGCTGAATCGATGGTGATCCGCCGGCCCATGACCCATGTCGGATGTTTGAGGGCCTGCTCGACGGTGATGTGATCAAAATCCTGGAGCGGCAGACTCCGGAAGGGGCCCCCCGAGGCGGTGAGCCAGATGCGGCTGATCTCGCGCTTTTCCCCGGCGCGCATGGCCTGGTGGATGGCGTTGTGTTCGGAGTCAATCGGGAGCAGGGGGACGTTGCGTTCGCGGGCCGCGGCTGTCAGGATTTCTCCTGCGGCGACCATCGCTTCCTTATTGGCGAGCCCCACGGGCTTGCCTGCAAGGATCGCAGCATAGGTGGCCTCAAGGCCGGCCACTCCCACGATGGCGGAGATAACAAAATCCACCTCGGGAAGGGTGGCCACCTGGACGGTTCCCGCGGCTCCGTGGAGGACCTCAATGCCGGTAACTCCGGCTTCGCGCAGGCGCAGCGCGAGGGTATCGGCCAGCTCAGCGGTGGCGAGAGAGACGACGCGGGGACGCCAGCGGAGGCACTGATCGAAGGCTGCATCCACGTTGCGCCCGGCCGCGAGCGAGGCTATCGCAAAGCGGTCGGGATACTCTTCAAGAATACTGAGGCTGCTCTGACCAATGGAGCCGGTGGAGCCGAGAATGGCAATCTGTTTCAAAGCGTAAACTCTTCAATCAAAACGCCTGTTGCGCTAGCTGAGCGTACCACAGCAGGGGGGCGGCCAGCAGCAGGGCATCAATGCGGTCAAGCATGCCGCCGTGGCCGGGCAAGAGAGAGCCGGAGTCCTTGACGCCAGCGCCGCGCTTGATGGCCGACTCCACCAGATCGCCGAGCTGCGCCGCTACATTGAGCACCACGGCCAGCAGAAGCCATCTCAGAAGAGTGCCCGGATACGACAATATATATACGCCGTGGGCTGCCAGCGCGTCCGCAAGCCGGAGCAGCAGCAGGGTGATGAGGATGCTGCCGGCGATGGAGCCGAGGCTGCCCTCCCAGGTCTTCTTGGGGCTGATGGTCGGCGCCAGCTTATGCCTGCCCACGGAGCGGCCCACATAGAGCGCGGCAATATCACCAGTCCAGACCGTGGCAAAGAGCAGCAGCAGCAGGGAGGCGCCGTTCTCCTGCGCGCTGAGCAGCGGGAGAGTGGTCAGCGAGAGGCCGAGGTAGACCAGCGCAAAGACCGAGTAGGCCGTGTCGGGCAGCACTCTCTGCAGCGGCGAGCGGAAGCTGCAGAAGATGAGGATCAGGAAGGTCAGGCAGGCCAGCAGCGGGGCCATGTACTCGGGACGGAAGAAGGCGCAGAGGAAGAGCAGCCCGATGCCGATGAGCACGGCGATGCGAGGCGTTTTTGCGCCGGACTTGTCAGCCAGATCGAGATATTCCCACGTTGCAAGCTCGGCCACGACTGCGGCTACCAGGGTAACCAGCCAGAACGGGCCCCGGAACACCAGCAGCAGAACAAGGGGAATCAGTACCAGTGCAGTAAGAACTCGTTTCACATCAGGCAGAATACACGGTCAAAACGAGTACTGCTCTGTTTGAGAATTCCGCTACATCTAATCAAGAAGTGTGTTCCTATGTATGGTGTTATTTCGTTGGCATAGTGCCATGCGGCACAGAGAGAAGAAAATTCATGAACGTCAGAAACGCTACATTGGGTTTGCTGCTTGCCGGTTCGCTTGCCCTCGCCGGGCCCGCATTTTCGCAGAAGAGTGAAGCCCCTGCCCACGCGGTGGTTACTGTGATACCGAAGAAAGACGAGGCTCCGCAGCTGCAGGCGCAGAATTTGAAGCTGACCGTCGACGGCAAGAAAACCGAGATCACCGGCCTCCAGCCCTACAAGGGCAGCAATGCAGGGCTGGAACTGACAATTCTGGTGGACGATTCCGCACGGCGCGCGCTTGGCGTGCAGCTGAGCGACCTGGCGGACTTCATCCAGTCACTGCCGCCGACGACGGCCGTCGGAGTGGCGTATATGCAGGAGGGGTCCTCCTACTTCGCACAGCAGTTCACGACCGACCATGCCCTTGCGGTGAACGCACTGCGGCTACCGGGCGGCGCGCGGGGAACGAACGCGAGCCCTTACTTCTGCCTGTCGGATCTGGCCAAGCGCTGGCCTTCGAACAACCCCAACGCGCGGCGGGAGGTCCTGATGATTACCGACGGCGTGGACCGCTATAACTTGCGCTATGACCCGGAGGATCCTTACCTGCTGGCCGCTATCTCAGACGCGCAGAAGGCTGGACTGGTGGTGTACTCGATCTACTTCCGCGATCGCGGTTTCGTCGATGGCACAGGGTATGAGACGAATGCCGGGCAGAATCTGCTCAGCCAGGTGGCCGAAGCCACAGGCGGCCATCTCTACTGGGAAGGCATGATGAGCCCGGTCTCTTTTCAGCCCTTTCTGAAAGACCTGAGCAAGCGGCTGGCTAACCAGTACGAGCTCGGCTTCATGGCTCCCTACAAGGGCAAGCCGGACCTGGTGGATATTCGCGTGAAGGCGAGCGGCTTTCCGGCGAAGATCGAGGTAACCCAGAAAGTGCCCGTGTTGCCCCCGGCATAAATTCGGGGAATTGGAAGACAACAGGGGCGGCGCACGATGCGCTGCCCCTGCTGTTTGTTGACTGGACGCAACTGTTGATGGTATCGAACGTGGTCTGACCATAATATTCATCCCGTAAATTGTTTTATCGGGAAAAACCTACCAAACGCCCTGCAGTCAGGGTTTGCATCTGCGGTAAAGAATTTCCCTGTTTCCTCTTGACAACTCTTCCTTCGCGCAAAGAATATAGGCAGCCGTGGGTAGTGGTATGACCACGAGTGTTTCGGTAGCGGCAGAGCTAAGACCAGATAAGCCGTCAAACGCAGAAACGCCAATCATTCATTTCAGCGAGGAAACAGGATGCAAGAGGTCGGACGCACGTCCAGATTTAAGGTGGGCACAGCATTACGCATTGCGATGGCAGTGCTGGCATTCTGAGCAGGCAGCGCTTATGCACAGATAGGCGGCAAGGGCGCAATTGAGGGCACAGTGAAGGATGCCTCAGGCGCGGTGGTGGCGGGTGCGACCATAACGGCTACCGACGTGGGAACGAATCTCTCGCAGACCACAACCACCACGGGCAGCGGCTATTACACGATCTCCCCGCTGAGTCCGGGCAAGTACAACGTGACGGCGAATGCGAAGGGATTCCAGAAGCTGACGCAGCAGAACGTGACTATCGATGCGCTGCAGGTTCTGGGTCTGAACCTGACGCTTGCCATCGGCGCGAGCACAGAGACGATGGTCGTGACTGACGCGCCGCCGCAGCTCGAAACCACGAATGCTACGCTCGGCGCGACGATGGAGAACAAGACATACACGGCGCTCCCTCTGGAGATGAATGGCGGTCCGCGCGATCCTACTTCGTTTGTCTACCTGATGCCGGGCGTGACGCAGGGCGGCGTCTCCGGCATCTTCAACGGCAGCGGCAGCCAGGGGCGGCTCGATGAAATCTACGTAGACGGCGTGCCGATCACGCGCATTTCCATCCAGGGCGATCCGCGCAATGTGTCGTCGGATATTTCGGTAGAGGCAGTGGACCAGTTTCAGGTTGAGACGAGCGGCGTGCCGGTCGAGTATCAGGGTGCGGGCATGCAGAACTATGTGGTCAAGTCCGGTTCGAATAACTTTCACGGCGCGATCTTCGAATATTTCCGCAATACTGCGCTCGACACCTGGGGCTTCTTCGCGCCGGCCGTCATTAACCCCGCGACAGGCAAGGCGACCAAGCCGGTCGAGCATCAGAACGAGTATGGATTGACGCTCGGTGGTCCGATCATCAGGAACAAGGTCTTCTTCTTCGGCAGCTATGACGGCTATCGCTATAACCGGGCCGGGAACCCGGGCTACTACTCGATTCCGACGCTGGCGGAACGGCAGGGCGACTTTTCGGCGCTGCTCGCGCAGCAGAAGGTTCCGATCTATGATCCTGCGACGACCTCCTGCTCCGGCAAGGCATGCACGCGGCAGCAGTTCGACTATCAAGGCCGTCTGATTGTGATGGACCCGGCACGCATAACTTCGCAGAGCCAGTTTCTGCAATCGTTCCTGCCGGCCCCGACGAACTCCGGTCTGACCAATAACTATCTTGGCCAGATTCCGACCAACACCTTCTCTTGGGACACGACGGACAAGATCGACGCAGACCTTACGCCGAAGCAGCGAATCTCGCTGATCGTGGCGGCGGGCAAGTCAGGCGTGCTGGGCTACCTGAGCAAGGGAAGCCAGGTACCGCTGCCGTATACCGATGGTCAAAGCTATGCGCCGAAGTCGAAGGACATCATCTTTGAGCACAACTATCTGATCACGGATCACCTCGTGAATCAGTTCAAGTATGGATTTTTCCGCTATTACGACATCGTCGGCAATCCCAGCTACAACCCCCAGTATGGACTGAATGCAGCCGGGTTTACGGGCCTGCCTGCCGGCCAGGTCGCCGATTCGTTCCCCTATGTGAAGTTTGGCGGACCGGATGCGCCAACTGTGTGGGACGGTGGCAAGTCCTACGAAGAAACGACCAACACCTTTGACCTGCTCGATAACCTGCAATGGTCGCGCGGCAAGCACTCCTTCACCTTCGGATTTATGAAGCAGTGGCTGCAGGACAACAACACCTTCTACTCGACGGGAAGCGCTCCGCTGCTGCTGCAGATGAGCAACGACGAGACCGCCGGATACAACAACGGCACGCTGCTGACTAAGACGGGCAACTCCTATGCAAGCCTGCTGCTGGGCGCGGTAAACGAAGCGCAACTGCAGCAGTATGCGGTGCAGGAGGTAGGCGCGCGCATTCGTCCGCTGTCCATCTATGGGCAGGACGACTATCGCGTGAGTGAAAACCTGACGCTGAACCTGGGCCTGCGCTGGGATCTCTTCCCACCCTTCCAGGAATCGCGAAACCGCTTCTCCTTCCTGAATACGACGGCCATCAATCCCGCGGTGGGCATACCGGGCGCGCTTGAGTTTGCAGGCAGTGGTCCGGCCAGTTGCAACTGCAGCACGCCGGTGAAGACGTGGTACAAGAACTTCGGCCCGAGAATCGGATTCGCTTACAGCGCAACGCCCAAGACGGTCGTTCGCGGAGCCTTTGCAATGATCTACAGCCACGGCACGGGCATTCTGAATGCATCGCGCCTAGGTACCGGTCAGCTTGGCTTCTCGGCAAACGTCGAGCCGAAGAGCGCAAGCAACAGCGGTATTCCGGCGTTCTACCTGAACGATGGATTCCCGGCCTACCAGGCTCCTCCCTTTATCAGCGCAACGTATGGCACCGGCTACTCGACCACCATCAAGACATCGCCCGCAAGCGTAGCTTACGGTGACACCTATCTTGGTGGACGCGCACCATACGTTGTCGACTGGAATCTGGGCATTGAGCGGCAGCTCACGCAGAACATGGCGATCCAGGTGAACTACGCCGGCAGCCAGGGGCACTTCCTGCCAACGAACGGCAGTGGAGCGCGCGGCATCTACAACGATCAGCTCGATCCGAAGTACTATGCGCTCGGCAGCCTGCTCAACGAGAATGCATCAGCTTCAAGCATTGCCAAGGCCGATGCAATCATTCCCGGAATTGCTCTTCCGTATCCGACTTACAAGGGAAAACTGGTTGAGATGCTGCGGCCGTTTCCCCAGTACTCGGGCGTGGGCGATACCTACGGCAACATCGTGAACTCGGCCTACAACGCGCTGCAGATCTCTCTCAAGCAGCGTACTTACAAGGGTCTGGATTTCATGCTGAACTATACCTACTCCAAGGAAATCGATGATGGCGGCACCTTCCGCAGCGGCTACCTGAGCAATCGGGTGGAGCGTGGACTGGGAACGGCTGATCAGCCACAATCGATTGCCGGGACCGCTGTCTACCAGATTCCTTTCGCACCGGAAAACTTCATCGCCAAGGCGATTGCCAGCGGCTGGACCGTTTCCGGAATCTATCGCTACTACTCGGGCAATCCGCTGACGATCGTGGCATCGGGCTGCAACACTCCCGAGGCTGGCACCTGCATGCCGAACTACACTCCCGGCTACGGACACTCGCCGCGCAGGAACGGAAGCTGGGGCAAAGGTTTGGTTGCGGGACAGGTTTCTCCGTCATATATCGACGCGGCGGCCTTTCAGGATCCCGCTCCGTACACCTTTGGGAACAGCGCGCGCACGGCTGCGCTCAACCTCTGGAACCCCAGCGGCTACAACCTGGACATGAGCCTGCGCCGTACCTTTCCGATCTTTGAACGCACGAAGCTGCAGTTTGAGGCTGATGCCTTCAACGTGACGAATAAGGTGGTCTTCGGAGGCATCGGTCAGAACATCGACTCGTCGAACTTCGGCCAGGTAAGCAAGCAGCAGAATCTAAGCCGCGATATTCAGCTTGCGGCGCGGATCGAGTTCTAGCAGGCAACTTCTCTCCTGATGCAGGGCGTGCCGCACCAGGCACGCCCTCTTTTTTGCTTCGACGATAGCGCTATTGGCTGCCGCCGTTGGGGAGATTGATGGTTGAGTTCAAGGGTTCGCTCGATGGTGAAGAGAGCGCACCATCCAGAGTAAAATTCTCGAGCGCGGACGCGGTCGTCCAGACCGTTGAGAGTGCGTGAAGATAATCAAGCTGCAACTGGAAGAGGGTTCTCTGCGAGATGAGAACCTGGGGATAAGCGGCAGCCATCTGCTTGTACTTTGCGAGGTACAGGTCGTAGGCACGCTGCGCGCGGGGCAGCAGATCCGTGCGATAACGATCTGCCTCAAACTGCGCTGCAAGATACTGCTGCGCCAGAGGCTCGGAGAGATTTTTCAGAGAGAGCTCGGTGCGCGTGACATCTTCCTGCGCGCGCTCCAGTTCAGCCTTAGCGGCCTCGACATTGCCCTGGTTGCGGTTCCAGAGAGGCAGTGCGACTCCGGCGCTGACGAAGCTCATGGGCCCCGCGGCATTGCTGGTGCTGGAGGTCTGTTCGCCGCTCCACCACTCACCTGCGCGAAGCTGCAGATCGGGCACTGCTTCCCGCTTCGCAGCCTTGAGGCGCGCCTCGGCGACGCTCACCTCCTGCTGCGCGCGCTTGACGCTGGGGCTCGCAGAGACGATCGTCGCCACCTGCTGCTCAGGGTCGATCGCCGGAGGATGTTCTAGATCGCCGGTGAGCGGACAGACCGAGAGCTGGCGCGAGCCTGCAATGGAGGCGAGTTTTTGAAAGTCCTCAAGGTATTCGCGCTGCGAACGGACAAAGTCTATGTTGGCCTGCTCCGCCTCAACCTCAGCCTGGAGTACATCGGGTTGATCGGCCTGCCCGACATTTGCCAGTTGATGCGATGTCTTCACCGCATCGAGAGAGAGCATGAGCAGATGCTGCCGCACAACCACCGCGGCCTGTGCAGTGAGCGCCTTGTAAAAGGCCTGTTGCACACTGTTTCGCACCCGATAGGTTTGCTCATCGACGCCGATGGTGTACTCCTGCGCCTGCTGCTGATAGATGCTCCGCCGCAGCCCAAGCTTGCCCCCCAACACAATGTTCTGCTGCAGGTAGGCACCCTGTTCGCCGCCGCCGTAGCTGCCTCCGCGAATATGTTCGGCATCGTAGGCGACGACGGGGTTAGGGTAGAGCGCGGACTGGCGGCCCTGCTGCTCCGCCCGGCGAACGAGCGTGTGTGACTGTGCCAGCGTAGGGTTGGTCTTCTCTGCTATCGACTCGAAGTCTTCGAGAGTCATGGGGGCACGCTTTGCGACAGCGCCGAGCAGCTGAGTCTCAGGCAGCTTTCCGGGCGTAGCGGCCGCATGATTTTCATGCTGTTGGCTGGGCATTGGCATATCCGGCATCTGCATCGTGGGCGGCATGGGCTGTTGCTGCGCGCAGGCCAGCGATGGCGGAATGAGCAGCGCTGCGGCGATTGCTATTGTCTTCATTGCACTCTCCGTTAGCTCTTGAGGAAAAGCGAGGAATAGGGGTCGTCGGGCCGATTGGCATGCTTCATGCGCGAGATCACTTCGTCATACTGCTCCGGCGGCAGCACGCGGATGAACGTCATCATGCCCTGCATGAAGCGGCTCCAGCCAGGACGCAGGCCGTAGTTCTCGGGCTTCTCCACTCTGCTGTCCATCATCATCATCGGCCCTTCCATAAATGCATCCTGCGGGAAGTTAGGAACGCTGTTGGCGTTGTGCGATATCTCCGGCCTCTGATTGTTGTCCTTCTGCATCACCGCCATGTCGTGCATCTGGTCCGCTGAGTGAGTCGAGGCCTTCATCGCAGCCGCGGAGAGCGGGCCATTGGTGGTGGAGCTGTCGCTGCCGGAGCCGAAGCCCATGCCACGGCCGAGGCTCGGGCCGTAGTCTTCACCCATGGGAGCGCCGGGCGCACCATCCAGCATTCCCATGCCGTTGTTCATGCTGAGACCCGCGGGCATCGTGCGATCGCCCATGCGTGTCATCCTGCCGACGGTTGAGGACATCTGGTTCATCATGTGGTGCGGGAGATGACAGTGCAGCATCCAGTCGCCCGGGTTGTTGGCAATGAACTCGATATCGCGTGCCTGCGCCACACCGACCAGCACCGTGTTGCCGGGCCACCAGGCGCTCTCGGGAATGCGGCCTCCCTCTGTGCCGGTAATGTGGAAGGTGTGTCCGTGAATGTGCATCGGGTGATGATCCATGCCGAGATTGACAAAGCGGATGCGGACGCGGTCTCCAAGGCGCACGATCAGTGGCGTCGCCGCCGGGCCTGCCTTGCCGTTGAGAACCAGCCAGTTGAACTCCATGTTCATCGTGTTGGGAATAGTACTGTTTGGTAGCACGGCATACTCCTGCAGATGGATGAGGAAGTCCTTATCGCAAACAGGTGTGTAGGGAGCCCTGGGGTGCATGATGAAGCCACCGAGCATTCCGGCCATCTCCTGCATCGCCATATGCGAGTGGTAGAAATAGGTTCCCTCCTGGTGGATGTTGAATTCGTAGACGAAGCGCTCGCCGGGCCTGACCGGCTCCTGGCTGATGCCCGGCATGCCATCGAAAGCGATGTGATCTTCAAAGCCATGCCAGTGGATGGAGCTGGGCTCGGGTAGCTGGTTTTCAAAGACGACGCGCACGCGGTCCCCTTGTGTGACCTGGATGGTGGGGCCCGGTGCAGAGCCGTTGAAGCCCCATACGTCGATGGTTTTATCGGGTGCAATCTGGCGCTTCATGACCTGCGCGGTCAGATGAAAGACCTTCACGCCGTTGTCGAGCGTGTAGGGCAGATCACCGACATCGGTGGTGATGACCGGAGCCGGAAATCGCCGGTGCGCGTCAGTAGGGCGGAGCGCTTCGGCGCGTGATGCCTGGCGTTGACTGGTGTCGGAGGCGAAGACAGGACGGCTGGCAAGCAGTCCCGCTCCCAGGCCAAAGGCCCGCTGGAGAAAAGTACGGCGATCACTCATTGGTTCCTCTGCATTAGAAAAAGCAAGTGTGGAGGGAGCGAAGCTAGTCGCGGCGTCGGCAACGACAGGCCACGTACTTCAGCTCAAGGGGAGAAAAAAGGAAGGTAGAGCTAGACGCGCAGGCTCACGATGAGCGGATCAAACGCGGCAGGAGAGACGGGCTCCCCCAGGAAACGAGAATTCGTCGCCCCGATGATATTTGTCGAAAGTGGGATTGCGAAGGGAGCTGCCGGGAGTGCAACGGAGCCTGCACTCGAAAGTGCTGCCTCATCGGCACTACGCAGCTGCATCACGGGCAGATCGGTGCTGCAGGGGTGCGTTGCGCAGTGATTGAGTGAGATGACGGGTGCGCGCTCCGGCTGCATCCCGTGATGGCAGTCGGCCATGGAGTGGACGTCAGTGGATGGGGCGTGAGCAGCCATGGCGCCGCAGCGAACAGTGCACATCAGTGCAGTGATCTGCACTCCAAGCAGAAGCAGCAAAAGAATCGGCCATGCAGTTCGGCGCAGCATCTTAAGGTGAATTTATACCTTCGCGCCTGCTTGCGCAAAGGCTGAGCAGGCAGTCAGGCTATTGTGCAAACGAAGGAATCCCACTCTTCTTCAGCAGTGCGGCAACACGTTCGCGAATCTCTTCGCGGGTTACGCGGACGTGGTCAAGCTGCTGACCTTTCGGATCCGGGAGCGGCCAGTCATCGCGAATGAGTCCCGGAATGTAGGGGCACTCATCTCCGCAACCCATCGTGATGAGCATCTCCGCATTCTGCGCGAGCTCGGTGGTCAGCTTCTGTGGCGTGGCATTGGCGAGGTCGATCCCCACCTCGCGCATCGCCTCCACCACGACCGGGTGAACGCGCTCCGCAGGCTGGGTGCCTGCGGAGATTGCGCGCGCTATCGTGGGGTCCGCCATGCTGTTGAAGAAGGCGGCGGACATCTGGGAGCGGCCAGCGTTATGGATGCAGGCAAAGATAAAAGTGCGCATAGAGGATCGGGTCTCTCGATTCTTTGATTTCACTCGACTAGTTCTGTTTACGATATCCGTGGAGCCGGAGCCTTGACCGCGTAGACTTTCACACTCGCCGCCGCGGTGTTGACGTCGTACTTCGACAGCAGGTCCGCGAGGTCCTGGTGCAGGCTGGCAGCCTTGTCTGTCGATCCGCTGGGTGAGCAGCAGGGCTCCGCGAGAACGGTCAGGCCGTTGGTTGTCTCCATGGCCGGTGAGCAGCACCCGCTCTGGTTTTCCACCTTTGCGTAGGCGTTCAGGTCGGCTCCGCTATCGACGATCTCAACATGGTCGAACCCTGCAGCCAACAGGCCCGTGCGGTAGTCGTCGATGAGAATGGCTCCCGCAATGCAGCCAACATAGGCAGCCATGCTTGAGGCTATCTCTGCAGGCAGCTCGCTCTTGAGCGCGATATCGCTGACCGCGAGACGGCCGCCCGGCTTGAGCACGCGAGCGATTTCACGGAATACGGCAGGCTTATCAGGAGCGAGGTTGATGACGCAGTTGCTGATGACGCAGTCAACCGACTCATCCGCCAGCGGCAGCTGATCGATGGTCGCAAGGTGGAACTCGACGTTTGTGTAGCCACCGGCTGACGCATTGGCGCGGGCGCGTGCAATCATGGCCTCGGTCATGTCGATGCCGATCGCCTTGCCCTCAGGACCGACTAGCCGGGAGGCAAGAAACACATCCAGTCCGCCCCCGGAGCCGAGATCGACCACCGTCTCGCCAGGGCGAAGGGATGCGATGGCCGTCGGGTTGCCGCAGGAAAGCCCCATGTTGGCATCGGCCGGAATGGAGGCCAGCTCGGCCGCTGTGTATTCGAACGCCTCTGCCACAGCGCGAACGCCTGCGTGGTCATTGGAAAGAGAGCTGTCTGCGACGGCTCCATATTTCGTGCGTACCGATTCTAGAACGTCGTTTGCCATGATGGCCTCCAGAAAATATCTGCCTAAGCGACTATATTCCAGGACAATGCATGCGTCAATGCGAATATAATTCCAGCTATGGCAAGGAATGCATCTTTCAATATCGAGCGATTCTTTCAGGCGCTGGGGGACATGACCCGGCTGCGCCTGCTGAACCTGATGGGCGAGCAGGAGATCTGCGTCTGCTACTTCACAGAGATTCTTGCTCAGCCGCAGCCCAAAATCTCCAGGCACCTGGCCTATCTGCGAAGCGCAGGAGTTGTCGCCGCGCGCCGCGAGGGCCGATGGATGCATTATCGAATCGTCATGCCGCCGCACGTGGGTGCGACGCAGATCCTGCTGCAGACGCTTGCGTGGCTCAAGGAAGACCGCGTCATGCAGACGGACCGCGCGCGCCTGACGAAGGCCTGCTGCAGCCCCGCGAAGTTCGTCGCACTGCAGGGCGCACCGTTGCCGGCCTCCATCGATCCATCCACCTGTTCCACGTCGAGGTAAATCATGTCGAGCGCTCCCTACACCCGAGGCCAGGTCTGTGTGCCAATGCCGCGCAAAAAGCTATCGTTTCTCGACCGCTTCCTGACGCTCTGGATCTTCCTGGCGATGGCCATCGGTGTTGCCCTTGGCCACTTTGTGCCCGGCTCTGCCGCCTTTGTGAACAGCTTCCAGTCCGGCACAACAAACATTCCGATTGCCATCGGCCTCATCATCATGATGTATCCTCCGCTGGCAAAGGTGCGCTACGAAAAGCTGGGCGAAGTCTTCCGCAATCGCCGCGTACTTGGATTGTCGCTGGTGCAGAACTGGATCGTCGGGCCGCTGCTGATGTTCGCGCTGGCACTGCTGTTTCTGCATAACGAGCCGGCGTATATGCGCGGCCTGATCCTGATCGGGATCGCACGCTGCATCGCGATGGTGCTCGTGTGGAACGAGCTGGCCGAAGGCGATACAGATTACGTTGCCGGTCTGGTTGCGCTCAACAGTGTTTTTCAGGTGGTGTTTTACAGCCTCTATGCGTGGGTCTTCATTACGATTCTCCCCACGTGGTTTGGCTTTCAGGGCTCGGTGGTAAAGATCGGCATCGGGCAGATCGCGCGCAGCGTCTTTATCTACCTGGGGATTCCCTTTTTAGCAGGCATTCTGACGCGCTTTGTGCTGCTCAGCGCCAAAGGGGAAGAGTGGTACCGTACGAGGTTCATCCCGCGCATAAGCCCATTCACTCTTGTCGCGTTGCTCTTCACGATTGTCGTCATGTTCAGTCTGAAGGGCGATCTGATTGTTCGTCTGCCGCTCGATGTGTTGAAGATTGCCGTGCCGCTGCTGATCTACTTTGTGGTGATGTTCCTGGTCAGCTTCTGGATGGGCCGAAAGCTCGGCGCTGATTACGCGCAGACAGCGACGCTCTCCTTCACCGCTGCAGGCAACAACTTTGAACTGGCAATCGCGGTTGCCGTCGCAGTCTTCGGGTTGAATTCGGGTGAGGCGTTTGTCGGCGTGATCGGTCCGCTGGTAGAGGTGCCCGCGCTGATCGGCCTGGTGAATGTTGCGTTCTGGTTGCGCAAGCGGTACTTCAGCCCCTCCGACGTGGAGATGCATCCGGTCGAGGCTGCTCCCTAGAGAATGCCGCCGCGTCTCAGCGTGCGCGGCGGAGCACGCCTGCCAGCTTGGAGCCGGGCGCCACGGTGTTGAAGACGGTGCCGAATTTCGTCACGTTGTCGTGCAGCAGTTCCAGGCGGCGATCCGGCTCATCTGTGTCTACGATGATTTCGTAGTCGATGCTTTCCATGCGCGGTGGCGCGTCCTGCCGAATGCCATTGATCCGCACCTCTACTTCGCGCAGCTCGAACTTGAGAATGGGCACGACACGCTCGATTCCCTTGATCATGCAGGCAGCCAGCGCCGCGAGCAGGAGCTCTGCCGGATTAAAGGCGTTGGCGCTGCCAGCCAGATCCGTGTCGAGCGGGACCGATGCAGATTTGCAATGGGCAACACTCCCGTGGGCATCAAGGCGGCGTGCCGTTACAGCGAATTGCATACGTGCCGGGGTCTCGGGCATCACGGTCTGATCTCCATTTCATTACTCTCTTCTGTCAGTGCCTAAGGGGTCTGTGATCGGGGTCACGGAGGTGATCGCCGCGCACAGAGCTTCTACCGGCAGCGATGCTCTCTGTGCGTGACTTGCTATGTGATACTGATCACACGCCGAAGCAAGGGCAAGGCGTGATAATTGGCTCTTCGAGCAGCGAGGGTCGGATACGGCATCGAGCCCTTGAGGAAGGGTACGCAATGTCACGAGCCGGGGGCGAAGTAGCTTGACGAAAATGTTTTCAGCTATTTCACGCACGCGATGCCTGGCGGCAGACTGTCTCGTTGCGTTGATGATACTTGTCGCGCTAAGCGGCTCATGTGCGGCAGAGGATCTGCAGATGGCTTACCAGCAGGCTGCTGCCAGTTCGCCAATCCTTGCACAGGCCCGCGCAGCGCTCGATGCAGACCTGGCTGGCAGGCCGCTTGCGCGCGCAGCTCTGCTTCCGCACATCAATGCAGCCGCGAGCGGCGGCATGAATACTGCTTCTGTCACAGGCTTTGGCGCGCAGTCGATCTCCACCGGTTATCACTCCGATGCCTTCAGCGCGAGCCTGACGGAGCCCATCTTCAACGGGCAGGCATTCACCGCGTTGAAGCAGTCCGACACCCGCATCCGGTCGAGCACGGCAGCGCTGGCCTATGCCGAGCAGTTAATTGCGCTGGAGGTTACGCAGACCTACTTCAGCGTGCTGCAGGCGCAGGCAAATGAGCGTGTGGCTGAGCAGCAGGTGGAGCTGCTCAAGAGCATCGACCAGCAGACGAGAACAAGCCTGAAGGTAGGAACGGGAGACATCATCACCGTCGATGAGGTTCAGGCGCAGCTGGATGCGTCCAAGGCTGACCTGATCGGCGCGAGGAATGCGGTGATCGTGGCGAAGAGCCAGCTGGAGCGGCTGACACACGCGCCCGTAGGAATGCTGAAGGATGTGACCACCCTGCAGGCGAACGGTCCGGAGCCGAACGACTTTACGCCATGGCTTGCAGCTGCGCTCAAAAATCAGCCGCTCCTGCAGCAGGCGCAGGCAAACCTCGATGTATCGCAACAACAGGTGCAGTTTGCAAAGCGCGCCTATTGGCCAACGCTGACGCTGAGCGGTATCGGACAACATGCTGTGGGCACCCTGTTCCCGACACTCGCCATCAACCAGGTGGGCGGCTCGCTGAATCTTTCCATTCCGATTTATGAGGGTGGCAGCACGCGTGCGGCGATTCACCAGGCGGAGGCGCTCTCCCGCGTGAGTCATGCGAACCTGATGAATCTGCAGGATCAGATCAAGCTGGACACACAGACCGCCTTCGTCGATCTGCAAAACAGCGTAGCCCAGTTCCACGCCACGCAGCAGGCGGTAGCTTCTGCGAAAGTGTCGCTCGAGGGAACGAGGAAGGGCTATGAGATCGGAAGTCGTTCGATCATCGATCTGCTGACGGCCACGACGGCCTATGCGTCTGCACAGCGCAACTACTATCTGGCGCTCTACACGCAGCTGGTGGCGAGAACCCAACTGAAGGCGGCTGCAGGTGTGTTGACGCCGGCGGATATCGATGCACTCAATGACCTGCTGGATAAAGCTCCTTAACGTACCTGGACAGGCTGCATCTTCGGAGAAGAGTAGAAATGCTTTCGGTCAAGAAAAAGCGCATCATCCTGCTCCTGCTGGTGGTCCTGCTGGTCGCGGGCGGCAGCTATGGAGTGCTCTCGTTTCGCGGACGGCGCCATGCTGTCACCAGCATTACGTTGTACGGCAATGTGGACATCCGTCAGGTGCAGCTGGCCTTCAACGATAGTGAGCGTATCGACAAAATATTGGTGGATGAGGGCAGCAAGATACGAGCGGGGCAGCTGGTAGCGCAACTCGTAGGGCAACGCTTCACAGACGCGGTCACGAGGAGTCAGGCCAACGTTGCCGCACAACAGCAGGTGGTTGCGCGCTTGCTGGCCGGCAGCCGTCCGGAAGAGATAGCAGAGGCGCGAGCCAACGTAGCGGCGGCAGAGGCAGACGTTACGGCGGCGCAGGCCGACCTCGTCAATGCGGAGCTGCTCTATCGACGGCAGCAGACTCTGGCCAGGCAGCAGTATGTGTCGCTGCAGCTGCGCGATGATGCGCAGCGCGCATATCTGGCGCAGCAGGCGAGCGTGAACGCAAAGAAGCAGGTGCTTGCCGCCAGGGAGCAGGCGCTGCAGTTGGCGGTGATCGGGCCGCGACGCGAAGATATCGCCGCCGCGCAGGCGACGCTGCAGGCAGACAAGGCGACGCTGGCGCTTGCAGCAAAGGAGCTGGCGGATACGCAGCTCTATGCTCCCGCAGACGGCGTCATCCAGAATCGCATCCTCGAGCCCGGCGATATGGTGACGCCGCAGGCTCCGGTGCTCACCCTTGCTCTGGATAATCCAGTGTGGGTGCGTGCGTACCTGCCCGAGCCGGAGATGGGCCGAGTTGCACTGGGGATGCGCGCATGGGTAGAGTCGGATAGTTTTCCGGGGCAGCGCTTTATGGGCTGGATCGGCTTCATCTCACCTGTCTCCGAGTTCACGCCGAAAAATGTGGAGACAACGCAGCTGCGCTCGCAGCTTGTCTATCGCGTGCGCGTCTACGCCTGCAATCCTGACCATCGGCTGCGCCTGGGCATGCCGGCTACCGTTGTCATCCCGATCGTAGATAATCCCGCTCATGCAATCGACCCGCATCCGTGTGAGAAGGACTGACATGGATGCGATTGTGGTCAGCAATCTCAGCAAGACCTTTGGCAAAGGGGAATTGCGGCGGGTTGCGCTTCGCGATATATCGCTGACTCTCGCTGCAGGAACGATGACGGCGCTGATCGGCCCGGATGGCGCGGGCAAGACCACGCTGCTGCGGCTGCTGGCCGGGATTCTCACTGCGGACGCTGGACAGGTTTGCGTGTTGGGACACACTCTGCCGCAGCAGGCGCTGGCTCTGCAAAGCAGGATCGGGTATATGCCGCAACGCTTCGGTCTCTATGAGGACCTGACCGTCGAGGAAAATCTTGAACTGTTTGCCAGCCTGCACAACATGCCGGCAGCAACGCGAGAGAGCCGCTATGCCGAGCTGCTTACGATGACTGCCCTCGGGCCATTTCGCAAGCGGCAGGCAGGGCAGCTCTCCGGCGGCATGAAGCAGAAGCTGGGACTGGCCTGCACGCTTATCCATCCGCCCGAACTGCTACTGCTCGATGAGGCCAGCGTGGGTGTCGATCCGATTTCGCGGCGGGAGCTGTGGAGCATCATTCATCGACAGGTGGTCAGCGAAAAGGTCACAGTTCTGCTGAGCACCGCCTACATGGACGAGGCGGAGCGTTGTGATCATGTGCTTCTGCTGCATGAGGGAGAGATTCTCGCGCAGGGAAGTCCTGCGGAACTTGCCTCGCGTTTTGCAGGGCATGCATTTCGTCTGCGGGCTGCCGCCGCATCCTTGCGCCATCTACAGGCGCAACTTGCGCAGTTGCCGGCCGTAGTGGATGCAGCGATTCAAGGGGACGGGCTGCGCATCGTAATGCAGAAGGCTGAAGCGCCCGTGCTTGAAGGAGAACTGGCTGCGCTGGGCACTCCTGAGGTTATTCCCTCGCGCCTGGAGGATGCTTTTGTCGGGCTGCTCTTCAGCCGTGGCCCGCGCAGTCGCGCCCCGTTGTCGCCACATGCGCAGGCGGCTGATGCAGATGAGGTGATGGTCGAAGTCAAGGATCTCTATCGGTACTTCGGCAGTTTCGCGGCGGTGAAGGATGTCAGTTTCTCAGTGCGGCGCGGAGAGATCTTCGGACTGCTGGGCGCTAACGGCGCGGGCAAGTCGACAACCTTTCGGATGCTCTGCGGACTGTTGCCTGCATCGTCAGGGTCACTGTGCATCGCAAAGGTTGATCTGCGGAAGGCAACCGCCGCAGGGCGCGCGAAGATCGGCTATGTCTCGCAGAAGTTTTCACTGTATGGAGCGCTGAGCGTACAGCAGAACCTCTCCTTCTTTGCCTCGGCCTATGGTCTTGCCAGTGAACGTAGAAAGCTTCGCATTGCGTGGGCACTCGAGGAGCTGGAGCTGAAACGATATGCAACCATGAACGCCGGAAGTCTACCTCTGGGCTACAAGCAGCGTCTTGCGCTGGCGTGCGCGCTGATGCATGAGCCCAGCATTCTTTTTCTCGACGAGCCTACGTCGGGCGTTGATCCATTGGCTCGCCGTGAATTCTGGGCGCGCGTCAATTCGCTGGCGGAGAGCGGAACGACCTGCCTTGTGACAACACACTTTATGGAGGAGGCGGAGTACTGCGACCGGCTGGTGCTGATGTCGCTGGGCGAGGTGCTTGCGCAAGGAACGCCGGCCGAGATCAAGGAAAGAGTGCGCCGCCCCGACCTGCCCACGCCAAGCATGGAAGATGCATTCATTGCGCTGATCGAGGAACACGAGCAGAGCAGCCGGAGAGCATCGTGAAGTGGGTGCGGCTGAAGGCGTTGATGCGCAAAGAGGTCCTGGAAATCATCCGCGACCCTTCGAGCATTGCGATCGCATTCGTGCTGCCTGTGTTCCTGCTGCTGATTTTCGGCTATGGCGTTTCGCTCGATGCGCGCCGCATCGCGATTGCGGAGGTTGTCGACCATCCCACACAGCTGACGGCCTCGTTCCTCGCGGAGCTGGAGCGCTCGCCATGGTTTCGTCCGCGACGCTATCTCTCGCGCGCTGAGGCGGAGCAGGCCATCATGCGCGGCGATGTGGACGCGATGCTCTGGCTGCGCAGCGACTTTACCCGGCTGACTTTGAGCTCAGGAGCTGCGCCAATTCAGCTCGCGGTGAACGGCGTCAATGCCAACCAGGCGCGCATCATCGAGAACTACATCAACGGCACATGGCTGCTTTGGCTGCAACAGGAAGCGACCGGGCAGGGGGTGCATTTGGCGGCTCCTGTCGTTGCGGATGTGAGGGTGTGGTTTAACCCGGCGCTGCGCAGTCGCGACTACCTCATCCCCGGGCTCATCGCAATCATCATGACCCTGATCGGCGCGCTGCTCACGGCGCTGGTCGTAGCGCGCGAGTGGGAGCGCGGCACCATGGAGGGAATCATGGTGACGCCGGTGAGCAAGGTCGAGATTCTGCTCGGCAAGCTGGTGCCGTACTTCGTGATGGGCATGGGCGGGGTGACACTCTCCACGTTGATGGCGGTCTTCCTGTTTGGCGTGCCGCTGCGTGGATCGCTGCTGCTGCTGCTCGGCACTACTGCGCTGTTTCTGCTGACCGCGCTCGGCATGGGGCTGGTGATCTCCGTGCTGACGCGCAACCAGTTTGTCGCGGCAATGGTGGCGATCGTCACTACCTTTCTGCCGGCGTTTATTCTCTCCGGCTTTCTGTTTGATATCCGTTCGATGCCGCCGATCATCCGGGTGCTGACTCACATTGTTGCGGCCCGTTATTACGTGACGATTCTGCAGAGCCTGTTTCTGGCTGGCGATGTCTGGCCGGTGATTCTGCCCAACAGTCTCGGCATGGCCATTCTCTGCACGTTCTTCCTGAGCATCGCGCTGCTCCTCTTTCGCAAGAGGCTCGACTGATGCGGCTGATATTGCTGCGCATTTTTGCCCTCGCGAGGAAGGAGCTCCTCGCTTTGCTGCGCGATCCGGCCAGTCGCGCCGTCTTGATTGGGCCACCGCTGATCCAGCTTCTGGTGTTTGGCTATGCTGCGACCTTTGATCTCAAGCATGTTCCTTTTGTCGTCTATAACCAGGATCAGGGGCAGCTTTCGCGTGAGTTCATTGCGCGCTTCACCGGCTCTCCGAGCTTTGAGCTGCTACGGATGGTGCATAGCCAGCGGGATCTGCAGCGGGCAATCGATGACGAGTCTGCGCTGATGGCGATGGATATCGGCTCCGACTTCTCTGCAGATCTCCAGCGGGGCAGCACCGCCCATGTGCAACTGATCTTCGATGGGAGAGATTCGAATACGGCGGGCCTTGCGATTGGCTATGCGCAATCCATTGTGATGAAGTTCAACGATGTCGAAGCCTCGCTGCGTAAGAAGAAGGCAGGCTCCACGATTCTTCTCGATCGGGCCTGGTTCAACTCCAATCTCGAATCACGATGGTTTATCGTGCCGGGCATCTGCGGCATTCTTGCGTTGCTGGTGAGCATGCTGACGACAGGTCTCTCGGTCGCGCGCGAGCGGGAGATGGGAACCTTCGATCAGCTTCTGGTTACGCCCATGCGCCCCAGCGAAATTCTGCTCGGCAAGATGTTGCCGGGCTTCCTGGTCGGCTCCGCCGAAGGCTCACTGATCATCTTCATCGCCATCTACTGGTTCCAGGTGCCCTTCACCGGCAGCTTTTTCGCGCTCTATCTTGGACTGCTTTTCTTTCTTCTGTCGACGGTCGGTGTGGGGCTGATGATCTCGTCCCTCGCCGTCACGCAGCAGCAGGGGCTACTGGGCGTCTTCCTGTTCATGGTGCCGGCGATTGTTCTCTCCGGCTTCGCGACGCCGATTGCCAACATGCCGCAGGCGGTGCAGTACATCACGCTGATCGATCCGCTGCGCTACTTCCTGGTGATTCTGCGGCGCTGCTTTCTGGAGGGCGCGGGCGTCTCTTTGCTGTGGGGGCAGTACTGGCCGCTGATTGTTATCGGCATCGTGACCCTGATTGTGGCCGGCAGGCTCTTCCGTCGTCGCCTGGGCTAGGCGCTCAGATTCGGCCGCGCAGCCGGGCCAGCTCTCGCCGGTCGCGCTTGGAGGGTTTGCCTTCGCGCGCTGCTTCAAAGTGCGGGGTCGCTTTTCGTTCCGCCGCCAGCTTCTGGCGCAGCTCTTTGCTGGCCTCCGTCTCAAGGTAGAGCGCCTGCGC
The DNA here is from genome assembly GCF_004339725.1 of Acidipila rosea. Lineage (GTDB taxonomy): Bacteria > Acidobacteriota > Terriglobia > Terriglobales > Acidobacteriaceae > Acidipila > Acidipila rosea. The sequence goes on along the minus strand of NZ_SMGK01000002.1, from coordinate 692,031 downwards.
TACGGTTGCCGGCCCGCGGATGTCGCTGAGGGTGACGACCTTCACCTCAAATTCGGCGCCGTCATTTTTGATGTGCAGCAGTTCGCCGGCGTGGACTTCGCGCGCAGCCTTGGCCGGTTGACCATTGCATGTGATCCTGCCCAGCTCGCAGGCCCGCGCGGCCAGAGCCCGTGTCTTGAAAAAGCGGGCGGCCCAGAGCCACTTATCCATCCTAACGCGATCCATCTTTCTATTTTCTTACAGAAGATGCACTTTACCGCACGCGCGTTCCTCTACCATGCTGATACAGCACGGAGCCAAGTTTCATCAGGCTCAGAAATGATCGCAATGTTGCCCAGGAGGCCAGGTTTGCAGCTTGTCAGGAAGAGTTTTTCAGTTGGGTGGTGTGTGGCATTGGCGGCGAGTCTGCTCTTTGCCGGGTCGTCTGCGCAGGCGCAGGTGCGGCCTGACGATGGCGCGGGCGCTTATGCGACAGGGCACTACCGCAATCTCTTCGCGGAGGCGGGCCACTCGCCGAAACAGGTACGCGCGAAGATCGATGCCGCCTATGCGCAGCTGTTTCATGGTGATCCGCAAACACAGTCGGTGGCGTTTGCTGCAGGGCGCAACGCGAACGGTCCGCTGATGTACCTGACGGACTGGGCTAACCACGACGTGCGCACGGAGGGCATGTCGTACGGCATGATGATCTCGGTGCAGCTGGGCAGGAAAGCCGAGTTCGATGCGTTGTGGAACTGGGCGAAGACCTACATGTATGTGAGCGACCCGAAGCATCCCTCCTATGGATACTTCTCGTGGTCGTGCAAGACGGATGGCAGTCCGAACTCGGAGACACCCGCTCCCGATGGCGAGGAGTACTTTGCCATGGCGCTGCTCTTTGCGGGAAACCGCTGGCCGGGCGGCCACGGCATCTATGACTATCACGCCGAGGCTGAGCGGCTGCTGACGGCGATGCGCCACCGCAAGGTGATGACCGGGCCGACAAAGTTCGGACCGCGAAGCGTGGGGCCGGAGGTGAATGAGGAACATGCGATGATCCTCTTCGTTCCAGGAATCATGCCGCAGCCCTTCACTGATCCTTCGTATCATCTGCCTGCCTTCTATGAGCTGTGGGCGCGCTGGGGGCCGGAGGCAGATCGCGCTTTCTGGATGCGTGCGGCAGCGGTCAGCCGCGCTTTTTTTGTGAAGACGACGAACCCGGAGACGGGCCTCGCGCCGGACTATGCCAATTTCGACGGCACGCCGCACACCACGCGTTTCGCGCAGTCGAGCGACTTCGGCTACGATGCATGGCGGGTAGCGAGCAACTGGTCAGTGGACTGGTCGTGGTGGCACAAGGCCCACTCGGAGCAGCATCTGAGCGATCGCATTCAGCGCTTCTTTGCCGGGCAGGGAATCAACGACTACGGCCCCGTGTATACGCTCGATGGGAAGCCGCTGGGAGCTACGCCGGGGCTGACGCATGAGGATCATCCGGCCGGGCTGGTGGGCACCAATGCGGTGGCCGGCCTCGCGGCGACGGACCGCGCGCGGGCGCGGCTGTTTACCGAGGCGCTATGGAATACGCCCATTCCGTCGGGCCATAATCGCTACTATGACGGCATGCTCTACCTGATGAGCATGATGCATGCGGGCGGGGAGTTTCGCATCTGGGGGCCGGTGCGGCCGCATGGCTCTCCGCTGAGACATGCGGCGCTCGGGTCTGCTCAGTAAGCCGGCACGCCGGTTACGCTCTGGCCGATGATGAGGGTATGGATGTCATGCGTACCCTCATAGGTCTTCACGGATTCGAGGTTCATCATGTGGCGCATGATCGGGTAGTCATCCGTGATGCCGTTGCCGCCGAGGATATCGCGGGCCATGCGCGCGCATTCGAGCGCCATCCACACGTTATTGCGCTTGGCCATGGAGATGTGTTCGTGGCCCACCTTGCCTGAGTCCTTGAGGCGGCCCACCTGCAGGGCGAGCAGCTGCGCCTTGGTGATCTCGGAGATCATCCATGTGAGCTTCTCCTGCACGAGCTGGTGGCTGGCGATAGGCTGCTCGCGGAACTGCTTGCGCAGCAGCGAATACTGCAGCGCCGTGTCGTAGCAGGACATGGCGGCGCCGATGGCTCCCCAGCTGATGCCGTAGCGGGCCTGGTTGAGGCACATCAGCGGCGACTTCAGGCCGCCCGTGAGAGGCAGCAGGTTTTTGGCCGGGATGCGGACGTCCTGCAGCGAGAGGCCGGACGTGACCGAGGCGCGCAGCGACCACTTGCCGTGCACGTCATAGGCGGTGAAGCCGGGGCGGTCTGTTTCCACCAGAAATCCACGCACGAGGCCGTCTTCATCCTCGACCTTCGCCCAGATGACTGCGACATCCGCAAGCGTGCCGGAGGTGATCCACATCTTCTCGCCATTGAGGATGTATTCGTCGCCGGACTTGACGGCGCGGGTGCGCATGCCGCCGGGGTTGGATCCGAAATCGGGCTCGGTGAGGCCAAAGCAGCCCAGTTTCTCGCCGGTGGCGAGCTGGGGCAGCCAGTAGTCCTTCTGCTCATCGGAGCCGAAGGTGTAGATGGGATACATGACCAGCGCCGACTGAACACTGACAAAGCTGCGGAGGCCGGAGTCGCCGCGCTCAAACTCCTGGGTGACGAGGCCATACTCGACATTGGACATGCCGGCGCAGCCGTAGCCTTCAAGGTTGGCGCCGAAGAAGCCGAGCGCGCCCATGGGCTTGATGAGCTCGCGCGGAAAGCGGCCCTCGCGGTTGCACTCTTCGATGATGGGGATCAGATTGTCTTCGATGAACTGACGGGCGGTGTCGCGGGCCATGAGCTCGTCGCTCGAAAGCAGCGCGTCAAAACCGATAAAATCCACGCCTTTGAACTTGAAAGCCATACGGGTATCTTGCTCCTATGCTGTGACCAAACTACTAAGGCTAGCAGACGAACGCAGGGTTGCGTAAGGCGTGGGTGCCGGGTACATGGATTTCGAGGGAGGCACAAAGAGGCTGTGCGAAGCTCCATGTCCTCTCCTTGTCTCAGGGAGGACATGGAGCTTCGAGATGATGCTGGCCGGACTACTGGGGCTTGGCAGTGCCCTGTTCGTTCTGCGGCTTGTTGGGGTCGGCTGCCTTCGGGTCCCCGTTCTGCTTATAGATCGAGTACTGCGCGGAGGGCCGCTTCATCTTGACAACGATGTCCTTGGAGTCGCCGGTGATCTCGTAGTCATCGCCGAAGGTCTGAAAGCCGGAAGCAATGACCTGCAGACGCAGGCTGTCGCCGGTGGGGATCACGTCGATGACGGCCTTGCCATCTTCGTTCGTCTTGAGTTCCAGATTGCCTTCATCCTTATTGTCTTTCATGGGATGGAAGATGACGGCGGCATTCTCGAGGGGCTTGCCGTTCGTGGCTTTGATCACCGTCACGGTGACATGGCTGGTGGGCGGCGGCGGTTTGTACTTGCGGCCGCGGTGCTGCTGATCCTGAGCATGAAGCGTTCCTGCAGCGAGCAGGAGAGATGCGAAAGCTAGAAATGCGCCTGAGCGCCTGAGACGGACTGCCATACTTTGAATTGTATGCATCGCAGGGAAATTGCGGAAGAGGTGTTTTCACGTATAAATCGAAGAGGAGATCTGTACATTGGCGCGGTTTGCTGAACCTATGGCGCGGCTGATCGAGGAGCTGCGCAAACTTCCGGGCATCGGAGCGAAGTCGGCGCAGCGGCTGGCTTTTCACATTCTGCGGGCGAGCGCAGCGGACGCCGAGGCCCTGGCCGGAGCTGTGCGCGAGCTGAAGGCGAAGCTGCGGCTGTGCTCGATCTGCAACAACATCACCGACGTTGACCCCTGCGGCTATTGCTCCAACCCCATGCGCAACCACAGGCTGGTGTGCGTGGTGGAGGAGCCGACCAACATCGCCACCATCGAAAAGACCCGCAGCTATAACGGCGTCTACCACGTGCTGCACGGGACGCTCTCCCCGCTGAACGGCGTAGGGCCGGAGCATCTGCGGACGGCATCGCTGGCCGCCCGGGTGAGCGGCGGGGAAGTGGATGAGGTCATCATTGCAACGTCCCCTACAGTCGAGGGCGAGGCGACGGCGGACTACCTGGCGGGCATGCTGCGCGGCACTGCGGCGCGGATCATGCGGATCGCGACCGGGGTGCCGGCTGGAAGCGATATCGAATATGCCGATGAGGTCACGATGACGCGGGCTCTCGAAGGCCGCCGGCAGATGGGGTAGCGGGCGCTGGATGAGGGCTTTCGTTGCCGCCCGGCGGACGGCAACGAAGAGTCACAGTTGAGCTCAGCCGCGGAGACGCGCCAGAAGATCCTGCGGGTGGACCGGCTTGGCGAGAATTTCAAACTCGTGCCCCTGGTTGCGGGCGCGGTCGAGCAGATCGGCGGTCGCTGCCTGTCCTGAGAAAAGCAGAATCTTACAGTTAGGCAGCATGGCGCGGATCGTGATGGCTGCGTCGATGCCATTGAGATCGGTCATGATGACATCGCTGATGACCATATCGGGGTTGAGAGACTTCGCGACTTCTACAGCCTTTTCTCCGCTGTAAACGGCAGTCGCCTCAAAACCACTCTGATTGAGGATGATGGCCAGGGTGTCCGCAATTACGCGTTCATCGTCTGCCACCAGTACTTTGGGCTTTTTCTGGTTCTCGGACATTCGCTCCTGCTCGTAATAATCTTATTGGTTCCGGGGAAGAGTATTTAGGAAACGGTAAATTGTATCCTCGCCATGAATCTCACACTTGGATGATACGCTTTTCGTACGAGGATGCTTCATCCTCTCGAATCCTGGCAATATGAGGGACCCGCCGTAGACCTGCAGTCCATTTGTGCGGGCTGGACGGCGAATCCCTGTCTTGGAAGTGAAACGCTATGGAGCCTGGCCAATGGCAGAGCCGATTATTCGCGCACAGCAGGTCGAAAAGTACTACGCGCAGCCAAGCGAGAACCGCATTCAGGTCATCTCGCCGACCGACCTGTCCATCCAGACGGGCGAGATAGTCGCGTTGCTGGGGCCCTCGGGCTCCGGCAAATCGACGCTGTTGCGAATGCTGGCCGGGCTCTCCCGGCCCTCCGGCGGAGAGGTCTACTGGCACGGCGCGCCCATTGAAACGGCAAAGATCAATGTCTCCATAGTTTTTCAGAGCTTTGCTCTTTTTCCCTGGCTGACGGTCATGGAGAACGTCGAGGCTCCGCTGAAGGCGCGCGGAATGGCCGCAACGGAGCGGCGCGAGCGCAGCGAAAAAATTCTCGACACGGTGGGTCTTGACGGCTTTGAAGCCGCCTTCCCCAAGGAGCTCTCAGGCGGCATGCGGCAGCGGGTCGGCTTTGCGCGCGCGCTGGTGGTTGAGCCGGAGGTCCTGTTCATGGACGAGCCCTTTTCCGCACTCGATGTGCTCACGGCAGAGAACCTGCGCAGCGAGCTGCTGGAGCTGTGGCAGAAGAAGACGATTCCCACGCAGGCCATCTTCCTGGTCACGCACAATATCGAAGAGGCTGTGCTGCTCGCCGACCGCATCATCGTCCTGGGGCGCAATCCGGGCCATGTGCGGACGGATTTCCGGGTGGCGACGCTGGCTCATCCGCGCGACCGCAAGGCGCCGGCCTTCACCCAGATTGTCGACTATATCTATAAGGTGCTGACGCGGCCGGATGTCATGCCCGACATGCCGAAGCTCAAAGCCGGGCGCCCGGTCAGGGATCAACGCCAGATGCGCTATGAGATGCTGCCCCATGCCCGACCCGGGGGCATCGCGGGCCTGCTGGAGCTGGCCATCGACTTCGGGGGCCGCACTGATATTTACCGGCTGGCCGACGAACTCGCCTTTGAGATCGACGATCTGCTCCCTATCGTCGATGCGGCGCAGTTGCTCGGCTTCCTGCGAGTGGAGGAGGGTGACGTGGTGATCACGCCGACCGGCCGCGAGTTTGCCGAGTCGGAGATCCTGCGGCAGAAGGAGCTCTTCCGCGAGGCGGCGCTCGAGCACGTGCTGCTGCTGCGGCAGATCAGCCGTGCGCTTCGCAGTAAGTCCGACAGGACCGTGCCGGAGGAGTTTTTCCTCGACATGCTCGACGAGCAGTTCAGCGATGAAGAGACCCAGCGGCAGCTGGAGACGGCGATTAACTGGGGCCGTTATGCGGAGCTCTTCGACTACGACGCTTCGCGGCGGCGCTTTACGCTGCCCGAAGAAGAAGAGACTGCGAAGTCGGTAGTGGAAGAAGGCGGAGCGGAGTGAGCGGCCTCTTCAAGGCGCGCTACACGCTCTCGCGTTCGCAGGTGCTCGAACGGACCTGGCCCTTTGTGCTGGACCTGGGCGTGGCTGCGGGGCTGCTTGCCTGCTTCTACGCGGTGCTGCTGATCGCCCGCTACTGGATGAGCGGCGCGGTGCCCGAAGTGGTCATCTCGCTGCGCCCCGGCATTCTCCCGGTGTATGCGTTTTACTCCGTCGTGCGCATCGGCGTGGCCTATCTGCTGAGCCTGCTCTTCGCGGTGGGCTATGGCTATGTCGCGGCCTACAACCCGCGCGTCGAGGCGCTGATGATCGCAACGCTCGACATTCTGCAGTCGATTCCGGTGCTCAGCTTTCTGCCCGCGCTGATGCTGGCGATGATGGCGCTGGTGCCCTCCCGACAGCTGGGTATTGAGATGGGTGCGATCCTGCTCATCTTCACCGGCCAGGTCTGGAACATGGCGTTCAGCTTTTATGCCTCGCTCAAGTCGATTCCGCGCGAGCTCAGGGAGGCATGCACCATCAATCGCTTCTCCGCCTGGCAGCGGTTGTGGCAGCTGGAGCTGCCATTCTCGGCCATAGGCCTCATCTGGAACTCCATGGTCTCGGTCGCGGGCGGATGGTTTTTTCTGATGATCTGCGAGATGTTTCCCGTGGGCGACAAGAATTTCCGCCTGCCGGGGCTGGGGTCCTATCTGCAGACGGCCGCCAATGAAGGCAATACCCGCGCGATGGTCTATGGCCTCGTTACGGTGGGCGTGATCATCGTACTCACGGACCAGCTGATCTGGCGGCCGATGATTGCCTGGTCAGACAAGTTCAAGTTTGAAAATGTCGAGTCAGGCGATCGTGTCACTTCGCCGATTCTCTTCGCGCTGCGCCGCTCAAACGTGCTGGCCACCCTGAGCCGCCGGACGCTGATTCCGCTTAGCGAAAAGATCTACCATGACCTCGCCTATCGCCGGGAACACCAGCAGAAAACCCCGGTCAAGGCAGCCGACGAGCGCCGCAATACTCTGTTGACTGCGGTGGTCGGTCTGGCCCTGGTCATGATGGTCATTGCAGCAGCGTTTCACGCGCTGCTCCTGCTTAAAAATATTCACGCGGCTGAGATCGTCCTGCTGCTCAAGGGCGCGGCCGCCACGTTTCTGCGCGTCAACGTATCGCTGCTGATCGCCATGGCCTGGACCGTTCCCGTAGGCGTGGCGATCGGATTCAATCCGCGGCTGTCGAAAATCGCGCAGCCCATAGCGCAGATCGCCGCTTCGTTCCCGGCGACCGCGCTTTTTCCCGTAGTGCTGCTGGGGCTGATGAAGCTGGGAGCCGGGCTGGGGATCGGATCGATTGCGCTGATGCTGCTGGGCACGCAGTGGTATGTGCTGTTCAATGTAATCGCCGGAGCGCTGGCGGTGCCCTCTGACCTGCGTGAGGTCGCCGACGTCTTCCACTTCAACCGTTGGCAGCGGTGGAAGACGGTGATCCTGCCCGGAATCTTCCCCTATCTCATCACCGGGCTGGTGACAGCCTCCGGCGGAGCCTGGAATGCCTCGATCGCTGCCGAGTACTTTTCCCTGAAGGGGCAGACGCTGATGACGCTCGGACTGGGTGCGCAGATCAGCCAGGCGACTTATCAGGGCAGGTTCTCCGTGCTGCTGCTGGCGACGATCATCATGGCGCTGATGGTGGTGACGATCAACCGGCTCGTGTGGCGGCGGCTGTATAAGCTGGCGGAAACGAAGTACCGGCTCGACGCGTAGATCGAAGCCGCCTCTGGAAGGCGGCTGAAAAGGAAATGCGGCAGGTGCAGCTCTCAAAACATCGAGAGCTGCGCCTGCCGCATTTTTGTTGCTTACTGCACCGCTACGCTGATGGAGCTAGAAGTGGAAGAAGCGTAGTTGGTGTCGCCGTTGTAGGCTGCAGTGATGCCGCGCGAGTTGGGAGTCACGTTGCCGGTGCCACTGGAGCTGCCGCAGGCGGTTACGAAGGAAGCGGCGCCGATCAGAAGCAGAACGGCGAGCATGCCGCGCCACTTGCGATTGCGTGCCGGGATGAAGAAGAAGAGCGAGAGGGACAACAGCACCGCTCCTGCACCCTTCATGCTGCCCGGCAGCGCCGGATAATCAAGTGCGCCGGTCGTCGGGGAGGTCAGCTGGCTTCCGGTGACGGTGAGGGTTGCCGTCGCATTGACCAGGCCGGTGCTCGGGTCTGCGCCGCCAACCACGGCGACTGCTTTCCCGATTGCGGTGGTGCCGGAGTAGAAGGTGATCGTTCCCGACGGCGCATTGCCGAGACTGTCGGTGCCGACCGTCGCTGTCAGGGTGACGGTGCCCGCAGAGGTTACGCTGCTGGCGCTCGATTTGACTGAGGTCTGGGTGGACGCCTGCACGATGGTGAAGGTGCTGGCGCTGCTGGTTCCAGCCTGGCTGGCGTTGAAGCTGGGGTCACCGCTGTAGGTGGCGCTGATGGCGTGCTTGCCCAGAGCGAAGGCCTGGTTGTTATAGCTGGCAAAGCCTGAGGCATTGACCGCAGCCGTGCTGATCGAGTTGGCGTTATCGAAGAAGTTGACGGTTCCGGTCGGCAGGCCGTCCGGCGTCACCACTCCGTTGACCACACTCGAAGCAACTCCATAGGGCTGACCATTGGAGAAGACATAGTAGCCGTAGGGAACCTGCGACGAGCCGCCGCTGAAAGTCTTGCCCGTGCTGGGGTCGTAGATGTTGACCTGCAGCGAGAGAATGCTGTTCTCCGGAGAGATGTTGACCGCGATCTGGTTGGAGCTGCTGGCCGCATTGCTGGCGTCTCCGCCATAGTAGGCATAAACGCTGTAGCTGCCGCCCGGCAGGCCGTTGTAGGTGCCGCTTACGCTTCCGCCGGTGAGGGTCAGGACCGGCGGCTGCACGGCCTGGTTTGGCAGCGTGCTGGTGGTCTGGATGGTTACGTTGCCCGTAGCCGTGCCCGGAGCGACGGCCGCGTTGAAGTTGACCGACTGGCCGTGCGTGATGGTCAACGGTGCTGTCGAGCCGTTGATGCTGAAGTTGGTGCTGGTTGGCGCGAAGGCGACACTGTTCCATTTCGCGGTGAGCTGGGCGACATCGACGCTGCCGATGCCGGACGCGGTGTCATAACCGGCCGTCGTGTCGTAGCCGGTGAGGAAGCTGTTGCTTCCGCAGTTGGCCTGGATGCCGCCGGAGCAGTAGACGGAGTTGTTACCCGTGGTGACGTCGTGAAAGACGCTCGGATTGGATTTGGCCAACGCGTAAAGCACCGTGTCAGCCTGCCCGAGGCGCTTGCCGCCCTGCGACTGCGAGATCAGCGCCAGCATGCCGGCAAAGACCGGTGCTGCTGCAGAGGTGCCGCCAACTCCGCTGAAGGTGGTGTTACTATCCAGCTGTCCATTGGTCGTCAGGCAGTCCGTGCCTTGCCCGCCCGCGCTTTTATCCAGGCAGACGGCCCAGGTAGCGCCGTAGGCCCCGTCGCTCGCCAGCAGGGAAACGTCAGGCAGATCGCGAACACCGTCACTTGGCGTCACCGAGCTCTGGAAAGCCGGCTTCGGGTAGGGAAGCGGCGTGCCGTTGCAGCTGCCGGTGGTGGGGTCGATAAAGTTGCAGACTGCCGAACTGCTCAGGCCGCCGCCTGCGCCCACGATATTGGTATGGCCATTACTGTCCTTGAAGGGAGTGTTGGCTGAAATGGTGGTATTGCCGGCGGTCGAGTCGTTCCACGGCGTTTCAGGGATGTAGGAGAGCGCCGTGCCGTAGTAGGGCGCCGATCCGCTGGTCGTCGTGTCGACATATTGGCTGAAGGCCGTGCTGCTCGACTGGAGCACGGTGAAATCTGTTCCGCCCACGGCGATGTTATACGGAGTAGACGCTAAACCGCTGACCGCCAGACCCTGGGTGGCAACTGTTGCGGTGTTGGGGTTATCGCAGCCTGCCGACCCGCTGTCGCCGGTCGAGACCGTAACCGAGATGCCCTGGGCGGCAGCCTGCTGCCAGAGCTGGTTGATGAACTGGTTGCCGGATGCGCCTTCGTTCACTTCGCAGTTGCCGAAACTCACATTCAGGATGCTGACCTGGTTGTCGTCCACCGCTCGCAAAATGGCGAGAAACAAACCTTGCTGCAGATCGGTGTCGGCCGAGGTGTAGAAGTTGATGGTCGCGCCCGGCGCGATGCCGCCAGAGACTTCAGTGTCGAGCAGGCCCTCGATTTCGTCGCCGTTGATGCCCGGGTCGTTGCCATCGACGATTACATTGGGCAGCTTGGGCGTGGAGCCTTCGCCGAGGAAGGCGGTCCGGTAGTTGCCGACGTCGGCGGTGGTGATGTTTGAGTCGCCGGCGATGCCGATCGTGACCCCCGTGCCGTCGTAGGACTTGCCGCCGACCACGGAGCTGATCGCGGAGTAATTCCTGTTCAATGTCGAGTTCGGCGTGTCATAGATGGTCGCGGCGTCTGCGGGTACGACATAGAGGTAATTGTTGCCCTGCGTATCCGTTAAGGTCAGATCCGGCTTGATGCGCTTGGCGGAGCTATCCCAGTGGGCAGCCCCCGACTGGCGCGCGTGCGAGGTCGGGAAGAAGTCGTTGAGCTGGGCGACTCCGGCAACCACCGGCGCAAGCGCGACTGGAATCTGTGGATTGGTCGAGTTGGCGGTATGTAACTCTCCATTCACGTTGTAGCGGTGCATGGAGGTGTGGAAGGCGTTGTTGACCTGACCCAGCGAGCCGGAAAACTGGATATAGGTGCGAGCGGGAGAGACCTTCTTGATCTCAAATCCCTGCGACTGCAGCCAGGAGCTGACGGTCTGGATATCCTGCGCGGTGGGGCCGAAGAGCTGGCCAAACTGCTCGGGCGTGAGCCACTTGCGATAGCTGGGCGAGCCCGGGTTCTGCACGGAGTCGAGGTACTGCTTCAACGCGTTCTGCTGCTGCTGCGAGCCCTTGAGGACGAGGATGAGCCTGCCGGTGGACATGGAAACCGGAGCCATGCCGCGGTCAAAGCGCGCCTGGGCGAGCGGGTGCACGTTGCCCCGCAGGGTTACGACCTTGTTGTTGTCAATGGGCCGCGTGATACGCGTGGCGGCAAGGGACTGGGGCAGACCCTGAACAGCGCTTTCCCCTGAGCTTTGGGGAAAGGCTGCAGCTGGAATCAGGCAGAGAGTGGCTGCTGCAAGGGCGCTACGAAGCAGACTGCGAGGTGACATAGGGAGCTTGGCCTTCCTGACGAAGAGTGTACCGCGCGATGATAGCTGCGGCGGGGTTTCGCATTCTGGCGATGCGTGAGGTCAAGGCAGATGCATCCGGATTGCAATAGAGCGTGCTCGCGGGATTGGGAAGCGGATGCATGGCGGTTTCATCCTGAGCAGCACTTCTGCCGCTTAGACGGTTATTATCCACGGAAAGTTAAACCGTGCCCAGCGGAATAAGTTGTGCAGAATTTGATGAGATCATTGCAGGCCACGACGCTTCGGGGCTCGGCGCGGTCAGTTGTTCCGGTCGACGGTGAGCCAGTGGTCCCGGCTGTAGTAGTGAAGCTTGGCCGTGTGTTCGATGAAGGAGTCGCTGATGCCGTCGTGATCGGCGGCAAGGCCGCGAGGCAAATACGCCGTGGCGACGGGGTCAAGTCCCCAGGCAAAGCCGCGCATGCGGTCGCCCTCGATCGCCAGCCAGTCGGTATTCTTTGACTTCACGAGGGTTGCCGGCTGTGACGGGTTCGAGGCAAAGAAGACCAGCAGGCTGGTCGTCTGTCCCGTGGTGCACAGCAGCGCCACGTCGCTTGAGCCGGGCTTTTCAAAGGAGCCATGGATGACATTCTCCGGCTGGTGAGCTTCATAGGTCTGGGGAATGAGGCAGCCGCGCGAGCTGAGCACGCGCAGGAAAGGCGCCGGTATATCGGGAAACGAAGCCAGGGGCAGCAGGCGGATCGAATAGGCGAGGGGGGTGTTATCCGGGCCGGCCATCTGGCCGGTCTGCTCCTGTTCCGCCAGCTGAGCGCGGGCCGTGAGCGCAAAGAGGCCAAGCAGGAGGCAAGCCGCTGATTTGACACGGCGCGAGGCCGCGGTTAGCGTCAGTCTTAATCGTTGCCCTTGTGCGAGGTACATATTTGAAACTCCCGGCAAAAGTATCGTCTGTTTTAGGTCTTGCTGTCCTGTTGGCATCGTTTGGCGTAGCGCGCGGGCAGGATCTCGCCAGCTTTGAGAAGCGCACCACCGTCAAAGTGCTGCCTAACGGATTGACGGTGATCGTCTGCGAGCGGCCTGAGGCGCCGGTCTTCTCCTACTTCACGATTGTGGACGCGGGCGATGCCAATGATCCGGACGGCCAGTCCGGGCTGGCGCATATGTTCGAGCACCTCGCCTTCAAAGGGACGAAGGATATTGGCACGACGAACTATCCCGAGGAGAAGGTCGCTCTCCAGAAGGTCGAAGCAGCCTACGCGGCCTATGATGCTGAGTTTCGCAAGCGCGTAGGGCAGGACCCGGCCAGGCTGAAGCAGTTGCACGCGGATTTCGTCGCAGCGCAGGCCGCGGCGCAGAAATATGTCATCCCCAATGAGTTCACCGAGATCGCGGAAGACAATGGCGCGACCGGGCTGAACGCGGAGACGAGCCTCGATGCCACGCAATACTACTGGAGCATGCCGTCGAACCGGCTCGAGCTGTGGGCCTACCTTGAGAGCGACCGCATTGCCAATCCCATCCCACGCGAGTTTTACAAGGAACGCAGCGTCGTCATGGAAGAGCGCCGCATGCGGGTCGACTCTAACCCCATCGGCAAGATGGTAGAGCAATTTCTTGCAGCAGCCTATGTCGCGCATCCTTATCACCGCCCCGGAGTGGGATGGGAGAGCGAGCTGAGCCAGATCACGGCGACCGAGGCGGACACCTTTCACAAGACCTACTATGTACCCTCGAACATCGTGGTCGCAGTGGTCGGCGATGTGAAGGCGGCGGAAGTGATGCCGATGCTTGAGAAGTACTTCGGCCGCATCCCTGCCGGCCCCAAGCCCGAGGAGATGACTACGGTCGAGCCACCGCAGACGGCGGAGAAGTCCGTCATCCTCAGAGAGCCGACCCAGCCGCTCTATCTTGAGGGCTACCACCGGCCCGATTATCGCGACCCGGACGATGCGGTCTATGACGCCATTCAGGATATCTTCTCGAATGGTCGCACCTCGCGGCTTTATCGCAGCCTGGTTCGCGACCAGCAGATCGCGGCCGAGGCGGAGGGATTCAGCGGCTTTCCCGGAAATAAATATCCGGGGCTGTTTGCATTCTTCGCGGTGCCCAACCAGGGACACACGCCGGCGGAGATGCGTGCAGCGATCCATAAAGAGATTGACAAGCTCAAGACCACCGACGTCAGCGATGAAGAACTGGCCATGTTCAAGACCCGCGCCCGTGCGGACCTGCTGCGCGGCCTGGGAGACAACCAGGGGCTCGCCACGCAGCTCGCGCTTTATCAGTTGCGATACGGCAATTGGCAGGAGCTGTTCAACCAGTTGAAGAGGATCGACGCGGTGACTAAAGCCGATATTCGCAGGGTGGCGAACAAGACATTTGTGGCGAGCAATCGTACCTACGCCGAGGTGAACTTTGAGGCGCCGCAGCAGGCAGCGACGCAGCAGCCGGGAGGCGCCAAGTGAAGTTGACCTCTCTCGCGCTCTCTGCCCTCATGATTTCGAGCCTCGCCGCCTTCGCGCAGGAGACCCATCCCGTCGTTCCGCCTGAGGCGCAGAACGTGACCGGCGCGCAGCCCTGGCGGGACATCGTGATTCCGCGCCTGCATGAGTTTCACCCCCAGCAGCCGAAGCGGATCGTGCTGAAGAACGGCATGGTGATTCTGCTGCAGCCTGATCACGAGCTGCCCTTCATTAACGGCTTCATCGAGATCAGGGGCGGCTCGCGCGATGTGCCCGCAGCGAAGACCGGCCTGATTGACCTCTACGGCTCGGCATGGCGCACCAGCGGAACGGCGAAGCAGAGCGGCGACCAACTCGACGACCTCCTCGAAGCCAAGGCTGCCAAGGTCGAGACCGATGGCGACATCAACTCCACTTCCGTCTCATGGTCGTGCCTCAAGCAGGATGAGAACATGGTCTTCGCCATCGCCGTTGACCTGCTCGAGCATCCCGCCTTTAGCGAAAAGAAGCTGATGCTGGCCAAGCAGCAGGAGATCGCGGGCATTGTCCGTCGCAATGACGATGCGTCAGGCATTGCGGGGCGTGAGGCGGCGAAGCTTGTCTACGGCCCTGACAGCCCCTACACCCGCCAGCCGGAGATTGCGACCGTCATGCCGATCACCGTCGCCGACCTCAAGCAGTGGCACGACAAGACGGTGACGGCGAACAACATCATCGTCGGCGTGGGCGGCGATTTCGATCCCGCAGTCATGGAGCAGCAGCTCCGCGCCGCATTTGAAGGGCTGCCACGCGGTGCTGCGTGGCCTCGGCCGACAGGGGATTTCACCGGCCCGAAGCCCGGTGTCTACGCGATCGACAAACCCGACGTGAACCAGAGCAATGTATGGATCGTCGGCCTCGGCACCCAGCGCAACAATCCGGACTACTACGCGCTCTCGGTGATGAACGAGATATTCTCGGGCGGCTTCGGTTCACGGCTCTTTCAGGATGTGCGCACGCGGCTTGGACTGGCCTATTCGGTGAGCGGGGCGTATGGCGCAAGCTACGACCATCCGGGTATGTTCTATACCTTCGCTTCGACAAAGAGCGAGAGCACCGCGCAGGCTACGCAGGAGATGTTCAAGGACATCGGCGAACTCAAAACAAAGCCCTTCACCGAAGACGAGCTGAAGATGGCCAAGGACCAGTTGCTGAACTCCTTCATCTTCCACTACGACTCCAAGGACAAAGTGCTCAATGCAGCTGCGACGCTCGAGTTCTACGGCTACCCGGCTGACTTTCTCGAAAAGTATCGCGCAGGCATCGAGAAGGTGACCGTCGCCGATCTCGATCGCGTGGCGAAGAAGTACATCGATCCCTCAAAGCTTGCGGTGCTCGTGGTAGGCAATGAAGCCCACTTCGGAACGCCGCTGACCACGCTGAACATGGGGCCGGTGAAGCAGATCGACATCACCATTCCGATGCCCGCCGCGATGCGGCAGCAGATGATGGGCGGCCCCGGACAGCAGTAGCGGGCAGTAGTCCAAAGTCTGAAGGTTACTAAAGATTTCCCGGAAGTCGAAAAGCCATTGAAAGGCCTTGCCGCCTTCTGATAGCTTCACCGCAACACGCCAGATAAACAGCATTATTCGGCAAGCTAAGGCAGGCAGTGCAGGCAGCGGACACAAGGCTGTTTGCCGCTGCATGTCGCGGCAGTCGTTGCGACGTGAAGCAGGGCAGGGCTTGATTCCATCCCTTCCTCTTGCCCAGCAGACCCGTGGTTCACGGGCTGGTGGAGAGCCTTGCGCCGCTCCCGATCTCCGCATGAACTCCCGAGCCTGACCAGCGAAAGAGGTCAAAGCCATGTCATTTCGCGGCACGTCTCAGGGCGTGGCGCGGAGCAGCAGCAGATTTCAACAGAAGGTTCACCGAGGAAAGAACGAAACTATGAAGCACTTGTGCGGCCGGATTCTCTTGTCAGCATTTTTAGTTGCCCTTCCATCCCTCTCGTTTGCGCAGAGCGCGAGCACTGCCTCAGCGCCATCGCTGATTGTGAATACCGACAAGGGACCGGTGCGCGGTAAGATCAGCGACGGTGTTCTTGAGTTCAAGGGCATCCCCTATGCTGCTCCGCCCGTGGGTAAACTTCGCTGGGAACTTCCCCAGCCCGTCAAGCCGTGGCAGAAGACCCTCGACGCTACCGAATTCCGAAACGGCTGCCCCCAGGTGTCACGCTACGGGCTGACCGAGGCTGGCTACAACGAAGACTGCCTCTTTCTCAACGTTGCGGTGCCTCTTGAGAATCATCCCAGCGCCACCAGGCGCCCCGTCATCGTGTGGATCTACGGCGGCGTCTTCGTCGGCGGATCGAGTTCACTCTATCCCCTCGGACACATGGCGAAGAGCGGCAATGCCATCGTGGTTTCCATGAACTACAGGCTCGGCGTCTTCGGCTTCATGGCGCACCCTGACTTCGCCCCTGACTGGAACGGCATGTACGGAATCGAAGACCAGCGCGCAGCTCTTCGCTGGGTGCAGCGCAATATCGCGAGATTCGGAGGCGATCCGCACAACGTCACGATCGCCGGCGAATCGGCGGGCGCGGCTTCCGCCTGCATGCATGTCATTTCGCCGGGCGAGACCACCGGATTGTTCCAGCGGGCGATTATCCAGTCTGGCGGCTGCGTGCATCATCTGCGCACCGTGCAGGAAGCCAGCAAGGTTGGAGAAAAGGTCGCGGCCCTGGTCGGCTGCCCCGATGGCCCCACTGCAGTGAGCTGTATGCGCAGCAAACCGGTCAAGCAGCTGCTGGAGGCGGCGACCAAGGTAGCCGGCAGCGATGTAATGACCTACGTTCCCACCGCGGGCACCAAGGCTATTCCACTGCAGGGAGCTGAGGCCTTCAGAACCGGCAAGTTTGTCCATGTGCCGATCATCAATGGTGCGGATACTTACGAGCTTCTGCTCTTCCTCGCCTATGACATCAAGGCCGGACATCCTGTCACCGCCGAAAATTACATGGCCCACCTGAAGGCCCTCTACGGCGACAAGGCCGAGCGGGTCGCGGAGAAGTATCCGGTGAGCGCCTACCCCACGCCGGCGCAAGCCCTGGGCACCGTCATGTCGGACTTCATCCCCAGCAACGGGCTCAACAGCTGCATCGATCTTGAAGCGGCCAAGCTGGCTTCAAAATGGGTGCCGGTCTATGAGTTCGAATTTGCCGATCCCGCTGCGCCACCCGTAACCGAAGATCCAGGCTTTGCCATGGGCGCGGTCCACTCCTCGGAGCTGCCTTACTTCTTCCCGCACTTCTCCAACACCTCCAAGCTGGATGGCCCGGACCTCGCTGCCGGCTCGCAGCATCTCGCAGGCCAGATGATGGACTACTGGACGAGCTTTGCCGCGACAGGAA
The DNA here is from genome assembly GCF_004339725.1 of Acidipila rosea. Lineage (GTDB taxonomy): Bacteria > Acidobacteriota > Terriglobia > Terriglobales > Acidobacteriaceae > Acidipila > Acidipila rosea. Next base: position 674,763 of record NZ_SMGK01000002.1, on the reverse strand, counting down.
AGCCCGTTGCTCCCGGGTCGCCGGACTGGAAGAAGTTTCAGTCGCCGAAGGATGTGATCCGCTTTGAGCCCGGCAAGGTGGGGCTCTTCGATGCCGATGCAGCGCACAACTGCCGCTTCTGGCACGAACTGTATCCCTCCATCCTGCAGTAAACGGCCGACACCCCCAGGTCTCGTCATCGAGCCCTGGGGGCGCACCGCTCCGATCCTCGGCGAATCGCCCTGATTCGCGCCCTTCAGCGCTTCGTCAGCAGGTGCGCGTCCTGCCTCCGCTGGAGCGGGGTGGAGAGCACAATGCTGGTCGTCGGCATGCCGTAGGGCAGCAGCTTCTCAATCAGCTGTTCCAGCTCCGCTGTCGAAGAGAGCACGACCCTCAGCAGAAATGCGTCCCCTCCTGTCAGGTGGTGGCACTCCACCACCTGATCCAGCGTCTGAATGAATTTCAGAAATGGCCGGTAGCGGGTGCCGTCGCATGTAAGGCGGATGAACGCCGTGATGGAGTAGCCGAGCGCCTTCAGGTCGATCTCCGCGTGATATCCATGCAACAGCCCGTCGCTCTCCAGCTGGCGGACGCGCTCGATTGCTGCAGAGGGCGAAAGGCCGACTCTGCGGCCCAGCTCCGCAAACGGCACCCGCGCGTTTGCCGACAGCTCTATCAGAATCTTCCGGTCAATTTCGTCCAGCCGAGTATCCTGTCTCATTGGATTCATTCCTGAAAGCCGACCATCCAAGTGGATTATTCCACTTTATTCCGATTTAAGGGTGGATTCGTTGCTGCTACGACCCAAGAACCGTGGAATCCATCTGTATCTGTTCTCTCCGCCTGACTACGCTTTGGTCATGATAGTTCTCGATGGTCAAAGCCTGACCGTGGACGATGTGGTTGCGGTGGCCAATCGTGCTGAGCAGGTTCGTATTTCCGAGCAGGCGATGGCCGCCATGAGCGCCTCGCGCGATTATGTCGAAGCTGCCATGTGCGGCTCTGCGCCAGTCTATGCGCTCAACACCGGTGTCGGTCTGCTGGCAAACATTCGCCTGGCCGAGCCGGAGATCGACCAGATGCAGGTGAACCTCGTGCGCTCCCACTGCTGCGGAGTGGGCGAGCCGCTGCCGAGCAACGTCGTTAGGGGCATGATGCTGATCCGCGCCAATGTACTGGCCAAGGGTTTTTCCGGCATCCGCCCCGTGGTTGCCGAGCGCATCTGCGATCTGCTGAATCACGGCATCACGCCAATCATTCCCTCGCGCGGCAGCGTAGGCGCGAGCGGCGATCTTGCTCCGCTGGCGCACATGGCGCTCGTGTTGATCGGCGAAGGCTTCGCCGAGTATCGCGGCGAGGTGCTGCCCGGCGACCGCTGCCTGCAGCGTGCAGGCTTGCAGCCGCTGCAGCTGCGCGGCAAAGAGGGCATTTCGCTGCTCAACGGCACACAGGCGATGCTCTCCATCGGCTGCCTCCAACTGGAGGAGATGGAAGGCCTCTTCTACTCCGCGCAGACGACCGCCGCACTGACCATGGAGGCGCTGCGCGGCACCCCTGCCGCTTATGATCCGCGGCTGCATGCGGCCCGTCCTCACCCGGGACAGGTGCGCAGTGCACAGCACCTGCTCGATCTGCTCAAAGGGAGCACGATTCCGCGGACGCAGGGTGAGGGTGGTGACCGCATTCAGGATGCTTATTGCCTGCGGTGCGTTCCGCAGGTGCACGGCGCCTTCTGGGATACGCTCACCGAGGCGCGGCGGGTCTTTGCAATCGAGCTCAACAGCGCAACCGACAACCCGCTGGTCTTCCTCGGCGATGATGCGAACCCGGCGGGCGCCATCCTCTCCGGAGGCAATTTCCACGGCGCCCCGCTGGCGCTCGCGCTAGACTATCTCGCGATTGCCCTCTGCCAGCTTGCCGGCATCTCCGAGCGCCGGACAGAGCGCCTGCTCAACCCCGCGCTTAACCAGAAGCTTCCTGCGTTTCTCGCGTCGCAGCCCGGCCTGGAGTCCGGACTGATGATGGCGCAGGTCACCGCCGCCGCGCTGGTTGCGGAGTTGCGCGTGCTGGCCAGCCCCGCATCGACGGGCTCCATTCCCACCAGCGGCAATCAGGAAGACTTCGTGAGCATGGGCATGACCTCGGCGCTCAAGCTGCAACAGGGGCTCAAGCTCGCCCGGATGGTCATCGCCATCGAACTGCTGGCTGCCGCGCGCGCTCTCGACCTGCGCCAGGATACAAGCACTCCCGCGCTTGAAGAAGCGAAGGCGCTCTTTCGCAGACAGGCTCCTGCCTGGAGAGAGGACTGCGTGCTGTCTGTCGCGATGGAGAAGGCAGACCGCTTTCTCGCCGGGGATCCCTTTCGCCATATCGTCCATCTCGAACACGCCGAGGCCTGCCAATGACATCCGCCTATACGCCGATTCGCGCACCGCGCGGCAACACCCGCACCGCCCGCGGCTGGATACAGGAAGCAGCCAAGCGCATGCTGATGAACAACCTCGACCCGGAGGTAGCAGAGAAGCCGGAAGAGCTGATCGTCTACGGAGGCCGCGGCAAAGCCGCGCGTAACTGGGAGTGCTATCACCGGATTATTGAAACGCTCGACCGGCTGGAAAACAACCAGACCCTGCTGGTGCAATCGGGCAAGCCGGTGGGCGTGGTTGAAACGCATCGTCTTGCGCCGCGCGTGCTGATTGCCAACTCCAACCTGGTCCCCAAATGGGCCAACTGGGAGGAGTTCGACAGGCTCGACGCCGCGGGGCTGATGATGTACGGCCAGATGACCGCCGGATCGTGGATCTACATCGGCACGCAGGGCATTCTGCAGGGAACCTACGAGACCTTTCGAGGCGCAGCCGCGCAGCACTTCGGCGGATCGCTCGCAGGCGCCATCACCGTCACTGCCGGGCTCGGCGGCATGGGCGGCGCACAGCCGCTCGCGGTCAAGCTTGCCGGTGGTGTCAGCATCTGCGTTGAGGTCGATCCGGTGCGCATCGAGCGGCGGCTGAAGACCCGCTATCTCGACCGCGCGACCGCCTCACTCACGGAGGCTCTGGCCATGGCGCAGGAGGCGAAGCGCACCGGCGCAGCCCTGTCCATCGGGCTGCAGGGCAACGCCGCAGAGGTGCTCCCGCAGATGGTCAGCCTCGGGTTTACGCCGGAGCTGGTCACGGACCAGACCAGCGCGCACGATCCGCTCTGGGGCTACCTCCCCATCTCGCGGCCTGATGAAGATCTCAACACCCTGCGCGCGCATGACCCCGCCGCCTATACGCAGCGCGTGCGCAGCTCCATCGCCGAACATGTCGAAGCCATTCTTGCCATGCGACGTCGCGGCGCTATCGCCTTCGATTACGGAAACAATCTGCGCACGCAGGCCAGTCTCGCGGGAGTCAGCGATGCCTTCTCCTATCCCGGCTTCGTGCCTGCTTTCATTCGTGACTCGTTCTGCGAAGGCCGCGGACCATTCCGCTGGGTCGCTCTCTCCGGCGATCCTGCAGACATCGCGAAAACAGATGCAGCCCTGCTCAAGCTCTTTCCTGAAGATCGCCGCCTGCAGGAGTGGCTAGGCTTCGCATCGAGCCAGGTAGCCTTTCAGGGGCTGCCCGCGCGCATCTGCTGGCTTGGCTATCGGGAGCGCGACAAGGCAGGCCTGCTCTTCAACAGAATGGTGCGTGAGGGCACGCTGGCCGCGCCTGTCGTCATCGGTCGGGACCATCTCGATGCGGGCTCGGTAGCCAGCCCCTATCGCGAGACGGAGGCGATGCTCGACGGCTCGGATGCAGTCTCCGACTGGGCGCTGCTGAACTTCGCTACCGGCATCGCCAGCGGCGCAGGCTGGATGAGCTTTCATCATGGCGGAGGAGTGGGCATGGGTTACAGTCAACATGCCGGCCTGGTCGCTGTCGCCGATGGCAGCGACGAAGCCGAAGAGCGGCTGCGGCTCTGCCTGACCAACGATCCTGCGATGGGTGTCATTCGCCATGCAGACGCAGGCTATGAAAAGGCGAAAGGAGTGGCACGGGATCGCGGTCTCGATATGCCGGCCCTGCGATGAGAGCAGACAAAGTTATCAAAGGAATTTCGCAACTCGCCTCGCCCATCGGGGCAGGGCCAAAGCATGGTTCGCAGATGAGCGAACTTGCTATCACTGAGCAGGCCGCCATTGCCATCGCCGACGGCCGAGTTGTCTGGGCAGGGCGAGAAGCCGCCTGGCAGGGCGAGGCGCATTCCACCCTTGATCTTGGCGGCCGCGCGGTTGTGCCTGGCCTCGTCGATCCGCACACGCACGCAATCTGGGCGGGCAGCAGGCTGGCTGACTTCGATGCGCGAACCTCCGGCGTTGCCTATGAAGATATACTTGCGCGTGGTGGCGGCATCAGGAGCACCATCCGAGCCACTAACACCGCAACGACCGAGGAACTCGTCGCCCTGGCGCGGCCTCGCATCGCCGCACTGGTTGCCTCCGGCGCGACTGTCATTGAAGTGAAGTCGGGCTATGGCTTTACTCCGTCGGAAGAGATCAGGATGCTCGAAGCCATACAGGCTCTTGCGCTCGCAACACGCGCACGAATTCTTCCGACGCTTCTCATCCATGTGCCGCCTGCGGATCGAGAAAAGCGCGCGCCTTACCTCGATCAGCTCAGGAGCGAATTGATACCCGAGGTCGCGCACCGAGGGCTCGCTACAGCGGTCGATATCTTCGTCGAGCGCGAGGCATGGCAGGCTGACGAGGCGGAGCGCGTCCTCCAATGCGCGCTGCAGCACGGTCTCGCCATCAAGATGCATGCCGAGCAGTTCCACTCCGTCGGCGGCCTTGAAACAGCGCTGCGGCTCGGCGCATGCAGCGTCGATCATCTCGAAGCATCGATGCCGCATCAGTTCGCGTTGTTCTCCGGCAGCCGCACCGTCGCCACGCTTCTGCCCGGCGTATCGCTTCATCTGGGAATCGCATGCGCACCCGGACGCAAACTCATCGATGCGGGCGCAGCCGTAGCTGTCGGCACAGATCTCAATCCAGGCTCGAGCCCGCTCTTCTCAACAGCGTCTGCGCTGGGGCTGGCCGTCAGGTTAAATGGCCTGACCATGCATGAAGCGCTGGTTGCGGGAACGGCTAACGCTGCGCACGCGCTTGGGCTCAGCGATGCCGGTCGCATCGAGGCCGGATTGCCCGCTGATTTTGCAGTGCTGCATGGCGCCGATTGGCGCGAGCTTCTCTACACCATGGGTGCGAACCCGGTGCGCGAAGTGTGGATAGGCGGCGAAAAAATCCATACATCGTCACTCGAGGAAGCCCTGTGAACACAGCCTATCGCCCTGACCTTCTCTATCGCGGCGGAAGCTTTGAACATGGCGCAGCCCTGCTCGTCAGCGAAGAAGGACGCATCCTGCAAGCCGCACCTGATGCGCAGACGGCAACGGTCAGCCTGGCAGGCAAGGCCATGCTGCCCGGCTTCGTTAACACGCATTCTCACTCCTTTCAGCGGCTCATTCGCGGCAAGGCGGAATCGCGCCAGGTAAGCGGGCGCGATTTCTGGTCGTGGCGGGGAACCATGTACCACGCCGCTGCGCGGCTTTCTCCTGAAGATGTTTATGACGTGGCGCGGATGGCCTTTCTTGAAATGGTTCGCGCAGGTACGACGACCGTGGGTGAATTCCACTACCTGCATACCGCACCCGACGGCCGTCCCTATGCCGATCCCAACCTGCTGGCCCGGCAGGTGATTGCCGCAGCGCAATCGGTCGGCATACGCATCGTGCTGTTGCGCACGGCGTATCTGCGGTCCGGCTTTGCATTGCCAAAAGACCCGGGCCAGACGCGCTTCTTCGAGACGACGGCAGAGTTCCTCGCGAACATGGACGCCCTGCTCAAAGACTTGCAACCCTCATCGGAGAGCGTGCGATTCGGTGTAGCGCCGCACAGCATTCGCGCAGTGCCCCTTGCCGATCTTCATCAGATGGCAGTCTGGGCGCGTGACCGGCAGTTGCCTCTTCACATGCACGTGGCGGAGCAGCTCGCGGAAAACGCAGCCTGCCTGCGCGAATATGGCGCAACCCCGGTGTCCCTGCTCGCCAGAGAGGGGTTGCTCGGAGCGGACTTTACCGCTGTCCACGCGATTCATATCACCGACGCAGAAATCCGCATGCTCGCCGACGCGCGCGCAACGATCTGCTCATGCCCGACCACGGAGCGCAACCTCGGCGATGGAATCCTCGCAGCCGACAAAGTCCTCGGCGCGGGAATTCGTATCGCGCTTGGCTCTGACAGCCAGGCGCAGATTGATCCTCTCGAAGATGCGCGTGAGCTGGACTATCATCTTCGGCTGCAGCAGCAGGAGCGCGCTATTCTTGACCAGGTTGGTCATGAGCCGCTGGCTGCGCGTCTGCTCGACTGCGCGACCATCAACGGTGCACAGTCGCTGCAGGTGGCAGCAGGCTCCTTGTCTCACGACAACTATGCCGACTTCTTCACCGTCGATCGCAACGACTCATCCATTGCAGGGCATTCTGCGGATGACCTGCTCTCCATCCTCGCCTTTGGATTGAATCGCAGTGCGATTCGCGATGTGGTCGTCAACGGCAAAATGATTCTCCGTGATGGAAGGCATCCGCTCGACGAGGAGATCGTAGAACGCTACAAAGTAGTGCATCGCAAAGTGTGGTCGGAGCGCGCATGACTTCTGTCGTTGAACACCTCTCGAATCTCATCCGCATCCCTTCCGTTTCGAACCTCTCGAACCGTCCCATCATCGACTACGTTGTGTGCTCGCTGCGCGCCGCAGGGTGGAGCACGCAGGAGCTCGCCTATCGCGACGCAGCAGGTACTGAGAAGCTCAACCTGATCGCCGCTCCGCCGGGCCAGAAGATCGCAGATCGAGCCGTCGACCTCGCTTTTATATGCCATACGGATACGGTCCCTTACTCCGCGGACTGGCAGGGCGCGCTTCAGCCGTCGATCGTAGACGGTGAGCTCCACGGCTGCGGAGCCTGCGATGTAAAGGGCTTCCTTGCGTGCCTGCTGAGTGCAGCCGGAGAGGTCGCGATGGCGCGGTGCTCCGGCAGCGTTCGCATCATTCTCACCGCTGATGAAGAGATCGGCTGCATCGGTGCTGCGCATCTGCTCGCCGCAGATGTCGTCTCCCCTCGGCGGGTGGTGATCGGCGAGCCCACATCGCTTCACGCCGCGCGAGCCGGCAAGGGATATTGCCTCGCAAAGATCACCGTCACCGGCAGAGAAGCGCACAGCGCGCACCCTGAGAAGGGCGCTTCGGCCATCTACGCGGCTGCGCGCCTCCTCACCGCAATTGAGCAGTTCAGTGAAGAGCTTCAGGCGGAGCAGCACAGCTTCTTCACGCCCGGCTTCACCACGCTCAACGTCGGCACCATTCATGGAGGCTCCGCCAAGAACATCGTTCCTGGCCAGTGCGAGTTCCTGGTGGAGTGGCGGCCCATCCCAGGGCAGGCTCCCGGCCGCGTGCCCGCAGGCCTCAAAGAGATTGCCGATCTGCAACGCCTCCAGCATTCCGGGATCGAATACGCAGTGAGCATTCTTCGCCAGCAGGCAGGCTTCGAGACCGATGCAGATGCTTCGCTCGTTCGTGACATTGAGAGGCTCACCAGCCGCGCGGCAACCTCCATTCCTTTCGGCTCTGAGGCCGGCCTGTTGTCCTCCATCGCCGAGGAGGTCCTGGTCTTCGGCCCCGGCGATATGCGCAGCGCGCACAGCAGCCGCGAGTGCGTTCCCGTGGCCGAGTTGGAGCAGGCAGTAGCTGTGATTCATGCGTTGATGACTACCACATGATTTGCACGCTGCCCGGCAGGGCAAAGCCGCCCTTGCAATAAATCGCTTTAATGGCTACAAAGGTAAGGCTTATGTGCTTCTCCAGTCTTTCTCTTTGGAATTCCCGCTCGCGCATCGCGCAGCCCGCGCGCTTCAAGCGCGTCTGCACTGTCCTCGGTGTTCTCATCCTTGCCTCACTCGCGCCGCGCTGTTTCGCGCTGGGTCAGCCGCGCTATGTGGAGACGGCTTCTTCCCCCGGCAGCTTTACGCTGGTGCAGGCTGGCGCAGCGGCAAAGCTCTATGTGGATAGCAGCGACTACGCAGGCGTAACCCGCGCCGCGCACGACCTGCAGCAGGACATCAACAGGGTCAGCGGCGTAACCCCGGACTTTCTGCAGGCGAGGAAGTCGCTCTCCGGCAACGTAATTCTTATCGGAACCATCGGCAGAAGCGAAGTCATCGACCGCCTCATTCGAGAGCACAAGATTGATGTAAGCCAGATCAGGGGCAAGTGGGAGTCAACGCTGATCCAGGTTGTCTCCCATCCACTGCCGGGCGTCGCGCGCGCGCTTGTGATTGCGGGCAGCGACAAGCGCGGCGCCATCTACGGGATCTATGACCTTTCAGAACAGATCGGCGTCTCGCCCTGGTACTGGTGGGCAGATGTTCCCGTCAGGCGCCAGTCTGCGCTCTTTGTCAAAGATGGCCGCTACATCCAGGGCGAGCCGGCTGTGAAGTATCGCGGCATTTTTCTGAATGATGAAGCTCCGTCGCTGACCGGCTGGGTCTATGAGAAGTTCGGCGGCTACAACCATCTCTTTTATGAGAAGGTCTTTGAACTTCTGCTGCGACTGAAGGCTAACTACCTGTGGCCCGCCATGTGGAACAACGCATTCAATGAAGACGATCCTCTCAACCCCCGGCTGGCTGACGAATACGGCATCGTCATGGGCACCTCTCACCATGAACCCATGCTGCGCGCACAGCAGGAGTGGAAGCGCCACGGCACCGGGCCATGGGATTATTCGACGAATGCCGCGGTACTCGACTCCTTCTGGGAGAAGGGAATCGAGCGCAATGCAAACTACGAAAGCACGATCACTCTGGGAATGCGCGGCGACGGCGATATGCCGATGTCAGAGACGGATAACGTTGCCTTGCTCGAAAAGATCGTGGCGAAGCAGAGACAGATCATCTCGCAGCATCTTACCCCGACACTGGCTGCTGATCCGCAGGTGTGGGCGCTCTACAAAGAGGTGCAGGGCTACTACGAAAAGGGCATGCGCGTTCCCGACGACGTCACCCTGCTGTGGTGCGACGACAACTGGGGCAATATCCGCCGGTTGCCGACTCCTGCAGAGAGAAAGCGCAGCGGCGGCGCAGGCATCTACTATCACTTCGACTATGTCGGCGATCCGCGCTCCTACAAGTGGCTCAACACCAATCCCATCCCCAAGGTGTGGGAGCAGATGCACCTGGCGCATGAGTATGGAGCGAATCGCATCTGGATTGTGAACGTGGGCGACCTCAAGCCCATGGAGTTTCCGATCGAGTTCTTCCTCGACTACGCACGCGATCCATCGCGCTGGAATCAGGACAACTTCTCGGAGTTCACGCAGTTGTGGGCAGCGCGCGAGTTCGGTCCCCAGCATGCCGCAGAGATAGCTGAGATTGTCGCGAAATATACCAAATACAACGGCAGGCGTAAGCCGGAATTACTCGAGCCGGATACTTTCAGCCTGGTTCATTATCAGGAGGCGGATCGCGTCTATGCAGGCTGGGAGCAGCTTACCCGCCAGGCGGAAGCGATCTACAAAGAGCTTCCAGTGGAGAGCCGCGATGCTTACTTTGAACTGGTGCTTTATCCGGTTAAAGCCTCGGCGATTGTCAATGAACTGTACATCACGGCTGGCAGAAACCATCTGCATGCTGCGCAGGGAAGAGTCAGCACCAACGATCTGGCGGCGCAGGCGCGAGTGTTGTTCAAGGAGGATGCCGACCTCACCTATGCCTACAACCACACGCTGGCCCATGGCAAGTGGGACAAGATGATGAGCCAGACTCACATCGGGTATACCTTCTGGAACGAGCCTCCACTCAATGCAATGCCGGCCGTGAGCGAGGTGCAGCCGGATGCGGACGCGAAGATGGCGGTGGCCGTGGATGGCTCCGCGATCGCCGCCACCGATAACTCTGCATCTCTGCGGCTGCCTCCGTTCGATAGCTTCAACCGGCAAACCCGCTTCATTGATGTGTTCAACCGAGGCATCAAACCCTTCGAGTATTCGGTGAAGGCCGATCAGCCCTGGATCATGCTCAGTTCCACTCATGGCGCCGTGGATAAGGAGCAACGGTTGACCGCCGCCATCGACTGGTCAAGCGCTCCTGCCGGCACAGCCTCCGGCATCATCACGATTGAGCAGCGCAACGGAGCGGCGGTGAAGATCGCCGTCGTTGAGCGAAATCCCTCGGCTCTCACACGGGCATCGCTCCAGGGTTTCGTGGAGAACGAGAATTACGTTTCGATCAACGCAGAGCACTTCACAGCCAGGACCAGTGCCAGGCCAATCCACTGGCAGCGTATTCCTGACTTTGGTGAGACGCTCTCAGGCATGACCGTCATGCCGGTCACGGCACAGAGCGTACTGCCGCCTCAGCCATCTGCCTCACTGGAGTACAGGATGTACCTCTTCGACAGCGGCAAGTTCAACATCGAGGCAATTCTTGCGCCGACGCTACGTTTCGTTCCCGGGCGCGGGTTGCGATACATGCTCTCCATTGACGACCAGCCTCCGCTGCTGGTGGATGCACTCGCGCACGACTCTGAAAAGAACTGGGCCACAGATGTGAAGGATGGCGTGCGAAAAGTGACTTCCACTCTCTCCGTAAACACGCCGGGCTATCACACCTTGAAGTTCTGGATGGTCGATCCCGGCGTTGTGCTTGAGAAGCTCGTAGTTAGCCATGGTTCAGTTGCGCCCAGCTATCTCGGGCCCCCGGAGAGTTATCACAATCTGCAAGCTTCTAATAACTAGAAGCAGAACCAGTCGGCATTTCTATTCCTGTCTGGTGATCTCGATCACATCTCACTCTATCGCCGCCATTCTCTAATGAAGTTGTGGCGACAATGATGGAGGAAATATGAAATCGAGAATTGGTATCGCACTTATGATTCTTCTGGTAAGCGCTGCGCTCATGGCGCAGCGACCCGGTGGCAGCCGTGCGCCGAGTCAGAGCAGCACCAGGCAGAGCCAGCCGCGGACGAGCACCAGAAGCCGCATCACTCAGCAGCAGCGTGACCGGCTCCGTGTGCAGGCAACCGGTCAGCAGCGCCAGCAATATCAGTTGGGCAGCCAGAGCATGGATCGAGCCCGTACACAGGTGCGCGATATGGCGAGGACCACCAGCGGATCTGCATTCAATGCAGACCAGGCGCGGCAGCAGCGCGACCAGCTTCGAGAGCAACTGCAAACCATGCAGCAGCAGAATGAGCAGGTAATGCATGGGTTCAACACCCAGCAGCGGGCCGCAGTGGAGCAGCGTTCGCGCGTGATGCAGCAAACCCAGGACCGCATCAACACGCGCATGAAGAACATGGATGAAGAACTCGCAAAATCGAACCCCAACCGTGAGCGCATCGTTGAGCAGGCGCGCAACATGGAGCGGGACATGAATGAATATCAGAGGCAGTATCGCAGCATGGGCGAAGATCTAAGTCTGCGGAACCAGTAACAACAGGGAGAAGATCATGATCAAACACAAGCGCTACTTCTATGCTCTGTCTATCTTGCTCGCCATGGTGATCCTGGCGCCGGCTATGTATGTGGGCGCACAGACCACAGATACACCCACGCGCCGGTCGTTGATGTACAACACGGCGACCGAGACGACGGTAAGCGGAACCATCGAAGCCGTCAATCAGGTAACCGGCCGCAGGGGTTGGAACGGAACCCATCTGCAGCTTAAAACTGCCGAAGGGGTGATGGACGTTCATGTAGGCCCTTCATGGTTCCTGACGCAAAAGAAATTCGAACTGGCGAAAGGGGATCAGGTTGAGATAACTGGATCCAAGGTCAAGTTCAATGATGCAGACGCTCTGATCGCGCGCACCATCAAGAAGGGCGAGTCCGAGCTGACCCTGCGAAATGCGCAGGGGATTCCTGCATGGTCACGCGGCGGCCGCAACTGAGTTCCGTGTGGCGGAGCAGAGATGGCCTGGCATAAGTGCCAGGCCATCTCTGCTCCCTTGTTACTATCAGCTATCTGCTGGCTGCAGATTCTTTCAACGCATTCATCCCATAGCAAGGGTTAGCTGCTAGGCCGTACGGAAGTAATCCCTCTTTCCTCCTGAACAGGTGCACACCAGCATTAAGTACTTCAGCTTTCCTCGATAACGTCGATAGGTAGCTATAGCAATGCGCTTCAATGTCATAGCTTCCGAGGACTTTCTAGTCTCGAGATGTACTTCATGAGGGGAAAGAATGAACGGCTGGTTCAGAGGTAAAGCTTCTTTAGTTATAGCTTCGTTTGCAGGCTGCTGTGCCTTGCTAGGCTGCAGTTCCGCTTCAACAGGCGCCGGTTCCACGGCAGCTTCAGCCGGTGCGGCGCCCATGGTGGTCACTGTCAGTGATGCGCCGCTGGGCAATATCCTCTCCGCTAAAGCTACTATCGCAGGGATAACTCTGGGGCAGGGAAGCAGTGGGAGCAGCGCCTCTGTGCTGGCGCAGCCTGAGACGGTCGAGTTATCCGGCCTCGGAGCACTGCAGGAGCCTATCGAGATCACCAATCTCGCATTCGGTACTTATAGTTCGGTGACGCTGAATATATCTGCCGCCCAGGTGACTTACATAAATAGCTCCGGGCAGGTTACAACTGCCAGTGCATCCATAGCTCAACCTGCAGTTACGGTGGCGTTGAGCCCTGCACTTGCAGTCAGCTCGCAGGGCGAGGTACAACTACAGCTCGCTTTCAATCTCGCGCAGTCTTTCAACATTGCCGGAAGCACAGTTACATTCAATCCGGCGATGAATACATCTGGCGCGCAGGTGAGCAGCGAAAACAGCGGCGATCGTCATGTGGAGGTAACGGGAGCGGTCGTTGCCGTGAGCTCCTCCGCCATCACGGTTGCATCCGGTGACTCGAGCAGGCAGTTCTCGTTTTCAGTAAATAGCTCAACGCAGTTTCCCAGCGGAGTTACGATCGCCTCGATTCAACCCGCTTCGATTGTTCAGGTGCAGGGACAGACGCAGACAGACGGAACGATCCTGGCGCAGATGATCACTCCCGAGTCGCAGGGCGACTCCTCGGGGCAGCAGCAGGACGGAGCGAAGGGAATCATCGTCAGCGTAGCGCAGGACAGCACCGGGGCCGTCACGGCGTTCACCATGGTGCCTAGGGAGGGCTTCGGTGCAGTAGGCGCGACGACCAGCATCAGCGTTGACGTAAGCTCCGCGACGACCTTCGATCTTCCTGAAGACGCGCAGCAGACTGGCCTGAGCTCGACTTCCTTCAACGCTGCCGAGCTGTTTCCGGGCCAGTCTGTTCTGGTTACGGGCTCGGGTGGAAGCACCGGCGCACTCCAGGCGCAGAAGATTGTTCTCGCTGCGGAGAGTATCCCTGCTTCCCTCGTGGCCGCGCCCGTGGGTTCCAGCCTGGACTACCACTTCACACTGGCGCTACCGGGCACGGCGTTTCTGACGACCTACAGCAAGATCACTTCACTGGCCACGGTTGCCGGTCAAAGCACCGACTACAGCGGCAGTCTCACGGCAGCATCCTTTGCCTCGCTAGCGGCTGGTGCGAGTATCGAGGTGCATGGGTTTCTGCTGGTAGACACCAAGGGCGGCTACACTCTCTACGCAACTGAGATAGCCAAGGTCGAGACTCCGGAGAGTCCCGAGTCCGGCAACAGCACAGGAGACAACTGAGTCTTCCGGGAGTACATCCACACACGAGCGCCCGGCAGCAAAAAGCCGGGCGCTTTTGCCTTGTACCGCCCTAAGCTGGGAAACTATCTCCATGCTTCCCGAAGAGAAATTCCACGCTGGCCGGCGCTTTAACCTCAACGAAATCGCGCAGTCCTTTCCCGAGACCGCCGACACGATGCTGCTGGACGAGTACCTCACCAACGAGGAGGCCGCCAGCGCGCGTGTCTTCCGCGTCTACCGCGAGACCCCGCCGCACTACCACGTCAATTGCGACGAGTACCTCTATGTGCTTTCGGGGCGAGGCTCTTTCTGGATGGGCGATGCGTCGAACAGCGGAGATTTCGCGCCGGGAGATTTTCTCTTCTTCAAGCGGGGCACGGTGCATGCCATGCCGGAGATCTTCGAAGGCCCGGTCGTCTTCCTCTCGGTTGACACGCCCCGCCGCGACCCGAAGGACATTGTCTTTGTGAATCCTGCCGACGGCACGCCTGAGAGCTTCATCCGTAGCCAGAAGTGAAGAGCGATCGCGGCTATCCTCCCGCGATCGCTCCCAGAATGATGAACGGTTCTTCTCCAGCGACAACCGGCCCCGGCAGGGGCGTGTCGGAAGCCTCGTGGGAGAGGTCACGCTCACAGGCGAAAAAGCGCAGAAACGGCCGCCGCTGGAGCGTGATCTGGTCGCGAATGGTGCCCAGCAGCTGGGGATAGCGGCCTTCGATGGCGCTCAGCAGCGAGCCCTGCGTGGCCTCGCCCTCGATCGCAAGCAGCAGTTCGCCGTCGATGCGGGCGAGGGTCCTCAGGTGGGCCGGCAGCAGTATGCGGATCACGGCAGCGTCTGTACCTCGACTGACAGCACGGCAGGCAGATCGTGCACGATGGCATTCCAGCTGTCGCCGCCATCGGCGGAGGCGTAGACCTGTCCGCCCGTGGTGCCGAAGTAAACGCCGCAATCGTCGAGGGAGTCGACGGCCATCGCATCGCGCAGCACATTTACATAGCAGTTCTGCTGCGGCAGGCCTTTGGTGAGCGGCTCCCATTCGTTTCCGCCGGTGCGGCTGCGGAAGACCCGCAGCTTCCCCTCAAGCGGATAATGTTCTGAGTCACTCTTGATCGGGACCACGTAGACCGTATCCGGTTCATGCGAATGAATGTCGATGGCGAACCCGAAGTCGGTGGGCAGGTTGCCGCTTACCTCCTGCCAGCTGTCCCCGGCATTATCGCTGCGCATCACGTCCCAGTGCTTCTGCATGAAGAGCACCCCCGGGCGCGCAGGATTCATCGCGATGTGGTGAACGCAATGGCCGACCTCCGCATTGGGGTCGGGAATGTATTGCGAGTGCAGCCCGCGGTTGATCGGCTTCCAGGTCGCGCCTCCGTCGTCCGTGCGAAACGCGCCTGCTGCCGAGATCGCGATGAAGATGCGCTGCGGATCGCTGGGATCCAGCAGGATGGTGTGCAGGCACATGCCTCCGGCTCCCGGCTGCCAGTGCGGCCCTGATCCGTGACCGCGCAGTCCGGGCATCTCCTCCCACGCCTTGCCGCCGTCCGTCGTCCGAAAGATGGCCGCGTCTTCGACGCCCGCGTAGACGGTGTCCGGGTCATGCAGTGACGGCTCCAGATGCCACACCCGTTTGAACTCCCAGGGGTGGGGTGTGCCGTCGTACCACTGGTGCGTGCCGGGCACGCCTGCATAGGCGAACTTGTTCCCGACCGGTTCCCATGTCTTGCCTCCGTCGTCGGAGCGCTGGATCAGCTGCCCGAACCAGCCGCTGGACTGAGAGGCGTAGATCCGGTTCGGATCAACCGGCGATCCTTTCATGTGATAGATCTCCCAGCCGCCGAAGTGGGGTCCGCTGACGTCCCACTGTTGCCGCTTGCCATCCGAATTCAGGATGAAGGCGCCTTTGCGGGTACCAACCAGCACTCTCACTTTGCTCATATCTCGCTCCTCTCAAGGATCCCGTCGCGTAGGTGTGAATTCGACTCGCCGCGCAGCACTCGTCGGCCCCGGCAAAAAGATTTGTCGATAAGCATACGCCGCACCGGTAGGAGAAAGTTCCATCTTTTTCGGGCGAATTCGCAACCCGGGGATGACCGTAGTTCCGCGTTCCCTGGGCCTTTGTGCGATTGCCGGGCCGCCGAGGTATCACCTTTGAGGTGCAAGCGTCTAAACTAATAAGAGCGTGGAGGAAAACGTCCTACAAAACGAAATACTCCCCGAAGCGCGAGGCGTCCGCTTCGTCTCAGCGGCCCTGATCCTGCGCGGGGGTGAGGTCCTGATATGCCAGCGCCGTCCCGACCAGCCCATGGCCCTCAAGTGGGAGTTCCCCGGGGGTAAGATCGAACCCGGTGAGAGCGCTGAAGAGGCCCTGTTCCGGGAACTCAACGAAGAACTTGGCATTGCCGCTTCCATCGGGAGCGAGGTGGCGCACACCCGGCACACCTACCGCAAGGGCGGCGCAGTCGATCTCCGGTTCTTCGCCGTTCACCACTTTGAGGGTGAGCTGGAAAACCGGATCTTTCATGAACTGCGCTGGTGCGCGCTCGACCAGCTGCCGTCCTATGATTTCCTCGCCGCTGACCGCGGGCTCGTCCGCGATCTGGCCGCCGGCAAGCTTCTCTAACGGCTCCTGAATCTCTAACGGCTCCTGAAGCAGACAGCCACCAGCCCTGCAACTGCCGTTGACAGGAAATTAACTGCATCATTATTCAGCCATGCGCCGCGCTCGAGCGTTGCGCCGAGAAGGCTATCCGCGAACAGGCCTGCCACCGCAGCGAAGAAAGCCACCGCCGACCTGCTCCACCCCAGCCCCAGCACGGCTCCGCCGACCGCTGCGATCACCAGCGCGCCCGCGATGCCCACCAGCGTTCCTGCCAGGCTGACTGCGCCGTCCGTGCCGGGCGCGACCCGCCTGCCGGTGGTGACCAGCCGTGGAGTGCCGCCGAAGACCTGGCCCAGCTCCGAAGAGAGCGTGTCGGCAGCGGCCTCGGCCAGTGCAGCGGTCAGCACCATCAGCGAAACGGTCCGCGACCACCCGAAGAGCGTAGGGAACGAGGCCAGCGCCGCCATGCCCAGGTTCGCGGCCACCTGTGCCGGTCCGCGTCCGCGCCTGCTCTCCGCTGTGCCCAGGGCTTCTTTATGGCGTCGGCCGGCGCGCGTTGCGCCGAGCGTCAGCACCAGCATGGCGAGCATCGGCCACAGGGCGGTCCGCATGCCCGGAGCCTGGTAGTAGATGCAGGCGGTCAGCACGGCGCCCGTCAGGGCTGCGGCGGTGGTGGCTGCACGCATCGCCCGCACCAGCACCGCAAAGCAGCCGCTGATAAGCAGCGCCTGCCACAGCGTAGGTGGATGGACGAGGGCCGCCATCCACGACTGCACGGCGATCCAGGCTGCGGCCGGCAGCAGCACCGCTGCGAGCAGCCAGCGCGACTGCCACGCCAACGGTTCCGTGCTGAGGTCGTGCTTCAACAAGTCGATTCTCCTGCCGAGTGGGTTTGGCACAGCGTAGTGATTTACAATCATTCTTCTACACGATTCCAGTTTCAGGGCAGGGTCTGTTTCAGAGTGAGGTATCTCCGAGTGCGAAGAGTGTCGTGCCTGGCAGCCGGAGCGCTGCTGGTGCTGGCTGGGGCCGCAGGTTGCGGTAACCAGTATCGTCCCGTCATTTCACCAGTTACGCCAACTGGTCCTGCTGCGCAGCCATCAGCCTTTACAGTGGTATTTTCTCAGCCGCAGCAGACGCTGGCAGCTCCAGGGGGGGCCAACCCCTGCTCGCCGTCGGCCTATGCTAATCCCGGGATCGTGACGCTCGTGGATTTCTCCGGCGACAGCATCATCGCCCAGGCGCAGATTGGCCAGGGGCCAATTTCCACTGCGCTCGACGGCGCCGGTTCGACGGCCTACGCTGTGACCTGTGACGCGGGTGGCAAGGGCGCCAGCATCAGCACCGTGCCGATCAGCACCCAGCTGCAGACCAAGAATGTAGGCACCACCACGCTGCTGGAGAGTTCGATCCCGGCGACGAACATGCTCGTCACCAACTCCGGACAGTATGTCACCCAGCTCGGCAGCAACACCGTCGGCGCCTTCCTGACATCTTCAGCGAGTGCTCCTTCTCTGAACCAGGAGATCCCGGTAGCGCCGTCGCTGATCAACGTCACGGGCATCTATAACGCAGTCCGTGTCTATGCCATCAGCCAGGGCAACACCGGCGCCGGTGGCGCAGTCAGCTGGGGCCAGTGTGACAACCCCAGTTCCGTAACGGTCAACGGCGAAGCCGACGGCATTGAAGTTACGAACAACACCGTTTCCAGCCGCCTTCCTCTGGGGATCTGCCCCGTGTACGGTGTCGGCACCCTTGACGGCAAGCGGACCTTCATCATGAACCGCGGCAGCGGGACGGTCACCGTGATCGACAGCCAGAAGAATGTGCTCGACACCCAGACCCTCAGCACCTATCTGCACAACGCGACCATTCCCGTAGGTGCGGGCCCGGTTTCTGCCGATCTGCTGACCCAGGGAACCAGCAACGCATCCCTGCTCATCACGGCCAACTACGACTCCAATACGGTCAGCATCATTAACGTAGCGCTCGACGTCTTCGGCAACGACAGCCCGAACTTCGGGCAGGTGCTGGCGACAATTCCCGTCGGCAAAAATCCCTCCTCGGTGACCATTCTCGGCGATGGCAGCCGCGCCTATGTCGCCAACGAGGGCGACGGCACGGTCTCCGTCATCAACCTGACCACCTTCACCGTGCAGAAGACGATCCCGGTCAACGGCCATCCGCGCAGCATCGTTTCCACCTATAACGCGCCTATCGGCAAGGTTTATACCGTGGCTACGGACAGCTCGCTGCTGACCATTATCCGGACCGATGTGGATGCGGTGTCGGCAACAGTCCAGCTCCAGGGCAACGGCATCGACGCACGCACGACCACGCAGTTCGCCGGATCGAGCGGGGCCACGGCTAACCAGAACACGCAGAGCCGCTCCATGGGTTCGGGCGAGCCATAGACCCAGGCGCTGCAGCATGAAAGTCTTCCTTACCGGTGCTACTGGATTTGTCGGCAGTCATGTTGCCAGGGAACTGGCTGGCCGGGGCGCAACAATGCGTATGCTGGTGCGCCCCACCAGCAACCTCGCCAATCTTGAGGGGCTTCCCGGTGACACTGTCACCGGTGACCTGCTTGCCCCGGAGACGCTGCGCTCCGCCATCGCCGGCTGCGATGCGGTTATGCACGTGGCCGCCGACTACCGCCTCTGGGTCCGCGATCCAAAAACAATGTACGCAGCGAACGTCGAGGGCACCCGCGGCATTCTTCGCATAGCCGCTGAAGAGGGTGTCCGGCGCGTGGTTTACACCTCCAGCGTAGCGACCATGGGCTTCAAGAGCGACGGCACCATCGTCGATGAGCGGACGCCCGTTTCCCTCAACGACATGATCGGCCACTACAAGCGCTCCAAGTATCTCGCCGAGCAGGAGGCCATCCGCGCGGCCCAGGGCGGCCAGCAGGTCATCGTCCTGAACCCCACCACTCCCATCGGCCCCAACGATCTCAAGCCCACGCCGACGGGCCGCATCATCGTCGATTTTCTCAACGGCCGATTCCCGGCCTATGTTGATACCGGCCTGAACCTGGTCGATGTCGCCGAGGTGGCTCGAACCCACGCCGATGCGCTCGAGCGCGGTGTGCCCGGCGAGCGCTACATCCTGGGCGGCGAAAACCTGACCCTGAAGCAGATTCTCGACAAGATGTCCGCCATCACCGGCCTGCCGTCTCCCACCATGAAGGTGCCGCACGCGGTAGCGATGATCTTCGCCTACTTCGATGAGACGATCACCGGCAAGCTGCGCGGCAAGGAGCCTCGCGCCACCGTCGAGGCGGTGCGCATGGGGCGCAAGATGATGTTTGCCTCATCGGCCCGGGCCGAGCGCGAACTGGGTTTCAGGGTCGTCCCCGTCTACCCCTGTCTGCGCGCGGCGATCGACTGGTTTCGCGCGCATGGATACGCGCCCCCCGCATGACCGCGCGCATCGGCATTGTCGCCGCCCTGCCGGGTGAGCTCAAGCCGCTGGTCAAGGGCTGGCGCGCTGAGGGCCGCCTCTATCGCGGACAGCTCGGCGCCACCGAGTGCGTCGCCGGCTCTGCCGGTATGGGAGCGGCATCCGCTACCCGCGCCTGCGAGGCGATTCTCCGGGAAGGCCCGGTTACGGCGCTGATTTCAATCGGCTGGGCCGGAGCGCTCTCCTGCGGAGTCAAGCCCGCCCAGGTCATTGAGATCGCTGAGGTTATTGACAGCCGCACCGGCGAGCGGTACGCAAGCGCCGCCGCTGATCCCGGCAAAGTCCGCCTCGTGACCCTCGATCACGTAGCCCGCGCAGACGAAAAGCGAAAGCTCGCCGAGCGCTATCAGGCCTCGATGGTTGATATGGAAGCTGCGACGGTTGGCCGCATGGCCCGCATGCGCGATATCCCCTTTTATTGCTACAAAGGCGTCTCGGATGGGGCAAATGATCAGCTCCCCGACTTCAACCGTTTCATGGGCGCCGACGGCCAGCTCCGCATGGCCGCTTTCATCGCATACTCAGCGCTTCGTCCGCAGCATTGGCGCGCACTCATGCGTTTGGGAGAAAATAGCAGGGTGGCCGCCAATGGGCTGGCCCGGCTGTTATCGGAGAAATGGAGTCATGGCAACCTGCACCAGTCCTATTGAAGCAAAGGTAAGCGCGATCCCCTCCACCATGCGCGCTGCCGTTTATCGAGGCATCGATGATGTCCGCGTCGAGACCGTCCCCGTTCCGGAAATCGGCCGGGGAGAGGTGCTGGTCCGCGTCCACGCCTGCGGCATCTGCGGCACCGACCTCAAGAAGATTCACACCGGCTCGCACTCCGCGCCGCGCATCTTCGGCCATGAAACGGCCGGAACCATCGCCGCCATCGGAGCCGATGTCAAAGGGTTCGCCGTGGGCGACCGGGTCATGGTCTTTCATCACATCCCTTGCGGGGAGTGCTATTACTGCCGCAAAAAGACCTTCGCGCAATGCCCCACCTACAAGCGTGTCGGCTGCACGGCGGGTTTTGAACCGGCCGGTGGCGGCTTTGCAGAGTATGTTCGCGTCATGGACTGGATCGTGCCTCGCGGTCTCCTCAAGGTGCCGGATGGAGTGCCATTTGAGCAGGCCGCCTTTGTCGAGCCGGTCAACACCTGCCTCAAGGCCATCAAGAACCTCGACCTGGCAGCCGATGAAACCGTTCTCGTCATCGGCCAGGGCCCCATCGGCATTGTGCTCGCCGCACTCGCCGCCCGCAGCGGGGCCACTGTGTACACCTCCGATCTCTATCCTGAGCGCCATGCCATTGCTGCCGGCTTCGGGCTGCATCATCCCATTGACGCGCAGCAGGACGTCGCAGCTGTCGTTCGAGAGGCAACGGAGGGTCGCGGCGCCGATGCGGTCATCCTCGCCGTCGGGGTAGATGCCCTGATTCCCGTTGCGATGAACGCAGCCCGTCCCGGCGGCCGCATCCTGCTCTTCGCGCAGACCCAGCGCGGCCAGGCGCCCATTGATCCCGCATCGATCTGCATGGATGAGAAAGCTCTGGTAGGCAGCTACAGCGCCTCCGTAGAGATCCAGGACGAGGGCGCGAGGCTTGTCTTCGACGGCTATCGCAAGGGCTTTGATCTTACGCAGCTCATCTCGCATCGCTTCCCGCTTGAGGCAGCCGCAGAAGCAGTCGAGCTGGCGTCTCACCCTACCCCCGACTCGATGAAAATTTTCCTGAGTCCGGAAGTCTGAACTGAACTCTGAACCTCAGGGTCGCGCGGCGGCGCAACTGCTCCGCGTCTGAGAAAATAAAGAAGATGGCGAACGAGATGCAAGCCGCCGTGCTCTACGGCAAAGAAGATCTGCGCGTTGAAAGCGTGCCTGTGCCCACAGCGGGTCCCGGCGAAATCGTGGTGCGGGTGGCAGCCGCCCTCACCTGCGGAACTGACCTCAAAGTCTACCGGCGCGGCTATCACGCGCGCATGCTGAAGCCGCCCATCGCCTTCGGCCATGAGCTGGCTGGAACGGTCGAGCATGTTGGCGAAGGCGTAACAAAGTTTCAGCCTGGCGACAGGGTCGTAGCGCTCAACTCGGCCCCTTGCGGCGAGTGCTTCTACTGCCGCCGCAACCAGGAGAACCTCTGCGACGACCTGCTCTTCAACAACGGAGCCTACGCCCAGTTCTATCGCATTCCCGCTCGCATCGTTGAGAAGAACACCCTGCTGGTTCCCGATGATGTGCCGCTCGAGCACGCCGCGCTTACCGAGCCGCTGGCCTGCGTCGTCCGCGGCCTTGAGGAGAGCGGAGCCCAGCCCGGCGACACCCTGGCCGTGATCGGCGCAGGGCCCATCGGGCTCATGTTCATCCACGCGGCGCACCTCTCGGGCATGCGGGTCATTGCCGTCGTCAAGCGCGAGGAGCAGGTGGCCTCGGCAAAGCTCTTCGGCGCGGACCATGTCGTGCATCTCGGTGAAGGGGTCGATCCCATCGCCGCTGTCCGCGAACTCACGCCGGAGGCGCGCGGCGTAGACATCGCCATTGAGGCCGTAGCCACTCCGCTCACCTGGCAGTGGGCCGTTGAAATGGTGCGCAAGGGCGGCGTGGTCAACTTCTTCGGTGGCTGCGCCGCGGGAACCAGGGTCGAGCTTGACACCAACCGGCTGCACTACAACGACATCACGCTCAAGGCGAGCTTCCATCACACGCCCGCCACCTGCCGCACCGCGTTTCAGATGATTCGCAGCGGCCGCTTCAACGCTCGGGCCTACATCACCGGCCGCGCCCCGCTGTCTGAGATAGACGCGGTCTTTCGCCGGCTGATGGATCGCTCCAACGACATCAAGACCGCTATCATTCCGTGAGTCCAGCCATGACCGAGACAACCCAGCAGGACCTGATCGAACGAGGATGGGCAGCGCTTCCCGCGGAGTACAGGATGCCCGCGCAGCCGCCCACGCTGGCCGAGGCGCGAGCCTACTGCCAGAGGCTTACGGAGACCCACTATGAGAACTTCCATGTGGCGTCCTGGTTTCTGCCGGAGCGGCTGCGTCCGCACTTTCACAGCATCTATGCCTACTGCCGCATCTCGGACGATCTCGGCGATGAGGTAGGCGACCGCGACCAGTCGCTCGCCCTGCTCGACCTCTGGGGCAGGGAACTGGATGCCTGCTACCGCGGCGAGGCGCGCCATCCTGTCTTTGTAGCGCTTGCCGCCACCATTCGCGAGTGCGACATACCGAAGGAGCCCTTTGCGGATCTGCTCGTTGCCTTCCGGCAGGACCAGACGGTGACGCGCTTTGCAACCATGGAGGATGTGTTCGCCTACTGCCGCTACTCGGCGAACCCGGTGGGCAGGCTCGTGCTTTATGCCAGCGGCTACCGCGATGCCGAACGCTTCCGGCTCTCTGACTTCACCTGCACCGCGCTGCAGCTCGCCAACTTCTGGCAGGACGTCAAGGTCGATTATCAGAAGGACCGCATCTACTTTCCGCAGGCTGACCTCGCGCGCTTCGGCGTGACCGAGCAGACCATCGCCGACGGGCGCGCCACGCCTCAGTTCCGCCAGTTGATGCGCTATGAGGTCGACCATGCCCGGCAGCTCTTCGCCCAGGGCATGCCGCTGATCGGCATGGTGGACCGCGAGCTGGCGCTCGATCTCGATCTCTTCTCCCGTGGCGGACTCGCAATTCTCGATGCCATCGAGCGCGTCGACTACGATGTGCTCCGCGCACGCCCCGCCATCTCCAGCTTCGGCAAGGGAGCCCTGCTGTTGCGCGCACTGCTGACGAAGTTGCTGCCGCGGCGGCAGCCTTCGAGGGCTGCTGCGTGAGTGTAAGCCTGGAACAGGCGTACAGCGAATGCCGTGCCATCGCGCGTCGCGAAGCGAAGAATTTCTACTATGCCTTCGTTGCGCTGCCTGCGCACAAGCGTGACGCCATCTGCGCGGTCTATGCCTTCATGCGCCACGCCGACGACCTTTCCGACGATGAGTCGATGCCGCGACCGGAGCGCCGTCTCGCGCTCGAATCGTGGCTTGATTTATGGCATCGCGCCGAGCAGGGTGCTCCGACGGATGATCCCGTCTTCGTAGCGCTGCGCGACGCATCCCATCGTTTCGGCATCGCCTCATCGCTCCTCGATCAGCTTGTCGAGGGCACCGCGATGGATCTGCACCCGTCTCTCGATGCCCGGCAGATTCACCGCGAGAACGACGCCGTTCACCCGCTGCAGTTTGACACCTACCAGACCTTCGACGACCTCTATCGTTACTGCTACTACGTTGCCTCGGTCGTCGGCCTGGTCTGCATCCGCATCTTCGAGTACAGCGACGCGCGCGCCGAGAAGCTGGCCGAGAAAACCGGCATCGCCTTTCAGCTCACTAACATTCTGCGCGATGTACGCGAAGACGCCGAGCGCGGCCGCATCTATCTGCCGGCAGAGGACATGGAGCGCTTCGGCGTAGCGGCAGACAAGCTCGCCGCCATCAGAGACGGCAAACACCTGAGCCTGAACCAGCGCGAACTGCTGGAGCTTGAGGCCGCGCGCGCAGAGGAGTATTACCAGGCCGGACAAGCGCTGCTGCCCTTGATCTCCCCCGACAGCCGCCCCGCGCTGTGGGTGCTGATCACCATCTACCATCGCCTGCTCCGCGAAATCGTGCGGCGAAACTATGACGTCTTCACCAGGCGCATCAGCATCTCGACTCCGCAGAAGCTCTTGATTCTCGGCCGCGGCCTGCTGCAGGTGCTTCTCTACCGGCTGCGCGGCGGGCAGCGTCGATGAGTGTGGAGAGCGTCACCATCGTTGGCGGCGGAGTCGCCGGCCTCACCGCCGGCTGCGCTCTCGCTGACGCGGGCTACCGCGTTCGCCTGCTGGAGCGGCGTCCCTACGTAGGCGGCCGCGCATCCTCCTATCAGCATCCCGGCGCCGGTGAAGTCATCGACAACTGCCAGCACATCGTCCTCGGCTGCTGCACCAGTCTGGTCGCGCTCTATCAACGCATCGGCGCTGCTGAGGACGTGCAGTGGTTCAGCGACTTCACCTTCCTTGAGCCGGGTGGCCGCCGCAGTCCCCTCAGTCCATCGCCGCTGCCCGCGCCGCTGCATACCACGCCGTCGTTTCTCGCTTCGCGCTGTTTCTCCGTGGCAGACAAGTTGGCCATCGCGCGCGGCATCCGCTACTTCCTGCTGCACTCGCCACCCGACCAGGGTGAGAACTTCGCGCAGTGGCTGGTACGCTTCAAGCAAACCCCCGCAGCTGTCGAACGGTTCTGGAAGCCAGTGCTCGCAAGCGCGCTCAATGAATCTCCCGAGCTCATCTCCATGCGCTACGCCGCCAAGGTCTTTCGCGAGGTGTTTCTCTTTTCCCCGCAGGGCGGGCGCATGGGCGTGCCCCGCGTTCCGCTGAGCGTGCTTTACGGCAAGGCCGCCGACTACATCGCAGCGCGCGGCGGCGAGGTGCTGCTCCGCACCGGAGTGGATGCGATCCAGGCGAGCGGCAGCCAGTGGCTCCTCCGCTCCGGCGCAGAGAGTTTTTCTTCCGATGCGGTTGTGCTCGCGCTGCCGTTTGAGGCGTTGCAGCGTCTGCTGCCCGCCATGCCTTCAGCCCCGGGCACGGAGCGGCTCGCCACCAATCTGGAGCAGTTCCGCCACTCGCCCATCACCAGCGTTCACCTCTGGTTTGACCGCGTCGTCACTGATCTCGATCACGCTGTTCTGCTCGACCGCACCATTGAGTGGCTCTACAACAAGTCCAGGCTGCAGCCTGCCTACCGCACTCATCCCGGCAGCTATCTTGAGCTGGTTGTGAGCGCATCAAAGTCGCTCGTGCCCATGGAGCGCCAGCAGATCATCGACACCGCCATGCGCGAACTTGCCGAGTTCCTGCCCGAGGTGAACAACGCCGTGTTGCTTAAGGCCGCAGTCACTAAAGAGGTTCGAGCCACCTACTCCATCTTTCCCGGTCTCGACGCTCTCCGTCCCACCGCGGAGAGCCCCTGGCGCGGCATCTTCCTCGCCGGTGACTGGACCGCCACGGGATGGCCCTCAACCATGGAAGGCGCTGCCCGCAGTGGCTTCCTGGCAGCCGAGGCCATTGCCCGCCTGCAGGGCAGCCCGCAGAAGTTTCTGCCGCCTGACCTGCCTCCCACCGGGCTCATGCGGCTCTTCGCTTAGCTCAAAAAGCGCTGCTGCGCGCCATACATCTTTCACAGCTGTCTCACGTCTAAAAATCCGTGGAGACAAACTGCGCGGAATGAGCTCACAGGAAATCGAAAACCACGGCGTCATCGGCAATATGCGCTCCATCGCTCTTGTGAGCATCGAGGGCTCGATTGATTTTTTCTGCTATCCGGAGTTCGATTCGCCCACCGTCTTCGCGTCCCTGATTGATGGCGAAGAGGGCGGCAGCTTCCGCATCGACGCCGAGCTGCCTGATCTGCGCACCAAGCAGCTCTACCTGCCCGATACCAACATACTGCTCACCAGATTTCTCTCCAACGGCGGCGTCGCGGAGCTCACCGACTTCATGCCCGTCAGCCATGAGAGTGATAGCCACAGCGGAGTGCACCAGATCATCCGCATGGTCCGCGTCATCCGCGGAGAGATATCGTTCCGCCTGCGCTGCGCGCCCCGCTTCGACTATGCGCGCGCGGATCATGAGGCAGTGCAGGAGGGCGATGGAGTCTGCTTCAGGCCGCACACCGCCGACATTCCCAGCATGGCGCTCCACGCTAGCATTCCGCTCGAGGTGGAAGGGCGCGATGCCGTCGCCTCCTTTACCCTGGCCGCCGGCGATACGGCGATGTTCGCCTTCGGGCAGATGAAGCGCGGCGAAAAGAGCCCGTCAAACGTGTTGAGGCCCGCCTTCATCGAGCGTCATTTTCGGCAGACCTCGGACTACTGGCGCAACTGGATCGGCAAGTCGAACTACAAAGGCCGCTGGCGCGAGATGGTCAATCGCTCCGCGCTTGTGCTCAAGCTGCACTGCAGCCAGCAGCACGGCTCCGTCATCGCCGCCGCGACCTTTGGTCTGCCTGAGAAAGTAGGCGGCGAGCGCAACTGGGACTACCGCTACACCTGGCTCCGCGACTCTTCATTTACGCTCTATGCCTTCATGCGTCTCGGCATTGTGGATGAAGCGCGCCGCTTCACCATGTGGCTGCGCGATCGCCTTCGCGACGATGCGGAACACGGTCCTTTGCAGGTGATGTATCACGCCGATGGGCGTCAGGAGATTGACGAAGAGATCATCGACACCCTCAGCGGCTATCGCAACTCCAGGCCTGTCCGCATCGGCAACGCCGCGTATCAGCAGCTGCAGCTTGATATCTACGGCGAGATGATGGACGCCGTCTATCTCGCGGCGAAGTACGGCGACGGCATCTCCTACGAAGGCTGGCAGAATGTGCAGTCCATGCTCGCATGGCTGGGCAGCAACTGGGAGCGCCCCGATGAAGGCATCTGGGAGGTGCGCGGTGGCCGTCGCGATTTTCTGCACTCGCGGCTGATGTGTTGGGTGGCCTTTGATCGCGCCATCCGCCTCGGACAGAAGCGTTCGCTAGCCGCTCCTTACAGGGAGTGGTACGCCATTCGCGACAAGATCTATCACGACATTCACACCAATTTCTGGAGTGAAAAACGGCAGAGCTTCGTGCAGTACAAGGGCAGCGAAAATCTCGATGCCTCCGTCCTGCTCATGCCCCTGATGCGCTTCATCAGCCCGGTCGATCCGCGCATGCTCGGGACGCTCAAAGCCGTTGAGCAGAACCTGACCGAGGACAGCCTCGTCTATCGCTACGACACTCTGAACGACCCCATCGACGGATTGAATGGGACCGAGGGCAGCTTCAACGCCTGCTCCTTCTGGTATGTGGAGTGTCTCGCACGCGCCCATCAGACGGAGAAAGCGCGATTGCTTTTTGAGAAGATGATGGGCTACTCCAACCATCTCGGGCTGTATGCCGAGCAGCTCGGCGAGAGCGGCGAGCACCTGGGCAATTTCCCGCAGGCGTTGACGCATCTCGCGCTCATCAGCACGGCGACTTATCTGGATAGGGTGTTGTCCGGCCGCAATCTGACCGAGTGGCGATAGTCAGCGCGTGAGCAGGGCAACGCCGACGCACACAAACACAGCTGCAAGCCAGCGCCGCCGGTCGACATTTTCCTTGAGGAAGATCTTGGCCGCGAATGCGTTGGTCACAAACGTCAGTGACGCCGATGCAGGCCCGATCAGGCTCACATCCGCATGACTCAGCGCGAAGAGCAGGGAGAAGAAGCTCAGCGCCATGCAGAAGACTCCGCCCACAAAGCGCACGCTGGTCAGGACCGCCTTAATCGCTCCCCACAGGCCGCTCTGCGCCTTGATCTTATCCAGGTCGCCGATCTGCCGCATGGCGGAAGCGATCAGCACATCGCCCGCCGTAGCGAAGACGACAATGCACGCGATCATCGCCGCGACAGCGAGTCCAAGGTGAGAGTTCACTCGGGCTGCTCTCCCGTCGTGTGTGTGTAGGACGGCCCCATCGCCACGAAGCCCACACCTGCCGTAATCAGCGCAATTCCGATCCAGCGCGAGAGCGAGATCTGCTCATGCAGCCAGTACTTCGAAAGCAGCGCGATGATCACGTTGCCGAAGGAAGTAGCAGGCAGCACAAAGGTCAGGTCAGCCCACGAAAGCGCCGTCAGGTAGGACGCAAAAAATCCGATCAGCATCGCGATTCCTGAGGCCACCCACGGCGCGGTAATCGCGTGGATCAACGCTGCTGGATGAGCCAGCGACACGGGGCCGAGCTTCTTCATTCCCACCGCGAGGAAGGTGTCGCCCAGCGGCGCCGTGAGCGTGACTACGCCCAGCACCAGGGAACGGCGGAATGTCATGGTGGATTCGGTCATAAAGAGAAACGGCCAGCTCCAGAGAGGGCTGGCCGCGTTGCTCGATTGTTGGAACTAGACTCCCGCGCCGACAGCCGGTGCTGACTTGGCTGCGCGATCGCGCTGTCCCTGCTTGACCATCTTGTTGCGTTCGGCGCGCAGCTTCAGGAACGCCTTCGCCTCGACATACAGCCGGCCCACATCGCGGTTGACGATGGCCTTGCTGACCACGCGCCATGCCGCCTTCGGGCGGAAGTAGTATTCGTCGTAGAAGCGGTGCACCATCTCGAGCACGTACTCCGTCGGCAGGCCCGGATACTCGATATGCGCCAGCTGGTGGCCACCCTCATCGACCATCTTGCCGCCGTTGATGATGAAGCCGTTCTCCTTCGCGTAATCGTAGAACTCGGTGCCCGGATAGGCGTGCGCAATCGAAACCTGGATGGTTTCCACATCGAGGCTCTTGGCGAAGTTGATCGTGTTGCGGATCGACTCCTTCGTCTCGCCCGGCAGTCCAAGGATGAAGTCGCCGTGAATCGTCAGTCCAAGGTCGTGGCAGTCACGCGCAAAGTCGCGCGCACGCTCAACCGTTGCGCCCTTCTTGATGTTTTTGAGAATCTGCGGATCGCCGGACTCGAAGCCGACAATCAGCAGGCGGCAGCCTGCTTCGCGCATGGCCTTCAGCGTCTCGCGATCAGTCGTTACGCGCGAGGTGCAGGACCATGTCAGGCCCAGCGGCTTCAGCTTCGCGCACAGTTCGATCGTGCGAGCCTTCTGAATGTTGAACGTGTCGTCGTCAAAGAAGAATTCCTTCACATGCGGAAAGAGCTTCTTCGCGTGCGCCATCTCGGCCGCTACGTCATCGGTTGAGCGCTTGCGCCAAGCATGACCGCTCAGCGTCTGCGGCCACAGGCAGAAGGTGCACTGTGCCGGGCATCCGCGCGTTGAGTAGAGCGAGACGTAGGGGTGCAGCAGAAAAGGCACGTTGTACTTCGTGACGTCGAGGTCACGCGCATAGATGTCCGTCACCCACGGCATGTCCGGCTTGTCGAGCTTCTCGATCTGCGGACGATCCGGGTTGTGGACGATCTGGCCGTCCTTGCGATAGCTGATCGCAAGAATCTCATCGAGCGGCATGCCATTTGCAAACTCGACCACCGAGTAGTCGAACTCACGGCGGCAGACAAAGTCGATGACCGCGCACTCGTTCAGCGCCTTTTCCGGAGAGGTTGTAACCGGCGGCCCTACGAACGCAATCTTAATCGCGGGATTGCCGCGCTTGATTGCCTCGGCCAGCTTCTGGTCGCCTGTCCAGCCGGGAGTGCTGGTGAAGAGCACCAGGAAGTCATACCCCTTTGCAATTTCGATCGTCTCTTCAGCCGAGATGTGATGGGGCGGCGCGTCGAGCAGCCGCGACCCTTCGAGCATGCCGGCCGGGTAAGCCAGCCATACCGGGTACCAGTAGGACTCGATTTCGCGGGTGGCGGGCCAGCGTGAGCTGGCTCCACCATCGAAGTTCTCAAAAGAGGGCGGGTTCAGAAACAGTGTTTTAAGGGGCATGTGCTTAACTCTTCAAGTTTATCATTTTGCGTGTGTGTATAGGGTTTTGACTGGCTCCGGTGGGGCACGTTATCCCTTGCCGGCCAATCACTTTGGAATCAATGCCGCGCCGTGGGCAGCGCCCGTCTTCGCGGAACTCCGCCACCAGTCGTCGATCGTCCCGATAGCCCGCATCAGGCTCAGCTGCGAACGGGCCACCTCGAAGTCGGCATCGAGTACATCTTCGTAGCGCTGGCGTTCCTCGATGCGTGCTGCCTCCGCATCCTTGGGGTTCAGCGGCTGGGCATTCGGCGAGCCGCTTCCGTGCTCCAGTTGCGACTCGACCGAGTTCAACTGCTCCTTCGCAAGATCGCTCTGCAGTTGCGTCACGCGCTGTTGCGCCTTCAGTTCTGAGAGCCCTTCCTGCAGCTGAAAGAGTTGTTCGTTCGCGCGATCGCGCGCCAGGTTGGCCTGCGCCTTGGCGCGAACCGCTTCCGCTGCAGAGACGCGAGCCTTGTCGTTCATATTGGCGTCGAAGAGCGGCAGCGTGATCTGGATTCCTACATCGAAGTTGTTGTGCTGGAAGCGAAGGTAGTATTCCGCGTAGTTGTTGAACTTGGCGTAGCGGCTGTAGTCGATGCCGAAGGAGACCTGCGGTCTGTACTTCTGCCGCTCGTCGCCGCCTGCCGCCTGCTCCTTTGATTGCGCATTCGCATAGGCAGACTCGACCCCCGCATTCGATCCCATACTGCTCCGGGAGAGGGAATCGCCGGAGGCAAACTCCGGCATCGGTGGAATGCTGTCCGTAATCGTCAGGATATTGTCCGCCGGCAATCCAGTCAGGTGCGAGATCTGCTGCTGCAGCAGCCCTGCTTCATTACGCAGGTGGATACGCTTCAGGTCAACCTGTGCCGAGGTCAGCTCGGCGCGGATCAGTTCCTGGCGGCTCTCGACTCCCGCGGCTAAACGGTCTTCTTCGATGCTGACAAGTTTCTCCGCGTATTGCTTCTCCTGGTCCATCGCCGCGATCTGGCGGTTGATCTCATCCAGCTGAATGTAGTCGAGCGACACATCGAGCGCGATCTGCTGGCTTGAGTCTTTCAGACTGAGCTGGGCTGCCTTCAGAGCAGTGCGCGCCGACCGGATATACCACGGTTGCGAAATCGCAAAGACCAGTGACGATGCCTGAACGTTATAAACCGACGGCTGGCCTACCGGAAAACCGTAGGAATATCCAAGGCTTGAGCCGAAGACCAGGCTCGGCAGGTAGGCATCCCGCGTCTGCGACACCGACGACGCAGCTCGCAGCACATCGGCACGCGCGCTGTGAATGGAAGCGCTGTTTCGCAGCGCCAGGTCGACGACCGTGTACAGCGACACCTGCGCATGTGCAGCCAGTGGGCTGCATGCGGCAGCGAACGCGATCAGATAGCGGCATAACCTGGGCAACTGCTCTTTCCTCTCAACTGGCTTTCGCAAACTTCGATTCTATCGCTGCGACCCACTTCTTCATCAATGCGGCGTGTTCGGCGTCACCAGTTCAGACGGTGAGTAGCCGCTCGCCAGCGCCTTCGCCTTCGCCAGTTCCTCGCGTGCGGCTGCCTGGTCGCCCTGCGCCGCGAGCAGCTGCGCCAGTTGCGCATGCGCCCGGAATGCAGGTGCATCCTCTGACTTGTTCGGTGAGGCGAGGTACTCGCGAAGCAGCTCGATGGCCATCGTCCGGTTGTGCTTCGCATGGATCAGCGTGGAAGCGCCATCCGCCAGCGCCACGCCATGATCCTTGTCGAGCGATCTCCCTGTCCTGATCGCCAGATCCATCTGCTGCCATTGCTGCCGTCCGCGATAAAACGAGGCAAGATCCATCCATCCCCGCGCCGGGTCCTTCGCCACTGCAATTGCTGCCTTCCACTCGCGCTCCGCGCTGGCGTAGTCCTTGTTGGATTCGGCGATTTGCGCCCGCAGTGCGTGCGCCTTCTGGGGAGCGATACTCGCCAGCTTCTGCGCGACCCCCGCAGCCTTGTCCGTTCCTCCGCCGAGAAATCCAGGCGCGTCTGTGTAGTATTCGCCGAGGTCGGCCAGCGCATCGGCATTGCTCGGGTCCAGTTGCACTGCTGTCTCAAACTCCTGCCGCACCTGTTTGGCCAGCCGATAGGCCGTAATGAAGTTGACCCGGTCGGCCTTCTCGCCGTAAGCGCGTCCCAGCCAGAGGTGAAAATCGCTGGACCTGCTCTCGCTGGCCGTTGCCTTTTCACACGATGAAATCGCAGCGTCCCAGCGCTCCTCCTGCAGCATTACGCGGCAGCGAAGATTATGCGCCTCGCCGTTATTAGCCTGGCTGCTGAGGATCGTGTCCAGCTTCGCGAGCGCATCGTTGGCCCGGCCTGCATTCAGGTCGGCTCGCACCGCATCGAGCGAGCCAGGCACATCCGCATGCAGGCCCAGCGCCCCCGCGCAGAGCACGCCCGCGATAACCAGCCGCCGCAGAAACATCACGTTATTTGACGACCGTAACAGCCATGCCGTCGCTGATTGGCTGTCCGTTGGTGCTGTTCAGCGAGACAATGTCTCCCTGCTTCAGCCCTGAGAGTATCTGCACCTGGGTCAGGTTGATGCTGCCCGTCGTTACTGGAACCCGGCGCAGCACATCGTCCTCGATGCGGTAAACATAAGGCTTGCCCTGCTCCATGTGCAGCGCCTCGCGAGGAATGTTCAGGATGCCCTGCTGATTCGAAATAGTAACCGTCACAGTGACGTTCGTATTCGGCAGCAGCGATCCGTCCGCGTCGTCGATGGCGACCAGTACTTCACCCACGTTGCGCGTTCCATAGCCGATGATCGTCGCTGGAACCCGCGAGATGTGCCCGTGCCAGATCTTGCCCGGCTGTGCATCCCATGCAATCGTGATCGGCAGCCCTACCTTCAGCTTGCCAATCTCCGGCTCGTCAAAATAGGCTCGCACCTGCATCTTCGTCAGGTCGGCCAGCTGCAGCAGCTTGTCGCCCTGCTGCACATATTCGGTGGGCGAGGCGGGCAGCGAATAAACTGTCCCCGCAAAGGGAGCACGCACATTCGCCTGGTCGATCGTAGTCAGCGCCGCCTGGTAGGCGACCTTCGCATCGTCGAGCGTGGCTTTTGCATGCGCCAGTTCGGCGGAGTCGTAGCGGGAGCTCTTGCGCTGGTTCAACGATGCAATGGAGTTTTCGGCGCTCTGCAGGCGCTGCTTGGCGCTCGCTACCTCGTTGGCTGAAGCTGCTCCCGTAGCCTGCAGCTTCGTCAGGGCGGCCAGATCGCGCTGCGCCTGGTCGCGGTTCATCTCCGCCGTGGTCATATCGCTTGAGAGCGTCAGCCGCTCTTCCTGCGTGCCGCCTTTGCTGGTCGCGTCGTAGCTGGCCTGCGCGCCGCGCAGGTTGGCCAGCGCCGTAGCCAGGCGCGATTGTGCATCGGTGTCGTCCATCACCAGCAGCAGCTTGCCGCGCGGGACTTTATCGCCCTCATGCACGTAGAGCGCCTTCACGATTCCTGGAAAAGGAGCATGAGCCTCATAGTTCACCTGCGGCTCAACCTTGCCGTTGGTTGCGGTGGTGTTTCGCAGGTTGCCGATCTCGGCCTCTGCCGCGCGCACCGGCACTGACGTTCGCGTAGCCAGCCTGACCGCATAGAACACGAGCAGCAGCAACACGGCCGAACCTATCCAGATATAAGGGGTGTTGCGCTTTGTTGACTTGTTTATCGCCATCCTCTGACCGAATGCCAGTATATAAGAGTCACTTGCCACCCCTATGGAGTCAAAAAAATGCTCGCGGAGGGTCAGGCCTGCCCATGCGTAGCGCACAACGCTTGCCCTACAATATCTCTATGGCAATCGCCCCACGCTACACAGACGAGCATGCAGAGGCAGGGCTCAACCACGCCTTTCCCGCTATTGAGACCTGGCAGAGCCAGTTTCCTGCCTATGAGATTCTCATCGACGATCCG
Source organism: Acidipila rosea (assembly GCF_004339725.1). Taxonomy (GTDB): domain Bacteria; phylum Acidobacteriota; class Terriglobia; order Terriglobales; family Acidobacteriaceae; genus Acidipila; species Acidipila rosea. The sequence goes on along the minus strand of NZ_SMGK01000002.1, from coordinate 640,643 downwards.
GAGTTTACCTCCGTCTGCCCGAAGACCGGCCTGCCCGACTTCGGCGCTGTGACGCTGCGCTACATGCCGCGCGAACGCTGCCTGGAGCTCAAGTCCTACAAGGAATATCTCTTCACCTTCCGCAATCTCGGCATCTTCCAGGAAAATGTCGTCAACCAGGTCCTCGAAGATGTAGTCAAGGCCTGCGATCCCGTGTGGGCCGTCGTGCGCGGGGAGTTCCGCCCCCGTGGCGGCATCTCCACGACCATCGAGGCGCGCTGGCCGCGGCCCGCAGTAGAGACGAAGAAGTAATCGACCGTTCATGACGCCAGCGCAGGCACGACGAACGGCCGGGCTGGCGCTTCTGCTCCTCACCGGCCTCAATCTCTTCAACTTCATCGACCGCTATGTGCTGCCCGGCGTGCAGCCGCTCATCCAGCGCGAGTTCCACGCGAACGACGCGCAGATGGGCCTGCTGACGACGGCCTTCTTCTTCACTTACATGATCGTCGCGCCGCTCACCGGCTGGCTCGGCGATCGCTTTCCGCGCAAGCCGCTCATCATCGCCGGAGCGCTGCTCTGGTCCGCCGCCACCCTGCTCACCGCCAACGTCCACAGCTTCACGACGTTGCTGGTGCGCCATGCGGCAGTCGGCATCGGTGAGGCTACCTTCAGCATCTTCGCCCCCGCGCTGCTGGCCGACTTCTATCCTGAGTTCGAACGCAACCGCATCCTCAGCATCTTCTACGTCACCATCCCGCTCGGCGCGGCGCTCGGTTATCTCACCGGCGGCGTGCTCGGCGAGCGCTACGGCTGGCGCACGCCTTTCTTCGTCTCGGCGCTGCCCGGCGTGCTCATCGCGGTTGCCTTCTGGCTCTTTGTGCGCGAGCCTGAACGCGGCGCATCCGACAAGCTGGTCGCCACGCTCGACCGGGCCAGCCTCAAGGGCCTGCTGCACAACAAGGCCTTCTGGACGGGAACCCTCGGCATGGCGGCGATGGTCTTTTCGATGGGCGGCATCTCGGCCTTCCTGCCCACATTTTTCGTGCGCTTCGGCGGCTTCTCTGTCGCCAAAGCCGGCCTCGTCGTCGGAGCCATCACCGCCGTCGATGGCATCCTCGGCACCGCTGTCGGAGGCTGGCTGGCGCAGCGCTGGCTGCGGCGCAACCATCGCGCCCTCTATCTGCTCTCGGCCATCAGCGCCCTCCTCGTCATTCCCGCTGGTCTGCTGGCTTTCTTCGGCCCTCGCACCGCGCTGGTGGCCAGCGCCTTCGTCGCCGAGTTCTTTCTCTTCCTCAATACCGGCCCGCTGAACACCGCCATCGTCAACTCGGTTGCAGGGCGCGTGCGTTCCACCGCCATCGCCATCAACCTCTTCGTAATTCATGCCCTGGGCGATGCCATGTCGCCGCGGCTCATCGGCGCCGTCTCTGATGCAACCACCCTCCGTGTCGGCCTCAGCGTCACTCTGATCGCGCTCGCCGTCTCCTCGCTCGTGCTCTTTACCGGCGCGCGATTCGCTCCACGCCTTGCGGAGAGCAGCAGTTGACCCTCGCCCTGCTTCACACCGCCTTCCTCGTCATCAACTGGATCGTCGCGGTCGCATGGCTGTGGCGCACCGCCGAGGCGCTTCGTCATCTGCCTTCTGTCCCGGATCTGGGCCAGTCGCGGTACGCTCAGCCATTGCCTGCCATGCCTCTGCTGGCCGTCATCGTTCCTGCCCGCAACGAGGAGCGAGCCATTGAGGCTACCCTCCGTTCGCTGCTCGCGAGCCAGGGCGTCACCCTCGATATTCTCGCCATCGACGATCGCTCGACAGATGCCACCGGCGCCATCATGGATCGCATCGCTGCAGAACCCGCATCGTCGCCGCACACCCTGCGCGTTCTCCATGTTGAGTCGCTCCCCGACGGCTGGCTGGGCAAAACGCATGCCATGGCGCTCGCCGCGCGCCAGACCACAGCGCCATGGCTCCTCTTTACGGATGGCGATGTACTCTTCCGCAGGGATGCTCTCGCCCGCGCCCTCAGCTTTGTCGAGCAGTCCCGCGACGACCACCTCGTCCTCTTTCCCACGCTGCTCCTGCGCGGCGCAGGCGAACGCATGCTGATCTCCATGTTCCAGACGCTTTCCATCTGGTCCTCGCGCCCATGGCGCATCCCCCATCCGCGAGCGAAACGCGACTTCATCGGCATCGGAGCTTTCAACCTGGTGCGCCGCGAGACGTACAAAGCGGTCGGCGGTTTTGAAGGACTGCGCATGGAGGTCCTCGAAGATGTGCGCTTCGGCTATCTCATCAAGCGCGGCGGCCATCGTCAGCGCGTTGTTTTCGGTCCCGGGCTTATCTCGATCCGCTGGGCCGAGGGCGTTCGCGGCATCGTCGACAACCTCACCAAGAATTTCTTCGCCATCTTCCGCTTCAACATCGCGAAGACTCTCGCCGCCTGCGCCGGACTCGCTGTGCTCTGCCTCCTGCCCTTTGCAGGCTTCTTCGCTGGACGCGCCGCTGCCTTCGCCAGCGTCCTCACGCTGCTGATGGTCTTCCGGCTCTATCGATGGTTTAGCCGCTACAGCGGAGTAGCCCCGCGTTACGCTTTGCTCTTTCCCGTGGCTGCCTGCCTGCTGATCTTCACCATCCTGCGTTCGACCGTGGTGACGCTGGCGCGCGGCGGCGTCGTCTGGCGCGGCACGTTTTACCCGCTCCGGGAACTCAGAAAGCGAGCCGGCCCACTCTGGTGAGCACGCACTCTAGTGGCTTGTTCCCGTCGAGTTGAAAGAGCCGTGATGGTGATGGCTGTGCAGCGCCGGATCATTCACCGGAGCCTTCCCATCATCCGGCGCAAAGCCCTTCATCAGCGCTGGATTCGCGTGGAACTTCTCCGGGCCGCCCTTGAACTGGCGCGCGTTGCTGAGCAGGATCTCTGACCTTCCCCGAAACGGACGAATCGTCCCGCGAATCTGTATATCCTGGTTGCGCAGCTGGCTCAGCTCGCCCACGTCCTTCCGGTCCTGTCCGAGGCTGACGATCGAGAAGCGGCACTTCTCGTCCGGCGTCTCCGGGCTGCACACATCGAGGAAGCGCGTGCCGTCCTTCATCTCCACCACGTCGTAAACATGCGCGCGGATGCAGACATCTTTGCCGGAGTGATCGGCTGCCTCATCGGTGGAGTAGCACTTTCGCGCCGCCAGAGGCTGGACCGTCAACGCCGCAAAAAGGCACAGGATCATCGCGCGCATCAGCATTCCTGTGAGTGGGATAAAAGCTGATAAGAGAGTAGTGCGCGCTTTATTCTTACGAAAAGATTACGAAAGAAACTTCAGCCGTGCGCGCCGAGAAGCCGTCACCGTCTAGCTCTTTCGCCTCAGGACGGCATAGAGAAACTGCTGGGTTGCTCCCGAGGGAGTCTGATGCACATCTAGCCCATGCTCCCGCAGCTCAAAGCCGTCCTCGAACTCCGCCGCCAGCATCTCTGCGTCGTAGCGAACCGTCTCCAGACCGCTGCACTTCAGTGGTCCCTCGGGGCCGAAAGTCTGCATCATCAGGTGACCTCCCGGCTTGATCGCCCGCGCCGCATTCGCCGCATACGCTGTGCGCTGCGACGATTCGGTAAGGAAGTGAAAGACGGCGCGGTCATGCCAGAGATCGAAGTGCTGCGGCGGCAGGTTGGCCGTGCAGATATCCGCTGTAAGCCACTGCACTCTCATTGCGAGTGCGCCCATGCGGGCCTGCAACGCCTCCAGCGCAACCCGCGAAAGATCGATGGCTGCGAGGTTAGCGTATCCACGAGCCGCCAGGTCTTCGAGAATGCTCGACTGCCCCGCGCCAACCTCGAAGATGGCGGAACGCCTATCAGGCGCGAACCGGTCGATCAACTCAAGAGAACGGGTGAGATGAGCGCTGTACCAGCTCATCTCACAATAAGACTTGCGCCCGTAGACTGAGTCCCAATGGGCAGCGCTCTCCGCCGCGCTATCCGGGACCGGCCTCAATGAACCTCGACCAGTTGCTCCGTCTCTGAGGCTGATCCGTAGCGGTTGTTCACATACTCGTCGAGAATCTTCTTGAACTCGGCGACAATCGAGTCGCCGCGCAGGGTGGTCATCAGCCGCCCATCTACATAGACCGGCGCCACCGGGTCCTCGAAGGTTCCCGGCAGGGAGATGCCGATATTCGCATGCTTCGACTCGCCCGGACCGTTCACCACGCAGCCCATCACCGCCAGCTTCAGCTCTTCCACCCCGGGGTAACGTTGACGCCACACCGGCATCGACGTCCGCAGGTAGCCCTGAATATCCTGGGCCAGCTCCTGGAAATAGGTGCTCGTCGTGCGCCCGCAGCCGGGGCAGGCTGTAACCTGTGGCGAAAAGCTGCGGATCGAGAGCGACTGCAGAATCTGCTGCGCCGTCAGCACCTCTTCCGTGCGATCGCCGTTCGGCTTTGGAGTCAGCGATACGCGGATCGTATCGCCGATGCCCTCCAGCAGCAGCGGAGCCAGTCCCGCCGCTGAAGCCACGATGCCCTTCATTCCCATGCCTGCTTCTGTCAGCCCCAGGTGCAGCGGGTAGTCGCAGCGCGTTGCCAGCATGCGATAGACGTCGATCAGGTCGCGCACGCCGCTCACCTTGCCGCTGATGATGATCTGGTCGTGGCGCAGTCCATAGCGCTCCGCCGCTGCCGCTGAATCCAGCGCACTGCGGCACATCGCCTCCATCATCACGTCGCGCGCGTCCAGCGGCTCTGCCCGCCGTGAATTTTCGTCCATCATCTTCGTCAGCAGCGCCTGGTCCAGCGAACCCCAGTTCACGCCGATGCGCACCGGCTTCTGGTTCTCCACCGCGCACTCGATCATGGTGCGGAAGTTGTCGTCGTCCTTGCGGCCAATCGAAACATTGCCGGGATTGATGCGATACTTCGCCAGCGACTGCGCGCACCCCGGATACTTCTTGAGCAGCTGGTGCCCGTTGTAGTGGAAGTCGCCGATGATCGGCACATCCACGCCCAGCTTCGCCAGACCCTCAACGATATGCGGCACCGCCTTCGCCGCCTCGTCGTTGTTCACCGTCACGCGCACCAGCTCCGAACCCGCCGCAGCCAGCGCTGCGACCTGCTGAATTGTGCCGGGAATATTGGCGGTATCGGTGTTCGTCATCGACTGCACGACAACCGGGGCCTCGGAGCCCACTCGGACATTGCCGATCCTTACGGTTGCGGTCTTCCTGCGTTGAATCTCTGGCATAAATCCCTCAGTACTAGTTTATCGCGAGGCCACTTTTGCCGGAATCAGTTCAACGGCTTTCGGCGCTTTTGCCCCTTCTTCAATGACATACAGCTTGTTCACCGGCAGGTTGTGGAACGTATCCACCTGCCCTGACGGCCAGCGAATCTCCAGCGTGTCAACGCTCGCCGCCTGGTCCAGTCCAAAGTGCAGCCGAAAGTCGTTTTGCGAGTAGTAACTGCCACCGCTGCGAACCTCGTCGATCTGCAGCAACGGCTTGGCTCCCGGCTGCGTCGCCGTCAACACCTTCACCCGCGCTCCGATGCCCGTGCGATTCGACTTGACCCCCACCGTCTTCACCTTCACCCAGTTGCGCTTCCACGTCGAGTCGCAGCGCAGCAGCTGGGGCAGGGAATTGACGCAGTTGACCACGATATCCAGATCGCCGTCGTTGTCATAGTCGCCAAAGGCGCATCCGCGCGCCGCCGCAGGCGTTGTTATTCCCGGGCCGCCCTTCGCGCTTACATCTTCAAAGCGCCCATTGCGCAGGTTGCGATAGAGATATTTGTGCTCGGCATAGGGCGCCTCCGTCTTCGAGCTGCTCACCTCGGGGTAGACGTGCCCGTTCGACATGAAAATATCGAGCCACCCGTCGTTATCCATGTCGAAGAATCCCACTCCCCAGCCCAGGTAGCGCGTATTGATGCCCAGTCCGGAGAGATAGGTGTGGTCTTCAAAGGTGTCATCGCCAAGATTGGTGTATAGCGAGTCCGTATCTCCGGCAAAGTTCGTTTTCACGATATCGAGTTTGCCATCGCGGTTGTAGTCGCCGATCGACACCCCCATTCCCGCCTGCGGCTTGCCGTCCGGCGAAAACGCCGCGCCTGCCTCGATCGCGATGTCCTTGAACGTCCCGTCCTTCTGGTTCTGATAGAGCGTCGCCGAGGTCGAGTCGTTCGCCACGTAGATATCCGGCCAGCCGTCGTCGTCGATATCCGCCACCGCAACGCTCAGCGCGTAATTGCCCGTCGTGTTCCACATCCCGGCCTTTTCTGAGACGTCGGTGAACGTCCCGTTGCCGTTGTTGTGGTAAAGAATATTCTTGCCGCCGGGCAGCCCCGGAGGCCCGCACGCGACCAGGATTCCCTTGTAGGTGCAGGGCCCGGACTCCGGCACAGGCGCCGTCTTGATATCGAAGTCGATGTAGTTGGCGACAAAGAGATCCAGGTGCCCGTCGCGGTCATAGTCCAGAAACGCGCAGCCCGAGTTCCACCGCGTCTTCGCCTGCGTCAGCCCCGCCTTGACCGTTACATCGGTAAAGGTGCCGTCCCCGTTGTTATGAAAAAGCGCATTCTGCCCGTAGTAGCTGACGAAGAGGTCATCGTGCCCGTCGTTGTCGTAGTCTCCCACGCAGCAGCCCTGTCCCCACCCGCTGCGCCCCAGCCCGGCCTTCATCGTCACATCGGTAAAGGTGCCGTCGCGGTTGTTCTTGAAGAGATGGCACCTCGGCTCCTGCCCTTTGGCAAAGCCTTCCAGCCGCCAGCCGTTGACCAGAAAAATATCGATCCAGCCGTCATTGTCGTAGTCGTAGAACGCGACTCCGCACCCGGTCGTCTCCAGCAGATATTTGTTCTTGCCCACGCCCCCGTAGATCGTCTCTGCGTTCAGGCCCGACTGGGTCGCGACATCCACAAAGCTTATCCCCAGCGGTGTTCCGGCGATGGGCGAGGACGGCCCGGGCGGCGGAGGCATGGGCTTCGCTTCATAGGCAGGCTCGCTCTGCTGCCACGGTGGGGCAGCCATGGCGAGCACATCGGCAAAGGGTAGCACCAGGGCGGTCCGGCTCAGCGATTTTACAAAGGTTCGTCTATTCATCGGCTTAGGCAACCATCTTACTGCTGCATCGCAGCGGCTATCTGCCTCTCCTTGGCCGCCTCGGCAGTGCGCCCCTGCTGCTCCAGAGCGGCCGCCAGGCGGAGATGCGCTTCCGCAAATTTCGGATCGCTTGCGATCGCGTCCTGGTAGCGGGAGATTGCGTCGGTGATCTGCCCCTTGGCCAGCAGCAGGTTCCCGGTATTCACGGCAAAGGTGGCCCGCTGGCGATTGACGGCTACGCGGGTCAGGTCGGCGGCCAGCTTCCGCTGGGCGGTGGCTTCGTCACGCTTGCCCTGCTCCTGCAGCACGCCTGCGAGCGTAATATGCGGCCCCGGCTGGTTCGGCTGCAGCTTTACCGCCTGCGCCAGCGCAGATGCTGCCTGGTCGAGCTTCCCCTGCTGCTTGTAGATGCTGCCCAGCACGGCCCATCCGTCGCCGTTGTCCGGGTGCAGCTGCAGCGCCTTGCTTATGTGAACGGCGGCGTCGTCGAACTTCCCGTCCTGCATATACAGAATTCCCAGCGTGTAGGGCGCGTCCGGAGACTGCGGATCGAGCCGCGCTGCAGTCTTCAGCTCCGCCATCGCATCCGGCAGATCATCTTTCAGCTTATAGGCGAGCCCCAGGTCGTAGTGCAGCCGCGGGTTCTGGCTGTCCAGCTTCAGCCCCGCCTGGAACTCGCGAATCGCATCCTCGATATCGCTCTGCTGCATGTAGGCCGCGCCCAGATCCTGGTGTACCGTCGGATTGTTCGGATTGAGCGCCAGGGCGTGCTTGTAGAGCGGCATCGCGGATTTCGCATCGCCTGACTGGATATATGCGAGCGCCAGATTCGTCAGCGCTGAGGGGTTATCGGGCTCGGCGCTCAAAACCCGCTGAAAGAGGGGAATCGCGGCCTGTTCCTTACCCGTGCGCTGCAGCGCCATCGCCAGCTGATTCGCCGCCGACGTCTCATCCGGGTCCAGCGTGATCGCCTGTTGCAGATGAGGAATCGCCTCCGCATCGTTTCCCGCCGTAATCAAAGCTTTGCCCAGTTCCGTCTGTGCTTCGGCGCTCTGATCGTCGAGGTTCACCGCCTTCGTCAACTCGTCGATCGCCGGCTGCTGCTGGCCTTCCATCCCCAGCACCATGCCAAGCTGCAGGTGCACCTTCGCCTGCTGCGCATCCAGCGCAACGGACTGCTCAAAGGCTTGCTGCGCCTCCGGCCACATTCGCTGCTGCGCATACAGCGAGCCCAGGTCTGCGTAGAGCTTCGCCGCATCGCCCGAGCTGCCCTCGGCGTCGAGCGCGGACTTCAACTTCGCGGCCGCCTCTCCCGATGCGCCGCTCGCCGCCAGCGCTCGCACATACCCGTTTAAGATGTCTCCGCTCAGCGGCCCCGCGCCCTCCAGGCTGCGATAGAGCGGCAGCGCCTTTTGCGGCTGCCCGGCCCGGGTATAGGCCAGCGCCAGGTTTGCCTGCGCCGCGGCGTCCTCCGGCTTCAGCTTCAGGGCGGCTTCAAGCTGGACGATCGCCTTGGTGTCTTCTCCAAGCTGATAGAGCACCGCGCCCAGCGCGCTGTGGCCCTCCTCGATCTGGGGAGTCAGCCGCACCACCCGCTCCAGGTCGGTGCGCGCGGCCTTCAGGTCGCCGCGGCCCAGCGCCGCATAGCCCGAGCGAAAGGCCTTGTCTGCCTCCTGAATCTTCTCCGCCGAGGGCGCTTGCTGCGCCGCGAGCGGCCCCATGCTGCCGAGCAGCAGCAGGGAAGCAGCCGTTCTGGACTTCAGGCTAATGACTGGTCTCCGCCTGGATCTTTTCCGCTGTCTGGAACTCCTGTGCCGCCTCGGCATTCCTTCCCGCCGCGCGATATGCCTGTCCCAGCAGCGTATGCGTAATGTAGTTCGACGGGTCCATGTGCAGCGCCCGCTGCAGATACATCGCCGCCATCGTCGCATTCTGTTGCTTCAGCAGCACCTTGCCCAGCAGGATGTAGGGCCCCGTCGAGTTAGGTTCCAGCAGCACCGCCCGGTTCAGCGCGGCTCGTGCATCGTCATACTGGCCATTGCGGATGTAGGCGTCCCCGAGCCGATCATAGAGCGCCCCGTCCAGCGGGTTGATCTCCCGCTCCTTTTCGAGCTCTGCAATTGCTCCGGGGAAGTCCGCCTTCGCCAGCGCCACCTCACCCAGCAACTGGTGCGCGAGCGGGAGCCGCGGCTCGAGAGCCAGAGCCTTCCGCGCGGACTCCTCTGAGGCCGGCAGATATTCCCGCCGCAGGAACATCCGCGCCGCCAGCAGGTAGGCTGGCGCCGAGTCCGGCGCAAACCCGTACTGGGCCGCGAACGCATGCCGCGCATCGTCATAGCGCCGCGTGTCCATGTAGCAGAGCCCCAGCACGTAGTTGGGATCGACATTCGCCGATGGAACTGAAGCGTGCGCCTTCTCAAGCAGCGGAATAGCCTCCGCAGGCTTGCCCATCCGGAAGTAGGTGACGCCCTGCATCTGCAGCGAATCCACATCCTTCGGGTCCTGCGCCAGCGCCTTCGCGTAGGCTGCCTGCGCCTCGGCGAACTTGTTCTCGCGATAGAAAATGAAGCCGCGCAGCCGCTCGACACCTGCCGGTTCGGGGCTCCCCGTTGCCAGCGCATCCAGCTCTGCCAGTGCCTTGTCCATCTGGCCTTTGCCGGCCAGTGTCTCTGCATGGGCGAGTGTCGGTGCGGCCGGAGCGGAAGGTGTCTGCTGCGGTGCGGCAAGGAAGAGAGCGAAGAGGACTGCAGAGGTCATGAGGTGAATGCCAGAAGTCTACCGCAAAAAGAAGGGGAGCCGGTTGGCCCCCCTTCCTGGGTTGAGTCCCCACGCTTAGAACTGAACGCGTGCGGAGAATTGCAGTTGCCGCGGGTTGGTCGAGTTGTTGATTCCCGGGCCGCCGGTAATTACCCCATCGCCACCGTCAATATTCGTCTGCGACGGATTGCCGGCATTGATGTGGTTGAAGGCGTTATAACCATCCACCCGGAGAACTGCTGAAAGGTTCTCGTGTATGGGAAAGGTCTTCTGCAGGGAGATGTCCGAGTTGAAGAAGTGCGGTCCGAAGATCGCATTCCTTCCCAGTGTGCCGATCTGGTCCAGTCCGGGAGCAGTGAATCCACTGAACGGGCTGGTCGTCAACGGCGTTGTGGTGCCCTTGAAGTAAGTCCACTGGTGTTTGATTGGATCGAAGTGGCTCTGGCCGACCTTCAGGTAATTGCCGGTGCCATTCGGATAGCACGGCGCATCGCTGGGAACAGCAGCACCGCACTCAGCATAGCCGAGGGTAAAGGGCAGGCCGCTCGACCAGTTGACGACCGGGCTGATCTGCCATCCTCCGATGATCTGGTTCACAAAGCCATTTACGTTTCCGCCGATCATCTTGTTGCGTCCGAACGGCAGTTCGTAAGTGGCGAAGAGCACTTCCTGCTGCTCGCGGGTGGAGTCGTCACGGCCTTTGACGGCCTGCTGGCTCCATGTCGAGTAGCTGCTGTTGAAGTTGACGCTCCGCTGCCACGCGTAGTTTGAGGTGAATGACAAACCATGCGTGAACTGCTTGTTGATCGTCACCTGCAGCGCGTTGAAGTGAGTGTTCTGGTTGTCTCCGTAGTAGGCGATACCCTGCGTCCAGCCGCACATCCCTGGCTGGATACCTGGTTCACCGAGCGGAGTGGCATAGTTAGCATCTTGGCAGGCGGCCAGCGTGCCGCCATAGTAGCGCTGCAGCAGGTTGGTATTCGCAACGCCGCCGTTCGGGGTTATGCCATTGGCGTCTGCCGGGTTTGAGGAGCTGCCCGCTGTCGGATCGTAGTGGAGCGTACGTCCTTCCACGCTGGCTGCTGCCGGCAGAAAGATGCCGGGCTCGTTCGGGTTGGTGTTGTTGCCGTCGCCGGCGCTCAGCGTGTGCGTGCCCTTGTTGCCGACATAGGCGAGCGTGACCGAGAGCGTTGGCGTCAGCGAGCGCTGGATGCTCAGGTTCCATGCATCGAGCGTCGGCAGGCGGAGGCTGTTAGGACGAGCCTTGTTGCTCACAGCATAGCCGGGAGCAGGAAGCAGTCCGTTCGAGGGAACCGTCGGGAACTGGTACGCCGTCGGCCCCTGCGTCAGGGTGAAGGCATAGCTGGTAGGACCGTTCGGCTGTGAGAACTGCTGGTTGGCCAGCACCGGCAGGTTCTGGGTGGATACGTGTCCGAAGATGGAACCGAAGACTCCGATATCGAAGCTGCGGCCATACCCGGCGCGGATCACCGTCTTGTCGTCAATCTGATAAGCGATGCCCACGCGCGGATTCCATGCGTTTGAGGCCATGCTCCAGCCCATGTTGGTCGGCACGTTGCCGTAGCCTGCAACATGCAGGTAGCCATCGTTCAGGTTCATCAGAGATCCCTGCCCTTTGCCGTTCACGGACTCAGGGAAGTAGAACTCGTAACGAACGCCGTAGTTCACGGTCAGGTTAGGAGTTGCGCGCCACGTATCCTGCGCGTAGAAGAAGTCGCGCTTCTGGAATTCCTTGGCATTGGTTGAGACGCTCACGTAGCGACCATAGGCTGTTACCTGGCCGAGCGCGAGAGTTGCGAAACCGAGACCGCCCGTCGAGCCGTTGCTGGTCGGGCCGGTGCCGAAACCGATGATGCCGGTGCGGTCCGTATCGCTGGGCACGCGGAGGTTGCGGGCATAGCGAAGATCGGCGCCGAACTTGACCGAGTGCGTACCGAGAATCTTGGTCCAGTTGTTGACAATCTGGAACTGGTCTTCCCGTTCCGTCAGCGGGCAGTTGCAACGATTCACATTCAGGCCGGAACCGAACTGCGGACCGCCATCGGTTGGATTGCTCGGGCTTCCCGGTTGCTGCGCTCCTACATCGGCAATGTTGAAGCTCGGTGCGCCGCTGGTGACATCGTTCGTGTTCATTCCCGGAATGCCGAGATTCTGCGCAAAGGGAATGCCCTGGTTGTACTTGGTCGCTCCGATGTTGTAGCGGTAGTAGCCAACGCGGAAGTCGGTGAGCAGTGTTGGGTTGAGTGCAACGTCTGCGCCCGCTGCAAGGCTGTCATCCGCGCCGTGTGATGTACCGCCGTAACCGTTCAGTCCGAAGCCCGGACCGCCCGAAGCGCCGAACATCGTGGTGCCGGACAGGATGCTGGTGAAACGGCTGAAGCGCGTGAACGCATGGATCTTGTCCGTGACCTGATCGTCTACGCGAACATCCCACTGGTCGTTGTTGAATCCGCCTGTACCGCTGCCGACATAGTTTTGAGCAAGGCCGTTGAATCGGCCTGAGGTGTTCGGGGCATACTGCTGAATCCCCTTGAGGAAGGCCAGTGCCTGCGGCGAGACCATCGCCGCGGGAATGACATTATTCGGGTAGGGAACAGGGCCATTGGCCGTCTGCTGATAGATGATGCCGTTTCCGCCCGGAACATTGGCTGCATACTCGCTGAAATCGCAACCGGGGATGCCGCTCGGTCCCACCTGCTGTCCAAGGCAGGTCGCCGTCAGCAGCGATGAAGGAACAGTGGCAGTGTTGGCGATGCCCGTCTTCTGGCGCAGTCCCTGGTAGTCGCCAAAGAAGAACATCTTGTCTTTGATGATCGGGCCGCCGATCGATCCGCCGAACTGGTTACGCAGTCCTGGAGGGAAATTGGTTCCCGGTGGCTGCTGGATAGGATCGCGCGCGAGGTTGGCATTGCTTTGGCGATAATCGAAGGCGCTGCCGTGGAAGGTGTTGGTGCCCGACTTCGTCGAAGCGACAATGACCGACGAAACAGCCTTGCCGAATTCAGCGTCGAAGTTCTGCGTGGTGATCTTCGTTTCAGACAGTGCGTCGAGTGGAGGATTGATGACGATGATGCCGAGAATCGGATCCTGGTTATCGGTGCCGTCCAGCTCATAAGCGACGCCGCCGAAGGCCTGTCCGTCTACCTGGATCTGTTGGCTTCCCTGCGGGTTTTCGTCAGCCGCATGGCTCCATCCCAGCGCCTGCGCGCCAGGCAGCAGCAGCTGCAGTCCCGTGAAATTACGATTGGGCAGTGGCAGATCCGAAATCGAGCGCTCGCTGAACTGCGTCGATACATCGGCGCGATCCGTCTTCAGCTGCGGCACGGAATCTGCATTCACAGTGACAGTCTGCGATTCGCCGCCGACCTCAAGCTGAATGTCGACCTTCGGAGAGGTATCGACATACACCTGCACACCTTTGGTCTCTCCGGCTTTGAAGCCTGACATCGTTACCTTGACGTCGTAGAGATCCGGGATCAGGTGCTCCAGCACATAGCCGCCGGAGCCGTTTGTTGTTGTCGTGAAAACCGTACCCTTGGCTTCGTCTGTAATCGTTACAGTCGCACCGGGAATGGCAGCATTCGTATTATCGGTTACAGTTCCGTAGATCGAACCGTAAATTGCCTGCGCATAGGACGTTGATGTCCCGGCTGCCAGCGCAAATAGACCTAGCGCACAGGCCAGAGCCGCTGCTAGTCGTTTCGTCATGTGGTCTCCAAAAAATCTTCAGTTAATGTTGTTGCCGCCCGCGCCCTCGCTCGAAACTCCTGAGCCTGGATTGCGGAGGCAATGTGTGAAACAAATCGGTAACAGGCACTTCGGTGGAGTCAGAGCCTTGGGGTGTCTGGCACCTCTTTACTACCGGACGTTCAATTGGAGGTGGAATGTCTCCAACCGCTGTGAACTATAGAGTTATCCCGAGACGACTGTCAAGAAATAGTTCGAGAGATTACTCAACCTTAAGTTGCAGTTTTTGCCACACTTAAATCTGCTTAGAATGGGCTGGTGCGCAACTACTCTCCGGCAGCCTGCAGACTAACTTTCGTTGTACTCCTGCTGATCTTGGCTTGCGCCAGCTATGCGCAGACTACCGGCCAAACTAAACCAATTTATCCGCCAGACAAGACGCACGCCGCACCCGCGTGGTTTGAGGATGTGGCTTCGCGAGCTGGTTTACTCGCCCTCGATGTAAATGGCAGTCCTGAGGCAAAGCACTACATCCTGGAGTCGACCGGAAGTGGAGTAGCTATCCTCGACTACAACAACGATGGATGGCCTGATATTTTTCTCGTCAATGGAAACTATCTTCACCCAGTAAAAGAAGGCGGTAGTTTACCTACTAGCCATCTATTTCGGAATAACCATGATGGAACGTTTACTGATGTAACTAAGCAAGCCGGACTAACTCAGGTTGGATGGGGACAGGGAGTCTGCGTCGGAGACTATGACAACGATGGATACGACGACTTTTACGTCACCGGCTACGGCAAAAACCGTCTCTATCACAACCAGGGAAATGGTACCTTCGCCGAAGTAGCCGAACAGGCAGGTATTGCAGGCACAGGCAAGGAGTGGGGAACAGGCTGCGCCTTCGTCGACTACGATCGTGACGGCAAGCTGGATCTGGTCGTCTCGAACTATGTTCATTTCGATCTTGCGACAGTCCCGCCTCCCGGCTCTGCGCCCTCCTGCATGTGGAAAGGTGTTCCCGTCATGTGCGGCCCGCGCGGTCTGCAGTATGCGCCGAATGTGCTTTATCACAATCTCGGCGGGGGTAAGTTCGCTGATGTAAGCGGCCCGAGCGGCTTTCAGAAAACACCCGGTCATTACTGCTTCAGCGTAACTACTCTCGATTACGATGAAGATGGCTGGCCGGATATTTTTGTGGCCTGTGACTCCACGCCATCTATCCTCTATCGCAACAACCATGACGGCACCTTCACTGACAAAGCAGCCGACTCAGGAGTTGCTTTCAATGAGGATGGCCGCGAGCAGGCAGGCATGGGTTCCACCTCTGCCGACTACGATGGCGACGGTCATCTGGACCTCTTCAAGACGAACTTCTCCGACGACACCTCGACCCTCTACCGGAACAATGCAGACGGCACGTTCACGGATAATACGTTTTCCGCAGGCCTCGGAATCAACACCCAGGTCCTCGGCTGGGGAACCATGTTTCTCGACGTTGACAACGATGGCTGGCCGGACATCCTCCAGGTAGACGGCCATGTCTATCCCGAGGTGGACAGTGGCCATCTCGGCTCCGCGTTTCGCGAGCCGCGCCTGCTCTATCGCAATCTGGCCAACGGCAAATTCGCCGACATCTCCCGGGAGTCAGGCCCCGGCATCACCCAACCGCGCGCCGCCCGCGGCCTCGCCATCGGCGATCTGTGGAATGACGGACGCCTTGAGGCCGTCATCAACAACATCAGCGATCAGCCGATGCTGCTGGTGAACCTCGCCGCGCACCAGAACCACTGGCTCGGCATCCGGCTGGTCGGAACCACCTCCAACCGCGACGCCATCGGCGCGCGCGTCACCGTTCAGGGGCAGAGTCGCAGCTGGGTGCAGGAGGTACGCAGCGGTTCCAGCTATGACTCGAGCAGCGACCTGCGCCTGCACTTCGGCCTCGGTCGCGAAACCTCCCTCAAGGCCGTGGTCGTCCGTTGGCCGCGCGGTCAAGAAGAACTTTTCGCCGTCAGCGGTGTCGATCGCTTCGTTACGCTTCGCGAGGGCGCGGGCCATCCGCTCTCAGCGGGCGCTGCAGCTCTGCCTTCCGCTGGCAATGCCAAGCCGTAACTGCGCCGCTGCCGGATTGTCCGGAGAAAAAATCATCAGCCGGTCCAGGGTGGCCAGTGCCGAGCGCGCATCTCCCAGCTTGCAGTCGGCGACCGCCAGGTCGTAACCGGCGGCCGTCTGCGAGGGGTCTTTCTCGAACACTGAACTCCACAGCCGTTGCGCCGACTGGAAGTCTCCCGCCTCGGCCATCAACACCGCCAGATCGCCTGCAGCCGTACTTTCGAGCGGATCGGCCTTCAGCGCGGCCTGGTACTCGGCCACCGCCTCGCGCCTCTGGCGGTTCATCTCCAGCAGAAATCCGAGCCGGGTGTGGAGTTCGGCGTCGCGCTCCTGGCCCGCCTCCGTCCGTTCAGCTTTCCTCAGCAGCGGAATCGCGCGCTCACCCGCCGCCTGGTTGCCGTGCGTGGCCAGCTGCGCGTAGGCCAGGCCGAAGTCGCGATCCGTCGCAGGCTCTCCGCCCACGGTGACCAGCTCCTGCGAGGGTGCAGCCGTTGAGCCCTGCAGCGCGAGTCCCGGCACCCGCTGGATGTCGTGGTCGGTCAGCTGTTCGTGAGCAATGTCTTCCGTCTTCCGCCGCGCCATGTGGCATCCGGCGCAATCCGGCTGCTCGGGGTGGTGTTTCGCCACGAAGGCAGCCTCGCCGTGGCAGGTCAGGCATTTGCTGCGGTAGTAGGCAACGCGCTCTTCCGGCGCGGGCGTGTGGTGCGGGTCATGGCAGGTGGCGCAGCTCATCCGGTCGCCGCTCCTGCGCTTGCATTCGCTCCGCAGCAGCGCCTCCCACTGGCTCGTCGCCCGCTGCGTCGGGCCGCTCTGTTGATGTACGAAGTACACCACCTGGTCGAAGAGATTGTCGCCTGCCTTGAACTCGCCCACCCGATGCCCCAGCCGCGCGACGGACGTCTCGCCCTCCAGGTGGCACTGCAGGCAGATGGAGTCCCGCTTCGCCGCCGGCAGCTTCGCCGGGTTCAGTGCTGGGCTTCGGCCGCCATCTGCGGCGTGGGCCGTCGCATCGCCGTGGCAGGAGGAGCACCCGATGCCTCCATGCGAAAAGGGGGCCCCTGCAAAATGGTTGCGGCTGCCCTCCAGCGACTGCTGCACCCCTGACGCGTGGCAGTGCAGGCAGCCCTCATCGACCGGCATCGTGAAGGGCATCGTCTTCGCGGTGAGGTAGTTCGGCGCCATGTCCCACACCTGTTTTTTCGCGTACCAGTTGATCGGGCTCTCAAACCAGTAGCCCTGCTGATCGAAGAGATAGGTGCGCCCGCGTTTGCCTGAGCCGATGTAGTAGCGCAGCTCCTGTTCGCCCTGCAGCGCGTGGCCCTTCGTCGCCGGACGGTCATAGGAGAGCCACGCCTTGTCGTCTTTCTCGAAGATGCGGTAGTGTACGCCCGACGCCGCATGCGTAAACTCGCCGGGAATCAGCCCCTCCACCGCCGGTCCGCTTGCGCGGGCCATCGGCGTGTGTTCATAGCTGTCGTAGATCTGCTGGTGACACTTCGCGCAGCTCTGGTCTGCCGGGTTCGCCGCCCAGGTGCGGAGTGAGCCGAGCAGCATCAGCGCGCAGATCCATATCTTCATCTTCACTTACTGGATCCATCCGGCATAAGGATAGAGCAACAGAAAGAGAATCATGAACAGCGCCATCACGTCCATGTAGAGCAGCAGCAGCACCCCTCCGTGGTAGAAGCTCCACCGCATCTGCAGGCACCGCGACGTGTCATAGGTGCCGTAGAGCGTCAGGAAGGTGGGCAATATCAGGATCGGGGAGGGGCGGGCATTGGGAAATCCCGACAGTAGGATGGCTGCGCCCAGGCTGATCAGGACCAGTAGCGTGCCCCTCACCAGGGAGCGCGCACGCGGATTGAAGACTGCATAAGGCATCGGGGAAATGGTACGATCGCAACGCTTATGTCTACTCTACCGAACCATGCCTCCGCCATCGACCCGCGGCAGCGTGAAAATGAAAAACGCGAGCGTATCGTCAAACGCGTCGCCCGCGAACTGCGGGACGGCTACTACGTCAATCTAGGCATTGGCATGCCCACACTGGTCGCGAACTGCGTGCCTCCCGGCATTGAAGTCGTCCTGCAGTCGGAGAACGGCATGCTCGGCGTCGGGCCCTATCCGCTTGAGACTCAGGTAGATCCCGATCTCATCAACGCCGGCAAGGAGACCGTCAGCGAACTTCCCGGCACCTCTTACTTTTCGAGCGCCGACTCCTTCGCCATGATTCGCGGCGGCCACGTCGATCTCAGCATCCTCGGCGCCATGGAAGTCGATCAGGAAGGCAACCTCGCCAACTGGATGATTCCCGGAAAAATGGTTAAGGGCATGGGCGGCGCCATGGATCTGGTGGCGAGCGCCCGCCGGGTCATCGTCGCCATGGAACACACCACCAAAAGCGGCGCGCCGAAGATTCTGCGCCGCTGCACCCTGCCCATCACCGGCCTCAAGGTGGTCGATACCATTGCGACGGAGATGGCGTGGATCGCCGTCACTCCGCAGGGGCTCGTGCTTGAAGAGATTGCCCCAGGGCTCACCGCCGCTGACGTTCAGCAGGCGACTGAGGCGGAGCTGATCGTGAGTCCGCAGCTGCGCGTCATGAGCTAGCTACAGCACCCGCAGAACCACAACCGTTTCATCGTCGAAGCGCTCCTGTCCGTTCTGGAAGCGCCCGACCTCGCTGAGGATTACCTCGGCCAGTTTTGAGGCGCTCTTCTGCCGGTGCTTTCGCACAATCTCCTGCACCCGCTCTTCGCCGAACATCTCCCCCGCGGCATTCTGGGCATCCACAATGCCGTCGCTGAAAAAGATCAGCGAGTCGCCCGGCTGCGTCGCCAGGCTGAACTCTTCATACTTCACATCCGGAAAGAGCCCCAGCGGAAACCCCTCCGCGCGCACCGTCTCCACCTCGCCATCGCGGCAGAAGAGCGGCTGCACCGCCCCCGCATTCGCGATCTGCAGCGTCAGGTTCTGATCGTTCCAGACCGCGTAGAGCATGGCCACATACTGCGAATCCACGCGCCGCTCCTGCAGCGCCTCGTTGAGCAGGCTCAGCATCTCTGACGGGGAGGGATGCTGCGCTCCCGCCGAGCGCATAATGCCGCTGACCAGCGCCGCATAGAGCGCCGCCGGAGCCGCCTTACCGCTCACATCTCCCACCACGATCGCGCTGCGGTCGCTGTCGTATTGCAGAAAGTCGTAGAGATCTCCGCCGATCGTCCTCGCCGGCAGAAACCGCGCTGCGAACTCGGCTCGCTGGTGCTTCGGCTTCAGCGGCGGCAGCAGCCGCAGCTGCACCTCGCGCGCCATCTCCAGGTCCTGCTCCAGCCGCTGCTCCTGCTGCATCACTTTCTGGTAGAGCCGCGCATTCTCGACCGCGATAGCGATCTGGCCCGCCAGCGTATTCACCGCCCGCTCATGGTCTTCGTTGAAGAAGTTGGGCCGCGTGTGCTCCACGTCGAGAATGCCGATCACTCTCCCCTTGTGGATCAGCGGCACCGCGATCTCCGAGCGCGTCTCCGCGTTCACCATGTAGTAGCGCGGGTCGCGCCGCACATCCGGCGCGTGGATCAGCTTCCGTTCGCTGATCGCCGCTCCCACCAGCCCGCGATCCAGTGGCAGCTTCTCGTCCGGGTTAAACCGCTCTCCAAATCGCACCGCAAAGCTGTTCTCGAGCACCTGCTCCCGCTCGTTCACCAGCCAGATTGAAAACATCTGGTAGTCGATAATGCGCCGCAGCAGTTGACCGATCCGTTCAAATAGCGGGTCCAGGTCGAGAATCGACGTCAGCTCCCGGCTGATCTCGTTCAGCACCTGCAGCGTCTGCGCCTGCCGCGCCACCCGCGTATAGAGCCGCGCGTTCTCGATCGCCTGTGCAATGCGCGAAGCCGTCAGCTTGAGCAGGTGCAGATGCTCCGGCTGGAAGTAGTCCAGCTGTTCTGACTGGATATCGATTACGCCGATCACGCGATTCTTCACGATCAGCGGCACCGCCAGCTCTGACCGCACATGCGGATTCGCTTCTATATAGTTGCTCGTCTGGGAGACGTCGCCGATCAGCATTGCCTCGCGCGTCTGCGCCACCTGGCCCACAATGCCCCGGCCCACCTTGATGCGCATCCGCTCGATCTCCGGCGTATGCCCGATCTGAAACCGCATGCGAAGATCATTCGTGCGGTCGTTCAGCAGCAGGATCGCAAAGATGCGGAAGTCGATCACCGCGCGCACCAGGTCCGCCGTGCGCTGCAGCAGGGTCTGCAGGTCGAGCGTCGTATTCAGTGCATCCGCCAGCCGGATCAGGAAGCCGGTCTGGTCCGGTTCCACCATCAGGCGTGGGCGTGCGCCTTCCACGGCGCTCACTGACTCCGCCGGCCGGTAATCTCCCTCGAAGTGTTCAGGAGGTACGCCGATTTTTGTCGATTCTTCCGTCACTCGTTTTCAGTGGCACACAAGGAATGTGCGACCAGCCATCATATCGCGCTGTGGCCGACAATGCGCCGGCACATTCGCCTCTCAGCGGTGCAGCTCCTTCACGATCGCGACACTTGCGCTTGCGCCGATCCGGTTGGCCCCTGCTTCGAGCATGCTCCGCGCGTCCGCCAGCGTCCTGATCCCTCCTGAAGCCTTCACCCCGCAGCGGTTGCCGGCAACGCCCCGCATCAGGGCCACGTCGACCGGCGTCGCTCCCCCGGTCGAGAACCCCGTGCTCGTCTTGATGAAATCCGCGCCTCCTGCAATCGCCAGCTCTGAGGCCCGCAGCTTCTCTTCGACCGTCAGCAGGCACGTTTCGAGGATCACCTTCAGAATCGCCCCCGCATCGTGCGCCACCTGGGCAATGCAGCGAACTTCCTGCCGCACCAGCGTATTCTCGCCCGACCGCAGCATGCCCACGTTCAACACCATATCCAGGTCCTGTGCGCCGAGCTTCACCAGTTCCACTGCCTCTTCCCGCTTGGTCGTGCACAGGCTCGCTCCCAGCGGAAAACCCACCACCGTTCCCAGCCGGATGCCCGAGCCCGCCAGCGCCGCATGCGCCGTCGCCACCCATGCCGGATTCACCATCGCGCAGGCGAAGCGATGCTCCGCCGCCTCCTCGCAGAGCCTGATCACCTGCTCCCGGGTAGCCTCCGGCTTGAGCAGCGTGTGGTCGATCACCGCAGCCAGCGTCGCCGGGCTCCGCAGAGCCTCTTCGGCAAACTTCGCACCGTCGAAAACCGCTTCCCGCTCTTCCACGATCTCTTCGTCTATCATGCTGCAATCTCCTGGCGCTCGGGCTTATTCAGGGAAGTCCGGCGGCATAATGCAGATCTCCGGCAGGTTACGAAAGCGCTCTGCATAATCCATGCCGTATCCGACCACAAACTGATTAGGAATACTGAAGCCCACATAATCCGCGCTGATCTTTTGTATGCGGCGGCTGGGTTTATCCAGCAGCGCGGCAATCCGCAGGGACTTCGGGCGATGACGGGCAAACATCTGGTGCAGAAACCCGAGCGTAATGCCGGTGTCGAGAATATCTTCGACGACAATAACGTTGCGTCCTTCCACTGACTGGTCCAGATCCTTGATGAGCTTCACGGCTCCGCTGCTGTTCAGCCCTTTACCATAGCTCGATACAGCCACAAAGTCGAAGGTGCACTCTACTGAGATGCTTCGCGCCAGGTCTGCGAGAAAGATGGCCGCACCCTTCAGCACGCCCACCAGCACCACGCTTTGCCCCTTGTAGTCGGCGTCGATCTGTTGTCCGATTTGCGTAACGCGCTCCTGGATCTCCTCCCGGCTGAAGAGGACACTGAGAGCAGGGGCTGGAACAGCTTTTGGCTGGATTGTGCTCATAACTCCAGCATATCTCCATTGCCTGCTGTGGAAGCTATACTTGTATCAGCAGCGATCATGTATCCATATATACACATTGGCCGTTTTGAAATCGGAACCTTCGGCATCATGCTCTGGTTGGCAGCAGTCTGCGCCGCATGGTCGCTCCATCGCAATTTCCGCCGCTGGAAGATAGACGCGGACGCGGTCGGGATTGTCGCGCTGGTTACCGTCGCCGGAGTCATCGGCGCCAAGCTCTGGCATGTTCTGGAAACCCCCACGCTGCTCATCCACGATCCCGTCGGCATGCTCTTTGACCGCGCCGGGTTTGCCTGGTTCGGAGGCCTCGTCGGCGGCATCCTCATGCTTCTCTGGCAGGGCCGCAGCGCCGGCCTCCGCGGCATGAGGATGCTTGACCTCGCCACTCCCGCCGCCGCCTTCGGTTACGGCGTGGGCCGCATTGGCTGCCTCACCTCCGGCGACGGCGACTATGGCATCCCCACCAGCCTGCCCTGGGGCATGAGCTTTCCCCACGGCCTGGTTCCGACCACCCAGCGCGTCCACCCCACGCCCATCTATGAGCTCATCGCCGCCCTGCTCATCGGCTGGTTCCTGTGGCGCCGCGGCGCTCCTGAGAGCCCAAAGCCCATCGGCCAGCTCACCGGTGAATATCTCATCCTGAGCGGCATCGCCCGCTTCCTAGTCGAGATGATCCGCATCAACCCCCGGCTCTACTGGGGCATGAGCAACGCCCAGATGGCCAGCCTCGGCAGCGTCGTCGCCGGAGTCCTGCTCATTCTGTGGGCGCGCAGTCATCGATCCGCCGCACCCGAGCCGGCCTCTGCTCTCACTGCTTCGTGAAAGCCCGCGCCGGCCGCCGCTGAACGGATATACTCGTAGGGTGGCTGATGCAAACGGCAAAATCGCAGAAAAGACCTTTTACCTGGAGACCTTCGGCTGCCAGATGAACGTGCATGACTCTGAAAAGGTCATTGGCACGCTGGAGCATGAGGGCTATCGCCGGGTCGATCTGGAAGAAGATGCCGGGCTCATTCTCTACAACACCTGCTCCATTCGCGACAAGGCGGAGCAGAAGGTCTTCAACCGCCTCAACGACTATAAAAAGCTCTATGCCAAGGGCAAGCGCTTCGGCGTCCTCGGCTGCGTCGCCCAGCAGGAAGGGGAGCGCATCTTCGAGCGCGCGCCCTACGTTTCGCTCGTCGCCGGTTCCGCCTCCTATCGCAAGCTCCCCGAGATGCTCGTGCAGATCGAGCGCGGAGAGTCCCGCATCACCGGTCTTGACGACCGCCAGACCGACGAAACTTTCGAGACCGAGTTCACCGCCCGCAGCAACCCTCATCGCGGCTACATCACTATCATTGAGGGCTGCGACAAGTTCTGCGCCTACTGCGTCGTGCCCTACACGCGTGGCAAGGAGCGCAGCCGCACCTCCACCTCCGTACTGGCCGAGGCGCGCCGCATGGCCGACGCTGGCTACACCGAGATTCAGCTCCTCGGGCAGAATGTAAACTCCTACCGCGACTCCGAGGGCAAGCGCAGCTTTGCTGAGCTTCTCGCCGCCGTCGGTGAGGTCGAGGGCATCCGCCGCGTCCGTTTCACCACCTCCCATCCGCGTGATTTCACCCGAGACATCGTGGAGGCGATCGACGCCGTGCCCACCCTCTGCGACCATGTGCATCTGCCCATCCAGAGCGGCTCTTCGCGTGTTCTCCAGCTCATGCAGCGCGAGTACACCCGTGACCAGTACGAGGAGCGCATCGCCTGGATCAAGGCTGCCCGCCGTCCCATCAGCATGACGACCGACATCATCGTGGGCTTCCCCGGCGAAACCCCTGAAGATTTCGAGCAGACCATTGATCTGCTGGCGGTCACCGGCTACGACGCCGTCTTTGCCTTCAAGTACTCGCCGCGTCCCAATACGCCTGCCATCACCATGGCCGACTCCATCCCCGACGAAGAGAAATCCACTCGTCTGCAGGTGTTGCTCGATCGCCAGCGTGAGATTCAACGCGCGAACTATGACAAGCACATCGGCCAGATACTTGAAGTAATGGTAGAGGGTCGCAACGAGGCCCGTGGACAGATCACCGGCCGCACCTCGCAGAATAAGACGCTCAACTTCACCACCACGCAACCGATCTATCCCGCCCCGGGCAGCTACCTGCCGGTGCGCGTGACCAAGAGCTTTCCTAACAGCCTCGTTGGTGAAGCTGTTATCTAACGTAAGGAAGGAGCACCAGATGGAAATAGAGATGAAAATCCGCGGCCTGATGGTGGACCCGACCAACAATGCCCCCATCGTGATTCTGAAAGATGTGAAGGGTGATAGCGTCCTGCCCATCTGGGTCGGGCTCTATGAGGCGAACGCCATCGCGCTCGAGGTCGAAAAGGCGACGACTCCACGACCCCTCACCCATGACCTGCTCAAGAACATGATCAACGGCCTCAACGCGAGCGTTCAGCGTGTCGTCGTCAGCGAGCTCCGCAACGACACCTTCTACGCCGTCATCTGGCTGGAGCAGAATGGAGAATCGGTTACCGTCGATGCTCGTCCCTCGGACGCGCTCGCCCTGGCTCTGCGCTCCGACTGCCCCATCTTCGTTGACGAGGAGGTTCTGCGCGCGGCTAAGGTGCTGCCCAATCCGGCAGACCAGGCCACCTCAGAGGAGCTGCGCCGCTGGCTCGAGGGACTCAACGACGAGGATCTGGGCCGCTACAAGATGTAACCGTCGGCCCGTGGGAACTGGAGCTCGACCTTAACCCGGCTCCTGCGCCTCGAACCGAATCGCTCCTGCCTGAAAGACCGGTCAGCTCATGAACCTGCGAAGAATTCTCAAGATGCTGGCGGCCTTCTTCACGGGGCAGGGAGTCTCGATCGTCACGCAGTTGCTCGTGCCGCCTTTCTTCCTCCATCGTTACGCCCACGGTGTCGAGGTTTACGGCGAGTGGATCGCGCTCAGCGCCGCCGTCACCTACCTGGGCACGATCAACTACGGCGTCCAGACTTACGCCAACAACCAGGCGACCATCCACTACAACCGCGGCGAGCAGCAGGAGGCCCGCGCCATCCAGGCCAGCGCCCTTCGGCTGCTCTTCCTGCTCATCGCCATGCTGGCGCCGCTCCTCGCTGTCCTGTTCTTCCTGCCCATCGCCCGCTGGCTGCATCTGGCCTTCGCCAGCAACCGCCAGGCTTCGCTCACCCTGTCGCTGCTGGTGCTTCAGATTCTCGTCAACATGATCTTCTCGCTGCTCTCCAACGGCTTCATGGTCGTGGGGCAGGCGCATCGCGGGGCCAACTGGAATAATTTTCTCCGCCTGGCCATGACCCTCGCTCTCGCCGCTCTTGCCTGGCATCGCGCCTCGTTTCCGGTCCTCGCCGCCAGCCAGCTCATCACCACCGCCCTCTTCACCGTGCTGGTGCTGGTCGATATCCGCATCACCGCACCCTTTCTCGTGCCCGATCTCTCCGCCAGCCGCCCGGGCATGATGCGATCCATCATCCGGCCGAGCGGCCACTTCGGCCTCCTGTCGCTGTCCAGCTTCCTTAGCTGGCAGGCGCCGGTGCTCCTGCTGCAGAAGATGCTCGGCCCCGCTGCGGTTGCAATCTTCTCGCTCACGCGGACCATTTACTCCATGTCGCGCCAGCTCCTCATCGTGCTGACCTTTTCCATCAGCCAGGAGATTACCTACTTCGTCGGCCAGCGCAACTGGAAGCAGCTTCACCGGCTTTACGATCTTTCCGAGCGCGTCGTCCTCATGCTGGTTCCCGTCGTCAGCGTCGGCGTCCTGCTGAGCAGCCCCGTCCTGTTCACCGTCTGGCTGCATAACCGCGCCCTTTACGTGCCCATCATCTGCATCCTCATGGGCCTCGTCTCCGCCGTCATGGGCATCAAGGAACACAAGTACCAGTTCCAGACCTCCAGCAATCAGCACGAACAGCTCTCGACCCTCACCATCCTCTCCTACAGCGCCATGCTGCTGGTGGCCGCGCCGCTGGTTCACTCCTTCGGAGTTCCCGGCTTCCTCATCGCCTGGCTGGCCACCGAACTCTTCCAGACCATCTTCCTGCTGCAGCTCAACGTCTCGCTTTTCCCCGCGGAGATGAAGGTCTCGATCGCCCCCGTCGTCAAGCTCGCCGTCTTCCTGGTTTTCGCCTTTCTTCCCGCCGCATGGCTGGCCTATCGCGCCCTCTCAGAGTCGGTGCCCATAATTTTCGGCATAACCGCCGCAGCAACCTGCCTTCTGGCTGTCTCCGCCTACTTTGTCTTTGGATTGAGCGAGTTGAACGGCCTACTTCAAGCAAAACTTAGGCAGCGATTCATTGGCTGATCACGGCAAGTGACTGCGGGCAGTCTATTATGGAAGGAATGGAGACTGCCGTCTCAACTGAGAAAAAATCACCCCTTACCCGCCGCCGCTTCCTTCAGCTGGGTGGGCTTTCTGCCGCAGGACTTGCCTTGTACGCGGGAGAAATCTCCCGCCATGAAATCAGCATCGAGCGCCGGACGTTTACCCTTCCGCGCCTGCCCGAGGCCTTCCGCGGCTTTCAGATCGTGCAGATCTCTGACATCCACTATGCCGAATACACGGAGCCGTTTTTCGTCAAGCTGGTCGTCGATGAGATCAACCGTCTTCCCGCCGATCTGGTCGTGCTGACCGGCGACTTCATCAGCTACGGCCCGGCAGGGAAGTGGCACTCCGTTAAATGGGCCCATCACTGCGCAGAAATTCTGCGTGGCATCCGCTGCCCGCAGCGCCTCGCCGTCATGGGCAACCACGACTGCATTGTCGGCTGCGATGAGATCACCGAGATCATCCAGGCCGCAGGCATTCCCGTGTTGAACAACCGCGCCATCCCCATCGAACGCGACGGCAAGCGCCTCTGGATCGCCGGCGTAGCCGATCCTCTCGTGAGCGACCCGCGGCTTCCGCTGGCCATTCCCAGTTCGCTCCGTGCTGATAAGGAGCCGGTCATTCTGCTGGCGCACGAGCCGGATTACGTCACTGAGGTTGTGCCCTACGGCGTTGACCTGATGCTCTCCGGGCATACTCACGGCGGCCAGATCCGGTTTCCGTTCCTGCCCGCCATGTTCCTGCCCAAAATGGGCACCGAGCATGTAGAGGGTCTCTTCCACATAGGGCAGACCCAGCTTTACGTCAACCGCGGCATCGGCGCCGTGGGCCTGCCCTTCCGCTTCAACTGCCCGCCGGAGATCACCCACATCACCCTCGCCTGACGGGCTCATGAGACAATCCGGGCTGTGATCTCGCCTCAGCAGACCCTGCGCCGTATCGCCTGGCGCCTGATGCCGTTTCTCTTCGCGCTCTACATCTTTGCTTATCTTGACCGCGTCAACGTCGGCTACGCCGCGCTCGCCATCCAGCGCGAGCTGCATTTCAGCAACACGGTCTACGGCACAGGTGCGGGGCTGTTCTTTCTCAGCTATGCGCTCTTTGAGGTGCCCAGCAACATGGTGCTCCTCCGCGTTGGCCCGCGCCGCTGGATCTCTCTGCTGATGGTCGTCTGGGGCGCCATCTCCTGCATGATGCCGCTCGTCCACACCCCCGCCGCCTTTTACACCCTGCGCTTTCTCCTGGGAGCCGCCGAGGCAGGCTTCTTCCCCGGCATCGTCCTATACCTCACCTACTGGTTCCCGCAGGCGCAGCGGGCTCGCGCCATCGCTGGCTTCATGTCCGCCGCCACCTTGTCCGGCGTCGTCGGCGCGCCCTTCTCCGCGGTGCTCCTCCGTCTCGATGGAGTCTTCGGCGTCTCTGGCTGGAAGTGGCTCTTTGTCGGCGAAGGCCTGCCCTCGATCCTCTTTGGAGCCATAGCCTTCTTCGTCCTGCTCGATTCTCCCGCCGCCGCCGCATGGCTCCCGGCCGACGAGCGGGAGTGGCTGCTCGCCACCCTGGCCGCGGAAAATCTCCATCCCGGCCGCCGCTCCCATCTCCGCGATGCCTTTCGCAACTCCGTCATCTGGCAGCTCGCCTTCATCTACTTCGCCATCTCCGCCGGGCTTTACAGCCTCAGCATGTGGCTGCCCGTGTTGCTCAAGCGCATCTCCCACGGCTCCGATCTGCGCGTCGTCACTCTCACCGCCGTCCCTTACATCTTCGCCGCCATCGCCATGCTGGCCATCGCGCGCAGCTCTGATCTCCGCCAGGAGCGCCGCCGTCATCTCGCCGCCGCCCTTGTTTTCGCCACCCTGGCCTTCGCGCTCAGCGGCCTCTTCACCCAGCACGTCATTGCGACCATTCTGCTTTTCGTGGCCGTCATCAGCATCTGGGGCTGTCTGGGGCCTTTCTGGGCGGTTCCCACCAGCATCCTTCAGGGCGACGCAGCCGCCGGCGGCATCGCGCTCATCAACTCCGTGGGAGCGCTCGGCGGTTTCTGCGGACCCTATCTCATGGGCATCGTCAGCGACCGCACCCACAGCTTCTACGGCGCTCTGCTGGTTTCCGCGGGTCTCCTGCTGATGGCCGCTGTCGTTGCCGTCAGGCTGCCTGCTGATGCCTGCTCGTCTTGACAGCCCTTAAATCCGGGTGCCATGCTCAAGAGTTTTGTACAAGTGAGGGTAAAAGCATGCAACCGGTCATCACCAGTCTTCCGACAGCCGAGCCGTATCTGATCGAGCAGGACTGGTCGAAGTACACCCCTGACCAGCATGCCACCTGGGCCGAGCTCGTCAGCCGTCGCATGCCGCAGCTCGCCGAGCACGCCTGCGAGGAATACCTCGACGGCTTCGAGCAGATCGGCCTCCGTCAGGACACCATACCCAATCTCGCCGAGGTCAACCGCCGCCTCGGGCCGCGCACCCGCTGGAACGCGACGCCCGTCAGCGGCTTCCTGCCGCCGGACGCTTTCTTTGAGATGCTCGCCGCGCGCCAGTTTCCCACCACCACCTGGCTCCGTAGCCGTGAGTCCCTCGAGTACACGCCCGAACCGGATATCTTTCACGACGTCTTCGGCCACGTGCCCATGCACGCGCACCCCGTCTTCGCGGATTTCCTGCAGCAGTACGGCCGCGTCTGCGCCGCGCTCATCCATGACAAGGACAAGCTCGAGCGCATGGGCCGACTCTTCTGGTTTACCGTTGAGTTCGGCGTCATCCGCCAGCATGGCCGCATCAGGATCTACGGCTCAGGGCTCATCTCCTCCCACGGCGAGTCGAACTACGTCATCCAGGGCGGCCCCGAGATTCGCGACTTCAATCTCGATCAGGTGCTCGATCAGCAGTTTCTCGTCTCCGAGATGCAGAAGGTGCTCTACGCCGTCGAATCTTTTGAGCAGATTTATGAGGCTGCGCACGAAGCAGAAAAGCGGCTTCTGTAAATTTTCGTCAAACTGTCATCTCTCATGATGCACAATGCAGTTTGGAGGAAATTTGCCGCGCATTCACTTTCACCTGCAACTCGCGGAACTCAAAGACAAGCTCCTTGCCATGGCCGCTCTCTCCCAGCTTGCCGTTGAGACCGCTGTCGACGCCTATGTCCAGCGTGACCCCGGCGTCTGCCAGTATGTGCGCGACAACGAGACAGCCATCAACGCCGCGCAGCGCGAAGTCGATGAGATGGCTTACGAGCTGCTCGCGAAAGAGCAGCCCATGGCCATCGATCTGCGCTTCATCCTCGCCGTTATCAAGATCAACAGCGAGCTTGAGCGCATAGGCGATCAGTCCATGAGCATCGCGCGCCGCACCCTGGAACTGCTCGAAAGCGAACCCGCCAACATCCCCTTTGATATTGAAGGCATGGGCGAATACGCAGGCCGCATGATCCGCTCCGCCATTCAGGCTCTCCTTGACGGCGACGCGCAGCTCGCCGAGTCCGTCCGGGAAATGGACGATGAGATCGACTCGATGTACAAGCGCACCCGCGCCGCGCTCACTGAGCTGATTCAGAAGAAGCCCGCCACTGCGGAGCAGGCGCTCCATGCCATGCTCGTAGCGCGCAACATGGAACGCATTGCCGACCATGCCGCCAACATCGCGACCGATGTCATCTTCTGGATTCGCGGCGCCGACCTGCGCCATCAGTTGAGCCTCGTCGAGGATTAGCGCCGCAGCTTCTTCACCCTTCGTTTCGCAGCAACACCGCCGAGCCGTCATAGTCGAAGCTCATCTCGGTCACCCTGCCTCCATCATCGTGCGCCGCAGCCGCTTGCGGTCCGGCGCATAGAAGAGCAGAAATCCGCAGCGGCGTTCGCGTCAGGATCATGCCGTCACCCCGTTCAGAAACTTCTCCGCTGCCGCCCGTCCTGCATGCGAACCTATCTCGTAAAAGCGTTCCGTGGCTTCAAAGCCGGCCAGCCGTCTCTCGCGCGCCAGCCTGCCGTAGACATCCCCAAGGTCGAACACCTCGTTCTCCCACCACGATGAAAGGCAAGCCGCCGTCAGCACGCCCAGCCCGTAGTCGATGTACTCCATCTCCGCCAGCGGGAGAGTCTTCTCATACAGCACCACCCGCCCCTTGCGGAAAATGACATTGCTCTTGTCCCATCGGCCCTGGTTGCGAAAGACGGTCATCAGCGCCGGCTGCTGCAACGCCTTGAAACGGTCATGGACGGCACGGAAGTTCACCGGCAGATAGCTGTCGCCATACATCACGAAGAAGACATCGCCCAGCATCGGCAATGCATGCCGCAGCGCTCCGCCTGTGCCCAGCAGGCTGTCTCCATCAAAGCAGTAGCGCACCCTGCAGCCGAACTCCGAGCCATCCCCGGCAAAGTGCTCGATCTGCTCCCCGAAATGGCCGCAGCAGATCACCACGTCCCGCGCGCCCTCTTGCGCCAGCAGCCGCAGCTGATGCGCGAGGAATGGCTTACCCGCGACCTGCAACAGCGACTTCGGCGCCATATCGGTCGCCGGCCGCAGCCGCGTTGCCAGCCCCCCAGCCAGCAGCGCGACCGGTGGCAATTCGTTACACACAGCGCGCACCACCTGTGACTTCGAGCTCAGGCATCGCAATCTCCAGCGCCTCCGCTATCGACTAACTAACTTAGTAAGTTGAGTAAGTTCTGAAACTATAACTCAGATAAGTGGATAAGTTATAGTTACTTTGGAGTTATTAGGCGGGAGATATTTCTGCTTAACTAACTTCTGTCCAGAAGCCATACTGACGGCACTTTTCAGTACTCATCCGTGCACTAGGGCTCGCATCGGAGACTTATGGCTTGCCTTACGTTTGATCTGTCGGCACCCGACCTTCATGCGCAACCTCATCGGCCGCGATCTCGCCGCCTACTCGCTTGAAACCGTGCGCATGTTCCACTCCGACACTCACCCCGCTGGATACGTTATCTAGCGCATCAGCTCCGCATCTGCGCCACTTCCTCGTAGACCTTCGCGTACTCGCGCACCGGCTTCGTCCACGAGAAGTCGCTCGCCATGCCATTCCGCATCAGCCTGTGCCACTGCTCCTTGTCGCGAAACGCAGCCAGCGCCCGGTCGATTGCGCCTACAAATTCCCCTGCGTCATAGCGCTCAAACTTGAAGCCGTTCCCGGTGCCCGCCGCCGCGTTCCATTCTTCCACCGTATCGTCGAGCCCGCCCGTCGCCCGCACCACGGGCACTGTGCCGTACTTCAGGCTGTAGATATGCGTCAGCCCGCACGGCTCATACTTTGATGGCAT
The DNA here is from genome assembly GCF_004339725.1 of Acidipila rosea. Classification (GTDB taxonomy): domain Bacteria; phylum Acidobacteriota; class Terriglobia; order Terriglobales; family Acidobacteriaceae; genus Acidipila; species Acidipila rosea. The sequence goes on along the minus strand of NZ_SMGK01000002.1, from coordinate 609,527 downwards.
CAGCGAAATATCCGCGCCTGCTTCCACCTTGTGCGCCAGCGCCTCGTCATACATCACCCGCACCGCAAACTTCTCCGGGTAGCGCTCATGCAGCCCCCGCAGCAGGTTCTCGTAGTACGCTTCGCCGGTACCCAGCACCGTCAGGATCACCGGCCGCTGCATCAGTTGTTCCGCGATGGCGGCCAGCAGGTCAAAGCCCTTCTGCGTAGCGAAGCGCGACATCACGCCCAGCACCGCCACATCCTCCGCCACATGCGAAGCGCCGAAAGCATGCAGCAGGTCGCGCCTGCAGTCTGCCTTTCCGGCCAGGTTCTCCGCCGTGTAGTGCGCAGCGATATTGCCGTCCACCGCCGGGTCCCACTTGTCGTAGTCCACCCCGTTCAGAATGCCAATCAGCTTGCTCCGCTTCTCCCGCAGCATTCCGTCCAGGTAGTTGCCGAACTCCGGCGTCTGGATCTCCTCCGCGTACCGGTTGCTCACCGTCGTGATCTTGTCCGCGTAAACGATGCCGCCCTTCAGGTAGTTGAAGCTCCCGAACTGCTCCACGCGATCCATCGTGAAGATCTCCGGCGGCAGCAGCAGGCGCTCTGTCGTGTCAGCTGGAAATGCGCCCTGGTACGCAACATTGTGGATCGTCAGCACCGTCCCTGCGTTGTGCAGCAGGGGATCGTTGCCATAGATGGTTCTCAGATAGACCGGCACCATCGACGCCTGCCAGTCGTGCACGTGGAAGACCTTCGGCACCCCCAGCTGCTTGGCCGCCTCGATCACCGCCCGCGAAAAAAGCGCGAACCTCTCCCAGTTGTCGGAGTAGTCTCCCGACGGCGTCGCATACAGCGACTCGCGATCGAACATCTCCCCGTTGGCTACGAAGTAGTACTGCACTCCATCGCGCAACCCTCCGTCCACAATTCCCGCGAAGCGGTTATAGCCGTTGAAGGGAATCGTGAGGCTGCTGATCGCCAGCGGCGCATCTTTCACCTTCTGCTGCACCTGCCGGTAGTAGGGCAGGTAGACCGTCACCTGGTGGCCAAGTTTCGCGATCTCGCGCGGCAGCGATCCGATCACGTCGCCCAGCCCTCCCGTCTTCACATAGGGCGTGCACTCTGAGGCAGCAATAACGATATGCATCCGGGTTCAACTCCAAGGCGGCTAAGACCGCAACTGAAAAGTCTAAATTAGACTCGATAGGGACGGCTGGCTTCGGCAACAGGTCGATTGCAGCAACAGTCCCTGGATGTGTAGATGCCACAGAAACCGAAACTTGGTCAGAACTTTCTCGTCAATCCGCAGGCCTGCCACGCCATCGTCGATGCGCTCGGGCGCGATCTCTCCTCTGCGACCGTCGTCGAGATCGGCCCCGGCAAGGGAGCCATCACCGAACTGCTTGCCCAGCGCGCCGCCCGCCTCGTCGTTGTCGAGCTTGACTCGCTGCTTGCCACGTCCCTCCGCGCCCGGTTCGGCGACTCGATCCAGGTCATCCATCAAGACATCCTCACCGTCGATCTCGACACTCTGCGTCAGTCGCCTGCAGACCGCCTGCTGATCATCGGCAACTTGCCTTACTACATCACCTCTGACATTCTCCTGCACCTCTTTGCTCACCATCAGGCCATCAGGACCGCCGTCATCATGGTGCAGCGCGAGGTTGCCGACCGCATCGCCGCCCATCCCGGCAGCCGCGACTACGGCATGCTCTCCGTCACCGCCCAGCTCTATGCTGAGGTGGAGAAGCTTATGACGCTGCCGCCTGCAGACTTCTCGCCGCCTCCCGACGTGCACTCGACCGTGCTTCGGCTGACGATCGCGCCGCGTTTTCAGGCGCTCGGAGTTTCGCCTGCAGAGTTTCTCGCCTTCGTACGCCAGTGCTTCGCGCAGAAGCGTAAAACCCTCCGCAACAACCTGCGCGCCGCAGGCTATCAGCCCGCGGCCATAGAAAATGCCTGCCAGGAGGCAGGCTTGCAGCTCGATGCACGCGCTGAAGGAATAGACATGGAGGGGCTCGCCTCACTCCATCGTTCCCTTATCAAACCGCTATAAGACCATCCTCCGTCTCCTGGCGCTCAATAAAATTGCCCTATGCCTCGCTGGAGACATAGGGCAAGTCCTGTTGACACGTTCTGTTTAGTGGTGGCTACCACTGCCGCCGCCGCCACCACCGTGAAAGCCGCCACCACCACCGCCGCCGTGGAATCCACCACCGCCGCCTGCGCCACGGAAGCCTCCGCCTGAGGGCGCACCACCACGGAATCCGCCGCCACCGCTGAATCCGCCGCCGTGGAAGCCGCCACCCGACGGCCCGGAGACATGAAATGACGGAGGTGAGGAATAACGCTGCTGCGCCGGCATTCCGCCAAAGCGACCGCCGTTATCCATGCTCCGGAAGGCGCCCGGCGTATAGACCATTCGCGCTCCCGCGGTAGCGCCTGCAAAGCTGCCCGGCATCGTCACCATTCCGCCCGGCGTGTTGACCTCGCGGCCAGGCATCGTCACCATTGCTCCCGGCGTGTTGACAGCCTGTCCCGGTGTGGCATAAGACAGCCGCCCCGGCTGGCTTATCATCCTTCCGCTGTTCACGCCGCCGTTGAACTCCCGCAGCGTCGAGCGTGCGGTTACGCCAGTGAAGCCTTCACCCAGCGGACCGCGGGAGACCGGGTGCATAGAGGCCTGCAGGGGCCGGATCGTCGTGTGGTTGATCGTGATCGGGCGAGGCTGCATCCGTGGCTGTCCGATTCCGCGAAACCGCTGGTTCGGCGTCCGGTTCACCTTCACCATCGGGTACTGCCGCGGCATGTGGACTCCGCCTCGCGCCGGGTTGACCACCGGCCTTGCCGGCACGTTATAGCCCTGCGGCGTATTCCACACACTCGCATACGGATACCAGCCGCCGCCAAATGCGCCATACCCGCAGCCTCCGGGGAACCACATCCATCCCGGGCCGCCGCCAAAGTAGTTCCACGCGCCGCAGTGGTAGGGCATCCATCCCCACGGATAGGAGGAGATCCAGGAGTATCCGACACCGGAGTAGTATCCCCATGACCCGGCGCCGAACGGGTCGAAGTTCGCGTCTACGCCTGACGGAGCCCAGCCCTGCCCGTAACCGGGCATGTCATACCAGTTGCCGTAGTAGTCCAGGTCGTTCCACGCTGGATCGTCCGGGCTTCCTGTGCCGCCCCGCGCGCTGGTCTGGCTTTCAGAGATGCGCGCCAGCGCCTGGTCGCGGTCAGAGTTCCACTGGTCCCAGGAGTCGGCCTGCACGCTGTCCACTACGTCGTAGTTGCTGATGTCCTTGAAGTTGATGCTCGCCGTCTGGTTCGTACGCAGATCGAATCCGCTCCGTCCCTCGCTGTTCTCCACGTGGACGGTCCCGTGTGTTACCGCCAACGTCGCGGGATCCTGATCGAGATCGATTCGGAAGATCGTGCTCTCTGACGCCGTTACGCCCATCGGCCCGAAATGCACCGTGTATTGGCCGCTCTGCCCGTTCAGCTCGTAATAGCTCAGGCCGGTCTGCGCGCCTATCGTCGTTACTGTAGTCCCATCCTGGTCGCGGGAGAGCTTATCGAGAGTAATGGAGCTGTTCGGCGTCACCCGCGCGACGCTGCCATCCTCAAACTGCACTTCAACCCTTCCATCGTTGCCCGTCTTCAGCGTCATGCCCTGCATCACCGGCATGTTGAGCTGCGCATGGTTGAAGACCGTGCTGCCGTCGCTCATCACCTGCACGTCGCCTTCGACATCGCTCAGACGCACAGCGCGAACCTCGTTCTGTCCCCCCTGGCTGTCCTGCTGCCATAGCGCATCCTGCGCACGCGCTCCGCTTACGGCAGCCGCCATGCAGAGTGCGATAGCCGCCGCCCGCGCCGCCATCTTCCACCAACCATTGCCCTTGTGAGTTTTCGTTTCCAGGCGCCGCATCCGGCACCTCCTTCCAGGACCCTTAACGTGTGACGTGCTTTCGATTCTCAACATCTATATAAACCGCATAATTCCGGAACAGTTGCGCTCCTCTGCACGGGTCTAACTTCATTGGACGCCGAAGCTCTCTCACCGGTGCAACTATCGTCGCCGCCCGCATAAATGTGTTTTGACCCGGCGAACCAGCTCAACCGCTTTCCGCCTTAGCGCACCGGCATCTTCATCATCACCAGCAGTTTATTGGCCCGCGCCCGCGCCCGGCTCAGGACCGCCTCATCGCTCGCCACTAACTCCAGGGTCGGAGCAATGTTCTGCAGTTGCAGCGCCTGCCCGTTTCTGGCCGCCTCCATCAGCGACTCCAGTTCCGCGTCCAGGCTCAGCCGGTCGTGCTCGTGCTCCACCCGGATCCGCCGCCCGGCGTTGATCGTGAAGGCCACGGCTGCCAGCTCGTCGGCCAGCTGGTTCAGCTGCTGATCGCGCGAATAATTGAAGGTGCATGCTCCCGCTCCATCGCTGCCCTTGTAGCTCATCAGCTTTTTCCCGGTGAAGGCGACCTTGTCTTTGGTGCTCTCGCAAGCCATGGCGAAGAAGTGGTGCGACCGTGCCACTCCGAACAGCTGCCTGAGCAGTGGGCCCGTAATGGTGATCTCCTGGGTCACCCCCTGCGGCGCCAGCGCCCCCAGGTCCGCTGGCGCTACTGTCCCCGGCTCGGAGTGGAACTTGCCTTCCCCATCTTCGTCGATCACCATCGTGTAACTGGCGGGATCGAGCTTCGGATTTTCAAAACTGTACTTGAACTGCGCCCCTTCGCCGCCTCCACCGTTCGCGGTCTGTACTGCCGTTTGTGCCCCCGTCTGCCCCCATCCCCAGCCGGCAAACAGCGCCAGCACTACCAGCCACCCTCTTCTTCCCATCAACGCCTCTGTCCCATCTGCAGACTCAGTGTCTGCGCCGTATGTATATGACAGATGGCAATCGCCAGCGCATCGGCTGCATCGGCTGGCTCCGGCGTCGTCTCGAGCCGCAGCAGCCGCGCCACCATGAACTGCACCTGCTCCTTCTGGGCGAGGCCATAGCCGACGACCGTGGATTTGATCTTGAGCGGGGCGTATTCGGCTACAGGAAGCGCGAGGTTGGCCGCAGCCAGCAGGGCTACGCCCCGCACCTGCCCAAGCTTCAGCGCAGATTTGGCATTGACCGAATAAAAGACCTCTTCAATCGCTACTACGTCGGGCTGGTGCTGCAGCAGCAGGGAGGTCAGCTGGGCATAGATCAGCGCCAGCCGCTGCGGCAAAGCCTCTTTCTTGGGCAGGACAATCCCGCCCAGTCCCAGCGAGATCAGCCTGGGCTCCCGTGCGCTGTCGTCGGATTCGACCACGCCGTAGCCCGTGCATTCTGTACCGCAATCGATGCCGAAAACCCGCATGTGCTGCGAGTCTAAATCAGCCCGCAGCCAAGGGCCAGAAGATCGCTCTAGCGATAATCATTATCAGGTAATAATAATTATCGCTGGAGGCCTCCGCCTGCACTGCTTATGGTGCAATTTAGCTCACTGATGCGTCATTGTTGGCGGCATTTGCGGCGTCGGTTTTGTCTGTGGCGTGAAGGGCGCATAAGGGTCCGTAGAGGGCGTATTTGCTGGCTGACCGGAGGGCGGGGCATACCCGCCGCTGCTCTGCGCCGGCCGCGAATCAAGGGCTGCCCGCTCCGCAAAAAACGCAGGCGCAGCCTGGAAATCCGGGTCCAGAGGCAATGGCCGCTGCGGCGCACCGTCTGGCCGAGGCTTCTTTTTAGTAAGCCAGGTATAGCGATCGGTGATGCCCCAGGTGAGCGCCGCGGTGACGTTCGGCTCGGCCAGCATCATCGTCAGATAGTCGCGATAGACCTGCGCAATGGCAGCATCGCGTGCCGCAACATCGCCCTGCAGCTTCTGTTCGTTCACATCCAATTCAGTGAGGAAGACCTGCAGCCCCATCTGGCGCAGCTCGCGCACAAAGTCCACCAGCCCGGCGCCGGGCAGCGGATCGCCTGCAGTCAGGTGGCTCTGGATGCCGACAGCGTCGATGGGCACGCGGCGCGCCCTGAGTCGTCGGACCAGCATCATCACCTGACCGCGCTTTTCAATCTGTTCGCGAGTGTCGAGCTCGATGCCGTAGTCGTTATAAGTCAGCAATGCCTGCGGGTCTGCCTGCCGCGCCGTGCGGAAGGCGAGCTCGATGTAGCCAGGGCCGGCCAGCTCCAGCCATGGCGAGTTGCGCAGCCCGTCGATACGGTTATCTTCGATCCTGACCGCCTCGTTCACCACATCCCACGAATGCATCTTGCCTGCATATCGTCCCGCAACGGTGCGGATGTGTTCGACCAGGATCTGCTGTGCATTCTGCCTGGTGACGGCGCCTGCAAACCAGGAGGGAAGCGCCTCATGCCAGCAGAGATTATGGCCGCGAATCTTCTGATTGTGCGAGAGCGCGAAGACGACCACATCGTCCGCGCCGCTGAAGTCGAACCGGTCGGCAGCCGGCCGAAGCGCGGCCCACTTCATGGCGTTTTCGCAGACAACGATATTGGCCTGGGCAGCCACGGAAGCCGAGTAACCAGGCTCTGCGGCGAGGTGGCCCGGATCGACCGCGCAGCCCACCAGAAAGCCCCGGGCATCGGCATGCGCGCGCAGAGAGCGTGCGCCGCTGACATCTGCGAAGACCTGCCCCGCGGCCGGCGGCAGATTCTTCTTCCGCTTTGCATAGAGAGGGAAGGGCAGCAGCGCCGCTCCCGCAGCCAATGTTCCCGATCGAAGAAAATCGCGTCTCGTCGTCAAGGTCTCTCCGTTGACTTACTCAAGCGCTGAGCAGCGGACTCCATCTCGCCCGTCCATCGCAGAAACCTGAGCAGGTTCGCCTTCTCGCGCCACAGGAAACCGAGAACATCCTTCCGGGTCAGGCTCTCGGCTTTCATCCCGGAATAAGTCTCGATCCGCCACTTGATGTATTCGCTACGCCACGGGCGCAGTCGTGCTCCGCGTGTCGCGTTCCACACGAACCGCATTGCTGAAAACATGATGAAGGAAGCCTCGCCCCAGAGTATACAGTCTGCAGGCGGCAGCGGCTCCCCCTCTTTAAACGAGAAAGGGGTTGGACTTGCGCTCGTGGCCGATGGTGGTTTTGTTGCCGTGGCCGGGGATCACGCGGGTTTCATCGGGCAGCGGTAAGAGCCGGTCATGGATCGAGGTGAGGATCTTTTTCATGTTGCCGCCGGGCAGGTCTGTGCGCCCGATGGTCCCGGCAAAGAGAGTGTCTCCGGCGATGAGCAGCTTTTCCGGCGCAAAGTGAAGGCTGATGCTGCCCTCAGTGTGTCCTGGGGTGTGGAGGACGATGCCCGGAAATTTCTTAAGCCCGATGACCAGGTTGTCGGCAGCGTGCTGATCGGGTGGAACCCATTCGGGCATTTCGACGCCGAGCCATGCGGCCTGGGCGGAGAGCATCTCGAGCAGCGGCAGATCGTTCTGGTTGAGCAGGATAGGCGCGCCCGTGGCAGCCTTGAGCTTCGCTGCGCCGCCCACGTGATCGATGTGCGCGTGGGTGATGATGATCTGCTTGAGGGTCAGGTGATGACGGGCAAGCCGCGCCAGAATGCCGGGAACGTCGTCGCCGGGATCAACCACGATAGCTTCGCCGCCCTCCTCGTCGCCGAGGATCGTGCAGTTGCAGGAGAGCAGCCCCACCGGGAATGTTTCCAGAATCATAAGAGCCAGTTTATTCGCTTTCGCCGCTGGATGCCTGCGTATCTGTGGTTTCCGATAGCCATCCGGCCTGAGCAGCGGGCAGGGGAACTGTCTGCTCGGCGAGGACGGCAGCGGGAGGCAGTGCGGGATCAAAGACCTGCGCGGTAGAGTCCGGCTGAAAGCGGCGATCGCCGAAGTAGGCTGCGACCAGAGTGCCCGTGAAGTAAGGGTGCAGCAGCGCGAGCGGCAGTACGTAGGGCTTGGTTTTGATCAGGGACTCGATTACACCGTTGACATTGCGGCTGCGGCGAATGGTCCCCGGGACCTGGGGGATCACGAATGTCTTCGGGTGAAGGGCCTGATGCCGGCGGCCATAGCGCACGAAGCGGTAAGCCACCTGCTTCGGCGTCATGATTCCGGCATCCACCAGAAAGTTTCTGCGCACGGAGCGTGGAAAGTAGAAGTCGATCACGTTCGCAGAAAAGTTCGCGCAGTTGCGGAACAGCAGGTTGAAATGTGCGCGGTTGTGTGCCGAGTTAAAAGTCTGGATGAAGCGATTGTCCTGCTCCGGCGTTGTGTCCAGCTCATAGCCATAGATTTTGCGGTCGTAGGATGCGCCGATGAGCTGCGTCCATTCGCCGCCCGGCATTTCCACTCCGGGCTGATCGGGAACGTAGGCGAGCAGATGAGCTTCACGATAGCGGTTGCGCAGCCTGGCTTCGAGCTTCGCATCGGCGTAATGCGGAACATCGCTGGCGTATTGAACGGCGTAGAGATAGGGCAGCAGAGGGATAGCGAGCCAGTCATACCCGCCGACGCGGTGGTAGCGGCTGATGACTGCACCGCTCTCGCCCGGGCCGCAGCGGCGCAGCAGGGTAGGTGTCTCCGCGCATACGCGGTCGAGATAGATGGCCGCGTGGCCTGTGGGGTTGAGTGCCCCAAAGGCGCCGAAGGGCTCCTCGAGCAACAGCGAAGCGGAGGCGTGCGCACGAAGGCAGGCGGAGGGAAGAAGTAGTAGCAGCAGGCAGAAGAATGGGATTTTTCTATGCATTCCATCTCAAAGGCAGCAGTTGACCCTGCGAAGTTATGAAATGGCTCTCCCTTAGTCGAACCAGGAAATGCGAGCCCCGATTGCTGCCCCGAAGACTATCGCCACTGTTACCCTCAAGGTATGCGATTCGTATCCGGTCAGACACTTCTTATTGATGCAGACGACACGCTGTGGGAAAACAATATCTACTTCGAACGTGCGATTGCTTCGTTTATTTCGTTTTTGGATCACAAGGAGCACAGCCGCGAAGAGGTCCGCGAGAAGCTGAATGAAGTGGAGCGCGAGACCGTGCGGATGCACGGATATGGAATGAGCAGCTTCCGCCATTCACTGCTGACCTGCTACGAGCGGCTGAGCTGCGAGCCGCTCACGGCGGAGAATCGAGAGCAGGTGGCGAACTTCGCCAACTCCATCGCTGCGCAGGAGATAGAGCTGCTGCCGGGCGTGGAGGAGACGCTGCAGGAGCTCTGCTCGCGCCATCGACTGATCCTGATGACGAAGGGCAACGAGGCCGAGCAGGCCGACAAGCTCTCGCGGTCGGGGGTGGCTGCGTGCTTCAGCGCGGTGGAGGTGCCGCGGGAGAAGGATACTCACGCGTACAGCTCCGTGGTGCGGCGGCATGGACTATCTCCGGACAGCGCCTGGATGATTGGGAACAGCCCGAAGTCGGACATCAATCCTGCCCTGGCAGTGGGGCTGAACGCCATTTTCATCAAGCATCCTCATACCTGGGTGCTGGAGCACGACCAGGTGGCAGAGGCGAAAGAAGGACGACGGCTGCTGGAGCTGGCAAGGTTTGCGGAGCTGGGGCGCCATTTTTAGAATGAAGGAGATGGAGCGGTATCTGCACCTGAAAAGAGGTGCGGAGCAGCGGCAATCTAATCTGTGCAAGACTGCATCGTGCAGAGTCGCTGAGCTTTGCTATACTTCATAAGAGTCAGGCAGCAGTTGGCAGTGCGGAAGTGGTGAAATTGGCAGACACACCATCTTGAGGGGGTGGCGCCGAGAGGCATAGGGGTTCAAGTCCCCTCTTCCGCACCAAACAATCAGAGTCAGGCTATACAAGGTCTAAGAAAACACACAAATGATCTATTTCGTTATCGCTGTACATGTTGTCGTCTGCCTCTTTCTGATCGGTGTCGTTCTGCTGCAGCAGGGCAAGAGCGCGGACCTCGCCGGGGCATTTGGCGGCCAGGGTTCCCAGACGGCATTTGGCCCTCGCGGTGCAGCCAATCTACTGACCAAGCTGACGACCTGGTGTGCCGTGATTTTCATGATTACTTCCATCACTCTGACGGTGATGATGCAGAAGCACTCCAGCACCCACTCGGTGCTTGAGGGTACCAAGACGACGACGAGCGCTCCCGCGAAAAAGTAAGCGCTAAGGATTTTTGAATGGGCAGGGGCTCTCGCCTCCTGCCCATTTTGCTTTTTGGCGGAAAAAGATTTTTTTGCAGCCACTTTGGGTGAAAAATGGCATCGCAGCAGAGAAGGCCGAACGGATGACCCCTGATGACCCCTTTTGAACTGATCAGCATGCTCATCACCATTGCGGCGCTGCTGAGCTTTTTCAACTATCGCTGGCTGCGAGTGACGCCGACCATCGGCGTCACCATGCTGGCGCTGTCCCTGTCGCTCGTGGTGGTCGCTGTGGGCCGGTTGAGCGGCGTTCACCACTGGACGATGAGCGCTGTCTCGCAGATTGACTTTCCGCAGATCGTACTGCACGGCATGCTCGCGTTTCTGCTCTTCGCCGGTTCGCTGCATCTGGATTCGGTGAGGCTGCGAAGACACAAGCTGCCTGTGCTGCTGCTTGCGGTGGTGGGCACCATGGTCTCGACGATTCTGGTGGCGCTGTTGATGTGGGGCGTCTTCCACCTGATCCGGCTGGAGGTGCCGATGACGGCGTGCCTGCTCTTCGGCGCCCTGATTTCTCCGACGGATCCTATCGCAGTGCTCGCGATTCTGCGCAGCGTGAACGGGCCGAAACGGCTGGAGACGCTGCTTGCGGGCGAGTCTCTCTTCAATGATGGTGTGGGTGCCGTGCTGTTTGTGACGCTGCTGGAGGCTTCCTCCAGCGGACACCTGCCTGGGTTCCTGGGGATAGTGCGGCTGCTGGCGGTCGCGGCGGGCGGCGGCATCGCGATCGGTCTGGCTGCGGGCTTTCTGACGAGCGCGCTGCTGGTTCGCGTGAACGACTACCAGACGGAGATCCTGCTGACGCTGGCGCTGGCCATGGGCGGCTACGCGCTGGCCGATGCGCTGCATGTTTCCGCTCCGTTGGAGGCGGTGGTGGCGGGGCTGGTGCTGAGCGCGCGGCGAGAGCAATCGTCGGTGGTTTCGGCGGCTGCAAATGACTATCTCGACAAGTTCTGGGAGCTGGTGGATGGCATTCTCAATGCAGTTCTGTTCATGCTGCTCGGACTCGAGATGCTCATCATGAGCTTTCCTTTCAAGTTTCTGCTGGCCGGTGCGCTGGCGATTCCGGTGGTCCTGCTCGCGCGCGGCGTGACCGTGGCAGGCGTAATGACGCCTCTACACTGGGGCAGGCACGGGCTTCGTTCTGAAATTGCTCTGCTCACGTGGGGCGGGCTGCGCGGCGGGCTTTCGCTGGCGCTGGCGCTCTCTCTGCCTATGAATGGGACGAAGGATCTGCTGCTCGCGGTTACCTATATCGTGGTAGTTTTCGCTATCGTCGTGCAGGGGCTGAGCATGCCTGCGCTGGCGCGGCGGGATGCGCGTCGAACAATGGCCGTAGGTGCAGCGCAGGCTGCCGAGGGGTGAAGATGGAGGACAACCGCAGGCCGCTTGAGGGCGGCATCGTTACGGATTTTGCGGATCGCATGAGCTACAGCGGCTACCTGTGCCTGGAAGGGCTGCTGGCGCAGCAGCGGCCACTTTCTACGCCGCCGCATCATGATGAGACGCTCTTCATCATTCAACACCAGGTGGCTGAGCTGTGGATGAAGCTGATGATCCACGAGCTGACCGCGGCGATACGCTTCGTGCAGCAGGACCAGCTCGATCCATGCTTCAAGATCCTGTCGCGGGTCAAGCTGATCCAGATGCAGCTCTTCGACCAGTGGGCCGTGCTGGAGACGCTTACGCCCTCGGAGTACGCGGAGTTTCGCGGCGTGCTGGGCAGCGCTTCCGGCTTCCAATCGTGGCAGTACAGGATGCTGGAGTTCCTGTTGGGGAATAAGAATCGCGATGCGCTGGTGGTCTTTCGCCACGATGCGGCGATCCATGCGGAGCTGACGGCGGTGCTGGAAGCGCCGAGCCTCTATGACGAATTCCTGCGCCATCTGGCGCGGCGTGGGCTGGCGGTTCCGACAGCATGTGTCGAACGCGACTGGACTGAGCCGCACACGAAGAACGACGCGTTGATTGAAGTGTTTCGCGAGATCTATCAGAACCCGCGCGGCCAGTGGGACGCCTACGAGATGTGCGAAAAGCTGGTCGATGTGGAGGAGTATTTTCAACTCTGGCGCTTTCGTCACATGAAGACGGTGGAGCGCATCATCGGATTCAAGCGGGGCACAGGCGGCTCATCAGGCGTGGGCTTTCTGCGGCAGGCGCTAGAGCTGACATTCTTCCCAGAGCTGCTCGCGGTGCGGACAGGGCTGGGGCAGAAGTGAAGGCGCTCGCGCAGCTGGGCAGCGGGCCGCTAACCGAAGACGCGGTCGCGAAATATGTGGCGCCGCTGTTTTCCCGCGTGCTCGCGAGTGATCGTATCTATCTGGCGAATCATTCGCTGGGGCGTCCGCTTGACCAGATGCGCGACGATGTCGTGGAAGCCACGCGGTTGTGGGAAAGCAGGCTCGGCCATGCGTGGGACGACTGGCTTGAGGAGGAGCATGCATTTCGCTCGCGAATCGCCGAGCTGATCCACGCGCCGCGAGTGGACTGCGTCGTGCCGAAGACCTCCGCAGGGCAAGGGCTTCGCGCCGTGTTGAATGCATTGCCGGGCACGCCTCGCGTGCTCTCGACGCGCGGCGAGTTCGACTCGGTGGACATTCTGCTGAAGCAGTATGCCGCTCTGGGACGGATTGAGATGCGTTGGGTCGAGGCTGATGTTCGAGGAGAGTTTTCAGCTCGCCAGCTGATCGAGGCACTCGACGATCGTACTGACCTGGTGGTCGTCTCGCAGGTGATGTTTATGACCGGGCAGGTGATGGAAGATCTCGACGCCCTGGCCGAGGCCTGTCATCGCAAGAGGGCGAGGCTGTTGGTGGATGCCTATCATGCCGTCGGAGTTCTGCCGGTCGATGTGGCGGCGATGAAGGCGGATTTCATGATCGGGGGCAGCTACAAATACCTGCGCGGTGGTCCGGGCGCGTGCTTCCTCTACCTGTCGCCTGAGGTGATGGAGAGTGGTCTGCGGCCACTCGATACGGGCTGGTTCGCCAAGGCTGCAACCTTTGCCTATGAGCGCAGTGAGGTGCCCGTGCTGCGGCCGGGCGGCGACGCGTTTCTCGAAGGCACGCCGCCGGTGCTGACCTATTACCAGGCGCGCAGCGGGCAGCAATTTACGCTGACAGCAGGAGTGGAGCGGCTGCGCGCTTACGGACTCGACCGACTGCGCCGGTTGAAGACGCTGCTTGCTGCGGAAGGCATCGAAGCGGTTGGTGGCGATGCCGCGCATGGCGCGTTTCTCGCCGTGCGACTCGCGGAAGCGCAGGCGGTCGTAGCGCGACTGGAGGAGCAAGGCGTGATCACCGATGCGCGTGGCGAGTGGCTTCGCCTCTGCCCCGACTGCCTGACACGCGAAGAGGAGCTGAGGTTCGCGGCGAAATCGCTGCGCGCGGCTGTCGAAGAAGAACGGGCGTCCGCTCTCTAGGCAGTCCTACCGGCTGCTTTGGTCGAGGGCGAGATTCAGCTCAAGCACATTGACGCGAGGTTCGCCGAGGAAGCCGAACTGGCGCCCGGTGATGTGCGCCTCCACGAGCGAGCGCAGCTGCTGGGGGTCCATGTGCCGCGCCTCGGCGACACGATTGACCTGATAGAGCGCACCTGCGGGAGTGATGTCAGGATCGAGGCCAGACGCTGAAGCAGTGACCAGATCGATGGGCGCGGGCTTGCCCGTACGCGCCGCATCCTCAGCTGCATCGTGGTTGATGCGGGCAACGAGCTTTGCATTCGACTGCGCGAAGTTGGAGCCGCCGGATGAAGTGGCATCGTAGCCGTTGCCCGCGGCAGAGGGACGGCCGTGAAAATATCTGTCGCCTGTAAACTGCTGGCCGATGAGCTGCGAGCCCGCGATGTGGCCGTCGACAGAAAGCAGACTGCCGTCAGCCTGGCGCGGCATGGCGTAGTGCGCGAAGGCAGTGACGGCAAGCGGATAAGCGACGCCGAGCAGCACAGCCGTGAGCAGCGTAAAGCGAATCGAGATGAACAGGGTCTTTTTCATAGAAGCGCCTTTTAGACCAGGTGGAGCGAGTTGATGACCACGTCAATGAGCTTGATGCCGAGGAACGGCACGATGATGCCGCCGACACCGTAGACGAGCAGGTTGCGCCGCAAGAGCGCCTGCGCCGATTTCGGTTCGTACCGGACACCGCGCAGAGCGAGGGGCACCAGCGCGATGATGATAAGCGCATTGAAGATGACGGCCGAGAGAATGGCCGAATGCGGCGTGGCGAGATGCATCACGTTCAACGCGTTGAGCACGGGAAAGACGCCGGCAAACATGGCCGGAATGATCGCGAAATATTTTGCGACATCGTTGGCGATGGAGAACGTGGTGAGCGCGCCCCGCGTCATCAGGAGCTGCTTGCCGATCTCTACAATCTCGATGAGCTTGGTCGGGTTGGAGTCGAGATCGACCATATTGCCGGCCTCTTTCGCAGCCTGCGTGCCGGAGTTCATCGCTACGCCCACGTCGGCCTGCGCGAGCGCGGGCGCGTCGTTCGTACCATCGCCGGTCATCGCGACCAGCTTACCCTTGCTCTGCTCCAGCTTGATGAGGTCCATTTTGTCTTTCGGCTTTGCCTCGGCGAGGAAGTCATCTACGCCCGCTTCGCGAGCAATGACTGCCGCGGTCAGGGGGTTATCGCCGGTGATCATGATGGTGCGGATGCCCATGGCGCGCAGGCGCGCAAGGCGTTCGCTGAGGCCGCCTTTCACGATGTCCTTGAGATAGACCACACCGAGCGCGGTCTCGTTCTCCGCGACAACCAGCGGCGTGCCGCCCAGGCGCGCAATCTCCTCTACCTTGTCTGTAACCTTACGCGGCATGGAAGAGCCCTGCTGCTCGAGGTAACGGGCGATGGCATCCGCGGAGCCTTTGCGTATGCTTGTGCCGGGCAGGTCTACGCCGGACATGCGCGTCTGCGCGGTGAAGGCGACAAACTCGGCGCGCATGTGGGTGAGGTCGCGGCCGCGCAGATTGTACTTCTCCTTGGCCAGCACGACGATGGAGCGCCCCTCCGGCGTCTCGTCAGACAGCGAGGCAAGCTGAGCTGCGTCGGCGAGTCGCTCGGTGCTGATGCCGGGTGCGGCGAAAAACTCCGTCGCCTGACGATTGCCGAGAGTGATGGTGCCGGTCTTGTCGAGCAGCAGCGTGTTGACATCGCCCGCTGCCTCAACGGCGCGGCCCGACATGGCGAGCACGTTGTACTGGACGAGGCGATCCATGCCTGCGATGCCGATAGCGGAGAGCAGGCCTCCGATCGTGGTGGGGATAAGGCAAACGAGCAGCGAGACGAGCACGAACATCGTCTGCGGTGCGTGAGAGTAGATGGCGAAGGGCTGCAGCGTTGCGACCGCCAGCAGGAAGATGATGGTGAGGCCGGAGAGCAGGATGCTCAGCGCAATCTCATTCGGCGTCTTCTGGCGGCTTGCGCCCTCGACGAGCGCGATCATGCGATCGAGGAAAGTCTCGCCGGGGTTGGACGTGATGCGAATCTTGATCCAGTCGGAGAGCACGCGCGTGCCGCCGGTGACGGCGGAGCGGTCGCCGCCGGCTTCGCGGATAACGGGCGCGGACTCGCCGGTGATGGCGGATTCATCGACGGAGGCGACGCCCTCGACGACCTCGCCGTCTCCTGCGATGAACTGGCCTGCCTCCACCTTGATGACATCGCCGGTGCGGAGCGCTGCGCTGGATACAGCCTCAAAGGAGCCGTCGGGACGATAGCGGTAAGCCATCGTTTCGCCCTTGGCTTTGCGAAGCGTGTCTGCCTGGGCCTTGCCACGGCCTTCGGCAATGGCTTCTGCGAAGTTCGCAAAGAGCACGGTGAACCAGAGCCAG
Source organism: Acidipila rosea (assembly GCF_004339725.1). Classification (GTDB taxonomy): domain Bacteria; phylum Acidobacteriota; class Terriglobia; order Terriglobales; family Acidobacteriaceae; genus Acidipila; species Acidipila rosea. The sequence continues at coordinate 593,588 of NZ_SMGK01000002.1, read as the reverse complement.
AGCGTGATCTGCAGGTCAAAGCGAAAGCCCGGCCTGTGGTGGAGCGCATCGACAACGAGCAGCGCAGTGGTGAGCAGGCTGCCTGCCTCGACAACCAGCATCACAGGGTTCTTGACCATGAGGCGCGGGTCGAGCTTGGTGAATGAGCCGATGACGGCCTGGCGAAGAATTACCGGGTTCCAGAGACTTTGTTTTTCTGTCATGGATGTATGTCTCCTTCGCTTCTAGAAGAGGTGGCCTGCGTGGAGCAGGAGATGTTCGAGAACCGGCCCAAGGCTGAGCGCAGGGAAAAAGGTCAGCGCGCCAACGATGAGGATGATGCCGGTCAGCAGCAGCGAAAAGAGCGCCGTGTTCACCGGGAAGGTTCCATGCGAGGGCGGAACACTCTTCTTCTGCGCAAGGTTGCCTGCGAGCGCGAGCACGGGAACCATCATCAGGAAGCGACCGATCAGCATGGCGAAGCCGAGGGAATAGTTGTACCAGTGCGTATTGGCGCTGAGCCCGGCAAAGGCTGAGCCGTTGTTGCCGGCAGCGGAGGTGAAGGCGTAGAGAATCTCGGTGAGCCCGTGGGGACCGCTGTTGTTGAGGCTGCCCAGACCCATCGGCGAAAGCAGCGAGATCGCGGTGAGCACGAGGATGATGAGCGGAAAGATGAGCACGTAGAGCATGGCCATCTTGACGTCGAAGCTCTCTATTTTTTTGCCGAGATACTCCGGCGTTCGTCCGACCATGAGTCCGGCAATGAAGACGGAGAGCACGACGTAGATGAGGATGCCGTAGAGGCCCGAGCCGACGCCGCCGAAGACAATCTCGCCTAGCATGATGTTGACCAGCGTGACCATGCCGCCGAGCGGGGTGAAGGAGTCGTGCATGGAGTTGACGGCGCCGCAGCTCGCATCCGTAGTTGCAGCGGCAAAGAGCGCGGACTGTGAGATGCCGAAGCGAACCTCTTTGCCCTCCATGTTGCCGCCTGACTGGAGTGCGCTGACGTGTTGATCGACGTGGTGGAGCAGCGGGTGCGGCTGCGACTCCGCCCAGTAGATCGTCAGGAAGCCCGCGATGAAGAGCATAGCCATGGAAGCGAAGACAGCACGGCCATGTCCCGGCGAGCCGGTCATCTCTCCCAGCGCGAAGACCAACGCAGCGGGGATGAGGAAGATCGACAGCATCTCAAGAAAGTTCGTCAGGGGTGTCGGATTTTCAAAAGGGTGTGAGCTGTTGGCGTTGAAGAAGCCTCCGCCATTTGTGCCCAGCATCTTGATCGCCTCCTGCGAGGCCACAGGACCTTGTGCGAGGGTTTGCTGGCCGTGGTCGAGCGTGGAGACGGCGGTGTACGGCTTGAGATTCTGGACGACGCCCTGCTCAATGAGCACCGGGGCCAGCAGCAGACAGAGCGGCAGCAGCAGGTAGAGGGTCGTGCGCGTGATGTCGACCCAGAAGTTTCCGATGCTGGCAGACTGCTTGCGGATGATGCCGCGGACGAGCGCAATTGCTACGGCGATGCCTACGGCTGCGCTCAAGAAGTTGTGATACGCGAGTCCAACCATCTGCGTGAAGTAGCTCATGGTGGACTCGGGCGTGTACGCCTGCCAATTGGTGTTCGTCGTGAAGGAGGCGGCCGTGTTCCATGCAAGATCGGCCGCGACGCCGGGCAGATGCTGCGGATTCCACGGGAGAAAATGCTGCGCCCGCTCGACGAGGTAGGTCAACGCAAGCGAGGCGAAGCTGAAGAGGAGCATTGCGCCTGCATATTCGCGCCAGTTCATCTCCTCAGCCTCGATGCCGCTGATGCGGTAGATCAGGCGCTCGATGGGCCGGAGCACGGGATCGAGGAATGTCTTGCCGCCCTCGATGACGTGGGCGATGTAGATGCCGAGCGGACGGCTGAGCAGCAGCAGCGCCGCGAAGAAGACAAGGAACTGAAGCCAGCCATTCGGCGTCATCAGAAGCGCTCCGGAAAGAGAAGGGTGGCCACAAGGTAGCCGAAGACGGCCACGGTGAGAAGCAGGATGAGGATGGTGAGGATGCTCATGCGCCGGTCACCGGAGCCTTTCGCAGGCTTCGACATAGAGCAGCGCTATGACGAAGAAGGCGAGCGTGCCAAGAATTGCGATCAGGTCTGCCATAACGCTTTAGTAGATCGCCTGGGCTCTAAATCAGGCGTAAGCGCGGCATAAGGAAATCGTAAAGATTCAGAGCTCGGGAGCGCCTTCGGGAAGAAAGCGATAGCCCACCCATGGCTCGGTCTGCAGGTATTCCCGTGGGGAGCTGGCGAGCAGCTTCTTTCGCAGCTGTCCTACAAAGACGCGCAGATACTCCGACTGCTGCGCGGAGTCGGCGCCCCAGACAGCGGTGAGCAAAGCGCGGTGGGTAAGCACCTTGCCCGCATTGCGGGCGAAATGAAGCAGCAGGTCAAACTCTTTCGGCGTGAGATGAATCGGCTGGCCTGCGACGGTGACGCTGTGAGCCGCGATGTCGATCAGGAAATCGCCTGTCTGCAGGGGTGCGTTGCTGCTGCGCTCAGGAGCGCGGCGCAGATGAGCGCGCACCCGCGCCATAAGCTCCTGCATGCTGAAAGGCTTGGTGACGTAATCGTCGGCGCCTGCGTCGAGTGCCTCGATCTTGGAGCGTTCATGGTCGCGCACGGAGAGCACCAGGACCGGCGTTGTGCTGCGAGCGCGGATGGCACGGCAGAGATCGACGCCGGTCATGCCGGGCATCATGAGATCGGTGAGGATGAGGTCCGGCGGCCATTCGGCAATGACGCGCAGGGCCTCTTCCGGATCGTTGACGGCGCGCACATCATAGCCCTGCGCGGCGAAGGAGGCGCGCAGCACCCGGGTGATCTGGACTTCATCGTCGACGATAAGAATACGTTCAGCCATACACGGGATACAGTATCATCGCGGCTGGATGAGAACGAATTTCAGCATCGTGTTTCTGCGTTATACAGGCAGCACCGCGCTGGCGTTCCTGATGGTGTGGGTCTTTCGCCGAGCGCTGCATGTGAACCAGACGACGGTCGCTTTGAGCTTTCTCGTGCTGGTAATGGCGGCTGCGTCGCGATGGCGGCTGGTCTACTCCGTCTATCTCTCGCTGCTGTGCACGCTGCTTTATAACTACTATTTCCTGCCGCCGGTCGGACGGCTGACGATCGCCGATCCCGAGAACTGGGTGACGCTGACGGCGTTTCTCGGCTCGGGCATGCTGGTGAGTCACCTGTCAGACAAGGCGCGAAGGCAGGCAGAGGCATCGGAGACACGCCGGCTTGAGGTGGAACAGCTCTATGAGTTCAGCCAGCAGCTTTTGTTGATCGATCTTCCCGGGCTGGCGAGTGCTGCGCCGTCGCTGGTGGCGCGCATCTTCTCGCTGCGAGCAGTCGCTCTCTATGTGGATGCGCAGGACGAAGCCTACTACTCAGATCCTGAAAACGAGCTGCTCCCGGTAGCCGAGCTGCGAAGCATGGCGAAGAACGGCAGCGTGGACGAGATGAATGCTGTGCGCGTTGTTCCCCTGATGCTGGGCATGAGAAGACTGGGGCTGCTGGCGATCGCCGGAAGCGAATGCGCGCCGGAGATGGCGAGCGCCATAGGGGGCCTGGTCGCGATAGCCCTGGAGCGCGCATCGGTCCTGGAGCAGTCGGGCCATCTGAAGGCGGCGCAGGAGAGCGAGCGCCTGCGTGCAGCGCTGATGGATTCGATCACTCACGAGCTGCGCACCCCTTTGACATCGATTCGAGCGGCGGCAACGTCGCTGATCTCGCAGCCTGACCTGCCTGAGGCGGTGCGTGCGGAGATGTACGCGGTGGTGGAGGAGGAGACGCGGCGGCTCGATGGGCTTGTCGGGCAGGCCGTGCGCATGGCCCAGCTGGATACGGAGAATGTCCGTGTCAAGCGGCAGCGGCAGCAGCTGCGACCGCTGATTGACGCAGTGCTGAGCGATGCGGAGGAGCAGCTCCGCGGGCGCGAGGTCAACCTGCAGCTGCAGCCGGAGATACCGGCGGTGAATATCGACGGTGAACTCTTCCGGCAGGTGCTGCGCCACCTGGTGGAGAATGCGGTGAAGTATTCGCCGGTAGGAGCACCGCTGAAGATCAGCGCGACGATCGAGCAGGAGCGGCTGGTGCTTCATGTGCTCGATCACGGACGCGGGATTCGCGACGAGGATCGCCCCTTTATCTTCGACAAGTTTTACCGCGGCGTTCGCGAACGCGAACGAACGCCCGGCACCGGAATGGGGCTCGCGATCATCAGGGCTATCCTCCATGCGCAGGGCGGTGGCATTGACTTCATCAGCCACGAGGGCAGGGGAGCGGATTTCGCCTTCTGGCTGCCACTGGATGACGCCAGATCAAACGATTAAGTATGATGTTGCGGACATGAAAACACGACGTTCCTTTCTCAAATCATCAGCAGCTCTTCTGTCGGTCCTCGGGATGGGAGACATGCGCGCTTTTGCGGCCGGGCATACTCCGATCGGCGTTCAGCTCTACACTGTCCGCAATCTTGCCGAAGGAGATTTGCGCGAGGTGTTGAAGCAGATTCGGGCCATCGGCTACGAAGAGGTTGAGACCTACAGCAGTGTCTACTCCCATCCCGCGGCCCAGCTCCGACAGATGATTCTCGATGCGGGCCTCACCGTGCCGAGCGGGCATTTCGACTACAACGGGATGGCGCAGAACTTCGACTACGCAAAAAAGCTGGGTGTGAAGTGGATCGTCTGCCCGATGCTGCCGCGCCCGCTGGGAAGCTCGCTCGAAGGTTTTCAGCAGGCGGCGAAACAGTTTAATGAATGGGGCAAGCAGGCGCAGCAGATGGGAATGCGCTTTGCATTTCACAACCACGACTATGAGTTCCGCAAATTCAATGGGACGACCGGCTATGACGTGTTGATGAAAGAGACGGACCCTTCGCTGGTGTTCTTTGAACTGGACTGCTACTGGGTTGCGCAGGCCGGTATTGACCCGGTCTCGATGATGAAGAAGCTTGGCCGCCGCGTCCGCATGGTTCACCTCAAGGACCGCAAGCCGGGCTTTCCCCCGTCGAACGACATGAGCAAGGCCTCGGCCCACTTCACAGAAGTGGGGAGTGGCAGCATCGACTGGCACGCCGTAATCCGCGAGGCGCAAAGTCTGGGAATCGAGTACTACTTTGTAGAGCAGGATCAGACGGATACCACGCCGATGGCGAGCATCAAGCAAAGCTACAAGTATCTGCGGACGATTCTTACCTAGGTGGTTCCAGGCAGGACGTCTTTTCCTCAAAGCCGCACAGGCTTGCGCTTTTTCTTCGCCGCGAGCTGTGCGGCTTTGAGCGCAATAGAATAGAGCCATACCCATGGCTGAATTTACCCACCTGCATCTGCATACCGATTACTCTCTGCTCGATGGCGCCTGTGATGTCGACAAACTCGTCTCGCGAGTCTCCGACATTGGACAGAAATCCGTCGCGATCACCGACCATGGCAACATCTATGGCGCAGTGCATTTCTTTGAAGCGGCGAAGAAGAAGGGTGTAAAGCCGATTCTGGGCTGCGAGCTCTACATCTGCAAAGAAGACGACCATCGCGCCCCGGCCACGAAGGATAAATATAACCATCTGCTGGTGCTGGCTGAGAATGAAGAGGGCTATCGAAACCTGGTTCGCATTACATCCGAAGCTTCGCTGCATGGTTTTTATCGCAAGCCGCGCGTGAGCAAGAAATATCTTGCCGAACATGCGAGCGGGCTGGTGGGCTTCTCCGGCTGCTTGGCGGGTGAGGTTTGCGAAAACCTGATGGCAGGGCAGTACGAGAAAGCGCGCGGAGTTGCCGGCCAGTATGAGGAGATCTTCGGCAAGGGCAACTTTTTTCTGGAGATTCAGGACCAGGGCCTTGAGCTGGAAAAGAAGATCCATGCAGACCTCTTCCGGCTGGAACGGGAGCTGAATATTCCCCTGGTGGCGACCAATGACAGCCACTACCTCTGCGAAGACGACCATCACGCGCATGATGTGCTGCTGTGCGTGCAGACGGCTAAATCGATTCACGATCCGAAGCGGTTCAAGTTCGACGGCGATCAGTTTTATGTGAAGACGGCAGCGGAGATGGAGAAGGTCTTCTCGCATGCGCCTGAGGTCGTGAGCCGCACGATGCAGTTTGCGGAGCGCTGCTCGCTCACGCTGAACAAGGTCGACAATCCATTTCCGGAATTCGCGGTGCCGCCGGGGCACACGATTGACAGCTATTTTGAGCAGGTGTGCCGCGAGGGCTTTCGCAAGCGGCTGGACACGGCGGTGCGCCACCTGCAGGGGCGCGGCCTGCTGCGCAGCACGATTGAGGAATACGAGGCGCGACTGGAGCGCGAGATCGCCTGCATCAAGCAGATGAAGTTCTCCGGCTACTTCCTGATCGTGTGGGACTTTATCCGCTACGCGAAGGATCACGATATTCCGGTAGGTCCGGGGCGTGGATCGGCGGCTGGATCGCTGGTCTCCTACGTGATGGAGATTACGAATATCGATCCGCTGCAGAATGCGCTGCTCTTCGAGCGCTTCCTCAATCCAGAGCGTATTTCGATGCCGGATATCGATATCGATTTCTGCATGAACCGTCGCGGCGAAGTGATTGAATACGTCACCCGCAAGTATGGGCGCGAACAGGTGGCGCAGATCATCACGTTCAACACGATGGCCGCCAAGGCGGCGATCAAAGACGTAGGTCGCGCGCTCGATATGCCTTACGGCGATGTGGACCGCATTGCAAAGATGATCCCGGCGACTATCGGCGTGACCATTGAGCAGGCGCTCAAGGATTCACCCCCGCTGCAGGAGGCCTATGACACAAATCCGCAGACGCGCGAGCTGATCGACACGGCGAAGAAGCTTGAAGGGCTGGTGCGCGGCGCCGGTGTTCACGCTGCCGGCGTGGTGATTGCGCCGCGGCCACTGACGGACCTGGTGCCGCTGAGCCGCAGCAAGAACGACGAAATCGTGACCGCCTATGACATGAAGGCGGTTGAAAAGATGGGCCTGCTCAAGATGGATTTTCTTGGGCTGACTACGCTGACGGTTATCGACGACTGTCTTGAACTGATCGAAGGCAACAGCCAGCAGAAACTGGATATGGAGACGATTCCGCTCGATGATTTGAAGACCTACGAACAGGTCTTTCACCGCGCGCTGACCTCCGGAGTCTTCCAGTTTGAATCGGGCGGCATGCGCGATGTGTTGCGCCGCTACAAGCCGACCTGCGTTGAAGATCTGACGGCGCTCAATGCGCTTTATCGCCCGGGGCCGATTCAGGGTGGCATGATTGACGATTTCATTGAGCGCAAGTGGGGCAGGCGCAAGGTGGAATACGAGTTGCCGCCGCTGGAAGGAATTCTGAAGGAGACACTCGGCGTCATCGTATACCAGGAACAGGTAATGCAGATTGCCAACGTGCTCGCCGGCTACTCGCTCGGCGAGGCCGACCTGCTGCGCCGCGCCATGGGAAAGAAGGACCCTGCGGAGATGGCGAAGCAGCGCGACCGGTTTGTAACCGGCGCAGTTGCCAAAGAGTTTCCAAAGGATAAGGTCACTCGCATCTTTGACCTGATGGAGCAGTTTGCCGGATACGGCTTCAACAAATCGCACTCTGCCGCATACGCGCTGCTGGCCTACCAGACGGCTTATCTCAAGACGCATTATCCGGTCGAGTTTATGGCGGCGCTGCTGACGTCAGAAATTTCAAAGCCTGAGAATGTCGTGAAATACATCAAGGAATGCCGCGAGATGGAAATCGCGGTTGAGCCGCCTGACGTACGGCTGAGCGATGCGGACTTTACGCCGAATGGGAGTTCTATCCGCTTCGGTCTGACGGCCATCAAGAACGTGGGGCGCAACGCGATCGATTCCATCCTGTCCGCGCGAAAGGAGCTGGCGGAGCAGGGCAAGAGCTTTTCGAACTACTGGGAGTTCTGCGAGAAGGTCGATCTGCGTTTGATGAACAAGCGGGTGCTGGAATCGCTGGTGAAGGCTGGTGCGCTCGACTCCTTTGGCCGTCGCGCGCAGCTTGTCGCTGCCGCAGACAAGGCGATCGAACGCGCGCAGAAGGCACAGCGCGATGCAGCGGCAGGTCAGCATGGGCTCTTCGGCATCTTCGACGATCATCCGGCGACGGCGAATAAGTCCGACAGCCTGCCGAACATTCCGGACTGGGATGAAAACCAGCGGCTGCAGGCTGAGAAGGAAGTGCTGGGCTTTTTTGTCTCGGGTCATCCGCTCGACAAATATGCGGAGAAGCTGCGCAATCTGCCCGGAGTCTTGGACACGGCCGCTGCCATGGAGATGAAGCCTGCGCCCAGCACGGGCCGCCGCGGACAGCAACCGGAGAATGAGATCGCAATTGCTGGGGTGATCGCTGGCCTGAAGGTGGCGAAATCGAAGCGCTCCGGGGAGTTGTACGCCCAGGGCGCTCTCGAAGATACCGTCGGCAAGATCGACCTCATCTGCTTTCCCAAGGACTACGAGCGGCTGGCTGAGTCCTTGAAGATCGAGGTGCCGGTGCTGGTGCGCGGGCAGCTGCGCGCCGAAGAGGATGCGGCGCCAAAGCTGGCCGTATCGTCGATACAGGCGCTTGAAGACGTCAAGGTGAAGCTGCCGCTCAACGTGCGCATTCGCGTGCCGCTGGAACGGGCGAGCGAGTCCATGTTGACGGAATTGCGAGAGATGATCGTAGGGTCGCCGGGACCTGGGCGGCTGATGCTGAACCTGGAGCAGCGCGGCGAATATTGCGTGGTGCTCGAACCAGCAGATATGAAGATTGCAGCTGATCGCGCCTTTGTTGATCGCGTGGAGGTGCTTCTTGGGCGGGGTGTAGTGCAGGCGCTCGATTAGCGCTGCCTGCTCCAGCACGCTAGAGCGTCTTCAGGTAGGCCTTCGCGAGTTCCAGCTCGGGGAATAGTTTTTCTTCCGCCTGGAATTCGCGAGGGTGCACGCATCGCCGTCCTCCGCGCACCTTGACCGGATGCTTGAGGTGCAGCATCTCGTGGTACATCAGGTACTCGATGGCGAAGCGGGGCGTGTTCTTCCGGTCGAAGACTTTGCTGACCATGATGGTGTTGTGCGCGGCGTCATAGTGGCCAAGCGTACGGCGCGCGGAGTGCTCGCTCCAGGTGAGCTGCGGCTTGCCCAGCAGTCCATAGAAAAAGCGCATGTTCAAAGCGTCGAAGACTTCATCCAGATCGTAGTGAGCGCCCTTGGCGGTCGAGATGCGCTTGCGTCCGCGGGTCTGACGGATGCGCTCCGTCTGCTTCATCACGGATTCGCTTGAGGCGAAGCGGCGGTAGCGGGCCGAGTGCACTGCTTCAATGGGCTTCCGATAGAGCTTCGCCAGCAGAATGTGGGCGATGGCGTGAAGAACATTTTCCGGCGCGCCCTCGAGCAGGTCAGAGAGGTGAACCTTGAGGTGTCCTTCGCGCAGGCGGATCGTGGTGTTGAGTCCGGTGAAGCGATAAAAGCGGATATCGATGGGCGGCATGGGAGCACGCGGACGCAGTGCGCGGTACTCCAGCTGAAAAATTGAAACGAGCTGCGGGTTCACTTAACTGCGAGCGTAGCACAGCGCGGCTAAAAATTCTGCGGATTGCAGTAGCCAGGCAGGTTGCGCTCGTACCAGTTGCAGGGAAGCACGCGCCCGGAGGGAACGGTAACGGTGAGTGTGATCTGGTGCTGCTCGCTGCCGGAGGTAGCGGTGATGGTGAGTGGATAGCTGCCGGGCGGAGTGTTGGGCTCTGTGTAGATGGAAAGGGAAGCGGAGCTGCTGGTTGCGGTGATCTGGTCTGGATGCACGTAGGCGCGGAGGTTTGGCGAGGAGTTGCTCACGGTGAGACTCACGGGCTCCACATCAGTCGGTAGAGCCGCGCGAACCGAAACGGTAGCCGCGCGACCGGGAGCCAGTTGAATCTGCGAAGCGCCAAGCTGCAGGTTGAAGGCCGCCTGGGCTGCCGGCTTGGCCGACAAAGCGGCGATCAAGTGGGCGGTATCAACCGATCCGAGTCCCGTGGCCGGATCGTAGCCCACGCCTGCAGAAAAGCCAGGGACGCCGGGCACACTGTTGTCGCCATCGACAATGTCATGGAAGAGCTGCGCGCCACTGTTCTCCGGGAGTGCCGCAAGCTGATAGAGCATCGGATTGATGGCTCCAAATCGCGTATTGGCGACCTGTGCAGCCAGCGCCACGATTCCAGCAAAGGCCGGCGTCGCGGCCGAGGTGCCGCTGAGGATGCGCAGGGAGCCGTTGAGATAAATCAGGTATCCATCCTGCGCAGCGGCGTTGAGGGCCACATCCGGCACGTCGCGCATGTGGTCAGCGGGAACTCCTGGCCCGCTCTGCCACGGTGGCTTCGAGTAGACAGCGCTGCGACCTCCTCCAGTAGACCAGAGCCCACCCCCAGAGCTGGCGTTCCATGCCGCTTCTGGGATGTAGCCGAGAGAGTCGGCGGTCCCGGTGAACTGGGTGCCGCCAACGCAAAGGTCATAAGGGGTAGAGCAGATGCCGTTCACGGAGCGGCCTTGCTTCGCGATCGTTTCGGAGGGAGTGTCACAGGCGGCGGCTCCACTATCGGCTGCAGCCACGAGTACAGTGATCCCCTGGACAGCGGCCTGTTGCCACAGTGCATTCAGAAAGGCATTGCCAGCAGTGCCGAGGCTGGTCTCGCACAGGCCGTAGCTGAAGCTCACAATGGGGGCGAGGTTGTGGTCAACCGCATACTCCGCGGAGAGATAGGTGCCGTCGGTGGCAGCGGTGGACTGCGTGGCCACGAGCTGGATGGTTGCGTCTCTTGCAATCGCGCCCGCCCATTCGGTATCCAGAGTCGCCTCTTCAAGATCAGCCGCATCGGCTGTACCGGGGTCAGGTCCGTTGACGATGACCTGAGGTGCGCGGGGCGGCAGATCAAACGATGCGCGGAACTGTTCAATGTCCGCAGGATGGATGTTCGAGCGGGAGATGACAGCGATGGACTGGCCATCGCCACTGTAGCCCTCGTTCCACACCTGATTCACGTCATAGATGGCCCTGAAATCTGCCGGGGCAAGCGCGCTGTTTCCTGCGACGAGAGTGGCGGGGGTGGGCCGCGTGTGCAGCGGCCGGGCACGGAGGCCGTTGAGTGAGACAACGCCGGCTACCGCGCCATTCAAGTTCACCGGAACGGTTAGCGCTGTGGTGCTTGCAATGTGCTCTTCCCCATTGAAGACATAGCGGTGCATGCGGGTGGCGAATGCGCGCTCGAGCGCAGCAGCGCTGCCGCTGAAGAGGATAGAGCGGCGGCTTGCAGAGATTTCATTCACCTGCAGCCCCTCGCGCTCCAGCCACGCCGTCACCTCCGCGATCCGTGCCGGTGAAGCGCCGAAGCGCGCACCATATTCGGCGGGCGTAAGCCAGCGGTGATACTCGCTGGACGCCGGGTCCTGCTGCGCGGAGGTGAGCCTGTCCAGGGCCTGCTGCTGTTCAGGCGTAATGCTGAGCAGCATGAGAATTTTTTCAAGCGGAGTTTCTGCTGCAAGCGGCCCGGCGTCGAACGCACGTAGCGCGGACGAGGGAGCGCTGCCGGGCAGCGCCATCCGAATACGGATCGTCTGTGGACTCTGTGCGGTGAGCGCCGTGGAAAGGCAAAGGAACAAAATGATAAGCCAGCGCCGCATACGAGGCGCTTATCGGCATAAACGCCTTGTTCTGTGAGCGCTTTTCAAGTCTTGACGCGCAAGCTAGTCCGGGCCGGTTCCGTTTTTGCCTCGCTGGTCTTTATGCTCTGCGAAATATTTGTCCTGCTCGCCCTGCAGTTTCTTTGCCTGGTCGTTCACGCTTTGAGCTGCTTCGACCGCGGTCCCGCGGTAGAAATCATAGACCGAGTCGTTCGCGGGAGCACTGAGCACAGGAGCCCATTTGGCGCTGGCCGCGACCAGATCTTTGAGGGCCTTGCGCATGTCGGCGTGCTCGGTGTTGTAGGTGTCGAGGTTGTCTGCGAGTTCGTCGGCGAGCCGGGTAAACTCCTGGAATTTATCGCGCAGCTGGGTGCGGCGATTGTTTGCCCTGGTCTTGCCTGTTAAATCTTTGATGGTGGCGATGCGTTCATCGATGAACTTCGTGTAGAGCTTGATTCGTTCATTGGGCTGGTCCCGGGCATCACGCACCTTTTCGATGTCCTTTTCGCTTAGCGGGTCCTGCTGGAACGCGGCCGCGCGAACCACACTGCCCGATACGCAGAGCAGCAGGGCAAGAGTCAGGATTGCTCGAACGGTTGCCGCCATCCGTGCTTTCTCGCTGCGGGGAGATTTCATGCACACCAGCCTACGCCCTCTTCCACTCTGCGCTGCAGAATTCTGAGCTCGGTTATTTGGATGCCGATGGGGCGCGATTTCCTGCTCTGCCCGGCGGTAATCTTTGACCCGGAGTGGCGGTGTCGAAAATAATTTGCGTTTTGTCATCCTCTCTACCAATCCGCCGGCGGGGCGTGAAGCGTTCCCCTCGTGTAATCGGGAATGTTCGAACTCTGAATGGAGATGCCAATCGTGGAAAAAGACAAGCTGAGTGCAATAGTGCAAGGTGGGTTCACGCGCCGCCGATTCCTGGCAGGCGTGGGAACCGGAGCCGGAGTCGCCGCGGTGACTGCCGCAGTCGGCTGCGGCGGGGGCAGCAAGATGACAACGGCTCCCACGCCCCCAACACCCCCGACGAGCGCGGTTACGGATAATGACATCCTTAACTTTGCCCTTAACCTGGAGTACCTTGAAGCCGAGTTCTATCTGCGGGCAGCGACCGGACAGGGTTTGCCATCTTCGCTGGTCGGGACGAATCCCGGGCAGGTGACTGGCGGAGCGCAGGTGCCCTTTCAGACTCCGGCGCTCAGGGCCTATGCCCTTGAAATCGCGAATGACGAGATGGAGCATGTCGCGTTCCTGCGCAAGGCGCTTGGCTCTGCGGCGGTGGATCGCCCGACGATTGATCTGACCAACAGCTTCAGCGCGGCAGCCATGGCGGCCGGCATCACCGGCGGCTTCAACCCCTTTGCGGATGAGAACCAGTTCCTGGTAGGAGCGTTCACCTTTGAAGATGTAGGCGTCACAGCCTACAACGGCGCGGTCACGCTGATCTCTGACAAGACAATCCTGGGAGCGGCAGCGGCTATCCACGCGACCGAGGCCTACCATGCGGCTGAGATTCGCACGATTCTCGTCTACCAGTCTGACCCCACGTATCTGAATCTCGCCAACCAGATCTCCAACCTTCGCGGCAAGGCTTCGGCGGCAGCCTCCGGCAACGTGACCGCTGAGGTTGAGGTGTCGAGCAAGACGATTGTTCCCTGCGACTCCAACTCTCTCGCCTTCCACCGTACAACGGACCAGGTGCTGCACATCGTTTATCTCAACGCGACGGCAGGCGCTGTAAGTAGCGGCGGCTTCTACCCGAAGGGACTCAACGGCACCATAACCGCTTCGGCATCGTAAAGGACAAGGACACATGGAAAATACAGAGACTCTGATCAAGGAACTCGCAGCACGCAGAGAAGAACGCCTGTCCAGCCGCCGCTCGGCGATGATGCTGGGCGGTGCGGCCCTGGCCGGCCTGGCGTTGAGCCGTGTGGCCAACGCGCAAAGCACGACCATCGGCGATCCTGACATTCTCAATTTTGCGCTGAACCTCGAATACCTCGAGGCGCAGTTTTACACGCTGGCAACGGCAGGCGTCACCATCGACAAATATTCAACCCCGGTGAGCGTGACGGGTGGCGGAGGCACGGCAGGATCGGTGACGCTGAAGCCGAACTTCGCACCGGTGCAGTTCTCGACCACCGTGCTGCAGGACTACGCCAACGAGACCGCGATGGAGGAGCGCAACCATGTCTCCTTCCTCTCCACCGCGCTCGGTGCGAGCGCGGTGGCGATGCCGAATATCGACCTCTACAACAGCTTCAACGCTTTAGCGATGGCTGCCGGGCTCGGCTCGTCCTTCGACCCCTTCGCGAACGAAACGAACTTCCTGCTGGGCGCTTTCATCTTCGAGGATGTAGGCGTGACGGCATACAACGGGGCGGCTCCGCTGCTCTCCAGCAAGACGTATCTGCAGGCGGCTGCGGGTATTCTGGCGGTCGAGGCTTACCATGCGGGCAGCATTCGCACGCGTATCTACGCGGCGGGTACGGCGGCGCAGTCGGCTTCACAGAAGATCGCTGCAGCACGTGCTTCGTTGAGCGCGGCTGCGGTCACTCCTGCGCCTTCCATGCCCGACGATATCGGGGTAGGGATGGAGGCAAGCGGTGCGGCGACGATCGTGGACGCCGACTCGAATGCAATCACTTTCAGCCGTTCCACGGCCCAGGTGCTCAGCATTGTGTACGGCGGCAGCAAGCCGGGCGTCTTCTTTCCCGGCGGGTTGAACGGAACCATCAAGTAGATTGCAGACGGGGAAAACAGAGGGCGTCGCGCTATGCGGCGCCCTCTGCCTTTTCAGAGAGCGTTGCTGAAGTCGACCTTGAGGGTGCGGCCTTCCGCGTTGCTCTGCCGCGCCAGTTCAATCAGGCGAGTCGTACGCCAGGCCTGCTCGGGAGTAACCTGGAGCGGCGCTACGCCGAGCAGTGCATCCCGCACGCTCGCGTAGTATCCCCGATAGTCGCCGGGGAGCGTCTCAATCAATTCCGGTTCATGGCCAACCCGGTAGAGCGTGCCGCGCTGCTCCGGCGGTTCGTAGCCGAAGCAGCGCGAATCGAAGGTGGCGCCGGCTTTGAGCGCATCTTCCTGCGTGTCCAGGCCGGACTTGATGAAGGTGCCGTCGGTGCCGTGGAGGGTAAATCGCGGGCCGGGAGCGTAGGCGGTGAGCGTCGAACGCAGCCAGACGGTCAGCCTTGGATAGGCGAGATGGATGTCGAAGGCGTCATCCACGACTGCTCCCTCGCGCTCGATGCGGACGCTGGCCGTGATGGCCTCAGGGTCGCCAAAAAGGGAAATTGCCTGATCGATAAGGTGCGGGCCCAGATCAAAGAGCAAGCCGCCGCCGGGGCCGCCATTCTCGCGCCAGACCTTGAGGCGAGGCTCCTGCCGGAAGCGGTCATAGTGTGCCTCGTAGACGACCAGACGGCCCAGAGCACCGCTCGCCATCACCTGTTTGACGGTCTTGAAGTCGCTGTCCCAGCGGCGGTTCTGGTAAGCGGTGACAATCAGCTGGCGTTCGCGCGCGAGATGGATGAGCCGTGCCGCTTCGTCCGAGGTGAGGGTGAAGGGCTTGTCGATGACAACATTCTTGCCCGCGCGAAGACACTGCTCCGCTACTTCAAAGTGGTTGTGGCTGGGCGTGGCGACGATGGCCAGGTCGATGCTCTGGTCGGCGAGCATCTCTTCGATGGAACGAGTGAGCTTGATGCCGGGATAATGTTCAGCGGCATCGTTGCCGGTTCGCTGCACGACGCAGGCCAGCTCCATGCCGGGAGTCGCGTTGACAACTGCAGTGTGGAAGATGCGGCCGGCCATGCCATAGCCGATTACGGCGACGCGAATAGGAGCACTCATAAGGTGAGGAGATTTTCGCACTGAGCAGCTTGCTTTGTCTCTTTGCGTGGCGAAAACAGGGAAGGAAATCCCCGAACGGGCGAGAGTGAGTGGTCGCCGGTTCGGGGATAGTTGAAGAGTCTTATCGCGTGAAAGCGTCCTTGACAGCCTGCACCATCACATCGCGGCCTACATCGGAGATGGCCTTGGTGAGCGGAAGCTGCTTGGGGCAGGCCTGCACGCAGTTCTGTGCGTAGCCGCACTCCTGGATGCCGCCGTCGCCCATCAAGGCGTGCAGACGCTCCTCTTTAAGCACCTTGCCGGCAGGATGCTCGTTGAAGAGCTGGGCCTGCGCAATCGTGGCCGCACCCACGAAACCGGTGGACTCGTTGAACTGCGGGCACACCTCCATGCAGCAGCAGCAGGAGATGCAGCGCGAGAGAGGATAGCGCTCTTCCTGGACCTGTGGAAAGATGCGCTCGCCGGGGCCAAGGTCGTAGGTTCCGTCGATAGGCACCCATGCCTTGACGGCCTTCAGGTTCTCGAAGAGAACGCTGCGGTCGACGGAGAGGTCGCGAACCAGCGGGAACTTCGACAGCGGTTCCAGCTTGATCGGCTGGTCCAGCTTGTCGACCAGGGCGGTGCAGGCCATGCGTGCCTTGCCGTTGATCAGCATGGCGCATGAACCGCAGATCTCTTCAAGACAGTTGGAGTCGTAGGCGATGGGGGTCGTCTCTTTGCCGTCTGCCGTGTAGGGGTTTGCCGCAATCTCCATCATCGCGGAGATGACATTCATGCCCGGACGATGCGGAAGTTCGAACTTGTCCCAGTGCGGGCTGCTGTCCGGGCTGCTCTGGCGCTTGATTTCAATCTTTACGGTGCGCTCTGCCATTCGATCCATCTCCTTATCAATACTTGCGCGGACGCGGCTTGATGTACTGCGTATCTACCGCTTCGTACTCGAAACGCGGCTCGTCGGCGTCAGGCGCAAAGTAGGCCTTCGTCGTCTTGAGGAAGTTCTCGTCGTCGCGATCCGGGAAGTCTGGCTTGTAGTGCGCGCCACGCGATTCGTTGCGAAGCGCCGCGCCCTGCGCCACCACGCGAGCCAGCTGCAGCATGTTGTAGAGCTGGCGGGTGAAGGCGAAGCTGGTGTTTGCCCACGAGCTCTTGTCGCTCAGGTTAACGTTGCGGTAGCGCTCCAGCAGCTCGACGATCTTCTCGTCCGTCTGCTTGATGGCCTTGTTGTAGCGGATAACGGTGACATTCTTGGTCATCGTCTCGCCCAGCTCGCGCCACAGCTTGAAGGGATTCTCCGTGCCCGCGTTCGAGATGAGGTGCTTGTTCAGCTCTTCCTGACGCTTCTTCTCATCTGCGGCGCCTCCGTCACCCTGCATTGCCGGCAGAGCCTTCGCGTACTCGGTCGCCTTGGGGCCGACCACGAAGCCGCCATAGATGCAGGAGACGAGCGAGTTTGCGCCCAGGCGGTTCGCACCGTGGTAGTTGTACTCGGCTTCACCGGCGGCGAAGATGCCGGGGATATTCGTCATCTGGTTGAAGTCCACCCAGAGGCCGCCCATGGTGTAGTGCATGCCGGGGAAGATCTTCATCGGCACTTCGCGCGGATCGTCGCCCACAAACTTCTCGTAGATTTCGAGGATGCCCTCGAGCTTGCGGTTGAGGGTCTCGCGATCGATGTGCGTGAGGTCAAGGTAGACCATCGGCTGGCCGTCGATGCCGAGGCCGTGCTCATAGACCACCTTGTGAATGGCGCGGGTGGCGACGTCGCGCGGCACGAGGTTGCCGTATTTCGGATACCACTCTTCGAGGAAGTACCAGCGGTCGCCCTCGGGGATGGTCTTTGCCGGCCGCTTGTCGCCAAGCTGTTTCGGCACCCACACCCGGCCGCCCTCGCCGCGCGCTGACTCGGACATCAGCCGCAGCTTGTCTTCGCCGGGAATGGAAGTGGGGTGAACCTGGATGAACTCCCCGTTCGCGTAATAGGCGCCCTGCTGATAAACAGCCGACTGGGCCGAGCCTGTGCAGACGACGGAGTTCGTGCTCTTGCCGAAGATGGCTCCAATGCCGCCGGTCGCGAGGACGATGGCATCTGCGGCAAAGGTGCGGACCTCCATGGTGCGCAGGTCCATGGCGCAGATGCCGCGGCAGACGCGGCTGCTGTCGAGAACCGCTGACAGGAACTCCCAGCCCTCATACTTCGTGACCTTGCCCTCGGACTCATAGCGGCGGACCTGCTCGTCGAGCGCGTAGAGCAGTTGCTGGCCCGTGGTTGCGCCGGCAAAGGCAGTGCGGTGATAGAGGGTTCCACCGAAGCGGCGGAAGTCCAGGAGGCCCTCGGGAGTGCGATTGAAGGGCACGCCCATGCGGTCGAGCAGATCGATGATGCCCGGCGCTGCTTCGCACATGCCCTTGACCGGTGTCTGGTTGGCAAGGAAGTCGCCGCCATAGATGGTGTCGTCAAAGTGCTGCGCAGTGGTGTCGCCTTCGCCCTTGAGATTCTTGGCGGCGTTGATGCCGCCCTGCGCGCAGACGGAGTGAGAGCGCTTGACGGGAACGATCGAGAAGAGATCGACCTTGCCGCCTGCTTCGGCGATCTTGATGACGGCGGCGAGTCCTGCGAGGCCGCCGCCTACGACGATAATTTTCGGAGCTGCTGGCATATTTCTGCTCTTTCTTCCTTTAGTTTGACGCGGGGACCTGGGCTCCGGCAGGCGCCGGAGCCATGCTGCCCTGTTCGATTTGCGCGGGACTTAAATCCGCGGGCGCATTTTTGTACATGGGTCCAACGAAGGCATAGAGACTGGCAAGACCGATGACCGTGAGCAGGACTCCGAGAGCGGCGCAGACAAAGCCGAAGCGGCGACGCGCCTTGTCACCCGGGGTGATGCCCCACTTGGCGGCAAAGAGCCAGACGCCGTAGGAGAAGTGCCAGCAGGTCGCGATCATGGCAATGGCGTAGACAGCCAGCATCCACGGGTGCGACAGCTCCATCTGCACCTTGTGAAAGGCCGCGCCCGGATGCTCAGGCAGGTTGACGCCGGAGAAGCGCTGCCGCCAGACATGCTGCACGATGTAGGCGAAGGCGATCAGTCCCGTCCAGCGCTGCATCATGTACATCCAGTTGCCGGACCACGGGTAGTAGATGACGTTCGACTTGCCGCGCGCCCAGATGTAGACGCCGTAGAGCGCGTGATAGGCGAGCGGGATGAAAATGAAAACCCACTCCAGAACTCGAACAAAAGGCAGCCCGTTGAGGAACTTGACCTGCGCGGCATAGGCGGCAGGGCCTTTGAGTGCTTCGAAGTTGGAAATGAGGTGCTCAATCAAAAAAGCGCCGATGGGGACGATGCCGCTCAGGGAGTGAAGCTTGCGCAGCAGAAAGGAGTTGCCCTGTCCGGCACGGAGTGGTTGTACGCCGCGGTGTGTGGTAGGCGCGACAGGACGTTGGGCTGTTGCCATGTGCGAGATGCTCCTTCAGGCGATCGGAAAATAAGCCGCTGCCAATGGTTCAAGGTGTGGAGATGATCAACACCCATTATTGGTATATGGAAGATCGACCGTCAAGGAAGCAGGGCAGTTGCAGGTCGATATGACGAAAAATGCAGGGATTAGGAGCATCCGGCCTGACGGGAGGTCGGCGCTCGGCCTAGAGGAAAATGGCGCGGTGCCCGGGGCACTCCTGCGCTGCATTCTCTACCAGCACGCCGGCCAGCCCGTCGCCGAACTGCGCGAGAAAGGAGACGGCGCCGATAGCGCGCTCCTGCAGGTGTTCACCGGGGTAGAGACTACGGTAGAGCGCGTCGATGTGGCGCCGGATGCTGGCGTCGCGCTCCAGTTGATGGTTCGCGGCCAGGCGGCGCAGGCGGTTCATCTGGTAGCGCATCTTGGACGCGGCGACGTTGGCCGAGCGGCCCAGGCCTTCATCGAGCGCATGCATCCAGGCCGTCAGCGACTGCAGCTCTTCGTCGAGCGCGTTGCCTGCCGCGGCCAGCTTGCGCTTGCCCTCAACTGGCATGGAGCGCGCGCCGATCCGCTGCGCAAGCTCCGCCGGTGGCGCGGCGAAGAGATCGGGCAGCGAGAGCCCATAGCGCTGCATCACGGCGGCGCTCTGCGCGTCGATCAGGGTTGCGCTCAGGCGCGGGAGCACCGGCGTGATGCGGCCGGAGAGTCGCTCATAGAGCACCGCCGATTGCGCGAAGTAGGCGATCTCAGCCGGGCCGCCGATATAGGCGCTGGTAGGCAGCAGCCAGTCCTGAAAGAGCGGGCGCAGGAGCGCGTTGGGGCTCAGCCGATGGGGTTCAGCGGCGAGGATGGCGAGCAGCTCCGCGGTGGAGTAGGTCTTTTTGCCTGCGGACCAGATGTTGTCGCCGCGCAGCTTCAACGAAAGCCGTTCGCCTGTCTCCTCATCGAGCAGGAAGAGCAAAGAGCCCTGCGGCTTGACCATTACCTGCGCGTCAAAGCCGCGCGAGGCCAGCAGCTGATTGCGTTCGAGCAGCGCGGCGTTCAACTCCACGGCGTGTTCGATGGCGTGCCGCAGCACCGGCTGGCCCAGCGCATGGAAATCGCGGGTGGAGGCGTCGATGACGATCAGTCCCTGGTCGGCAAAGACGGCGCTGATGAACCGGGCAAACGCCTGGCTGAAGGTCGCCTCAGGGGTGTAACAGCGTTCGAGCAGGTCAAGCGCTGGGGATGGCCCGAGCAGCTCCGCTGCCTGGTCGAGAGTGGCGCGTATCTGCGGCCCCAACTGGCGGCCGCCGACTGGCAGTCTGAGCGCGGCATCGGCTGTCTCAAGATGGATGGTCCTCACCTCGTGCTTTGAGGTGAGAGAAAGATGGTCGGCCTCGGCCAGGTCGTGATCTTCGCTGGCGAGCCAGAAGATGGGGACATGCGGATGCCCGGCCGCGGTGGCGTCCGCTGCCTTACGGATAGCGGTCGCTGCCTTGAGCAGCGTGTAGAGCGGGCCGCCGAAGAGCGTCACCTGCTGGCCGGTTACGACCGCGCCCGCGCCCGAGCGCAGCTGTTCGATATTAGACAGGACCTTTTCAGACGCCCCGAAGCTGCGGTTCTGTTCTGCAAGCAGGGTCGCGACGGCCTCACGCTGCGCTGAACTTGTTGTTGCGGCCTGCGACATCCACTGCTGCGACCAGGGCGTTTCGGAGTAAAACGGAGACAGCGGCTCGTGGCTGGCGGCGTAGGCGGTAAATAACTTGTTCTGCCCGGGCACGATTGAACTAGGGAAGCACTCTGTCTGCAAGACTGTTCTCCGCTCCTGTTTTGATGAACTAGTTTCTCATGCGCTTGAGGACGGTCTGCAAGCTGTGCCTGCGCGCTACCGGCAGAGCCTTGGTTGCGTAGAGGCCCAGCGAACGATAAAGCCCATGAAGCATCGGATGCCCGGCAAGGGCCCGAAGATGCAGTTCTATCGTCTCCACATCGCCGCGGGCAAAGGGGCCGCTGAAACTGTTCTCCGGGCCATGGGCAAATACGTTGGCGACGGTAGCCTGGGCGAGCGCCTGCACGAAGGCCGCAGGCTGCGCCACCCCGGCGAGCGCGGCTGTCTCCATGGCGGCGGCGAGGGCACTGACGATCAGTGGCGAGGAGAGTGTTCCGGCAGCATGGTAGAGGGCCTTCCGGCCGGATTCGATGCCGAACGGCTTGCCCCCCAGCCGCCGCACCAGCGTCGCAAGGGGTCGCTGCAGCGAGGGCGTCGCTTCAATGCCGAAGAGTACTCCGCGGAGCGGAACCGGCTGGCGGGTGGGAAAGGTCATGACTGGATGGACGGACCCGACTGCGGCGCCGGCAACTCTCGCCGGTTCAAGCGCTGCAGCTGTCAGCGCGCCGCTTGAATGAATCACAACCTGCCCCTTGAGGCGCCCTCGCTTCGCGGCGATGCGCGCGGCGGTGTCCGCGACTGCGCCATCGGGCACGCACAGCCAGAGGATCGCGGCATCGAGCTTCGCCTCCCGCCACGGGACGAATGGCAACGACTGGTCTTGGGTCAGAGGCTTCCGGGGTTTCTGCCTGACGACGATCTCCCGCAGAGGAAGTTCTGCGCTCACAAGGGCCTGCGCAAGAGAAGCACCCCAGTTGCCGTAGCCGATGATGCAGATGTCTCTGTTCTTCATTGAACCGGATGGTAACGTAAATCGAAGAGAGGACAGGAATGCCAAAGCAGATTGCAGCGCCAGCAAAGAAGACAACACGCAGACGGGGGAAGGCCGAGGTACTCTCCTCGAAGCTCGCCTATAACGGAAAGCTTTTCAAGGTCTTCAAGGATCAGGTGCGCGAGCCCGGCGCGGAGGATGCACATCTGCGCGAAGTGATTCGCCACAACGGCTCGGTCGTGATCCTCGCCGTGGATGCCAAGACGGGCAGCAGGGACCCTCTGATCGTAATGGAGCGTCAATATCGCCACGCCGCCGGGCAGTTTCTGCTGGAGGTGCCGGCGGGCAAGATGGAGGAGGGCGAAAAGCGACTGCCGGCTGCGAAGCGCGAACTCCTTGAGGAGACAGGCTTCCGCGCCAGGAAGTGGACCAAGCTGGTCCGCTACTTTGCCAGCCCCGGTTTTCTGGGGGAGTGGATGCAGGTCTTTCTCGCCGAGGAGTTAACGGCGGGTCAGGCAGCGCCGGAGGCGGACGAGAATCTCGAAATTGTGATGATGCGTCTTTCCGATGTGCTTGAGATGATTCACTCGGGCGAGATCCTCGACGGCAAAACGATTGTGTCGGTGCTGTTTTATGCGCGGATGCTGGACGAGAACAGAAAGCAAAAAAGAAAGACGGTGTGAAAAGCGCTGCGGCACTGATTTGCACCACTGAGCATGGGCAGGGAAACCAAAGTACTGCAGATCGCGTCTTTCTAGACAAGCAGGTTGGTCTTTCTCCAACCGTACTTTGCTTCAGAGAAAGGTTTGCGGCTCGTGGCTCAATATAGCGGTAAGGTGAAGTGGTTCAACAACGCGAAGGGATATGGCTTTATCGGACGCGATGACGGCCCCGACGTTTTCGTGCATTACAGCGCTATTCAGATCGACGGATACAAAAGCCTGAAGGAAGGCGACGAAGTTGAGTTCGACATCATTCAGGGGCAGAAAGGCCCCCAGGCGGACCAGGTGACGCGTCTGCGAGAGATCGCTTAGGTATCCTCGGTTAAGTTCGAAATTTTTATTTTGTGGTCTTCGTCGATGCGCAGGATCGCACCCCTGCTTAGCGATCCATAAACCCAGCTGGCCCACGGTGGCAGCTGGGTTTGTGCTTTATCCTGAGTGCAATGGACAATCGCACCATTGCGCAGCTGCTCTCGGAGACAGCCGACCTGCTGGAGATCAGCTCCGGCGATCCCTTTCGCATCCGCTCCTACCGCCGCGCCGCGGAGGCGGTCGAGTCGAGCACCATCCAGCTCTCCACCATCGCCGACGACCCGAAGAAGCTGCTGGCGATTCCCGGCATCGGCAAGGGGATGGCTGCAAATATCCAGGAGATGGAACGAGCCGGAACGCTGCCGCTGCGCGAAGAGCTGCTGGTAAAGTTTCGCCCGTCGATGCTGGAGCTGCTGAAGCTGCCCGGCATGGGGCCGAAGTCGGTCGCCCTCTTCTGGGACGCGCTCGGCATCGCCTCGGTGGATGAGCTGGCCGCGGCGATCGACCAGGGCCGGCTCAACACGCTGCCGCGCTTCGGGCAGAAGCAGATCGACAAGCTGAAGAAGGGAATCGAGGATTACCGCAGGAACAGCGGCCGCTTCCTGATCGACGAGGCGGAGACGGCGGCCGAAAAAGTAATGGCATATTTGCGGGCTTTTCCCGGCATCGACCGCCTCACCCCGGCCGGCTCCCTGCGGCGGGGGCGTGAGACCGCGGGCGATGTGGACATTCTGGCCACAGGGCCGGCCTGCGCGGAGGACTGCGTAGCCGCAGCGGTGGAGTATACGGCAGCGTATCCGCCCATCAGCGACCTGCTGGCGAAGGGGCAGAACAAGGTCAGCTTCCGGCTGCGCAATGGTCTGCAGGTAGATGTGCGGCTGCTCCCTGAGGCCTCCTATGGTGCGGCGCTCCAGTACTTTACCGGGTCCAAGATGCACAACGTCAGCATCCGGCAGCGCGCCCTGAAGCATGGGTACACCCTCAGCGAATATGCGCTGGCGCGAGTGGATGACGGCTCGACGGTTGCGGCGGCGACCGAGGAGGAAATTTACGCGGCCCTGGGCCTGGATTGGATTCCTCCGGAGCTGCGCGAGAACAATGGCGAGATCGAGGCTGCCGCCGAGCATCGCCTGCCCACGCTGATTGAGCTCAAAGACATTCGCGGCGATGTGCACATGCACACCGATGCCACCGATGGGCGGAATACGATCCGGGAGATGGCCGATGCGGCATTGGCGCGCGGCTACGAATACATAGCGATCACCGACCACTCGAAGAATTTGGCCATGACCAACGGCCTCGACGATGCGCGTGCGCTCGAACACATCCGGCGGATTCGCGAAGTCGATGCCGAGATGGGTGGCCGCCTCCGCGTCTTTCCTGGGATCGAGGTTGATATTCTCGGCGACGGCGCGCTCGATCTTTCAGACGAGGTGCTGGCGCAGATGGATGTGGTGATTGCCAGCGTCCACTCGCTCTTCAATCAGCCGATGGAGCAGATGACCGAGCGCGTGCTGCGCGCCCTGGAGAATCCCCATGTGAGGATTCTCGGACATCCGACGGGAAGGCTGCTGCTGCGGCGGGAGGCCTTCCAGGTCGATATCGCGGCTGTCATGCGGCGCGCGGCGGAACTGGGCGTGGCCATGGAGCATAACGCCTATCCTGACCGTCTCGACCTGTGCGACCGCGATCTGCGCCTGGCGAAAGAGCTTGGCTGCAGGATCGTGATCAATACGGATTCGCATCATACGAGCCACATGGAGAAGATGCGCTACGGCGTCCGGCAGCTGCGCCGGGCGTGGCTCACGAAAAACGATGTTCTGAACACGCGCCCGGCGGAGGGGTTTCTCGCCGCGCTGCGTCCAAAACCTTGAATGCAGGTCCTTGAAAGCAGGTAAGGATGAATTCTGTAACACGCGCTGTGTTGATCGTGCTCGCAGCGGTCGCCGTAATGTCTGCCGTCATCGGCGGCTATGTCTACATCAACCAGAAGCCGCCTGCCGCTGTCGGGCAGATCGAAAGCGTGCAGGTATCGCCTATCCACAGCCAGATGCGGGTCGGCGAGGGCGCGCAGGGAGTGCAGGGCGGTCTTGAAACCTATGACCAGCTCTTCGTTTTCACCAAGGTGAAAATTCACAACCAGGGAAAAATTCCGCTCTTCCTGAGTGATATGGCAGGTACCCTGACGATGCGGAATGGAGAGCAGCAGCGCAGCCTGAATGCCGGCCAGCAGGATTTTGAAAAGGTGTTCGTGGCCTATCCGCAGCTTGCGTCGTTTCGGGCGCAGCCGGTGCCGCGCGATATCACGATCTCCCCGGGGCAGACAGTCGAGGGACTTATGCTCTTTCACTACCCCATCACCCCCGCCGACTGGGATGCCCGTCAGGGATTCGTGGTGAATGTATCGTTCATTCACCAGAAAGACCTGGTCTTAGAGGCGAAGCGCTGACAGTAACAACCTCACCTCGCGCGCTGAACTCAGCCGCGGGGTGAGGCTTTTTATTTGGTCACCGTCACCGGCTGCGGAGCATTCTTCGGGGTTGAGATGTAACCCTGCACCTCGTTCTTCGAGATGCTGTTCACGACCAGTTCATAGAGAAGATTGTCTTTACCGGTGTAGAACTGCACCGGCTCATTGATGTTGCGATCCTTCTTCTCGATTTTCTTGTCGTCGGCGTAGACGTTGAGGGTATAGCGATTCCTCTTGGTGTCCGCCTTGCGCAACTCGAGTCCTACGGTCGAGACCGTGGTCGGCCGTTTGCCCTTGTGCAGGGTGAATTCGTAATAGTTGCGGTCGCCACGATGCTTCAGTGTTTCCAGTTCGCTGTGGTTGGTGGCGATAAGCCCACTCTGGACGCCTAGGTCACCCTTCATGCTCTGTAGCTGGCTTACAGCGGACTGCAGCTCGGTTTTGGTTTGCGCCACATCCGATTTCACGCCGCCAACGTCTGTCTTGACGCTGGAAACGTCGCTTGAGACCGCGCCGATCTGCTTCTGCGTATTGACCTGGGCGGCTTCAAAGCGCTGCGCATCTGCCTGCTGGCGGCGCAACAGGTCCTGTGCCCGCGCCTCCAGCTGTTTCTGCGTCAGTCCGAGGGAGTGGCCCAGCTCTTCCTGGTTGACCTTGAGGCGCGCGTTCGTCTTGTCGAGCTCAGCAGCGAGCTTGTCGTTCTGCTGCTCGGCGGTGAGCAGGTGCGCCTCTGTCTGCGAAAGCCGCGAAGACAGGGTGTAGCTCCACAGAAGCGCTGCAACCGCTCCAAGAAGCGCCATGGCAAGAAGAAAAAGGAAGAGCCCGGAATAGCTTCGCTGCTCGACTACCGTTTCGTCACTCATCGCGCGCGCCTTTCGTGTTCAACCACCATACAATAGACGTGTGGCTGATACGGAAGTATTGATCGCAGGTGGGGGAATTATTGGGCTTTCAGCGGCGCTGGAGCTGGCCGGTCACGGCCTGCGCGTCGCCGTACTGGAGCGAGGCAAGGCAATGCAGGAGGCATCCTGGGCGGCAGCCGGAATGCTCGCCGCCACCGACCCTGAGAATCCGCCCGCATTGCAGGCGCTCGCAGAGTTGAGCATTCGCCGGTACCCGGCATTTCTGCAGCGCGTGGAGCAGCTCTCCGGGCTGCGGGTGCCGCTGCGGACGGCGAAAACGCTGCAATATACCCATCAAGGCGAACAGCTTTGGCTGGAGGAGCACAGCTTTGATCCCCGCGACCTCTGCGCCGCTCTTCCGGCCGCGGTGCGTGCAGCGGGAGTGGAGCTGATCGAGGAGACCGAAGTCCTCCGCGTGACGGTGGACGGAGGCGGCGTGGTTGCCGAGACCGCCAGGGGGAGCTTTTCGGCAGCAAAGTTCATCAGCTGCTGTGGCGCGTGGCTTCCTCCGCTGGGTACGCTCCCGGTCTTTCCCGTGAAGGGACAGATGGCGACGGTTCGCCTGCCCGATGGCGTTGTGCTCGACCATGTCATCCGCACGCCGGAGCTCTACCTGGTGCCGCGCGGCGACGGACGGGTTGTGATTGGCGCGACGGTGGAGCATGGCGGCTTCGACAAGTCGGTTGAACGGAGCGCGATCGAGAGGATGCTGGCGAGCGCAACGAGGCTATGGCCGGCCATGGCGGCAGCGGAGATTGTCGAGACCTGGGCCGGGCTGCGGCCCGCGTCAGAAGACGGCCTGCCGATCCTGGGAGAATGCGTGGGAGAATTCGCAAATAGGTGCTGGGCAGCGGCGGGCCATTTCCGTAACGGCATTCTGCTGGCGCCCGCAACGGCGCATCTTATCGGCCAGTTGCTGCGTGGCGAAAAGCCCGATGTGGATATCGCCGCGTTCCGATGTGACCGTTTTGCAGTGGCCAACGTCCATTGATGAGCGGCCCGCGCAAGTGACAACCGTTTACTCACTGAGCTATAAACGAGCTTTAGACCCTTTGAAAACGCATGGTGCGCAAGGCGCATCGTAATCAGGTTTCACAGCAGGATTTACCCGAGGAGAAAAGAAAGTATGTCGACTGCAGTAGCGGCGAAAGGACTTGAAGGAATTGTGGCAGCCAACTCCGGCATCTGCTGGATCGACGGAGATGCGGGGGTCCTTGCCTACCGCGGCATCGACATCCATGAGCTTGCGGAGAAATCGACGTTTGAAGAGACCGCCTACCTGCTCTGGCACGGCAAGCTGCCGACGCAGGCCGAGCTGGCCGATTTCACCGGTAAGCTCGCGGATGCACGCCAGATAGACCCCAAGGTTGTCGAATTGCTGAAGTCGCTTCCGAAGTCCGCCACTCCGATGGAGGTGCTGCGGACAGCGGTTTCAGCGCTGAGCATGTATGACGCCGACGAAAAGGCCGTCGATCACGACTCGAATGTGCGGAAGAGTTTTGCGCTGACGGCGCAGATTCCCATGATCGTCGCGATGTTTGACCGCATCCGCAAGGGCAGCGAGATTGTCGCGGCAGACAAGTCGTTGTCGCATGCTGCGAATTTTCTGTGGATGCTGAATGGTGAAAAGCCTTCCGAGACGGCCACACGGGCCTTCGATGTTGCGTTGATTCTTCACGCAGACCACGAGTTGAATGCCTCAACCTTTGCCGCGCGCGTAATTGCCGCAACGCTGTCGGATGTTCACTCGGCGGTGACCGGCGCCATCGGCGCGCTCAAGGGCCCGCTGCACGGCGGTGCAAACGAGGCAGTCATGCGGATGCTCTTCGCCATCGACAAGGCTGGAGCCGATCCGGTGGAATATGTGAAAGAAATGCTGGCCCAGAAGAAGAAGGTCTCCGGCTTCGGTCATCGCGTTTACCACACTGAGGATCCCCGTGCGACGCACCTCCGCAAGATGTCTGAGGACCTTGGACGGGCGGCGAACAATGCCAAGTGGTTTGAGATGTCGCGCAAGGTTGAGCTGTTCGTGAAGGAAGAGAAGAAGCTCAACGCCAACGTCGATTTCTATTCGGCATCGACCTATACGACGCTGGGCATTGACCTCGACCTGTTCACGCCGATCTTCGCCATCAGCCGCATCGCAGGCTGGGCGGCGCACATCATCGAGCAGCTGGACGATAACCGGCTCATCCGTCCGCGTGCGGAGTATATCGGCCCCGAATATCCGGCGAAGTATGTTCCCATGGATCGCCGTTAGGAGCTGTACTCAGGAAGGGAAACAAGGGCGTCCTCAGCGGACGCCCTTGCTGTTTCTACATGCCGCTCTTGCGGCTGGCCGGCGGTATGATCCCGTTCATACGCAGGTACTCGACAAGCTGGCCGTAGTGATCCATGGAGTGCGCCATGCTGAAAGCAGCTATGCCGGCGCGGGTCTGCTTGCGCGCGCCCATCTGCTCAAAGGCGTTATCGGCGGTCATGGTGTTCATCGCGGCATGCGCGAAGGCATAGGAGTCGCGCAGCGCCTTCATGATGTCGTCCTTGCTGGTGAGCTTTTCAATGCTCTTCGGGTCCACGTAGTTGGGTGCACCCCAGTCCTTGAAGTAGTTGTAATTGGATTCAGCCAGATGCCTGACCTGTTCGCCAAAGGTGCGCACCCCTTTGAAGTCGCCCTGCGTGGGCGCAAAATTGTACTTGTCGGCCGGCATTGCGTCGGCTGCGCCGACAATTTCGCGCTGCAGGTTGGAGAGCAAGTGGTCGTAGACCTCTGCCGGAGCGGCTTTGGTGCCCATGGTGCCGGGCGATGGCTGAGCATAGGCGATCGGGCAACAGATGGCGAGGGCAAGCAGGGCAATGCGGAATTTCATGGAGCCTCCTCTAAAATGAACGACCTTGCAGCGTAGCAGATGAGCCCGTCTTACAATAGAAGTATGCGCCGGGTTTACATGGATGCCAATGCCACCACGCCTCTCGTTCCAGAGGTGCTGGATGTGATGCGCCCCTATTTTCTGGAACAGTTCGGGAATGCCTCCTCCGTGCACCGCCACGGCCAGCAGGCCAGGGGAGCGGTTGAGAGCGCGCGTGCAAGTGTCGCGCGACTGGTGAACTGCCGCCCTGGGGAGATCGTCTTTACCAGCGGCGGCACTGAGAGCGATAACCTGGCGCTCTTTGGGCTTATCACTCCCGGCGATCATCTCATCACCACCACCATTGAGCACCACGCCGTGCTGCATGCCGCCGAGAAGCTGCGCGATCGCGGCATCGAAGTGACCTTTCTTCCCGTGTCGAGCGAGGGTGTAGTCGATCCCGACGATGTGCGCCGCGCGCTGCGTCCGCACACGAAGCTGATCAGCGTGATGATGGCCAACAACGAGACCGGTGCGATTCAGCCGGTCGGGGAGATAGGCCGCATCGCGGCCGAGGCCGACGTATATTTCCACACCGATGCCGTGCAGGGCGCAGGCAAGCTGCCCATCGACGTAGAGGCGATTGGCTGCGACCTGCTGAGCATCTCCGGGCACAAGATGCACGCGCCGCAGGGAACGGGCATCCTTTATGTCCGCAAAGGTACGCAGCTGGAGCCGCTATTCTTCGGCGGAGCGCATGAGCGCCAGCGCCGTGCCGGTACTGAGAACGTGCCCGGAATCGTGGGGCTGGGCAAAGCTGCCGAACTCGCGCTGAAGGGTCTCGCAGATGGCTCCATAGAGCGTCTGGCGGCCCTGCGGGATGAGCTGGAGAAGGAAATCCTCGCGCGCGTGGACGAGTCCGGGGTCAATAGCGCCGGAGTTGCACGCGTGCCGAATACGACGAATCTGTGGTTCGATCATCTGGAGGGTGAGGCGCTGGTGATCTCCCTGGACCTGAAGGGGCTGGCGGTCTCCGGAGGCTCAGCCTGCGCGTCCGGCGCGACGGAGCCGTCGCACGTTCTCTCCGCCATGGGACTGGCGCCGTCGCGGGCGCGAGCCAGCCTGCGCTTCAGCCTGATGAAGCTGACTGCAAAGGAAGACGTGGAGTTTGCCCTCGAAGTAGTTCCCTCGGCGGTCAGCCGCCTGCGCGAGCTTTCGCCGGTTTACAAGCGTCCCACCGCTGTAGCAGCGGATTAGAGTTTCATGCCAGAGAGTTTCAACAACACGATAGCCATCGCCATGTCAGGCGGGGTTGATTCCTCCACGGTAGCCGCGATGCTTAAGGCCGAGGGCCACGAGCTCGTTGGCCTGACCCTGCAGCTCTGGAACCAGAAGCGGCTCGCCGGCAAGGAAGGCCTTCCCGTCGAGGTGCAGGGCCGCTGCTGCTCCATCGATGATGTCTACGACGCCCGGAGGGTAGCCGAGAAGCTTGAGATCCCCTACTACCTCGTCAATGAAGAGCGGCGCTTTGAGCAGGATGTGGTGCGGCCTTTTGTAAGCGAGTATCTGGCTGGCCGCACGCCGATTCCGTGCTCGCTCTGCAACAACCATCTCAAGTTCGACCAGCTGCTGACGACGGCTCGCCAGATTGGCGCTGATCGCATCGCCACCGGCCACTACGCACGCAATGAGTACGATCCGGCGCGGGGCCGCTGGATTCTGAAGCGGCCTGCCGACGCCAGCAAGGACCAGACCTACTTCCTCTTCGGCCTCACGCAGGAGCAGCTCTCGCGCACCATGTTTCCGCTCGGCGGATACACCAAGCCCGAGGTGCGCGACGTGGCCCGTGAACACGGGCTGGCACTCGCTGCCAAGCCTGATTCGCAGGAGATATGCTTCATTCCCGGCGGAGACTACAAGAAATTCATTGACGCCTACCTCCACGAGCAGGGCGAGCAGATGCCGGAGACCTCAGGCGAACTTGTAACGGCCAATGGTGAGGTTCTGGGGCGTCATGGCGGCGTCCACAACTTCACGGTGGGCCAGCGCAAGGGGCTGGGCGTGTCATCGCCCTCGCCGCTCTATGTGCTGCAGATCGACAGCGCCTCTCACCAGGTGACCGTCGGCGGCGAGGCGGAACTCGGCACCAGCACGTTGCGCGCGCGGGGCTTGAACTGGATTTCCATTGCCGATCTCGAAGCGCCGATGCGCGTCAAGGTAAAGATTCGCCACCGCCACGAGCCCTCCTGGGCCGTGATCGAAAAAATCGGCGAGGATGATGTGCTTGCGACTTTCGATGAGCCGGTGCGCGCTGTAACGCCCGGTCAGGCGGCCGTCTTCTACGACGAAGATGAAGTTGTCGGCGGCGGCTGGATCGCCGCCCTCTGAGCCGCTAACGGCGCATCCGCGAGAGCAGGTAAAATACCAGCGACAGCAGAATGCTGAGCAGGATGGAACTTCCCAGCGGGAAAAAGACGGAGACGTTTTTCCCACGGTAAGAGAAGTCGCCCGGCAGCCTGCCGAACGGCAGCCCCACCCTGCCGAGCAGCAAAACAAGGCCGCCTGCGATCAGCAGGAGTATTCCCAGTCCAATCAGCAGGCGGCCCAGATCATTCACACTTCAACTCCACCTGTGAGTTACGCAGGCTGTGGCTCTGGCTCGACCACCGGCCCATGTGTCCTGGCCGTTGGTTTCGCCGCGGCGGGTTTCGGCTCTTCCGGTGGAGGAGCATCGCCAATGCGCTTGGAGTAAGTACAGGCGACCTCCGTCTCCGGCTCGCCCTTCTTCTTGCGCTTCTTCGGAGCTTCATCTTCTCCGGAGGCAGGCTTCTTGTTATTGGGGCAGGTGAGGTAGACGCCTGACTTGAGAGTCTTCTCCATCAGGTACGGGCTGCCGCAATCCGGGCACTTCTGGTCGACCGGTTTGTTGTTGGCAGTGAACTCGCACTTCGGATACCGTGAGCAGCCGTAGAAGAGGTTGCCGCGGCGCGCCTTCTTCTCTACAATCTCGCCTTCACGGCACAGCGGGCACTTCATCCCGATCGTGTTCTGCTTGATGTACTTGCACTTCGGGTAGCCCGAGCAGGAGGTGAACTCTCCATACTGCCCGTGACGCAGCACAAGATGCTCGCCGCATTCCGGGCACTTCTCTTCGAGAGGCACGGCGGGTTTCTGCTGCTGCTTCTGGCTCAGGCGGCGTATCGTCTTGCACGGCGGATCTTCGCTATAGCCGGGGCAGGCCATGAAAGGCCCGAAGGGACCGTTGCGAAGCACCATCACGCGGCCGCAGTTTTCGCAGTATTCCTCTTCCTGTTCGCTCTCGCTGTCGGTCGAAGTGAGGTTCGGCTTGGCGGCAAAGTTTTCCTTGGTAAAGGTGCAGCTGTTCTTCTTCTTTTTGTCGTAGGCGCTGCAGGCGAAGAAGGAGCCGAACTTGCCCCACTTCAGAACCAGCGGGGAGCCGCACAGGTCGCACTTCTCATCCGTGGGCGTCTCCATGCGCTTGATATCAGCCATATGGGTGCTGGCGTGGGCAAGCTCCTCCGTGAAGTGGCCGTAGAAGCCGCTCAGCAGGTCGGTCCATTTCTCCTTGCCGTCTTCGATGTCGTCGAGCTCCTCTTCAAGCCTCGCCGTGTATTTCGTGTCGAAGATGTAGGGGAAATTCTCAATAAGCAGATCGGTGACAACCAATCCGATCTCCGTCGGAATAAAGCGGCCAGTCCTGCCGCCTCCCACCTTCTGCACATACTCCCGATCCTGGATCGTATTGATGATTGAGGAATAGGTCGAGGGGCGTCCGATGCCGCGTTCTTCGAGCACCTTCACCAGTGACGCTTCGTTGTAGCGCGGCGGCGGCTCAGTGAAGTGCTGTTCGGTATCGACGGAGTTGAGCTTCAGAGCTTGGCCATCCCTCAGGTCGGGCAGCTTGTTCTTGAGCGCTTCGTCGTCCTCGTCCTTCGCTTCCTTGGCCTCTTCATAGACCTTGAGAAAGCCGTCGAACTTCATGATGGAGCCGGTGACGCGGAAATCGTAGCGGCGGTCAGACACCGACTGCACCTCAACCGTCGTCTGGTCGAAGACCGCAGGCACCATCTGCGACGCAACGAAGCGCTGCCAGATGAGCTTGTAGAGCTTGTACTGCTCGTCGCTCAGGAAGCGCTTGATCTGATCCGGGTGCAGCTCAGGATTCGTAGGGCGGATGGCTTCGTGCGCGTCCTGCGCGTCCTTCTTTGACTTGAAGGCATTGGGCTGTGCGGGTAGATACTTCGCGCCCAGCTTGTTCTTGATGTATTCGCGAACGGCCTGGATGGCGTCCGGCGAGACGCGGGTCGAGTCAGTACGCATGTAGGTTATGAGGCCGACCGTGCCGTCCGGGCCAAGTTCAATGCCTTCATAGAGGCGCTGCGCCACGCCCATCGTGCGCTTCACATTGAAGCCGAGCTGGCGCGAGGCATCCTGCTGCAGCTTGCTGGTAGTGAAGGGCGGAGTGGCATTGCGGCTGCGCTCGCGCCGGTCGATGGAGCGCACAGACCACTTGCCACGCTTCGCCGCTTCCACAATGGACCGGGCCTCGTCGCCATTTGGCACAGAAGGAGCACCCACCGTTTCGATGGTTGCTTTCTTGCCGTCGATGCCGGTGAAGCGCGCAGTGAACTCCTGGCCGCTCGGGTCGGGAGTGAGCTTCGCATCGATCGTCCAGTACTCGACCGGCTTGAATTCCTTGATCTCGCGTTCACGCTCGACGATCAGGCGCACGGCAACGGTCTGCACGCGCCCGGCGGACAGGCCGCGTCGGACCTTATCCCAGAGCAGCGGAGAAATCTGGTAGCCCACGATGCGATCGAGGACGCGCCGCGTCTGCTGCGCATCGACGAGATTGGCATCGACCTTGCGCGCCTGTTTGAACGCTGCGGCGACCGCCTTCGGCGTGATCTCATTGAAGGTGACGCGATGAATCATGCTCGGTTTGACGACCATGCGCAGCTGGGTTTCAAGGTGCGCAGCGATGGCTTCGCCTTCGCGGTCAGGGTCAGGCGCGAGGTACACAGCGCTGGACTTCTCCGCCAGCTTCTTGAGGCGGTCGACGACCTTTTCCTTGCCGGGAATGACGATCAGCTCCGGCTCAAATGTGCCGTCGGTCAAATCGACGCCGATCTTGTTTTTGGGCAGGTCCATGATGTGGCCAATCGATGCTTCGACCACATAATCCTTGCCGAGATATTTGTTAATCGTCTTGGCCTTTGCTGGCGATTCGACGATCACAAGTGATTTGCTCATTGCGTTCCTTCTGCGCGGTCTGCGGGACCGTGCTTACCTTACCTTGGACGCGCTTGCGTCCACTTCGACTCATTGACTACTGTGGGGCACTCTGCGCGTGGTGTCAAAAGCACTTGACGTAGTTCTTGCCGGGAAGCTGCCTGACTCTTCCCGCAAGTTCCAGCTCGAACATCGCCGTGAAAACCTCGGAGGAGCTGAGCTCAGACTCCAGCTTTTCCATGATCTCGTCAAGTTGGAGAGATTCATCCGGTCGCAGCAGGCTGAGGATGCGGGCCTCGCTGGCGGGCAGTGGCGCCTCTGCAAATAACGATGCGGCAGCCTGCCCCTCGGATGCAATTCCCTCACGCTCTTCCACCTCGACGCGGATCTGGGTGGGGAGATCTTCCCACACATCCTCCCACGTCGCGGTGAGCTTGGCGCCCTGTTTTATCAGGGTGTTAGGCCCCCAGGCGTTCTTGGTCGTGACGTTGCCGGGAACGGCATACACGTCCCGATTCTGCTCCAGCGCGCAGCGGGCGGTCACGCGTGTTCCGCTGTTTTCGCCGGCCTCGACAACCAGCACTCCCACGCTCATGCCGCTCAGCAGGCGGTTGCGGCGGGGAAAGTTCTGCGGGGCAGGAAAAGTGCCCAGCGGGCACTCGGAGACGATGGCGCCGCCGCCTGCGATAATCTGCTCGGCCAGCGCCTTGTTTTCCTTGGGATAGATAACGTCAATGCCGGTGCCCCACACGGCGATAGTGGGCCGCTTGGCCGCGATGGAGCCCTTGTGTGCCGCTGTGTCGATGCCGCGCGCCATGCCGCTCAAAATAATGAGGCCGCGGTGCGCCAGGTCGCGGGACAGCATCTCCGCCATGCCGCTGCCATAGAGCGAAGGATGCCGCGTGCCCACGACGGCGATGGAAGGCCTGGCCAGCAGCGTCGCATCGCCGCGAATCCAAAGCACCGGCGAGGGATCGAAGATCTCACGCAACCGTTCAGGGTAGTTCGCGTCGGCGTAAGTAAGAAAACCGGCCCCGGCCCGGATGAGAAGCGATGCTTCCTCCTCCGCTGCCTTGTGGGCGCTGCCGCTGGCGATGAACTGAACCGCCGGAGCAGGGAAGTTGAAGGACTCAAGCTGCGTCAGAGGCATCTGCAGCAGGTGCGCTGCGGCGCCTGCGCGCTCCACCGCCTGCAGGATGCGCCGCGGGCCGAGCCCGGGCGTCAGAGCAAGGGCCAGCCATGCCAGCCGCTCCTCGCTGACAGGGGCAGTGGACGCAGTAGTGGAAGCAGGATCGACGTTCGCTTTGGCCAAGGTAGCAGTCCAGGCACAGCCCGGTAAGGGAGCGATGCGCTAAGGTATTCACTTCATATGCTGCTGGTTTTGTCGGAGAGTAGCCGGGGAACCGGGGAATGTCAAGCACTTAACTGGTGCGCCGGCCCCGCGTCCGTCCTCGCCAGCGGTGGCCCGCGTCTTTACGCGGCTGGAACAAATGAGGTTAAGGCTGCGAGTGGAGGCGCGGCCGTCAATCCAGCAAGCCCCATTTTTCCGTAAGGGATTGGCGAATGCCCTGGCCCGGACGATACTTCGCATACAACGTGACGAAGGCGGCCTCTGCCGCTGGAAAAGACTCCCCGGGAATTGCGCCGAGACGCTTCGCGAGAAAAAGCAGCGCCAGCGACGGCGACCGCGACTCGCCCTGGTTGCAGTGAACCAGCAGGGAGCCGCCCCGGCCGTGATGTTCCTCTGCGAAGGACAGGAAGTGCGAAAAGGTTTCGAGCCTGAAGAGCGGCAGGGGCGGATCGATGATGTTCAGGTAGAGATCATGGCTGTGCTGCAGGGCCAGGTACTGCGGGTGCTTCTGTGCGAGGCTCCCCTTGTAACCAACGGACCTCTGGTGACAGGGAGACTTGCACGCATGCGCCACGGCCAGCTCAGGAGAGCCCTGGCGGCAGCTGCCTTCATCGCCGACGTAAAGCCTTTCATGCACTTTCACCATGTCGGATCGAAGCGTTACATTAACTTGCGACGCACCAGATCGAGCGCCTGCTGGCTGGCCCACATGCGTATCCGCTCGCGGTCGCCGCTGAAGCGCTTCTCCACAACTTCAGTCTCCTTGCCATCGCTGAGGGCCACAAAAACCAGGCCGACCGGCTTCTCTTCGGTGCCTCCCATGGGACCGGCGATGCCGGTCACGCCAAGGCCGTAGGTGCTGCCCGCCCGCTTGCGAATGCCCTCGGCCAGCGCCACCGCTACCTCGCGGCTGACCGCGCCATGCTTCTCGATCATCTCCGGCGGCACATCGGCAAAGGCCGTCTTCAACTCATTGCTGTAGACGACTGCGCCGCCCAGGAACGACCGCGAGCTGCCGCTGATGCTGGTCAGCCGCTGGGCCACCAGGCCTCCAGTGCAGCTCTCGGCGACAGAAAGGGTAGAGCCGTGCATGCCGAGGTAGTAGAGCACGATCTGCTCCAGCGATTCGCCCTGCGAGGAGTAGATGAGATCGTCCAGCTCCTCTTCAATCCGGCTCGCCAGCTCATTCACCCGCTGCTGCGCCGTATCCGGCGTCCGCTTGGAGCAGATAAGGTTGAGCTGAATATCGCCCATGTGCGCGAGAATCGTCGTCTCGACGTCTTTGAACTTTGTGTAGATAGGTGCGATGCGCGTGTCCGCGGCCGACTCACCGATCATCGCCGCCTTCAGCGTGCGGGTCGCGATGTGGCGCTGCGGCAGAGCATCCCTGAGCAGGGGAATACACTGCTCGTCGAACATCGGTTTCAACTCAAGAGGAGGCCCGGGCAGCATCATCACCAGCTTGCGATGCTCGCCCCAGACGGTGTCGAGCCACTGGCCCGGCGCGGTGCCCCGGCTGTTCTCGAGGACAATTGCACCGTCGAGAATATCGGCCTGCTTCATGTTGTTGGCTGTCAGCGCGGACCGGCGTGCGGCGGCGCGGGAGTAGAGCTGCGCAACCAGGTCGGAATCGCGCTTCACCGACTTGCCCATCGCGTCAGCAACGGCTTCGCGCGTCAGATCATCTTCCGTCGGACCAAGGCCGCCCATCAGAATGACGATGTCGGCGCGCGACAGCGCAATCTTCACCGCCTCAGTCAGATGGGATCGTCGATCGCCCACAACTGTCTTGAATGCAACATTTACGCCGATCTTGTTAAGGCGTTCGGTGAGAAAAAGCGAATTCGTATCAAGTCGATACGGGGTAAGTAGTTCCGAGCCGATGGCGATGATTTCGCAGTTCATTCGAGCTGAGCAGTGCCTGAGGAGAAATAGGTATTTTGAAGGATTGCGCGTTTAGAAGAGACGCAAACCTTCAATCCCTAAGGCTAAATGATATATGGCGTTACTGGTGGAAAGAATCGTCATTCCATCAGGTGCAAAAGCCAGGCCGGAGATGCCGTTACCGGCAATAGCCAGGGACGCATCGCCTGCCTGGGTGATGCTGACGATGCCCCGCCGTCCGCCGATGGAGGCGGCGACGTGGATATTACCTGCAATATCAATAGCCAGACCCTGCGGACGCCCCAGCCCCCGGTAGAAGACGCTCGCGTTGCCGTCGCGATCGATCGCGTAGACGCAGTCGTGACTGGAGGTGGTGGGCCCGGTGACGAAGAGGGTACCATCCATGCCAAAGGCAAGATGATAGGCCGCGACGCTCGGCTCAAGCGTGGCAAAGACAAAAATCTGGCGGTCGGGGGCGATTTTGAAGATGGTTCCGCTGCGGTCGCCGACGTAGAGGTTTTGTTCGGCATCGAAAGCGAGCCCTGTGGCCACGCCCATGCCCTCGGCGTACTGCGAGGAGGCGCCGCTCGGGGAGACACGATGCACCGTGCCATCGTTACGCGAGGACACGTAGAGATAGCCATCCGCGCCCACAGCCAGGCCCGTGGCGTTGAGCAGGCCGCTCAGCAGTGGTCTCAGCTCGCCGTCGGCTCCAATGCGGTAGACGGAGACCGGCGTGCTTTGGCCGCGCGAGCCGGAGAAGGTGGTATAGATGTTGCCTTCAAGATCGACCGCCGGGCTCGTCACGGCGTGGATGCCCGTCGCCAGCAGACCGGCCACATCGAATTCGACGGTATTGCTTTGCGCGCCGTTCTGCAGCACCCGCAGGTTGCCGCTCCGGGCTTCTTCAGGAATGCGGACGGTGATCCGCTGGCTGCGGCTGAGCAACACCGGCATGGCGCTCTCGCCCAGCATTACGACCGGCTGATGATTGAGGATGGGGCCCAGATTTGCGCCCAGCAGGTCTACATCGCCGCCAGGCAGCGCGGCAGAGGGATCGGTAGACGCGATACGGGGCGCCGAAGAGGAAAGGGGTGATTCGATCTTTGGCATTCGGGGCATTTGCACTTCTTCACTTTACTTGGACGCCCCATGCTACCGCCAGTGGTGTATCAAAGCGAAAACCAGTAGTGCATACATGCCGGCAGCCATGTCGTCCATCATGATGCCGGAGCCGCCGTGTAGATTTTCCAGCTGGCGGGCAGGCCACGGCTTCGTAATATCAAAAATTCTGAAGAGCAGCAGCGCCAGCAGGGCATAGATGGCCGTCGGCGGGCAGAAGACCAGCGCCGTGAGCTGTCCCGCGACCTCATCGATGACCACAAACTGCGGATCTTCGCGGCCGTACTCGCGTTCAACCACTGAGGCGGCAGGGATGCCGATCGCCAGGGCGGCCAGGGCAGCGGCTGCGGTCGCCGCGTGCAGCAGCAGCGGTGACGGGTGCGTTAGCCGCGCAACGGCAAACCACAGGACGGCTGCTGCGACCGATCCCCACGTCCCGGGCCCCGGCTTGATCCGCCCAACCCCGAAGAAGGTGGAGACGGCCCACGCCCAGCCTGTCCGGGCCGCGGGCTCACTCATCGTCATTGCCTGGGCGCTGGGTGGAGTCCAGACCTTCGAGCACCTCAGGGTCGAGAATCGGGGAGGAGATACGATAGGCTCCGCTCGCCCATTTCCCCAGATCGATCTGACGGCAGTGGTCGCTGCAGAAAGGGAAGTCGGTGTCTTTGGTAGTCACCACGGCCCGGCAGGTCGGGCAGCGCAGGATTGTTTTCTTGGTTGCCATAGTCCTAGAGGATGCGCGCGACCACGTCGTAGTCATGCGCTTCGGTGATTTCACAGCTGTAGAAGCGGCCCGCTTCCAGGGCTTCATGGGGGCCGAAGTCGTTGATGTAAACCTTGCCGTCGATCTCAGGCGCATGGAACTCCGTGCGGCCCTCCCACAGCAACGGCGTCTCTTCCGATTCACCCTCGACAAGAACGTTCAGCGTGCGGCCCACCCACGCCGACTTGGCATTTTTGCTGAGCCCCTGCTGCAGCTTCATCAGTTTGCGCTTGCGGGCTTCGATGGTGCGCTGAGGTACTTTTTCATCGAGCGAGAAAGCCTGCGAGCCGTCTTCATCGGAATAGCCGAAGACGCCCAGCCAGTCGAACTTCGCCTCGCGAACGAAGTCGGCGAGGATGTTGAAGTCGGCCTCCGTCTCGCCGGGAAATCCGGCGATGAACGAGGTGCGCAGCGCAATGCCCGGCACCGCGGCGCGGACCTTCTCGATGGTTTTCAGGAAAATATCGGCGCTCGCCCCGCGCTTCATGCGCTTGAGCACATTGGGTGACGCGTGCTGCAGGGGAACGTCGAGATACTTGCAGATATTCGCATGGGTTGCGATGACCTCGAGCAGCCGCCCGGTAATCTTGTTCGGATAGGCGTAGAGGAAGCGCAGCCACACAAGCCCCTCGATTCGCGCGAGGCGATCCAGCAGTTGCGCGAGTCCATCCTTGAGGCCGAAGTCTTCGCCGTAGCAGGTCGTGTCCTGGCCGACCAGCGTAATCTCGCGGACGCCGCGCGCTACCAGCGCCTCGGCCTCCGAGACGACGGACTCGAAGCGGCGCGACCGGAACTTGCCGCGAAGATTCGGAATGACGCAGAAGCTGCACGGATGGTCACAGCCCTCGGCGATTTTGATATAGGCGGACGACTTGCCCGTGGCGAGCAGCCGCGGCGTCGTGTGGTCGTAGAGGTACTGCGGCAGCGCAGGCACTGCGCCGTCCCACTCGGTGCGCGAGAAGCGGCCCTGTGACTCGCGCAGGTCTCCCTCGGCGCGTGCGGCGACACCGGAGAGGATGTTGAAGGGTGAAGCTGTCTCAGTCGCGGGCGCGGGAGTATCGAGCCCCGCAGCGGCGAGGATGCTTTCGAGTTCGCCTGTGCCGACAACTGCGTCTACTTCGGGAATGTTTTTGCGGATCTCATCGCGATAGCGTTCCACCAGGCACCCGGCGACGATCAGCTTCTGCGCGTGTCCGGTGACTTTGTGCCGCGCCATTTCAAGAATCGTGTCAACCGATTCCTGCTTGGCGGAGTCGATGAAGGAGCAGGTATTGACGACCAGCACATCGGCGGACTCGGGCGATGTAGTCAGCTCCGCGCCTGCATGGGCCAGCAGCCCCATCATGACTTCGCTGTCGACAAGGTTTTTCGGGCATCCGAGACTGACG
Organism: Acidipila rosea; assembly: GCF_004339725.1. Classification (GTDB taxonomy): domain Bacteria; phylum Acidobacteriota; class Terriglobia; order Terriglobales; family Acidobacteriaceae; genus Acidipila; species Acidipila rosea. Next base: position 552,953 of record NZ_SMGK01000002.1, on the reverse strand, counting down.
AAGCCGATGCGTTTAGGTCTTGCTGGTGTTTCGAGCACGGCTGCGGTGCTCTCGGAAGCGGATGGCGGGTTCACTTCACTATTTTAACGGAAGGGCGACCGGAGAAGATTGCGTTGGTCCGCCTCATGCAGATACGCTCCGTCTCGGCTCACGCATCGCGCTCAGTGGGTGGCCTTTAGCCATCCGTCCATCGTGTTGTATGATGAGACGTGTGCCGGGTCCTACGCGACACAATCCCGCCAACCCCGCCAGGTCCGGAAGGAAGCAACGGCAACGGGCCAGTGTGTGCGCAGTAGGTCACCCGGTACATAACCCCTCCTGATATTTCTCACCTTTCACATTCTGGACATTCCTCCACTCGCTTGGAGAGAATAGAGTTTCATTTTGCGAATGAAAAGTGGAAGTAAGCTATTGACTCAAGATGGAGAAAGCCATTGACCCTCGAACTGCGTCCGCGGACGTCGTGCCGCGCAAAGATAAGTGCCCTTGGGACGTATGTTCCGCCACGGGTTCTCACGAATGCCGACCTGGAAAGGATGGTCGACACCTCGGATGAATGGATCTACAGCCGCGTAGGAATTCGCGAACGCCACATCCTTGAGCCGGGCCTGGCCACCAGCGACATGGCAGTTGAAGCGGCGCGCAGGTGCCTCGCCGAGCGCGGCATCGATGCGACTGAGGTTGAGGCGATCATTGTCGCCACCGTCACGCCGGACATGCTCTTTCCGGCAACGGCCTGCCTGGTGCAGGACAAGCTGGGCGCGAAGGGCGCATGGGGCTTCGATCTTTCCGCCGCCTGTTCGGGCTTCGTCTACGCGCTGCAGGTAGGAGCAAAGCTCATCGAGTCCGGCGCGCACAAGAAGGTGCTGGTCATCGGCGCAGACACCATGTCGTCGATCCTCGACTACACCGATCGCACCACCTGCGTGCTCTTTGGCGATGGCGCGGGCGCAGTGCTGCTGGAGCCGGCGGCCGAGGGCGAAGTCGGCATGATCGACTATGTGCACGAGATTGACGGATCAGGCGGAAATGCCCTGAAGATGCCCGCTGGAGGCAGCCTGCATCCTCCCACTGCGGAGACCGTTGCCAACAAGATGCACTACGTTCACCAGGACGGACAGGCGGTCTACAAGTTTGCCGTGCGCAAGATGTCCGAGGTGACGGAGACCATCCTGAAGCGCAATGCGATCGGCGTGGGTGACCTCAGCTGCTTTATCCCTCATCAGGCCAACAAGCGCATCATCCTCTCCACGGCGGAGCGTCTGGGGCTGCCGCTCGAGAAGGTCATCATCAATATCGACCGCTACGGCAACACGACTGCCGCGACGATTCCTCTCGCCATCGGCACGGCGCGCGAGCGCGGCTGCCTGCAGAAGGGCAGTCTCATCCTGTTGGCAAGCGTAGGGGCTGGCTTTACGGTCGGCGCTTCCTTGCTCCGCTGGGAGATCTAAACATCGGGCCCACGTCTCTCTAGCCGGAGGCGTGGGCCGCGTTTTCTTCCGTCCGGCTTTTATTCTGCTCGTGCCGGTACTTCCAGAAGCCAAACAGCGCGCCTCCCGCAAGCAGGGCGATGAAACTCCACAGCACCACGTCGGACCAGCCCGCCAGGTACTGTTCCCATCGGTGGATGATGGGTCGGCCATAGCGCACGGCCAGCCAGGTAACAGCTCCATAGCGGGCCATCCGCGCGAACGCGAAGGACAGCACGAACTTCTTCCGCGACATGCCCAGCGCGCCTGCAGCCAGCAGGAAGGGAAGCAGGGGAATCGGGGGCGGCAGCAGGGCTGCGATGACAATGCTGGCAATGCCGCCGTTTTTCATCCAGCGCTTGATTGGTGAGAGCACCCGCGCCGGTACATACTTCTCCAGCAGCGCTTCGCCGCCCTTTTTTCCCGCGCCCCAGGTCAGGTAGCCGCCGATCACGCTTCCGCTGACAGCGGCCAGCAGCAGCAGCCACGGATTGGCCTGATGCGCCACCAGCAGCAGGATCAGCAGATCGGTGCTGCCGGGGATAGGCAGCGGAATGATGGATGAGTCGAGCAGTGCCACGACAAAGACGCCGAGCGCTCCTGTCTGGATCAGCCAGTGCGGCATGACGGAATGTTGCTTATGGGCAGCGGCGGCTGGCATCACGAAGGTTAAGACGCAGAAAGTGAGGGTTGCGTCTCGCCCTGATCATAAAAGCCTGAGCGAAGGCGTCACCGGCAGCGCCGAACACTCCGCGGCGTAGCGGTAGAAAAGCTCCAGACCCGCAAGGCAAGGGTCGTCGAGTACGTAGTGGATATTCCGCGTAAGGTACTCTTCGACCACAGCCGCGGGCAGCGACATCTTCGCCGACCACTCCGCGACCAGCTCTGGAATATGGGCCAGTCCATGGTCGCGCGACTGCTGAAAGTCGTCTACAAGCAGAGCAGTGCTCTTTCCCGCGAGCGCCTCGGTGCGCACGCCCCAGAATGCCGAAACCCACGGCAGACCGGTGCGCGAACGCCATTCATGGCCAAGGTCCAGATAGTGGAGACATTCCCCTGTCCGCTGCTGTCGCGCCTCACGATCCGCGAGCGCGTAGAGGGCCGGATCTCCGATCAGCAGCGCGGCGTCGGCACGGGCGAGCATCTCTTCAAGGTTCGGCGCGTGCGGAAGGAACTCCGCCTGCGGGTTCCAGTATTTGCGGAAGAGAATCTTCGTATAGGTTGCCGAGGTGCGCGAGGATGTGTCGAGCGCAACTGTCCGCGCAGCCTCTGGGCCATCCGAGCAGCGCACCACCAGCAGAATCGACCGGATGTGATCGAGCGATGCAATTGTGCAGCCGGGAACGATTGCCAGGGAAGGATCCATCGCATAGGCTGCGACCGGAATCAGGCCAATGTCTGCCGAGCCCTCGCGCAGCCGTTCGGCGCAGAGCGCAGGCGAGGTGTAGTTGATCGCGTAGCGCGTATTCAGCTCGCGCTGCACTGGCTCATGCTCAAAGTCCCACATCAGCGGCGCGGGATTCAGGAAGTTGATGGCGGCGATGCGAAGAAGGCTCACTTCACAGTGTAACGTCACGGCTCCACATCGGTTGCCGCGGAGTAGCTCAGCTGATGAATCGCCAGCCATGTCTGCGCGTAAGCATTCAGCGCGTCCGCCGCGGTCGAGCGATTTTCGCGGAGCGCATCGAGGTAGTCGACCAGCGCCAGCCCGCCGTGTTCGTAAGCAAACTGGGCGATGGAGAGCACATCTTTCGCTTCGTCGAGATAGTGGCCGTTGTACCGGTCGGAGAGCTCCTTCGATGTGGTGTAGCCGATCCACGCCTGGTCCACATCGGAGACCACCTGGTTGCGCGCGGCGATCTCCGCAAAGCGGCTCGACTGGGCCGCGTACTTGCTTGTCTCCTTGTTGCCCTGGTTGCGGTCAAAGATGCGCAGCGGAATGTTGATGCTGAAGCCTGCCGAGTTGTAGGTGCCGCTGCGATCGTATTCGCCCTCGAGTGTCGGGTCGGTGGTGCCGTTGGCGTACGCCAGCTTCACCCCGGCATCCGCCACACGCACGGCCTGCTGCGCGGCCTGGTAGTCCGGGCGCGAGGCGAGCGCCTGCTGCTCCAGCGATGGCAGCGCCTGCTTCACCACGGGCGGAACGACCTCTCCCGCAATGTCGAAGCCTGCACGCGGACGGTCATAGCCGAGCAGGGTCTGCAGCTGATCTGCCGCCTGCGCCACGGACTGCCTTGCATTCGCTTCGTCGCTCTCAAACTGCGCCAGTTGCAGGTCAAGCCGCTCGAAATCGAGCTTGCCGATATCGCCGGCCTTGTAGCGATCGCGGCTGATATCCAACTCCCGCCGAAAATCGTTCAAATTGTCCTGCGCCAGTTTGAGCGCGGCCTTCGCCACCAGCATGCTGGTGAAGGCCTGGCGGACATCAAGAGTGAGCAGCCGCCTCTGGTCGCGGTACTGCGCCTCCGTCTGCGCCATCGTGTCGCGCGCACTCTCCAGCCGCCACTTGCGCTTCTCCCCGCGCTCAAAGAGGCGCGAAACCTGCGCGCTATAGGTGTAGGGATTGGAGGCGCCCTGCGCAGGCAGCGTTACATCCGTTCCATAGAGAGTGAAGTAGGGATTTGCGCGAACTCCGGCCTGCACTTCCTGTCCGCGCTGCGAGAGCAGATTCTGCTGATAAGCCATCAGCGAGGGGTTATGCGCGATGGCCTCAGCGACGGCCTGCTGCATCGTCAGCGGAGCAGCAGGTTGCGTCTGCGCGAACCCGGGCTGCAGCAACGAACCAAGCAGCAGTACCGCCGAACATAGAGTGGTCTTCTTCATCGCAACCTCAGTTTTCAAACTCAAGCTCCGGCGTGGGAAGAATGTCCTGGTCGCGCGCGATCCACACGTAGAGTGTTGGCAGCAGGAAAACGCTCATCACCAGTGCCGCGAGCAGTCCGCCGACGATCACGATAGCGAAGGGGCGCTGCGAGTCAGAGCCGATACCGTGCGAGGTTGCCGCAGGCAGCAGGCCGAGTGTCGCGACCAGCATGGTCATCATGATGGGGCGCAGACGCAGCACTGCGCCCTCCGTCGCGGATTCTTCAATGCTGTTGCCCCGTGCCCGCAGCTGGTTGATGTACTCAAGCATGATGACGCCGGTCTGCACGGAAACGCCAAACAGCGCGAGGAAGCCGACGCCCGACGATACGCTGAAGTTTGTGTGTGTAATCAGCAGCGCGAGAATGCCGCCGATCGGCGCGAGCATTACATTCGCGAGGATCAGCACCGCCCACTTGCCTGACTTGAACATCGTATAGAGGATCAGGAAGATGACCAGCAGCGTGACCGGCAGAACGATCAGCAGCCGCTTGTCGGCGCGCTTCTGACTCTCGTATTCCCCGGCCCAGTCGATATGGTAGCCGGGCGGCAACTCTACCTGCTTGTTGACCTTGGCGATGGCCTCCTCGACCGTGCTCCCCAGGTCGCGCCCGCGCACGCTGTACTTGATGGCGACATAGCGCTGGCCCTCCTCGCGATAGATCTCTTCCGCCCCATCGAGGGTCTGTACTTTAGTCAGCTGCGCCAGGGAAACCCGCTCGCCGCTCGGCGCAAGCAGTCGAATATTTTCGATCGCTTCTTTCGTATCGCGATAGTGCGGCTGATAGCGCAGAGTCACGTCATAGCGGGCTTCTCCGTCCAGCACCTGCGTCAGCGCGCTGCCGCCCACCGCGGTCTGGATGGCATCCTGCACGTCGGCCACGTTGATGCCGTAGCGCGCGGCAGCTTTGCGATCTACGGTGAAGTTCAGGTTCGGCTGGCCGATCACGCGAAAGAGCCCAAGGTCCTGCACGCCGCGGATATGGCTCATGATGTCTACAATCTGGTTGCCCTTGGCCTCAAGCGTCTTCAGGTCGTCGCCGTAGACCTTCACCGCGAGTTCGCCCTTTACGCCGCTGACCGCCTCTTCCATGTTGTCGGAGATGGGCTGCGAAAAGTTCCAGATGACGCCCGGCAGATGCGACAGCGCACGATCCATCGCGGCGATCACTTCATCCTTGTTCTCATGGAAGACAGGCCGCCACTGCTCCTTCGGCAGCAGATCGACGAAGTATTCCGTATCGAAGAATCCGGTGGTATCGGTGCCGTCGTCGGGCCGCCCCGTCTGGCTCACAACATCCTTTACTTCAGGGAAGGATGCAAGAATGACCCTCGCCTGGTTGACGAAGTTCATGCTCTCTGTGGGGCCGGTGCTGGGCGCCAGCGTGCCGCGAACCCAGATCGCGCCTTCATCCAGATGAGGCAGAAATTCGGAACCGACTGCGCCGCCAAGAGCGAGATACATCGCAATGCAGAAGGCGGCGCCGACCGTGAGAACCGTAGTCCAGCGATGACGGATCGTCCAGCCCACAGCGCTGCGATAGCGCACGGTGATGAAGGTCATCACCGGGTTCTCCCACTCATGCGCGCCGCGCTTGAAGAGAAACAGGGACAACACCGGTGCAATCAGCATGGAGAAGATCAGCGCCCCCAGCAAAGCAAAGGCCACCGTCCACGCCATCGGCCTGAAGAGCCGTCCCTCGACTGCCTGCAGCGTAAAGATTGGCAGATAGGCGGTGATGATGATTCCAATCGCGTAGAAGACCGGGCGCTGCACCTCATGGGCTGCTTCCCGTATCTGCTCCCACGGGGACTTGCGCTGTGCCCCGCGCCGGTTGAGGTGCCGCACGATATTCTCGACCATCACCACCGAGCCATCGACCACCATGCCGAAATCGAGCGCACCCAGCGAGAGCAGGTTTGCAGGAATGTGCCGGAGATCGAGGCAGATCGAGGCAAAGAGCAGTGAGAAGGGAATCGTGAGCGCAACGATCAGCGCGCCGCGCAGATTTCCCAGGAAGAGGAAGAGGATGATTGAGACGAGGAGTATGCCCTCGGTCAGATTATGAAGCACCGTGTGCGTGGTGAAGTGCACCAGGTCTGCGCGGTCGAGGAAGGGAACTACCTTCACGCCGCGCGGCAGGATGTGCTCATTCAGCTCTTTCGTCTTCGCATGGATCGCCGTGAGCACCGGGTCGGAGTCGTCGCCCTTCTGCAGCAGGACGATGCCCTCGACCGTGTCCGGTTCATCGACGATCTTGCCATCGACACGATGGATCGCTTTGCCGATCTGCCCCAGTCGAATCTTCGGCCCCTGCACCACAGTAGCGATATCGCGCACACGCAGCGGTGTGCCGTTCTGCGCCTTCAGCACTGTGTTCTCTATATCCTGGACACTGGTGTAGAGCCCCACCTCGCGCACATTGATCTGCTGCTGTCCCGCCTCGATGAAGCTGCCGCCTGCATTGGTGTTGTTCGCCGCGAGTTGCTGCTCCACCTGTCCGATGCTGAGTCCATAGGTGACAAGCTTGTCCGGATCGAGACGGACCTGGTACTCCTTCGTGATTCCGCCGAAGCTCGATACATCCACAACCCCGGGCACCGATTTGAATTGCTTTTCGAGTGTCCAGTCCTGCAGCGACTTGAGCGCCATCACGTCATAAGCCGGGTTCGTACTCTCCAGCGTGTACCAGTAGATCTGTCCCACGGGGCTGAAGTCAGTGCCCATCTGCGGCTGCAGTCCTGCCGGGAGCGTGACCTGTGAGAGCCGCTCCAGCACATGCTCGCGGTTCCAGTCATTGGTCGAGCCATCGTCGAAGATGAGCATCACGCTTGACAGCCCCGCAAGCGAAGTCGAGCGCAGATGCTGAAGGTGCGGGATGCCCGCCATCTGAATCTCGATGGGGACCGTGACCTGCTGTTCAATCTCTTCCGCAGCGCGTCCCGGCCACTGCGTGATGATCTGCACGTAGTTATTCGCTACATCTGGATAGGCTTCGATCGGCAGGTTGTGGAACGAGATGATTCCCCACGCGAAGAGCAGCAGGGCTCCGCCCAGGATGATCCAGCGGTTCTTTAGTGCAAAGTCGACGAGCTGTCTGATCATTGGCCGCTACCGATCATTGCAGCTCCACCGTGCTCTGCATGGAGAGCGCGTTGGCAACAACCTGCTGGCCCGGCTCCAGGCCGGAGAGAATCTCCTGCTGCTGGCCCGGCAGCATGTCGCCGGCTTCAACGCTGATGCGCTTGAACTCACCCGCCCCGGCAGGCAGATAAACCCAGTCGCGATCATGCAGGTGGAGCACCGCCGACGCGGGGACCACAGCATGAGCCTCCAGCTTTCGTCCGTGAAAGGTAGCCGTAGCAAACATGCCGACGCGCATCAGGTGATTGGGATTCTCCACCTGGATGCGTACTTTGCCGGTATGAAGAGCCGGGTCAAGCACAGCTCCGATGTCGCTGATCGTTCCGGTGAGCACGCGGTTCGGATAAGCATTCAGGCGGATGTTTGCAGTCTCGCCCAGGTGCACCGTCGCAAGGTCGTTTTCATATACATCGCAGATCACCCACACATGCGAAAGGTCGGCGATGGTGAACAGATTCGGCGAACCGGCGAGGCTTGTGCCGGCGGCTGCGGCTTCCGTCACATTCTGCGCGATAATGACGCCCGTAGCAGGCGAATAGATATTGACGAGCGCCGAGGGGTTGTCCTTGTTGACGCCTAAAACGCGCAGCTGCTCCTCGGCAGCAGTCAGGTCTGCAGCTGCATCGGCCTCGCTGTTCTGCGCCATCTCCAGCTGCCCGTGGGAGATCGCTCCCTTGTCGTAGAGCAGCTTGGCCCGGTCCAGCTGCACCTTCGCCAGCCGCTCATCGTTGCGCGCTTTGAGGTACTGGTCAAAGGCGCCGGAGATGTCCGTGCTCTGCACCTGCATCAGCAGTTCGCCTTTTTTTACGTAGTCGCCCAGCCGCGTGCGGATTGAGACGACGCGACCATTCGCGATCGAAATTACCGGAATAGTCTTCGATACATCGGCGTTGACCGTCCCCGTTACGTTAAGGGTCGACTGAGCCTGATGGGCCTCTGCCGTCACCAGAGGAAACTGGTCCGGGTGGTCGACGTGGACCAGGTTCATGTCCGCTTTCGTCAGCACCGTCGCTTTAGGAGGCGCCTCAGCGGCCGGGTCATGGTGCTCGCTGGCGCATCCGGCCAGCAGCAGAGCGCCAAGAGAGATGGCAGACAGCATGGAATAGATGCGACTCATCATCATGAACTTAACGCTGCCCTTGTAAGTTTCGTCTAAAGAGAAAAATACGAATCTGTAAAATATGAGGCGATACCTCTTGAGTCTATTCAGTGCCAGGGCCGCCGCAGCCGTATCTTCAGTGGGCATCGCCTTATCTTCCGGGCAGCGGAACCCCTATCTTTCGGTCACAGTGAGCTGCACAAGCCATCGAAGTGCTAGCTTTGTTTGTCAGTGAACTTCATGCGCCATCACGTCTTCCGCGCTCTGCCTTTTCCAGGCAGCAGGAGGCGCGCAGCTCTGCTCGCTCAGGTTGTGCTGATGATGGCCCTCATCGCCTTTGCAGACTGGAGAGTCGATGCCGATGTCCCGCTTGGCTTCCTTTATCTGCTGCCGATGCTGGTGGCGGCGGGCACATTTGGGCCGGCGCCCATCGTGCTGCTTGCGGCTCTCTCGACAGCATTGACTGAGGCCTTTGACAGCTTTGGCTGGACACCTGCTTCAGGCATTCCGAGGGATGTTCTCTACTTCGCCGCCTTCGCGGGCTTCGGCCTCTTCGTGCATGAGATTGCTTCTCGCAGGCGTCTTTCCGCGGTTCATCTCGACCAGCTTGAGACCGAGATAAACGCACGTCGCGGCGTAGAGGAACAGCTCGAAAACCTGATCAGGAGCAGCCCCGTCGCCATCTTCACCGCCGATGGCGAGGGCCGCATTCTGAAGGCCAATGATGCGGCTGAGCCGCTCTTTCTTACCGCAGCGGGAGCCTTTGCCGGAGAGCAGATTCACCACTATCTTCCTGCGCTTGCCTCGGTCCCTGCGCTGGCTGCGGGCAAGCGGCTCTTCCGCACGGTCATGCAGTGCAAGGGGCATCGCGCCAATGGCAGCATCTTTCTGGCGGATGTCTGGTTCTCCACCTATCAGACCAGCGTAGGTCCGCGTCTTGCCGCGATGGTCGTCGATGCTTCAGAGAACCTGCGCGACCGCGAGGAGATGGGCCTGCACCAGCTGCTCTCTGGCTCGCGCATTCTCGTCGGCGCTATCTCTCACGAGATTCGGAACATCTGCGGAGCCATCGCTGTCGTGCATCAGAATCTGCTGCGCTGCGAACACCTCATCGAGAACCGCGACTTTGAGGCGCTCGGCACGCTGGTGCTCGCGCTGGAGCGGATAGCCTCCATGGAGCTGCGGCAGACCGCCGACATGGCGGTGAGCGTCGATCTCCAGTCGTTCCTTGAGGAGCTGCGGATCGTCATTGAACCAGCGCTCCTTGATGCAGAGGTTGTAATGCGATGGGAGATTCCCGTCGGCCTGCCGGCTGTCTGGGCCGATCGCCAGAGCCTGATGCAGGTCTTTCTCAATCTGGTGAAGAACAGCGAGCGTGCCCTCCATGCGCAGCCGCAGCCTCGGATCTCGATCCGGGCGGAGATCGAAGCGCATCGAGTTCTCATCTCGATTATCGACAACGGCTCCGGCGTGAGTTCGCCTGACCTGCTCTTCCGGCCTTTTCAGCCCAACTCCAAGGCCACTGGCCTCGGCCTCTATCTGTCGCGAGCTCTCATGCGCTCCTTTCGCGGAGATCTGCACTATCTCGCCCTGCCCCAGGACACTGCGGGTGCAGCCTTTGTAGTGGAGCTCGCGCGTGCCCCCTCCAGCGAAAATGATATTTATGACGAACAATCTCAAGCTGCTGCTGGTTGACGACCACAGCCTCTTTCGCGAGGGGCTGAGCAGGCTGCTGTCCGCCGAGCAGGACCTCGCTCTCGCGGGCGAATTTGCGAATGCCCGCGATGCCATTTCGGCCATGAAGACCTCGCCTGCCGACATTGTCCTGCTCGACTATGACCTCGGCGATGAGAGCGGTATGGTCTTTCTTGAGGAGGCTCGCCGACTCTATCCCGCGACCCGGATTCTCTTCGTCACCGCCGGCATGAGCGACAGCGATACCCTTCGCGCGCTTGACCGGGGCGCTGCCGGCATCTTTCTCAAGCACAGCTCTCCGGCCGATCTCTTGCAGGCTATCCGCACTGTCGCGGCTGGAGAAACATGGCTCGATCCCGGCGCCGTGCAGGCGCTCGTCTCCGCAGCCAAAGCCAGTCAGCAGAAGGTGCGCACGCGCGAGCTGTTCACAGCGCGCGAACGCGCCGTGCTGAGCGCCGTCTTCGAGGGGCTTACCAATAAGGAGATCGGCGCACGCCTCGGCATCTCCGAGGGATACGTCAAGGCCGTGCTGCAGCAGCTCTTCTCCAAGACAGGTGTGCGCAGCCGCAGCCAGCTGGTACGCATCGCGCTCGAAAACCGCGACGCCTACGGCCTTTCGCTGGAGGGAGATGAGTAAATCAGCCGCGAGCCAGCAGCACCGCGAGCGCCAGCCCCGCAACCATCACGCCCTCTTCCACGTGCACGGATGTGTTGTGTAGCTGGTTGAAGCCGACGCGCGCCGGATTGCCCTCCGGAACGCCCTCGATTGAGCCTCCGGCAGCGATGCGGAAAGTCTCCATCCGCGGAATGATGGAGAACTGGGAATAAGCCGTCAGCCCGAGCATCACGACCGTCAGCACAATGGGCGCGGCTACATGATGCAGATAGGCCTGAAGTCGATGCGCGGCCAGCAGCAGCACGATGATCAGCGTGCCGGCGATCAGGCCTTCGTAGTGCAGGAAGTTTAGACACTTGCCAACCACCGTACCGGCGGCGTGCGTGTCAGCGAGAGAGCCGAAGGCATTGGCTGCCACAACCGGGAAAAACAGCTCCCCGCCGAGCCAGATCACCACCAGCAGCAGAATCAACGCGCGTAGGAATATTTTCATTGTCCGTCCTGCACACCATAGATGCTCTTTCGCCCGATCAGGCGCTGAATACGTTCCGGAATCGGAGGATGAGTTGAAAACAGGCTTGCAAAGTCGCGTCCGCTCAGCAGCGGCGCAATGATGAAAAGGTGTGCCGTGGAGGCGGATGCCACCAGCGGAACCCGCTTGGAGTATGCATCCAGCTTCTCCAGCGCGCTTGCCAGCGCATAAGGATTGCCCGTGATATGCGCGCCCGTCGCGTCCGCTTCGTATTCCCTCGAGCGCGAGATCGCCAGCTGGATCAAGGTCGCAGCAATTGGCGCCAGAATCAGCATGAAGAGCCCCCCGAGGCCTCCGCCGCGCTCCCGGTCGCGGCTGTCACCATAGCCGCCAAAGATCGACGCCCAGTAGCCCATGCGGGCAATCAGCGTGATCGCTCCGGCCAGCGTCGCCGCAATCGAGCTGGTGAGGATATCGCGATTCCGTACATGACCCAGCTCGTGAGCCAGCACGCCCTCAAGTTCCTCGTCGTTCAATAAATTAAGGATGCCCTCCGTCACCGCAACCGAGGCGTGCTGCGGATTTCTGCCCGTCGCGAATGCGTTTGGGGAGTCGTTCGGGATGACATAAATCTTTGGCATCGGCAGGCCCATCTTCTGTGTCATCCGCTCGACCACCTGGTACACGCGGGGCAGCTGTTCGCGCGTGGCCAGCTGCGCCCGATACATTGAAAGCGCCAGCTTGTCCGAGTAGAAGTAGCTGAAGAAGTTCATCGCGGCGGCAATCGCAAACGCAAGGATGACGCCATTGCGGCCGCCAAACCGGTCGCCGATCGCCATCATGGCCAGGGTAAGAACGGTAAGAAGCAGGGCGGTCTTGAAGGTGTTCATTTTCCTATCACCTGACTCAATCTTACGCGAACCCTTGAAAGACTTTGCGTGACATCAATCTATTGTTTTCCATATACAGGGAGGGAGGCAACGCTATGACATTTAGAAGGTTGAGGGAGGGTTATCGTAAATAAGAATTATATGTAGGCTTAAACCCCTTTAATTCGAACAAATTAACGATTGGAGGGATATTTCGCTTTTGGCGTAAAAATTGCAAGTAAATTTACCGATTGTTAACCTGCTCGGCAGGTTTTGTGGTTCGTTTGAGCATCATACGGAGGGTGTAAATGCAAGGTGGTTTCGTACGGAAGTCCGGCCTCTGGTTCGGCCTTCTCGCTTCGGCGGGTTTAGTAGCAATGCAGCCATGGCTGGCGTCCCCTGCCTACGGGCAAACCGCTGTGACCGGCGCATTGACTGGTGTCGTCATTGATACGACAGGCGCAGTTGTTCCCGCCGCAAACGTTACGGTGACAGACACCGCAACCGGTGCGGTGAGAAAAGTTACGACGAATGAAGCGGGCCGCTACACGGTGTCCCTCCTCAAGCCTTCTAAGTATGAGATCAGCGCAACCGCAAATGGCCTGGAGTCGAACAAGACCACGGTTGTAGTGCTGGTAGGTCAGACGCCGAACGCAGACATTACAGTGAATCCGGCTGGCTCCAGCCAGACCGTGACCGTTTCGGCGCAGACCATTCCGCTTACGGATACACAGACCCCCTCGCAGATCACCACGTTCACCGAGCAGCAGGTTCAGAATCTGCCGGCGCCGGGTGGCGACATTACCACCGTGGCGTACACCGCTCCTGGTGTGGTTGTGAATGCCGGCGGTTCCTACGGCAATTTCAGTGCAGACGGTCTTCCTGGCACCTCTAACCTTTACGTGCTGAACGGCTTTGACAATCAAGATCCGTTCCTCAACCTGAACAATTCGGGTTCGAGCAATCTCACGCTTGGACAGGGCGAAATATCAGAAGCTGCTGTTGTGCAGAACGGCTATGGTACGCAGTATGGCCGCGCAGCAGGCGTGATCATTAACTACACGACCAAGTCTGGATCGAACCAGTTGCATGGCATGGCCAACTATTACTACAACGGCGATGTTCTTAATGCGAACGACTGGTTCCGCAACAATGCCGGTGCTCCGCGTCAGCGCGCGATCTCTAACGAGTGGGCAGCGAACGTAGGCGGTCCGATCATCAAGGACAAGCTCTTCTTTTTCGCCGACTATGAAGGTTTGCACTATGTGCTGCCGGCCTCTGGCCAGGCTATTTTCCCCAGCCAGGCATTTCAGAACTATGCTCTGGCCAATGTTCCTGCCGATTCGCTTCCGCTTTACAAGCAGGCCTTCGCCCTCTACAACTCATCGCCTTCTGCCGCTCATGCCGTCCCGGTGACGACCGGCAATGGCCAGCTGCAGGATTCAACCGGCAATCTCGGTTGCGGTGGCCTTGCCGGCACGCCAACTGGTACGGGCGGCATCTTTGGTGTCGATACCTCCTGCGAAAACGCAGCCGAGGGCAGCGCCTCTAACATCAACAAAGAGTGGCTGCTCACCAGTCGCGTCGACTGGCACATCAGTGACAAGCAGACCATCTTCGGACGTTACAAGATGGATCGGGGTACCCAGCCTACCTATACCAACTTTGTCAGCCCGCTTTTCAATACCGTATCCACCCAGCCCTCGTACGAAGGCCAGCTCAACGATACCTACGCGTTCAACTCGCATCTGACGAATCAGTTCATTTTTGCGGCTAACTGGTATACGGCCTACTTCGGCCCTGCCAATCTGCAGCAGACATTGAATACCTTTCCCACTTATCTTTACTTTGCTGACGGTGCCATTAACACCGGTGCAACCTTTGGTTCACTCGGTGCTCCATACTACTTCCCGCAGGGTCGCAATGTAACGCAATATCAATTTGTGGATGACCTTTCGTGGATCAAGGGGAACCATACCTTTCGTTTCGGGTATAACTTCCGCCGCGATGATATCTCAGACTATGACGCTCAGCAATTCGAGAATGGGCTCTACGAATTCTTCAGCCTTGCAGACTTTGCAAACGGTCAGGTCTCAGGCAGCAACTCGATCTATCAGCAGAAATTCGCTTCACAAAAGACCGCATATCTCGCTCTTTACAACATAGGCGTGTACGGCGAAGATGAGTGGCAGGCAAACCAGCGGCTGAAGGTAACACTGGGTCTTCGCTTCGATCGCACCGGCAATCCTGCTTGCAACAATAACTGCTTTGCAAGCTACAACGGCAGCTTTCCGGCCACTGGCGTGACGAACGACACTCCTTATAACCAGTCTGTTACCGCTGGTCAGCGCAACAGCTTCGCTTCGATTGAGAGCGTTGTTGCACAGCCCCGCTTCGGCTTTAACTATGACATTACTGGAGATGGCAAGACGGTTGTTCGCGGCGGTGTAGGTCTCTTTGCCGATCTGCCGGCAGCTACTTTCCTCGACAGCTATATTCAGAACTTCCCGCAGCTCTACGCGGCAACTGTTCAGAGCGGCCACATTGCTCCTGCAAATTCTCCGACCAGCGCCCCGTATTACGCTGCCCAATCCAACACCCTGCTGGGTGCAGGTTTTTCTACCGGACAGAATGCAACCCAGATCTCCAACACGCTTGCCGGTATCGGCGTGCCATTCTCCCCGCCGAACTTGGCTACGGCGCCCCATCAATGGCGTAGCCCCAAATATGTCGAGTGGAGCATGCAGATTCAGCGTCAGCTGACCAATACCGATGCCGTTATCATCGGTTACGCCGGCAACGAAGGCTATGACGAAATCATTCAGAATACAGCGCTGAATGCTTCATCACCCACCGGCTTCGGCGGCTTGCCTACAACGTCTCCAGATCCCCGTTTCAATGCAGTAACGAAATATCAGAACGAGGCGAACTCCAACTATAACGGTGTATCGGTAACCTATAAGCACATCGACCGCCATGGTTTGTCGGCAGACGTAACCTATACGTACAGCCACGCCATGGATGACGTCTCCAATGGTGGCGTAGGCGAGTACTACAATATCGGTTCAAGCACGGCGCAGCTCTCACCTTTCAGCGTTTCTGCTCTGAACTATGCAAACTCGGACTATGACATCCGTCATAACCTGGTCGCGGATTATGTGTACGAGATGCCGTTCCGTGGTCACAGCAAGTTGATGAATTCGCTGGTCGGCGGTTGGCTGTTCTCCGGCAAGACATTCTGGCGCACCGGTCAGCCCTTCTCGGTCTTCAATACGGGCCTTGCAG
Source organism: Acidipila rosea (assembly GCF_004339725.1). Classification (GTDB taxonomy): domain Bacteria; phylum Acidobacteriota; class Terriglobia; order Terriglobales; family Acidobacteriaceae; genus Acidipila; species Acidipila rosea. The sequence continues at coordinate 537,441 of NZ_SMGK01000002.1, read as the reverse complement.
CTTCGGCCACGAACAGCACGATCGGTAATAATCAGATTCTGGCTGAAGTAGTAAATCCCAATATTCAACGTAACTGTCAGTGGCGCGGTCTTGACCATCCGTGCTTTAGCTCCAGCGACTTTGCCTCCTCAAGTGCTCAGAACACCTTCGGTAATGTGCGCCGTAACTACTTCACTGGCCCGCATTATTCAGACACCGATATTGCACTCAGCAAGAAGTTCCTGAACACCGAAAGAGTAAACCTGCAGATTGGTACCTATGCATTCGATGTCTTCAATCACCCGAACTTTCAGCTGCCTGCAGCCGATATAGCTGCTGGAAGCGTGGGATTGTCCGGATCGATTGCCGGACCGCCAACCAGCCCTTATGGTTCGTTCCAGGGTTCCGCAGTTTCTGGACGCGTACTTCAGGTCTTCGGCAAGGTCACGTTCTAAGCGCATCACTCACCTACAAAAAGGGCAGCCCTCGGGCTGCCCTTTTCTTCCCGCTATCCCTTTTCTAGCTGAACAGAAACTCCTTCGTCCTCAACTCCTTGACCTTATCGCGCAGCTTGGCTGCTTTTTCGAACTCGAACTTCTTCGCAGCTTCGCGCATATCGCTTTCCAGGTTGGCGATGTAGCTGTCCAGCTCCGCCTGGCTCTTGAAGTCGGGCATGTCTGCCGTCTCTTCGGTGAGGTCGGCGTAGTCGGCCTTGAGTATCTGCGCCAGCGACATATCTGTGGGGCGAATGATTGATTCCGGCGTAATGCCGTGCTCTTCGTTATAGGCACGCTGCACGGCGCGTCGCCGATCCGTTTCGCCGATGGCCTGCTTCATTGAGTCGGTCATCTTGTCGCCGTACAGAATGGCGCGGCCGTTCAGGTGGCGCGCAGCGCGGCCGATGGTTTGAATCAGCGAACCCGAGGAGCGCAGAAAGCCCTCCTTGTCAGCATCGAGAATCGCCACCAGCGAAACCTCAGGCAGGTCGAGTCCCTCGCGCAGCAGATTAATGCCGATCAGCACATCGTACTCACCCTTCCGCAGATCGCGCAGCAGTTTCACCCGCTCGAGCGTTTCAATCTCCGAGTGCATGTAGCGGCAGCGAACGCCGACCTCCGTATAGTAGCCGGAGAGATCTTCGGCCATACGCTTGGTGAGCGTTGTCACCAGCACGCGCTCGTTCTTTGCAACGCGCAGGCGAATCTCCGCCAGCAGATCATCGATCTGTCCGCGTACCGGGCGCACCTCGATCTCCGGATCGACCAGCCCAGTGGGACGGATAATCTGTTCCACGACCACGCCGGCGGACTTGGTCAGCTCATACGGACCCGGCGTTGCGGAAACGTAAATGACCTGGTTCGTGCGCGTGTCGAATTCCTCGAACTTCAGCGGACGATTGTCCATCGCCGAGGGCAGGCGAAAGCCGTAATCGACAAGGTTCTGCTTGCGTGAGCGGTCGCCGTGCCACATGCCGTGCAGCTGCGGCACCGTGACGTGCGACTCATCGATGAAGACGAGATAGTCGCGGGGAAAATAGTCGAGCAGTGTTGGCGGAGGCTCTCCAGGCAGGCGTCCGGAAAAGTGCCGCGAGTAGTTTTCAATGCCATGGCAATAGCCCATGGACTTGATCATTTCGAGATCGAAGCGAGTGCGCTGATGAATGCGTTGTGCTTCAACCATTCGGCCCTGCGATTCGAGATCCTTTTCCCACCAGGTGAGCTCATCGAGGATAGTGTTGATCGCCGACTGTTTCCGCTCCGGCTGGACGACGTAGTGGCTCTTGGGATAAATGGGCAGGCGAGCGAATTTTTGCTTGACCGTGCCGAAGAGCGGGTCGATCTGCGAGAGGGAATCGATCTCGTCACCGAAGAGCTCGATGCGAAAAGCATTCTCGTCATAGGTAGGGAACACTTCAATCACATCGCCGCGCACGCGAAAGGTGCCACGGCGGAAGTCGGCATCGTTGCGTTCGTAAAGTATCTCTACCAGTCGCCGCGTAATGTCTTCGCGCCTGATTCGCTGTCCCTTTTCGAGCAGCAGCAGCATGCCGTAGTAGGCTTCCGGCGATCCCAGGCCGTAGATGCAGGAGACGGAGGATACGATGATCGCGTCTCGCCGTTCAAACAGCGAGCGCGTCGCTGAGAGGCGCAGCTTGTCCAGCTCCTCGTTGATCGTCGCTTCCTTTTCGATATAGAGATCGCCCGAGGGAATATAAGCTTCCGGCTGGTAGTAGTCGTAGTAGGAGACAAAATACTCGACCGCATTCGAGGGGAAAAACTGTTTGAACTCGTGGAAGAGCTGTGCCGCGAGGGTCTTATTATGCGCCAGCACCAGCGCCGGCCGATTGAGCTCTTCGATGATCTTCGCCATCGTGAAGGTCTTGCCCGAGCCGGTGACGCCAAGCAGCACTTGGTGCTTTTCGCCCGAGTTCGCGCCCGAAACCAGCTCCTCGATGGCGCGAGGCTGGTCGCCGCGCGGTTTGTAGTCGCTTACTAGCTGAAAGTCCATACTTCTTTATCGTACATAGCTCAGCGGCGGGTCTGCTCCCATGCTAGGAAAAGGCTGCCCCTGCGCGTTATTCTTGCTTGTCATGAAAAATAGCGCTCGCCTTGCTGCGTCTCTTGCCCTGTTGCTTTGCTTCCACGTTTTTCAGGCCCGGGCCACCCCTGCGCCGGCAGGCAATCAACCACCGGAGGCGAGCTACAGTCCCATCGCTAATCCAGCAGCCGTGGTCACTCTCGGCCACGCCCGCTTCACCGTGCTTACGCCGCAGCTCCTGCGCATGGAGTGGGCGGCAGACGGCAAGTTTGAAGACCATGCCTCCTTCGTCTTCCTCAATCGCAAAATGCCGGTGCCAAAGTTCACTCATACTGTTCAGGCAGGTAAGCTGACGATCGATACCGGAGCGCTTCAGCTCACTTACGCTCCCGGCAGCGGCGACGGCAAGTTCACTGCAGACAATCTCAGCGTCTCGCTCACCCTGGATGGCAAGCCTGTCGTGTGGCATCCCGGCGATCCGGATACGGGCAACCTGCAGGGAACCACGCGCACGCTCGACGGAGCGCTCGGCGGCAAGACGAAGGAGCCTATCGGTGAGGGGCTTATTTCGCGCAACGGATGGGCGCTGGTGGATGACTCGAAGCGTCCGCTCTTCGATTCGGATAACTTCACCTTCTCTCAGGGTGAAAAGAGCCCGTGGCCGTGGGTGCAGCTGAGGTCGGCTGGCGCGCGGGATGATTGGTATTTCTTCGGCTATGGCCACGACTACAAGCAGGCCATGCACGACTATGTTGAGGTCGCGGGCCGCATTCCTCTGCCGCCGCGCTTCGCCTTCGGTGCATGGTGGTCGCGCTACTGGGCTTACAGCGATCAGGAGCTGGACAACCTTGTCCGTGGCTTCCACGACAATGATGTGCCGCTCGACGTGCTCGTCATCGACATGGACTGGCACCTCAACCGCGAGCAACTGGAGGCGCGGCACCTGGTCGACCAGTCGGGTGAAAACCTCGGCTGGAGCGGCTACACCTGGAACCCGCTGCTCTTTCCCGATCCTGATGCCTTTCTCAAGCACATCCATCAGGAGGGGCTGAAGGCTACTCTCAACCTGCATCCGGCGTCAGGTGTGCAGCCCTGGGAGAAGCCCTATCCGGCGATGGCGCGCGCGATGGGCCTTGATCCCGCCAGCGGCAAATATGTCCCGTTCGATATCACCAATAAAAAGTTTGCGCAGAACTACATGGATATCCTGCATCATCCGCTGGAGAAGCAGGGCATAGATTTCTGGTGGCTCGACTGGCAGCAGGAGGCGAACACCAGCACCCCGGGCGTCAATCCAACATGGTGGCTGAACTATGTTCACTTCACCGACCAGGAGCGCGAGGGCAAGCGGCCCATGCTCTTCCATCGCTGGGGCGGCCTGGGCAATCATCGCTACCAGATCGGATTCTCCGGCGACACCATCTCCGTATGGCCGTCACTGGCTTATCAGCCATGGTTCACTGCGACTGCGGCAAATGTCGGCTACGCCTACTGGAGCCACGATATCGGCGGCCACATGCCCGGTGCTGTCGATCCTGAGCTCTACACTCGATGGATTCAGTTCGGCGCCTTCAGCCCTATCCTGCGCACTCACACGACCAAGAATCCTGACTCTGAGCGTCGCATCTGGGCGTATCCTGAGCCGTTTTCGAGCATCATGCGCAACACCTTCCACCTTCGTTATGCGCTTGAGCCGTATGTCTACACCGAGGCCCGGCGGACTTACGATACAGGCGTTGCGTTTCTGCGGCCGCTCTACTACGACTGGCCCGAGGCGAGCGAGGCATACACCAGCAAAGACGAGTACACCTTCGGCGACCAGCTCATTGTTGCGCCGGTCGTGACTCCCATGGACACGGCAACCCAGCTCACCGCTGAGAGTGTCTGGCTGCCGAAGGGCGAGTGGATCGAGTGGCCGAGCGGGAAGCACTTCACCGGTCCTATGACCATCGAGCGTAAATTTTCCATCGATCAGATTCCTGTGTACGTCCGCGCAGGAGCGATCCTCCCGATGCAGCCCAAGATGCGCTACACCGGCGAGAAGCCTGTTGATCCGCTCATCGTCAATGTTTTCCCGCTTGCAGACGGACAAAGTTCCAGCTACACGCTTTATGAGGATGGCAGCAAGTCTGAGGCCTACAAGCGCGGCATCTGCGCCTGGACCAGGCTTGATGCGAAGCAGTCGGGCGATGCGCTGACCGTTGAAGTGGAGCCGGTCCGCGGACATTATCCCGGCATGTTGATGGAGCGCGGCTACGAGCTGCGGCTTCCTGGAGACTGGCCGCCGCAATCTGTAACCGTGAACGGCACAATTCTTCCGCGCAGTGCATGGAGCTACCAGGGAAACACGCTCACCACAGTGATCAGCGTTCCTCGCCGGTCGGTCATGCAGCGCACCACGATCCTCGTAACTCGCGCAAGCGGCTCGCTGGCTTCGCGTGCGCAGCTGGACGGATTCGCAGGAGCGACCACGCGGCTGCACGCCGCCTATGACTCACTCAACTCGCTGTGGCCCTTCACCTGGTCGCCTGATCCGCTGATCGACGCGTGGCAGACTGGCGACAGGCTGAGCTATCACCCTGAGGCGGCGCAGGCGCAGATTGCGCGCTTCCCGCAGGTTTACGCGCAAGCGGTAGCAATGGTGCAGAAGCTCGTCGACGGCGCAGACAAGCCCGATGCTGAGCTTCAAAAGAAACTGATGCAGAACCGCGGCACCGATACCAGCAACCAGCGCGCCGCGCGCTACAAGCTCACCTTGGCCCGAGCCCTGGCGCAGCTCAAGGATGGCGAGCCGAAATAACGACGCGGCTAATTGCCTCCGGCGTCTTCCAGCAGGGCTTCGACGTCAGGGGGGATGATGCCGAGTTCGATGTAGATCGGCCTCATCTCTCGCCGCATCATCGGCAGCCTGGTCCAGAACCAGGCTGCTCCGGCGATGACCGCCACACCGCTTATCATCACCGTCATGGGTGCGCCGATGGAGTGCGCGAGCGCGCCGGCCATCAGGCTGCCGAAGGGCGCCATTCCTACAAAGGCCACTGTGTAGTAGCTCATCACCCGGCCGCGCTTATCTTCGCTGACCAGCGTCTGGATGATCGTGTTGCTGGAAGTGAGCCCCTGCATCATGCCAAATCCCGTGATGAGCATCAGCACCAGCGACAGCCAGAGCGTGCGTGAAAACCCGAAGGCCACCAGCCCGGCGCCGAACACGGCTGCTGCGATTGGAATCATCCGGGTCAGTCCGCGAACGGATTTGCGCAGGACCAGAGACAGCCCGGAGATGAGCGATCCTACGCCCATCGCTCCCATCAGGAAGCCCAGCGTGTGCGCTCCCCCGTGCAGCACCTGCGCGGCGAAGACTGGCATCAGCACCACGAACGGCATGCCCATCAGGCTGACCAGTGCAAAGAGCAGCAGGATCGTGCGGATCGGCGCAAAGCCTGCAACATAGGTCCAGCCTTCTTTCAGCTGTTCCAGCATGGAGGTGACTGCGCGCTTTGCCTTCAGCGCCGGCAGGCGCATCATCAGCAGGGAAGCGATGACCGCGATATAGCTGATGCCGTCGATCAGGAAGCAGTAGCCTTCGTTAGTCGCCGCGATGACCAGCCCGGCGAGCGACGGCCCGATGAGCCTCGCCATATTCACCATCGACGAGTTAATCGCGATGGCATTCGACAGGTCGGCGCGGTCTTCGACCATCTGCACCATAAAGGCCTGTCTGCCCGGCATGTCAAAGGAGTTGACGATTCCCTGGAAGACACTCAGCCAGACGATTTCGTGAATCGTGACGTGGTGCGTCAGTGTAAGCGCGGCCAGCGCGAGCGACTGAATCATGGCCAGCACCTGCGTCCACACCAGCACCGTCCGCCGGTTCATGCGATCGACCAGCACTCCCGCAAACGGAGCCAGCAGAAAGGTGGGAATCTGCCCGGCGAAGCTGACCGTGCCCAGCAGCAGCGAAGATTTCGTCAGCCGGTAGACCAGCCACGAGGTGGCGATTCGCGTCATCCAGGTACCGATGAGCGAGATGCTCTGGCCCCCGAAAAACAGGCGGAAGTTTCCGTGACGCAGCGCCCGCCATGCGTGCGAGTAGTCGCGCGTCAGGCTCTCTTCTGTGTTGTCGGCAGCGTCTGTCATGCAGCGAATATCAATCTGATTGGATGCAGACCCCGGTTTTCTCTAGTGCACCGCAATTTCTCCGCTGCCTTCGCCGGGCTTGTTCTTCTTCAGCAGAAACGCCATCGGAATCATCAGCACGGATGCGGCGCAGAGAAGGTAAAAGACATCGACATAAGCCAGCGCCTGCGACTGCTGCTGCAGCTGGTTATAGATCGAGCCATGCGCAAGCTGGCTCGCATTGGCGCCTCCCGCCGAGCCTCCAAAAACGCCCTTGAGTGCCGCGAGCTCGTTCTGCAGATTCGGATTGCTCATGGACAGGTGTTTCAGCAGCTGGTTCTGATGGAACTGCCCGCGCTCGGTCACTTCAGCACTGGTGAGTGAGATCAGGATGCTTCCGCCGATGTTGCGGACAAAGTTGATCAGGCCTGAGATCTGGTTGCTCTTCTCGCGCGGCAGGCCAAAATAAGCAGCCGTCGTCACGGAGATGAAGACAAACGGAATCGCGACCATCTGGATCACGCGCAGCCAGGAGGCAGTTGAAAAGCTGAGCAGCAGGCTAAGCTTGGTCGCCGTCAGGTAGTAGGCGAGCGCAAAGCAGAAAAAGCCGAAAGCGATCAGGTTCCGCGCAGGAAATCTGCTCACTGCCTGTCCTGCGAATGGCATCACGATCACCAGCGCGATGCCGCCTCCTGAGAGTGACAGCCCCGCAATGGTTGCCGTGTAGCCCAGGTTCGTCTGCAGGAACTGCGGCTGCAACACGGTCGTAGCGTTCAGCAGTCCGCCGGTCAGCAGCATCAGGAAGCAGCACACCGCAAAGTTGCGCGACTTGAAGAGTTTCAGGTCCATCAGCGGACTCTTCGCATACCACTCGTGAATGATGAGCGCCACGAAGGTTGCGACGAAGATGATGCCAAAGGTGCGGATGAAGCCTGAACCGAACCAGTCCTTCTCTTCGCCCTTGTCGAGCATCACCTGCAGCGTGCCCATGGAGATGGTCAGCAGCGCGAGCCCGATATAGTCGATGCGGAAGAAGTTGCTCTTGTCGGCCTTGTTCCACGGTGGATCTTCGACCAGCCGATCCGTGAGGATCAGCGCAAGAATACCGACAGGGATGTTGATGTAGAAGATCCAGTTCCAGCTGTAGTTGTCGGTGATCCACCCGCCCAGCGTAGGCCCGATGGAAGGCGCGAGCACGGCCACTAAGCCGTATAGCGAGAAGGCGAGTCCTCTCTTGGAAGGCTCAAAGGAGTCGGCCATGATGGCCTGCGCCATTGGCTGCAGACCGCCGCCGCCAGCCCCCTGGAAGACGCGAAAGAGAAGCAGTAGCGGAAGAGTATTCGCAATGCCGCACAGAAAGGAACTGACTGTGAAGATGATGATGCAGAGCATGAAGAAGCGCTTGCGCCCGATCACACTCGCGGCCCATCCGCCCATTGGAAGCACGATGGCGTTCGCAACGAGATAGGCCGTCAGCACCCATGTGCTCTGGTCTTCGCTCGCGCCTAGTGATCCGGCGATGTGCGGCAGCGCCACGTTGGCAATGGAGGTGTCGAGCACCTCCATGAACGCCGCCAGAGCGACGACTGCAGCGATGAGCCATGGATTCGTTGCCGGCCGCCACTGATCCTGAACTGCAAGTGTGGGGCTGGCGGTTGCAGCTGCCATTCCTCTGCGCTCTCCTTGATCGCGGCGCAGAGAAGAGAAGCGCGCCGCATCGGTAATCTGAATCTGATCTTTTGCTTCAGCAATACAGATGCGGCTGCGCGGGTGAACGACGCGAAAAGAAGCCCGTGGTTCTTATTTCATATGCTGCTTCAGGAAAGTCACCGTGCGCTCGCGTGCAATCTTTGATGCCTCCGCGTTGTAGCTGGCGCGCTCGTCGCAGTTGAAGCCGTGGCCTGCGTCGTAGAGATACACCTCAACCTCCGGGTGCGCAGCCTTCACCTGCTCGATGCCCTCCAGCGGGATGTGCTCATCCTTCGCGCCAAAGTGCAGCATCACGGGCACGCGCGGATTTTCATAATTGAACTTGGGGATATAGCCGCCATAGTAGCCAACCGCCACATCGGGATCGAGCCGCGCAGCCGCCAGCCACGCCATCGATCCGCCGAAGCAGTAGCCGACCACGCCGCTCTTCGTGCCCGTTTCCTTTTTGACGTAGTCGAGCGCCGCACTCACATCGAGCACTGCATCGTCGATATTGATCTTCTGCGCATAGCCCATCGCGATCTGCCAGTCCTCGCCGGAGTAGCCGAGTTCCACATCGCGCTGAAAGCGGTCAAACATCGCCGGGGCCACAGCGAGGAAGCCGTCCTTCGCAAACCCATCGGCTACCGAGCGGATATGGTGATTTACCCCGAAGATTTCCTGCACCACCACCAGACCGCCGATCGGCTCTCCTGCCGGCCGTGCAACATAGGCATCCAGTTCGTGGCCATCTTTTGCTTTCAGCTTCACTATTTCTGACATTCTCTGATCTTCTCCTGTTTTTTACTGCGGCTGGGGAGCAGCGGCGTCATTCACAGCCCAGTAGCTGGTGCGGGCAACCACCCGCGCGCCGTAGTCCTGGTTGAGCTTGACGCTGATCTGGTGCAGCCCCGGCGTCAGATCCTTTGGATGAAAGCTGAGGATATAACGATTCCGCGCATGGCTGGCTACTTCCGCAATCCGGTCTTCAAATCCCTTTTCTCTCGTGAAAGAGGCATATTCGCCTCCGCTCATCACGGCCAGCTCTTTCGACACATTTTTATGGACAGCTGCTATAGCCATCATCAGCGGCGCGAGCAGATCGCCCGTGTTGCCCACCGGATCGCCATGCGCGCTTCCGCGCAGGTCATCGAGCAGCGTCGCCTTGGAAGGAGAATACGTCAGGCCGATGACCAGCGTGTTACTCGTTCCGATGCGCTGCACAAGCTGCTTCGCCGTCACTTTATGGCTGCCGTGGTCGCGCGACTCACTGATGAGCAGCAGGATGCGCCGCTGGTCGGGCGGCCGCTGTTCGAGAATATCGACCGACGTGCCCACCGCGTCCAGGATCGCAGCGCCACCATCGCCCGGCTGCAGGCGCTGTAGATCGCGTGTGATCGTCTCCGTATCGCTGGTGAAGCCTTCAAGATAAGTAGCGTGCGAGTCGAAGACCACGAGTGCCGCCTTGCCGTGGCCGTCGCCCAGAAAGAGTTGCAGCAGCGTTCCCAGCTTCGCAATCTTGTCGAACTCGAGTGCAGCCGAACGTCCGCGCTGCACTGCAACCACAATCGAAACCGGCTGCGAATCGAGATCGTCATCTACATGAATGTTCTGCTGCACACCGTTATCGTCCAGTGTGAAATCTTTGGAATTCAATCCATAGATGACCTCGCCCGACGGCTTCTCTACCAGCGTCGGCACCAGCACGATATTTGTGTTGACCCGGATCGTCGTGCCCGGATCGGGCAACGGCTGAGGTGCAGCCTGCGGTGCCTCAGCAGGCTGCTGTTCCTGCGGCGGCAGTTGCTGCTGTTGCTGCGGAGGCAGCTGCGCCGGTTCGCCGGGAAATGGTTCCTGCGCTCGGGCCTGCGCGCCAAACAGACCTGCGCAGGAACCGAGCAGGAGCAGCAGTGCGAGTTTGGCCAAGCACCCTCCCTGGGACTTACTTTGAGATGCCTTCGAGCGGAGAACTGGCCGTTGCGTAGAGTTTGCGCGGCATACGGCCCGCAACATAGGCCTGTCGTCCCGCCAGCACTGCGTGCTGCATCGCCTCGGCCATCAGCACGGGGTTCGCGGCGGCGGCGATAGCCGTATTCATCAGCACTGCGTCCGCACCCAGCTCCATCGCCAGCGCCGCATCCGAGGCCGTGCCTACGCCTGCATCGACGATCAGCGGCACCTCGGTAATACGTTCGCGCAGGATGCGCAGCGTGGCCGTGTTCTGAATGCCGAGTCCGCTGCCAATGGGCGCAGCCAGGGGCATCACCGCAGCGGCGCCCGCATCGATCAGCCTGCGCGCAAAGACAATGTCATCGGAGGTGTAGGGCAGCACCGTGAAGCCTTCCTTCACCAGCACCCGTGTCGCTTCGAGCGTCGCCTGCACGTCGGGGTAAAGCGTGGCCTGATCGCCGATCACCTCGATCTTCACCCAGTCGGAGATGCCGACCTCGCGGCCCAATCTCGCTGCGCGAATCGCTTCGTCAGCGGTATAGCATCCTGCCGTATTCGGCAGCAGAAAGTAGCGCTGAGGATCGATGAAGTCGAGCAGCGACTCCTTCGATCGGTCAAGGTTCACGCGCCGCACGGCGACCGTCACCATCTCCGCGCCCGAGGCCTCAATGGCGCTCTGCGTCTCCGCGCCGTCCTTATACTTGCCCGTGCCGACAATCAGCCGCGACTGAAATGCCCGTCCTGCGATGACCAGTGGTTCCATGATCCTTATTGTAGCGATGCCTGCGGCCTGCTCCACAACTGCCGCGTGGCAGCTTCTCCGGCCAGCGGAGCGCGCCATCTGGCGCATTCCGACTGTCCCAAGGCATCTCTCTTATTTACATACGCTTAACAGATTTTCATTAAGTTAAAGGTGAAGGCATCCAGACGGTAAACAGCGCCTTCATCCCCGGCCAAAGACGGCATCATCCACCGCCAGCAGGCCCGAGCCCGACGCCAGCAGCAGCACGCACAAGGCGAAAATCGTCAGCGGAAACTCGAAACCCTGGGGGCCGGTCAACCCGTGCCGGAGGTGAACCTTCAGGATCGCGACCGCCATATCGAGCGCCAGGCCAGCGGCCGCCAGGGGCACCAGGAACCCGAGCACCAGCAGGCAGCCGCCGAAGAACTCCGTGAAGGCCGCCACGTACCCCAGCCAGGAGGGAAGTCCCATATGACCCACCATGCCAGTGAAGCTATAGAGCGCTCCGTGCGGGAAGATTTTGTGAGCCCCGTGGATAATCATGATCGCTCCGAGGGTCAGCCGGGTCAGCAATACGGCAAAAGGGCGCAAACGGTCGAGCCAGGAAAACATTTCTATCTCCGTTCAGAGTGGGTTGCAGCGAGAGTAGCAAAAAACTTCCGTATCGCGTCGTCCGGTTGTGCGCTGGCCGCGAATTCCTTTGGAGGCGCGGCCGCGGCAAACAGCTGTCTGGCCCGCGCCTCCAGCCGGGAACCGGCAGGTGCGGCGCTGAGAAATAGCTTTGGCAGTCCGCTCTGCGCGAGCGCTGCAGCCGGTTCCAGCCGGTCCGTGGTCAGCAGCCTGACGGGCAGCAGCTTGCTGCGGGAGTCTCTCGCAATCAGCTCCAGGGCCGGCAGCCCCGGCTGGTCGAGCACCATACCGGCGGCGCTGCTGTGCCTCGCCGCAGCTTCGGCAGCAATGGCCGCGCCCGTCCCAACCCCGTAGAAGAGGATTGTCTTGGCGGGCACATGCCGCGTCTGCACCAGGTAGGTCCAGGCTGCGTCCGCATCTTCGTTCATGCTGCGCTCCGAGGGGTGCAGCGGGGCGCTCTGGCCAAAGCCCCGGTAGTCGAAGGCCAGCACATTCACTCCCGCCCTGTGCAGCTCCTCGACGCGGCCGCTCACCGCCGAGATTGAACCCTGCCCGTCATGCAGCAGCACCACCGTAAGCGGCGCATTCACTGCCGACGTCCACCATCCTGCCAGCAGCAGCTCGCCGGTCTCGGTTGCGTCGAAGCGAATGCTGTTGAAGGCAATCCCGGCTGTCGCGGGAGTCGTCGTGATCGTGTGCGAGGGTTGGTAGATCAGCTGCCACGAGCCTTGGTAGAAGAGCAGGCAGAGCACCGCATATCCGCATACGGCGGCCAGCAGGATCGTCCCTGCCAGCGCGCCCAGCAGCCAGCGCACCGTGACCAGCGGCTGCTGCGGTAGCAACGGATCCTGCCATCCTGCGGCCCGCGCCTTTGCGTGGTCGTGTCGCTTCATCAGCCGAAGGCCAGTTCGTCGGGAGATTCGAGCGGTGTGCCGCAGACGCGGCAGATCACCGCCGAGCAGTCTCCGCACACCAGCGGGTCATGAACCTCGCGGGCGCAGCGCGGACACCAGAATTGGGCAGGTTGAACTTCGTTATCCACTCTGGGAATGAGCGTAGCACGACAGCCTGATGACATACTGGAGACGATGAATCGCTATCCTCAGGAGAGCAACTTGCATGTCTGATTTTGTTCGTATTTGCAGTAAGGCTGATCTGCCCCCGGTTGGCCATGTTGCGGAGATTGCCGCAGCTGGCAAGGTACTTTGTATCGCGAATATCAAGGGTGTGATCAGCGCGCTGGATAACGAATGTCCTCACCGCGGCGGCCCGCTGGGGCAGGGAACGATCGAAGACGGCATGGTCATGTGTCCCTGGCACGCGTGGGCGTTCAACGTAAAGACCGGCTGCGCCTCCCATCATGCGCAGACCTGCGTCCAGGTTTACCCTGTCGAAATCCGCGGCGACGAAGTGATGGCCAAGCTGTAGCGCAACTCTCGCGCGTCATGATCGTGCAGGGGTAGAGCCGCGCAACACTCAGCCCGCAATTCTGTGATTCAATGAGGCGGGGTGCCCGGAATGCGTTTACTTGCTCTACTCCTGCTTGCCGCCAGCTCGGCAGCCGTCGCGCAGCAGACTTCCATCCAGGTGGATCTGGCCCGTCCGCAGGGCCGCTACACGCCCATCTACAGCTGGTTCGGCTACGATGAGGCCAACTACACCACCGCGCCGCACGGCCAACAGCTGCTGCGCGAGTTGCATGATCTCAGCCCTGTGCCGGTCCATATCCGCGCGCACAATCTGTTCACAACCGGTGACGGCGCACCGCAGCTTAAGTGGAGTTCGACCAACATTTACACGGAAGACGCGCAGGGCAAGCCCGTCTACTCCTGGACCATCCTCGACGGCATCTTCGATACTTTCGCCGCGACCGGCGTCCGGCCCATGGTCGAGTTGGGATTCATGCCCGAGGCGCTTTCCACGCATCCTGACCCCTATCACGTCCAATATCCGGCTGACATCTTCAAGGGTGGATGGGCTTATCCACCCAGGGACTACGCCCGCTGGCGGGAGTTGGTGCGCCAGTTCACCGCTCACATGGTCGCGCGCTACGGCGCAAAGACAGTCAGCCAGTGGTACTTCGAGGTTTGGAACGAGCCCGACATCGGCTACTGGCACGGTACCGCGGCCGACTATGACCGTCTCTATGACAACGCCGTGGCTGGAGTGCGCGCGGCGCTGCCGGGCGCCATTGTCGGAGGCCCTGCGACCACCGGCCCCCACAGCCCGCATGCCGCCGACTTCCTCACCCAGTTTCTCGACCACTGCGCCCGCCAGCACCAGCCGCTCGACTTCATTTCGTTTCACGTGAAGGGCGCCCCGAAGGTGATCGACGGCCACGTGCGCATGGGGCTCGATCATGAACTGGCCGATGCTGAGGCCGGCTTCAGAATCGTCAGCCGCCATAAGGCTTTCGCGAAGCTGCCGATCATTCTTAGCGAGGCAGACCCTGAGGGCTGCGCCGCCTGTTCGGCCCGCGAGCACCCTGAGAACAATTACCGCAACGGCCCCCTCTACGCGAGCTATACGGCGATGGCGATGAATGGCCTCTTTGCTCTTGCAGACAAGTATCAGGTCAACCTGCTGGCCATGCTCAGCTGGTCGTTTGAATTTGAAGGACGGCAGTACTTTGAAGGTTTCCGCTCGCTCGCGACCAACGGCATCGACAAGCCCGTGTTGAATGTCTTCCGCATGGCCGGTCTCATGGCTGGCGAACGGGTAAAGGTCACCAGCACGGCAGGCTTTCCCGTCGAGGACATCGTAGCGAACGGCGTTCGCCAGTCGCCGGATATCGATGCGCTGGCGACCCGCGGCGAGCGGCAGGCTGCGGTGATGCTCTGGAACTATCACGATGAAGATGTGCCGGCGCAGGGCGCGGAGGTCAGCGTCGCCGTCAAAAGCATTCCAGCCGGAGTGAAGCGGGTGCTCGTCCAGCATTTCCGCATCGATGACGATCACAGCAACGCCTACACGGTATGGAAGGCGATGGGCTCGCCGCAAGCTCCGACAGCTGCGCAAGTGGCGCAGCTTAAGGCCGCAGGCCAGCTGCAGCTGCTCACGTCGCCCGTGTGGGTAGACGCGAAGGACGGTGTGGTCACCTTGCCTCTCAATCTGCCGCGGCAGGCCGTCTCCTTGCTGCGCCTCTCGTGGTAATTTCTCGCGGGATTTTGTAACTTGTCGCCTATCGCTTGCCAGGGATAAAACGGGTTCTATGTCTCGACGCATTTGCTCTGTCGCCGCACTTTTCTTTCTTCCCGCATTGGCCATCGCGCAGGAGCCGCTGCCGTTCCTCCACGCGAAGGACGTGATCGTGTTTCAGGGCGACTCCATCACTGATGGCGGCCGCCAGCGTACCGGCAGCGATTACAACCACATCATGGGGCAGGATTATGCCTACATCCTCGCAGCGGAGATAGGATCCGAGTCTCCGGAGCGCAACCTCACCTTCATCAACCGGGGCATCAGCGGCGAAGGAGTTCCGCAGCTGACCGCCCGCTGGCAGCGGGATACGCTCGCGCTCCATCCCGCCCTGCTCAGCATCCTGGTCGGCATCAATGACCTTCCCTCGGCCGCGCCCACCAGGGAGACCGCAGCCGATTACGAAGCGGCCTATGACAAGCTGCTGGCCGAGACCGTAGCTGCGCTTCCTGCAACAAAAATCGTCCTCGGCGAGCCCTTCATGTTGTCGGTCGGCAGGTTCAAGGCGAACTACGCGGCTGATATGGTCGAGCTGAAAAAGCGGCAGGAGACCGTCGACCGGCTGGGAGCCAGATACCATCTGCCGGTTATTCACTATCAGAAGCTTTTCGACGCTGCGTGCAGCCGGGCTCCCGCCGACCACTGGAGTTGGGACGGGATTCATCCGACCTACGCGGGCCACGGACTCATGGCAAAGGAGTGGCTGCGGGTTGTCGATCAGCAGTGGGGTTCCAGATAGTTGCAACGCCCACGTCTCAGTTCGAGACGTGGGCGTTGCCTTTGACGATTAGTCGGCAGCTGAGTGAAGCGGGGTATTGTGGTGTGTCTTGCGTCCGATCCCGGCCAGCATCGATTGCAGCACAACATACAGCACCGGAATGAAGAACAGGTTCAGCACGGTCGAGAGCACCATGCCGCCGACAATCGTCGTTCCGACAGAGTGGCGTCCCAGCTTGCCTGCACCCGTAGCGAAGACCAGCGGCAGCACTCCGAGAATGAAGGCTACTGAGGTCATCAGGATGGGACGCAGGCGCAACTCCGCGGCCTCGATTGCGGCCTCGGCAATGCTCTTGCCCGCATGGCGCAGCTGCTCGGCGAACTCGACGATAAGAATCGAATTCTTCGCCGAGAGCCCGATGAGCATCACCAGCCCGATCTGACAGTAGATATCGTCGGGCAGTCCGCGCCACGAAACCGCGAGCAGCGCGCCGAGCACCGCCATCGGAACCGCCAGCAGGATGATGAACGGCAGCGCGAAGCTCTCATACTGCGCCGACAGCGTGAGGTAAACGACCAGGATGCCGAGGCCGAAGATGATGATCGCCTTGCCGCTCGATTCGATCTCCTCAAGCGCAAGACCGGTCCAGCTGTAGGTCATTCCGGGCATCATGTTCTGCTTGGCCACTTGCTCCATCGCCGTAAGTCCCTGGCTTGAGCTAAGCCCCGGCGCAGCAGAGCCGTCGATCTCCGCCGAGCGGAAGAGATTGTAGTGGCTGATGACCTGCGGAGCCGATGTCTGCTCGATCGTCACCAGGTTGTCGAGCGGGATCATCACGTTGTTGGACGAGCGCACGTAGAACTGTCGCAGGTCTGCGGCCGTGCGGCGAAATTGCTTGTCCGCCTGCACATAAACGCGATACGAGCGATTGTTGAAGTCGAAGTTGTTGACGTACTCCGAGCCCATGTAAACCTGCAGCGCATCGCTGATCTGCTGGAAGGGCACGCCCATCGACTTCGCCTTCTCACGATCGATATTGACCAGCACCTGCGGATCGTTCGACGTGAAGCTGGTGAAGAGCCCGGTCAGGTCCTTGCGCTGTGCGCCCTTGGCCACGATGGTATGAGCCACGCGATCAAGATCCTGCAGCGTATTGCGGCCAAGGTCCTGCAGCTCAAACTGGAATCCGCCGAAGCTGCCGATACCGTTGATAGCCGGCGGCTCAAACGGGATCACCAGCGCGCCGGGTATCCTCAGCATCTGCATGCGCAGCGCCGTGACGATGTCAGCCGCGGAGTGCCCTTTGCCCTTGCGTTGATCGAATGGGGCCAGGTTCACGAAGATCAGCCCATAGTTCGGCGCGTTTCCGGCGAAGCTGAAGCCTCCGATAGCAAAGGCTCCCTGCACGTCCTTGTTCTGCGCCAGCACAGCCTCGGCTTCGTCCTGGATGTGCGTTGTGTACGAGAGCGATGCTCCCTGTGGTGCCTGCACCTGCACGATCAGGAAGCCCTGATCCTCCTGCGGCACGAAGGCTGTCGGCACATGCTGATACATGTAGACCGTGGCAGCGAGGCCGCCAAAGAAGATGAGCAGCATCAGGTAGCGCAGCTTCAACACAACATGGATCGCCCGCGCATACGTCGAGCCCATCCACCGGATGAAGCGATCGATAGCGTGGAGCAGTCCATGATGCTCGCGCTCACGGCGAAGCAGCAGCGCTGCCAGCGCGGGTGAGAGCGTCAGCGCATTGAAGGCCGAGATGGCGATTGCAAAGGCGATCGTCAGCGAAAACTGCTTGTAGAGGATGCCCGTTGTGCCCGGGAAGAACGACACCGGGATGAAGACCGAGATCAGCACCAGTGAAGTCGCGATCACAGCGCTCGTCACCTCCGACATTGCTATCGAGGTCGCATGGTGAGGATCGGGATCGCCTTCCGTGATATGTCGCTGCACATTTTCAATGACGACGATCGCATCATCGACAACCAGTCCGGTTGCGAGAGTGATGCCGAACAGCGTCAGTGAATTGATCGAGAAGCCGAAGAGCTTGATGAAAGCAAATGTTCCCACCAGCGAGACGGGAATCGTGACCGCCGGAATGATGGTCGCCCGCCAGTCTTGCAGGAAGAGGAAGATGACCACGATGACGATCACGATGGCCTCAGCCAGCGTGATCACAACTTCATGGATCGACTGCCCGACAATGGTGGTGGTGTCGAAGGCAACCACATACTTCAT
Source organism: Acidipila rosea (assembly GCF_004339725.1). Lineage (GTDB taxonomy): Bacteria > Acidobacteriota > Terriglobia > Terriglobales > Acidobacteriaceae > Acidipila > Acidipila rosea. The sequence continues at coordinate 519,643 of NZ_SMGK01000002.1, read as the reverse complement.
CCCCGGCGGGAAGGACTTCGCCAGCTCCGCCAGCGCAGCTTTGCCTGCACGGTCCACTTCAAGCGCATTGGCGTTGCTCAACTGCTGCACGCCGAAGCCAATGGCCGGAATGCCGTTGTACTTCAGGCTGCTGGCATAGGTCTCTGCGCCAAGTTCGGCATGGCCCACGTCCTTGATCTGGACAATTCCATTGGCCGTGTTCTTGACGATGATGTTGTCGAACTGCTGCGGTGTGCTTAGTCGTCCGACAGCGTTCACTGAAATCTGAAAATGTTGATCCGGGTCGGCAGGCGGCTGGCCCAGCTGGCCGGCTGCTACTTCCACGTTCTGCTCCTGCAGCGCGCTCAAAACATCGGTTGCGGTCAGCTGCCGGGCGGCCAGCTTGACCGGATCGAGCCACACCCGCATTGCATACTTGCGCTCGCCGAAGATCTGTACATCGCCAACGCCCTTGATGCGCTTCAACGCATCCTTCACGTAGACGTCGATGTAGTTGCTCAGGAAGAGATTGCTGTACTGGCCGTTCTCGGAGTAAATGCCGGCGGCGAACACGAAGTTCGAGTTCGCTTTATTCACCGTGATGCCTGTCGAGTTCACCTCGGCCGGCAGCTGCCCCGTAGCAGTCGAGACACGGTTCTGCACGTCGACCGCTGCGATGTCCAGGTCATAGCCCGTGTCGAAGGTCGTGGTGATCGCCGAGGTGCCGTCACTGGCGCTTGTCGAGGTGATGTAGCGCATCCCCGGCACACCGTTGATCTGCTCTTCGAGCGGAATGGTGACAGCGGATTCGACGACCTGCGCATTTGCGCCGACATAGTTGCTCGTGACCGTGACCTGCGGCGGCGCGAGCTGCGGGTAGAGAGAGATGGGCAGGGTCGGAATCACAACCGCCCCCGCGAGGATGATCAGCAGCGCGCATACCGTCGCAAAGACCGGACGCCGGATGAAGAAATCAACAAACAAGCGTTACGTCCTTTCAGCCGAGCGGTTGCACTGGCGCGCCTTCTGCCAGGAATTGAGTGCCTGAGACGATGACCTTCTCGCCATTCGCCAGGCCGCCGAGTACAGCATAGTTGTTGCCGACAGTGTCCCCGAGCTGCACTTCTTTCTGGTGGGCAACATAGTCGGAGCCATGCTGGGCAGCTACGTAGACAAAGGCTTGCCCGCCAAGCCGAGTAACCGCAAGCACCGGCACGGTCGGCATCGGCTTGGTCGTCCAGATCACCCGTGCCTTTACAAGCTGGTCGGTGCGAATCACGCTGGGAGGCGAGTGGAGTTTAGCCTTCGCAAGGATCCCCTGCAGCTGATTGTCCACCTGCGGCGAAACGAAGTAGATCGTCGAGTGTTCGATCAGCTTGCCGCTGTTGTTCAGAATATCGACGGCCAGCCCTGCCCTGATCTCCGAAGCGCGCTCCGTCGGAATATAAATATATGCCTCGAAATCCCGGTCTTCATCGAGCGTCGTCAGCATCGTGCTCGTCGAGGCATAGTCGCCCAGGTGCACCGGCACGTCGCCCACCACGCCATCGAACGGCGCCGTGATCTTGTAGTAGGCCAGCTCCCGTTGCTGGGTCGCGGTCAGCGCGACCGACGAATCGTAGTCGGCCTTCGAGTTCTGGAAGGACTGCTGGGCCTGGTCAAAAGCATCCTTGCTGATGATGCCGGCCTTAAACAGCGCGCTCTGGCGCTGGAACTGGCCCTTGTTGTATTCGTAGACGGCGAGCTTCTGCTTCTCCGTCGCTTCCTGCGACTGCACCGTCGCCTCCTGCTTGGTCGGGTCGATAACCATGAGCAGTTGGCCCGCGCGAACGTGCTCGCCGGAGTGCGTAAGGATCTGGGTGATATTGCCGGCAACCTGCGGGTTAATGGTCGCCGAGCGCCGCGAGCGAATCGTGGCTACATAATCATCACTCTGCGGGACCGGCGTGGCAGCCACTGTGACCGTCTGCACGGGCATGGCGCGCATCGCAGGGGCTGCAGCGGCTTGGTTTGCGTTGCGGTTGCACCCTGCGGTGAACAATAGGAATGGCACAGCCATCGGCAAAAGGGAAGCTGCGACTCGTGGCAGGTGTTTCACTTCGTTAGGCCTCTAATATCGGATAAAGAATAGGTGCAGTCGGGGAGAGGGTCGCGCTTGCAAACGCCACGCTCAGATGTTGCCACGGAGTGGAGGTCCCGGCTGCCGCTTTCCTCGGGCAGTCCAGTCCCACAGGCCGTGCTGAATCGACAGTCTTAAAGATGCTTTGGGTTCATAAACGCTTCAAACAAAATCATACGAAGTTACAAAAGTTAAAGTTCCGTCGACGAGCGGCTCAGAACCGCAAATGGATTGAAGTCAGTGGCTTGATCGAACGCATCGACTTTTTCCACCCTCTTCAGCTGGTTCACCACCAGGTAAGTCAGCGGCGTCGCCAGTACCTCATAGACCACCTTGGTGAAATAAGAGGACAGGATCAGGATGCCGATCGTGCGCCACGAAATTCCCCAGAAGGCGATCACGATCACCGTCGCTGTATCCACGGCCTGTCCGGTAATCGTTGAGCCGATCGTTCGCGTCCACAGCCAGCGGCCCCTGGTGAACAACTTCATCTTAGCCAGCGTGTAGGAATTGGTAAACTCTCCCGCCCAGTAGGCGACAAGGCTGGCGACCGCAAACCGCGGCACCAGCCGGAAGACGGTCGCAAAGGCCTGCTGATCCTTCCATCCCGGTGCAGCCGGCAGAGCAACCGCCAGCGCTCCCATCCCGGAGAGCAGGGCCATGGCGAAGAAGCCGAGCCAGATCGCCCGCCGCGAAGCCGCATACCCGTAAACCTCCGTAAAGATGTCGCCACAGATATAGGTAATAGGAAAGAGAAGCTGGGCCCCGCTGACCTTGAGCGGTCCTATCTGGCAGATTTTGGGCCCCACCAGGTTTGAAACCAGCAGGACAACAATAAATCCGATAGTCAGGGTGTCCAGATAACGATAGCTGCGCATGGGAACTGCAGAATAGCAAAGAGTTACGACAGAAGCGCGAATCCCGCTCTGGCCGCACCCACCTGAGGGCGGAAATCACCGGTTAGGGTGTGTTCCCACCAAATTAAGGTATTCCTGATCTCTTTTGAGGGATCCCGTGGACTTTCGATGTGCTTTCCGGCGAGCAGCACCTTTTTTTGCTTAGCCCTCAGCACGTGGTTTCGCGTTGAAGCTTTCGTCACGCTCCATCTCTAGAGCCTCTTCCAATTCTTGACGTTCAATGGCGGCCTCGATCTCCGCCTCTCGACCATACAGAAATACCACTCGTACCTTTGCCAGGTGGTCGCGGTTATGCTTGACAAACGATTCCAAGTCTTCCTTGTCTCCTACAAGTTCGAGGCACTGGGGCAGACGGGCTGGCGGAATTTCTCCCGTATCCATGGCAAGCTCCTGTCCTTTCAGATAACCCCCGATGACACGATGCAAGAGCGCCTGTTCGATACCATGGTCCTTCGCCTGCTTCAGCAAGAACGCACCCAACGCCTGCGGCGCGATACGCTTCCACCACGAGTCAGGCCGCCGCATCTCTGAAGCGGAAAAGTACATGCGCAAGACGCCAAGATGTTCCATCTGCATTCCTCCAAAGAAACCATAAATGTTGAGATTGTCGAGAAGGTTCTCTTCCGGCGCGATGCGCAGCGTTGCCACGCTCCCGATCGAAAGACCCTCTTCGGCGACGTTTTTGAGATTTTTGCTCCTTCCCACCCGCTGGGCTTGATAGATTCCCGCGTGGCCCGAAAAGAGATAGCTGATCACACAAGCGATGGCTGCATACGCGCCAGCCTCCGCGCCGAAGAGTTCTACAGCCATCAACGTTGACGCGATTGGCGTATTGGCTGCACCTGCGAACACCGCCACGAATCCCATTCCCGCAAGCAGCGAAGAGGGAAGCGGCAGGACATGCGATAGCGCGTTGCCCAGCGTCGAGCCGATATAAAAGAGAGGAGTCACCTCGCCGCCCTTGAAGCCCGTGCCAAGAGTTACAGCGGTGAAGAGAATCTTCGCCGCAAAATCATAGAAAGGTAGCTTCACCATGAAGGCAGCGGAGATTGTCGGTAGTCCCAACCCGATGTACTTCAGGGTCCTCGATGTACCGATACCGAAAACAGCCACCGTTACGATCAGGCCTCCCGCTACCGGACGTAAGGTCGGATTCGCGATGAACTTTCGAGCGGTATGCGACACCAGGTGAGTGAGCTTCGCGAACGTCATCCCAATGATGCCGAAGGCAACTCCGGCAAGGATCGAATATGCGACTCCACGGACACTCATCTTCGGCACATCCATCACCTGATAGACCGCGTGATGGATTCCCCACGCGTGGGTCACGATGTCGCCGATGAATGCAGACAAGATGCATGGCGTGATCGCCTCATAGCTCAACTTGCCAATCGCCAACACTTCGAGCCCAAAGATGGCGCCCGCAAGTGGTGTTCCGAACACAGATCCAAAGCCCGCGCTGATGCCGGCCATCAGCAGGATGCGCCGGTCGTGAGGTGTCATGCGAAACGGACGCGCCAGTTGATCAGCCAGGGATGCTCCCATTTGGATCGCAGTACCCTCACGCCCCGCAGAACCTCCAAAAAAATGGGTCACGATCGTACCAAGCAAGACCAGCGGAGTCATTCGAATTGGAATAGTCGAAGTGGGGTCGTGGATCTCTTCCAGGATGAGATTGTTGCCACCCTCGACGGTTGAACCAAACTCTTTGTAAAGCAGTCCTACCAGCCATCCCGCTGGCGCGAGAAGCAGGATCAACCAGACATGATTCTCCCTGATCCTGGTGACGAAGGCTAGCGAGGCCAGCAACAATGCAGATGCCGAACCGGCCATAATTCCAACTATGGCGGAGACCGGGATCCAACGGCCTAATTCTAAGAAAAGATAGAGTTGTTCAGAGAGGGAGTTGCGAAGAGACGTTTCGGGCAATGGGCCTCCTACAAAAATGTAGGAGTCATTAGCGTCAACCGAAGGTCGTGCGTTTGGTGGCGAACTCCATCGCCTAATTTGTTTTTAGAGAATAACAAGATGCCTATTTGAGGTCAATGAGGGCCGTTAGGCGGACTTTATCAGTCCGTCTACTCTTCTTGCTGGACACCCCTAAAGATAAAAAACCTTATGAAGGAAGAGAGAATCTCAGCGGCCGGCAGACGGATCGGCGCTGGCGGCCGTATCGAGATCCAGCAGGCTCTGCGCGGTCTGCGGCAGCCCCGGAGCATAGCAGTTTCCATCGGCGCTGTAAGTCTTCACGCAGGCGGCGGTGTACTGCGGACGGCGTGGCGACTGCGCGAACTGCCACACCTCCGCTCCTGCAAATCCGCTACCGGCAGGCGGAGCCGCCCGCAGCCTGCAGCCCGGTGACGGCGGGCAGGCATCGTTGGCTACCCAGAGCGCTGCCTTCGGAAACTGGTGGTGAACATCCTGCGCCGTGCTGATCGAGCCATCGCCTTCAGGAACTGAAATGCCCGAGCAATACACCCCGGCTCGGAACCCGCCGCGCCTCACTGCATCGATCCACCCGCGAAGATACGCCGCCTGCTCTGGGAGCATTCGGCCACCCTCTTCCTGGTCCAGAAAGATCACCGCGCGCATAGGAAAGCCTTCATCAAGCGCCGCTTTCACCGCGGCCGCGCCATCTGCGCCGCCGAGCGTTGTGGCATCCCGGCCTTTGAGCTGTGCGTCGAGGCGGCCGTTGAAAAGCAGCAGGAATCCAAATCCCTGCGCACGCAGCAGTCCGCGCTTGCCCGTCCAGGGATTCGTATTCATTTGTGGTGGGTTGTTCAGCCAGTAGCAGGCGTAGGAGAAAGTCCGATGCAGCTTCGTCAGCGCCGCATCGCCCGGATAGAGGTTCTGGTCAAAGCCGAGATAGCTCTTCTGCGCGCGGGCGGCGCTCACTCCCAGCAGCAGGAGCAGCGCCCACGCGAAGTGCCGCATCATCCTAAGCCGACTGTAGAAAGGCGACAGACTGTATCCCCGCCACTTCAAAGCGCTTGCGGCAGCGAATATTCTTGCAGGCCACCTGATCGTCCCGCCGCACCATATAGGACTGAGCCTTGGCAAAACGGGCCCGGTCGCGCTCATCCGCATGACGCGGGATGCCGTTCTTCTTCCGGCGCACCAGCCATCCAAGTTGATATTCATCTGCCTTGCCGCAGTGTGGGCATGTAAGCGTGTGGTTCCGCTGTTCCTGCTTCTCGTCAAAAAATTCCCGCTCGTCCATCGCCTGTCCCCTTTTGCGTTCCCTCAAAAGTATTTCATAATGCCACAGAACGAGAGAAGCCCGACATGGCAGCGAAGAAAAGCAAAAAGAAGGTTTTTTCGACCGTCAAGGCCGTCAAGGCGAACGCCCGCGAGCGGGTGGGGCAGCCTAAGCCGGTCAGGCTCATTGCAGACAAGAAGCATGGCGCCCGGCGGAAATCCACCCTGCAAGAGATGATCGACCAGCAGGAACCCTAGTCTGGGCGGTTGTTAACTGATGCTTCATCTTGACGCCGCTCGCCGTGGATGAGAACTTTCAGGAAGCGGTGTAGCGGATGACTCGAAAGCCAACCATGAGCGACGTGGCCAAAGCGGCCGGCGTCGGTACCATGACTGTTTCACGTGTTTTGAACGGTTCGCCCCACGTACATGAGCTCACAGCCGAGCGTGTACGCCGGGCCATCGAGCGGCTGCGCTACCGGCCCAATGAGATGGCGCGCGCCCTGCGCGGTTCCCGGACACGCAGCATCGGGGTCATCGTGCCCTACCTGTACGATCCCTTCTTCGCCACGTGCGCGCATGAGATCAACGTTGTCGCCAAGAGTCACGGCTACTCCGTCATCCTCACTACCTCCAATGAAGATCCCGACGCCGAATACTGCGAAGCGCAGCTCATGCTGCAGCGCCATGTCGAGGGACTCATCGTCATCCCCGCTTCGCAGCGCCATTCCAAGCTCACCCGCGCCGAGTTTGAGAACACGCCCATCGTTACCCTTGACCGCCCCGAGCCCAGCGGGCAATACGATTCGGTTCTGGTTCACAATCGCAGCGGCAGTCGCCAGGCAGTCGAACATCTCATCAACCGGCACGGTCACAAGCGCATCGTGCTGCTCGGTCGCAATCAGAAGCTCTATACCCTCTCCGAGCGCCTGATCGGCTATCGCAAGGCCATGCGCGACCACGGTCTTGAGCCCGAGTCCAGCTTTGAGTGCTCGTCGCCCGAGGTCACCGGTGCAGTGCTTGAGGCCATGCTCCAGCGCGTCGATCCGCCTACCGCATTCTTCACCGCCAACAACCTGACCACGCGCTATGTGCTGGCTGCCTGCAATAAGCTCAAGATTCGCGTGCCGGAAGATATCGCCATCGTCGGCTTTGACGACTTCGAACTCGCCGAGCTGCTCCAGCCAACCCTTACGGTGGTCTGGCAGCCAGCCGCGGAGATAGGCCGGGTAGCGGCAGAACTGCTCTTTGACCGCCTCGGCAGCACCGACAAGGATCATAAGCCCATGCGGATGGTGTTGCCCGTCAAGCTGGTCGTGCGCCGCTCCTGCGGTTGCGAGGAATAATCTGCGGTGAGCCTGCGCCTTTAATGCGCAGCTGTATCCGGCTTTACCGGCGCGCCCGGTGGAGCAGCATCCGAATACTGCACGATCACCGATATCCGGCGATTCGACGGGTCAAAGGGCGCCTGCGGCAGGCGTAACCGCTGGTCGGCAAATCCGCGTACCTGGTTCACCTGTCCGGCACGCAGCCCTGCCTCCTCCATCAGGCGCCGCGCCGCATTGGCGCGGTCAACGGAGAGCTCCCAGTTTGAGTAGGTCCCATCTCCCGAGTAAGGTTTCGCATCCGTGTGCCCTTCGATCGAGATGCGATTCGGCAAAGCCCCGATCTGCTTCGCGAGTAGTGACAGCAACTCCTTGCCGCTGCCGCTCAGCTCCGTACCGCCGGTGTCAAAGAAGGTGCCGCGGCCCGATTCGAGCAGCTCGATCCGCAGCCCCTCGGGCGTGACCGTCATGATCACCTGGTTCTGCAGCGCCTGCAGGTGCATGTTCTGCTGGATCGATTGCTCCAGCTTCTGTTTGATCTGGTTGATGTTGTCCTTCGTCAGCGGCAGGCTGTCCGCCGATCCCGAGCGGTCCGTACCCGTCTGCGTCGATCTCCCCGACGGGTCATTGAAGTAGCCGGCCACCGCCTTCCGGACATGGTCGCTCGTATTCATCAACCACAGCACGATGAACAGCGCCATCATCGCGGTCACGAAATCCGCATACGCCACCTTCCACGCACCGCCATGGTGGCTGCTGTGACGAGCCTTGCGCTTGAGGATGATGATCGGCTGTTGTTCACTCATCCTAGGCCGCCGTCGTCGCTTCCGCAGCCACGCCAGTCGCGGCTGGCTCGCCCTTGCAGGCGGCTTCTACTTCGGCAAAGCTGGGGCGCACATGCACGGGAACCGCGCGCCGCGCCGTCTCGACCGCAAGCGCGGGTGGAGAGTTCCGCGCGGCGCAGGCGATCAGCACCCGCAGCACATGCAGATAGGAGTGTTCTTCGTCGAGCGCCTTGGTCATGTTCGAGCCCAGCGGCCCCACGAAGCCGTAGCACATCAGAATCCCAAGAAAGGTTCCCACCAGCGCCGCCGCTACCTTGTGTCCGATTGCCTCCGGCGGTCCGCCCAGCGCTCCCATGGTGATCACCACTCCCAGCACTGCAGCGACGATCCCCAGTCCGGGCAGCGCATCGGCCACAGTCGTCAGTGCGGCGATCGGCTGATTCGCGCCATGGTGCCGCACCTCCATGTCGAGCTCCATCATCTGGTCCATGGCAAAGGCGTCCACTCCGCCAGTGACGATCATCCGCATCGTGTCGCACACAAAGTCGCAGGCATGATGATCGGCCAGGAAGAGCGGATAGGCGTTGAAGATGGGGCTTTCTGCCGGCTTCTCGATATCCGCTTCGATCGCGATCACTCCCGCGCGCCGCATCTTGCCCAGCAGCTCAAACATCATCTTGAAGGTCGCAACGTAGCGGTCTTTTCCGTACACCGACTTGCCGAGCACCTGCTTCAACCCATCGGCGATTCCCTTGAGGATGTGAGTGGGGTTTGCGATCAGCAGCGTTCCCACCGCCGCTCCGCCGATGATCAGCAGCTCCGCCGGCTGCAACAAAACCGCCAGATGGCCCTTTTCCATCAGGTAGCCGCCAAGTACCGCGCCAATCACTACAACCATTCCTACGATTGCGAACATGTCTTCCTCTTGAGGGGGCAGGTTGGTATCCCGTCTGTTTTCTGTATCGGCGGGGAATTGGGGGACTTCATGCAAAAGCAAACGGCGCACCCTCAGAAGAGGATGCGCCGTTTGATAAGGCGAAAAAAAGGACTACCTGTTTAACGCATACTGACAGACTGCTCCAGCCGGAAGGTCAACGTCGTCTCCGCAGGGATCACGATCTCCTTGTTGCCCGTGAAGGCCGTTCCCGCCGTTCCGCCGCCTGCGCCGAGCAGGCCGCCGATCAGCGCGCCCTTTCCGCCGCCGGCCAGGCCGCCGATCAGTGCGCCAAGCCCAGCGCCGCCGCCGATAAAGCCGGCCGTGCGCTTGCCTTTGCCTTTTTCTACCCTCTCCACGGTGCTGGTGGCGACGTCATATTCGCGCCCTCCCACCTGGATACGGTCGAGTCGAAGAGCCAGTTGCGCCTGACCCTTGAAGCGTCCCAGCGACTTGGCCGAGATCACCGTTCCGCTGGCCCGCGAACCGGTCCGGACCACCGTCCGCCCGTTGACGACAATGGGGCTCGCAACCGTTGCCGAGAAGGAGTCGCCCGTCTGGTTGATCTTGGAGCCGAGGTCCTGGCTCAGCGTCACGCGAACCCGCGTGCCTGCGGGAATCGTAAGCGCCGGAGCGGGCGCTGGTGCCGGGGCCGAGGCCATGGCCCGCGGGGCGGGTGCCGGCGCAGGTGCAGGCGCGGACGCAGGAGCAGCAGCCGGAGCGGCTGCAGTTGCCGTCTGGTCTGCCTGTGTCGTAGGTGCCGCCGGCGGGGCGGGCGGATTTTCCTGCGCTGCATTGTTAGCCGGTGGCGTCGGGTTCTTGTTGCAGCCACTGGCCAGCAACACCCCAGCCAGGGCGATAGGGAGGATCGAGCGGGTAAGCGCGAGGTTTTTCATAACGCCTTAAGCATGCCACTAAACCGGCTTGCCGCGCGAGTGCAAACTTTGTTGGTGCCGCCGGATCTCCGAACCTCCGTAACGGCAACACACCCCGTCAAACTCAGCCCCACCTTTTGAAATCACGGTCTAGAATAAGTCGAGGCAGATCTGTAGATGAACGAAGTGCGCCTTGGAGCAGGGAATCTATGGAAGAAAAAGGCCGTGCGGGCCGTGCTCGCCTCGGTCATGTTTCTGCTGCTGCTCATCCTTGGCGCGCTCAACGCCTTCAACCTTCGCTTCCTCCGCCCGCCGAGCACCGCCGCTGTCTTTCTTTTCACCGCGCTCACGGTCGTCATCTTCCTGCTCTTCCTCACCCTCCTCGTCCTGCTTTCGAGAAACATTCTCAAGCTGCTGGCCGACCAGCAGAGCCGCGTCCTCGGCTCGCGACTGCGTTCACGCATGATGGTGGGCGCTGTCCTGCTCTCCTTCGCGCCCGCGCTCTTCATGTTTCTCTTCAGCTTCGGACTGATGAACCGCTCCATCGACCGCTGGTTCTCGCAGCCGGTCTCCGAGCTTCGCGAAGACTCGACCCGCATCGCCTTTGAGCTCTCGCACTATGTCACGGACAACGCCCGTGCCGAGGCAGACTCGCTGGCCCAGTCGAGCTCCTTCGCCGCCGCGCCTGATCCGACCGCTGCCATTCGCCGTCGCCGGATCACCTTGCAGGGCGGCTTCGCGGCTGTCTATCGCGACGGCAAGGTGATTGCGCAGTACGAGGTTCCAACGCCCGTCGTTCCGGTTTACATCCGCGCCTGGATGGATGATCGCGACGCGGAGCAGGCCGACAGCTCGGAGCCGCTTTCCGCCATCATGCTCCGCGCCTCCCAGCGCAGCGACGAGCCTGTGCTGGCCTTCGGCAACAGTGAATTTGCCCTCGGCGCGGCATCTGCTCCCAACGGCGAGGTCGTCGTGGTCGCGCTCCCCATGCCCGCGGGCCTCACCTCTACCGTTTCAGACATCCGCACCGGCTCGTCCCAGTACTGGGCCGTCTACCGCCAGCGCCGCACCATTCGTCTTACCTATCTGTTCATGCTCCTGCTGCTGACGGTCCTGGTGTTTTTCGCCAGCACCTGGCTCGCTCTTTATCTCTCCAAGCAGATCACCCGGCCCGTTGAGGCCCTGGCCGACGCCATGAATGAGATTGCCCAGGGCCACTACGGCCAGCGCGTCACCCTGGCCACGACTGAGGAGCTCGGCGAGCTCATCCGCTCCTTCAATCACATGGCCTCTGACCTTGAGCAGAGTCGCATGCTCGCCGAGCAGTCCACGCAGCAGCTCTCCGCCGCCAATCTTGCCCTTGAGGAGCGCCGCCGCGAGCTGGAGCGCATCCTCGAAACCATCCCCAGCGGTGTCGCCACCCTCGACAGTCACGGTCGCATCCAGCAGACGAATCGCGCCTTTCTCCGCTTCGTTGATGGCGCAGAGCTTGTCGGGCGGCACGTCGATGATGTCTTTTCTCCTGAGATGGCGCAGGAGTTGCTGCGCCTGGAGCGTCGCGCCCAGCGCATGGGGCAGGCGACCGCCGAGCTGGAGATGAAAGGTTCCCAGACGAAGACCAGCATCTCCGCCACCGTTTCTCTGCTCGAGCTCGGAACCGATCGCCGCGGCGCGATCCTCGTGCTTGAAGACGTCACCGAGTTCCTCAAGGCGCAGCGCCAGGTCGCGTGGAAAGAGGTCGCGCAGCGCGTCGCCCACGAAATCAAGAACCCGCTTACTCCGATCGCGCTGTCCTCCGAGCGCATCCGCCGCCACGTCGAGCGCCCCACCCCGGAGTCGCACTCCATCATCATTCGCTGCACCGAGGTGATCCTCAGCTCTGTTGAGAGCATGCGGACACTGGTTGACCAGTTCGCAGCCCTGGCCGAGTTTCCTGCAGCCCGGCCCAAGCCCGCTGACCTCAACCAGATCGCCGAGAGCGCTCTGGCGCTCTTCCATGGAAGGCTGCGGAATATCCGCATCGAAAAGCGCATGGATGCCACTCTCCCCCCGGTCATGGCCGACTGCGAATCGCTCAAGCGCGCCATCGCCAACCTGATCGACAACGCCGCCGAGGCCATGCAGGACAGCCTGCTCCGCGTGCTCACCATTGAAACCAACCTCGTCGGGGAGATGGCCGAGATCGTCATCGCCGATACCGGCTACGGCCTCACCGGCGAAATGCGCGAGCGCCTGTTCCTGCCCTACTTCTCGACCAAGCAGCGCGGAACCGGCCTCGGCCTGGCCATCGCCGCCAAGATCGTGCAGGAGCATCGCGGCACCATCCGTGCCGAGCAGAACACGCCCGCCGGAGCCCGCTTCATTCTTGAGCTGCCCCTCGCTTCGCTGCCGCTGGCCGCCGAGCCGGCCACTACAGGAACCATCGTATGAACCATGTTCTGATTGTTGACGACGAGGCCGAGATTCGGGAGTCGCTCAGCGGCATTCTGCGCGACGAAAACTACGCCGTCGTCTCGACCGCCACTGCGGAAGAAGCCCTGGTGCTGCTCCGCGACGCCAGCTACGACGCCGTTCTCCTCGACATCTGGCTGCCGGACCGCGACGGCCTCGACCTGCTCAGCGAGATTCGCACCCTCGCGCCTGAGAGCCGCCCCGAAGTCATCATCATCTCCGGCCACGGCACCATCGAGACCGCCGTCAAAGCAACCAAGCTCGGCGCTTATGATTTCCTCGAAAAGCCGCTCTCCCTCGACCGTACCCTCATCCTGCTCAAGAACGCGATTGAGGCGCGGCGGCTGCGCACAGAGAACATCGAATTCAAACGGCAGCTCACCCAGCAGGCGCCCATCACCGGCGAAAGCGTGCCCGCCAAGGCGCTCCGCCAGCAGATCCGGCTCATGGCCCCCACCAACGGCCGCGTGCTCATCTTTGGCGAGTCCGGCTGCGGCAAGGAGCTTATCGCGCGCGCCATCCACGCCCAGAGCCTCCGCCACGAGCGCGTCTTCATCGAGCTCAACTGCGCCGCGATTCCCGAGGACTATATCGAGAGCGAACTCTTCGGTTACCGCAACAACGCCGTTGCCGGAGGTCCGCCCGAGAAGCGCGGCACCTTCGAACGCGCCGACGGCGGCACCCTCTTTCTCGATGAGGTGGGCGACATGAGCCTCAAGACCCAGGCCAAGGTCCTGCGCGCGCTCGACGAGCAGCGCTTCACCCCGGTCGGAGCTGTGCAGCCGCTCAGCGTCGATGTCCGCGTCATCGCCGCCACCAACAAGGATCTCGAAGAGGAGATTGCCCGGGGCAACTTCCGCGAGGATCTTTTCTACCGCCTCAACGTCATCCCGTTCTTCGTGCCTCCGCTGCGCGAGCGTAAGGAGGATATCCCGCTCCTCGCCCGCGAATTCCTCCGCTCCTTCGGGCGCGAGTACGGCCGGCCGCGCGTGGAGATCGCCGACGATGCCCTTGAAGTCCTTCAGCAATACCACTGGCCCGGTAATGTCCGTGAGCTTCGCAACGTCATCGAGCGCGTGCTGATCCTCAACCCACAGGCTCCGCGCATCGAGCGCAGGCACCTGCCCATGCTCGTGCAGCGCAGCACCGGCCGCGGTGAAGAGTTCACCAGCCTCCACCAGGCCCGCGAAGCCTATGAGCGTGACTACATTCTCAAGAAGATTGAAGAGTGCAACGGCAACGTCAGCCGCGCCGCCGAGACCCTGGGCCTTGAACGCAGCCACCTCTACCGCAAGATGCGCTCGCTCGGCATCACCGCCCGCGAATAAAGAGGTACATCCGGCCGCGCGCTCTCCGGGGAGACTTACAACGTCTCCGCCGCAGGCAAAACCTGTGCCGCCGTGTGTTTCGCCATCGCCGAAACCTGTTCGAGCGGCCACACATATACCTTCAGCGTCCGTGAATAGTGCAGGATCGGCTCGCGCTCCGGCAGGCGCAGCCCAAACGCATCCGGCAGCTCGTTCAGCCCGATCTCGGCCTCTGCCTCTTCGAGCGGCCAGGGAAGATGGTGAATGTTGCCGCGGTAGAGCAGCCCCCGCGCGTCTGAGGTGTAGAGGCAATAGCGCTCTGTCAGAAAGTGTTCCAGGTCGCCCCTGGCAGCCTCGCGCCCCAGGCTTCGATACTTCGCCTCAAACCGCGCCGGCTCCTTCACCAGCAGCCGCTTGCTGGAGTAGCGGATACCGCCCTCCTGGTGCCGCACCCCCATGCGCGCCCAATAGTAGGGAAGCTTGAAGAAGGCCCGCGCCACGCTCACCGCCAGTGGATTGGCCGCGTCCAGCGAATAAAAATAGACCCCGGCGAGGTTCGAGTTGCGTTCCCGGACATAAGTTCGCAAGTTCAGCTCAGGAAACCGGCTCGTACCCGGAATCGGAGGCAGTCCGCGAAACCGGATGCCGTCCATCCAGAAGGGAACCACGCCCAGCCACGCATAGCCGTCAAAGGTATCCACCGCCAGCCCCTGCGGCAGATGCCCGGCGATGTCCGCAACCTGCACCGGCCAGTGGGCAAAAAGCAGATCGTTCCACTGTTGCGTCATCGCCCACGGGGAACGCGGCAGCGGCCATGGCCGGTGCTCCGTCGTTGCGAGGATGTCTGGATGGAAGCCGTTCCCGGATTGGATCCCGCGAAGCAGCTGCCCCGAATGCCGTATCCTGTTGCCTACTATGCCTGAAACTGAAGCAGTCGCCTCTGCCATGCCGTCCCGTTCGCCTGAAGCGCAGCCATCCAACCAGACCGAAGTCTTCGCTGTCCACGGCGCTGACCCTGAGGTACTGGCCTACGCCATGGCCAAGTATTCACGCTCGGCGCTCTCAATGAAGGAGTCGCTCAAAGAGATCAGCAGCCAGCGCGCAGAACAATTCCTCAATACATTCTATTTCCAATACGGCCATCGCTCCATCGCCGACCTCGCGCATGTCGCGTTCGCCATTGAGCGCCTCTCTCTGCTCGCCGCGATTGTACTCGTAGATGAGCAGCGTTGGGATGGCCAGGAGCGCTCCACCCGTTACCAGAACTTCAGGAAGAGCGGCTGGTACATGCCCGACTTCGCCGCCGACGCCGCGGCTGGGCAGCTCTACCGCG
The DNA here is from genome assembly GCF_004339725.1 of Acidipila rosea. Taxonomy (GTDB): domain Bacteria; phylum Acidobacteriota; class Terriglobia; order Terriglobales; family Acidobacteriaceae; genus Acidipila; species Acidipila rosea. Next base: position 504,420 of record NZ_SMGK01000002.1, on the reverse strand, counting down.
ATACCGTCACCGGGCTCTTTGCCGCCTATGAGCAGGTAGCCGCCGGTGCTTTTGAATCCCTCAGGCAGCAGACCCCCCGCCCAGAGGAGATGAAGCAGGACGCCTTCGACCGCACCATGAAAGCGCGCGCCTTTGACGTCGCTCGCTACCTCCTGCCGCTCGCCACCAACACCTCCCTTGGCCAGATCGTCAACGCGCGAACCCTTGAGATGCAGATCTCCCGCCTGCTTTCGAGCCCCTTCGACGAGGTCCGCATGCTCGGCGAGCGCCTCCGCGAGGCCGCCGCCGGCCCTGCCTGGAACGTTCACGCGAGCGACTATTCCGCCCTGGCCGATGAGGTGGCAAAGCTCGATCCCGCCCTCGGCGAGCGCGCCCGAGAGCTGCTCACTCGCGAAGTGAAGACCGCCCCCACGCTGGTCAAGTACGCAAAGGAGAATGAATACCGCTCAGCTACCAGAAGGGAACTGGCGCAGGCCGCCGACGGGCTCATGAAGGGCATACCCATCCAGGCCGCCCCACTGGTCGATCTCGTCGAGGCTGGCCAGTCCCTTGAGGTGGAGCTGGCAACAACTCTCCTCTACGGCGCCTGCCACTATTCCTACCGCCAGCTCCGCGAGCGCGTCGCCGCGCTCGACAGCGTCCGCCGCGACGAAATTATCTCCCTCGGCACCAGATACCGGGGGCGTCACGACGAGCTGCTCCGCGAGTTCTCCGTGGGACAGGTTCTCCGCTTCGATATCCTCATGGACATCGGTGGCTTCCGCGATATGCATCGCCACCGCCGCTGCGTGCAGGTGATGCAGGACTTCACCACCGAGCACGGCTGGGACGTCCCCGAGGGCCTCGAACAAGCTGGCCTGAAGGCCACCTTCGACACCGCCATGAAGCAGGCCCACGCCGCCAGCCAGCGCCTCGCCGCCTCCGCCGTCCCGCAGTCCGCGCAGTACGTCCTGCCGCTAGCCACCCGCAACCGGACGCTCTTCTCCATGGATTTTGCCGAAGCGCTCTACATCTCCGAGCTGCGTTCGGCTCCGCAGGGCCACTTCTCCTACCGGCGCGTCGCCTGGGAGATGTATCAGGCGGTCCGCAAGCAGCATCCCGTTCTCGCCCAGTACTTCCGCGTTACCGACATCAACGAGCCGGTGGATTTATTGAAGCGCTAGATCCGGTCGCAACTTCTTCGGTGGGGCAGCGATTCATGCCCCGCCTGATTCCCCAAAAGGAAATTTTCACTATCATCCGTTTGGCGGCTTATAATCGTTCTGTTACGGGAGAGATTCCATATCATGCTTGATAATCTGTTTACGCCCACACACCTTCTGATCATCCTCGCGATTGCGCTGCTGGTCTTCGGCCCCAAGAAACTCCCCGACCTCGGCAAAGGGCTTGGCGAAGGGCTTCGCGGCTTTAAGGAAGGCATCAAGGGCGGCAATGACGCCGCTAAGACGGATGCAACCGCGACTAAAACAGACGCAGCCCCGACCCAGCCCACTCCGCTGGCCAAGTAGCGCCTGCCAGGCAGCGACTCACAGGTAGCGCCTTCACGGATCTTCTGCGGCGGCGCCTTCGCCTGGTGCGAGGGCGCCGCCGTTTCACGTTCTACGCCTGAACGGCTGCATTCTCCAGCTCGCTCAGCGACTCCGGATAGGGTGCCCTCAGCACGCCGCGCTCCGTGATGATCGCCGTCACATACTTCGCCGGAGTCACATCGAAGGCCGGGTTCTCAATCCCCACATTATGCGGCGTCAGCTGCTTGCCCGCATGGTGCGTCACCTCGATCGCCGCGCGCTGCTCAATGGGAATATCGTCGCCATGCGCCGTCGCCAGGTCGATCGTGGACCACGGCGCAGCCACATAGAACGGAATCCCGTGCTCTTTCGCCAGCACCGCCACCCCGTAGGTGCCGATTTTGTTGGCCACATCGCCGTTGGCCGCAATCCGGTCAGCGCCGACCACTACCGCCTTGATCTTTCCCTGCCGCATCAGGCTCGCAGCCATGTTGTCGCAGAGCACCGTCGTGGGGATGCCGTCGTGCATCAGCTCCCACGCCGTCAGCCGCGCTCCCTGCAGAAAGGGCCGCGTCTCATCGGCATAGACATGCAGCGAATGGCCCTGCTCGACCGCCGCGCGGATCACCCCCAGCGCTGTTCCATAGCCACACGTCGCCAGCGCTCCGGCGTTGCAGTGCGTGAGCACGCCGCCCGCCTCCGGCATCAGCTCGGCGCCGTTCGCCCCCAATGTGCGGCACGCCGCAATGTCCTCGTCATACATCAGCCGCGCCTCCTCGATCAGGCCGGCGGCAACGCCCTTTACCGTCATCTCCAGCTGCGCCGCCAGCTTCGTGAAGCGCTCGCGCATACGCGCAATCGCCCAGAAGAGGTTCACCGCCGTAGGGCGGGTAGCGGCCAGCGTATCGCAGATCGTCTCAAACTCGGGCTTCAGCTCAGCCAGCGTTGCCGCACGGCTGCGCTCTACGCCCAGCGCCACGCCCATCGCCGCGGAAACACCGATCGCCGGAGCGCCGCGCACAACCATGGTGGTGATGACGTCAGCTACCTGTTGGTAGCTGGTGGCCAGTACGTAAGTTTCTTCAAGCGGCAGGCGCGTCTGATCGAGAAACCGGACGCCTTCGGAGGTCCATTCAAGAGTGGGAATCATACTTCTCTAGTGTAAAGGCTGGGTCACAGGAGCGACAGCTCGGGGAAGTCCTGCTGGTAGCGCCGCGCATCCAGCGTCATCAGGCGGTCCGCCTGCAGCAGCCCATGCGCTCCGATGAGAAAGTCAGCCAGCAGCCGCTTCGGTTCTTCGCTCCCCGAACCGGTTCCGGCCTTGCTTCCCGACCTGCGCCGCCGCCCGGCATACCGGCAGGCGAGGACCGCCTGCCGGAAGCAGAGAAGCTAGACCCGCTCGATCACTACGCTGTCGATCGTCACCGGGGTCTTCGGTTTGTCCTGCGCGCCGCGAGCTACCTTGGAGATCTTGTCCGCAATCTCCTGCCCTTCGACCACTTCGCCGAAGATGGTGTGGTTGCCCGTCAGCCAGGGCGTCGCCGCTACGGTAATGAAGAACTGCGAGCCGTTCGTGTTCGGCCCCGAGTTGGCCATCGCCAGCTTTCCTGGCTTGTCGAACTTGTGCGCCGAGCCCTTGGTCTCGTCCTCAAACTTGTAGCCCGGGCCGCCGAAGCCGGTGCCCGCCGGGTCGCCGCCCTGGATCATGAAGTCAGGAATTACGCGATGGAAGATGGTGCCGTCGAAGAGCTTGTCGGTGCTCTTCTTGCCTCCGATCGGGTGGGTCCACTCGCGCTTGCCTTCGGCCAGTTCGATAAAGTTGGTGACGGTCTTAGGGGCTTCCTGCTCGAAAAGGCGGCAGACGATCTCGCCCTCGCTGGTCTTGAAGATGGCGTAGGTTCCTGCTGTGCGTGACATGTTCGGCAATACTCCTTAGGGCTGTGGTTGCGGTTGGGTGGAGGGCGCAGTGCTGGGTACAGCGGGTGCGCTCGCGGGCGCAGGGGGAATCGGTTGCCCCGGTTCCACGATGGTCACCTTGTTGAGATAAACCGGCGTCAGCGGCTTGTCCTGGTCGTCGCGCTCGACGCGCGCGATGGACTTGACCACATCGATGCTCGGGTCGTCGCACTGGCCGAAGATGGTGTATTTCTGATCGAGTTCGTCGTTGGCCGCTTCGGTAATAAAGAACTGCGAGCCATTCGTGTTCGGCCCCGAGTTCGCCATGGCCAGCCGTCCCGGTACGTCGAAGTTCAGATTCGGGTCAAACTCGTCGGCGAACATATAGCCTGGGTCGCCCATGCCGGTCGCCAGCGGGTCGCCGCCCTGGATCATGAACCCCGGAATGACCCGGTGAAACTGCGTCCCGTTGTAGAGCGGCTTGCCGGTCATTTTCTGGTGGGTCGCCGGGTCGGTCCACTCTTTGCTGCCCGTCGCCAGTCCGACGAAGTTGGCGACCGTATTCGGCGCTTCCTTCGAAAACAGCTTGCAGGTCATCCGGCCCATGCTCGTGTCAAAAATAGCCGTAGGCCCAGTCGGCTGCGGGCTCACGGGAATCTGTGTTCCTGGCGAATCCGGCAGCTCGTCCGCCGCGCTTGGCGCAGGCGCTTGCGCCGGTGGCGCCGTCTGCTGGGGTACGGTCTGCTGGGGTACGGTCTGCTGCGGTGCGGTCTGCTGTTGAGGGGTGCTGTCCTGCGAAGCTGGCTGCTGGGAGTAAAGTGGGGCTGACAGAAAGGCGAGCGAGAAGAGCAGAATTGGCAGGCGAGCGGTCGACGTCATCGTGATTCCCAACCGTCAGGGTATCGTATCGCCGCGCTGCTTGGCCAGCCTCCGCGCTTCACCTCCCGGCCGGAAACTCCGCAACGCCCACCCGGATGATCGTGTGGTTCCTCGCCGTCGGCTCCTCTTTCTTCTTCTCGCCGGACTTGTCCTGCGCCTGCTCCTTGGCCTGGTCCGGGGCCCGCTCCTTAGCCTTGTCCTGGCCTCGGTCCGGCGCTATCTTGGCAGCCGTCGCCTTCGCGGCAGGCCTGCCTCCAGTGGGAGTAGCATCCTCTGTCCACGCCCCGTAGACGCGGTTGTTATACGAGGCAATGCCGCTGTAGTCGCCCATGAACTCCTGATCATTCGCCACGAAAGGCTTCACGCTCCACGCATAGTTGTGGAAGCTCTTGCCCCCGTCCACTGACCGCGCCAGCGTGACAAACGTCTTGCGATTTTCCTGGTCTCCGCGCCGGTCGTAGAAGAGGATCGAGACAGCGCCGTTCACCGGATCGACCGTGAGCCATTGGTAGAACTGATCGCTGCCGTCATGCACCGGATCGTCGTTCACGCGCACCGGCTCGCTCCATGTCCGGCCGCCGTTCTCTGATCGGGCGCAGAAGACATCGATATCGCCATTGCGGTAGTCGCTCCACGTCACATACAGGTGTGCATGCTTGTGGTCGCCGCTGCGCGGATCGACCGCGATCTGCGGGAATCCATTGGCCCGCTGAAAATCCTGAACCGCGAACATGATCGGCGCCGTGTGGAGAATATTGCGGACCCGTGAAAAGCTCTTGCCTCCGTCCCGCGAAATGGTGAACTGGATGTCATCGCCCTCGGACCACACCGCATAGAGCGTGCTGTCTGCGCCGACCGCGCCGTCAAAGCCCTCAAGCGCGCCATTGTCGTCGCGTGGAAGCCCCGGATGCTGGTCGATCTCCACCGGCGTCGTCCAGCTCTTGCCGTCGTCCGTCGACCGCGTGAAGACCATGCGCGAGTCCTTCAGCCCCCAGCGCGTCCACGCGATATAGAGGTTCCCGGCATAGGGCCCATGACTCGTATCCGCCACCACGTAAGGCTTGTCCTCCATCGGGACACCGGGCTGCTGCTGCTGTTCAGAGACCGTGACCGGGCTCGCCTCCCACGTCTTTCCGCCGTCCAGTGAGCGGCGCAGGTAGATGCCGTTCTTGTTGGTGGCGTGCCCCCAGTAGTTGAAAGTGCCCAGCTTGTTAAAGGCGATATAGCAGACGAAGGCATGCCCCTTACTGTCATAGGTCACGGAGACATCGCCGTTTACCTTGAAATCCGCGGGTGCGACATTCTTCGCATGCAGCCACGTAGCCCCCGCATCGGTCGAATAAGCGATATGGGTCGGCACCTGGTAGGCCACCACCACCTGCTGCGGATTCCCCGGGTTCACCGCCACCGATGGCTCGCTGAAATAGCCCGGCGCAGTCAGCGTAGTAATCTGCGCTCCGGGCGCTCGCGGCATCTCCGCCGCCGGTGTTTCCGCCCCGGCCGAGGCAGTGTAAAGGCAGGAGCACAGGGACAGGGCAGTGGCAGCAGCGATCGAGCGCATCGTCATTTGAACGTAATGATAAGTCGCCGCCGGAAAACCTGCAGCATCCTGCCCCTCTCGACTCCGTCCCTCACATCACCAGGATGATCTTGCCCTTGACCTTGTGCGCCTCCGCCAGCCGGTGCGCTTCCTCGATCTCCGACAGGCGCATCGTCTTTCCAATCGGGATCGTGAACTCACCCCGCGCGACCTCGTCTGCCAGCTCATACAGCCGCGAGGCATCAGGTTGCGCCATGAAGGCATGCACCTGCACATCGACGTCCTTCGCTCCCTGGGGCTCGCCGAGCACTGAGCCGAAAACTCCGCCCGCGCGCAGCGCCTTCAGCAGTCGCGAAGCCGTCGGGCCGCCCACCGTATCCGCAACTGCATCCAGATCGTGCAGGTGAACCGTCTCCGTCTCGTCATCGAGCGCGATCACCTGGTCCGCGCCCAGCACCGCTGCTTCCGCCTTCTCCGCCGACCGCACCCCGGCCAGCACGCGGCAGCCATGCTTGCGCGCCACATGCACAGCCGAGCGGCCCACGCCGCCCAGCGCGCCCGTCACCAGCACCGTCTGGCCCGGCTGCGGCTTCACCGCCCGCTCGATCAGTTGCGCCCCGGTCAGTGTCACCAGGGGCAGGGCAGCCGCCTGCTCAAAGCTCAGCGCCTCGGGAATCGGGGCGAGAACATCGGCCTTGGCCGTCGTGAACTCGGCATAGGTGCCGTTCGCGAGCCCCATCACCCGCATGCCCTTGGCAAAGCCGACGACGCTGCGCCCCGCCTGCACCACCTCTCCGGACAGGTCGCGGCCCAGGACGGCAGGCAGTTCGACCGGGATGCGCCCCTTCGCTGCGCCGCTGCGGATCTTGTAATCGACTGGATTCACGCTGGTCGCGTGCATGCGAACGAGAACTTCGTTGTCGCCGACAGGTGGCTGTTCGGCATCTTCATAGCGCAACTGGCTGGGGTCGCCATATTCATAGAGCACGACTGCCTTCATGGGAATATCCTCTCCCCGGTGTGATGCGCGCAGGCACAGGCCGCGCTTTCCTGTTAAACTCGATTGAATCCACTCAATGGAGACGCGATGCAGGCGATTCTTGCGCTCGAAGACGGGCGCATCTTCCGCGGCGAAGGCTACGGAGCCAAAGGCGAATGCTATGGCGAAGTTGTTTTCAATACATCCCTGACCGGCTACCAGGAAATTTTCACTGACCCGTCCTATGCAGGACAGATCGTTGTCCTTACCAATCCTCAGATCGGCAACTACGGCACCAACACTGCCGATAATGAAGCCATCAGACCATTTATCGAGGGCCTGGTCACTCGGGAATTTTCCCCGATCAGCTCCAACTGGCGCTCCGAGCAGGTAGCCGATGAATATCTCGAACGCTTCAATATCCCTGTCATCTCAGAGATAGACACACGCGCCCTGGTCCGCCATCTGCGCACCCATGGCGTCATGCGCGGCGTCATTTCCACCATCGAGAGTGACGTCGCCAAGCTCGTCGCCAAGGCCCGCGCCATCCGCAAGATGGACGGCACCGACCTGGCCAGCGTGGTCACCACCAAGGCCCGCTACGAGTGGGACAACGAAGCCCACAGCGAGCTGCTGCTCGCCGGCGAAGTTGCCGCTCCGCACCCCGACCTCCACGTTGTCGCCTACGACTACGGCATCAAGCACAACATCATGCGTATGCTCGCGCAGCAGGGCTGCCGGGTTACGGTTGTGCCCGCCCAGACCTCGGCTGAGGATGTTCTCGAGCTCAAGCCCGACGGCATCTTCCTCTCGAATGGCCCCGGCGATCCGGAGCCGGTCACCTACGCTCACGACAACATCCGCAGGCTCGCCGGCCGCAAGCCCATCTTCGGGATCTGCCTCGGCCATCAGTTGATCGGTCTCGCGCTCGGCGGCAAAACCTACAAGCTTAAATTCGGCCACCACGGCGGCAATCACCCGGTGAAGTGTACGGATACGGGCAAGGTCGAGATCACGGCTCACAATCACAACTTCGCCGTCGATCCGGATTCGCTCAAGGAGAGCGAAGTCGATCTCACCCACGTCGACCTGAACGACAACACGCTCGAAGGCCTGCGCCATAAGTCGATGCCGCTCTTCAGCGTGCAGTATCACCCGGAAGCCAGCCCGGGCCCGCACGATTCGCATTATCTCTTCAAGGATTTCCGCAGGATGATGGAAGGGTGGAAACGGTGAGCCGCATCTACTGCATGCCCTCAAGCTCTCTCTATTTGCACATAACTGGCAGATAAAACCCGAGCGCATATGACTAATAGAAAGAGAATTCTTTTAAATATATTGATAGTTTTATTGTTCCCTATAGCCGTAGGAAACATAATCCTCGCATTTCATCAAGGTCTGCAGCCAGCCAGGGGGCAGGATTTTCAATGGAGCGGGACTTTTATGGTCTTGCATCACATTGATCCCTGGAAGCAGGCGTTGACGGGCGATAAACAGCATCTGATTCTTCTAAATCAGGTGCCTAATTATCTCCACGAGACCTATCTGCTATTAGTGCCGTTTGGCTTGATGGGGTTTCATAAGGCTAGGATATTGTGGGCTGTTGTCAATTGCTCGATGTGCTTGATAAGCATGTTGATCCTTGGTTCGTATTTCAGGCTTGGATCCAGACTTACTCTTCTGCTGGCACTCATCTTTTTCTCGGGCTATCCTTTCCGTCAGTCGTTGGGCTACGGTCAACAAGACTTTTTCGAACTTCTTACTTTTTGTTGTGCATTTTGCCTTGCGCCGATAGCCGTGCGAGGAATTGCGCTTGGACTGTCTTATGTGAAATACAACTTTTCTCCTGTTTTTGTTTTCTACCTGCTGTTTAAAAAGAGTTGGAAGATAGTTCTGATCTCGATGATCCCCCCATTGTTAGGTCTTCTTGGTGTCTGGATTATGGTTAGAACACCGCTAGCTACCTTGATTGTTGAACCCTTCATGGTGAGCAGAAACGGTGTTGTAGTGACAGCAGCAGATGTTATGGCTCTAACAAGATGGCTTGCAGCCTATGTACTACCGTGGCACCAGGTGGAGATGCTTTCGTATCTGGCGGGTATCGTAGCAAGCGCTGTCTATAGTTTTCATCTTTCGAAGGCTAGATACCTATCCGACAGGGCTGTAGTAGCATGCTTAGCCACAGCGAGCATCGTTATGATGCGCCATGGATTCTATGACTTCATCTTTCTAGTAGTTCCACTCGCAAATATCAAAAACCTGACTCGAGAAAGCGCCAAAGTTGCTTCAGCCTTAATTTTCGGATTCTTCTGGTATGGGGCGCGCATATCGACGCTGATGTCCGTGAACGCGCGGATGGTTTTGGATATAGTGCTGATTGCAGCTCTTCTATATTTCATCGAATCAAATGACAGGCTCAAGGACAGCGGTTCTAAAGTTCCCGTGGAACAATTTCGGCCTTCGATACCTTGACCCGAATTTCGCAGTTATCAGGGAAAGTAGCAGACCATGCCACGCAGAAATGACATCACCAAGATCCTAGTGATCGGCTCCGGGCCGATCGTCATCGGGCAGTCCGCGGAGTTTGACTACTCCGGCACTCAGGCCTGCAAGGCGCTGCGCGCCGAGGGCTATGAGGTTGTGCTGGTCAACTCCAATCCGGCCACCATCATGACCGATCCGGAACTCGCCGACCGTACTTACGTCGAGCCGCTGACGCGCGAGTATCTCGAGCACATCATCCAGCTTGAGGTTGAGATGATGCACGGCGCGGGCAAGTTCGCCCTGCTGCCCACCGTTGGCGGCCAGACGGCCCTCAACCTTGCCGTCGATCTTGCCGACGCTGGAATCCTCGACAAGTACAACGTCGAGTTGATCGGCGCCAAGCTCGACGCCATCAAAAAGGCAGAAGACCGCCTGCTCTTCAAGGATGCGATGACCCGCATCGGCCTTGACATGCCGCACTCTGCGCTGGTCAATAACATCCGCGATGGTCTGGAGTTCGCCAGTAAGATCGGCTTCCCCGTCGTCATCCGTCCTTCCTTCACGCTCGGCGGCTCCGGCGGCGGCATCGCTTACAACCGTGAAGAGCTGATGGAGATTCTCGCGCGCGGCCTCGACCTTTCGCCAGTTCACGAGTGCCTGATTGAAGAGTCCGTGCTCGGCTGGAAAGAGTATGAGCTTGAAGTTGTTCGCGACCTCGCCGACAACGTCATCATCATCTGCTCCATTGAAAACATGGACCCCATGGGCGTCCACACCGGCGACTCCATCACCGTCGCCCCTGCGCAGACCCTCACCGATCGCGAGTACCAGGCGATGCGCGATGCGGCCATCCGCGTCATCCGCGAAATCGGCGTAGAGACGGGCGGCTCCAACGTGCAGTTCGCCGTCAATCCCGCAACCGGCCGCATGACCGTCATTGAGATGAATCCGCGCGTCTCGCGCTCCTCTGCGCTTGCGTCCAAGGCCACCGGATTTCCTATCGCCAAGATCGCCGCCAAGCTCGCCGTAGGCTACACGCTCGACGAGATTCCCAATGACATCACCCGGATGACGCCTGCCTGCTTCGAGCCGACCATCGACTACGTTGTCGTCAAGATTCCGAAGTGGCAGTTTGAAAAGTTTCCCGGCGCCGACGAGAACCTCGGCCCGCAGATGAAGTCGGTTGGCGAAGTGATGGCCATGGGCCGCACCTTCAAGGAAGCACTGATGAAAGCGCTGCGCTCCCTTGAAACAGGGAAGCGCGTAGGCGCAGAGGTGCTGGAGCCGCGCCGTCTCACCCAGCGTCTCGTCACCCCTCAGCCTGAGCGCATCAACTACATCCGCTTCGCCTTTCGCCGCGGCATGTCCGTTCGTGAAGTAGCGCGCATGACTTCGATGGACCCATGGTTCCTTTACCAGATCAAGGAGATCACCGACGCTCTAGGCGTACTCGCTGACACCCCCATGGAGAATGTGTCACCGGAGCTGTTACGAAAAGCCAAGCGCATGGGCATCTCCGACGAGCGCCTCGCGGACATCTGGGCAATGCCCGGCGCAGACGGAGTAGCGCAGGTCCGCAAGCTCCGCCATCAGCACGGTCTGCGGCCTGTCTTCAAACTGGTTGACACCTGCGCGGCGGAGTTCGAGAGCAAGACGCCCTACCTCTACTCCACCTATGACGAAGAAGACGAGGCTGCGCCAACCAGCAAGCGCAAGGTCATCATTCTCGGCAGCGGTCCCAACCGCATCGGGCAGGGAATCGAGTTCGATTACTGCTGCTGCCATGCCGCCTTCGCCCTCAAAGATGCAGGCTATGAAACCATCATGGTCAACTGCAACCCGGAGACGGTTTCGACGGATTACGACACCAGCGACCGGCTTTACTTCGAGCCGTTGACTCTTGAAGATGTCCTCGCCGTCTATGAGCACGAGGCTTCGAGCGGTGCGGAAATCGGCATGATCGTGCAGTTTGGCGGCCAGACTCCGCTCAACCTCGCGCTCCGCCTCAAGGCCGCCGGTGTACCGATTCTCGGCACCTCGCCCGAGTCCATCGACCTCGCTGAAGATCGCAAGCGATTCGGCAAGCTGATTGAAGAGCTGAATATCCCGCAGCCCCCCGGCGCCATGGCCACCAGTGTCGAAGAAGCGCTCGCTGGCGCCGAGCGCATCGGCTATCCGGTGCTCGTGCGGCCTTCGTATGTGCTGGGCGGTCGCGCCATGGTCATTGCCTACGATGCTGAGGCGATCTCGCGCTACATGAAAGAGGCCGTCGAGTACTCGCAGGAGCGCCCGGTCCTCATCGACCACTTCCTCGAAGACGCAGTTGAGGTGGACGTCGACGCGCTTTGCGATGCCAATGACGTCGTCATCGCCGGCATCATGCAGCATATTGAAGAGGCCGGCATCCATTCCGGCGACTCTTCCTGCGTGCTGCCGCCAGTCGATCTCTCCCCGTCTGTCATCGCCACCCTGCGCGACTATACAAAGAAGCTCGCCCGCGCGCTCAACGTCATCGGCCTGGTCAACCTCCAGTTCGCCATTCAGCGGGACAAGGTTTACGTCATCGAGGTCAACCCCCGTGCCTCGCGAACCGTGCCCTATGTCTCGAAGGCAACCGGCGTGCCGCTCGCAAAGATCGCCTCGCTCCTCATGGCCGGATCCCGGCTGCGCGATCTTCTCCCGCAGCAGGTGGCCTCCGGGTCTGACCTTGAGACCGGCACGCACTACTTCGTCAAGTCGCCCGTCTTCCCCTGGAACAAGTTCCCCGGCGTAGACACCGTGCTCGGCCCGGAGATGAAGTCGACCGGCGAAGTCATGGGCGTGGCTGACAACTTCGGCGAGGCCTTCGCTAAGGCGCAGCTCGCCGCCGGTCTTCGTCTGCCGCTGCACGGAACGGTCTTCTTCAGCGTCAACGATCGCGACAAGGTGCAGCTCGTTCCGTTGGTCAGGCAGTATGTCGAGCTCGGCTTCCAGATCGTCGCTACTGAAGGCACCGCCAACATCCTTGAGCGCGACGGCATCGTCGTCGAGCGCGTCTTCAAGGTCAAGGAAGGCCGCCCGAACATCGTCGACCTCATCAAGGGCGAGCGCATCAACCTCATCATCAACACGCCCCACGGCCAGGACACCTTCTTCGACGAGAAGGCCATCCGCCGCGCAGCGGTGCAGCAGCGCATCCCCACCATCACCACCATCGCAGCGGCGCGGGCCGCGGCTGAGGGCATCCAGGCGCTGCAGCGTGAGCAGATTACCGTGTACGCTCTGCAACATCTGCATCAAAGGAGCATGAGCGTAGAGCGCTAGCCGCTGCCCCATGAGATTGCGCACAACCCGATCCCTCATCACCGTGCTGCTGATCCTCGCGATCATCGTTGTCTCGATGAACGCGGGGCTCGCCCTCCGCTCCATCCAGGTGCTGGGGCAGACCGAGGCCATGGTCGTTCACACCTGGCAGGTGATCGGTTCCATCGGGCGCGTGCTCGGTTCCATGCGCGATATGGACGCCGGGGAGCGAGGCTATCTGCTCACCGGCGACCAGGCATACCTTGAGCCCTACACGCATGCCGCTTCCATCCTGCCGCAGCAGATCGCCACGCTTAAGAGCCTGACAGCCGACAATCCTCTCGAGCAGCAGCGGGTTGCGCAGATGCAAGTCCTGGTCTCCCGGCGCATCGCCTTTCTCCAGGCCGGCATCGAGGCGCGGCAGCGCAACTTGTCAGACAACGCCCGCCTGCTCGAAGGCCAGGGCACCGGCAAGGCGGAGATGGATCAGGTCGTCGCGCTGACTGACAAGATGCAGGCGACCGAGCAGCAGCTTCTCACCCAGCGTCTCGTCTCCTCTTCGGCCGCACGTCAGCGCGCACGCTTCACCGCTATCCTTGCCAGCTTCATTGATCTGGTGCTCATTGTCCTGCTCTTTGCCACGCTCTCGCGCGAGCGCAGGCAGCGCATGGTCGCAGATGACAATGCCGAGCGCCTGCGGCAACTCCAGTCCATCAGCGACATCGGCCTCACCCAGCTCACGCTCCCCGAGCTCACCTCAGAGCTGCTCGATCGCCTCCGTTCCACCATTCATGCCGATGCAGCGGTCCTCTGCATGTGGCGTCGTAATGAGCTTGAAGAGGAGGAGCTTGAGGTCGTCGCCGCCAGCGGCACAGCCGCGAAGATAGGCAGACGTCTCCGGCTCAGCGAAGACGATCCCATCGTCGTCGCCGCCCGGCTCAACAAGGTCACGGCCTTCACTGACAACAGCACCCAGACCATCCCGCTTGAGAGCCTGCGCCGGGACATGCGCGCGCTGCTGGTCATCCCCCTCACCATCTCCGGCCGCGTGGTGGGGACCCTGCTCGCCGGCCGCAAAACCGCGGACGCTTTCTATGATCGCGATGAGGATCTGCTGGCCATCGCCGCCGACCGCATCGCCATGTCGCTCGACCGCGCCAACGCCTACGAGGCCGAGCGCGAAGCCCGCCGCATGGCCGAGGCCAGCGCCCTTGAGGTGCAGCGGCTCAATGAGGAACTGGAGAACCGCGTCCTGCAGCGCACCGCCGAGCTTGAGGCCACCAACCGCGAGCTTGAGGCCTTCAGCTACTCCGTCTCCCACGATCTCCGCGCCCCCCTACGCAGCGTCGATGGCTTCAGCGTGGCCCTTGAAGAGGACTATGGTGAGCTGCTCGACGGCCCCGCTCGCGATTTCCTGCGGCGTATCCGGACCGGCGTGCAGAAGATGGGAACCCTCATCGACTCGCTGCTGCAGCTCTCGCGCATCACCCGTGCGGACCTCAACCGCGAGCACGTCAACATCACTGAACTCGCAGCCGAGGTCGCCGCTGAGCTCCAGCACCAGAACCGCGACAGGAAGATCACCTTCAACATCGAGCCCGGTCTTGAGGCCGAGGCAGACCCGCGGCTGCTGCGCGTAGCCCTTGAAAATCTCCTCGGTAACGCCGTAAAGTTTACCTCCAGGCGCGAAGAAGCCATCATCGAGCTGGGACGCGATCAGGAAACGGGTGAATACTTCCTTCGTGACAACGGTGCGGGGTTTGATATGCAATATGCCGGAAAGCTGTTTACAGCCTTTCAGCGGCTGCATGGAGACAAGGATTTTGCCGGCTCCGGCATTGGCCTCGCAACCGTCGCCCGCGTCATTCGCAGGCATCATGGCTCCATCCGGGCCGAGGGGGAGATTGGCGTCGGCGCAACTTTTCGGTTTACGTTAGGATTAGGAGACTATGGCTGAGAATCAACGAGTTATCCTTCTCGTCGAAGACGATCCGGATCATGAAGTGCTTACTATCCGTGCACTACGCAAATCGAATATCGTGAACGAAATCAAGGTCGCCCATGATGGCGAAGAAGCGATAGCGATGCTCTTCGGCGATGGCGAAAACGCGATCCCCACCCCGCAGGTCATTCTCCTTGATCTCAAGCTGCCGAAGATTGAAGGGCTCGAGGTTTTGCGCCGCATCCGCGAGAGCGAGAAGACCCGCATGCTGCCGGTCGTCATTCTCACTTCCTCTGACGAAGAGAGCGACATCGTGCGCAGCTACAAGCTCGGGGTAAACAGTTATATCCGCAAGCCCGTTAACTTCAGCGAGTTTGCAGAAGCGACGCGCCAACTCGGAATGTACTGGCTGGTTCTTAACGAATGTCCGCCCAACAGCAACTGAATGCCAAGCCGCTGACTGTCCTTCTTGTCGAGGACAACGAAGAGGATGCCCTTCTTCTCGAACGGTATCTTCGCCGGGCGGCGCTGGCTCCGGAGATTACCCGGGTTGAGACGACGGAAGAAATGGCCGCAGCTCTCAACAGTCGCGGCGAGGGCTGGGACATCGTACTGGCCGACTACAATCTGCCTTCCTTCAGCGCCCCAGCGGCGCTGGAGATGCTGCAGACCAGCGGCTTCGATATCCCCTTCATCATGATGTCGGGCGCCGTCAGCGAAGAGACCGCAGTCGCGGCCATGCGCGCCGGCGCTCAGGATTACGTCACCAAGCAGAACCTCGCCCGCCTCGTCCCGGCTATTGAACGTGAAGTGGCTGAGGCTGCCGGCAGACGCAGAAAGCGCGTTGCCGAGCAGGCACTCCGCCAGAGCGAGCAGCGCTTTCACCGTCTGGTTGAGGCGATGCCGCTGGCCCTCTTTATCTGCGACTCCAGGGGGCGCATCATCTACGTCAATGACGGCTTCGAATCTCTTCTCGGGTTTTCGAGGATGGATGTCGAGGCTGGCGCTCTTACCCTGGAGCGCATTCTCGAGGGCTCTCCCGAGTCAGCTATGCCGCTGCTGAAGATGTGGTCCCAGTCGGGAACCACGACCTTCGAGATCGAGTGCTCCACCAAAGGCAGAGAGACTGTCCCGGTGCTCATCGGTGCATCCGTACTCAATCCCGAGCTGCCCCTGGAGCAGCGGCAGATTGCCGCCTTCCTCGCCGACCTCACCGAGCAGAAGCACAGCCATGAAGTCCTGCGCCGCACCGAGAAGCTGGCCGCCGCCGGCAGGCTCGCTGCCTCCATCGCTCACGAGATCAATAACCCCCTCGAAGCCGTCACCAACTGCATGTATCTGCTCTCCAAGGGCAATCTCGATGAGTCTGCCCGCACTTATCTTGAGCTTGCGCAGAGCGAACTTGATCGGGTCACGCACATCACCACGCAGACCCTGCGCTTCTATCGTCAGAGCACGCGGCCGGTGGAGACCGACGTTCATGAGCTTTTGGAGACGGTGTTGGCGCTCTACGATGCCCGCCTCCGCTCTCATTCCATCAAGGTCACCAGGCAGTTTCATGAGGTCCCGCTCATCATCGCCTACGATGGCGAGGTGCGTCAGGTTCTCGCCAACCTCGTCGGCAATTCGCTCGATGCCATGCAGCAGAGCGGGGGCAGGCTGCTGTTACGCATCTCCCGCGCCCGCGATTGGAAGACTGGCGAGCCGGGCGTCTCCGTTACTGTCGCCGATACAGGCCCAGGAATGGACAGCTACACCCTCGGGCGCATCTACGAGCCGTTTTTCTCGACGAAGGGAATTACCGGCACAGGTCTCGGACTATGGGTGAGCTATGAAATCGTGCGGAAGCATCACGGCAGCCTCCGCGTCAGAACCAGGCAGGGCGTCTCCAGCGGAACCGTCTTCCGCCTGTTCATGCCGCTGCTCCCTCTGGCCCTGTCCTCCAGGAGCGAAGATTCGCTCCCTGCCTCAGCATAGAAGCATCGTCTCACCTGCTGCCGCTTCGCGATCTTATTTCCCCGCACTCACCAGGTTGGCAAAGATTCGGTAAGCCCCCGGCACTGCTTCCGGCAGCTGGCGATAGAGCGCATACGCCACATACACATAGGTTCCTTTGCCATACTTCGCATACAGCAGCCCGCCGCGCTGCGGGTCCTGCCCCGGATCATGCGTCTCCGTCAGCGCCTTGTAGTTGCTGTCCCACGAAGTCATGAAGGAGTGGCCGCGTTCCTCCACCCAGCCATTGAAGTCGGCACTCGTAATGTGGTTCGGCGCGGTCAGCAGGGGATTGCTCGCATCCAGAATCGTAACCGGGTCGCTCTCATCGACAACCTTTTCCGGCGAGCGTCCCAGCGTGTACGGGTAGGGTCCGAGATCCTGGTTGAATTCGTCTCTCTCATACTGCACCACCAGGTTGCCGCCGTTCTTCACATAGTCCAGCAGCCGCTGGTTGTTCGCGGTCAGCTCAGGCCGCGCCGCATAGGCGCGGATCCCCAGCACGATCGTCGTGTACTGGCTGAGGTCTCCCGTTGCGATCTCGTCTGCGGTCAGCAGGTGGGCATCGACGCCGATGTTCCTGAGCGCCTCCGGCACCTCATCCCCGGTTCCCATGATGTAGCCGACCTTGATGCCGGGCGCAACCTTCACATCCACGCCGCGCGTTCTGTAGGTCGCCGGATGGTAGAGGTTATAAGGCCGCAGCCCGGGGTAGCCTACTGTTTCAAAGCCTTCGCTGAACTCTTCATTCCCGCTCCGCGCAACCGCCCGCAGCTTGTAGCTCTCCTGCCCCAGGTTTGCAGGACGCACCGTAAAGGCGACCTCGGCCTTTTCGCCCGCAGCCAGGTGGAAGTGGTCAACAGCAGGCTCACTCGTCCAGCCCTGCGGCAGTTGCAGTTGCAGATCGCCGGTGGCGTTGTCCTGCTGCTCGTTGGCAATCTTTACCGTCAGTGGAAAGCTGCTGCTGCCCAGCGGCGTCACCCCTGCGCCGGGGCTTATCGTCACCGAGAGCTGCGGCGTCACCACCAGGGGTTGAAACACCGCGCCCGGCCCGTGAACCCAGTGCATCGTCTGCGCCACCTGCCCAATCCTCACCGGCACGCCGTCATAGTCGAACTCCGCCCATCCCGCCACGGGATACGGAGCAAACGGCCGGTTCAGCCAGCGCGGATCATCCAAGTGGTAGTACGGCTGGGCAATATCCTTGCGGCTGAAATACGGTTTCGTCGCCGCTGCGCTGCGGGGCACTTCCACCCGAAAGACAATGTCTGTAACCGCGCCGGTTACGTTCTCCATTCCCGGTGCGCCGATCCGCTCCACCGGCCACTTTTCGCTCGCCGGAGTTTCCAGCCACGTGCGCGTCAGCCGCAGCTTTGTCCCCGGTCCCCATCCGCCCGCTGCCGTCACATGTAGCCGCAGGTCAAACGCCGCCCCCGGCGTTACGTTGGGGGGCGTCGCCTCAGCGCTGTTGCCGAAGCTCGAAGGGTGGTCAGACTTGGTGCGCGGCGTCACCAGCGCGTTCACCTGCAGTCCCAGCACCTGCGCCAGCGCCGTGTTGAACTGCACCAGCTTGATTCCCAGCTCATGATCGAGGTTCGCCTTGTCCTCGGCGTTCAGCGTGCTGGCGTTGACCGCGTCCATCAGCGCCTTCGTCTTCATGTAGCCGTCGTGCAGGTCCGGCAGCAGCTTCTGCGGCTCTGATGGCGTATACATCAGCATGGCGTGCGTCACATTCTGGTTGATGCCATGCAGTCCCGCTTTCAGGAAAGGCGCATCTCCGTGCGCCAGCGTAGCAATCCCCTCAAGCGACGTATCGATCCCGTCAAAGAACGACTGCTCATGCTCAGCCGCCGGCGCCAGCGAGCCGTAGCGGTGATAGCTGACATCCATCGGTCCCGGCAGCGGCGGATTCCCCCCGCCATTCTGCGACTTCTGCAGCGCCCATCCTTGGCGGGCGATCTGCAGGTAGGACTGCCCGAGAATCGGATCGAGATTGCCCTCGGGAATCTCGACATTCGTCTCCGGGGTCGTCGTCGTCCACTGCTTCGTCAGGTAGTTGTAGAAGCGCATCGGCGACCACTTGTCCGTCGCATAGTCGTAGATCTGGTTCCTGTGCATACCCGTGCTGCTGAAGAAAAATCCCGGCACGCGTTCATACACCTTCACCGGGCACCACGGCAGCAGCCCCGCCGCGATCTGGTCCGGAAAGACCTTCGGATCGCACGCCGCCTTGAAGACCTCCTGCGCCATCGCCCCGGCGACCTGGTGGTGACCGTGCCCATCCGTGATGTTGCCCGTAAACACTGAGGTGAGCACCAGTGGGCGGTTCAGCCGCACCGCGCGCACCACGTCGTAGAGCACGCGGTCGTGGCCCCACTGCTGAAAGGCCTCGTCGATCGTCTTTGAAAACCCGTAGTCCGCCACTCGCGACCAGTACTGCTCCGTACCCGTGTACTGGTCGGCCAGCAGCAGTTCATTCGTGCGAATCAGCCCCAGCGCATCATACGTCTCGCTGCCCATTGCATCCTGACCGCCTTCGCCGCGCGTCAGCGTCATCAGCGCCGTTCGCGCACCCATCCCGCGCGACTCCAGCGCCATCATGCCGCCGTCTTCGTCATCCGGGTGAGCCGTAATCATCATCAGGCTGGCCCGCGTGTGCAGCTTCTTGAGCGTCTGCCAAAGCCCATCCGCGCCCCGGTCAACGGGCAGCGTAGTGGAGTCGGCAGTAGCGGCAATGCTTGTCTGCCACGGCGTCACCTGTTGAGCGTTGGCGCTCATCAGGGCGGCCAGGGCCGAGAGCGCCGCAATCCGGCGTAGCGATGTGTGTGTGCGAGCGATGGACACCATTCGCTTCAGTGTACAATCCACGCTACCAGCGCACATGTCTACCGAACTCACAAAGCCCAGCCTTGAGCGCCGCGTAGGCCTGGGCAACGCCATCTCGCTGAACATGATCAACATGATCGGCGTCGGGCCGTTTATCACCCTGCCGCTGGTCATCGGAGCCATGGGCGGCCCGCAGGCCATGCTCGGCTGGATCCTCGGCGCGCTCATCGCCGTCTGCGACGGCCTCGTCTGGGCCGAGCTTGGCGCCGCCATGCCCGAGGCCGGCGGTTCCTACGCCTTCCTCCGCGAAATCTACGGCCGCGACGGCGCGGGCCGTTACGCCTCGTTCCTCTACATCTGGCAGCTCAGCTTCAGCGCCCCGCTCTCCATCGCTTCCGGCTGCATCGGCTTCGCCCAATATGCGCTCTTCCTCTTTCCGCAGCTCGGCGCCGTGGTCATCAGTGGCCACTCGCTGCGCTACACCAGCCTCGTCGCTGCGGCCGTATGCCTCTTCGTCGTCGCGCTGCTCTACCGCAACCTCAAGCAGATCACGCGCCTCGGATGGGTGCTCTGGGGCGGCGTTCTGCTCACCATCAACGCAGTCATCTTCGCCGGCTTCAGCCACTTTCACCCCGCGCTGCTCCATCTCGCGCCGCACGCCTTTTCCCCGGGCGTCGCCTTCTTTCAGGGCCTCGGCAGCGCCACCCTCATCGCCACTTACGATTACTGGGGCTACTACGCCGTCTGCTTCATCGGGGGAGAAGTCCGCCAGCCCGGCAAAACCATCCCTCGCGCCGTGCTCTTTTCCATCGCCATCGTTGCCACGCTCTATCTCGCCATGAACATCAGCGTCCTCGGCGTCATCCCCACCCATGAAATGGGTTCGCTCGCCGTCGTCGCGCAACTCATGCAGCGCACCTGGGGCGCCCGCGCCGCTATGGTCATGTCCGCCCTTGTCATGTGGACAGCGCTTGCGTCCGTCTTCTCCCTGCTGCTTGCCTACTCGCGCGTGCCCTACGCCGCCGCCCTCGACGGCAACTACTTCCGCATCTTCGCGCGCCTCCACCCCCGGCATAAAATCCCCCACCTCTCGCTGCTGGTCCTTGGCGCCGTCTCGGCCGTCTTCTGTCTCTTTGATCTGGCGAGCGTCATCGCCGCACTTGTGGTCATCCGCATCGTCCTGCAATACGTGCTGCAGCAGGTGGGCGTCATCCTCCTGCGCCTCCGCAAGCCGGAGATGCCGCGCCCCTTCAAAATGTGGCTCTACCCTCTGCCGCCCCTGCTCGCGCTCTGCGGATTTATCTTCATCCTCTTCTCACGTCACAACGCCCTGCGCGAATTCAGCTACGCCATCGCCGTAGCCGCAGCAGGCACGGTTGTCTATATGTGGCGCGCCATCCCGCGCAGAGAGTGGCCCTTCGGGCGTAGATAATGAGGGTGCCCCACATCTCGCTTTTGGGGTGCGGGTTTCCGGCGGTGCCAAATATCTTGATCCCCAAAACATTTCTCGGAAATAAGAGTTTCGGTCTCTCAACCCTGTTATCCCCAAAAGAAAATCGGCGATAGCATGCTGTCATGACGAAGGGTCTAACTCGTTACCAGAAATCCGGGAACCTCCACTTTGTGACCTTCAGTTGTTACCGGTCGACAAACTCATGTACATGCACCGCAACCCCCAGCTCGCGGGTTAGTCGAGAAGCCAGAGCAATGGCCCTGGTCTAGTTTCCGGCACTATCGATCGGGTCAAATAGGCGTGGTACAAGTCGAGTCACACTGGACAAACACGAAAGTAAATAAGGATTGAAACCCACATCTCACAATCGAGATGTGGGCATCCTCAGGTATCGGGAAGGGAAATTGAGATCTTGTTTCCCCACTACTCAAACCAGATCCCAATCTCTCCAAAATGCGAAAACCGCACCGTCACGCTCGACCCCTGGTTCGCCAGCGCCTTGCCTGACCAGCTTCCCGTTGTAATCCAGTCTCCGGCGTTCAGTCCGCCTGTGCGCTCCTGCCCCTGGTTCGCCAGCCAGGTCACCAGCCGCAGCAGGTCGGTTCCCGCCGTGTTCGTCGCCGTCCCCTCAAAGCGCACCGCTCCGTCGATGCTCACCGTAACCTGCTCCTGCGTCAGGTCCGCATTCTTCCAGTCTGCATACGCCGCCCCATAGACAAAGCCGCCGTTCATCTGCAGGTCGCCGATCATCGACAGCCTGTCCACCTTGTCCGGGTCCACGTAGGCTGACTCCAGCAGCTCGATCGCCGGGTGCGCGCTTGCAATCGCCGCCACCACTTCCTCCCGCGTATAGGCCTCCGCGCGCACCGGCAGGTCGCTGCCGAGTCTGAAGGCGATCTCCGCCTCCACCCCGCGCATGCGCCGCATATGCTTGGAGATCTTCTGGCCAGTCTCCGCGTAGCCGCCCAGCAGCGGCATCGGTCCGTAGAGCGGCGTAGCGTCCGGCGCCGGCGCGCCCACCTTCCATCCGCCAATCGGCTCCATCGCCAGCCCCATGATGTCCTGGATCGCATAGGCTTCCTCGAGCGTATGCGGTCTCAGCCCGACGGGCAGCTCGGGGAACGGCGTCCCATTGCGCCGCGCCCTCAGCAGTAGCTCAGCGGCCGACCGCATCCGGTCGTTTTCCATTGCAGAAATCCTGTGCTGCCTTACACTTGTAGCCATCGCGCACCTCTTCCTTCTCTTTGGGATGTATGTTGAGCGTCGGCGGTGGTTTACCGCTTTGGCGTAATCAATCCTAACCGGAGCGGCAGTGTCCTAAGAGTGCGCTGCTGGGCATAAATGAGAAATCCGCTCCGAAGAGCGGCCTCTCGAATCTATACTCCAATTATCAGCTTGCTTCATCGTCGAACGATTCTTCAAGGAATTCGATCTGCTTCTTGAGGCGTCCAATATCCGCCTTTGTGAACTCTCCGGTTAGAACCAATTGAGCATTCACGCCACGAGGGACAGACAGGGGCCAAGTCCACGCACCGGGGATCCGCTGAGCAAGGGAAGGAATAGAAGCCGGAATAGAAACGGCTGCGGTGCTCATGGTTTGTTGATCCTCTACTGCCCCAATATACTCCGCCTCCTGACCCGAAACAAACTCTGAATTGGCTTTATAGACGCGAATAACATCTTGTGCTGATTCCTCGGAAAATCCTTTTGTGACGAGAATATGCTTGAGATTGCCCTCACTGGGGAGCGCTTCTCCAAACTGGCTGTTCAATTCTGCGAATAGCGTGGGCTTGTAGATCATGCGCTTTATCGCCTCACGCTTCTCTGCGCCTTCATCTCGCACAAAGTAAGCCACAGCATCATCGGTGACGCGAAGTGCATCCCCTGACCCTTCAAGAATCCCATACTGGCGCAATGCGCCGATTAGGGTTAGAGAGCGACCATTGAGGCCCGAATAACCGAGGTCTTCAGCTACCACCGCCCTTGCAGCGGGATGCTGGCGCTCTTTGGTGTATACCTTGCGCCCCTTCTCCGCAGCATCTTGAAACGTGATCTGGGGGCAGTTGGGACTGCGATGTGCCATAAACTCACCTCATACAAATAATACCCCGTATCCTCCGCGATTGCGAGGGGTTAAATTATTCACATTATTCGCTTGTGTTCTGGCGTTAGCAGGGTTATCTTTAATACATCAAAGGCCGAATCTCAGAGTGGAGTCTGAAACCCGGCCTAGAAAGGAGGATGAGAGCAATGCGCAAAATTACTTTCACCATCGTCTTGAACGATGGAACCACCGTGGACATCACGGTGACGCCACCATAGCTGTTTTCTAACTTTGAGGCGCTCCGCCCCGGCTGGAACCGGGAACGGAGCTAATCCAAGCCGGGACTAGCCCAGACTCAGACGCCAATCACAGTTTGAGGCTTTTCCCCCAAAAAAACAAGGAAAAGCCTTATGATCTGCCACTATTGCCGTACCACCTCCAAGCGATTTGGAAAGCACAGAAATGGCATCCAACGCTTCCGCTGCAAAAACCTTCATCGAAGATCACACCGCCCCACTAGACGACATGCGCTTGTCGTTGGATAAGGCTGTGAGCATCCTCAAGCTGCTAGTTCGAGGATATGAGCGTTCGCAGTGTGGAGCGCGTCACCGGCGTTCACCGCGATACGATCCTCCGCTTGCTTGTACTGGCCGGGAACCGTTGCGAACGGATGATGCAGCGCAAGATCGAGCACTTGACGGTACAAGACGTGGAAGCCGATGAAATTTGGGGATTCGTCCAAAAGAAAGAAGGCCACAAATGGCCCCACGAGGAAGAGTCTCTAGAAATTGGGGACGTATATTGCTTCGTGGCGATGGAGCGCAACACGAAACTCGTATGGGCTTAACCACATCGGCAAGCGCGACCGGATGGCTACCGAGTCGTTTCTCACGAAACTGTGGTATGCCACATCGGAGCAACGCTTCCAGTTCACGACGGACGGATTCAGCCTTATGTGCAAGGCGTGGACTTGGTGTTGAGCGACCGCGTGGACTTTGCACAATTGATAAAGGTCTATTCATCATCCCGCGAAGGCGAGCAACGGTACAGCCCTGGTGAAGTTGTGGAGGCCGTCCCAGTCCGCATCTGCGGCAATCCGAATCCGAAGCGCATTTGCACGTCCCATATCGAACGCCAAAACCTTAGCATCCGGATGGGAATGCGCCGCATGACGCGCCTCAGCAATGCATTTTCAAAGAATTGGGAGAACCTGCAAGCCGCATATTTCCTATGGTTTGCGTTCTACAATTTCTGCCGAGGTGCATTCCAGCTTGAGGATCACGTCTGCAATGGAAAGGGGCATCACGAATCACATTTGGTCGATTGCGGAGTTAATTGCCTAGCAACGCACTTTTAGGACACTACCAACCGGAGCGGCAGGCATCTGTTCCGCGCGCCCGGGGCGTACTCTAATTATTGGTATGCGTCAAAACAATGACGGCAGACAACGGAGACCTTATGCTCATCCGCAAACCCGATCCAATTCCCTCATCGGAGATCACGCCGAAATCGGCCTACCTGAATCGCCGCCAGTTCATGGCGACCGCAGCCGCTGCTGCCGCGGGAGCAGGCGTGCTGGGCGAGCGCCTGCTCCATCCCTCCGCCACTGCACAGGCCGCCGCCACCAAGCTCAACACCGTCAAGAGCCCGCTCTCCACCACCGGCGAAACCCTCACGCCCTACAACGACGTCACCACCTACAACAACTTCTACGAGTTCGGCACCGGCAAGGGTGACCCGTCGAAGAACGCCTGGAGGCTGCACACCCGCCCCTGGACCGTCTCCGTCGATGGCCTGGTCAAGAAGCCGAAGACCTTCGACATCGACACCCTGCTCAAGATGCGCCCCATGGAGGAGCGCGTCTACCGCCATCGCTGTGTCGAGGCGTGGAGCATGGTCATTCCCTGGGCCGGCTACTCGCTCTCTGAGTTCATCAACCAGTGCGAGCCCCTCAGTTCGGCCAAATACGTCCAGTTTCTCTCCCTCGACGACCCTAAGCAGGAGCCGTGGATCAACGAGGTTTCGCTCACCTGGCCCTACTCCGAAGGTCTCCGCATGGATGAAGCCATGCACCCCCTCACTTTGCTCACCTTCGGCCTTTACGGCGAGGTGTTGCCCAATCAGGATGGCGCTCCCATACGTCTCGTCATCCCCTGGAAGTACGGCTTCAAATCCGTCAAGTCTATCGTCAAGGTGCGCTTCGTCGACAAGCAGCCGCACACCGCCTGGAACGACGCCGCGCCCAATGAATACGGCTTCTACTCCAACGTGAATCCCAACGTCGATCATCCCCGCTGGAGCCAGAAGACCGAGCGTCGCATCGGCGAGCCTATCTGGAAACAGCGCCGCACCACGCTCATGTTCAACGGATATGGAGATGAGGTCGCAAAGCTTTACACTGGCATGGACCTTCGCAAGAACTTTTAAGAGCCCATGCCCAACCGCGCCGTCGTTGCCCTCAAGGTTCTCGTCCACGCTGCCTGCCTCGCGCCGGTGGCGTGGCTCCTCTATCATCTGGCCATCAGTCAGCTCGGCCCGGACCCTACGGCAACGGTCACATTTTTCACCGGTCGCGGCACCCTGCGCCTGCTCGTTCTCTCGCTCGCCGTCACCCCGGTTCGCAAGCTCACGCCCAAGCTGGCCTGGCTCATCCGTTTCCGCCGGATGCTCGGGCTTTATGCTTTTTTCTACGCCTGCCTGCACCTGATGACGTATCTGTGGCTCTACGCGAACTTCGATGTCGCAACCATGGTCGATGACATCACCCGCCGCCGCTACATCATGGTCGGTTTCGCCGCCTGGCTCCTGCTGTTTCCCCTGGCTCTCACTTCCACGAAGTGGTCCATCCGCAAGCTCGGGGGCAAGCGCTGGCAGATCCTGCATCGACTGGCCTACCTTGCCGCCATCTGTGGCGTCGTTCATTACTGGTGGATCGTCAAGCCCGGCGTACACACGCCGTTTACCATCACCGCCGTGCTCGCCCTGCTGCTCGCCGCGCGTCCCGCGCTCGATTACGTCTCCAGCCGTCGCCGCCGTCCCGCCATGCGCGAGGCTTAAGCCCTCAGCCGCGTACCAGAACTACGTCCAGATACCTCGGCCCATGCACGCCGCGGATACGCGTCATCTCGATATCCGCTGTAGCCGACGGTCCCGAGATAAAGGTAATCGGAGCGGTTACATATTCCCGCAGCGCATCGAAGGCCTCCGGCACCGTCTCCACCACCTGCTCCTCGCGCACGATGCAGATGTGAAGATCGGGCAGCAGTGTCAGCCTTCGCGTCCCCTCGCCGGGCCCGTGCCGCAGCACCAGGGAGCCCGTGTGGGCAATTGCCACCGTACAGGTCGTCAGCACCGCCTCGATCTCTGAGAGTGGCTTTCTGTCCAGCTCGCCTTCTGGAATCATGCCGCCGAAGGCAGGCAGCCACTCCGCGGGAAACCCCTCAGGAACCACCAGGCTTTTCACCTGCCGCTGCCTGCAGAGATTCGTAACCGTCGTTGCTACATTCTCGCTGCTGGCCTCGTAAATCTGCGCGTCATACTCGCGCAGCCGGTCCAGCAGCGTCTCCACACGCGCCTCTGCGCTCAGCGAGCCCTGCCGTTCATAGTCCCGGGGCAGCGGTAGCTCAGGCCCATGCTGCACGGCAATGGCTTCGCGGATTCTCGCCAGCATCAACTCACGCGTCTCAGCCATTGCTCTTCTCCCGCTGTTTCCACCATTCACGGAACGACTGCTGCGGCATCGGCTTCAGGTCGCGAACCGCCGTCCAGTTTCCCAGCATTCCCGGCAGGTTCCTGATCCAGCCGCCTGAAATAAACGGCCACTGTCCGATCCGCCCCAGCCGCTGCGCCGCCTCGAAGCGCCGCGGGCTTCTGAAGACCATCGCCATCGCCTTCATCGCGACGCTCTCCACGTTCGCGCTCTGCTCCTCGACAATCTTCCCCCGCAGATGCACCAGCACCTCGGGAATATTGATCTTCACCGGGCAGACCTCATAGCACGCTCCGCACAGCGACGAAGCATAGGGCAGCGACTGCGAGTGCTGCATACCATGCAGTTGCGGCGTCAGGATAGCCCCGATCGGCCCTGCATAAATGGAGCCGTAAGCGTGGCCGCCCGTCTGCCGATAAACGGGGCACGTGTTCAGGCAAGCCCCGCAGCGGATGCAGTGCAGCGTCTCGCGCGCCTCCGGATTGGCCAGCACCTTCGTCCGCCCGTTATCCAGCAGCACCAGGTGAAACTCGCGCGGCCCATCGCCCTCATGCACCCCCGTCCAGATCGAGTTGTAGGGGTTCATCCGCTCGCCCGTCGCTGAACGCGGCAGCAGCTGCAGCATCACTTCAAGATCCGCGAAGCGCGGAATCACCTTCTCGATGCCCGCCACTGCGACCAGCACCTCCGGCAGCGTCAGGCACATGCGCCCATTGCCCTCTGACTCGACAATGCACACGCCGCCCGTCTCGGCGATCAGGAAATTCGCGCCGCTCACCCCGATCTTCACCTTCAGGAATTTCTCCCGCAGATAGCGCCGCGCCGCCGCCGTCAGGTCTTCCGGTCGGTCGCCGAGATCCGGCAGGTTCATCGCCCGCGCAAAAATCTCCCGCACCTGCTGGCGGTTCTTGTGCAGCGCCGGAACCACGATATGCGACGGCTTATCCGCGCCCAGCTGAACAATCATGTCCGCAAGATCGGTCTCATGCGGATGAATCCCGGCCGCTTCAAGCGCCGGGTTCAGCCCGATTTCGTCCGAGGTCATCGTCTTGATCTTGATGACCTCCTTGCCGCCATGCTGCTTCACCAGCCCGACAATGATGCGATTTGCCTCATCCGCATCCGTCGCCCAGTGCACATGGCCGCCGGCCGCGGTAAACGCCTGCTCAAACTGCAGCAGGTACTCATCCAGATGCCGCAGCGTGTGCCGCTTGATCGCGCTGCCCGCATCGCGCAGCGCCTGCCAGTCCGCCTGCTCGCCCACCACCAGCCCGCGCTTGCGCGTGATCACGTCGGTGGCGTGGCGCACATTCCTGCGCAGCTGCGTGTCGTCGAGCAGCGCCAGCGCCGCCTGCTGAAAGCTCGGCGCCGAAGCCGACTCTCCTACGCGAATGCTCATGCGCCGCTCCCGTCCGATGCCAGGATCTCCGCCAGGTGCACCGTGCGAATCCCCGTCCGCTGCCGGTGCAGTCCTCCGAAGATGTGCATCAGGCAGGAGTTGTCGACCGCCGTGCAGATCTCCGCGCCCGTGTTCTCCACGCACCGCATCTTCTCCGCCAGCATCGCCGCTGACACCTCGCCGTTTTTCACCGCAAACGTGCCGCCGAAGCCGCAGCACTGGTCGATATTCGCCAGCTCCACCAGGTCGATGCCGCGCACTTTCCTCAGCAGCCGCAGCGGCCGGTCACCAAGCTGCAGTCCTCGCAGGGAGTGGCAGCTCGCGTGATACGTCACGCGATGCGGATAGTAGGCGCCGACATCTTCGAGCCCCAGCTTATCCGTCAGCAGCTCCGTCAGTTCAAAGACGCGCGGCAGCAGCGCAGCCACTTCCTCCGCCAGCGCCGCATCTCCGCTCGCCTCTGCCATCTTCGGGTAGTGGTCGCGAATCATCGCCACGCACGACGACGAAGGGATGCAGATCGTCTCCGCGTTCCTGAACGTCTCCACGAACTGCCGCATCAGCGGCAGCGCCTCCTGCTGGTAGCCGGTGTTGTAGTGCATCTGTCCGCAGCAGGTCTGCGCCAGCGGAAAGACAACCTCATGCCCGAGCCGTTCGAGCAGCCGGACCACGCTGATCCCCGTCTCAGGGAACAGCGTGTCGTTATAGCACGTAATGAAAAGCGTGATCTGCACAGCGCCTCACACAGAAAGTCTAATCCCGGAAAAACCTAATTCTAATAGAGGAAATATTTCCACTCACGGTTCCAGGTTGCGAAACTGCCGCCCCTGGCCGGAACAAGGCCAGTCTCCGGCCTTCTCCATCCGGCGGCGGGTTACGCACTAAATCGAAAAAGTTATACACTGAGTCGCGCAACAGGAACCGACTCATGCTCATGATAAAGACTGCCTGCACCCTTCTCGCCGCTTCGCTTTTTTCTTTCACCGCCACCTCCTGCCTGGCTCAGAATGCCTCCTCCATGCCGCTTGATCAGCAGTCGCGCCAGTCGTATGAGAAGCGCGCTGCCGAGCTCGTCTCCCGCATGACCCTTGAGGAAAAGGTCTCGCAGATGAAGAACCACGCCGCTGCCATTCCGCGCCTCGGCATTCCCGAGTACGACTGGTGGAGCGAGGCGCTGCACGGCGTCGCCCGGGCCGGCTACGCAACCGTCTTTCCGCAGGCCATCGGCATGGCTGCCACCTGGGACACCGGCCTCGTGCATCAGGAGGCCGACATCATCTCCACCGAGGCGCGCGCCAAGTTTGCCCAGGCACAGGCTGCCGGCAATCACAGCATCTTCCACGGCCTCGACTTCTGGTCGCCGAACATCAACATCTTCCGCGATCCGCGCTGGGGCCGCGGCCAGGAGACCTATGGTGAAGATCCGTATCTGACCGGCCGTCTCGGCATCGCCTTCATCACCGGGCTGCAGGGCAATGACCCCTCCATGTTCAAGACCATCGCCACCGCCAAGCACTACGCGGTTCACAGCGGCCCCGAGTCCACGCGCCACAAGGTCAACATTGATCCGTCGCCCCACGATCTTGAAGATACCTATCTGCCCGCCTTCCGCGCTGCCATCACCGAGGGCAAGTCGGACTCGATCATGTGCGCCTATAACAGCGTCAATGGTCAACCCGCCTGCGCCAACACCATGCTGCTCGTCGATACCCTCCGTCGCGACTGGGGCTTCAAGGGCTACGTTGTGTCAGACTGCGATGCGGTAGATGACATGTACAGCGCAGTCGGACACCACTTCTCGCCTGACGCGGCCCACGCTTCCGCGCTGGCCGTCAAAGCGGGCACTGATCTTGACTGCGGCACGGCTTACTCCGGCCTCATTGATGCCGTCCATCAAAAGCTCATCAGCGAGGCGGATATCGATCGCGCCGTCACCCGGCTCTTTGCCGCCAGGTACGCTCTCGGCCTCTTTGACAAGCCCGGCGCCACCGCCTACTCCCGCATCGCTCCAGCGCAGAATGACACCGAGGCCGACAGCGCCGTCTCGCTCAAGGCAGCGCAGGAGTCCATCGTCCTGCTTCGCAATCAGAATCACACTCTGCCGCTCTCTCACTCCATCAAGACACTGGCCGTCATCGGTCCCAACGCTGAGGACAGCCGCGTTCTGGAGGGCAACTACAACGGCGTTCCCAGCCACCCCGTCACTCCGCTCGCCGGCATCCAGAAGACCTTCTCCGCTATGGGAACCAAGGTGCTTTACGAGCAGGGCTCGCCGCGCGTATCCGAGCTGCCGCTGGTCGTTCCCAGCAGCGCTTTCGTCGGCGGTCTCAAGGCCGAGTACTTCAAGACCGGCGATCTCACCGGTGCCTCTTCCGCCCAGCAGGATAGCCACATCGACTTTGACTGGAATCAGGCCGCGCCGCTCTCCGTTGGAGATGCTCACGACTTCAGCGTTCGCTGGAGAGGTCAGTTCCAGCCCGTCGCCGCCGGCACGCAGACCTTCCGGGTGCAGCTGCAGCAGTGCTTCCCCTGCGCCGGGACCACCTCTTACAAAATCTTCTTCGACGGCAAGCAGGTTGCCGCGCTGTCATCGCCCGACAATGACCTGCGTAAGCAGAAGTTCTCTTTCACCGTTCCATTCGCCAACACCAACCCGGTTCGCTTCCGCATGGAGTATTCGCACACCGGCGGCACTCTCGGGGCAGGCGTCACCCTCAAGTGGCAGCCGTCCGTCGAGGCTCTCCGCGCTCGCGCCGTGGATATCGCGAAGCAGGCGGACGCGGTCATCGCCGTCGTCGGCCTCTCGCCTGACCTGGAGGGTGAGGAGATGCCGGTCCACATCCCCGGCTTCTCCGGTGGAGATCGCACGGACATCAATCTCCCCGCCGTCCAGCGGCAGCTGCTTGAGGCCGTCGCTTCTACCGGCAAGCCTCTCATCGTCGTCCTCACCAGCGGCAGCGCAGTTGCGGTGGACTGGACCGCGACTCACGCCGAGGCTCTGCTTGAGGCCTGGTACCCCGGTGAAAACGGCGGCACCGCCATCGCCGATGTGCTGAGCGGCAAGGTCAATCCCGCGGGCCGTCTGCCTGTCACTGTCTATCAGTCGGTCGATCAGCTGCCCGCGTTTGAGGACTACAGCATGAAGGGGCGCACCTACCGCTACTTCACCCAGAAGCCCCTCTACAGCTTTGGCTATGGGCTCAGCTATTCCACCTTCACCTACCAGAACCTCCACCTCTCTACCGTCAGCCTGCCCGCAGGCCAGGGGCTCCACGTCGACTTCGATGTAGAGAACACGAGCAGCGTCCCCGGCGATGAGGTGGCGCAGCTCTACCTCACACCTCCCTCGTCGCCTACGAACCCGCTGCGCAAGCTGGTCGGCTTCAAGCGCATCTCCATCGGTGCTCACCAGACGCAGCATGTTTCCTTTGACGTCAGCCCGCGCTCGCTCAGCATGGTCAACGAGAAGGGCAATCGCGCGGTTCTGCCCGGCTCCTATACACTCTTCGCTGGCGGCGCGCAGCCTGCGGATGCATCCATGGGCGCAACCCAGATGTTTGAGATCACCGGCACGCAGATGCTGCCCCGCTGACAGTTGTCGTAACCAGGAAGGAAAGGCGATATCACGATGAGTTTTTTCAGCCGTTATCGGTTGTCTGCAGCAGTAATCGCGGCACTCTCTCTCACCCTCAGCGCGCATGCAGGCGATCAGCTTCGCGTCAAGACAGCCACCGGCAAGCTTGAGGGCAAGCTCTCCTCCGACGGTCAGGTGCGCGACTTCCTCGGTGTACCCTTTGCCGCGCCACCCGTCGGACCGCTGCGCTGGAAGCCGCCGCAACCGGCAGCGAAGTGGCATGGCGTCCGTCAGGCCACCAGTTTCGGCTCTCACTGCATGCAGCCGCTGGTCTTTCCCGACATGATCTTCCACGATCCCGGCCCCAGCGAAGACTGCCTCACGCTCAATGTCTGGACACCTGCGAAAGACAAGAAGGCCAAGCTTCCCGTGATGGTCTGGATCTACGGCGGCGGCTTCGCTGGCGGCGGCACCTCTGAGGCGCGGCAGGATGGTGAGCATCTCGCGCACAAGGGCGTCATTGTCGTATCTATGAATTATCGGCTCGGCATCTTCGGCTTCTTCGCGCTGCCGGAGCTGGCGTCAGAGTCCTCGCACCACGCCGCCGGCAACTATGGCCTCATGGACCAGGTGGCCGCACTCCAGTGGGTAAAGAAGAACATCGCCGCATTCGGCGGCGATCCCTCCAAGGTGACCATCTTCGGCGAATCCGCCGGATCGATCTCCGTCAGCGCGCAGATGGCCTCTCCGATGGCGCAGGGTCTCTTCGCACGCGCCATGGGTGAGAGCGGCGGCGCGCTGGGCAATATCGGCTCATCGTTTTCCTCCCTCGACGTCAGCGAGCAGCAGGATGAAAACTTCGCCCGCAAGGAGATTGGCAAGGCCAGCCTGGCCGACCTTCGCGCCATCCCTGCCGAGGAGTTGATGAAGATGGCAGGCCGTGGCCGCGCAGATGGCTTCCGCCTCTTCTGGCCCAACATCGACGGCCAGTTTCTGCCGCAGTCTCCGGAGGAGATTTACGCCGCAGGCAAGCAGGCCCATGTCCCTCTGCTCGCCGGTTGGAACATGGATGAGCAGAAGGCCTCCGTTTCCATGGCGAAGGTCAAGCCAACCTCGGAAAGCATGCGGGAGCAGGCTGAAAAGGACTTCGGTCCCCGCTCCGTCGACTTTCTGCACGCCTATGCAGTCAACCAGCAGGAAGACCTGATGCGCGTCGAGGAGGATTTCGCAGGCGACCGCTTCATCGCCTTCTCCACCTGGGCATGGCTCGAGGCGCAGGTCAACAACGGCGCTTCACCCGTCTACCGCTACCGCTTCGATCTGCCATCTCCCGGAGACTTTTTCCATTCCCCGGAGATGGGCGCCTTCCACTCGGATGACATAGAGTACGTCTTCGGCACCCTCGACTCCCGCAAGGACGCCAAGTGGCGGCCGGAGGACTACAAGCTCTCCGACCTCATGCAGACCTACTGGACCAACTTCGCCAAGACCGGCAACCCCAACGGCGCAGGGGCGCCCGACTGGCCGCAGTACAACTCCCAGGGCGACTGGCAGGTCATGCACCTCAGCCCCGAGCCGGGAGCACGTCCTAACCGTCATCGCGACCGCTACCTCTTCCTCCAGCAGGCCTGGAAGAAGTAGCTGAAACCATCCGCCGGGCGATAATGATTATCAGGTGATAATTATTATCGTTCGGCGATGATTTTGAGCTCGGAATTGGTCATTTCGACCCTTTTTTGCTCCAATTTTTCGGCTTTAAGAGTGGCCTTTTGCTTCGCCAGTTTTTTGCTCCGCACCACCTGTGCCGCGACCAGCAGCAGCCCCACAAATGTGACGATCAGCAGCCCCAGCGCATGCATTCCATGTAGCTCCGGAATGTCGTTATAGAGCAGCGCCAGCCCGAAAAAAACAAAGAAAAGGTGCGCGCAGAAAACCTGCAGCGAAGCCTTCCCCAGCGTCAGAAAAGGCTCCCGCGCCACCATTTTCACTACATATTTGCGCAGTCGATAGAACACAATCGTGAACGCGACAAGATTGAGCACGCGCAACGGGCCGATGTGCCACTTGTCCACCTGGATGGCCAGCGCCTGCTCCGTAAGCTGCGTTCCAAGCCATCCGTAGCGCACGCCGATGAAGAAGACACAGGCCGCGGCTGAGAGCGCCACCGCCCAGCGGGGAACGAGCTTGAGCGGCAAGGTTCCTTCTGCCGAACGCGCGCCCAGCCATAGTCCGGCGATCCACACACCCTGCCAGGCAAAGAGATCGAAGGCGCCCGTTTCCTGCAGCGGAATGGGTAGATGCGTAGCGCGCACCACGACGTTGTGCACCACGTCGCGCAACCCGAACTGGGCCAGCAGCCAGACGAGCCCGCTGAGGGCCAGCACGCGATTCCAGCTCCACCGGATCGCCACTGACAGCACAAATGGCGTGCCTGCAAGGAAGATGACATACATCGGCAGAATGTCCAGCAGCGGCGGGCAGTAGAGCAGCAGCAGTGACCCCAGAATGGCAACGACCGGATGCGCGATGTAGAAGTTAAGCAGGTTGTAGATAGCCGCGCGATGGGTAGTGACCGCATATCCGGCAACGACCGTGAAGGCGAGCGTCAGCAGGAGCAGGTGATAGCCGTAGATCTTGAGCGCGCGCTTCCACAGATGCGCACGCAGGCCGTCTCTGTCCTCATGCGCCTTGCGGATATAGATGCGGCTGACCAGCAGCGCCGACATGAACACGAAGCCCTCTGCCGACGTTACAAAGCCGATCGGCTGGTTCACAATGTCGCTGAAACGCGTCGGCAGATGGGTCAGCGTCATCCAGACGAGGAAGAGGCCGCGCAGTGCATCGAGTTCGGGCTGCCGCTGCAGCTTGGGAAAGTGAATCATCTGGTTGAGCCGGGGGGGAACTATATCCCTTAGACCCGGAAGGGCGCAGCAAGGTTGCGCCTTTTGTTAGTCTCAGGTGAGGTATGAGCGGTTATTGCGATGTAGCGCTTCCGGTACCCCTTGATCGCGTCTTTACCTACGCGGTCAACGGTGAAGCGCCGTCTGCCGGCTCCCGCGTCCTGGTGCCCTTTCGCAGTGAAAAAATGGCAGGTGTGGTGACGCGCGTCTATGAAGAAGCGCCTACCTTCGAAACCAAGCCGCTGCTCGCGCTTCTCGATCGTGAGCCCATCATTTCAGACGAGTTAATGAAGCTCGCCGTGTGGATTGCGAGCTACTACCTCGCGCCGCTCGGCGAGGTGCTGCGCACAATGCTGCCGCTTATGGCGGAGGTGCGGCAGCGCGTTCTTTATCGCATCACCGAAGCTGGCCGGCAGGCTCTCTACGACGGAGCGGTAAAGGGCTCGTCGCGTCGCTCGCGGAAATCCCCTGAAGACCAGGATGCGGAATACGCGATCCTCAACCGGCTGGAAGATGGCGAAGCCGCAACCTTTGCCGCGCTGCGCCGGTCGGCCGCGGCCACCCGAGAGCTGCTGACGGGCATGGTTCGCAAGAAATGGCTGGCGCGGGAGACAGAGGCCGAATCGCGGGATGCGCGACGGCTGGTGCGCTGGGCAGTGCTCGTTCCCGAAACGCGTCTGCCGAAACTCAATGAAAATCAGCAGACGATCCTGGCGGAGCTGGCGGGGGCGAACGGCGAGCTGCCTGTCGCGGAGCTGAAGCGGCTGGAGCTGCCGGACTCAACCCTCGGAACGCTGGTCAAGAGGGAACTGGTGCGCATCGAGGAGCGGGCCGCCGAATTTCACCTGACGGGTCTGGGCCAGGGCGGGCGCGGCAAGCATACCCTGAACGTGGCGCAGCAGGCTGCTTTTGATTCCATTACTTCAGCGGTCGTAACCGGCGAGTTCAGGCCGCTGCTGCTGCACGGTGTCACGGGCTCGGGCAAGACCGCGGTTTACCTGGCAGCGATGCGCCATGCGCTCGATTGGGGCCAGTCGGCCATTCTGCTGGTGCCTGAGATCGGCCTCACCCCGGCAATGGCGGCGCAGCTGCATGCGGAGTTTGGCCCGGAGGTGGCGCTGCTGCACTCGGCCCTGACGCCGGAGGAGCGCGCCGAGCAGTGGCATCGTATCCGCAGAGGCGAGGCGCGGATCGTGGTCGGAACCCGGTCGGCGATCTTTGCGCCGGTCACGAAGCTGGGCCTGATTGTCGTCGATGAAGAGCACGACTCCAGCTACAAACAGGAGGAGATGCCGCGCTACCATGCGCGCGACGTGGCGGTAATGCGGGCAAAGTTCTGTGCGGCAACGGTGGTGCTCGGCTCCGCAACGCCGTCGCTCGAGAGCTGGCACAACTCGGAGACGGGCAAATATGCGCGCATCGAGCTGCACCAGCGGGTGAACAATCGCCCCCTCCCGGAAGTGGAGTTGGTGGACATGCGCCGCGAATTCCAGGAGACGGGGCAGGAGCAGCTCTTTGCGCGCGCGCTGATCGAGCAGACGCAGCAGACGCTCGACCGTGGAGAGCAGGCGATTATCCTGCTCAACCGGCGCGGCTATTCCTTCGTGGTGCTGTGCCGCGCCTGCGGCGAAAAGCTGCAGTGCGAGAATTGCGCGATTTCGCTGACATACCACAAGCCCTCGATCAGCGAAGACGACCGTGCGCATGTTGGGCAGCGGCTGGAGTGCCACTATTGCGGCTACAAGCGCACCGTTCCCAAGATTTGCCCCAATTGCGAGAGCGAGCACCTCTACTACCTCGGCGCCGGCTCGCAACAGGGCGAGGAGCGGCTGCAGGAGATATTCCCCGGCGCCCGCATCGGGCGTATGGATCGCGACACGGTTCGCGGGCGGCATGATATGGAACGGCTGCTGATGAGGCTCCATTCTGGAGAGATCAACCTGCTGGTCGGCACGCAGATGATCGCCAAGGGCCACGACATACACGGGGTCACGCTGGTAGGAGTGGTGGGCGCTGACCATGCACTGGGGCTGCCGGATTTTCGCGCGGCAGAGCGGGTATTTCAGCTGCTGACGCAGGTGTCAGGCCGCGCGGGCAGAGGCAACCTGCCGGGCCGGGTGCTGGTGCAGACCTATCACCAGGACCACTACGCAATTCAGACCGCCGCCAAGCATGACTTCCACGCCTTTGTGGCGCGGGAGATGAAGATGCGCCGCTGGACCCACTACCCTCCATTTGGCTCGCTGGCGAATGTGCTGATTCAGAGCCCGCATCTCGAAGAGGCTGCCGGTTGGGCTGCAGCGCTGGGGAAGTGGTTCGCCGCGACCCCTCTTGACCGGATAAGGGTGCTGGGGCCTGCGGCTGCGCCCATCTCGAAGATCAAGCGAATCTATCGCTTCCACCTGATCCTGAAGGCGGAGCAGAGACAGAGCCTGAGCCGGACACTGCGTGCCGCACTCGCCCATGCCGAGGCGATAGGGATTCCACGCAGGAACCTGATTGTGGATGTGGATGCTGTGAGCCTGATGTAACGAACGGTCAGGTGCTGAGAGCTACCTGACCGCTGTGAGCGCTAAATTTTATTAGTCCAGCAGGTGAAGTTCTTTGCCTGGCTTGAAGCGGACAGCCTTGCCCGGAAGAATATTGACTTCGGTTCCGGTGCGGGGATTGCGGCCGATGCCAGTCTTGCGCGGACGTACATTGAAGACGCCAAAGCCGCGTAACTCAATACGGTCGCCCTGGGCAAGAGCTTTCTTCAGGCCTTCAAACACAGTATCGACGGCTGCCTCCGCCTTGTTGCGCGGGAGCCCGGTGCGCTCGATGACGTGGTGAATAATATCCTGTTTAATCAAAGCCTTAACCCCCTAAGCTGATTTTTTACATGCAGTTAGCAGGACTGCTTTGAATGCTAAGCTGTGAGTGATCCGTTGTCAACGTAGACAGCGCTTTGTAAGATGCAGATTCCACACTACAAATTTCTGGAAGGAGTAAATTTCTTTTCAGGAAAGAATCAGCGGGACATAGACAGATGTCAATTAAGAGTGATCGTTGGATTAGAGAGCAGGCACTGAAGAACGGGATGATCTCCCCCTTCAGCGAGAAGCAGGTAAAAGAGGGAGTCGTCTCCTACGGTCTCTCTTCTTATGGATACGATCTCAGGGTTTCCGATGAGTTCAAGATCTTTACTAACGTCAATAGCGCCATCATCGACCCGAAAAACTTTGATGAGCGCTCGTTTGTGACGGTGCAGGCGGAATCGGTGATCGTGCCGCCGAACTCCTTCGCGCTGGCGCGATCGGTGGAGTACTTTAGGATTCCGCGCGACGTCCTGACCATTTGCGTGGGCAAATCAACCTATGCGCGATGTGGCATTATCGTAAACGTCACGCCGTTTGAGCCGGAGTGGGAGGGATTCGTAACACTGGAGATCTCCAACACAACTCCGCTGCCAGCACGCGTTTATGCGAACGAAGGGCTCTGTCAGATTCTCTTTTTCCAGTCCGATGAGGTCTGCGAGGTAAGTTATGCAGACCGTCGAGGCAAATACCAGAAGCAACAGGGCATCGTATTGCCCAAGCTATGAGATGAATACCACGGGCCAAGAGCGGAGCCAGGAACGGACAAGAATGGGCCTGCTGTTGCAGGAACCCATACGCCTGGTGGGGCTTTGCGCTGTGCTCGACGGAGTTCCGTGGATCGAAGCGGTTCCAGTAGGCCTGAGGG
The DNA here is from genome assembly GCF_004339725.1 of Acidipila rosea. GTDB lineage: Bacteria > Acidobacteriota > Terriglobia > Terriglobales > Acidobacteriaceae > Acidipila > Acidipila rosea. The sequence continues at coordinate 466,287 of NZ_SMGK01000002.1, read as the reverse complement.
AAGGCGTAGAGGACAAATCCCTGGCCCTGTTGCTGCTGTGCATGGTGGATAGGATGGAAGCCTTCCGCCAGTTGCGGGAGATTCGCATCCGGCGTCCCGAGCTCAAGGTCATCGCAATGTGCGCGGAGACGAGCGAAGAGACGATGATCCGCGCCATCTCCGCGGGAGCAAAGGGATTTCTGGGCGAGTCGGCCAGTCCTGATCAGCTGATGCAGTGCATCGAAGTGATGATGAGCGGGTCGATCTGGGCTCCGCGCAAGGTGCTCGCCCATGTAATTGAGCAGGCCTTGTCCGTACGGGGAGATACCTATCCTCCGACACGGCCGCCGCTTACCCAGCGTGAACAGGAAGTGGTGCGGCTGTTGGCCGCGGCGCGCAGCAACCGCGAGATAGCCAAAAAACTCGGCATCGAAGAGCGAACGGTAAAAGCGCACATGGCAAAGCTGATGCGCAAGGCCGGAGTGGAAAATCGCACGGCGCTGACGATGCAGTTGGCGCGATGGGCACATAAGGGGCCAACTGGATGAATCTGGCACATTTTTACCTTTAGGTCATAGACATTAGTAACCTTGCGCCATGGTAACTAAAAGGGTAGAAAGTAATCAGCAACAACGCAGATCTGGGGAACGGGGCTAGAGGAACCGCAGGCAACTGCTAACCATAGCCCCCATTTTTTTGTCCGGAAACGGCGTTTCAACCCTTCCGATAATTCCTGCATCTCATTGTTTGACAACGAGTCAATGCGAAGATGAAGATAAGCTTCGCTTAACTGCGGAAAGGGTGGGAGAGGAAGTCTGCTACCTTTTCTGAACTTTCGTTGAAGACATGTACGACCAGGAGAACCATGAAAAAATTCTTAGCCTTATTGTGCGCAGCAGGATTGTCGATGCCGGTGTTTGCGGCGGATGTCAAGACAGACATTTCTAACCGTCTGGATGCGGCAAAGGCCACGTTAGACGCGATTATGAAGACGCCAGATCAGGCGATTCCCAACAACATCATGCAGCAGGCTACTTGCGTGGCAGTGGTGCCGGGCCTCAAGAAGGCGGCATTCATCGTGGGTGGGGAGTATGGACAGGGCGTCGTGACCTGCCGCACGGGCCACGGATGGAGTGGACCGGCATTCATCAAGATGACGGGTGGTTCGTTCGGCTTCCAGATCGGCGGCTCCGGTACGGATCTGGTCCTGGTGGCGATGAACCAGAAGGGTATGCAGGATCTTCTGCAGAGCAAGTTCAAGATTGGCGGCAACGTGGCAGCAGCAGCAGGCCCGGTTGGTCGCTCCTCGAGCGCTTCCACTGACTGGAAGCTGAACTCTGAGTTGCTGTCTTATTCGCGCAGCAAGGGTCTCTTTGCCGGTGTCGACCTCAGCGGCGTAGCGGTTACCCAGAATGAAGACGATACGACCACGTTCTATGGCGCACCGCACACGTTCGAGCAGATTCTGAAGGGAAATGTGATGCCGCCTCCGGCAGCACGGCCCTTTGTTCGCACGGTTGCCAAGTACTTCATGAGCACCCAGAAGTAACGTAGCTCAGCAATACAGGAAGCGCGGCCCGGCTGAATTGCCGGGCCGCATTTCTTTTGCCGCGCCTTGGGCAATTTACACTGATGCAGTTAAACGATGCGGGAAAAGCTGGAGTATTGGTTTGTCTGGTTGCTGGTGCGCGGTCTTGGACTGCTGCCGCGGCCATTGGCGCGAAGAGTTGGGGCAGGGATTGGCCGGGTAGCTTATGTCGCGCTGCCGCGCCTGCGGAGAGTTGGCGAGCGCAACCTTACGCTGGCGTGGCCGGAGATGACGGCAGCCGAGCGAATCCGCCTGCTGCGGGAACTCTATCGAAGTCTCGGCTGGCTGCTGGCTGAGTTCTGCCTGATGAGGCGCTATACGCCGGATAGCACGCAGAAATTCATCCGTTATGAGGGTCTGGAGAACTACCTGGCCGCCCGCGAGGAGGGCCGGGGGGTGCTCATCATTACCGGCCACTTGGGTGCGTGGGAGCTTTCAAGCTTTTACCACTCGCTGATGGGATACCCGATGAGCATGGTGATCCGAAGGTTGGACAATGCGCGGGTGGACCGCTTCGTGAACAGCATTCGCTGTCTCCATGGGAACCGGGTGCTGCATAAGGACGATTTCGCGCGGGGATTGATTGCCGCCATGCGGCGCGGGGAATCGGTAGGCATCCTGATGGATACGAACATGACGCCGCCTCAGGGAGTGTTTGTGCCGTTCTTCGGCAGGCCTGCCTGCACAGCCTCCGGGCTGGCGCGGGTGGCGCAAAAGACAGGAGCGGCGGTTCTGCCGGGATTTCTGCTCTGGGAAGAGACGGAGAAGAAATATGTCCTGCACTTCGGCGAGCGAGTCGAGCTGGCGAATACCGGCGACGCTGAGGCCGATGCTGTGACCAATACGGCGCGGTTCACGGCGGCAATCGAGAGTTACATCCGGAAGTATCCCAGCCAGTGGCTGTGGGTGCACCGGCGGTGGAAGACCCGTCCCGAGGGCGAGCCGCCGGTCTACAGTTGAGCCACCGTGGCCGGACTTCTCCTGCTGGAAATTCAGCATAACTGCAGTAACGGAAGTTAGACTGAAAGCGCCATGATGCTGCTGAGTGAACTTGCACACAAGTTGGGAGCGGAACTGCGCGGCGCGGATGCGCCGGTGGTGAGGGTGGATGGCGCGGCGGGCGCTGGGCCCGAATCGATTGTCTTCGCGGGAGACGCTGCGGCGCTTCAGCCGGCCCTCGAGTCGCGTGCTGGGGCGGTCATTGTTTCCCCGGCGCTCGCTGAGCAGTCAGCCACTCCGAAGACTCTCTTGATCACCAGAAATCCCAAGCTGGCATTTGCGCGGGCAGCAAGCCTGCTGGCGGTCGAGCGGCCCGCGACCGGAGTTCATCCGGCGGCGGTGATTGCGCCCGGCGCAGTGCTCGGCGAAAACGTCTCCGTCGCAGCCTGCGCGGTGATCGAGAGCGGCGTCCGGGTAGGCGCGGGAACGGTGATCGGCAGCGGCGCGGTGATTGGAGAAGGCGTGGCCGTGGGCGAACGCTGTCATATCCATCCCCGGGTGGTGATTTATGCCGGGGCCGTGCTTGGGGACAGGGTGACTGTGCATGCAGGGGCTGTACTTGGCGCCGACGGCTTCGGCTACGTGCGCGATGCGGCGACGGGGGAGTATACGCAGTTTCCGCAGCAGGGGCGGCTGGTGATCGAGGACGATGTAGAGATTGGCGCCAACACCACCATCGACCGGGGGGCGCTGGAGGAGACGCGCATTGGCCGTGGGGTGAAGATCGACAACCAGGTGCACCTGGGGCATAACGTTCGCGTTGGCCGCAATGTGGTCATTGCCGCGCAGACCGGCATCTCAGGGTCATGCGTCATTGGCGAGGGCGCGGTGATCGGTGGACAGGTGGGGATGGGCGATCACGTGGAGATTGGCCCGGGCGTGATCCTCGGGTCGAGCGCGGGAGTGCTGCCGCACAAGAACCTGCGCGGGCCGGGTATGGTGTTCTGGGGCGTCCCGGCCAAGCCGCTGAAGCAGTATCTGCGCGAGCTGGCGATGATCGGGCGGCTGGGCAAAAAGAAGCAGAGCGAGGAATAGGATGGCGATAGTCGTGGTTGGCGGTCACTCGCGCAATATCGGGAAGACCTCCGTCGTAGCGGGGCTGATTGCGCGTCTGCCGGAATACCACTGGACAGCCTTCAAGATCACGCAGTACGGGCACGGATTCTGCACGGCGGACGGCGCGCCATGCGACTGCCAGACGGACGACCACACCATGGCGGTGAGCCAGGAGCGCGATGCAGCAAGCGGAACGGACAGCAGCCGGTATCTCGCGGCGGGCGCAGCGCGTTCGCTATGGGTGAGGACGCGGACAGGAATGCTGGCCGAGGCGATGCCTCGGATTCGTCGCGAGCTGCAGCAGGCGGAGAACGCGATTATCGAATCGAACAGTATCCTGCGCTTTCTGAAGCCCGACCTCTATCTCTCGGTTCTGGATGCAGGGACGGCGGACTTCAAGGAGTCCGCCCGGCTCTTTCTGGATCGGGCGGATGCGCTGCTGGTGCATGGCGGCGGTCTAGCTCCGCAATGGAAGGGCGTCTCGGCGAAGCTGATCGAGGGCAAGCCTGTTTTTGATGTCACACCGCCTGACTACCTACCAGATGAAGCGGTGAGGTTTGTAGCGGGGCGGCTTGCAGCAGCATCCATTAAGCTGAAACAGGAGAGCGAGACGGTTGAGCAGCGTTCCTGAGACGATCGAGATCAACCGGGAGGCGCCCAGCGACGAGCGCAAACCCTATATCGCTTTTGAGCATGTGCGCAAAAGCTTCGGCGACCTGTGCGTGCTTGACGATGTGAGTTTCTTTGTTTATCCCGGGGAGACGCTTTGTATCCTGGGGCGCAGCGGCGTCGGCAAGTCGGTTTCGCTGCAGCAGATTATGGGCTTCCTGAAGCCGGATTCGGGCAAGATTATTGTTGCGGACGAGGATATCTGCGGCTACACAGAGGCGCAGATGCAGGTGCTGCGGCGGAAGGTCACGATGGTCTTCCAGAATGGGGCGCTCTTCGATTCGCTGACGGTGGGGGAGAATGTAGCGTTTCCGCTGCGGGAGCGGAAGGAGTTGCTCGATGATCAGATTCAGCAGATCGTCTCCGGGCTGCTGGAGATGGTGGGAGTGGCCGATACGGCTGACCTGCTGCCGTCTGATCTGCCGGTGGGCATGAAGCGCTCCGTGGCGATTGCGCGGGCGCTGTCGGCCCAGCCGGAGGCGATTCTCTACGATGAGCCGACCACCATGGTCGACCCGCTGATTTCGCATCTGCTGGGCGACCTGATCCAGAAGTTGAAGAAGCAGTTGAAGCTGACGAGCATTGTGGTGACGCACGATATGAGGTTTGCGGAGCGGCTGGCGGACAGAGTGCTGTTTCTGCACCAGGCAAAGGCGCATTTCTTCGGCACAATGCAGGAAATGAAAGAGTCGCAGGACGAGATTATCCGGCAGTTTCTGGAGCTGGATGCGCTGGTGCTGCCGAAGGTTTGAAAGGAGCTGCGCGTTTGGCGGCTTTCCCTGCTTGTCCATTAGAAAATGTGGAGTGGCAGGGATTTAATTTTTAAGGGAACGGGTTCGGGAAGAGAGTGAGAGCGGAATTATTTATTGGAACATGGCGGCTGGTGGAGTATTGCTTTCTTCATGCTGATGGCATGGTTGAAAAGCCGTGGGGGGACGAGGTTTTCGGCTACCTGCTCTACTCCGCTGAAGGCTACATGAGCGGGAACCTGAGTCCGGCGATCAACCGGCGCGCGGCGCTGAAGACGGCAGCGCGCAAGGTGAAGGGCACGCGCGATTACATTGCCTACTCAGGCCGCTACACGGTCGAGGGCGGCACGGTGACCCATCATGTCGAGGTGAGCCTTTTCCCGAATTGGGTGGGGCTGCCGCAGGTCCGCTTTTACTCCCTGACGGAAGATACGCTGGTGCTGCAGACGCCGCCAATCGAGTCTGATAAGGGAATGGTCACGGCGCAGCTGACATGGAAGCGGGTTCGGTAGACTGAAGGAGTGAAGATAGCGCTCGCACAGATCAACCCGACCATCGGCGACTTTGCCGGAAACAAGAAAAAGATCATCGACTATGCGCGGCAGGCCGCTGAGCGTGGAGCGGAGCTGGCGCTGTTCCCGGAACTCGCGGTGTGTGGCTATCCGCCTGCAGACCTGCTGGAGAAGCCCTCCTTTGTGGCTCGTGCTCGTGAGACGGTCGAGGAGATTGCAACGGCTACCGCGTCGCTGGGAATCGCCGTCATCTGCGGCTACGTAACGCCAGCCCACGAGGGAACGGGCAAGCATGTGATGAACTCGGCGGCACTGCTCCGCGACGGCAGGATTGAATTCGTGCAGTCGAAGATGCTGTTGCCTTTCTATGACGTCTTCGACGAGCAGCGTTACTTCGCCGCGGCTGACAGGCAGCAGCTCTTTGACCTGGGTGGCGAGCGGGTCGCTCTGACGATCTGCGAAGATGCATGGAATGACAAGAGCTTCTGGAAGAACCGTCTGTACAGGGTCGACCCTGTTGAGGAACTGATGCACTACGGCGGGACGGTGATCCTGAACATCTCCGCCTCGCCGTATTGGGTGGGCAAGCGCAAGACGCGCCTCAGCATGCTTGCGGCGATTGCGCGGCGGCATCGGCAGCCCGTGCTGATGGTGAACCAGGTAGGAGGCAATGACAGCCTGGTCTTTGACGGATCAAGCCTTGCGGTGGGGCCGAACGGCGAAGTGCTGGCGCAGGCCAGATCGTTTGAAGAAGACCTGGTGATGGTGGACACAAGCGCGCTGACCGGCGACGTGCGCGAGCTGCCCGAAGCGGGCGACGACGCGACCTATCGCGCGCTGGTGCTGGGTACCCGGGATTATGTAAGGAAGTGCGGATTCTCAAAAGCGCTGATCGGGCTGAGTGGCGGGATTGATTCCGCGCTGGTTGCGGCGATTGCTGTGGATGCGCTGGGTGCGGAGAATGTGACCTGCGTGGGGATGCCGAGTCCTTATTCCTCCCAGGGATCGATTGACGACAGCCGGCGCCTGGCGGCTACGCTGGGCGTGCAGTTTGAAGTGCTGCCGATCAGCGAGCTCTTCGAGGATTTCAACCACACGCTTGCGCCGGTGTTTGCGGGGCTCAAGCCGGATATTACGGAAGAGAATATCCAATCGCGCATACGCGGCACACTGCTGATGGCGATGTCCAACAAATTCAACGCACTGGTGCTGACCACGGGCAATAAGAGCGAGATGTCGACGGGCTATTGCACGCTTTACGGCGACATGGTGGGTGCTCTGGCCGTGATCGGGGATGTGGTGAAGACGCGGGTGTACTCAATTTGCCGCTGGCTGAATCGCGACAGGGAACTGATCCCGGTGGCGATCCTCGAGAAGGCTCCCTCGGCCGAGTTGCGGCCGGGACAGAAAGACACCGACTCGCTGCCGCCGTATGAGGTGATGGATCCGATTATCGAGGCTTATGTAGAGCGGTATGAAACTCCTGAGGAGATTGCCGGGAAACAGGGAGTGGACCTGGCGCTGGTGCAGAAGGTCGTCAGGCTGATCGAGCGCAGCGAATATAAGCGGCAACAGGCTGCGCCGGTTTTGAAGGTGACGGCCAAGGCTTTCGGCATGGGCAGGCGTTTTCCCATCGCTGTCAAGGTTGAGGTATAGCATAGAAGGTCAGAAAGACTGCCAAGGCAGGAAGGATATCAATGGATTTTCGCGTAACTCTTCGCAGCACAATTGCGGTGGCGCTCCTCAGCGCTGCTGCTCCCCTCGCATTTGCCCAGGCCACCAGCACCACGGAGAGCGTGCCTGCTGCGCCTGCCCAGGGTACACCCGCACCCGCCGCGCCTGCTGCGCCGAAGTTTCCGACGCCCGACCCCAAGAACTTTACAGCCGCACAGCCAACGAAAGAGGTCGTGGATGCTTTCCTGAAGGCATCCTGGGGATACGATCCTCAGCGGGTATGGCAGGTGGAGGCCATCGAGAAGACGCCGGCTCCGGGAATCAGCAAGGTTGTCGTGTACGTCGCATCGCAGCAGAATGCCCAGCAAGTTGCCACGCTGGTGTTTTTTGTAACGCCGGACGGCCAGCATCTGATCTCAAACGATGTGCTGCCCTTTGGCGCGCATCCCTACCAGGAAGCGCGGCAGATGCTGCAGGCTCAGGCCAATGGCCCATCCAAGGGAGGCGCGAGCAAGGATGTGGAGCTGGTCGAGTTTGCGGATTTCCAGTGCCCGCACTGCAAGGAAGCGCAGCCGACGATTGCTCGGCTGCTGACGGATTTCCCCAACGCTCACTTTGTTTTCCAGAACTATCCCCTGGAAGGCATTCATCCTGAGGCCTTCAAGGCAGCAGCGTTCGGCACTTGCGTAGCGAAGCTGAATGGCAACGACGCATTCTTCAAGTATGCCGATGCTACCTTTGAAAATCAGGCAAACCTGACGCCTACGGGCGCCGAACAGGCGCTCTCAGACGCGGTCACCAAGGCCGGTGCCGATCCCTCGAAGGTGGCGGCCTGTGCGGCGACGCCTGAGACCAAGGCTGCGGTAGAAGGCTCGGTGAAGCTGGCGCAGAGTCTGGATGTGAATCAGACGCCGTGGCTGTTCATCAACGGGCGAGGGTTGCCGGTCAATGCAGTGCCCTACGCTACGCTCAAGCAGATCGTGGCTTACCAGATGCAGCTCGACAAATAACGGAAGGGCAAATAGAAAAAGCGGGATGACGGGGTTTCCCCCTGTCATCCCGCTTTTTCGTTGGGGCTATTGATTCACGCCGCTCGCGAGGAATCCACCGTCAACGGTAAGCACCTGGCCGGTAACAAACGATGCGGCGTCGGAGGCCAGATAGACCGCGGCTCCCACAACTTCTTCGGTCTTGCCAAAGCGTCCCATGGGCGTGCGCATCAGCAGCTCCTTGCCGCGAGGGGTGCTGTCGAGCAGCTCGGCGTTGAGGGCGGTGCGGAAGACACCGGGGGCGATGGCGTTGACGATGACGCCGTGGCGCGACCACTCGACGGCAAGGGAGCGGGTGAGCGCCGCTACACCGGCCTTGCTAGCCGCGTAGGCCGCCACCTCAGACAGCGAGACAAAAGTATTGAGCGAGGCGATGTTGATGATGCGGCCGTAGCCACGGTCAAGCATGTGCTTACCGAAGATCTGGCACGCGCGCAGGGTGCCGGTGAGGTTGGTGTCGAGGATGTCCTGCCAGACATCTTCAGGAAAAGTGAGCGTGGGTGCGCGCTTGATTTTGCCTGCGCAGTTGATGAGGATGTCCACTTTATTAAAGGTTTGCAGCGACTGCGCCAGCAGCGCTTCGAGCGAGGCGCGGTCTGCCACGTCGGAGGTGATGCGTGCGGTGCGACGGCCGATGGATTCAATCGCAGAGGCGGTCTCATCGACCTGCTCTTTGCGACGGGCTGTGGCGATAACGTCAGCGCCTGCCTCGGCGAGGCCTAAGGAGAGTGCGCGGCCGATGCCGGAGGTTCCACCGATGACGACTGCCGTTTTGCCTTCAAGACTCATGAGCGATTGCATGTTTTGCATTCCTTACCTGGTGAAGGCCGGCAGACCGAGAAAGACCGGCGCGATGTGTCGAGTGTAGAGATTGTCGGTTACGTTCTTCGCGATGACCGGCTCATTCTCAGAGAGCAGGTTGAGATAGGCGTTGCCCATTTTCGCTGCGACCTTGAATCCTACATGAAGGAGCTGCCGGAAGCTGCTGTTATAGGCGGCAGAGCGCGGATCGTGACGCAGCGCCGAAGTGTACTGTTCGGAAGACCAGCCGTTGACTTCTTCAGGCGATGGCAGCTGCGCAGGATGAATGTCGATGACAGTGGCGTAAGGTGCGCAGAGCTCTTCACGGTGAGCATAGGCTTCGGCGTAGATCTCTTTAGCCACGACCAGGGCTTCACCCCCTGACTCGGCGAGACCAATCAGCTCTTCCAGCCAGGTAGTGCCTGCGGTCTTCAGGTGAACACCGGCGCCAGTTCTCTTGAGCGTGTCGTGGATCGGCTTGTAGATGGAGAACTTGTCGCTGCCGGAGTGGACGCTCAGCTTGAGATTCTCCGGCAAGCCGTAGTGCTTGACTGCATAGGCAATCACCGCAATGTCGAGGCTGAATTCCCGTTCGAACTGCCCTACATCGCCGACGTAATCGACACCCTTGTTGAAGCGTCCCGTGAACTTCGGTGCAATGGTCTGGATGGGAATCTTTTCGTCGGCGATGGCGGCGAGGATGATGAGCAGCTCCGATGGCGTCTGCGGACTGTCCGTTTCGTCCATGGAGACCTCAGTGATGAAGGCGCCTGCGCCCTTGCTCGCTTCGATCTTGCGGTAAATCTGCCCGGCCTGCTCAACGGCGGCAAGATACTTTGCGGCCGTGCTTCTCAAATAGCCAGCCGAGATGCTGAGCGGCTCGGCAATGCCCTCGACTTTAACCGGCTCGTGCAGTTCGGGATGACCGGCGATGAAGGCATCGATATTCAACGGCTCGGCAGGAGTGCCGATAGCATCCGCTACGTCGATGGTGTAGAAGTCACATGGCGCGAGGAAGCGGTCGACGGTGGTGAGGTTGATATGGTCGGCATCGCAGTGGTAGGGCCTGGTCCAGTGAAGCGCCTTGACGGCGGCATCGGCAGCGGCGCGTGTCGCTGCTGGTTCTGAGCCGATGATATTGTGCTCGCGGTTGGACTTGTTCCAGACGGGAATGACCTCGACGCCGGCCTTGCCCGCCTCGATGCAGGCCTGAAGCTGCGCCTTCGCCTGATGCGCGAATCTGTCGCCAACGCCGATCGAATACTTTGCCAACCGCAGACTGCCGCTCATTGCTTCCTCCGCATTGATTAGTTGTTAAGAATCGAACCTGCCCCGATAGGCCCAGAGGCCAAGGCCGGGATTTGAGATATAGAAGATGTCTTCGCCATCCACCGTGTTGTAGCCGTCGCGCAACTTTGCCGGATCGTAGCGACTGCTCATGGTGCTGAGATCCGCGTAAGCAAAGCCGACGCTCTCGATCTCTTCCCTGGTCAGATGGCCGGGGCAATAGATGATCTTGAAACGACCCTCGGACGAGCCATGGATCAGGTGCGCAGCTGCGCCGAGACCTGCGGCCAGCTCTGGATGCTGCTCAACCGCAGCCAGTGTTGCGGGGGTGCCGTGGTAGCCGTATTGGCGAATGAGACGGTCAATCCCAGGGTCTTCGCCAAACTCCTTGACGCCGGGGGCGAGGATGATGAGCTCGGCGTTGTCGGCCAGTGCCATCCGGGTGCGATAGACGGCCTTGTTGCCCAGCCAGGTGCTCTTGAACTCAAGCGGGTCAAGGTAGACGACTGCCTTGGTGAGCGGCTGGTCGAGCATCTGAAAGTTGACCTTGAGGCTGAGCTCAGAGGCGCGCAGGAAGCACTCTACATCGTCGCCGATGAAGAGACCGCGCACGGCCAGACGGCCATTGGCGGCGCGGCCAACCACAGTGAGTACGTAGACGATCGGCAGATGGTTGAGGAACTTTTCAGCGGCATGGTTGAGCACATGGCGGACAGGATTCTCCGCACGCCCCATGATGCGCTCCATGCCATACACGGCGCCGAGATAATGGCTGCGATCAATGCCATCGCGTCCGCCTGTCCCGATGAGAATGTTCTTGGTGTAATTGGCCATGCCGATGACTTCATGAGGCACGACCTGGCCTATCGAAAGGATCAGATCAAAACCGCCCTCGACGAGGAGCTTGTTGACCTGCGCCGGCCATTCATAATTGAGCTTGCCCTCCGACTGCTGGTGAATGAACTCAGGCGGCAGGGTGCCGAGCGTGGTGATGTCTGTGCGCCAGTTGTGAGCATGAAAGAGCTCGTGCGGTATCGAGCCGTACATGCGGTCAAGCTGCGAAGGCGACATGGCAGTGTGAGTGCCAAGAGCCGGCAGAACAGCTTTGAGCCGATCGCCGAAGTGGTCGTAGGCAATCTGGGTGAGTTCTCCAGCGCGGGAGTGAAGGCGCGTCTGGTCGGGAGGGATGGCGAGCACCCGCTTGCGTTCGCCAATCTTTCCAAAGGCCTCAGTAAGCAAAGCCCTGAGGTCTGCAGAGGAGAGGTCAGTCTCCGGGGTTCCGGTGCTGAGATAGAGGCTCATGAGTTTATCGTACTGCTGTTAGATGCGGCGCAAGTGGTATGACCACCTAAGACCATAGACGCATCCGTGCGAACTCGTCAATGGCCCTGAAAATTAAAGAGGATCTTCGATCTTCCTGAACCCGGGGGCCATGGTGCGCAGCACCAGAAGCGCAACCAGATAGGCGCTGGCAGAAACGGCAAAAAGCGGAGCGTAGGAGTGCATCAGCTGCAGCACCCAACCCGCGCTGAGCGAAAAGAGTACGCCCCCGATAGAGCCGGCCATGCCGCCGATGCCTACAACCGTGCCCACGGCCCGCTGCGGGAACATGTCCGAAGCAGTCGTGAAAAGATTGGCCGACCATCCCTGGTGAGCAGCAGCAGCAAGGCTCAGAAGGCCGATGGCCATCCATTCAGAGTGGGTACGGCTGGCGAAGAAAATAGGCGTGATGATGCAGGCGCAAAAGAGCATCGTCGTGAATCGTGCGCCAGGCATCGTGAGACCGCGGCGGTTGAGCAGCGCCGGAAGCCATCCACCGCCAACGCTGCCTACCGCAGAGATGTTGTAGACGATGATGAGAGGCAGACCCAGATGGCTGAGGCCGAGGTGAAAGCGGCTATCGAAAAATTTGGGCAGCCAGTAGAGATAAAACCACCAGATGGGATCGGTCAGGAACTTGGCAATGGAGAAGGCCCAGGTCTGCCGGTAGGTGATCAGCTTTTTCCAGGGGATTGTAGCTGCGACCGAAATTGGTTCGCTCTGGATGTAATGAAGCTCACTCTGGCTGATCTTGGGGCTGTCCGCAGGCTTGCGATAGTGCGTGACCCACCAGGCTATCCAGGTGAGGCTGAAGATGCCGGTGGTGAGAAAGGCCGCCTGCCAGCCAAACTTGATCGTGATCCACGGGATGATGGCGGGAGCGAGAATAGCTCCGACATTAGCGCCGGAGTTAAAGATGCCCGTGGCCAGAGAGCGCTCACTCTGAGGAAACCACTCGGCGGTTGTTTTGATAGCGGCAGGGAAGTTGCCGGACTCACCGAGCCCGAGAAAGAAGCGTGCGATGCCGAAGCCAAGGGCGGTGCGAGCGAGCGCATGAGCCATGGCCGCGGCGCTCCAGAGGCCCATGATGATGGCGTATCCGATGCGGGAGCCGAGCTTGTCGACCATGCGGCCAGCCAGCACCAGACCGAGCGCATAGGCTACCTGGAAGCCGCTGATGATGTAACCGTACTGGGCCTCTGTCCAGCCGATGCTGTGCTGCAGGGTCGAGGCAAGGATGCCGAGCACCTGGCGATCCATGTAGTTGATGGAGGTCGCGCAGAAGAGCATGGCGCAGACCGTCCAGCGAAGGTGCGTGGTGCGTTCGCTGGTGGCGCCGGAGCCGGTCTGCTGCGAAGAAAGGCCGGTTGGTGTCATTGAGGTTTTCTGCCTTCCTTCGCGCGCGGAAATCGGTGTCGGAATGTTTCTACTTAGGTGGTCAAACCTCTGTCAAGGCTAGAGCCGGTAGGCCCGGCGCACAAGTTCACTGGTGAGTTCGCGTGCCACCTCGAAGGCTTCGTCTTCGTCGAGCCGATGGTCAGCGACCAGTCCCGCGAGATAAGCCGCATCGATGCGGCGTGCGACGTCGTGACGCGCAGGAATCGAGAGGAACGCCCGCGTGTCGTCGTTGAAACCCACCGTGTTGTAGAAGCCGGCGGTCTCAGTGACAAGCTGCCGGAAGCGCATCATGCCCTCCGGACTATCGTGGAACCACCAGGGCGGCCCCAGCTTGAGGCACGGATAGTGGCCCGCCAGCGGGGCGAGTTCTCGGCTGTACGTTGACTCGTCGAGCGTGAAGAGAATGATCGAAAGCCCTGGTTCGTTGCCGAAGCGGTCGAGCATTGGTTTGAGCGCATGGACGTAGTTGGTCGGCGTGGGAATATCTGCGCCCGTGTCGCGACCGAAACGCTCATAAACGAGGCGGTTGTGATTACGCGAGCTGCCCGGGTGAATCTGCATGACCAGACCGTCTTCAACGCTCATGCGCGCCATCTCGGTAAGCATCTGCGCGCGGAAGAGTTCATGCGCGGCATCGTCTGCGTTGCCGGAGAAAACGCGAGCGTACAGAGCGGAGGCTTCAGCAGGAGAGAGGTCGGCCGTTTGTGCTGTGGGGTGGCCGTGATCGGTGGCGGTGCAGCCAAGCTGCTTGAACCGCTGCCGCGACTTGCGAAGGGCGTTGAGATACCCCGTCCAGGAGGAGGTATCTTCGCCAGTTACTTCGCCGAGGGTGACCAGATTCTGATGGAAGTTTGCATACCCGGCGTCCACCACGGAGTCAGGACGGAACGTGGGCAGAATGCGGGCTTTCCAGCCGGAGTCTCGGACGGCTTCGTGCCAGGAGAGCGAGTCCAGCGGGGAATCCGTGGTGGCGAGCACCTCCAGGTTGAAGCGCTCGTAGAGCGCGCGCGGACGGAACTCGGGCGTCGACAGTTTTTCTGAGATGACATCGTAGTAGTGATCCGCGGTCCTGGCGGAGAGCCGGTGGCTTAAACCGAACAGCTCCTGAAAAGCATAGTCGAGCCACATGCGGGTGGGCGTGGCGCGGAAGAGATAGTAGTGCTCGGCAAAGATGCGCCAGACCTTGCGTGAGTCGGGGATCGTCTCCTGACCGACGCCGAGGTCCTCCAGAGAGACACCCTGGCTGTAGAGCATCCGGTAGACGTAATGGTCAGGCTGGATGAAGAGCTTCGCCGGGTCCGGGAAAGGCTCATTCTCAGCGAACCATCGCGCCTGCGTGTGGCCGTGGGGGCTGATGATAGGCAGCCCGGCAATTGAATCGTAAAGACGGCGCGCAATGCTGCGAGTTTCTGCGCTGGCGGGGAAAAGACGGTCTTCATGGAGAATCGTCACGGTTCTAATTTACTCTCCGGAGTGTGTGGCGAACATCGTGAAGTGTGAGGTCAGACCACTGAGCAACAGTCTAGCCTAGAGAAAGGGAGAGGCGTCAAGAGCCTATGCGAATCTTTCGCAGCATACTGCGTCGACGAGTGCTAAGCTCGCAGTGCTGATTCTTTTCCTCTTCCATGAGTAGCGAAATGAGCAAAGATCCTGAGCTTGTAAACGACGAAGTCCACCTGACAACCCAGGTGGTGAACCATATTCGCACCCTGATCGAGAATGGGTCTCTGCGCGCGGGTGACAAGATTCCGCCGGAGAGGGAGTTTGCCAAGGACCTGAAGATCAGTCGGGCCAGCCTGCGGGCGGGAATCGGCTACCTGGCGGCGATGGGAGTGCTGAATGTCCGGCACGGAGTCGGCACCTTTGTCGCCGATGGACCGCCCGTGGTGAGCAAGTCTTCGCTGAGCCTGATGGGTGTCCTTCACGGATTCAAGCCGTGGCAGCTGTTCGAGGCGCGGTTGATTCTCGAAGGGAGCCTAGCAGCGCTGGCTGCAGAGCGCGGCAAGGAAGAACATCACAGCGCGCTGGCCGAGGAGGTCGCGGAGATGTATGCGACGGTCAGCGATCCGCATGAGTACCTGATCCACGATGTTCGTTTCCACCGGACGATCGCAGAGGCGAGCGGCAACCCGATTCTGGCGTCGCTGATGGAGACCATCACCGGGACGCTCTATGACGAACGTCGCAAGACAGTTGAGCGCTCGCGGGATCTGAAGCAGTCGGCGGAGATGCACCGCGAGATTTATCGCGCGATTCGGGCTAAGAAGGCAGTCGAGGCTCGCGACGCGATGGAGCGCCACCTGCGCATGGCGGAGACGGCGCAGGTGAACGAGCGGGCGATGATGAGCAGCAAACGCGCCCAGCAGAAGCCGCGCCGGAGCAAGATGGCGGAGGCGGCTAAGGCTTAGCCGCAGGCTGCCAGCCATCGGCTCCGCGCAGGTAGGTTTGCGGAGAGAACTGCTCCGCCTGCTGGGCCGAGAGCATATGCACGTGGGGGTCTCGCTCGCCTGGATGAGCGCCGGCGCCACTGGAGATGTATTCGGCATAGTAGACAGTCTCAAGCCGATGTGTTTCGCCTGGATGCCACTCGCGCCAGCCTGCGGCGTTGATGTGCACGCCCATCTCCGTATTCAGAAAAATGACAGTCGCATCATCCCGCCAGGGGCGGCCCAGGTAGACGTTTGTTGTGCCCGGATCTGCAGTCAGCGTGCAGTGGTCAAAGACAAAGCCGGAATCTTCGCCGGGGTAATGTTTTGCCTGCGCGGTGATGAAGCCCTCAGAGTGGGGCGTGCTGTGGATTTCACAGTGATCGAAGACGGCCTTGCCGTCCCCAAAGATGAAGTCCACATTTCCTGCGATGTAGCAATGAGAAAAGAACTGTCGCGCCGGAGTGCAGGGGCTGCCGTCGGGCGTGCAGTTGCGGCTGCCTGTGTAGAGGGTGTCCTGATTGCCAAGGAGACGTACGTTCCGAAAGACGGCGCGGTCGCCGCGCACCAGCAGGGCCAGCGCCTGTGAGCCCTGGGGTATCTGTTCATGTGTCTTGTTGAAGTCGTTCTCGAAGGTGATGTTCTCCGCGAGAAAGTTGTCGCCGCTCACATTGACTGTGGCCGAATGCAGCGTGCCGCCTGAAGTCCCGGCGCTGCGATCGTTCACAATGACTGTCCTGCTCGCATCGGGATTGGCGCTCCTGAGGGTGATGTGGGGTTTGTTGACGTTAAGCACCTCCCGATAGGTTCCCGGCGCGACGAGAACTAATGCTCCGCCTGTTTCCGGTGCGGCTTCGATGGCTTTCTCGACGGAGTAGAAGTCGCCCGTACCGTCGGCGGCAACGTAGAGCGTTTTGTCCTCAGGCTGCACGGTTTGCGCCGCCTCTGGTGCCGTGGAGAGATCAGGAAACGGAACAAACTGACAGGCTGGTGCGCTGCCGGGGGAGGCCGTTCCTGTGACCGTTACATTCTTGCCTGCGGGTCTCAGATTTCCGGATCCAGAGATCGTGATGTCGGCATCGGCGGCAGTAAATTTCGATTGATCCTGCGCATCGGCAAATACATCGTGGAGCGTGATGCCGAGTTTGTGGGTAGCATCGAGGCCTAGGAATGTGTAAGCGCCGGGGCTGAGAATGTTGACGTCGTTGAGAGTGATATCCCGGTAGACAGGCAGACGATCACCGGAAAAAGTAGTGTAGAGCGGCGTAAACACCAGCGGATTTTTCGTGTTGCGGATGCAGACATGCTGGTAGGTGACATCGCTGACGAGGCCGCCGCGGCTGCGGTCTGACTTGATGCGGATTCCATTATCCGCACCGTCGATGGTGAGATTGCGCACCAGGATATGGCTGACGCCGCCGTCCGTTCCACTGCCGATGGACATGCCGTGACCGGTGTAGAAGTGGTTGTCGAGGATGGACATGTTCGTTGCCGGGCCTGCTTTGCCTGACTTGATGGCGACGTTGTCGTCACCGGTGTGGATATATGTATGGGTGATGGTCACATTCGTTGATGAGCCCGGATCGATTCCATCCGTATTGCGCGCAGTCTTAGGCGTCATGATCCTGACACCCCAGGCAGTAAAGCCGTTGGTCCGATTGACGGCCACATGGAAGTTGGGGGAATTGCGCAGGGTGATGCGATAGAGCGTGAAGTTGTCGGAGTGTTCTACAACGATAAGCCGCATGCAGCTCTGCTGTTTGTCCGTAATCTTGGCAGTGTGCGCGAGATCCCACCATGTCACACTCTGGCCGAGGAGCGTGGCGCCGCCTCTGCCGTCGATTGAGCCATCGCCCATGATGCCACTGCCCGGGGCATTGTTGACGGTGATGAGCGGCTTACAGCCGT
This sequence comes from Acidipila rosea, assembly GCF_004339725.1. Classification (GTDB taxonomy): domain Bacteria; phylum Acidobacteriota; class Terriglobia; order Terriglobales; family Acidobacteriaceae; genus Acidipila; species Acidipila rosea. Next base: position 448,872 of record NZ_SMGK01000002.1, on the reverse strand, counting down.
GGCCGCGCTCGTTGACCACGCCGCAGCTGCCGGGCGTGAGATCGTAGTCGCGCGGGTTGCGTGAGGCGAAGATGGCGGCCTTCGCCTCTACGTCGAGGGTGACGCCAGCTTTGAGCGTGAGCGGACCGCTGAGGAAGACGAAACGAGCGCCATCCGCGCGAAGCTTGACGGCCTTGCCGGGGGCGCAATGGTCAATTGCCAGTTGGATTCTGGCAGTATCTTCGCGTTGTTCATCGGCTGGGCTCAACTGGCCGGCTGGAGCGGCGAGCTTCGCTCTTAAGACCGTGCAGGCGGGTGGAATATGCGGTTCAGTGACATGACGGGTGTCTTGCGCGCAGGCGGATAGCGCAAAGGAAAAGGCGAGGGCGAGGAGAGTGGTTTTGAGCATGGTCATGTAGGCGAGTGGCATGACCACTCGGGAGACTACTCTAACTCATTGCATGCGTCGGCGGTCAAGAGTAAAGGGAAATATGGATAAAGTAAGGGAAAAGTCGGGGATATACGATTGGCGGACTCGCCTGCCGTCCCATCGTGGTCTTACCTCATTGCGTCTGCGGGGAGGAGTGGGTGCCATTGAGAGAGGCGGCGGTGGCGAACTCGGCCTTGGCCTTCTCTGTCTCGCCTTCATGCCGGTAAACCTGGCCGAGCTGGAAATGAGTAGCAGCGACCCCGGGTGAAAGCTGGATGGCTGTTTCGAGTTCAGCCTGTGCCTTGCGGTACTGAGCCTGGGCGAGATAGAGGCGGCCCAGTTGCGTATGAATCTGGGGGTCGTGCGGCGAAATGGTGTTGGCCTGCGTAAGTAAGGGGAGCGCTTCGTCATACTTCTCGCGCTCGATGAGAATGATTGAGAGGTTCAGCAAAGGCTGTTCGCTGGGATGGGCGGAGTTCTGCTGCCAGGCAATGGCTGTGCGGTAGGCGGCGACCGCCTTATCCTCTTCGTTGAGTCCCTCGTAGGTCAGGCCGAGGTTATTTTCCGCGCGCACATCGCGGGGAGCAAGCTCCAGCGCCTTTTCAAAACAGCTTTGAGCGTCGTGAAATTTGTTGTCCGTATATTTGATGCGGCCAAGACTGTACCAGGCATTTTCGTCAAGGGGATTGCCTTTGACCGATTGTGTGATCCACTTGTCAGCGTCCGGATAGTCGTTGAGAAGCACATAATCGAGCCCAACGTTGAGGAGGTCAGACGGGCTGGGGGTGCGGAGCTTCGCCGCTTCGGTGTAGGCCGTCAGCGATTCCTTCGGCTTGTCTTCTCTGAAGAGCGTGTCGGCGAGCAGGTATTTGGCTTCGGCTGAAAGCGGGTGGGTCGCCACGTAAGTACGGAGTGCGGGTTCGGCCTGCGCAAACCTGGCCTCGTCGAGTAACTGATGGATGGCCGCGAGGTCGGAGTCCTGGGGAGACGGGGACGAGGGGAGTTGCGCAGAGAGCGTCTGCGCCGCTGCGAAGACTAGAATCGTAGACACCGTGCGATGGAAGCGGGTAAACATCTTCGAGTATTGTAGAGTCCACGGTGCCCGGAAAGCAGCTGGGCGGCAGCTCGCCGATCCTATGGCGCTGCCGGGAAGGCCGCGGAACACCAGATTCAGACCCTGCCGATGCAGATAACCCAGGAACCTATCTCAGAGAGAGTAGAGCGTGGCCGGCAGGCGATTCTGCTGCTGCACTTCGGCTTCTTTCTATCGGGACTGGCGACGGCGCTCCCCGGAGCTCTCATTCCAATTTTCACCCGGCAGTGGCTCCTGTCGGACGCCTATGCTGGCACGCTTGTGGCTATGCAGTTCCTGACTTCGGCGATGGGTGCGGTCCTCGTAGCCCATCGTCGGGTGAAGACGGTCAGACTTGGCTACCTGCTTGCCGGTGCAGGCTTCATGCTGCTGAGCCTGGACAGCAGGGCGATGGCGTCAGCAGCTTTTGCCGCGATCGGCGGCGGCATCGGACTGGCGATGACCTCAACCAGCCTGCTTATTTCCGAGGTCTACCCCACCCGACGCGGCGGCGCGCTTTCACTGCTCAACTTCAGCTGGGGGGTGGGCGCTATGCTTGCGCCGGCTCTGGTGAGGGTGCTGTCAGTGCATGGAGCGATCAGGTCAATGTTTCTCACGTTGGCCGTGCTCTTCGCGCTTTCGCTGGTGTTGTCCATGCGCCTGCTGCACGGAATGCAGGGAAATGCGTCGCGAAGGGTACAGTCCGCGAGCGACACTTCGCTGCGCGCCTATTTCGCGATGATGCTGTTTCTCTATGTTGGAATTGAAAGCAGCATCGGGAACTGGGTTACGGAGTTTGCGGAACGCTCGTCCGTTGGCCATCACGCTTGGATCGCGCCTTATGTTGCCTCTCTGTTCTGGGGAGCGCTGCTGATGGGCCGTGCCCTGGCGCCGGTGGTGCTGCGGGCTACGAGCGAGTTTGTCCTGCATGTCTCGGCCAGCGCAGCAGCGGTCGTCGCGGTCGTGTCGCTGCGGCTGGCGGGAAGTTACAGTGGGATCGCCGCAGCGGCGATCGTTGCCGGCTTTGCGCTTGCGCCCGTTTTCCCATTGGGAGTCTCGGCGGTGGTCAGCCGCAGCAACGGGCGAAGCCGGCTCGGATGGGTATTTGCCTTCGCCGGCTTTGGGGGCGCGGTCTTCACGTGGCTCGAAGGGCAGCTCTCTACCAGCCTTCATTCGCTGCGCTCATCCTTTACGCTTTCGGCGATTGGCGCTATGGCGATGCTGCTCATGACGGCGGTGTATCCGTGGGTGTGGAGAAGGCCGCGAAAATGATACAACTGCAATGATGGATCACGTTGCAAGGCTACGCGCACTGCGCAGAAAAATGAGCGAGCAGAAGGTGGAAGCGATGCTGATTACAGCGCTCCCCGATGTTCGATACCTATGCGGGTTTACCGGCTCGAACGCCGCGCTGGTGGTGACCGGCAGGCGCGCGACCCTTTATACAGACGGCCGCTACACGACGCAGGCGAAGGAAGAGACCAGTGGCGCACGAGTGGTGATCGCCGCTAAATCTGCATTGAAGGAAGCCTGCACGGCGCTGGGAAAGCTCGGCGTGAGCCACGCGTTTTTTGACCCGTCCAGCACGACCGTCGCACAGCTTGCTGTGATGAAGAAGGAGGTGCGAGGAGGCTTTTTCGTCCCTGCGAAGCGCGCCTTGGTCGGGGAGCTGCGGGAGCGGAAGGATACCGCTGAAATCGCACTGATGGAGAGGGCGGCGCAGCTTGGCTGTGATGTTTTCGACAAGCTGCTGCCGAAGATCGAGAGCGGCGTCTCAGAGATGGAGATAGCGGCAGAGTTGGAATACCTGGCACGGAAAATGGGTGCAGAGGCGATGTCCTTTGAGACGATCGTCGCATCGGGCAGCCGCTCGGCACTCCCACATGGACGTGCGACAGAGCAGAAGCTTCCGGCGAACGGCTTCATTACGTTAGACTTCGGTGTTATCCTCAATGGTTACTGCTCGGATATGACGCGCACAGTTCATCTGGGTGAGGTCAGCCGGGCTGAGCGTGAAGCTTACGACGCTGTCCTCGAGGCGCAGCAGGCTGGAGTCAGTGCCGTGAAGCCGGGCGCCACGTGCGACGAGGTGGATGAGGCGGCTCGCAGCGTGCTGAAGGCCGCAGGGCTGGCAAAGTTCTTTACCCACTCCACGGGGCACGGCGTGGGGCTGGAGATACACGAAACACCCCGGCTGGCGCAGGGGCAGCGGCAGGTTCTTGAGCCAGGCATGGTCGTTACCATCGAGCCCGGAATTTATATTGCGGGCAGGTACGGCATCCGCATCGAAGATATGGTGCTGGTTACAGAAGACGGCGGCAGGATTCTGACGCCAGCTTCAAAAGCGCTGATTGAGTTGTAGAGCAGTCGGGCACGAGTGAGAAGAGAATGAATCCGGAAGAGATCAAAGAGTTAAAAGAACTCATCGAGTTCCTCAAAGACAACAACATAGGCGAATTCGACCTGGAGCGGGGCGATTTGAAGGTGCGCCTGAAGTTCGCGCAGCAGCAGGGCGCGGTCGACATGCCCGCGTTGAGTGCCAATCTCAGCCATCTGCTGGCTGCCTCGCAGGCACACCAGATGACTGCTGCTCCTGCGCATTCCCACGTTGCGCCTGCGGCGACCCCTTCACCAGCAGAGACTGCGGCCAGCGAAGACGCCGGACTCCATATCGTCAAGTCGCCCATTGTCGGCACGTTCTACGAGTCGCCTTCTCCCGGCACGGCCGCCTTCGTGAAGGCCGGTGACCAGATTGAAAATGGCCAGGTGCTGTGCATTGTCGAAGCGATGAAGCTCATGAATGAGATAGAGGCCGACGTCGCGGGTGAAGTGGTCAGGCGTCTGGTGCAGAATGGCCAGCCAGTCGAGTACGGTCAGCCTCTCTTCGCGGTGCGGCCAAGGTAATTATGCTTCGTAAAGTCCTCATCGCCAACCGTGGCGAAATCGCCCTGCGCGTCATTTGCGCCTGCAAGGAACTCGGCATCCGCACCGTCGCTGTCTACAGCGAAGCGGATCGCAACTCACTGCATGTTCGCTTCGCCGATGAAGCGATCTGCATTGGACCGCCGCGTTCGGCAGAGAGCTACCTGAACGTTCCGGCCGTCATCAGCGCTGCGGAGATTGCAGACGTGGATGCGATCCATCCCGGCTATGGGCTGCTGAGCGAGAATGCAAATTTCGCAGAAGTGTGCCGCGCGTCGAACATCAAGTTTATTGGACCGCCGCCTGAAGTGACGCGACTGATGGGCGAAAAAGAAAAAGCGCGCATGGCTATGAAGAAGGCCAAGGTGCCGATTCTGCCTGGCTCAGAAGGAGTCATCCAGAGCGAGGGTGAGGCGATCGAGTGGGCTCGCACAGTGGGCTTTCCGGTGATCCTCAAGGCTTCAGCTGGCGGGGGTGGGCGCGGCATGCGCGTTATCCGTTCCGAAGCGGAGCTGCCTGGACTGTTTCAGGCTGCGCACACGGAGGCTGCCAATGCCTTCGGCAACGGCGATCTCTACATGGAGAAATTTATCGAGCGGCCCCGGCACATTGAGTTCCAGGTGCTGGCGGATGAGCACGGCAACGTGCTTTCGCTCGGCGAGCGCGAGTGCTCGATTCAGCGGCGCCACCAGAAGCTGATCGAGGAGTCGCCCTCCTTGCAGGTGACGCCCAAGATGCGCGAGGAGATAGGCAAGACGCTGAAGCGCTCTCTTGAGCATGTGGGTTATCAGAATGCGGGAACCGTCGAGTTCCTGATGGATGAAGATGGCAAGCTCTACTTCATCGAGATGAATACGCGCATCCAGGTGGAGCACCCTGTCACGGAGATGGTGACGGGCATTGACCTGGTAAAGGCGCAGCTTCGAATTGCATCCGGCGAAAAGCTATCCAGCATCCTGACCGAGCCTCTTACTGTGCGTGGCCATGCTATCGAGTGCCGAATCAATGCAGAGCATCCCGAGAAGTTTACCCCCTCTGCCGGTAAGATTACGGCGTTCAATATTCCGGGGGGAAATGGAGTTCGCGTGGATACGGCGCAGTATGCCGAGGGAGTGGTGCCGCCCTACTACGACTCCTTGATTGCGAAGCTTATCGTCCACGGAAAGAACCGGGAAGAGGCGATGAACCGGATGCAGCGGGCGTTGGATATGTTCGTCGTAGAGGGGATTCATACTACGATTCCTTTGCACAGACGCATCTTTGCCGATGCAGAATTTCGTTCCGGGGACTTCGATACGAAATTCATGGAGCGGTTTTTTGAACGCTCGCAACCGGGCTAGAAGACAAACGGGCTTTTCTGATGTAACCTGAAATCACGAAACCTATTCGCGAGATCGCGGCTAACTCACTTGTTTCCAATGGCTTTGTTCGTCTAACGGGGAGATGAACGGCTTGTTATAAAAAAAAATATTTCACTGATAAGATATTTTTTGCTAACCTTTGAGTGCTTTCTGCTATCAATGAACAGAGAACTTTTTCCCGTGGGTTGCTAACCCGCTCTACCGGATAGAAAAATCGTAGATGAATCGCTTCCTTCCAAGTCGACATGGTATACGAATGCTCTCAGCGGCATTCATCCTGTTGGGAGTGACGGTTTTCTTCTGGGGCCTGCGGTATAAGCTTTCCTTGTACGATCCCCCGCAAGCCTCTTCACATCACATGACAGCTGCCAAGCTGTTGACAGATCGTGAACGAGATAAAGCTCCCAGCGTGCAACGCCCGGAGAGTCATCCTCCCGTACCCGAGATTCCGGCACAGTCCTTTGTTGCGCTGTTGAGTCTGATTGCGACGATTGCAATGATGGTGCGGTTCCGGAACTGGCAGGCTTCGGAGTCCCTCGTCCCTCAGAAGTCCTATCTCCGCGTTACGCCCCTGTTTCACCGTCCTCCGCCTACCCGTCTCTAAAAATCTCTTCAGATATCTGGCGCAGGGAGTGGTGTATCCATGCGCCGCCCCATGAATACATGCTTTGGCGGGATCAGTGTATCTGCGCCTTGGCCCCAATAGAAATTTCGAAGAAGGTGTTCTGACTATGCGGAAGCGATCTTCCTTGATCTGGATCGGCATCGTTGTCGTCGTCCTTGCTGTAGTGCTGGTGCTCTATAAAGGCCATCAAAAAGACGAATCGAAGGCCAGTGCGGCTGAAAGGCCATCGAGTACACCTGCAGCCAGGGTGGTAGCGGTTAAGCGCGGCGCCATTGAACATGTGCTGACCCTGGCGGGTCAGTTCCAGCCCTATCAGGTGGTGGATGTCCACGCCAAGGTAGCTGGCTACATCAAAAACATCTATGTCGATATCGGCGATAAGGTCCATGCGGGCGAGACGCTGGCCATCCTAGAGGTGCCGGAACTCAATGCCCAACTGCAGGAGACGGTTGCCGAAGCACAGCGGGCACGCGAAGAGATTACCCGCGAAACTCACGAAGTGCAGCGCACGGAATCAGTCCACGCAGCCCTTCACGCCGATTACACGCGCCTGATCGCGGCATCCAAGGCGCAGCCAGGATTGATCGCGCAACAGGAGCTGGACAATGCCCAGGCGAAGGATCTTTCGTCCGAGGCGCAGATTGACGCTGCGAAGTCGGCCTTGGCTGCCGCGAAGCAGCAGGCTGCAATGGCGAGCGCCAACCGCGAGAGGGTCAACGACCTCAATGACTATACCCATGTTGTCTCTCCGCTGAACGGCGTTGTGATCTGGCGCTATGCCGATACAGGCGCGTTGATCCAGGCCGGGACATCTTCTGAAGTACAGAGCCTGCCGGTGGTCAAGGTTTCTCAGAGCGACCTGCTTCGTCTGCGGGTGCCGGTGCCGGAGAGCGCCGTGGCTTACGTGCATGTCGGGCAGCCGATGCAGGTGAGGGTGGATGCGGTCAACCGCTCCTTTACCGGCATGGTTGTGCGGTTTACCCGCAATGTCAGCCTCGACACGCGCACGATGGAAACGGAAATCGATGTTCCGAATAAAGACCTCTCCCTTACTCCGGGAATGTATGCAAACACCATGCTGGAGCTGGCGCACCATTCCAACATTCTCACGGTGCCTGTTGAGGCCGTGATGAAGGAGGGTGACGATCAGGTAGTGCTGGTGGTCAACCAGCAGAACAAGGTTGAGAAGCGCGTGGTGCAGGTCGGCATCGCAGGCTCTCACCTGGTTGAGATCAAGAGCGGCGTGCAGGAAGGCGATCGCGTGATTGATGGCGGCCAAGGCAAATACGAACACGGCGAGACGGTCGATCCGCAGCTTGCGCCCTCACCGAACAACGACATTATGCACGAAGCCGGCAGCATGATCGACTTGAATACGGAGTCGGGAGGCGCGGAGTAGATGCCTAAGTTTGCCCTTAAATACCCGTACTTCATCATCATGCTCTGCCTGGTTGTTGCCCTCATTGGAGTGGTCAACATCCTGAGCATGCCGGTCGATCTGTTTCCTGAGATCAAGATGCCAGTCGTGGTGGTGGCGACGTTCTATAACGGTATGCCACCAGAACAGATCGAAGCCGATATTACCGACACCTTTGAACGATTCTTTACCCTCGGCGCAAATATCGATCATAGTGAATCCCGTTCTCTGACAGGCGTTAGTCTCATCAAGATTTACTTCAAGCCGGGCACCGATCCGAACTCGGCTCTAAGTAATATCGCAAACCTCGCAATGGCCGATCTTCGGCGATTGCCTCCCGGTACTTTGCCGCCTGTGGTGCTTGGCATGGACGCATCGAGTATGCCGGTGTGCCTGGTGACCCTGAAAGGTAAGGGGCTGAACGAAACGGAACTCAAGGATCTGGCGCAGTTCCAAGTAAGAAACCAGATCTCGAATGTGCAGGGCGCATCGGTGCCGCAGCCGTTTGGCGGTACGTACAGGCAGATTCAGGTTTATGTCGATCCACAGAAGCTGGAAGCTCATAACCTGAGCCTGATGGATGTTGTAAAAGCGGTGAACAGCTCCAACCTGATCTTGCCGGCAGGTGACGTTCGTATCGGGAGCAAAGACTACAACATCTACGCGAACAGTCAATTTGGCAGCGCTAAAGGCATGAACGCTATGCCATTGAAGACGGTCGGCAACTCTTCAGTGCTGGTAGCGGATGTAGGAAAAGCGGAAGACTCCGGCGCGCTGCAGTACAACATTGTGCGCATCGATGGACAGCGCTCGGTCTATGTGCCCGTGCTGAAGCAGGGCGGCAATAGTAATACCATCACCATCGTCAACGGTATGAAGGAAGCGATCAAGAACCTGGTCGACATTCCTACATCGCTCAAGACTGCGGTGGTGTTCGACCAATCCATCTTCGTAAAACTTGCAATCAAGAACCTCATCAAGGAAGCATCAATCGGCCTTGGACTTACCGGTCTGATGATTCTGATTTTCCTGGGGAGCCCGCGCGCAACGTTTGCGGTGCTGCTGTCCATTCCGCTGTCGGCGCTGGTCTGTCTGCTCATCACAAACGCGATGGGCGGCTCGATCAACACGATGTTGCTGGGAGGACTGGCGCTGGCGTTTTCTCGATTGATCGATGACTCGGTCGTGGTGCTTGAAAATATCTTCCGATTTATGGAAATGGGAAAGCCGCCACACGAAGCAGCCGAAGAGGGCGGCATGGAAGTTTCGCTTGCCGTGCTGGCCGCAACTTCCACGACCTCGATCGTATTTTTCCCGGTTACATTTCTGACCGGCGTCAGTAAATACATCTTCACTCCGCTGGCGCTCGGTGTTGTGCTCTCGATCTTTGCCTCCTACATTTTCGCAATGACGGTGGTGCCGCTCTACTGCGCCAACTTCATCAACCTGCACCATGGAGAGGGTGAGGAACACAAGAAGCGCTCGTGGTTCGATCGCTTCGTTGCCAGATTCAATGAATACTTCCAGCACTTTCTGGATAGCTATGAATCGCTGGCGAAGCGGGTGCTGGTGCGGCCGGGCTTCACTGCGGCGGTCATTCTGGGCAGCATCGTTCTGGTTCTGGCTCTGCTCTTCCCGTTTCTCGGAAGAGCTTATTTCCCGCGCACTGATCCAGGGCAGTTTGTGATCAACCTGAGAATGCCAAGCGGCACGCGGCTTGAAGTGAGCAACGACTATGTCGCGAAGGTGGAGAAGATCATTCGCGACACTGTCCGTCCCAAAGACATGGACATGATCGTCTCGAACATCGGCGTCTATCCTGATCTTTCCTCGATCTACACCAGCAATGCTTCGATGGACACGGCATTTGTGCAGACAAGCCTGCAGGAAGATCACTCCATCGGCAGTTACAAATACATGGACATGGTGCGTCGTAAGCTCTCTCAACAGATGCCGGAGCTCACCACGTACTTTCAAGGCGGTGGTCTGGTTGACTCCGTCATCAATCAGGGCTTGCCTGCGCCGATCGATATCCAGATCAGCTCGATGAATATGGACGGAGCATACGCGCTTGCCGAGAAACTCTCCGACAAGATCAAGCGGATGCCAAACGTGAATGACGTTTTCATTCCCCAGGATGTGCACTATCCAGGTCTTGCGCTGAATATCGATCGTGAACGCGCAAGCCAAGTTGGGCTTTCGGCGGAAGATGTGGTCGATAACGTTATTACAGCAATGACTTCCAGCGGCATGATCGCGCCAAGCTACTGGATCGATCCCAAGACCGGCAACAACTACATGGTCACGGTGCAGTACTTCAACCGCAATATTCAACACATGAGCATGGAGGACTTCAAGAATATTCCTCTGCGTGGAGCAAACATCACCGGATATACGCCGCTGCAATCGGTGGCGCAGATCAAGGAGATCAATACTCCAACCGAAGTGGATCACTACCAGATCCGACGAGTGATCGATATCTATGTATCGACCAAATCGGAGGCGCTGCAAGGGATTGACAAGGATATTCAGAAGCTGATCGCGCAGCAGAAACTGGATCGCAACACTCGCATCACGGTGCGCGGCGCGGTCGTCAGCATGAAGGACGCTTTCGAGAAATTCGGCTTGGGACTTGTCGTGTCGGTGCTGCTGGTCTATCTGATCCTGATGGCCCAGTTCACCTCGTTCATCGATCCATTCATTATTCTGATGGCGATTCCTCCGGGGTTGGCTGGGGTGTTGATAACCCTGCTGATTACGGGCAGCACGCTCAACATCATGTCTCTGATGGGCGTGATCATGATGACCGGTATCGTTGTGTCGAACAGCATTCTCATCGTCGAGTTCGCAGGCATTCTGCATGGTCAGGGATTGCCTCTGCTCGAAGCGACCGTGCAGGCGTGTAAGGTGCGTCTGCGACCCATCATGATGACTTCGCTGGCAACCCTGCTGGGCATGATCCCCATGGCGCTCGGTTTTGAAGCAGGCAGCGAGCAGTATGCTCCGCTGGCTCGCGCGATCATCGGCGGTCTTGCTGTTTCAGTGGCTGTGACGGTCTTCCTGGTACCTGCTGTTTACCTGGTCGTACACGGTCGCCGGGAGAAGAATGGCCTCGATGTTCGTCATAACGATCCGCTAGAGGAGGCGCACTGAGATGCGAAGGACCTGCAGTAATCTACTCTCATTCGCCGTGGCGGTTTCGATTGGCGCCACCGCGACCTTAGCTCATGCACAATCCAACCCGGCAGGAAGACTGCCGGATGCACCAGTAGCGGCGTTTCTCCAGACTGGTGGCGCGGCCACGGGGCCTACCGGTATGCAGCAACCGGGCACGGCGCCATCTGCACCCGGAGAGAATGGAAAACTAACCCGCCGCGAGGCCGAGCAGATGGCGCTCGAGCACAACCCGCGTGTTTCAGTGAGCAAGCTCCTTGCCATGGCGCAGCACCAGGTCTATCGCGAAACCAGGTCGGCTGAGTTGCCTCAGCTGAATGGGAGTGCGACTGCTCTGGATGCGCAGGAAGCAAGCCGTATCTCCTCCGGCGCGCTGACGTCATCCCGACTGCTCGTGCATGCGGGCGCAGGCGTGGAGTTCAGCCAGTTGCTCTTCGACTTTGGCCGGACACGCAATCTTGTCGGATCCTCTAAGCTGCAGGAGCGCGCGCAGAATGCGAATGCCCTTGCCACTCAGGAAGACATCGTGCTGGCCGCGGACCAGGCATTCTACAACGCACTGCAGGCGCAGGCCCTGCTGGAAGTAGCGAACCAGACGGTGAACCAGCGAACCGCTACCGACACTCAGGTAGGAGAGATGACGAAGAATAACCTCAAGTCAACTCTCGACCAGAGCTTCGCCGATGTTGACCTATCGCAGGCCAAACTGTTGCAACTCGATGCTCAGAACAATGTAGCGGCCACCATGGCCGCACTGGACGATGTTCTGGGTCTTGACCATGAGGTGCAGTATCAGCTGGTCGACGATGCCGGCGACCTGCCTTCGTTACCCCCCGATCCTAAGGCTCTTGTGCAGTTGGCCATTCAGCAGCGCCCTGACCTGCAATCACTCAACTACAATCAGCAGTCTGCTATGAAGTTCAGCCGCGCGCAGCATGACCAGATGTTGCCGACGATCAGCGCGCTGGGCACGGTAGGCATCACTCCAGTTCGCCCTGACAACTACTACAACGACAACTGGTGGGGTGGTATCGGGGTCAATCTGAACGTGCCGATCTTCGATGGCTTTCTCTATGTTTCGCAGGCGAAGGAAGCTGCGCTTCGCGCGCAGTCTGCGTCGGAACAGACCCGCAATCTGCGTAACATGATTGTGCGCGACGTCAATACTTCCTGGATTGCTGCGAAGAATGCCTACCAGAAAGTATCGGTGACGGCGCAGTTGCTCAAGGAGGCCAATATGGCCTTTGGACTGGCGAAAACTCGGTACCAGTTGGGACTGAGCAACATCGTAGAGCTTACCCAGGCCCAGCTGCAGCAGACCAGCGCACAGATCAGCAACACCAACGCACAGTATCAATACCGCTTATCGCTTGCGACATTGAACTATGAGATCGGAGCGACTCCATAATGGAAAATTTTCGTTTAAGGGTCTTTCGCCTGGTGGCGGAGACCCTCAACTTTCGTCGTGCTGCAGAAGAGCTTCATCTAACGCAGCCAGCCGTTACCGCGCAGATCAAGGCGCTTGAAGACAGTTTGGGGATTGCGCTCTTCGATAGGATCGGGCGCAGCATCAGTCTGACACCGGCAGGCTCAACCCTGCTGCAGTATGTCCGTCGGATTGAGAGCATCACCAATGAAGCGGTTGCAGCGCTGGCACCTTTTGGGGGCCAGGAAGGCGTCGATATCTCCATCGGCGCCTCGCACACGGTCGCGGTCTATCTGCTGCCGCAGATACTGCCGGAACTTCTGCGGGAGTGGCCGACGCTACATGTGCATGTCGTCGGGGGCAGCACGAATGAGGTGCTCGCGGCGCTGACGAATCATCAGGTGAGTATCGGCCTGATCGAGGCGCCAGCGTTTCGTCCCGATCTCAAAATTGAGCCGTTCATGGAAGATGAACTTGCGCTCATCGTAAGACCTGACCATAAGTGGGCTAAGAAGACACTGCTTCGTGCAGCTGAGCTTGTGCAGGAACCGATTCTGCTGCGCGAACCTGGCTCCGGCATGCGTCGATTTGTAGAAGAGTATCTGGAACGAAATGGCGTATTGCGGAAGCAGCTTCGCACGACCGTTGACGTGAACTCGACAGAGGCGATTATTTGCGCTGTGGAGGCGGGACTTGGTGTAGGCTTTGTTCCGTGGCTTGCGCTGGATAAGGCGCTGAAGCTTGGCACGATCAACACGGTTGCGCTTGAAAACGGACCGATCAAGCGCCAGATGAGCACGGCGCTCTTGACGGGTCCTGAGCCGAAGGGGCCAGTTGCACTGCTGATCCAGCAGTTGCGCTCTGCTGCTGCGCAACTGAAGCTGAAGACGCCAAGATTTCCGCGCGAAACTGCTGCGACGGCGCGCGTGGAAGTGGCGGCGAACTAAGACGCAACTAAGAGGAAGAAGGAGATTGCCCGAGTGGAAGTAATTGGAGACCGTCCTGAGATCAGTTTCGACCCGATTTTATTTGCGACTGATCTGCTGCCGGATTCATACAATGCAGGCGAGTATGCATTGCTGCTGGCGAAGCATTTCTCAGCGACAGTCCACATCGTGCACGCCTTCACCATATCCCAGCCTGCGATGGAAGTTGAAGCAGCCCGAAAGGTCTTAAGCAGGCAGCGCGCAGATCTCCAGCATCAACTCGACCATATTGCGAGCAACTTTGCTGCGCAGGGCATCAAGGTTGTGACGGAACTCGTCGATGGTGATCCAGAGACAGTGATTCCCAAGGTAGCTGTGGACATGGATGCATCGTTGATTGTGCTTGGCACGCATGGCGGGAATCGTTTTGATCGCCATACCATCGGATCAGTGTCAGAAGCCGTGCTGCTGCATGCGCGGCTGCCGACGCTTACTGTGGGGCCGCTTGCTGTGCATGGAAGCTCAGTAAAGCTGCCGCTGCGCCGCATCCTCTACGCAACGGATCTTTCTGCTTTCGCCAGTAAAGCTGCACCTTATGCCGTGGCGCTTGCAGAGTACTTCGGGGCAGAGCTGGATGTGTTGAATGTTGTCCCGGAGTCTTCGGTCGAGCATCCGGAGCGCTGGAGCGAGTTGAGCGAAAAGTTCTATCGGAGACTGGAGACAGTGGTTCCGGATCACGCGCGAGAGTTTTGCGATCCTCATACGTTCGTCGAAGTGGGCCGCGCGCGCGAACAGATCGTCAAGCATATCGTCGAGCGTGAGATCAACCTGCTGGTTCTCGGGATTCAGCGGGTTGACGCTAACGCGTTCCAGCTCCGTACATCGAGCGCCTTTCATATGATTCTTGAGGCGAAATGCCCGGTGTTGACCATCGCCGGATGAGACAATGCCGATGTGGCTGCGCGGCTGGAGTTCGACAGGATAAGTAAACGCTTCGGGTCGAAGCTGGCGCTCGACAGCTTATGCCTGCGTGTCGAGCCTGGCGAGATCCTCGGGTTTCTAGGCCCAAATGGAGCGGGCAAGACGACTGCTATCCATCTGGCTCTCGGCTTTCTCAAAGCAAGTGCGGGTTCAGGGACGCTGCTCGGCTCTCCACTCGGCACAGCCTCGGCACGCGCGCGACTGGGCTACCTGCCGGATGCGCCCGCATTCTTCGCCAGCAGTACAGCCTTCCAGGTAGAACTGGCGGCGCGGCTCAATGGTATGCGCAGCAGCGAGATCAAGGGGCGGGTGCGTCAGCTGCTCTCAAGACTCGGTGTCGAGTCAGTGAAGGATGCGCGCAAACTCTCCCGTGGAATGCAGCAACGCCTGGGACTGGCACGCGCGCTGGTGAATGAACCGGAACTGCTCATCCTCGATGAACCAACCTCGGCGCTAGACCCCTCAGCGGTGAGTCAGGTGAGGGAATTGCTGCTTGCCGCACGAAACGCAGGCCACAGCATTTTCTTTAGCTCCCATCAGCTTTCAGAGGTGGAGCAGGTCTGCGACCGTATAGCATTCCTCAACCATGGTCGACTGGTTAAGCTGGGCAGTCTCTCGGAGCTGCTGCACGATCAAGCCCTTGCGGAGGTAGTTGTGCGCGGGGTCACTGCGGGGCAGCTGGATGGACTTTTCGCAGAAGTGCTCCCAGGCGGCCAGCTTCGCATTCTAATACCCCAGGCGCGGCAGCGCGAGGTCATAGAGCGGATCTGGATGGCTGGCGGCGAACTGATTTCCACCGCACCGCGGCGCAGAACGCTGGAGCAGCTCTTTGCCGAGTGGAGCCGCGAACTATGAAGAAGTCAATGCTGATTGCGCGACAACTCTTATGGCAGAATCGCTGGTTGTTTGCGCTTCTGATGTTGTGGCCCTACCTGATGGGAGTTCTCCTGGTGGCGAGCGGCAGCCAGCTCGATCCTGAAGATTTGTTGGCGATCCTCCATCAGGAGTGTATCTATGCTCTGGCGCTGGTAGCCGTTACTGCGAGCACTCAGCTTGGCAACGAGCAGCGTTCACGGCGGATCGCTACAGTGCTGGCTGAGGCGGTCAGCCGAGGAGAGTATCTCGCCGCTCTCTGGTTGACGGCAGTGGTGCCCTTGCTTCTGTTTCTCGCTGGATTTGCGATCACCGGATCTGCGCTGGCCGTCTATGCGGGAAGCTCGGCGGGAGGGGTTCTCTTCATGGCGTTGCTGGTGACCGTAGTCGGCCTGTGGGCTGCTGCAGCGAGTTTGCTGTGGTCGATTTTCCTGCCTGCGGTCTTTGCATCGATCGCAGCGATCACGAGTGTAGGACTGGTGATTCTGGCGGGTGATTACGGAGTGCCGGGGCCGGGAAGACTGATGATGGAAACGCTCAGGACGGGGTTTGTCGTTCCAAGGAGACTGACGGTGGGAGGCGATGTAATTCTCAGCATCGCTTCAGCGGCCGTGATCTTCGCGGCGGCCTGGTGGCTCTTTGACCGCCGCGATCTCAATCTCACTGCTGAGTAGATACTCCTACTGGTGAGTAGCCGATGGGGCCGGGTTGGCGATGCCGCTGGTCAGCGAGACTGCGGCGTTGTGTGACATAGCCAGGATTTGTCCCGGCACGATTCCAAGGATAAGGGTGCCGGAGATGGTGATGACGAGCGCCAGCAGGAGTGCGAAAGAGGCGCGCGGCATCGGATCGAGAAGTGCATTGTTGGTCGGCTTGGAATAAGCAGATGCAAGCAAACGCAGATAGTAGAAGGCTGCGATGCCACTGTTCACCAGGCCGATGATCGTGAGCCATACCATGCCCGAATGAAGCGCAGAGGCAAAGACGTAAAACTTGCCGAAGAAGCCACCGGTGAAGGGGATGCCGATCAGCGAGATAAGGAAGAAGCCGAGCGCTCCGCCCAACAGGGGCGAGCGGTAAGCCAATCCTCGATAGTCGCTGATGAGGCTGAGTCGTTCGTCATAGCCGCTCGCGTGGCTCACTACCGCGAAGATCCCGACATTCATCGCCGCATAGCTCATTGCGTAAAAGCTTGCTGCGGCGATGCCATCCGTCGAAAGCGCGGTGAAGGCGACCAGCAGATAGCCGGCGTGCGCGATGGACGAATAGGCGAGCATGCGCTTGACGTTCTGCTGGCGAAGCGCGCCGAGGTTGCCGATCGTCATTGAGAATGCCGCCATCAGCCAGAGCAAGGGCTGCCAGTGCGCATGGAGGGCAGGGAAGGCAACATAGACGATTCGCAGTAGCACTGCAAAGGCAGCAGCCTTGGGAGCGGTGGACATGAGTCCAACCACGGGCGAAGGTGCCCCTTCGTAGGCATCGGGAGTCCAGACATGGAATGGCGCAGCGGAGACCTTGAAGCCAAGGCCGATAAGGATCATGCCGAGGCCGATGGTAGCGAACATGGGAACCGCGCTCGTGCCCAGTTGGGAAGCAATCGCGTTGATGTCGGTCGTACCGGTCGCCCCAAAGATCAGAGCGATGCCATAAAGGAAGAAGGCCGTGGCAAAGGACCCAAGAAGGAAATACTTGAGGGATGACTCAGTGCTCTTGACGTTCTTCCGGCGGAATCCCGCCATGATGTAGGTGGAGATTGAAGAGATTTCGAGGCCGATGAAGACCAGCAGCAGCTCAGTGGCGCTGGTCATCAGCATCATGCCGACAGCACCGAAGACCATCAGCGCGAACAGCTCGCCCAGGCTCTCTGTGTTGGCGTTTGCAGTGTCGATCGTGACCAGCAGAGAGACGAGCACGATGAGGGCGATCAGGACATGGAAGAAGACGCTGAAGGCGTCCGTCTGGATCACGCCGTAGTATGCCGTGCCTGCCGCCATGCCGAGCTGAGCGAAGCTTGCAGCCAGGGAGGCAAATACGCTGAGGACAGCGAACCATCCGAGCGGTTTGCGGCTGGTGCTGTGGCCGAGCAACGGCTCAATCAGCATGATGAGTACGCCGGCAATGGTCAGGATTACTTCAGGCAGAATGCGAAGCAGTTGGAAGTTGGCTGTCATCGTCTCTCCGCCAGGGACATCGTGTAGTGGACGCCGTTGGCCAGCTCATGGGTGGCGCCGTCGATTGCGCGAATCCAGTAGGGCGAAGCCACGCCCATGATGAGCATCAGCAGGGCCATGGGCCAGAGTGCAAGCTGCTCCCGCGCAACTACATCGTAGGCGGGACGGTTGGCTACAAGCGCGGATTGCGGGCCGTAGAAGATGCGCTGGATCATCGAGAGCATGTAGGCAGCGCTCAGGATGACACCGATCGTTGCAGCTGCTCCCCAGGCCATGTGTGTGCGGAAGCTGGAGCTGAGGATCAGGAATTCACCGACAAATCCGTTGAGGATGGGCAGGCCAATGAGCGAGAGACCGGTAATCACGGTCAGCGTCGCCATGTTAGGCAGTTTCGTCGCAAGCCCCCCGTAGGCGGCCAGTTCGTACGTTCCGTAGCGCTCGTATAGGGCGCCGGCGAGGATGAGCAGGGCGCCGTCCGAGATGCCGATATTCAGTATCTGGTAGACGGAGCCGTCAAGCCCCATGACGGCGAAGCAGAAGATGCCCAGGATGCAGAAGCTGAAATGACCCAGCGTGGAATAGGCAATCAGCCGCTTCATATCGCGCTGTACCAGCGCGAGCAGTGCTCCGTAGAGGATGCCGATGACGCCGATGGCGATCATCCACGGCGCGACTTCGCGAGCCTGTACAGGGAAGAGTCCGAGGTTGAAACGGATGATGGAGTAGAGGCCAAGCTTGCCGGCGACTACCATCGCCATCGCGGTGGGTGCTTCGCTGATGGTATCGCTCAGCCAGCCGTGCAGCGGAAAGACTGGAACCTTGACCGCGAAGGCTACCAGGAATGCGAGGGAGACCCACATCAGCGCCTTGGGGGCGAACAGCATGCTGTCCTGCGCGAGGATGTGCTGCATCTGAACGAAGTCGAAGGTGCCTGTCTTTGCGTAGAGCCAGAGGATCGCTACCAGGAAAAGCGCCGAGGGGAGGAACGTATAGACAAAGAACTTGAGGGCCGTCTGGGGTCCGCGCTCGCGGCCGAACATGGCGATCAGGATGGACATCGGCACCAGAGACAGTTCCCAGAAGCCGTAGTAGAGAAACATGTCGAGCGAAACGAAGACGCCGATCATGGCCGTCTGCTGCAGCAGGAAGAGGAAATAGAACTCCTTGGTGCGTGTTTCAACAGCCTTCCACGAGGCCAGCACTCCGAGAGGTGCAAGAAAAGCAGTAAGTACGATGAGCCACATGGAGATGCCGTCGATGCCCATGTGGTAGCGGATGTTCGGGCTCGTGATCCAGGAGTGGTTCTCTTCAAACTGGAAGCCGCTCTGGCCATAGACGTAATGCCACGGCAGATGCAGCGCAAGCGCGAAAGTGAGCAGCGAAACCAGCAGAGTAAACCACTGGATCACCCTGCCGCGCCGTGGCAGCAGCGCAACGACCAGCGCACCTGCGGCAGGTACGAAGGTCGTCAGCGAAAGAATGTGGTCGTTCAGCACAGATCAGGTCCTTTACCGTAGCGAGAGGTGCGCGCCGAAGCCGAAATAAGTAAGCAGCAGCAGGCCTGCGGCGCCCAGCGCCAGCCAGCCTGCATAGGAACGGATGTTGCCGGACTGCAACCGCTGTACGATTGCGCCCATGCCTTGCGTTGTGTAGGCAGCCGCGTAGCTGCCGCCGTTGATGACGCCTGTATCGATAAGCCCCTTGAGCACAAAGCGGGAGAGGAACAACACAGGTGCAATGACAACTGCTCCGTAGAGTTCATCAATCCAGTATTTGTTGAGCAGAAGGTTGTAGAAAGCCCGCAGACTGACAGAAAGCTTCTCCGGCAGTTCCGGCTTGGCGAAATAGAACAGATGCGCCAGGAACCATCCTGCGAGCGCGACCAGCGTCGAGATAAGGGCAAGCGTCACTTCAAGAGAGTTGCTGCCTGCCTCGGCGACGTGTTGGCTCGCCAGTGCAGGGGCCAGAAAGTGTCCGAACCAGTTGCCACCGCCGAGACCTTCCGGCCATCCCATCCATCCGCCGATGACTGAGAGGACTGCGAGGATAGCAAGCGGTCCAAGCATGATCCAGGGGCTCTCGTGGATGGCGTGATGATGCTCATCAACCTCGGCATGGTGGGAGGACGCGGGTGTGTGAGCGTGTGCTGCGGCCTTCTCTGCGCGGTTCTCACCGAAAAAGGTCAGATACCAGAGGCGGAACATGTAGAACGAAGTCAGGAACGCAGTGAAGAGACCGACGAACCAGAGAAGCTTGCCAGGACCGGGTGCTGTGAAGGCGTGATAGAGAATCTCATCCTTGCTGACGAAGCCCGCAAGCGGGGGCAGGCCGGAGATCGCGAAGACGGCCATGGTCATCGTCCAGAAAGTGACGGGAATCTTCTTGCGCAGACCACCCATGACTCGCATGTCCTGCTCACCGCTGAGGGCGTGAATGACCGAGCCTGCGGCGAGGAAGAGCAATGCCTTGAAGAACGCGTGGGTGACCAGATGGAAGACGCCGGAGGAGTAAGCTGCGACTCCGCAGGCTAGGAACATGTAGCCGAGTTGCGAGATGGTGGAGTAGGCGAGTACGCGTTTGATGTCGGTCTGAACGAGTGCTACCGTTGCGGCGAAGAAAGCCGTCGCTGTTCCGATGATGGCGACAGTGCTGAGCGCCAGCGGGGAACGGTCAAACAACACATGGGTCCGTGCCACCATGTAAACGCCGGCTGTGACCATCGTGGCCGCGTGGATGAGTGCGGAGACTGGTGTGGGGCCTTCCATCGCATCCGGCAACCAGGTGTAGAGCGGAATCTGGGCCGACTTGCCGGTTGCGCCGAGCACGAGGCAAAGGGCGATCGCGGTGAGGAATCCGCCGTGCAGTTCCGGGTGCGCCGTTATCTGCGAAAAGATGCTGCTGAAGCTGAGCGTTCCGAAATGCGCGATGAAGAGGAACATCGCCAGCAGGAAGCCGAAGTCGCCGACCCGGTTGACGACAAATGCCTTTTTCCCGGCATTCGCAGCGGAGTCGCGCGTGTAGTAGAAGCCGATCAGCAGGTAGGAAGCAAGACCCACACCTTCCCAGCCCACGAACATCAGCAGGTAGTTCTCGGCGAGCACCAGCGTGAGCATGAAGAACATGAAGAGATTGAGGTAGGCGAAGAAACGCCAGTAGCCATCTTCATGCGCCATGTAGCCGGCGGAGTAGAGGTGAATCAGGAACCCGACGCCAGTGACTACCAGCAACATGACCAGCGTCAACTGATCGAGCGCGAAGGTAAAGTCGGCATGGAAGCTGCCTGCAGCTATCCAGGTGCCGAACTGCTCGAGGTGAGGCAGCGAGAGCGAGGAAAACTGCGATGCTATGCCAAGCACCTGGAGAAAGGGAATCAGGGTAGCAATGAGCGCAACAGCCGTGACAAGCGCACGGGGAAATCTGCGCCCAAGCAGGGCGTTGACTAGGAAGCCGGCAAAGGGAACCAGCGGAAGCAGCCAGAGATGAAGTGAGTGCGTGCTGGTCATAGTTTCATCAGGTCCACTTGGTCTACGTTCAGGGTGTTGCGGGCGCGGAAGATGGCAATGATGATCGCAAGTCCAACGGCAGCCTCAGCTGCCGCGACCACCATGACGAAGAAGACGAAGATCTGCCCGCTTACGCGGTGCCACTCATGCGCAAAAGCTACAAAGGTCAGGTTGACCGCATTCAACATCAATTCAATCGACATGAAGACGGTGATGATGTTGCGCTTGATCAGAAAAGCTGCGACACCGATGGAGAAGAGAATCGCGCTGAGGACGAGGTAGTACGCAATGGGAACGTCCACGATCAGTGCTCCTTTCGCGCCAGCGCGACTGCGCCGAGGATAGCAATGAGGATGAGCACGGAGGTCACTTCAAAGGGAAGCAGAAGGTCGCGGAAAAGTACGCGGCTGAGATCCCCGGTGGTGACAAGATAGCTCCCCAGCCGCGCATTGCCGAGATGGCCGCGATTCGACAGGAAGATATAGCTTAGGAGTCCTAGCAGTACTGCCGCGCCGGGAAAGCCGGCGATATAGGCCATCCTGCTGCCGTGAGTACGTTCTTCACGACCCGCATTGAGCAGCATGATGACGAAGGTGAACAGCACCATGATCGCGCCTGAGTAGACGATGACCTGTGCCGCAGCCAGAAACTCCGCACCGAGCAGCAGATAAAGCACGGCAAGCGAAGACATGACCACGATAAGCGATAGCGCGCTGTTAATAGGGTGGCTCTGGAGCAGAAGGTTCAATGCTCCCACTACGCAAAGCCCGCCAAAGATGAAGAACAGAACTAGATGCATGCTCTCAAGCCGCTCAATGAACTACAGGGAAGAAGGAAGAAACGGTTACGCGCCGAAAGTAGATTGTAAATCACTTCAGCCCGCGCGGAACGCCAGCCAAAGGCTGGTGAAGATGATATTTGCGATTGCTACTGGGAGCAGAAACTTCCAGCCGAAACCCATGAGCTGGTCATAGCGGAAGCGTGGCAACGTGCCGCGCACCCAGATGTAAAGAAAGAGAAAAAAGAAGACTTTGAGCACAAACCAGAACACCGGCAACAGCGCCTGGACGACCGGACCGCCTACGGCTGGCAACAGGTTGCCGAAGGGGCTTGTCCACCCGCCAAAGAAGAGCAGCGTGGCAACGCAGCTCACGGTAATCATGTTGGCGTACTCGGCCATGAAGAACATGGCGAACTTCATCGAACTGTACTCAGTATGGTAACCGGCGGTAAGCTCGCTTTCAGCCTCCGGCAGGTCGAAGGGGGCGCGATTCGTCTCGGCATAAGCGGCCATCAGGTAGATGAAGAAAGCCACAAATTGCAGTCCGCCGAAGACGTTCCAGGAAAGCATTCCGTGAGGCGCCTGGATGTTGACGATGTCGCGCAGTCGAAGGGAGCCAGCGCGCATTACAACGCCAACAAGGGAGAGCCCAAGCGCCAGTTCATAGCTGATGAGCTGGGCGCTCGCGCGCAGGGAGCCGAGCAGGGAGTACTTGTTGTTCGAGGACCAGCCGGAGAGCGCGATGCCGTAGACGCCGATGGAGGTAACTCCGAGGATCACGAGCAGTCCGATATTCAGGTCCGCAATCTGGAAGAGATCGACACCTTTGTAGCGGATGTCGGCCCCAAAGGGGACGACCGAGATTGACAGCAGGGAGCACGCGAGGGCGATAATCGGCGCCGCGATATAGAGCGGCCGATAGACCGCGGTAGGCAGCAGATCTTCCTTCAGGAAGAGCTTGATGCCGTCGGCCAGAGGCTGCAGCAGCCCGAAGGGGCCTACGCGCGAGGGTCCCCAGCGGTTCTGGATGCGTCCGACAACCTTGCGCTCCAGCAGCACAGTATAAGCAACTGCCGTCAGGAAGATCACCAGCACTACGGCGATCTTGACGATGCTCAGCAGAAAAAATACCAGTAGGCTCACGCTTTATCTTTCCTTAGTCTGCCGCTGTTTCCGCGGGTTTGGTGGTGCGCGACTCCATCACAGAGTGGAGCATCCTGCTGTAGCGTCCGAGTGTGCCGGAGGTAAAGAGCGTGTCGTTGGCGGGAAGCACCAGGTCTCGACGCGCGGGATCGAGTTCGATCTGAACCAGATCGCTCCTCGTCTGCTTGTCCTGCCCGCCGAGCAGCTCGAATCGGGAGACATTGTAAGACGGCACGAGGCGCTGAATTTCGTCGAACACTGCGAAGGGATCGAACGGGCTGAGCTTCGGCTCGAGGTTGTTGGCCGCTAGCCAGACTGCGTGACGATCGGCCTCGCCGGACTGTGCACCGCGCGTCTGGCCCATGTCGGCACGTACACCACGACCGAAGGGGACCAGCTTCTTCGGGTCGGCGCCCATCTTGTCCGCGAGACGAACAATCAACTCAAAGTCAGTGCGAACGCCTGCTTTGTCGGCAGCCTTCTTGGCTAACTGAAGGTCGCCATAGGTGTTGGTGACGGTACCGCTCTTCTCGTAGAGATTGGCGGCGGGAAAGATGACGTCTGCGACTGCGGCCGTCTCCGTCATGAACATGTCCTGCACGATGAGGAAGGTATTCTTCAGCGCCGTAGGATCGATGCCGTAGCGCTCGACTGGATTTGAGCCGACGACATAGAGCGCGCCAAGATTGCCTGCTTCCGCCGCGTCGAACATCTGCAGCATGTCGAGTCCGGGAGCAGACGGAAGCGATGGATACTCCTCACCGAAGTGTTTTGCGGCTGCAAGTGGTACGTAGCCGGGTAGCAGATCCGGCATCAGGCCCATGTCTGCTGCGCCGCGGGAGTTGGCATAATCGCCGAGCGCCGCGAACTTCACATTGGGAAGTCCCAGGCCAAAGTCGACCAGTGATTGGATATCGCGACCGCGGAACTCCGAACCGAAGGCGATGACCAGAGACTCTTCCTTGCGGAGCGCTTCCCGGAAGGCAGCAGAAATCTCGGTACCATCAAACCCTGCTTCGTTTCCTGCCAGGTACTGAACCAGAGCTGCATAGCCATCCTGCGGTATCTGGAGGAAGGATTTCGCCTGGCGGTGCAGCTTGATGTCTGCATGGTTGGCGACATAGAGCCGCGCGCGATTCTGGCGGACATTGCTGCGGATATTCCACGCCAGTGCGGGATGTTGTTCGGTTGCATCGTTGCCGAGCAGCAGGATTGCCGGTGCGGTCAGAAAGTCGCGCAGGGAAGCGGTGCGGCCTGCTTTACCCTGCAGGGCAGCCGCAAAGCTGGCGTAGTCTGCCGTGCGATGGTGGTCGATGTTGTTGGTGTTGAGAACCGTGCGCGCGAATTTCTGCAGCAGGTAAGCTTCTTCATTGGTTGTGCGCGTGGAGCCGATGACGCCGATCGCGCTGCCGCCGCGGGTATCGCGAATCTCACGCAGCTTCATTCCCGCGTGCTCGAGCGCCTGCTCCCAGCTGACCTCGGCCAGCTGGCCGTTGGGTTGCCGCACGAGGGGCTTGGTGATGCGGTCCTCGCGGGTGGTGAAGTCGAAGGCGTAGCGGCCCTTGATGCAGAGGAAGTCGCCGTTCATGCCGCTCTTGTCACGGTTGTCGCCGCGAATGATCTCAGAGCCGTCATCCACACTGCGAACGCCAAGGGTGGTCTTGCAGCCATCGCCGCAGTGGGTGCAGACGGTGGCGACGTGGTTCATCTCCCATGGCCGCGTCTTGTAGCGGTAGGTGCCGGAGGTGAGCGCGCCAACCGGGCAGATGTCGATGCACATGCCGCATTCTTCGCAGTCGAGATGGTCTTCGCCGTTGGGCGAGATCACGCTCGAAACGCCGCGATTCTGTACGCCAAGCGCCCAGACATCCATGCCTTCGCCGCAGACACGAACGCAGCGGTAGCAGAGGATGCAGCGAGGACGATCAAAGAAAACGACCGGCGACCACTGCTGCTCCTCACGGTGCTGCTTGATCTCGACGTACTTCGACTCCGCTGCTCCGTACTTGAACGTCATGTCCTGCAGTTCGCACTCGCCGCCCGCATCGCAGACCGGGCAGTCGAGAGGATGATTGCCGAGCAGCAGTTCGAGGATCGCCTTCCGCGACTGCTTGATCTCGTCGCTCTCAGTGGTCACAACCATGCCTTCAGCGACAGGCGTGGTGCAGGCGGTTTGCAGCTTGGGAACCTTCTCGAGGCGCACGACGCACATGCGGCAGGCGGCCTGGAGCGAGAGTCCGGGATAGTAGCAGAAGGCAGGAATCTCAATGCCCGCCTTGCGGCAGGCGTCAATGAGCAGCGTGCCTGCAGGTGCAGTGAGCTTCTTGCCGTCGACGGTAAATGTTACGTCAGCCATATTTTCCTTGCGCTCTCAGCCGGAGAGACTCGGTTGATTCCGCTTAAACCAGCACAGCCTCGCGCTGATGCTCGTAGGGGCAGCCTTTGCCGTTCAAATGCTCTTCAAACTCGTGGCGGAACTTCTTGACGAAACCAATCGTCGGCATCGCCGCTGCGTCTCCGAGCGGACAGAAGGTTCTGCCCATCATGTTCTCGGCCAGGTAGCGGATGTTGTCGATGTCCTTATCGACCGCGCCGCCTGCGTGGAGCCGGGTGATGGACTTCTTCAGCCAGTCTGTACCCTCACGGCACGGGATGCACCAGCCGCAGCTCTCGTGCTGGTAGAACTTGATCGTTCTCAGCGCGAACTCGACCATGCAGACACTCTCGTCGATGACGACTACGCCGCCTGATCCGAGCATGGTGCCGGCCTTTGCCATCTGGTCGAAGTCCAGGCCTACGTCAATTTCTTCTGGGAGCAGCACCGGTGTAGACGAGCCTCCGGGAACGACAGCCTTCAGCTTCTTGCCGCCGGGAATGCCACCTGCAACCTCGTAGATGGCACGCTTGAGGTTGAAGCCCATCGGCAGCTCGTAGACGCCGGGACGCTCAACGTGTCCGCTGATACCGAAGAGTCGCGTTCCACCATTGCGCTCGGTGCCGACCTTTGCGTAGGCCTCGCCGCCCATCAGGAGAATGTGGGGTGCGGTGGCGATGGTCTCAGCGTTGTTGATGACCGTGGGGCCGCCGTAGAGTCCGACCACGGCAGGGAAGGGCGGCTTGATGCGCGGCACTCCGCGCTTGCCTTCGAGCGATTCCATGAGAGCGGACTCTTCGCCCACTTCATAGGCCCCTGCACCGGTTTGCGTGACGACTTCGAAGTCAATGCCGCTGCCGAATATGTTCTTGCCGAGAAAGCCCTTGGCGTAAGCATCGGCGACTGCCTTCTCCATGATCTTGAGCAGGTAGCGATACTCGCCGCGGAGATAGATGAAGCCCATCTTCGCCCCGATGGCGAGACCGGCGATCAGCGTGCCCTCGATAACGGCATGCGGATCGTGGAGGAAGATCAGGTGATCCTTGCAGGTGCCCGGCTCGCTTTCGTCGCCGTTGACCAGGACGTACTTCGGCTTCTCGGACTGCTTGGGCACAAAGGACCACTTCATGCCGGTGGGGAAGCCTGCGCCGCCGCGCCCGCGAAGGCCGGAGGCCTTCATCTCGGCGATGATCCATTCAGGACCCTTCTCGATGGCAGCCTGAGCAGCCTTGTAGCCGTCCAGCTCAATGTATCTGTCAATCTCTGCTGCGCCTTGTCCGAAGCGGCGGGAGATGATCTTCACTTCATCCGGGTGAGAAACAAGCCTTGGCATACTAAAGGGTTTCCTTCCCGCGCCCAGCGCGATAGTCTTCGAGAACTTTATCCATCTTTTCCGGTGTCAGGTCGTCGTAGAAGTCGTAGTTGATCTGTACGGCCGGTGCCCAGCAGCAGGCCCCGATGCACTCCACCTCTTCGAGAGAAAAGAGTCCATCCGGGGTGACCTCTTTGTGTCCGATGCCCAGCCGCTGCTTGCAGTGATCGAGGATGCCGTAGCCATCCTTCAACATGCAGGAGATATTCGTGCAGACCTGCACGTTGTACTTGCCGACTGGCTTGGTCCGCAGCATGGAGTAGTAGCTGAGGACGTTCCGCACATCCAGCGGGGTGATGCCGATCCTTACTGCAATCTCTTCGACGACTGCATCCGAGATGTAGCCCACTTCATCCTGCGAATAGAGCAGCATGGGGACGAGCGCTGACCGGCGTACAGGGTAGAGGGTCACCAGCTTGTCGAATCGCGCCGCCAGGGCAGGCGAGAAAATTGTGGTTGCGGGTGTACTCATGCTGCGCGATCCTCGTCCAGAATTTTGGCTGTGAATGCTTCTGCTGCTATTTCGAGATCAATTCGACCCATGCGATCGCTGAATTCGACCGTACTGTCTTCATGAATGCGGAAAGTACCGCTCTGCTGGCCTGTCGCAAGCGTCCAACGCCCGTGCCCGGTCTTTTCATCGAAGACGATCGTCAGCAGGGAGTCCGGCGTTGTCACCGTTAACTGGCTGCTGCTGGCCTCGATGACGGCATGGCCGCTCTTGCGGCCCAGTTCATGAGCCGCCGCATACGAGCGTATCAGGGATACGAAGGACGTCCACAACTCGGAGTAGACCCGTGTGCCATCGACAAGGGAGCTCACCGGTCGATCTCCCCTAGGACGATGTCGATCGAGCCGATTACGGCGACAACGTCGGCAATCAGGCGGCCTGCGCACATTGTCTGCAGCGCCTGCAGGGTTGCAAACGAAGGATTACGCATGTGCACCCGGTAGGGCTTGGCCGTACCGTCGCTGACAACGTAATAACCCATCTCCCCGCGCGGCGATTCGACGGCCTGATAGACCTCGCCTGCTGGAACCTGGAAGCCTTCTGTCACAATCTTGAAGTGATAGATGAGGGATTCCATCTGGGTCTTCATCTTTTCGCGGTCAGGCAGGACGATCTTAGGAGCGTCAGCCTTGATGGGGCCGCCTGGCATACCATCGAGTGCCTGCTGGGCGATCTTGACCGATTCGCGCATCTCCTCCAGGCGCACCACGTAGCGCGCCCAGACGTCGCCATCGTTGGAGATCGGCACGCGGAACTGGAACTTTTCGTAGCCGGAGTAGGGCATATCGCGGCGCAGATCCCAGTCAACACCGGAGGCGCGTAGCGGCGGACCTGTGACACCAAGCGCGATAGCATCCGCTGCGCTCAGGTGGCCGACACCCTTCAGACGTCCGACCCAGATGGGATTGCCGGTCAGCAGATTCTGGTATTCATCGATCTTCTCGGGAAGAATCTTCAGAAGATTGCGAACCCGATCAAAGAAGTCCAGCGGCGGCTCGAGCGCAATGCCTCCAACGCGGAAGTAGGAGGTCATCATGCGCTGCCCTGAAACCATCTCAAAGATGCGCAGAATCTCTTCGCGCTCGCGGAAGGTGTAGAGGAAGACAGTGAGCGCGCCAATGTCCATGGCATGCGTGCCCAGCCAGACCAGATGCGAGTTCAGCCGCGTCAACTCATTGAGCAGCACGCGAAGATAGATCGCACGCTCCGGAATCTCTATCCCGATCAATTTCTCCACCGCGAGGCAATAGCAGAGATTATTCGTCATCGGTGAGAGGTAATCGATGCGGTCAGTCATCGGCACAACCTGCTGATAGAACTTAGCCTCGCAGGTCTTCTCAATGCCCGTGTGCAAATAGCCGATGTCTGGCACCACCCGGGTGACCGTTTCACCGTCGATTTCAATCACCAGACGCAGTACGCCGTGGGTAGATGGGTGTTGCGGGCCCATGTTCAGGACCATTGTGCGGTCGCCTGAACCCTCTTCCGGACGGGCCTGGAGCAGGGTGGAGGTCGCTACAAAATCAGAGATCTCTGGCATGTCTGGCATTAGCGGTAGCCCTCCACGGGGTAGTCCTTGCGTAACGGGTGACCTTCCCACTCCTCCGGCATCATGATGCGCCGAAGATCAGGGTGGCCATGGAAGCGGACTCCGAAGAGATCCCAGACCTCGCGTTCGTAGAAATTCGCCGAAGGCCAGACGGAGGTGATGCTCTCGATGCTGAGGTCAAGGCTCTCAACCATCGCCACCAGCCTCACGCGCTGTTTCTGCTGCATGGAGAGGATGTGATAGGTAACCTGGAAGCGCGGCTCCGCCGGATACCAGTCGACACATGTCACATCTTCAAGAAACTCGTAGCCCCCGGCCTTCACTGCGCGGGCTGCTGCACGGATGTCGTCTTTCGCAATGGTGAGGGTCAACTCGCCACGGTCGTACTTGGCGTCAACCAGCGCATCCTCTTTCCAGCCAAGCACTGCGGCCAGAGCGCGGTTGTCAGGCAGTGCTTCACGCACTGCATCCTTGCCGAAAACAGACGCCTCACTCATAGGTCGCCCTTGTCCTGAGCCCAATCGAGAATGCCCTTCTTCCAGATGTAAAAGAATCCAACCAGAACAAATCCGAGATAAACCAGCATCTCCCAGAAACCGAACATGCGGGAACCGGTGATGGCAGGCAGCCTGCGGTAGATGACGGCCCAGGGAAGCATGAAGACAGCTTCCACATCAAAAAGGATAAACAACATGGCGACCATATAGAAGCGGACGGAGAAACGTCCGCGCGCGTCGCCTTCGGCGGGAACGCCGCACTCATAAGCGGCCAGCTTTACACTGCTCTTGCGGTGCCGACCAATGAGCCAGGACATGGTAACCATGGAACATCCAAGCCCAACAGCCACAATTATTTGCATCATCAGCGGCAGATAGTTCCAGAAATAATTCTGCGAATGCATTCACTTAGCCTTAGAGGATAGAGAGCTTGCACGCCCCTGCTCTGACGATAGATTTTCAGCGGTGCAGAGTCAAGAGAAGCACACGACGAGGCGCACGCTTTGGGCATGTATTTTTCGATAGAACATCATTAAAACGCGCTTAAACTCATCGTCTGGCCTGATTGCTGCCCGATTGGAGAAACTGGTCTACGTTGCTCTTGTCCACCAGGGAGACTCCGGTATCCACGAAAGCGGGGATCGGAGATTGGGCATCGAGTTCATAGTCGCGGTTGAGTGTTTTTAGCGGATAGTGATGAAGATCGTCAAGACCCTTTAGCCCTAGCAGCGCCATTGTGTAGGGTTTTTGTGAGATGGTTGCATCGATCGTCCCATCCTTGACCAGTTGCAGCGTGGCTCTATCGACATCCATCGCGATCAGCACTCGGCCGGTAGCATGCTGCCGCTTGAAGGCCTCTGCGACGTCCTTGCCTGCGGATGCCTCAAGGCAAACGTAGCCGTTGACCTGATCGGCACCCTTGCGGGCAAGGTATTCTTCAGTCTTGTCCATGGCCGTACCGGAATCGCCCTTCATGTCAAAGACCTCGGTTATCTTGATGCCGGGGTAGGTCGAGAGAACATCCTTGTAGCCTTTGAGCCGCTCTACGAGGTTCGGCTGGGACGGCATGGTGAAGAAGACGACATTGCCTTTGCCGTTCAGCTGTGCGGCCAGGCGCTGGCCTCCAAGCCGTCCGGCTTCGAGGTTATTGGTCCCGATGAAGTAGAGACGATTGCTGTCTGGCGCATCCGAGTCGATGGTGATGACGGGAATGCCTGCAGAGATGGCCTTGTTGATCTCCGGCCCCAGGGTGGTGGGGTCTGCCACCGACACGAGAATGCCCATGGGCTTTTTCGCGATGATGGCGCGCATTTCATCGACCTCTCCTGCTGGATCAAAAACAGAAGGGCCGCTCATTTCCGCGGTCACGCCATATTGCGCCGCCGCCTGCTGCAGGCCGGCTTTGGCAGTCTGCCAGTAGGGCAGATCGATGTTGGTGGCTACGAGATAGTAGCGTTCAGACTTGCTGTGACGTTCGCAGCCGGCCAGGAGAGCGAAGGCTACGGCCAGTGGTGCGAACAACAACTGCTTCGAACGAGAAACGCCCATATTTCACCCCCAGAGTTGCCTTCCGCCGGAGATACAGAGCGCAACAGAGGATGTATCCCCTTGCGGCGCAGAATACTACTCTCACGGCGGATGCTCTGGGAAGGGGGTCTCGCAAGTTCCCCTCAGGCAACGGCAGGTACGGGCTGCCCACAGTGCGAGCAACGCTTGGCAGCGAGGGGAATATCGCTGAGGCACTCCGGGCAGGGACGATTGGCCGGCGGCGCCGCTTTGACGGGACGAAATTTCTTCAACAGGGAATTAATGGGCAGGACGACGAAGAAGTAGACCGAGGATGCAATCAGCAGAAACGCAATCACGGCGTTGAGGAAGTCGCCGTATTTGATGACACCGCCGTGCAGGTGAAACACAAGGTAGGAGAAGTCCGGCTTGTGGACGATAGCTGCGATCAACGGGTTAATCAGGTCGGCGACCAGCGCATTGACGATGCCAGTGAATGCAGTGCCGATAACGACCGCGACTGCCAGGTCAACAACGTTGCCGCGCAGAATGAAATCGCGAAATCCTTTCAACATGCAGATGCTCCTTCAGGGGCGAATTATGGTTCAAGCAGCTATACAAGCTGCCATCCTACTGCAACCGGGGGCTTGGATATATAAAAAGTTCCGAGCCGCATGACGGGATCAAGACGAACCAGAGGCAGAGTCTTTCAGGGCTTGGATGCAGCAGACCTCATCCTCGGAGTGTCTGGATAAATAAGCTTACGGCGATCCCCGCCAGCCCGAGATAGACGTACTTCATGAAAGCGTCCCCATGCAGACGGTGATTGATGGCTCTTCCGGCGAAGATCGCCGGCAATGCCACGGGGATCGAAAGCAGATAATAGTGGGTAACAGCCGGTACCCAGAGCCCTGAAACCCAGAAGCCGCATAAGCCCAGGATGCTTGCAGGCAGGAAGTAACCCTGCAATGTGGCGCGAAACTGTTGAGCAGACCAGCGGCGCATGGTGCCATAGATGACCAGCGGCGGTCCGTTCATGCCATAGGCTCCTCCCAGGACGCCGGCGAGGAATCCGCAGCCGAAGAGCCATCCTCGGCTGTCGTGGGTGAGGGTGAAGGGCGCGCGTCCGATGAGAGAGTAAGCCGCGAAGGAAAAGAGCAGCACTGCCAGGCAGATCTT
Organism: Acidipila rosea; assembly: GCF_004339725.1. Classification (GTDB taxonomy): domain Bacteria; phylum Acidobacteriota; class Terriglobia; order Terriglobales; family Acidobacteriaceae; genus Acidipila; species Acidipila rosea. The sequence continues at coordinate 417,100 of NZ_SMGK01000002.1, read as the reverse complement.
GACCGCTTTCTGGTGGCCGCCCGTGAGCAGCAGCAGGCCAAGCGGGAGCCCAAGCAGGGTGGAAGAGACCAGCCATCCTGCACTCCGCAGGTGAATCTTGCGCCAGTCCTGAGCGACGACTACGCCCGCAACCGTGATCGAGAGCAGCACGGCCAGAGGCGCCGCTACCCTTAGCGGAATAAAAAAAGCCAGCAGCGGCACGGCGATGAGTGCCTCTCCAAACCCAAAAGCCGAACGGATCATCGTAGCCAGAAACACAACCAGCAGCACGTGCAGGGTGGTTGAATCGAGCAGGTTTAGGAGGGGCGTGACTGACATGAATGAATGCTGGGTTTCCTAGGTTATCCTTTCATTCTAAGTCACAATGGTTTGCCCGAGGGACTGTCCCTTCGATATATGGCAAACGGCACTCTCAAGAAAAATCCCTCTTTAACTCGACCATGGGATCAAGTTAAAGAGGGATTTTCGAACCACTATCTCGAGCCTATGACTTCTGGGGTTTTACGGGGAATTTATCAAACATCTTGTGAATGTCTCCGTAAAGGCTCTTTTTATTCTTCTTGGAGTTATTGGAGATGTCACCAGTAGCTACACCGCGCCAGAGCAGCTTCTTTGAACTGCTGTCAAACATATCAACCATCAGGTGATCGACTCTCTGATTGACGGTTGAGGTCGTCGCCTCACCCATGCCGCCGCCCGGTCCCATGCCCCAGCCGCCCCAGCCCCAGCCCATGCCCCAGCCGCCGCCCATGCCGTCATACATGGTCTCGGCTTCTTTTTCGTTGTGGACATTTTGCGTCGCGAAGACCGTTGCCTGTCCACCCGTTGGCACTTCGCGCCAGCCGCGCTGCTGGAGCAGAGTGGTCACGGCGCGCTTAATGCGACCCGCATCGAAGGGGCTTTTGGCGTCGATCTTGCCGAAGGAGAATGTGTTGTAACTCTGAAAGTTGGCGTGGTGGTCGTAGTCGGTTTTGATGTCATCGGCATGGGCCTTAGCAAGAGGAAGAACCATGAGAAGAAACGCCGCTACTGTTACAGCGGCCACTTTGAAGGATCGTTTCATTTGAGCAGTGCTCCTTATTTTTCCTACCAATAATGAGACGTATTTCCATCTGCTAGGTTGTTCTCTGGCGCAGGAGATTTACGGCCGCCGTATTTCTCATAGCCTTGGGCGCGAAGGCATGCATATCGTCGAAGTGGACTGGCGCATGAACAGACGGGCGGGTAAAGTGAGTAGCGACATTTATGCAAGACGAGGGACAGCTTGAACAAAGTAGTGAAAAACGCCGATGACGCGGTCGCTGATATACAAGACGGCGCTACGATCATGCTCGGAGGCTTTGGCCTCTGCGGGATTCCTGAAAATCTGATTCACGCACTTGTGCGTCGCCGCGTGACTGGCCTGCATACCATCAGCAACAACATGGGCATCGATGGCGCAGGGATGGGACTGATGCTGGAGGCGGGAATGATCGCGTCGCACATCGGCAGCTATGTGGGCGAAAATAAGCTGCTCGAAGAAAAGGTCATCCGCGGAGAACTGAATCTGACGCTTGTGCCGCAAGGCACGCTTGCGGAAAGGATCCGCGCCGGGGGAGCGGGCATACCCGCGTTTTATACGCCGGCCGGCGTCGGCACGCTCGTCGCAGAGGGCAAAGAAACGCGCGAATTTGACGGCAAGCCTTACCTAATGGAGCGCTGGCTCCGGGCGGATTTCGCTTTGATCAAGGCGTGGAAGGGTGATACTGCCGGCAACCTTGTCTACCGCAAGACTGCGCGCAACTTCAATCCAATGATGGCAACCGCAGCGCGCATCACCATTGCGGAGGTTGAAGAACTGGTCGATCCGGGCCAGCTTGACCCGGATCAGATTGTTACGCCGGGGATCTACGTCAAGCGCATCTTTCAGGGCGCAAGCTATGAGAAGCGCATCGAGCGGCGAACGGTACGCAAGAGCTGAGGCGCCTGGCTACTCCTCCTCCACGATAGCGAGTCCCCACGGCTCCAGCTTCAATGTGGCAGCAGAGGAAACCTGCTGCGAAGTCAGCAGGTCATGTCCGGCTGCGAAATGATAGACAACCTGCTGCGGTGCGCTTGAGTAGTTCAGGTAGTAGTGGAGAAGCTTGCCGGAGCGGTTCGTGCCGCTCTTGATCCTCACGGGAGAAGTCGCCGCGTCCTGATCGACAGCGATGCCTGCGTCGTGGAGCGAATCCGTGACTACCTGCTGCTGGAGCTCATCTGAGAGCATCGTGCCCTCATAAGTCAGGCTGCCGCCTCCAAACTGGTTGCGAGTGATGGCAGGCCATTGTCCGAAGAAGGGATGGTCATAGTAGGCGAGCGCCTTCGCGTGTTCGAGCTGCAGAAACTCTGCCCATACCTTTACTTGGTTTTCACTGCCTGCATGGAAGGGATCACCCTTCAACGCCAGTGGCTTTTCGAGGTTCGAGAACTCCTGATAGTTGAACCCTGCAGCCTCGCGCAAGGGGCCGGGCGCACGCTCCCAGCGTACGGCTGAATTCATGTTTGCGAATCCGCTCTTGAAGGTCATCAGCACATGGCCGCCATTTTTTACATAATCTGAAATGCGCTGCAGCAGCGCATCGTCCGAGATGTAAAGTGCCGGCACGATCAACAGCTTGTACTGAGAGAAGTCTTTTGTGTCAGGAAAGACAAAGTCTGACCCGATGTTGTCCATGTAGAGTGCGCGGTGCAGTTGCGTGACGAGCGTGTTATAGGTGCCTGCCGCCTTCCCTGGTGTCCAACCATTGGAGGGCGTGCGAACGATGGGCATGAAGTTGAGCGCGTTCGACGAGTCCACACTATAGAGGATGGCCACCTGGTTTTTGATCTTAAGGTCAACCAGTTGAGGCCCTATCTTCTGCAGTTCGTGCGCGGTCTTCGATACTTCGGCATAGGCGCGATTCGGTTCGAGGTCGTGGCTGAGAACCCCTTTCCAATATGTCTCCTGACCGGCGTGGATTGAATGCCAGTGCCAATACTCAACCATGTTCGCGCCGCTCGACAGTTCGGTATAAACATCCAGGCGCATCTGTCCGTCATAGGGCGGGAATTGACCTGCCGAGTCCCAGCCGAGAGTCTGCGCGTTCGTCTCCGTGATGAGGAAGTTTGCGTGCTTCAGTGATCGAGAGAAGTCGCCCTCCACGGCCTGCCACGCGCCATCCATGTGGTCCTGCGTGCCGTGATAGACATTGTTCGCCACGATGTCGAGAGACTTGGCTACCTCTTCCTCATTCACGCTTGTCTTCATGACACTGCCGAAGTCCTGAGTGACGAATTGGTTGGGACCGCGATTCTTTCTTACCAGGGCAGCCTGCCAGGCGAGGTAGTCGGTCGTCTCCATCTGCTGCCAACGTGACCATTCCAACTTGTAGCTGGTGCTGGTGGCGCTGTCAGGCGACGGCATATTCTGCCAGCCATTCACGTCCTCGCCCCAGTAGTTGAGAAACCAGGCCTTGTTCAGCGCATCGGTCGTGCCGAATTTCTGCTTGAGATGATTGACGAAGCCCGCAAAAACATCGGGATTAGAAGCGCCGTTGGCGGTTGTCTCGTTATCGATCTGCCAGCCAATCACCGTTGGATTATTGCGGTAATGCGAGACCATGTTTGTGATGACCCGCTGCGCATAAAAGCGGAAGGTGGGACTCGAGGTGTCCATGTTCTGCCGCATGCCGTAGAAGACCGGCGCACCGCCCAGAGGACGGGCCAGCACCTCAGGATGCTCCCGGTAGAGCCATGTAGGAATGGAGTACGTGGGCGTTCCCATAATGACTTTGATACCGGCCTTACCCATGGCGTCGACCACTCGATCCATCCAGGCGTATTCGAAGTGGCCGTCCTCCGGCTCCCAGAGACTCCACGTCGATTCGCCCATGCGCACAACGGTGATGCCCGCCGCCTTCATCAGCGCGACATCCTTATCGAGTCGTTCATAGGGCATGTATTCGTTGTAATAAGCCGTGCCGTAGAGGACGGTCGGCATATTCGGCGCTTGCGTTGCCTGTCCATTGGCTGACGAACCAAGGAGCGTAAGAATGATTGCAGAAAAGGTTATCCCGAACTTTTGCGTACGATTCATGCCCACGACCTTTTTTGAGACATACGAATAGTACACGCGTTGTTCCTTCCATGGAACCAGCCGAAACCGGCCCGATACGAAGCCCGCTCGCGGCGATTCTTGCAGACGTAAGATTTGTGGTTCTGACCTCCTCAAGCAACCTCGCGGCAGGGCCCGACGTCTGGTAACGTTGATACTGACGCGATGACACACATTTTTTGCGCACTCTCATTCCTTCTGCTCCAGGCCGATGTTGACCCCGGTGCAGCAGCCGCTTCCGGCCCCACAGGGGGAAGCGCCATAGTGGAAATGCTGCACAACAGCGGCCCCGTGGCGATGGCTGTGCTCGGGCTGTTGCTGATTGCCAGCCTTTACTCCTGGTCGATCATTCTCGGCAAGTGGTCCAGCTTCCGCAGGGCTGCGGCGCAGAGCAAGCGGTTCCTGCGTGCCTTCCGCAAGGCAGGCCGCCTGCAGGAGATTGCTGCAGTCAGCGAACAGTTCAAGCCAAGCCCCCTGGTTAACGTCTTCGATGAAGTCTATGAGACGTATCGGCGACAGACCGGAGGCTATGGTCCACCGAAGAACGTGATCGCCATTGAGCGCGCCGCGCAGACCGCGTCGAGCGAGTCGCTGACGGTGATGGAAGAGAAGCTGACCTGGCTGGCAACCATCGGCGCTATCTCGCCCTTCATCGGTCTTTTTGGCACGATCATGGGCATCGTCGATGCCTTCCATGGGCTCGGTACGGCTGGCGCGGCTACGCTCCGCGCAGTGGCTCCGGGCGTCTCTGAGGCGCTCATCACTACAGCTGCCGGCCTGATCGTGGCAGTGCCCGCGGTCGTCGCCTATAACCAGTTCACGGCGCGTTGCCGGGAGTTTGGATCGCGCATGGACGATTTTTCACGCGAGCTGCTGAACAGCATGGAAGAGTTGTCGCTCAAGCCTAACCAGGACCCGATGGAGCGGGAGGCAGCGCGTGGCCTTCACCAGTAGGGCAGGGCACACGCAGACATCGCTGGCGGAGATCAATATCACCCCGCTGGTTGACGTCGTGCTGGTGCTGCTGGTCATCTTCATGCTCACCGCCCCGGTGCTGCAGTCCGGTATAGATGTGGCTGTGCCCAAGACGCGGACGGTAAAGGAGATCACGGAGCAGAGGCTGGTGGTCACCATAGCGCGTGACCAGACGGTCTACCTCGGCGATAAACCTATCAACCTCGCCGACCTGCCCGCCAGCCTGCATCAGCAGCAGGGCCCGGATGCGAAAGACCCCGCGCATCAGGTCATCTATCTGCGGGCGGATGAGCGCGTTCCTTTTGGCGCTTTCGCCTCGGTCATGGATGCGGTCAAGCAGGCAGGCATCACCAATATCAGCATCGTGACCCAGCCGATTCAGAACGGCCCGGCGGCAAAGTAGAGCATGGCAGGCAGGGAAGCAGCAGCACTGGAACTCGAACGGCGCTCCTTCGGGGCATCGCCTGTGGGCTCATTCCTGCTGCACGCAGGGCTGATAGGGTCACTCGTGTTTTATACGTGGTGGATGCAACGTATGCATGGCACGGAGTGGGGCAATAATCAGACTATCCCGGGCGCCATCTCCGCAACACTGGTAAGCTCGGCGCCGACTCTGCCTCTTCCGCAGGAGCAGACTCCGACGCAGAACGTGCTGGCGACCGAGACGCCAAGCCCGGCTCCGGCTGATACCGAGCCGAAGGTGCCGCCGTTGCCGGAACCGAAGGCGATTCCTATTCCGGTCAAGCAGCCGCCCAAGCCAAAGCAGAAAGAGCAGAAGAAGGTCGCACAGACCCCGCCCAAGCATCCGCAGGTGCAGCCTCAGCAGCACCATGCCAACTATGGCGAGGCTCCTGCGACGCAGATTCCACATTCGATGTCCGGCAATCCCAGCCCAAGCAATCCCGTCAACGTGACGGGAGGCGATTTCGGGTCGAGGTTTCCCTGGTATGTCTCCCAGATCACGCGTACTGTCAACGACCGCTGGTACCGTTACGAGATCAGCCCGAGCACTCCTTTCGGGCGCATTGCGAAGGTGATCTTCACCATCGGGCGGGATGGCAGGCCAACCAATGTTCGTATCTCTCAGTCAAGCGGTTCGCCTACGCTTGACACCTCCGCCGTACGCGCGGTGCAGCGCGTTGACACCTTTGGTCCCCTGCCGCCGCAGTATAACGGCAGTAACCTGAGTGTGGAGTACACTTTTAGCTACGATCAGCCGAATCGATAACAGGGCCCATGAGCAAAGTATTGAGGACCTCCAGGCAAGTGAAATCCAAGCTATTTTCAATCAGATTCTTCATCGCGCTTCTGCTCTTCAGTCTCGCCGGATCGGGCATCTCCCATGCCCAGGACTGGGTGAAAACGGGCACCAATCTAGGGGTTCAACGCATCCGATTGGCGGCGGCAAGTTTTAAACCGACGACAACTGATCCGCAGACCGATCCCCTTAAGACCGTTTTCGACAATACCTTTTACAACGACCTGTCGAATGCCGGTATCTTCGACATGGTTTCCAAGAGCATGGCACCTCCGCTGATGCCCGGCTCTCCGCAGGAGATCAATCTCTCTCAGTGGTCGGCTGCGCCCTCCAATGCCGAGATGGTCGCCTTCGGCGCTCTCGGCGTGAGTAGCGGACGGATCACCGTTTTCGGCTGGCTGTTCGACGCGAAGAATGCTCAGTCCCCGCAGATCCTCGGCAAGCAATACACGGATAATGCGACGGCTGACAGTGCCCGGATGATTGCCCATCGTTTTGCAGATGAGATTATCTCGCGCCTTGGCGGCGGGATAAACGGCATCGCAGAGACGAAGATCTACTACGTTTCCGGCCGTGTCGGGAACAAGGAAATCTCCGTCATGGACTATGACGGGCAGGGCGCGCGCGAGATCACTCATCTCGGAACCATCTCTCTCTCCCCACGTATTTCACCGGACAATTCGCGACTTGCCTTCGCTTCACTCGGCAGGCGCGGATGGTCGATCCGCATGTATTCGATGGATCTCGGCCGCATGGTGGCCTTTAATTCTCCTGGCGGAACGACGCTTTCCCCCGCGTGGTCGAGCGACGGTGCAAAGCTAGCCTTCTCCTCGGACAAGAGCGGCGATCCTGAGATCTACACCAGCGATGCAAGCGGCGGGAACATGCGTCGCATTACTGCCTTCCGCGGTCCCGACGTGTCCCCGGTATGGAATCCGAAGACGAATTCCCAGATTGCATGGGTAAGCGGGCGTACGGGTCTGCCGCAGATTTACATAATGGACTCCGACGGCGCCAATGTGCAGCGTCTGACGGATGGCGGCTATGCCACATCGCCTTCGTGGTCGCCGAACGGCCAGTTCCTCGCCTTTGCCTGGGATCGCAAATATGGCCCCGGCGCCCCCGGCGGGCAAGATATTTATGTGATGGACATCGCCAGCCACCGCTGGGTTCAATTGACGCATGATGCGGGACGCAACGACTTCCCATCGTGGTCGCCGGATGGCCGTCACATTGTCTTCCAGCGCGAGAGCAACGGACATTCAGATCTATGGACGATGCTTGCCGATGGGACGCAGCAGCAGGCTCTGACTCACAACGGCTCCAGTTCGATGCCGAACTGGAGTTGGAAGTGACAAAGGGAAGTAGGTAACTGTTCGTTTTTCTGCCTTAGAATGGATGCGCAGTCAGCCCCTCGCTGCCCACGCATTCTTGACATCGATTTTTTCAACATTCTCCCTAGGAGGAGACCTGTGCAACGCCTTAACCGCAAGATATTTGTTTCCACCCTTAGCGTCGTCGCACTATTAACTGTCGCCGGCTGCCACAAGAAGCAAGCCGCGCCACCGCCGCCACCGCCACCCACTGTCACCGCTCCCACCCCGACTGCTGAGATTACCGTTACGCCGAACACAATCAACGCTGGCGACAGCGCTGTGCTGACATGGAAGACCACCGGCGCCAACGACGTTTCGATTGAAGGCATGGGACAGGTTGCTACCTCTGGGACGCAGAATGTGAAGCCGACGGAGTCGACCAGCTATCACCTGGTTGCGCGGGGCGATGGCGGTTCGACGGATGCGACGGCGCGGATTACGGTTAATGCCGCTCCTCCAGCCACCAACAATCTCAACGAGAACAATGTTGATGATGCAACCTTCCATCAGAACGTCAAGGATGTTTTCTACGACTACGACAGCTATGACATCACCGGCGACGGTCAGTCGACCATTCAGCAGGACGCAGCCTTCCTGAAGGCCCATCCGCAGCTGAAGGTTGTTATTGGCGGCTACTGCGATGAGCGCGGCTCAACGGAGTACAACCTGGCACTGGGTGAGAACCGCGCCAACGCCGCCAAGCAGGCGCTGGTCAATGCCGGAGTCGATGCGAGCCAGCTTCGCACGGTCAGCTACGGCAAGGAAAAGCAGTTCTGCACGGAGCATAACGAGAGCTGCTGGCAGCAGAATCGCCGGGCTCAGTTCTCGGTCGATCGCTAAGAAGTCCTCGATTGCCCACGCTTCCGAGGGGGGCGTGGGCATCGGACGATATTCTTTCTTCTTCTCTTCGGACTAAACTCGAAGATACATCCCGGGCGCAAGCGCCTGACATATGAGAGTTCCTATGCGAAAGTCTCTGCTTCCCTTATCAGCTGTAGTCGCATTCGCGTTGCTGGCGCCTTCGCCGCGAGCCCACGCCGTTTCAAAGGAAATCATCCAGCTGCAGACGCAGGTTCAGCAGTTGCAGGACATGCTGCAGAATATGCAGACCTCCAACGATTCTCGCCTGGGCGTACTGCAGCATCTGGTCGAGCAGACTGCGGACAGTGTCAATCGCATGTCTCAGACGGTGACCGCGCTGCAGCAGTCGGTGCAGACGCAGAACGAATCGGGGGGCACCAAGATCGACCAGCTCTCGGGCCAGATGCAGGGCATCAACGACTCCATCGACGAGCTGAAGACGCGCATCGCGAAAGTCGACAAGGAAATCGGCGACATGCAGTCGCAGATGCAGAACGTAGGCAGCCAGGTTCCGGGTGGGGCAACAGGCCAGCCGCCGGCGTCAGGTGCTGCTGGAGCAGCGCCAGGCGGTATGCCGATGCAGGGAGCGCAGCAGATGCCTGCGCAGCCCCAGGCTCCCCCTATCAATGACCTCTACCAGGGTGCGCTCCGGGACTACAACAGTGCCCGCTATGACGTCGCCACATCCGAGTTTGAGGATGTCGTCAAGAATTATCCGGACCAGCCGCTGGCGGGGAATGCGACGTTTTACATAGGCGAGATCGCATACCGTCAGGGTAAATATCCTGATGCAATCAAGAGCTACGATGCAGTGCTGGAGCAGTACGCCGGTAACCCCAAGGCGCCTGCAGCGCAGCTGCGAAAGGCTGAGGCGGAGCTTGCCAGCGGCCAGCATGACGCCGGAATTCGCGATATGCGGAGCCTGATCCAGCGCTACCCTCAAACACCGGAAGCATCCCAGGCGCGCAGCCGTCTGAATGGCATGGGTGTCCGGATCACCGCGCCGAAGCCATCGGCCTATCACTGAGTTTCAGAGGAGCTTCATGACATCTATTCATCACGACAGCGATGAGCATAAAGGTGCGGTTGAAAGCGAGTCGCCGAATGACACGCCCAAACGCACCGACCTGCACAGCAATCTTGCGGATCAACTCGGACATCGCAATTCCGATCCGATGATCAAGGATAACGACTCGGACTTCCCGGAGCCCGGATCGAATGCAGAGCACAGCGGCCAGCACGAATAATGGGCGGTGTGGCAGCACTGGTCCTCTCGCTTCTGGTCGCGGTGGCGTCGGCTGCGCTTACCATGCGCAGTGACGGCCTCTACTGCGACCGGCTGGCGTCGGTGACGGTGTTGGCCATGCTTGCCGCGTTTCTTATGGCGCTGTCTTTTCGCCTGCTGGCGAAGCAGCGCCATTTCACTATCCTCGTGGCGCTCGCCATAGCCGCGCTCTGCCTCTTTGCGGATGCGCGATTTGTCATCCACTACCGCGGCATCTGCCATGATCTGCAGCGTCAGTTTGGACATCCTGGCTAGATTTCACGATCGGGGCATCCATTCCAGCTCTTAGGCTGATATGCTGCGCACAGGACACCCATGCTGCTCGAACTGCGCGCTGAAAACTATGCGGTCATCGACCATGCAATCGCTGTGTTTGGCCCGGGGCTGAATCTGCTTACGGGTGAGACAGGCGCAGGGAAGTCGATCCTGGTCGACGCGCTTGCCCTGCTGATGGGAGGCAAGTCATCCTCCAACATGGTTCGCCACGGGGCAGATCGCGCCGTGGTTGCGTGCGTTTTTGAGAGCACGCCTGGAGCTGAGGCCACGCTTGAAGCCAACGGCATAGACCCGGAAGGCGGCGAGATTATCCTCCGTCGCGAGATTCTGCAGAACGGCAAGGGGCGCGTCTACGTCAACAACCAGCCCGCTACGGTCGGAGTCCTGCGCCAGCTGGCGCCGGAGTTGGCCCTCGTGCACGCCCAGAGCGAAACCCTGGGAGCCTTTGACGCGGCGCAGCAGCGCGGGCTGCTTGATCGCTACGCGGACATTTCGACCGATAGCGTCAGCGAGGCCTTTCATCGGTGGAGCGCCATCCAGCGAAAGATCGACGAGCTGGAGCAGGACGAACAGGATCGTCTGCGCATGGTCGACCTGTGGAGCTTTCAGCAGCGCGAAATCAGCGGAGTCAATCCTGCAGAAGGCGAAGATGCGGCGCTGGAGGTCGAACGCCGGGTTCTTTCCAATGCCGAGAAGCTTTACGCGGCTGCAATGAGCGCACATGAGCTGCTCTACGAGAGCGGCACCTCTGCCGAAACCACCCTCCGCGCGGCCCTCAAGCAGCTGGAAGAGCTGGCTCGCTTTGACCCACAGTTCACAGAACAGGCACAGCAGCTGACCTCCGCACGCGCGGCCGTGCAGGACGTGAGCGCGACCGTGCGCGACTATGCCGAGGGCATACAGGCTTCGCCGGAGAGACTCGCTGAGATTGAAGACAGGCTGGCCGCGCTTGACCGGCTCAAGCGAAAATACGGGCCGCAGCTGGCAGATGTCATTGCCTACGAAGCAGACGTTGCGCTGAAGCTATCCGAACTGGAAAATCGCGACGAGACGTTGAAGACATTGAAGGGCGATCTTGCAGCAGCCGCAAGCGCTTATGAGTCGGCGGCAGGGGGCCTCTCCGCGCTGCGCACTGCTGCGGCCAAAGAGCTTGAGAAGCAGGCCGAAGCGCAGATCAACGATCTGGCGATGAAGGTGAGATTTGCCGTCAGGATTACTCCGCGGCAGCAGACTCAGGCGTGGACGGACCAGGGCTGGGATACGGTGGAATGCCTGATCGCGACCAATTCTGGAGAACCGCTCAAGCCGCTCGACGAGATTGCCTCGGGTGGTGAAATGTCGCGGGTCCTGCTGGCGCTCAAGGTCAGCGTCGAGGATGGCGCAAGCCATTCCAAGAGCCGCAAGACGCAGATGCCCAGAACCCTGGTCTTCGATGAAATTGATATCGGAATAGGGGGGCGCGCAGCCGAGGCAGTGGGCCGGAAGCTGAAGGCGCTTTCTGAAAGCCAGCAGGTGCTCTGTGTCACTCATCTGCCACAGATCGCAGCCTTTGCGGACCAGCACTTTCTCATCGAGAAGCGGGAGTCGCAAGGGCGCACGAAAACTGGCGTCCGGCTGCTCGAGTTACCGCAGCGCACGGAGGAGCTTGCCCGGATGCTGAGCGGAGCGAAGCTCACCGAGGGCTCACTCAAGAATGCAGAACAGATGCTGCAGTCCAGTCGCTGAACGGAATTCTAATCTCCTGAGATTGATCGGAGCGCCTGCGCCGGGTCTGCCGCCACCTGGCTGGAACCGACGAGTAGCGGCGTTCGGAGAGCGGATACCGGGTTGACCGGCATACCGAAGGCCCGTATGCAGTTTCTCCCGCTGAGTTTGGCCTCTGCCAGCGCCCGCTCCGCCTCACGAAGCACCACCAGGGGCGAACGCCCTTTGCTCTGAGCCAGGCCGATGCTGGCAGAGATGGTGACTGCGTCGTGCTCCAGCCCAAAGGGGCGGTGCAGAACTGTCTCCTGCAGGCGCTCCGCCATGCTGACAGCGTCTTCCATGGAGCATCCCGGCAGCCCCATCAGGAACTCATCCTCGCCGCATCGTCCTACCATGTCGTAGCTGCGCAGATAGCGCCGAAAGCGCTGCGCCAGATCCTGCAGAATGCGGTCACCGGCGGCATACCCGTATTCGAGATTTACCTGCGAGAAGCCGTCAAGATCCAGCAGGAGGAGGGTTAGAGGCGTCCGCATCCGCTGCACTCTGTCTGTCTCCTGAAACAGCGCACTCAGCAGCGCCTCCCGGTTCAGCAGTCCCGTCAACCGGTCATGCGAGGAATGGAAACGGACTGCTTCCATCTGCAGGTGCAGTTCGGAATAGATCGACTGCACCCGTTCTGCTGTCCGCAGTCGCACCCGCAGGTCAAGTTCGTCCACGGGCTTCAGCAGGAAATCATCCACGCCCGCGTCGCTGGCAGAGCTGATCTCGTCCGGGCCCGCATTCTTGCCCGTCAACATGATCCAGACAGCATTCTTGTGATTGCGCCGGCGAAACTCCGCCACAATATCGGTCGCCGACAGCGACGGAAGGTTCATATCGAGGATCGCGACAGCCGGTGGCCGGGGATCGAGCAGGCGGTGAAGCACGGCGTGACCGTCGTCCAGCGTCTCTACGGGATAGTGCCAGCTTTCGAGGAGATCTCGAAGATGCTCTGTGGCCTCGGGGTCATCGTCTCCGAGGAGGATGACCGGGATGGTGGGTGCAGGGTGGTTCATAATGATTCTCCCACCCTGCTTATCGGCCAAATTGAGTAAAATTTGAACGCTAGCCTCGAAGAATTAGCGAAGATTCCGTCCGGCGCTATGCCGTGCGAGTCCGCTTTCAGGGAAAAAGTTGCTCCCGAGGCAAACTTTTTCTTCCAGCCTGCCATCTAGGTTATTAACGCGACGTAATCTGGCGTGTCGTCCCCTTGGGCCCAAAAGGGCGTGACCATTACGGTCTAGCCTGAGTTCCTTCCGGGATGGTGCTCCGGTGTCTCGATCCTTCTACTACCCAGGAGTGAGCGATGATCCCGACCATTACCACCACACATGCAATCCCGCAAAGTCTGCCGCCGGCTGGCCTTAAAGCCAAGCCCATCAAGAGCTGCAGCTATTGCTTCGAACCACTGGGACTGGCCAGCAGCCTCAGGGAACGGGCGAGCCTTGAACTTAAGCATATTTGCAAGGAGAAGCTGCAGGCGCATCAACCTGCAGTAGGCGTGCCGTTTAATTAGTCCGCCGGCTCCTTTGTTTACGTAGGGGGCGCTTAGCAACATGGGATGAGGCTCAACAGCCTCGTCCCATTTATTTTTGCGCGTCTGGATTCGCTTCTAACTGAAAATCGCCGTCCGGAGACAGTCCGGGACTGCTGTTTCTGATTCCGCTTCACAGTCAAAAAGACCCGGCTCCGGCGTAAAGCTGTCTTGCGAGGTACACCGCACCAGCTTCATCCACGGCCAGCGCACCCGCATGATTCGTGCGAGCGAGATCTGCTCTTCCGCGCTGAGGGAGTCCGAATAAACGGCGGCGTCGAAATATTGCTGCTCGGAAAAAAGCTCGGCGTAGCAGATATTGTCGGCGCGGGTTATGGCAGCTCCTGTTCCCGCCAGTAGCGCCTCCATCCGGTCGAGTGCCGCGGAGGGTTCACCGACGAGGAGCACAGGAGGGTGGAAGGTATCCTTCTGTCCTGAACTTTTCTTCCATTTCATTGGCGGCTCTCAGTTGCTATCGTCCCAATTTACAGGCCGGGTTACAACAGCAGCCGCCACGTGCTTTGGGCCGGGTGAAAGTTAGAGGCCGCATCTCGCGATGTCACTACACCGGATTGTTGATAATGGGAAACACCTCCGGCGGAGTGGCCTCCGAAGGGTGAAAGTGCGCGTAGATTTGTTCTGCAGTCTTACGTGGAACTACCGCCGTTAAAGCTTCCAGCCCTGCGTTCTGCACACTGCGCAGACTGCCGAAGTGCTCCATCAACCGGGTGCGGGTTCGCGCCCCCACACCGGGCACAGCCAGCAGCTCCGAGTCGCGGTCCCGCATCTCCCGCCGCTTGCGGTGATAGGTAATGGCGAAGCGGTGCGACTCATCGCGGATGCGCTGGACGAGGTGCAGGACAGGCGAGCGGCGTTCGAGCACGACCGGCTCGTCCTCCTGCCCGTAGAGGTAGATGAGCTCTTCGCGCTTGGCGATCGACGCAATGGGCTGGGTAGTGATGCCTATCTCTTCAAGCGCCTGGGCCGCGGCATGCAGCTGGCCGAGACCGCCATCGATCAGAATGAGGCTCGGCATCGGCTGCTGCTCTTCGACGATCCGCCTGTAGCGCCGCGTGACAACCTCCCGCATGGAAGCGAAATCGTCTACGCCAGCCACCGTCTTAATCTGAAACTTCCGATAGTCGGACTTCTTCATGGCGCCGTCTTCCCACACGACCATCGACGCGACTGTCTCTGCACCCTGGATGTGGGAGATGTCAAAGCACTCAATCCTGCGCGGCAGCTCCGGCAAGGTGAGCGCCTCCTGCAGGGCGCTTTGAATGGCCCGCTCGCTGGGCTGGAGGACACGGAAGCGCTGATCGTAACTCTGCTTCGCATTCGTTCCAGCCAGGTCGACAAGAGAGCGTTTCTCCCCCCGCTGCGGTACGGCCAGCTCGACGCGTCTCCCGCTGCGCTCTGTCAGCAGGGCAGCGAGCGCTTCCCGGTCGTCAAAGTCGACGGGCACATAGATGCAGCGCGGGACGTATTGCTGGTCAATGTAGAGCTGCTTGAGCAAGGCGGAAAAGAAAGCGCCCGCGTGAAAAGGCTGTGGGCCGGCGGGCGTAGCCTCCGGGTCTGTGGAGAGAATCTCAGGCAGCTCCTCCCAGAAGAATTCGCGCCGGTCCACGATCTTACCGCCTCGCATATGAAAGAGGTTGATGGCCAGCATGCCATTCTCAAAGTGGTAGCCGAAGACATCCGCATCGTCATCGTCGGCGGAGGCGATACGCTGCTTCTCCTGCAGCTGCGCGACGGTATGCAACAGGTCGCGGTACTTGGCGGCCAGTTCATACTGCTCGCTCAGGGCTGCTTCCTGCATCCGGGTTTCAATCGATCTGGCCAGATCGAGCCCGCGTCCTTCGAGGAACATTTGTGCATCGCGAACCGCCTCCCGATAGGCTTCCGGAGTGGTCAGCCCTTCGACGCACGGTCCCTGGCATCGCTTGATGTAGTACTGCAGGCAGGCTCGCGAGTGATAGCGAGAGAGGTCAACCTTGCAGCTCGGAATCAGAAAGCTGCGATGGATCAGCTCGACGATGCGGTGAGCCAGATTGCCGGGAAAGTAGGGGCCGTAGTAGGCGCCGCCGTCTTTGCGAAGTCGCCGCGTCACGAAGACCTTGGGATAGCGGTCGCCCAGGGTCAGTTTGACGTAGGGGTAGGTCTTGTCATCGCGCAGCAGAATGTTGAAGCGAGGCTTGCGCTGCTTGATCAGGTTGTTTTCGAGCGCCAGAGCCTCTTGCTCGTTGTCGACGAGGATGTAATCCACATCGACCGCCTCCCGCATCAGCGATCCCGTCTTGGCATTGGCCTGGGAGGCTTCCAGCAGGTACGAGCGCACCCGGGAGCGCAGGTTCTTCGCCTTACCGACGTAGATGATCTCCTCGTCGGCATTCTTGTAAAGATAGACGCCAGGCCCAGTGGGAAGCGTACGGATTTTTTCCTGAAGATCCATGCGGAGGTGCTACCTGATTAGATTACGGTGTCGCCGAAAGGAATGAAAATCGCCTCGTTTCATGAAAGGGAAACCCGGCCCGAATTGCATGAAACAGGTAAAAGATACTCTGTCGGCCACCTCGCAGCCAGGATTCTGCCTGTGGTTTATGATGCAAGTCTCACATATGATTACGCTTAATTCCTGGTAACCCTTTGGCAGTGGTGTTGCATCCATACCAGTGGGCTAGCGTGTCTGCAGCTTAGGCGGCTGACCAAATTATCCCGCACGGCAATTGACCGTCGGGAACTGAACGGAGTTCTTTAGGACAATGACGAATCGACTTCAAATGGTTTCAGCATTTGGTGCGCTCTCCCTGCTTCTCGCAAGTGGTTGCTCAACGAAAAACTACGTCCGCAGCCAGACAGCTCCGGTGGTCGAGAAGACAAATGAACTCGACGACGCAACGGCGAAAAATACTCGTGATTTGCAGAATGTTGACCAGCGCGCGCAGCAGGGAATCGGCAAGGCACAAAACAGCGCGAATCAGGCGCAGCAGTCCGCCCAGTCTGCCAGCCAATCCGCTTCGCAGGCGCAGCAGTCAGCACAGGAGGCGGTCAATCGCGCGGATGCGCTTTCCAGCCTGGTCGCCAATCTCGACAACTATAAGCAGGTCGCCGATGCTTCTGTGAACTTCGGCTTCGACAAGGCCAACCTGACCAAGGCAGATAAGGCTCAACTGGATCAGTTTGCCAGCCAGTTGAATGGGCAGAAGGGCTACATCCTTGAGGTAACCGGCGGAACAGACTCCACCGGCTCGGCCAGCTACAACTATGACCTCAGCCAGCGCCGCGCTCAATCGGTCGTTCAGTATCTGGCGTCGAAGTACAACGTCCCGGCACACAGGTTCTATCTGATCGGAATTGGAAAAGATCAGGAAGTGGCTTCAAACAAGACTGCTGCCGGCCGCGCAAAGAACCGTCGCGTTGAGATCCAGCTGCTCTCCAACAGCACAGGAGCCGAGCCCACTGCGCCGCAATCGGGTAACGCAACGATGCCGAAGGATGGGCAGGTCACGCAGTAGCCTCCGGGTAGCTTCCAGAGGAGACGAAGCCGGGCTCTTGAGCTCGGCTTCGTCGCGTTGGTTTACATTGCGAGATGCTTCACATGCTCTTCGCGAACATCTTCCGCCGTAAAGAGTGCGAGGAATGGCGCTCCTTCGAGTGCTGCTTCGACCGCCGGACGGCCTCCAGCCTCTTTGCGCTCGACCAGACAAACAGCGCCGATCACCTTCATGCCTGACTGTTTCGCGGCCTCAATGGCGTTGATGGTAGAAGCGCCCGTGGTGCATACGTCATCGACGATGACTACTTCTGCTCCTTCTTCGAAGAAACCCTCGATGCGGCGTCCTGTCCCATGCGCCTTCTCGGCTTTGCGCACGAGGAAGCCGTGAATCAGCGGAGATCCGTGATGCTCCTGCGCATACCAGGCGCTGGCGGTAGCAACGTTGGAGACAACCGGGTCGGCGCCCATGGTCAACCCGCCTACCGCTGCCGGTTTGAGCTTGTGCTGGTGCAGCAGGTCAAGAACCGCCATACCCGTCAACCGGCCGCCTTCTGCATGCAGCGTGGTGGTGCGGCAGTCGATGTAGTAGTCGCTGGTCCCGCCGGAAGAAAGCTTGAAGCTTCCCAGCTTGAAGGAAATTCGAGAAAGCAACTGCAGCAGAGAAGTGCGATAGTCGGCTTTTGTCATAAATTAGCCTTTCAGTTTTCCAAGGTGTCTGAATCCGTCCGTCTGGATGAGAATGCCGGCGAACAAAGTGAAGTTATAGGCGGCGTGAACGACCGCGCTGGCAGCCAGAGAGTCCGTCAGCAGCCGCACCACGCAGAGAACTACGCTGACCCCGCCTATCAGCAGCAGCGGGCCCCATGCGCCTGAAACCTGGCCCGCATGGAGCATCGCGAAGGGGAGACTGGTAAGCAGGATCGACACCGGAATTCCCACCCAGTTGAGGGTGGAGCGAGAGATGTCGTCTTTATGCATCAGCCAGCGGAAGGTATTCACAAAGCCCGGCAGCAGGAAGCCACGGAAGGCCAGCTCCTCAAGCAGCGGCGCGGCTGTGATACCGAAGACGAGCATGAGCCACGCGCCTCCGGGCGACTTCATCATGTCCATCAGGATAGGAGGATCTTTCGGCATTGGCAGGTAATTGCCGATAATCGTGTTGCCGAATCCCACGAGCAGGCCAATCACAACAAGGCTTAGAAATCTTCGCTGCGCCTGCTGGCCATTCCAGTGGATGCCGATGGAGAACGGCTCGCGCCACAGAAGGCGAAAGAGCAGGACCGTCACCAGGCCCACCAGCAGGTAGGCGAGGGCCTGCGCCGGAATGCCGAGGCGCGCATCGCTCGCCATGACGTGCACAAGATGGCTGTAGCTCTTGTGTCTGTAGACAGGAAGCGCATGCGCTATGACAAGGCTGAGATATTGTCCTGCGGCGAGCAGCGGCAGGGCTACCAGAAAAAAGAGAGCTGCATGCCCGAAGTGAGGCTTCTCCTGCAGCGCAGGGGCAGGTGGTCCTGGTTCTGCCCAGTCGTACATGGGACCGTCGCTCATTGCACCGTTACTTTCTTTGACGTTCTTCTCGCCCGGGGAGCAGCGCTCTCTGCGGTCACCGTTGCAGCGGCATAATAGCGGCGCAGAAACTCGCCCGTATAAGAGCCAGCCACGCCTGCTACCTGCTCCGGCGTGCCCTCGGCGATGATGCGGCCGCCATCTTCTCCGCCTTCCGGACCAAGGTCGATAACCCAGTCGGCGTTGCGGATCACGTCCAGGTTGTGCTCGATGATAAGCACGGTGTTGCCAAGATCAGTCAGCCGGTGCAGTACCTCAAGCAGCTTCCGCACGTCGTCGAAATGCAGGCCGGTGGTCGGCTCGTCCAGCAGATAGAGCGTGCGTCCCGTCTGCCGCTTGGACAACTCGCGAGCAAGCTTCATACGCTGGGCCTCACCGCCTGAAAGAGTGGTGGCGGCCTGCCCCAGGTGAATGTATCCCAGACCTACATCGACAAGGGTCTGCAGCTTCTGCCGAACCGAAGGAATATCGGCGAGCACCGGCAGGGCATCTTCGATTGACAGTTCGAGCACATCGGAGATGGAGTAGCCGTTGAACTTGACCGACAGCGTTTCCTGGTTGTAGCGGCGTCCGTTGCAAATCTCGCAGAGCACATAGACGTCAGGCAGGAAGTTCATCTCAATGCGTCGCTGACCTTCGCCCTGGCAGGCTTCGCATCGCCCACCGGAAACATTGAAGGAGAAGCGGCCGGGCTTGTAGCCGCGTTCACGCGCCTCCGGCAGCATCGCGAAGAGGTCGCGGATAGCAGTGAAAACGCCGGTATAGGTCGCCGGATTCGAGCGCGGCGTACGGCCGATGGGCGACTGGTCTATGCGGATCGCTTTATCGATCTGGTCGAAGCCCGTGATGCGGGTATGTTCGCCAGGCTCTTCGCGCGAGCCATAGAGCTCCTTTGCCAGCGCCCGGTAAAGGATGTCGTTGACCAGCGTGCTCTTGCCGGAGCCAGAGACACCGGTCACTACCGTCATCACGCCGATTGGAAACTGGGCGCTGACATTCTGCAGGTTGTGGCTGCGCGCGCTTTCCACTGTGATCCACTTGCCGGTGAGCGTGCGCGGGGCGATCCTGTGCAGAATGGTCGCTTCGCCGGAGAGATAGCGGCCGGTCAGCGATCCACTAACGCGCATGATCTCTTCGGGTGTACCCTCAGCGACGACATGGCCGCCCAGCTTGCCTGCGCCCGGGCCCAGATCAAGGACATAGTCGGCGCGGCGAATCGTATCTTCGTCGTGTTCGACTACCAGGACCGTGTTGCCAAGGTCGCGCAGCGCTTCCAATGCTTCGATCAGGCGAAGATTGTCGCGCTGGTGCAGACCGATCGAGGGCTCATCGAGCACATAGAGGACGCCGCGCAGCCGCGAGCCGATCTGCGTCGCGAGACGGATGCGCTGGCCCTCGCCGCCCGAGAGCGTCGCTGCATTGCGTTCGAGGGCAAGATAGCCGAGGCCGACAGCGACCAGAAATTCGAGTCGCTCGGCAATCTCCTTCCGCAGCCGCTCCGCGATACGCGACTCGCGCTCGGTGAAGTGCAAATCCCGGGCAGCGGTCAGTGCGCGCCGCAAGGGCAGAGCCGTAAAATCCGCAATCGACAGGCCATTGATCTTGACGGCGAGCGACTCCGGCCTTAGTCGTCTGCCCTTGCACGCCGTGCAGGTCGAGGCCGACATGTAGTTCATCATCCACTCGCGATAGGCATCGGAGCTGGATTCCTCAAGAGCATCGCGCAGATAGGCGAGGATACCGTGAAAGCCTGTGCGCGGAGCCTCGCCCTTGGGAGGGCCCTGCAGCAGGAGATCCTGGTGCTTTTGCGGCAGCTGTTCGAAGGGCTTCTTGAGGTCAATCTTGTATTTCTGCGCCGCCAGATGGATGAGCTTGAGCAGATATTGCGACGCTGATCCGGGTCCGAGCGCGCCGTCGAGCAGCGGCTTGGACCAGTCGGTGATCACTTTGGCAGGGTCAAAGTCATAGATGCTTCCCAGGCCGTGGCACTCCGGGCAGGCGCCGTAGTTTGAATTGAAGGAGAAGCTGCGCGGCTCCAGCTTGGGAATGTCCAGCCCGCAGTCCGGGCATGCCATTGAGGAGGAGTAAAGCTGATCGTCCTTGCCCGCGACGCCAATCACCACCAGGCCATTCGCCATCTGGAGCGAGCGTGTGACGGCCTCCTGCAGACGCTTTTCCACGCCCGGCTTCAATACGACGCGGTCGACCACTGCTTCAATGGTGTGATTCTTACGCTTTTCGAGCACCGGAGGATCAGCCAGGTCGCGCAGTTCGCCATCGACCCGGGCGCGGAAGCCCTGCTGGTCGAGCTCGTCGAGCAGATCCTTGAATTCGCCTTTGCGGCCTCGAACAACCGGCGCAAAGATGGTCACGCGTTCCCCTGGCGCCAGCATGAGGATGCGCTCGACAATCTGCTCCGCCGACTGGCGGGAGATCGGCAATCCGCATTTAGGGCAGTGCGGTACGCCAACGGAGGCATAGAGAAGACGCAGGTAATCGTAGATTTCGGTAATGGTGCCAACCGTGGAACGCGGGCTGCGGCTGGTGGTCTTCTGTTCGATGGAGATGGCCGGGCTGAGGCCTTCGATCGAATCTACGTCCGGACGTTCGATTTGATCTAAGAATTGGCGTGCATATGCCGATAAGGTCTCCACGTAGCGGCGCTGGCCCTCGGCGTAGATGGTGTCGAAGGCGAGCGAAGACTTGCCCGAGCCGGAGAGTCCGGTGACAACGGTGAGGGTGTTGCGCGGAATCTGCACGTTGATGTCGCGCAGATTATGCTGACGGGCGCCGCGGACGGTGATGTGAGTGATCGGCATTTAGGGCGTGACAGTCTGCGGGCGCGCTCGGCGCGAACAAAAGTGGTCTTGGTATCGCAAATTCGGGAAACTAGCTTATAGGTATCTTATTTGGCAATAGAAACAAGGGTCAATGGACGACATAGTCTGCGAGAATTACATCGTATTGACAAGTGCAACAAAGCGCTTGCAGTGACGGCAGATAAAAGAAGGGTTCATGCAGGATTTCATTAGTTTGTTGATGTTGATATGCGCGTCGCTGGCAGCGCTTGCCTTCGGAGTGCTATCTGCCTACGCTGTCTGTCGCGCCGCCTTTGCCGGACTGCGAGTGCATGCACGGTCAGTTGCGCAACCGGCGCCGAAACCTCAGGCTGCAGGTCTTTCCTAGCAGGCGACTCATGCCTGGCAGGCTGCATCCACTTCATTTGATGTCACGCCTCGCGCAACGTTAGTTCCAGCGCCTGGCGTGCGCGCAGCGCTACAGCTTCCGGTGAGAACCGTGCGACGCTGGCTTGCACCTCATCCGCGGGCGGCAGGCAGGATGGTTCATCGATCGTCCGCTGCATAAGCGCTGTCAACGTCTCAATATCCCCAACTGGATAAAGCCAGCCATTCCTCCCGGGTTGGATGATCTCCGCCGGTCCCGATTCGCAGTCGCTGCTGATGCACGGCAGTCCTCGCGCCATGGCCTCGACCAGCACCATGCCGAAGCCCTCATAGGAGGACGTCATCACCAGCACTGTGCCCGCGCCGGCAGCCTTCCAGGGCTCGGCCTGCCATCCAAGCCACTCAACCCGGCTGTCGAGATTCAGTTCCCGGGCCAGTTTGCGCAGACGCAGTCCATCCTCGCGATGCGAATCCGGCGCACTCCCGATAATTTTTGCCGTGAACGCTCCTCGCAGACCTGCCAGCGCATGCAGCAGATCGTTGACCCGCTTCTGATCATCCCAGGTGAGCCGCCCAACGTAGAGAAATTGCGGAACCAGCGGCCGCGGTATCGCCGCGCGGCTTTCCATATGGATTGCGTTGTAGATGGTAAAGACCCTGGCGCTGCTTGCCGGCAGCATCGCTTTGATGTCAGTAGCGATGCCATTGCTGATGGCTAGGTGGCAGTCCGCCAGCCCGAGCCGTTCTTTCATGCGGAGTTTCGCTACAGGAAAGTGAATCCACGAAGCAATTACCATCTTTCGATTGCCCGTCAGCCGGCGTGCCAGCCGCGCCATCTGCAGGGTCGTCACATCTGCGGCAATCACCGCATCCGGCCGCCATCTGCTGAGCTCCATCGCCGGACGCAGGGCGTATTTAGCCAGGCGCAGCACCTTCGGATCTTTGGGGCTACCGATGGCGGTGTGCGGAAGCTGGCGCAGCCACTCCTCATTTACGGATCCCCCCAGCAGGAAGAGGCGGCACTCATCACCGGTGGCATCGAAACCGTGGATCAGATTCGTGATGGCAGCTTCCATGCCGCCAAAACCCGAAACCGTCGGACAAAATACGGCAATTCTCATCCTTTTCCTGTCTTTCAATTCTGTGCTCGCCGGAGCTGTCTTCCGCTACGAGATGCTGAGAAGGTTTCCAGCAGAGCCCGCCGCAGCTTCTACTCTTTCATAACTTGAGCCTTGCAGCCGCCTTCGCGCGGGCTGGCCATGCTCAAGTAGATATCTTTTTGATCTACCCATCGCTGGCCGTAAACGTCTATCCTGATAGCGGACAAAGCGCTCTTATGGCAAGAAAAGCAACGCTAGCCGCGATTCTCTGTCTTGCGGCCTCTACCCAGCTGCTGCAATCTCAGTCGGCAGCGGTGCAGGCGACGCCTACAACGCCAGGGCATACGGATGTTGTTGTCCCGGCGGGAACTAAAGTACTGCTTGCGCTCAAGAGCGGCGTAAACACAAAGACGGCGCAGGCCGGAGACGGTGTCTATCTGGCTTCCACTTTCCCGGTTGTGGTGAACGGCAGGGTGGCGATTCCGGCTGGAATCTATGTGCAGGGCGTTATCGACAGGGTGGTGCGCCCCGGGCACATCAAGGGACGCGCCCAGGTGGGAATGCACTTCACGACAATGATTTTTCCCAATGGCTCAGTTGTAACGATTCCGGCGATCGTCAACACACTGCCGGGATCGGATGGACCGAAGGTCAAGGACGGAGAGGGCACGATCGAGCAGGCTGGCAATAAAGGACGTGACGCTGCGGCGATTGCCCAAAGCGCGGAAACGGGCGCCGGGGTAGGCGCCATCGGCGGAGCTGTCGCAGGCCGTCCGCTTCAGGGACTGGCCTATGGCGCGCTTGCAGGCGGAGCCGCAGGCTTGATCTATACACTCTTTACCCGGGGCAACGATCTGAATCTAGAGGCCGGGCAGACGATCGAGATGGTGCTGCAGAGGCCGCTGACGCTGGAGGAGTCCAACCTTACCGGTCCTGACCGGGCCGGCGCCAATGTGATCCCTACTGCGCAGCAGCCGATGCCCAAGCCAAAGCAGCATATTTTGTGTCCGATGGGAGGACTTGGCTGCTCATGATCAGCAGTGAAGACGAAATTCAACCGGCGACAGAACCAGCTCCGCAGCAGGACGGAGCCACTCGCTTATGGGTTCGCGACCTCCTGCTTTCTATCATTGCTTCCTTCTTTATCATCACCTTTCTCTACCAGCCGGTGAAGGTGGAAGGCACCAGCATGCAGCCTGAACTTCGCGATCAGGACCGGCTGTTTATCAACAAATTCGCCTATCACTTTGAAAAAATCTCGCGAGGCGACGTGGTGGTGTTCTTTTATCCGCGCGATCCGCGCAAGAGCTATATCAAGCGCGTGGTCGGCCTGCCGGGAGACGATCTGCGGATCGACAACGGGCATGTCTACGTGAATGGAGCGCGCATCCCGGAGCCGTATGTTCCGGAGCGCTATCAGGACACGCGTTCGATGGCGGAGACCGTGATCCCGCCTCATGAGTATTTCGTCATGGGCGATCACCGCTCCATATCGAGCGACAGCCGCGACTTTGGCCCGGTCGAGCGATCCCTGATCTATGGCCGCGCAGCGCTTGTCTACTGGCCGGAGAACAGCATCGAAGTCGTCCGCTGAGGCTGACGGTTGCTAGGCGGCGGGATCGATATCGGCAATTTCCAGCTCGAGACCGCCAAACTCTGGATGCTCATTTTCGCGCAGCCGGTAAGCGACATGGATGATCTGGCCCTCTGCCAGACCCATCTTTTGCGCTCGTTCCGCCCATCTCCAGCCTAGCGCGGGAAAAGAAGCCCCGCGCGTCCCCTGGGCCAGCCGCAGGCGCAGATGCTGCTCCTTCATGTAGCGAGGGGCTGATGCGATGCGCACATTCCGGGCGACAAAGACTGGATCTTCGTTGCCCATGCCGAGTGGTTCAAGGCGGCGGATCCAGGAAAAGAGCGCCGGGGTGATGCGTTCAAGCTCGAGCATGGCATGACAAAGCAGCGGCGCGCCGAGCATATTCTCTGAGATGTGCTCGGCCGCATAGGCTGTCAGCCTCTCCCGCAGCTCGGGCACGCGCTCACTGGGCAGTGAAAAGCCCACCGCGTGGGCGTGGCCGCCGAAGCGGGTAAAGAGTGTGCGGCAGCTCTCAATCGCCTCCAGCAGATGAAACCCGGCAATCGAGCGCCCCGAGCCATAGGCTTCGCCATCTTCGTTGGTGAGCACCAGCGCGGGCTTGCCAACTCGATCGACAATGCGTGAGGCCAGAATGCCGATAACACCCCGATGCCATCCATCGCCATCGATCACGATGCAGCGCGCATCGCGGAAGCCATCCTCTTCGATGCGTTGCAGTATCTCGTCCAGCGCCTGCGCCTCGGTCTGGCGGCGGTCGATGTTCAGCTGCTCCAACTTGGCAGCGAGCTCCTGCGCCCGCTGTGGATTGCGGGTGGTGAAGAGTTCAACCACATCGCTTGCTATGTCCATCCTGCCGGCGGCATTGATGCGCGGTCCCAGGCGGAAACCGATGTCCATCGCAGTGAGCTTGCGCGCGGGGTCGATCTGCGCAACCTGCATCAGGGCGCGCAGGCCGGGATTGACGGGGCGCCGCAGCTCTTCAAGCCCGAGAGCTGCGATGACACGGTTCTCGCCCACCAGCGGCACGGCATCCGCTACCGTGGCGATGGCCAGCATCTTGAGGAAGGAGGGCAGCAGCTTGCTGCGCACCCGCTGCTTGTCCAGCCCGGATTGCGGGCTTTCAAGCAGAGCCTGGGCCAGTTTGAAGGCGACTCCAGCGCCGCAAAGATGCTTACACTCGTAGCCGCAGCTGGGCTGGTTGGGATTGAGTACTGCGAGCGCCGGAGGCAGACCCAGCGCAGGATCGGGCAGGTGGTGGTCCGTAACGATGAGGTCGATGCCAAGAGTGGCTGCCGCCTCGGCAGCAGCAAAGGCGCGGATGCCGGTGTCGACGCTGATGACCAGCTGTACGCCCTCGCTGGCAGCCAGTTCCAGCACCTCGCGCTGCATGCCGTAGCCTTCGCGCAGCCGGTGGGGTACATGGAACCGCACCACGCCGCCGAGCATCTCGATCGCGGTCTTCAACAATACGACAGCGGTGGTGCCATCCACATCGTAATCGCCATAGATCAGGACAGTTTCACGCCTGAGGATGGCCTGCTCGACACGCTTGACCGCTGCTGTCATGCCCAGCATGGAGCCAGGGTCCAGCAGGTGGTCGATCGAAGGAGCAAGGAAGCGCTCGACCTCAACGAGGGTACGAACGCCACGCGCCGTCAGCAGTTCAGCGACGACCAGCGGAAGCTCCGCTGATCGGGACAGCTCGGCGGCTTCGCCCGGCAGATTATCGGAGAAGATCCATCGCTGGGACAGGGCAGAGGTCGAGGCGGTGCTCACTGCTCTTCGTCGTCGCCGTCCTGTTGCTCGAGTACGATGTCACTGAAGTCTTCGATCGATTCGAGCATCTGCTGGTAGTGCTCATACCATTCGGTCGAAGTCTCATGCAGGTACATGACACCCTGATGGGCAAAGCCAAGCTGCAGGAAGCCTACCTTGCCTACATGCTGCACGAGTGATTGAGCCTGTTCGATCTCATCAGGATCGTCTTCGCCAAAACTCATGTCGGAGAGTTCTTCGATCAGCAGTTCAAGATCTTCCTTTTCAAGAACGATCTCGCTCATGGTTACAAACGGAGCACCGGCAGCTTTTGCCATTTCGACAAAGTCTTTCCAACTGTCCGGGTTGTTGTCGTCATCCCACAGTACGCTTGGCACTTCTTCGCCGACGAAGCCGGGCAGACGCTTGAGTCCGTGGCCTTCTGTAAAGGCCACCATGTCATCTTTGATTGAATGGAGATTGTCTTGGCGCATGATTGTCTCGACCATTGTCGCAGAAAGAGACAACGTCCGCTGCCGGCCGGAGTGGAAAAGTCTTCCCGGCTAGAATGGAGAAGAGGTTAGATTTTGGCTAAGTTTGAACACCACGTTTTCGTCTGCACGAACGTTCGAGAACCCGGCAGCGCGCGGCCTTCCTGCACCAGCGACGGCAAGGGCCCGCTGCATACACTCTTCAAAGATGAAATCAGGGATGCAGGAATCAAGGCTACCGTCCGCGCCAACAAGGCCGGCTGTCTCGATCAGTGTGAGCACGGCCCGACCGTTGTCGTTTATCCCGAGGCTGTCTGGTATGGTTTTGTGCAGCCGGGAGATGTAGTGGAGATTGTCAGGGAACATCTGGTCAATGGCCGTCCGGTGGAACGGCTGATGCTGCCTGACGGATGCATCAATACCGCCAGGTGCATGCACCGACAGGTTTAACAGCGACGTTGTGCGGGTTTTCCGCACCTTAAATTGTGCTATATTCCGAGCGAGACCAATGATTTTATCCCGAGAGTATGTTGGCTACCTGGCACGCCAGACAGTGAAGCACCTGATCGACGCCAAGATGATCGAAACCAGCAAGCCGCAGGTGCTCAATGAGCGCGTGGGGGCCGCGATGGTCGAGGAAATGGCGCTCGAAGACCGCATCAACGAAGAGGTACGCGTCATCCTTGAGGCCTATCAGGACGAGATGCATCGCACCGGCGCTGCCTATGCGGAGATGTTCAAAAAGGTGAAGACCGAGCTGGCGCGCAAATACAAGGCGGTACTATGAGAATTTCCCGCGACAAGCTGAACAAGCTGGCGCATGTGGTCGCTGATACTCTCGCTGAAATTCCGGAGTGCGACTTCCTGGAAGACCGCAATACGATCCGCCAGGAGGCACGGAAGTGCCTGGAAAAGCTCCTGACCGATGAAATGCGTATCGACGCCGCGGCTCGCGCCAAGATCGCGTCCCAGCGCAAGATTATCGTCGAGGGAAGCCAGGAGTGGGCGATTCTTTACCGCAAATATTACGAAGACGAAGTGAAAAAGCTCGGCATCAGCTAAGCGGCTGGCGTCCGAGTCTTCCTCTCCTTAGTCCGTAACTATTTCCTTCTCGCGCTGAACTCAGCGCCGATCGCCGCCAGTGTATGGCTGTTCAGCACCTGCGCGGCATGCGGGAACACAATCCTCTCTTCCACCTGGATGTGTTCTGCATAGAGCCTTTCCATCTCCCGGGTTGCAGCCAGGAGCCGCGCTTGATCCTCTGAGCTCAATCTGTCTGCCGTGATCCACGCTGAGTAGAGACGATCCACAGTCTCATGCAGCTCTGAGGCGCGGTGATGGTCGCTCTCAAGCCTGTCCAGTTCGTCCATCTGTCCTGCTGTATTTTCGGCGCGTAGTCGCGGGAAGAGAGACTCTTCCTCGTCCTGGTTGTGGCGTTGGCCGCCTGTGCGGAAGTAGCGCAGCGAAGCCTCGACAGCGTTCTTCTCCTCGCCGGACAATTCCCCCTCGCCTGCCCGCGCAGCCACGGTCGCAAGAATATGAAGAAATTGTTCGATCCTGCGATGGCAGTCCTTCAACATGCCGAGCGGGTCATCAAATCCGCTATCGGGCTTCGCGCCAATCTGTATCGCCATCCCCCGCCTCCTCTGCTTCATTCAGTATCGGCCACTCTGTGGCGTGAGTCACTGATTCTCAGCGCGCTTTCCCCGATCTCTGAGGGCGATACTGAAATGAAGCGTCCGGGCGTGGGTTCAGTGGTAGCGATAGATGGTTGCCCGCTCGATTTTGGCCTGCAGGGGATCGAATCGCCAGTTGTTGCCCTGGTCATTCTCATCGCCATTGAGGCGGCGCCCCGGAATCCATTGTCCGTTCCGGTAGTGCCCCTCTTCGATCGACGCCAGCCCAACCCATGCCGCTGAGGGATCGCGAGGGGTAAAGGAGACTCTGAAGCCCTTACCCGCGCCGATGAAGGTATCCGCGCCCTCTTGAAGGATCAGCCCATAGCCGCTCTCCGCGTGATAGCCGAAGACCTGGTCCAGGCTGACGTGGACCGTTATGCCATGCATGACGAAGTCAACCTCAGGATGGCTCTTGTCCAGCAGGAAGCCGTGAACGTCTCCTGAGCTTTGCGCCGCCAGCAGCTGCGGCGCCAGCTCCGCCAACACCTGATAGCTGTTCGTCAGCGCAGCCACACCCTTTGTCACGCTTTCCATATCCGGCCATGCATCCGAGTGCAGGCCAGCATCGATGCCGAAGGGAGAAAAGCCCATGGCAGCATGCTCTCCGACTGCATAGAAGACATTCGCCGCGCCAGCGACGCCTCCGACTGTTTCCGGGATGAAGAGCGGATTGTCAGGGCGGTGATAGCGGCTGCACCAATCGGCAAAGTCCGACGCATAGAGGTCAGGAGAGTAGATGTCGATGGCGCTGCCTGCGGCCTTCCACACGTCGATGACCCGGGGCTGCGGCCCGCCACTTGGATAATTGCCCGGCGGCGTGTCTCTGCCGCCCAGCCAGGCATTGACATACATAGGCAGCGAATACGCGGCCTTTCCCCTTGCTGCCACGGATTGCACATAGCGCGCATAATTCCATGCCATGAAGATTTCGTCGGTGCGGGCGCTGTCGCCGAAGATCTCAGTCCAGGTGCCGCTGGTCTTCGCCCCGTGCTGTTCCCATAGCGTGCGCAGCTCCGGGTTGAGCATTTCATGATGCGCGGCCAGGTATCGTGTCAGCTCAGCAGGCACAGGCCCGGCGAAGGCACGCTCCGCTGCTGCGGAGTGATCGCGCGAAGCTCCGAGGATGCCGACTTCGTTCTCGACCTGCACCATGAGGACGGTATGGTCTTGCGCATCGACCTCGCGGAGATGCGCCATCAGCGCTGCGAAGGCATGGCCATCGGCTTCTGCTGTGGCGGGTGCGAGTGTGCTCAAAATCGTGACCGGGTTGCCGTTTTCAAAGACGCGTGGAAAGCGCTGCGTATCCTGCTTGACCCACACAGGAGGATAGCTGGACATGCCGTTCTTCCAGGCTGCCAGCCACAGAAAGACGATGTGGAGATGCTGTTCACGGGCCTGCGCCAGCAGTCCATCAACAAGCGTGAAGTCGTAGTGGCCCTCCGTCGGCTCTACCAGTTCCCAGGAGACGGGGGTAAGAACAGTATTGAGCCCCATCGCTGCAAGCTTCTGCCACTCCGGCTTCATGTAGTCGAGACTGGAGGAGCTGGAGTTATGCAGTTCGCCCGCCAGCATGAGATAGGGCTTGCCATCCACCATGAGCTGGGTCGTCTGGCCTCGTTGCTCAAGTCGCGGCGTGCCAGCGGCAGACGGCGCAGGAGACTGAGCGTAAGCAATACCAGTTGCGGAGCAGGACAGCAGCAATGCGACAGAGAGAGAGAAGCGCTGGTAGTTCATATCGCCAGAAACTCTACCACCTCCGTTGCAGGTTGGGATAGCGTGAGATATCCCGCGCAATGTTCGGTTAGCATTGAGCTTCAAACTTTCAGGCGAAGGTGTCCAACGTTACCGCAAGCCCGTTCAACGCTTGCGGGGCATTGGCTCCAAAGGAAATCTTCAGCATGCTGAACAGAGCCCTCCAATTTGTTGCCTGCTGTATAGTGTCTGCAGTTTCCTTCACCGCCTTCGCATCGTCCACGCCGCTCAAGGAGGGCTGGCGTTTGCAGTCGGCCTGCAAGCTGCAGGCGGATGGTGTTGCTATCTCCAGCGCTGCTTTTCGCCCCGAGGGGTGGTACTCCGCCTCGGTTCCCGGGACAGTTCTGGCAACGCAGACCGCTGACGCAGCTGTTCCTCCGCCCTACTTCGGAACAAATCTTCGCACGCTCCCCGGCACAAGCTATCCGGTCGGAGTGAACTTCTCGAATCTACCTATGCCGCAGGACAGCCCCTATAAATGCGGCTGGTGGTATCGCAGGGAAGTCACCATCCCTGCGCAAACACGTGGACAGTCGCTCTGGCTGCACTTCGGGGGCATCAACTATCGCGCAGATATCTGGCTGAACGGGAAAAGGATCGCCAACCGTTCTCAGGTAGCGGGAGCCTATCGCACGTACGACTTCGACATTACCGCGGATGTCGTTCCCGGCCGGCCGAATGTGCTCGCAGTGGAGACCTTTGCTCCCGAGGAGACCGACCTCGGCATCAACTGGGTTGATTGGAATCCGTGCCCGCCCGACAAGGATATGGGCCTGTGGGGAGCGGTCAACCTGGTCACCAGCGGCGAAGTCACGCTCCGCTCTCCGTTGGCCGTGACGCATTTCTCTGACGCGTCACTGCAGCGGGCGGATTTGACAGTCTACGGCGAGCTGCACAACGCCACCTCGCACCCGGTGCATGGCACTGTGGCTGGCACGGTCGCAGGGGTACGTGTCGAGCAGGCGGTCGACCTCGCGCCCGGTGAAGACAAGACAGTCGTCTTCACTCCGGAGCAGTATAAGCAGCTGCAAATCCATCATCCGCAGGTATGGTGGCCTTATCAGATGGGAAGTCCCCATCTGGAGACGCTGGCATTGCGGTTTGTCGAGAGCGGCCACGTGTCAGATGAAAAGACGGTGCAGTTTGGGATTCGCGAAATTACCTCCGAGCTTACGGCGCAGGGTTATCGCCTCTTCCGCGTCAATGGCAAGCCGCTGCTGATCCGCGGCGCAGGATGGTCGCAGGATATGCTCCTTCGCGAAGATCAGGTGAAGCTTCAGGATCAGCTGGCGCTGGTGCGCGATATGCATCTGAACACCATTCGGCTGGAAGGGAAGATGGAGACCGATGACTTCTTCCACCTTGCGGACCAGCAGGGCATTCTCGTCATGCTTGGCTGGTGCTGCTGTGACCAATGGGAGCACTGGAACAAGTGGACGCCTGAGAACTACAAAGTTGCCGCCGAGTCTCTTCGCTCGCAGATGCTCCGCATCAGAAGCCACGCCAGCCTGCTCGTCTGGTTGAACGGCAGTGATAACCCGCCGCCGGCCTTCGTCGAGCAGGCTTATCTAAAGATTGAGCAGGAGACCCATTGGCCAAATCCCATTCTCTCCTCCGCCTCCGGGAGGCCAACCTCGGTCAGTGGCAAGAGTGGCGTCAAGATGAGCGGACCCTACGACTATGTGGCGCCATCCTACTGGCTCGTGGATAAGAGCAAATACGGCGGAGCGTTTGGGTTCAATACAGAGACGAGCCCAGGCCCGGCAATTCCCAATGAGAGCAGCCTCAGGAAGTTTCTTCCTGCCAATCAGCTGTGGCCTCCTGATGCCGCCTGGAGCTTCCATAGCGGTGGTGGCAAATTCAAAGACCTCAATGTTTTCAATGACGCGATGACAGCAACCTATGGCCCATCGAGCAGCCTCGATGAATACGAACGTCTGGCCCAGGCCATGGCCTACGACGGTGAGCGTGCCATGTTCGAGGCTTACAGCCGCAATAAATATACGTCCACGGGCGTCATTCAGTGGATGCTCAACAACGCATGGCCATCGATGATCTGGCATCTGTACGACTACTATCTCAATGCCGGTGGCGGCTACTTTGGCACGAAGAAGGCATGTGAGCCTCTGCACGTGCAGTACTCCTACGATGACCACAGCATCTATGTCGTGAACAGCACCTATCATTCGGCCTCGCCCCTCAGCGTGTCCGCGGCGGTCTACGATATCCGTCTCAAGAAGCTCTTTTCCAAACAGGCAGAGATGAACGCCTCTGCGGATAGTTCAACTCGTGTCCTGAACATCCCTGCGGAGATTTTCAGCGACGCGTCGCAGATATACTTTGTCGAATTGACGCTGAAGGCGAGCAACGGGGATCTTGTCAGCAGGAACTTCTACTGGGTTCCGGCCAGGCTTACAACTTTTAACTGGGCTAAGACCGACTACACTCATACTCCCGCACTTGTGCCCGAGAACATGACGGCGCTCCGCAGCCTGCCGCAGGCAAGCATCGAGGCCAGGTCGATGCTGCAGCGCAGTGGTCCAGGGCAGCAGCTCAGAGTTGAGCTGCACAACCCATCCCAGGCGCTGGCTTTTCAGGTGGTTGTTGCACTCAAGCAGCGCGACGGCAGTGCTGTGCTGCCTGTGCTGTGGTCTGACAATTACATCGAACTCCTGCCGGGAGAATCGCGTGTGCTCTCTGCCGTTCTGCCGCACGCAGCCGCATCAACCGGTGATTCACTCACCATCTCCGGCTGGAACGTGCCTGTGCAGCAGGTGGGCGTGCATGCGCGCTGATAAATCTCGCAGAGGCTCGACGCCTGTCGTTTCCCAGACATGACTTCTTCTGCCATCCCACAAAAGATGCAGAGGAAGAGCGCTTATTGGTAACTGTCTATTCAAAAGTAATGTGTTACTTTTGCGCAAGTACCTCATTATTTAAAACTAACTAGCTGGGGATCGCTGCCGCAGCGGCCACCAGTATGCCTGTTTCGCCTTTTACTTTGCCTTGGTTCTCCCCGAACTCTGCGTCGATGCGACTCTGAGCGCACGCTTATGAATCGTGCTCACTAAATCGATCGAGATGATGAAAAGAGACTCTGTTTCTGCTCCTGCTTCCTGGCTGCTGCGCCAAAAAATAGTTTCCTTGCTCGCGCTGGGTCTCTGGCTTGTGATTGGATTAGGTGGCAGCGCGCGCCTCAATGCGCAGGGTGTTACAAGCTTCAGTGGAATGACGCCGGTGGGGACATCTGCCGCCGCCCAGATGGTGCCGGTCACCATCGCCACTGCTGGATCGGTGGCCTCTGTTGAGGTGCTGACTCTCGGCGCCCCTGGTCTTGATTATTCCGATGCAGGCGGTGGCACTTGTTCGATCGGCAACTCGTACACAGTGGGGCAGAGTTGCACCGTTGTAGTCGGCTTTACGCCAAGGTATCCCGGCCAGCGCGCCGGTGCAGTGGTCTTGCTCGATGCCAGCAACCAGGTGTTAGGCACGCAGTTTCTCAATGGAATCGGGCAGGGTGCAGTCGCGGTCATGGTTCCGGGCACGATCAGCACCATTGCCGGAGACGGCCAGTTTGTCTCAGTCTATGACGGCAAGGTGGCCACCCAGGCCGATCTTGAACTCCCCTCCAGCGTAGCCGCCGATGGTCTCGGCAACCTCTACATCGCGGACTCCAAGCATAATCGGATCCGCAAAGTGGATGCGAAAACACAGATCATCAGCACATTCGCCGGAGACGGTTCGGCCGGATACAGCGGAGACGGGGGCAGCGCGGCCAGTGCGGCGCTGAATCTGCCGAGCAGTATCTTTATCGATGGAGCAGGCAATCTCTACATCGCTGACTCGGGCAACAACGTCATCAGGAAGGTGACACCATCCACCGGCATCATCACTACCATTGCCGGAAACAATACCCCGGGCTTCACCGGAGATGCAGGTCTTGCAACCGCTGCTGAGCTGAATACGCCGATGGGTATCACGGCAGACAGCGCCGGCAATCTGTATATTGCCGATACCCTCAATCAGCGCATCCGCAAGGTCGATGCCATGACCGGCATCATCAAGACGATTGCGGGCAATGGCTACAACGATGGCAATGGGCACGGCGGATATTCCGGCGATGGAGGCGCGGCTACTTCCGCGAAACTGAATCTGCCCTATGCCGTCACCTTTGACCTCATCGGGAACCTGTATATTCCTGACTCGGGCAACAACCGCATCCGCAAGGTAAATTCATCAGGCATCATCACCACCGTTGCCGGGAATGGAACGCAGGGCTACTCCGGTGATGGCGGTACCGCAGTCGCCGCCGAGTTGTATTCACCTTCGAGCGTGGCTTTCGACGTCGCGGGCGATATGTACATCGCGGATACGCAGAACTATCGCGTCCGCAAGGTCAGTGCAGCAACCGGCAGCATAGAGACCATCGCAGGCAATGGAAGTGGAGGCGGTGGCAATGGATATGTCGGCGATGGCGCGAGCGCCACGGCTGCCGTCGTCTACGGCCCCTACGGCGTCTTTCTGGATCAGGCCGGCAATCTGGATATCGCGGACTATTTCAATCAGCGAATCCGCCAGGTCAGCAGTAGCATAGCAGTGCTCAAGTTCACGCCTGCGCTCCGCCAGGGGCAGACCTCCTCGACTATTTCGCAGGCCATTGAAAACGATGGAAACGCGCCTCTGACCTTTTCCTCCATCGTGCCCGATTCGAATGCGGCCGTCGATGGAACCACCACCACCTGCTCACTCTCGACCACTCTTTCCATCGATGGGGGCTGCCAGATCGGAGCCAGGTTTGCACCGTCGCAGGCCGGCAATCCCGTCATTGGCAACATCAACATAGCCGGCGACCCGGCGAATGCTCCCCTTGACATCATGGTTGAGGGGCAGGCGCTGACCCTTAACACTGCGACCGTCTCGCTAGTCTCGACGCCGAACCCATCCACCTTCGGCCAGGCGGTCAGCTTCAGCGTCAGCGTAACCAGCGGCGCAGGAATTCCAACCGGTACTGTGACCTTCAAAGAAGGCACGACAACGCTTGCGACGCAGACCCTTAACTCCGGCTCGGCCAGCTTTACTACGTCCACTCTTTCCGTTGGCGTTCACTCCATCATCGCCAACTACGGCGGCGACACTGACCACGGCCCGAGCCAATCCGTCGCGGTTAACCAGACCGTCCAGGGATCGACGACCGTGAAGCTGGCCTCCAGCGGCAATCCCTCTACAGTGAATACCGCCGTTACCTTTACGGCGACGGTGCTCTCAAGCAATGGAGGAACGACTCCTACCGGCACCGTTATCTTCTATGACGGCGGCGCGGTGATCGGCAACGGCACGCTGAGTCCTGGTGGAATAGCAACCTACACCACCACCAGTCTCGTGCCGGGTCCGCATGCCATCACGGCCAGCTATGGTGGAGACGCCACCGACTTGTCGGCAACATCTCCCGTATTAAGTGAAACCGTGCAGCAGCAGACCACAAGCACTGTGGTGACCTCAAGCCTTCATCCTTCTTCCTTCGACTCTGCAGTGACCTTCACTGCGACCGTTACCGTCACCGGCACAGGGCCAGCCACCGGCACTGTCACCTTCAAAGACGGCAGCACGGTTCTGGGAACTGGAGCGTTGAACGGCAGCGGCCAGGCTACCTTCACCTCATCGGCGCTGGGTGTAGGCGTGCACTCCGTCATCGCTGTATACGGCGGCGATAAGAACGACTCCACAAGCACCTCGGCGGCGCTTACCCAAACGGTGCAGCAGGTAACAACCTCCACTACACTGTCGTCGAGCGCGAATCCGGGCAATGCCGGCGCAGCCATCACTTTCGCCGCGCATGTCACCGGGGTTGTCGGCGTACCTCTCACCGGAACTGTGACCTTCAAGGATGGCGCAACCACGCTCGGGGTGCAGCCGCTCAGCAATACAGGTGCGGCCAGCTTCTCAACCTCCGCCCTGAGCGTCAGCACGCATAATGTGACGGCTGTTTACAGCGGCGATGCTGATAACAGCGGCAGCACATCGACTGCAGTGCCTGAGAAGATCCAACAGGCCACCACGAACACCGTCGTCGCTTCGAACGCCAATCCGGGCATCTTCGGCACGACCGTCGCTTTCACTGCGACTGTGACCGGCAACGGCGGCACACCTACCGGTTCAGTCACCTTCAAAGATGGTGCAGCAACGCTGGGCACTGCGCAGTTGACGAATGGCAGCACCAGCTTATCCGCGAAGACCCTTGCCGTTGGTCCGCACTCCATCACTGCCGTCTATTCCGGTGATACGAATGATGTCGCCAGCACATCGCCTGTGGTTAGCGAAGTTATCAAGCAGGCCACGACAACAGTCGCACTGAACGTATCTCCGAATCCCTCGACCGCCGGCAATGCCGTGGTTCTCAGCGCGAGCGTCAGCGGCAACGGCGGCGTTCCCACCGGCACCGTTACGTTCAAAGACGGCTCAACGATTCTCGGCACCCAGACGTTGAATGGAAGCGGCAGCGCCGCCTTGACTGCCTCCGGCCTTGGTGTTGGTCCACACGTGCTGATCGCTGTCTACAGTGGTGATACGGGCGACCTTGGCAGTACCTCGACCACAGTCTCTGACTCGGTACAGCAGGTTACGAGCAAGACGGTGCTCTCTGCTTCTCCCAAGCCTTCTCCAGCGGGCGGCACGGTTTATCTCACAGCGGTCGTCACCGGAGATGCGCCAACCGGCACCGTCACCTTCAAAGACGGCGCCAACGCCATCGGTACGGGGGCAGTCGGCACGGGCGGGATCGCAAGCTTGTCTCTCTCAACTCTATCGGTCGGGCAGCATACACTCACCGCGACCTACGCTGGCGACGGTAATAACAGCGCCAGCACGTCGGCCTCGATTGGTGAAGACGTACAGCAGAATACGCAGGTTGCTGTTGTACCGAGTGCGAATCCTGCCTACGCAGGCGCGAGCGTGACCTTCACCACCTCGCTCACCGGCACCACGCCGAACCCCACCGGCAACATGACGCTCAAGGATGGAGCGAGTGTGCTTGCGACGGCGGCGCTCAATGGCTCCAGGACGGTCAACTTCCTGGTTAGGACGCTCTCTCCTGCGACCCACTCCATCACTGCAACCTACTCCGGCGACAGCAATAATGCAGGTGGCACGTCACCCATCCTCACCGAAAATGTGCTGCAGGCCATTACTACGACGGGACTCGCCGTCAGCTCCAACTCGCCGATCGCAGGAACCCAGCTCACACTTACGGCGACGGTGAGTGGCAACGGCGGCTCAGCCGGAGGAACTGTGACGTTCAAGGATGGCAGTGTCATCCTGGGAACGCGCTCCCTCGTCAACGGTTCGGCAAGTCTTCCCGTGTCCGCTATCGCGGCCGGTCAACACAACTTCATCGCTACCTACAGCGGCGATACAAATGATCAGGGCAGCACGTCGCCCGCGATGTCGATCAGCGCCCTGAAGGCGAGCACTACAACAGTGGTGACCTCGAGCGCTTCCACCAGCAATGCCGGCGCGCAGGTCATCTTCACCGCAACCGTGACAGGAAGTGGTGGAGCGCCAGGCGGGACCGTCAGCTTTAAGGATGGCTCGGCGGTGCTCGGCAGCAGCACGCTTCGCAATGGGTCTGCACAGATCGCCATCTCAAGTCTGGCCATCGGCTCGCATGCGATTACCGCTATCTATGCCGGTGATGCCAATGACGGTGGCAGCTCATCCTCGCCTATCACCCAGATGGTGCAGCAGGCCGCCAGCAAGCTCACGCTTCAGTCCAGTCTTAATCCCAGCGGAGTTGGCGCGCGGGTGACGTTTACTGCAACCCTTGCCAGCAATGGATCGATCCCCACCGGCACGGTTGTCTTTGAAGACGGAGCAACGGTTCTCGGTGCAGGTTCCGTCAATGGCAGCGGCCTGGCCTCCTACTCGACCACGGCACTGGCTACGGGTCAGCACTCCGTCACGGCTAACTATTCTGGCGATGCGAACAATGGCGCCAGCGTGTCGGCGCCGATCAACCAGATTGTGCAGCAGAACACCACGACCTCGCTGACGGCTAACAAAACTGTGACCCTTGGAGGCACGCCGCTTTCTCTCACCGCAAGCGTGGTTGGAGCGAACGGCTCTCATCAGCTCTCAGGCTCGGTGACCTTCAAGAACGGCGCCGCTACCTTGGGCTCCCCTACTCTCAACGCAAGCGGGGTCGCCGTGCTCAATACGAGCACACTCCCCGTTGGTCAGGAGAGCATCACCGCAACCTACAGCGGCGATACGACAGACCTCGGTAGTCTCTCCGCACCCCTCATTGAGACAGTGCAGCAGGCAGCTACCAAAGCTGTCGTCTCCTCAAGTGGCAATCCCTCTCTGCTCGGCTCCAGCGTCACCTTCACCGTCAGTGTCGCCGGCTCAGGAGTGACGCCTACTGGCACAGTTACATTGAGGGACGGCGCGGCGGCGCTTGGCACGGCTTCGCTCAACGGCAACGGCTTGGCGCTCTTCTCAACCTCGTCATTGACGGTCGGCTCGCACGATATTACGGCAATCTACAGCGGCGATACGGATAACACCGCCGCCACTTCGGCTGTCTTCACGCAGACCATTCAGCAGCAGACAGCGATCACTGTCACTGCCAGCGCCAATCCCGCGCTTGCAACATCCGGCATCACCTTCACAGCTAATGTCAGGAATACTGCAGGCACGCCGCTGACCGGAACAGTGATCTTTAGAGATGGCGCGACCGTACTGAGCACCCAGAATCTCAGCAACGGAGCCGCGACTTACGCTACTACCGCGCTCACCGTCGGTTCGCACGACATCACCGCGGTCTACAGTGGAGATACGTTTGATGCTGGCAGCACCTCCAGCGCCCTGAGCGAAGCCGTGCAGTCCATCCCGACGACCATCAGTCTGGGCGCTTCGTCGAGTACGATTACAACTGACCAGCAGTTGACTCTTATTGCCAAGGTCGCCTCAAGCCTGGGCAACGTGCCGAGCGGTATCGTCACTTACAGATCAGGAACGTCAGTCATCGGTACGGCAGCGATCAATAATGCCGGCGTAGCTACGCTCTCTCCATCGCTTAGCCCCGGCACCTACACTATAACCGCGAGTTACAGCGGCGACTCAATCGATGCCGTTTCAGTTTCAGGCACTGTCACAGTGACGGTGACAGAGGCGACCGATTTCAGCGTGGTTATCAATCCCACGGCGATCTCCGTCCAGGCAAACCAGAACGCAACGGTAGCAATCAATCTGCAGTCGACGGCCGGCTTTGCAGGCCAGATCGGTCTGGGCTGCGCATCGCTGCCGCAGGCAGCCACCTGCACCTTTTCCAAAGACACCGTAAAGCTCGCTGCGAATGGCACACAAACTGTCCAGCTCACCGTTGATACCGGATCCCCTCTCACCAGCGGTGGAGTGGCCAGGAACAGTATGCCTGGCAGCACGGCACCTCTTTCGCTGGCATGGATCTTCCCCGGAGGAGTTCTGCTCGGCTGGATTACGCTGCGCGCCCGTAAGAAGGGAAGCAACCTGCAGTCCTGGCTCCTGATGCTGGTCATCGCCGCCGCTGCATCCGCTCTTCCTGGATGCGCCAGCCTTCACATGACCGGTACTCCCCCTGGCTCTTATACCTTCCAGGTAATTACGACAGCGGTGAATACTGGCATCAACCACACGACTAACGTGACGCTGACGGTGAAGTGATGAGAAAAGCAATGCGTGTATTTCGAGCGGCATTATGCGTGGCGGCTGTGGTTGCGGGAACCTGCGGCTCTGTCTATGGCCAGGTCAAGCCAGCAGGTGTAGGCGGCGATGAATCCATTGCTGTGGGTGGAACGACCACCGTCGCGCATCTCGACTACGGAAAGCGCTGGCTGGGAGGAGCCAGCGTCTTTGCCGACATCAACTGGAACCCGCGCTATGGGGTGGAAGGCGAGGCGAGCTGGCTATGGATTCACCAGCAGGCACAGACGCACTATTCCACCTATCTCGTGGGTCCGCGCATTTCGTTGGGAGCCTTCGGAAGGTTTCGCCCCTATGTCAAAGGCCTCGCCGGCGATGGACACTTCAACTTCCCATACAACTACGGAGTAGGGAATTACCTGGTGATTGCCGGAGGGGGAGGCACCGACTACCGGCTGAACAGCAAGTTTCGCATCAGGGTGGCTGATTTCGAATACCAGTACTGGCCCAGATTTACCTTCGGCGCCATCACTCCATACAGCTTCAGCACGGGCCTGCGCTACACCATTTATTGATCTTGTTGATCGCTGCTTTAGCTTCCGGAGAGGATGATGGGAAGGGTTGGGGTAGTCGAGCCCACTGCATTCTCAATCGTGATGCCAAAGGCCTTCGCTGGAACACCCTGGGGCAGAGCGGGAAGAACCACGCTCGCTGATCCCGTCGCATCCGGGCGAAACAGCCCCGCAGGCACAGGGCCCGTGCCGTTAGCCGGGATCAGCCACAGCTCATATGTCTTGTTGCTGGGCAACGGACGCATGTTGGTGGCCGTAAAAATCAGCGCGCCGCGGCTCGGGAGGTAAGTAGCATGGCCAGCCGGTTTCGCCGTCTGCTTGCCTTCCGTGAGCGTCACTCTTTGTGCGCTGCGAGAGGTCAGAGCATCCATCAGGTCCTGCGCGCGATCTGCCTTGGCTGCCAGTTGGGTCACCTGCCAGCGTTGCGCATTGAGCTGCTGCCGTAGGTTGTGGTCTTGATTTGCGAGCCATGCTGCAAAGAAGAGTGCTGCAGCCGCAGCAAGCCATCCTATGGTTCCAAAGAGGCTGCGCCTGGGCATCGCAGTAACGGTTGCTTCGCTGTGAGCTGGTCGAGTCGAGCGATCGGAAGAGGTGGCGAGGTTAGAATCGGCGCCAATCCGCTGCATGAAGCGTTCGCGTGCACCCTGTGGCAACGGCTGCAGCTCAACGCTTGCTCCCACCAGCGCCAGATCGCCCAGCGCTTCAGAGACTGCCTGCCTGCATGCGGGGCACACGTCCAGATGCGCCTGCACCGCGCGAGTCTCCTCTGGGCTGAGCGCCTGCATCGCATAGAGCGCCAGGTCTTCTTCCGGAATGTGCTGCGCGCCGTTCAAGACTGCATTGCCTTTCTTAGGGAAGTCAGGGCCATTCTGATCCGTGTCTTCACCGTGCCGAGTGGATCGCCGGTTTTTGCCGCGATCTCTGTATGAGTCAGTCCTTCAAAAAATGCTAATTCTAATGACTTCTGCTGCTCTGTTGGCAATCCAACCAGCACTTGTCGTACCTTTTCCAGCATAATCGACCGCTCGGCTTCATTCGCCAGATTTGTCGTTGCTGGTAGTACGACTTCGTCTACTGATTCAGATGGCTTTCTGCGGCGTAGCCTGTCGATTGACCTGTTTCGAGCCACCACCACCAGCCATGCGCCGAAAGAACCCCGCTCCGATACGAACGAAGCTGGATTTTGCCAAACCTGGACCAGAATCTCCTGAACGATGTCCTCAGCCTCACCCGGGTCCTTAAGCACCCGAAGCGCCACTGAGTAGATCATGGGAGCATAGCGGTCGTAAATCGCGACCATTGCATCCTGATCGCCCTTGATCACACGGGCCAGCAGCGCCGCCTCTTCAGGCTTTCCTGTTGCTGATCGACCGGCGTCTCTCGCGCGATCGTAGGGGTTTATCGGATTGACTTGATTCTCAGGCATTATTCAGAAACGCTAACGATCCTCTTGTAGTGCTCGGTTGGACTACAGGCGTTTGGATGCGAATAATCGATCCTGGGCAACAGTAACATTCGGGGAGAGTTCTTGTCATGAAAGAGAGGCTGGATAAATTGATGGTATCGAGAGGGTACGCTCCGAGCCGCGAACGTGCCCAGGCCTTGATTCTGGCGGGGCGAGTACTGGTCAACGAACAGAAAATCGAGAAGCCCGGCTCTCCGGTTGCAGCCGATGCAGTCTTCCGCCTGCTGGGGGACGATCTTCGCTATGTCGGGAGAGGCGGCCTCAAGCTTGAAGCGGCACTGGCGGAGTGGAAGATCGACCTGAGCGGCCTGTTTTGTGCCGATATCGGCGCCTCCACGGGCGGTTTTACCGACTGCATGCTGCAGCATGGCGCTGCCCGCGTCCTGGCCATCGACACCGGCTATGGGCAGATAGCTCAGAAGCTGCGCGATGATCCGCGCGTCCAGCTGATGGAGCGCACGAACGCGCGCCATCTGGCGCCGGACAGCCTGCCCCCGGGGATCACCTTTGCCGCCATGGATGTGTCCTTCATCTCCGCTACCCTCGTTCTGCCTGCGGTAGTAGCAGCGGCACGCCCGGAGCGGATGGTGGTGCTCGCCAAGCCTCAGTTCGAAGCCGGTCGCCAACACATCGGCAAAGGCGGCATCGTGCGCAGTCCTGAAGCTCAGCGAGCCGCCGTCGAACGAGTTCGAAGCTGCCTGATGGAGCTTGGCGCTGGTAGCATTCAGGAGAGAGAATCACCTATTCTCGGGGCAGAAGGAAACCGGGAATTCCTGCTTTACGCCATCTGGAAAGCGACTGGAGCATGAGGTTTTTTTGATGCGCTCATAGTCCGATAGACTGGAAACGCATGCCCACGATTGGAATCATTTCGAAGCCTCAGAAGGATGAGTTGGCCACATTGGTGCCCGAGCTTGTGCTATGGCTGAAAGCGCATGGTTTCGAGCCCTTGCTGGATCCCGTCAGCGGCGGTTACGCCGGCGTAGTCCGGGTGGTGCCCCGTCAGGAGATGCCGCTTGCCCGGCCTGACCTTGTCATCGTCCTCGGGGGCGATGGCACGCTTCTGGCCGCCGCGCGCGCCTTTGCCAAAACCGGTATCCCTCTGCTCAGCGTCAACCTCGGTTCGCTGGGGTTTCTCACCGAGGTTCGGCTGAGCGAACTCTACTCAACCCTTGAGGGATGGTGCGACAACTGCTGCACCATTGACTCCCGGGCCATGCTCCACAGCGAGCTGTGGCGCGAGGGTAAAGTGTTTTGCGAGCATGAGGCGCTGAATGATGTGGTCGTGGCCAAGGGCGCCATTGCCCGCATGGGCGGTTTCACGGTCCGGCTCGACGGCCAGATTGCAGCCTCTTTCCGGGCAGATGGCGTGATCGTTTCCACGCCCACCGGTTCCACTGCCTACTCCCTCGCCGCCAATGGGCCAATCCTGATGCCGACGGTCGATGCCATGATCGTGACCCCGGTATGTCCGCATCTGCTTACCATTCGCCCGATGGTGGTTCGCGGCGACGCGAATATTGTCCTCAGCGTGGAGGGCATTCCGGACCAGACCTTCCTGACCGTCGATGGCCAGGAGGCCGTTGCGCTCAAGGTAGGCGATGAGCTGCACTGTCGCCGCTCGCAGTACAGCGTTCCCTTGCTGCGATTGGGCAACACCGGCTTTTTTGAGGTGCTTCGCTCCAAGCTGAAGTGGGGCGAACGATAGAGTCTGCGCGCTCCGGCGCCTCTGGGCCGGAAGAGATCTAGACAGGGAACTCCGCCCGCTACTCTTTAGTTAGCTCATCGAGCAGCACTCTGGCCTTTGTGGCCAGGGTATGCGCTCCGTCGAGATCGTTGGCTGTGAGCGCTCCGCGCGCCTTCACCAGAAAAGCCCTGATCTGTGTCACCGTTTCCTGCTCCTCCGTGCTCAGCGGACGCGTAAGACCGTCGAGACCCTTCTCCGTTGAATTGATCAGTTCGACGGTTTCCGCGCGGCTTTCGGCTCCCGCCTGGTCGCTCCCGGTTGAGAGCTGGCCAATCGGCGAGTTCGACGGTGGAACCGCGGGCGCCTGCGCTGGAATAGTCTCTGTATGCGTCTCCGCGGGGCTTTCGGTTTTAGTCGGCGTCGTCTTGCGACGCTTGTGTTTTGGCTTCGGATGGGGCGCTTCCGGCTTTGCTTCTGACACGTTGGGCGCTTCCGGCGCGGGAACCGTGGGAAGCTCCGGACTGCTCGACGGGGGCGCGGCAGTGACTACGGGAGCTTGCGTCTGCCGGGGCAGGATAGGTTGTTTCTTGTGTCGGCATCCTGCTACGAAAGCCAGCAGCACACCTAGGGCCGCAACCTTGATGGCGGAACTCATCCCTGCTGCTCCTCTAAGAGCGTGGTTGCTGTCTCCAGTTGGCCGCGCTGTCGTGTATCAGAATTTATAGGAATCCGAAGGGTGAACTTCGTACCTCTACCCACGTGAGATTCTACGTCAATTTTTCCGTTATGCAGTTGTACAATCCGGTACGTCATTGCCAGCCCAATGCCGCTCCCGGTT
The DNA here is from genome assembly GCF_004339725.1 of Acidipila rosea. Taxonomy (GTDB): domain Bacteria; phylum Acidobacteriota; class Terriglobia; order Terriglobales; family Acidobacteriaceae; genus Acidipila; species Acidipila rosea. The sequence goes on along the minus strand of NZ_SMGK01000002.1, from coordinate 372,820 downwards.
TTCTTGGTCGTGAAGTAGAGGTCGAAAATCTTTGGCAGCACATCCGTAGCGATTCCTTCACCCTGGTCGCTGATGCTGAGCACGGCCCACCGCGCGTCCTCGGCCAGCAGCACTTCCAGCCTGCCGCCGTTCTGCATTGCCTGCGCACCGTTCAGCACTATATTGAGCAGCGCCTGCCTGAGCAGGTCTCCATCCACCTTGACCAGCACCATCCGTTCCGGCAGCGTGCTCGCGACTTCTATCCCCATGGTCTCGAGTTCAGCTGATGCCAGCGTCAGAACGCTGGACAGCACCGCGCGCAGATCGTGATCCTGCAGGCGCAGCTCCACCGGGCGGGAAAAGTCCACCAGCGTCTGAACGACGCGGTCAAGTCTTTCGATTTCGCTCTGGATAATCTCAAGGTGCCGCAGGGAAGCACTGTCTTCGGCGCTCATCTTGTTTCGCAGCAACTCAAGGTGCACCACAATGGCGTTAATCGGGTTTTTTACTTCGTGTCCCACACCTGACGTCAACCTCCCAATGGCCGCCATGCGCCGCGAGAGTTCCAGTTCGTTTTCAATCTCTCTCAGGGACTCCAGATCGTGCAGCGTTAGCAGCGCGCCCAGGCCGCCCGCTGAATTCTCGTCATAGATAAAATCGAGAGATACCTCAACCCGACGTCCGGTTTCGGTTGTCACCTCTTCCTGCACAAGCGAAATGCCGGCGTCGAAAGCCTGCCGGATGGTGCGTCCCAGGATCGTGCCACGATTGAAGATTTCGTGGATGGTTGCGCCGAACATCTGGTCGCGATCTCTTCCCAGAAAGCGCTCCACCGAACTTGAAATCAGCACAGCCCGCGCATCGCGCGTGAACAGCATCATGCCGTCCTGCAGGTTGGACAGGATCTGATCGAGGTTTTCCTTGAGCGCGGAAAATACCTCTTCGACATTCCGCATCCGCCGACCGATCCGCTCGATCTTGTGCGAAACCTGGGCGACCGTATCGACAGATTCGTCGGGTTCGGCCTCGCTCTGCATCTTGCCTTCGGACTGCAGCAGATCGAGTCTTCGACTGATGTCTTCCAGCGGTTTCAGCGCCAGGTTTGCGAGAAAGGCTGACACCGCGAGCGAGCTAAGGATCACCAGACTCGTCACCCACATCGCTTCCACCAGCCATGGCTCGAATGCATTCCTCAGCAACGTGGTGCGGATGCCGATATGCACCGTCAGGAAGCGCTGCCGGTTGAGGTCGAGGCCGAGAGAGAGATCGTAGACACGCGGGGGACCGAGAAGTACTTCAAGCGTGGAGATGGGCGACACATTCAGGAGCGCCCCATATTCGGGCCGGGTAGGGAGCAGCTGGTCCTGCTGCGTCGGATCGGTGCTCAGCAGCGCTCGCCCGCTTTTGTCTGCGATCGACACGTCAAAGACTGTCGGCGAGTAGCTGATGATGGAGTTCATCAGCGCATTCAACCCTGGATCCTTCCGCAACGCATCCGCGACGGCAATACGAAAAGCTGCCGGATCGTTCGTATCCACCTTGCGGTTGTTCAATCCGTTGGCGATCGACTCCCGCAAAGCGAAGAGCATCTGGTGAGCGATCACGTCGGTTGCTGAATAGGATTGCTCAATGTGCTGCTTCAGCAGCGCACTGAGGTAGAGCCAGGAGAGAAAGCTGGAGACAACAAACACCAGCCCCGTGATGGCTGCGACGATTTTTGACTTCAATCGCATGGGTGGTTGTCCTTGGCCCTAGGCGAGAGGTTCACTGCTCAAGCGCATCCATTCCGGAAGTCGCCGTGCCATACTCCTTCAATTTGTTGTGGAGCGTCTTCAGGCTGATCCCGAGGATCTCTGCTGCTCGGGTCTTATTGTTGCCCGTCGACTCCAGGGTCTTGAGAATCAGGCGCCGCTCCGCTTCATCGACGGTCGTGCCGACCTCCACCTGCACCATGGAGCTGTTGTCATGGCTGAGACGCAACTGCTTCGAGCCGAAATTTGGAGGCAGGTGCCGCGGCTCAAGCTCACCCTCGCCACAGAGGATCACTGCCCGTTCGAGTGTATTGCGAAGCTCGCGCACATTTCCCGGCCAGTCATAGGCCATCAGCCGGGCGAGCATCTCGCTGTCGAAGCCGCTCACATGGCGGTCGTGCTTGCGATTCATGTCCTGGAGCAGGGACTCCGCAATGGCCGGGATATCGTCCTTATGCTCCCGCAGCGGCGGCATGTGGATGTTGAACACGTTCAGCCGGTAATACAGGTCGCCGCGCAGCTCTCCATTGGCGACCGCCAACTCAGGCTCTTTATTCGTTGCCGCCAGCACCCGCACGTCCACGGGCGATTCCACCTTGCTGCCTAGCCGCCGCAGTTTGTGGTCCTCGAGCACGCGGAGCAGCTTGGCCTGCGTACCGATCGGCATTTCGCCAATTTCGTCCAGCAGCAGCGTGCCTTCTTCTGCCAGTTCAAAACACCCTGATCGACGCTCCACCGCTCCGGTGAACGCGCCCTTCTCATGCCCGAAAATCTCGCTTTCAATCAGCGTCTCAGGGATGGCCGCGCAGTTGACCGCAACGAAGGGCTTTATCTTTCTCGGGCTTAGCTCATGGAGCGTCCGCGCAACCAGCTCCTTGCCGGTGCCGCTCTCTCCGGTAATGAGGACGGAAACGTTACTGGTAGCCACCCGTTCAATCAGCCCGAAGAGTTCCTGCATCTTTTTGGAGGAGCCGACGAGAGAGCCTAAAGCCCCTTTATCCCGCAGCTTACGGCGAGTAACCTCAAGTTCCCGTTGAGTATCCCGCTGCCTGTTTGCATTTGCCAGAATTGTACGCAGCCGGGTTGGGTCGATCGGCTTCTGGATGAAGTCGTATGCGCCCATCTTCATTGCTTCGACTGCCAGTTGAATGCTGCCTTGCGCCGTCAGCAGAATAACTGCCTGATCCTGCTTGAGTTCGCCGAGGCGCTCCAGCAGTTCCAGCCCATCCATGCGGGGCATCTTCAGGTCAGTCACGATGATGCCTGGCTGCCATGTCTGCACGCGATCCAGGGCTTCAACACCATCTCGTGCTGTTTCGGTTCTGTATCCCCATCCGGAGACCAGTTCCGCAAGTCCTATCAAGGCATTAGGTTCATCTTCTACTATCAGTACTTTTTCTTGATTTGCCATCTAACGCTTTTTCGGGGTATCCCTAGATTCTTCAGCTATGCTGCTTTCTCTTGTACCACGCCGGTGAGATCTTCCGTTGCGATTTGTCCAGGATGCGAATGAATCGTGTATCTTCAAAAGTTATGCTTGGTTACGAGATCAACTGCAAAGAAGTGGAAACATTAAAGAAGATCGGTGCAGCAGGCTTTGTGCTGCTCGATGTGCGTGAACCATGGGAAGTAGAGACGGCAAAAATAGAGGGTAGTCTCCATATCCCGATGGGCGATATTCCGTCTCGCGCCCACCAGGAACTCGACCCGGACTCTCATATTGTAACTGTTTGCCATCATGGTGTCCGCTCCATGAGCGTGGCCATGTGGCTGCGGGAGCAGGGCTTTGAAAACGTGCAATCCATGCGCGGGGGAATCGACGCCTGGTCGGAGGCAGTTGATCCTGAAGTTCCGCAGTACTGAAGCAGCAGGTACACCCCGGATAGCTGACCGGCCTATCGTGCGGTGAGCCGGTCAGCCACGATGGTGATGGCCAGCGTGCCCAGAATAAAGCCCAGCGATATGCTCACCGGAATCGTGATCCAGTGCGCCAGCAGCATCTTCAAAGCCACAAAGCTGAGGATGATTGCCAGCGCATAATGCAGCAGTTTGAAGCGTTCCAGCAGTCCGCCCAGTGCGAAGTAGAGAGATCGCAGACCCAGGATCGCAAAGATGTTTGACGTATAAACCACAAACGGATTCCGGGAGACAGCCAGCACCGCTGGGACCGAGTCCAGGGCGAAGATCAGGTCGGTTGCCTCTACTGCCGCGATCACAAGCAGGATCCCGGCGGTCGTCATCTTTCCCTTCGCTTCAAACCTGTGCTTCAGCCAACGCGCCGGGCCGGGAATGCTCGACGCTCCGGGATCGTGCCGAAACAGGCGAATACCGGCGATCAGGAGAAATGCGCCGAAGGCGTATTCCAGCCAGGCGAAGCGGGTAAGCAGGGAGACGCCGGCGGCGATGAACATGCCCCGCATCACAATCGCCCCGAGCACCCCCCACAGCAGCACGCGTCGCTGTTCTTCTTCCGTGAGCCTGACGGAGCGAAAGAGCAAAAGGAAAACAAACAGGTTGTCGACGCTGAGAGAGCCTTCAATCAAGTAGCCGGAGAAGAACTCAAGCCCAGGCCGGTGCCCCTGTGTCCTTGAGAGGAAAATCGCAAAACCGCTGGCCACGGTCACGAGGAAGATGGTCCAGCTCCACGCCACTCGCAGGCGCGCCGCCTGTTTGAAGCGGGCAAGCACCACCAGATCGACCAGCAGCAGACCGATCACCAGTGCGTGAAAGCCAATCCACCAGGAGAGAGGCGCGCCCGCGATCATCGGCTCATCGCTGATCGAGCATCTGGATGGTTTCCAGAAAAACATCGCCCACGATCGTCAGGCTCCGGGCGCTGAGCTTGTCCATCGTGTCCTGCGCGGTGTGGTGGTAGGAGTCTTCATACCCATAGTTGATATCGATGATGTCGGCACACGGTACCCCTCGCTGCATGAAGGGCAGGTGATCGTCCTCAATCTGATTATTGCGCTGGAAGAAATAGGACTGATACCCGAACTTGGCAGCTGCCTTGTCCACCGTATCGAGCAACCATGGCGTAGAGTTCAGGTCGCGGTCGATGTCGAGGTCCTTGTCCCCGATCATGTCCGCCAGCAGGAATGCCTTGATGGTCTTCAGTGTTCCGTCGTTCTGCCACTTCGCTGCCAGGTGCTTGCTGCCGTAGAGGGAGTCGGAGTGCGACCAGCTCTGAAACGCTTCCTCTCCATCGAAGAAGACCAGCCAGACGCTTGGCCCGTCCAGCACATGTCCGCGAAGATGGTTCGCGGCTTCGATCAGCAGCCCCGTGCTGGAGCCGCCGTCGTTGGCTCCGACGAAGTTGATATTTCTCAGCGGATAGTTGGTTTCATAGTGAGAGGCCAGCACAATCTCGCCCGGCTTGCTGCCCGGGAACTTCACGATGAAGTTGTGCATGGTCATCAGACCCGCCGGTGTCTGCGCGGTAAAGGTATCTTCTTCGAGATGATCCCGGGCAAAGGTCTTCTTCAGAAATGCCTCAGCCTTCGCGTGTCCCGGACTTCCAACCCAGCGTGGTCCGATGGCGACAAACTGGCGGGTGTACTCGAGCGCCTTTGCGCCATTGAAGTTGATCTGCGGTGGTGCAGCCATTGCCGAACCTGTCAGCAAAAGCAGGGAAGCAATGACACGACGCATCATGCTGCTTCCGCCTTCGCCTTCCGCCGAGACGGGTGGACCATGAATGAGACTCCAATGCTGATCAGATAAAGGCAGAGCATAGGGGTGGCGAAAACGCACATCGTCAGCACGTCGGGCGTCGGCGTAATGATCGCTGCGATGACGAAGATGATGAGGATCGCGTAACGCAGGTTCTTCCACAGAAACTTCGGGCTGACAATGCCGAAGAGCGAGAGGAACATCACCAGGATGGGCAGCTCAAACGTAATGCCAAGGCCCAGAATGACGGTGAGAAACAGGTCTGTATATTCGTTGATCTCGATGAGAGGGCGAAACTCCTTGCTGTACCCGAGCAGGAAGTCCAGCGACCCCGGAAAGACCCAGCGGAAGCCGAAGTAGGCGCCGGCAAGAAACAGCCCGACCGTCGCGATCATGAAGGGCGTCACATAGCGCTTTTCGTGCTGATAGAGGCCCGGCGAAATGAAAAGCCAGACCTGGTAGAGCACAAAAGGGGAAGCAAGGATGCAGCCGCCCATGAAGCTGATCTTGAGGTAGAGGTTAAAGGCATCGATGGGGTTGTGATAGACCAGCTGCGTCGGCATATGGTGCGCTGCCAGCGCCAGCGTGATGGGCCGCTGCATGTAGCCGTAGATCTTCTCATGGAAGGCGTAGGCGACGAAAAACCCGACGACGATATAGATGACCGAATGAACGATGCGGCGGCGCAGCTCGTTCAGGTGTTCCATCAGGCTCATGCCCGGCAGTTCGGCGCGTTCTGATACGGCCGCGCGCGCGCGGTCGACGATGTCAGCCATGGGAGGTGGTTGCCTGCTCCGTTTCTTGCGTTGAGTGCTCACTGGGGCTGCTGGGCTCAGGCGCCGGTGCGGGCCGGTTGACCGGCTCTTCCAGCGGAGTTGCCGCGGCAATGGCAGCCGCCTCTTCCGGCGGGGGAATTCGGCTTACCTGCTCACCCGTCGAAGGTGGCATGATGGTCAGTTGCGGCGTCTCTGCAGTGGCTGTGGCGGTCGATTGCGCCGCAGCTTCAGACATCTGTTTCTGCCGCTCCTGCTGCTCCATCGCGCGCAACTCTTCATCCATCTGCATTTTGAATTCGTTGCTGGCGCGGCGAAACTCGGCCATCAGCTTGCCGATCTGGCGGGCTATTTCCGGCAGACGTTTCGGTCCGAAGAGAACCAGAGCCAGCACGAAGATGAAAATGGAATCGCCCAGATGCATTGTTCCTCATATTACCCGCCGCAAGCCACCAGCCACAAATAGGGAACGGCCTTGCCGCGAAAACGGATGCTGTCACGTCTCTTTTGAGATACCCCGCCCCGGAAGTAGCTACTTCCGCCGCTTGGAGCGGTTCTTCTTGAAAGGGCGCTTCGGAGCGGGTTTTGTACTTTGCTGCATGCTCTTGGCCAGCTTTTTCTGCTTCTTTAGAAAGGTCTTGCCCTTGGCTGGCCGCGCCTGCACCGTGGTGCCGTCTTCCGCTTCGAGAATGGAAAACTGGAGCCGTCGCTGCTGGGCGTCTACCCGGTCAAGAAGGACGCGAACCTGCTGCCCGGCGGAGAAGCGCCGCTTATTTCGCTCTCCCATGATGACCCGCGTATTTTCGCGGTAACTATAGAAGTCGCCATCCATGCGCCCCAGCGATTCGATAGGAACCAGCCCTTCGATGAAGAGATTATGCAGCTCTACAAACAGGCCATACTTCGTCGCATTCAGCACCAGTGCGTCGAAATCTTCCCCGACGCGGTCGCGCATGAACTTGACCTTCTTCCACTCCACCAGTTCACGCTCGGCATCGGCTGCGCGGCGCTCTGTCTCGCTCGTTTCCAGGGCAATCGCTGCCAGCTCCGCTTCAGGAATAGGAGCCTCAATCTCCGAAGCAGCTCGATGCGTGGGATGCCCTGCAGTCCAGGGGCGTGATCGGGCATGCGGCTCACCTTTCACCAGTTCACCATGGCCATCGACGCCGGCGGCCAGCAGTGCTTTCGTGATGCGGTGCACAATTAGATCCGGATAACGGCGGATCGGCGAGGTGAAGTGCGTATAGCAGGGTGCCGCCAGGGCAAAATGGCCTTCATTCTTCTCGCTATACCGGGCCTGCTTGAGCGAGCGCAGCATCAGGTAGGCCAGGATGCGTTCTTCCGGCTTTCCGGCGATCTTTGCCGTCAACCGCTGGTACATCTGCGGAGTCACCGCTATATCTTCGGGAATCTCGTGCTGCCTTGCGCTGCTGCCGCGATGGCCGTGACTGTGCTTTTCGCGACGGTCGGCCTTCATCGTCACCCGGCGCACGGGCAGCGCGCCGATCCCGAGGGAGTAGCCGAAGCTCGCGGCGGTATCCTCAAACTCGACCACCCGGCGCGGCTCCGGTTTCTCATGAATACGATAGATCGACGGCACACCAAGGTTTTCAAGCCATGAAGCGACGCACTCATTGGCCGATAGCATGAACTCCTCAATCAGCCGGTGCGCCCAGTTGCGTTCTGAGCGGGTGACGTTCTTCATCGCGCCGAACTCGTCAAACTCGATGATCGGTTCTGGCAGGTCAAAGTCGATGGAGCCACGTCGCTCCCGCTTAGCATTCAGAATGAGGGCCAGCTCCTTCATCCGGTCAAACTCGGGCGCCAGCGGGGCAAACTCCTCACGTGCGGCTTCATCTCCATCGAGAATGCGGTAGACCTGCGTGTAGGTCATCCGGCGCGCGGAGCGGATGATGCCCTCGCAGATCTCAAAGCCAAGCACCGCTCCCTCCGCATCGATCTGCATCAGGCACGACAGTACAAGGCGGTCTTCGCCGGGCCGCAGGCTGCAGATGCCGGTCGAGAGCTCCTGCGGCAGCATGGGGATGGCGCGATCCGGAAAGTAGACCGAGGTGCCGCGCAGCCGCGCTTCGAGGTCAAGGTCTGAGGCCGTAGGAACGTAATGCGCCACATCCGCAATATGTACCTGCAGCTCCCAGCTGCCGTCATCGTGTTGTTGCACCAGCACGGCGTCGTCGAAGTCGCGGGCCGTTTCGCCATCGATCGTCACGATCGGCAGATGCCGGAAATCGCGCCGGTGTGCTGCTTCTTCCGGGTCGAGAACGGCTACCCGTCGAGCCTCTTCCAGCACGTTGTCCGGAAAGATGCGTGGAAGCTGGTGCTTGCGGATAACGATCTCGACATCGACGCCAAAGGCATCTTCCTGGCCCAGCACTTCGACCACCCGGCCCCGCGCGATCCGCGTCTCGGTGGGCCAGTCGGTGATCTCCACATCCACCACCAGTCCTTCCAGATCTTCAAAAGCGCCGCGCAAGGCCTCTTCACCCAACACGCGATGTGGTCCTGCCATCTCCCGGACCGAGGGCAGCTCCGCGTCAAAAGGGATGAGGATCGGGCGGGTCATTCGCTCATCCACCGGAGTCACGAGGTGTCCCTGCGCACCTGCGTGGCGGCCATAGTGGAAAATGCCCACGATGGTTGGGTTCTTGCGGGTGAGTACGCGCGCAATGCGTCCCAGACGGCGTCCGTCCCCGCGGGGTGGCGCAAGCTCCACCAGCACCTGGTCGCCCTGCATGGCCCCCTGGAGTGAATCGGGAGGGATAAAGATGTCATCCTCCCCGCTCTTTTGCCGGTCGGCAGGGCGCACAAAGCCGAAGCCATCGCGGTGCAGATCAAGCCGTCCCGCCACCAGATTGTCCCGGGTGGCGGCTGCCCGGGCGATGCCCCATTGCTCTCGATCCAGTTTGACCAGCGCCCCTTTGGCCGTAAGCCGTGCAAGATGTTCCAGCAGCAGGCGGCGCTCTCGTCCACCTCCGAGCCCAAATTCCCGGACAAGCTGCTTGTAACCGGCGCGCTGCCCGGCAGATCGCTCAATGTGGCGCAGGAGTTCCCGGTCGGTCATAGTCCTTCTTTCCCTCCGATGGTAAGCGGTATGGGGCGGGGAATTGAAGTTTCCTTGCGAAACATGTGCATTTTTTACGCAGAGATGTTTAAGATGCAGACAGAAGATTCCTGAGCAAGACCCTTCACTGTACTCAGTAGAACGCGCACCTTCGCGTGAAGATAGAGTTTTGTTTTAACAAGAAAGGAAACATCAGCAGATGTGGAAGCCTAATCAGTCCAGCAGCTCGACGCCGACCCCCACTCCCGAGCCAGCGCGTCCGGCTACCCCCTCCACCCCGAGTTTCGAATCGAACACACTCCGCACCTCACAGGCCGCGCCGGCTGCTGGCGATCAGGCCACCATCGGCAAGAGCCTGGTGATCAAGGGCGAAGTGACGGGCTCCGAATCGCTTTTCATTGACGGCAAGATTGAAGGCTCGGTCACTCTTCCGGGCAACCGCGTCACCGTTGGCCGCAATGGCCAGGTCTCGGCCAACATTACGGCCCGCGAGATCGTCGTCCTCGGCAAGGTTCGCGGCAATGTAAACGCCAGCGACCGCGTTGATATCCGCAGCGAAGGATCGCTCACTGGCGATGTTGCCGCACAGCGCATCTCGATTGAGGATGGCGCCTTCTTCAAGGGCGGCATCGATATCCGCAAGCCGGGCGATGCGAAGCCTGCGGCGGCCGCTGCTGTCGAGCCTGCCAAGACCCCGGTTCAGGTCTAGCTCTGCGCCAGGCTCAGACTCCGGCCTTTGCAGCGGAGTCTGAGCCTTCCGTCCTCAGTTTGAATCGGAACCGCATATCTTCGCCGAACCACTGAATGTAGTTCGTACCCCATCCGTTGTTATAGAGGCTGAAGTGCAGCCCCTTCGCCAGATCCGGTTGCTCGTTTGAGAAGTACACCGGGTGACGCTCGCCCAGCGCTACCACCGGCGCATCGACGCTTTCGATTGTGAATCGGCCCTGGCCATCCTGGTAGCTCACCTCATTCAGGATCGCGTGCATGTGCCTGTTTCCGCCCGCAACCACGTCGAGCGGCGAGACGGGCTGGCCGGCTTTCTCCATCATCCATCCACGGCTCTCCTTCACTGGCGGATGGAACGTCAGCCAAAGCGCCTCGGGCAGTCTGTTCGGCGCCTTGTCAAACCAGGAGAAATTGCACTCCACCTCTGCGCTATCGTTCGGCAGCAGCACTTCCAGGTACATCTTCTGCGGCCACGCCACCAGTCCTGAGCGCATCGCTGATTCATCCCGAATTCCCAGTTCAGCCACAATCCGCTCTCCCCGCGCATCGTGACCCTGCCACAGATGCAGCAGCGAGGGAAACCAGTTCCTGCTCTCCGCGCCGAAGTGTGCAATGTTCGGTTTGCCGAAATCCTTTGGCGCCCAGTCCGCCTTTGACTTCAAGTAGCTGTTGAAGAAGATATCGTAATCGTGTTGAGAAAGAGTCTGATAGCAAAAAAGCGCCAGCGGATTTTCAGCAGAGGCCCACGCCCGTTGAGTCCGCTTTTCATACAAATGCCGTATCGCCCCCGTACCGGGATCAAAGGCAAGTTCGAACCGGTCCGTGGAGATTGTCTGATGCGGATCGAGGTGCTCCAGTCCATCCGTTGAGGGCGGCAACGGCTTCAAGGCTGCCACTCTTGTCGTAGCCTCTGCGCGCAGCTCCTCCGGCAGCGTCGCAATCCCTGCAAAGAGATCGTCCCGCTTCTCCTTCCAGGAGAACTCAACCGTCTGGTAATGAGGTGTTTTGATAACCGAACTGAGATCATGCGGGGTGTAATGGTCAAAGTCCAGCCACGTCTTTGTGTCCGTTCCCCAGGTGTGTTCCGCTTCGAGCAGCAGATGCCGCAGCAGTTGGAGATCGGTCACGTCACCTACCGCGAATTTCCCTCCGCCGATCCATTCGCGCCGCAGCCGAGCCACCTCGCGATAACGCGCCACCTTGACCGGGTCACTGGACACGCCATAGATCCACGTATCGCCGATCTCCTGCTGAACTACCGGAAGCCCGCTGCGGTAGGGCGCGATAGCGTTGGCTATCTCGGTGAGGCTGGCGGCTCTCACCTCCGCACCGGGGAACTGTTGGCGCAGCCGCGCATAAATCTTCGCGATCTCTTCCGGAGTGTGCGGGCCACTGTTATCGTTGCGCACCTCGATGTCCACTGCCAGGTCAGAGCCGGGCACCAGGACCAGGCTGCCGTAGTCATGATGGTGATACATGACGGTGATCGCCCTGCTGCCGTCATGCCATTCGAAGAGAGAAGGAACATCGGGAGGGGTACTTGCCGCATTGACTCCGATGTCGAGGAACTCGATCCCGCTCGCCCCAAGCGGAGCCACCAGTCCGCGCGTGTGTCCGGGAACGTCGGTCATCTTGGCGCCGGTCGTTGTTTTTCCAAAGCGCTGATCGAGCGATTTCGAAAGGCCGACTGCGCCGCGGATCAGCGATGGGTCCAGCAGTTCGGACTGCCACGAAAAGGGAAGTCCATGCCATGCCAGATCGCCTTGGACGAGCGCTGTCTCCATGCGCTTGCGATCTGCAGGTGAGGCCTGCTCCAGATATTCGTAGACGAGCCATGAGCCAGTGGTCCAGACGTAGGGATCGCGGCCAGACTCGCGCGAAGCGGCAGCAATCGACATCGCCTGCGGAAAATATTTGTTGAAGTACATGCCGACCACGGCGGCCTGAGTATTGATGAACCCTGCATCGAAGTGGCATTTGAACATGATCAGCACGCGCTTGACCGACTCCGGCTTCGTGGTCTGGCCGCGCAATAGCTCCGGCATAGACAGTGCGGCTCCAGCCGCGGCAGATGTGCGCAAAAACTCCCGGCGATTCATTGGCAGGTTTATCTCTCCGATCCAGTCGTTTCTGGATTTCAGTGGCAACTATATACTGCCCGGGCGCGGCAGGCAGTCCTCAAGAGCCACTGCGGCGTGCAGAGGCCTCGCTGCTTTATAGTGATAGGCCAAGGTCAATAAGCGGTAGGGAAGAATGTTGCGCCCATATCGCACCATCCGTTTTTAGGAGACTCATGCAAGGATTTCGTCGCGTCGCCCCACCCTCTGTCAGCAGGCTTTTTCTGGCGACAGCGCTCTTCTCGGCCTCTGCCTTTGGCTGTCTGCCATCTGCTCTCGCGCAGCAGGCAGCAGCACCGCAGCAGTTGCCGTTCCCTGAGAGCTACGGCCCCTACGATGCCGTCTCTCTTGCCGGCGGCGCCGGGTTGGTCAAGCCCATTCCTGCACAGGACCCCATCCTTCGCAACAGCGCGGCCTGGACTATCTCCGCCTGGGTTCGAGTCTCCGCAGACGCGCTGACCTCAAACGAGCCTACATTGATCGGAGGTGTTGGAGACCCTGCAGAGGAGTACGCGCGCATGCTTGGCTTTGAGGCAGGCAAGCCGCTCGTCTGGATGGGCGAAGGCGCAACGCTGGTTGGCAGCGGGGAGCTGACGCCCGGCACATGGCACCTGCTCACTGCCACCTTCGACGGCACAATGACCCGGCTTTACAGCGATGGCGCCCTCGCCGGGAGCTCTTTTCTTGCGTTCGGAGATGTTAACGCTACCATGGAAATCGCTCCCGCTCGTCATCTGCCGGGGGATCTCAACACTCCGCGGCCTGCAAAGACCTGGAAGCACTTCGGAGGAGCCGTCGCTGCTCTCACACTCGACCGCCAGGCGATGAGCGCCGCGGATGTCCAGAGGCTCTATGAAAATCGCCCCGACTTTACTCTGCTGCGTTTTGAGGACGCATCCAAGCCGTGGCCTGTGCAGACCCGCGAGCAGGCAGGCTACCGCGCGCCCCAGGACGGCAATCAGCTGCCGCACTCCAATGCGCCTTATGCAAAGCCCATTGCCGCGCCCCTGCCGCCGGCGCACGCTACGCTGACCCGCCTTGGCGAAGCGGACACGTGGAAGGTAGACAGCCGATGGATGCTCGAAGCGGCGCCCAAAGTACAGGTGAGCGGCGCGGAGGCCGGCGAAAAGATCGCCCAGCCCGGCTTTAACGATCGCGGCTGGATGGTCGCAACGGTACCCGGCACTGTGCTTACCACGATGATTGACCGCGGTGTCTATCCCGACCCTGATTACGGCCTCAACAACATGGCGATTCCCGAATCGCTCAACCGCCAGCAGTACTGGTACAGGACCGAGTTCACTGCGCCCACTGCGGCCGAACACGGGGCTGACCGCAATTGGACGCTGACCTTCAACGGCATCAATTATGCAGCCGAGGTCTGGCTCAATGGGCACAAGCTCGGCACGATCAAGGGTGCGTTCATCCGCGGAGCCTTCGATGTCACTGGCATCCTGAAGCCAGGCGCAAAAAATGCGCTCTCTGTGCGCATCTCGCCGCCGCCACATCCGGGTATTCCGCAGGAGCAGTCCATCAAGGATGGCCCAGGCGAGAATGGCGGCATGATGTGCCTCGACGGACCGACCTTCGTCGCCACCGAGGGATGGGACTGGATTCCCGCCATTCGAGATCGCGACTCCGGCATCTGGCAGGATGTGGAGCTGTCGGCGACGGGCCGCGTGTCTATTGGCGACGCGGAAGTAGTGACGACCCTTCCCAATCTGCCCGATACCAGCCGCGCAGACGTCGAGATTGATGTGCCGCTGACGAACTCGACACAGGCGACGCTCAAGGGCATGCTCACTGCCAGTTTCGACGATGTGGTTGTCCACGAAGACGTGAGCGTACCGCCGGGTGGCGCAACGGAAAAGCTGACACCGGCAAGGTTTCCTCAGTTGACGGTGGAGCATCCGCGCCTCTGGTGGCCCAACGGCTACGGCAAGCCGGAGCTGCATACCCTCAGCCTCAGCTTCGTGGCTGCTGGCGCAAAGGGCGGTCATCTCTCTGACAGCAAGCAGCTGCGCTTCGGCATTCGCGAGGTTAGCTATGAGCTCAGCCTGCTCGACAATACAGGACATCTGCGCCGTGTGCTTTATTCGCCCTCTCGCGACCGCAGCGGCCCCGTGTCACCCGTCGATGTCACCCACGACGGCATGCGTCAGATCGCCGACGGCTGGGTCTCTTCCATCAGCAAAGGCGAAGACAGCTCGCCTGCTTACCGCCCCTCGACAGATCAGGGAGCTGCACCCTATCTGACCATCGTGGTCAACGGTGTCCGCATCGCCGCGCGTGGCGGCAACTGGGGCATGGACGATTCGCGCAAGCGTGTCTCACGTGAACATCTCGAACCCTACTTCCGCCTTCATCGCGACGCCCATCTCAACATCATCCGCAACTGGGTCGGGCAGAATACGGAGAAGACGTTCTACGATCTTGCTGACGAATATGGACTCATGGTTTGGAATGATTTCTGGGATTCGACCCAGAACTACAACGCCGAGCCGGAGGATCCGCAGCTCTTTCTCCGGAACGCACGCGATACCATCCTTCGCTTCCGTAACCATCCCTCCATCGTGATGTGGTGTGGCCGCAATGAAGGCGTACCCCAGCCCATTCTCAACCAGGGGCTTGATGAGCTCACCCACACGCTCGACGGCACCCGCTACTACTCGCCCTCGTCCAACCAGGTGAACCTGCAGAACAGCGGGCCCTACAAGTTCCGTGACCCGGAGGACTATTTCAATAAAACGAATGCAGGCTTCTCCGTCGAGGTGGGAACTCCGTCCATGCCCACGCTGCAGTCTTTCGAGAGCTTCATCCCGAAAGCGGATCAGTGGCCGGTGAGCGACGATTGGGCTTACCACGACTGGCACCAGAAGGGGAACGGCGATGTTGCTCCCTTCATGACGGAGATTGCGAAAGAGTTCGGCGCACCTACCAGCCTCGCTGATTTCGAACGCAAGGCGCAGATGCTCAACTATGTCGATCACCGCGCCATCTTTGAAGGCATGAACGCTCACCTCTGGGCGCCCAACAGCGGCCGCATGCTTTGGATGACGCAGCCTGCCTGGCCGTCCACGATGTGGCAGATTCTCAGCTCTGACTACGACACGCAAGCGTCCTTCTACGGCGTTGAGGAGGCGTGCGAGCCGATTCACATCCAGTTCGACCCGACCACCGACACAGTACAGGTGGTGGACACAACCGGCAGCGCGCCAACGGGTCCCATAGCCATCAGCGCTCGCGTAGTCTCCGCAACGAATCAGGAGCTGCTGGCTAAGACCGGCACGCTGACTCTCGCTGCCGACCGTGAGCAGGATGCCTTCACTCTGCCGATCGAGGCGCTCCATAAGAAGCAGCTCATTTTCCTCAAGCTGGAAGCGCATGACAGCGCAGGCAGGCTGCTCTCGCAGAATCTCTACTGGATGGGACCGGAAGCCGCGCCCTATCGCACGCTCAGCGCACTTCCTCAGGCGACGGTGACCGCAAGCGCCCAGGCAAAACCCGCAGACCACGGCGAGCGTGTCCTGAGCGTAGAGCTGCGTAACACCGGAAGCGTGGCCGCACTGCAGGCGAAGCTCACGCTTGAGTCCAGCCAGAGTGGCTTGCGCATCCTTCCGGCCTACTACAGCGACAACTACGTTTCGCTGCTTCCGGGAGAGAGTCGCACCATCGAGATCCGCTTTCCCGTAGGCGCATCTGGCGCGGCTTCGCCCCGTCTTTCGCTTGCCGGGTTCAACCTTTCCCCGGCGACTGTTTCAATCGCTCATTGAAAGGAAGCGCCTGCCTCAATGGAGTGACGGCAGGCGCTTCGCTCCCAGAACTATTGCGGAGTTGACCGGCCATCGTACAATATTCATGGCGTCAAGGAATGCGAAAGTGGCGGAATTGGCAGACGCACCAGACTTAGGATCTGGCGGGTAACACCGTGGGGGTTCAAGTCCCCCCTTTCGCACCAACCTCCTGTCGAGTCGCGATAGACTGGAGTGGCTATGAGCGCCAGTTCACAAAATCCGCTGCAGCCGAAGATCAATCTCACCCAATCGCCCGACTACCGCGAGACCTACGCCAACAGCGTGCAGGTCAGAGTCAGTGTCTGGGACTTTTTCCTCATGTTCGGCGTGGCCCATCAGGATGCCCCCGACCAGCTCAATATCCGCAACATGCAGGGCGTCTATCTCAGCCCGCAGCAGGCCAAGGCTCTGTTAAACATTCTCGGGCAGAACATCGCGCAGTATGAGCAGGCCTTCGGGCCCATTGCACTTGAGCCGCACCACACTCCTGTTCCGATTCCGAATGGCCCGGTCCACTGAGCCCGTGGCCCACGGTCATTCCCGGCAAGGTGTAACCCTCAGGCAGGGGGCGGTTGTGCTTGCCGGCATCTTTGCCGCGCTGGTGCTCACGCATCTGCCTCTCCTTCGCCTTCCTTACTACTGGGACGAGGCTGGCTACTACATTCCCGCGGCGTACGACTTTCTGCGAAGCGGCTCGCTCATTCCATACTCGACGCTGTCGAACGCGCATCCGCCGCTGCCGTCGCTTTATCTGGCCGCCTTGTGGAAGCTCTTTGGCTTCACTCCGCTCGTCACCCGGATCGCCATGTGCTTCGTCTCAGCGGTGGCGCTCGCAGCCGTCTACGCGCTTTCTGTGGAAACCACGGGCAAGCCGCAGGTGGGGGCTGCCACCGTGCTGGTGACGGCGCTTTATCCCATCTGGTTTGCGCAGAGCACGCTCGCGCATGCGGATATGTTTGCCGCTGCCGCAGTTCTGTGGGGCATCTACTTCTACCTTCGCGATCGTGCTGGTTGGGGGGCAGCGGTGTGCTTCTCCCTGGCCGTCCTCGCGAAGGAGACGGCCCTGGTCACGCCTCTTGCTCTCGCTATCTGGGAGGTACGGTTGGCGGCTGGAGAGCCCAACCCGCGACGCCGACTCAGCACCATCGCCCGGCTGGCGCTGCCTATCCTCCCGCTGGCGCTCTGGTATCTCTACCACTGGCGGCGCACCGGGTTTGTCTTTGGCAATCCGGAGTACCTGCGCTACAACGCTACGCAGACGCTCACGCCCCTGCGTATTCTGCTCGCCTTCCTTCACCGCCTCATGCACATCACCCTGCACATGAATCTCTTTGTGCCGGTACTGGCCATGTTTGCATGCATGCTGCTGCCGCCGGTCGCTGAAGACCGGAATGCACCGAGGGAACGCATCAGCTTTGCCGATCAGAAGGTCTTCTACGTCGTCATCGCGGCGAGCGTACTCTGTTTTTCCGTTCTGGGTGGAGCGCTGCTCACGCGCTACCTGCTGCCGTGCTATCCGCTCGTCCTGCTCATGTGTGTCAACACCTTTCGCCGCCGTCTGCGAGGCTGGCTCGGCCTTGTGGCATTGACTCTGGCGGCTTTCGTGGCGGGTCTCTTCGTCAATCCTCCCTATCGCTTCGCCCCCGAAGATAACCTCGCCTACAGTGACATGATCCGGCTGCAACAGGCAGCCATCCAGCAGATTGAAACCCGCTACCCGGGAGCAACCGTGCTCACCGCGTGGCCGGCGAGCGATGAGCTCACCAAGCCGGAGCTGGGTTACGTCAGCCAGCCGCTGCCCGTCGTTCCTATTGATAATTTTTCCTTTGCACAGGTTGAGCGGGCAGCCCAGTCGCCCACCTCGTATACGGTTGCCCTCATCTTTTCGACCAAGTATGATCCGCCACATTTACTGCTGAGCCTCGGCCATTGGAATCAGCTTTACGATCAGCGCTTCTTCAGCTTTCACCGCGACCTCTCAGCCGCAGCGGCGGCGCGGCTGCTGGGCGGTTCTGTCGTGTGGCGGCAGCAGCGCAAAGGCCAGTGGGCAGCCCTGATCCATTTTGATCGTCCGGTGGAAGCGCGGCTTTCTTTCCTGCCCTGACGGCCTTCCCAATCCCCGAACTATAATCACGGTTGACGTGCGCTTTCCTGCTTTCACCCTCGCCTTGCTGCTCCTGATCGCCGCTGCGCCTCTACGTGCGCAGCAGAGCCCCGCTGCCTCCTCGCGTCCGCAGCCGCAAACCCCGGCTGCTGCCTCGGTTCAGGCGCAGGCCCATGGGCGGCTCCTGCTTGTGCTGCCGTTTGAGAATCACAGCGGCCAGCCCAGCCTTGACTGGATTGGCGAAGGAGTGCCGGAAATCTTCAACGAGCGGCTTGGCTCGGCGGGTTTTCTGCCCATCAGCCGCGGAGATCGCCTCTATGCCCTCGATCATCTGGGGCTTCCGCTGAACTTCCAGCCATCCCGCGCCAGCACCATCCGTCTCGCGCAGACTCTCGATGCCGATTACGTGATTTCCGGCTTCTTCACCATCACCGGCAAGGAGATCACGCTCACAGCCCGGGTGCTGGATGTCACCGGTCTCAAGCTGGGTAAACCGATTGTCGAAAATGCTCCCCTCGAACAACTGCTTAACACCCTCAATACACTGGCCTGGGATGCTGTCAAGCAGATCGACCCCGCTTACCCGGTAGCGGAGTCCACCTTTGTTGCGGCGGATGCAAACCTTCACGTCGAGGTTTTTGAGAACTACGTGCGCGGCCTGGTGGAGGATTCGCCCACTGAGCGCATCCGTCACCTCCATGAGGCACTGCAGCTTAGCCCGGGTTTTTATCCCGCGTGGCTGGCGCTTGGCCGGGCTTATTTTTCCAATCAGGATTACGACCAGGCCGCAGTTGCCTTCGGTCATCTTCGGCAGACGGATCCGCATGCGCTTGAGGCCGATTTCTATCGCGGACTCTCCTACTTCTATACCGGCAACTACCTCAAGGCCGAGGATGCCTTCGCCTTTGATACGACCAGGCTTCCCCTTCCGGAGGTCGTCAACAACGAAGCCGTAGCAGCAAGCCGGCGGGGAAAAGACGCGGTTCCGCTTTTCCAGCAGGCGGTTGCGGCAGACCCCAAGGACGCAGACTACCGCTTCAACCTCGCCGTTGCCCTTGCCCATCGCGGCGATACCGCGGGTGCACTTCGCGAGATTACGCAGGCGCTCAAGCTGCGCCCCAATGACACCGAGGCGCAGGGAATTCAGACACAGCTCAAGTCAGGCGCTGTGATCCCCGCATCTGCGTCAAACAACAGCGGTCCGCTCGAACGCATTAAGCGCAGCTACAATGAAGCCGGTTTCCGGCAGGCAGCCTTCGAGCTTGAACAGATGCAGATGATGAAACTCGCCATGATGCCGCCTGCGGCCCGGGCAGCGGAACTGGTGAAGGATGGCGCCGTATTCCTCAATCGCGGTCTGCTCCTTCAGGCGGAGCGGGAGTTTCAATCGGCGTTAGCGGCAGACAGCTCCAATGCCGCTGCCCACGCAGGCCTTGCGCAGGTTCGCGAGCGGACGGGCAACTCCACCGCCGCCCGCGATGAGGCTCAGAAGTCTCTCTCTCTGCAGCCAAACGTACCGGCCCATCTGGTCCTCGCGAGGCTCGATCTGGCTTCCAATCAGCCGGCGGCCGCGGCTGATGAGGTGAGTCAGGCGCTTCACCTCGACCCCAATAACGCAAACGCACGCGGCATGCGCCAGGCGCTCGAGTCGCGCGGGCAGCAGGTGCCGTGATGCTGCCCCGGCGTCGCCAGTTGACGCTCCTGGGGCTATTCGCATGCCTTCTGTTTGCCATTGCTTCCGCCCGCGCGGCTTCGTCGGCTCCGGTCGTTGTTGTCCTCCATCTCAGAGATACGATTCAGCCCGTCAGTGAAGGCTACCTCCAACGCGGCATCAAGCGCGCCGCGTCGCTGCATGCGCAGGCGCTCCTGGTGGAGCTCGATACGCCCGGCGGCCTGCTCGACACCACCCGCAGCATGGTCAGCGCGATTCTTGCCTCTCCTGAGCCGGTCATCATCTATGTAGCTCCCACAGGCAGCCGCGCCGGTTCGGCAGGATTTTTCCTGCTCGAGGCGGCGGACGTGGCGGCTATGGCGCCGGGCACGAATGCCGGCGCAGCGCATCCGGTTATCGAGGGTGGCAGGCTTGATCCCGTCATGAAGCAGAAGCTCGAAAATGACGCGACCGCATTTCTTCGCTCCTATACTGCCCCGCGCGATCGAAACGTGCAGGCCGCTCAGGACGCGGTCCTGAACTCGAAGTCTTACAGTGCGCGCGAGGCGCTCGATCTTCATCTGATCGATCTGATCGCGCCGGATGAAAGCGCCTTGCTTCGGCAGATCGACGGCAGGCAAGTGAAACGCTTCAATGGCGGCAAGGTCACGCTGCACACGGCAGGCGCGGAGCTGGTGGCTCTCAAACCCACTCTCCGCGAATCGATTCTCGACCGGCTCGTCGATCCGAACTTCGCCCTGCTTGCGCTGGTCACCGGTGCGCTGCTCATCTATCTGGAATTCAATGCGCCCGGTACGATCGTGCCCGGCGCGCTCGGCACGCTGCTGGTGGTGCTCGCCCTCTTCGCGCTCAATCTGCTGCCGATACGCTATACGGCGATCATGCTGCTCATCGGCGCTTTCGTTCTGTTGCTGCTTGAGGCGAAATTCTTCAGCCATGGAGTGCTTGCCGCCGCCGGCATCGTCTGCCTGATCGTCGGAGCCTTGACGCTGGTCGATGCGCCTGTTCCCGAGCTTCGCATTCATCTCGCAACAGCCGTCAGCGCCGGGCTGTCTTTCGGCCTGATCACCGCTTTTCTCGCCCGTATCGCCTGGCGCGCGCGTCGCAATAAGATCATGACTGGTCCCGCGGCAATGGTCGGCATGATCGGAATCGCCCAGCAGCCGCTTACGCCCACCGGTCAGATCCTGGTCCACGGGGAACTGTGGCAGGCGCTGGCTACCAGCGCCGTTGCGGAGGGCGAACAGGTTCGCGTCAATGCTGTAAGTGGTTTGACGCTATTAGTCGAGAGGGTTCCTTGAGCTTCTTGGCATTGCCTTTTTCACCTCCTGCAGCTACCGGCTGCAGTACAATCGCACCTCAGTGAGGCCCTATTATGGGAATACCCGGCCTGATCGTTATTGCCGTCATCGTTATCTATCTGTTGAACTCGATCAAGATCCTGCGCGAGTATGAGCGCGGCGTTGTCTTCCGCCTTGGTCGAGCCATCACGCCCCCCAAGGGTCCAGGCCTCGTCTTTATCTTCCGGCCGTTTGACCAGATGGTCCGCGTCACCCTGCGCCAGGAGGTGCTCGAAGTTCCTCCGCAGGACGTGATCACCCGCGATAATGTCACCATCAAGGTGAATGCCGTCATCACCCTCCGCGTGCTTGACCCCTCGCGCGCCGTCATCGAAGTCTCCAACTATGTCTACCAGACCTCGCAGTTTGCCCAGACCACGCTGCGCTCCGTGCTCGGCGAAGTCGAACTGGATGGTTTGCTCTCTCATCGCGACCAGCTCAACCAGCGCATCCAGAGCATCATCGATCAGCGTACAGAGCCTTGGGGCGTCAAGGTGGTCAGCGTTGAAGTGAAGCAGGTGGATCTGCCCGAGCAAATGCTGCGCGCGATGGCGAAACAGGCCGAGGCCGAACGCGAAAAGCGCTCAAAAATCATCAATGCTGAGGGTGAGTTCAGCGCAGCGCAAAAGCTTGTGGATGCGGCCAACCTGTTGGCGACGCAGCCCCTGACCCTGCAGCTGCGCTATCTGCAGACGCTCACGGATATCGGCGTCGAAAAGAACACCACTGTGGTCTTCCCGTTGCCGATGGAGTTCATGTCGCTGATTAACAAATTTGCGGGGCTCACCCCCGCACCGGCAGCTCCGGTTGAAAGAAAAGAGAGCCAGGAATGAGAACGATGTACGACCGGGAAGAAGAGACAACGGATACAGAACTGACCCTTGGGATGACCTCGCTGCTGGGCATCTTTTTTGGCCTGGTGCTTGTGTGCGGGGTTTTCTTCGGCTTCGGCTATTCTCTGGGGCGTCACAAGCCGGTACCCACGGTGGTGCCTGCAAATGCCGATGCGGTCCCCGCGCCTGTGCAAGTGCATAAACCATCGGCCACGGCAGATTTGCAGCCGGATGCCTCACCCGAAGAAGCATCCGCTGCGCCGGAGATCAAGCCTTCGCTGCAGCCTGCGGTGGTCACCGAATCCCGGCCTGCCAGGCCGATGGCCCAGCAGGCGGCAAATGTAACTCCTCCGGTTACAAAAAAGGTGGCGACGACGTCAGGACCGGCGATGATGGTGCAGATCGCAGCTGTTTCTCGCCGCGAAGATGCCGAGGCGCTCGTGACTGCACTTCGTAAGCGTGGCTACAGCGTCAGCATCTACAGTGCGCCGCACGACAGCCTACTCCATGTCCAGGTCGGCCCCCTGGCCACGCGTGACGAGGCAAAGGCAATGCGCGCCCGGCTCCAGGGGGACGGCTACAACGCGATCATCAAGCCGTAGCGCTACGCTGCTGCAGGCTGCGTGGAAGCTTGTCGTAGATGCTGTCGAAGCCGCCGTTGGAGAGTATCGCGACCACATCCCCCGCCTGAAGCTCAGGCGTAATCTGTGCCACGATCGCGTCCGCATCTTTGAGCATTGCCGCCTGCACGCCCCGCGCATTCAGAGCGCTCACGACCGCCGCCGGATCAAGCCTCTCGGCTTCGGGAATGCTCTCCTGCCTGAACACGCTGGCCAGCACCACGCGATCAGCCAGCGCAAGGCTGTCCGTCAACTCTTCCTCGAACACATTTCTGCGCAGCGTATTGGAGCGTGGTTCGAGCACCGCCCATAACCGGGATTCCGGATGGGCCGAACGCAACGCCTTCAATGTCTCCCGAATGGCTGTCGGATGATGAGCGAAGTCGTCGATGATGGTGACACCATCAACCACCGCACGCACCTCCAGTCGCCGCTTGACGCTGCGAAAGCTCGCCAGCGCCTCAACGATGGATTCCCGGTCCACACCCTGACCGGCGGCGAGCGCTGCCGCTGCCGTGGCATTCAGCGCGTTATGCTCGCCTGCCATATTCAGCTTTATCTCAGCCCACGGTGCGCCGTCCCGCAGCAGCGTCCAGTGCGTACGACCATCATTGTGGCGAAAATCGCGGATGCACCATCGTGATTTTTCGCTGAAGCCATAGCGTTCGACCGCGCAGAAAGCATTTGCAACACATTCGGTTACATTTTCTGCGCCATCGAAAGCCACAATCCGTCCACGCCGCGGTACAAGGTTCACCAGCCGTTTGAATGCAGTCTTCACCGCGTCCAGATCGCGATAGATGTCGGCATGGTCATATTCCACATGCGTCAGAATGAGGGCATCAGGGAAGTAGTGCATGAACTTCGGCCCCTTATCGAAAAAAGCCGTGTCATACTCATCGCCCTCGATGATGAAAGGGCGCCCCTCACGCAGGTGAAAGCTGGTCCCAAAGTTTTCTGCGACTCCACCGATGAGGAAGGATGGCGCAAGCTCCGGACTGCGCCGAGAGGCCACTTCATAGATCCACGCAAGCATGCTGGTCGTGGTGGTCTTCCCGTGGGTACCTGCAACGACGAGCGACTCGTGCCCGGCAAGTAGCTCCTCGTGGATCAACTGTGCGAGCGACTGGAACGGTATGCGCTGGTCCAGCACGTATTCAAGCTCGATATTGCCGCGTGAGATAGCGTTGCCCACAATCACGAGGTCAGGGGCGGGCTGCAGGTTCGCTTCTGCAAAGGGTTCTGAGATGGGAATATGGAGAGATTGCAGCAGGTCGGACATCGGCGGATAAGCAGCCTGGTCGGACCCTGTTACGCGATGACCCTTCAGTTGTAAGAGGCCCGCGAGAGAAGCCATCGCTGTGCCGCAGATTCCGATCAGGTGGATATGCTTTTTCGCTTGCATCTTTAGGCCTTCACCGCCGGTTCGAGATAACGCAAAACTGGCTCATCTCCAGCTATCAGTTCCGCTTCTATGCCCATGGGCAGCGTCACATTTCCACGGGAAACATGCCCCGAGCGCAGGCCGGTAACGATCGGTCCATCGAACCCATCCAGCACGCGCAGAATCACCTGGTCGAGCAGATCGGGAGAAGCGCCGGGTGATACACAGTCCACCATCTCCCCGAAGATGAAGCCGGTGACGCCGTCGAGTTTTCCCCCCAGCACAAGCTGCCGCAGCATGCGGTCGATCTGGTAAGGCTTCGCCGCGAGATCTTCCAGGAACAGCAGCTTACCTTCGGTTTGCGGCTCGAAACGTGTACCGGCCGATGCAGTCAGCAGGCTCAGGCAGCCACCGTAGATAACCCCACGTGCCTTGCCGGGGCGCAGAATCCGCAACCCCTCTGAGCTGCCTGCTTCCA
The DNA here is from genome assembly GCF_004339725.1 of Acidipila rosea. Taxonomy (GTDB): domain Bacteria; phylum Acidobacteriota; class Terriglobia; order Terriglobales; family Acidobacteriaceae; genus Acidipila; species Acidipila rosea. Next base: position 348,492 of record NZ_SMGK01000002.1, on the reverse strand, counting down.
CAGTGCCGCCGCTCAGCGCAGCGCGCAGGCTTGCCATGTGGACGCCTTCCGTCAGGGCAAAGTCTGCCGCGACCATCGGACCATGAAAAGTGGGAATTTCAGCCTGATCCATCATCCACGTTTGCAACGCCGTAAGGTCGCTGTAGCCGAAGAAGGGTTTCGGATTGGCGCGAATCAGATTTAGGTCGAGCCCCTCAAGCAGGTAGTTGCATCCGTAACCGCCGCGGATACAAAAGACGGCCTTCACGTCAGGATCAAGAAATGCGTCGTGAAGATCGTTGAGCCGCTCCTCTACCGTTCCGGAAAAGTAGGGTGCGCACTTGCCCAGAGTATGCGCTCCGGGCACAGCGTCAAACCCAAGCGCGCGCAGGGCCTCAAGGCCAGCCTGGACGCGCTCCGGCCGGGCGCTGCTTGCAGGCGCAATAACGGCGATGCGCGCGTTGAGCGCAACAGCAGCGGACTTAATCAACGAATGCCTCTCCGTAGGCGATCAGCTCCGCAGGCCCGGTCAGCAGCAGTTGCGTTCCGTCGCCCTGCCAGTCAACCGTCTGTGCGCCGCCCGGAGCGTGTACAAGCAGGTGCGCGGCCGCCGCGCGCTTCACCATCGTCGCGGTGGCTGTCGCACATGTGCCGGTTCCGGAGGAGCTGGTTGGCCCCACCCCGCGCTCGAAAATCCTTATCGCAATCTCACGGTCGCTGCGCTGGTGCACAAACTCGACATTGGTCTGCTCCGGAAAGTCGCGATGAAAACATATCTCACGGCCCAGCTCCTGCCAGCTTTTTCCCTGCAGGGTGAAGCTCTCATCGTTAACGAAGAGGACAAAATGCGGATTGCCGGTCGAGACGTTCACCCCGTGAACGATACTGCCATCCTCCAGCTTCACCGTCTGATCCTGGACCGTGGGAACGCCCATCTCCGCCTTCATCTGAAAGTGGTGACCCTCTGCGTTCACAATGTGCGAGGTGCGCTCGCCGGCATCGGTCTGGAGCATCACCGTGTCGGCGGCTGCAAGATGCTTTTTGTGGGCGACATAGGCGGCAACGCAGCGGGTGCCATTTCCGCTGATCTCGGCGATCGAACCATCGGCGTTGAAGAGACGGATGCGCCCTGAGCGTTCGCCCGTCATCTCCAGATACTCGACGCCGTCTGCGCCAACGCTGGTGTTGCGCGAACAGAGCTGAATGGCCTGCGCACGCAGCTTCTCGGTGTCGTGCAACGGGCTCTCGACGATCAGGAAATCGTTGCCGCAGGCATGGGCTTTAGCAAAGTGAATCATGGTCATTTTGTGCTGATGCTACCACCGGCGCCGTAGATCTCTGAGCGGTAAATGCGCGCACAGGGTTGACCAGTCGAGCACACTACGTCGATCAGCGTCAGCCCGGCTGGATGCGCGGCAATGGCCTTCGCCAGAGGATCACCATCCATTGCTACTGCAAAAGGTGCGGCTGCCGCTGGATTTTTCAGCGCCGGCCCCCATTCGTAGTAGTCCGTGTCGTTGATCGTGCGTCGCAGTGGCAGCCCCGCCCGCTGCAGTGCTCCGACATGGTCTGAGGTAAACATCAGAATCCTGCCTTCGACAGGCAGGGAGATCAGTGCATTCGCCAGCGCTTCTTCAAAAGGTATGCGCGTGCGCGAGTTGGCCACAGCCTCTGCCAGCACCAGCGGACGCGCCCGCATCAGCGCGTAGCTGTTCGCTGCCAGCAGCAGCATCAGCGTGGCTGCTGACCACTGGGCCAGTTCCGGCTTGCGTTGCCGAATAAAGTCGATTGCCGCCGTCGCCGCAAATCCGGTGAAGAGTGCGAAAGCCGGAAGCATCTCCATCCCATAACGTGTGTTGTACCAGGAGTGCGGCCACCAGAGAGGAATGAAAATCGGCACCGCTCCGTAAGCCACCGAATACGCGTAGAAGGGAAGCGGCATCCACAGAAGCAGCAGCACCCCAAGTCCTCTGCCTCGCGCTTGTTTCACTGCAACGGCTGTGCCTGCAATCGCCACCAGAAAGAGCAGGTTAGCAAGGCGGCCGATGACTGCGCCCAACTCCGCCGCTTTCAGGAAGTAGAGTCCAGCCACGCCCATGCTGTGCCAGCCCGGGTAGTGGGGGGCTCCGGGCGTCGCGGTCCGCGCTTCAATCGCCTTGGCAGAGTAAGGCCCGCGCATGAAGTCCAGCGGATCGCCAAACTGCTTCGCGTTATAAGCGAGCCAGCAGAGCGGCGCTGTGAGCAGCAGCGCCGTCAAGAGGACAAATGCACCTCCCGGACGCTGCCTGAGATGACCGCCGCGGATCATTGCAATCGCGATCACCAGCCATGCGCAGGCCGCAAAGATCCAGCCGTCGTACCTCGTGAAGACGGCCGCGACAAGCACCAGCGCTGCGGCCACCATCAGGCGGGAGCTCTTGCGCTCCTCGCCGCGCTTCAGCGCCTGCACGCACTCTGCTGTGAGCAGCGCGCTCACCAGCATCTCTGCAAGGAAGAGCGGCTCCGTCATGGCCGTCGTCTGCATGTAGAGCAGGCCGGGATTCAACGCAAGAAATGTTGCGGCGATGGACGCTCCCAGTGGCTTGAGCCAGAGCCGTGCCAGCCGATAGAGGGCAGCCACTGCGATGATGTAGGAGATCATCGACGGCCATGTTCCTGCGAGGCCAGTCTGCCACCAGGCCATATTCCGCACAAACGGCGCCAGCAGCAGATGCGGCAGTGGCAGCCACACGGAGCCAAGCTGGCGAAAGCCGGGGTTGATCGAGTCAGTCAGCCGGCGCGCTATATGCAGATGCGCAACCGCGTCGCCGTAGAGCAGCAGCATCCCGCGCGGAAAGCAATAGGCAAGCGAGAGCAGGGAGAGCAGCATCGCCGCCATCGCGGCGAGCAGCGTCTCCTGGCGCAGCGCGAACTGCGGAGCGGGTTTAGTCGAGGTGTGAGAGTTCGCGGAAGAGCGCGAACCTCTGGTCGATTTCTTCACGAGTCAACTGTTGGGTGCGTTCTGTGCCGAAGCGTTCAACCGCGAAGGAGCCCATCACGCCGCCATAAAACATCGCAGTCTTGAAAGCCGCAGGAGTCAACTCCCCCGCCGCAGCGAGCGAGCCAAAAAATCCGCCCGCGAAGGAGTCACCGGCGCCCGTCGGGTCAAAGACCTCGGAGAGCGGCAGCGCGGGTGCACGGAAGGGAAGCGTAATGTGGGGCTTGCCGGTAAAGGATTCTTCGCTGAAGAATGCCGTTGCGCCGTACTCACCGTGTTTGACCACTAGGCTCTTGGGCCCCATCGAGAGCACGCGATCCGCGGCCCGGACAAGGTTGGCGTCATCTGCCAGGAGCTTCGCCTCGGTGTCATTGATCAGGAGCACATCCAGCCCCTTCAGCACTTTTTCAAGATTTGCCCGGTGCCCGGTGATCCAGTAATTCATCGTGTCGCCGCAGACGATCCGCACATTCGGCATCTGGCTGCGCACCCGCTCCTGCAGCACCGGATCGATGTTCGCCAGGAAAAGATGCTCGCTATTCGCGTATTCGGCGGGGATCTTCGGCGAGAAGCTCTCGAAGACGTTCAGTTCAGTCGAGAGCGTTTTAGCTTCATTCAGATTGTCGTGGTAGGACCCGCTCCAGAAAAAGCTTTTGCCGTCGACATGTTCAATGCCGCGTGTATCAATGTCGCGAGCCTTCAGGATGCTTTCATGTTCCTCGGTAAAATCTTCGCCTACGACGCCGATCACCCGCACATGGGTGAAATAACTCGCCGCCAGCGCAAAATATGTCGCTGCGCCTCCAAGACAGCGCTCTGCGCGGCCCGATGGCGTCTCGATCGTGTCGAACGCGACACTTCCTACTACCAGAATTGACATGGCTCTCCAGGGATTACTTGAGGTATTTGCCGATCAGCAGTTCAAGCCGTTGGCGTGTCTCAGCGGGAACCGCATTCGGAGCCGTGAGGATTGCAAACTTCAGCGCCGAGGCGCAAGGGCATGTACGTTCGCGCGGCATCGCCGCAACTGCCGCAGCCACTACTTTGCATGCGTTCGCCGCATTCTGGTTCAGCACCGCCACAATCTGGTCTACGGTCACGTCGTCGTGGCCTTCGCGCCAGCAGTCGTAGTCAGTCACCATGGCCATCGTCGCATAGCAGATCTCCGCCTCGCGGGCGAGCTTGGCCTCCTGCAGATTCGTCATTCCAATTACGTCCGCGCCCCAGCTGCGATACAGGTTTGACTCAGCCCGCGTGGAGAACTGCGGTCCCTCCATGCAGACATAAGTGCCGCCTGCCTTGCCTGCCACGTCCGATGCTGCGCAGCCATGCACAATGGCGTTGCTGACGGTCGCGCATACAGGATCGCCAAACCCAACATGGGCAACGATGCCGTCGCCGAAAAAGGTCGATTGCCGTGCAAAGGTGCGATCGATGAACTGATCGGGAATAACGAAGTCCGTCGGCTGATGCTCTTCCTTGAGCGAGCCCACTGCGGAGACAGAGAGAATGCGCTCCACTCCGAGCTGCTTCATCGCGTGGATGTTCGCGCGGAAGTTCAACTCCGAGGGCAGCAGCCTGTGCCCGCGTCCATGCCGTGCAAGAAAGGCTACTTTGCGGCCTTCAAGCATGCCCAGCACAAAGCTGTCGCTCGGCTCTCCAAAGGGGGTGCTGATGCGTTCCTCGCGTGTATCTGTAAGGCCGGGCATCGCATAAAGCCCGCTTCCGCCGATAATTCCGATTTCTGCCTGCTGCAATCTGTCACTCCGATTTGGGTTCGTCAAAAGCTGAGTATAAATGCAGCCGCCTTCAGTGCCGCAGAGCAGCCTTCACCACACCGCAACCTGCCATGAAATGGGCGAGCCTTTCGCTGGGTCCCGACGGCAGAGTCGGTGTTTTCATCCGTGCCACAGCGTCTTCGCCGCTTCGCTGCGCGCCCATCATCACGAGCTCCAGTTTGCGAGCCGTCGCCAGGTCAAAGCTCTCGCTGGTAAACACCAGGCGGCCATGAACGGCGATAAGCGCCGGACCTTCGCTCGTCTGGTAGACCTCTTCCTCCGGAGAGGAGTCGGTGTCCGTCTCAAGTCTCACTCTTGAATATTTCTTTGAGAGCTCGTCCGCATACATCTTGGCGAATGCCGTAGCTGCCTCTTCTGACTTCCATTGCGAGAGATAGAGAAGGGAAACCGATGCCGTAGAGTCGCGCTCCGCTTGCGTCTTTGCGCTCTTGCGCTGGGCTGCATAGTAGATGCCGCCGTCCCAGGCGGGCGTCAGCAGGGCAGCGGCGCCGTCTCCCCCGAAGAGCTGCGAAAGAATCCGCACATCGAGCTCGCCCATTACGCCGATGTCATAAGGGTTATATTCACCATCGAGAATGGGATGGATATCGGGCATCTGCAGCATCGGTACCTTGGCCTGGCTCTCGTACACCCCGGGATTCATGATTTCGTAGGTAGAGTCCGGCGGACGGTCGAGTGCTCCCGCGAACGCTCCCGTCGGCCCTTGCGAGCGCAGCAGGGCTGCTTCAAATCTCAAGCCGTCGCGATAGGGAAACAGCAGCGACTCCTGCAGCAGCAGCGGAGCCCGCGACATGATGGGCGAATCGGGGTCATTGCTCATCTTGTCAGTCAGACCGCTGACGATTCCCGGCGTGGTCAGCAGGCTGCGTCCTGATGGTTTGAGGTCATAGTCGAGAAAGACGGCCATCGCCTGACCTTCCAGCACCGCTTCGCGCGCCGTATCGTCCTCGTCCGTACGAATATGCGCCGTATCCTCAGCGGCGTTGTGCGCAATGTCTTCCTCGCTCTTGCTCTCCCATTTTTCGAGATTGGTATGCTGGTCCTGCAGCGCGTGGGTCAGTTCGTGGGCGAGCACCGGCTTTTGCTGCTCCGGGTCGATCCAGTCCAGCAGATACACCGTCTTCGTCTTGCTGTCGTAGTATCCGGCGATCTGCTCCTTCAGCAGACTCACCAGGAACGGCTCAAGCTGGAAATCGCGATCGATCAGCCCAAACTTCTTCAGCACGATCTCGGAGCGCTCCATCCGGCGCGTATCCTTGTCGTCCTTCATCTTGCTGTCCAGGTACTTCTCCACCGCGCTGCGAGTCGTCAGCTTGCGCTTCACGGTATGCCTGATCGGCAGCTTCGTGTCCTCGGAGTCAAAGGCAAGGATCGAATCCACGGAACGGAAGAGTTCCTTCGCCTGCGCCGGCGTGATATGCGTCTCCGGCTTTGCGGGTTGGTCCTTAGGCTGATCTTGCGCTATCGCCGGAGCCAGCAGGGCCGCCGAAAGGAGCGCCCCCAGGGCAGCCGTTCTAATCTGTTTCATCGCGACTCCACGCGGTTCGCGCCTGCGTGCGCCGCATCTATAATTAGGGGTTGGATCATTATCATTATGAGTGACGTTCTTCAGGCTGCTGCGGTTTCTCCGGAAACACCCTTTGCTGCGTATCTTATCGTGCGGCAGCGTGGTGCGTCGCTGACAGCGCATCAGGGCAGCTCCACCGTGCGCAGTATCGTTGGCCAGGAGCATGAGTTCAATGCGCTCCTGCAACTGGTTGGAATCCACGACCTTGGCCACCGTCGCCGCATCCGTGTCACCGGCGAAGATCGCCTCCGCTGGCTCAACGGAATGCTTACGAATGCGGTGCAGACTCTGCCCCAGGGCCACTGGAACTATAGCCTGCTGCTCAATGCCCAGGGTCGCATTCAGGGCGACTGCAATGTATTCCAGTCGCCGAATGAGGTGTTTCTGGAGACGGACGCATCACAGGTCAGGCACATCTTTGAGCATCTTGACCGGTTCATCATCATGGACGATGTCACGCTCGAGGAGCCGGACTCGACGATGACAGCTCTTGGTTTTGTTGGGCCGCGCGCGGCTCAGACGTTGGAACGTCTTGGCCTGCCCGTGCCTGGCGAGCAGCAGTTCACCGCAAGCGGTGTTTTTACGGTAGTCCGGGCCTATGGGGTGGTTGTTCCGCACTACACCGTCTGGCTGCCGATCGAGGAACTGGATGCGCTGCTCGACAAGGCGGCGCTTCTTGGAGCAGATCTCTGCGGGCTGGATGCAACCGAGGCCCTGCGCGTACTCGAGGCGGTGCCTCTCTATGGCGTTGATATTCTGGAGCGCCATCTTCCCCAGGAGACAAATCAGAAGCGCGCCCTCAACTTCAGCAAGGGCTGCTACCTTGGCCAGGAGATTGTCGAGCGCATTCGATCGCGGGCCACAGTTCATCGCAGTCTCCGTCAATTTGAGCTGACAGGTTCACTGCCTGCGCCGGGCGCGGTCCTCAAGGTTGGGGAGACAGCCGTGGGCGGGCTTTCGAGCGTTGCCGCCTGCCGGTCGAGAATCTTTGCCCTCGGTTTCATCCGCAATGAGCCGGTGGACCGCGGCGACCGCATCGAGTACGAAGGCGGCACGGCCATGCCTCTCAACGCGCCGCCCTCCATGGACTGACACCGTTTCTGCATTAGACTTAGATGTTCCGGGAAACCCACTATGAGCGAAAAGCCGTCATCCTTCACCGTTACTGATCGCCGCAAGTTCACCCTTGAAGGGGAACTTCGCGATGAGTCTGCTTCCGAACCCGTTGAACAGCAGGTTATTGCTGCTCCCGAGGAGAAAAAGCCCTCCAATGTCGTCTCGATGCCTGCTCCGCCTGCAGTTGCCGAGCCTGAGTCAGAATCAGAATCCGAGTTCGACCTCGAAGAGCATCAGGGCCCCAGCGAAGAGCAGTCCGCCGAACAGCACGCCGCCTATCAGCAATCGTCGCGCGATCTCGATACGATGCTTCGCGCTGCGAATCCCGGCATGGCTGCGCCGGGCGTAGTCAGCTTCGATCACGTCATCCAGTCCATCTATCTCTCTGCTGTCATGGCGCTTGGTGCCGGCGCAGAACCGGGCCAGAAGCCTCGCATCGACATCATGGGCGCGCGCCAGAGCATTGACATGCTTGCCGTACTGCAGGAAAAGACAAAAGGGAACCTCACCAGCAAGGAGCAGACACTCCTGCAGGGAGCGCTCTTCGAGCTGCGGATGATGTTCCTGGAGATTACCAACGCGATCGCGCAATCCGCCCAGCGTCAGCCTCCTCCGGTGAAGTAGCAGCGGATGCAGGCAGAGATTGTCATCCTCGGCAGCGGCACCTCGATGGGGGTGCCCACGCTCGGCTGTGATTGCCGCGTCTGCACCTCGCCGGACCCGCGCGATGCACGGCTGCGCCCCTCGATTGCCATCCAGTGGCCCGATCACTGCGTGCTCATCGATACCGGCCCCGATTTCCGCGTACAGGTGTTGCGCGAGCGAATCCGCCACATCGACGCAGTGTTCTACACGCACGCCCACGCCGACCACATTCTCGGCCTTGACGATCTGCGTCCGTTGAGCTTCGGCCGCCCTGACAAGATTCCGCTGTATGCGGATAACAAGACGGGAGAGGTTCTCGAGCGCGTCTTTGACTACACCTTCTCGCCTGACTCGCCTTATCCCAACAAGGCTCGCGTGGAGCTTCACAGGATAGAAGGCACAGAAGAGGCGATCATCGCAGGAGCCAGCTTCCAGCGCATCCCGGTGCAGCATGGCAGGATCGAAATTGCTGGCTTCCGCTTCGGCTCGGCAGCCTACCTGACTGACATGAGCAGCATCTCCGATGAGAGCATCGCCCTGCTCTCCGGCGTTGAAATTGTCATTCTCGACGCTCTGCGCAAGGAGCCGCACCCCAGCCACGCAAATCTTCCGGAGGCTCTGGCCTGGGCTGAAAAGATCGGCGCCAGGCAGGCCTGGTTCACGCACATGTCCCACGACCTTCCTCACGAGGAGACCAACAGGGAACTGCCTCCTAACATGCGCCTGGCCTATGACGGCCTCCGTATCCCGTTCGAGCTCTGAGGTCTATGCGCGTCTATCGCTCTCTTGAAGAAGTACCGCAGGGATTCGGTCCCAGCATCGCCGCCATCGGCAACTTTGATGGGGTTCATCGCGGACATCAGGCGATCATTGGCCGGGTCATTGCCCGCGCCCGCGAGCAGCACGCGCAGTCCATCGCCGTTATCTTCGATCCTCATCCCGTGCGTGTCCTGCGCCCGGAGCACGCGCCGCGTCTCATCACGCCACTCCCCGTTCGCCTCCAGCTTCTTGCTGCGACCGGCCTCGATGCCACCCTCGTGCTGCCCTTCACGAGCGACTTTGCACGCCTCTCCGCGCAGGACTTCGCGGAGAAGATTCTGGCGCAGGGCATCGGCGCGACCGAAGTTCACGAGGGCGATAACTTCCGTTTCGGCTTCCAGGCAAAGGCCGGAGTGCCCGAGCTCACCGTGCTCGGCGATCAACTCGGCTTCAAGGTCCTCGCCCATCCTGTTCTGTCCGTCCGCGGCCTCGCTGCTTCCAGCAGTCAGGTGCGCGAGCGCATCGCCGCTGGCGATATGACGGCGGCTCGCGCGCTCCTTGGGAGGCCGTTCTTCATCCGCTCGACGCCCGCTTCCGGGCGTGGCATTGGCTCGCAGCTCACCGTTCCGACCATCAATCTGGCTCCTTACAGCGAGCTGCTGCCGGGCCACGGTGTCTACATCACGCGCATTCTTGTGGGCGGGGAGTGCTTCGACGCTGTTACGAACTCAGGCAACCGGCCCACCTTCGGCGAAGATTCCTTTGCGGTCGAATCGCACCTGCTGGACTTCCACCCCATCGAGCTCACCTCTGAGACGCCGATTGAGCTGACTTTTCTGCGCCGCATTCGCGCAGAGCGCCGCTTCGATTCACCCGCCGCGCTCCGTGAACAGATCATGCGCGACGTACAGTTTGCTCGCAAATACTTCGCTCGCCTGCGAGCCATTGAAAACCGGGCAGGCAGCACTGCCGCCGCCGCTCTTCACACAAGTACTTCCTTGTGAGCATCGAAAACCTCCAGTACCTTTCCGGCGCGATCCGGATCGGTCGACCACGTCTCTGATACTTCCGTCACAAACTGCTCCCCACTCTGCGCCTTCAGAGCTGCCGCATAGTGCGGATAGCTCCGGCTGAGGGCCCGCAGCAGCGTCATCCGCGCAGAGAAGCACGCACTCCAGTCCTCGAATTTCGCCCAGTTTGCCTCCACAGTCACCCACGCGCCACGCAGGAATTCCCGCGTGGGCAGGCTCAGCGTCGCGGTCCCGGCCAGCGGCGGGTGAGATTGCTTCTGCCCGAAGAGATTGTTGGCCTCAACCGCCAGCCGGGAGACACCCCACGCGGACTCGAGTGCCGCTTCACATGCGGCGTACTGGGGAAAGAGATGGCCTGCCTGCGCAGCCGCAGCCGCAGCCTTCATCAGAAATTGTTCGCGAAATGAATCCGTCATCCATGCTTCTCCGTGAGAAATCAGCGCAAAAAGAAAAACGGCAGAAGCCCGTAGGCCCTGCCGCTTTCCTTGCTACTTCAATTATCGGAAAAGCACCTATTTGCAGTGCATCAAGCCGCATTGCGCGGGAAGCGATCCCGCAGCTCCTCAGGGAGCCGGCCCTGCAATACGCGTGCCTGCGCCATCGCCACACCAGTCAGATAAACCGGCGCCGGAGTCATGATCGCCACCAACACCCACGCAACCAGGGAAACCATCAGCCCCACCACGGCAGCCGCCTGGATCGTCAGAATTACCGAAACCTGATGGAGATGGAAATCGATGAGCGCCCAGTTCCTGACCGGCTCGCGATGCAGCACCGCCAGCGCCAGCAGAAAGACAAGGGTTGAAAGTGTCGTCAGCCCGATCAGCGTCACGTCCACCATGCGGTGAATGCGCTGCCAGCCGCGGCAATGCGCACACGAGGAGAGATGCTCCTCATAGTCCGTCCTCATCTCGGGCGAAATGCTCGAGATGTCATATCGCCAACTCGAAAGTATGTCCCCTATAACCTGGTCTGTGCACATATTCATTTGATTTGACCGCTCCCCGGGTGCGCTGGATTCAAAATTGTCGTAACCCGTATGAACTCGCTTCAGCCTTACGCCCTCAGCTACTCTTCAATGATCGGAACGTGTTACATAAGTATAACTTATCTGACTACAGCGAGATAGATTCAAGAGGTTCATGCTGAACCGCCAGCAGCAACTTGTTCGCCAGCAGGCTCATCCGCTCCCGTAGTGCTCTCTCCGCTGCCACCCGTGCCAGCTCCGGCATATTGTTGCTTTCTGAAATGTGTGCCAGCACTACGTATGCTGCGCCGCCATCATAGTTCTTTTCCAGAAACTCCGCTGCAGCATCGTTCGAGAGGTGCCCCACTCGCGACAGAACCCGCTGCTTCACCGACCATGGATACGGCCCATCCCGCAACATCTCGAGGTCGTGGTTCGATTCGAGCATCAGCACATCGCACCCACGCAGCTGCATACTTACATTAGACGGCATATAGCCCAGATCGGTGGCCACGCCGATGCGAACTCCCTCAGTTTCGAACACAAAACCTACCGGATCGGCGGCATCATGCGGAATCGTGAAGGGCTTGACCGCGATATCGCCAATCACAAAATCGCTGCCCGAACGGAAGTACTCCACCCCAGGCAGCGCGCACGGGTCGCTCTCCTTGCTGCTGGGGGAGACAGCCTTCAGCTCCTCTTCTTCGCGGGCGCACTCCGCCAGTTCTTCCTCGCGATAGCCCTCCGCCTCTGCCTGCGCAGCTTTTCTCTGCTCCAGCCAGTCGGCGTAGGTCATCCGCTTGCGCGGGGTCATCCAGCGCATCCACGCGCGATGGGTTGCGTCTGTGAAGTAGACGGGGATACCCAGCTTGCGGGCCGTTACAGAAAGCCCCTGCACGTGATCCTGATGCTCGTGCGTGATAAGGATGGCGTCCAGCGTCCGCGGGTCCTCGCCGGCTGCGGCCATGCGCTTGAAGAGTTCACGGCACGAAAGCCCGGCATCTACAAGGATGCGCGTGCGGCTCGAAGAGACAACTGTGCTGTTTCCCTTGGATCCACTGGCGAGCACTGTCATCCGAACCATATCTTTCAGAATACGCCCGCTTGCAGCGTTCTTGAACGCGAATTATCGCGAACGCTGAACCATCGCCGTCAACTGCCGTACTGGTAGAATCCGCGGCCGCTCTTGCGCCCCAGCCATCCCGCGTCGACCATGCGAATCAGCAGCGGACACGGCCGGTACTTCGGATCGCCGATGCCTTCCTCCAGCACCCGCATGATGTCCAGGCACACATCCAGTCCGATAAAGTCGGCCAGCGTCAGCGGCCCCATCGGGTGCGCCATTCCCAGTTTGAAAACTTCATCCACCGCTTCAGCAGTAGCCACGCCTTCCATCACCGCAAACATCGCCTCGTTGAGCAGGGGCATCAACACCCGGTTCGAGACAAATCCCGCTGCATCGTTTACCTCAACCGGCGTTTTACCCAGTTTTTCCGCGAGCCCTTTAACAGTGTCAAAGCTTGCCTGCGTCGTCGCCAGCCCGCGAATCACCTCCACCAGCTTCATCACCGGCACTGGATTGAAGAAGTGCATGCCAACCACCTGCCCCGGCCGCTGCGTCTGCGCTGCAAGCCTGGTGATCGAGATGGAAGAAGTGTTCGAAGCCAGGACGGCTTCTGCGGGCAAAGTGCGATCCAGTTCCTTGAAAAGCTCACGCTTTACTTCAAACTTTTCCGTGGCGGCCTCGATAGCGAACTGGCAATCGCCAAGCGCCGTCCGGTCGAGAGTTCCTTCAATGCGCTTGAGCGCAGCGGCTGCCTCGCTTCCCGCCAGTTTTCCCTTTGCGACTTCTCGGTCGAGATTCTTGCGAATAGTCTCCAGCCCGCGATCGAGAGAGCGCTGCTCAACCTCACAAAGAACCACCTCGAAGCCATTCCGCGCGAAGACGTGTGCGATGCCATTGCCCATCGTTCCAGCGCCGAGGACGCCAACCCTGCGTATCTCTTCCATGCCTGCCTATCCCTTCCTGAACAAACAGGTGAGTCTATCAGTCTTGGGCCGGGTAGCGCACCAGCAGGCAGGTAATGTTGTCATGTCCGCCTGCCGCCTTCGCCGCCATGATCAGTGTCTCGCAGGTATGTTCGAGGTCGTCGCCGTTCCTCAACAGTTGCGCGAGGGTGTCGTCGGGCACTTCCCGTGTAAGCCCGTCGGTGCAGAGCATCAGCAGGTCGCCCGGCTCGGCTTCAAAGGGCGAGATCTCGGAGGCGACCGTGCGATCGATCCCCACGGCGCGCGTGATAACGTTGCGCAGCGGCGAGCCATTCGCTTCCTGTGCGGTCAACTGTCCCAGGCGTACCTGCTCGGCCACGAGCGAGTGGTCCTTGGTCAGCAGCGTGAGGCATCCACCGCGCAGCAGGTAGCAGCGGCTGTCTCCCACGTTTGCGATCCATGCCTTGCGCCCCGTGGTCAGCAGGGCCACCAGCGTTGTTCCCATCCCGTGCAGCGCCGGTTCGCGCTCCGCCATCTCGTAGAGGGCGCGGTTTGCGGCGCAGATCGCCGCTTCGAGCCTTCGAGCTGAGGGAGCGGCATCGCCATTGCAGAGTCGTTCGCGCACTGCCTCCGCAGCTCTGCGGCTTGCAATCTCTCCGCCTGCGGCGCCTCCCATGCCATCGCACACGACAAAGAGGCCCCTCTCGCAACAGCACTCGTAGAAGTCTTCATTGATGCTGCGAACGCAACCGCGATCCGACAGAGCCGCGGCCTCAATCATCTGTTCGCTTTGCATCGACAACTGCCTGCCCATCACGCAGACCAAGATACACGCATACCGCCAGAACCCGCGGAAAATATTCCGCCTCTTACCGTCTCGGTACCAATGAAAGGAAAAATCGGAGTCTGCGGAATCTTCCTCATGCGATTCATTGTCTAATGGCACTAGAACACACTGTTGCACCGTCTATGACAGCAAATCGATCGTTTCGTTTTCTCTGCGCCACTGTAGCGCTTACTTCTTTTGTCTGGTTAGCAGGATGCAACCGCCTCCGCCCTCATCCGGCGGTGCAGTATGTCTATGTTGTTTCTAAAGACACCTTCCTTCGCGACCGCGTAGCCGCCGTCTCAAACAAGGTGGCTGAAGTCACGAATGGCGAGCGTCTCGAGGTTGTCGAGCACGGACGCCGTTTTCTCAAGGTCAAGACCGCAAAGGGCGCCGTAGGCTGGCTTGAGCAGCACGCCATCATCGAGCAGCCTGTCTACGAACAGTTTGTCCAGCTCCAGCAGCAGCATGCGCACGATCCTGTCGTTGCCACAGCGGTTCTGCGCGACGATCTCTACTTGCACGACAAGCCGGGCCGTCACACCGAGCGGTTCTATCTGCTGCCGGAGGCAGATAAGCTTCAGCTGCTCGTCCGTGCATCGGTCCCGAAGGAAATCCCGCCTCAGGCTCTGCCATTATCGAGAACCAGAAAACTTCCGTCAGACCACAACGTCCCCGCGGCTCCACCTCCGCCTGTTCTTGAAGACTGGTGGCTCGTGCGGGACAGCCAGGGCCGCGTGGGCTGGATGCTTTCCCGCCGCATGGATGTAGATGTGCCTGATGAAATTGCCGGTTACGCGGAAGGGCAGAGAATCGTCGGCGCCTACGTTCTGGCCAGGGTCTATGATCCGGAATCCAGCTTTCCTGATAAGCAGGCTCCGGAGTATGTAGCCGTCATCAGTCCCTACAAGGACGGCCTGCCTTACGACTTCGATCAGGTCCGCGTCTTCACCTGGAACACCAAAAAGCATCGTTATGAGACCGCTTATCGCCAGCGCAATCTTGAGGGCTACCTGCCCGTTACGGTCGGAACGCAGACGTTTGACAAACTCGGCTCCGAGCCTGTCTTTTCCTTTAAGGTGGCTGACGGAGACTCCGTCGCACTCTCCCCTGACGGGGAAGAGCACCCTGCCCGTACCGTAACCCTGACCTATCGCATGGAAGGCGGTCTGATTAGGAAGGTATTACCCCCGGGCACGAACGCACCCGCTGCCGTTAAGTCTCCCGCGCCCTCTCGAGTTGTTCATTCGCGACATCACAATCGCAGACACCGCTCAAAAAAATAGAGCAGCACTCACCGTAAAGTTTGCATCTAAGATCGCTGGAACACGAAGAGATCAAAACTGAAGGATGTGTTGATCGTTGATAAATTAACTTCAACCTCGTATTGTGATAGAAACTTTCAGTGCGGCGTTCGCACTAGATATTTTTAAACGAAAAAATTCAACCTATCGCTCCCCCAATGGGAACGCGACGCAGGAGATCGGCACTATGGACAGCAAGCCGGCACAGAATATCCAGGACACGTATCTCAACACCGTCCGGAAGGATAAAACCCCAATCACGATCTACCTGGTAAGCGGCGTCAAGCTGACAGGGAAGATTCGTTCCTTCGATAAGTACTCCGTATTGCTTGAGAACAACAGCCAGGAGCAGTTGATCTTCAAGCATGCAATCTCCACGGTCGTCAGCAATCGCTCCGTCGTTTTGCACAATGAACATCGCCCCGCATCAGGCCACGCCTCGTCAGGAGCTGCGCCGACACCGGCCGCCAGCGGTTCTGCCGCGCCGTCGACTCCGGCTCCCGCTGAAAACGTGCGCTCTTAGCTCCTGCCAGATGCCACGTGACTGAAATACGCAGTCCAGAGCGTGTTCTGCTGGTTGCCGTTGAGATGCATACCGGCAAGCGCCATCTCTCCACGTCCGCCGCGGCAGCTCGCGATACAGCGCTGGCGGCGCGCGGGGAGGGAGCGTCGGCTGCGCCGGCTCTCTCTTCTTCCGCCCTCGATGTGGAGCTGGCAGAGTTCCGCGAGCTTGTGCTGAGCGCCGGCGGCGAGATTGTCGGCGAAATCATTCAGCGGCGCCTCCAGCCCGATCCCGCGACCCTGATAGGACGCGGCAAAGTAGAGGAGCTGACCGGTGCAGCCGCAGCGACCAACGCCTCCGTCGTTCTCTTCAGTCATGACCTCAGCCCTACGCAACTCCGCAATCTAGAAGAAGCCGTGCCTTGCCGGGTCATCGATCGCACCCAGCTCATCCTCGACATTTTTGCCCGTCACGCTCGCACTCGAGAAGGCCAGCTGCAGGTAGAGCTGGCCCAGCTTGAATACATGCTGCCCCGGCTCACTGGCAGAGGTTCGTCCATGTCGCAGCTGGGCGGCGGCATCGGCACCCGCGGTCCCGGCGAAACCCAGCTTGAGACCGACCGGCGCCGCATCCAGCGGCGGCTGGTTCATCTCAAAGAGGAGCTGGAGGGAGTCCGCCGGGTTCGCTCGCAGCAGCGCCAACGCAGGGAATCAGTGCCCGTGCCTGCGGTCGCTCTCGTCGGCTATACCAATGCGGGCAAGAGCACGCTCTTTAACCTGCTGACGCGCGCCGGGGTCCTTGAATCCTCGCGCATGTTCGCCACCCTCGATCCCAAGCTCAAAGCGATCCAGCTGCCCTCGCGGCGCAAGATTCTGCTTTCTGACACGGTGGGTTTCATCCGCAACCTGCCGCACACCCTGGTCACCTCCTTCCGCGCGACCCTCGAAGAGGTCCAGCGCGCCGAGGTGCTCGTCCACGTGCGCGATGCCTCCGACCCCGTCGGTGAAGATCACAAGGCTGAGGTGGAAAAGGTTCTCGGTGAACTCGGCGTGCTCTCCAAACCTCGTATTGAGGTCATGAATAAATCGGACCTCCTCGACGACGAGGAATTGGTCGCTCTGGCTAACTCCGGGGCACTCGCCGTATCGGCGCGCACCGGCGCCGGAGTCACACTCCTGCTGGACCGCATCGACCAGGCGCTCGTTGCGGATCCTATCTCCAGTCAGGATTTTCTGGTTCCGCAGGCTGAGGGTGCGGTGCTGGCCGCCCTTGGCGCAGGCGCAGTGCTTCGCGAGCGCAATTTTGAAGGAAACATGGTCAGGATGAGTGTGAGCGGACCGGACTCGTTATTGAAGCGTTACCGGCGATTCTGGGTGAAGTAGGAGATCAAACGCAAAAACAGGCCAGAGGTCTGGGAGCGGTGGTGATTCCCAAACACCTGGCCTGCCGGACCCTGAACCGGGTCATAGGTAGTAAGCAAAAGGTTACGCTCATTCCAGCGCAAGTCAAGCCTCGAATTTGAGACATTTTTCCTTATTCGTGATAAACATAAGGAGGCGAGCGTCTACTCCCGTTGACACTCGAAAATCCACTCTGTTACAACCTGTATTCCGATACACACTCCAGAATTTAGGTAGCGCACGCAGCATACGGCGAAGACATGGATGAGATTTTGCGCCAACTCGGTCAACTTGTGCTCGGCTCTGTGCCGACCATGGTTATTTTTCTCGTTCTGGTCTTGGCCTACCGCTCGCTGGTTGCAGGCCCCCTGGCCCGCACCCTTGCAGAGCGTCGTGAGCACACCCAGGGTGCAGTAGAAAAAGCCCACGCCGCCATCGCTGCCGCAGACGCGAAGTCGCAGGAGTATGAGGCTAAGCTCCGTGCCGCTCGCACTGCCATCTTCAAGCAGCGGGAGCATAGGCTGCAGCAATGGAGTGCTGACCGCGACAGCGCGGTAGCCAGCGCCCGGCTCGCTTCGCAGGAGCGCGTCAAGCAGGCGCAGGCGGAGATTGCCGCGCAGGCAGTCGATGCACGCAAACAGATTGAAGGCTCGACCGGTGAGCTCGCTGGACAAATTCTCAAAGCTATCCTGCCCTCCGGCATGGCGCCCGCGGAGAGTACCCGTTGAAGTCAAGGTTTTCCATTCGCATCGTTTTTTCATTTCTTGCTCTGTTTCTGTTGGTTATTCCGGCAGTACGCTTCCACGGGCAGGCTCCACCCGCTCGCGCCAACGGCGTGAGCGGGCCCGACAAGATGGACGCGCCGGAGACGAATAAGGCGGAGGAGCAGTTCCGCAAGTCTGCAGCGGTTCAGGCCATTGCCCGAACCTTTCATCTGCAGGAGGAGACTGCGGCTGAGATTTTTGAGGACTTCAACTCTGCGGTTCTGATCCTCGCGATTCTCGGCTTCCTGGCCAAGGCGCTTCCTAAGGCATTTCGCAAGCGTACCGAGACTCTCCAGAAGGATCTGGCCGAGGCGCGTAAGGCATCGGAAGAGGCCAACAGTCGCCTGCGCAGTGTTGAAGATCGGCTGAGCCGTCTCGACTCGGAGATTGAAGCGTTCCGCATCCAGATGGAGCAGGAGAGCGCAGGTGACGAGCAGCGCATGAAGGAAACGATCGAGACCGAGCGCCAGCGCATTGTCGCTTCCGCCGAGCAGGACATCGCGGCTGCGCAGGCTGCTGCCCAGCGTGAGTTGAAGCAGTTCGCTGCCAATCTCGCCATCGAGCGCGCGCAGAGTGAGCTTCGTCTCACTCCCGAGGCTGACCGTGAACTGGTCAGCGGTTTTGCCGGTGAGATTGCCGGACGCTTTGGCAAAGGAGCGCGTAATTAGATGTCAGCCTTTGCCAGCCGTTACGCCTCCGCGTTCACCGATGTTGTCCTCGAGCAGAAGCTCGATCCTGCCCAGGTTGCAAGCGATCTTGGAGATTTTGCAGCCGCGTGGCATGAGAGCCGCGATCTGCGAGAGATTTTTCTCGATCCCTCGTTCCCCTCGGCGCAGAAGGTTGCCGTACTCGACAAGCTGAATACACGCCTTGCAATGTCCGGCACGGTTCGCAACTTCCTCGCTGTGCTCATCAGTCACGACCGCATGGATGGATTCGATGAAGTGCTGACGGACTATCGCCGGGAAATCGACCGTCGCCTGGGTATTTCAGAGGTGACCGTGACAACTGCGCGTCCGCTGGGGCAAGATGAGCGCAAGGCCCTTGAGGCGCAGATTGCGCAGCTCGCGGACTCGGGCATCAACGCAAAGTTTCTGGAAGATCCTTCGCTGCTGGGGGGTGTCGTCCTCCGCATCGGCAGCACGGTCTATGACGGCTCCGTTCGTGGGCGGCTTGACCAGCTTAAACGGCAGCTTACCGGCGAGTAGGCTGCGACACACAAGATTCCGCAGGGAAAGAGAAGCATGGCTCAGATCAAGGCAGATGAAATTACACAGCTCCTAAGGGAGCAGATCAAGAACTACGATGCCAAGGTCCAGGTGGATCAGGTTGGCACCGTGATCTCCGTTGGTGACGGCATCGCGCGCATCCACGGTCTCGACAAGGTCATGGCCGGAGAACTCATCGAGTTCCCCCATGGCATTGCAGGACTCGCGATGAGCCTCGAAGAGGATCAGGTCGGCTCCGTCCTGCTCGGTGACTACACGGAGATCCGCGAGGGCGACGAGGTCAAGCGCACCGGGAAGATTCTCAGCGTTCCTGTCGGCGAGGCTCTTATTGGCCGCGTCGTCAACGCACTCGGCCAGCCCATCGATGACAAGGGCCCAATCAACACCACCGAGACGCTTCCTGTCGAGCGGCTCGCTCCCGGCGTCATTGATCGCCAGTCTGTACGCGAGCCCATGGCGACCGGCCTTAAGGCTATCGACAGCATGATTCCGATCGGCCGCGGTCAGCGCGAGCTGATCATCGGCGATCGCCAGACCGGCAAAACTTCCGTTGCGCTCGACACCATCATCAACAGCAAGGGCAAAGATCTTATCTGTATCTATTGCGCCGTCGGGCAGAAGCGCTCTTCAATCGCGCAGGTTGTCAAGACACTCACCGAATACGGCGCAATGGAGTACACCATTGTTGTCGCCGCATCGGCCTCTGAGCCGGCGCCGATGCTGTACCTCGCGCCCTATGCAGCTACCTCCATGGGTGAGTTCTTCCGTGACAGCGGCCGCCATGCCCTGATCATCTACGACGATCTTTCAAAGCACGCCGTCGCTTACCGCGAGCTCTCCCTGCTGCTGCGCCGTCCTCCTGGTCGTGAAGCTTACCCGGGCGATGTCTTTTATCTCCACTCGCGCCTGCTGGAGCGTTCGGCCAAGGTGTCCAAGGAAAAGGGCGGCGGTTCGCTTACCGCGCTGCCGATCATCGAAACCCAGGCGGGTGACGTCTCGGCGTACATTCCGACAAACGTGATTTCGATCACGGACGGACAGATCTTCCTTGAGACGGATCTCTTCAACTCGGGCATCCGTCCTGCCGTCAACGTTGGCCTCTCTGTCTCGCGCGTGGGCTTCTCCGCTGCGATCAAGGCGATCAAGCAGGTTGGCTCGACGCTCAAGCTTGATCTTGCCCAGTACCGCGATCTGGCCGCTTTCGCCCAGTTCGGCTCCGATCTCGACAAGGCGACCCTCAATCAGCTCAACCGCGGCAAGCGCCTCACTGAACTGCTGAAGCAGCCGCAGTTCCAGCCGCTCACTGCTGCGCAGCAGGTCGTCATCCTTTATGCCGGCACGCAGGGTCTCCTGGATGATGTTCAGGTCGAAGATATCCGTGCCTTCGAAGACGGCCTCTACAAGTACATGGACTCGGCGCAGGCCTCGATCCTCAATGACATCTCGACCAAGAAGGCCCTTGACGACGACATTCGCAAGCGGCTGACCGGCGCGATCAATGAATACAAGAAGAACTTTCTCGCCGATCACGCACATGCCGCCGGCAAGGACACTGTCCAGCCGATGAGCAGCGAGGAAAAGAAGAAGGCCCAGGAAAAAACTCCGGCTGCCTCACCGCAGCCTGCAGGAGCAGCCGCGGCGAAGTAAGCCTGACGACCCATGGCAAACGTACTCGATCTACGACGGCGCATCCGCAGCGTGCGCAACACGCGCCAGATCACCAAGGCCATGAAGATGGTCTCGGCGGCCAAGCTGCGCCGCGCCCAGGAGCGCGCTCTCACGGCACGTCCTTACGCGGCCATGCTTACCAGCGTCCTCCAGTCGCTCAAGCGTCGCGCCGATGTCTATGACCCCACAACCGGAGATCTTCGCCACCCGTTGCTGATGACCCGAGAGGAAAAGAACATCCTCCTGGTCGTCGTCTCCGGTGATAAGGGCTTTGCCGGCGCCTTCAACGCCAACATTATCAAGGCGGCAACGAAGTTCCTGAACGAGAACGGCGATAAACAGATTGATGTTGAGGCGCTTGGCCGCAAGGGACGCGACCTCTTTCGCCGTCGTTTTCCCGCGGCCCGTTACTCTGACGCGCAGCCGCAGGAAGATGGGCAGCAGGAGGCGGTCCGTCGCGAGCGCCACCGCTCCAACCCCATCGAGTTTGTTGGCGAAAGCACCGTCGTCCTCGATAAGGTTCGCTTCGACGATGTGCGCGCGCTCGGCGAGGAGATCGTCGCCCGCTACACTCACGAGGAGATTGACGCGGCCTACATCGTCTACAACGAATTCAAGTCGGTGATCCAGCAGCGCATTGTTGTCGAGCGAGTGCTGCCTATCATCGAGCCAGGCCGGCAGGAGGTCACTGCGGCCGAGGAGATGACCCAGGAAGAGCGTCGCCGCACAGCTGAGGCGGCCGCCTCGGCCGGAGTCAGTCTCGAAGCGCAGCAGGAAGCTGACGAAGAGGAGAAGCGCTTCGGCACTGCCGATGTCGACTACATCTACGAGCAGTCTCCTCGGGAAATTTTCAACGCCATCCTGCCGCGCTACATCACCGCACAGCTTTACCATGCAGTGATTGAATCAGTGGCTGCAGAGAATGCGGCCCGCATGACGGCAATGGATTCGGCAACCAACAACGCATCGGAAATGATCGACTCGCTCACCCTCACCATGAACCGTGTGCGTCAGGCAGCGATCACCAAGGAAATCATCGAGATTGTCAGCGGGGCGTCAGCGCTCAGCTAGAGAGAACTTATGGCAGAAAATATCGGCAGAGTAATTCAGATTTCCGGCCCGGCGGTCGACGTTCAGTTTGAAGAAGCAACCATGCCGCCGATCTACCAGGCCCTGCGCGTCACCAGCGACGGTTTCGACGTGCCCACGCCTATTAATGTAATCCTTGAAGTTGAGCAGCATATTGGCGAAGGCCGCGTACGCTGCGTCGCCATGGAAGCCACTGAAGGCATGGTGCGCGGCATGAAGGCCATCGATCAGGGCGGCCCCATCTCCGTTCCTGTCGGCCGTGAGACCCTCGGCCGCGTCATGAACGTTATTGGCCAGCCCGTCGACGAACTCGGCCCGATCGAAGCGAAGCAGCACATGCCGATCCATCGTCTTGCTCCGGCCTTCGATGAGCAATCCACCTCGGAAGAGATGTTCGAGACCGGCGTAAAGGTCATCGACCTCATCCAGCCATTCCTCAAGGGCGGCAAGATCGGTCTGATGGGTGGCGCGGGTGTCGGCAAGACGGTTGTCATTCAGGAGCTCATCAACAACGTCGCTTCGAAGCACGGCGGTTTCTCCGTCTTCGCAGGCGTAGGCGAGCGCACCCGTGAGGGCAACGACCTCTGGATCGAGTTTCAGGAGTCCGGCGTTATCGATCTTAAGGATCTGCCAAAGTCCAAGGCGACGCTTATCTACGGCCAGATGACCGAGCCGCCCGGCGCCCGTCTTCGCGTCGCGCTCTCGGCCCTCACCGTTGCCGAGCACTTCCGTGACGAAGAGGGTGCGGACACCCTGCTCTTCATCGACAACATCTTCCGCTTCACCCAGGCGGGTTCCGAGGTTTCCACCCTGCTGGGCCGCATGCCTTCGGCCGTCGGCTACCAGCCGAACCTGGCAACGGAAATGGGCGAGTTGCAGGAGCGCATCACCTCGACCAAGAAGGGCTCTATCACTTCCGTCCAGGCCGTTTATGTTCCTGCCGATGACTTCACTGATCCGGCCCCGGCCACGACCTTTGCTCACCTTGACGCAACCACCGTGCTTTCGCGTCCGCTCTCGGAGCTCGGCATCTATCCTGCAGTCGATCCGCTAGCCTCCAGCTCGCGTATTCTCTCGCCTCGTGTTGTGGGCCAGGAGCATTACGACGTAGCCCAGGGCGTCAAGCGTATCCTCCAGCGGTATAAGGATCTGCAGGACATCATCGCGATTCTTGGTATCGACGAACTTTCTGAAGAGGACAAGCTGACCGTCAGCCGAGCTCGCAAGGTGCAGAAGTTTCTCTCGCAGCCTTTCCACGTGGCCGAGCAGTTCACCGGCATCCCCGGCGCCTACGTCAAGATCGCTGACACGGTTCGCAGCTTCAAGGAGATCATCGAGGGCAAGCACGACGATGTTCCCGAGCAGGCTTTCTACATGAAGGGCACCATCGAGGAAGTTCTCGAAAGTGCCGAGAAGCTGAAGACAACGGCGTAATCACTCTATGGCTGACACCAACAAACTCAGAGTCCGGCTTGTCACTCCCGATCGCATCCTCGTCGACACAGACGCGGATGCGGTCGAGGTGCCGTCGAAGTCCGGCTATCTTGAAGCCCTCTTCGGCGCAGCGCCGCTGCTCGCCGAACTGGGCACAGGCGAAGTTCGCCTCCACGGAGCACAGGAGGGTGATCAGCGTTTCAACGTCGCCCGGGGCTTTGTGGAAGTGCTGCCCGACCGTGTCACAATCCTTGCTGAAAGCGCGTTGAAGCCCGAGGAAATCGATACTGCCCGTGCTCAGAGCGAACTGCAGGAAGGGCAGAAGGTCTGGAACGAGGCCGGCGAAGACGCAGAGCAATACGTACGCGCCAACGAGATCATTGCCGAGGCGGAGTCAAAGCTCGCCAGCGCAGCTCATAAAAGCTGACGGCGGTTTTCTTGCGCCGTCTATCTGCTCTTTACAATCCGTGCAGCTCGCCCATAGGAGCCAAGATTGAAGGTCCTGGTATACCCCAGGGCCTTTAGTTTTTTCTCCGCCACGCCACTGCGCATCCCGCTCTGGCAGTGCAGCAGCAACACCTGGTTCTTATCCTTTACGCGACGAGGCAGCGATGCTTCGATCTCATTCAGTGGCAGATTGATAGCGGCAGGCAGGTGGCCCGAGCTGAACTCGCCTGGGCTTCGGACATCGATCACCAGCGCCCCATTGTTTAGGTGAGCCAGCGCCTCTTTGTCTGAGATTTGGCCAGCGCGCTTCAGGAAATAAATCGCCACAACAACCGCAAGAAGAATAAAAGCTATTGTCCAGTTCATCGTTTCCAATTCTCTTTCAATTTGTACTCCACCCCGAATACCTCTTCAGGGACCGCCCCTGCATCCTATGATCTTCCATAAGGCAAATTGCCTTGCATTACGCTTAGCCCCTCGGTCATCATCACCCTTTGTAGAATTTGCTTGATTTGCGCAGGTAATGATCACAATTCTCGAATTCTACCGACAGCCTCTCCCCAATGGCGCCACACGGAGCATCTGTCTTCGTTGCTTTGAGGACATTGGTGTCAGCGATCAGATCTCCATGGTGGCCGAGCTGGAAGCGTCCCACGTCTGCCATGGAAAAGTCCCTCAGCCTGAGGCAGGGAACTCAGCCACCGGCGTGGGGCAACTCAATCGCTGGGGAGAGTTTTTTTCGTGCGCTTCTCGATCGTGCCTGATGAACCGCCTCCTGGCCATCATGGGCTGTCTGCTTTTCTTCTACATGTTGCCGACGATCTGTGAGTTTCTGCTGATGCGGCTCTCCGGCTCCTGGCTCACCAGTCTCTTCTTCGGCAATCTATGCGGCTGCATGGCTATTGGCATCCTCCAGAAAAAGCGGGCGTGGGCTGTCTCTCTCTACCTGGCGCTCATCGCGGTAGACGGAGTGCTCTACTATCGCAGCGGCCTGTCGTCGGCGCAGTTTCCCTGGGTGCTCGACATTGTGCCTACCCTGCTGCTCGTGGTCCACGTAATCCGTGTCAGCAGAACCAGGAGATCGCAGACCCTCTCCGCATAGCGGGGAGGGTGTTAGTTTTAGCCGCCGTTCTGGTGCAGCATCTGCCGCAAGCCGCGGAGTGCCTGGCGGGTGCGCTCCTCATTCTCGATCAGCGAAAAGCGCACATGCCCGTCGCCGTATTCGCCAAAGCCGATTCCCGGGCTGACCGCAACCTTGGCCTCTTTGAGCACTTTCGTCGCAAACTCGAGCGAGCCCATATGTTTCCACTGTTCAGGAATGGGCGCCCACACAAACATCGTGGCCTTCGGGCTCTCGACCTTCCAGCCGATTTTGTTCAGTCCGCTCACGAGCACATCGCGCCGTTTGCGATAGGTCTCGCAGATTTCGGTTACGCACTCCTGCGGCCCTTCCAGCGCCACGATGGACGCAACCTGGATCGGCGTGAACGTACCGTAATCGAAGTAGCTCTTCAGTCGGCCCAGCGCCGCTACCAGCTTCCGGTTACCCACCATGAAGCCTACTCGCCATCCCGGCATGTTGTAGCTCTTTGACAGGGTGAAGAACTCGACTGCAATCTCCTTCGCGCCCGGCACCTCAAGGATCGACGGGGCCTTGTATCCGTCGAAGACGATATCCGCATAGGCCAGGTCGTGCACGAGATAGATGTTATGCTCGCGGCACAGCTCCACCACCCTCGTCAAAAACGCCAAATCGACGCACTGCGTCGTGGGGTTGGCCGGGAAGTTCAGGATCAGCATCTTCGGACGCGGGTACATCAGCGGAATCGACTGCTCCAGTTCCGCCAGGAAGGCATCCGTATTGTGCACGGCAACTGAGCGCAACGTAGCGCCCGCAATAACCGGCCCATAGATGTGGATGGGGTAGCTCGGGTTCGGCACCAGCACCGTGTCGCCCTGGTCCAGAGTTGCAAGGCACAGATGGGCAATGCCTTCCTTGGAGCCAATCGTCACGATGGCTTCCGTATCCGGGTCGAGCTCGACGTTATAGCGCGTCTGGTACCAGCGCGTAATCGCGCGCCGGAGCCGCGGAATGCCTTTCGACAGCGAATAGCGGTGCGTCTCCGGCTTCCGCGCTGCCTCGATCATCTTTTCGACGATGTGCTGCGGCGTGGCCCCGTCGGGATTGCCCATGCCGAAATCGATAATGTCTTCGCCGCGCCGTCGGGCAGCGGCCTTCAGCTCGCCGGTAATGTTGAAGACATACGGCGGCAGCCGCTTGAGCCTTGAGAATTCTTCCACCTGAAAAGCCCCGTCCGCGCTCAGCAGCGCGTAATCTTGTCTGACTCGATGCCCTTGGTTGCGTTGCGCGTATCCACCACCAGCCGCGACTCAGCGACTATCCGTGGATAGTCGTAGCTGGTGTGGTCGGTGACGATCATGACGCAGTCGTATTGGTCCAGATCTTCAAGCGGCGCGCAGCTCATGTTCAGATCGTAATGCCGCCCGTGACCCACAGTGGGGAAGTATGGATCGTTATAGGAGACTTCAGCGCCACGCTGGCGCAGCAGTTCGATGATCGTCAGCGAAGGCGACTCCCGGAGATCGTCGATGTCGCGCTTGTAGGCGAGCCCCAGCACCAGCACCTTGGCTCCATTCAGCGCCTTGCGCTGCCGGTTCAGAGCCTCGATCGTCTGCTCGATCACATAGTAGGGCATGGCGACATTTACCTCGCCCGCCAGTTCGATGAATTTGGTCCGGAAGTCGAACTGTTTCGCCTTCCACGAAAGATAAAACGGATCGATCGGGATGCAGTGGCCGCCCAGCCCCGGCCCGGGGTAGAACGCCTGGAAGCCGAACGGCTTTGTCTTCGCCGCATCGATCACCTCGAAGAGGTCGATATCCATCCGTTGGCAAAGCTGCTTCAGCTCATTCACCAGCGCGATGTTCACGCAGCGGTAGATGTTTTCAAGCAGCTTCGTCATCTCCGCCGCCGCCGGAGTCGAAACAGCCACCGTGCGCCGGAAAATACTTCCATAGAGAGCCGCTGCAATCTGCTGGGCTTCCTCACCCGCGCCGCCGATCACCTTGGGAATATCGTGCCGTGCCACCGTATCGTTGCCCGGGTCCTCGCGCTCGGGCGAAAAGGCCACATGCAGCCCTTCGGTCTCGCCTTTCCGCGCCACTTTGAGCCCGCTCCCTGCTTCGAGCAGTGGAATCAGTACCTCTTCCGTTGTGCCCGGATACGTCGTGCTTTCGAGAACCACTAGCTGCCCTGTCCTCAGATGGGGCGCTATCGCCTTCGCTGTTCCCGTGATGTAGCTAAGGTCGGGCTCATGGTATTCGTTCAGCGGCGTGGGAACGCAGATGATCACTGCATCCATCTTCGCAATCTCCGCAAAGTCCGCCGTAGCCTTGAAGCCGGTCTGCCGCGCCGCCGCTATCTCGTCCCGCTCGATGCGGACAATGTACGATCCGCCCTCGTTGAGCGTGGCGACCTTTTTCGCGTCGATATCGAAGCCTGTAACAGGGAAGCGCTCGCCGTTAAAGAGCAAGGCAAGGGGAAGCCCCACATATCCCAACCCGATGATGCCGATCTGGGCAGTCCGTGCTTCAATTTTTGCCACCAGGCTCGATTGCTCGCCTTTCGAGCGCAGACCAACTCCGGCAGACATCGCTGTTTCGTTCATTCCAGGGGATCCTCGATAACTATGAATTTCACTATAGAGTGGTTCTGCGCTTCAGTGAAGTTCGTTCATTGATTCCGTCTCGGCGCCAGTCAGAAAGCTGCTGAGCAGCTCGATCCGAGGTGCAGCCAGCTTTCGCGTGGAGTCAAGGCGGATTTGCGCAGGCAGCCGCTCCAGGTTCGAGCGCAGGAAGTCGATCGCCTGGGAAAAGGTGTGGTAGCGAGTGTCGCGGCCAATCTTGGCCACCGCTCGCAGGATGCCGATCGCGCCCAGCTGCTCCAGAATATCCGCGTCCCGCAGAATGACCGCTTCCATCGTTTTGGGATCGTCCTGCGGCTGGTGATGGCGGATTGCCTCAAGCACGCCGGCGATCTTCTCCTCCGGAAATCCAAAGCTTTTGAGCAGCTCCGGCGCACGCTCGCAGGTGTAGTTCACATGGTTCCAGCTCTTCAGCTCAACCGGGTCTTCCGGCCGATGTCCGATGAAGACGCCAAGATCGTGCAGCCATGCGGCCGCAAACACCACGTCGTCGTCATAGCTCAAGCCCGCCCCGATCTGCTGGGTGAGGGCGTATAAACGCGGCTGGTGCCCATACTTGTCGACGGGTTTCGCCTGCGCGCGGAGGTATTCAGGTAATTGTTGGCGAAAGGTAGCGGATGACATAAACTTCAATCATACGAGCCGTTGCGGTCCGCATTCTTGAGAAGAGCAAAGTTCAATTACAAAAGTAACTTAGCCCTCGAATGTGACCGAAATTTAACCTGCTTAAGTAACTTTTTTCAGTTACTATCAGAGCAAAGAAAAACAGATAAAGCTGAACACACTTTTTGCCTGATTTTTTCTACATCTGTAATACCGAAAATATCATCGCAATTTGTGTGTTACCTGAATAGCTGGAATTGGTTTTCCAGGGGTAAGGATTTTTACCTCAGAGGATCTGAAAAATCTCCTTTGAACCATCCGATGAGCGTGTATTTTTTTCCTGCATTTGGGCCGCGTTTCACTCAAAACCGTAATTTGGATTAAGGCTGATTTAAGATAAATAAAACTCCATCAACTCTTTGCAAGCCTGCAATTGGGGTGGAGTGTCGACAGAGGAACTGGTCTTCTTCATGGCTTTCCATATTTGGCATTCGGACTGCAGCAATTGGGGGGTTCAGGCATGTTGAATGTATAACCTTCTGGCCTCAGGCCGGCTGGTGCAGATAGACACTGTGGGCTCGAATCTCTGGATGCCCGCACAAACCTCTATTAGGAAAATCTGGTCGACGCTTCAAGGAAAATATGGCTACGTCTGAATACATCAGGAAAGGCTCTTCTCCCGGTACGGCCAAGGGTAGTCCGGTTAATGTGAAGACGCACCGCCGGATTACAAGTCCTGCGCTTCTGACATCAGCATTGATGATGGCCACAGATGTACTCGTCGTACTGGTAGCGTTTGCGGCAGCGCTCCTTATTCATGCCATGCTCATCAGCCGTGTTGCGCTTTTCCGCGAAGTGCCTCTTGAAATGTCCTCGGGCCCGCTGGATGTCATTTACCTGGTGTGGTTTCTCCTCGCCCTTGTTGTTGTATCGCGCCGCTACGGCCTTTATAACGCCATCCCCTCGGGCGGGGGCGCTCACGAACTGCGCCTGACGGCCCAGGCAGGCCTCACCGCCGGGCTTCTCCTGTGCGGTGGCCTTTATCTGACCCATCATGATCACGTCTCACGCGCCATGGTGATCCTGCTCACCAGCGTGGCTACCGTTTCACTCTGCATCCGCCGGGCGACCGGGCGCCTCTCTCGTTACCGGCAGTATGAGCAAGGCATTGAAACCCGTAACATCGTCATTCTGGGAACCAATTATCTAAGTAATGCGCTAGGCAACCACATCGCGGGTGACTACCGGCTCGGCTACCAGTTCAGGGGCTTTATCACAGCTCCCGGCTGCCAGGATCACCACGATGTCCTGCCGGAGCAGATTCTGGGTGGCCCTGAAATCCTGCGTCAGCTCACACGGCAGCACTTTATCGATGAGCTGGTGATCGCTCAGCCGTGCTCCACCGAGGAAGTCATCCGGCTGGTAGAAGAGGCGCGGGATCTGGGGATCGATATCCGAGCTATCTCAGGCTTTTTCAGCGAGTTATCCCAGAACGCCTCCATTGAGTACCTGGGCGTCTACCCGGTAGTTTCACTGCACCGCAGTGACTCGAGGACGATCGCCCTCTTTGTGAAGCGGCTGGTGGACATCTCCCTTTCGCTTGCGGCGCTCATCGCGGTTTTCCCGCTGATGGTCATCATTGCGGCTATGGTGCGCCTCGACAGCGACGGCCCGATCTTCTACGTTTCGGAGCGGATCGGCAAGCGCGGCCGCGTCTTTCCCTGCATGAAATTCCGCACCATGGTGCGCGACGCTGAAGTCAAGAAGAAGGATCTTGCCGCGCTGAACGAGCGCGATGGCATTCTCTTCAAGCTCTCGAATGACCCTCGGGTTACCAGAGTGGGCAAATTTCTGCGCAAATACAGCCTGGATGAGCTTCCGCAGTTCTTTAATGTCCTGCGCGGTGAGATGAGCATCGTCGGCCCACGTCCTCCTATTGCCAGCGAAGTGGCCAAGTATGACCTCGAGCATTTTCGTCGCCTCGAAGTCCTCCCCGGCTTGACCGGGCTCTGGCAGGTGCAGTCGCGGCAGGATTCTTCCTTCGCAAAATATATCGCGCTCGATACGGCCTACGTTGAAAACTGGAGCTTCTGGCTGGATCTGAAGATTCTCCTGCGCACCGCCGAAGTCGTTATCCGCGGTACCGGTACCTAGACCTTAAAGCCAGCCACACCCACTGCAGGCACAGCGCATAGGCTGTGCTTTTTCTTTAGCGCGCCCTGATCCGGGGCTGATTTTGTTTGTCTCGGTTCCATCCTCCAGTTACAGTGTGAAACTAAGCTGCTATTTCTTACGTCGTTAATCTCACAATCAGAACAGTTCCCGGAGGGATTCTTTGAAGAGTTTCCATCGCCGCCTTGTGACTTTCACTCTTTGCGCCGGTATCCTCGCCACCTTGCCAGCCGCTTACGCTCAGGATCAGAAGAAGACCGACGATGCCCAGAAGCAGCCTGCTGAAAAACCCATCCCCCCTGAAAAGACTTCTGTAACGCATCACGAGTTGACGCTTAACGGCAAGACGCTGCACTACACGGCAACCGCCGGAACCCTGCTCATCCGCGACGATAAGGAGGAGAAGCCCTATGGCAGCATCTTCTATGTGGCTTACACCCTGGACGGCGCGGAGGCAAAGAGCCGCCCGGTCACTTTTCTCTACAACGGCGGTCCTGGATCGGCGACGCTTTGGCTTCACATGGGTTCGGTTGGACCCATGCGGGTGGTCACGGACAGCCCCAAGGCTACCGGCCCCGCGCCTTATCAGATTGTCCCCAACCAATACAGCCTGCTCGATAAGACCGACCTGGTCTTCATCGACGCACCTCTCACCGGCTACTCCCGTGCTGTAGGCAAGGGAACTGTCAAGGATTTCGCTGGCGTAGACCAGGATCTCAAAGCCTTCCATAAATTCATCGCCCGCTATATCACCGTGAACCAGCGGTGGAACTCGCCCAAGGTTCTCTTCGGCGAATCCTACGGCACCACCCGCTCGGCCGGACTTTCCGACGTTCTTGAAGACAACGGAATCTCGCTCAACGGCGTCATCCTGCTCTCCTCCATCCTCAACTACAATTCGCTTTCGCCGGGTCTCGATCTGCAGTACATCAACAATCTGCCTTCTTATGCCGCGATCGCCTGGTATCACAACAAGTTGCAGAACAAGCCTGCGCAACTGGCGCCTTTTCTAGAGGAGGTCCGTACCTTCGCGCGCGGAGAATACTCTGAAGCCCTGGCCGAGGGAGACCAGCTGCCGCAGGCCAAGCTCGATGCGATTGCCACCAAGGTCAGCCAATACACAGGTCTGAGCGTGGAGTATGTCAAGAATGCCAAGCTGCGCATCTCGCCTTTCAGGTATCGCAAGGAGCTGCTGCGCAGCGAGGGAGACATCATGGGCCGCTATGACGCGCGTTTTGAGGGCACCGACGTCGATAACGCCGGCGAATATCCCGGCTATGATCCCTCGGACACGGGCATCAGTGGCGCTTTCATTGCTGCCGAGCACGAGTACCTGGAGAACGATCTGAAGTACGAGACCGACGACGAGTACAAGCCCAGCGCCGAAACCATCGGTGAGTGGGACTGGAAGCATCGTGGTGCGGGCAGCTACCGCGGCTATGGACGCGAGCAGCAGATGCCTTACGTTGCCGGAGATCTGGCCGATGCCATGCGAAAGGACCCGAAGCTGAAAGTCTTCTCAGCGAACGGCTATTTCGATCTGGCCACTCCCTTTTTCGCGACGGAGTACGACCTCGACCACATGATGCTCACCCCTGAACTCGCCAAAAATGTTAAGTTCGGCTACTACCCGTCAGGTCACATGGTTTACCTCAACGTAGACGCGCTCAAGCAGCTGGTTCACGATCTGGATCAGTTCTACTCCAGCCTCGCTATGTAATCGCGGGACTACTCGACTGCAGCAAAAAACGCGCTCCCGTCACCAGACGGGAGCGCATTTTTGCTTCTTCGGGCTTCAAGGCTGTTAGACGTGGACGAGATCAACCCTTGCCGTGAAATACGTGTGCATTGATGTCCGGCCAGAACTCGCGGAAGATATTGGTCGCCCCATCCCGGTAGATCTGCCACTCCCACCGCTGGCCCGTCTTGGTCCATGTCCTGTACTCATCGGGGTAGTAGAAGTTGGCGATTCCGGAGGCGGCGCCCTTACCCACGATCTCCGACAGATTGAGCGTATTCGATCCGGAATCGGTCGGAGTAATCAGCACCCGGGTAAAGGCATAAGCCGTCCGCTTTAGAAAACCGCCATGCCCCATCGTGTAGTAGCGGGGATCTTCGCGCGTCAGAGTCGGAATCACAAAGATCGTCAGATAATTGCCGTCCGCCTTGTCCACAAACATGTGCCAGTAGTAGCGCCCATAACCGACTGCGCCCTGGCGGAACTCCGGGTAAGAGTCCTCCGCCATCGATATTCCGGCGAGCGCCCCCGTAAAGACAAAGGATGAGTAATCCAGGCTCTCTGCCGTGGCCACCTTCAGCTTCTCCGTCGCCGTGCTTTTTGGATGGATCGCATCCACACTCACCGCGCGGTAGTTCGGCATGACCCCGAGGATACGCTTGGTCTGCCGCTTGTCTGTCGGCAATTCCGAGACAGGTACGGTCCCGAGTGCAGGATTGTTGTTTTTGGCAGGACTGGCTTGCGTTGCCGGTGCATCCGGCAGGTTCGAGGAGCTTTGGGCTAAGCCCAGCGACGGGGCTAAGCCCAACAAAGTAAGAGAGAAAAAGGTTCGAAAGGCCCGCGAAGGGCGACGGGAGCTGAAACTTTCCAAACTGAACAAACTGCTTCCTCGAAGGGTATGAGATATCAACTTTGCAAACAAAAAACGTTATATAGATGAAAACCTTGTCATCTCAGATACATTTCTTCGTTCCGAGAAACCGCAGACGGAAGGGGTGACGTTCCTTATTCTGTTCCGTCTAATGACCAATAGAAATCGAAAGCAGCCGCTAGCGGAAATTACCCATAAGGGCGCACATTTCTATTGATTTTGGAATGAAAAATACTTAAAATTAAAGAGTTTGTGACAGCCCGGCAGCTTTCCACTCTAGCTCGCAGCCAGCCGGCCTTTTTGCACGTCACTTCTCAACTCTCAGAGGGTAAAGAAATAATGGCTAAGCGTCGTGGCAATCCTAACTGGGGCAAGCCTGAGCCGATCGGCCCGGTTGTTCCCACTGTTACTTCGTTCGAACAGATCGTGAAGGAGTATAAGCTTACTCCGGATCAGTATGTGCGTTCCACCCGCCTGCGTGAGTGGGCCCGCCGCAACCGGAACTCCAAGTATATTCCGGAAGCGCTGCTCGAGGCCTGGGGCTTCGAAATTGAGTCTACGCTCTAAGCGGTTCGTCCGTACTGCTAGCTTGAGAAACGCCGCCTTGCAAGGCGGCGTTTCTCGTTTTGCAGGGATTGTTGTTTATCTTCGATAACAATGGGAAACTGGTACTCAACTCCGGAATGCCGACTGCATCACGAATGAATACCCCACCAGGAAAAATGGGAAGCGAGATTCGCCCGCTGCCTGCCAGCGTTGTAGCTAACCTTATCCAGGTAGCGGACACCCTCTCCGACGCTATCGTTTTTCTGGATCGGGAGTGGCGCATCACCTACGCAAATGCGCGCGCTCATACCGTCAGTCGCCTGAGCGCCTTTGACCTGAATAGCAAGACGCACTGGGAACTTTTTCCTTCCACGGTGGGCACAGCGGTTGAGCAGACCTACCGCTTTGTGATGGAAGAGCGCCAGGAGCGCGAAATCGTCTTTTTCTACGAGCCCTTTCAGGTCTGGATCGACATGCGGGCCATTCCGATTGACGACGGCATAGCGCTGCACTACCGCGATATCACCGCACTCAAGGTTGCTGAGGCCAATCGCGATCTGGCGGCCCAGCGGCTGCAGCAGGTCCTCGCCGCGACTACGGACGCGATCGCCTCCCTGGATCGCAACTGGAACTTCACCTACGTCAACCGCCGTGCTGCAGAACTCCTTGCGCCCAGCGGCAACGTCGTCGGACAAAATATATGGGAGATCTATCCCGACGCGCTGTATGAGGGCTCGCCCTTTGTTCAGAACTATCACGAGGCAATGGAGCTGCGGGAGCCCCGCCGGTTCGAGGCTTACTATCCTGAGCCCTTAAACCTTTGGTTTAAGGTTGAGGCGCACCCCTCGGAAGAGGGACTCATCCTCTTCTTCCGGGACATTACTGAACACCGGCTCTTCGAGGAGCAGCTGCGCCAGCAGCAGACCGAGACCGAGCGGCAGCGTATGGAGCTGGAGGCCGTCTATCGCACCGCTCCCATTGGCCTGGCTCTTTTTGACCCGGTGACCCTCAGAATCACTCGCGCCAACGATGCCCAGGCTGAATTCATTGGTCTGCCCCGGGAGCAGATTCTCGGCAAGGCAATCGCAGAGATTGCTCCCGCCATTCCCCGCGTGCTCGAGCTGCTCACCCTGGCCGCATCCGGGCACCCGGTTCGCAATCAACTGGTTGGGGGAGAGTTGCCGGGTGCCCCCGGGCACGAGCGTTATTGGACGGTCAATTATCTGCCCGTCTACGCGCTCGACGGCTCGGTCGAGGCGATCAGCTCCGCTGCGATCGAGGTTACCCAACAGATCAAGTCCGAGGCCGCGCTGCGGCAGAGCGAAAAGCTGGCTGCTGTCGGGCGCCTTGCCTCGTCCATCTCTCACGAGATCAACAATCCGCTCGAGGCGGTCACCAACCTCGTCTATCTTGCCCGCATGCATGAGGGGCTTCCCGCGGAGCTGGCTTCCTATCTTGCGAGTGCGCAGTCCGAGCTGTCGCGGGTCTCCCAGATCGTCACGCAGACGTTGCGCTTTCACCGTCAGTCGGTCGGCTCCAGCTGGGTTTCTGCCGGTCCGCTGATCGATTCCGTGCTTGATCTCTACCACGGACGCTTCGCCAACTCTGGCATCAAGGTCGAGACCTTCTATGAGGCTGCCGCACCCTTCCGCTGCTTTGAGAACGACATCCGCCAGGTGCTCAATAATCTGGTCGCAAATGCCGTAGACGCCATGCGCGGTGGGGGACGGCTGACCATTCGCGCCCGCAACGCCTTCGATTCCGCAACGGGCGCGTCCGGCATCCGCATCAGCATCGGCGACAACGGTCACGGCATGTCCCGGGAGACGCAGAGGCGCATGTATGAGCCCTTCTTTACCACCCGTGATCTCAACGGAACCGGCCTTGGTCTCTGGATCTCCTCGGAGATCGTGCAGCGCCACCAGGGTCGCCTCGCGGCCCGCAGCACGCAGGATCCGATCCGCCACGGCACGGTCTTTACGCTCTTCCTGCCGCGGGAGCCTTGATAGATTGGCAATATGAATCAGGCTGTTCCGTCACGAACCGCGCTGCGCGTAGCCCTGCGCCGGGCCGCGCATCAGATCTTCGACTCGCCGGTCGTCTTCAGTGATCCCGTCGCGGTTCCCATCCTGGGCGAGACGTATCGTGAGGAGCTTCGCCGTACTCCCGTTCGCCCCGACCGTCCTTTTTCCGTGGCGCTTCGTGCTTTTCTGGTTGCGCGCAGCCGTTATGCGGAGGATGCTCTAAGCCGTGCCGTGGCCGCGGGCGTGGAGCAGTATGTGCTGCTGGGCGCAGGCCTCGATACCTTCGCCTACCGCAATCCTTGGCCGCATCTTCGTGTCTTTGAGGTTGACCACCCGGCAACCCAGCAATGGAAATGCGAACTGCTGCAGCGCAGCGGCCTCGCCATTCCTGCCAGCCTCTCGTATGTGCCGGTGGACTTCGAGCATGATTCGCTGCCGGAGCGGCTGGCGGCTGCGGGCTTTGACCGCCGCAAGCCTTCCTTCTTCGCGTGGCTGGGCGTAGTTCCATACCTCACGCTGGACGCCTTTCGTTCGACTCTGGGCTTCATTGCAGCGCAGCCTGCCGGCAGTGGCGTTGTCTTTGACTATGGACAGCCGCGCGCTGTGCTGCCCCACCTTGAACAGCTGGGCCATGACTCGCTGGCCGCCAGGGTTGCTCTCGCAGGCGAACCCTTTCAGCTCTTCTTCACCCCGGAGGAGGTCGCTGCCGAACTGGCCGACTTTCGATCGATCGAGGATATTGGGCGCGAAACGATCAACGCCCGCTATTTCAGCGGGCGTTCCGATCAACTGATGGTCAGGGGAGAAGCGGGAAGGCTGCTCTGCGCGTGGCGATAGCCTCCCCGCCGAATCCGCTTAAATCTGCGAACAGGAAAGGGGCTTCAGCACCAGGTTGGAGATGTTGCTGACGATGGCCTCAAAGGAATAGCGAGGCGACGAGGAGAGCTTCTTCCATTCCGGATCGTTTCCAAACACCTTCCACTTCGCATCCATGTCTGCGAGATCGGAGAAGCTGAGCATGTAGGTGAGGTTGGGCATGCGCGGCCCCACCAGCGTGTCGCCATAGAAGACCTGGCTGAAGCCGGACTTGCGGAAGATCTCAAACTCGCCGTGGTGAAACATCTCCACCTTGCGCACGTGATCCTGGTCGCTGGCGCTCTCATAGGTACGCAGCTGAAAGATGCGGTCGGCATGCTGTGCCGTTGAGGGCGGCACTACGAGCTTCGGCCAGCCTTCGAACGCGATCAGCAGGGAACTCTCGTCCCGAACAAAAGCAGGCGCAGTTGCGGGCGCATTCCAGAAGGGCGCCGCAGCGCTCATGAACTGCTCGTCGTGCACCAGCTGCGACTGCACGGTAACGAGCGCTTCCAGCCGCGACGAAGGCAGCAGGACGTAGATCACCGGCGTCTCCGGACCGATCGTCAGGCTGAAGACTCCTATCGGCGAAATCCCCATCCGGTTCAGCGCCGGGATCAGTGCGTCGGCAAAATAATTCTCCGCCAGCTTCGATTGTGGGCCCGACTGCAGGTGATACCTGCGCAACTCGTAGAACTCGCGCGCCGGGGCTGCGGCGGGCGTCATCTGGGCTTCTGCTCCTCTGGCCAGCGCGAGACCGGCCGTTGCAATGGAAGTAGTAATGAACTCGCGTCTTTTCAATGTGCCTCCTGACAGCAACTGCACTCCAGCAGGATAATAGCGGACAATAGACATTATGGCGAACGAAGCACCATTTACTGACGTCCCAGGCGCGCTTGAAGAGTTCAAAGCCGGTCGCATGATCGTTGTCGTGGATGACGAGGACCGTGAAAATGAAGGCGATCTCACGCTCGCCGCAGAGTTTGTAACTCCTGAGGCGATCAACTTCATGGCGAGGCATGGCCGCGGACTTATCTGTCTCACGCTTACAGAAGAGCGCGCGGATTATCTGCGCCTTGGTCCGATGACCCAGCAGAACTCATCGCGGTTCGGCACAGCCTTTACTGAGACCATCGAGGCGCGTGAGGGTGTCACTACCGGCATCTCCGCCTACGACCGCGCGCACACCATCAAGGTTGCGATTGATCCGCAGTCGACGGCCGGTGACCTCGCCCGTCCGGGCCACGTCTTTCCACTCCGCGCCCGCAAGGGCGGCGTGCTCGTCCGCGCCGGGCAGACCGAGGCCTCGGTCGATCTGGCCCGCATGGCCGGCTTGATCTCCGCCGGCGTCATCTGCGAAATCATGAACGATGACGGCACCATGGCGCGCGTCCCTGATCTCATCGAATTCTGCCGCGAACACAACATGAAGATGCTGACGGTAGCCGAGTTGATCCGCTATCGGCTGCAACACGAGCGCTACATCCATCGCGTCGCCGAGAGTCTGCTGCCCACGCGCTATGGCGACTTCCGCATGATTGCCTACGAGAGTGAGGTGGACGGCGGTGAGAGCCACGTGGCGCTGGTCAAGGGCGACGTCGGCACGACCGATACGCCGGTGCTCGTGCGGGTTCATTCGCACTGCCTCGCAGGTGACGTCTTCGGTGCCACGCTGTGCGACTGCCAGAGAGTGATGCAGCGGTCGCTGGAGGCCATTGCCACCGCCGGTCGCGGCGCGCTGATCTATCTGCATAACACCGCCCGCGGCTTCGAGATTGACCGCTCCACCCTGCCGCCAGGACTCATCTTTCACCGCGAGCACAGTGAGGAAGGGCATCAGCGCATTCTGCGGCAGGTCGGCATCGGCGGCCAGATTCTTTCCGATCTCAATATCCGAAAGATCCGGCTGCTGTCGAATACCCCGACTCATGTGCCAGCGCTGCACGGCTTCGACGTGGAGATCGTCGAGCGCGTCGCGATTCCGGAGACCGTGGGCCTGCTGGACTGACAAGTGCTTGCCGGACGAAGCCTCAGGCTATTCCGGAATCGCTGCAGGATGGCAGCGATTCAAACCCGGGCCGCGCAAAGTGATAGCCCTGGAAATAACGCAGCCCCAGATCGCGCAGGGCGGAGAGCTCGGCCGGCGTCTCGATGCCTTCGGCGATGGTTTGGATATTCAGGGCTTCGCTGACCTGCTGAATCGCTCGGACAATCGTCTGGCTCACCGGGCGCTTATCGATTTCCCGAGTGAGCTCGGCATCTATTTTGAGAATATCCGGCTGAAATTTCGCGAGCAGATTGAGGCCTGCGTATCCCGCGCCAAAATCATCGATAGCCGTTTTGAAGCCCTGCGCTCGATACTCGCGAAGAATGTGGTTCAGGTGCTCATGATCGCGCACCTTTTCCCCTTCAGTGACTTCAAAGATCAGCCGGTCAAGAGGAAAGCCGACCCGGCTGGCGGTTTCAAGTGTCTTGCGCAGGCAGGCTGCCGGTTCATACACCGCATTGGGGTAGAAATTGATCGACAGGTAAGCGCCTGTATCCGGCAGGCTGAGACTGGCTCCCAGCTCAATGGCCTTGACGCGGCACTGCTGATCGAGAGCGTAGCGATTCTCGTCGTTCGCCTGGGAGAGAACCGAAAAAGCCGATTCACCGTTGACGCCGCGCACCAGTGCTTCGTAGGCAAATAGCTTACCCGCTTCGAAGTCGACAATTGGCTGGAAAGCCATGGAAAAGGGAACAAGGAAGGCGCTCTCGCGGCATGCAGAACAGCCTGTTTTCTGGAATTGCTCACCCTGCTTCACCCGCTGAATCGTATTCATAAGATTTAGAAAACTTCTGGCCCCTGAGCGGATTTGAAACAAAGCGCTTATCGGCAGAAAAACAACAATAGATGAATTGGATTCCGGAACGACTGACTTTTCTGCCTGGAGGCAAGGTGGGGGTACTCTTTAGTAACTTCACTACATCAACAAACAATCAATCATGAGA
This sequence comes from Acidipila rosea, assembly GCF_004339725.1. GTDB lineage: Bacteria > Acidobacteriota > Terriglobia > Terriglobales > Acidobacteriaceae > Acidipila > Acidipila rosea. The sequence goes on along the minus strand of NZ_SMGK01000002.1, from coordinate 309,475 downwards.
GGAGAATCATTATCGTTGGAGAATGATTCTCCAATGATTCGAAGCCGAGGGATAACTATTATCATGTAATAATTGTTATCCCTCCAGCCTGATTATTGCCTCTGAAAGGGGTCTTTTGGCTGGCGCGTGACTGCCATGGGCGCGCCTTCTTCAGCGCCTGGACTGACGCGCGCCTGGGAGTCGTTGGCGGGCTGTCTGCCATCTTTGCCTGCGGCGGTGGGTGAGCCGGGAACGGGAGGAATTCCCGCAGCGTCAGCCTGGTATTGAATTTCGGGTTTGCCGGTGGTGGTCAGATCCGAAACTGCTTCAACTCGAGTGTGAACCTTATTGACGCGGCCCGTGTCACAGCCGACTAAAACCAACGTGCCAAGGGTGAGAGCTAACGTGGCTGGAATCCTCAAGGGGCGCTTCATTCACATTTCCTCCGTGACCTGCAAGTTGGGATGCGACGGCCACGGACTGAGTTTTCCTATGGATTCATTGTTGCCTGCAGGGCCGCGAAATACCTCTCAGGCAGAGAGCGCTTCTTCATGGTGCGATCGACCACAACGTGGGTGGTAGCGGCCTCGGCCAGCAGAGTATCTGCTGTGCGAATGCGGTAGGCAAAGCGGATGATATGCCCGCGGAGCGCCGTTACAGTGGTCTCGATGAGGAGTTCATCGTCATACCGCGCGGGAGCCTTGTAGCGGCAGGTCGCTTCGACAACCGGCAGGTGGCAGTCGTCCTCCTGCTCGAACTGCTTGTAGCTGAAGCCGAGCGCGCGCAGAAACTCGACCCGTCCTACCTCGCACCAGATGAGGTAATTCGAGTGATAGGCCACTCCCATCTGGTCTGTCTCCGCATAACGCACCCGAAAGGTCGTGGTGAAAGGTAAGGTCATTCACTCAAAGGTACATCAGCGATTGGTGGCGACTCCAGCGGAGGGATGAGGCCTCTCCGCCGGAGCAAAGCCGATCTCCTCAGCGGTTGAGGGCAGCCATCATGGCCGCAGCATAGCGTGTGCCCTGTGCTGCATTGCCATCTCCTTTTCTTCTGTTGTGATGATGCAGGAGCGAGCGGGGAAACCCCAAAGGCAGCGGTCAGATAGTTGCAGCTATTATTCCGGTCCTGCCTTCAGAGCCTTGTTGCGACGCATAGAGGTGGCCATGGTTCGCGTGGGGAGGAAGATGCGCACCAGCGCGCCCGGATAGTCGGGGGCAGTGCTGTTCATGATCCTCATGGTGCCGCCGTGTTTCTGCACGATGCCGAGGCTGACCCAGAGTCCGAGGCCGGTGCCGCGCTCTCCCTTGGTGGTGAAGAAAGGCTGAAAGAGACTGGCTGCGGCGCCTTCCTCGATACCGGCGCCACTGTCACGAACCTCAATGACGGCGCCTGCGCCGCGAAACTCTTCGGGAGGAACGGATTCAAGACGGATGGCGATCCTGCCATGGGCGCCGGAGGCTTCGGCGGCGTTGACGATGACATTGGTGAGGACCTGACGCAGCTCACCGGGGAAGCCCTGGATGATGACCCTCTCAGGAAAATCGCGAACAAGGACGATGTGCTGCTCGGCCAGGCGGCGGTCAAGCAACAGCAGAACGCTCTCCAGCAGTTCGCGCAAATCCAGCTCAGCAGGAGACGATGGCTCGCGATAGAGGCTGAGCATGGTGCGGCTGATCTGCATCACGCGGTCGAGCTCCTGCTGTGCAAAGCCGAGGTATTCGGCCGACTTCGCGCTGTTCTTCTCGTCTTTGATCAGATAGAGCAGGTTGGCAATGGAGTCGAGAGGGTTGTGAATTTCATGAGCGATGCTGGCAGCCAGGCGACCGGCTATCGCCAGTTTTTCGTTCGCGAGCAGCGCAGCCTCGGTCCGGCGCAGTTCAGTTACATCGCGGAAGACGAGCACGACGCCGAGCATCCGATCGTCGTCGCCGCGGATGGGCGACGCGCTGTCATCGATGACGTACTCTCTGCCGTCCTTGGAAATAAGGACGGTGTGATTGGCCAGACCTACGACGGTATTCAGGCGGCGCACCTTGTCGACAGGGTTTTCGCAGACGGCTCGCGTCTCCTCGTTCACGATGTGGAAGACGGTGGTGAGCGGCTTGCCCTTCGCCTCAGTCGCGGTCCAGCCGGTCAGCTTCTGGGCGACCGCATTCAGAAAGTCGACATTGCCTTCGCTATCGCAGGCAATGACGGCATCTCCGATAGATTCCAGGGTGGTCTGTAGCCATTCGCGGCCGGTGTGCAGCTCCTGGGCGCGGTGCTCCAGCTCGGCTGCGGAGCGGCTGTAGGCGCGTGAGACAGCCCGAAGGCGCATGACCATGAAGAGGCCGAGGAGCAGACCTGCGAGCGGACCTCCCAGGCTGATGAAACGAAGCGTGCGGCGTTCCTCGCGTTGCGCATCGTCATAGCGCTGCCTGCGCAGGGCAGCTTCCCGGGACTGGAGTTCGAAGGCTGCCGCGCGCACCTGGTCCATTAGGATCTTGCCCTGCTCGTTCAGCTGCGGATCGCGGAGGCCTGCCGGATTCTCGGTCAGCATCTTTTGCGCGAAGGCCAGCCACCGCTCATATCGCTCCTGCATGAGAGTTAAGCCAGCAGACTGCTTGGGATTGTCGGCGATGGCCTGGTGTAGCGAGCCAAAAAGAGGCTCAATCCTGTTGTTGGCCGCCTTGAACGGGTCGAGCATCTGCGGGTCGCCGGTGAGTTGATAACCGCGCAGACTGGTTTCCTGGTCGTCGATCAGCTTCTGTAACAAATCGAGGCTGGTAGTGACGCGGTCGCTGTGGCTGAGCCAGCGGCGCGCCGTCTGCGCCACGGTGACCTGCCAGACAAGGCATGCCGCGAGCACGGTCATGGTAAGTACGGAGCCCAACAGGATTTGCCTGAGGTAGCGAGACAGCTGTTTGGGGTTCAATGCTTGCCGCCGTGACCCACAAGTTGTTCAACGGAGCGAAGCAGGTCGGCGGGACCACTGCCCTTAGTCAATGTGTGGCTTGCTAGCGCGATTGCCTCAGGAGGAAGACCCACATACGCGGAATGAAGCAGAATCGGCACGTGCGGTTTGCGGTTGCGCATGATGCGAGCGATCTCCATGCCATTCATGCCGGGCATCGAATAGTCGAGGACAACGCCGTCAATGGAGTTATTGTCGAACAGTTCCAGACCCTGCTTGCCCTCAGCGGCAGTCAAAACATGGTAGCCTGCGCGCTCCAGCACAGCTTTGCGGACGAGAAGACCAAGTTCCTCGTCGTCGATACACAGGATGGTGGGCGGCCGGTTCACGCTAGTAATTGACAGACCATTTCCTCGATATTCGAATGAAGTGGGATGTGCAAAAGTATAGCATTCGGCCGTCAGGGGGATTACTAAAAGAGCTACTGGTTCATGGACTAAAATTCACAGAACTTTTGCATTCCTTTTGCCAAAATCAGATAGGTTAGAGCGTAGTTCTGGAGATTCGATTGAATCAGACAGTGTTCGTGCTTGAAGATGAGACAGATATTCTCCGTCTCGTACAGCATCACCTTGAGGCCGCTGGATTTGCTGTCAAGGCTTACGCTTCACCGGTCAACATCCTGGCGGATGCCGAGCGCCAGCCGCCGGCGCTTTTCCTGCTCGACATCATGGTGCCCGGGGGCGATGGGCTCGATCTCTGCCGCCGGCTGCGCAACCACTCGGGGCTGAGCACGGTGCCGATTATCTTTCTCACGGCGCGGGCCGCGGAGAATGACCGCGTGCTGGGGCTCGAACTGGGCGCGGACGACTACATCACCAAGCCGTTTGCGACGCGGGAGCTGGTGGCCCGCGTGAAGGCCGTCCTGCGCCGCTTTGAGCGGCCATCCTCGCCTACGCTGCTGAGCTTCGACGATATCGAGATCGATACGGGGGCCATGCAGCTGCGGGTTCGGGGTGAGCTGACGACGGCTACGGCGACGGAGTTCCGCCTGCTGGATTACCTGGCGCGGCACCCGGGCAGGGTCTTCAGCCGCGACCATCTGCTGGATGCAGTGTGGGGCGACGCCCGCTTCGTCACGCCGCGATCGGTGGACGTCTATGTGCGGCGCATCCGCGAGAAGATTGAGACGGACCCGGAAAATCCGCGCTACCTCAAGACAGTGCGCGGAGCAGGCTACAGGTTTGAGCTGCCACGCGGAGCCTGAGGGATGGCAGAGATGCGAGGGCCGATTGCGCGCTATCCTCAAGGGATAACGGTTAGGCACTTATGACAGGCAGGATATTCACCAAACTGTGGCTCTCCTTTCTGCTGGTGCTGTTTATCGGCACGGCGACGCTTGACCTCACGCTGCGGCACATTATTTCGCACTCCCTGAAAGTGAAGCTCGGCCCGGCGCTGGCCGAGCAGGCGATGCACATGCTGCGGCGCGATCTGCTGCTGGCTTCGCTGATTGCGGTGGTGGTGGCCGCGCTGCTGGCGTCGATGCTGGCGCGGAGCACGGCACAGCGGATGGAGCGGATTGTCGCGTTCGCCAACCGCATCGCAGCCGGCGATCTCTCCGCCCGCATGCAGGATGGCCAGCAGCAGGATGAGATCTCCGATGTGGCCCGGGCGCTGGATGCAACAGCCAGCCGGCTGGAGCGAAGCTTCCATGAGCTGGAAAGCAGCAGAAGGGAACTGGCTACGCTGCTGGACAGCATGCAGGAAGGCGTCGTTGCGGTAAACAGCCACGGGCAGGTGATCTGGTCGAATGCGGTAATGCAGCGGATGCTCCCGGTGGGTGTGCGGGAACGGCGACCGCTGGTGGAGACGGTTCGCGATCCGGAGGTGCTGGCGTGCGTGGAAGGCGCGCTGCGCGACCACCAGTTGAGGAGCGGCAAGGCGACCTCGCTGGCCCAGGGGCGAGTCTACGAGATCAATGCTGCGCCGACGCCGGGCGGTGGCGCGGTCGTCGTGCTGCACGACCTGACGGGCGTGGAGCGGGCGGAGAAGATGCGCCGCGACTTCATCGCCAACGTTTCGCACGAGCTGCGCACGCCGCTGACGTCGATCTCCGGCTACGTCGAGACGCTGCTCGACAGCGAAAATGATGTGTCAGACCAGGCGAGGGAGTTTCTTTCCATTATTCTGCGCAATGCAGCCCGGATGAACCGGCTGACGGAAGACCTGCTGGCGCTGGCGAGTGTCGAGTCCGGCGACTATAAGGTCAAGCTGCAGGTGGTGCCGGCTTCGGCGCTGATCGAGGATGCGCTGGATTCGTTTGCGGGCATGGCTGCCGATAACGGGATCGAATTGCGTAAAGAAGAGACCACCGATACGTCTGTGATGGCCGATCCAGACGCGACACACCAGGTATTCGGTAATCTGATTGAGAATGCCATGAAATATGGCAAGGCGGGGCGGCGGGTCAGCATCGGAGCACGAGACCTGGAGGGAGAGGTTGAGTTCTACGTGCGGGATTACGGCGCCGGGATACCGTCGGAGCATCTGGATCGGATATTTGAACGGTTTTACCGGGTGGACAAGGCGCGGTCGCGGGAGTCGGGCGGCACCGGATTGGGACTCGCGATTGCAAAGCATATTGTGCTTGCGCATCATGGAGAGATCAGGGTGGAGAGCGAACTGGGAGCAGGCGCTGTGTTCTTCTTTACCCTGCGACGGGCCTCGCTGGAAGATGCTGATGCAAACAGAGATAAGGTGCGCACCGCGGTTCATACCTGAGCGGATGTGCAATTGCGCTGGATTTTAATCCTTCCTTATCAGCGGTTTTAACCTTCTGTTAACAATTGCCGGTTAGCGTTACTAAAGACGTGGAAAAGCTAAAGGACACCAGTGTGGCCAGCCCCCAGGAGACAGCAGCGACACATAGCGGCGCCTCGACTCCACAGGGAGTTGTCGATGTCTCGTCTGTCCGTAAATTTCTGATGGCGCGAGGTAACTCGGCGGTCGCGGATCGGGGCTTCCGCTGGCTGATGATAGCGTGCGCGATGAGCATCTTCGCCATTGTGGCGCTGATCGCCAGCGAGCTGATTGCGCGTTCGCAGTTGTCGATTGCGAAGTTCGGCATCGGATTCTTCTTCAAGCAGGCGTGGAACCCGGTGACCGGGGATTACGGCGCGCTGACTTTTATTTATGGAACGCTTGCGTCTTCAATTGTCGCGCTGATCATCGCGGTGCCGCTGTCGATTGGGGTGTCGGTCTTCATCACGGAGATGAGCCCGAAGTTTTTGCGGGGACCGCTGTCCTTTCTTACTGAATTGCTGGCGGCAATCCCGAGCGTGGTCTATGGCCTGTGGGCCGTCTTCGTGCTGGTGCCGATTCTGCGGGACGATGTGAATCCTGTGCTGATGAAGACGCTGGGATGGACAGGATTCTTTGCGCCGCCGAACTTCGGCCAGGGTGTGATGACCGCAGGGGTGATCCTCGCGATCATGATCCTGCCGATCATCTCCTCGCTGACCCGAGAGGTAATGACCGCGGTTCCCGGGTCGCAGCGTGAAGCGGTGCTGGCGCTGGGCGCGACGCGGTGGGAGATGATCCGCATGGGCGTGCTGCGAAATGCGCGGATTGGGATCGTCGGGTCGATCATTCTCGGACTGGGTCGAGCCCTTGGCGAGACGATGGCGGTTACGATGGTTATCGGCAACCGTCCTGAGATTGTGAAGTCACTGCTGGCGCCCGGCTACAGCATGGCCAGCGTGATTGCGAATGAGTTTACAGAAGCATCGGACAGTCTTTACCTGAGTGCGCTGGTGGAGATCGGGCTGGCGCTTTTTCTGGTCACCATCATTGTGAATGGGCTGGCGCGACTGCTGGTGTGGGCTGTGACCCGCGGCGCGTCGGCACGGGTTGCATAAGAGCGTGAGAGCAGCAACGGCATGAGCAGCAGATACAAGACGGGCAAGGCCACGCAGATCTGGCGGAGCGCGACGAACCATATGGCTACGGGGCTGGCGGTGCTCAGCACGGTGCTGGTGGTTGCGCCGCTGATCGCAATCTTTGTCTACCTTATTTACAAGGGAGCCAGTTCGCTGAACCTGGCATTCTTTATCAAGACTCCGCGGGCCGTCGGTGAGCCGGGCGGGGGAATGGCCAATGCCATCGTCGGGTCGGCGCTGCTGCTCGGGATCGGCAGCCTGATCGGCGTTCCGATTGGAATCGCCAGCGGGGTATTTCTGGCAGAGTTTGGACGCGGCGGCAAGCTGGCCAATGCAGTGCGCTTCACGGCGGATGTATTGAACGGCGTCCCATCGATCGTGATGGGAATTGCAATCTATTCGTTGATCGTGCTGCCGCAGAAACATTTTTCCGCATTGGCAGGCGGCGTGGCCCTGGGGATCATGATGATCCCGACGATCACGCGCACGACGGAGGAGATGCTGCTGATGGTGCCGCACTCGATCCGCGAGGCAGCGCTGGGGCTGGGCGTGCCCAACTGGCGATCGGTGCTTTCGATCACGCTGAAGACGGCTTCACCGGGCATCATCACGGGCTGCATGCTGGCCTTTGCGCGCGTAGCGGGTGAGACGGCGCCGCTGCTCTTTACGGCCTTTGGCAACCAGTTCTGGAGTGCGAACCTGAATGAGCCGATCGCCGCGTTGCCACTGCAGATTTATGTTTACGCCATCTCTCCCTATGATGAATGGCACAGGCTGGCGTGGGCAGGCTCGCTGGTCCTGATTGTGCTGATCGTGCTGTCTGTCTCGCTGGTGCGCTTCGTGACGACGCGCGGAGTTCTGAAAGGGGCGAACTAGGTGGGTGTCGGAATTGAAGTCAAGGACCTGAACGCGTGGTATGGCTCGAACCATACGCTGCAGGACATCAACCTGAATATTCAGCCTAACGAGGCGACTGCGCTGATCGGCCCGTCAGGCTGCGGCAAATCAACGTTTGTCCGCTGCCTGAACCGGATGCACGAGACCAACCCCATAGCAAAGGTCACGGGATCGGTGCGGATCGGCGATCTGGATATCTATAACGATGCCTCGCCGGTAGAAGTGCGCAGACGCATTGGGATGGTGTTTCAACGGCCCAACCCTTTCCCGACGATGTCGATCTATGACAATGTTGCCTCGGGACTGCGGCTGAACGGCTTTCGCAATCGCCGTGTGCTCGATGAGGTGGTCGAGCGCTCACTGAAACATGCGGCGCTGTGGGACGAGGTGAAAGACGAACTGAAGAAGAAGTCCGGCGCAAGCCTCTCGGGAGGCCAGCAGCAGCGGCTTTGCATTGCGCGGGCGCTGGCAGTGGACCCGGAAGTGCTGCTGATGGATGAGCCCGCTTCGGCGCTGGATCCGGTGTCGACGGCGAAGATTGAAGACCTGATCTTTCAGCTGAAGTCGCAGTACACGATCATTATCGTCACGCACAACATGCAGCAGGCCGCCCGCGTGGCGGAGAGAACGGGATTCTTTTTGAACGGGAAGCTTGTCGAGTTTGATTCCACTCACAAGATATTCACAAACCCCCGCGACAAGAGAACCGAAGATTACATCACGGGCAGGTTCGGATGACGCGGGTACGGTTCCATCAAAGTCTGGAAGACCTGAAAGAGAAGCTGCTGGTCATGGCGGGCATGGCGGAGCAGGCGATCCAGCGGGCGATCGAGGCGTATCGTGTGCGCGATCTGTCGATCTGCGACCTCGTGGATCGCGGCGAAATGGCTATCAATCGCTTCGAGCGGGAGATCGATCAGACGGCTCTCGACCTGCTCGCGATGGAGCAGCCGATGGCGATCGATCTGCGCTTCATCCTGGCGGTGATCAAAATCAATGCCGATGTGGAGCGAGTGGGCGACTCTGCTGTGACTATCAGCGATCGCGTGCGTGACCTGCAGGCGTTTCCGGTGGCGGATCTGCCAGTCGATATTCCGCGGATGGCGACGCTGGCCGCGGCCATGGTGCGGAAGGCACTGCAGTCGTTTATCGAGGCCGATGCGGAGATGGCGCAGTCGGTACTGTCAATGGACGACAGCGTCGATAAGCTCAATGGGAATGCCTATTTTTCGTTGCTGAACCTGATGAAGCAGGAGCCGCAGATGACTCCGCAGGCGCTGCATGCACTGATGATTGCTCGCAGCCTGGAGCGTGTTGCCGATCATGCCACGAACATCGCTGAGGACGTCATCTTCTGGGTGAGCGGAGCAGATGTGCGGCATCACATGAGCGTTCGCAACCACAACGAATCTCAAGACTCCCAATAGTCCAGCCTGGAGAGACGTGGATAGTAGAGCGCCAGGCGGAGGGGAATGTCCTCTCCCTGCGCAGCCCTGAGCACTTGGCCGTAGAGCGCGAGTTGCGGCTCATAGATCTTGCGCTGCAGGGCCAGAAATGTTTCCACGTCACCATGGGTTGTGCTCGTCTTGTAGTCGACGATCCATAGACAATCCTGCCCTTCGGCGAGAGGCTCGCTGCCGGCGCGGAAGATGCGGTCTGCCCGCACGGTGCGCAACTGCTGGTCGATATAGCCGGTCCAGGAACTCTCGGAGCGGGCGTCCCTGCGCTGACCGAGCAGCCACATTCCGGTTGCATCGCTGCGGACGGACCGGAGTGCCGCCTGAATCTCCTGCATGGCCTTACGGTGATCATCGCCGGTGATGGAGGCCGCGCGCAGCATCCGCTCGGCCTGTTGCTCAAGCAATGCTGGACTCGAATCTCCATAGTCCGCGATTGCCTGCAGCAGCGCGTGGACGATCGAGCCGGTGATGCGTGAAGATCGGGAGCCCTCGGGGCGCTTGAACTCCCTGGACTTCTCCGCCGCGAGAGGATTTGTAGCTGACAAGGTTACATTCTCGGCTGTATGCAGTGGTAAAGCCGCAAATTCGGCGGGCACCCGGCGAAGCGTGAGAGGGGGAACATCCGCAGCAGCGGCGAGAGCGGCCAGCGGCTGCTGCGGGAAGGCGATGAGATTGTTCTGGGTGCGGTGCTCGTATTGGCGGGTGAATTCCTCTTTGAGGGCCGGCCACGCACTGGCAAGCAGGCTGGTGTTGTAGCTGGGCACGACGCCGGTCTCTTTGCCGTCCTTTTTGGTGATGACGGCGTTGCCGAGGAGGTGCAGCTCCGTGCGGGCGCGTGTGCAGGCCACATAGAAGAGCCGCTTCCGTTCTTCCTCTTCGCGCCTGTTGATTAATCCGCGAATCCACTCGTAGAGCGGCTCGGTTTCGCTGCCTTTGCTGCCGATGGGGGCGAGCAGGAGTTCACGCTCAAGATGGTCAGCCGGTGCGGGCCGCTCGAGAGCGTTTACGAGACCACCCTTGGGGGGCGGCGGCCTGCGGTCGAGGCCGGGGACGATAACGACGTCAAAGCCCAGTCCTTTGGATTTATGGATGGTCATCAGCTGCACGCCGCATCGCTCGCTGGCTGCGGGGTCCGGTTGGGCAAAGAGACGCGTGAGTTCGTGGTCGAGCTGATCGGTGAAGCAGGCGATGCCGTCGAGGGAAACTCCATCCAGCATCTGGAAGAACACGCTCGCATTTTCGCGAGCTGCATTATCGAGAAGGAGATGGCCGCCGAGTGCGTGCCAGGTGCGCTCGATCCACGTGGAGAAGGATGGCGCTTCAGCCTGTGCGTAGCGAACGGCAAGGGCACGTTCGAGCACGGTGCGTGCTCTTTGCAGGCGAAGCTGACCGTCGGCGGTGAGCAGGTGTGCATGCGCGGCGATGAGCTCGATGACGGACTTGTGCTTGTGCAGCGGGTCATCGTTGCCACAGAGCGCATGCAGATCGCGCAGGGTGAGACCGCACCACGGGGCGCGCAGAGTGGCGAGCCATGCGATACGGTCCATGGGATGAAGCAGTGCGCGGGTGAGCGAGAGAAGATCGCGAATTTCCTGACGTTCGCCAAGCTTTTCAAGTTCGATGCTGCGGAAGGGGATGGCCTCGGCACGCAGCTTTGCAGCGATGGCGGCGAGGTGATTTTTTGCGCGGCCAAGCACGGCGATGCGGAACTCGGCACCGGTGGCCTGCGCGTGTTCGATGGAGGGCAGGTGCGTGCGGATGATTGCAAGTACCGTCTCAGCCTCCTGCCGACGCGCAGCTGCGATGTCTTCGCGATCGGGATGAGCGCCTTTGCCACGACGGGCGAAGGTTGCGTGGATATTGATCGCCTGCCCGGTATGGAGAGCTTCCTCCGCGAAGGAGGGTGAGAAGGGAACGGACGTTACAGGGTCAGCGGCGCTGGCGAAGATTCTTTCAAAATGACCATTGAGAGGCTCGACGAGCGCGTGATGGGAACGGAAGTTGCGCGAGAGGGTGAGCGAAGAGCAGCTCCACTGATGGGCGACAGTGATGCGTCCCTGACGCTGCACGCGGGTGAAGAGTTCGACCTCGGCCTGACGGAAAAGATAGATGGACTGCATCGGGTCGCCGACCAGGAAGCAGGTGTGGCCATCGTGATCGGCCCAGTCAGCGGTGATAGCGGCGATGAGCTGATGCTGGCGAAGCGAGGTGTCCTGAAATTCGTCGACGAGCAGGTGATGGATGCGCGCGGTGGCAGCGAGGGTAGCCTCGCCGGGCTCGCGGAGGACCGTCTCGGCGGCGAGACTGGCTTCGACGAAGTCGATGACGTTGCGTTCGGCGAAGAGGACGCGCAGCTCTGCAACCGCGATGCGCAGGATGACGAAGATGGCGCGCAGGGTCTGCCACTGCTCTTCACTGTAGCTAGCGGGTGGCAGAGTGCGGACGCGGCAAAGGAGCGGCAGGAGTTCCGGATTGCGGGCGAAACGTACAAGCAGCGCCTCCATGCGCTCCTTCTGCCGTTTGTTCTCCTTGGGGAAACCGTGGTTCTTGTTGAGCTGCTTACGCCATTCGTTTTGATCGGTGAGGAGTAGATTGCAGAGACACCCCCAGTGTTGCGTCAGATGTTCGGATGACTCGGGTAGCGAGCGGAGCTCGGAGAGCAGCGCGATGTCGATCTTGTTTTCATTGGAGCAGGCGTAGCGGGCGAGCTCCATGAGTTCATCGACGTGGGCCGGCTCGGAGCTGAAGGCGCGGTGCGCCTGCTGGAGCACGTCGCGAATGGCGCGGCGGATGTTGGTCTCGAGCGAAAGGCGAATGTCTTCCCAGTCCACTTCACTGGAGAGGGGAAATGCGTGCAACCACTGGTCGCGGGTGGCGAGCATCCGGGTGAGCAGGTGCTCTGTCCCGCCGAGCGAGTTATCGCGAAGCGTGAGCAGCCAGTGCAGCGCAGCGTTGAGCTCCTCGCTGGATGAGCCGAGGTGTCCGAGGGTTCTGCGCGCGGCTTCTTCGTAAAGCGCTGAGGTGTCCTCTGACGGCTGGAGATGTCCCCCGAGCCGCGCGAGCAGCGGTTGCTCGTGCGCGAGGCGCAGGCAGAGGGAGTCGATGGTCTGGATATCGAGGCGCTCGGGCTGCTCAAGCAGACGCCAACCGCGCTGCTCAGAGTGCTGGAGGGCTGCGTGCGCAATGATGGCGCGGCCCGGATCGGGAAAGTCGCGGCCGTCTCTGGCGCGCTGCAGATCGTCGAGAATACGCGAGCGCATCTCGGCTGTTGCGGCGCGTGTGAAGGTGATGGCTAGAATCTCCTCAGGCTCGTTTACGGCAGCAAGCAGCTTGAGGAAGCGGCGGGTGAGGAGATCCGTCTTGCCTGAGCCAGCCGGGGCCTGAACGAGGAACGAGCCCGAGGTGTCGAGCGCAGCCTGGCGGGCGGATGCGTCCTGATGTTTTAGCAATTCATCCTTCATCGTCGTCGTTGTCTTCTTCGGTGAGGGCCTGGAGTTCGGCGACACGGCATAGTCCGGGCAGCGCGCAGTAGCGGCATGTTTTTGCGCCGTGCAGGGGGTTCACAGCCGCCTCGCCGTGGAGAAAGTCGGCTGCGAGGTTGAGCAGTGCACTCTCCCACGCTTCAGGCCCGGTGTCGCCGTAGATGTCTCCGATCTTTGCGATATCTTTCGGCAACGCGGCGAAGTGTGCATTGGTTTCGGCAGCGATGAGCCCCTCAAACTTGCAGGCGTTGGCGCGAAGCTGAGCGAAGAGCACGCCCTGCAGATCGTCAATGCCTCCGAAGAGGGCATAGACGGGAAGCTGCGGCTCGTCGGGGCGTTCGCCCTGCCATGCGTTTGATGTGACCAGGCTGGTTTTGTAATCGATGAGGAAGTGGCCGCCCTCGGGGAGACGATCCACACGGTCGGCGCGGAGGTTAAGCCGGAGGCCGCTGATGTCGATATTATCCAGACGCTTCTCTACATGTTCGACGGTAAAGGGCCCGCGCTGCGCCTCGATGGCCAGCCAGTGGCCGAGCAGCGTGATCAGGCGCTGCTGCTCGCCCTCAAGATAGGTGAGCATCCAGTTGTCCCCAGCGGCTTCGCGAGAGTATGGCGCAAAAATGGCTGCTACAGCGGACTGGAGAAGCGAAGCGAGGGAGCCGGTTGCAGTGGCGTTGATGAGCTGATCGCGGGTGGTGAAACCTGCGCTCCAGAGCTGTTCCAGAGCCTGGTGGAGCAGCTTGCCGCGTTCGGCGGCGGTGAGGCCGCGCTCGGTGCGGTTGAGCACGGCAGTGTGCAGGCGGCCCATCGCGAAGGCTTGAAAGGGACAGGCCGCCTGCCGCTTGAGCACTTCGCTGCCACCTGCCGTCCGCTGCTGCGGCCAGGTGAGAACGCCGGAGTCGTCAGGGATGGTTTCGAGGGAAACAGCAGACGCACTCCTGGGCTGCTGGAGAAAGGCGGTGGCTGGTTTCGGCTCTGTAGCGACGAGCGAGGACAGGAGCGGCGAGCAGCGCGACTCGCCGCTCGCTGCCTGGCGCGAGTAGCTGAAGACGCAGACGGGTGCGCTGGCCGCGATGCGCAAGGTGACTGCGTGGGCGAGCTCCCAGTCCTGCTGCGGGCTGGCGTGGGGCATGTTGTGCTTGCGCTGCAGGGCGGCTGGCAGCAGCGGATGGGCGCGGCCTCTGAGCGGCCAGGCCTGATCGTCTATGCCAAGGAACCAGAGGATGTCGAAACGCTGGCCGGACGCCTCCATGGCTCCCATGACCTGGATGGGGGCATCGTAGGACTCAAGCGAAAAGATCGTTTCGGAGGCCTGCGCGGTGAGGGTGCGTACAAAGTCCCTGAAGGTAGTTTGACTGGCATCGAAGTCGAGCGCGGCGAGCTGATCGAAGAGGTGGTCGAGCCGCTGCTGCGCCTGGTACTGGGCGGAGTCAGGGGTGCGATGGCCCGGCCAGCCGGCAGCCTCAAGCAACTGAGGAGCAAGCTCGGTCCACTCCGACCAGCGGCGGGGCCGCTCCTGCACGAGCCGTAAGGTCTGAAGGAGCCGCTGCGCGACTGCCGGCGCTGCGCTCGAGAGCTTGCGCCGAGCTGTCTCAAGAGGTAGCTCAGGGGAAAGTGCTCCCGTGTCGCGCCACCTGGCATCGAGCGCGGCGAGAGTCAGGGCTTCTCCTTCACTGGTGGCGAGAAAGCCGGAGAGCAGCAGCCAGGTGGCCTCTTCTTCCGGCAGCGGCGTTGTGAGCCACTTGAGCAGCAGCAGGGCGGCTCGGACGACAGGCACGGAGGCGAGGGGAGAGCCGAGCGAAAACTCATAAGGAGGCCGACTGGCTGCCGCGAGAATGCTGGTGTCCCGGGGGGTGAGGATGCTGCGGAAGATGCGGTCGATCGCAGGCTGTACGCTCTTCAGGTCAGGGACGAGAATGCCGATGCGGAGCGATGGGTCAGACGCGAGCTGTTCCCGGCACCACGTAGCGCAGGCGGTGATCTCTTCGCGCAGTTCATTGGCGCAGATGAGCGTGCGGCTGCCGGGTGGGGTTTCCGAGTCGAGATCGCCAAGGAGTGTGCCGCGGGCATGAAGAGCGTCAAGCAGTCGCTGCTGCGAGGGCAGGAGGCGGTCGAAGCCGGTGCATAGCAGTTCCGCGGGAGCTGGGATGCGGCCCTCCTCGACAAGCGATGCCAGCAGTTCATCGCAGCGGCTGCTGCTTGCCCATCCCCGGCGGGAACATTCGGCATCGAAGGCCGCGGCCCAGCTACGGAAGTGTTCGCTGTCGAGCGTTGTCCAGGGCTGCCGGCGCTGGTCGTGAGCGCAGTAGCGGGAGAGCAACGCATAGGCCTGTTGCGAGAGATGGGCCAGGCTGTCCGGCGAGACTACGGCTACGGCTTCACGCTGCTGAATGCGCTTCCAGAGGACGCGCTCCTGCTGCGTGTCGAGGAGCAGAGGCAGATCCGGATAGGTATAGAAGGCCTGACGCCAGAGATCGGCGGTCCAGCTCTGCCAGTCTTGAACAGAGGGTGTGGTCCAGGCCTGATAGCCCTGCGACTGCTGGGTGGCCGCATAAGCCTGATGCAGAACCCGTGCGGCACGCGCGTTTGCGGTGATCACAAGAGCCCCGCGTTCCATCGCATCAAAAAGGACGGAAGGGATACGGTTGCTGCGAATCAAAAGCGAGGACACCTAGCGAGTGTAAACTGTCCTGTGAAGCGAAACATTCTTAGCATGACGTTGCTGGCGTTGGTGCTTGCGGGCTGCCGCAGTCATCCCAATGCAGCTGGGATTGCCGCGGCGAACGATACCTCGGCAAAACACTATCCGGTTCGTGGCAAGGTTGTCTCGACCGATGCAGCCCGAGGCGAGGTGACGCTCGATTCGGCGGCTATCCCCGGATTTATGGAAGCGATGACGATGCCGTATCGCCTTGCCGATCGAAGCATCCTCAGCGAATTGCATCCGGGCGACAGCATTACGGCGACCCTGCTGGTCTCCGACAAGGGCGACTTCCTTGACCAGATCGTCATCACCGCGCAGGCAAAGCCCGATTACAAGCCGAGCTTCTTTTACCATCCGCTGAAGCCGGGCGACGATGTTCCCGACTTCAAACTGCTGAACCAGAGCGCAAAGACGATCCATCTTGGTGAGTTCAAGGGCAAGGTGCTGCTGATGACTTTCATCTACACGCGCTGCCCGCTGGCGGATTTCTGCCCGAGGATGAGCCGGAACTTTGCACAGCTGGACAAGATGCTGGCGGCGGACCCGGCACTCTACAAGAAGACGCACCTGCTGAGCGTGAGCTTCGACCCGGACTATGACACTCCCAAGGTGCTGCGCAGCTACGGCGAGGCTTATACCGGGAAGTATACGAAGGAGAACTTTGCGCACTGGGACTTTGCGGCGCCGAACAAAAAAGATCTCGCTCCGCTGCTCAGATTCTTCGATGTGGGAGCGACGCCGGAGAAGGACCGTACGATCACGCATTCTCTCTCCACGATCGTGATAGGGCCGGATGGCAAGGTCTACAAGTGGTATCCGACGAACGACTGGACGCCGGACCAGATCTTCAACGATGTGAAGCAGCTACTCGGAGGCAACAAGAAAGCATGATCGTGATCCTGATGGGAGTTACGGGGACGGGAAAGACGACCATCGCAAACGAGCTTATCGCGGCAACCGGCTGGAAGTTTGCAGAAGGCGACGACTACCACAGTGAGGCAAACCGGGCGAAGATGAAGGCGGCAATTCCGCTGAATGACGCTGATCGCGCGCCGTGGCTGGAGACGCTGCACCAGGTGTTGCTGGGCTGGCAGCAGCAGGGGGAAAGCGGCGTGCTGACCTGCTCGGCTCTCAAGCAGACTTATCGCGATACGCTATCCTCGGGATTAGCACCCGGGAGCTATCAGTTCGTGGTGCTGGAAGCTCCGAAGGCGCTCATCGCCGAGCGGCTGGCGAAGCGGCACCATGAATATATGAACCCGGCGCTGCTGGACAGCCAGCTGGCTACGCTTGAAAACCCGAAGGATGCCTTGCATGTTTCCGTGGAAGGGACACCGGTAGAGATTGCACAGAAGATCCTCGACGAGCTGAAGGTGACGGCTATTCATCCTCTGCAGTAAAGCCGCAGGGAAGTAAGAACCATACGATTTTTGTGCTCTGGAGGCACACGCAACAATGGCAAGACTCACGATTTCATTCGGTATTGTTCTCATTCTGCTTGGGCTGTTTTCATTTATGGCGACGGGCGCCCATGCGCCTACTTCGCTGATTCCGGCGTTCGCAGGGCTACTGCTGGTCATCTTCGGCTTTCTTGCGCGTACGGATGATGTGAAGAAGCGGATGCTCCACATGCATATCGCCGTCACGATCGGCCTGCTCGGCTTTCTCGGCACGGCGAAGGCGCTGGTGGACTTTGTGCGCATGAAGCAGGGTGTGCAGTTTGCGCGTCCGGTGGCCGTCGAGGAGAAGGCTGCGATGGCGGCGCTGCTGCTGGTTTACGTGGTGCTGTGCGTGCGGTCGTTCATCGCGGCGCGCAGAGCGCGGGCCTAGATGATGCGTCCCGGTTCCATGTCGGCAAGAGCTGAGCGCAGCACCTCGTCGCGTGGGGCGGCGAAGGGCGCGGCGGCGGAGATGCCGAAGCGCAAGCCGCAGCTCAAGAAGGTGCTGCCGGAGGTGTGGCGGCTGATTCGCCCACGCCGCGCGCTGCTCTTTCTGGGGCTGTTGCTGATGGCGGTGAACCGGGTCTCAGGGCTGGTGCTGCCCTGGTCTTCAAAATATCTGATCGACACGGTGCTGAACCACCACCATGCGGAGAAGCTGCTGCAACTGGTTGGTCTGGTTTTTGCAGCGACAGCTGTGCAGGCAGCTACTTCCTTTGCATTGACCCAGCTGCTTTCAAAAGAGGCGCAACGGCTGATTGCGGATCTGCGCAAAGAGGTGCAGCAGCACATTGGCAGGCTCTCCGTCAGCTTCTATGACAGCAACCGCACGGGGGTGCTGGTCTCGCGCATCATGACCGATGTTGAGGGCGTCCGGAACCTGATCGGAACGGGGCTGGTCGAGTTCGTGGGCGGCATCATGACCGCCGCGATTGTGTTTGGCTATCTGCTTTACAGCAATCGCAATATGACGCTGGCCGTCTTCGGCGTGGTGGCCTTGTTTGTCGTTGTGCTGCAGAAGGCATTCAAAACGATACGGCCCATCTTCCGCGAGCGTGGCCGGATCAATGCCGAGGTGACGGGCAGGCTCACCGAGTCACTGGGCGGCGTGCGCGTGGTCAAGGGTTATTTCGCAGAGAAGCGTGAGGCGGGCGTCTTTGCCGGCGGTGTGCAGCGGCTGCTTGAAAACGTGATGCGGTCGTTGACGGCGACGAGCACGCTGTCGTTCGCAGCGACGACGGTCATGGGTGTTGTGGGCGGGATGGTGATGCTGCTTGGTGGCCGCGCTGTGCTGCACGGCCAGATGACGACCGGCGGCTACTTCCAGTACACCTTTTTCCTGGCGATTATGGTTGCGCCGGTCTTCCAGGTGGTGAACGTCGGTACACAGTTGACCGAAGCGGTCGCCGGGCTGGATCGCACGATTGAAATCCTGGAAGAGAAGGACGAGTTCAGCGACCCGAAGCGAGTGACGACATTGGGTGAGCTGCGCGGCGAGGTGAGGTTCGAAGATGTCCGCTTTGCCTATGAGGCTGACAAGCCTGTGCTGCATGGGATCACCTTCGATTCACAGCCTGGGACAGTAACGGCGCTGGTGGGTTCGTCGGGTTCAGGCAAATCGACGATCATCAGCCTGGTTTGCGCCTTCCACACACCCGATACAGGCCAAGTGCTGGTGGACGGGATCGACCTGGCGACCGTGAAGCTCGACAGCTATCGGAGCCAGCTGGGCGTGGTCCTGCAGGAGTCATTTCTCTTCGACGGGACGATCCGCGAGAATGTCGTGTTCTCTTATCCGGAGGCGACGGACGAGGAGTTTCTGGAGGCTTGCCGCATTGCGCGAGTGGATGAGTTTGCGGAGCGCTTTGCCGATGGCTATGAGACGATCGTCGGCGAGCGAGGCGTGAAGCTGTCTGGCGGCCAGCGGCAGCGGCTCTCGATTGCGCGGGCGATCCTGGCCGATCCTCGGATACTGATCCTGGATGAGGCGACCTCATCGCTCGATTCAGAGTCGGAGGCGATGATCCAGCAGGGGCTCAGCTACCTGATGCAGGGGCGGACAACGTTTGTGATCGCGCACAGACTGTCGACGATCCGGCGGGCAGACCAGATCCTTGTTGTGGAAGGCGGACAGATCGTGGAGCGGGGAACGCACGAGATGCTCTATGCGCTGGAAGGTCGCTACTATGACCTCTACACGCGGCAGCACGGCCTGGAGCAGAATCTTTTTCTGGCGCCGGGTGAAGGTGGCGCGGTGCTCGAAACGGAAAGCTAACTGGCGCGCGTCTTCGGCTTGCGGCTGAGCAGATAGAAGATGCCGCCTAGTGCGAGCAGCGAGGCCATCGCTGCAATCGAAAGAATGCGCAGCACGGCAACTGTATAGCGGCCCTGACTTGGGGTGTAGTTGCAGCAGTAGAGCAGCACCATATCGCTGAAGCTGCCGATCTTGTGGTTGCTGGCCTGGATGAGGGCGAGGCGAACATCGCGGGACTGATAGTCGATGCCGGAGAGGTATTTCGACATTCTGCCATCGGGAGTGGCGATCATGATGACACTGGAGTGGGCAAACTGGTCCATTTTGCCATCAGGGCCGGGAACACGAACATAGTGGAAGCCGGTCGCAGCGGAGAGGTCGTTGATCGACTTCTGAGGGCCGATGAGAAAGTGGACATATTTCCCGGCATCCGGCTGGCCGAGCGTCTTGAGGAACTGCTGCTTTGCCTCCGCGGCATCCGATGTCTTGTCGTCAGGATTGATACTGGCGACGACCACATCGTATTCCTTGCCTGCGTGAAAGCCTGTCTGCGACAGCGCGGATGCCATGCCATGCAACACCTGCGGGCAGAGCATGCCGCAGTTGTAATAGACCAGAGCCAGCATGACTGGACGACGTCCGAAGTAGGTGCCGAGGGGAGTCTTCTGACCGGTGGCGTCGGTGAATTCGTCGGCGAGGGGCAGAGGATGGTTCAGTTCCTGACTGATGCCGGCGTTCTTCAGATAAGCGGGCGCGTTCTGCGCGGATGCGCCAAGAGGTTTGTCGGCAGAATACTGTGCGCTGGCGCAAGGAACTGCCAACGCTATGGCAAGCGCGGCGAGTACGAAAAGAAAGCCTGTCTTTTTCACCCTTTAGAATACGCCCGTCCCCGCGCCTCAGGAAGAGGCGCGGGTTATCTGATTTTTATTGAGGAAGCGGCTTGAGCTTGATGGTGCGGCCTGTCCGGGCAGATTCCCGTGCGGCATCGAGAATCTGCATGACGACCATGTTTGTATCGAGCGAGGTGAGATCTCCCTTGGGAACCAGCGAACCATTCATCACGGCGCTCAGATAATGCAGCGAGCCATCATTGGGTGGGGTGAGCGGAGGAGCGGTGATCTCATGCTCCGCATCCTCATTTTTATAGCGAAGGCGCAACTGATCCGGGCCCACGGTGATGGCGTAGCCGGTCGCGCCGTAGACTTCCATATCCTTGCGGGCGAAGGGCCAGTTCCATGAGGGCATCAGCACAGCCTGCGCGTGAGGATACTGCAGGATGATGGTGGCATCGTCGTCCACCCGAGAATAAGTCTCCGGCTTATCGCTCTGGGCGACGGCCGTGACGCTGATGGGAGCCTGGCCGTGCATGAGCCACGTCATCAGGTCGGCGCCATAGCAGCCAAAGTCATAGAGAGCGCCTGCGCCGTTCAGCGCCGGATCAGTGAGCCACTTGAGAAACTCCGGTTGGACGCCGATTTCCTTAGGGCCCTGGTGGCCATCGTGAACGACGACCTTGCGGGCGTCTCCAATTTTGCCGCTTTCCAGCTGGTCGTAGGCTGCGCGATTGCTGGCATACCAGGTGGTTTCATAGTTGACGAGCACCTGAATGTGGTGAGCGCGGGCGGCCTGACGGATGGCCAGAGCATCGGGAAGCGAGAGGGTCAGCGGCTTTTCAACCATGACGCTAAGGCCGTGCTGCGCGGCTGCTTCGATGACCCGGCGATGTTCGCCGATGGAGGTATAGACGAGAAGCGCCTGCGGGTGACGCGCGGCGACCATTGCGTCGAGGCTGCTGTAGAAGAGGCTGTGATCGAGGTGGTACTGCTTCTCGTACCGCGCAGAGAGCGCAGCATCAGCATCGACAATGCCGACGAGCTGCACTTCATGCTGCCTGGGAAATTGATTGAGGAAGCCGCCGACATGGCCGTGTTCGAGTCCGACAATGGCGACTCGAAGCGGCTGTTGTGCATGAGAGAGTGCGGGTAGGAAAACAGCCAGAGCAGCAACGGCCAGCTTGCGAAGAATCATCTTGCCTCCGATAAAGCTTCAGGCCTCAAACATGTGAGGCCTGTGACACACGAATTTTACTCTTCACCCTTGTCGCCGAAGATGTTGCCCATGCGGCGTATCTGCGCGCCGACGCCACGGAGCTTCTCCTCAATGTGTTCATAGCCGCGATCCATGTGGTAGACGCGGTCGAGGATGGATTCACCGTCGGCCACCAGCGCCGCCAGGACCAGTGAAGCAGAGGCGCGGAGGTCAGAGCACATGACGGCAGCGGCAGAGAGCGGCGCTTTGCCGCGCACGGTCGCGGTGCGGCCATCGACCTTGATGTTTGCGCCCATGCGCGCGAGTTCCTGCACGTGCATGAAGCGGTTCTCGAAGATGTTTTCGGCAACCACTGAGGTTCCCTCGGCCTGGGTAGCAAGCGCCATGTATTGCGCCTGCATGTCCGTGGGGAAACCGGGATACTCTTCTGTGGAGATATCGGTGGCCTTCAACGCGCCTTCGCTGCGGACGCGAATCTGGTCCTTGGCAATAATGTCCACGCGGACGCCGCTCTCTTCGAGCTTTTTGAGGACGGCGCCGAGGTGCGCCGGGTTGCAGTTGGCGACGCAAAGGTCGCCGCCGGTGATCGCCCCTGCCACGAGAAACGTGCCTGCCTCGATGCGGTCGGGATTGATGCGGTGGCGGGCGCCGTGAAGCTTTTCCACCCCCTGGACGCGGATGGTGGAGGAGCCCGCACCTTCAATATTGGCCCCCATGGCGGTCAGCAGGGCAGCAAGGTCGGTGACCTCGGGCTCCCGGGCGCAGTTTTCCATCACGGTTTCGCCCTCGGCGAGGACCGCGGCCATGAGCAGGTCTTCTGTGCCGGTGACTGTGATCTTGTCGAAGACGATCTTGGCGCCCTTGAGCCGCTCAGCGCGTGCCTCGATGTAGCCGTGCTCGTAGCTGATCTTGGCGCCCATGGTTTCAAGACCTTTGATGTGGAGGTCGATGGGCCGGCCGCCGATGGCGCAACCGCCGGGCATGGCTACGCGGGCGAGGCCGGTGCGGGCGACGAGCGGCCCGAGCACGAGCGACGAAGCGCGCATCGTCTTGACGATTTCGTACTTGGCAACAGGGTCTGAGAGCACACGGCAGCTGATGGAGGTGCGATGCTGGGCGCGGCCGTAGCCTAGCTCGACCTCGGCGCCCATGGAGACGAGCAGCTTGCGCTCGGTTTCAATGTCGCGTACCTGGGGGATGTTTTCAAGGATGACTTCATCTTCGGTGAGAATGGCTGCCGCCATGCAGGGAAGGGCCGAGTTCTTAGCGCCGCTGACGCGGATGGTGCCCAGCAGCGGATTACCGCCGCGGATAACAAATTTGTCCATGACTTAGTTAGTGTAAATGGCTCGGCTGGTGAGCTCCGGGCTGAGAAAAAGTCTAGCGGTGGCGGGGGTATCTGGCTATATACTTCGCTCCATGATCCGGAAAGTTTCCCTCGCTCTTGCGGCCATTGCCGCCATCACTCCCGTGTTGTCTGCCCAAACCCCAGCAGCCTCGCCGCACTCGATGATGCTTGACGATCTCTTCAAGCTACAGGATGTAGGAGCACCGGTGGTCTCGCCTCATGGCAACTGGGTCGCCTACACGGTGAACACCACCGACGTGGCGGCGGATAAGCGGGTGACCCACCTGTGGATGACGAACTGGCAGGGCACGGAGGACATCGAGCTGACCTATGGCGATGAGTCGGCCAGCGCGCCGCGATGGTCGCCGGATGGGAAATATATATCCTTCCTCTCCGGGCGCAAGGGGGCGGCGAAGGGCACGCAGGTGTGGGTGCTTGACAGGCGGGGCGGTGAGGCGAGGCAGTTGACGGATGTAAAGGGAGAGCTCTCAGCCTATGAATGGTCGCCGGATAGCAAGCAGCTGCTGCTGGCGATCAAGCCCAGCGACGAACCGGAGAAGCCGGAAAAGAAGGAAGGCGAGGAAAAGCCGAAGCCGATCGTGCTGGACCGCTACCACTTCAAGCAGGATGTGGTGGGCTACCTGCGGGATAACGAACACACGCAGCTCTATCTCTACGACCTGGCCACGCACAAGCTGGAGAAGCTGACTACGGATCCGGCGTTCGATGAAGGCCGGGCTGTCTGGTCGCCGGACGGCAGACGCATCGCGTATGTGAGCAACCATGATGCAGACCCGGATCGCACGACAAATACGGATGTTTTTGTTGTGGATGCAAAGGCTGGATCGACAGCACGGAAGCTGACAACCTTTGACGGGCCCGATGCCGGAAAGCTGGCCTGGAGCCCGGACAGCACGCAGGTAGCGTACCTGCAGGGCAGCGAGCCGAAGTATGAGGAGTACAACCAGTTCAAACTGGCGGTGGTAGGTGCGGATGGGGGCGAGCCGCGCGTGCTGACAACCAAGCTGGATCGCGCGGTGTCGCAGCCGGAGTGGTCGGCGGATGGTAAGTCGATTGTGGTGTTGGTCGAGGATGACCGCTCGCAATATCCGGCTTCAGTAAACGTGGCAGACGGGACGGTTCGCAGACTGGTGAAGACGCCGGGGGTGGTGCTGACCCATGATGCGGCGGCCGGTCACGCGGCGGCACTCTGGTCAACGGATGAGACGGCGCCGGAGATCTTCGCGCTGGAAGATGGCAAGCTGCGCAAGCTGACCTCCCACAACGATGCGCTGCTGGCCCAGTTGAAGCTGGGCAAAACGCAGGACCTTTCTGCAAAGACGAAGGACGGCAATGAGGTTCACGCCGTGCTGACGTTGCCTCCAACCTATGCAGCGGGGAGCAAGGTTCCGATGCTGCTGCGGATTCACGGCGGCCCGGATGCGCAGGATGCGCACATGTTCAACCCGGAGCGGCAGCTCTTTGCAGCGCGCGGCTATGCGGTACTCAATGTGAACTATCGCGGCAGCGCGGGGCGCTCGGCGAGTTACCAGCAGGCCATCTTTGCTGATTGGGGCGACAAGGAAGTGATCGATTTGCTGGCTGCGGTCGATGAGGCGGTGAAGGAGGGAATCGCCGATCCTGATCGGCTGGGCGTGGGCGGATGGAGTTACGGCGGCATCCTGACGGATTACACAATTGCCAGCACGACACGCTTCAAGGCGGCGATCAGCGGAGCGGGTACGGGCAATCCACTGTCGCTTTACGGCGTGGACCAGTATGTCTTTCAGTACGACAACGAGGTGGGCTCGCCGTGGAAGAACCCACAGGCTTATCTAAAGCTGGGCTACCCGCTCTTCCATGCAGATCGGATCAAGACGCCGACGCTGTTCATGGGAGGCGACCGCGACTTCAACGTGCCGGTCGTGGCGGGCGAGCAGATGTATGAGGCGCTGCGAAGCCTGAATGTTCCGACGGAGCTGATTGTTTATCCGGGGCAGTTTCACGGCTTTACCCGGCCAAGCTTCATCCGCGACCGCTACCAGCGCTACTTCAACTGGTACGACAAGTACCTGATGCCGAAGCCGTAAGGCGGTCGATGGCAGCCGCGGCCTGGTCAAAGCGCTGCTGCCAGTCGCCGTGCAGCTCGACGAAGGGCAGTTGCTTGTGATCGAGAACCTCGCGGAAGCGGGCGGTCATCCACTCGCGGAAGTGTTCGCCATCGCGGATTTCGTCGGCGACGAAGGGCACATCGCACGCGGTGAGCAGGTAGAGGTCGATGGGATGGGCGGAGGCCAGCGCCTCGATGGCGCGATTGCGTGTCCCGAGATAACGCTCCTGCCAGATGGAAACGGCGAGGATATCCGTATCGCAGATAAGGAGGCCGGCAGCGTGCTGTTGGGCCTCCTTTTCAGCAGCCAGCTGGCCTTTGGCTATCTGGAGGAAGTCGGCTTCCGTCCAGTGAATGGCATCCATTGCGCCGAGGCGGGCGGCGAGCTCCAGGGTGTATTCGCGGCCGTATTCAGGCACCCATGCCGTCTGGTAGTGTTGCGCGAGCCGGGCGCAGAGGGTGCTCTTGCCTGTGGATTCGGCGCCGACGACGGCTACACGCTTCATACAGGGAGGACCTCGGCGCGCAGGGTCGCTCGCCAGCGCGTATATCCGGAGACGCAGAGGGCAAAAAAGATGGCGTAGAGCACCGCGGTGAGGTAAAGGTGCTTATAGCAATAGAGCGCGATGTAAATGACATCGGCGACCATCCAGACGACCCAGTTCTCAAGGAGCTTGCGGCCCAGCATGAACTGAGCGGTGAGGCTGAGAGCGGTGGTGATGCCGTCTCCCCACGGGACGGTCGAATCGGTATAGCGACTGAGAATGAGGTGGAGCAGGACGGCCGAAACGATGGTCACGAGCGAGAGCGCCCAGGCCATCCGCGGGGAAATAGTGCGGATTTCGCTCGTACCGCTGCGGCGCTCCCCTCGCCGCAGCCAGAACCACCAGCCGTAGATGGCTATCGACATATAGAAGAGCTGCAGGCCGGAGTCGGCATAGAGCTTTGCCTGCCAGAAAACGATGAGATAGAAGATGTTATTGGCGATGCCGATGGGCCAGTTCCAGATATTTTCCCGGATGGCCAGAAAGACGCACAGCACACCGGTGATAAAGCCGAGAATCTCAACCGTACCCATAGTGCCGATGGTATCGCAGTGTACGTTTTTATCAGGGGAAAGCTGTGTGATTAAGGTCACGCAGGAGATGCCCCCCGGATGCTACTCTCAGACTCGATGGAGATATCAAACAAGCTGGAAATTGGGGACGATCTTGCAGCACGTTCCGGGCTGCTTCCGGGCGTAGGCGGTACGCGATTTGTCAGGGCATGTCTGCGGCGGCCGGTAGACCGCACGCCGGTATGGTTTCTGCGGCAGGCGGGGCGTTATATGCCGGAGTACCAGGCGGTGCGGCGCCACCATACGCTGCTGGAGATATGCAGGGATCCTAAACTCGCCGCCGAGGTAACGATTACGGCCGCTGAGAAGCTGGATGTGGATGCGGCGATCATTTTTGCCGATCTGCTGCTGCCATTTGACTGCATGGGGCTGGATTTTGAATTTCTGGCCGGTGAGGGCCCGGTGATTCACAAGCCGGTGCGGACCGCGGAAGACGTGATGCGATTGCGCACGGACAGGGCTTCAGAGCTTGGCTATGTCGCCGAGGCGATCGCCAAGGTTGTCGCCCACTTCAAAGACCGGCTGGGCATTATCGGCTTCTGCGGTGCGCCCTTCACGCTGGCCAGCTACATGATCGAAGGCGGCGGATCGCGCAACTATATCGAAACCAAGAAGCTGATGTATCGCCAGCCGGATGTATGGCGCAGGCTGCTCGACAAGCTGGCAACGGTGCTGCGCGAGTATGCGGCGCAGCAGGTCGAGGCCGGGGCGGACGTGATCCAGATCTTCGACAGCTGGGCGGGTGCATTGAGCGTCGAGGACTATCGCGATTTTGTGCTGCCGGTGACGAAGACCCTCGTGCGCGAGGTGCAGGCGATGGGTGTGCCGGTGATCTACTTCGGCGTGGATACGGCGAGCCTGCTGCCGGCGATGCGTGAGACGGGCGCCGATGTGCTCGGGCTGGACTGGCGTACGCCGCTCGATGTTGCATGGCGCACACTGGACTACAGCTGCGCGGTGCAGGGGAACCTCGATCCGATCACACTGTTTGCCGAGCCGGAACTGATCCGCACGCGCGTGCGGCAGATCCTGACGCAGGCGGAGGGACGAGCAGGACACATCTTTAACCTGGGACATGGGATTGTGCCGGGCACGCCGGTTGAGAACGTACAGCATGTGGTTCGCTTCGTGCGCGAGTTTGCAGCGGAGGCGAAACGTGGCTAAATCCGGGGTGATTCTGCTGGCCCACGGAACCCCCGATGCGCTCGATGAGATACCCGAATACCTGCGCAACGTGACCAGCGGGCGACCCATGCCCGAGTCCGTGATTGAAGAGATTCGCCACCGCTACTCGCTGATCGGGCAAAGTCCGCTGACCGGTCTGACGATGGAGCAGGGCCGGCTGCTGGCAGAGAAGCTCGATCTGCCGGTGTATGTCGGGATGCGCAACTGGAAGCCTTACATCGTCGACACGGTGCGGCAGATGCGTGCCGACGGCGTGACAGATGCAGTTGCTGTCTGCCTGGCGCCGCAGAACTCGCGTACCAGCGTGGGACTCTATCGCCGCGCCGTCTTTGCCGAGGCGGGCGATGCGATCAAGATCGACTTTGTCGAGGGATGGGCCGATCACCCGTTGCTGGCGGATGCCTTTGCGGATCGACTGAAGGCTGCTTTTACGCGGGAGCAGGCACAGATGCCTGTCCTCTTTACGGCGCACAGCGTGCCTTGCAGGACGATCCAGACGCAGCCAGCGGTTGAGGGCAAAGCCGCTCCGGCTCCTGATCCTTATCCCCTCGATGCGAAGCAGACCGCAGCCCTGGTGGCTGAGCGCTTTCCGGGGCTGAGATGGTTTTTCGCCTTCCAGAGTCAGGGCATGTCAGGTGGACCGTGGATCGGACCGAGCGTTGAAGACACATTGAAGGCGCTGCGCGAGGAAGGCCACGAGGCGGTGATGATTCAGCCGATTGGCTTTCTCTGCGATCACGTAGAGATCCTTTATGACATCGATATTGGCTTCAGAGAATTTGGCGAGAAGATCGGCCTCCGGGTTACCCGTCCCGAATCGCTGAATTCGTCGCCGCTGCTGACCGAGGCGCTCGCTGAGCTGGCTCGCGGTGGTCTGGCGCGGCTGCAGGCATGAGTGGACGCATAGCGGTAATTGGCGGAGGCATCAGCGGTGTAGCTGCGGCCTATGAACTGGCTCTGCAGGGCAGGGAATTCGTGCTCTACGAAGCGTCGGCACGGCTTGGCGGCATTGTCGAGACGGTGCACCATGAAGGTTTCGTGGTCGAGTGCGGGCCGGACTCTTGGGTGAAGGAAAAACCCTGGGCACGAGAGCTGGCAATCGAGCTGGGGCTCGAAGACGACATTATCGCGTCGAATGACACGGCGCGGCTCACCTACCTGGTGCGCGGCAATACGCTCGCCGCGATGCCTGAGGGGATGCGCATGATGGTTCCCGCGAAGTGGGAGCCGCTGCTGAGTTCGCCGCTCTTTTCATGGCAGGCGAAGCTCGCCTACCTGCGAGAGCCCAAACGAGCCGAGGAGTTGAAGGCTGCGGCGCTTGCCGATGGCGCTGACGAATCCATTGCTGATTTTGTGCGCAGGCACTTTGGCGATGAGGTGACGGACACGCTGGCCGCGCCATTGCTTGCGGGCATTTTTGGCGGCGATATCGCGAAGCTGAGCGCTCGTGCCGTGATGGCCGGATTTGTAAAGATGGAGCGTGAGCAGGGAAGCCTGATCAGCGCAGTGCAGTCGCGCGCGAGCGCTCCGCAGGCTTCTGTTTTCACCACGCTGAAAGGCGGCCTGCAGAGGCTGATCGATGGCATGGCAGCTAAGCTGCCAGCGATGTCAGTACGCCTGGGCGAGGCGGTGAGCGGGATCGAGCGGCGGGGGGCCGGCTGGCAGGTTACAGGGCTGTCCGGTGAAGAAAGCTTTGACGCGATCATCATCGCTACACCTCCTCACATCACGAAAAAGCTGCTCAAACCGGTGGACGCGAGGATGGCTTCGCTGGTGGAGATGGATGCCACGTCCGCGGTGGTTGTTGCGCTTGCTTTTACGCCGGAGAACGCGCAAAAGCTGCGAATCCCCCGGGGGTTCGGATTCCTGGAGCCGGTCAGCGGCAAGCCAAATGGGGATGGCGAGCCGGCGCTGCTCGCCTGCACTTTTGTTCACCAGAAGTTTTCGCATCGTGCACCGGCAGGAGGAGTATTGCTGCGGGGATTCTATGGCGGCGAAGCAGCAGGAGCGATGGCCGGTCTCTCCGACGACCAGATCGCTGCGACCGCGCATCGCAGACTTTCGCGGCTGCTGGGCCCGCTGCCCACCCCCGATTTCAGCCTGGTGCGGCACTGGCCGCTTTCGCTGCCACAGTACGGAGTCGGGCACCTGGAGCGGATGGCGGAGCTGGCAAGCCTGGAGCGTGCGCAGCAGGGACTGCGACTGGTGGGCAACGCCTACCACGGTGTGGGACTGCCTGAACTGGTTCGCCAGGGACGGGACTCCGCTCGCTCCCTGACGCGATAAAGCACTCTTTCGTGTGAGCAAAATCCGTATTACAAAGTAGACACCTGACCGCCACGCAGGCGAGTTCATTCTGGCAAGATGTAGTTAAGTTGCAGACGTGAACGGGTTATTAGTCCTACAATCTCGGGCAGGCAAGCGGGAAGCACACAAATGAGTAATCGAGGGCGGAAGGTAGTTATCGCGGGCGCGGGGCCCGGAGGACTCGCAGCAGCTATCCTGCTGGCAAAGTCAGGGGTAGATGTGACGGTGGTTGAGAAGCGAGCCGTCGTGGGCGGACGCACCTCTACGATTGAGCAGCAAGGCTACAAGTTCGATACAGGCCCGACCTTCTTCCTCTATCCTCGCGTGCTGCGGGAGATTTTTGCAGCGGCGGGCCGCGATCTCGACACAGAGGTGCCGATGACGCGGCTGGATCCGCAATACAAGCTGGTCTTCGGCGCAGGCGGCGAGTTGGAAGCGACTCCCAATGTGGAGAAGATGGAGCAGGCTGTGGCTGCTATTTCTCCCGCGGACGCGATGCGACTGCATGCCTTCTTCTCAGACAACAGGCGGAAGCTGGAGCGGTTTATTCCGTTCCTGGAATCACCGTTTGAGAGCTGGCGTGACCTGGCAAAGGTGCGGATGCTCAAGATGCTTCCCCTGCTTCGACCCTGGCGCTGTCTCGACTCCGATCTGCGAAGCTACTTTCAGGATGAGCGCATCCGGCTGGGCTTCAGCTTTCAATCGAAGTATTTGGGTATGTCGCCTTTCACCTGCCCGAGCCTGTTCAGTATTCTTTCGTTCCTGGAGTATGAACATGGCGTCTTTCATCCCACAGGTGGCTGTGGCGCGGTGTCGAAGGCAATGGCACGAGTCGCCGAAGACCTGGGCGTGAAGTTTCTGATGGAAGAGGCAGTCGAGCAGCTTATCTTCGAAGGGCGTAGAGCGGTGGGGCTGCGCACCGCGAAAGGCTCGCTTGCGGCTGACGCAATCGTCGTCAATGCCGACTTTGCAGAAGCGATGAAGAGGATGGTGCCGAATCATCTGCGCCGTCGCTGGACCGATGAACGTATCGCGCGCAAGCGCTTCTCCTGCTCAACGTTCATGCTGTATCTCGGGCTGGAAGGGCGCTACGACAACATTGCTCATCACACGATTTATCTTGCACGCGACTATCAGCAGAACCTTCGTGATATTGAACGCGATCACCGGCTATCGGAGGATCCTTCGTTCTACGTGCAGAACGCAAGCGTGACAGACGAAACGCTGGCCCCTAAGGGACACAGCACACTCTACATGCTGCTCCCGGTGACGCACGAGCATAAGAACGTCAACTGGGCGAAAGAAGAAGAGCGCTTTCGCGCGCTGGCGCTCAGGCAGCTGGAAAAGATTGGCATCACCGACGTGGAGCAGCGCATACGCTTCGAAAAGCGGTTAACTCCTGTTTCCTGGGGCAACGACTTCGGGCTCTACAAGGGCGCCACGTTCAGCATGGCGCATAACCTGAAACAGATGCTGCACCTGCGCCCACATAACAGGTTTGAAGACGTTGACGGCGTCTACCTGGTTGGTGGCGGAACACACCCGGGCAGCGGTCTGCCGGTTATCTTCGAGTCGGCACGCATTACCTCACGGCTGCTGCTGGAAGATATGCGCGTTGAGCCGCAGTGGGAGCCAGCTGGTTCGCTGACCGGCGCTCCAGCGTATGAGGCGGTGTCCTGATGACGCACGCTGCGGAGGATGTCGAGATGCGGCTCG
Source organism: Acidipila rosea (assembly GCF_004339725.1). GTDB lineage: Bacteria > Acidobacteriota > Terriglobia > Terriglobales > Acidobacteriaceae > Acidipila > Acidipila rosea. The sequence continues at coordinate 278,591 of NZ_SMGK01000002.1, read as the reverse complement.
ACGCAGTCCGCGCAGCGCAGCAGGTGTGGTTGCAGACTTCTTTGCGCGAACGGCTGCGGCTGGTTCGGAGACTTCGCGCGCGTCTCGCGCAAGCAGCGGTTGAGCTGGCAGAGACGGTTCCGTTGGAGCTGCCGGGCAGTCTGCATCGCACGCTCGCCGATACGCTGGTTGCAGAAGTGCTGCCACTGGCAGAGGCGTGCCGCTTTCTGGAGCGCGAGGCGGCATATATTCTGGCGTCGCGGCGAGAGAGTACGAGTGCCCGGCCACTGTGGCTGAGCGGCGTGGAAGTGGAAGTGACACGGCAACCTCTGGGCGTGGTGTTGATTCTCGCGGCTGCGAACTATCCGTTGCTGCTGCCTGGGGTACAGGCTCTGCAGGCCCTGACTGCCGGCAATGCCGTGCAGTGGAAGCCTGCCCCTGGCTGCTCGGCGCCGGCGCGGGCGCTGCGAAGGATGCTGTTGGAGTGCGGACTTGATCCGCTGCTTCTTGAGGTGGTCGACGAAGATGTGGAAGCGGCATCGGCTCTCATTCAAGCAGGTGTCGACAAGGTCATCCTCACTGGTGGAGAGAACACCGGGCACGCCGTGATGCGCGAGTGCGCTGAGAAACTGACTCCGTCAGTGATGGAGCTTTCGGGTTGCGATGCGGTGTTTGTGACGGAGGGAGCCGACCTTTCCCGCGTGGTGGAGGCGATTGCATTCGGTCTGCGACTGAATGGCTCCGCTACCTGCATGGCTCCGCGCCGGATATTTGTAACTACTTCAGTTGCGGATGCGCTGCTTGCGAAACTGAAGAGCGCTCTCGCTCAGTTGCCGCCAGTGCCTGTCCCGTTGCGGACGCTGGATCTCGTCTCGGAGCTTCTTGACGATGCGCGGCAGCTTGGGGCTGCGATTGTCTGCGGCGGAATAGAGGGAGATACCGTGCGCCCGCTGTTGCTTGCGCGAGCGACTCCCGATATGAAGGCGGTGCAGACGGATGTGTTTGCGCCAATGATCTCGATGATGCAGACATCAGACGAAGGCGAAGCGCTGGGCCTCTACGCGCGGTGCCCCTATGCGCTCACCGCGGCTGTCTTTGGTTCGGCACGAGCGGCAGAGCGGCTGGCGCTGCGGATTCGCGCAGGTGTGGTGATTATCAATGACCTGATCGTGCCTACGGCCGATCCGCGTGTTTCTTTCGGCGGCATTGGCAGGAGCGGCTTTGGCCGCACGCGAGGGCGTGAGGGGCTGCTGGAGATGACTTCAGCCAGAGCTGTGGTCAGGCAGCGCTCGAAGAGTCTGCTCGCGTATCGCCCAACGACGGATGCCCACATCGCTTTTTTTGAGGCAATTGCAAGGACGCTGCACGGCAGGGGCCTGCGCACACGGCTGGAAGGCCTGCGCGAAACAATCAAGGCGGCGCAGAAGCTTGGCCGCTGACACGGATGATTCTGCAAAGGGGAGCAGGAAAAGATGAGAATTGCGGTAATAGGATCGGGACTCGGGGGCTTATCAGCCGCGGCAACCATGGCGGCACGAGGCTACGAGGTGGAGGTCTTCGAGAAGAATCCGTGGCTGGGAGGAAAGGCCGCGGTACTGCAGGAGCAGGGATTCCGCTTCGACATGGGCCCGACGATTCTGATTCAGCCATCGGTGCTGCGGCGTATCTTCTGCGAAGCGGGCCGATCGCTCGATGACTATCTCAAGATGGTGCGCCTGGACCCGCAGTGGCGCTGCTTCTTTGAAGATGGGTCGGTGCTTGATCTGAAGCATGAACAATCCGCGATGGCTGCCGAACTGAACCAGCGCCGCGCAGGAATGGGCGACAAATATGTCGAGTTTATGCAGCTCTCAGAGCAACTGCATGGAATCTCCGATCGCTTCTTTTTCTGGAAGTCAGTCGGCACGATGATGGATACGTTCGACATCCATGGCGCGTTCAATATCAAGGTGCTCAAGGATGTTGCGCGGATGAGGCTGGGCCAGACCGTTGCCGGAACGATCCGCGAATTCATCGATGATCCCTATGTTGCGCAGATGCTGGACCACTATGTGCAGTATGTTGGATCCTCCCCGGACGCCTCGCCTGCGATCCTTTGTGCGATTGGGCACATGCAGTCGGAAGAAGGCATCTGGTACCCCATGGGAGGTACGCGCGCGGTGCCTGAGGCACTGGTGAAGTTGGGACGTGAGCTGGGAGTGAAGTATCACGCCTCTACTGAAGTTGAGCGCCTTCTGATCGAAGAGGGAAAAGTGGTCGGGCTGCAGACCACGCAGGGCGAGCGGTACGAATTCGATGGAGTCGTGTCGAACGAAGATGCGGTGAGAACCTATCGTGAACTCATTGGCGGTGAGGTTGCAGCGAAGTTCGAAACACGCCGCGACTATGAACCCGCGTGTTCAGGCGTCGTGCTCTATCTCGGACTCAATCGGCGCTATGAGCATCTTGCGCATCATGACTTTGTATTCTCGCGCGATCCGCATGAAGAGTTCCACCACATCTATGATCTCGGAGAGCCTGCTCCGGATCCGACATGCTATCTGGCATCGACAACCGGGACCGAGCCGGGGACGGCTCCTGCGGGCGGAGATGCGCTCTACGTGCTGGTGCACACCCCGTATCTTCGGCCACATCACGACTGGTCCAAGATGCTGCCGGAGTATCGGCAGGTAATTCTAAACAAGCTGAAGCGGACGGCTGGACTCACGGATATTGAAGACCGGATCCTCTTTGAGAGCGCGCTCACGCCGCTTGATATTCACAATCGCTACAAGGTGCTGAACGGCGCGATCTATGGGCTCTCCAGCCATGGCCGTTGGAATGGCGCGTTCAAGCCCTCCAATACTTCGCGCGATGTAGATGGGTTATTCCTGGCCGGTGGTGCGGCGCACCCCGGGCCCGGCATGCCGATGGTGATGATGTCAGGATGGATCGCGGCGGATGCCGTGGATCGACGGTTTCGCGGCGAAGATGCGGCGGACCGTGCGCGACACAGCGCCGAGGAACTGCTGGCGACCGCATGAGTGCAAGAAGGGGACGGAGCGATGGATTGGTGAGGTCATCACCCGTGCTGCTGTCTCTCTTTCTGCTCTATCTGAGGTGGTACGTTTCGCGTCATTTTCACGGCTTGCGGTTAGCGCATGGGGAGCGGTTTCGACAGTCTGGCTCCGGCCCTCTTATCGTCTGCGTCAATCATCCTTCATGGTGGGACCCGCTCACCTGCCTGCTGCTTTCGCGAGCGCTGCTGCCGGATGCGGAGCACTATGCTCCGATGGACGCAGGCATGCTCGCGCAGTATTCCTTTTTTTCCAAGCTGGGACTCTTCCCCGTAGAGCAGGGAACGGCACGCGGCGCAGCGCAATTTCTTCGCAGCGCGCAGCAGGTGCTGGCTCTGCCAAAGGCTGCGCTATGGATTACACCGCAAGGCGCGTTCACGGATGTGCGGGTGCGTCCTGTGGCATTGAAAGGCGGCGTCGGCTCGCTGGTGGAAAGGTTGGGCGCGTGTACGGTCGTTCCGCTATCGATCGAGTACACATTCTGGAACGAACGCCTGCCGGAGATATTGGCAAGTTGCGGTGAGCCTCTTCGTCTGGAAAACGTAACAGCTCCAGTAGCAAATGCGAAGGTTGCAGCGGCAATGGAAGCAGCGCAGGAAGAGCTGGCTCAATTGGCGATCACGCGCAGCTCAGCCTGTTTTCAGACGATCCTTGCCGGAGGCGCGGGCCTGGACAGTGTCTACGGCCTATGGCAACGCATGCGGGGTAAGTATCGCGCGGGGCACGGCAGCATAGGAGGACGGCTATGATGCTGTCGCTGATTGTGTTCTGCTGCGCGGTGCTGCCGGCGGCTCTCTTCCTGTGGAATCTTGCGATCTATCGGCCGCCAGCGGCGTTGAAGCGCGCTTCCCGGCCCGGGATCTCCCTTCTGATTCCCGCGCGGAATGAGGAGCAGTCCATTGCCGCGGCGGTGGAACATGCACTTGCCTCGCAGGATGTGGAGCTTGAGCTGATTGTTCTGGATGATGCGTCGACGGATCGGACGGCCGAGATCGTTCGTGAGTTCTCGACGCGCGACGGGCGGGTTCGGTTCGCTTCTGCTCCACGGTTGCCGGCCGGGTGGAACGGCAAACAGCATGCCTGCCATGTGCTGGCGTCGCTCGCGAGTCATGACCTGCTGTGTTTTCTGGATGCGGATGTGCGGCTGGCTCCGCAGGCGCTGACGCGGATGGCCGGCTTTCTGCATGCGTCAGGTTCCGACCTGGTGAGTGGGTTTCCTCGCGAGGAGACAGGCACATTTCTCGAGCGGCTGCTGCTTCCGCTGATCCATTTCGTACTGCTGGGCTATCTGCCGCTGGCGGCGATGCGCCGCTCTAAGTCACGAGGTTTTGCTGCCGGGTGTGGCCAGTTCATGATGGCGAAGCGAGAGGCCTATTTCGCCACGGGAGGGCACGCCTCCATCCGCAGCACGATGCACGACGGGCTGCTGCTGCCGCGCCTGTTCCGCGAGCATGGCTTTCGCACGGATCTCGCAGACCTGACTGACCTGGCGGCGTGCCGTATGTACAGGGATGCCCGGCAGGTATGGCAGGGGCTGGCCAAGAATGCTACGGAGGGAATGGCGGCGCCCGCGCGCATTCTGCCCTTTTCGCTGCTGCTGTTTTTCGGGCAGGTGCTGCCTTTGGCCCTTGCGCTTGCCCTGCTTCTCTGGTCCCGGCCGACGCTGCCGGGAGTGCGTGCGCTGGTCTACGGCGCGCTCGTTGCCAGCTACATGCCTCGGCTGATCGCAGTGGTGCGATATCGACAATCCTTTGCGGGGGCGATTCTGCATCCTGTTGGCGTTAGCGTGCTTCTTATCCTGCAGTGGTATGCGCTGGTGCGCAAGCTATCCGGGCACACATTTACCTGGAAGCAGCGCGCCTACGATGCGGGTTGATCTGCCGTACAAAAGCGTAATGAATTGGATAAGATTAACCAGATGGTACTGAGGCGTCCAATTGGGCTCACGCTGGTCCTCGCGGTTTGCGCTGCGAGCAGCCCCTCGCTGCGGGCGATGGCCGATGCCTCAGGGGATACGCCGTACACCTTAAGCTACGAACAAAAGCTGTCTGCCGCGCGTGCGGAGTTCTTCGCCGATCTCAATGGCGATCACGGCGCGGATGAGGCGGCGCACCGAGACTTCTCCGCATTGAGCGCAGAGCGTCCCGGCGATCCCGTGATCCTGGCCTACCTGGGAAGCCTGGACCTGCTGGAAGCGGGGCGAACCTGGGCGATATGGAACAAGCGTGCGCTCTCGCAGAGGGGCCTCACCAAGCTGGATACTGCCGTGAAGACCGCGCCCGGCAATCTGGAGGCGAGATTTATCCGCGGTGCGAGTACGTGGCATCTGCCTTCTCTGTTTCACCGTCGGGAGCAGGCGGAGAGCGACTTTGCCTACATCGCTCCCCAGGCGGAAGAGGCAGCCCGGAACGGAACGCTGCCGCCGCAACTGGCTGCGGCGGCACTCGACTATTACGGCCAGGTGCTGGAAGACCACAGTGACAGTGAAGGCGCAAAGCACTGGTTTGCTGCTGCCGTGCGCGTGGACAAGCTAAGCCCCGGCGGCAAGGATGCGCTCAAGCACCTCCAGAGCGAATAGCTATTTCGACTTGAGGGGCTTTCTCGCGAAGTAGTAAAGCGAGAAGGCGAGCAGCGCGAACATCAGCATCGAAACTCCATCGTGGTAAAGGAAGGTGCGCGGCCAGCGGAGCAGATCTTCCTTGCCGGTGGTAGCTTCGTAAAGCTTGAGCACGACGCCCAGCAGGCCGACGAGACCTCCGGCGGCAATGAGGCCGCTGGCATAGAGGGAGCCCGGGCTGATCTCCGTTTCCGCTTCATCCACGTTGAGACCCTGCTTTTCTCTGGCACGGTCGACCATCCAGCGCATAACGCCGCCGACAAAGATGGCGAGCGTGGTGGCGATGGAGAGGTAAGCGCCGACGGCGAAGGAAAGCGAGCGGATGCCCAGCAGCTCAACCGCAATGACAAGGAAGACGCCGAGCAGAACCAAGCCCCAGGGGAGCTGGCGCCGCAGGATGCCATTGATCACTGTCGCCATGAGGCGCGCCTGCGGAGCGGCTGCCTTTTCGCTGCCGATGCCCTGAATCCATTGCACTTCAATACGTCCGGACTGCGGATTGTAGAGGTATTTGCCATCCGGAAGCTCGTGGGAGCCGAGCGCATTGAGGACGATGTATTGACTGCCGGGCAACGTCACTTCTGTCTTGTCGCTGCGTTGCATGCGGAACTGGGTGCGATGGAAGACGCCCTTATTCTCGACTCCTTCATGCGGCAGGCTCAGGTTCCAGGGCTGAGAAGTTTGATGGAATTCTTCAAGGCCCTTGTTCATGGCGCTGAGCGTGGCGCCGATGACCACCGTTGAAACGCAAACGCCGATCATCAGCGCGAGCTGCTGTTTCCATGGTGTTGAGCCGACGAGGAAACCCGTTTTCAGGTCCTGGGACGTATCGCCTGCGTTGGCGGCAGCGATGCAGACAACGCCGCCGATGGTGATTGCGAGCGCACCGAAGGCAGGCGCTGTCCAGCCCTTGACGAGGAAGATTGCCGCGGTCGCCATGAGGGTGGCGATGGTCATGCCTGAAATTGGGTTGGCAGAGCTGCCGATCAAGCCCACGATGCGCGAAGAGACGGTAACGAAGAGAAAGCCGAAGACGACGATCAGCAGCGATGCGGCGAAGTTGGCGAGAACGCTGGTCTGTGCGCCGGGCACAGGCCTAAAGGTGAGGAAGGCCCACATGAGAACCACGAGCAGGACGCTGCCGCCGAGGACGACGCTCATGGGGAGATCGCGGTCGGTTCGCTCCCGGCCTGCCTCGCTGCCGCCAGATCGGCGCAGATTGCTTGCGCCGGAGCGCAACGCGCCCACAATGGTGGGAATGGTCTTGAACAAGGTGATGAGGCCCGCTGCTGCCACGGCTCCCGCTCCCATGGGCCGCACGTAGGCAGCCCAGAGATCGCTGGGCGACATCTGCGCGATGGGTTTCGTCGATGGATAAAGCGCGGCTGGAAAATGAGAACCGAAGAAGTAGATGGCAGGCATGAGCACGAGCCAGGAAAAGACCCCTCCGGCGAAGATGGTTCCCGCTACACGGGGACCGATGATGTAGCCCACGCCGAGGTATTCCGGGGTGGCGTCGGCGCGGATGGCCGACCCTTTCATCACGTGCTGCGGCCCCCAGTCGGGTTCGTAGTTGGGAGTGCCGGGCCATGCGGCGAAGAGGTTGTCGTTTTGGAAGAGGGTGTAGAGGCCGCCCAGTCCAAGGCCGAGAAAGACGCGGCTGGCGAACGATCCGCCGCGTTCCCCGGCGAGCAGCACGTCAGCGCAGGCGGTGCCCTCGGGGTAGGTGAGGTTGCCGTGCTCCTCGACAATGAGCTGACGGCGCAGGGGAATCATGAAGAAGACCCCTAGCCAGCCGCCGAGCAGGGCGAGGATGAAGATGCGCGAGTACTCCAGATCGAAGCCAAGAAAGATGAGCGCTGGGAGGGTGAAGATGACGCCTGCGGCGATCGACTGGCCCGCGTTGCCAGTGGTCTGGACAATGTTGTTCTCAAGGATCGAGGCCCGGCCCAGCGCGCGCAGCACACTGATCGAGAGCACAGAGATCGGAATCGAGGCGGCCACGGTGAGCCCGGCGCGGAGGCCGACGTAGACCGTGACGGCGCCGAAGAGAATGCCAAAGATGCAGCCGAGCAGAATCGCCCGGAAGGTGAACTCCGGACGACTCTCGCTCGCAGGGACATAGGGTTTAAACCGCTGGGGTGATTCCGCCAATTCATTGTCTCCAGTCAAACCGAAAAGTCTATCAGCCCGGGAAGACTTATGGCTTGCCGCTCTTCGCAAGTTGATCGTGATTGAGGACGGCGTTCAGCAGGAGTGAGTAGCTGCCGATGGTTTCACCGCGGTAGATCGGGTTGTTGGCAAAGAGCAGGACGGAACCTTTGCCGAGATGCGCCGTAACGACGGTCGCATGCTGGGCGAGCGACTGGCCATTGTCGAGCAGGCCTGAGATCAGCAGGTGATCCGCATCCGCATAGCGCAGGACCACATCCGGGCGGAGAGCCGCTGGAATAACGTAGGGATTATTGCGGGTCTGCTCTACATTAAGCGGCGCCGGCTGCCAGGGCTTGGGCTTGGGTTGAGTATCAGCCTGCACAGGGGGACGGCCCTGCGGAGCGTCAGGATCGTCGGCACTGCCGCGACCGGTAGTGCGATGGTCGCTCGGTGCGAAGCGGCGGTAAGCGCCGGGGCCTGCGAGGTTGCTGACGTTGAAGGAAAGCCCGCGTTCGCTGTAGACTTCAGGCGCGGTGGTGTAACCATAGGCGACCGGACTGGCGGTGTCGTTCACCACGGTTGCAAGGACGGAGCCGACGACCTTTACCCCGCCGAGCGGATTGACGCTGACACCCGGCGCGAGGCCGAGATCGATGGCCATCCGGGCGGTGTCTTCAGCAGTAATAAGCAGGCCGCCGTCTTCGACGAATTTGCCGAGGTTTGCGACGCCGCTGTAGCCGAGACCGGGGCGCATGTCGTCTGTCGAGTCGATGCGGCCGAGGTTTGGCGTGAGGTCAGTTTTCTTCCACGGCAGGGGATTGCCCCACATCGGAAGACCATCCACGATCTGCTGCGTGTTTGCCTGCCCTACGGGCGCCATGAGCAGCACATCATACTTTGCATGCAGATCCGGACTGGCTGCGACGGTCTGCGTGCTGATGTAGTCATACGGTACGCCCAGCTTGTCGAGAGCCTGTCGCCACCAGCCCTCAGTCTGCGTGTAGAGCCAGGTGTGAACCATGGCGATGCGGGGCGCAGTGACGGGATGCGATGGCACCGATGGGGTGGAGGCAGTGGCATACGCGGTGAGGTGCAGAGCGGTCAGCGTGGCATCCAGTTCGGATGCTGTGGCCTGGGTGATGATGAAGCTGCCTGCGTGGAAGCTGTGATCTGCTGCGGTGAAGGGAGCCTCGGAAGCGGCGATGCCGAGCTGCCTGAGCCGATAGCGGAGGGTGACGAGTGAGGGATCCGCATTGTTGTCGATCAGGTAGACCGATCCGCTGCCCACAATGCTGCTCTTGGCCGCTGCTGCCGCCGGCGTAACCGGAGTCATGGACGCCTTCAGAATGCTTGTGTCAGTGATGCGGGTTGTATCGACGCCGAAGAGGCTGCCCATGGTCCAGCCGGTGTCGTCGTATGGCGTCTTCTGCGGATCGTCGGGAGCCCAGTACTGCTTGTCAAGCAGAGCGTCGGCGATGCGCGAATAGGGCTGATCCATGCGGACGACGTAGCTGCCGGTGGGGAAGGTTTTCTGCTGCGCTGCTTCCTGCTTGCCGTCAGCAGATTTCCTGACGGGCAGCGTTACAGTGACAGGCGCGGTGAGCTGGTTGACCTCAACATGCTGCAGTGCGAGCACATCAAGCAGCTGCGCCTGGCGGTCTCTGGAGGGAGTGTCGGCACTGAGCACATAGGCTGCGGGACCTGCGTTCAAGGGCTTTTCAATGGAGCGCTTGCTCTTGAGGTAATAGTTGCGCAGGAAGGTCTTATTGTTCTGTGCGAAGTAGTAGAGCGTGGTCAGCACGCCTGTCTGCTCGTAGTTATTGTTGTCCCGCTGCGACCAGAGGACTTTTGGCAAAGGGGGATTCTGGCGATACCAGGTCCGCGAATATTCGTCCGGGGTCAGGATGCGCTCGACGGTATCTGCGCCGCCGTTGCCGAAGGTTTCATAGAGGCGGCTGATGCCGTTGTGCATGGCGGCGAGGAACATGAGATAGCCGGGGCTCCATGTATCGAAATCGCCGTGGGTGAAGACGCCGGGCATGCCTAACTTGGCCATCTCGCCAACGTTGGACCAGCCGAGCATCTGCCACTCGTTTGTCAGGATCGGATCGACCCAGGCGTTGTATGGTTCATCGCCTACCGTGTTGTCGTAAAGGAACGGGACCGACTCATGGAGATCGTGCAGCACCTGCGCGTGATAGCCAAGATAGGTATTGAGCACATTGCGCGTAAGGTTGAGGGTCATGCCCATGGCGTCGCGGTTGTTGTCATGCGCAACGTAATGTCCCCAGTAAATCAGGCGAGGGTAATTCTGATCCAGGTGAGCGCGATGCCACTTGTAAATATCAACCATGCGGTCGCGACCATCTACCTCAACGACCGGAGTGATGAGCGTAATGACGTGGGAGCGGATGTACTTGATATAAGGCGAATCGTCGACGGCGAGCCGGTAGGCGAGTTCCATGAGCGCGGTTGGCGCGCCGGTCTCAGGTGAATGAATGGTGCCGGTGATGTAGTAGACGGGGGTCGATGCATCGATGAGCTGCGAGGCTGCAGCGTCATCCATCTTGATGGTGCGCGGGTCGGCGAGTTTCGCGAGACGAGCGTCGTTGTCCTGCATACCTTTGATCAGGGACTCATCGGCAACGGCGACAGCGATCATCTCGCGACCTTCTTCGGTGTGCCCGATGGTCATTACGCGCACCCGCGGGCTCGCCGCGGCGAGCATCCGCATGTAGCGATAGACGTCCTCAGCATAGGGCAGCATGTTGGGTGCGCCGGAGACATCGCCAAGGACCTTAGCGGGTGTAGGTACGGTCTTCGAGGCGGGAAGATAGTCGGTCAGCGGCGAGTTCAGCGTCGGCAGCGTGGTGTATTCGCGGATGTGCGCCGTGTATTGCTCGTCAATCGGTTGCCTGGGATCGCGGGCGTACTGATCGTCGACCAGCGGCGAGGGTGGCTTCGTATCGGCCGCATGCGCGCGCGACAGAGGAAAGATCGCCAGAGCGGCGAGGAAGGACAGAGGCAACAGACGGCGCAGAGCGACTGGCGGCATGAATTCTCCCAAGGTTGAATGCAGAGGTGAAACCCAAGTGTAAGAAGAATCGCGTGCCGTGGGAAGAGAGAAACGCAAGGGGCCGGTAGCGGACCCTTGCGCCTCGTATTATTGCCCGGCGTATTTATCGAGCCACTTCAGTTCCTCGCGGACCTTGATGTAGCCATGCCACGGATTCTTGTCGAGTGGATGATTTTCTCCGGGGAAGAGAAGGAGCTCATGGGGCACATTGAGCTTCTGCAAGGCGCGTTCCAGCAGGATCTGCTCAAAGAAGCTGACACGATTATCTCCATTGCCGCCGACGATGTAGGTTGGCGTCGTCACTTTGTTGATCTGGAAGATGGCCGCTTCACTTTGATACATGGCGGGATTCTCCCAGGGAGTGCCGCCGAGATACCAGGCATCATCGAAGGTTTCGTCGTCGTAGCCCCAGTTGGCAGTGTTCTCAACTGCTCCGGCGCCAGTGACGGCAGCTTTGAAGCGGGTGGTCTGGGTGATGAGCCAGTCCGTCATGTAGCCGCCGTAGCTGTAGCCGCCGATGGCGAGATGGTTCGGGTCGGCGTAGCCCTCCTTCACCAGTGCATCGACACCCTCCAGAATGTCTTTGCCGGGGCGGGAGACGATGTGCGGGGAAATCTGCAGCTCGAAATCATCGCCGTAGCCGCTCGAACCGCGGTAGTTGGGGCGGAAGACGAGCCAACCCTTGGCCGCGGCGAGGGTTGCCCAGTCATACCAGTCGGCGCCGAAGCGGTCGCCATCGGCATCGGCGGGGCCGCCGTGGATGAGGGTGAACATGCGAAGATTCTTCTTGCCCAGGGCTCCCGGGGGATAAATCAGCATGCCCTCAACGGTTGAGCCGTCATCCGCTTTCCAGCGAAACTTCTGCCACTGGGGCTGCGCGCGCTGGCTAAAGATGGGGTTGAAGCTGGTGAGGACGCGGGCGTGGTCTGGCCGGAGCGGGTCGGCGGCGAGGAAGACCTGAGTCGGCTGCGTGACGGTCGAGTATAGAAAAAGCAGATGCTGATTGCGGCCGGCCGCATCGGGCAGAGCATAGGAGCCCGTGGCTCCCGCCAGCTCTTCAAAGTCACGCTCTCTTACGCGGTAAAGCTGCTGCTGGGTGCCCAGCAGCCCGGCGGCGATGACTGTGCCATCGGGGCTGACGGAAAAGTCTTCCCACGAGCCGGAAAAGTCTGCTCCCAGCCGGGTGATCTGTTTGCTGGTGAGGTTGATGGCGTAAATGCGACCTTGCACATCCTTATACTTGCCTTCGAGCGAACCTGCCGCAGCTCGCACATTGAAGTAAAGACGGTCGCCCTCGGGAGCCCACTTGAGGCCGCTTTCAACTGCCTGATTGTCGGTCAATCGCTTCGGGCCGGCGCCCTCCGAGGTGGTCAGGTAGATCTCATAGTCGGCGGGATTCTCCATGCGACGCGACGGCGGGCCGCTCTCATACGCAATCTGATGGTCGCGCGGCGAAGGGGCAATCTGAGTGATGGCAAGGCTGCTACGCAGAAGCACCCGGGCGTTTGACGGCAGATTGTTCTCGGGCTCATCCACATTGACGGCAGCAGGAGGCTGTTCAGCAGGCAGGGGCAGCGCCATCAACAGGTCGCCGCGGTCCTGTTCGCGCCAGCGTATGACATCTTTCCATTGCTGTTTCTGGGCAGATTCCTCTGCCTTGGTCAGCGGAATCTGTACGGAAAGATAGATCCCGGAGCTGTCCGGCTTCCACTGAAAGGTATGAACGGCAAGCTTTTCCGTATAGAAGGGAGCTGCTTCGCCACCGTCGGTCCGCAGAACCCATACCCGCTCCGTGCTGTCATCGTCGGTGTCGCCGGGGAGGTGGCGGTCTGAGGTGAAAGCGATGTATTTGCCATCGGGAGACCAGCGCGGCATGGTGGAGCTGCCTGTATGGGTCAGACGGACGGTCTCGTTGCTTTTTGCGGTCCAGAGCCAGAGTTCGTCGTTGAAGCGGTTGTTCTTCCAGTCCGCAGTGGAGGTGGAAATGACCGCAGCCTCCCCGGACGGGGACAGGCGGGCACCGGTCACCTCGGTTGCGCTCATGAACTCGTCAAGCGAGATGGGCGGGCGCTGCTGTGCATGCAGTGAGGCCCCTGCGGCCAGCATGGACAGCAGGGAAGCGGCTAAGAATCGGCTAAGTCTTTCAGTCGGCATTCTTTCTCCTGTGGAAGCGTAGAGATACTCTATCGCGTCCGGCGAATCGCGCTCTTGGCGTGGCTGATTTATACTTTTATAGTTCCCCTGAAAAGAGCAGGAGAAACATGCTCCGCGGCAGGAGTTGGCATGCCGCAGGGTTTTCGATCGCCTGAGAGGTTTTTCGTCCTTCCATGATTCGCTTTTTGCAAAAAGACAGCCGCGCTATCAAGATCGTCTTCATCGTTATCATCGCCGTTGCCTGCATCACGATGGTGATTACGCTGGTCCCCGGAATTTTCAGCAACGAACTCTCGACGAGCGATACCTACGCAACGATTCGCGGTGGGGGCTTCTTTGGCCGGTTTCTCAGCTCCAGCGACCAGATTTCGAACCAGGACGTGCAACAGCTGGCCACGCGCATGATGCAGCGGCAGCAGCTCCCTGAGTTTGTCCTTCCATTCATGATGCAGCGGGTGGGCCAGGGCCTGATTCAGCAGCACATCGAGTTGGAGGAGGCGAACCGCCTCGGACTTTCTGTCACGGATGAAGATCTGCGGCAGTTCCTGCACACCGGCATGTGGGGCCAGGTGCTGTTCCCCAAGGGGCAGTACATTGGCGACCAGCGCTATGCAGAGCTGATCCAGGACAACTTCAATGTCTCGCGCGACAAGTTTGAGAGCGAGGTCAAGAAGGAAATTGAAGAGGAACGGCTTAAGTCACTGATCACGGGCGGCGTGAGCGTCTCGGATAATGATGTGAAGCAGGCGTATCTGCAGCAGGCGACGAAGATCAAGTTCAACTATGCCGTGCTCTCAGCAGACGACCTGCGCAAGCAGATCAACCCCACCGATGCCGAGCTGCAGACTTATTTCAAGCAGAATGCGACCCGCTATGCCAAGGCGATTCCCGAGCAGCGCAAGGTGGAGTACATCGCGTTCAATGAAAATGCGCTTCCCGGCGGCGTTCCGCATGTTACCGATGCTGAGATGCAGCAGTATTATCAGGCCCATCAGCAGCAGTTCAAAGTAGACGACCAGGTTCAGGTGCGTCACATCCTCATCAAGGTTGACCCCAACGCTACGCCACAGCAGGACGCGGCGGCGAAGGCGAAGGCGCAGAGCATTCTGGATCAGCTCAAGAAGGGTGGCAACTTCGCGGAGCTGGCGAAGAAGAACTCCGATGATCCGGGCAGCAAGGATCAGGGCGGGGAACTCGGCTTCATCAAGCATGGCGTGACGGTGCCCGAGTTCGACAAGGTTGCCTTCATGCTGCAGCCCGGGCAGACCTCAGGCCTGGTGCGCACCAAGTACGGTTATCACATCATCCAGGTGGAGTCGAAGCAGGTGGCGCACACCAAGCCATTTGATGAGGTCAAGACCACCATTGAGGCGCAGCTGACCCACGACATGGAAGCCAAGGCGGAGCAGGCACTCGCACAGCAGATCCAGACCGAGGCGCAGAAGAGCGGCATGGCGGCCGCTGCAGCTGCTCATCATCTGCAGCTCGTTACGACCGACTATCTCGCGCAGCAGGCGGTCGTGCCCGGACTTGCCGATGGCTCCAAGCTGCTGGCTGAGGCCTTCTCGGCCAAGCAGGGAGCGGCTCCGGAGGTCACGACGACGGGCGAAGGATATGCCGTATTCCAGGTGGCTGGAGTACAGGCGGCGCATGCGCCGACGTTTGATCAGTGGAAGGATCATGTGCTCGACGATTTCCGCGAAGAGCAGCTCCCCTCTCTGCTGGCTCGCAAGACCAACGAGATGGCCGATCGCGCCCATGCGGAGAATGACCTGGCCAAGGCAGCAAAGGAAGCAGGCGCGACCATCAAGACCAGCGACCTGGTTACCCGCGATTCGCAGGTTCCCGATCTCGGCCAGATTTCAAGCGTTGCTCCCGATCTGATCTCTCTGAACGTTGGACAGATGAGTAAGGCGATCAACACCGGCCGCACCGGCGTTGTTGCCCAGATCACGGATAAGCAGGCTCCCAGCGCGGACGACATCAAAAAGAATTTTGAGCAGACGCGCGAAGCAATTCTGAACCAGCGCCGCGAAGAGATGTTCCAGGTCTTCGTTACGGATCTTACGCAGCGCTATGAAAAAGAAGGTCGCATCCGGATCAACCGGCAGCAGCCACAGCAGGCATCACAAACCGGCTTGTAAGCCGTCTTATATACATGAGCAATAAGGCCCGCGATTTAAGAGTCTCTTGAGTCGCGGGCTTTTTTTGCATCTTCCAACGTCTGGCTGGGATGAAAATTCATGTCATTTGATCGCTCTTCTGGAATCCTGCTGCATATCAGTTCGTTGCCATCGCGCGGCGGCATCGGCGATCTTGGGCCGGCGGCCTACGCATTCGCTGATTTCCTCGCTGCGGCGAAGCAGCGGCTGTGGCAGGTGTTGCCGCTAAGCCCGACGGGCTACGGCAACTCGCCCTATGCGGCGCTATCGGCCTTTGCAGGCAATCCACTGCTGGTAAGCCTTGAGGTGCTTGTTGAGTGGGGCTGGATTGAAGACGAGCGGCTTGCCACGCTTGATGACCGGATCGGCTATGTGCAATTCGACCAGGTCGTCGAGCAGAAGAGGCCACTGCTGCTCGAGGCAGCGCGAAATTTTCTGGATCAGCGGCCGCCGGAGCAGTGGGAGCGCTTTGAGCAGTTCTGCAGCGTCAACGCTGACTGGCTGAATGATTATGCCCGGTATGCTGTGCTGCGCAACAATTCTCACTCAGCTGCGTGGAGCCAGTGGCCGCTGGAGCTGGCGCATCGTGATGCAGCGGCGCTTGCCCGCTTTGATCAAGAGCAAGGTGAGCAGCTGGCAATCGAGCAGGCTATCCAGTTTGCCTTCGACGAGCAATGGAGCAACCTGCGACGCTACTGCGCAGAGCGGGGTATCAAGTTCATCGGCGATATAGCGATTTTTGTCAGCTATGACAGCGCCGATGTCTGGACGCATCCGGATATTTTTGACCTGCGGGAAGATCTCTCCCCGGTGCGGGTTGCAGGCGTGCCGCCGGACTATTTCAGCGTGACAGGCCAGCGATGGGGCAATCCCCTGTATCGCTGGGATAAGCTGGAGGCGCAGGGATTCGATTGGTGGGTCGCGCGTATCCGTCGCGCACAGGCTCTTTATGACATCATCCGTCTCGACCACTTCCGCGGTTTCGAGGCCTACTGGAGCATTCCCGCAGAGGACGATACGGCCGTGAACGGTGAGTGGGTCAAGGCGCCGGGTGCAGAGCTGTTCGACCGGCTGGGGCAGGTGTTGGGTAGACTGCCATTCATCGCTGAAGATCTCGGTCTGATCACGAAGGAAGTGGATGCGTTGCGCGAGCAGTTCGACCTGCCCGGTATGCGGATTCTGCAGTTCGGCTTTTCAAGCCGGGGCGCGCATAACTATCTGCCGCATCGTTATGTACCGAACACCGTTGTCTACACCGGGACGCACGATAATGACACTACCCGCGGATGGTGGGAGCACGGCGCAACGGAAGTAGAGAAGGCTGCAGTCAGAACCTACCTGAATCCACCGGATGATGAAGTTGTATGGCCGCTGATGCGCGCAGCCGCATCCTCAGTGGCGGATATCTGCCTCTTTCCCCTGCAGGATGTGCTGGAGCTGGGGTCCGAAGCTCGCATGAATATTCCTTCGCGGGCAGCCGATAACTGGAGCTGGCGTTGCCATCAGGGAGCACTTACGCCCCAACTGGCCGAGCGGCTGGCGGCGCTCACCACGGTTACCGACCGGGATGTTGCGCCGCCTGAAGAGTTGTAGGCGTCCTCAGTCCCGTGTGCTGAGGCAGAGCGCTACGGGATATGTGCCAAAGAGGTCGCTCAAACGGAGGCGGCCTCGCTCGTCTGCGGTGATAATCTCATCGGTCATGCCATTTCGATAAGAACGGGGCGCATTTTCGGGAAGTGTTATTACTGCCGATCCCCAGACTTCACCGATCGGGAGATGGGGCTGCTTCCGCATCAGCGTACAGGCAAAGCGCGGGACTGCCGCCAGGCATGCCTGGGTTGCGTCGTTGTTGATGCGCAGAAACGCAATCAGGTGCTCGCCCAATTCGCCTTCGGCAGTTATGGGCACATAGTTGCCTCTGCGAAAGAGTTCGTCTGCTGTGTTGCGCAGGTGCAGGGCGCGGTGAGTTGTCCATAGCTTGACGCGCCCGCCAGTCAGGTCCGAGAGGACACCGCTGGCGGCCTCTGCCACGGATTGCTGCTGAAGTTCGCCGAGCAATCGTGTGCGCAGCTGATAATCGACCGGCCGGCGGTTATCCGGGTCAACCAGGCTGAGGTCCCACAGGTCCGAGCCCTGATAGAAGTCAGGCACTCCCGGGGAGGCCACTTTGAGCACCACCTGGGCAAGGGAATTGATAGCTCCAAAGGTTTTGAGGCAAGGCATAAGCCGCTCAAGAATGCTCACGAACGGAGTTTCGACTCCTCGCCGTCCGAACTGGAGGATGCTGTCGACAAAGCCGTGGACGGCGTCCAGGTATTCGGGGTTGGGGTTGACCCAGCTCACATTGATCTTTGCTTCGCTCAATGCTTTGGAAACGTACTGCTTGATGCGCTCGGTAAAGCTGTTGCGGTCCTCGGCGGTGTGCGACTGCCAGGGCCATGCGCCCGCGATGGTCTGGTAGATCAAATATTCTTCATTGGGGTCGGGGGCGGTGCGCCCATCTTCGAGTTTGCGCTTGAACTTCGCATTCATGCGCTGCCAGCGACGGACGACCTGTGCCCATTCCGCAGGCATTTCTGAGAGCACATTCAGCCGGTTTCTTACGTCTTCGCTGCGCTTGGTATCGTGCGTTGAAGTGCCGAGCAACGCGTCCGGCGAGTTAGCGAGACGGTCCTGGTTGCTTGTGTGAAAGGTCTCCAGGCTGATGCCGAAGGACTTCATGGAACTGCCGACTTCGTTGGACGAGATAAAGCGGTTGTACACGTAGAACGATGTGTCTTCCACGCCCTTCGCCATCACTGGTCCAGTGAGCTGCTGGAATTTGAGCGCGAAGTAGAGCTGGCGCTGATAGACATCTTCTTCACCGTGCTGCAGGAGCAGCAGCGTGTTCATGAGGAAGTCAAAGGCCGAGGCATCCGCATCTGCATTGCGGTGCTTGGCGCGCTGGATTGCCTGCCTGATGAAGCTGGTATCGCGCTCAGTGTATTGTCCGCGCTCATCGATGTAAGTGCGATAGACAGGAAAGCATGCGATGGTCTCCCTGATGACGGTTTCAAGGAGACTGTCGGTAAAGTCGCGAGCACGCCGGTCCGCGGTAGCAAGGTGGCTCAGCAGGTTGGTGAGCACATAGGTTTCGCTCGCAAGCGCATTATTCAGCACCTGCAGCTTTGAGCGATAAATAATCTCGTCGGGATCAGTGTTGCGCGGCGAAATAGTTCCATAGAGGCTGGTGAATTTACGCTCATTCGCCGGCTGGATAAATATCTGGTTGGCGAAGTGAACAAAGTCGTAGCCTGACGTGCCTCGTACCGGCCACTCCCGGGGTAGCGACTCCCGTGGCTCAAGTATCTTCTCCACGACGCAGTAGAGCGGGCCCTGACTCTTTGCCCAGTCATAACCGCGGAGTGCTTCCCTTATCGGCTGCTCAATGCCGCTGGGAGAGGCCGGCCCGGAGAGGGATTCGCCTGCACACTGGCTTGCGATGTAAAGCAGCTGCAGGCGGATGAGGTACTGGCGCGGATCGAACATGCCGTCGCAATGATCGATGCGAACGCCCGTGATTTCATTGCGCGCGAGCATGCGCCGGACCAGGCAGTGAGTCTCGCGGAAGACTTCAGGATTTTCCATGCGCAGCCCGACCAGATCGTTGACGTCAAAGAAGCGACGGTAGTTAATCTGCTCGGACGAGGTGCGCCAGAAGGCGAGCCGGTAGGGCTGCGATTCCAACAGCGCGTGCAACTGGTCAAAGCTGCCCGGATCGCCCTCAACCCCGTTGATCTTCTCTATTGCGCTTTCAATCTTATCCTTGAGCGCTGGATCCTTAAGGGCCGTATGCAGACGTGGCTTAAGCTCGGCGAGCTGTTCACGGCGTTGGGCCACCAGCTTAGGATCGATGCTTTCATGAGGCGGAATGTGGACGAGTTCCCGGAGCAGATCGCGGAAGGATTGCGGAAGCTCGTCAGCCTCTGGACTCTCGGTGGGAAAAATGATCGGGAGGGTGCGCGGTGCGACGGGCATGAGGTGATCGAAGTATTGAATGCGCATCGTTCCGTCCTCGATCACGAGCCGGATATGCTTTGCCTCCAGCTCCTCTCCATACTGCTTGCCTAGGATGGGCAGTAGCAGCTTGTCTTTGAGGGCAGGCTTCAGGGGCGTCCAGTCGATGTCAAAATAAGCAGCATATTCCGAGGCGCGCCCGTTTTCGAGCACATCCTGCCACCAATGGGAGTCGTTGCCCACGCCCATATGGTTGGGAACAATGTCGAGCAGCAGGCCGAGGCCGAGCTGACGCCGGGCCGAGGTGAAACGCTGAAAACCCTCTTCCCCGCCCAATTCGGGATTTAAGCGGTCATGGCGCGCGACGTCGTAGCCATGCTGGCTGCCGGGGCGCGCTTCAAAGATCGGGGAAGAGTACAGATCGCCGATGCCAAGACTTTTCAGATAGGGAAGGGTCGCTTCTGCATCGGCAAAACTGAAATCCTTGTGGAGCTGCATGCGGTAAGTCGAAATGGGCGCGCGGGCCTCGGTAAACAGCTGTTCCTGTATGCAGTCGTTCATGTGCATAGAATGCGCCTCTGGGAAAAATGATATGCGGTGAACCTCTTGTTGGATGCCTGGAACACCACTTGAGTCTGCCTGAGCCATCCGCTTTACGGAGAGCCCCTTGAGCGACGACAATAGGATTGTTATTACTTTACAAGTGAGGATCCATGCCACTGTCCGGTGAAGCCATTCGAATGATGAACTACGTTGATGATGTGTCGGTGACCCTGCGCCGCGTGATGGCATTATCGTCAAGCCTGACACCAGAGGAGCGCAAGCGTGTCAGCGACTATCTGCGCCAGGCAGAGCCGAGCGTCGATAAGGTGCTTGCTGTGCTGGAACAGAAGTAAAGAGTGATTGACTCGAAGGTGATCTCCTCTAAGGTCGTTGCAATAATCGGCGCCGGGCCGCTCGGCCGCGAACTCGCGCTGCTGTGCGCGCGCGCCGGTTACGCGACTGTGCTGGAAGACCTGATGCCGTCGAACCTGCGGCGTGCTGTCGAATACGTTGCCAGTACAGACGCAGCCTCCGCGTCTCTGACTTATGCGTCCACCATCGAGGGCGCGGTACGCGATGCGGATATCATTCTGGATACGGTGCCGGATGAGCTGGAGTCCAAGCTGGAAATTTTCAGCCTGCTCGATCGCATGGCGCCTCCAAAGGCAATCTTTTGCACTCCCACGCGCGCGCTCAGCATCGCCGATCTTGCCTCATGCACGTATCGGCCAGAACGTTGTGTGGGGTTGAAGCTACCGGTCTCGCTTGAGAATGGGCAGCAGATTGAGATCACGACAACCCCGCGTACTGCGCCGGATGTGGTGACTGCAGTGAAGGAACTGTGTCAGGCGGTCGGGCTTGTCCCGATGACGGCGGTTGATCCGCTGGAACTGAGCAAAATCTAAGGACTATTCGCTGTCAGGTCGCTGGTAAGGCTTCTGCAGGTAAAGCCGCGCTTCATTGAGCGCACCGGCTGTGTTGTCGTTGGTCTGGATCGCCTGTCGGTATTCGTTGACGGCGCGGCTGCGCTGGCCCGTGACATCGAAGATTTTTCCGATCTGTATATGGCTCCAGACCTCGGTCCATCTGGGCTGATTATCTCCGTTGATCGCATCGCGATAGGCGTTGGCGGCAGCCTGGTAGTTGCGCTGCATAAAGAGCACCTCACCGATGCGATAGTTTGCCAGTGAGCTCGCGGGGTTTGCGGCAAGTGCTTTCTGATACTGCGCGAGAGCTCCCGGATTATCACCCTGGGCGACAAGCTGCTGCCCTTTCAGGATGGCCACGCGGACCTGCATGTCGGGCGAGTTCTGCAGAATCCAGTGATCCGGATCAATCGTGATGTGGCGAGGCCTGCCAAAAGTATCGACAACGTATTGCGAGTCTGTGCCGACGACATCGATGCGCTTGCTTTCAGTCTTTCCTTCGGTCTCAAACTGCAGTTCGACCGGCATATTGAAGAGATCCAGGTCCTGCTGAATTTCGCCGATGGTGCGGAAGCCTTTGTTATTGCCCAGCCGGAAGACGGTGTACTTATTGTGAAACTCGGGCGCTCCGGTGCCGTCGAGCCACTGCGCGAAGAATGGTGTGAGCTGCTGCTGGGATTGCGCTTCGGCTATCTTTTCAAAATCTGAGGTCTTGATGGGCTTATCGGTGTATTGCGAAAGGGCAGCGCGCAGTATTTTGAGGAAGCTGTCATCGCCGACTTCCCAGCGGAGCATATGGAAGACCATCGCTCCCTTTTCGAGCGTCATGGACTGGAAGTCCGGAGAGAAGGGGCTGAGCGTGCCGGCGCTGGTCAGGGGGATTGTGTCGTAGGCGAGGGCGCCGGCGGAGATGTCCTGCACGGCGTTGGCGAGCGCTCCCTTGCCCTGCTGATCCTCAAGGTACATGAGCTCGCCGTAGCGCGACATACCGTTTGTGATCCAGGTATCGTTCAGGGTTGCCGGGCTGATCTCACTCCCCCACCATTGATGCGCAACGGTGTTGGATAGCAGGCGAAAGTCGGTCTTGTTGCCGATGCGGGAGCCGGCGACAGCTGCTATCTCAGGGGCCCAGTAAGCCGGCACTGTCCCTTCAGGCAGTTCCACGACGTTGAGACGCGTCGACTCAGGAATACCGAAGGTGCTGGTGAAGTAGGCGAAGACGCGATTTGCGGTCTGGACATAGTCCGGGGCAGCCGTTTTGTGAGCGTCGGTAATATAGACGCGGATATTCGTCGAGCCTGCGACGGCAACGGGATCGTTGAACTTGCCGGCAATGATGGTGCCGGGAAAACCCGGTTTGTTCCACTTGAAGTCGTACTCCTGCTCACTGCCTGTCTGCAGGGCGGGGCCGGTGCTTCCGCTGCCGATGACTCGATAGCCTGTTGGCACCTTGACATCAATCTCCGCGGTGAAGCGGTCCGTCATGTAGCCGGTCATGGGAAACCAGGCTCCGGCATAGAGCAGATAGGAGATGGGGTCGCCGATGGACGCAAGCTTGAGCCCTTCCACCGGGCCGCCTTCACCGGTAAGGGTGCCGTCATAGGTGAAGTTCCACGTGTAAGACTGACCCTTTGCGAGTGTGCTGGCTGGAGTGATGCGCACAGTGGAAGAAGCACCGCGCTCGCCGGTGAGCACCGCTCCCGACTGGTCTGTGACCTTCTCTACTTTGAGCGCACCGTGGAGCTGAAAGATGACGGCATCAAGATTGTCGAGCGCCGTAAAGGTAACCTTGGCCGTTGCGCTGAGCTTGTGATCGGCAGGGGAGAGTTCGGCTTGGATCGAGTAGCCCGTTACGTCGATGACCGGCTTCGTCGCTGCGAGGCTGCGCGAGGGGAAGCCGAGAAGCAGCAGCGCAATCGTGAAGAGCGGAGCTAAGGCAGCAGGTCTCATCATGAAACAGGGCTCAATCTGGAATCGTAAATCAATTGGCTGGTGATGCTGGCCACCTTTTCGATTGCATCACTCTTGCCATGCAGCTTAGTGGCCACTGCGTTCAGATCCGCCTGCATCCTGCTTCTCGCAGCCTCATCGTGGAGCAGCGGCCGTAAAGTTGAGATGATCTTCGCCGCAGAAAAGTCAGCCTGGATCAGCTCTGGGACAATCTCGCGGCCTGCAACCAGGTTGACCATGGCCACGTGGGGTACATCGACCACTCTCTTTGCCACGGCATAGGTCACGGCAGAAACCCGGTAGACCACGAGGAAGGGGTTGCCGATGAGGGCTGCCTCCACGGTAGCGGTGCCGCTGGCAACGATGCTGGCACGCGCGTGATGGAGAGCCGCCCGTGCATCATGGACCAGGGTGATGCGCGGTTGGCCGGAGGCCGGAAGCATTGCCCGCACCTGCTCAATCTGCTCCGGCGTAAGGGTGGGCGCGAGCGGCAGCAGCCATTCGCAATCCTCCTGGAGCAGGCGCGCCGCCTCGATCATCTCCGGTAGGTTGAGCCGAATCTCCTTTGGGCGGCTGCCTGGCAGGAGCGCAATCCACTGCTTCGAGGCATCGAGCCCATATTGCCCGGCAAACTCTGCGCGCTGTTGGCCCGGTGTGGGAAGCTCAGCCAGGGGATGCCCCACGAAGGTTGCTGCAACTCCGTGCGCAAGGTAGAAATCCTCTTCGAAGGGAAAGATGACCAGCATCCGGTCGACATAGCGCTGGACATGACGGATGCGGTACTTCTTCCACGCCCACAGCTGAGGGCTGACGAAGTAGACGACCGGGATGCCATGGCGGTGCAGTTCGCGGGCGAGGCTGAGGTTTACATCAGGGAAGTCGATAAGGATTGCGGCATCCGGCTGCTCCTCGGCGATGCTCTTTTTCAGGCGCTTGTATTCGCCATAGATGCTGGGCATGTGGCGGATGACTTCGGTGATGCCCATGACTGCGACATCCTCAGCCCGGACGATCCGGCGGAAGCCAAGCCGCTCCATGCGCTCGCCACCGAGACCGAAAAACACGGCGTCCGGGAGGATGCGGCGCAGGGCAGGAATCAGCAATGCTCCGTAGTGTTCCCCGCTTGCTTCACCAGCGGAGAGGAAGATTTTGGTCCGCGTCCCGGCTTTCGTCATGGAGTTCAGTCCGTCCCGAATGCGACTGCCTCGGGAAGCTCCTGGTCCTTGTACTGGAGCTGATAAAGCTTCCAATAGATGCCGTGCTGGGCGAGCAGTTGCTGGTGCGTCCCGAACTCGCGCAGCTGGCCTTTGTGCATCACGAGGATGACATCCGCACGCTGTACGGTGGATAGCCGGTGGGCGATGACGACCGAGGTGCGCCCCGCGACCATGCGTTCCAGCGCAAGCCTCACTCTCATTTCGGTGTCGGTATCCACGCTCGAGGTCGCTTCATCAAGGATGAGAATGCGCGGGTTGTGCGCCAGGGCCCGGGCAAAGTTGATGAGCTGCTTCTGGCCTGTGGAGAGGCTGTTGCCGCGCTCTCGGAGCGGCTCAGAGAAGCCCTGCGGCAGACTCTGGATGAAGTCGTGCACGTTAACCTGCTCGGCAGCTCGCTCCATGTCGGCCTCCTCGATCCAGGCAGTGCCGAGGCGGATGTTCTCACCGATGGTTCCGCTGAAGAGGAAGGGATCCTGCAAGACGACCCCGAAATGCTGGCGCAGCTTTTTCAGGTCCTGCTCGCGGACATCGACGTCATCAATCAACACACTCCCGTGCTGGACGTCATAGAAGCGCATCATCAGGCTGATGATGGTGGTTTTGCCGGCGCCAGTGTGACCCACGATGGCCGCCGTCTGGTCGGGTTCGACGACGAAGGAGACTCCGCGCAGAATCCACTCGATATCCGTCATGGCTGCAAGCTCTTCGGCGGAGGCGCGGCTGATCTGCTCCGCGCGTTCTTTGCTCAGCCGCTCATAGGTGAACCACACATCGCGGAACTCGATCCGTCCTACGCCGTCGCCCTGGCGGGTGATGGCGGGAGAGACGATCTCGGGTTCGGAGTCGAGAAGCTTGAAGACGCGTTCGCTGGCGGCCATGGCTGCCTGCAGAATGTTGTACTTGTCGCTGAGGTCCTGAATCGGGCGGAAGAAGCGCTGCGAGTATTGGATGAAGGCAACCAGCACGCCAAGGGAGACGGCGTTGCGCATTGCGCCTTCACCGCCGCGCCAGATGACCAGCGCGATGGCAATCGAACTGAGCAGTTCAACAGCCGGATAATAGAGTGCGTAGGCGAGAATCGCGTCCTTGAACGCATCCATGTGCTGCTGGTTGACGGCCTTGAACTGACTATAGGAGCGGGCTTCGCGGTTGAAGAGCTGCACGACACTCATGCCGCTGACGTGTTCCTGGGTATAGGCGTTGATTCGTGCAATCGCCGTGCGGATGCGGCGGTAGGAGTCGCGCACATGCTTGCGGAAGATTCGCGTCACGAGCAGGATAAGGGGCAGCACAGCGAAGGAAAGCAACGCGAGCCACCAGTTCATCCGCAGCATGACGAGGACGATGCCGGCGAGCACGAAGACGTCTTCAAAGATGGCGAAGACGCCGGAGGTGAACATCTCGTTCAGCGCATCGACGTCGCTGGTCAGGCGTGTGACCAGGCGTCCGACAGGGTTACGGTCAAAAAAGCCGACGTGCATGCGCTGCAGATGACGAAAGATCTGGCTGCGCAGGTCGAACATGACCTTCTGGCCGGTCCACTGCATCAGGTAAGTCTGGACAAACTCAAGACCATAGCTGAGAACCAGGGTGCCGAGGTAGAGGGTAGCCAACTGGGTGATGCCGTGCACCGGGTCAGGACTGAGATGACGGGAGAGCCAGGATTGCTTCACCGGCGGCCGCGCCGTCATGTAGCGGTCAACGGCGACCTTGGTGAGGTAGGGCCCAAGCACGTCGGACGCGGCCTTGATCAGGATCGCAACCAGCGAGGTGAAGGACGCCAGTTTATAGGGGTAAAGGTAGCGGATCAGACGGCGCATCAGTCGTCCGTCGTATGCTTTGCCGACGACTTCCTCTTCGTGTTGTTGGGTTTTGTCGTCTGCCATGCCTAGTCCATTGTACGAGGTCGCGAGCCGGGAGACGACTCCCGCCCTCAGGCCGTGGAACAATAGAGTTTCAAGGGAATTGATGTGGCGATGAACAGCCTGGGTCTTTATTTTTCGGTGCCATTCTGCCGGTCGAAGTGCACCTATTGCAACTTTGCCTCGGGGGTCTTTCCCTTGAGCCTGATGGGTGGCTATGTCGAGCATCTGCGGCAGGATCTTGCCGAGGCACGCGGGCGGGCGGAGCAGCAGGGCCTGGTTCTGCCCGAGGCGGTGGACTCCATCTACTTTGGCGGAGGAACGCCAAGCCTGCTGGAGCCCGCAATGATTCGGGCGCTCTTCACCTCGATTCAGGAGGATTTCCGGGTAGTGGCAGGGGCGGAGATCACGCTTGAGTGCGCTCCCGGACAGGTGGAACCCGTAACGCAGGATGCGATGCTTGCCTGCGGTGTGAACCGGATCAGTTTTGGAGTGCAGTCCTTCATTGATCTTGAAGCAAAGGCCAGCGGGAGGCTCCATACTCGCGCACTCGCGCTTGAGGATATCGACCGGATGCAACGCGCCGGGCTGCGGGTGAATGTTGACCTGATCGCAGGGCTCCCGCACCAGACGGCTGCTTCGTGGACAGAGTCGCTGAGGGTGCTCAGTGAGTGCGGAGTCGATCACGCCAGTGTTTACATGCTGGAGATCGATGACGAGTCGCGGCTTGGACGGGAAGTGCTTTCGCTGGGGCAGCGCTACTCCGCCGGCAAGTTGCCGTCTGAGGATGAGGCTGCGGATTTCTATATCGAGGCAGTGGAGACGCTGGCTTCGCTCGGGCTGGCGCAGTATGAGATTTCCAACTTCGCGCGAGCGGGGAACGAGTCTGTCCACAACCTCAAATATTGGCAGCGCAAGCCCTACCTGGGGCTTGGCGTCGATGCTCACTCGATGCTGCGAACTACGACTGGAGCTGCTGCCCGCTTCAGCTTCGATGACGACCTGCAGCAGTATCTCGCCGGGCGACGCTGGCCCGAAGCCGATCTTCTCCCCCCCGATGCGGAGCTGGAAGAAGCATTGTTTCTGGGTTTGAGGATGAATGCCGGCGTGGACCTCGCGGAACTCGCGAGGGAGTTTGGCGAATGTGCCCTTGCGCGCTATGCGCTACCCTTTCGCGAGTTGGAAGAGGAAGGCCTGCTGGCGCGCACAGGCCAGCGGATATGCCTCACCGCGCGCGGGCGGCTGCTGTCCAACGATGTTTTTGCCCGATTTCTGCTGGAAGAGCAGGAGTCCGTGGCTGGTTGATAATAGTTACAGGATGACAACCGATACCGCGCCCCTCAGCGAAGTAAAAGCTCCCACTCAGGCTGCAACAGGAATCATCGATCTACGCAGCGACACGGTCACGAAGCCGACTGCAGCGATGCGTGCGGCCATGGCGTCAGCCGAGGTGGGCGACGATGTCTATGGAGAAGACCCCACCATCAACCGGCTGGAAGCGCGTGCCGCGGAGATCTTCGGGCGCGAGGCCGCGATCTTTGTCCCGACCGGCAGCATGGGCAATCAGATTGCGATTCGTCTGCATACGCAGCATGGGCAGGAGGTAGTCGCGGAGAGCCGCAGCCATATTCTCGACTGGGAGATGGCGATGGTTGCTGCATTCTCAGGCTGCCAGATCAGGCCTGTTCCGGCTGAGCGCGGCATCCTGACCTGGGCGCACATTGAGCCTGCGATTGCGGGCAAGATCTATTACCGCGCGCAGACTGGGCTGATTTCGCTGGAAAACACACACAACATGGCCGGGGGTACGGTTACGCCGCTTGCGGTGATGCAGGAGATCTGGGCTGGAGCGAAGGCAGCGGGGCTGCCGGTACACCTGGATGGGGCACGAGTCTTCAACGCCGCCACTGCGCTTGGCGTGGATGTTGCCGAACTGACGCGCGGTTTTGATACGGTAAATTTTTGTCTCTCAAAGGGTCTTTGCGCACCAGTAGGCTCGATGCTGGTCGGAAGCAGGGAACTGATCGCCCGCGCGCGGTCTGTGCGGAAGGCTCTGGGCGGCGGAATGCGGCAGGCAGGAATCCTGGCGGCGGCGGGTCTCATTGCCCTTGAAGAGATGCCCGCAAGGCTGGGCGAAGATCATGCCAATGCGCGCCTGCTGGCGGAAGCTATCGCTTTCGCTCCCGGCGTGGAGATCGATCTCGAAGCTGTGCAGACGAACATCGTGATCTTCAAACTGGCCAAGGGTGGCGATGCTGCGGCGCTGGTGACAAGGCTGAAGCATCGTGGCATCCTGGCCGGAAGCGTGGGACCACATGCCGTCCGCTTTGTGACGCATCGCGACGTGGACCGCGCCGCCTGCGAAGTGGCTGCCCGGATTGCGGTCGAAGAAATCTCCCAGAAGTAAATGCGCCGGAAACGGAAAAAGCCCGCATGCTGGCGGCAGCATGCGGGCTTTTCCTGTGGATTGTGATTGAGGGTCGAGTGTGGCGACCGGCTAAGGGGTTCTGGCAACTTTCTGCGGGCTATGTGTGCTCGCTGGAGGAAGCGCCCAGGCGAACAGGACTCCACCGCTTCCGGTGAGGACGTATTGCCGTCCGTCGA
Source organism: Acidipila rosea (assembly GCF_004339725.1). Classification (GTDB taxonomy): domain Bacteria; phylum Acidobacteriota; class Terriglobia; order Terriglobales; family Acidobacteriaceae; genus Acidipila; species Acidipila rosea. Next base: position 250,295 of record NZ_SMGK01000002.1, on the reverse strand, counting down.
GTTCATAGCTGATGGGCGAGCTCTGGATGGATGCGCCTGTGCCTGCATGCCACAGGGTTTTGCCATCGCTGGTATCCAGCGCGAGGAAGTTGCCGTAAGCGTCGCCGGTGAAGGTGACCCCAGACTCTGTGGTGAGGACGCCTGCGCCTGAGCCTCCGCGTCCTACCTCGTGGCTCCAGCGGATTTTGCCGGTCTGGTAGTCGATCGCTTCAATGACTCCTTTGCCCCACAGGCCATAGTCCGCACCGGCCCAGCCGTAGTTTCCGTCGGCAGGCTTGGCGAAGTAGATGCTGTAGCTGGGGTGGGCATCGACGATAAAAAGGCCGTTCTTTGGATCGAAGCTGGGTGCGCGATAGTTCGTGAGACCGCCTTCATCGGGCGCGATCAGGCGGCCATCGGGCGCGGGCTCCTTGTCCGGATTGGGGATAGGGTGGCCGTCTTTATCGATGCCTTTGGTCCAGTTTGTAGGCCCATAGGGAACCGTCAGCAGGCTCTTGCCATTCGTGCGATCAAGAACGAAGAAGTAGCCGTTCCGGGAGGCCTGCATCAGCATCTTCCGGGGTTGGCCGTGGAAGGTGCCGTCCACCAGCATGGGCGTCTCCACCGCGTCCCAGTCGTGGGTATCGTGCGGGGAAACAGAGAAGCCCCAGGCGAGCTTGCCGTTGTCCGGGTTGATGGCAACAATGCTGCAGGTGTAAAGGTTGTCGCCGGGCCGCGTAGAGCCATTCAGAACTGGCGTCGGATTTCCGGTACCCCAGTAGACAAGGTTGAGCTTGGGGTCATAGGTTCCGGTCATCCATGTCATGCCGCCGGTGGTCGTGTTGGGTGTGCCTGCAGGCGGGGTGCTGTTCCACTGCCATTGCGTTTCCCCTGTGTCGGGATCGAGCGCCCGCAGATAGCCAGTCAGGTTATCAAAGTCGCCGGATACTCCGATGATGACATGGTTGGCGACCACGAGCGGCGCCATTGTCGTCCAGTAGCCCTTGTTCACATCCGCAATGATCTTGTTCCACCGCACCGAGCCGTCCTTGGCATTCAGCGAGATCAGATGCCCATCCGGCGAGGTGAAGTAGAGCCAGCCCTTATACATTGCAACGCCGCGCTGACCGATATGGTCGCCCTGCGTCGTTGGGTGATGGAAGTGCCAGAGCATGTGTCCGGAACGTGCATCGACAGCCCAGATATTGTCGGGCACGGTGAAGTAAAGGACGCCATCCACCAGCAGCGGTGAGGCCTTGATGGACGCTGTCTGATCGGTCTGGAACGCCCACGCCAGGGACAGGTTGCTCACGTTCCGTGGGGTGATCTGCGTGAGGGGACTGTGGCGCTTGCCCGAGTAGTCGCCGTGATAAAGCGGCCAGCTGTCGGCGGGCGGCTTTATCAGATCCGCGGAATCGAGATTTTGCGCTCTCAGCGAGTGGGGCGACGCACCCAATGTCAGGAGTGCGCCTGCGGCAAGAACCAGTGCTTCTTTCAAAAGCTTCATATCTGCAAAAACCTCTATTTACCTGACTTCTCAGTACGCTGGCTGCACAACAAAACGGCGCCTCAGCGCAATGTCTGCAGATAGGCCATTAGATTGTGAATGTCTGCGTCGGTGTATTGACTGAACTGTTTGACGTGCGCATCCACAGGCGAATCGATCGTGTACTTTATCCTGTTAACCGGCCATGAGTGATAGACGCCGTCTCCGTCGCGCATGCCCAGCGTGAACTCATCGTGGTACGCCACTATTCCCTTGAGCTGCTTTCCAGAGGGCAGTGTGACGATGACTCCGCTTTTCACATCCCGGGGATCGAGCATCCGTTCTTCCAACTGCAGCCCCTGATAGCGGCTGGCGATGCCGGCGAGATCGCCGGTGGCTGAGTGGCATTTGGCGCATCCACCGGGCCCATTGAAATATGCCTTGCCGGCTTCTACGTTCCCGGTCTGCAGGTCGGCAACATCGACGCCGCGACGCTTCCCCTGCATGCTATTGGCGCTTGCCACCTGCCCGTGAATGAAGGCTACGATGCTCTGCAGCTCGGAGCTTGATAAGTTGAAGGCTGGCATGCCTTTCTGCGGCCTTCCCTCACGTACTACTTCAGAGATTTTGTCACCATTGACGTCGGCGTGGACCAGTTTGGAGCGGGTCAAGTCGGGCCCCGTCTCGCCGCCCATCGCGTCGCGACCGTGGCAGAAGGCGCAGTTCTGCCGGAAGAGAGCGCCGCCGGCCTGAGCCAGGCCTGACGTCTGCGATTTTGCGGCGCTGCCGCCGGCCGCCTGCGCGGCAGATGCAACTCCGGGGGTAGTGCCCAGGAAGTGCAGGATTGCCGTCAGCTCCGGATCAGGCAGAGTGGGGAAGCCAGGCATGCGACCCCGTCCGGTGTGGACCAGGGTGGTGATCTGCTCGTCGGTCATCTGCCGCTTGATGCCGATCAGCGGAGGAAATGCAGGCAGATTTCCCTGGCGCTGATCTCCATGGCAGATAGCGCAATGGTTTGCGTAAGCCTCGGCGCCGAGCTTATCGGTCGGCTGGCTGCCAGGTGCATGTTCAGTCTGCAGGGCGGAAGCTGCGTAAACAGGTTTCTCCTGGAGCTGAAGCGAGAACACTCCGAACGCTGCTGTGAGGAGCGCCACATATTGAAATCTCTTCATCGTTGATATAACCGCTTTCAAGTGATAGGCAGTAGCAACCCAGTCATTCCGAATACTTGATCAATTGCATGAAGCCGTAATCCATGTGAAGTTGCTGGTGACAGTGCATCAGCGTATCGCCTGGATTGTCGGCGATAAAGTCCACTGACACCGTATCCAGCGGCATGACATTGATTACATCTTTTTTCAGTCCGCTCATCTGCTTGTTACCGATAGCGGCAACCTCAAATGTGTGCCGGTGCAGGTGCATGGGATGCTGATCTCCGCTGCCGTTTCTAAAGATCAGCCGATAACGCTTGCCCTGCTCGACCATAAGCGGCTCGATCTCAGGCCAGGATTGATTGTTGATCGTCCAGGTATCGAACTTCGATCCCTGCTTCGGCCCAAAGTCACGAAAGGTCAGGACAAAGCTCTTATCCGGTTGTGGCGATGCGGCTGCGTTGGCAAACTGGCTATAGTCCCACGCGACGGGCTGAGGATCTTTCCACACGGGCGCGCCTGTACTTCCCGCATACTCGATGACAATGCCCAGACCCATCTGACGCGCTTTTTCCAGCGTGGAGCCGAGCACCCAGACGCCGGGCGAGTTCATTTCTACAATCGCATCGACGCGTTCGGCGACGGCAAGGGAAAGAACCTCCACCGATTTCGGATTGGGAACCGGGTTGCCGTCCATGGCGATGATCTTAAAGCTGTGGCCCGGCAGCGCGAGCACCACATTCTCAGTGGCGCTGGCATTGAGCAGCCGCATCAGGACGCGTTGTCCCTTCTTGACGCGGATGGGCTCGCCTGAGCCCAGCATGTGAGCATTGATCGTGGCGTACTTGTAACCCACGTCGGAGCCGGTTGTCAGGGGCTTGTTCGATGACTCCGCCCGCATCGTTTCGACCATGGGAACAAACGAGGGCTCCCAGTGATGGACTGCCAGATTGACTTCCTGATCGTAAGGCGCCGGCTGGTCCTTCCCTTCGATCAGCAGAAATCCGAACTGGCCGGTGTAGGTGCCTATCGCAAGGTTGTCATAGGCGGTCGTGTGGGTGTGGTACCAGCGCGTTCCTGAGGGTTTCGGCGTGAAGCTGTAACGCTGGGTCTTTCCAACAGGAATCATTGGAGAGCCCTCCTCCATCGCGCCATCGTTGAGGGAGTCAATGGCAAGGCCATGCCAGTGCACGATATCCGGGTGAGAACTCGCATTCGTGACGTCAATGGTCACGGGAACGCCCTCGCGCAAACGAAGCAGGGGACCTGGCACCTGACCGTTGTAAGCAAGAGTTTCAATCTTTACCCCGGAGCCGATGTCGATCGTGCAGGGCTCGATGCGGATACTGTGATTAGCCTTGCCAGACGCCTGCGGAGCCCGGGGAAGTGCAGCATGGAGCGATCTCTCTGCCAGCACGAGGCCAGCGGCGGAAAGAAAATTTCTACGGTTCATTGTCCCTCTCTCCTGGAAGCGGCCAACTTATACCCACCATGCCGCCGCAGGAGTTTCGCGAATCACTACTTCGTGCAGAAACTGCGCAGCCTTCCTCAAACCCTCCTCGGGTGAGAGCAGGCTGTCCTCATGTTCGATGGAAAGCACGCTGTCATAGCCGTACATTCTCAGCGTGGAAACAAACTCCTTCCACCACTCTGCGCCGTGGCCATAGCCGCAGGTGCGGAAGATCCAGCCGCGGTTTGGTTCGTCAGTATATGGCTTGGTATCGAGCACGCCAGTGCGGGAAAGGTTTGCCGGATACATCTGCGTGTCCTTGGCGTGGACGTGGAAGATCGCATCCCCAAGAATCCGGATAGCCGCAATCGGATCGATGCCCTGCCAGAACATATGGCTGGGGTCGTAGTTGCAACCAACCGACGGTCCCGCAATGGATCGCAGTCGCAGCATCGTCTCCGGGCTGTAGGCGACGAATCCCGGGTGCATTTCGATTGCGATTTTGACGCCATGATCGGCGGCGAACTGTGCATGCCTGACCCAGTAGGGCGTAACGACTTCGTTCCACTGCCAGTCGAGCACGCTGAGATACTCCGGTGGCCACGGGCAGGTGACCCAGTTGGGAGCCTTTGCCTGTGGGGAATCTCCTGGACAGCCTGAAAAATCAACCACCACCGGAATTCCTAACTTCTCCGCGAGCAGGATGGTCTTGCGGCTTACTTCCTGCGCTCGCTTGGCCTGTTCGGGGTCCGGATGCAGGGCATTTCCATGACAGCTCAGCGCACTGATCGTCGTCCCCTGGTCCGCCAGCTTCTGCTGAAACGCTTTGAGAGCGTCAGAATCCTCGAGCATCGAAAGCTTGCAGTGGGCGTCGCCGGGGTAGTTTCCTGTTCCTAACTCTACGGTTTCGATCTGAAGTGTCTTTAGTTTCGCAAGCACCTCTTCCAGTGGCATCTGCGAGAGCAGCGGTGTGAATACTCCAAGCTTCATCTGTAGTTTCCTGTTCCCCTTGTACCGAATGAATCTATGCTGACAGACCGCCGCTGACCTTTTGCCAGACGCCGCCGGCTGCGTGACTCTTGAGCATTGCCTCAACCAGGCAGGCAGAGCGATAGCCATCTGCGAAGGTTGGCAGAAGCGCAGGCTTTGTTTCGGGGGATGCTCCGTTGCGGATCCACCCGTAGGCATCGCGGATGAGGTTGAAAAATGCGTCCGCCCAGCCCTCCTGATGGCCGCCCGGCAGGTGAACATAACCGGCGGCGCCACTGGTGACGAGTGAGGGATCTTTCGCCATGACGCAGTTCGGCTTGTCCTGATGCCCGATCCATAACTCGTTTTGCTCTTCCTGTCGCCACTTGAGGGATGAGCTTCTGCCGTTCAGTTCCAACACCAGATCATTCTTGTGACCGGGCAGCACCTGGCCGACAGAGAAGCTCCCCTTGGCTCCGCCCTGAAAGCGAAGAAGTACACTGCCCAGATCTTCTGCTGTTACGTTGACGGCGATGCGTTCAGCCGAGTTGCCCCGTGAGAAAGCTTCGGCTGAAGCGCCGGAAGAGTAGCGCACAGGAATGACCGTTGTCAGGTCGGCCAGGACAGAATCGATCTTCAGCCCGGAGACATGTTCGGCGAGGTCGCACCAGTGGGAACCAATGTCCCCTAGCGCGGAACTGACGCCGCCCTTTGAAGGGTCAGACCTCCACGAATAGACATTCGGATCGGTCATCCAGTCCTGCAGATAGTGTCCGTGAACAAAGGTGAGATCGCCGGTGTCTCCCCCTGCAATCATCAGCCGTGCCTGCTGGACGAGAGGATTGCCGCGATAGTTGAAGGTCACAACATTCGCGACCTTTGCAGCCTTCGCAGCTTCCACCATCCGGCGCCCATCCTCGGCATTGATCGCCAACGGTTTATCTGAGATGACATGCTTGCCGGCGGCGAGTGCCGCCATGACAACCGGAAAGTGGAGATGATTCGGAGTGGTGTTATGGATGACATGCACATCCGGGTCGTCAATCAACGCCTGATAGCTGCCATAAGCACGATCAACCTTATATTCGTGCGCTTTTTGGTCTGCCGATTTCTGCGATGAACCGGCAATCGCAACCACTTCGACGTCACCCAGTCGCCGCACCGCATCAATGTGGTGCGCGCCTACAAATCCCGGGCCTATAAGCCCCATTCCCAGTGTTCTCATCGATAGCTGGCCCGCAACATTATTCCCTTCGTTTTCAAGCTCCAGTTTTGCATTCGGCTTAGTGAGCCGCGTCCGCTACGCCCGGCCGCGGATGAGAAGCTGTGCTGCCCTCCGTCATGCCCAGAGCCCACTTGATCGCCTCAAAGTACATCTTGCGAATGTCCGGGTCTTCCCAGGATTCCTCGGTATGACCGAGGGTCGAATAAAAGACGCGGCCCTTGCCGTACATCTTGGACCAGGCAACCGGGAAATCATGATCGGTCCTGTGGATGCGCGGATTATTTTCATAGTTGAGCTTTGACGCATCGAGGCTCAGCAGGACATTCACCTTCGAGCGGGACCAGTCTTTCGGCTGGTAGATTTCATCATATTTCACAAATTCCTTGGGAAAGTGACGAACGGCGGGAAAGTTTGGATCCTCGTTGATGATCGGGGCGTTAAACGTCATCCACGGGTGCTGGTCGAACCACCCGCCGATCATTTCGCCATACTCGGGCCACGTGTAATTCGTATCGAGCGCTGCGTGGATGCCGACAAAGCCCTTGCCATCTTCTTTGATAAAGGACATCATGTCCTGTTTCTGGCTTGCATCCATGTCCAGTTCGCCGGTGGTGCTGGCGAAGACCAGGACGTCGAAATAGTTTAGATTCTTTGCATTTCTCCCCAGGTCTTTCTTGGTGAGCAACTCTGTGTCCGTGCGCATCTCCGTATCCCAGAGGCCCGTGTCGTGACCCATCTGATAGATCGCGGCCATGGCAGCCGAGACGGAGTCGTGCTCGAAACCCTTGGTCTGACCGATCACCAGCACATGCTTCACGTGAATCTGCTTGGCATGGGGCGGCGGCGGAGGCATGGTCGCGTCCTGCGCGTGACTTAAGGAGGTGAAGGGAGCGGCGACGAGCAGCAACAGAGAGAGAGAGAGGAAGCTACGACGATGGCGCAAGGGATCTCCTTGATAGCGTGTCATGCACAAAGTGTGCTGCTGTTGAGCGCAGGGCCAGAAGCCGAGCCGGTACGCGGCGCGTGGTTCTCCTGTAGCTTCCTGTGCTCGATTTATGAAACCGAAATTTCACCTGCAGAGCAATCCTGATCCGAAAAATTGTACGCATAGCAGTGTATGGGCGCGAGCCACGAGAAGCAACTCGGCTTCAGATTCCTAAACATCAGGGGTGATTGACCGGCTCTGGCCGGCAGCGAAGCGCTTCTGTTGATAGTCTGGGGTCTGAGAGGGCCTATGCCATCGAAGATTGAATCTGCCGCACCCCGCCAGCATGCCTATACGGGGCCGGCGACGCCTCAACTGCCAGAACCGAGCCACGCCGAGCGTGCGCGAACCCTCCTCTCGCTCGCCACGCAAGGGACACTGTCGACAGTGTCGCGCAGGCATGAAGGCTTTCCCTTCGGATCGCTTATGCCCTATGCGCTGGATGCGGAGGGTCGTCCTGTCTTCCTCATCAGCAACATGGCGATGCATACGCAGAATCTGAAGGCCAACCCGCGCGCCAGCCTCTTTGTCGGCCAGTCTGCCACGGATGGCGATCCCCTGGGTGTTGCCCGGGCGACGCTGGTCGGGGCTGTCGAACCGGTTCCTGAAGGCGAACTCGCTTCTGCACGGGAGATCTACCTGGCGCGGCATCCGAACAGTCAGTCATGGGTGGACTTTGGCGACTTTGGGTTCTTTCGGCTGCAGCCCGTGGACCTCTACTACGTGGGCGGATTTGGGGTGATGGGATGGGTCGCAGCGGAAGACTACAAGCAGGCCTCGCCGGACCCACTAGCGGAGGCTGCGCCCGGCATTCTCACCCATATGAATGCCGATCATGTCGATGCCATGATTCAGCTGGCGCATACCCACGGCAAGCTGGAAGCGACTGAAGCGACGATGACTTCTGTCGACCGGCTGGGATTTTTTCTGCGGCTGAAGACGGCCGACGGCATGAAGGGTATCCGTATCAACTTTCCCGGCGAAGTGACTACGGCGCAGGAAACGCGTAAAGCTCTGGTAGAGATGGTGCGCGCGGGCAAAGGCGAGCATTAGCCACTAGCGGTCTGCCGGCCTATCTTCCACAGGTCTTCACGTGAGACCCGACGGTTATCGTTGCTGCAGAATAGTCGCCGCACTTGATACTGCTGGCGGGGAGCGTGTCCATGATGGTCAGGCGTTCCGGCGGAGTATTCTTTCCGCGGCTCAGTTCGCCATCGAAGACGGTGACAGGTGCGGGAGTCCACGTCTGGCCGGCCTGGATGACACCATCAATGGAGGGCCACATATCCCCGTCATCCCGTATCTCCACCAGCACATTGGTGGAGGCGAAGTTGTTTTTGGTGAAGACGATGTGTGGATTCTGGTATCCGCCAAACGCCAGAGCTGCGTTGTAGTTGGAGCCTGCTGCAACTTGTACAGCAGGGCCTGTCGCGGTGAAGGTGTTGCCGGTGATGGCGCCGGTTACGCCTCGGGTCATGTTAGTGAAGCTCAGGGCGCGCGCCTGGCAGTGGGTCGAGTCAACCGTGATGATATTGCCGGAGATAATAAGTCCCGTGATGGGCTTGCCGCTGCTGGGCTGAGGATTATCCGCATTCGTGACGTACTGCTTTACGCGTATGCCGTCTGCGCCGTCCAGTTCACAGCCGCGATATTCCGAGTTGTTCGCTTCCTCATGGACGGTGACGGTGTTGTTCTGCAACGTGTCATTTGAGTTCTCGATGTCGAATCCGCGGCCCCGGCCATCTACGTGGTTGTTGTAGACATTCTGCCCGGCAGCCATGATGATGACGCCGTAGTCATTGGAGTAGCTGCTGGTGAGATGAATGACGTTGTCGTGAATGACGGAGTTGGGATTGGAGTCAACGATGCCGCCTTGCGGGGAGCCATTGATCTTGTTGTTGTAGATCTGATTGGGAACAGCCTTACCGGTCAGAGGGTTGTCAGCGAGCCGAATAGCATAGCCCTGCAGTTGGGAACGCGCCGAGAGGGCCTTCTGGTCTGCATGCTGGATATTCGTTACGCGATCATTGATCGTATTCCCGTAAATCGACCACCCGCCGCCTGCATAAGTGCCCTGGATAGCCGTGGAGCCGGCAGAGGCGATGGTGATCTCCAGATCGTGAATGGCTCCCCCGCGTATACCGCTGGCCTGGCCAATCCAGATCGCCGATGAAAAGGGCGCGGCGTTGGCCGCCTGAATGATCTTTCCGCCATAGATGACGGCGGCGGCGTGTCGTCCGCCTCCTGTGCAGCCCGGACCGCCACGAAACCACTGATCGCAGAGGGTGATGGCCCCGCTTGACTTTGCCGATCCATAGCGGATGGTGTGCCCGTTCAGATTCAGCGTGATCTTATCTGCGTTCAGCGCAAAGCCTTCCGGAGTAGTGCAGGTCACGTCCTTCGTCAGATAGTAGGTTCCGCTTCGGGAGATGTCACGGCATGTTGCGAGCGCGATGCCAGCTGGGGGAGCAGTGGCAGAGGCGCGCACTGCGGTTGCATGAAGAAAGGGAAGGCAAAGCGCTGCGAACAGGATTGGCAATCTCTTGGGCATCCATGCCACCTCGGGCATAACCATTATCACAGGCTGCGCCAGATCGCTTCCGTGAGAAGCGGGTTTCGCACCTCTTTGCGGAATGGTTCATCTAATTCTGTATGGATAAGGAATTAGCCCTTTCGGTGCTCGACCTGGTGGGGATGCGGACGGGCGAAACGGCCGGCAGCGCGATCGCCCGCTCTGTCGATCTGGCTCAGCATGTGGAGCAGTGGGGATACCGCCGCTTCTGGCTCGCGGAACACCATTCAATTGCAGGTCTGGCGTGCTCGGCCACCTCGGTGTTGATAGGGCACGTTGCCGCGGCCACTCGGACGATTCGTGTAGGCAGCGGTGGCGTCATGCTGCCGAACCACGCCCCGCTGGTGGTGGCCGAACAGTTTGGCACGCTGGAGGCACTGTATCCAGGTCGCATCGATCTGGGACTGGGACGTGCGCCTGGTGGCGACTTCCAAACCATGCGCGCCCTGCGAAGAGACTCGCGGCAGAGTGGCGATGACTTTCCCGCGCTGCTCGCGGAGTTGCAGAGTTATCTGGGGCCGGAAAAGCCGGGACAGGTGGTGAAAGCAATCCCCGGGCAGGGGAGCCATGTGCCGATTACCCTGCTCGGCTCCAGCGGATTCAGCGCTCACCTTGCAGGCAAACTGGGGCTGCCGTTTGCCTTCGCCGCGCATTTCGCGCCGGAGTATCTGTATGCAGCGGCGCAGATCTATAGGGAGCAGTTCCGGCCTGGGGCGGTGCTTCAGAAACCGTATCTGATGATAGCCGTGCAGGTCATCGCCGCAGAGACGGATGCCGCGGCGCGGAGGCTGTTTACCACGCCGCAGCAGCGATTTCTCCAACTCATCCGTAATCAGCCTGTTGAGTTGCTGCCCCCCGTCGATTCCATGGATTCGCTCTGGCAGGACTGGGAGCGCGATGCGGTTCAGAACAAGCTGGGAGCGGCGATTATCGGCTCGGATGCGACGGTCAGGCAAAGGCTGGAACGGCTGGTGGAGGATACCGGCGCCAACGAGATTATCGCGGTTACGGACACCTATGAGCATGCAGACAGGCTTGCATCGTATCAGCGGCTGGCAGGTATTGCTGCGGCTGCACCAGCGTTAGCCGGCAGTAGCGTTGTCAGCCCTTAGTGCCGGGCCGGGAGGGGCAATCTCGGCTCGCACATCTTCGTAAAAGAACTGGGTGACAACCATCAGGGAATGGGAGATGGAAGCCACGCTCGGTGCATGCGGCGCGGCCTGGGTGACTGCTTCCTCTGCGAGCAGGACTGGCGACACTTCTTCAAGGACCGGCAGAGCCGCTTGCGGGGGCGTTTCAAGATAGCTGGCCAGATGTTCCAGGATGATTCCTGCCTCCTGCTCGACATGCTCGAGCTGCGGCGGCAGGGCGAGGTTGGGGGTGCGCATTCGCTGCTGATTGAGCGCGACCTTAAGAATAAACAGGCTCCGCAGCTCTGGCTGCCAGGTGCGTACCCGGCGCCTGTTGACGAGATCTCTTGTACGGCTCTCTCCAAACTCAAAGAGAACGGCGTCGGAGAGGGAGCGCACTGCATTGAAATTGCTGCTGATCTCATCGCGCAGCGCGTGGCTTGCTTCCGGATCGTAACCGGCGGCACGTCTGGGGAAGTGAGCGATCAGGCGCATGTTCTTTATGAACAGCTTCATCATTTCTTCCCCGGCGGGGGTGGACCAGAGCTGGTCAAAAATAAGCCACATGGCAATCAGGCCGAGCAGGTTTCCGATGACGCGATCGCGAGCCACTACGAGAGATGTGTTGACGGTGAAGCTGCCCAGGTTGACGAGATCGTAGGCGAGGGCAATCTGAAAGCCTGCGTAAGAGAGGCGCGGGCTCGAGGTCGCAACCCATGCGGCAGCCCACGTGACCACGGCAAAGAGCACGGCGAACTGGACCACGGAGTCCATGTGGGGCAGCAGGAATATCTGCGAACCGAAGCCGAAGATGCAGCCACCGATCAGTGCTCCGGAGATACGCAGTACCTGCCGCTGACGTGAGGTGCCTACGTTAGAAAAAGCAGTGAGCACACAAGTGGGCAGGGCGACGCTGAGCCCGGGCCAGCCAACACCTGTGTAAGCGATGTAGCAGAAGGCCGCAGCCAGAACACCGCGCAAAGCGAACTTCATGTGTTCAGGGTTAGAGAAGGCGTCCGCTTCAAAGATGCGGTTCCTGCCTGCTCCGGGTGCGGGGAGCGGCGTCGACGGGTTTTGTATGCCGGCGAAGGCCTGGGAGATGAGCGAAATGACGCGCTCCAGCTCTGGAAGCAGTGGGAGGGTGGGTGAAGGCGCTCCGTGCTCCGTGAGTTCCAGCAGTTCGGGTGTCTCCTGTCGCGCAAACCTGGCCCGCATGGCATCGATCTGCGCGATGAGGCGACGGACGCGCTCGAGGTCCTCTCCGCCGGGACGGAAGCGCGACTCCTTAACTGCGACAGTGAGGTCAATCAGGCGTCCGGAGAGAGAGATGACTGCGCCCAGCTGTGTGCTGAAGATTCGGGGGTAATTGCCGCTCGCCAGCATCTGCCGGAGCTGGCCGGTTCCGATCATCGCGTACTGAGCTAGTTTTCGCTCAGTCCTTCGGTCGGCCTGCTGCTCCTCAACCAGGCACTGCAGCGTCGTGGCGACAACGCGCAATCGCTCGGTGATGCCCTGGAATACGTAGTCTCCCCCGCGCATGCTGTGAAAGAGATATTCGATGGCAACCGTCACAGCGCAGCCGATCGCGATTGCCCAGAAGGTGAAGAGCGTAGCTTCGACATTTCTGTTTGGAGTCAGCAGGCGGTCCCAGGTGGCGATGCCGATGGTGACCACAAAGCCGAAGGCATTGGCGCCGCTGTAGATCCTGACGACGTGAATGACAAAGAAGGCGATGAAGAGACTGCCTATCACGAAGAGGAAGTGAGTAAAGGGCGAGTCGAGAAAGAGCATCGCGCCCATGAGCACTTCCGCAGTTCCAAGGGCGCATGCGACTATCGTGATGATCGAAGCGCGCAGAGCCGCCTGCGGGTTATCCCTGGGAATGAGCAGCGTGTAATAGGCGCTTAGGGCTGCTGCCGGAATGCGAAAGGTCATGATGAGCACGGCCACAATGACCGCCGAGAGGACCATGCGCGTCACCACTCCCGCCCGGCCGGGATAAGGAGCGAGCTCGCTCTCGAGCAGCTTCCAGAACCATCCGGGCTGCTCAGAACGCATTGCGGGCGCGCTCTGCGAGAGCGTCGCCATCCCTATTTGCCGTCCTGTGTATGAGGGCCGTTCATCACTACGATCGCGGTCTCGCCGATCCGAAGCAGCTCTGTAGAAGGATGCAGGATGCGAACGCGCACCGGATATCGTGATGCAAGATGAACCCAGTTGAGCGTGCGCTGGGCGGTGGGCAGTCCCGGCGTGAGCGAGCCGACCACTTCAGGATCGGGCGAGACGCCGTATCCTACGCTGTCGACGATGCCGTCGAACGGGACATCAGGCTTCTGCATGAGATAAACAGTTGCGTGCATGCCGGGGCGAACGTGCTGCAGTTGCGTCTCACGGAAGTTTGCGATGGCCCACCAGACGCGGGTGTCGATGAGCGTGAAGAGCTGCTGGCCTACATGAGCATAAGCGCCTTCTGAGATGGTCAGATTCGTCACCCGGGCATCGAAGGGCGCATAGACACGGCAGTTATCCAGGTCATACTGCGCTTTTTTCACGGCTGCCTCACGTGCGCCGCGCTGCGCGACCAGGGGATCGAGAATGCTGATGTTGTTCGTCGACTGCTGCACCTGCGCGGTGCTTTGCGAAATATTCGCATTCGCCTGCTGCTGCGCAGCGATGGCTGATTCAAGATGCGCCTGGGCCAGAGTCAGCCGGGCCTGAGCCTGACGAACTGCTTCCGCCTTGGCTGCAACGCCGGACTCAGCTTCATCCACCTGATCTACCGTGACGAACTGCTTGGCCAGCAGTGGCTTGATGCGTTGCAGGTTGTTGTTCGCATAGTCGTACTCGGCCTGCGATTGCTTGATGACGGCTTCGGCATGGCTCACGTCCGCCTTAGCCTCATTGATGGCCGCAGCGGCTCGCCGTGCGTTTGCCTCGGCGCTGACGGCGCCCGCCTGCGCGGCCAGGACGCCGCTTCGCTGGCCGGCAATCTTCAGAGCCTCATCTCGAATGGCTCCTTCCAACTGCGCCTGTTCTGCCTGGGCATGCTCCAGTGCGTATTGATAAGGCCTGTCGTCGATCTCATAGAGAAGTTCACCCTGCTTCACAAACTCGTTGTCGTGGACGTTGACCTTGACAACCGGCCCCTCCACCAGCGGTGCAATGCCAATGAAGTTTGCGAACACCTCAGCATCGTCAGTGCGGGGGAAGCTCGTAGTGCGGATGACGACAGCCAGCGCGGAAAGACTGGCAGCGAGCACAATGGCTGCGCTGATGATCCAGCCTCGGCGGGAGAGATGACGTTCTCGACGATCCTCGTCAACCATGATGATTCCTCAGTAGAAAAAAAGCAGCCAGATCGTACATGCAAAAAAGCATGCGAGGCAGGAGTAAATGAGCGGGAGCGGCCCGAGCTCGCGTTCCAGGTTGTAGCGGCGCAGGAGCAGTCGGCTAACCACTGTCAGCAGGATGGCCGCCACAATACAGATGATCCAGGATGGAAAGTAAGACCCGAGAATGCTGAAAGTCGGGGAGTGGGCACATCCGGTCAGCGCCGCTAAAGGCATGACCAGCAGTGAGAGCGCATAAGGGTTGCTAGTTCTTGCTCGTACTTGTTTCATGGTCCAGGCTTTCGTCCACTCTGTCGCAACAGGTCTCCTGTTCTGAAGGCAAGCTCGGCTACGCGGGTGAGTACCTGCGCACGCGCGGTCACATCTGCGGAGCGCGCCTGCGCCAGAGTCTTCTGCGCGGAAAGGACGTCCAGCAAATTACGTACGCCGTATTTGTACGATTCAATGGCCGCGTTGAACGATTCGTTCGAGGCCTGCAGCAGGGAAGTAGCGGCGGCGCGCTGGCGGAACGCAGTCTCCGCATCGGAGTAAGCTGTCCAGACCTGGTCGGCAATCTGATCGCGAGTCTCGTTCAGCTCCGCCTGTGCGCTTTTTTGTTCAGCCTTGGCGCGCGCCAGTTCCTTTACTCGCTTTCCCCCGTCAAAGATTGTCCAATTCAGGTTGAGTCGTGCATCGTACACCTGCGCGCCGGCATAGGACGAAGGAAACGGCGGCTGCTGTCCCCAGGCGCGAAGGAAGCTGTCTGACCCGTCGAAGCTGAGTGATGGATAGAACGCCGAACGCGCGTGACGTACCGCAGCATTGGCAGAGCGCACCTGCGCGACGCGCTGCAGCAGGTCGGGCCGGCCTGCCAACGCGCGCTCGATGGCTTCTTCAGCGGTGTCGTCCACCTTTTCCGGCACGGCGATATCATCGAGGCTCTGCACTTTGAAGGGCGCGACCGGGCTGGCCGTGAGAGCGGTCGCGAGGTCGCCAAACGCCACGTCCTGCGCGCCGATGGCCGTCTGCAGATCGTACTCTGCCTGTGCGCTGCCGCTGCGGGCTTCCAACACGTCGGGCAAAGTAGCAAGCCCGAGCTTCAATCTAGCCTCCGCAGCCTGTTGCACTCCCTGGGCATTCTGCAGGTTGGCTTCCGCCGCAGCACGCTGGCCCTGAGCCTTTTCCAGACGATAGTAGGCCTGAGTAATTCGATAGATGATGGCCAGATGGGTGTCGTTGAAGGCGTAATCGGCCGCGAGCAGATTGGCTTTCGCGGTATCGATCGAGCTTTGGCGTGCTCCAAAGTCGAGCAGCGTATAGGTGAGCTTGAGCGTCGCCTGATAGAGCCCGAGATCCTGAAGAACGAAGCCCTGGTTGATCAAGACCCCGTTTCGTGACCTTTCCGCGACGACCAGCCCCTCAAGGGTGGGATACATGTCACTGCGGGCTATTCCTACTTCCGCGGCGCGTCGCTTGGCAGCAGCCCAGGCGAAGCGGGTTTGCGGGTTATGCTCCTCCGCCAGGTCGATCAACTCGCCCAGCGAATATGTTTTGCTGGGATCGGTAACGATCTCTGAGGAGGGATTGCGAGCGATATCCTTTGCAAGGTGCTGCCCGGAGCTATCCCAGGGACGATCCGGGGTGGCTGGAGCCTTCTGCGCAGAGCACGTCACGGCAACTGTACAGAGGAGTCCAAGGATACCTTTTAACCATATTCCTCCCCTTACTCTTTGCGGAATCACTGACACAAGCGGTCGACCTCTGCTCCTTGCTAATTCCTGATGGTATGCCCTGACGCCGTCGCGGGTTGCGACAAAGACGCTTGAGGCTATGCTTATTTTTTCACACTCTGGTTACAGCATCGAAAGGAAGCATTCTCCAGCGTGCTCTGTCCGGACGGCCAAACGAGCAAATCGTCGCGATAGCCGCTGGGAACAGGTTGGTGGCGTGGGCTGCGCTGCTTCTTCTACGCCTGTAAAGATTTTCTTTACGGAAGAGACAGGCTGGGTTAGGGTTTGGGGATGATAGCTCAAAGCGCAGGCCCCAGGCTGGTCCGGCGAACGACCTTCGGGACGATTCTCTCGCGTATTGCACGAAGTATCCGCATCATGGGCGCGCTGGCAGTGGCCCTGGGGGGATGCTGTCTGAGTCTGGCGCAGTCACCCACCATCCCCAACTGGCCTGCGCCCCGAGAGGGTGATTACATCGCGAAGGACTTCCACTTCGAAGATGGTTCGGTCATGCCGGAGCTTCGCCTCCACTACTACGTGCTGGGAAAGCCGCATAGGGACAGCAGCGGCAAGGTAGATAACGCCGTGCTGATCATGCACGGGACGGGTGGCGCCGGAACCCAGTTCCTAGTGCCGAAATTTGCTGGAGTCTTATTCAAGCCGGGTGGACTGCTGGACGCCGCGAAGTATTACATCATCCTGCCGGATGACATTGGGCATGGCAAGTCCTCGAAGCCGAGCGACGGGATGCATGCACGCTTTCCCAAGTACACCTATGACGATATGGTTCTGGGCGAGTATCTCCTCGTAACCAAGGGGCTCGACGTCAACCATCTGCGGCTGGTGACTGGGACTTCGATGGGCTGCATGCATACGTGGATGTGGGGCGAGGATTATCCTGGTTTTTCCGATGCGCTTATGCCTCTTGCGTGTCTGCCGATACAGATCGCCGGACGAAATCGCATGACTCGCAAGATGGCCATGGATGCGATCACCGACGATCCCGGATACATGCATGGTGAATACAAGACCCAGCCCCTGGGCCTGAAGACCTCCATCGACATGCTGCTCATCATGGGGTCAGCGCCCGTCTATCTGCAGAAGACCTATCCAACCCGGGAAGCGGCGGATGCTTACCTTGAATCGACAGTGGCAGCGTACTTTCCACGACTCGACGCCAATGATTTTCTGTATCAATTCAACTCGTCGCGCAATTATGATCCGTCAGCCAATCTTGAAAAGATTACCGTTCCAGTTATGGCGATCAACTCCGCGGATGATTTCATCAATCCGCCCGAGCTGGACATTATGCCGAAGATGATCAAGCGGGTGCCCAAGGGCAGGTATGTACTGCTGCCAATTACGGATCAGACGCGGGGTCACGGGACGCATACACTGCCTGCGATCTGGTCCGCTTATCTGGCTGAGCTTCTTCAAGAATCGCAGCATTAACCCGATCGAGGCACTCTCCATGATCCGATTTGCCTTCCTGCTGTTGTTCTCCTGGGCAGCTATCGCGCAGCCGACCGCTCCCGTAACGGGCACCGTGCACACTCCCGACGTAGATCTTGCCTATGAGGTGTATGGTGCTGCCGGTTCGGCAACTCCGGTGATAGCTGTCAATGGCGGTCCTGGCCTGTCGCACAAATACATGCTGCAGAACGATGTCTGGACGAGGCTCTCTCGGACTCGACAGATTGTTTTCTACGATCAGCGGGGAACAGGGAAGTCGCAGCACATGAAGTCCGACGCATCGCAGGGAATGGACGCGCAGGTAGCGGACCTTGATGCGGTGAGATCGCACCTCGGATTCGATAAGGTCGACCTGGTCGGCGACTCATACGGAGGACTGCTCTCCATGGCCTACGTAGTCGCTCACCCTGAACATGTTCGCAGGCTGGTGCTGAGCGACTCCGCGCCTCCGGCATGGAAGGAGATCGTGCACCTGTTGCCCGATGTGTTTCCAGATATCGAAGAGCAGGACGCAGCGATTCAGAAGAAGCTCGGGGATACTGACGCGGCAGCCCAGGCGCAATTGCTCAACCACTTCCGTATGATCTTTTACAGCGAAGATCGTCTGCACGCCTATCTGGCGGGCATAGGCGATCTGGGATACACGCCAAAAATCGGTGCAGCTGTCTCGAAGGCCACAGCCGACATAGACCTCACATCTGACCTTCCAAAATTCAATCTCCCAACGCTTGTGATCACAGGACGCTATGACATGAATGTCGCGCCGTTGACTGCGTGGAGGATGTACAAGGCAATTCCAGGAGCGCAGCTGGTCATCTTCTCAATGAGCGGCCATCTGCCTTCTTACGAAGAGCCGGACAAGTACGTAAAGGTTGTGAACAGCTTCCTTGCCGCTCCTTAAAAATTCCAAAGCGCAGATTGAAAGCAGGGAGGAACCTTCAAGCATGGCCGCCAGATACAAGAAGTGGATGTCTTCAATTCTTTTGGTTAGTTTTGCCTTTTGGGGTTTGGGGCTGCGCGCGCAGCAGGCCACAAAGCCTGATGCTATGAAACCTGAACGGCACTTGTTTGTGATTAAAGACTTCCATACGGAACACGGAGCCGTGCTTCCGGAGGCGCGTATTGTGTTTGGCACGTACGGCCATCTGAACGCGGCGCGCGATAATGCAATTCTCCTTCCCTCGCACTACATGGCCAACCTGCACGGCTATGAGTGGCTGATAGGACCCGGTCATGCCCTTGATCCATCCCGGTATTTTCTGATTACAACTGAACTGTTCGGCAATGGAAGGTCATCTTCGCCGAGCAATACGCCAGAACCATTCCACGGGCCGCGGTTTCCGATCATGACGATTCGGGATAATGTGCAGGCTGTCCATCAGCTTCTTGTCGACGACTTGAAGATTACCCATCTGAGAGCAGTGATTGGCTTTTCGATGGGATCGCAACAGGCATTCCAGTGGGCTGTGAGCTACCCGGATTTTGCCGATCGCATCGTGGCCACATCGGGCACGGCCAAAACCTATCCGCACGGCGTCGTTAGGCTGGAGGGACAAATCGCGGCACTGACAGCGGATGCTGCTTTCAAAGACGGGGACTACACTCAGGAGCCGAAGAGAGGAATCGAGGCTTTTTCTGTCGTGTGGACAGGATGGCTCTTCTCGCAGGAGTGGTGGCGGCGCGAGCTATGGAAGACCTATGAACCGCCGGGCACCACTTTTGAGCAGGTACTGACACACTTCCGCACAGACTTTATTCCCGGCGCCGATGCGAATGATCTGATTTTGCAGATGCGTACATGGGAACAGAACGACGTAGGTGCAACACCTGGTTTTGGCGGTAACGTGGAGCGCGCACTGCGGTCGATCAAAGTACCTGTGCTCTATATGCCATCGGCAACGGACTTGTACTTCCCCCTTGAGGATGCAAAATATGAGGCTCAATTTATTCCGCAGGTATCATTGGTGCCCATCCCTTCGCTGTGGGGGCATACGGCAGGCGCGGGGAGCAACCCGGCGGATGAAAAGTTTCTGAACGAGAAGATCGGGCAATTTATCAACGGCGGCCAGTGATTTGAAGCGCATTGCGATGGAAAGAAGATTGATGAAGAAGCGTTCTGCTATTGGTATTTCTGGGTTTTTCCTTTTAGCCCTTTCCGGGATTGGGCTGCTGTCATGCGGAAAGCAGCGCGCCACCTTCGATGTGCGAGAGGCGACCATCGCTTCGACGCAGGCAGCGATTCGCGCGCGCCAGGTCACCTGCCATGAGCTTGTCGAGGCCTATCTCGCACGTATCAAGGCCTATGATCAGTCAACGAAGTTGAACTCAATCGTGACATTGAACCCTGAAGCTTTGGCCGACGCGGACAAGCTTGACTCTGAGTACCGACATACGCACACACTGCGTCCACTGCAGGGCATCGTCGTGATTGTGAAGGATAACTACGATACAAAAGGGCTGCAGACTACCGGAGGATCCCTGGCGATGAAGGGCTTCCTCCCTGACGATGACGCCTTCATGGTCAAACGGCTACGCGATGCAGGCGCGATTATCCTAGCCAAGTCCAACATGGCCGAGTGGGCCTTCAGCCCTTATGTCACAGAGAGTTCCATTGCCGGGATCACTCGCAATGCGTATGCGCTCGATCGTGTACCTGCAGGTTCCAGCGGAGGTACCGCAGCTGCAGTTGCCGCCAGCCTGGGTGAAGTGGGCTTGGGAACCGACACAGGAAACTCCATACGCGGCCCTTCGTCGCATAACGATCTGGTGGGTATTCGCCCCACGATCGGGCTCACGAGCAGAGCAGGCATCATCCCGCTCTTCAGTGGAAACGATGTCGGCGGCCCGATGGCGAGAACAGTTGCCGATGCTGCAGCGGTGTTGAGCGTGGTTGCCGGATACGATCCGCAGGATCCTATTACGGCGCTCTCTGAAGGAAAGGCACAGAAGGACTACACGAAGTTTCTGGATAAGAATGGCCTCAAGGGGGCGCGGATTGCGGTTTTCAGGCGATACATCGATACACCTACTGCCGATCCTGAAATAAAAGCGCTCACAGAAAAAGCTATTGCCGATTTGAAAGCGCAAGGCGCTGAAATCGTAGATCCGTTCAGTCTTCCGGACTATGACAAGTTGACGAAAGGTTTGTGGTGCGGTGATTTCCAGTCGGATCTTAATACCTATCTTGCGCAGCATGGACGGAATGCCACCTATCACACGCTCGCTGAAATCGTAGCCTCGGGCCTCTACTTGCCCTATATTCAGGACGAGATTGAAGGAGCAGTGAAGCCTCCGAAAAGCGCGGATGATCGGCGCGCCCCGTGTCCCGACGTCTATCATGATCCGCCAAAGATCGCATTTCGCGATGCGCTGCTCAAAGCCATGCAGGAGCAGCATATTGATGCGATCGTGTATCCGACATGGAGTAATCCACCGCGAAAGGTCGGGGACATGAAGAGCCCGGCAGGAGATAACAGCCAGGTTCTTTCGCCGCAGACCGGCTTCCCGGCTATCACCGTGCCTATGGGTTTCACTCACGGCACGCTGCCGGCAGGGCTCACCTTTCTAGGAAAGCAGTTCAGTGAGCCTATGCTCATCAAGTTCGCGTACGCATATGAGCAGGCGACGGGGCACCACAAACCCCCGGACGGCTTCGGTCCCGTTATGTAAACAGGCGCACTGAAGGTACACACAGCTGCAGCCAGCAAAACATCACGATCCAATAGAGGGTACATGGAGAATTCGCGCAGGAAGTTTCTAACCAACACATCCCTTGGCGTCCTGGCCGCCATGACAGGCTGCCACAAGGACACTGCAAAGACAGACAACGCATTGCCTGCCACCTCAGCTACTGCCCCTCCTGGTGCACCTTCAGCATTTGCCACCTCTCCTGCTGCAGGGCCTGAGGTTTCCGCCGCTACGTTTGCAGAGGCGGAGAAGCTGGTGCGAGTGGAGCTGACTGAAGCCGAGCGGGCAGAGGCTGCTGGCAGCTGGCGTGTGGCGATGGCCCCGCTCTATGAGCGACGGACAGGGCCCAGAAAAGTGGCGTTGGAGGAAACGCTCGCCCCTGCTTCCCGGTGGGATCCGCGGTTGCCGGGCCAGAAAGAGATCGACCTGCAGCAACGCTTCATGCGTAGCGCTCTTGCTGCAGTGCCGTTACCTGCGAAGGACGAGGACATTGCCTTTGCACCGGTAACGCAGCTCTCGCAGTGGATCGAGAAGCGGCAGCTCACTTCGGACAGGCTTACCCGCATCTACCTTGATCGGTTGGGGCGCTACAACTCCAAACTGCGGTGTGTCATCACGCTCACACGTGATCTGGCGCTCGCCCAGGCGAAGCAGGCGGATGCCGAGATTGCAGCGGGAAAATACCGCGGCCCACTGCATGGAATCCCCTGGGGAGCCAAGGACCTGCTCGATACTGCCGGTATCGCTACGACCTACGGAGCGGAGCCCTTCAGAAATCGCATTCCATCTGCGAACGCGGTGGTAGTGCAACGACTGCACGACGCAGGCGCCGTGCTGGTTGCCAAGCTCAGTATGGGCGCTCTGGCGCTGAACGACGTGTGGTTTGGCGGGCAGACGATGAACCCCTGGCTGCTCGAGGAGGGTTCCTCCGGCTCAAGCGCCGGACCAGGAGCGGCCACGGCTGCAGGGCTGGTAGGCTTTGCGATTGGCAGTGAAACCGGGGGCAGCATCGTAAGCCCGAGCATGCGCTGCGGTGTTGCCGGTCTGCGTCCCACCTACGGCCGCGTTGCGCGAACGGGCGCAATGACACTCTGCTGGTCACTCGACAAGCTGGGGCCGATGACGCGCGGGGTGGAGGATACGATGCTGGTTTTGAATGCAATCTCGGGGCCTGATACCGGAGATGTAGACAGCATTCCCAGCAAGCTCGACTATGACGCAAAGACGCCAGTGGAAGGGCTTCGCGTTGGCTATTTTCCAGCATGGATGCGCGAAGCGACAGACGTGGATCGCGCTGCACTCGAAGCTGTAAAGAAGATCGGTATGGTTCCTGTTGAGGTCTCCATTCCTGATTGGCCCTATGATGCTTTGAACATGATTCTTTTTTCAGAGGCGGCGGCGGCCTTTGAGGAGCTCACGCTCAGCGGTGGTGTGGACGAGTTGAAGATGCAGGTGCCGGATGCGTGGCCCAATATCTTCAGGCAGGCCAGGTTCCTTTCGGCAGTTGACTTCGTGCAGGCAGACCGGTTTCGGCGGAAAGTTGCGGTAGAGATGGCGCGGGTGCTTTCACAGGTCGATCTGCTGCTGGTGCCGTCACTTCGAGACGAAATGCTCACGATCACTAACTTCACCGGCCACCCATCTCTGACTCTCAGAGCAGGCTTTGTTGAAGTATCTGAAGCTCGCAGTGACTGGGCTCCCGACCCGCACCATCCGTTGCCGAAATTCAATCCTCCACGGCGTGTTCCGCATGGGGTCACGCTGATTGGAAGACTCTTTGACGAGGGTACGCTTGGGCGTGCGGGCCTCGCTATGGAACGCTCCTTCGCTGTAGACTCACAACGCCCGCCCGGATTTTAGCCTGGGCGCACGCAGCCTGCGCCGGGGCAGAGTGATCATTGCCCCAGCGCAACCTCCGGCCATCCGTTCTTCCATGAGATGGTGGAAATCTGCATGGCAGGCTTCCCAGTGTGCGCGTCATAGGCATGAAACACGATCAGGTCGCCGCCGTGAGGGTTATTGGCAATCGACTCGCCGCCGGGGCCGAGCCATTTTGCATTGGCAGTCAGCAAGGCTGATCCACCACCTTCCGTCATCGGCTTCCCGCTCTTATCGAGGTAGGGGCCCGTGATTCGCGATGCTCTTCCAACCATGGTGCGATAGGTGCTCCTGGTTCCGCGGCAGCAGAGATCCCAGGAGACGAAGAGGTAGTAGTACTTGCCGTGACGCGTGATGAACGGCGCCTCAACAGCCTCCCAATCTGGCGGTAGATTCGGTGGGGCAGGCGCTGCATCGGCGGGCTTGGCCCTCCTGGCGAGTGAGTAGAGGGTAGTGTCTTGTTTTGAGGGCATCCCCGCGGCATCAAGTCTCCGCATCTTGATGCCGCTCCAGAAGCTGCCGAACGTCAGCCATTCGTGGCCCGTCGCGTCCTTAATGAAGTTTGGATCGATGGCGTTGTAGTCATCCTCCAGCGTCGACTTCAGAACGAGACCGTGGTCTATCCATTTGTAGTCTGGACTGTGTGCATCGAGCGTCTTGTTCGTGGCTAGCGCAATTCCGGAAGTATTCTTTCCAAAGACAGAGTAGGCGTAGTAGAGACGATATTCCCCGTGCTCGTGAGATATGTCCGGTGCCCACAGGTCTTTGGTGTCGGGGCTGATTTGCCTGATCCATTGCGGAATCTGCTCGAAGACGTGCCCGCAGAGCGTCCAGGCATGCAGGTCCTTCGAGCAGCGCACCTGGAACTGGCCGCCATCTTTGGCTCGTCCTGTTGCGAAGACATACCAGGTGTCTCCAGCCTTGATCATGGACGGGTCGTGGGTGCCCCAGTAATCACCGCTGAGGGAGATAGCTTTCGGCTGCTGGCTGAAACACATACCCGACGACACTGCAATTATGAACACTGCCAGAGCCGTTATGAGCCGCTTCATCGATATAACTGTTCTTCGCATGCGAGATAATTTCATTTCTTCAAGAAAGCACTTATCGGAACTATTCCGATAAGTGCTTGATCGCTATGCTACCTGTTTGTCGGATAGCTATGAAGTTGCGGCCCAATCACGTTGGAGAACTTGTAGTTAGCAAGCCGGTCGTCATCGATTGTCCAGAACATGGCTCCTATCATCCCGGGGTAGCCGCCCGGCTTGAGCAGTTTGTAACTGGCGCCTGCAGGAGCCTTGCCGGTGATGATGTAATCCATTGCGTGGCTGACGACTGCAGGTGTTGCGTCTCCGGTTAAGAAGCCGACCGCGACCTTGTCAGCAGGCACCGGCGGGAAGAACTGCTTGGGATCGCCGCCAACATTGAAGCCATGGAGTACAAGCTCCGTCATCGCTGCATGGTAGTCAACGGAGCCAGCCTGATAAATCTCTCCATCAAGACCTTCAAGTGGTGGTGTGTTGTAGTCCTGCACATCAATGAAGGAAAGAATGTCACGAATTGCGTATGTTATCGGCAGGTACGATCCGAACTGACCGCCGTAGCTTGGGTATCCGGAAGGAATCTGCGTTCCTTCCGGAACCAGGCTGATCATGAAACCTGGCCCAAAATGATCGTGCAACTGTCGCAGCCCTGCTATCAGATTGACGATGGACGGTGTGGTCGGATGCGTGAAGTCCGTGTCACCGGCGGCGATGGTGAGAGATGGGCTTTCAAAGTCGATATCGATCCCGTCAAAGCCATACTCGCTCACAATGCTCGAGACTGAAGAGGTGAAGTTCGGGATGCTGCTCGCATGCGCGAGGGTGAAATATTCCCCACCGCCGCCGAGTGAGATCATGACCTTCTTTCCCTGTTTCCTCAGCAGCGCAATATCGGCTTTGAACTGTGCAGCGTCCAGTCCAGCGGGTAGCTGGAAGCGCAAAGTGCCTTCCGGCGCGTTCTTGACTGGCGAGGCGAAGGCGACAATGATGACATCCCATTGCGGTGAAATTTCATGGAGCGGAAAAGGCGCGCCGGCGGCTCCGTGGCCGGTCCAGTAGCCAATCAGCTTGTGGCCATTAGGCGCACCGGTTAAAGGGAGCGCTGCGGCTGTGGGCATGCCCGCAGAGGCGTCTGTCTGTCGGCCGCGTGCGGAGCAGGGCCTGGCTGGTTCGTTCAGCGCCTTTGCGTCTGGAAAGCTGTAAGTGCTTCCGAGCCCATCGCCGTTGCCCGTGTACCAGGGCAGCAGGGCGACGTTCTGCAGATGATAAGTCGCGTCGTCTGACTGTACGAGGTAGGCTTTCGATGCAGGGAAGTTGTTCTTGCGATTAGTATCCGTAGGTTCGAGCTGGAAGTATGTAGAGGCTACGCCCGTACCTCCGCAGCGCCCTTGGTCTCCCGGACGCATCGTGGCAGGACGCATCCAGCGTGGGAAGGCATTCCCTGGAAAGTGAACGCCCCGATTCTGCAGCGCCGGATCCAGAAGGGGATCGTGGAGCGGGTCGTTGATGAACTCCGCGAGTTGTTGCGTGAGCGGCTGCACGTCGCGATCCTCAACAATCCCGGGTGCATGCTTGAGATAGGAAGCGAGCACAAATGAGTTACCTGTAGAGGAATCGACACCATGTGCTCCCCATGAGCAGCAGACCGTTGCATCGTTGACCGCGTAATAGGTGGTGTTGTGGGTCATCGCGATGATAAGCTTGCCGTCCTGCTTCGGTACCTGCTGGAAGAGAGCTTTCTGCAGATAATTCACATCAACGACGGCGAAAGAGCTGCCATCTTTTCTCGAAGTAAGAACATAACCATAGCCGACGGGAATGGTGATAGTGACGGGCTTTACCTCCGGTTTGGCAAGCAACGTGTGCCATTCGCTGGCGGCGGGAAAGGTAGTGCGCAGCATCGCGTCGGCATACTGGGTTGTGCCGCCGGAGGTGAAGGCGAACCTGGAGAAGACGGGCGAGCGCAGCACGCTCTCTACATCTGGACCAGCACCCATCTGGTATGGTTTGCCGTCCAGCTTCTTCGCATCGAAAGAAAGCGTGATGGGAACGAGCACAGTGGGGATAGTGGTCGTGGCTCCCTTCGCAGGATCGCTGCCTACGAGAGTGTAGGACCTGTGACCCACGGAGTGCTCGAACGTAGGTACTGTGCCCTGCGCGCGCGCAATCTGCATTGTGAGGGCGAGGAAGAGGAGCTGGCAGAGGAACTTAAATCTCATATCTGGCTTCACGAACCTATAATACGGGTGATGGGTGGCGATGCCGAACGATCCTCTGCAACTCCCGCATAGCGGTAAGGTCAACAGCTCGTATCGCCGGGTCGGCGCGCCATTGACGCGAGTCAAAATACCATGTTTCGATGAAACTCAGTGACCCGCAAACCCTCGCTTCCTGTAGACACAATTCTTCCGGAGATTATCGCTTCGTTAAGACGTAGTCCTGCTCTTGTGATTGAAGCCGCACCTGGCGCGGGCAAAACGACTCGCGTGCCACCCGCTCTCATGGAGATCGTCAGTGGGGAAGTGGTCGTCCTGGAGCCGCGAAGGATCGCGGCGCGCCTTGCCGCGCGGCGAGTGGCTTGGGAATGCGGTGAAGAGGTTGGAGAGACAGTCGGCTACCAGGTTCGTTTTGAAGAAGTTGCCGGACCCCGCACCCGGTTGAAATTTGTCACCGAAGGCGTGTTGACGCGACGCCTGCTCTCCGATCCGTTGCTGAAGGGCGTCTCTGCTGTGGTGCTTGATGAGTTCCATGAGCGTCACCTTGACAGCGATCTTGCGCTCGCGCTTTTGAAGCGCCTGCAACGCCAGCGCTCCGACCTGCTCATCGTGGTCATGTCGGCCACGCTGGATGCCGCTCCCGTAGCGAGATACTTGGACGACTGCCCGGTTGTGCGGTCTGAGGGGAGATTATTCGAGCTATTCATCAAGCATCTCCCTTACTCGTCGAAGACTCTCGAAGCACAGGTGCGGGAAGCAGTGGAGTCGCTCCTCGACGAGAAACATGCAGGGGACATTCTGGTCTTTCTACCCGGAGCTGCCGAGATTCGTCGCGCCATGCGGGAGTGCGAGCCGACTGCGCGTCGGTCTGGTTTGCTCATGCTGCCGCTGCACGGCGATTTGCCGGCTATCGAGCAGGATCGCGCCGTCGCGCCCGCCTCTCAGAGGAAATTGATCCTGGCCACTAATGTTGCGGAGAGTTCTGTAACTGTGGAGGGGGTAACGGCAGTCATCGACAGCGGTCTCGCACGCATCGCAAGCTACTCTCCGTGGACCGGCTTGCCTACCCTCCACGTCGGGCGGGTGAGCAAGGCATCTGCGACGCAGAGAGCGGGGCGCGCAGGTCGTACTGGTCCCGGTCGCGTCCTGCGTCTCTATCCGGCCGAGGACTACCTGCATCGTCCGGACCACGACACACCGCAGATCATGCGCAGTGACCTCTCCCAGCTTTACCTCGCATTGCGAGCTATGAGGGTCGAGGATGCAGAATGCATCGACTGGCTCGATGCCCCGCCTGCGGTTGCGGTCAAAAGAGCTGAGTCATTGCTCGACCGGCTTGGCGCCACAGGAGCGATGGCGCAGCGACTGGCTCGATACCCGTTACCGCCGCGGGTGTCGCGCATCCTTGTCGAGTCCGCCGCGCGCGGCGTAGGAGAGCAGGGTTGTATCGCAGCGGCGCTGCTGGGGTCGGGCGCCAATGCGGGAAAGAACGACATCCTCGCCGCAATGGAGCTTCCTCCGGAGCCGCGCACGCGGCAGCATCTTGAGCAACTTCGCAGAATTGCGCGGCCGCCGCGGCAGGCGCGCCATGACGATGACGCACTGCTCATGTCGTTGCTTGCAGGCTTTCCGGATCGCGTCGCTCGTCGCCGTTCAGGAAGCCAGGTGCTGCTGTCCACAGGCGCGTCGGCGGAGATTGCGGGTGAGCCTCCGAGGTATGAATTCATGATCGCGGTCGATGCCGAGGACCGCAAGGATAAGCCGTTGCCGCTCATTCGCATGACCGCGCGCATTGAGCCGGAGTGGCTCATCGAGCTTTTTCCCGAGCATGTGCATGAGCAGTCCGGCGTTCTCTGGAATCGCACCTCCGAACGGGTAGAAGCGGTGAGTGCGCTGCGCTACGACGAACTGGTGATTCAGGAGACGCGAGGGGCGGCGCCCGATGCCGATGCGGCAGCTGAACTGCTGGCACAGAAGGCGCTCGAAGCTGGCATCGAACGTTTTGTGGATGCAGCAGAGCTGCAGGAATTCATGGCGCGCGTTGCCTTTGCGGGATCGGAGCCGCCGGATCTCGACCAGGCACTCCGCGAGTTGTGCTCAGGGCTGCGCAGCTTCGCTGAGCTAAGAAATGCCGCAAGCAGCTTTCTGCCCATGCTTGAACAGCGTGAGGGAGCGCGAAGGCTCAATGAAATTGCCCCTGTACGCATCCGCCTGCAGAATGGCCGCCAGACGAAGGTCCACTACGAGGGCGGCAAGCCGCCGTGGATAGCCTCTCGTCTACAGGACTTTTTCGGCATGCGGGATACACCACGGATTGGACCTGATCGAACACCTGTTGTGGTCCACCTGCTCGCTCCCAATCAGCGGCCGGTACAGACAACAACAGATCTGGCAGGGTTCTGGGAGCGGCTCTATCCGCAGGTGCGGCGAGAGTTGATGCGCCGTTACCCGAGGCATTCGTGGCCGGAACGTCCGTGAGGCACTCGCCGGTCGTGTGTAGATTGGTTCAAGAGAAAGGACAGATTCATGCCGCTACACCTGCTTTCAAGAGTAATGCTGACGGGGCTTGCGGGAACGCAGGGTCTTGCGTCACTGTTGATTGACCTGAACCGAACGCATGCTACCAATCCACGCTGGCCCGGGCATGCGCGGTTTCACGTCGTGTGGCAGGTGTTCAATCACGCACTCGGCGCAGTTCTGGCCCTGATGCTTCTCTGGTGGACCGGCGCGTTTATGAGCCAGCGCTTCTATCTGGCAACGGTCATCACGAGTCTGCCCATGATCGCTTTTCTAGTCGCACGTACTCTCCGAAGATTGTACGGCGGCACTCTGCACGACGAAAATGGAATCGCTCCGCTCCGCATTTATAGAAAGGGGCGAACGATTGAGTTCGACATGAACGGGGTTATGGTTAACGTTGCAGTGGTTTTGCTGCTGCTGGCAGTAGCTCTTTTTCACCAAGGCTTGTAGGAGTTGTATGGGCAGGAATGGAGCGCCCTTCCCCCTCCTGCAGGACCAGAATAGGGCGGGAGGGAATGCTGCGATTGAGAGCGGCGTCCAGTCGCTCCGAGGGCTCATTCAGTCCATCGTCCGCCAGAGGAAATGTGCCGAAGTGGATTGCAACTGCCGTAGATGCGCCCAGGACTTCATGGGCCGCAACTGCTTCCTCCGGAGTCATGTGGATAGGACCCATGAACCATTCCGGCTTGTAGGCCCCGATGGGAAGCAGCGCAAGCCTCATCGGTTCAAATCGCTCTTTGATCGCGCTGAAATGATCCCCGAAACCAGTGTCGCCCGCAAAGTAGATATTTCCTGTTGCATCCTCAACCACCCACCCGCACCATAGCGCCTTGTTTCGATCAAAGGGAGTGCGAGCAGAAAAATGCTGAGCGGGTACACAGTGAATGCGTAGACCTTCCCACGGTTGATGGCCCCACCAGTCAAGCTCATGAATGTGGCGCAAACCTGCCTGCCTGAGTAGCTTGCTGGTGCCGAGAGGGCAAAAGACTACAGGCTGGTTTCTTGCCGCGAGCTTTTTCAGCGTAGGTAGATCAAGATGGTCGTAATGATTATGGCTGATGAGTATGCAGTGAATCTCAGGAAGGTCTTCAAAGACGATGCCCGGGTGGCGATGCCGCCTCGGGCCAAGAAAAGAAACTGGGCTTACCCGTTTCGACCAGACCGGATCCGTGAGAAAGTTAATTCCCTTGGTCTGAAGGAGCACAGTAGAGTGGTTGACGAAGGTAGCGACCAACTCTTCACCTTCTACCTTGGCGGCAGGGCGGGGGCCCGGAGCTGAGTCTACGTACGGTGGCCAATAGCCGATCTTGCGCCGGATGATCCATTTCATGAAGTGGGAGAAGCGCTGCGGCTGCGTTCCGGGATTGAAGAATCGTCCGCGCCTGAAGTGGTCAGAAGAAGACGGAGTTTGCGTCATTTTGTACCCTTCATTACATATAGCCGAAAATGCAGGCTGGTTGGCTAGCTTTTCCCTCGCATGGCGACAACCCATTTTGCAATAGCTTCAATCTGCGCATCCGGCAGGTATTCATGCCCGGGCATGTTCGTTCCAGGCAGTCCAAACTTGATGATCGTGGCAATGCGCGCACGGAGTTGAGCAGAGCCTTCATTCGTAGGAATGTACAGCAGGTGATCGGTTGCCAGGTTCGGCGGCAGACGCGTAAAGCTCGCCGCCCATCTGGTCCGCGCTTCGCCTCCGGCTTCGTGACAGGTGGCGCAATGCTCCTTGAAAAGCTTGCTGCCATCGAGGCGATCTGCCCCAGCAATAGAGGCTGCCGAGGGCTGCCAATTATTCATTACGCCGCGCAAATGCTGCCCGCTTTGCGGGCTCTTGAGACTGCCCAGATAGGCAACCAGCGCATCTCCGCGGCCGCTTTTGAAGAGATAGGAATAGTTCGGCATCACCGATTCATAGCTGACGGCTCTCGGATCCATCAGGTGAATACGCAGCCACAGCGGTGAGCGTCGGCTGCCGACTTCGCTCAGGTCTGGCCCCTGGCGTCGGTTGCCGATCAACGGGGGCTTTTCTCTCCGAATGGCCTCGAGGTCACCCACCGGACCCCACATCTGGACGTCAGGAGAGTGAGGGCGAACATATTGGGAATGGCAATTGATGCAGCCCTCGGAGATGTAAACCCGACGGCCAGCCTGCACAGCTGTGACTCTGTTGACAGGTTTCCTGCTCGCGTCCTTCGGTGAAAGCACGTGCTGGATTCCGAAAGAAATCGCGACCACGGCAACGATAGCAACGGCCTCTCGCCGAAAGTGGTGAACCGCCCACCAAATCCATGGTAGGAAGAACAGAGTTGCGGCTGCCGCTATGAAAGCGGGTGGAACACGATGCAGGTTCTGCGCCATGCCGATGCCCATCGCCGAGCCGATCCATCCCGCAACAGCGTAGATCCAGCCGGCTCTGCGTACTCTCTCTCTGTCCGCAAAGCCCGGCATTAGAAAAGAGGGGTAAGCGACCAGAGCCACTGAATAGAGCGAAACCCCTGCGGGATAGAGGAAGGCCGCGGCGCCCGCGTGCGCGGGGTGCAGCAACAACAGGCAGGCTCCAGCCAGGGAAGCGAAGGCAATGGAGAGTGTAGCCGGCAGTCCACGCCACCTGAGCAGTCCTGCACTGGCTATAGCGGCTGCCAGGTGAATGCCTCCCGTGCGCCATAGATGGCCGGTACCCTCCCAGGTGCCGGCTTTGAGCGCGGGAGAGTTTTGAATGATGAAGAACGCCGCCGAATCAAACCAGACCAACGCTGTGAACCACACGAGGACAAGTGCGAAGGCGGGTGCGCCGCGTTGTCGAATAGCCGTGTTGCTGTGCGTAGAGGGCGTGACGGCAACGGGATTCGCGAAGAGGATACCCAGAAGAGCGGCGGAGGCGGCAGTGATCGCAATCGCCGCAGGCGTCGCTGTAAATAGAGGCGGATAGTTGCAGAGAAAGTAGCCAATGCCTGTACCCAGACCAACCTTGAGCAGTGGCTGTTTCACGCCAATCCATAAAGGCAGATTGGCCACGAGCGTCACGGTGAGCAGTCCGAGCGAAATGCCGATCAGGAACGAGACGGCGATACAGCTCGCGGAATTGAGGCGCAGGAGCGTGAGGGCGGCAGCTGCTCCGGCGCCGAACAACGCCGCCTGCAGACGGCGTCCTGAACTCTTTAAGAAGGGTAGAAACGGAGCCAGCAGGCTGGCAAGAATGCCTCCCGCCGCCATGGCGCCCATCACTGCTTTGAGATGAGTTCCTTCGAGGCCTAGTTCCTGCAGCCGCTTGAGAAATCCAAACTGCGCAAAGATAAGGAAATAGACATAAGTGATCGCAACGAGGGCGACCCCTCGCCACCCATCGAAGCGCCCTTTATGCAGCATCGTTGATGCTGTCGGCTTACTTTCCAAAGTTGAGCCAGCCTCTGCGAAGTCCGATCCACTGGATCATCGCAAATGTTCCATCAGTCAGGGCTACTCCGGCCCATGCACTTTCCAGTCTTCCGGTTGCGATCTCAGCCACGATGAAGAGCGCCACGAGTGTTCGGAAGAGAGCAGTGATGAACCACTGTGTCTGCCAGCGAGGAGCACTGCCCGCTCCGGCCGCGGCGGTCACCGCGACCCACAGATAAGTAAGCCCCACAGACAAAACAAATACGCCTATGTAGCTGACGAAGACGATGGGGTGCGGGATTACCTTGATGCCCATCAGTCCAAGTGTCCATGCCGGTGCGAGGAGAAGAAACAACCCAGTGCCGGCATCACAAAGACCAGCAGCATATTGATAAAGCACGATCCAGAATCGGCGATCTCGTCTCATACGCTGGCCGCCTCCCGCAGCGACCGCGTGGTGGATGAGGAGCGGTGTGAGCGAATTGTCGTTGTTCTCATGCGCATAGTAAGTCGTAGAAGCCAGTTGCAGGATGCTGCCGTCATTGCAACGCCAAGCACAAGGCGCAATCCATAAATCGCATTCCGCATCGCGCTGGGCACCATTGTGAAGGTGGGGTCATTTCCCTCGATCCATCCCGCGAGCAGCATGATGACGACATACGCAAAGGTAGCGCTCTGCCAGGCGAAGAAGGCCCATCGTGAATCGAATACATCGCCGTCGTCGCCCAGCAGCACTACCAGCAGCAGAATCAGAAGGCTCGTAACAAAGCCCGCCATTGCCATCAAGGAATGGCCCACCAGCCCATCCGTAAACTTGAGATGATCGAGCACGCCGGGAAGAAAAAGGCACCAGCCCGTCGGGATCAAAAGCGCCCACCAGGCCAACACAGCTATCCGCCACTGCCTTGTGTTTCTGTGCCAGCAGAAGCCGCTGTAGTACGCGGGGATGAGCGGCACCCAGACTAGCAGACTTCCCAGGCTGATGAACTGCGTCGGTCTGTGGTGGCTCACATCCCTGCGGCCGAGACCGAGGCAAAGCAGACACTCCAGCACAAAGAGAATCCACGCGGCCGTAATCCACTGCTTACCTCTTGGACCTCGCCTGGTGATGCCATAGGGCAGTAGAAAGAGAATGAGGACAATCACCAGCACAGACTCGAGCTGGCTCGCACCTGTTGGGCCGCCGCTGTCCGGGTTCACCGGCGGATAGATAGAAGGATCTGCCGCCATGTAAATGGCGACAGGAACCAGAGCGAGTAAGGCCAGACCCAGCAGCTTTGCCCCGCGAATCGCAGCCGAGGCATTCTCCGGCGACCGGAAATGCTGTAGGAAGGCTCCTGCCAGTACGAGCCAGAGGAAGAAGATAGACGCAGGGAAGAAGACGCGGCTGTATCCTGTCCAATCCAGAAAGAGCTTGCCGCTGGAGTGACCATTCAGCCATGAGTAGGCCCCGACGGTAAGGGCAAGAGACCAGAGCCACAGTGCGCCGCGACTCCAGTGGGCTGCAAAGCCGCGTTCTGCCTGGTAAACCTTGAGCAGCCATGCGACCAGCGGCAGGCTTATCCAGCCATAGAGCTGAAAGTTGAGATGGACCGGCATCCATCGCCCATAGCTCCATTCGCCGAGCCAGCTACCGGCTGCCGGGTAGAGAAGAAGGAGCGCGAGCCAGACGCCGATTACGTTTGCCACGACAAGCCACGCGAGACTGTGCCACGCCGCCGCCGCGAGGACGGAAGTCTCGCGTGCTTCCGGCTGGATGGGTCTCACTGCATCGTGATCATGTGAGGCTCGACTCACAGATCCTCCCATCGCGCATCTCTACAAGCCGGTCGCATTTCTGAGCAAGGCCGTGATCGTGCGTTGCCATGATCAGGGTGATGCCCTCGGTTGCAACCAACTCCAGCAGCAGGTCGAAGATTTGCCTGCTGGTGCGCTCGTCCAGCGAACCTGTAGGTTCATCCGCAAGCAGGATGCGGGGCCGGTTCATCAGCGCACGACACAGCGCAGTTCGTTGACGCTCACCGCCGGAGAGTTTCTGAATGCGATGCTTGAGTCGATGCGTGAGGCCGGTGCGCTCTGTCAGTTGCCGCAGTCGCTCCAGAGCAACGCTGCGGGACGTACCGGCTGCGACCGTTGGGATCAGGCAGTTCTCTTCAAGCGTAAGGTCAGCGATCAGGTTGTGAAGCTGAAACACAAATCCAACTTCGTGTCGCAGGAGATGAAGTGAGCCCTGGCCATCTCCAACCGGCTTTCCGTTCACCGTCACGCGGCCACGCGTAGGATGATCAAGGCCGCCAAGTAGGTGCAGGAGTGTGCTTTTGCCACACCCTGAAGGGCCGCATAGCGCCACCGTCTGACCTGCACGCGCCTCGAAGTCCACTCCATTCAAGACCTGAATCGTCTCATCGTCATAGCTCTTCCATACATCTTCGGCACTGACGACGACGGCTGTCTTCTTAAGGGCAGGAGTTAGAACACAATTACTCAAAGCGAAGCGCCTCCACTGCGCGGATACGCATGGCGTAAAAGGCGGGATAGAGTCCGCCGGCAATTCCCGTGAGACATGCGAGGAAGACGACCGCCACGACTACCAGCGGCTGAATGTCTGCATCTACGTAGCCGTGCAACGCGGGAATCAGCTTGAGAGCTACAATTGCAGCCGCACCAATCAGTAGCCCGGCGACTGTGCCTATGAGCGAGACCACGCCAGACTCGCCAAAGATCATTGCGGCTATCTGGCCATTCGAAAACCCATTCACGCGGAGAATCGCGATCTCACGAATGCGGGTAAAAACAGACATGATCATCGTATTCGCGACGCCCAGGCCACCCAGCAGCAGACCGCACGCACCTACCGCCCAGGCTGTGGCCTTGAGAATTCTGAACTGCGAGTATGAGCGATCAAATTCCTGATCCTGAAGCGCGATCAGGGCTGGATATCGCTGCTTGACCTGGCTCTTAAAGGCGGCCTGATCGTTTCTGCTCTTCAGTTTCACTGTCAAGACAGATGAGGTTCCTTCTTTGTGGAAGAAGTTCTGGGCACTGCGTAGGGGCATGAACACGCCGCCATCTTCAAAGCCATTTTTAGTTCTGATGATGCCGATTACAGAAAAGACTCCGTGGCCAATCGAGACCTTGCTGCCAACCTTAGCGTTCAGGAATTCCGCAGCCCGTTCTCCAAGTACAACTTGATTTGCACCGGTTCCAAATTCACTTCTCGTGCCCGCAAGCCACGCCGCGTCGTGGATGCGCGCATCTTCGGGCGTCACTCCGAAGCAGGTAATGATTGGATGATCGAGGCTCGATACAACCCCGAACAGAACCGGGTTGGCATGCTGCACCATGCTCCAGCCCTGGATGTCCTTCACCGCGGCATCGGGTACGCTGCTGAAAAACAGATCCGAGACATTCCTCTCAAAAACAAGGATCTGGCTGTCTGCCGAGAGCAACCCTGAGAACATGCCAACTGCGCCTTGGAGGATAGTCACTACTGTCAGCATTGCCGCCACACTGAATGCAATGCCGGCTACGCTGATCAACGTGCGAATGCGATGACGACCTAGGTTTGTGAGTATCAACTTCAAAAAAATCATAGGAATAATGCCAGCTCTTACTTAGGATAATGTCGAAAGTTCTTTGTCGAACTGCTCGCGGATACCGTTGAGAAAGCCGAACGAGGGCTGCCGCTGACTCAGCTTTGAGATGATCCGATCACTGATGCGCATTAAGCGATCGACCTTGCGAAAGGATTCGTGGATGCCAATCGTAAGTGCCAGGTTTGGACGGTCAAGGTCCGCATCTCTGGCCGTTGTCTTCCCACCCTGTTCTGCCGTGTGCAGGATATCCTTCAGGTCATCGACTATCTGATAGCTCAGGCCCCACGATACGGCCAGCCGCTTGAGCAGATGAATCTCTTTAGGAGGAGCGCCTCCTAGCATGGCAGGGAGAACCAGGGCCAGCCTGATCAGCGAGACGGTCTTGCCCAATGCTATCTGTTGAGGCACGCGAGAGTCAGCGGTCAGCTTTGAATAATTAATATCCTGGCTCTGACCGTTCAATAACCCGGCCACGCCAAGATTCTGTTCGACGTAATCAAGACACGCCGACTGAAGGCCGACAGGGAACCCGGCAACCGCTTTCCATAGAAGGGCATAGGCACGATTGATGAGAGCAAGCGCTGCCAAGATGGCTGCGCCCTCTCCGAAGAGGTGATGCACGCAGGGTGCTCCCCGGCGATGGCTGGCATTGTCCATACACGGAAGATCGTCGAAGACCAAGGACGCGGTATGGAAATATTCGATCGCAATCGCGAGCTTTTCTGCGCTTCCTTCCGGCAATCCGTAGGTTCGCCCTGTACGCAAAGCCAGATCAGCGCGTATCATGCTGCCGGGACGCTCGAGCGTCTCCCGCAGGGCCCCAGAGAGGTGATGTTCTATATCAGAAGCGAGATGAAAACTTGATAGAAACGCATCCTCCAGCAGTTTTCTGGTTGATGCGCTCTGTACGACTGAAAGCATACTTTGGACTCCGCCTCGATTAACTCGTGCTCCTTAGACGACTGGCCTGTTAAAAGTGTAGGTCGGACCGCTCTTTGATCGCTTGCGGTGAGCAACGCACGCCAGCGTCAAGAGTCTCCAGCGGAAGTAAAAGCGCTCCACTTGTTTCTAGTAGAGCACGGCTGTCACGCCGGAGATGACGAAAAGATGACGCAGCGGTGACGAAAGCCGAAGGTTTCATTCATGCAGCAAGGGCCTCAAAAAAGTTTGATCGCCAAAGAACAGTCCATCGGAACGATCATAGATGCGGAAGTTTGCTGCTATCCCATCCGCCACCGAGCGCCTTGATGAGCAGAACGCTGGCGTCCAGCCGCCGCTGCAGGATCACAAGATCATTGCGCTGATTGTTGAGCGCCGCCGTCTGCCAGGTCACCACCTGCAGATAGGTATCGACTCCGCCCTCGTAGCGGGTTTGAAACAAGTCGAGCGATTGCTCGGCCGATGCTGTGGCCTCATGCTGCTGGCGTTCTTCATTTGAGAGCACACGAAGAGCAGCCAGGTTATCTTCCACCTGTTGAAAGGCCGCCAGCACAGTCTGACGATAGTTTGCGACGGTGGAGTCATACTGCGCCACGGTAATCTGCTTTGTAGAGCGCCGGCGTCCAGCATCGAAGAGCGTCTCAGAAAACGTCGGCCCGACTGCCCAGAATCGGCTTGGCCAGGTGAACCAGTTGAGTGCTGATGTTCCGAGCAGCCCGGTGCTTCCGCTCAACGAGAGGGTAGGGAAGTACGCGGCCTCCGCGATTCCAATCTGCTCGTTCGCAGAAGCCATTCTGCGCTCGTCTGCTGCGATGTCCGGACGGCGTTCAAGCAGGGTTGCAGGCACGACTGCCGGTATCTGCGGGATGGCAGGAGCATGCAGGTTAAGCGGAAGGGGCGGCAAAGAGAATTGCGCCGGCGGCTTACCGATAAGCACCGCGATAGCGTGCTCGTACTGCGTACGCTGCACCTCGAGGTCGGTCCGCTCCACGAGCGCCTGATTCAACTGGGTCCGAGCCTGCGCTACATCCGATTGCGGCGCAGCCCCGCCATCAAAGCGGTCCTGCGTAAGCTGCAATGCGCTTTCATAGGCCTTAACCGTGTCGTCGAGCAACTTCGTTTGTGCATCCGTCCCGCGGAGGCCGAAATAGTCCAGCGCAAGCTCGGCGTGCAGGCTCAGGCGCGCATTTTCAAGATCGGCAGCGCTGGCCTGTGCCTGCTCACGGGCAGAGGTTACGCCGCGCCTGATCCGCCCCCATAGATCAATCTCGTAGTTCAGATCGAAGGGCAAGCTGAAATCGCCGGTGCCATTGTTGGCCAGGTTTGACGGAAAGTACGGCTGGTTTGCTGAATATCGTATGGTGCCTACACTGGGTCCTACGGCGATCGTGGGAGCTTCGTTAGACCGTGCATAGCCGATCTGCGCCCGCGCTGCCCGGAAATTTGCTTCCGCTGCTTTGATCGTCTGGTTTGCAACATCCACTTGAGGTTCAAGTGCATCAAGTTGCGGATCGCTAAAGATAGTCCACCAGTCGCCCTTCAGGGCATTATCACTGGGCCGACTTTGCTTCCAGCCATCCTGGCCAGAAGCTGTCGCGGGAGAGGCCTCTTTATAAGTCGGAGCAATGATTGGCTGAGGCTTTTTGTAGTTCGGCCCCACCATGCAGCCAGCGAGCGACAGTAGCCCTGCTGCGATCAGCGCCATCGCGGCTGACTTCATTCTCCATCTCCCTTTTCGATTCTTACCCGCTCTCCTTCTGCAAGCGAATCAGAGGGATTGAGTATCACCTTGTCTTGCGGTGTGAGGCCCGAGATTACCTCTACCTTATCGCCATAGTCATGACCAATCTGCACGGGTACAAGCTGCACCCTGCCGTCATGAACTACGCCTACCCGCAGGCCTTCCGCGCGGAAGAGCAGGACATTCGCAGGAACGGTTAAAGATGACGCTGAAGGCGGAATGGGAAGGTGAACGAAAGCATACTGTCCGGGCAGGAGCCGGTGATCTTGATTGGGAACATCAACCTCGACATTCAGTGTTCGGCTCGAGATGTCAATTGCGTTTGAATTGCGAACTATGCTGCCTATGAATTTCTGGTTTGGCGCTGCATCCGAGGTAACGACAATGCGGTCGCCGGTATGAACGGAATTTGCGTAAACCTCGGGGACGGGAACGAAAAGGCGCAGCTTGTCCGTCGACGAGATATGAAAAAGTTCTGATTTGGGAGAGTTGTTATCTCCTGCCTGGATCAGGGAGCCGATATCGATATTGCGCGCAGTGATTACGCCGTCAAATGGCGCTGTCACCTTTTCAAAGCCTTGCAGTTGTTCCAGGCGGCGCAGGTTAGCCTCAGCGGACGAAAGGGCAGACTGGCGCGCGCTGTAATCACTGGTCGCCTGGTCTGCTTCCTGATGGGAGACAGCATTTTTGGCCAGCAGCTTCTTCCATCGCTCGGCTGTTATCTGGGCGATCTGCAGGTTTGCCTTTGCGGTTGCCAGATCCGATTGTGCCTGCTGGACCTGCTGGTCTAGTTCCGGAGTCTGGATCTCTGCGAGCACATCACCGCGATGCACATGTTTGCCGATATCGGTATACCAGCGTTTGATGTAGCCGCTGGTGCGGGCGTAGATAGGAGTGTCGATGTAGGCCTGGGTGTTCGCTGGAAGAGTGATCTCGAGGGCGTTGGCACCCTGGCTTGGATTGGTGATGGCCACAGTCATCACTGCGTTCTGCGCGGTATTTTTGGTTAGCGTCTCTTCCGCGTGAACTCGCGTGCGGATTCCAGTGATAATAAACACTCCAATTACGAGCAGCACAGCAGCAACGACGAGGATGGGACCGCGCCCGATTTTCCCATTGCTGTCCAGCACAATGGGCGGATCGGTCTGGGTCTGGTGCGCTGCAGGCTTGCCCTCCTCTGCAGGTATTCCTCCCTCACGCGTGTCTTTCATTGCTTCCTCGTGTTGCATGGTTCCTCTCACCTTGCTTGTTCGTCCATCTTTTTCATCCACGACCGCGTCTCCGTATTTGTCCCTTGCTTATGCGTGCTGCGGATGATGATCCGCTCCCGGAATACCCGCGGCAGGCTCTTTTTTGTGACTGCCATGGAGCATGCCGAATACCGCAGGCACAAACGCGAGCGTAGCAATGGTTGCGCAGAGCAGTCCGCCAATTACTGCACGACCAAGCGGGGCATTCTGTTCACCGCCGTCGCCCAGGCCCAGGGCCATAGGCACCATGCCGATAATCATTGCCAGCGCGGTCATGCAGACCGGACGAAAACGAGTCGCCCCTGCTTCAATAGCCGCCAGAACGGCATCTCCATGTTCTGCGAAGCGGATCTTCGCGAAGGACACCACAAGAATGCTGTTTGCCGTTGCGACTCCCATGCACATAATGGCGCCCATTAATGCGGGCACGCTTAGCGATGTATGCGTCAAGAACAGCAAGATCACAATGCCGGCGAGAGCCGCTGGCAGGGCTGTGATGATGATGAAGGGATCAAGCCAGGACTGGAAGTTCACGACGATCAACATGTAAACCAGCAGGATTGCGAAGACGAGACCACCCAGCAGCGAGATGTAGGAGCTGCGCATCGTCTGCACCTGTCCGCGCAGCGAAACGAACATGCCGCGTGGCAGAGACTTTTCGTGGCGATGAACGATCCTCTGTACGTCCTTGGCTACTGCGCCTAGATCCCGATCCTGTACGGCTCCGTAAATGTCAATGACTCTGCGAATGTTGTAGTGCGAGACAACGGCCATCTCGTGGCCGCGCTGGATCGACGTCAGATCACCTAATACTTCCGGAGTTGCATGGGGCGCGGCCGAGCCGGTTGAGTTGATAGGGATATTCTGAATGTCCTGCAGCGTGTTCATGTGGTACTGCGGAGTCTGCGCTACGAGCTCATAATCAACACCATTCTTGTAGTTCAAATAGAACATTGGTGTGATTTGAAAGCTGCTGCTGAGGCTATTCAGCATGCTTTGCGCCACATCGCGGGTTGTATATCCACCTTGCTGCGCTTTGGTCCTGTCCAGGCTTACATCGAATGTGGGATAGTCCATCGGCTGCTGAATGCGAAGGTCGGTCAACCCCGGCACCTGGCGTAGTTCCTGGATCATCGCCGTTGCTTGCTGCGTGCTTGCAGCCAGATCGTTACTCTGCAGCTGTATATCGATGGGTGCGGGTAAGCCGAAGTTAAGTATCTGCGTGGTGATGTCAGCCGGCAGAAAATAGAAGAGCGTTCCTGGAAATTCCTTCGGGAGATCCCGGCGCAGCTCACGAACATAAGCCGCTGTTGGATGATGCTCACGATTCAACGTCACCATGATGTCGCCGTCTGATGCGCCTATGATGCCCGACGTGCTGTGCATGGTGTTCATCGGACTGTAGGGCAGGCCAAGGTTGTCCAGAATATTATTCATCTCCCGAGGGGGAATCTTGGTCCGGATCGAAGCCTCTACGAGATCAGCAAGCCGGGCAGTTTCTTCGATCCTCATGCCGGTTCTGCCTCGAATATGCAGGATGAATTCTCCGGAATCGGTATTCGGGAAAAAGTCCTGGCCAAGAAAAGGAAGCAATAGAAAGGCACAGAGGCAGGCCAGCAGAAAGGCGGGCACAAATGCCTTTCGTGACAAGACAAGCCGCGTCAGCATGACCTGATAGGCGGCACGAACCCGCTCGAAGATATTCTCGAAGCCGCGTTGAAAGCGGATGAATGGATTGCTTGTAGGACCATGATCTTTCACCCGCAGAAGGTACATGGCGAGCGTTGGCACCAGCGTTCGAGAAAGAATATAAGACGCGATCATCGCGAACATGACCGCCTCGGCCAATGGCACGAAGAGATAGCGTGATACACCTTCGAGGAAGAACATCGGCAGGAAGACAATACAGATGCAGAAAGTAGAGACGAGGGCTGGTACCGCGATTTGCGCAGCGCCCTCCAGGATCGCTTCGCGCAATTCGTATCCGTTCTCAAGAAACCGCTCAATGTTCTCGATCGTAACGGTGGCGTCGTCCACCAGGATGCCGACGGCAAGTGCCAGGCCGCCAAGGGTCATCGTGTTGATGGTTTCGCCGATCAGGCTCAGGACAATGACCGAGGTGAGAATGGAAAGCGGAATGGAGATGGCGATGATGACGGTTGAGCGCCAGCTGCCGAGGAAGAGCAGAATCATCAGACCGGTGAGCGCAGCGGCAATGATCGCCTCGCGGATGACACCGGAGACCGCGGCTCGCACAAAGATGCTCTGATCGCTCAGCGGAATCATCTTCAGATCAGGCGGCACTGTCTGCGCCACACGCGGGAGTAAGTTCAGGACTCCCTGAACAACGCTCAAGGTCGAGGCATTCCCAGCCTTGAGCACACTGATCAGGACGCCGCGATGTCCGTCCTGCCGTACGATATTGGTCTGGAAGGCTGAGCCGCTGCTGACCGTTGCGACATCACGCAGATAGACGATCGCGCCATTTACCTGCTTGATGGGCATCATGCTGAGTTCAGCAAGAGAGCGCGGAGCAGCGTTCGTGCGGATGTCGTATTCTTCTGAGCCTATCTTTGCTGTACCAGAAGGCATGACGACGTTCTGTGCGTTCATCGCGCTCAGGATATCCCCAGGTGAGACGCCTTTGGACTGCATCTCCTCCTGATCCATGCTGACGGTAATCTGTGGCTGCTTGCCTCCATAGGGAAGCGGGAGTACAGCTCCGGGTACGGTCACAAGAGACGGGCGGACCGCATTCACGCTCAGGTCGGCGAGTTGTTGTTCGCTAAGTCCTTTCCCGGATACTCCCAGTTGAAGAATCGGTACGCTGGAGGCGCTGAAATTGATGATCTCCGGCGGGAGTGTTCCAGGAGGAAGCTGGCGCAGGAGGTACTGCGAGGCAGCGGTTATTTGCGCATTCGCGGTCTCAAGGCTGGCGCCCGGCTGCAGAAATACCTTCACCACGGATACGCCGTTATAGGTCGTGGATTCCGTGTGCTGAATATTATCGACGAGAGTTGTGAGCGCCTTCTCGTAGGGTGTGGTGAGCCGACCTTCCATTTCCTCCGGATTGAGACCCGTGTACTGCCATGCGATCGCCACGACTGGGATATTGATGTTGGGGAAGATATCGGTGGGCGTGCGCAGGATTATCACTGGGCTCATGATCAGG
This sequence comes from Acidipila rosea, assembly GCF_004339725.1. GTDB lineage: Bacteria > Acidobacteriota > Terriglobia > Terriglobales > Acidobacteriaceae > Acidipila > Acidipila rosea. Next base: position 207,399 of record NZ_SMGK01000002.1, on the reverse strand, counting down.
ATGAGCAAGGCCAGGATGATAAAGGTATACGGACGATCCAGTGCTACTTTAACGATCCACACTCTAGGAAAGGACCCCCTGTCGATGGCAATTGAAACAGCCATCGAAACTACTGCTACCTAACAATTGACTCAAATCGAGCAGCCTGGACTCGTAATTTTACGGATAGAACGAAGAGAGAGCGAGATAGCCTGCACTTGGAATGCGTTAGTATCTGATGCCCAGCCGCTAACATTGTTGTAGTTAGTACGAGTTAGTATCAATGCCGCAAATGTTCAGCTGCTGTTGCGAGCAAAATAGAAGATGCATATGTTAGTAAGCTCTTGCATGGAGCTATGCAGCTATCTCGACGACACAGCTGCATAACTCCGCTGTTCAATGAGTGCTAAGCCATTCCTTCGCGCGCCTCTTTCCATAAGTCGATGGACCCTTCCTGCGCGTGGCTGTCAATATCGCGAAGCTCGGCAGCAGAGAACTGCAGGTTCTTTAATGCATCGAGCGAGTTATCGAGCTGTTCCACATTGCGCGCTCCGATCAACGCTGAAGTAACTCGCTGATCTCGAAGTACCCAGGCGATTGCCATTTGTGCCAGCGTCTGCCCGCGTCCTTGCGCAATTTCGTTGAGGGCCCTCACCCGGCCGAGATTTTCCTCACTCAGAAAGTCTTTTAAGAAGGAACCTTCTGCCTTTGCGCGAGAGTTCTCTGGAACGCCCCTTAAATACTTGTTCGTCAGCAGGCCTTGAGCCAGAGGAGAAAATGCAATGCAGCCTGCGCCAAGCTCATCGAGCGTCGCAAACAACTCCTCTTCGATCCAGCGATTCAGCATGGAGTATGACGGCTGATGAATCAGCAGAGGCACACCTTCACTCTTCAAAAGTCTTGCCGCTTCTCGTGTTCGCTCCGGACTGTAGGACGAGATGCCTACATACAGAGCCTTACCTTGTCGCACAGCCTGCACCAGCGCACCCATCGTTTCCTCTAGCGGCACATCCATCCAGGGCCGGTGAGAGTAGAAGATATCGACGTACTCCAACCCCATGCGCTGCAGGCTTTCATCCAGGGACGCAAGCAGGTATTTGCGTGAACCGCCTATGCCGTAGGGCCCGGGCCACATATCCCATCCCGCCTTCGACGAAATCAGCAACTCATTGCGATAGCTGCGAAAGTCCTTCCGCAGAATCTCGCCGAAGTTTTCCTCAGCTGATCCATAAGGAGGGCCATAATTATTTGCCAGGTCGAAGTGGGTCACGCCCCTATCGAACGCGCGCCGGATCACTGCGCGGCCCGTCTCAAAGACGTCTGTGCCGCCAAAGTTCTGCCATAGGCCGAGGGAAACCGGCGGAAGCACGATTCCGGATCGTCCGCAACGCCGGAATGTTGCCTGGTCATACCTCTTCGCGTCTGCTACATAGCTCATTTATCTTGATATCCTTTGTCGTCACTGCCAACAGGTTCGAGTCGTCCATCCCCACTTTTGCTGGGGACATTGAAATTATTTCATAATCAGTTCAGAAATTATTTCGAAAGTCGATTCTGCCTCGAGGTTCGGTGTGAATACGACACATTATCGGATTTGCTTATGGACGGTATAAGCGGAGTTGGAGGCAATAGTCAGATTGCCGCTGCCTGCTAGCCAGGGGCTGTGCCGGCTCCTTCAGGCTATTTTGCCGGGAAATATTGCGATTTAGGCGTAAAACCATGATAGGCAGGCGGTTAAGTCCCGGGAGCGCCAACCCCAGGCGGTCTTCCAGCGTAGGGAAATGAGCCGCTATTTCCGGCGACACGAGAGACCACGCTAGAGGATATCCGCGCCCGGCGAGGGGAAGCGATCTAAGGTTGCCCCGCCCCGCCTAATACCAGTACGCACTATAATGACCGCACGGAAGAGACGATGACGATACTAGAGGATACCCGCCAACTCATTCAGGATTTTTTAGCCTCGGAACTGCGCGCCATTGGCGCGCAGCTTACAGCAATTGACGTGAGACTGGACGCCATAGACAAGCGGCTCGACCATATGGAGGCACGCCTTGACCGCATGGACGCACGCTTTGACAAGTTAGACGAGCAGCTAAAGAGCGATGCCTTGCGCGCCGAGGCGAGAATAAATGACCGCTTCGACCGTGCCGAGCGAGACGCGGAGGCGAGACAGGCGACACTGATAAAAATTTTCCGGCTCGATGAGCGGATGCAGCGCCTAGAGCAGAGAGAGCTGAGGGCTAGTTAAAATGCGCAGGATACCGATGCAATCGGCCATTGCTCCGACACAGTAAAAGCAGCGGGGACAACCCTCGGATACCGCACTCTTGGTCTCCCTGGCTAGCTAGTGTCCGACCACCTCGATCAGTCCCTGTTCACTGCCACTCCAGGCTTTGGCGCCCTCCTGGGTCAGTTTGCCCGCTGCGTCGTCCCAGCGGAGAGTAGTGATCTGGTCCTCGCCCTTTTCGTAGTTATAGGTGGTGCCGTCGTCGTTATAGAGGGTAAATTCGGCATTTGCGCCGGGGTAGACCCTGATCTTCGCGAGTGGCTGCTTGTCATGCGTGCTTTCAACCGGCACACCAAGCGGCAGGATCGATCCGGCCTTCACGAACAGCGGGATCGTATCGATGGGTGCCTGAACCGTGATCGTCTGACCGCCGCGAATCTTTTCATTAGTCCAGTAGTTGTACCAGTCGGTGCCCGCTGGCAGGTAAACCTCACGAGTGGTCTGACCCTGCTCGACAACGGGCGCAACCAGCAGCGCTGGGCCGAACATGTACTCATCACGAAGATCAGTGACTTTCGGATCGGTGGGGAAATCCATGAAGAGAGCACGCATGAAGGGCGCGCCGGTCTGGTGCGTAAACCAGCCAAGCGAATAGATATACGGCATGAGCGTATAGCGCAGCTTCAGGTACTTCTCAAGAATTGGTTCAGCCTGCGGCCCGTAACTCCACACTTCGTTGTAGTTGCGAGTACCGTGCGTGCGCATGGTGGGGAGAAAGGTTCCCCACTCAAACCAGCGAACGTAAAGCTCGGGATAGTCGTCGTTCTGGTGGACGTTGGCGCGCGCACCTGTGGGATCGATGAGCGGCGGATGCGCTGGCACATGCTTGAACGGGAGCCACTGCCACCCGCCAATATCGTTGCCGGTGTAGGCGATGCCCGACGCCGCGACGTTGAGCATGGTCGGCACCTGACGGCGCAGCGTGTCCCATGTAGGCGAGATGTCCGATGACCAGAAAATAGCCCCGTTCCGCTGTGCGCCGAGGTAGGCATCGCGGGAGAGCGTCAGTGCGCGGTGCTGCTCATCTCTGCGTACGCCGTTGTAGATCGCTGCGGTGTGGAAGAGCGGATAAACGTTGAAGAACTCCGCCCCCGGTCCAACGTGGAAGTAGGCGCCATCGGGCGGAAGGTCGGGCTCGGTTTCATCGGCCCAGAAGTAGTCGAAGCCCTTTGAGGCGATATTGTTGTGGATCAGGTTCCACCACCACCTGGCCGCTGCCGGATTGGTGGTGTCGATGTCTGAGCCTGCCTTGTCATAGGGAAGGCCGTTGACGGGTTGGCCGGGATAGGGCTCATCGGCGGTGATTGGCTGGCCACTCGCATACTTTTCAAACCAGTCATTCTTGAGTATCTCGTCGTAGTAGCGCGAGCCTGGCGCGAAACGCGGCCATACGCTGATCATGGTCTCAATATTTTCTGCATGCAGCTGCTTGTTCATCGCCGCAGGGTCAGGCCATGCCACGGGATCAAAGTCGTATTGGCCCATCTTGGTGTAGTAGAACCAGTCGACGACGATCATATCGAGCGGCAGCTTGCGCTCACGGTAGCCCTTGGCGACAGCCAGGACTTCGGCCTGCGAACTGTAGCGCTGCTTGCACTGGATGAAGCCATAGGCGGCCTTGGGCAGCATGGGAGTCGCGCCCGTCAGCAGCCTGTAGCCTTCATAAATTTCATCAGTCGTCTTTCCTGCAATGACGAAAAAGCTAACCCGCTTACCTAGAGTCGAGGTCCATTTTGTCTGTCCATCAAAGCCAGGCGAGATAGTCGTGCTTGAGGGGTTGTCCCAGACAATTCCGTAGCCCTTGTTGGTCACCACAAAAGGCACGCAATAGGTGGGCGCAGCAGGCGCCAGGTAGTTGGCCGCGCAGGTGACTGGCCGCTGGCGATGATCCAGAAAGCCTTCCTGGTTCTCGCCGAGGCCGTAGTAGTGCTCGTCGTCGGGAGACTTGAAGCTTGCGCCGACGGTGTAGAGTGGCAGATCTGCCGGCAGGATGCCGCGAGCGTTTTTGAGCGTATCATCCTTCTGGTTCAGTTCGGCCATCTGCCAGCCGTCCATATCGACGAGGGAGGTTCCATCAGGCAGCGTCACTGTGATGTTGGCTCCAGGCACGGAGCCCGAAAAGAATTTCGCCGTATCGGGCAGCTTCGCTTTCGGGTCGCGTTTATAAGCCGGCGCCACCGTGACCGTCATCCGCGCACTCGTATAGGTATCAGCGCCATTCCCGCTGGTGGCATGTTTCCAACCGGCGTCATCCTGCCGGGCAACGAAACCGTAGCCGGGGCCGGCCTCGGCTTCCTTCGCAATTGTGCTCAGTGTGATGCGTACAACATTGGGCGCGTAGGGCTCAATCGTGATCGTCTGTCCATTGCGCGTAAGCGGAGCATTCTGGGCGAGGGCGGAGGTAGCAATAGCGAGCAGCAGGACTGCCGAACAGCGAAGCATGTGAGCCTCAACAGGGAAAAGAGATGAAAGCTGATGATACAGCACGCTCCAGTGGAAACAATGACGCAGCTCCCCATGTGACGCAGCTTTCGCTTAAGCTGGTTCCTTGAAAAATCTAAGACACAGCCTCGCCGTTCTGATGGCGCTCACACTTTCCTCGCCAGGCATCTTTGCCGCCCAGCCCCGTGCGTCCACTCTGCAGGCAGGCTTTGAGAGACCTCCTGCAGCGGCAAAGCTTCGCTGCTACTGGTGGTGGCTCAACGGCAACACCACCGCGGCTACGATCACCCGCGACCTGACAGCCATGAAGTCCAAAGGCTACGGCGGCGCCATTCTGGTGGATGCGAATGGCGCCAATCAGCAGGGAAATGCCGACGTGCCAGCAGGCCCGGAGTTTGGCAGTCCACAATGGACAGCACTTTACCTGCACGCCCTGAAGGTAGCGAAGCAGCTTGGCCTGGAGATCAGTCTCAATATTACGAGCGGCTGGAACCTCGGCGGCCCGAGTGTCCCACCTGAGGATGCTTCCAAAATGTTGACCTTCTCGCGGCATATTGTGAATGGTGGAGGGCGGAGATCGATAGCTCTCGCTTCACCACCCCTTACGAATGATTTTTATCGACAGATTGCGATTATTGCTTATCCCTTGCGGCGCGGCGCACAGCTGCCCGGCGAAGCCGCGAGCGGACGCCGAGCTATAGAGAATCTGCCTTACAAAGCGGCATTTAAGGAGACAGGATTCTCCATGCCTCCGTCCTCGGGTGTGCTGCGCAATCTACCACCCGCAGCGGGCGAAGCAGATACCCTCGCTGGCGATGTTATCAACGTTAGTGCTTTTGCCAATGCCAACGGCTTGTTGCAATGGACATTCCCGTCGGGCACATGGGAGGTGCTGCGCATCGGCTACACCGATTCCGGCGCGAAAGTTTCCACCAGCAGTGGTGCATGGCAAGGTCTGGCAATCGACTACATGAGCCGCAGGGCCTTCGATCATTATTGGCGCCAGACAGTCGCTCCTCTGCTCGATGCAGCACGGCCATATCTCGGCACAAGCCTGCGCTACCTGGTGACAGACAGCTGGGAGCTTGGCGGCACGAATTGGACGGAGGGCTTTCGCCGGGAGTTCCTTGCGCGGCGCGGATATGACCCACTGCCGTATCTTCCAGTTATCGCAGGCCGTATTGTCCAGGATCGCGCCACCAGCAACCGCTTTCTTGCTGACCTGCGCCGCACTGTAGGCGACCTGATCGTCAGCAATCACTACGACTACTTTGCTGAACACGCAGCCAAATATGGCCTGGGTATTCATCCGGAGTCCGGTGGCCCTCATGGCGCACCCATCGACGCGCTTGAGACCTTCCGCAACGCTGCCTTTGCGCAGACGGAGTTTTGGGCGGTTTCCGGTTGGCATCGCGTCAAGGACAACCAGCGGTTCTTCGTAAAGGAGGCATCGAGCGCCGCACATATCTATGGCAAGCCCTATGCAGCGGCGGAGGGCTTCACGAGCATGGGGCTGGCCTGGGCCGAGTCGCCTGGCGCCAACCTCAAGCCGACGTTTGACCAGGCCCTTACAGAGGGACTCAACCGCCTCATCTGGCATGAATTCACCTCGGTGCCGAAGGAGTTTGGAATGCCAGGCCGCGAGTATTTTGCCGGCACACATCTCAATCCGAATACGACCTGGTGGAATCAGGCTGGTCCGATCCTGCTGGCCATGAACAGGGCTCAGTTCCTGATGCAGCAGGGTCGCTCGATTTCCGATCTTCTTTACTATCGCGGCGATCAGGTGCCGGGCTTTGTCCGCGTCAAGGCGGACGATCCGGCTCATGTGCTGCCCGGATACGATTACGACGTGACCAATGAAGATGCGTTGTTGCACCGCATCACCTGGTCCGCGGGCAGACTCGCCACGCCGGAAGGATTGCGGTATCGTGCCCTGGCTCTGCCGCGCTCCGGTTCGCTGTCGCTGCCGGCCCTGCGTTGGATTGAGAGATATGTAAAGGCAGGCGGCCTGCTGATAGGCTCCCGGCCACAGGGTCCGCTAGGTTTGCTGGCTCCGCAGGAGCAGCGGGACTATGACGAAATTGCGAATCGCATGTGGCAGGGATGCGAGGGCAGGCAGTTGGCATCCTACGGTAAAGGACAAATTTACTGCACACTCGATTCGCATGCGGCGTTGCTCGCTTTCGGAGTGGCCGCCGACTTCAGCTACAGCGGCGAGGGTAGCTTCGACTACATCCATCGCCGCACTGCGTCAGCGGATATCTATTTCGTGCGCAACGAATCGAACAAGCCGGCGCGTGCAGTCCTGAGCTTTCGCATCCACGGGCGCACGCCTGAGTTGTGGCAGATGGATACAGGCGCCATCTCGCCTGCGCCTGTCTACATCGAACACGCAGGCCGCACAGAGGTGCCCTTGAGTTTTCCTGCGTCGGGCTCTGTTTTTGTAATCTTCCGCCAGCCTTCCACTCTGCATGCTGTTCAAGTGAAGCGCGATGGGGTGAGTGTCTTTCCCTCGGCGATACCAGGAAGCGGCTTGTACGCCACGCGTCGCGGAACCCTCGCCACAGCCGAGCCCGGCAATTATGTCGTTGACCGCTCTGATGGTTCGCAGAAGCATTTCAAGGTCGCGAGGCCGGTGGACGAGCCAAAGTTTGAGGCCGAATGGAAGCTGACTTTCCCGGCGGGCTGGGGTGCGCCGGCCTCGGTCTCGCTGACGAAGTTCGATTCATGGACAGCCTCTTCCAACCCCGGCATTCGCTATTTCTCAGGAACCGCCGTTTACCATGGCACGCTAGATGTTCCAGCAGATGCGGCTCTTAGCGGCAAGCAAGTATGGCTTGACCTGGGCGATGTGCATGAGGTCGCAACCGTCATGATCAACGGAAAGCAGATCGAGACTCTGTGGCATCCGCCATTCCGGGTGAGGATCGACCAGTCGCTTCACGCAGGGAGCAATCCGGTGGAAGTGCATGTAACCAATCTCTGGCCTAACCGGCTGATCGGAGACCTGCAGCCCGGCGCACATCGCTACACGCAGACCAATGTCAACGCCTATAAGAAGGACTCTCCCTTGATGCCATCAGGATTGCTTTCTCCATGGAGCTTGAGCGTTGCCACGCTGCAAGGCAGCAGATAAAGTCACGGCACACCTCAGGCAGATAGCCGACGTGCGAGCCTGGCGGTGAGTGGCTTATGGTTATCAAGGAACGATTCCAGAGGAAGAAAGGGAAGCGGCAGAGATGAGCGCACGTTGGAAAGAGATAACAGCAGCAGGTGTATTAGCGGCGCTCCTTGGCGCGTCACCTGTTTGGGCGGCAAGCACTGCTCCGCCGCAGGCACACAAGGAGCCCGTATCTGGCGATCAGCCGGATAATCCTGGCGCGCTGGCGAACACCCTCTCGCCCGCTCTGCGTAGCTCGGATATCCGCGCCGCAATGCGAAAAGTGGCAGACTGGCAGCTGGCGCGCGTTGTCGATGCGCCGAGTCAGGATTGGACCTATGCGACGCTCTACATCGGCTTCCTTGCGGCATCGCGTACGCTGCACGAGCCAAAGTTTCAGCAGGAGGTTGTTTCCGTTGGCGAACACTTCAACTGGAGTCTCGGGCCTCGCCGTACCCATGCTGACGATCAGGCCATTGGGCAGGCCTATCTTGAGCTGTATCGCGCTTCGCACCGTGCGAAGGAGATTGACCCACTTCGGGCGCAGTTCGATCAGATCATGTTGCAGCCTGACGACCCTGCGAAACCGTTGTGGTGGTGGTGCGATGCGCTCTTCATGGCGCCTCCCGTCTGGTCTGGATTAGCGGAGGCTACCTCCAACGATAAATACATCGCCTACATGAACCATGAGTGGTCTATCACCGAAGGACTGCTCTATGACAAGCAGGAGCACCTCTTCTCGCGGGACAGCAACTACCTGAACAAAACCGAGAAGAATGGGAAAAGGGTCTTCTGGTCGCGGGGAAACGGGTGGGTGATGGGAGGACTGGTGCGAGTGCTCTCGACGCTTCCGCCGAATGATCCTTCGCGGAAGCACTACATAGACCTCTACAGGCAAATGGCCGCGAAGGTAGCCTCCATTCAGGGTTCGGACGGACTCTGGCGGGCCGGACTGCTCGACCCTGACTCGTATGCTCTGCCCGAGGTTTCCGGCTCAGCCTTCTTCACCTATTCAATCGCCTGGGGGATCAATCACCACCTGCTCGATGCCGCTAAGTACCGCCCCGTAGTTGAGAAGGCCTGGCAAGGCATGCTGGCGCACATCTACAGCGATGGCCGCCTGGGCTGCATTCAGCCGGTCGGCGAAGCGCCGGGCCACTATAAGGCAAGCTCGAGCTACGTCTTCGGAGTAGGCGCTTTTCTATTAGCCGGCTCTGAACTGGACACGATGAGCCGCCGGCATTCGCATCCTTAGGTTGCAGGCGTTTCCTGCGACTTGATGACGAAGTAGAGTACGCTGCTGCCTTGATCGAGCTTCATCAGGTGCGGCACGCCAGCTGGAATGTGGACGATGTCGCCTGCATGGAGCGGTGTTCCGGAGCTGCCCTTGAGCGCTGCGCCCCGCGTTTCGCCAGGGCCGCCGGCCTTGGGGTCAACAACCGTTCCTCCGGATTCCAGTGTGGCCGAACCTTCCACGATGATGAAGACGTCGGCGAATTTTTCGTGGACCTCGGCTGTTCCGCTCTGGTTGCGATAGGCCAGCATCGTGTAGTGCTGCGGATATCGCTTGAGCACCTCACTCGCCGCGCCGCCCGGTGAAGCACTCGCCTGGGTGCGCAGTTCTGCGCTCATCTGCTTGAGCTGAGCCGGGGTGTAGGCATCGACCGCAGCTGTCTGCGCCCGCATCACGCAGGGTTGAGGCAGCAACATCGCTGCGATTGCAAGCACCGGCCAGACGACTTTTCCCTTGTGCATAAATTCTCCTATCTTCCGAGCCATCCGCCATCCACCGCCAGAATGTGCCCGTTGATGTAATTGCTTGCCGCCGAGGCAAGAAATACCGCAGCACCTGCAACATCCTGCGGTGATCCCCAGCGGCCTGCTGGAATACGCTCCAGTATCTGCCGCGAGCGGGTCTGGTCTTCACGTAGCGCCTTGGTGTTGTCGGTCTCCATGTAGCCGGGCGCGATTGCGTTCACCTGCACGCCTTTGCTGGCCCACTCATTCGCAAGCGCCTTGGTCAGCTGCGCAACTCCGCCCTTGGCCGCCGCATACGACGGCACCGTGACTCCGCCCTGAAAACTGAGAAGCGATGCGATGTTAATGATCTTGCCCGATCCCTGCTTGAGCATATGACGCCCTGCGGCCTGGCTGAGCTGAAATACGCTGGTCAGATTGGTCTGCAGCACCTCCATCCAGTCCGTCATGGAAAAGTCCACCGCCGGAGAACGGCGAATGGTGCCTGCATTGTTCACGAGGATGTCAATGCCGCCCAGGCCTGCAATCGTTTGCTCCACCAGGACAGGGCAAAGCTCCTGTTGACGGAGGTCGCCAGTCAGCACAAGGTGTCTTGCGCCGGTCTTCGTGATGCTCTCGACCAGCCGCGCTGGAACGCTGCTCGAGCCATGGAGTGCAACATTGGCGCCTGCCTCGGCAAGAGCGAGTGCGATGGCAGCGCCGAGGCCTCGCGATGAGCCTGTGACCAGCGCATTTTTACCCTTCAACTGAAATGTTTCGAGGATCATGCCTTCTCCGTATGGTTTACTTCAGGTCCGGTATGCCCAGCGCATCCATGTCCGAATAGACCTGGTTTTCCCCGCCCATCCCCCAGCAGAAGGTATAAGGACTGGTGCCTACCCCGGCATGGATCGACCAGCCGGGCGATATCACCACCTGCCTGCTCGCAACCACCAGGTGGCGAGTCTCCTCAGCGGGTCCCATCAGGTGAATCACCCGCTGGTTCTCCGGCAGGTCGAAGTAAAGATAGACTTCAGAGCGGCGCATGTGCGTGTGAGGAGGCATCGTATTCCATACGCTGCCGCTCTGCAGCTCAGTAAATCCCATCACCAGCTGACAGCTTCGCGCGCCCTCCAGGTGGATGAGCTTGGTGATCGTGCGCAGGTTGGCTGTCTCCTGGGCGCCGATGGTGAGGGGTGCTTCCTTTCCGCGCTGGATGAGTGTGGTTGGATACTCCGCATGCGCCGGATAGCTCAACAGATAGAACTCCGCAGGCGAGGAACTATCTGAACTGGAGAAGGTTATCGAATGATCGCCTCTTCCCACGTAGAGTGCGTCGAGCTTGCCGAGCGTGTGTTTCTCTCCATCCACTTCGACTTCGCCGGGAGCCCCAATGTTGAGGATGCCAAGCTCGCGACGTTCGGTGAAAGAATGGGCGCGCAACTCATCCGGGCAGGGCAGTGTCAGGCCATCTTTGAGCGGAACGGCGGACCCGATTACCGTGCGATCCAGATCAACGTAGGCGAGCTGTACCTTACCCGCCGCGAAAAGATCCGAGAGAAGAAAGGTTTCGCGGAGCTCTGCGGTCGACATTCGCGGATATCGAATGCGATCCGCCATTTGAAGTATCTTCATAGGTCCCTCATTATAGGGAACCTTTGCACCATCGTCCGGGAAGAGTCGGCGGTCAGACCTCGCATCGGATTCACGAACCGGCATCTGGCAGCCCGGAGTTCCAAAGACAGAAACCTCGCTGTCGCGTCCAAAAGGATTACGAAGCTGTAAATTTTCCAATCATTTCGCATCTCACCAAAACGAGAGCATTGGCGGATCTGTGAGCGCGGATGTAAACTTATCTCGCAAACGCTACTGTCCTGTCCTGTTCACATCTCACTTGCTGATACGAAAGGCTGCTCGTATGGCAGACGCCCCGAAAATGGAATTTTCCCGCCGCGGATTTCTGAAGGGCGCTGGCATCACTGCCGCGTCCACTGTAATAGAGTCCGCAAATGCGCTCGCCCGTGATGCAAAAGATGGGCTCAGCGGCCCGCAAGCGGTCGGACCAGATGCCATCCCCATCAAACTGCGGATCAACGGTCAGGAGCACGCCGTTACCGTCGAGCCGCGCTACACGCTCGCGCAGACACTCCGCGACAATCTTGAAATGACCGGCACCAAGGTCGTTTGCGATCGAGGTTCGTGTTCGGCCTGCACGGTATGGATCGACAAGACTCCCGCACTCGCCTGCATGACGCTCGCTGTCGATGCGGTGGGACGTGAGATCACGACGATCGAGGGCCTGTCGCATGGGGAAACCATGCACCCTGTACAGGCTGCTTTCGTTAAGCATGACGCGATGCAGTGCGGTTTCTGCACTCCCGGTATGGTGATGAGTTGCGCCGCCCTGCTGGAGCGTAATCCCAATCCGAAACTCAGCGATGTAAAGCATGCTGTCAGCGGTAACCTCTGCCGCTGCGGGACCTATCCCAAGGTTTTTGCGGCAACTCTGGACGCTGCACAGCAGCGTGGACAGATAGCCGATCTGGTGACCCTGAACACGGGTACGGAGAGATACGATGGCGCCTGAAACAATGCTTCAAGAGGCACAGGACAAGTCAACCACCAAGGGCGCACAGACTGTTGCGCGGCCTAAGGGCGATGGCGTCAAGAGAGATTCTCAAACGCCCTCCACACCCTCGAAGCCGGGGCCGGGCATGCGTTCCGATAGTTTTGTTTTCGGCATTCCGCAGAATGGCCTCGAGCATATAGAGCGGGAAGTACCCGTCAGTGAACCTCCGCCGCTGCCGCAGAACTCAGAATTGACGTATGTTGGCAAGCCGACGGTTCGTTATGACGGACCCGCGAAGGCGACAGGGAAGGGCAAGTACACCGCCGACGTTCATTTGCCCGGCATGCTCTACGCGCGGATGGTGGACGCGACGATTCCGCACGGACGAATCGTCTCGATCGACACGAGTGCTGCGGAGAAGCTCCCGGGCGTTCGCGCCGTGCATGTCATCGAGCATGTTTACGGCGTCTCCGAACTTCGCGACCCAAAGCTTGAGACCCCGTCGCGCTATCCAATTGTTCGCTACGCGGGCCAGCCCATTGCCGGTATCGCGGCGACCACGCAGCAGATCGCGGATGACGCCGCGAAGCTCGTGAAGGTTCAGTACGACACCATGCCCTTTGTTGTGGAGCGCAACGCGGCCCGATCTCCTGATGCTCCCGTCGTCTTTCCCGGGCCTGCGGATGCGGCAGGCAGCGCAGGTGGCGGCGGTGGCCCCAAGGACGTGCCGCAGAAGGGCAACGTGCATGGCCCACAGCGCCGCCTGAAGGGCGATCCCGAGAAAGGATTTGCAGACGCCGACGCAGTGGTTGAAGCCGAATACTTCACCCAGGTGCAGACTCACTCCGCGCTTGAAACTCACGGGTTCGTCGTTGACTGGAAGCCTGAAGAGGTCACAGTCTACGCCTCAACGCAGGGCACATCCAGCGTACGTAATGAATTCGCGGATGTCTTCAAGCTGCCCAAGAGCAAGGTGCGCGTCATCACTGAATACATGGGTGGAGGCTTCGGGGCGAAATTTGGCGCAGGGAATGAAGGTGTTGTTGCCGCGAATCTCTCCCGCAAGGCGAATGCGCCTGTCAGGCTCATGCTCGACCGGCGGCAGGAACACATTGTCAGCAACCGCCCTGATTCGCACCAGAAGCTGAAGATCGGCGCCAAGCGCGACGGCACCCTTACAGCGATTCAGCTCACCAGCTACGGCACAGCAGGTGTCGGCACCGGAGCGGGCACAGCAGGGCCAGCAACCAATCTCTACAAGTGCGATAACCTCCTCACCGAGGAGTACGACGTTTTCATCAATGCGGGTCCCGGCGCTGCCTTCCGTGCGCCTGGCCACCCTCAGGGATGTTTTGCTTTCGAGCAGGCGATCGATGAGCTCGCGGTCAAGCTCAAAATGGACCCTCTTGTTCTTCGCGATAAGATCGACGAGAGCCCGGCGCGCAGGGTAGAGCGGCAGGTCATCCTGGAACGCACAAACTGGCGGAACCGCAGGGAGGCTGGCGCCGACTCCGGACCGATCAAGCGCGGCATGGGCATCGCGCAGTCGGTGTGGTATCGCTTCGTGAACATGAACTCCTCCTGCGAGGTTCGTGTTTCCCGCGATGGCTCTGTCGAGCTGATGTCTGCCGTACAGGATCTCGGTACGGGCACCAAGACAATCCTTGCTCAAATCGTGGGAGAAGAATTCGGAATACCGCCAGCCCAGGTCGTAGTCCGCATCGGCGACACACGCTATCCGATCGGGCCGGACTCAGGCGGCAGCATCACTGCCGGCTCCATCACTCCTGCAGTGCGCAATGCTGCCTACCAGGCCAGGCAGCAGCTTTTTGCTGCTGTAGCCCCGGCTCTCGGCACCACGGCTGACAATCTAGCGATGCAGGGCGGTCGCGTCGTGCTCAAGAACGATGCAGGCAAATCCTACACACTGAAACAGGTCACCGCGAAGCTGCCGACGGACGAGATTTCTGCCCGGGCGACTCGCGCTCCTGAATACTCCAAGGATCGGCTGACCTACGGCGGCGTCGACTATGTTGAGCTGGCTGTCGATACGGAAACGGGCCGCGTTCACATCGAGAAGGTCTTCGGAGCGCACGACTGCGGCCGTCCAATCAACCCAACCGGCGTAATCAGCCAGATCAACGGGGGCATCCTCCAGGGCATCTCGTATGCGCTCTTTGAGCAGCGCATCATGGATCCCAAGGCGGGCTACATGTTGAATGCAAACCTCGAAAATTACAAGATACTGGGCGCGCGCGAGGTTCCGGAGATTGAGATTGCGCTGGTTGAAAACTACATCGCACAGAGTTCGACCGATGCCGCAGGTATCGGGGAGTCCGCAGGAATCATTACCCTGGCCGCGGCCATCGGCAATGCCTTCTATAACGCCACCGGAGTTCGTATACGCAAGATTCCCATGACCCCGGCCAACGTACTCGCCGCGCTTGGCAAGGCGCAGCCAGAGGTGGAAGCATGAACAAGTTCTCCTTCGTCGATTGCAAGACAGTGGACGAGGCTCTCGGCCAGCTGAACAACGGCGCAACGGTTAAAGCTGGTGGCATCGATCTGCTCGATCTGATGAAAGAAGGTATCGTGGCTCCGCCGAAGCTGGTCAACATCCGCAATGTTGACAGCTTGCGCGGCATCACCGTGTCGAAGGACGGCCTGCACCTTGGTCCGCTCGTCACGCTCAGCGAGATTGCTGCGCACCCCGATATCCAGCGCACTTACTCTGGCTTGTCCGATGCAGCAGGCCATGCAGCGACCCCTCAGGTGCGCAACATGGCGACCGTTGGCGGCAACATCATGCAGCGTCCGCGCTGCTGGTATTTCCGCTCTACCGACTTCGACTGCAGAAAGAAGGGCACCAGCGATGTGTGCCATGCGCTGACAGGCGAGAACCAATATCACGCCGTCATCAACAACAGCACCTGCGCCATGGTTCATCCATCTTCGACAGCGGTGCCACTGCTTGGCATGAATGCCACAGTTGAGTTGACTTCCAAGCGCGGCAAGCGAACCGTTGCGATGAGCGACTTCTATGTTCCGCCGGAAAAAAGCCTGATCAACGAGACCGTTGTTCAACCCGGTGAACTCATCACAGGCATCTTCGTTCCAGCCCCCGAACCCGGCACACGCTCCGCGTACCAGAAATACGGCGAGAAGGAGAGCTTCGACTGGCCCATCGCTGACGCGGGCATCGTCCTGGTCATGGATGGAAACCGCTGCCGTAAAGCTGCAGTGGTTATGGGTGTGGCAGCGCCTACGCCTATCCGCTCCGCGGCGGCAGAGGCAGTGCTCACCGGCAAAACGATTGACGAAGCGACCGCACGCGCAGCCGCCAAGGCAGCCATGCAAGGCGCCACTCCGCTTTCTCAGAACGGCTATAAAACGCAGTTATTCCAGACAGCCATCTACCGCACCGTGTTGCTCGCGGCCGGGCAGATGCAGCGCGATCCCAGCGCCATAGGCTAAGGAGGACAACTTGAATACTCCACTCGTGCAAATCCGGTGCGCTTCTCTTCGTAGCAAGTCTTCCTACGGAGCCTATGGCGACTTTCATGAAGAGCTTGTTGACCTGATGGGAGCCACCACGACCTACTGGTGTCTCAAGACCATGGGCAAAGCGGGGCCGGACGAGCATTACGTTCATCGCTCCGTTTGCCGCGAGGGCCGCTCCTGCTGGGAGAGTTGCGAAAACGAAGCATAACGCCATAAAGCTTATTAAACTTGGAACAGCAAAAAGCCCAGATGACACATCTGGGCTTTTTGCTGTCGGCACGGCTGCATGTAGTGCCAATGCGGAACTACTTATCGTCCGGGCAGAGAAATTTGAACGTGAATGCCGCGACCGCTCCCCCTGCGAAATTAGCGACAAGGTAGATCCAGAGTCTGCTCCACGCCACCAGTCCCATCGTTGAAACGCCTACGGCGACCGCTGGATTGAAGGCTGCACTGGCAATGCCGCCGACGGCAAATGCGCCAACCAGCACTGTGAAGCCAATGGCCAATCCGTAAAAGGAGTTGCCCGTGTTGTCCTTGGAGGTGGCGCTGTTCAACACTACAAAGACCAGCGCAAAGGTGAACAGAAACTCGACCAGGAGCTCTGGTACGACGGCGAGATTGCGCGTGTGCACCTCGATGCCTGGAGTCAGATACCTGACGACGAAGGCGGCCAGCAGCGCCCCTATCACCTGGAACACCATGTAGGGGATCACATCCTTCGTGCTGCAGCGCCCTCGAATCCAGACGCCGAGCGTGACTGCCGGGTTATAGTGGCCGCCCGAGATGTGGCCTCCTGCATAGATCATCACCATCAGAATCGAGCCTATGGCAAGGGGTGGAATCACGCCCTCGCCGCCGGCGATCACCGTCATTCCGATAGTAAGCACGAGGAAGAAAGTTCCGATAAGTTCCGTTACATACTTGTTCATGGCGACCTCTGGTTTGCGTGTCGATTTATGGGGAACAGCTATACAGTGGCTCTCACAGGCTTATACCGCTTTTCTTGAGCGCAGCAGCTCCGATTTCTGTGATCACGTAGTTCTGATCCTGTTCGGCAGCCAGCCCCGCCTCTACCAGCTCCCGTACTGCACCACGTATCCGGTAGAGGGGGACATCAGTCTTGGCAGCTATCTCCGGCAGGGAAGCGCTCTCGCTCATTGCCGTGAGTATCTTCCGGGCCATCTCAGTGATTTCGCCGTTGTTGTTCATGCAGGGCATGGTAGTGAAGACCTCTCAGTCCATCTGGTAGTTTGCGTCACTGGTATGCGCAGATGCCGTAACCAGGAATTACAAGGTCTTTTTTGAGAAGTACCAGTCGGCGGTCTCATAGCCTGCCCGCATCCGCTCTTCTGCGTCTTCGGTAGTTCTCGGCGGAGGAACAATTACCTTATCTCCCGGCTTCCAGTTGGCAGGTGTTGCAATGCCGTGCTTATCTGTGGCCTGCAGTGCATCGATCAGCCGCAGTATCTCCTGCGTATTGCGACCTGTCGTGAGCGGGTAATAGATCATCGCGCGCAGAATTCCCTTGGGGTCGATGACGAAGACACAGCGGCTGGTCTCAGTTTTGCTTTCGCCCGGCATCACCATTCCATAGAGGGTCGCGACATCCTTGTTCAAGTCCGCGATGATCGGGAACGGAATCTTGACTCCGAAGATCTGCTCGATATTCCTTACCCATGCGATATGCGAGTATGTGCTGTCAATGCTCAGGCCGCACAACTCAACGCCGCGCTTCTTCAGCTCAGGGGCCAGCTCGGCAAAGGCGACGAACTCAGTCGTGCAGACAGGCGTGAAGTCTGCAGGGTGCGAAAAGAGAATGACCCAGCTTCCCTGAAAGTCTTCGAGCCTCAGGGTGCCGTGAGTCGTCTCTGCTTCAAAGGCGGGAGCTGGCTGGTTGAGACGCGGGAAGCCTGGGTTGACTGCAATTGCCGTATCCATGATTATGCCCTTTCGACCTGTTGATCTCTCGAGGCAGGCAAAGGCGTTCTTGCAGCAGCCTTGCTCAACCTACACAGGTAGTCTGGCGAGGAATCAGGGATACGGTCTGTGATACGTGTCACCTTACCGCAAAATTAAAATTGCGCCGGAATAAACGGCTGCTGAAGGTCAGGCATTCCCACCCTCACCATGAATGCCAGAACCCATCCCGCTCGGTGAGATCTACCTCCACTCCGAAAAGCTTCTGAAGCTGCGATGCGGTAATCAACGCCTCCCGCGTGTCATCGGCGATGATGCGCCCGTCGCGCATCATCAGCACGCGATTTATTTCAGGCAGGATGTCCGCAAGGTGGTGCGTGACCATGATGATGCCGGTGCCCTGTTGCGCGACGCGACGCAGAGCCTCCCGCAGTTCGCGCTGGGCGGCCATATCCAGTGCGTTCGAGGGCTCATCGAGCAGCAGCATCTCCGGCCGGTGGACAAGCGCACGCGCAATCATGATGCGACGCTGTTCCCCTGCCGACATTTCTCCTACAAGCTTGTTCGCGAGATGCGTCGCCTGCATCAGTTCAAGCGCCTCGGCCGCGCGCTGCCGCATCTCCGGTGAGATATGCAGATTTGGCCAGATGGTCGAAGCGGAGAAAAATCCTGCAACAACGGCATCGGCTCCGCGCGTGACTGGCGTACGCTCTCCGGGCAAGTCTGCCGACACCACACCGAGGTGCTGCCGCAGTTGAGAGATATCCCATCGTTCACGCCCGAGCAGTCGCAGCCGCATCTCCGGCGAGTAGATCGGGTAGCACTCGCAGGTGATCGTCTTGATCAGGGTAGATTTGCCGCAGCCGTTCGGCCCCAGAATGGCCACATGCTCGCCCCGCTCGATACGCAGGCGGATGTCATGCAACACCACGGAATCCCCCCGTGCGACATTTACGTTGGCCATCTCAAGAAATTGCGTCGTCTCGCTCAAAAGTTTCGTCTCCTTCTCGCTAGAATAAGGGCAGCGATGACTTCCACAATTTCTCTTCCTCGCGGTTTTCGTTTTGCCGCTGTCAAGGCTGCCATTAAACCGAGCGGCAATGCCGATTTCGCCTGTGCCGTGGCCGATAGTGTTGCCAGCGCAGCCGCCATGTTCACCAGCAACCGCGTAGTGGCTGCGCCAGTCATAGTAGGCCGCCGGCAACTGGTGAGCAGTGGTGGCCTGGTGCGCGTCGTAGCGGTCAATGCCGGTAACGCCAACTGCGCGACAGGTGAGCAGGGAATCGAAGCTTGCCAACAAGTGACTGCGGCTGCAGCCGTCCAGTTCGGTTGTGAGCAGACGCAGGTCTTTCCTTCGTCCACCGGAATCATCGGTGTCCCTCTTCCCGCTGCCAAACTGGTCGCCGCGCTTCCTGCCGTGCAGGTCGCACTCGGCGATACCGCTGAACACTTCATGCAGTTCGCGCGGGCCATCATGACGACGGACACGAAGCCGAAGACAGCTTTTGCCTCCATCGAAGTTGACGGCACACAGGTGCGGATTGCGGGTGTGGCGAAGGGCGCCGGCATGATTCACCCGCAACTCGTGCCGCACGCCACCATGCTCGTCTATCTCTTCACGGACGCGAAGATTACACCGACGGACCTCGCAAAGCTGCTGCCCGCCTCGGTAGAGTCCAGCTTTAACCGTATCTCCATTGACGGCGATACGTCCACGAATGACACCGTACTCCTGCTTGCTTCAGGCGCGAGCGGCGCTGCTGTTGGCGCGGATCATGCGGAGTTCAGGTCTGCACTCGATCAGGTCTGCCTGTCGCTCGCCAGGCAGATCATCGACGACGGTGAAGGTGTAACGCATGTAGTTGAGCTGCAGATCCACGGAGCTGCGTCCGATGCCGACGCCCTGCGGGTGGCACGAGCCATCGCGCACTCACCTCTGGTCAAGACAGCATGGGCCGGATGCGATCCGAACTGGGGTCGCCTTATCGCCGCCATCGGCTATTCGGGAGCGGAGATTGATCCTGCGCGTATTGATATCTGGCTTGGCGCCCAGCAGATATGCTCTGCCGGTGGACGCGCCCAGGACTTCAATCAGCAGGCAGCGCACGAGGTGATGCTGCAGCGCGAGTTTACCATCCGCATTGAGCTCGGCGTGGGATCCGGCAGGTGCAATTTCTGGACGACCGACCTTACCGCCGAATACGTACGGATCAATGCAGAGTATTCCACCTAAGGCCAGGACCACAATCTCGCTTCAGGTTGTGGTGCTTTCACAGCTTTGCATCGGAAGCAGTGCAGAATGCTAAAGTGTGCGTCCCTGTTGGACTTCAGTTTCCTTAAGCAGTGAATTTCACAGAGTTATTCACAATTGTGTTGAAAAATACTACCGAGTCACACACGTAAGATTCGGTCAAGGGTACTACTTCAGCAAGCTACAATTCAGTCCTTACCTTATGACACCAAAAACTAAAGCACCTGCTGTCCTCGCGCAGAAATTCGGCAAGCCCCTCATCACCACGCAGACGTTGAGGCAGATCTACACGACGCTGCTGGAGTGCAGAATGCTGGCGCAGCATGCAGGGGTGCGGATCGAGCGCAGCATAACCGGCCTGGCTGCCGTGGCAGCGGTTCTGCGCGCGGAAGATATGGCTGCGCCTGCGAGTGAGAGCCTGACCACGCTCTATGCGCTGGGAGCCCCGCTTGAAGTATTGGCGAGCACCTCCGTCGACAAGGCCGCATGGAAGGGCATTCTCCCTCCAGGGCCATCCTCGGCGCATTTGCTTCTCGCTACTGGCGCCGCCGCTGCACTGCAAAGGAAGCGTCCGGGCAACATCGTGGCGGCGTTCGTTACCGGCAGCAGGATCCATCCGGAAGCGCTGCATTACTCCGGCCAGAACAAGCTGCCGATCCTCTACGTGTGCCACGCACGCAGATCATCCAGCGAACTGGATGATCTTGATTTCCCGGTTATCCCCGTGGATGAGGACGACGCGGTGGCGATCTATCGAGTCGCTTTTGAATCTATCGCACGAGCGCGCAGCGGTGGCGGCCCGACAGTCATCGACTGCCAGCCGTATCCCGGTAGAGCAGAAGATGCAGTGCTCAAAATGGAGCGCTACCTTACCGGCAGATCGCTGTTTCGCGAAGAGTGGAAGCAGCAGGTGGCGTCGCGCTTTGCTGAGCGACTGGAAGCAATGAAGCGCGAGCGCCACATTGCTTCCCTTGGCGGATCAGCACTGAGACGAAAAAAGAATGAGGCAGGCAGGTAGCGCCTTAGCGCGCTACCTTTTCCTGCAGGGTGTGGCTCAGCGCCAGTTCAATCAACGTGCGCTGTTCCATCTCATGAGCCTTGGCTGAGCCCGTTGCAGGGCTCGCTGCTGCTGAGCGTTTGACGCTGAGCACCTGGCGCGTCCTCGCGAGCCTGCGCAGCCGGGGCATCACAAAGGAGTGTGCGCCCATATTCTCCGGCTCCTCCTGCACCCAGACAATTTCATGTGCCTCAGGATGCGCCTCAATGGCTGCGCGCAGTTCTGTCTCCGGCCACGGATAGAGCTGTTCGAGGAAGATGATTCCCGTAGTCTCGTCCTTGCGCTTGTGGCGTTCGACGCGCAGCTCGTGGCCGATCTTGCCAGTGCACAGCAACAGTCGTTTCGCGTTCGAGATCTCAGTCTCAGGCAGCACATTCTGGAAGTGCGGCCGCGCAAACTCCGCCAGCGGTGAAATAGCGTCGGGATGGCGCAGCATGCTCTTGGGCGTGAAAACAATCAGCGGCTTCCGCCACTGCCGCATAGCCTGGCGCCGCAGCAGGTGGAAGTACTGCGCAGCTGTCGAAGGCTGGCAGACCTGGATGTTGTCATGCGCCGTGAGTTGCAGATAGCGCTCGATGCGCGCGCTGGAGTGCTCCGGGCCTTGTCCTTCATAGCCGTGCGGCAGCAGCAGTACAACTCCGCTCAACAGTCCCCACTTATCTTCGCCAGAGGAGATGAACTGATCAATGATGATCTGAGCTCCGTTCGCAAAATCGCCGAACTGAGCCTCCCACATCACCAGCGCCTCAGGAAAGTCGCGGCTGTAGCCATATTCAAAGCCCAGCACGCCAGCCTCGGAGAGCAGGGAATTGTAGACATCAAAGATCGCCTGGTTCTGACCCAGGTGGTTCAGCGGCACATAGTGCTGCTCATTCTCGATATCGATCAGCACACTGTGCCGCTGGTTGAATGTGCCGCGCTGGCTGTCCTGCCCGCTCAGGCGGACCGGGGTGCCCTGTATGAGCAGCGAGCCCATCGCGACTGCCTCGGCCATGCCGTAGTCGAATGGACGCTCGCCGCGACCCATCTCCGCGCGCTGCTCGAGGAGTTT
The DNA here is from genome assembly GCF_004339725.1 of Acidipila rosea. Lineage (GTDB taxonomy): Bacteria > Acidobacteriota > Terriglobia > Terriglobales > Acidobacteriaceae > Acidipila > Acidipila rosea. Next base: position 185,442 of record NZ_SMGK01000002.1, on the reverse strand, counting down.
CTTGATCTTCGGGTGAATGTGAAATTCCGCAGGGTAGCGTGTGAGCCCTTCTGCGATCCGTCCCACTTCTTCAGCCGTCAGGCCAGTCTCTACCTCGTACTCAGCCTTGTAGGGGCCGTTCCTGTAATTTGCCCAGTAGTCAGGAAGCGTGGCCAGCAACGGCATCTTCTGCATCTGCTGCGCCTTCTTCTGCTCCTCCGTCAGCTCGGCCTGCAGTTCGCGAACGCGCTGTGTCTGGTCGACGCCAAGCTGCTTCGCATAAATTTCATAGAGCGGCGGATGGTCCTTGATCTTCGCGTAGCGCAGCGGCTGCGTGATCGTGGGATCGTCCACCTCGCTGTGGCCGTGACGCCGGTAGCCGATCAGGTCAATCACGACATCGGTGCGGAAGCGGTAGCGATATTCCACCGCCAGTGCCGCGATGCGCATCACCGCGTTGATATCTTCCGCGTTGACATGGAAGATTGGCACGGGCAGCCGTCGCGCCAGGTCCGACGAGAAGCGTGAGGAGTTTGACTCTTCCGGCTCGGCTGTGAAGCCGATCAGGTTGTTCACGATGATCTGGATCGTGCCGCCGACGTTATAGCCTTCGATGCCGCCCAGGTTCATCGTCTCGGCCCAGATGCCCTGACCGGCAAATGCAGCATCGCCATGGATGATGATGGGCAATACGCGATCAAAGCCGTCGGCGCCGTAGCGCACCTGCTTGGCGCGCGTGCGGCCCATGGCTACTGGATCCACCGCTTCCAGGTGGCTGGGGTTGGAGACAAGGTGCAGTGCCAGGCTCTTGCCTTCGCGGCTGATGAAGTCGCCAGTTGCGCCAACGTGATACTTCACATCGCCGCCGCCAAGAATGCTGCGCGGATCAACATCTTCAAACTTTGAAAAAATATCCGCTGCGGACTTGCCGAAGGTATTCACCATGACGCTGAGGCGTCCGCGATGGCTCATGGCCATCACCGCCTTGGCCGCGCCTGCTTCGGCACCCCGGTGGAGCGTTTCATCAAGGAAGGGGATCAGCGCCGTAACGCCTTCGAGCGAGAAGCGCTTGGTTCCGAGGTAGCGCGATTGAATGACCTGCTCGAAGATATCTGCCCGTGTTAGCTGCTCGAGCGTCCGCTGCTGGTCAAATCCCGGCGCAGGCGACTCAAGCTTCGCAGCGATCCATTCGCGGCGCACAGGATCTGCTATGTGCATGAATTCGGCGCCGATGGTGCTGCAGTAAATAGCGCGAGCACGCTCCGCCGTCTCGCCTTCTACCGCCAGCTCCGCAATCGGCTGCGGCGGCAGATATTGTCCTAATGGGTCAAGCTTTGCCTCGAGGTATCCCCAGCGGCGAAAGGAATCGTAAACCTGTTGTTGAGAAGGAGTGGAGGAGGGAAGTTCTTCGTTTACCGGTGCCAGCTTAGTAGCGCTCATAGATAGTTTTCGATCGCCAGAATCACAAATACCACTGTTGCCGTTGCCCCGGTCCTGCTAAGTCCTCACACCAGCGACAGAAGAAGCTGGACTGCGAAGCACGGCTGTATGGCTGGATCTGCATCGTCTTCTATATTTTACTCGTCCGCAGCCCTCCCGGCAGGGCTGCGCGCGCCAGTGAATAAAATTAAGTACTACGAAATCCCGCACTTTGAGGGTTAACCCTTGACCTTGTGCATCTCGCCCCGCCCCGAGGGCAGCCGGTGAATGACAAAGCCTTCACGCAACGTGGCTTGTCAGCTTCTACCTCATCAACTAGCCTTAGGAGTGCAGCGCATTAGGTTGCGCCAGCCACTCTAACTGAGGTGCTAGTGAAACCGCTCCCCTCTCTCTGTGCGGTGCTCGCAGTGGGCATTGCCCTTCAGCCCGCACTCGCAGAACCAGCTTCTCCTAATACCGCCGCTCCTGCGCAGCAGACCATCAGCCCCAACTACAAGCCTGTGCCACCGGTCACTTACACCAGCACACTCGGTTCCACCTATGTGCCCATCGATAGCTGGATTTACCCCGCGCTCGATCGACTGCAGGCGCTAGGCTACCTGGATACCGCTTTTCTAGGTATTCGGCCCTGGACCCGGCTGAGCATCGTTCACATGCTGGAGCAGACCTCCAACAGCATTGACGAAGGCGCGGATACCAGCGGCAATCAGGAGGCGAGATCCATCTACCTCGCCGTCAGAAAAGAGCTGCAGCCGGATATCGAAGGACCGACAGGCGCACATGACATTCATGTAGAGTTCGAGAGCGCCTACACGCGCGCGCTGGGTATCTCCGGTACACCTCTCCATGACAGCTTCCATCTCGGCCAATCCATCATCAACGATTACGGCCGGCCCTATGAGCAGGGCTTCAACAACGTAACGGGAGCCAGCGCCCGGGCCGAAGCAGGCCGCTTTACTCTCTACTTCCGCGGCGAGTACCAGCACGCGCCCAGCGCCGCTGGCTACAATCCGCTTCTGGTTTCAGAGCTTTCGGCGCTGGATTATGTTCCTCTCGCATCGAACCCCAACCAGGCGACGATCCCCGGCGGACCCATCGCCTCTGCCAACTATTTCCGTATCCTAGAGGCCAATCTCTCCTACCACCTTCTGGGGCATGAGATTTCCTTCGGTAAGTCCGATCACTGGATGGGCCCCGATCAGGGCGGATCGTTCGCCTGGAGCAACAATGCGCAGAACATCTATGCCTTCCAGATTGACCGGGTCGAACCTCTCCACGTGCCACTGCTTTCTGATCTTCTCGGACCATTCCGTTACGACTTCTTTGTAGGCAGCCTCAAGGGCCACACGGACCCGAACGCTCCCTGGGAACACACCGAGAAGATCAACTTCAAGCCGACGAAGAATCTTGAAATGGGCTTCGAGCGGACGGTCATCTGGGGTGGCAAGGATCACGTACCCATTACTCTGCACAGCTTCCTGAAGAGTTTTTTCAGCTTCCAGAACGTTTCAGGAGCAGAGAAGTTTTCGCGCAACGATCCCGGCGCGCGCTTCAGCACCTTTGACTTCTCCTATCGGCTGCCGTTTCTGCGGAACTGGCTAACGCTCTACACGGATTCGCTTGCGCATGACGACGTAACCCCGGTGAGCGCGCCACGTCGGGCTGGAATTGCCCCGGGCATTTATCTGTCCCATGTGCCCGGCGTTCCCAAGCTCGATTTCCGGGTGGAGGCGGCCTCGACCGATCCCGACCATGTCAGGAGTCAACGGGGTGCGTTTCTCTACGCTGAAGGCGTCCAACTGCAGGGCTATACCAACGCAGGCAATATCTTCGGGCACTGGATCGGGCGTGAGTCCAAGGGCGGCCAGGCATGGCTCACCTATCACCTCTCGCCCGACGAACAGTTCCAGTTTCAGTATCGCAACGCCAAGGCGGCCAAGGACTTCATCGCTGGAGGCACGACGCAGAACGATTTCCAGTTCAACGTAATCAAGCGTGTGATGACTGACTATGAGGTTCGCGGCTGGGTGCAGTACGAGCGCTGGAAAGCGCCCATTTATAAACCCGGGGCGCAAAGCGATACCAGCATTGCTGTCCAGCTCACCTGGTTTCCCAAGGACAAGCGGAAAGACTTCTAAACACGGAAAGGCCCGCATCTCTCAGAGGTGCGGGCCTTAAGTCTTTAGTTAAACTCCGTAAGCTCTTCATCCGAAGAGCAGGGAATTGCAAGCCTATTAGTTCGAAATCGAGTGAGCCGCGGCCAGCGTGTTCGCATCGGCGGAGGGTGCAACCGGCGCCGGGGTCTCAATTGTCATGGCCGGCTGTGAGGCCGTCTGCAAGCCGCTGGGGCTGGATGGTCCAAGGCCAAGTTTGATCAGCGCGCGTGAATCGGGGGTGAGCTTGGTCTGCCAGCCGTTATCGGCCTGGAACTTCTGCATGGCTGCCTGCGTCTGAGCATCCCATTCGCCCGTGGGCTCACCGGTAAGATAATTTTGTTTGATCAGGGCCTGCTGAATCTGGGTCGCGCGAGCAGGATCGATCTGGCGCTGTCCTTTAATCTCGTGCTTCTTTGCCCGCCTTGCCTTAGCGTGTCCTGCGGTAGGTGCGCGATGGGTTCGGCTTGCAGAGGCTGGCACTGCTGCCATCGTCAAACAGAGTGCGACGGCCGGCAATGCGCAAAGAGTCCTGGGGAAGACTCGCAATAGATTCATTTAGATTCCTCGTTAAACTTCGATCAATCTTTCCAAAAGATTAAGGGTTTACAACTGGAAATACAAGAAAAACAAGGGCTCGCCGGCCAGTTTCTGCTGGCCGGCGAGCCCTTCTGGTTACTGTAAAGTACCGCCGAAAAAGTTACTTCCGTCATGCGGATGTTGCGGATCGACTACCTCGAAGACCACATCCTGGCCTGACTTCAGCTCAGAGACGATCGCGTTGTAGTCGGCCTTATTCCGCACCGGCTGCTTGTTAACGGCGATGATTACGCCCCGCTCCGGTAGCTGGATTGAATCGGCAAACGATCCGGGCTTGACGGTTTGGACCAGCACGCCGTGCAGATCGGCCGGCGCGCCCTGGGGCAGATCGCGGACCGTGATGCCCAGCTTGGACTGGGAAGCATCAGCGCCACTTCCGCTGCCCGGACCCTGCTGATTCCCGGCCACGTTGCCCGCTTCGATCACCTTGGTACGGTCGCCGATGGTGACCGTAGTCGTCATTGGCTTGCCGTTCCGCAGGTAGCCGATGCTCACCGAAGTGCCTGGCTTGCGTGCCGAAATGTTGTTGACCAACTCATCGCCATCCTTGATCGTCTTGCCATCGATCGCGGTGATGATGTCGCCTGTCTTCAGTCCCGCCTTATCGGCTGGCTGACCCGGAGTGACGCTTGAGATCAGCACGCCATTCTTGAAGCCATAGACCCGGCTGACGGCTGGCGGCAGGTTCGGACGGAAGGATATTCCGATCGATCCGCGCACCACCTTATGTTCGGGTCCGATCAGGTCGTTGTAATCGCTGATGACCGTGTTGGCCGGCATGGCAAAACCGATGCCCTGGTAGCCACCGGATTCCGTGTAGATGGCCGTGTTGACGCCGATGACCTCACCCGCCATGTTGATCAGCGGACCACCGGAATTGCCGGGGTTGATCGCCGCGTCCGTCTGGATGAAGTGCTGGAACTGACCGGCTGGGGTCGGATCGATCGTACGGTTCTTGGCGGAGACAATACCGGCAGTCACGGTCTGGCTCAGGTTGAAGGGAATGCCGATGGCCATGACCCAGTCGCCTACCTGTGCCGAGTCGGAATTTCCCATCTTCACCGTCGGCAGCGGGTGATCGACATTGATCTTGATGACCGCAATATCGGTATCCTTATCGACGCCTACGACGGTTGCCGGGTGTCCACGTTCGCCTTCAGGATCCGTCGTGAGCTTCACGTAGATCTTGTCGGCTTTGTCGACGACGTGATTGTTGGTGATGATGTAGCCGCGCGAGTCTACGATAAAGCCAGAGCCGAGTGATTCGCGCTCGCCACCGCCACCGCCGTCATCGGGGCCGCCTTGTTCGGGACCCTGGGGGCCCATTCCGAAAAAGCGGTTGAAGAAGTCCTGCATCCCGCCCTGGTCATTTCCCTGACCAGGACCCTGATCGTCATCCGGGGAGTTGTCATCAGGTCCCTGTTGCTGCGGCGCCTGACGCATCCGCCCGCGTCGATTGTGTTCCTTGGGCAGAGTCTCCGAGTTGATATTGACGACCGCCGGCCCCACTTCCTTCGCAATCCGGGTAAAGGTCGTCGAAAGGTCGCGAGGGTTGGGAATCTTCAGCGGTGTAGCATCGCTGCTGTCAACGGTCTTTTCCTGGCCCTTAACGCCATGTGCTACTACAGAGCCAATCAGGATTCCTGCCGAGAGTGTCGCCAGGACCGTAAAAGTGGAAGCGAGACGGCGTACACGTAGCCGTTCAAGCAGGGATTTCATTCGGGTCTAACCTCGTGTCTTCTTTTAGAAGCAATAGATACAGTTTTGCGGCGCATGCGCCAGTCCCTTGTTTCAGTATACCGAGTGGGATCAACCAGATAACCTTACAACCAGATGTGTTTCTTTTCTCTACACAAGCTTTTAGACGTGCAAAATTAAAAAATCGTCACAACTGCAGGCCCGAACACCACAACTTTACTTCTCACTCAGTGAGACACCTTCGTGGGCCGTAGGTTGTATGCGGGCCGGAAGAATTTCCGTCAGTGCTATGCCTCCAAGGATAAAAATGGCCCCGGAGGAGGAGCGCAGATTGAGCCGCTCTCCCATCACGGCGAACGACGTGAGCCACGCGAAGACCGGCTCCAGTGCCAGGATCAGCGCCGTATGGGTTGCCGGCAGAAACTGCTGCGCCCAGCTTTGGATCGTGAAGGCTGCAGCCGTGGCAAGAAGCGCAGCGATGCCCAGTGCGATCAGCAATCGGCCTGTCCAGTGGATGTAAGGGTGCTCAAAGATATGCAGGCTTACAGCCATGTAGACGGTGCAGAAGCCGATCTGCAGCAGCGCAAGCTGCTCGTAGTCCATGCGCGGCGAAGTATGCGCGAGCGCAATCACATGGAGCGCAAACCCGAGCGCGCAACCGAGCGTCAACAGGTCGCCGCGATTCATCGCTCTGAAATCGAAGGTCGCTCCGGCCGGAGTCGTCAACAGCACGATCCCGTCGAACGCCAGCAGCGCGCCGAGATAAGCATTCCACCGCGGAGGATGGGCGCCGTGCGGACGCAAGCCCGGCACAGCCGACAGCAGAGGCACCAGCACCACGACCAGGCCGGTGAGGAACGCCGACTTGGAGGGCGTAGTCATCCGCAGCCCCGCTGTCTGGAACTGGTAGCCCATCGCCAGGCATGCGCCGACCACTGCACCGCTTATCACAGCGCGCCGTGTCATCCTCCTCCAATGGCTCCTGTAGAAGATGGCAAGCGCAACAAAGGCAATCGTCATGCGCAGCAGGTTGAAGAGCAGCGGTGACACGTCCGTCAGGGCGCCCTTCACCAGCACAAACGTCGAGCCCCACACGACTACAACGGCAAGCAGCAAAACGTGAGCTCGCAGGGATTGGGACATGCTCTAGAGTTTAGCCGGACAGGAATACGATCCAGGACCCGCTGCGTAGGCAGCGGAGAAAATGGTCTACTGACTGTGCGTGCAATAGAACCGGCGCATGCTTTCTTTGAAAATGGAACAGCACACAAACCGGAGCCAACCGAGATGAACGATCGTGTTTTCCGCGCCTCACAGGCGCACAAGCTTGAAGATCCTCAACGCAGGATATGGCTGCCTCCCGGCCAGATTGTCGAAGCGCTTGCTCTTCGTCCGTCCATGGTCGTTGCAGACATTGGTGCAGGCACGGGTTATTTCTCCATCCCCATGGCCGAGTCAACGGAGGCTCCCCAGCGTATCTACGCAGTCGATCTTCAGCCGGAGATGCTGGCGTTGCTACGCGCCAAGCTTACTCCGGCCCTTGCCGACCGGATTGTGCTGCGCGAAGGCACAGCGATTGCCACAACTCTTCCAGATGCCTCCTGTGATTTGGTGCTGCTGGCGAACATCTGGCATGAGCTGGATAACACGGCCGACGTTCTCAGCGAGTGCCGCAGGATCCTGCGTCCTGACGGCAGCATTGCCATTCTGGACTGGCGCGACGATGTTAACCCCGAACCGGGACCGCCGCTTCACCACCGCATCTCTTCTGCTGTCGTCACCGATGAACTGCGCAGCCACGATTGGAAGGTCATATCGAACAGTCCGGTTGGGGAATACAGCTATCTGGTAATCGCAGAGGTCTAGCAATATTTCTCCCTGGAAGGGGATCGACGAGATCGCCTTGGGATGCGAGACTCAGAGGGACATGAAGCATGCACTCGCTGGCATCCTGATCCTTGCCTCACTAGTTACCACCGCTGGCTTCTCCCACTCTGCAGCAGCGCAGACATCGCACGCGGATGGCATTCGATACGATGTCGCGGGAGTCGTAGGCCGATCCGATATTGTGCTGCAGGTGCCAAACGCCAGCCCACGGCAGGCAATGCCCCTTGGAAACGGAAGACTTGGCGTCTCCGTCTGGGCTGCAGAGGGTTTTACGGCACAACTGAACAGGGGAGACACGCTGCCTGATCGCGTATCTCCGGGGCAGGTTGTTCTTCCCGGACTTCAGGCGATGACCGCTGCGCCTGATTACAGCGCCCGGCTTGATCTCTATAACGGCATCTTTGTGCAGAATGGCGGCGGAATAACCGCGACCACCTGGGTCGATCCCCACACTGACACCTTGGTGATAGATGTGGTGGGCGCCGATCCCGCGAAGGTGCAGACTGCGGAGTTGCGGCTCTGGCCGCCGCGCAACCCCCACGCCAGCGCCACCACTTCCATGGGCCTGCTTGCTGAGAGCTGGACTGACAACATAGACCCCGGCGCGTCGGGCCGCGTCTTTGGTTCTCTCGCCGCCATCAGCGCTCATGGCCGCAAGGCTTCGATTGCTGTCGAGGACGCGCGCACCATCCGCGTCTCCGTCACTCCTGAGCAGAATGGCCATTTTCAGATACTGGTGGCGTCACCCCATTTCAATGGAAGCCAGTCTGCCGCAGCGGTAGCGACGGCGGCCCTGCGCGAAGTCTCCCTGCGCCGGAACGAGCTCTGGTGGCATGCCTTCTGGCATCGCGCCGACCTCTTCAGGATCACTTCAGCAGATGGCAGCGGGGAGTACATGGAGAATCTGCGCGCACTCTATCTCTTTACTTCTGCAGCTGAGAGCGGCGGAGAATATCCAGGCTCACAGGCCGGCGTCGGAGATCTCTTCTCCTCGATCCGAGATACACACAACTGGGACCCAGCCGCCTTCTGGCATTGGAATCTGCGTATGCAGGTTGCTGCGAACCTCGGTGCTGGTGTGCCAGAGCTGAATGCTCCATACTTCAATCTTTATCGCGCCAACCTCCCGGCCATCCAGTCCTGGACCAGCACGCACATGTCAGGTCATCTGGGAATCTGTGTACCAGAGACAATGCGCTTCAACGGCGTCGGCATAGAGTACGAGAAATGGCACGGGCCGTCCCAGCCGACAGCCAAGCTCGACTGTGACGCATCTTCCGCGCCATATTACAACGCGCGAACCCTCTCCACCGGTGCGGAGGTCGCGCTCAACATCTGGCAGCAGTATCTTGCCACGCACGACCGCGTCTTCCTGCAGCAGAACTACCCGGTCATGCGAGCCGCCGCCCGCTTTCTCCTCGACTATGAGCAGCCCGGCGCCGATGGGATGGCCCATACCGAGCCATCCAACGCCCATGAAACGCAATGGGATACCGCCGATCCGACTACGGATATCGCCGCCCGGATGGCACTCTTTCCTGCAGTCCTCCAGGCGGCCTCGCTACTGCACACTGATCCGGACCTGGTTGCGCAGTTGCAGCGAGCCTCCGCGTTGATTCCACCGTTCCCGCGCACCCAGGAGAGCGGCGCGCGCACACTTTTGTCCGCTGCGGCTGATGCGGGGGGCCACGATGTCATCGCCGACTCCTATCGCCCCGATGCACAGCAGCACAATGTGGAGAATATTGGCCTCGAGCCCGTCTGGCCCTATGCTGTCATTGCGGACGACTCGCCCCTCTATCCGCTTGCCAAGCGCACCTATCTGCATCGCCCCTATCCCATCAATCAGGACTGGAGCTACGATCCGATCCAGGCGGCGAGACTGGGCCTTGGCGATGAGGTCGGGACGACCTTGGTCAAGCTGACCCGGAAATATCAGACCTTCATCAACGGTTTCGCGAACTGGGGCGGCTCCTCGGGCGAGTTTTACGTTGAGCAGTCCGGAGTTGTCGCAGATGCTCTGCAGGAGGCCCTTGTTCAGGACTACGACGGTCTCATCCGAATTGCCCCCGCCGTGCCGCCGGGCTGGGACATCGACGGGCGTGTCTCGATACGCGGAAGAACGAACGTGGATGTGCAGTTCAGGAGCGGGGCGGTCGTTGCTGTCGTCATCCACTCAGGAGAGGCGCAGCAGATACGCCTCAGAAATCCATGGAAAGATCAGCCGGTCAAAATCCTTGCATTGCCATCGGGAAGGGAAGTGCCGGTTGCTGTCTCCGGCGCCGCGATCTCATTCGAGGCGGCGGCAGGAGCTGCCTATGCGGTAGAGGAACCCGTTGCCGGAAAAGCTGCTCTGCCCTCTTCCATCGTGAGCGGAACGCCGGCCACAGCTCCTAAAGTCTTCGGCCCGGTGCAGATTGGCCTCACCCGCGGCAAGTAGGCGGGTTAAAGATCGTCCATCGCGATAATGCCTCGCGAAAGGGAATAAGCCACAGCCTCGGTTCGGTCAGAGACGTCGAGCTTCGAGATGATGTTGTTCACATGATTCTTGATGGTGCTGTCGGCGATCTGCAGCACTCCGGCTATCTCCCGGTTGGTCAGTCCGCGCACCAGCAGGCGCAGCACTTCAATCTCGCGGGCCGTCAGCGGCGGCCGTTGCGCCCGCTCCGCGATGCGGTTGGCGATTGTCGGCACAATCCATTTTTCACCCGCATGAATCCTGCGGAGGGCCTCGACCAGTTGGGTGCGGTCAATATCCTTCAGCGCATAGCCTCGCGCACCCGCCTGCAATATCTGGTAGATCTCCTCTTCCACTTCGTAGCTGGTCAGCACCAGGATCTTCGCTTCCGGCGCAAACTTTTTCACCTGCTGCACGACATGGATGCCGCCGCCCTGCGGCATGCGCAGGTCGAGCAGCAGAACATCGGGTGAGAGCTGGCGATAGAGTTCGATGGCGCGCTCGCCAGTCGCGGCCTCGCCCACCACGTCGATGCCGGGCTCGGCCTGCAGCAGGCTGCGAATCCCAAGCCGAAAAACAAGATGGTCGTCAGCGATGAGGATGCGAATCGGCGGTACTGTCTTCATGAACTCTTTCTATCTTTCGATGTGCGGGCCTCGGCACTTCCACGGTCAGGCATGTGCCGCTGCGGGAGGATTGAATGGCAAGCTTCCCCCGCAGAGCTTCGACGCGCTCCCGCATGCCAACCAGTCCGAAGTGCTGCATCTCGTCCAGCACACCTTCCGCATTGAATCCTATCCCATCGTCCTCCACTTCAAGAAGGATGGCCGTCTTCCGATACTCGATCCGCAGCCGGATGTGGCTCGCCTGCGCATGCCGAACGGCGTTGGCAACTGCCTCCTGTCCAATCCGGTAGAGCTGCGCCGTAATCTCATATGGCAGGCGAGACTCGGACCCCTGCACTGAGAGCGAGATCCTCAGATCGGTCCCCGTCGTCATCTGCGTAGCGCTCTGCCGCAGCAGATTCTGCAGGCTCTCACTGCGGGAGAGAGCGCGCAGCGTCTGGATCGCAAGGTGCGATTCTGAACGGCTATGGCGGACCATCTGCAATCCCAGTGCGAGGTGCTGTGCGGCCGAGGCAGCATCCCGTGTCAGTACCTGTTCTGCAGCCTGCAGTTGCAGTGCGATGCCGGCAAAGCCCTGCGCCATGGTGTCGTGAATGTCGCGCGCGATCCGCGATCGCTCTTCCATCACCGCGCGGAAGCGCAGCCGCAGATTGCGAATATGCAGGACCACGCCGGCAAACGCAATGACCGCAATTCCGGCGAAAATCCAGAGCAGATGCACTGGCGTCCACCACGGTGGACCCGAAAGCACCCGAATATCTTCCGCTGAGCGCAGCATGATGGCGAAGCTGCCATCGGACTTGCTGTCGAGGGTGCGCCGCGGCTCCAGGATGCCCGTAAATTCAAGCACAGTGCCGGGCTGCAGCGCCTTCCGCAGCGAATCGAGTGTTGGCCAGCGCATGCCGCTCGTAATCGCCGAAGGCATCAGCACCAGGTAGAACTGGTGTTCACCTTCTACCCTTAGTTCAATATGATTTCGATCCAGCTGACGCACTTCATTCAGGGTCCCTGTCACCTGTACCAGGTCCAGATCGAACTGTCCCTCAGCCGCACGATCCGGCGAGATGGCAATGGGCAATGGCGTGGAACCGCTCCACAGCCGCTTCACCTTTCCGTGCAGAATCGGCTCATTCTCGTAATCCATCCTGCCGGAGACCTCGACCTCGTCGCCGATCGCGGCCTGGGCTGCTTCAATCGGTTCCACCCGCAGCGCGCTGGTCTGGTCCTGGATGATCAGAATTCCCGGCGCCGAAAGGGTCACCGAACCGCGAACGACCACGTTCTGGTTTGACGTATCACCCGCAGGCGCGACAATGGAAGCGATGGACCGCAGCTGCGTGGTGTCTGCATAGGCACCTATTGCACACAGGCCAGTTATAGTAATAAGACTGAGGCGCAGCCAACGCGCCAGGGCTGAGCTTTGCCACCTCACGCGGCGCTTCTCAGGCACATCGGATACACTTGCGAGGTTGACTAGAAGCAACTTCATGCGCCGCCGACTTGGATTTCTTACTCTCATTGCAGCATCGGCCATTTTAACTGCTGGGGCCTACCTCGTTTACTCTTCGCAGAGTGTAAGGCATCTTCACGCAGGCCAGAGTGTGCGTTTTGAAGACCTGTCCTCCTTTCATTTCTTCGGTGGCGACTGGACAGCGCTCTCCGGTACCATCTCCGATGGCAGGAGTGGACGCGGCGACCTTGCCGTTACAACGGATAGCACCTGGGGCAGGGTTCACCTCTCCGGTGATGTGCGCTTCGACAACTTCTTTCCCGGCGTGCCCTACGGAGATGCAGGCTTTGTGCTACGTGTCACCCAGCCGGACGTTGGTGTGGATTCTTTTCACGGCTACTATGCCGGCATCCGCATCCAGAACCAGACTCTCGTCTTCGGCAAAGCAGAGGATCACTGGTCCGAGCTCAAGGAGCAGCCTCTGACCTTTGCTGTCACGCCCGGAGGGTGGTATCACCTGAGCGTCGATGCCGATAAGTGCCGCTTTGTGGTCCGCGCTCGCCCGGTTGCTGGTGGCCGGGAGGCTTCGTTCGTCTACGACGACCCCGATTGTTTTCCCTCGGGTGCCGTAGGCCTGCGCCTCTTCTATGTGCAGGCCTCCTGGCGGAATCTCATCGCCCGGGGCTGATGCTTCATTGCGTCGCGCGGATCGCCGGGTCGTCCAGCGTAGATCGGTCGAGCAGTTTCATCGGCAGCAGTTGCGACTTTTTGTAGTCCTCCTTGGACAGCACCTCGTGCATCACCGTTATGGCTGTCTCGCCCATCTTCTCGGGGTTCGAAACGATGATTGCATCCAGCTTGCCTTCGATTACCGCATGCGCTGTAGCCGGCTCCTGCCCCACACCCACGAAATATGGTCGTTGTTTAATCGTGCTCATCACCGTGAGCGCGCCGACAGTTGCAAACTCATCTGAGGTGAAGATGCCCTGCACAGGATGCTCGGCGAGCGTATCGAGCGTCGCCTGTCTGCCTCGTGCCCAGTCTGAGAGGCCATATTTGATGCTGACGATCTTGATCTGCGACTTGGCGGCGATCTCATCGGTAAACGCCTTTTCGCGCGTACTGGAGGCCTCCAGTGTAGGGCTCACGCCGATGATGCCGATTGATCCCCGGCCATGCATCAGCTCAATGAGCCTGTCGGCTGCAAGCACGCCTGCGCGTGCATCCTGCAGACCGATATACGCCGCATAGGCTGACGACGGGAGAGCAATCGGGGCGCCAGCCACCACTACGGCAATGCCAGCTTGGGTAGCACGCTGCAGAATCGAAGCCAGCACCAGCTGATGCGAAGGCGCCACAATGATCCCGTCGACATGCTGCCCGATTGCGTCCGCCACCATCGCAGCCTGCCGCTCGTAGTCAGCCGCCGACTGTGGCGCAGCGAAGCTGATGCGGTACCCGTATTTCGAGGCGTCCGCCTGGATTGCTTTCTGGAAGTCCTCCCAATAGATCTGGCCTCCCGTCATGGGGATGACCGCGATCGTGACTACGTGATGCCGCTCGCGATGGCAGGCAGTCACCAGAAGCGATGAAGACAACAGGAGCAGCGAAGCGATGCGTGCGAGAACCCGCATGGCTGGTCTTTCAAAGTGCATACCAATCAAATTACTCTATAGAGCAGCTTGAGAAACATCTCGATTGAAGTCCAGAGAAAGCAGGGTCATCATGCTGAAAACTGCACCGCGCATCTCCCGCCTTGGTCGCGGCGAAGTCTCCGAAGGAACGGCAGCCATCTATGAGCGCTACATGCGCACCCGCGGCAATGTTCCCAATATGTTCCGCACGATGGCGCATCGCCCTGAGATCTTCGAGACCATGATCGCCCATTTTGAAGCGATCCTGAACACTGGTACTGTTCCCACAAGGCTGAAAGAGTTGCTGATCGTCCGGACCTCGCAGTTGAACCGTTGCGAGTATTGCCTCGGCTCGCACACCCAGATCGCCGCCAAACTCGGCTGGACACGCGACCAGATAGACAACCTTGCCGACTATGCCTCACGCGCGGACTTCTCGCCAGCTGAGAAGGCGGCGCTCAGCCTCGCGGAAAAGATGACCCTGGACGCGAACAACATTCCGGATGAGGATTTTGCCCACCTGCGTGAGTTTTATGATGAGGGTGAGATTGTGGAACTGATGGCCGCCATCGGGCTCTTCAACTACTTCAACCGCTTCAACAATGCGCTGCAACTGGAGCCGACCAAGCCCGGAGAAGGGAACTGAGCTGTAAGCTGTAGCCTGCAGTGGCTCAGCTCGCCGGTTGCGCCCCCATGAAGAGGTAGTCCATCGGCCAATCGGGCTTGATGCCATGCTGCCTGACCAGCGTCCCAAGTTGCGCATAGTGCCTGATGGAGTGCATCAGCGTGTGAACCAGCACTGTCCGGCGCGATGCTTTAACCGTTCCCGCGCTTCGTGTGGCAAAGGTAACAGGCTGCTCCCAGTTGAACTCCGGGGTGACGATAAGCTGCCGAAGCATCTTCATCGCCTGCTCATGGGTTGAATAGATCTCTTCCGCCGTTCCAAAGGCGGTTTCTTCATAGTGGCTCTCCGGCATGCCAGCCAGGCGCTGGGCATACCGGAGTTCAACCGCGACAATGTGTTGCAGCAGCCTGGCGATGGAGCCGGTGGCCATGATGTCGCACTCGATCGCGAGAGCTTCAGGATGCTGGTTGAGCAAACTACGCCATCCCGCCGAGGTCCGCTCGACCCAGGCCATTAACTCATCTACCGTAAGCGCCGTCATTAGCCGACGAAATCCACCTTGACAGGGTGCGGAATAATGCCTCTCTCGTAACCGAGGTCCAGCAGTTTGCGGATCGCTTCACGTCCATCCGCGCCATAGCTCAGAGTGCGTTCGTTCACATACATGCCGACGAACTTGTTGGCCATGTCCGGCTCGAGGTCACGCGCAAACTGCATGGCATACTGCAGGGCCTCTTCGCGATGATCCAACCCATGCTGGATGCTGTCGCGCAGCGCATGCGTCACCTTCAGCATCACGTCTTCGCCAAGCGAGCGGCGGATAGCATTGCCACCCAGCGGCAATGGCAGCCCCGTCTCCTCGCGCCACCACTGGCCCAGATCGATGACTTTGTGCAGGCCGCTGTGGGAGTAGGTCAGCTGCCCTTCGTGGATAATCAGCCCAGCCTGGTAGTTGCCCGCGATCACCTCGGGAATGATGCGATCAAAAGGAACTACTTCCGTCTCAATCTCCGGGGCAAAAAGCTTCAGCGTCAGGTATGCAGTGGTCAGCATGCCCGGCACCGCGACCTTGATCTTCTTGATCTCGGTGGGTGTAAAGCGCTGACTGGAGACGATCATCGGGCCATAGCCCTCGCCTACCGATCCGCCGCAAGCCATCAGCGTGTACTTGTCCTGAATATACGGATAAGCGTGGAATGAAATTGCCGTTACATCGAAGAAAGCCTCATTGATTGCCCGCTGATTCAGCTTTTCGATATCGCAAAGCTGATGCGTGAATTTATATCCGGCAACGCGCACTTTATTCGTGGCCAGGCCATAGAACATAAAGGCGTCGTCTGAGTCCGGACTATGCGCAATGGTGATTTCGCGCTGGTGTGTCGAGTTGGCTGGTTCTGTTGAAGCTGAGGCAGTCACTAGGAGATTTCCTTTCTGCTATTACCGTGAACAAATCAATCTGTAAACTTATCGTTAATTCGGGGGAACCCGGGGAAAGTCCTGCAGTCCTGTTCGCCTCCGCTAATTTACTCTGCGCCAGCGTGTCCATCCTGCTGCAATCCCGGCTGCGGCCGCAGCCTTGAGCGCGTCGCCCGGCAGGAAGGGAAGAATAGACATGGTCCAAACCTTCGCCATGCCGAGATGGGTTACTGTGCCCAGCCACATCGCACCGGCGCCCAGGACGATTATGCTGCCCAGAGCTGCCGCCGCAAGCGAGCCGGCGAACGCAGGACCCAGCTTGGTGCGCAGCCATCCAGTAGCGGCCGCTGCAAAGGGATAGGCGAGCAGGTATCCGCCCGTCGGGCCGAGCAATTGGATCATTCCGCCCGCACCTGGAGTAAAGACCGGCAGTCCCGCGGCTCCTTCCAGCAGGTAGAGCGCCAGGCTCAGGAAAGCGGCCGAAGGTCCAAGCAGCAGCCCCAGCAGCAGGATTGGAAACGGCTGCAGCGTCAGCGGAACAGGCGTAAAGAAGAGGGGAATCGAAACATGAGCGCAAAGAGCGGTGAGCAGGCTGCCCGCGGCAATGGCAATCGCCTTTTGCCAGGAGTTCAGGCCGGCGCGGCTGGCGGAAAAACTAGCGGAAGTGGTTGCGGTGCTCTGACTCGTCATACTTTCTCCGTCTTATCGTTATGACCGCTGGCTGCGGCTGCATCTTCAGTGACTTCCATCTGCCGTATGCGCTCAGCTGAGTGCCGTCGAATAAGACGGGCTACAGCAATAGCTGTCCAGAGCAGGACAGCGGAGCTCAGGACGAAAGCGGCATAGAGAGCGCGCATGGCGGCAACAGTTAGCATAGCAAAGGTGGGCGTTAATCTCCGAGCGATTCGCGCAGCCAGTTCAGGTATCTCTCCCCGCCGCTTTCCGGCCCGAGCACGAGGAGTTCCGGAACCTCATAAGGATGCAACTCGCCGAAAGCCTCTTCGAGCTTTTCAAGTTGATGGACCCCAGTCTTTATCAGCAGCAGGACCTCTTCAGCGTGTTCCACTTTGTCGCGCCATCGATAAATCGAATTCACTGCGCCCATGATGTTCACGCACGCCGCCAGTCGTCGCTCCACCAGCGCTGCAGCGATCCGCCGTCCGTCCTCCAGGGTCTCCGCGGTCGTCAATACAAGTCGAATATCAGTCGCTTCCTGAATAGACATCGGTGCCTGCACAGCGAGTAAGATGATTTGGCTACTGCTTTCCTGCATCATAGAGCAGGTAAAAAACCTAAGAAAAATCAGGCAAGGATTGCGGAAGAAAATGTCCACTCAGATCAAGTTTGGTACCTCCGGCTGGCGCGCTATCGTCGCCGATGAATTCACGATCGCCAACATCCGCCGCGCCACCACCGGCATCGCGAAATATATAGCTACCCAGCCCGCTCCGCATCGCGTGCTCATCGGGCGCGATCCGCGCTTCCTGGGCGAGTCTTTCGTGGCAGAAGCCGCATCCATGCTGTCGGCGAACGGAGTAACGCCGGTTATCATCTCTGATCCCGCGCCCACCCCGGCCATTGCTTATGCTGTGCGTCAGCGCAAGGCGAGCGGCGCAATCAACTTCACCGCCTCGCACAATCCGCCGGAGTACAACGGCATCAAGTTCTCCACTCCCGACGGAGCTCCAGCACTGCCCGAGGTCACCGGCAAGATTGAAGCAGCCATCGCCGCGCTTGGGGATCAGGTCCCGGCAGCCAGCACGAAACAGGAGAAGTACGAAGAGATCGACGTCAAGCCGGAGTACCTCGCGCGTCTGGGCGAACTCATCGATTTCCCGGCGATCAAAAAGTCCGGCATCAAGGTAGTATTCGATCCCTTCTGGGGAGCGGCCCGCGGGTACAGTTGTCACATCCTGCGCGAGCACGGCATAGAAACAGCGACTGTTCATGATTATCGCGACGTGCTCTTTGGCGGCCATGCTCCTGAGCCGGATGACCATCTGCTGGGCGCCTGCAAGGAAAAGATGAAGGAGACAGGGGCAGCCATCGGCATTGCGACGGATGGAGACGCAGACCGCTTCGGCATCGTCGACGGGGACGGAACTTTCATCCAGCCGAACTACATTATTGCGCTCCTCTTCGACTATCTGGTGGAGACGCGCGGCTGGCGCAACGGCGTAGCCAAGTCTGTAGCAACTACCAACCTGGTCAATGCATTGGCAGACTTTCATAAAGTTAAACTTTATGAAACCCCCGTTGGCTTCAAGTACATCGGCGAACTCATCAACCAGGACAAGATCGCCATCGGTGGCGAGGAGAGCGCCGGTCTCACTATCCGTGGCCACGTTCCTGAGAAGGACGGAGTCCTCGCAGGCCTGCTGGTGACGGAGATGATGGCCGTCCGGGGCAAATCTTTGGGGGTGCAATTAAAGGAACTATTTGCCAAGGTTGGTTCCTTTTATCCAAATCGTGAGAACTTCCGCTTGACGCCGGAGGTGAAGACCAAGTTCACTGAAAAAGTAAAGAGCGATCCGCACGAACTGGGCGGACGCAAGGTTTCCTCTGTAGTCAGAACCGACGGTCTCAAGCTCCTGCTCGAAGACGGTTCCTGGGTCTGCTACAGGCTGAGCGGGACGGAGCCGGTGGTCCGTGTCTACACGGAAGCTCGCTCAGAGGACGACATGGAAAAGCTGAGCAAGGCAGCAAAGGACTGGGTACTCGCATAGTAGCGCTGGATGAAAAAGAGCAGCGACAATCCGACGCAGCAGAAGCTACCGCTACCGGCGGCCTCCAAGGCCGCCAGCGTAGCCTATCGGCTGCGTCGCCGCTTTGCAACCATTGCGGCCATCGTAGTGTCGCTGTTTTTCGGCTATCACGTCATCTTTGGCGAAAACGGGCTTACAGCCTACCAGCAGAAGCGTAGTGAAGATCGAACCCTGCAGCACCAGATCCAAGAACTGCAGGCCGAGAACACACGCCTGCAGGGTCATGTAGAGCACCTCAAGAACGACCCTGACGCCATCGAACACGAAGCCCGTGAGCGCCTGCACTACACCCGTCCCGGTGAGGTCATCTACACGCTCAACGAGCCAACCGCTCCTGCCACGCCTGCACACAAATAGACGAGAATGGATCAAGTGTGGGGATTAAAGGGACAGCACTGCACATTCGATCTGATAATGGATTATGTCCGATAACGTATATTCTGTTAAGTTAGGGCGTGGGCATCCCCGCTACCTCAGCCTGACCCAACTCCCAATTCCTGCTTATGATGAAATACCTGAGAGTTCCCGGCCCTCCAGCCTGGCGCCATCAAGGAGAATGCACCTATGAGCTTTAAGCGAATCCTCATTGCCGTGGATGAAAGCACCTTCGCGGCACACGCTGCGAACACTGGCCTGGAACTGGCACGCCAACTCGGAGCCGAGGTTGCGTTTGTCACCGTCGTCGATCCTGCCGTTGCCCAGACTGCCACGGACTCCGGCGTTTCGCCCGATCGCTGGCTAGCCATGGCTCAGACGGACGCCAGAAATCTTCTTCGGGCATTTTGCGAACGGGCTGCGGCGACGCCTCCGGCCCTTGAATTTCTGGAGACCGGCAAACCCGCCGCCAGCATTGTCGTAGCCGCCCGGAACTGGCCGGCGGATCTGATCGTGATCGGTACTCATGGTCGCGGCACGGTCGGCAACCTTCTTCTCGGCAGTGTCGCCCAGGGCGTCCTCCAGAATGCTCACTGTCCTGTCATGGTGATCAGGGCGCCCAAGCAGACTTAAGTCGGGCGGGTTGTGATGAAGGTCACACAGCTTGGCTGCTGAAGTCGAGTAAGATGCGGCGCATGGACACGTTCTTGCTCCACAGGATCCATTTCGCCTTCACGATTACCTACCACTACCTGTTTCCGCAATTGACCATGGGCCTGGCGCTGCTGATCGTGGTGCTCAAGTTCATCGCGCTCAAGAACAACGATGAGCGATACAACGCGGCGGCGCGGTTCTGGGCCAGGCTCTTCGCGGTCAATTTTGTCCTTGGCGTTGTGACTGGTATCCCCATGGAGTTCCAGTTCGGCACCAACTGGGCGGAGTTCTCGCGACGCACCGGCGGCGTCATCGGCCAGCCACTGGCCATGGAGGGTGTCTTCTCGTTCTTTCTTGAGTCGACCTTTCTCGGCCTCTTCCTCTTTGCCGAAAAGCGGCTCACGAAGCTCGCGCATTTCGGGTCGGCGCTCATGGTCTTCATCGGTTCATGGATCTCGGGTTTCTTCATCATCGTCACCGACGCCTGGATGCAGCACCCCGTAGCCTACCATCTGCTGCCCAACGGCACCTATGAGGTAAGCAGCTTCTGGGGGCTGCTTTTCAATCCGTGGGCGTGGCTGCAGTATGCGCACAACATGTGCGGCGCGGTTGTGACGGCCGCCTTTGTAATGGCGGCGACCGGCGCTTTCTACCTGCTCGACGGCAAGCATGTGGAGTACGGCAAGCTCTTCCTCAAGGTTGGCGTCATCGCCGGCCTCGCATCCTGCATCGTGCAGATCTTCCCCACCGGCGATTTGCACGGTCGCGCCGTTGCGAAGTATCAGCCGGCAGCCATGGCCGGCATGGAGGGTCTCTTCCGGACGGAAAAAGGCGCTCCCATCGTACTGATGGGCCAGCCGGATATCGAGCACGAAAAGATCGACAATCCAATCGCCGCGAACAAGGTGCTCAGTTTCCTGATCTACGGCACCACGAGTGCAGAGGTGCAGGGGCTCGATAGTTTTCCCCGCGACCAGTGGCCCACTGCACTGCCGCTGCTCTACTACAGCTACCACATCATGGCAGGGCTTGGAACCTACTTCGCCTTTATCATGACGCTCGCGGCTTTCCTGCTGTGGCGCGGCAAACTCTATACGACACGCTGGGTCCTGTGGCCGCTGCTGCTCAGTTTCCCGCTGCCCTACATCGCCAACACGGCGGGCTGGATGACCGCGGAGATCGGCAGGCAGCCCTGGCTTGTCTACGGGCTCATGCGCACCTCTCAGGGCTACTCCACTCACGTCTCCGAGGGAAACAGCCTCTTCACGCTGCTGGGCTTCATGGGGATGTACACCGTGCTGTCGATTCTGTGGGTCGTGATCGTCTATCGCCTGATTGGCGCAGGACCGCAAACTGCAGAAGCTCACTACGAAACGATGACCGCGTAAACGAAGCCGTCAGGAGAGACAAAGAATGGGTGCAATCTGGTTCTGGATCGTTGCGGTCATGCTGGCTGCGTATGTTGTGTTGGACGGCTTCGACCTCGGAGTAGGAATTCTCTATCCCTTTCTCGCGCGGACTGATGAGGAGCGCAGAACGGCAATCCATTCCATCGGGCCGGTCTGGGACGGAAACGAAGTGTGGCTGCTGGCTGGCGGCGGCACCTTGTTCTTTGCCTTTCCGCTGCTTTACGCCTCGGCCTTCAGTGGCTTCTATCTGCCGCTGATGATCGTGCTCTGGCTGCTCATTCTGCGCGGTCTCGGCATCGAGTTGCGCAGCCACATGGAGAACGCCGTCTGGCGCACCTTCTTCGACGGCATTTTCTTTGTCGCCAGTGCCCTGCTTGCCATCTTCTACGGCGCCGCTCTGGCGAATGTTATTCGCGGCGTGCCGCTTGGCGCTGACCGCTATTTCTTTCTGCCACTCTGGACCAACTGGCGGGTCGGCCCGTCACCCGGCATTCTCGACTGGTACACGGTCCTGGGCGGGGTGGTCGCCCTGGTGGCGCTTGCCCATCACGGCGCTCTCTGGATCGCGCTCAAGACAACCGGATCGCTGGGCTCGCGTGCCACGCTGGCCGCTCGCCGCCTGTGGCCCGCAGTCGCGCTGGTCACGATCATCAGCCTGCCGGCAACGGTTGCGGCGCGCCCTTCCTCACTGGCAAACTACCGCTCCTACCCGGCGCTCTTCGTCATTCCCGTGATGGTGGCTCTGTCGCTCGGCTCTGCGGCCTTCTTTCGTGCCCGAGGAAAAGAGCTCCACGCCTTTCTGTCCTCCTGTCTCTACTTGGCGGTCATGCTCGTGGGTGCCGCTGCGGGGCTCTACCCGACGCTGCTTCCCTCCTCCATCTCGCCTGCACAGAGCATTACGGTTGCAGAGGCGCTCGCCGGCAGCCATTCCGTTCACGTCGGTCTGGCGTGGTGGATCTTTGGCATGCTCCTGGCAACGCTCTATTTCGTCACGTCTTACTGGTTGTTCCGCGGAAAAGTTACGGAGGGGGCTGGTTACGGACACTGATTGCGCCCGGCTGTGTGATGGCCATCACACAGCTATGTATCGCACAACACTGCAGGCCCGCTCCTTTCGGAGAGACAGTAGACCGTAAGGAGAGAGATCGATGAGCATGACCAATCAAGCAGACTTCAACACCAGCCTCTTTGCGGCCCCGGACACCATCGTTGTAGCCACTGATCTTACGGACATGGCCGAACTGCTGCCCCACGCGATTGCCCAGGCCAAAACAGCGCATGCAGTGTTGAAGATTGTCCATGCCATTGCCCCGGAGATGACTTATGATCCGGAATCGGGCATGATCCCCGGCCCCGATCCTCTCAAGGCTTCGCGCGATGCACGCCTGCGTATGCTGGAGATCAGCCATCAGGTTGAGCAGCAGGGCGTGTCCTGCTCCACGGCCGTGCGCCACGGCTTCGCTGCAGATGTCATCGCCGAGGTCGTCCATGAGACTGATGCCGGACGGGTGCTGGCCCGCACCCATGGCCGACGTGGAATCAAGCGCCTGGCTCTGGGTTCCGTCACGCTCCAGTTGCTCCAGCATCTGGATGTGCCCGTCTGCACCATTGGTCCGCGCTGTGCGGGAGTTTCGAACGCCGGCCTCCATCGCATCCTGCATCCGACCGGCTTGGGTCCGGACTGTGATGCAACAGCTCATCTTGCGCTCGATCTGGCGCAGGACAGCCGCGCCGAGCTGACCATGCTCTATGTCCTGCGCGAGGAAACAGCGGTTGAACCCTATCTCGATCCCGACTACAGCTTCGAGCGGCTGGAGTCGCTCCTGCCCGCTATGCGTGGAGACCTTTGGTCGCCGGTGCGCACCAGGATTGCAGCAGGCAATCTGGAGGAAGAGATATTGCGCTGTGCAAAGGACACCTCCGCAGACCTGATCGTAATGGGCGTTCATCCTGCCCAGTCTTTCTGGCCGGGTCACAGCGGCGGCAAAACAGCCTATGCGATCATGGCCGCCGCCACCTGTCCTGTGCTCTCATTCCGCGTGCCCGCAGGTTACAGCATGATGACAAGCCAACCAGAACAGCACGCCTGCGTCCTCGGATAAAGGGCAGGCCAGAATGCTCACGGAGGTGAGTTGTGATTTGTGCGAATCCACACTGTGCTGCTCAGGCTATCTACTTCAGGAGCGGTAGCCTGCACTGGATCAACGAGGCGAAGCAGCAGGCTGGCGGCGGCTCAGAGCGGCAGCGTCCTATCTGGCTTTGTGCCGCGTGCACTGAGCTTTACGTAGTGCAGACATGGCGTCCGGCTGGCGAGCAGTTGCGTCTTAAATCCGTTGCGCCTGTGGAGCTGCCACGGCCGTTGAGGCGCTGGCAGGAGGCTGCCCCTGTCCGGTCGACGCTGCTCGACCTGGTAGCCAGTTAATGGAAGATAGCATCAAATGCGAGTCGCGGGTTTGAAATCTTTGGCGGACGGGAACATACTCATGTAGACCATGTTTCCCGCTTCCTCTCAACCCGCTGAAAAATGTTCGGAATGCGGTCACCGCAAGACGCGGACCTTCTGCAATCTCGGACCTCTTGCGCTTGCGTCATTTGATGACATTGGCGCTCATGTAATGTATCCGGGCCGGTCGGTCTTGTTCGAGGAGGGTCATCGATCGAACGGGGTTTTCGTGGTTTGTGCAGGTCATCTCAAGCTCAGCGCCTCGTCCCGCGAGGGCCGCACCATGATCCTCAAGATAGCCGGCCCGGGGGATGTGCTTGGCCTCGGTGCGACGCTCAGTGACGGCCCCTACGAGGTGACGGCGGAGACGCTAGAGCCCTGCACGATCAAAGCCGTTCGCCGGAATGAGTTTGTAAAGTTTCTCGAAGGGTTTGGTGAGGTCAGCCAGCACGCAGCGCAGTCACTGGCACGCGAATATAGCGACGCTTTCCAGAATGCGCGTCGTCTCGCGTTATCCGGATCGTCTACCGGTCGCCTGGCGCAGTTGCTGCTGGACTGGGCACGCACCGCGGCATGCGGCAAGCCTGAGCTTAGGTTCACCATGGCTCTGACACATGACGAACTCGCGAGTATGGCCGGAACTTCGCGCGAAACCGTTACCCGTCTGCTCAACCAGTTTGAGCGCGAGGGTTTGATCGAACGCCGAGGCGCCACACTGGTAATTCTCAAGCCCAGCCAGCTTGAGGCTCACGTCCGCTAAATTGCTCCTATCGTACCTCGCCTTGTCAGTGATGCAGATCACATGAGATTGTGGTCGCCATCACGGTGCTCGGCCTCCTTCGGCGCTTAAGATCATGGTCAAAAGCCAGTTCTATGGAGAGCCGCAATGACCGCAAAGAAAACTACTTCCGCACCTGTTGAAATTGACCGGGGCGCAGGACGCGCGAAGAACCGGAAGCCCTTTTCCACCATCATGCTCGTCGCGGATCTCTCAGTGGAGGACTCCTCCGCCCTGCGTTATGCGCAGCAGCTTGCACGGCTGCAGCAGGCGAAGCTGCTCCTCGTGCACTCCATTGATCCCATGCTCTATGCCTTCCCGCACGGCGCGCCCTCCGGCGTTCTCCATGATGAGGAGGCTATTAAAGAGTTGGCAAAGGCCGAGAGCGATGCCGCCGAGCACAGGGATACCCATCATTCCATCGTGGAGCGCGACCGCGTATGCCAGGACATTCTGGACGAGGCAAACCGCTCCGGCGCCTCCATGCTTATTCTTGCGACCCACGGACGCACCGCCGCCGGCAGAGCAGCACTCGGGGCGGTCGCGCGGCGTCTGCTGGTGCATGCGCCGTGCCCAGTTCTCACGCTCGCTCCGCTCGCAGGGTTGGGCAAGGCCAAAGCCGATCGCTGGAACAATGTCCTGATCGCCACAGACTTCTCAGCGCAAGGGCTGGCCGCGCTGCATTGCGCACATCACGTCGCCCTGGAACAGTTAACCGTACTCCACAGCGCCCAGTGCGGCAACGAGGAGAATTGTGCTCATTGCCTGGAGCGCTTGCGTCTGCTTGCCCCGCTCAATGAGTCCCACACGCTGCCTGTTGACCACGTTGTCGCCTCCGGTGAAGCCGC
This sequence comes from Acidipila rosea, assembly GCF_004339725.1. Classification (GTDB taxonomy): domain Bacteria; phylum Acidobacteriota; class Terriglobia; order Terriglobales; family Acidobacteriaceae; genus Acidipila; species Acidipila rosea. Next base: position 160,204 of record NZ_SMGK01000002.1, on the reverse strand, counting down.
GGCCGTCATTGCTGCGCACGCGGCGAAGCTCCATCCTGATCTTCTGGTGCTGGGTGCGCCTGCCAAGGAGATGGAAGGCGATAGTCTTGAGGGGAGCACTGTCTTTCAAGTAATCTTCAACTCACATTGTCCCGTTCTGCTCGTCCCCGCAGCGCGCAGACAAAGCGGTGGCACGCTGATCAAAGAGGTCACGTACGCATGAGGATAGAGGCGACAGTCCAGGCTCGGACCCTGGTGATTCAGGGTGCTATCGCTCTCGGGTTAGGGTTGACCTTTTTCTATCTCGGTGCGGTAATGACAAATCCGCTCTTTGAGGCTATCGCTATCATGATGGCCGTTCTGCTCTCCGCCTCTGCGCTTGCTCTCATCGCGCTCACGGACTGGGCGCTCGCCTATCAATGCGAGCCCAAGGACCCGATACGCGGGGTCTTTTACATGGTCGCAGGCGTTTTGCTGGCGTCCGCCGCCGGGCTGCTTTTCTTCTATGCCGAATGGACCATGCGGATTCTCCTCATCTCAGCAGCCGCGCACGCGGTCGTTGCCGGCTGCTGGGCCATCTTTTTTATTCGCCGTCATCTGCCCACCAGTGGCGCGCGCGTGATCGCTTACAGCTTCGGCGCGATCTCGCTGATCTTTTCGGGGTTGCTGCTCTGGGCGATGAAGTTTAGCCATCGAGGCGCTATCATCGCGCTCGGCCTTTACACTGCCTTTGAAGGCATCAAGCTTCTCCTGCTGGGCTGGCAAACGGCGCGCATGAATGCGGTAGGGCACCGCACGGGGACCATCCGCCCCAGCCACGCCTGAGTCTCCTTCCAGACCGTTGTACGAAGAAACACTCAAGGCGTGGCTGGTTCGGGAAGATGGGGCGTTCTAATTACCGCTCACGCCATGACCCAGCGCCTTCGCAATGGCCTGTTCGGCCAGCGGCGCCATGATTGCGTATCCCTTGGCTGTCGGATGCACCCCATCAAAGGACAGGCCCGGACGCATCGCGCCCTTCTCATCTGACATCGCCGTGTAGTAGTCCAGATAAACGCATCCGTTGCTGGAGCAGAAGTCGCGGAGCCATTGATTCATCGATCGGATTTCCGCGACCGGACTCACCCCCGGCTTCCATGGATAGGCGTACGCAGGTGTAATGGATGCGAGCACCAGCTTGATGCCGCTTTGCTTCGCAATGGCAGCCATCGCGGTAAAGTTGTCCTCGATCATCTGGGGTGTTGATGGACCCGTGTTTCCGGCAATGTCATTCGTCCCCGCCAGAATCACCACAGCTGCCGGGTGGAGATGCACGACATCCTGCTCAAACCGCACCAGCATCTGCGGTGTGGTCTGCCCGCTGATGCCACGATTCACATAGGGCTTGCCCGGGAAAAAGGAGCCTGTTTCTGGTCGCCGTCCCCACCCATCCGTGATGGAGTCGCCGAAGAACACCACCCGTTCTTCTCCGGCTGCCGGCGGCGGCAGAGCTGCGTCATCGGCGCGATAGCGGTTCAGGTCTGGCCAGTCCAGCAGCTGCGCCTGCATCTTTTCTACCTGGCTGGCAGTCGGGGGCGCAGCAGATGCAGGCGATGTGTTGGCTGGTAGCTGGCCTGCGTAGGAAGCCGCTGTCTGTGCTACAAGCAGTGCGGCGCAAATCATCACCGGGCGAATCATTCTCTCTTGTCTCCTCAAATTCGAACTGCTTCTTCAACAAGCGAAGTTTACACGCTTCCCTAAAGAAGCTTTCCACGAAAGAGGTAGACCAGCTCGATGGCGAGGATGATAACGACTGTTACTTCAAGGAAGAAGGCACGGCTCTGGTTAAACTGGTCCACCATGAACCGATAGAGCTCTTCAGCCGTCTGAACCTTCTTCGTCACAAGATCCTTGTAGTCCGGGACGCCCACCTTGGAAGCGGCAAGCTTGTAAAAGCGGGCGGAGAACATGTCACTGAGAAACTTGATGGCATTATCCGCGTGCTCCGTCAGCTCCTGAACATCGAGGAGTACTGTATGCAGCCGGGTCGCCGATCTAGCCATCCTCCATCGCGCGAGAACGCCGGTGTCCTTGTCGAGCAACTTGTAGACATTCTCCAGCTCCCGTGTGAGCAGATTGTCATAGTGTCGGAACTCGAGCAATTGCGAGTTCGCATACTCCAGCAACTGGATGGCAGTTTCCGCATCCGATGCATTGTCATAGATAAACGCGGCGTTCCATCCAATAACCGCCAGGTCAGTTTCATAGTAGGAGATGCGCGACCGCAGCACTTCATTGATCTCGCTCTCAGCCAGTCTCCCCATGTCGCCGCGAACTACTTTTGCAATGGATGGTCCATGGTGCTGGATCAACTCGGAAATCGAGTCTGCATGCGGAGCGTGTTGAATCTGGAAAATCAGGTAGTCCTCGCTCAGCCAGCTGCTGTAGGGCTTCACCAGCGCTGAACCCACCCGCTCAAGTCTTCTACGGACAAGCTCCGTTGCCTGCGCAGCAAAATCAATGTCCCACACCCAGCGGCTGGCCAGCTGCAGCAGATCCTGCCACTCGCCGGCAAACGGCAGTTGAAAGACCACGCTGAGCACACCATAGTCGTAGTATTTGATCTCGCCTGCCAGGCGCTCGCCGCTTTCGAGCACAAGCGTCTCCAGAGGCTCCACGACCGGCGGCCGCTGGTAGCGTATGTAGCCAGGTGCAGGATGATGAGATTTAAGCGAGGCCACCTGGTGTTCGCGAATCAGCTCGCGCAGCTGATCCAGGCGAATCGATTCGCACACGTCGAATTGGAGCAGCACAAGCACCGCACCCTGCAGCGGGCCTTCAACCTGTGGTGGGCGGATGTTGCTCATAGTGCGGACTCAGGGGATGACATTACCACTGCCTCTTCGTGTGGCAATGATACGATGCTCCCCTTTCCGCGAAGATGAAATTCTTCTTTACACGGCTTCCCTGCTTTCACCAGACGCCAATCTCGCATTGCCGGCGTGAAGCTCAGCTGTGTACCAGTCTCTTCGGGTGAGAGGCAGGCCACTGTCTCCGCGATGAGGGCGGCTGAGCAAGGTTTGATAGACGGCAATATCACCTCGATGAAACGCGGCTGCACATCCTGCCATATAAAGGAGCCATATGCGATAGGTAACATTCGGTACGAGCTGGAGGATCTGCGTGGCGTTTTGCTGCAGGTGATCCACCCAGGCACGCAGCGTCAGCTCATAGTGTTCGCGCAGATTCTCAACATCGCGAACTTCAAAACCTGCCTGCTCGGCTATGCGTACTGCTTCAGAGATCGTAGCCAGTTCACCATCCGGGAAGACGTATTTATCCATGAAGGCTGAATCATGAGCATGCCTGATCCAGGGAAGACGGTCGAGCGTCGGCTCAATATATTTATTGAAGAACGACCCGTCGTTGCTCTGCCTCAACGTTGTGCGCGCAATCCCGTGGTTGAGAAAAACCCCTCCGGGTGTGAGGATGCGGTACGCCGTCTGAAAATACCGCGGCAGATTCTGTAGACCCACATGTTCAAACATCCCCACGCTGGCAAGCTTGTTGAACGGAGCAAAGCGGGCCGGAACATCTCGATAGTCCAGCAGATCCACTTTGCAGCTTTGCGTGAGATGTTCACTGTCGATACGTGCCTTCGCAACAGCTGCCTGTTCGCGGCTGATGGTGATGCCCTGCGCATAAACGTTATGCCGGGAAGCCGCATGAAGGATAAGGCTCCCCCATCCGCAGCCGATATCAAGGAAATGATCGTCAGGATGAAGGCGCAGTTTTCTACAGATAAGATCGAGTTTATGCTCCTGCGCTGCGTCCAGATCATCTTCAGGGCACTGAAAGTAAGCGCAGGAATAGACGAGCGATTCACCGAGCCATGGCCGGTAAAAAGTGGCAGGTTGATCGTAGTGATGAGCAATCGCGGCGCGGTCTCTCTTGGCTGAGTGCCGAATCCCGCTGTTCCACGACTGAGCCATGTTGAGTAAGGCGCGGGACGCCGTCTCGAGCAGCTTCTGTCGTTGCCCCTCGGGCCGCCGAAAGAGGTAATCGGCCATCACGAAGACCGAAAAGATATCCCCCGTCACGTCGATATCGCCCTGGAGAAATGCCTCTCCCAGGGTGATTTCGCTGGGCCGTACGATCAGTGCCTTGAATGTTTTGTAGTTATTGATGACGAGGTTGCAGCGCGGCCTTTCGTGCGAATGTGAACACCAGTGCCAGCCATCCCAGAGTCTGATTTCAAATGAGGGCCCCTCGTAGCCCTCAAATAAAAGATCCAACACCTTCGAAGGTTCACAATAGGAGGATGTAGGCATCGCTTTCTGTCTCCCGGTATGAGATCACATCTGCGACTTGCACTCGCTACGCCGTTATCAGGCTGCTCCAGCGGGAGCGACGTGCGAAGATGGCTTCCTGCTCGCCGCTGGGTGCCGTGAGATAGCAGCGATCATATAAGAAGTATGTTCTGCCGTGTCTCGCAATGCAACGTCTGCCTGCGAGACAATGCCTACGCATATCCCCTGCTTGTCGACTACGGGCATGCGCCTTACCTGACGCATGGCCATCTTCGCTTCGCAGGACTCAATCAGGTCCTCGGCCTGGCATGTTTCTACCGATCGGGTCATCACTTCCGACACCTTCACTTTACCGCTCGCTTCCCCCTCAGCAGCAATCCTGAGGCATATGTCGCGATCCGTGATAATGCCGAGCAGCTTCTTTTCGTCACAGTCATTCACCACCGGAATCGCTCCAACATCGTGCGCCTTCATGAGTAGCGCAGCTTCCTGGACCGTATCGGTTGGTTTGCAGCAGTAGGGGAGAGTAGTCATTACATCTTTAACGTTCATGGAGTCTCCTTTCATTTCCGAGCTTCCGTCATTGACGCTACAGCGTTGTCGCACCTCCGCACTGTGATTTGAATCACACCCGGCGTAGAAGCAGCCAATGGGCAGTGCTGCATTTGGCGCGGGATGGGTCTGGCTCTCTCTCAAACCTTTCCGCAGGACCCTGAGATTGTGGGAACTGTTCGCCCTCTGCCTACGTATGCAGCATTCAGGACTAGCTGTTGCCAAGGGCAGCGTGAGTCGCAATGCCCACAAAGGCAAGGACATATGACATTGTTGATCGGTCAATTTAAGCAGGTTTTGCGCAGGCTCGGCCGTGCGCCTCTCTTTACAACCATCACCCTGCTCACGCTCGCAATCGGTGTAGGTGCGAACACCGTTATCTTCAGTGTTGTAGAGGGTGTGCTGCTGAAGCCGCTTCCCTACCCTCATCCGGAGCAGTTGATAGGCGTATGGCATACTGCTCCAGGCATTGGGCTCAAGGAACTGAATATGTCGCCGTCGATTTACTTTATCGACCGCGAACAGAACACCACACTTCAGGACATAGGCGTCTACAGCGGCGACTCCCTGAATGTAACGGGTGCCGGTCAGCCGGAGCACGTGCGTGGCCTGGACGTCACCGATGGGACCTTGCCGATTCTGGGCGTGGCTCCTGCGCTCGGACGCCTGTTCACTCGCAACGACGATTCGCCGGGATCTCCTGAAACGGTGCTGCTCTCCTATGCGTACTGGCAAAAGAAATTCGGCGGCGCATCTTCCGTCCTCGGCCGCTCCATTACCGTGGACGGAAAGCCGCGGCAGATCATCGGGGTTCTCCCCCGAGGCTTTCATTTCCTTGACCAGCAGGACGCGGCGCTCATCCTGCCATTCCGCTGGGACCGCAGCAAGATCAAGCTGGGCAACTTTAGCCAGCGCGCAATCGCACGGTTGAAGCCAGGAGTGACGATGGCGCAGGCCAGTGCAGACATGGCGCGCCTGCTTCCTGTCGTGCTCCGGAGCTTCCCGGCTCCTGAAGGATTCAGCGCCGACCTCCTTGAGAAGGCTCGAATTTCGCCGAGTCTCCGGCCGCTGAAGCAGGATGTTGTGGGAGACGTAGGGAAAGTCCTGTGGGTGCTGATGGCGTCCATCGGCCTGGTTTTGCTGGTTGCCTGCGCCAACGTCGCCAACCTTGTCCTGGTTCGGGTGGAAGGTCGCCGTCAGGAACTTGCGATCCGCTCCGCACTGGGTGCCGGCTGGCGGCGGATCGCCGAAGAGTTGCTGTTTGAGAGCATCGTTCTTGGGGTTGGCGGCAGCGTGCTCGGGCTGGCGTTTGCCTATGGTGGTCTGCGGCTTCTGGTGGCTCTTGCTCCTACGGGTCTACCGCGTATTCATGAGATCGGCATTGATCTGCCTGTGCTGCTCTTTACTCTTGCGCTGGCGCTCTTCACCAGCCTGCTCATCGGCTCCATCCCTGTCGTCAAGTATGCGGGCGCCGCATTGAACAGCGGGCTGCGGGAGGGAGGACGGGGAGCGAGCCAGGGCCGCGAGCGGCATCGCGCCCGCAAGGCGCTCGTCATCGTACAGGTTGCACTCGCGCTGGTTCTGCTCATCTGCTCAGGCCTCATGATTCGCACCTTCCGCGCGCTGATGCATGTCTCGCCCGGCTTCACCGCGCCGGAGTCTATCCAGACATTCCGCTTCTACATTCCCGAAACACAGATACCCGATAGCAAACGTGACCAGCTCATACAGATGAATCAAACCATCATGGACAAGCTGGCAGCGATCCCCGGCGTCTCCGCTGTCAGCTTCTCAAACTCTGTTCCGATGGATGACTATGACTCCAATGACGTGCTTTATGCTCAGGATCATGTGCTGGCCGAAGGGGAGCTGCCGCCAATTCGCCGCTTTCAGTTTATTTCGCCGGGAACGTTCGCCACGCTGGGCACAAAGCTGCTGGCAGGCCGCGATCTCACCTGGACCGACATCTACCAGAAGCGGAATGTAGCAATCATTTCGGAAAACTTTGCGCGCGAATACTGGCAGAGTCCGAACCGCGCAATCGGTAAGAGAATCCGCGTGGGCGGCACCGACGAATGGCGTGAGATTGTCGGCGTTGCGCAGGATGTTCACCAGAATGGTGTGGATCAGCCAGCCCCATCCATCGTTTATTGGCCGCTCATGCAGAACAACTTCGAAGGTCAGAAGGAGATGGTCCGGCGCGGGGTGGCCTTTATCATCCGCAGTCCGCGCGCCGGTTCCCTGTCCTTCATCAATGAAATCCAGCGGCAGGTCTGGTCGGTCAACCCTGATGTTCCTCTGGCCGATATCACCACCCTTGGAGAGCTATACACGAAGTCGATGGCACGGACTTCCTTCACTCTCGTCATGCTCTGCGTCGCAGGCGGCATGGCCCTGTTGCTGGGAATGATCGGGATTTACGGAGTCATCGCCTACTCCGTTTCGCAGCGGACACGCGAGATCGGCATCCGAATGGCGCTGGGTGCGCAAAGGAGGGCGCTGATTGCTATGTTTGTGCGTCAGGGGCTGCTGCTGACCGGCATCGGGATAGGATGCGGCCTGGTAGTGTCCTTCGTTACGATGCGGCTCATGTCCGCGCTGCTCTTCCATGTCAGCCCGGTCGATCCCATCACCTATGCCACCATCACCGCGGGTGTCGTGGCCATTGCCTCTTTCGCCTGCTATCTCCCGTCACGTCAGGCGGCGACGGTCGATCCAATGGATGCTCTGCGGGCAGAGTAGCGACGGGTAGTCCTTCTTTATGCAAAGACTCTCATCCTCATGGCAGTGAACCGGGTAGAATTCACTTGTCAATTGAGGTCGCAGAGATGAAGGCATACCGCATCGCAACCATCCCCGGCGATGGCATAGGCAAGGAAGTGATCCCCGCCGCACGGAGAGTGCTTCAGGAGATGGCGCTCTCCGACGGCTCCTTCAATGTGGAGTTTGAAAACTTCGACTGGGGAGGGGATTACTTTCGCGAACACGGCGCGATGATGCCTGCCGATGGGCTCGATGCCTTGCGCGGCAAGGACGCCATTCTTTTCGGCTCCGCGGGTGATCCGCACATTCCCGACCACGTGACGCTGTGGGGCCTGCGACTTAAAATCTGCCAGGGGCTGGACCAATATGCCAATGTGCGCCCCACGCGAATTCTGCCCGGTATCGACGGACCCCTGAAGCGATGCGCTCCAGAGGATTTGAACTGGGTGATTGTGCGGGAGAATACCGAGGGTGAGTACTCGGGCGTTGGCGGCCGCATGCACCAGGGCCACCCGATTGAGGTTGCCACTGACCTCTCGCTGATGACCCGCGCCGGAGTGGAGCGCATCCATCGCTATGCCTTTCGGCTGGCTCAGTCGCGTCCTCGCAAGCTGCTGACGGTAATTACCAAGAGCAACGCGCAGCGTCACGCCATGGTGATGTGGGATGAGATTGCGGCTGAGGTTGCGAAAGAATTTCCCGACGTGAGCTGGGATAAGGAACTGGTCGATGCCGCTACTGCGCGAATGGTGAATCGTCCGGCATCGCTGGATACGATCGTTGCTACCAATCTCCATGCAGACATCCTGAGCGATCTTGCCGCGGCGCTGGCAGGCAGCCTTGGCATTGCGCCCACCGGCAACATCAATCCTGAACGCCTCTATCCATCGATGTTCGAGCCGATCCACGGCTCAGCCTTCGACATCATGGGCCAGGGCATTGCCAACCCGGTCGGCTCCTTCTGGTCTGTAGTCCTGCTGCTCGAGCACCTTGGCGAAAAGAGCGCGGCCGATCGCCTGATGAAGGCCATCGAGCATGTCACCGCAAATCCGGCGCTCCACACGCGCGATCTGGGTGGCACGGCCACAACCGCTGAAGTGACGGAGGCAGTCTGCGCACAGGTCTCTTCCCTTGCCCGGAAACCTCTGACCATAGCCTGATGATCCCCGAAACGAATGCCTGACGATCTGGAAGCCCGCGTTCTACGCAAGATCAGCTGGCGCATTCTTCCCTTCGTCATGCTGTTGTATTTCGTCAGCTTCCTTGACCGCGTCAATGTCGGCTTTGCCGCATTCACAATGAACAAGGCGATCGGTCTCACGCCAGGCATGTACGGCTTGGGCGGAGGGCTTTTCTTCGTTGGCTACTTTCTGTTTGAGGTTCCCTCCAATCTCATTCTTTGCCGTGTAGGCGCACGACTCTGGATTGCCCGGGTCATGGTCACCTGGGGCATCGTCTCCGCCTGTTCCGCATTTGTGACCGGACCGCACAGCTTCTATGCCCTGCGCTTTCTGCTGGGCGTTGCGGAGGCTGGCTTCTTCCCCGGAATCATCCTCTACCTGAGCCTCTGGTTTCCGGTGCGCTTCAGGGCTGTCACCGCTGCCGTGTTCATGGCTGCCGCGCCGCTGTCGACAGCCATCGGTTCGCCCATTTCAGGCGCGCTGATGGAGTTGCCGCGGTTTGCCGGTCTCAGCAACTGGCAGTGGCTCTACCTGATGGAGGCGATTCCGGCCATCCTGCTCGGCTTCGTAGTTTTGCGAGTGCTGACCGACACGCCGGCGCAGGCCGAGTGGCTGCAGCCGGAGGAACGGGCATGGCTTGTGGCGACGCTGCAAGGCGAACGGCGCGACTCAAAGCCGCACGAGACGAGCATCGCTGCCGCATGGCGCACCATGCTGGACCCACGTGTGCTGGTGCTGTCCATGATCTATCTGGGCACCTCTGCGGGCCTCTATACGCTGGGGCTCTGGGCGCCGCTGATTCTGCGCCAGTTTGGCTTTTCCCCTCTTGCAACAGGCTGGGTCAATGCAGTGCCGAGCGTTGTAGCCGTCGTTGCAATGACCTTTTGGGCTCGCCATTCCGACCGGACGCTTGAGCGCACATGGCATGTCGTGATCCCTTGCGTAGCTGCATGCGCCGGATTCATCTGGGCCGGGAGCGCCCACTCCGCGCTGGGTGTGATCCTCGCTCTGGTGGTCGTGAACATAGGAGTCAGCGCCGCCAAAGCTCCCCTGTGGGCCATGTCGACCACGTTTCTCTCCGGCGCCGGCGCTGCCGCCGGTATCGCCATCATCAACTCCATCGGCAACCTGGGCGGATTCCTCGGCCCATACATGATCGGCTGGCTCAAGGGTAAATGGGGCAGCTATACCGGCGGCTTGTACGTGGTGGCTGCTACGCTCGCCGTATCTGCCTTGTTGACCCTGCTCATCAGCCGACACGCCGGCGGCCCCATGAAATCAGAAGCCGCTCCATAGCAGCAACCCGGTTTCATGGCTGGCAGAAAGGCCGTTTGCGGAACGCCTCAGGCTCGTCCCGCAAACTCTCCAGTCTCGGTTGATACCTTGACCTTTTCACCCTCTTTGATAAAGAGCGGCACGCGAACTTCCAGGCCGGTCTGCAGCTTCGCCACTTTTGTAACGCTGCCGCTCGATGAGTCGCCGCGCACGCCCGGCTCCGTTTCCGCAACCTCCAGTTCGACGAAGTTGGGCAGTTGCAAGCCGATGGGATTGCCGTTGTACTTGTGCAACTGGATCAGGACGCCCTCAATCAAAAAGTCCAGCGCGCTCCCAATCATCCCGTCAGAGAGAGTGAGCGTCTCGTAGCTTTCCTGATCCAGAAAGTGATGACCATCTTTGTCGCTATAAAGATAAGTTGCGGGGACCAGTTGGAGGTCAGGCTCCTTGAACTTTTCATTCGCTTTGAATGTCTTATCGAAGACCGCATTCGTAAGAAGGTTGCGCATCTTCAGCCGCACGAGAGTCTGGCCACCGCGGGCAGTCGGTGAGTTTACCTCTGCTTCCATGCAGTAGAACGGAATATTTTCAAACTCAAATACAACCTTGCGCTTGACGTTGATAGCTTCAATTAAGACGGCCATGAAATCCTCAAAGAATAATCTCGAACCACATCAGAATACGATTCCGATTCTAAATTCAGACGATACGATCAGCCGCAGCCGCAGTCATTCTCCTTCGCAGCCTTCCCTTTCAGCAGCAGGACTCTGCTGTTGCAGGGCCGATGCTTCTCTGGCTTCCATCCACCCGCGCAGGATTACAACAGCCGCGACCTGATCGATCACATACTTGCGATCGCGCCGATCATGACCGGCTTCATCCAGAATCTCATGCGCCGCGACTGAGCTAAGCCGCTCGTCCCACATATGCAGCGGCAGCCCGGCGCGCTCGCGCAACTCTTCGGCAAACTGCTGCACCTTCGCCCCCCAGGGGCTCACTTCTCCGGACATATGCAGCGGATTCCCCACTACAATTTCTACAACTTCATATCTGCGGATCAGTCTGAGCAGACTGCGTAGATCTTCGCTGCGGTTCTTGCGCCAAAGTGTCAAGAGTGGCTGCGCCGTATAGCCCAGTGGATCCGAGAGCGCCACACCGACGCGCGCCTTCCCTACATCCAGTGCCATCACCCGCCCTATCGCCATATTTCTAGTCTAGCGCTCCTGCTCCTGCGCGTTGGCGGCAGCGTTACAATACGTTTGGTTCATAACTCCAGACGGAACCGCTGTTGAAAGTGGGACAGATTCGTGCACAAAACTCAGGACTGGCCGAAGCAGTCTCCGCGCCTTCGCCGTGCTCTCCTCATCCTCATTGCATTCTTTGCTGCCATCCTTTTTGGAAGCCGCACCGTTTTGTCCTATTACGTCGATGCCCTCTGGTTTCAATCTCTCGGCTATCTGGATGTCTTCCGTAGATCGCTCGGCATTGAATGGCTGGTGCTGGCGGTCTTTTCTGTCACTACCTTTCTCATCCTCTACGGATGGTTTCTGGCGTTGAGGCGCATTCATCAGGCAGATTTGCCGCGTGACCACGCAATCATGATCGGAGGACAGCAGGTAACTCTCCCGGTGCAGAGTGTCCTGCGCTTTCTCGGCATCGTTGTTTCGCTCGCCGTTGCGGCAATGGCGGGAACCGTCATGATGGCGGAGTGGCCGACACTCGCGCTTTATTTATACAGCCCGGACGCGGGCCGTGGCGTCGTAGATCCTGTATTCAACAAGCCGCTCAACTTCTATCTATTCACGCTTCCTGCCTGGCAGCTCCTCATAGGATGGCTGCTGATCCTGGCTCTGATCGCCGGTGGCATCGCGATCCTGTTTCTCTTCCTCTCCGGCAGCAACAGGACGATTGCGATCACTCCGGGCAATCAACGGCGCTTCCCCATCCCGCTGCGTGGACTCTCCATTGCATTGGCGTTTTTCCTGGCCGTGCTCGCTGCTCGCGTCTACATCAGTCGCTTTGAGCAGTTGTTCAACGATCACACCATCTTTGGCGGCATCACCTACACGGATGCGCACGTCACCCTCGTCGGGATGCTGGTGATAGCTCTGGCGCTCATGGCTGGTGCAGCGATTGCTGTCTACAATGCCGTATCGTTCCCGCGGTTGCGATTGATGTTGCTGGCGCTCGCTCCGGCCGTTGTCTGCTACTTTGTCTTCCAACTGCTCGGCTGGTATGTCGGCACCTTTATCGTGAAGCCGAACCAGTTGATGCGTGAACGTCCTTACATTGCGTGGAATATCGAGCTGACGCGAAAGGCCTGGGGGCTGGATCGCATCGCGCAGCGTGAATTCCCCGCCGAGACAACGGTTGAAGCTGCCGACCCTGCGAACAACCAGGCTACTCTCCAGAACATCCGCCTGTGGGACTGGAAAGCGCTTCAGGACACGCTGCGTCAGGTGCAGGAGATTCGTACTTACTATGACTTTCCCGACATCGACATCGACCGCTACAAACTAGATGGCACGATGCGCGAGGTGATGCTTGCAGCGCGCGAGTTGAACGTAGACAAGCTCCCTGACAGCAGCCGCAACTGGATCAACGACAAGCTGATCTACACCCACGGCTACGGCATCACCATGAATCCCGTGAACGGGTTCACTCCAGAAGGCCTGCCGAATTTAATTCTGAAGAACATGCCCGTCCAGAGCACCGTGCCCGGCATTACGGTAAAGCGTCCGCAGATCTACTTCGGCGAACTCACCAACACAGACGTCTACGTCAAGACGCGCCAGCAGGAGTTTGATTATCCTCAGGGCCAGGCCAACAACCTGACATCGTACGAGGGCAGCGGCGGCATTCCTTTGGGAGGACCTCTGCGCCGCATCCTTATCGCGGCTGATCGCGGCGATCTCACCAAGGTTCCGTTCAGCGACGACATCACCGCTCAGAGCCGGCTGCTGATGCGCCGCAATGTACGCGACCGCGTCGAGGCCATTGCGCCATTCCTCACCTATGACTTCGATCCCTACGTTGTAGTCGGCGACAATGGCCGCCTCTACTGGATGATGGATGCCTTCACCACTTCAGACACTTATCCGTACTCCACTCACTATCCGCTTAACGACGCGCCCATCAACTACATGCGCAACAGTGTCAAGGTAGTCATCGACGCTTATGACGGGACTACATCGTTCTATGTCTTTGACCCGCAGGACCCCATCATTGCTGCCTATCGCCGGATCTTCCCATCGCTCTTCAAGGATGCAGCGACGATGCCGACGGACCTTCGCAGGCATGTGCGTTATCCCGAGTTGCTGCTCAAGCAGCAGGCGGCCGTATACGGCCTCTACCATATGACCGATCCTGACGTGTTCTACAACCGCGAGGATCTGTGGACCATAGCTTCCGAGGTTGGCATGGGCGAGTCCGGCGAGCAGCAGACCCAGACGCTGGAGCCGAATTTCGTACTGATGAAGCTTCCCGGCGAAACCGCAGCCGAGTTCGTCGAGATTCTCCCCTTCACCCCGGCGAACCGCAACAATATGATCGGCTGGATTGCCGGGCGCAGCGACGGCGCGAACTACGGCACATCAATCGTCTACGACTTTCCAAAAACGAAACTCGTTGACGGTCCTATGCAGATTGAGGCGCGCATTGATCAGAACGCGCAGCTCTCCGGCCAGCTCACGCTCTGGAATCAACAGGGTTCTCACGTTCGCCGCGGAACGCTGCTCGTGATCCCCTGCGGCCATGCCCTGTTATACGCGGAGCCTATCTATCTGCAGGCAGAGCGAAGCCCTATGCCGGAGTTGCGCCTGGTCGTACTCGCGCTTCAGGATCGCCTGGCATACGGGCCCACTTTTGAATCGGCCATGAGTGCCCTCTTTAGCGGAACGGCTTCCTCGCTCAACGCAGCCCCCGCTTCCGCCGAGCAGATGCCGACCGCACTCACTGCGAAACCAGGCTCCCCCGTGGGCTCAAGTCGCGCCGCGCTCATTGCCGGAGCCGCGCAGGATCTGGCCGACTACCAGCGCCTGACCGCGGAAGGCAAACTGGGCGACGCGGGACAAAAGCTGGAACAACTCAAGCGCAAACTGGACGAACTGAACGCGCATCGCGATTAGCTCTTGGCTACGCAATGTCGCGGGCAGTATCTATTCGAAGACAGGTGTCAGCAGTCGCACCAGTTGCTCGGGCTCGGCCAGGAAGGCGTCGTGGCCGTGCAGGGACGCCATCTCGCGATAGTCGCAACGCACGCCAGCAGCTCCTATGATGGCCGCCAGCGAACGAATATCCTCTGGCGGAAAGAGCCAGTCGGTTGAGATGCCAACCAGCGTAAGGTGCGCCTGGATTCGCTCATATGCGGCATAGGGCGAGGTATGCGCGCGCACCGGGTCAAAGATATCCATCGTCCGCGTAATCGAAATATAGGAGTTGGGGTCGAAGCGGGCATTGAATTTCTCGCCCTGATAGTCAAGAAATCCCGCAACATCGAACCGCCCATTCTGCCCGGCTGCAGTTGAGATCCACGGGTTCTCCCCGTTGCGGTTCGGCTTGCGGTTGAATCGCTGCTCGAACAGCTCCACTGACTTATAGCTGATGACTCCCAGCGCGCGGGCCAGCGCTAGACCGCCGCGAGGCGCATCCTCCGGAGCGTAATGGCCGCCCTTCCACTTTGGGTCGAGTTGGATGGCCTGCCGCTGCAGGTGGTTCAAGCCCAGCCCCATGGCGCCAAGCGGAGCGACCCCGATGCTGATTGCGCGGGCAACGCACTCGGGAAAGAGGATCGCCCATTCCAGCACCTGCATCCCGCCAATCGAGGCGCCTATAGCCAGCTTCAGCTTCCGGATGCCCAGAGAATCGATCAGCTTGGCCTGCGCGCGGACAATATCGCGGACATTGATCAGCGGAAAGGTAGGGCCATACTTGTTGCCGGTCTGCGGGTCGATCGATCCCGGCCCCGTTGACCCGTAACATGAGCCAAAAATGTTGATCCCGATCACGCAGTCGCGCTTCAGATCAAGCAGCCCTCCCGGCGCAAAAAGCTGCGGCCACCACTCCGCCACCAGCGCCGACCCTGAGAGTGCATGGCACACCAGTACCGCATTATCGCGCGCCTCGTTCAATTGTCCGTACATCGCATAGTGCTGCGTGGGACGGCACAGCACCTCGCCGCTTTCGAGAGAGACAACCTCATCGAGCTGGAAGTCTCCCTCGAAAGTGGGCTTGGGAATAGAAGGGTGAGTGCCTGGCGTCATTGTGCGGCGACAGCGTCCTTCTGGAGTGAGCTGCCGTTGGCAAGCTCGATCGCCTGGTCCAGATCCGCAAGAATGTCGCGGATATCTTCAATGCCCACCGAGAGCCGCACGAGGTCAGGGGTGACGCCAGTGGCGCGCTGTTCCTCTTCTGTCAGCTGCTGGTGAGTTGTCGATGAAGGATGGATGACCAGGGACTTTGCATCGCCAATATTGGCCAGCAGTGAGAAAAGCTTGAGCGAGTTGAGCAGCTTCTTGCCTGCGTCAAAACCGCCCTTGATACCAAAGGTGACGAGTGCGCTCTGGCCATTGGGCAGATACTTCTTCGCGCGCTCGTAATAGGCGCTTGAGGGTAGCCCCGGATAATTTACCCAGGCAACGCCGGGGTGCTTTGCAAGATGCTGTGCCACGGCCAGTGCATTCTGCGAGTGGCGCTCCATCCGGAGGTGCAGCGTTTCGGTTCCTTGCAGCAGCAGAAAGGCATTGAAGGGCGAGAGCGCAGCACCTGTGTCGCGCAAACCTTGCACGCGTGCTTTCAGAATAAAGGCCAGCGGTCCAAACGCCTCTACATAGGAGAGGCCGTGGTATGAAGGATCCGGCTCCACAAAATCGCGGAAGCGCCCCGAGGCCTTCCAGTCAAACTTGCCCGCATCGACAATCACTCCGCCGATGGAGGTGCCATGGCCGCCGATAAACTTGGTTGCCGACTCCAACACAATATCGGCGCCCCACTCGATCGGGCGCACCAGGGCAGGCGACGCAACCGTGTTGTCGATGACCAGCGGAATCCCATTCTCGTGAGCAATCGCTGCCAGCTTTTCTATGTCCGCAATGTCGAGCTTGGGATTGCCAAGTGTCTCCGTGTAGAGCGCTCGCGTTTTGGAGTTGATGGCAGCGCGAATCCCATCGAAGTCGTCCGCGTCCACGAAGCGCACCGTGATGCCCAGCCTCGGCAGCGTGTAGTGAAAGAGGTTATATGTGCCGCCGTAGAGCGATGTTGTGGAGACGATCTCATCGCCAGCGCCCGCCAGCGTCAGGATGGTCAGCGTCTCTGCCGCCTGCCCTGAAGCCGTTGCCAGGGCAGCTGCTCCGCCTTCGAGCGCAGCCACGCGCTGCTCAAAGGCGTCGGTAGTGGGGTTCATGATGCGCGTGTAGATGTTGCCGAACTCCTGCAGCGCAAAGAGCCGCGCCGCGTGATCGGCATCATTGAAGACGTAGGAGGTTGTCTGGTAAATCGGGACCGCGCGCGACCCGGTGGCCGGATCGACCTTTTGCCCGGCGTGTACGGCGAGCGTGGCAAACTGCTGCTTTTTCAATTCCTCTGGCATAATGCTTTCTCCTTAAAAGTACCAAACCGTGCGAGCCCCGAAATTGCGCTCCTAAAAGAAAACGGCCCGTTGTCTGTGTGAGACCGCGGGCCGCATATAACCTGAGTAGTCGTGCTCAGCCGCTGCTCCCACTTGGGTCCGCGATACTACACATTCCCCGATAGCAGGAACATGACCGCATTCTCAATGCATGGCGAGTGAACGACATTGTCGCTATCATCGGCGGCTGCGCGCATCATGTCAAGCAGCATGCGTTCAGCCGCAGGCTGTCTTTGGTTGCGCAAGTTCCCTACTCTTTCCGAAATACCGGCGGCGGTTGAAGCTCCGTTGCCGAGGGCTCCTGCGGCTGCAGTTCAAACTTCAGCTCTGTGGTTCCAGGGCTCAGCATGGCGACGGGCAGCCACATGTGGTCGTAGGGCTTTCCATTCAGTGAGACGTGCCGCACATACGGCCCCGTTCCTGCACCCTCTATGATCAGCGTGCGCCCGTTCGCCAGCTGCAGTGTCGCCTTCTGGAACATTGGCGTCCCCAGCAGCATCCCGCCCACGCCCGGAATTCCCGGATACATTCCCAGCGCATTCCAGACATACACGCCTGAGGTTGCACCCAGGTCGTCATTGCCTGGAACTCCATCCGGCTTGGTGCTGAAGGTCTGCTCTTCGATGCGCTCGATGACTTTATCCGTCTTCCACGGCTTATTGGTGAATTCATACGCATAAGGCGTCACAAAATCCGGCTCGTTCGCCATGTTGAAGCATGGTTTGCCCCAGCACACCAGCGTGCTGAAGAATTGATCCAGCCGATGCACCACCGCCTCGTCTCCACCCATCTTCTGGAACAATCGCGGATAATCAAACGGGATCATGAAGGAATATTGATAGGTATTTCCCTCTTCGAACCCAAACTGGTCCGTCGATACGGGCGCATCCGGGCGCTTCGGCAGCGACCGCTCCGCATCGAAACCCTTCAGCCAGCTTCCATCGGTATTTCGTGGACGTATCCATCGCGTCTCCGGGTCGAAGAGGTTTTCCCAGTTGCCTGCCTGCTTCATAAACTTCGCGGAGTCGGCGGGGTCGCCCGTAGCCTTCGCCAGTTCGGCAATGGAGAAGTCGTCACTCGCATACTCAAGGGTCCGTGACGCGTCAATGGAATCCTTGTCCGCCGGCACATATCCCAGCTTGAGTTCGTCAGCGAGAAACGGTCTCTCTTCCTTGCCATGCGGGCCTACGCCTGGCTGGGTTGCTGCCTTCATCATGTACTTCAATCCCGTCTGCACATCAAATTGCCGCGCTCCAAAGGCGTAGGCCGACGCCAGCAGAACCGCGGGCGAATCTCCGCCCATTACATAGGTCACGTCATTGGCAGCCGGCCAGCGCGGCAGCCACCCTGACTGCTCCGCATCGTTGACCAGCGACTGAGCCATGTCACTCACCCGGTCTGGCTCCAGCAGCGCCTGCAGTTGAATCACATTGCGATAGGTATCCCAGTCGGAAAAATTGGCATACTGCGCCCGGCCAGCCTTCAGCGATCTCACCTTCCAGTCGAAGCCCGTGTACTGGCCATCCTCATCGCTGAAGATCGTGGGCGTCAGCAGCATGTGATAAAGCCCGGTGTAGAAGATTGTCCTCTGGTCTGCGGTGCCGCCCTCTACCGCCACACGATCAAGCAGCTTCGACCATCTCGCTCTGGCGTCCGCATGCACCTTTTCAAACTCCCATCCGGGAATCTCCGCATCGAGATTTGCTTTTGCCTTGGCCGCGCTCACGTACGAGAGGCCGACCTTCATCACCACATCGCGTTGTTTGCCGAAGTCAAGCCACGCTCCAGCTCGTCGTCCTGTCTCCTCCCGCGCGTCCTTCTCGAGGGTCTTGTCCTTCCACATCGCCGTCTTCGCAAATGGCTGCTCGAATTGCGTCGAGAAATAGAGGGTGTATCGCGTAGGCGAGCCGCAGAAGCCACCTGATCTCGCCTCTCCGGCAACCGCATCGTTGCCCTCGATCTTCATCGAGTAGCCGTCATGTTCCCTGCCCACCGGAGGCAGGATCGCCATGTGCACATCCGAACTCGCGCTTCCTCCTGCATTCAGCAGCAACCGTGCAGGCATTCCGGCGGGGAAATGAAAGCGCGCGATCCCGGCCCGCTCCGTGACCGTAATCTCCACCGTGATTCCGTTCGCGAGCTTCACCGCGTAGTATCCCGGGTGAGCCTTTTCCTGGCTGTGATCAAAGGCCTGCGTGTATCCGAGGGGGTTCTTTTCAGGGCTCTCGGTGAGCTCACCGGTCCACGGCAGCACGGGCAGATCACCATAGATCGGGCATCCAACGCCGCTCAGGTGCGTCATGCTGAAACCACGAATCTGCTTCTGGTCGTAGTCATACCAGCCGCCATCTCCGCGCGTTTCAGGGCTCCACTGGATCATTCCGAACGGCAGCGATGCTCCTGGAAATGTATTGCCGCCGCCTGCCGACCCGATAATCGGATTTACACTCTGGTAGGCCGTTCCACTCGTTGCACTTGCTGCCTGTGACTGCCCGAGAGCAGTTGGCAGCAACCCCGCCACTGCCGTAGCCAAAAGAAGACCCATCCCTCGCTGCAACTTCATCGTTCACTCCATAAAAAATACAAATCAATATCCGGCGATCACTCTAGCAGAGAAATCGTAGATTACGCTTCCTCCATGCTTCCAGTGAGTGACGAGATAGACTGATGCTTCACCCATGCAGATCGTCCAGACCGTCACCGGCACCTATCACCATTTCGATCTTGCACACGAACTTCATCGTCACGGTCATCTCAAGCGCGTTTACTCGACCTACCCCTGGCAGCGGCTCAAGCGTGAAGGACTGCCGCGCGATCTGGTCTCAACCTTTCCCTGGCTGCACGCACCGATTCTGCTTGCAGCACAGCGCGGCCTGCTCTCTGGCCGCTTCGCCGCCAATCTTGACTACGCGAATCTGGAACTCTTCGACCGCTGGGTAGCTGCGCGCCTACCGGAGTGCGATGCGGTCCTCGCACTCTCCGGCTCCGGGCTGCATACGGGCAAAGCGGTGCAGGCCCGCGGTGGCCGCTATCTCTGCGACCGCGGCTCGTCGCACATTCGTTATCAGGATCAGATACTCACCGAGGAGTATCGCCGCTACGGAGTCGATCGCCCTGCCTGTGATCCGCGATTCATGCGCCGCGAAGAGGCGGAGTACGCACAGGCCGATGCGATCACGATTCCCTCTGAGTTCTGCCGCAGGACATTTCTCGAGATGGGCGTGCCGGCGGCCAAGCTCTACAAGGCTTCTTACGGCGTTCGCCTCGACCGCTTCTGGCCCGAGGGGCAACCGCCGCAGGATGAATTTCGCATCCTCTTTGCAGGACAAGTCTCCTTTCGCAAGGGCATTCCCTACCTGCTGGAAGCCTTCCGGCTCTTCCCTCATCCGCGCAAACGGCTGGTGATCGCAGGTGCAGTGCTGGGCGAGATCAAGCCGTGGCTCGCCGCGCAGGACTTGAGCAATGTCACGTTCACCGGGCCTCTGCCGCAGGCTGATCTACGCAGGCAAATGAGCACCAGTCACGTGATGGTGCTGCCCTCGATTGAAGAGGGTCTGGCGCTGGTGCAGGGGCAGGCGCTCGCCTGCGGCTGTCCGCTCATCAGTTCGCTGCATACCGGCGGGGATGATCTTTTCACGCACGGGGTGGAGGGTTTTCTGGTGCCGATCCGCTCGGCGCAGGCCATTGCAGAGCGGTTGCAGCAATTGGCAGACGATCCGGATTTGCGCGCGCAAATGAGCGCAGAAGGCCTCAAACGCGTGCAGAAAATGGGTGGTGTAAGCGATTACGGCGACCGAATTCTCGAAATTGCGAGAACTATTATCAAGGGATAACGATTATCGGACGATAATCGTTATCCCTGATTCGAGCTTTTGCTCCCTTACGGCTGCTTCGCTCTTATTGCTCCTGTACCGCGTTGACGAGGTTGGTAAGCGCGTCAAGGACAGTAAAACGAACCAAAGCATCGGGCTTTTTAGCGTCCGCGAGGATGGCCAGTTTGCCCTGCTTCCATCCGGCGGGAGCCTTGGTCCCATTCGACAGATAGCCGACTGCTTCCATTCCGGTGGTCGCCAGACCTGGCAACTGCTGTGCGCGCTGCTGCGCCTCGGCGAGCAGGGGCGAGCGGGTCATCTGGCGCTGAAGCTCCGGCGTAGCAGCAAGCCACTGCTGGAAGGTTGCGTTGAGCTGTTCCCGTTCGTTGACCATCCCGGCAGGATTCTTCAGGAAGTCGCGCACGAGCAGGTTCATCGTATGCCGTGACGGCGGATCGGGGCGCACTGCATCGACCAGCCGATCCAGCGGAGTGAGTTGCGAGGTGTGCTGGCCGTGGTAGCGTTCGCCGAAGCTGACCGGCTCAAGCACAGAGGCCAGCAGGCGCAGCCCGGCGATGTTCTCAGAGCCTGCCAGTTCTCGCAGTCCCGCATCCTGCTGGGTGAGGTGGGTGAGCCCGAGTGACTCGAGCTGGATCGACTCGACCCATAGCCTGCGGTACATGTCATCGACATTGGTGACGGTTGCCGGGGACCAGAAGCGCTCGGCTATGGCAGCGGAGCGCGGCCAGATACGCGAGTCGATGGTGCGGCCATCGAGCTGTTCGCCCCACATGCAGATTTCGCCGCCAAGGATCAGCTTCTGCTGCTCGGCGGTGAGGTCAGAGGATGCAGGAATGGGGTCGGCCAGATAGTGCGTCTCCGACGACTTCATCGCGTCGAGGTAGTAGGGCGCGGAGAGGATGCCGGCGTAGCCCTGCTTTGCGCCTGCCGACAGAGACTCGATGCCGCGCCAGGATTGAATCGTCACATCCTTGGGCAGCCCCGGATTCAACACTTCGTCCCAGCCGACCATGCGCTTGCCGTGCTTCTCAACGATCTTGAGCAACCGCGTGTTGAAGTAGGCCTGCAGCGCGCCCGTGTCCTTGATGCCGTGCTGCTGCATGAACTTCTGGATCTCGGGATTGGACTTCCACTGCTTGCCGTTGCTCTCGTCTCCGCCGATGTGCATGTACTGGTCGGGGAAGATCGCTGCCATCTCGCCGATGAACTTGTCGAGGAACTTGTAAGTGCTTTCGCGGGTGGGGTCGATGGCGCCGTCATGGACGCCGAAGACACGCTGGATCTGATATGGCCCAGGCGCGCTGGCGAGCTCCGGGTAGCCGACAAACCAGCTCGTCGTGTGGCCCGGCATATCGAACTCAGGCACGACGCGGATGCCGCGCTGGCGTGCATACTCGACGAGCGCCTTCGCCTGGTCCTGCGTGTAGAAAAGTCCGTCAGAGCCCATGCCGGTCAGCTTGGGGAAGATCTTGCTCTCGATACGGAAGCCCTGGTCTTCCGTCAGGTGCCAGTGGAAGACGTTCAACTTGACGGCAGCCATTCCGTCGAGGGTGCGCTCGAGCACCGGGATGGGTTCAAAGTGGCGGCCGCAGTCGATCATGAGTCCGCGCCAGCGAAAGCGGGGGCTGTCTTCAATCGATACGGCAGGCAGGAAGTAGCCCTCGCGGGTGGTCTGCACCAGCTGCACCAGTGTAGCGAGGCCGCGCATGGCGCCGACCACGGTGGCGGCGTGCAGCTTTGCTCCCTGGGGAGTGATGTTGAGCGAGTAGGACTCATCTTCGTCGATGGACTGGATCTTATTGCCGGTGCTCACGGCGTCGATGACCAGCGCGCCGCCGTCGCCAGCGGGAGTCTGGTGCGAGAACTCCAGGCCGGTCTTCATTTCAAGCTGGTGGAGGGTGCGGCTGATGGTGCTGTCCAGGCGGTCATCGTGCACGCCTGCGAGGCTGATGTTGAAGCTCGCGGTCAACGCAAAGCTTCCCTGCTGCGCGGTGAGCTGCGCAGGCTCAGGCATGAGCGTGTTCACAAATGCAGGAGCAGCCTGCGCGAAAAGCGGGAAAGAACAGCCAGCAAGCACTAAAGCAATCATGACTCGACGCATGGTGCGTATTTCCTCCACCCGGACTAACAGATATAGAGAACTATACAGGTTCGGCAGAGCTGCTGAATTCCAAATAAAGGCAGCTCATAGGCGGTCCTCGGGAGTGAAATACAGAGCAGGCAAATGGCCATGGCTCTGTTACTCTACGGTTTCCACATTTCCTAGGAGCCCACCTGATGCAGAAACGCTTTGCTGCTCTCTGTCTGTCCGTCTCATTTATAGCCCTCAGCTCTGCGCCGAGCCTGCGCGCGCAGGTCGACGATAAGACGCGCCAGCTCTCTCACGATATCTTCAAGCAGCTCATCGAGATCAACACTACGGACTCGGTCGGCAGCGTTACCGCGGCTTCAGAAGCGATGGCCAAGCGGCTGCTCGACGCGGGCTTTTCGCAGTCGGATGTGCAGGTGCTCGGGCCGAACGATCGCAAGAAGAATATGGTGGCCCGGCTGCATGGGAGTGGCAAGGGGCCGACGGTGCTCTTCATCGGACATCTCGATGTCGTTGAGGCGAGGCGCGAGGACTGGACTACCGACCCCTTCAAGTTTGTCGAGAAGGATGGCTACTATTACGGACGCGGCACGCAGGACATGAAGGAGGCGGACGCGATCCTGGTCACAACCTTCATCCGGATGAAGCAGGCGGGGTTTGTGCCGGACGGAGACCTGATCCTCGCGCTGACCGCCGATGAGGAAGGCGGCAAATCGAATGGCGTCGACTGGCTTATCCGCAACCATCCCGAGCTGGTGAAGGCAGACTTCGCCATCAACCCGGACGCAGGCGGAGTCGATACGGAGCATGGCAAGGTTATCGCGGTCGATGTGGAAGCCACCGAAAAGCTCTATGCCGACTACCAGCTGCTGACGACGAATCCGGGCGGGCACAGTTCCCTGCCGGTTCCTGATAACGCGATCTACCATATCGCAGACGCGCTGACGAAGCTGCAGAACTATAACTTCCCGTTTGAGCTGAACGAGGTGACGCGGGCCTTTTTCAAGAAGATGAGCACCATCGAGACCGGCCAGAAGGCGGCGGACATGAACGCGATCCTCTCGACGCCGCCGAACGAGGAGGCAATTAAGCGGCTGGCGGTGAACCCGGTCTACAACTCCACCATGCGGACCACCTGCGTGGCGACGAGGCTGCTTGCCGGCCATGCGAACAACGCGCTGCCGGGGATGGCACAGGCGAACGTCAACTGCCGCATCCTGCCGGGTCACTCCCGGGAAGAGGTCAGGCAGGCGCTGATCCATCTCTTCGACGATCCCAAGGTCACGGTCAACTATGTCAACGATGCGGGAACGGTGTTCAACAAGGCTCCCGACGCGGTCGCACTGCCGCCGGTGCCGTTGAAGGCTGAGGTGATGAAGCCGCTGGAGAAGACGGTCGAGGCGATGTGGCCGGGTGCTCTGGTGGTGCCGGAGATGGAGCCGGGCGCTTCCGACAGCATCTATACCAACGGTGCGGGAATACCGACCTACGGCATCTCAGGGATCGCGATCGATGTAGGCGACATCCGCGCCCATGGCAGGGATGAGCGGGTTCCGGTGGCGTCGTTCTATCAGGGCGTGGATTTCTACTACCGGTTTGTGACGGCGCTGGCCAAGAGCAAGTAAGACGGAAGCCGCAGCGGCGATTACCGCTGCGGCTTCGTGGAGCAGATATTACCCGGACAGCCAGCAGGCAGAATGCAGGTGCGGGCTGTCAAAGTGATGAGCGCCACCCAGAGCAGGTCTGCCCCGAAGAGGTGTACGACCTGCATCCATACCGGGGCCCGCAGCAGGACGTCGGCAATGCCGAGAAAGTACTGGAGCAGCAGCAGGCCGGCAACTCCGGCGGCAAGGCCCTGGTTGCGTCGCGCCCCTCTCAACAGAAGCCAAAGAATGAAAGCACCGGCAAGCAGGCTCATCGCGGGATGAAGCCAGCGAAGGCGCAGCAGCCAGGAGGAGCTGGAGGAAAAGTCCTGCGCGAAGGCGGCGCGGAGATTCTCTGCTGGAAAGAGGGTGTCGCCGAGGGCTGCCAGCGAACCACTGACGCCGACGAGCAGAGTGGCGAAGAGTCCGGCTGAGACCGGCGCGAGGGAGTGGTAATCGACGCTGCCCCGCATGTAGCCGCGCTCGCGGGAGAGGAAGTGCGCGGTGAGAGTGAGGGCGGCGAGCAGCAGCAGCGTATTTGCGAGATGCAGCGAGAGGTAGACGCCGCGCGAGGCGGACTGGTCATGTGCGACCTTGCCGAGCAGAACCAGCAGCGCGCCAAGAAGCGCTTCGTTGAACGTAAGGATAGCCGCTGCGGCGACTGCTGCCCGCGCGAGGTGGCCGCGAGCGGTCTGCCGCCAGATCCAGACGAGGAGGCCGATCATGAGCAAGAGGGCGACGCCGCTCGTCATGCGGTGCGCCAGCTCAATGAGCGTGGCTACTTGCGGATGATGCTGCACGACGGAGCCATTGCAGAGAGGCCAGTGTTCGCCGCAGCCTGCTCCGGAACTGGTGGCGCGGACCACCGACCCCCAGAGGATGACGGCGATGTTGTAGGCCAGGACACCCCAGGCAAATCGCACCAGGGTCTTCTGTCGCGGGCTGGTGACCGGAGGAACGTGAAGCGCTGGTGCGCTGAGGCTCATGCCGTCCTTTCGCTACCTTCCAAAGTTACATTTTATCGTCAGGCTGACAACTCCTGCTTCCGCTTTTGCTTCTCTCTCTACTGATATGAAAACTACACGCCCATTTCGACACTTCGCCTCAGCAGTTCTTGCCGCCACATTGACCTTTGGAGTGACAGGCATCGCGGTTGCCCAGTCGGACAACACGGCCAAGCAGGACATGAAGAACGCAGGCACGGACAGCAAGGACGCTGCCAAGAATGCCGCCAATGGCACCAAGCGCGGGACCAAGAAGGGTTACGACAAGACAAAGGAAGGTACCCACAAGGCCTATGACAAGACCAAAGAGGGTACCGTAAAGGGTTGGGACAGGACCAAAGAGGCGACCGACAGCGCTGTCAATCGCAATAAGGAAGCGTCCACCAAGGCCAAGGACCGGGCCCACCGCGCCAAGATGAAAGCGAAGGACAAGGCCGGCCAGGAAAACCAGCAGATCAAGGACAACGCTAACCCACAGTAGGCTTTAGCCTGCTGCCAGCTCCTTAGCCCTCTGGGTGGCCCGCATAACCGCTTTGATGAGCGTGACGCGCAGGCCACCCTCTTCCAGTTCAAGGATGCCGTCGATGGTGCAGCCGGCTGGGGTAGTGACGGCGTCTTTGAGCAGGGCCGGGTGATATCCGGTATCGAGCACCATTTTGGCGGACCCGAAGGCCGTCTGCGCCGCCAGCAGGGTCGCGATATCCCGCGGCAAGCCCACCTTGACGCCCGCCTCGGCGAGCGACTCCAGAATGATATAGATGAAGGCCGGACCGCTGGCTGAGAGGCCGGTGACGGCATCCATGTGCTTTTCGTCAACGGTCACGGTGCGGCCGACGGTTTCAAAGACCTGGGAGGCGACGAGCATCTGGGCATCGGTGACGTAGCGTCCGCGGCAGAGCCCGGCTACGCCTGCGCCGAGCATGGAGGGCGTATTGGGCATGGCGCGAATGACGGGGATTTCAAGGCCGGCGGCCTCTTCAATGGCGCTGGTTCGGACCGAGGCGGCAAAGGACAGCAGCACCTTGTCCGGCGTAAGGGCCGGCTTGATGGTCGCGATCAGGTCGGGAATCTGGAAGGGCTTGACGCCGAGCAGGATCAGGTCCGCTTCGGCGGCGGCGGCGCGGTTATCCGTGGTAACGTTGACGCCCCACTGGGTGGCGAGCACCACGGCCCGCTCTTCATGGGCGACGGTGGCCGAAATCTGTTCAGGCGTAAAGAGTTGCTGCTTGAGAAAGGCCTGCAGCAGGATTCCGCCCATTTTCCCCGCGCCCAGGACGGCGACGCGCAACTGAGAAATATCCTTCATTTATAACCACGCTTTCAATCTTTGTTTATGACGGTTTAAACAGTAGCGTACTGGTATTATGGTGCCACTGCGCGAGAGGGTTCCGGGAACTATTTGGAATCCGATTGCGTAAAGCTTTTGAGGGCCGCGCTATTCTGGCCTTTTGAAACTGCTAAGGGACGGGAAGGCGCTCTTGAAAAAGATTCTCATCGTTGTGGTAGTCGTGCTTGCGGTTGCGGGTATTGTTGGGCTGACTGTCATGCGAGCTCAGTCCGGCTATACGAAAGTATTAACCGGTAAGGTAGTTCAGGGCAATCTCACGTCGGTGGTCAGCGGCACTGGCCAGATCAAACCGAAGACTTATGTCAATCTTGGCGCTACGGCCATGGGCCGGATCACGCACCTTTATGTAAAGGAAGGCGATCGGGTCAAGCGCGGCCAGACGGTTGCCAGTATCGAAAGCGTGCAGCAGAATGCCAACGTGCAGGGGCAGAAGGCTGCTATCGCCGCTGCTAATACGGATATTTCCGCCTATGTCGCTGCGGAAAAGACCGCTGAGGCCAATGTAGAGCACGCAAAGGCCGACCTTGAACAGAAGCAGCTCGATTACAAACGTGCACTGGCTCTCTATAACGAAAAGCTGATCGCCAAGCAGGATTTCGACGCAAAGAAGGCGGCCTACGATACCGACATGGCTACGCTGGCGCAGTCTCAGGCAGCCCTGGCGCAGGCCAAGGCGCAGACGGACTCGGCACGGGCTCACATGGAGACCCAGGTCTCCATGCTTCGCGCCAATGAAGACCTGCTGGGCCGCACCGTTGCAATTGCTCCTTTTGACGGGCTGGTAACGAATCTTCCAGTACGGGAAGGCGAAACGGTCGTCGAGGGCATCCAGAATGCAGAAGGCTCAACCCTGATGACCCTGGCGGACACCTCCGTGCTTACCGCCGAGGTGAAGGTGGATGAAACGGATATCGTCAACGTAGCCATGGGTCAGCCTGCCGATGTGACTGTCGATGCCCTGCCGGGGAAAGTCTTCAAAGGACACGTGACAGAAGTCGGCGACCAGGCGCTGCTGCGCTCCACCGGCGTAGCGACGAGCCAATCGACCAGCGGAACGGAAGAGGCAAAGGATTTCAAAGTAGTGGTTACGCTCGATCAGGCGAACGACCAGCTGAAGCCGGGACTCTCCGCGACGGCGAAGATCACCACCGCGAGCCGGAAGGATGTGCTGTCGATCCCAATCCAGGCGCTGACCATGCGCAGCCCCGACCAGCTGAAGGACGCCTCGAACAAGTCCGGAGTGGTCTCGGCCGCATCGGCTCCGGCGCCCAATGGGACGGATGCCCAGCAGAAGCAAGGTGTTTTCGTGGTTCGCCAGGAAGGCGGCAAACTGCACGCTACGTTCGTTCCTGTCACGACGGGGATCACCGGCACGACGGATATAGAAGTGACGAGCGGACTGAAGCAGGGGGATGAGATTGTGATTGGAACGTATCGAACCCTGCGCGATCTGAAGAACAATGCGCTGGTCAAACGCGACAAGACGCCGCCTCCGGTACCGAAGGACGACTCCTCTTCCGGTTCGTAGATCAAACGCTGACAACGCCAAGGACAAGCGGAATGACATCACAGACAGCGAGCGAGGCCGGGTTGGACACAAACGCGGCCGCAGGTCCGAACGAGGGCGAAGTCATTGTCGTCCACGATCTCTGGAAGACTTACGACATGGGCTCCGAGCAGCAGGTGCATGCGCTGCAGGGGGTGACCGTGCGCATCAAGCACAACGAATATGTCGCCATCATGGGGCCCTCGGGATCAGGCAAATCGACTTTGATGAACCTGATCGGCTGCCTGGACACCCCCAGCCGGGGACAGTACTGGCTGAACGGCCACCTGGTCAGCGAGCTGAACGATGACGAGCTGGCGCGCATCCGGAACAAGGAGATCGGCTTCGTCTTTCAGACCTTTAACCTGCTAGCCCGGGCGACGGCGCTGCACAACGTGGAGCTGCCGCTGATCTACAACGGCACTCCTGCTGCGGAACGCCTCCAGCGCGCAGAGGCAGCGCTTCGCGCCGTCAATCTGGATGGCCGCATGCACCACAAGCCTAATGAGCTCTCGGGCGGCCAGCGGCAGCGCGTGGCCATTGCGCGTGCGCTCATCAACCGTCCCTCGATCATCCTTGCCGATGAGCCGACCGGAAACCTTGACTCGAAGACCGGCGACGAGATCATGGCTCTCTTTGACGAGCTGCACTCCCGCGGGAATACGATCGTGCTGGTTACGCACGAACCGGATATTGCCGAGTACGCGCATCGGGTCGTGCATATTCGGGACGGAAAGATCTTCTCGGATCAACCTTCTTCGCGGGTTCGCAAACCAGAGTGAACAATCTGTAACTTTTGCCGATAAATCCTCCAGAGCAATCTGGAGGACAGGGCCATCGTGTCGGCAGGTCATATTGCACAAGCAGTAACGGGTACCGGACTGGCGGGAATCGGATTCAAGCCTGTGCCGCGAGAGGAATTCTCGGGGCTGGGCGCGATGAGCGGCGCGAGCCCGGTGATGGAGCGGCTGTTTACGCAGATGCGTACGACTGCGCCTCACCTGCGGGTGGCCGCGATCGAAGGTCCGTCCGGGGCGGGCAAGGCGCTGGCCGCACGCACCCTGCACAATGCCGGGCCGGCCTCTGCGGGGCGATTTGTGCCCACCCGCGCAACCACCTTCTTCGCCGACAGCCAGGCGCTACTGGCTGAGGCATCTGGCGGCACGCTTTTTCTCTCGCATATCGACGAACTCGATCGCGGCCAGCAGGCGCGGCTCGCCGACTTCATGGAGTGGCTGGAGCATATGCACACCCGTAAGGTCGAGTATGTGCCGCGGCAGCTGTTCGCCAGTTCGCGGATGCCACTGCGTCGCCTGGCCGGGGAGGGCGGTCTGCGGCCGGAGCTGAGTCACCGGCTCTCTGCGATCTGCTTTGTGCTGCCGCCGCTGGTCGAGCGGCGACAGGATATTTCGCTCCTCGCGGAACGCTTTATTGAAGATTTTTCTCAGCGGCACGGCAAGCCGGTGCGGGGACTGGGACCGGGAGCATTGCCCCGTCTGCAGGCTCACACGTGGCCGGGTAATGTGCGGGAGCTGGAGAGCGTGATCCACGCGGCGGCGCTGAGCTGCGAGGGCCAGTGGATACGCCCGATCGATATCCCGGCGCTGAATGCTTCTGTAAGCTTCCCGTCAGGGCGCGAGGACGGGGACAACGGCAGATGGAGCACGGACGCGAAGGCCGGGGCCGGAGCAGCCGCTCAGTCTCTGGAAGAGGAAGCGAATCTTGATCGCGCGATACTGCGGCATGTGCAGGCAGTGCTGACTGCCGTGAAGGGCAATAAGCTCCGGGCTGCGCAGCTGCTTGGCATCAGCCGGTCTACCCTTTACCGGCTACTGGAGGCGCGGAGCTTCAGCGAAAAGCTCTGATGCGGCGGCAATCTCAATGCCCGGGTCCGCCGCTCCTTGCGGTAAACTCCACTCACTGATGAAAAGGCTACTCTCCGCCCTCCTTGCCGTTGTCTTCCTTGCAGCGGCTCCCGCTGCGTTCGCCCAGGATAGCGCTGCCAGCCGCAGCAAGGCGCTCAACGACCTCTTCAACGAGATGTGGCAATACCGGCTGAAGCACTCGCCGGAGTTCGCCTCCTCGATTGGCGACAAGCGCTACAACGATCAGCTTTCCGACTACTCTGTCGCGGCCTATAACGCGGAGCTGTCGCAGAACCGCCAGTTCCTGACGGAGCTGAGCGCGATCGACACCACGGGCCTCAGCGACCAGGAAAAGCTCAGCAAAGACCTGATGGCGCGCCAGTTGATCGACCGGCAGGAGGAGTCGGAGTTCAGGCCGTGGGAGATGCCGGTGAACCAGTTCAACGGTATTCACCTGGAGCTGCCGCAGTTAGTCGCCCAGCTCAGCTTCAAGGAAGTGAAGGACTACGACGACTATATTGCCCGGCTGCACGCGGTTCCCAAGGCCTTTCGCCAGGTGACGGACAACATGATGACGGGCATCGACGACCATCGCGTGCCGCCGAAGTACCTGCTCGAAAAGGTGCTGGTGCAGGTGAATAACCTCGACCAGTTGAAGCCGGAGGACAGCCCCTTCGCGCGTCCGCTGGCCAAGTTCCCTGCTACGATTCCCGCCGCTGAGCAGCAGCGCATTCGTACCGAGGTGTTGGCTGCGATTCAGAAGGAAGTGCTGCCCGCCTATGTGCGCTTCGGCAGGTTTCTGCAGGCGCAGTATATTCCTGCCGGACGTACCGATCCGGGCGTCTGGGCGCTTGCCGACGGCGACAGGTATTACGCTTTTCGCGTTCGCCAGAGCACGACGACGGACCTGACACCGGCGCAGATCCACCAGATAGGCGAAGACGAGGTCAAGCGCGACGAGGGTGAGATGCTGGCCATCGCTACCAAGCTGGGGTTCAAGGACCTGGCTGCCATGCGTGCCGCCATGCTTAACAACCCCAAGCTCTATGCGCAGTCGAAGGAGCAGTTCCTCAACGCGTATCGCGGCTATCTGGACCAGATGCGGCCCAAGCTGCCGCAGCTCTTTGGGCGGCTGCCGAAGGCTCCACTGGTGGTTGAGCCTGTGCCTGCCTTCATGGAGAAAGACCAGGCCCCTGCCTACTATGAACATGGGACGCCGGACGGCAGCCGTCCGGGGATGGTCTTCGTGAATACGTATGACTTCCAGCATCGTTCCCTGGCGAATGTCGAATCAGTTGCGTACCACGAAGGACTGCCCGGGCACCACCTGCAGATCTCCATCTCACAGGAGCTGACGGGGCTGCCGGAGTTTCGCAAGTATCTCCACTACACGGCCTACACCGAAGGCTGGGGACTCTACGCCGAGCGGCTGGGCAAGGACGTCGGCTTCTACCAGGATCCCTACTCCGATTATGGACGGCTGGAGGCGGACATCTTCCGCGCCATCCGCCTGGTTGTGGATACGGGCGTGCATTCGCAGCACTGGACGCGCCAGCAGATGGTCGACTACTTCCACGCTCACTCAGGGCTGGACGATGCGACCGTGCAGGCCGAGGTGGACCGCTATATCGCGTGGCCAGCGCAGGCTCTCGGCTACAAGATGGGGCAGCTGAAGATTCTGGAACTTCGCGCGAAGGCGCAGAAGGCGCTTGGGCCGAAGTTCGATATCCGCGCCTTTCATGATGAGGTGCTCGACTCAGGAGCGCTGCCGCTCGATGTGCTGCAGGACCGCGTGGATGCGTGGATCGCGCAGCAGCAGGGCAAGTGATCCACGTATCCAGCGGGTGGTTTAGCTCCGGATGTTGAGTGCGCTCAGCTCCGGGGCGAGCAGGTCGCCGATGGTTTCGCGGCGGCGGATCAGCTTGGCGGTTGCGCCTTTGACCAGCACCTCGGCCGGCCGCATGCGGGTGTTGTAGTTTGAACTGAGCGACAGGCCGTAAGCTCCGGCATCGAGAATGGCGAGGAGATCGCCTTCACGAGCGGTGGGCAGCAGGCGGTCGCGGGCGAAGAAGTCGCCCGATTCGCAGACGGGCCCCACTACATCGACCGCAATCTGGCGCGAGCCCTGACGCCGGACGACAGGCAGAATTTCGTGATGCGCCTGGTAGAGCGCCGGGCGGACGAGGTCGTTCATGGCGGCGTCGGTGACGACGAACGTCTTTTCGCCATTCTTCTTTACATAGAGCACGCTGGTGAGCAGCGCGCCGGCCTGCGCCACGAGGAAGCGGCCGGGTTCGAGCAGCAGCGTGATGTCTTTGAGCGGGGCCAGAGCGGCGATGAGCTGCCGCGCGTATTCCTCTGCCTGGGCTTTGGCGTTGAACTTCGCGCCTGCTGTGTATTCGATGCCGAGGCCGCCGCCTACGTCGATGGAGTCGATCTTGATGCCGTCCGCGCGAAGCTCCTCGGCAAGAGCGACGACGCGCGCGGCGGCATCGGCGAAGGGCGTGGCGCTGCGAATCTGCGAGCCGATGTGGACGCTGATGCCGCAGGGCTGAATGCCCGGCAGACGCCTGGCGCGCTGATAAACAGCGCGAGCCTCGCGGATGTCGATGCCGAATTTGTGTTCGCGGAGGCCGGTGGAGATGTAAGGGTGTGTCTCGGCGAAGACATCTGGATTCACACGCAGGGCGATGCGGGCGGTGCGACGGACGCGACGGGCGCGTTCGGAGAGCAACTCCAGTTCGCCGGCGCTCTCTACGTTGAAGATGCGGATGCCGGCCTTGAGGGCGAGATCCATCTCGGGCGCGGTCTTGCCGACTCCGGAGAAGACGACGCGTTCGGCAGCCTTGCGGTTGATGCGGAGCACGCGCTCGAGTTCCCCGCCGGAGACGATGTCAAAACCCGCACCCTGCTTGTCAAGCAGGCGAAGAATACCTAGTGCCGAGTTGGCCTTGACGGAGTAGCAGATGAGGTGGGGTATCTCCTCGAAGGCATGGCTGAAGAGCTCAAAGCGCTCGACGATCTGGTCGGCTGAGTAGACGTAGAGGGGGGTCTTGAAGCGCTTTGCCAGCTTTTCAAGCGGCATCTTGCCGCAGTGCAGCGACGAGCCGGGAATGGGATAGACGAATGGGCGTGCGGGAGTCAATCGGCCTCTTGAGAGTGGATGTCTCTTGAGCGTAAAGCAGCGGAAGAGACGAGGCAAGTCTGCTTCCGCTTAAGGGCTTCACCGCCGGGGTGGAAGGACATAGGCCGCGCGGCTGCGCAGAATCAGAGCCCGGATGCCCCAGACGATGAGGACGAGAAAAAGCAGTGGGATGAGAAAAATGATGAAGGGGAAGGCGACCTGATCGCCGTCGATGCGCGCGTTGCTCCGGCGGTCGATCATTCCGCCAAAGACGACACAGTCCCCGCCGATGGTTACGTCCTCGGCAATGCTTGCGCCCCCCAGGAAGGAGACAACGTCTCCATTGATATCGCCTGATGTCCTGACGCTGCCGAGGAAGGCGACGGCATCGCCGTGAATGATGCCGTGGTCATTGTGTATGGAGCAGAGAAAGCAGACGGCATCCTCCACCTCCTGGCCCGGCTCGACCTTGATGTCGCTGAGGAAGGAGACACGACTCTGCGCGGCATGCGCCTGCGTGGCGGCAAACGAGGATACGAAAAGCAGTAGCAGTGCGAGACGGCTTATCATGTCAGATCCTCCGCTTATTCAGCAGGCGTCAAAGAAGCGACGCAGTATGGAGCCTACCGTTTCCGGCTGCTCCAGGGGCGCGTAATGTCCTGCATCCGGCAGTTCGTGATACTCAGATTTGTTCACCAGCCCTGCGAGCTCGCGCATGTCCGCAGGAGTGCTGCTCGGGTCTTCAGCCCCGGCGACGATGCAGACCGGTACACTGATGGCCTTCGCCGTCTCGATCGAGGATGGGCGCTCGGCGAGCCCCTGCTGCACGGCAATGACGGACGCAGGCCGCATGGCAAGCATCATCTCGCGAGCCCTTGCCACGATCTGCGGGTCGCGGCCGCGAGCGGTAGGGCCGATGAGAGTGACGAGCATATTCTCGACAAAGTCAGCCGTACCGCGCTGCTCGACCTTGGCGATGGTCTCGCGGCGGATGGCGCGGTTCTGCTCTGTATCGGCGTGCGGCTTGCTGCAGCAGAAGGCCAGCGCCCGCATCCGTTCGGGGGCGCGACGCCACAGCTCATAGAGCGTGTAGCCGCCTATAGAGCAGCCGGCAAACTTTGCCGTGCGAATATCCAGTTCATCCATCAGACGCAGCACGTCGTCGCCCAGCTTCTGAATCGTCACCGTTCCCTCGCCGGATTCCGACTGTCCATGAGCGCGGAAGTCAACCGTGGTGATGCGATAGCGGTTCGCAAGCATGGACTTCAGCGGCTGCCAGAAGGCGTGATGCACCGGCGTGGGATGGAGCAGAATTACATCAGGGCCGCGGCCCGTGGATTCCGCAAAGAGCTGTGCGCCGTCCGAAGCTGAGTAAAGCACAGTGCCTAATTCCCTCCTGAGGCGGGATACGAAGTAGTGGCCGTAGGCGGCAACGCGTAAGGCTCTTCCGGCATGACAATCCAGAAAATAACATAGGCGATCAGGCCAGCGCCGCTCGAGAAAATGGTGATCAATACGGTGAGCACGCGTACCCACACCACATCCCAGTGATAGGTGACTGCCAGTCCCTGGCAGACTCCCGCCACCATGCGTCCGGCGCGGGGACGGTACATCCTGGTCTGTGCGAAAGGCATGGGTGCGGGTGCGACTCCGGTTATCTGCGCTCCGCATGCGGAGCAGAAGCGCGCATCATCACCCATTGCCTTGCCGCAGTTGCTGCAATAAATAGCCATGGCTGGTACCCCTCTGTTTCTGATGGGATGTACGCGAACGATCGAACAAAAGTTCCCGCGTCTCTCAAGCAGGATTGTATGCCAATCGCGCAGCTGCGCCTGTCGCGCATGGAGGGATGGAGAATCTATGGTGTGGTTATCGGTTAAAGCCGAGGGAGACGGGCTGGTTTTGCGCCGGAGTGCGGGAGTGATCCTGCGTATGAGAAAGAGGCTCAGGCTCTCTCGTAGAGGATCCTGAGCCTGGATGCGACGATTAGAGCTTTGCAATCTCCGGCTGCTGGTTCTGGCCCACCGGCAGTTCGCCGCCTTTTTTGTGCAGCTGATGGTGGAGGCAATAAAGCGCCAGTTCAAGGCGATCGGAGACGCCGAGCTTGTCGTAGATCTTACGAAGGTAGTTCTTGATGACCTGTTCGCTGGTACCCAGCTGGTAGGCGATTTCCTTATTGCGCTTACCTTGCGTAATGCAGGAAATGATGGCCAGTTCCTTGGGCGAGAGCCGCGGCTGGGATTTGGGATTCGTGAGCTGCGTAGCCTGCGAGCGATAGGCCTCGATCACCCAATTGACGGACTGGTTATCAATCCAGGTCTCGCCGGAGGCGATTTTACGCACACACTTGATGAGCAGATCGGGCGAGATGGAGCGCGGAATGATGCCGCGCACACCCCGGCGGTAAAGCTCAACCGTGTTGGTCTCGTCCGTTGCCGAAGCCTGCACGATGATCTTGATATTCGGCGCCAGGTGCATGATCTCAGGGATGGCATTCGAGGTGGCCGTGATCAGTGCCCCCTCAAGCAGGAGAACGTCCGAGGGATATCGCTGGATGGCTCCATGCAGCGTGGGGAGACTGTCTGCCTGCGCGACGACGCGCAGGTCATCTTCCACTGCAAATACCTTCCGCATCCCTACGCGATAGATAGCTTGCGAGTCGGCCAGAATGATCCTGACCAGCGCTTTGTCCGAGGCAGGTTCGCTGGACGGAACGATTTCATCAGATAATTCTTCGTTTACTTCAGGATTAATATCAGCCATATATCTTAGAAACCACTATTGAAAACGATATTCGTCGATCACTGCCGCTACGTATGCAGAGGGAGCCTTGTAATATGAGCGCACGACACGTCCCAGGCAATGAACGGCCGCAGTCGACTGTCCGCTCAATACGGTCGCAGGCACCTCAATCAAAAAATCAATCGGTACATCTACAGGAAGTTCCTGTTGCATCCTAAACAACACGCCGCTCGCGGAAATGTTTTCCGTGAAGGCCTGATACTCGACGCCCAAGGCGATGACCCTGGCAGACAGTTGGAGAGGAAAACGTACCGCACACCGCACCCCTGTCGGCGGCTCCTGCTGTATGACCGGTGGCATTGTGAATGCAATTCCCATAAGAAGTATGCCTCGCGTTTCGCTTCGAGGGATTCCTTACGATACCCCGAACAGCCGCTCTTGCCCAATTACTAAAGTTTAACCTTAGGGAAGCCACCTCCGGACGGTCTAAAGAGCTGTTTTTTCAATAAACTAAAGAGTCTTCAAGGCAGGAAAAAGGCTGCTGACGCGCCGACCCATTCCTGGTTACGGTTGTGGTCGACGCCCATCATCTGCCCGCGGCCCATGCGGACCAGTGAGAGGACCGGCTCCATATGCCCCTGGTCAGGCCACAGGTAGAGGATCCTGATCTCGGCCTGGGTCTTACCGTGCGGAGTATCGATGACGGGCTCGAACCTGACCCGCTCCTGTAACAGGTAGTTCCTGCGCTGCTTCACCGGGATGGCGTGCAGCTCCTCGTCAGTCGGTGCGAAGCGGACCCCGGCGCCGGCAAAGGAAAAGAGCGGTTTGAGAACCCAGTCTTCCCTGCTCCCGGCGAGCGCCGTGCCTTCCTTGCCCGCGAGGAAGCGATCGAGAAAGACGGCGCGAGGTACAGCCCAGTGTTGAAGATATGGAAGAGAAAATTTGCTGATGTGGAAGTACCAGTTGGGGTGTCCGGCCCATTCCACCTCAAGCGGTTCGCCATAGCCGAACTTCAGCGGCACCTGTTTGCGCACCAGCTCGTCGACGATAGCGCGATTGTAGATGCGCTTTACGGCGATGCGCCGGCCGTCCTTGCGATAGTAGAGCTTCTGTCCGTCGGGTTCCAGCTCAGCGATATCGACGATGCTGATGCCGAGGCGATCGGCGGTTACATGGAAGTCGGGGAGCGTCTTCTGCGTGGCAGGCTCGACGTCTGCGAGCACAACCGTTTCAGGATCATGTCCGGCGACGATGATGCGCTCCATCAGCTTCCAGAAGCTCGCTTCAGTATGGCCGTTGAGGAAGTAGCTGAGCGACGGATCAAGGTTGTAGGCGGCGCGGTAGAGTTCGCTGACTACAAACTGAAAGCCGAAGACCGAGGGAAAGGCCTGCATCTCTACCAAGCGCGGCGTGATGCTGCCGTCCGGCTCGCGCACCAGGCCGAAGTCGGCGGTCATGAAATGAGGATGGCTGGTCTCGTTGGCTACGCGATACGCTTCGGGAATGGCAGCAGTCGAGGCCTCAAGGTAGGCGCGGTCAGAGACGAGACGATGCGTAAGTTCAGCGCCAGCTGCTGCCATCGATTGCAGCAGCTCGCGAGGAAAAAAGCAGGGCGTCTCAGAGACTCTGAACTCAACGTGCGTTCTTACGCAGGCATCGAGCGAGTGGAGAAAGTGCCGGTAGGTCTGCGGCAGGTAGCGCCGATTGAACTCGTCTCTAAGGGCCGGAATCACGGGCTGCCCTCCAACGCACAAGCCTACCTCAGACGCGGCACTCCTGTCAGGGGAGTTTGACGTCGGAATCGTTGTAGAGCTGGAACTCGCGGATGTGAGCCTCGGTGGTGGTCGAAAGCAGGTTGAGGCGGACGCGCTGGGCGGTCACAGG
Source organism: Acidipila rosea (assembly GCF_004339725.1). GTDB lineage: Bacteria > Acidobacteriota > Terriglobia > Terriglobales > Acidobacteriaceae > Acidipila > Acidipila rosea. Next base: position 122,462 of record NZ_SMGK01000002.1, on the reverse strand, counting down.
CTTGAAGATATCTATCTTCTTGTGGCCGATGGCCTCAGCCTCGACAATGCGCTTCCAGTGGCCCTGCGTGTAGACCTCAACAGCATACTTCTCAATATGCTGTCCGTCGTTGAGCCACTCCATGGTGAGGGTGCGGTCAAAGGTGACGGGCCTGGGGAAATCCACTTCAAGCACGGCGCTATGCGAGCCGGCGGGCGCCGACCAGAAGGTGTCCGGATCGTTATCGACTGCGGCAGCATAGGCGGGAGCGACGTGGGCGTGATCCTCTACCACCAGGTTGTGCGAGTAGAGCGCGCGAATGGCGTCGCCGAACTCCTTAAGCCGCGCAACATCGACGGCTGGCAGGCGGCCGTCCTTGTCAGGAGCGACGCCCAGCATCAGCTGGCCGCCGCGGCCTACGCTGGCGTTATAGGTGTCCACCAGCTCTTTGACGGACTTGAGGCTGGCCTCGTCGTTGGGATGCCAGAACCAGTGATAGGCGCGCAGCGGCGTATCTGCCTCAATTGGCCGCCAGCGGAGATAGCCGGCGCGATCCACTACGTTCCAGTTCTCGAAGGGGACGTAGCCGCTCTCAGTGCCCACCCAGCGCAGATCGGCATATTTGAAGAGGTCCACATCGGCAAAGACCATCGTATTTGGCTGGTAAGTGCGGAGCGTCTGGATGATCTTTTCAAAGTCATAGGTGCGCCCGCCGCTGCCTGCTCCGTCCAGCCAGAACTCCGTCAGGTTGCCGTAGTTCGACGCGAGCTCGGTCAGTTGCGCGAGGTAGTACTTGTCATAAGCGGCAGGATCCTTATAGCGAGGGTCGTGGCGATCCCAGGGCGAGAGATAGACGCCAAACTTGAGCCCGTTGGCGCGCGCCGAATCGGATGCCATGCGGACGAGATCGCCTTTGCCGTTCATCCAGGGGCTGCTCTTGACACCGTAGTTCGTCTGCGCGCTCGGCCACAGGGTGAACCCGTCATGATGCTTCGCCACCAGGACGGCATAGCGTACGCCCGCCGCCTTCACTGCCTTCATCCACTGGTCGGTGTCGACACAGCAGGGGTTGAAGACCTTGGGGTCGGCGGTGCCGTCGCCCCACTCGCGATTGAGAAACGTATTGGTGCTGAAGTGGATGATGACGCCGATTTCCAGATCCTGCCATGCGACCTGCTGCGGACTGGGCTTGACGTCCACCGCGTTCACGGTCTGGGCGCCTGCGTTAGCGGCTAAGGCGGAAAGAGCAAGCACGAGGGCTGCGCAGGTCGATTTGATCGTCATCATCCGGTCTCCGAAGAAAAAGTTACAGTAAAACTCCGCCGGCAGCAGGAACATTTGCGCAGGCGAAGAAGTGCGGCTTCACTGCAGATTAATGTATAGACAACTATTCATTAGCGCAATGGCATTTTGGCGGATGAATTTCAGAAAGAGGGCCGGCCTGCGCCTATGATGGTCCTCGAAGACTGACGGGAGGAACGCTGCGTGGTGAGAAGCGATGGCGCCTCAACAACAAGGAGTTTTGGAATGGTTCGCTTTCTCAGCATCAGCATTGTGTTTCTCTCGGTGGCGGGCGCAGGTGCGGCCCAGGCCCAGCCGCGGCCGACACCGCCTACGCGCGACGCTCACTCGGCGGGGTACGTCACGGCGAAGGATCTGCCGGATGGCGTGACGCCCCCGCCGACGGCGGACGGCAACTTCATCCTTGGACCTACCCATCATCCGGCGCCGGAGATGAGCGTGCAGCCGGGCGTGCCGCAGGGCACGGTCTATACCTTCACCATGAACTCGGCTGACAGCAGGATCTATCCCGGCATCGCGCGGGATGCAAATACTTTCGGCACGGTGGACCCGGCGCATCCCGGCAGATTGATCGTGACCACGAGCCACCCTGCGCCGTATACGCGGCGGGTTGCAGTGTATGTTCCCAGGCAATATGTCGCGGGCACGGCTGCTCCGTTCATTGTGGGTGCTGATGGGCCAGACCCTGCCCTGTTCACGGCGCTCGATAACCTGATCGCCGAACATCGGGTGCCGGCGATGATCGCCATCTCGATCAGCAACGGCGGAGGCGATGCCCAGGGCAGCGAACGTGGGCTGGAGTATGACACCATGTCAGGCCGGTATGCGGAGTTTGTCGAGAAAGAGGTGTTGCCGCTGGTCGAGGCGAAATACCATGTGAAGCTGACCCATGATCCGGATGGCCGAGCGACGATGGGCGGCAGCTCCGGCGGCTCGTGCGCGTTGATCATGGCGTGGTACCACCCGGAGCTCTACCACCGCGTTCTCACCTACTCGGGCACCTACGTGAACCAGCAATGGCCCTACAACCCGCAGACTCCGCATGGAGCATGGGAGTTTCACGAGCACCTCATCCCGAAGAGTCCGGCGAAGCCGCTGCGTATCTGGATGGAGGTTGGGGACAGGGATCTGCTGAACCCGAACGTCATGCGCGAGCAGATGCACGACTGGGTCGTTGCCAATGAAAACATGGCGAGGGTGCTGGCGGCCAAAGGCTATCACTACCAGTTCGTCTTCGCGCAGAATGCCGGGCATGTCGACCACGCAGTAAAGCAGCAAACGCTGCCGGAAGCCCTGGAGTATGTATGGCAGGGTTATCCCATCGCCGGCGCGAAGAACTGATGGGAGCAGGAGCGCTGCTAGCTCACAAAGTGGCGCAGATAACCCAGGGCAGAGGCTGCGGGGAGATGCTGCAGTGCGCGATAGCAGAGCTGCACGCCGATGAGCAGCAGGCAGGCGGCGAGTGCCAGCCGCAACTGGCGTTGCGGCACATGGGGAGCAAGTGCGCTGCCGGCGATGACGCCGACCGCTCCCCCGCCGATGAGCGTGAGGAGCAGAGAGCTGTCGCAGCCGCCGGTGAAGAGATGAACTCCGCCGCCGGCAAGCGAAAGGGCAAAGCCGAAGGCGAGGTCCGTGCCCACTACCTCAGAGGGCGTGAGCGAAGTGAAGCCCATGAGCGCAAGCGAGCCGAGCGCGCCCGCGCCTGAAGACGACAGGCCAACCTCAAACCCCACCGGCAACATGAAGGCGGCGAGACGGCGCAGGCGCGGTGGTCCCTGCACGACCTGCGTGCCGGGACGAAAGTGTCTCCATAGATGCCACGCCGACGAGACGACGATGATCACCCCCAGGACAGCGTAGAGCGGACGCTGCGCGTGGACGAGAACAAACCGCCGCAACATGAGGGAGCCGAGCACCACGCCGGGCAGGCCGCCTGCAAGCATCCAGCCGGCGACGCGGTAGTTGATCTTGCGGCGAACGATCTGCACGGGAAGCACGAGGAGCTTGATGACCGACGCGTAGACAAGCGCGGTGCAGACAGCCACCCCGAGCGGCACATGCAGGAAAAAGATGAGCAGCGGCGCTGTCAGCGTACCGGCGCCAACGCCGGTGACGGCGATGGCGACTGCGATCAGAAATCCAACCAGAAACTCCATGAACTGCCCGCGCTCTCAGTGCTGCTCTGGCTGACCTTCGAGGTGAATGCCGCATTCCACTTTCTGTCCGCCCCAGCGGCCTGAGCGCGGATCGTTTGGATCAGAGGGCAGGCGCGTGCAGGGCTCGCAACCAATGCTGGGGTAGCCAAGATCGTAGAGCGGCAGCAGCGGTATGCCGTGTTCTGCGGCATAGCCCCACACGTCCCGCGTGGACCAGTCGGCAAGCGGGCTGATCTTGGCGAGTGAATGTCCGCCGGGAAGGCGGAAAGTGTCTACCGCTTCAAGACCTGCGCGGGTCTTCGCCTGTTCGCGGCGCAGCCCTGTGAACCATGTTTCATAGGCTGCCAGCGCGGAGAAGAGCGGCCCTACCTTGCGCAGCGCGCAGCAGCGGTCGGGGGCGGTCTGGTGCAGGATGCCGAACTGGGCCTCCTGCTGCACAACCGTTAGCGTGGGCAATACGTTTTCGAGATTCAGCTGCCACTCGGCGGCCATGCGGTCGCGATACTCGTATGTTTCGCGGAAGTGATAGCCGGTCTCGAGGAACAGCACGGGAACATCGGGTGAGAACGAGCGCACGATGTCGAGCACCACCATGTCCTCGGCCTGAAAACTGCAGGTGACGCATACGCTGTCCTGCTTTTCGAGTTGGCGCGCGACCAGGGCGCGGGCGTCGGCAGCCTTCTGCGTGGGATAGATACTCATGCTCTCTCCTTGGATGAATAGGACAGGACCGCAAGCAGCAGGTCTGCCTCGGGCAACAGCGGCTCGACCGCGATCCCTGTTGCCCCATCCAGATGCGCCAGCATGGGGCCCGTGGTCCGGTCGGCCAATACGAGTACGGTGACGCCGATCTGCAGCAGAGAACGCCAGACCGAACGATCTGTAACCCGGGTAGTTACGATTATGTGGCCGCGCGCGGCGAGTGCCTCCTCAAGGCCGCGCATCTGCGCGGCAGAGGCCGTGACCACGGCAACTGCTTCCCTGCTCTTCAACGGCTCAGCCTGCGCGGAGATGCTGCGGATCATGCCCGCGGCGGCGGTGCTGTTCGTCTCCGGATCGATGAGGATGAAGCTGCCGGTGATGCGGTTATCGCGATAAGCGTCGGCGAGCAGCGGCTGGCTGGTCTCGATCTCGACGCTCGCGATGCCGTTCATCTCAAGCGCGCCGTCGGTGCGCTCATCGAGCGTGTTGATATCGATGCGATGCCGCAGCCTGACCTGCGCCTTCACCGTGCGGGTGGTGTGTTTCAGCAGATAGGTGCGCGCCGGATCGAGCGGCTCGTTCTGCATCCAGACGAGCGATGCCTCGAAGAGCGAGGCGGCCTCGGCCGTTTGCTGCGCAGCGGTGATGAGGTCGCCACGGCTGATATCGAGTTCACGGTCGAGCGTGAGAGTGACCGATTGTGGTGCGTGGGCCAGTTCCAGTTCACCGTCGAAGGTCACAATGCTTTTTACCCGCGCGGTTCGCCCGGAGGGCTGCACGCGAATTTCATCCCCGGGCCGGATCACGCCAGAGGCGATCTGTCCGGCAAAGCCTCGGAAATCCTGATGTGGGCGCAGCACGCGCTGAACCGGCATACGAAAGGCGGCATCGAGCGTGAACTCCTTCGTCGGGACGGTCTCCAGATGTTCGAGCAGCGTGGGTCCGTCGTACCAGGGCATCCGCTCGCTCGGGCTGACGACGTTATCGCCCTCAAGCGCGGAGATGGGAATGGCGAGCAGGTCGGGAATCGCAAGCTCACGCGCCAGCTCCGCGAGTTGCTGCTGCAGCGCAAGAAAAACCTCCTGCGAATAGTCGACGAGGTCCATCTTGTTCACGGCGGCGATCACGTGGGGAATGCCCAGGAGTGAGGCGATGAAGGCGTGACGGCGGCTCTGCGTCAGGATGCCTTTGCGCGCGTCGATGAGAACGATGGCGAGATCGGCTGTCGATGCGCCGGTGGCCATGTTGCGCGTGTACTGCTCATGGCCCGGCGTATCGGCGATGATAAAGCGCCGCCGGGGCGTGGTGAAGTAGCGATAGGCGACATCGATGGTGATTCCCTGCTCGCGCTCGGCGCGGAGGCCGTCAGTAAGCAGCGCAAAGTCAATCGAGCCCTGCGTCTGGGTGACGGCGCGCACCTGGTCCTCATAGACGTTGCGCGAGTCGTAGAGCAGCCGCCCGATGAGTGTCGATTTGCCGTCATCGACGCTGCCCGCGGTGGTGAAGCGAAGCAGATCCTTGGCCTGTTCCGCTGCCAGAAATTCTTCGATGGTGAGCTCTTCTTCAATGGCCGGCATCAGAAATATCCCTCGCGCTTCTTGATTTCCATTGATCCATCCTGGTCGTGATCGATGATGCGGTTGGCGCGCTCAGAGGAGCGGAAGCCAATCAACTCGGCGATGATCTTCGGCACGGTATCCGCCTCAGAGCGGATGGCGCCGGTGCAGGGGCTGCAGCCCAGCGAACGCAGTCGGCAGTTGACGAGCTGCTCCTCGCCGGGCAGGCCGCGCACAAAGGGCTGCTCCAGCGGAATGAGGCTGTCGCCGCGCACCAGCATCTGACGCGGCTTGGCAAAGTAGAGCGGCACGACGGGAATTTTTTCAAGATGGATGTAGTGCCACACATCGAGCTCTGTCCAGTTCGACAGCGGAAAAACGCGGATGCTTTCGCCGGGCCCGATGCGGCCGTTGTAGATGTTCCATAGCTCGGGGCGCTGGTTCTTTGGGTCCCACTGCCCGGCGCGGTCGCGGAAGGAGAAGATGCGCTCCTTGGCGCGCGAACGCTCTTCGTCCCGGCGCGCGCCGCCGAACGCGGCATCGAAGCCGTATTCGCGCAGGCCATCGAGCAGAGCCTGTGTCTTCAGGTAGCCGCAGCAGCGCTGCGTGCCCAGTTCCACGGGGTTCGCGCCCTTGGCGAGCGCTGCCTCGTTCCGCCAGACGAGCAGGTCGAGGCCGAGCTCACTGGTGTACCGGTCGCGAAACTCGATCATCTCAGTGAACTTGTAGCCGGTGTCGACGTGGAGCAGCGGAAATGGAATGGGCGCGGGGTGGAAGGCCTTCTGCGCGAGCCGCAGCATCACGGAAGAATCCTTGCCGATGGAGTAGAGCATTACGGGCTTCTGAAACTCCGCTGCAACTTCGCGGAAGATGTGGATGCTCTCAGCCTCAAGCTGTTCAAGATGGGTGAGGCTAAGCTGAGTTGCTGCACTCGCCATGGGACGAAAGCTCCAAATAGTGTCTGGGTTTGAGGGGAAGATTCAGGTGGGCAAATAAAAAACCCACGCCAGAGAATCTAGCGCGGGCAGAAACCGGGTGCTGCCGGTTCTTCTACTCTCTACCCACGCTGGAACGCGCAACAGCCGCAACAACAGCGGCGTGGCATTCGACAAGCGAGGTTAGAAAGGCTGTGCAACATCGTGTAACAAGAATGGGGCAGATTGGCTTTCATGTCAAACATGGCAGCTGTCCAAACGATTTAAGTTGAACAATCTGCACCAACAAACTAGAACTTCTGCTATGCCTCGACGCACGAAAACGACCGCTCCCGACGAAGAGCCCGAAGAGAAGAAAAGTCCCTTTCTTCCTGGCAGGCCTATCAGCCTGCGAACCCTGGGAGACTATCTCGACCTCTCCCCTGCAACCATCTCGCTGGTGCTCAACAATGCGCCGGGGGTCAAGTCCATTCCGCAGGAGACGCGCGACCGCGTGACGGCGGCGGCGAAGAAGTTCGACTACCGCCCCAGCTTCTTTGCGCGGTCGCTGCGGCGACGGCAGAGCTTTTCCATCGGCGTACTCGTGCCCGAGTTGAGCGACGGCTACTCCGTGCTGGTGATGAACGGCATCGAAGAGGTTCTGATCGAGGAGGGCTACTTTTATTTGACGGCCAGCCATCGCCGCAAGGCCGACCTGATCGAGGAGTATCCGCGCATGCTGATGGATCGAGCGGTGGAGGGCTTCATCGCAATCGATACCGCGCTGCAGCACAGCCTGCCTATTCCCGTGGTAGCGGTCGCGGGCCACAGGCGGCTGGAGGGAGTGACCAGCATCACGCTCGATCATCATCGCGCGGCGGAACTCTCTCTGCGCCATCTGCACCAGCTTGGTCATCGCAACATCGCGTTCATGCGCGGACAGACTTTCAGCTCCGACTCGGATGATCGATGGAAGAGCCTGATGGCTGTGGCGCGCGATCTGCAGCTTGTGGTGAAGCCGGAACTGGTGGTGCAGCTGCAGATGAATCTCTCATCGCCGGAGCTGGGCTACCCGGTCGTGCAGCAGCTGCTGTCGCACAAGCAGCCATTCACGGCGCTTATCTCCTTCAACGACATTGCGGCCATCGGCGCCATTCGCGCCTTTCGCGATTACGGCATGCGCGTGCCGGAAGATGTATCGGTCGTGGGCTTTGACGATATCCAGGCTGCGGCTTATCACAATCCAAGTCTGACTACGATCCGCCAGCCTCTGCACAACATGGGCATGACGGCTGCGCGACTGCTGCTGCAGCGGCTGCAGATGGAGCGGGGAGAATCCAAACGGGAAGCTCCCGACCAGGTGACGATTGTGCCGGAGCTGATCATCCGCGAGTCCACGTGCCCACCGACAGCGGGCAAGCGCGTGCGCGCGTCAAGGGTGCGATAAAGGTGCGATAAACTCATGCCGTGACCGACTTTCGATTTGCAGATGTGAACGATGTGCCAGTGCTGACGGCGCTTATCAATCGCGCCTTTGCCGTCGAGAAATTCTTCAAGGTCGGAGAGCGCACGGACGAAACGGAGCTCGCTTCCCTGCTCGAGGCAGGCCGCATGCTGGTGGCCGAAGAGGCTGGCAGCGTGACCGGCTGCGTCTACGTGAAGATCGAAGGTGAGCGCGGCTACATCGGCCTGCTCTCGGTCGATCCCACACGGCAACGCACGGGCCTGGGCACCAGGCTCATCTCCGCAGCCGAAGAGTTCTGCCGCGAATCAGGCTGCCACTTTGCCGATATCACGGTCGTGAATCTGCGCGAAGAGCTGCCGGGCATCTACCAGAAGCTCGGCTACGTCATCACCGGCACCGAGCCTTTTCCTTCAGAGCAGAGGCCAGTCAAGATGGACTGCCACTTCCTCTGCATGAGCAAGGAGCTAGGCCACCGGTAAAGAACTCTTCCCGGTGGATCAGGCTGCGTCTGAAGATGCCTTGACGGGCGCGACCATCTCGGAAAAGTCGGCAATCGTCGAGAAGCTGGCGAGCACCATCGCAATGAGCGCGAGCCTGTTCTGGCGCAGATCGGCCTCGGGCGCCATGACCATCACCTTGTCAAAGAAGAGATCGACATGGGGGCGCAGCGTAGCGGCCTGCTCCAGCGCGTGGCCATACTCGCGGCGGCTGCGCAGCTCCTCGACCAGCGGCGCCAGCCGTCGGGTCTCGCGGTAAAGCGTCGCTTCCGCCGGATCTGCAAGCAGTGCTTCGACCACGCCGGTTGCTGCAATTTCTTCTTTAAACGCAAGCTTTTCAGCGGCCTGGCGCAGAATGTTCTTGCTGCGCTTGAAGGCGGCTGAGATGGCGGCGAAGTCAGCCGAGTCGCGCACCGTGGAGAGTGCTTCGGCACGCGCAACGGCGTCAGGAAGATCGGCGGAGCCAGCAGCAAGCACGGCATTGACTACGTCATAGGCGATGCCGCGAGCCTCGCGCAGGTAGAACTCCACTCGCTCGCGCAGGAAGGCAGTGAGAGAGCTGCGAGTGGCGGGGCTGAGCTCGCCGGAAGCATCGAGCAGATCGTCAAAGGTGAGCGGCAGAGCAGAGTCGGCGAGTATCTTGACGACGCCGTTGGCTGCACGGCGCAGGGCAAAGGGATCCTTTGAGCCGGTAGGTTCGAGACCCAGCGCAAACATCGCCGTCAATGTCTGAAAGCGGTCGGCAAGCCCGAGCAACTGCCCCTCAACGGTGGGTGGAATTGCATCTTCGCTCGACGCCGGACGGTATTGCCAGTAGATGGCCTGGGCTGCAGTTTCGCCAAGACCCTGCGCGCGAGCGTAGAGGCCGCCGACCACGCCCTGCAGTTCAGTGAACTCTTTCACCAGCTCAGCGGTGAGGTCGGTTTTCGCCAGTCGCGTGGCCGTTTCGAGCGCAGAGTGATCGAACTGGATGCCGCGCTCCCTCAGCAGAGCTGCCAGCGCAGTGACAAGGCTCAGATTTGCTTCCGTCTTCTGATGGTAGCTGCCGAGATCCTTCTGGAACGTGACCGTTTTCAGCAATTCCAGTCGCTCGCTCAGCGGAATCTTCTGGTCAAAGTTCCAGAAGAAGCGCGCGTCGTTGAACCTGGCGCGCAGCACGCGCTCGTTGCCGTGACGGATGGTGGCGAGACCCTGCTCGTCGGTCTCGGTGTTCAGCACGGCGAGGAAATGCGGCGCCAGCTTGCCTGCTGCGTCCTCGACGGCGAAGTACTTCTGGTGATCGCGCATTACGGTCACGAGCACTTCCTCAGGCAGCGACAGATACTCCGGCTCAAAGCCGCCGAGCACAACCTGAGGCCACTCGGTGAGGTGCGTGACCGTCTCGACCAGCGGCTCATCTTCGCGCCAGCGTGCGCCGGGCACCGTGCGGGTGACGGCGTCGAGCGCCTTGCGGATCTTGTGGCGGCGCGCATCCGGGTCGGGCATGACCTTTGCCGCCTCAAGCGCAGCGAGATAGTCCGATGGATGATTGATGGTGACGGCGTGGCCGCCATGCAGAATACGGTGGCCGTAAGTCAGGTTCGCAGCATGCACGCCTGCAAACTCGACGGGCACGATCGCGTGGTCGAGCAGCGCCAGCAGCCACTTGACGGGCCGCACGAAACGCTCCGGCTTGCCCGCGCGCCAGTACATATTTTTCGGCCAGTAGAGCGCGGTGAGCTCCCTGGGGAGCAGCTCGGTGAGAACCTCTGCAGCCTTACGGCCGGGCTTCTTCACAGTCGCGGAGACATATTCTCCCTTGGCATTTGTCAACTTAGTGAGCGCACCGATCTCAACCCCGGCCTTCTTCGCAAAGGCCTGCGCCGCCCCGGTTGGTACGCCGTCCTTGAAAGCGATACTCCAGGAAGGCCCTGTAAGCTGTTCGATTACATCGGCTTGCGATTCGAAGACCGCAGAGAGGCAGACGGTGAGCCGTCGCGGCGTGGAGTAGCTCTTGACCTCAGCATCCGGGCCGAGCAAGCGTTCGCGCTGCAGCAGATCCACCACTCGGCGCGCCAGCTCGGCCTGGGCCGGAGCCACCATGCGCGCAGGAATTTCTTCAAGCCCTGCTTCAAATAAAAAAGTAGCCATTTTCTTTCAATTGCCCTTATTCTGTTGCGCTGCGTAGGCCTTTGCCACTCCGACGGCGAGTGCGCGAATGCGTGCGATGACGCCGACCCGCTCAGTCACGGAGATGGCTCCGCGGGCATCGAGCAGGTTGAAGAGATGCGAGCACTTGAGGCAGAGGTCGTAGGCTCCGAGCACGGGAAAGCGCCGCAGGGCCCGCTCGACATCCTCTTCGGGTGCGGGCTTGCCACCATCGTGGACCAGAGTGTCGTGAATCTTCTGGTGATGCTCGGCCTTCTTTTCCGCCCTGGGGGAGAAGCTGTCATGGAAGCTGGCGAGCAGCGCCTGGCACTCAGCCTCATAGAGCCGCAGGTGCTCCCAAAGCTTCTTGATTTCGGCCGCTTCAAAGTTGTAGACGGAGAACTGCAGCTCCTCCTGGAGCCGCACATCGCCATAGGTGACGGCGTGGCCGGTCAGCGGGTCGCGTGCCCAGACAATGTCATAGATCGAGTCCACGTCCTGCAGAAAGGCGGCGATGCGCTCAAGGCCGTAGGTGATCTCACCCGAGATCGGATCAAGATCGATGCCGCCGCACTGCTGGAAATAGGTGAACTGCGTGATCTCAAGACCATCCAGCATTACCTGCCAGCCGATGCCCCATGCGCCGAGCGTCGGCGACTCCCAGTTGTCCTCTTCAAACTTGATGTCATGCTGCCGCAGGTCAATGCCGATCGCGGCGAGGGATTCCAGGTAGACCTCCTGAATATCGGCCGGTGGTGGCTTGAGGATCACCTGGAACTGGGTGTGCTTGTAGAGCCGGTTGGGATTCTCGCCATATCGGCCGTCTGCGGGGCGGCGCGAGGGCTGCGCGTAGGCGATGCGGATCGGCTTCGGCCCCAGCACGCGCAGAAAAGTGTCCGGCGACATGGTGCCCGCGCCTACCTCGACATCATAGGGCTGCTGAAGCACGCAGCCTCGTTCGGCCCAGAAGGTCTGCAGGCGAAAAAGGAGTTCCTGAAAGGTAAGAGGGGTTTTGGATGCGGCTGCGGCGGGCAAGTGGGTAACGCTCTCTCGTAGAAAAATTTGTCTCCCGTAATAGTAAACGGTGGAGAGAGAAACGAGCTCTCTCCGGCCCTCAGCCGCCGAGCTTCATCAGCGCGGTTGCCGTAGTCAGGCGGCGCTCCAGGTGCCGCTCCAGCGAGCGCAGGGCATAGCGCCTCAGGTCTGCGGCACGGCGGCGAGGCCAGTCACCCGAGGCGAAGGCAGCCACCGGCGACCGCAGGATGGCTGCCGCCAGCGCTATCGACTCAGGCGAAAGCGTCGCGCTTCCGTCACGCCTGTGCGTGGCGCAATGCAGCGTGTCCGCCAGCGGATGCCAGTAGGCAGGCGATTCACCGAAGGGCTCGCCGCAAAGGGCGCAGCGGGTCATCTCCGGCAGCCAGCCGTTAAGCCGGAGGATCCAGAGGGAGAAATAGGTCACCGGCATCCAGAAGCGGTTGACCTGGGTCTGCTCGACCACGGCGAGCAGCAGGCGAAAGACCGCATCCTGCGGATCGTGGTCCTGCAGCGTCTCTTCAAGAACCTCGGCATAGAAGGCGAGTGCCGTGGCGCGGCCATAATCAACCGGCTCCGAGAGGGGCGAGTGGATGATCTCGAAGGCGTCGAGGCGGGCCAGTTCCTGCCTGGGCCGCTCGGCGTAACTGGCGCGAACATGCGTCATCGGCTCGAGGGCACCACCGAAGCGGCGCCGCGACTTGCTGGCGGCCTTGGCCACGCCCTTGACCTTGCCCTGGTCGCGGGTAAAGAGCGACACGATCAGGTCAGCCTCATGCATGGGCCAGGTGCGAAGGACGACGGCTTCAGTGGAGTGCGCAATCACGACTGGCTTTAAGAATACCTACTCGGTGCGCAGCGCCTCCATGGGATCGAGGCGCGAAGCCCTCCACGCGGGCACGGAACATGCAGCAGCGGAAACCGCGAGCAGCACGGCGGTGACGGCGGCGAAGACAGCCGGGTCAAAAGGACGCGTGCCGTAGAGCATGGAGCGGATGAGCTGCGCGGCGGCCACTCCGCCGGCGAGGCCGCAGAGCAGCCCGGCCAGCGCCGGACGAAGGCCATCGACGAGCATCATGCGCATCACCTGTTCGCGTTGCGCACCCAGGGCGATGCGGATGCCGATCTCGCCTGTGCGCTGCGTGGCCAGATACGCGAGCACTCCGTAGAGGCCGACGGCAGCAAGCAGCAGCGAAAGCACCGCGTAGGCCAGCAACAGAAAGGCATTGAAGGCGGACTGCTGCGTGGACTGGCCGATCATCTCATCCATGGTCATCAAGTTGGCGACGGGCAGTGTGGGATCAAGCTGCGCGATCTGCTTCTGGATCGGCAAGGCGAGCTGGTTCGGGTCTCCCTGGGTGCGGACGGCGAGCGACGCCGACGACTGAATGCCGCCGAAGATGGGATAGTATGCGGTTGCGGCCATGGGGCCGTTGACCGAATCGCGCGTATCGCCCACCACTCCGATGATTTCATTGCCGGTGGGGGTTCTGGGGCGAATGAGCTTGCCGCCTGAGACGTAATCGTCGTTGTTTTCATCGATAATGTGTTTCCCGATGGGGTCTTCATGGGGAAAGTACTGTCGCACCAGAGCCTGGTTCACGATGACGTAGTGGCGCCGCTCCAGACGCTCGTTCGGCAGGAAGGTGCGGCCGCGCACCAGCGGAATTTTCAAGGTTGCGAAGTAGTCCGGATCGACCCAGCGGACGTCCGCATCGAGCCAGTCGCCCTTCGGCAGCGGCGGGTGCTCCTGAATGGTAAAGGCATCGTCCTCGCCGCCTCTTCCCGGCAGATCCGTCGTCAACGCAGCGGCGCGAACGCCGGGCAGCCGCCGCACGCGATCCAGCAGCTGCTCGTAGAAGTTCACAGTCTGCGCCGGCTGTTGATACTTGCCGTCGGGGAGATTCAGGTCCATGGTCAGGACATTCTGCGTGGTGCAGCCGAGATTCACGGAACGGAGTTGCTGGTAGCTCTTGAGCAGCAGGCCCGCGCCGATCAGCAGCACGACGGTCAACCCCACCTCAAGCGCAAGCAGCGCACGGCGCAGGCGGACGCGAGCCTGGCCTCCGCTCGACCGCGCGGACTCCTGGAGGACGCGGACCACCTGGTGATCCTGCGAGCCGATGGCCGGGATCAGACCAGCGATCAACCCGCAGAGCAGGGTGACGCCGACAGCGACCAGGAACACCGGCAGATCGATATGGATGGAGTCGGCACGCGGAATATCGAGGTGCGTCTCCGCAAAGGCAAGCAGCGCAAGATAGGCAAGGCCGAGGCCAAGCAGTCCTCCCAAGGCGCAAATCACCAGGCTTTCGCTGGCCTGCTCGCGGATGAGAAGCAGCCGTGTGCCGCCGAGTGCCATGCGGATGGCAAGCTCCCGGCGGCGAGCGGCCGAGCGGGCCACCAGCAGATTGGCGACGTTGAGGCAGGCGATCAGCAGCAGGCAGCCGGTGGCGGCGAGCAGAGTGAAGAGCGCCGGCTTATATTGGTGCACGGCCTCATCGAGCAGCGGCCGGCTGCTGACGGCGTCGCTGATGGGACCGTCAGGAAAGCGCTTGCGGATTCCAGCCTGGATCGCACTCAGCTCGGCAGTAGCGGCTGCCTCGGTCACTCCCGGCTTGAGCCGGGCGAGCACCCAGAAGTTATGCGCTCCATGCGATTGCATCATCTCGGGCGGCATCTGTTGCACGAGCGGAGTCCAGAGCTGGGTCTTCGCATCAGGATAGTGAAACCACTCCGGCAACACTCCGATCACGGTGTAGGGTTTGGCGTCGAGCCACAGCGTGCTTCCTATGGCCGACGGACTGCCGCTGAAGCGACGCTTCCAGAATCCCCAGGTGATGACCACGGTGCCGTTTGCGCCGGACCTGTCATCGGACGCGTTGAAGAAGCGGCCCAGATAAGGTTTGACGCCAAGGGTGGGAAAGACGCTCGCCGTGGCAACCTGCGCATCGATGCGCTCCGGTAAAGCGCCTGCCGCCCCGGAGAGATTGTACTGGCCATAGTTCACCAGCAGGGCCATGCTCGTGAAGCTGTGCGAGCCGCGTTGCCAGTCACGGTAGTTGCCGCCGGCTACCGCGCGGTCGCGGACGTTGCCGTGGGCATCGGCCTCCCGCAGCGAGACAAGCTGATCGACATGGGGAAACGGCAGCGGCTTGAGCAGCACCGAATGGACCACGGTGAAGAGCGCGGTAGTCGCACCAATGCCGAGGGCCATGACCAGGATCGCAGTCATGCTGAAGCCCGGAGTGCGGGCGAGGGTCCTGGCGGCATAGAGGAGATCGCGCCGTATCCCTTCGAGCCAGGCCAGCGAGTTCCCTTCCCAGACCTCTTCCCGCACGCGGGTCTGGTTGCCCAGCTTGACGCGAGCGCGGCGGCGGGCCTCGTCTTCCGGCATGCCGCGGGCGATGTTCTCTTCAACTTCGCAATCGAGATGCGCCTGGAGTTCGCTGGCGAGCTCGGCATCTTCGGCCTTGCGCTTGGAAAAGCGGCGAAATGGCATTGGGCTTCCTCGCTTCCTGCTCCGGTTGTTATTCCTCTGCTTCGCCCATGACGCGCCCAATGGCAGCGGCCATCTGGCGCCAGCGGCTGGTCTCGGCCACGAGCTGCTTCTTGCCCGCCGGGGTGAGTTTGTAGAACTTTGCCTTCCGGTTGTTCTCGCTCGGACCCCAGCTGGAGCTGAGCCAGCCACGGTGCTCCAGCCGGTGCAGGGCGGGATAGAGCGAGCCCTGCTCGACGACCAGCACGTCCTCTGAGGTCTGTTCGATATTGCGCGCAATGGTGTGGCCGTGCGCCGGGCCGAGGACGAGCGTGCGCAGGATGAGCATGTCCAGCGTGCCCTGCAGCATCTCCGCGCGTGATGATTTCCCTGCCATACTCTCCCCCAGATGTTCTATGGGAAGCGATGCTAGCACCACTCGACGTCCTATGGGAAGGCTTTTCTGCCGGGCCGTCTTCAGGAGGCGTTTTCCTATCCGCGCACGCTCCCTAGTAGACTTGACGACAGAATGATTCGCCGCCTCGTTTCAGCAAGTCTCTGCTCGCTCGCCCTCTGTCTCTGCGTCCACGCTGCCCATGCCCAGGGCACCAAACTCTGGTCCGAGTCGAAGTTCGACGAGTTTGAGCGGGGCAAGCCGGACGGCGTAGCCATCCAGAGCGATGGCCACCTGGCAGCGGGCCCGGCGACTCACTCGGTGTTCACCTCGGAGTCGACCTATGTATGGTCAGTGGCCGCGGACAAGGCCGGCAACGCCTACCTGGGCACGGGATCCCCGGCGACTGTGCTTCGCGTTACGCCCGATGGCAAATCGACGACGCTCTTCACCACCAAGGACCTCAGCGTGCAAGTTGTCCGCGTTGGGCCTGACGGCTCGATTTATGCAGCGACGCTGCCCTCCGGCAAGGTCTACAAACTGGCACCCGATGCCAAGGGGCTGGACGAGAGCAAGGCGCAGGTTATCTTCGATCCGGCCAAGACGGATGGCAAGGCGAAATACATCTGGGACATGGCGTTTGACGCTGCCGGGCGGCTCTATGTCGCCACCGGTGGCCCGGCCGCGATCTATCGCGTCAATACGGCGCAGCCTGACGCCAAGCCTGAACTCTTCTTTTCGAGCGATGAAGAGCACATCCGCGCTCTGGCCTTCGCAGCGAACGGCGATCTGATCGCAGGCACCGACGGCACCGGGCTCATCTACCGGATCGACAAACAAGGCAAGGGGTTCGTGCTCTTCAATGCGCCGAAGCGCGAGATTACCTCCCTCGCCATCGGCGCGAATGGGTCCATCTATGCCTCGGCTGTGGGTGAAAAGGGCAAGAGTACGCTGCCCCCGCTGCCGGTGCAGGGCAATCCAAATGTAACGGCGACGATTACGATTGTGCAGCCGGGCTCGGTCCAGGCGTTCAACGGAAACACGGTGGTTCCCGATGGCTCGGAGATATATGAGATCGTCCCGCAGGGCGCTCCGCGCAGGCTGTGGGCCGGGCACGACGATGTTGTGTATGCGCTGCGCTCCACACCGGACGGACTGCTGGCCGCGACCGGCAACAGAGGCCGCATCTACAGGATCGGGGAGGATGGAGAATACGCCGACATCGCCCACCTGGAGGCAGGACAGGCGGTCGGATTTGCAGACACGCCGCGCGCCCTCTACATCGGCACCAGCAACACCGGCAGGCTCTACTCCCTGGACCACAGCGCGGCCGCCAGCGGGACTTACCTGAGCGATATCTTCGATGCCGGTTTCGTATCGCAGTGGGGCCGCCCGGAGGTAGACAACGGGCCGGGCAGCAATGCTTCCAACTACGATCTTTATGCGCGCGTAGGCAACGTGGACAATCCGGAGCGAGGCTGGAGCGACTGGAAGAAGATAGCGCCGGCGGACAACCTGGGGCTTGAGCCTGCGCGCTTTGTTCAGTGGAAGGCAGTTCTGCATCCGGGCGCCTCGATCGGCTCCATCGGCATCAACTATCTCCCTGTCAATGTTGCGCCGGTTGTCGATGAAGTGCTTGTGGCGCCGGGGGTTCGCATCAACGCGGCAGCCCAGCAGCAACAACAGCCGCAGCCGGTGATCATCAATCTCCCCTCTGTTCAGAGCAACACGGTCAGCTTTAACCAGGAGCCGGGCAAGGAGCCGCTGACCGGATTCAAGGACAAGACCGCCATTACCGTGCGCTGGGCGGCGCACGATGACAATGGCGACGATCTGATCTTTGCCATCTACTACCGCGGCCACGGAGAGACGAACTGGCAACTGCTCAAGGGCAGGCTGACAGACCGCTGGTACACGTTTGACGCGGCCCTGCTGCCCGATGGTCCTTACCGGTTAAAAGTGGTTGCGAGCGATGCACCGTCTCACCCGGCGGGAGAAGAGCTGAAAGGCGATCGCAGCAGCGACCGCTTCCTGGTCGACACGACTCCACCGGCGCTGACCGGCATGACGGCCCAGATGGTGAACGGCAAGATACACGCATCGCTGACCGCCACCGATATTGCGACACCGATTGCCCATGCCGAATACTCCGTGGATGCGGGGCCGTGGCAGTATCTTGAGCCGGTAGGAAAGATGTCAGACGCGCTGGTCGAGAAGTACGACTTCCTGGCGCCGCTGACGACGCCGGGCGAGAAGACAATGCATCCATCCGACTCTGCGGAGCATGTGATCACGGTGCGCGTCTACGACCGCTACGACAATGTATCCGCGGTCAAGGCCGTGGTGCGGTAGCCGCCTGTGCGCTTTGAACTCTTTGTCGCCGCACGCTACCTGAGGGCCAAGCGCCGTCAGGCGGTGGTGGGCGTAATCACGGGCATTTCGGTGGCGGGCGTGGCGGTGGGCGTCGCGTCCCTCATCATTGCACTTGCCATCACCACGGGCATGCGCCGGGATCTGCAGGAGCGGCTGCTCAGCTCCACCTCGCACGTCGAACTGATGCGGATCAAGAGCGACGGCATCCGCAACTGGAGACCGCTGCTGGACAAACTACGTCACCTGCCGCATGTGACGGCAGCCGCGCCCGGTCTCTACGAGCCGGTGCTCATCTCGCGCGGAGCGCGGTCGGGCGGCGCGATCATCAAGGGCATTGTTCCTGCGGAAGAGCGCAGCGTCAGCGATCTGCTTGGAGAGATCACGCAGGGTAGCGCTGCGCCGCTTTCTGAGAGCGGGCCAGCGATTCTCCCGCCCATCGTCATCGGCTCGGACCTGGCCGACTCCATAGGCGCGGAGGCCGGCTCGACGATTATGGCCATCAGCCCGCAGGGAGAGCTCACGCCCTACGGGCTCGTCCCGAAGTATCAGCGCTTTCGCGTGGCCGGCATCTTCCATTCCGGCTTCTATCAATACGATTCGAGCTTCGCCTTTGCGCGGCTCACGGATGCGCAGGCGCTCTTCGGTGAGCCGGATGTGATCTCGGTCATATCGTTCAAGGTCGATGATCTCTACCACGCCGACCGCATTGGCCGCGAGATCGAAGATGCCGCCGGAGCAGGCTTTCAAACCACGAACTGGATGGAGCAGAACCGCGAGCTCTTCCGCGCGCTGAAGCTGGAGCAGATCGTCACGTTCATCGTGATCGGGCTGATCGTCTGCGTTGCTGCCCTGAATATTCTGATTGCCCTCACCATGATGGTGATGGAAAAAACCCGGGATATCGCTGTCCTGATGTCGTTCGGTGTGCAACCGGCGCAGGTGCGGCGAATCTTTATGCTGCAGGGCGTCCTGATCAGCGTGGTCGGCACCGCGCTGGGCCTGGTGATCGGATATGTTGCGGCGTGGGCAGGCGGCCACTACCGCTTCATCCAGCTCTCTGCTGACATTTACTCCATCGACTACCTGCCGTTCGCGCCTCGCCTGATCCACGGAGTGGTGGTTGCTGCAGTGTCGCTGGGCGTGTCGCTGCTGGCCACAATTTATCCTTCCGCGTCGGCTTCACGCGTGCATCCGGCAGAGGCGCTTCGCTATGAGTAGGGGCGTAGGGTATGGTGGATGCGTTAACCCGGAACGGCTTTTCTGCGTCTTAGAAAAAAGATGATGGCTCATAAAATGAGAATCCGAACCACGTTTCTGCTATCTGCTTTTCTTCCCTGCCTTTCGATGATGAGCCTGCCCGCGGCGAACGCGCAGGAAGGCCAGGTCAATACCCAGGCCCTGGTGCAGCGCGCCTCGCATAATGAGCTGGCTCCGACCGGCAACGACCACCTCTTTCGCTATCTGCTGCATAAGGTGGATGATGGTAAAGACACCACCAAAGAAATTGTCGAAACCAGGGACGGAGACGTAGCCCGGCTGGTCGCGACGGATGGCAAGCCACTCAGCGCGGACGCGGAGAAAGCCGAGATGGATCGGCTCAATAACCTGCTGGCGCACCCGGAACTGCAGAGGCATCGCCAGCAGGCGGAACAGGAAGATAACAAGCGGGCCGACGAAATGGTGCGGCTGCTGCCGGACGCCTTCCTCTATAAGTTCGAAGGCATGGTTCCGGGCCCGAACGGCCCCTGCTATCGCCTGAGCTTTCAGCCAAACCCGAACTATACTCCGCCGGATCGCGAAGGCGAGGTCTATCACGGCATGGCGGGAGAACTCTGGATCGATAAAGGCCAGGAGCGCATGGTCAAGTTCGACGCGCACCTCATTGATGACGTCAGCTTCGGCTGGGGTATCCTCGGCAAGCTATACAAGGGCGGCAGCATCCTGGTCGAGCAGAAGGATGTGGGCGATCACCGCTGGGAGACGACGCACATGAAGCTGAGCCTGACCGGCAAGGCACTCATGATCAAGCCGCTCAGTTTTCAGACAACGGAAGACGCTTCCCAGTTCGAGCCTGTAGGCAGCAACCTCGGCTATCAAAAGGCTGTCCGCCTGCTGCAGTCTTTGCCACAGAGCAATCCAGGAAGATAACCACTCGGTTACCCCTTAAAGCTGCCCCGCATCCGCGTAAATAGCTCAAAAGAGGCATTACTCCCGTAATGCGCGTACCCTTGCGACCGGGGTAACTTCGGGTTACTCTTAGCCAACTGATCTACATATTTCATCCCCAAGAAGGTCGTTTTATGAGGCGCTTGTCTTCTGCGCTGCTGTGCGCCGCTCTATATTTTTGTGTCTTTCCCAGCACGAAATCTGTCTTTGCCCAGGCATATCTTGGCGCAGGCGGCCCTCGCGTAGCCAACGGAGCCGCTGCTGCCAGAAGCTCCGCTGCGGAGGTGCCGGCTGCCTCCAGGCCATCCCAGCCGACGACGCCGGTGACGACGGAGACGGTCGGCGGCAAGGTGACCTACTACCTACGCAGCACGGTCTCGTTTCGCAATTTTCTTGAAGCAGGTTTTCTGACCGGCATTCCGAATCTTCCCTCCGCTCCGGCCCAGCCACAGCCCGCAGCAGTGCTGGATTACACGAGCGGCAAAGCCTATGAAAACCAGATGAACGCTTACGGCGATGCGATGGATAACTGGCGTCGCGACAGTGAAGATGAGCTGCGGTATCGCGGCCGCCGGTTTGCCGTGGGGCTGGCAACGGCAGAGACGCGCGATCTGTTCAGCAACATGCTCTTCCCCATTGCGCTACGCCAGCAGGGGCGCTACGTGCCTGCGAACCTCGATAGCAGCTTTGACCAGCGCATGGGCCATGCCTTCGCTTCCATCGTGGTGACACCTGGCGACAATGGCCACCTGCAGCCGAATTGGTCAAAATGGCTGGGTACAGTAGGCGCAGCCTATGTGGGACGGGAAATCTATGCCAGCGAGCTGAATGTTCCGCAGCTGGAGCGCAGCCAGTTTGTGGAGCGCTATATCGGCTACAGCCTGGCCGGCGACCTGGCGACCAACGTAGGCCATGAGCTGGTGCGGACGGCCATCCGGCCCGACCTGCAGACCTATGAGTCGAGGGGTCCGGCAACGCAGGACTCTTACTATCCGCTCTCGATTGGCGGCAAGTTCTTCTACTGGGTGCACAGCACCTACGCAATGCGCAATTTCGTTCAGGGCGCGCTGATCGCGGGAATTCCCACGGTTGACAGCCAGCCAGAGTACCCGGCCACGCCCGTCATCACGACCGAGCAGCAGGAGCTCGCCTTCGATGCCGTGCTGGCTAAGTATGGCCAGCAGGTGCAGGGCTGGCGCGACTCGCTCGAAGACAATGTCCGCTACCACGAGCGGCGACTGATTGGCGGATTCGGAGAATCGGAGACGCAGGAGTTTCTGTCCAACTTCCTGGTGCCTGCGACAACCAGAATGGATCCGCGCTACATCCCTCTGGGCGCGGGGCACAGCTTCGGATCGCGCGTGGGCAATGCGTTTTCCGGCCTGGTGGTCGGCCACATGGATTCGGGCCGCAGGATGGTGAACCTGCCGGTGCTGGTTGGGACGGTCGGCGCTGCCTTTATCGCGCGGGAAGCCTACTATCCCAAGCTTGGCGTGGACTCGCTGGAGAGCAACCGCGTCCTGGGCAAAACCATCGGCTTCAACCTAGCTGCCGATTCCATTTTCAATCTCTTCAACGAATTTCATACCCGCAGAAGCTTCTAGGCTTCTGCGGTTGCACTCCTCCGAGTAGCCTCCTCCCAAATCTTCTTTGCGCTACACCTCTTCTGCGCACTAAAACTCAGAACACATAGCTCCATCGCTTTTTGACCCTGCCCAGCCGTCCCCAGCTACGTTCATATTCCTTTCATCACTCGCTGGTTAGAGTAAGCGAGGGTTACAGGGCTAACTATGTCTTGTCCTCGCAGCCGTAGTCTTCAGCCGTACTTGCAATGCAACTATCTGTTGATTCAGACCACGAAGGAATCTATTGAATATGCGACGCAAAGCGCTTCTTTTCTTTTGTTTTATTTTCGCCGGTGCATTCCTGTTTCATCATCCCGTATTCGCCCAACAGACCTTAGGCACGATCAATGGAACGGTCAGCGACAACGAAGGCGCGGTCATCAGCGGCGCAACCGTGACGATCGTGAACAACGGCACCTCGCTCACCCGTTCCGTCAAGACAGACAACAACGGATCGTATGCATTTCAAAACCTGCCGATCGGCACCTATCTGGTCACGGTGGAGCGGTCCGGTTTTGATAAGGCGAACTATCCGACCATTCGCGTGCAGGAGGGCCGCACGGCGACGTTGAATGTTCAGTTGAAGCCCGGCCATGTCTCCGAATCAGTCACAGTGCAGGGCTCGCCGCTGCTGAACGCTGTTGATACGACCAACGGCTATGTGCTGGACAATGCACAGGTGCAGCAGGTGCCACTTGCGACGGGCAGCTTTACGCAGCTGGCGATCCTGGCTCCGGGCGCGAATGCGCAGTTCATCAACGGCACAGGCACCAATGAGGGCCTCGGCAACCAGTCGCTGTGGGTGAACGGGCAGCGCGCGACCGACAACACCTTCACGGTGAACGGAATCGACGTAAGCAATCTCTTCAACGGCAATAGCAACAGCCAGCAGCCGTCGGGCCGCGTTGTGCCGAACACCGGTGAAAACTTCGTCAACGGCGGCACGATCCAGACCAACACCTCCATCTATGACGCCATCGGCAATGCCATGCCGACACCTAATCCGGAGACGGTGCAGGAACTCAACGTCAACACCTCAATGTATGACGCCCAGCAGGGTCAGACCAGCGGCGCGCAGATCGAGATGAGCACCATGACGGGCTCAAACAGATATCACGGGCAGGCGTTTCTCAATCGCGGCACGGACTGGATCAACTCTGCGCCCTTCTTCTACAAGCAGCAGAGCGCGCAGTACGGCGGGCCTATCCCTGAGAATGAAGTTGTTCCGCAGTTGCACCGCTTCAATGCCGGCGCAACCCTGGGCGGCCCTATTGTCAAGGACAAGCTCTTTCTCTTCCTCTCGTATAACGCGATCCGTGTGACGGATCAGTTTAACGGCACCTCGCAGCTCTTTCTGCCGCCGGCGTTGACCGACGACCGCAGCGTCGCGGGCCTGACGGCTGCCGTGAAGTCCAGTCAGAAATCCAGCGCCGCGCCTTTCACCGGGAACTTCGATCCGGCAGCGCTTGCGCTTCTCCAGGTGAAGCTTGCCAGTGGACAGTACCTGATTCCTTCGGTAGGGCCAAATGCAGCAGCGCTGCTGCAGGCAAACTCACCGGATGCGGTGCTGATCGGAAAGCCCAATTTCACCGCCGATGAAGCCGTATCGAACCTGGACTACAACGCCAGCAAGGCCGACGTGCTCTCCCTCAAGTACTACTACCAGCACGATCCTGCGCAGAACCCTTACACCGACAGCCAGGTTTCCGGCTTTAATCAGCATCTGGATGCAGGCAGCCAGGTCGCCGCGATCAGCAACTCCTATACTCCGAGTTCGCACTTCAGCTGGCAGCAGGTCTTCGGCTTCGCGCGGGAAAAAGCCTACTCGACCAACGATCAGCCATTTGGTCCGCAGGCTGTCGGCATCAATCTCTTCGGCTTCAATACCTTCCCGGGTATTACGCTGCGCAGCACCAATCCTTATCAGGGCAGCGGGTTGAAGATTGGACCAACCAGCGACTTCTTCCGCGACGGATTTTTCCAGAACCGGTGGGCGCCTTCTACTAACGCCATCTCGACCTTCGGCAAGCACACGCTATCCTATGGCGCGACCTATTCCTATACTCAGCTGAACATCATCAACCGCCGCCAGAATACGGGCAATATCACCTTCGATAGTTTTGCCAACCTTGCGGAAGGCATTGTGAATACCAGCCGTTCTACTTTTCTGCAGGGCGCATCCAACCGCTACTATCGCTCGAACTATATCGGCGCCTTTACCCAGGATAAGTACCAGGCGACTCCGAATCTTAGTCTTACCGCAGGCATTCGCTACGACTACGACGGCCCGCTTACTGAGAAGTACGGCAACTTCTTCAACTTCGATCCGAGCCTCTATAACTACGACGCAACTAACGACAAGATTGTGAATGATGGCTTTATCGTGGCGGGCAACAACAAGCTGTACCATACGCCCGGCGTGAGCGCGTCTACACTCACGGAGCGTCAGTGGGGCATTGCGCCGCGCATCGGGGCTGCGTGGAGCCCAGGCTGGAACAACGGCAAGGTAGTCTTCCGCAGCGGCTTCGGCTTCTACTACAACCGCGGCGAATACTTCACCTATCTCTCGCCAGGCGCGGGCAGCGGCGTCAGTGGCCCCTTTGGCGTTACACAGGAACCACCCTTTGTCGTTCCCTTCCCTTCGCCGAAGGGCTCCACGCTCTCGAATCCTTTTGGGACGGTACTGCCTCCTCCGCCCACCGGGAACCCGCAGGACTTCTATAACTATCTGCCGAACAAGGCAGGATTGCTCAATGGCGCCGCCACTTATCCCTTCGGCTCCTATGACATTCACAATAAGCTGCCCTACACCATGAACTACACGCTCGACATGCAGTGGCAGCCCCGCAATGACCTATCGATTGACATAGGTTATGTGGGCAACCGTGGCCGTCATGGCGTCATTCCGATTCCGTTCAATCAACCTGGAGTGGCAACGCCGAATCATCCTATCAACGGCGAAACCTATTCTTACGGCTATCAAACGACCGACCTTGCCGGGAATCCGCTTACTACGGAGCCGGACTCAACTTATGACGGCGGCAACACTGACTTTCGTGTTCCTTACATCGGCTACAGCATCAACTCCGTGACCTATAAAGCGGCAGGCGTATCGGCCTACGATGCGCTGCAGGTGCACGTCGACAAGCGCATGGAGCATGGCCTGCAGTTTGGCTTCTCCTATACCTACTCGCACTCGCTGGATGAACAGAGTGGACTTGGGCTCTTCTACAACGGCAGTAATCCGCTAGACCTCAGAAGCGGTTATGGTTCATCGGATTTCGACCTGACCCATAACATCACGTTCAGCTATCTCTACCAGGTTCCAAACCTGACAAAGAACAAGTGGCTGGGCAAGGCAGTCAACGGCTGGGGACTTGAAGGCATCGCGGTGCTGCAGAGCGGCCAGCCCTATAGCGTTGAAGACTACTCAGGCGCGATTGCCGGTCAGTACTACAGCACCAACGACGGCATCACGAATCCTATTGTTCCGCTCGCGCCCGGCTACAGCCCGCATCGTGCGCTTACCGGCCACGTCGGCGCCTTCCGCGATGGCAGCGGGAATGCTATCCCGGCGCTGAACCCCTCTGCATTCGTCATTCCCTTCCTCAACCCGGGAGAAAAGGGCGTGCCTGCGTGCGGTGTTTCAACGGCAGGCAATCCGGTGTGCGACGTGTATGAGACAACCTTCGCAGGCAATGGCCAGCGCAATATCTTCCGCGAGGACTTCCAGAAGCGGGCGGATATTTCGCTGGTGAAGAATATGGCCATCACGGAGCGCATCTCGCTCAAGTACACCTTCGATGTATTCAACGTGACGAACACGCCGAGCTTCGATATACCAAGCAACTCGACCTCGGCGAACAACAACTTCAACAATGTGCCGGCGTATGATCCGACGCTCTCCGCAACAGCGAATCGTCAGAGCATCTACTCAATGAACAACGACAACACCCTGAACAACACGCTCGGCCTCGGTGTCGTGCAGGATACGATCGGCAGCCCCAGGCTGATCTCCATGTCGTTGCATGTGCTGTTCTAGCAGCAGCTATAACCATGAGAAGGCCAGCCCTCCACAGGGGCTGGCCTTTTCTCTTAGGCTTCGTCCAACACAGAGATGCTTAGAATGGTTGAAGATGAGACGCTGCAACCCTGAGTGCTCTGCTACATCTTAAGAGAGCAGCAGCATCAGGCTGGATGAAGGAGCCAAAGATAGATGAGTGATGGATCGCAGTCAGACGCGTTGGTATTTTTTGGGGCTACCGGCGATCTCGCCTACAAACAGATTTTTCCCGCACTGCAGAGACTGGCAAAACGCGGCAAGCTGCCCGACAAGGTAATCGGAGTCGCCAAGGCGGGATGGACGCTCGATCAGCTGAAGGCCCGCGCGAAAGACAGCGTGGAACGGCACGGCGGCATCGATGCTGAAGGATTGAATATTCTGCTCAGCAAGCTGCGCTACGTCGATGGAGATTACAGCGATCAGGCAACGTTCCAGAATGTTCGGCAGGAGCTGGGTGAATGCAAGCATCCGCTCCACTATCTCGCGATTCCGCCTTCGCTGTTTGTGCGGGTGATCGAGCAGCTCAAGGCGTCGGGCTCCGCTGAGGGCGGACGCGTGGTGATCGAGAAGCCGTTCGGACATGACCTGGCCTCGGCGCGCAAATTGAATGACGATATTCACCGCTCCTTTGATGAGAAGTGCATCTTTCGTATCGATCATTACCTGGGCAAGAATGCGGTTCAGAACCTGATCTTCTTTCGCTTTGCCAATTCCTTCCTGGAGCCTATCTGGAATCGGCAGTACGTCGAGAGCGTGCAGATCACGATGGCCGAGCAGTTCGGCATTCAGGGCCGCGGCGCATTTTACGATGCGGTCGGCGCGATCCGCGATGTGGTGCAGAACCACCTGATGCAGCTGTTGAGCAACATTGCTATGGAGCCGCCACCGTGCCCGGATACAGAGGCGCTGCGCGATGAGCGCGTGAAAGTGCTGAAGAGCGTGCGGCCGATTCGCCCGGAAGATGTCGTGCTCGGACAGTTCAGCGGCTACCACGATGAACCCGGCGTGAAGCCCGGATCGAAGGTTGAGACTTTCGCTGCACTGAGGGTGAGCATCAACTCCTGGAGATGGCGCGATGTGCCCTTCTTTATCCGCACCGGCAAGATGCTGCCCAACACGGCAACAGAGGTCGTGGCGCGGCTGCGGCAGACGCCTGCTGTCTTCTCCGAGACGCTTACACCGCAGAACTATGTGCGTTTTCGCCTGAGCCCGAAGCCGGTGATCGCGATTGGCGGCTCGGTGAAACTTGCGGGCGAATCGCTGCAGGGCTGCATGGTGGAGCTTGAGGCAAACCAGGAGTGCGGCACCAGCGACGTGCTGCCGTATGAAGAGCTGCTTGAGGACGCGATGCGCGGAAATCCTGTGTGGTTTGCGCGTGAGGACTATGTTGAGGCTTCGTGGAGTGTGCTCGATCCGCTGCTGCAGGCGATGCCGCAACCTGTGTCTTACCAGCCTGGAACGTGGGGTCCGGACGCTGCCAATCACATGATGGATAACGATGGCAGGTGGTTCGATCCGAAGTAGTCTGGCCCTGAACGTGCGCTAAAAACGAGCGAAAACCCAGCCGAGGGGATAATTGTTATCGCATGATAATAATTATCCCCTCTTTGCTTTTTCTGGTTGCTTTAGCTGCGCGGAATGTCGAAGCCCATGCTCCGCATCAGCTCGAGGGCGTTGGTGGTGTGGGCGACGCCAGGGCTGAGATGGTAGTCGAAATGGAGTTCTCCGTCCATGAGGGTGTCGCCGAAATGGGCGTTCGCGGCGATGCCCTGCCAGCTTTCGGCGATGCGGGTGAGCGCGAGGTCGTGAGTGGTGACGAGCCCGATGGCGGAGTGGGCGAGCAGAGTGCGGAGCACGGCCTCGGTGCCGAGCCTGCGGTCGTGCGAGTTGGTGCCGGAGAGTAGTTCGTCGAGCAGGAAGAGGACAGGGACCGATCCGCGGCTCAGCTCTTCGACCTGCTTGAGGCGCTTGATCTCCGCATAGAAGCGGGAGAGGCCGCCCTGCAGCGAGTCGAGGATGCAGATGGAGGCGGCGACCTGCAGCCGTGACATCGTAAGGCTGCGAGCGGGTACGGGCGCACCGGCCTGCGCGAGAACGGCATTGAGCCCGGCGGCGCGCACGAAGGTGCTCTTGCCTGCCATGTTCGGGCCGCTGATGATGACGAGCTGCGGCGGGGCGGACAGCTTGAGATCATTGGGGACCGCTTTTGCAGGCGGCAGCAGCGGGTGGCAGAGCGCTTCGGCTGTGAAGACGGGACCGTCCTCTGCAAACTGCGGCCAGCTGTTCTGCGGATGCTCATAGGCATAGCCGGCGAGCGATGAAAGTGCTTCGATTTCACCGAGGCGCGTGATCCATTCGCTGACGCTGCGGCCATGCCGGTCACGCCATGACTCGAGGGCAGCGACGCAGAGCGGGGTGAAGAAGACGAAGCCGTCGAAGGTGCGGACGAAGAGATTGTGGCGGGAGGCGAGCCAGTCGGCGCGGCTGCCGAGCCGGCGGAAGGCTGCTGCCGCGGGCGGCGTGATGGCGAAGCGGCTGGAGGGGAGATGTCCGGCTTCAATAACTTTGAAGACGGCGGCGATGAGGCTCACCTCCTGCGTAGCGCTCTCGGCGGCCTCCGCGGCCGCCACCACGCGGGCGCGGGTGAAGTAGCTGATGGCGAAGTTGACGAGGCTGAGCAGAAGCGCGGCGCGGCCCCATCCCCACAGGAGCCAGCCTGTGACAACGAAGAGCCACGCGGCAGCAAGGACACCCTCAAGGATCTGAAGGACGCGAGGAACAGCACGTTCGCTGAGGCTGCTCCAGGCGAGGAGAGATTCGGGTTTGCTGCCGAGGCGCAGTTCTTCCCCGGCGAGGGCGAGACGCTCGCGGAGGCCGAGAGCGGAGGTCAGCTCGCGGACGGCGGACTGGCGCTCGAGCGCCTCTGCAGCTGTGGCAGGGGCGAGCAGCCAGGATGCGAGCGTCTCCTCACCGGAGCGAGTGCGGGCGCTCGAAAGGAGTTCGAAGAGGCTGGCCTCGCCGAAGAGGTCGAGATCGCGGGCGTAAGGGTGCGCCGGATCGAGAAAGCGTTCGCCGCGGTTGCCCTGGCCCCGCCAGCGATCTTCAAGGCGGTCGATTCCCTGCTGATAAAAAGCCTGACTGCGAGTGCAACAGCGAAGCCGCCTGAGGACGCGCTCATGGATGACGAAGAGCAGGACGAAGACGGCAAGCGGGTAGAAGACGGCGAGGATGTGCGGCGAGTGAATCTTCGCCAGCCAGAGGCCGCCGACGAGGGACAGCAGCCCGACAGCGACCTTCGCGGCCATGAGGAACGTGTCCTGGCGGCGGAGGGTGGCGAGCGAACGATCGAGAAGGCTGAGGCGGCGCTGGTACTCTTCGCGCGGGCCGGTGGGGCTCGATGATGGTTGCCCGGAACCGCTCATTGAGGGAGCTTTCGAAGGCGAGTGACGACGGCCGAGATCTTAGCTGATCGAATCATAGACGGTTGTTGCCCGAGCCTCCGGTATTCCGAGCCTCTTAGAACTCAAGGATACCGTGTGCGTCTGCCGGGACGGCAGGCGAGCGCTGCGCTGTTTCGCCAGCGTAATTCTGACCTGCTATTTTTCTTGAGAACGTTTTCGTCGCAAAGGGGAATCGAGTGAGCCGAGCTGTGCGGGTGATGTCGTGGCTGCTGTTTGTGTTGTCGAATTACCTGATCGTAGCGGCAGCGGTATCGCCATGGTTAAAGCTTCCCAGCCTTGGCAATATCGGATTCACTCTGGTGTACGTGCTCTTTGCGCTCTTCCACTGCGTGGCAATGGCAGGCGTGCGGCGCACTGCGCTCTTCTTTTCTATCTCGGCCGCCGTCTCCTACCTGATGGAGGAGGTTGGCGTGCGAACAGGATTCATCTACGGCGCGTACCACTACAGCGATCTGCTCGGACCCAAACTCGGCCACGTACCGCTGCTGATTCCGCTGGCGTGGTTCATGATGATCTACCCCTCGTGGATGGTGGCAAGGGTGCTGGTCAAGGGCGTCGATCCGCGCACGGTGAGGGGCTTTACGGCGGAGGCGATGGTGGCGGCGTGGGTGATGACGGCGTGGGATTTGGTGATGGATCCGGGCATGTCAGCGGCCGGGAACTGGATTTGGGAGCATGGGGGCGCGTACTTCGGAGTGCCGCGGCGGAACTATCTTGGCTGGCTACTGACCACGTTTCTTGTCTACTGGATCGCCGGGTGGATGTGGCGGAAGGTGGAACACAAGAGGACGTCGAGCAGGATCTTTGAGGCGCTTCCGGTGTATGCCTATGCGATTTTTGCAGCGCGCTATGCCATGGGCAATCGAATTCCCGCGCTGCAGGTGGTGGCGCTGTTCTGCATGGGAACGCCCGCGCTGGTGGCGCTGATCCGGCTCGGGGCCACGTGGAACGAGCCCGCCGATGCAGGAGCCGCGCTCTGCGAATGAAGCAGGCAGCGGCCCCGGCCAACTACTTGGCTTGGCGGCGCTGCCACTCGGCGTAGGGAATGCGATCCATTTTAAGGAAGGCGTCGCGGGTGCGGACGTACATGCCGAGGCCGTTCATGCGGCCTATGGCGTGGAGCTCCTCCGACTTGATGTAAGGGCCGGTGGGATCGACGAAGCGGTCTTCGACAAACATGGAAACGACGCGCCCGAGGATGATGCGCGAGTTGCCGATCTCAATGGTGGAGTGCTCGCGGCACTCCAGCGCGGCGTGCGCCTGCGCGATGCGCGGAACAGAGACGACGGAAGAGGGCGTGGTGGTGAGACCGGCCATCTCCAGCTCGTTGACTCCGGCGGGAAAGTCAGTGGCGCAGACGTTCATGGCCTCGGCAATATCTTCTGTGACGATATTGACGACGAACTCATGGGTGCGGCGGATATTGCGCGCGGTGTCCTTGGGGACGAAGCTTGCGTCAGGACGGTTGGTGACTCCAAGGGCGACGACGGGCGGATCGGTGCAGAGGTAGTTGAAGGCGCTGAAGGGCGCGGCGTTGAGGGAGCCGTCCGTGTCGGCGCTGGTGACGAGCGCGATGGGACGCGGGGCGACGAGGCCGATGAGGAGGTTGTAGATCTGGCGATGGGCGAGGGTTTCGACTGGAAATTCCATGCTTCACCAGCTTATAGGAGGGACGTGGGTTGCCATCTATACTTACTGGTCAGTATAGTGAGTCCATGGCACCTCCCAGCAGTCCCGATACCCGGGAACAGATTCTGCATTCAGCCGCGGAGCTCTTCTCAAGCCAGAACTATGCGACGGTCAGCGTGGACGTGCTGGCGCGCAAGGCGGGCATTACCAAGATGACGGTCTACCACTACTACAAGTCGAAAGACTCCATCCTGCTGGCATGCCTGAGGGACAGGCTGGCGCAGCGCGAGGCGGTGCTGGATGAGCGGTTCCGGCGAAAGGCGGCCACTCCGGCGGCGCTGCTCGATTTCTTTGCATGGATGGAAGAGTGGGCGGCAAAGAATGGATATCGGGGATGCGCCTTTGTGAAGGCGGTGAATGAGGCAGCGGAGCATCTGCCAGAGGTGCGGACGGTGGCCGGAGAAGCGAAGACGCTGCTGCGGGAACGGATGAAGCGCATGGCCCGGGAGTGCAGGCTGACCCACGGCGAGACGCTGGCCGAGGAGCTGGCGCTGCTGCTCGAAGGCGCGCAGTCACTCTCCTTTGTGGAGCAGAACGGCGCTCCGATCCGCAATGCAAAGAGGGCCGCGAGCAAGCTGATTGCTCAGGCGCAGCAGGGCTCCCGGTGAGCTGCACGGCGAGCTATGCGGGCGGCGGTGCGGTCTCCCCTGCCGTCTCCATGGAGGAGTTCACGGAAGTCTTCTGCCGCCATCGGTCGCAGTTGCGCTGGGTAGCGATGAAGATCCTGAAGAACGTGGACGAGACGGATGACGCGCTGCAGGATGCGGCTCTGGCGGCGGTGAAGAACATCGAGCACTTCGAAGGGCGGTCGAAGCTGCTGACGTGGCTGACGCAGATTGTGCGGAATGAAGCGCTGATGCGGATAAGGAGGCATCAGCGGGTGCAGTTGAACGCCTATGAGGAAGCAGACGGCGAGGAGGGCCATGGGTGGCAGCCCCACCTGGCGGACACGCGGCCCAATCCTGAGGAGATGTATGGCAGGCGGGAGGCGTTTGAACTGGTGGAGCGGCGGCTGTCGCTGATTCCGGCAGAGATGCGGCGGGCGATCTGCCTGCACCACCTGGAAGGGCGAACGATGGCAGAGGTGTCCGCGGAGCTGAATACGAGCCTCGCCACGGTGAAGAACCTGCTGCATCGCGGGAGGGCGCAACTGCAGGAGCCTGCGCAGGGACTCGGCGGCAGCTCGCGAGGCACGGGCAAGCTGCCGCTGTCGGCTTAACCCTTATGCGATGGCGAGGGAGCGGGAGCGGATTTCTTCCTTGCGCACGGTGAGCTTTTCAATGAGGTCGGTACGCACCTCAAAGCCCCGGCCGGGGGTGTTGGGGACGGTGATTTCGCCGAGCGGGGAGACCTCGACCTCAGGCTCGATGATGTCCTCTTTCCAGTAGCGGCGAGAGGCGGAGACATCGCCGGGCAGGGTGAAGTTCTCAAGCGAGGAAAGAGCGATGTTATGGGAGCGGCCGATGCCAGTCTCAAGCATGCCACCGCACCAGACGGGGATGCCGCGCTCATGGGCGGCGTTGTGAACGGCGATGGCCTCACTGAAGCCGCCGACGCGGCCGTTTTTGATATTGATGATGCGGCAGGACTCCATCTCAATGGCGGCGAGGGCGTCGCGGCGGTTGCGGATGGACTCATCGAGACAGATGGAGGTCTCGAGCTGCTTCTGCAGCATGCTGTGGTAGTAGAAATCGTCGGCCCAGAGGGGCTGCTCGATCATGAGCAGGTTGAACTGGTCGAAGGTGACGAGGTGGTCGGCGTCGCGAAGGCGGTAGGCGGAGTTGGCGTCGCAGCTGAGCAGGATGTCAGGCCAGCGGTTGCGAACAGCCTCAAGGACCTTGACGTCCCAGCCGGGTTTGCACTTGAGCTTGATGCGCTGGTAGCCGGCGGCGAGCTCGGTTTCAATCTCGGCGAGCAGCTGCTCAAGAGTGGGCTGGATGCCGATGGAGACGCCGCAAGGGATGACTTCACGGGAGCCGCCAATGAGGTCGGCCAGCGGAACGCGGCGCATCTGCGCCTCGGCGTCCCAGACTGCGTTCTCAAGGGCTGCCTTGGCCATGCGGTTGCCGCGGACTAGGCGGAAGATCTCAGAACATTTGCCGCCGTGCTCGGGGTCTGCACTGGCGAGCGCCGGGGCCAGCTCATGGAGCATGATGGGCCAGGCGGTGTCGATGCACTCCTCACTGAAGTAGGGGTGCTCGCCGGCGACACACTCCCCCCAGCCGGTGAAGCCCTCGGTCCTGATCTCAACGAGGAGGATGCGGCGCGCGGTGGTGGTGCCGAAGCTTGTCTGAAACGGCTTCACCAGGGGCATCTGGATTTCGCGGAGATAGATGGCGTCGATCTTCATTGGCTCTCCTTCCAAGAGGGCTGCCAGCTTGCAAGCTCAAAAATACCATTTCCGCGGCTGTCGGTCTTGAATCCGACGACGGCGAGGCCGCGAGCGAAGGCCGCCTGAAAGCGGCTGCGGCAGTCGAGCTGGGCGTCCGCTGCCTGGGCGAAGGTGGCCTCAGCGGTCTTCCACTGGGCGATTTCTGCCGGGATAAGGATGGTTTGCTCGATGTTGTAGATGGGCCGCGCGCCGCCCGAGAGGATCGCGTTGACGCGGCTGGAGCGCATCCACCACTCGGCGTGGAGGCGGTCAGTAGGCAAACCGGCCTGCAGGCGTGAGGATGAGACTCCATAGTGATCGGGAGTATAGCGGCGGACGATGGCGCCGAGCTTCTCTATATTGAGGAAAGAATTTTTGATTTCGAGGGGATCAAAGGTCCATTCCATCTGCTGGAGGTGACGGGCGAGGGCGTCTTCACGCTGGGCGAGCTTGAGCTGACGGCCGATGCCCTGGTTGCGGTAGCGGGGATCGACGGCCAGCATGTGGGAGTGGAGATAGCAGCCGGGGGGATTGCCGGGAACCACGCCGGGGAGCGCCATGGCGAAGCCGATGAGGGTGGCCTGATCGAAGGCTCCGATGACCTGGCCGCCGATTTTACGGGCGACGACGAGGGCGCGGCGGGGGATGACGTCGGCGTCTTCAAAACCCCAGACCTGGGACTGGAGGGCGACGCAGGCGTCGAGCTCCTCGAATGTGCGGCAAGGGCGAATCACGATACTCATATGTGTCTAGCTGTCCTGGCGGGCTTCCTGCTGTTTGGAGTGGGCCCAGAGGGCCTCGAGCTCCTGCGGGGTGTTTTGTTCGAGGGGTTTGGCGGCTGCCTGCTCCATGGCCTGAAAGCGGCTACGGAACTTGGCGTTTGTGCGACGGAGGGCCATTTCGGGATCGATCTTCAAGTGACGGGCGAGGTTGACGGCCGTAAACAGAAGATCTCCAAGCTCTTCTTCAATGGAGTGCTCGCTTACCGGGGAGGCCATTTCGGCTGCCAGTTCGCGGGTTTCTTCTTCGATCTTGGTGAGGAGGTCAGTGGCCTGCGGCCAGTCGAAGCCTGCCTCGGCAGCTTTGGAGCCGAGCTTGCGCGCCTCAAGGAGTGCGGGAAAGCTGCGGGGGATGGCATCGAGGCGTGAGGTGAATGCAGGGCCGGAGTTGTCGGAGCGGGTTTCCTTTTCGAGGCGCTTGATCTCTTTCCAGTTACGAAGGACCTGTGCGGATCCGATGTTTTCCGTCTCAAGGGCAGCGGCGGCATTGCCTGCCTCGGCTGCAGCCTGGTCGCCGAAGACGTGGGGGTGGCGGCGAATGAGTTTGCGGTTGAGGCCGGAGATAACGTCGGCAATGGAGAAGTGGCCATCTTCCTCGGCGATCTGCGAGTAGAAGAGCACCTGCAGCAGGAGGTCGCCCAGCTCCTCGGCGAGGTCGGGCCAGTGGCGGCGATCGATGGCGTCGAAGACCTCGTAGGTCTCTTCAAGGGGGTAGGGGCGGATGGAGTCGTAGCTCTGTTCGCGGTCCCAGGGGCAGCCGCCGGGGGCGCGCAGACGAGCCATGATGGCGACGGCCTGGCCAAAGAGCGCGTCGGCAGCCTGTGGTGCTTCCTTGCGAGAAGACATAACTGCTTACTACTTTATCTTTTCGCCTGCGCGCGATGTATCTTTTTCGACAAGCCATGCAGAATGAAAGCTTGAACACTGTGCTGACCATCTTTGCTGGGCTCTTCGGGCTGGCCTTCGGCAGCTTCCTGAACGTGTGCATTGCGCGGCTGCCGCTGCACGAGTCGATTGTGAGGCCGCGCTCACGGTGCCCACAGTGCCGGGCGCAACTGAGTGACCGCGACAACCTGCCGGTGGTGAGCTGGCTGCTGCTGCGCGGGCGGTGCCGAAGCTGCGGCAAGCGGATTGCGGTGCGGTATCCGGCGGTGGAGCTGGCGAGTGCGGCTATCTTCGCGGGATTTGTGGCCTACGGCGGGCTGACGGCAGCGACGGTGGGCGGCATCGTCTTCTGCTGGATGCTGCTGGGGCTGGCGGTGATGGATGGCGAGACGATGGTGCTGCCGGATGCGTTTACGCTGCCGGGGATAGCGCTGGGAGTGGTCTTCGCGGCGATCGCCGGGGGATGGCGCGGTGGGTTGCGCTCGGTGCTGGCCGCGGTTGGAGCAGTGGCGGTGCTGCTGGGGATCAGGGCCATCTACTGGGCGCTGCGGCGGCGCGAAGGGCTGGGGCTGGGCGATGCAAAGCTGATGGCGATGATTGCGGCCTGGCTGGGCGCTCAACTGGGGCTGCTGGCACTGTTTATGGGCGTGGTGAGCGCTGCGATGTATGCGTTGGGTTGGCTGGCCGTGGCGAGACCAAAGGGTGCAGGACAGCTGAAGCTGCCACTGGGGGTGTTTCTATGCGCCGGGGCCGCTTACGCCTACTTCTTTGGCGGCGAGACGGTGGCGTGGTACCTAGGGCTTTTTCATCTGGGTTAGCAGGGCGCGTTAGGCAAATTGTGGATTGTGAACGGCGGTGCGGACGCGGTTGACCTTCTTGAGCAGGTCGGCTGCCCTGCGGTCACGTTGGCTGGGCCTGCGCCCCATGAACATAGATGATCTGCATTCCTCCGGGCCACTCGACCACACGTGAAAAAAGGCATTGCCGTGATTGCAGAAAGGCATCGCCACCGACTTTATGCTCACCTGACGATGCTCGCGCTCGACGGATCGGACCGCTCACCGTTGATGAACCGGGATGTTCGAAGACGCTTGAGTCCCAGGTGGCTGAGTGTGAGAACGACTGTGCCGAGGAAAACCGATAGAGGGTACCGGTAATCGGGGGACTGGATGACGAACGGGAGTATGCCTATGGCGAGTGCAGGTGGCATGTGCAGCTCGAAAAGACGAAGGACGCCAACGGAACACAGCACGGTGATCATAACCGCGACAGAACGGGGATGGAGCAGGTGTTCAGCGATGAGACCCGTGGCTGCCGTGATAAGGCAGACGAATGGCAGCAGCGCGGGCCGTTTCATCCAGCCTGGAACTTCCGGGTGCCCGAAAAGCTCGTAACCCATGACGATGAGAGGCGGGAAAAGAAGGAACCGCATGCCGGTGAACTGAGCTGCGCCACCAACGACAAGGACGAGGCCTATGAGCGCAACCAGCCAGAAACGGTTTTGAGGCGCCGCTTCGAGCGTGTCGAGCACCTGGGCGGTGCGGGCATTGCTGACAGAATCCCGGATCGGGAAGTGCAGATATCGCTTCCGCAACATCAGGATCAAAGCCAACAAACTCAGATCCGCCAAGATGGCAACGGGATAGAGCCAGCTATGTTCGTTCAGCAGCAAAGGAAGGACACCCGCTGAAATAGCAGGCGACATGCTGGATTTCAATAGTTTTATGACGGCGAGGCTGACGATGACAATGAGGAGAATGCTCAGCACACCATAGTGCAGGTGACGGGTGCAGAACAACCCGAAAGCCGCAGTGAGCGTGGGCGCGAGGACAAGTTGTGCAGGTTGACGGGCCCATTCGCCGCCGGGGCGGAGCAGAACGTCGTGGGACAACGCAGCGAGTTCCGGGAAGAGTACGACAGCCATGCCAGTCATGTGCGCGGCAAGGGCAATCAATCCCATAAAAACAACTACAGCAAGCTCCAGGCTCAGCCGTGAGCCTGCCCTCTTCACAGAATCCGTGTGTCTCATCTATCGAAAGAATAGTGCAAGAGCCAGACGTGAACCCTCGGAGCCTGATGCATGGCGGGGGCGCGGCTGCCGGGGTAGGTTAGCTGGGCTAGTGCGGGGCTAGCGCGCGGAGTGGCTACTTCCCTTTCTGCAGCTTCTGCAGAGCTTTTTTAGCGTCTTTAGCTTTGGGGCCTTTGGGCAGGGCGGCGAGATAGAGCTGATAGTTCTGTTCGGCCTCCTGCGTTTTGCCGAGATTGCGCGCAGCCTCAGCGAGCTGGAAGACAGCCTCAGCGTTGCCGGGATCGAGGACGGTCGCGTCTTTGAAGCGGTTATAGGCGCCCTGATCGTTGCCTGCGTTCAGGTAGAAGGTGCCGACGCGAACATCTTCGGCGGCGATCCTGGGGTCGTGGACGCCGGGCGGAATGTGATAGCCGGAGGCGCCGGAAGCGCTGTTGCCGAGGAGGTCGAGCTGGTTGAGGCCGTTGCGGCTGGAGCTGAAGTTGCCCGAGGGCTGCGCTGCCGGCTTGTTGGCCTGCTGGGCGGCCTTCTGCGACTGCTCCTCCGGGAAGGGATTGTCTTTCGCCGTGGAGCCGCTGGGCGCGGCGGGCTGCTGCTGTCCGTTGGCTGAGTCGGCGGCCTTCTGCGACTGCTCCTGAGGAAAGGCGTTGTCGGATTTGCTGTCCTGCCGGTCGGCTTTGAGCGGTGGAGGCTTGTCAGGATCGGGCTGCGGACAGGTGGAGGTGGTGTCCCACTTGCCGTTCTTGCCGGGCTTGGCGGAGCCGCTGCAATCAAGCTTCTTGCCCTGAAAGGGCGTGCCGGGAATGGGCTGCGGAGCCGAGGGGTTGTTCTGCTGCTGCTGTTGCGCGGTGAGAGCCGGCGCGGTTCCCAGAAGGAAAGCCAGCAGAAGGAATGATGGCGCGGATCGCAGCATACTCACATTTTAGATGGACGCAGCGGTAGCGCAAAGGGATGCGCTATACTCTGCGAATCTATGGGCTTGATGATCCGTTCCTCCGCCATCCACGCTGCCGGTTGCTATACGACTACGCCGATCCCTGCGGGCTCGCGCGTGGTGGAGTATACGGGGCCGCGCATAACCAAAGACGTGGCCGATGAAAAGTACGAAGACTCGCCGACCACCTATCTCTTCGGACTTGGGGAGGGAGAGACGGTGATCGATGGACACGGGACAGCGATGTTCATCAACCACTCCTGTGACCCGAACTGCGAGACGGACGAGCAGAATGGGCGAGTGTGGATTATGGCGCTGCGGGAGATCGCGGCGCATGAGGAGCTGACCTACGACTACAACCTCTACGACGGCGACGAAGACGAGGCGCGATGCAACTGCGGCGCGGCGAAGTGCCGGAAGAGCATGTATTCGCCACAGGAGCTGAGGCGGCGGAAGCGCGCGGCGAAGAGGGCCGCAGCGCGGTAGCGGCTCTATACCTTTGCAGTGCGGTCTGAGCGTTTGAAGTCGTCGGCGAGGAGGATGGCGTCGGCGATCTCGCGCATGGACTTGCGTCGCTGGCGGCTCTCACGCTGCATCATGCGATAGGCCTCCTCCTCAGAGATGGAGAGGTCGCGCTGCAGGATGCCCTTGGCGCGGTCGAGGGCTTTGCGCGATTCCAACCGGTCGGACAGCTCGACATTTTCACTCTCAAGACGCGCGCGCTCGATCTCTGCGCCGACGAGGAAGCCGACCATGGAGAGCAGGCGAACCTCATGCGCGGAGTGCTGATAGGTGAGGCGATGCTGGAGGTTGATGACGCCGACGACCTTGCTGGCGCAGAGGATGGGCGTGGAAAGCATGGCCTCAAAGTGATCCTCGGGAAGATTGAGGAAGACTTTGAAGCGCGTGTCGTTCGAAGCGTTGGAGGCGATGGCGACGGACTCGCGGTGTTCAGCGACCCAGCCGGCGATTCCCTGCCCGATGGGGATGCCTAGGCGGTCAATGACGTCGGCATGTGGATTTTTTGAGGCGCGGAGGACGAGCTTGTCATTCTCAAGGACGTAGATGAAGCAGGAGTCGCAGGGAATGACGGTGGTGACGAACTCGACGATGCGCTCGAGCACGATGTGGAGCGAGTCAGCGGCGGCGATGCGGCGGCTGATCTCGTGAAGGAAATCAATATGCGCGAGGCCGTCACGGAAGCCGGCCATGGTGGGCGTGGAGAGCGCGACGCGCTGGATGCGGGCGGGCGATGGCGAAGGCTGCGGCAGCGGCGGCAGTTCGACGCGAGGACGGCTGCGCTTCTCTTCAAGAATGCGGCCGGCATACTGCGCGGCTTCATTGACGAGGAAGCCCATCTTGGGGCGCGAGGGCTCGAAGTCGGGAGTGATGCCGTAGTGGTGCAGCTCCTCTGACGTGGTGGGGCCGATGGAGAGAACGACGATGGAGCCGAGAGCTTCGCGGAGGGCCTGCTGGCAGTCCATCTGCTCGGCGATCTGAAAGAGATGGATGACCTGGACGGCGGTCATGAAGAAGATGACATCGATGCCGCCGCTGATGATGGCGAGGATGCACTCGCGCAGCGGCTGCAGATCCTCAGGAAGCGCCCACTGATAAACGGGAACCTTGGTGACCTCTTTGCTCTGCTCGGTGAGGGCGGAGAGGAATTCAGGATTGGAGGCGCCGTACTCCTGCACGGCTACGCGGAACTGGCTGAGCGAGTCGCCGAATTCATTGTTGAGCGACTGCATCATCTCGCGCCAGGTACAGGGCTCGGGCGCTGAGACCCGGACGGGGATGTTGAGCTCGCGGAGCGCGCCGGTTGGTTTGGGGCCGCGGCCTGCAACCCGGACGGCGCGCAGGGCGGCGAGAAACTCCTCGCGCGGATAGCGAGTCTGGGCCACCTCAACCGTGGCGCGAACGCCAACGCCGGTGAGGAAGACGACGAGGTCGAACTCAGAACGCATGAGGCGGTCGGCGAAGTCGAGCGCCTGCTTGTTAGAGGACGCGGGCATCTCGCGCATGGCGGGCACGACGAAGGGCTCTCCGTCATAGGTGCGGATGAGCTTGGCTACTTCCCTGGCGCGACGCGACTCGAGGGAGAGCACGCGCAGACCGTTAAAGCTCGCATGTGCCATAAACCATGTTGGCATGATTCGGCATGTCGCGCATATTGATCGATTTTGTTTATGTGTCGCATAACGTCCGGTTGTAACGGCGCGCAATTTGATTGCAGCGGCAAGGCGGGAGCCTTAGTATCTGGCTAACGGCAGTCAACCGATATGGCTGCCGCTCTCCCTTGGATGAGCACCAGGCACCCTGCTTGTGTACTGGGCATCCAGCTGACTGCATAGACGCTCCGCGAAGAGCTTTTGAACCCACCGCATATTTTGCGGTGAGCGATCGAGCACTCTCGCGGCTGGTTGCAGGTCAACCTCCCGCTTCATTCTGAACAGCATCACCTGAAGAGGTACTCATGCCATTTCCTGCGGAGTTGCATTCGCCATCATTTTCAGAGGAGCAGAAGCGCTATCTCGAAGGCTTCTTTGCCGGGATTGCGCAGCGCGGCGCCACTCCATATGTGGGGCAGACGACGGACGGGCGACTGACGAACGACGCGGCGAGCGCGTTGCCGAACGAAGCTGCCGAGGAGTGCGTGTTCGGCACGCCGGTGTCAGAGCTCTGCAAGGAAGAGCGCTGGAAGCACGAGGAAAATGCGCTGGACATCTGGGACAAGCTGCTGGCACACGCCAACGAGAATCGCGTGCCGGCGAGCGACGATCTGTTCCGCTTCAAATATCACGGGCTGTTCCATGTCGCTCCGGCGCAGGACTCGTTCATGCTGCGGCTGCGTGCTGCGGGCGGGATGCTTACGGCCGAGCAGATGCGCGGGCTGGCGCGGATGGCGGTGGAGTGGGGCTGCGGCAGCGCGGACCTGACGACGCGGGCAAACCTGCAACTGCGGGAGTTCCAACCGCGAGAGATCGTTCGCGTGCTCAACAGGGTGCAGGCGCTGGGGCTGACTTCGCGCGGCTCTGGGGCGGACAACATTCGCAACATTACGGCTTCGCCGATCAGCGGAGTGGACCCGCACGAGCTGATGGATGTGGCTCCGCTGGCGGAGGCGATGCACTTCTACATTCTGAACTCGCGCGACATGTATGGGCTGCCGCGGAAATTCAATATCGCGTTCGACGGAGGCGGCTCCATCGGTGTGGTCGCGGACACGAACGATATCGCCTTTTGCGCGGTGGAGGTGACGGAAGGCCGCGAAGTGCCGGCAGGAATTTATTTTCGCGTGGCGCTGGGCGGGATCACAGGACACGGGCAGTTCGCGAGCGATGCGGGGCTGCTGCTGCGCGCAGACCAGGCGGTCGCTGTGGCGGCGGCGATGGTGCGCGTGTTTGCGGAGAACGGCGATCGCACGGACAGGAAGAAGGCACGGCTGAAGTACCTGCTGGATCGCTGGGGAGTGGAACGATTTCTGGCGGAGACCGAGAAGCGGCTGGCGTTTCCGCTGCTGCGCTTTCCTTTGGCGGAGTGCGAGCCGCGAAGGACGATCGATCGCGGGGCGCACCTCGGCGTGCATGCGCAGAGGCAGGCGGAGAAGAACTACATCGGCGTAGCCGTGCCGGTGGGACGGGTTACGGCAGAACAGATGACCGCGCTGGCAGATGTGGCCGAGCGCTACGGCAGCGGCGAGCTGCGGCTGACGGTGTGGCAAAACGTGATCCTGCCGAATGTCGCCGGGAGCGATACGGAGGTCGCGGTGAAGGCGCTGGCAGACGCAGGGCTGAGCGTGGCGGCGGGAACGGTGACGAGCGGGACGGTGGCATGCACGGGCAACAAGGGCTGCCGCTACTCGGCCTGCGACACGAAGGCGCATGCGGTGGCGCTGGCGACGCGGCTCGACAGCCGCTTCAGAATCGAGCAGCCGGTGAACCTGCATGTAACGGGCTGTCCGCACTCGTGCGCGCAGCACTCGATTGGAGACATCGGGCTGCTGGGGATGAAGATCGGCGGCGCGGAAGGCTACCAGGTGGTGATCGGCGGCGGCAGCGACGATGCGCAGGGGCTGGCGCGGGAACTGATCTCCGCAATCAGGTTTGAGGAGCTGCCGCCGGTGATGGAGCGGCTCTTCGCGGCGTACGTGGAGCGGCGCGTGGAGGGTGAGAGCTTTCTCGCCTTCAGCAGAAGACATGAGATCGATGCGCTGCAGGCGATGTGCGCAGAGAGGGTGAGTGAATGACGATGCAGACGATGATTCCCTTTGTTCCTGAAGACGCGCCGTTTTCAACGGAGCAGCGTGCGTGGCTGAATGGATTTCTGGCGGGAATGTTCTCAAGCGCGCCTGCAAGCGGCACAGAGAAGCGCGAGCCGCTGCGGATCGCGGTGCTCTATGCGTCGCAGTCCGGAACCGCTGAAGGACTGGCGCG
The DNA here is from genome assembly GCF_004339725.1 of Acidipila rosea. GTDB lineage: Bacteria > Acidobacteriota > Terriglobia > Terriglobales > Acidobacteriaceae > Acidipila > Acidipila rosea. The sequence continues at coordinate 80,052 of NZ_SMGK01000002.1, read as the reverse complement.
GAAGCTGACGAAGGAGCTGAAGAGCAAAGGCCATGCGGCGGCGCTGACCTCACTCGAGGCGTATACGCCGAAGGCGCTGGCAGCGGAGAAATATGCCGTGCTGATTGCGAGCACCTACGGCGAAGGTGAGGCGCCGGATGCGGCGCAACCGTTTTACGAGGAGCTTTGCATTGAGCGCTTCCCTGCCCTGCAGGAGCTGAACTACGCGGTGTTCGGACTGGGCGACAGGCACTATGAGCACTTCTGCAAATTCAGCATCGACCTGGATGGGAAGCTTGCCGCGCTGGGCGCTGTGCGGCTGTGCGAACGTGTGGAGTGCGACCTGGATATCGACGAACCCTTTGCGCAGTGGAAGGAGAAGCTGCTGGGAATCTTCAATGCAATGGCAAAGGTGGAGAGCGCGCCCGCAGCGGAGATTGCCGCGCCGGTGACGGCGGCGACTGAGACACAGGCGGAGACTGTGGCCGCGCATGGAAGGGAGAATCCTTTTTCTGCGCCGGTGATCGAGAAGCGCGTTCTGACTCGAGAGAGTTCAAGCAAGGTGACGCTGCACATGACGCTCTCGATCAGAGACTCGGGGCTGCGATATGAAGCGGGCGATGCGTGCGGAGTCATTCCGCAGAATGATCCGAAGCTGGTGGAAGAGATTCTGCAACGGCTGAAGCTTACCGGCCAGGAAATGGTGGAGGCACCGGGCATGAGCGTTTGCACTGTGGCGGACGCGCTGCTGCATCGGCTGGTGATCACGCGGCTGAGCCGCAAGCTGATCGAACGCTATGCGACGGCGGGAGGATGCACGACATTGCTGGGAATGCTGGCTCCGGAGCAGCAGGCGAAGCTGGAGCAGTACATCTATGAACGCGGGCTGATCGACCTGCTGGTGGAGTGCCCGGGAGTGGTGCGAACGGCGAGCGAGCTGACGGCGATGCTGCCAAAGCTGACGCCCCGGCTCTACTCAATCTCTTCGAGTCCGCTGGCTCACTCGGGCGAGGTGCACACGACAGTCGCGGTGGTGAGATACAGCACGCTGGGCCGCGAGCGCGGCGGGGTGTGTTCAACACTGCTGGCGGACAGGCTGCCGGTGGGTGAGCAGCTGCCGATCTACATTCAGCCGAACAGGAAGTTTCGCCTGCCCGCAGACGCGAGTGCGCCGGTGATCATGATCGGGCCGGGCACGGGCATCGCGCCGTTTCGCGCCTTTCTGCATGAGCGGAGGGCGCTGGGAGCGCGCGGGCGCAACTGGCTCTTCTTTGGAGAGCGCAGCGCGGCGAGCGACTTTCTCTATCGCGAAGAGCTGGAGGCGATGGCCGCGGATGGACACCTGACGCGGCTGGATACGGCGTTTTCGCGCGACCAGGAGCAGAAGGTCTACGTGCAGGACAGGATGCTCGAACAGGGGCCGATGCTGTGGAGCTGGCTCGAAGACGGCGCGAGCGTGTATGTGTGCGGCGATGCTTCGCGAATGGCGAAGGACGTGGACCGCACGCTGCATGCAATTGTTGCGCAGCATGGCGGCATGGAACAGGATGCCGCGCGCGAGTATGTGAATCGCCTGAAGGACGAGCATCGCTATCACCGCGATGTTTATTGAGGCTCACCCCTAACGCAGGCGGGAAAAAAAGATGGCATTGCCACTCTACGAACGCGCGATCAACGGAGATGACGACGGACTGGTGCGGCTGACGCCGGCGGGTGCGGGAGCTGCGACACTGATTCCGGACCGGGCGCCCGCCGCGGGCGAGCAGTATCGGTTTCACTTCGACATGACGAAGTGCATCGGATGCCGCTCGTGCGAGGTAGCGTGCAATGAACAGAACGGCAACCCTGCGGAGATCCACTGGAGACGGATCGGAGAGATCGAGGGCGGCACTTATCCCGATACGCTGCGGCACTATCTCTCGATGGGATGCAACCACTGCCTGGACGCGGACTGTGTGAAGGGCTGCCCGGTGGATGCGTACACGAAAGATCCGGTGACCGGGATTGTGCTGCACTCGGCGGAGGCATGCATCGGCTGCCAGTATTGCGTGTGGAATTGCCCTTACAGTGTGCCGCAGTTCAACGCAGAGCGCGGGGTGGTGGGCAAGTGCGACATGTGTCACGGGCGGTTGACGGACGGACTGGAGCCTGCGTGCGTGAATGCCTGCCCCGAGGCGGCGATTGCAATCGAGATCGTGGACAGGACGGCGTGGCGGATCGACTACTCCAGCGCTGACTCGCCGGGCATGCCTGCGGCGGGGCACACGATTTCTACAACGCGCATCACGCTGCCGGAGGATGCGGTGCAGACGCTGCAGCGTGTGGATGCGGGACGGATACGGCCGGAGCATGCGCATCTTTCACTGGTGGTAATGACGGCGCTGATGCAGGCAGTGGCGGGAACGCTGGTGTGCGCACTGCTGCGGCAAGGAGCGGGGCGCGGTCTGCTGACAGCGCTGCTGGGGGTGACGGGCGTGGCGCTGAACATTTCGGTGCTCCACCTGGGACGGCCTGCCTATGCGTGGCGCGCGTTGAAGATGTGGCGGAGGTCATGGCTGAGCCGCGAGGTGCTGCTGTTCGGACTCTTCTTTGCGGCGCTGAGCGCGGCGACGGCCATGGCGTGGCTGGGCGCGGGGGCGCAGTGGTTGAGCTGGATGGCGGCAGCGCTGGGGGTGGCGGGAGTGATGGCGAGCGCGTGCATCTACCTGGTGGCGGCGCGGCCTGCGTGGAACATGGTGCATACGCCACTGGATTTTCTACTGAGCGCGGCGCTGCTGGGTTCGATGGTGACTCCGCTGTGGACGCGGACGGATGGCGCGGGAGCCGCGGCTGGAGCGGCGGCGGGGTTGTGGCTCGCGAACCAGGCGGTGCGGCTGGTGCGGCTGAGCCGGTCGGAGAGGTTTGAGGAACGGGCTTCGGCGGGGCTGCTGAATACGAGCGGGCTGCGGGAGGCGCTGATCGCCTCATTGGCCCTGGTAGCGATGGCGGGGGCTTTGAGCCTGCGCGGCGACTGGATGGCTGCTGCGGTTGTAGCCCTGGGTGGAGTGCTGCTGAGCAGGTATCTGTTTTTCGTTTCGGTGGTGCCGCTGAATATGGCGCTTACCTTTGTGCGCGGGGGTGGGCGATGACGGCGCTGGCGCGGCTGAAGAGAGCGCTGGGAATCGATACGCGGCAGTGCGACTACACCTATGAACGCGATGCGCGATTTGGTCATGTGTCATCGAGCCGGGTTGCGGAGAAGTGGGTGAAGACGACGTGCGGCTACTGCTCAGTGGGCTGCGGGATGCTGGTGGGCGTGAAGGATGACAAAGCAGTCGCGGTGCGCGGGAACCCTGAGCATCCGGTGAACCGCGGCAAGCTGTGTCCGAAGGGGCTGAGCGAGCACCACATCCTGACAGCCCCGGGACGCGCGAAAACGCCGCTGCTGCGGAAGAACGGAACGCTGACGCCGGTGTCGTGGGACGAAGCGCTGGACACGATGGTGGAGAGGTTTGCGGGGGTCCAGCAGAAGTACGGCGCGGATGCGCTGGGCGTGGTGGGCACGGGACAGTTGCTGACTGAGGAGTTCTACACGCTGGGCAAGCTGGTGCAGCTTGGCTTCAGGTCGCGGAGCTATGACGGAAATACGACGCTGTGCATGGCGAGCGCGGTGTCAGGCTACAAGCTTTCGTTTGGCAGCGACGGGCCGCCGGGATCGTATGCAGACATGGAGACGGCGGATGTGGTGATGCTGATCGGCGCGAATATTGCGGACAATCACCCCATCCTGTGCCACAGGCTGGAGCGCGATGCAGAGCGGACGCTGATCGTCGTGGACCCGCGAGTGACGAAGACGGCGATGATGGCGGACCTGCACCTGGCGGTGAAGCCACGCAGCGATATTGCACTGCTGAATGGAATGGCGCATGTGCTGATCCGCGATGGCTTGATAGACAGCACCTATATTTCGCAGTATACAGATGGCTTTCACCAATACAAGGAATTTGTGGCCGAGTACACGCCGGAGCGCGTGGCGGCGCTGACGGGGCTGAGCGAAGAGACGATTGTCCGTGTGGCGCGGCTCTATGGCAAGGCGCGGGCCGCCTTTATCGGGTGGACGATGGGGGTGAACCACTCGACGCAGGGAGCGGTGACGGTGGCGGCGATCAACAATCTTGCGCTGATCACCGGAAATATCGGGCGCGCGGGAGCTTCGCCGTTTTCGATTACCGGGCAGTGCAATGCGATGGGCACGCGGGAGAGCGGATTTACTTCAAGCCTGCCGGGATATCGCAAATTTGAGAAGCAGGCGGATCGCGAAGAGCTGGCGCGGCTGTGGGGGCTGGATGTCGAGCGGATTCCCACTGCGCGGGGGCTTGCCTACCCGGACATTATCGAAGCGGCGGTGGCGGGCAAGGTGAAGGCGCTGTGGTTCATCGCGACAAATCCGGCGGTGTCGTTTCCGAACTACTCAGTACTGGAGCAGGCGCTGCGCAGTGTCGACTTCCTGGTGGTGCAGGATGGCTTCCATCCGACGCCGACGAGCGATTTCGCGGACCTGGTGTTGCCGGCGGCGATCTGGGGCGAGAAGGAAGGCACGTACACGAACTCTGAGCGGAGGGTGAGCAAGGTGAATCGCGTGGTGGCGGCGCCAGGCGAGGCGCGCGCGGACTTCGATATCTTTCTCGATCTGGCGGAGCGGCTGGGCGTGCGTGAAGAGCTCTACCCCGGATGGACGACGACGCACGATGCTTACAAGGAGTGGCAGCGCGTCTCGGCGGGGCGGCTGTGCGACTACAGCGGTATCAGCTGGGAGCAGATCGAAGAAGAGAGCGGCGTGCAGTGGGGCGGCGCGCGGCTGTATGAAGACGGCGTGTTCCGGCATGAGGGCGGACGGGCGAAGCTCTACAACGTGCCGTGCGAGCCGTTTGTGGAGCAGCCGACGAGCGAGTATCCCTATGTGCTGAACACGGGGCGCACGGTGGAGCACTGGCACACGCGCACGAAGACGGCGAAGGTGCAACTGCTCGACACAATGGCGCCGTATGCGTGGCTGGAGATGAATCCTGTCGATGCGAGGCGACTGCAGTTGAAGCCGCATGACCGGGTGAGCGTGATTTCGCGGCGCGGGAGCGTGAAGAACCTGGAGCTGCGGATAACCGGAATCGTGGCTCCGGGGCAGGTCTTTATGCCGTTTCACTTCGCGGAGACGAACTCAAACCTGGTGACGCTGGGCGCATTCGATCCGATCTCGCGCGAGCCCAACTTCAAGCAGTGTGCGGTGCTGGTGGAGAGGTTTGTAACGAAGTAGCCGCTCTTCTGCGGTTGTTTGTGTGTGGATCATTTTTTCATTTCGCGTAAGGGAGCATTTCGATGGCCAGTGCAAAGGCATTTCTCCGATCCGGACATCCGCCTACGTTGTTCGCAGCGTTTCTCTACTTCGATTTCTGCTTCGCGGTGTGGGTGCTGAATGGCGCGATGGGGCCGTTTATCTCAGAACAGTTTCACCTGACGCCGGGGCAGATCGGGCTGATGGTTTCTGTGCCTACGTTTGCCGGAGCATTCATGCGGTTTCCGCTGGGGGTGCTGTCACAGTACATCGGGCGGAAGATGGCGGCGATCGTGGAGATGGGTGCGATCGTGATTGCGCTGCTCTATGGCGCATTTTTTGTGAAGAGCTATGACAGCGTGCTGGCGATGGGCGTACTGCTGGGGATTGCGGGAGCGAGCTTCGGGGTGGCGCTGTCACTGGGCGCGGGGTGGTTTCCGCGGCAGTACAAGGGGCTGGCGATGGGGATCGCAGGGGCCGGAAACAGCGGCACGGCGTTGGCGGCGCTGTTTGCGCCGAGGCTGGCGATGCACTTCGGATGGCAGCATGTGTACGGTTTTGCGGCGGCGATGATGCTGCTGCCGCTGATGGTGATGATCGGCTTTGCGAAGGAACCGCCGGATATCGAACACCAGAGCCTGCGCGATCATCTGCAGTGCCTGTGGGAGAAGGACGGATGGGCCTTCAACATGATCTACATCATTACGTTCGGCGGCTTCCTGGGGCTGGCGACCTTTCTGCCGTCGTTCTACTACAGCCAGTTCCACGTGACGAAGGTGGAGGCGGGCAGCCTGACGGTGCTGGCGACGCTGACCGGAAGCGCAACGCGGGTGCTGGGTGGCTGGCTTGCGGATCTCTTCGGCGGCATCAACACGCTGGCGATCGTGTTTGTGATCGCCATTGCGGGGCTGATCGGGTTGATGGCTTCGCCGACGCTGGTGGTTACGACTCTGCTCTTCATGCTGTGCTTTGCGGCGCTGGGCGCGGGAAACGGCGCAACATTCCAACTGGTGCCGCTGCGGTGGCCGACGACAACGGCGGTGGCAGGCGGGATGATCGGGGAGATCGGCGCGCTGGGCGGATCGATTCTGCCGAACCTGCTGGGGCAGTCAAAGCAGCACACGGGGTCCTACTCGATGGGCTTTGTGGCTTATGCAGTGTTTGCGGTGGCAGTGCTGGCGGTGATGTGGAAGGTCTCAAGACGTTGGACCATGACGTGGGCCGGTGCGGGGGGACGGGCGAAGGAACCTGAACTGGTGGCGGCGGACTGACGGATCAGGCGGTCTCGCCGTTGCGGGTGACGGTGAGGCCTGCGGCGAGTTCGCCTGAGGACTGCTTGAGCAGAGCGCGGAAGGCGGCCCACTCCTCGTCGGTCATGCCTACGCAGTGCTGACGGGCGCGGCCGAGATAGCGGGGCGCAAGCTGCAGCCAGCGATGGCGGACGGCTTCAGAGCTGGACAGCGAGGCGGCCGCGAGCTTGTCGAGCTGCTGGAGGAGCGTGATGGGCTGCTGCGCCGCTACCGACCAGCAGACCAGCGGCAGGGTAGCGGCAACGGGTGGAAACGGTTGCGCACCGCGAGCGAAGAAGGTCGCGGCGAGGTCGCCGGGAACGGCAGGCGGAATGGCGGCGAAGTCGGGCTGGACGCCGCGCTCGGCCATCTCGGCAAGGATCGATTGCGGCATGCCGAGGAGGCAGACGGCTACGGGCTTGCGTTTGCGGATTTCGTTTTTGAGGATGCGCAGAGCCTCGTCGAGGGTGTTGACGGAGAAGTCGCAGATGCCGTTGCGAATGGCATCGCGGGCGGTTGCGGGGTCTGACTCGATGGCAAGGGTTGCGGCTCCGGCGACGTTGGCGGCGGTGACGGTGGCGACTCCCACAGGGTCGAGGCCGGAGACGAGCAGCAGGCGTCCGCCGAGGCCCTCAGCCTGCGCAGGGCGAAGCGCGACGAGGGCGAGATAGCGGTCGTAAATTTCAGAGATGGAGACAGCAGAAACGGCCAGCTGATGCATGCGTCACCAGCTGGAGTAAGGCTGGCCGTCGGAGCCTTTTTCGTCGGAGCCGCTGTGGACATCGTTGATGCCGCCCTGGCTCTGATCGACGCTGGAGAGCGAGTCGGAAGTGCTTGTGACCCAGGTGGAGTCGCTGCGAGTCATGGGATCGACGGGGATGGACTTGAGGTAGCCGGCCTGAACCAGATCGTCGAGAGAGTTGGGCGCGGCGGCCTTGTCCATCGTGTAGGAGTCAATGGCCTGGCGCATGACGTGGAGGTCCTCTTTAAGGACCGCTTCCCTGGCGTTCTTGATGGAGGCCATGTAGCTGGGGATAGCGATGGCCGCGAGGATGCCGATGATGAGCATGACCACCATGAGCTCAACCAGGGTGAAGCCTTTTTCGCCGCGAGTTGTTATTTTTGCTCTCAATCTACCAGTCCGAATACTTGGTTCCATCGAGCGCCGTCCCATCTGACTTGGAATAGACGTCGAAGACATTCTGTCCGCCCCAGGAATCGCTGTCCTGCTCATCCTGCATGGAGCGCAGGCCCCACTCGGCCTTGCCGGTCATGGGATCGACAGGGATCTTCCGGAGGAACTTCACTTTCTTGCCCTGCACATCGACACCGTTGACGAGCGTGTCGAGGTCGGGCGGATAGTTCATGCTGTCTACCTTCGTCTGGAAGGCTCCGCGATCGGCGGCGTCCTTATACTTGTCAATCGCCGATCGCATCATCCAGAGGTCGTAGCGCAGTTCGTGCTCCTTTTGCCGCTTGATCTCGAAGCGAGTCACAGGAATCGCTGCCGAGGCCAGGATGGCCAGAATCGCCACCGTGACGATGAGCTCAACGAGGGTGAGACCGGATTCGCGCCTGTACTGCGTCAATCCTGCCCCCGCTACTGTACGAGTACGATTGCCTGCGACCCGGTCGCCTGCAGTGGCTGCTGTGCGCTGTTTCTAACCAGCGGACGAGTGATGGAGATCGGAGCGTCTCCCGGAGCCTTGGCCTGGAAGGTCAGGGTGCAGATGCTGCCATCCCCTGAGACTCCGGCTGTGCCCGGCGGACGTGAGGCGGAGATGGTCAGCTGACCGTTGCCGTCGTCACGATGGACGAGTGCGACGGGCTGGCCGTCCTTGCCGAGAAGACTGCCCACATCAACATTAATGAGGGTGAGCCGGTTCTGGTCGTACTGCAACTGAAGCGGCGTGGAGTAGACATCCTTGCCGCCGATGAGGTTGACGGCCATCTGGAAGGTACTGCCTACCTTCTGCACGCTCTGCGGCGGCGTCAGCTGCAGGGAGATGGGGACGCTGTTGGACGGGCCGGCGTTCGCCTGCTGGCGCATCTGGTTGAGAGCGCTAGCTGCTGCGCCCGCGGCGGACGTGCCGCGCAGATCGCCGCCGGTGGATTGCGCGCCGATGGGCGGCGGTGTGAGCGGCCTCATGGAGTTGCTGCTGGCGTTAACCCGGCGCAGCTCAATGGAGTTGGTGGTGCCGGTGTCGACCTGGCGAAGGTTCATGGGGTCGAGCATCTCGGCACGGACGATGTGCGGGATGAGCAGGAAGACGATCTCATCATCGACCACTTCGTGCTGATTGGTGCTGAAGAGGTATTTCAAAATAGGCAGCTCGCCGAGGCCCGGCGTACCGCTGATGGTGTTAGTCGCCTGGTGCTGCAGGATGCCGCCTAGGATGTTGGCCTCGCCTTCCTTGAGACGGATGGTCTGCTCGACGGTGCGCTGGGTGATGATGGGCTCGTTGATGCCGCCGAGGTTGGAGTTGCCGTTCTGCGCGGAGACCTCGATCTTGAGCTTGAGGGTCACATCGCGGTCATAGTGCACGGTCGGCTTCATATCTATATTGACGCCGACATCGAGGTACTGGAACTGGGTATTGACCAGCGAGCTGACGATGGCGGTGGCGGCGCCTGTCTGATAAGAGCCGGTCGCCACGGGAAGCTTTTCACCGATCTTGAGCGTGGCCTGCTGGCCGTCAGAGGCGCGGATACGCGGATTCTGCAGAATCTTGGTGTCGGTATCGGTCATCAGCAGGTTGGCCGTCGCCTGACCGATGGTCACGGCAAAGTTGGTCGAGTTGAGGTGCGCAAGATTGTTGAGGGTGAGCGAGTTGCCGGTGTTGCCGGTGCTGGTGCCGGTGGTGGTGCTGGTGGTGGTGCTGGTGGTGGTGCCGTTGGTGATGGAGTTCGCGTTGGCCTGCTGGAAGGAGACGCTGGCGGTCTGGGGCAGCTGGATGCCGATGTTGCGCAGCTTATCGCGGCTGACCTCAAGGACGGCTACATCTACGACGACTTCGGGCTTCGCCTTGTCGAGATCGTTGACGAGTTTCTGTGCGAGGAGGAGCTCGTCCGGAGTGCCGCGCATGATGATGGCGCTCTGGCTGGGAACGCCGTAGAGCTTGGCGGTGGTAAAGACGTTGCGCAGCGCTGTCTGGATATCGTTGAGGTCGTTGGCCTGGGAAACGTTGGTGAGATAGAAGGTCTGGACCGCCTGCTCGTCAAGCTCTGTGCGCTTGCCGCGGGTGTTCTGGGCGACGAAGATGGTGTTCGAGGTGACGGGACGCCAGAAGGTGCCGGAGATGGTGCCGAGAATGCGCAGAGCGTCGTAGATCGAGACGTTGGTGAGGTCGACCTGGATGCGCGTGGAGTGGTAATCGGGGTCGAAGAGTACGTTGATGCCCGCGGCCTTGCCGACGGTCTGGTAGACGATCTTGCTGTCCTCAACCATGTGAAGAGTGAGCGGCTCATTCGAGACCGGCTTCAACACGGGAGGTGGAGCGATGTCGGCAAGCTCCTGTTCAGTCCCCTGGGGCATGGCGGTTTCAGGATTGGGAACGGAGCCGGAGCCGTTGAGCTGCAAGCGTGCGGCGCGGATGTCCTGCTGGGCGAGCTCGTTGCTGGGGTCGATTTCGAGGGCGCGAAGATACTCGGTCAGAGCTCCGGAGAGATCTCCCTGATCGCGCAAGTGCTCGCCGCGCTTGACGTGCTCGGCGGCAGCCGGAAAGCGCAGGCGCTCATAGGAGGTCTTGTAGTCAATATTCTTCGGCTCTTTCTGGAAGGCCTGGTGGTAGTCCTCATAAGCCGTGAGGGTGTCGTCCTTATCCTCGGCGGCCCGCCCCATCTTGAAGAGCTTGCTGGCGGACTGAGCATGGACCGGGACGGCGGCGAGGGCCGAAAAAACGATCAGAGCGAGGGAGAAAGCCCGGAGCAGTGTGCGAACGTTCATGGGACTCCGATGGATTGTGGCGGGGGAAAGATTTTTCATGACTTCGCAGGTAGTATCTGAAATCCGGCGGGTAGCAGCAATCTGGGTCGCTTTAGAACGGATAAATTGCCGGACACGACGCTGCCTCATCATAGCATTGCGAGGGTAAATGGACGCCGATGGGGGGACTACTGCCGCCATGAAACCCTGACCTCTCCGACTGTGATGCTGCCAGAAAGCAATTCTTCGCTGCAATCTGGCATGATTGATATATGTCCAGGCAAGCCAGTCACCAGATCGTCTCCGCGCCGAAGAAAGCGCGCCCCCGGGACCCGGTTGCGGCGGGAGAACGCGATGCCGCGCAGAACCGCATCGCCGGGCACAACTACTTCCTGCTGGACCGGTTCGAGGCGGGCGTGGCGCTGCGCGGCTCGGAGGTGAAGTCTGTCCGGGAGGGCAAGGCCAATCTCCGCGACGCCTACGGACTCGTGAAGGACGGCGAAGCATTTCTGCTGAACGCGCATATCGGTCCCTATTCGCATGGCAATTTTGACACTCATGATGCGGTTCGCACCAGGAAGCTGCTACTCCATCGTGAAGAGATCAGGAAACTATTCGGACAGACGCAGCAGAAAGGGCTGACGCTCATCCCGACGAGGCTCTACTTCAAAAACGGCCGGGTCAAGTGCGAACTGGCCGTGGCCCGGGGCAAACAGGACTGGGACAAGCGCGAGACCGAACGCCGCCGCGAAGCCGACAAGGAAGCCCGCACCGCTATTGCCAACAATATGCGGAAGAACAGCCGCTAACCCAACAGTATGGGCCGACAGGGCCACCGAAGCTCAGGAGAAGAATGAAAACTGAACTGCTCAAAGGCAAGTCGCCAAGCCAGATCGAGACGCCGCTGCTCGTGGTGTTCGCCACCGACAACAATGCCGCCAAGGACAAGGACGCGAAGGCGGAGCCGGGCCTGCTGACGGGCGATGCGGCGCTGAAGACAGCGGCAGAGGCTGTGCTGGCGGGTGGCGAGTTCAAGGCGGCGGCCAACGAGACGCTGCTGCTGCACGCGCCGGCCGGACTGAAAGCGGCGCGGCTGCTGATCGTGGGGCTGGGAAAGGCGGCGAAGGCCACGCCGCATGACGTTAGAAAGGCGGCTGGCACGGCGGTTCGCTTTGCCAAGCCGCGCGGCATCCGCGCACTGACGGTGCTGGCTCCTGAGGGCGCCGGCTTCCCTGCCGGGGCCACGGCGAGAGCAATTGCGGAGGGTGCGCTGGTTGCGGATTTTGACCCGGACACCTACCGCAGCGACCGCAAGGACCAGAGCGTCCAGTCGCTGGGCGTGATTGCGGCGGGCGAGGCGGAGGCTGGCTTCCGCGAGGGCGTGATCGTGGGCGAGTCCCAGAACTTTGCCCGCTACCTGGTGAACGAGCCGGGCAACAGAATGACGCCTACCGTGCTGGGGCAGAAGGCTGCGGAGATGTGCCGCGAGTTCGGGGTGAAGTGCGAGGTCTACGGCGCGGAGAAGCTGCACGAGCTGAAGATGGGCGCGTTCTGGAGCGTCTCCCAGGGTTCGGCAGAGCCGCCTGCGCTGATCGTGATGAGCTACGAACCGGCGAATGCGAAGCCGGGCGGCCCGGTGATCGGACTGGTGGGCAAAGGGATCACCTTTGACACGGGCGGCATCTCCATCAAGCCCTCGGACAACATGGAGAAGATGAAGTACGACATGGCGGGGGGAGCGGCGATGATCGGCGCAATGCGCGCGATTGCCCAGCTGAAACCGGCGGTGAAGGTGATTGGAGTGGTCTGCGCGGCGGAGAATATGCCGTCAGGAACGGCGCAGAAGCCGGGCGATGTGCAGATTGCGATGTCCGGGAAGTCGATCGAGATTATCAATACCGATGCCGAAGGGCGGCTGGTGCTGGCCGATGGACTCGCCTATGCGCGGCAGCTGGGCGCAACCCACCTGATCGACGCGGCAACCTTGACGGGCGCAGTGGCGGTGGCGCTGGGAACGGTCAACGCAGGAGTCTTTGCGAATGAGGAAGATACCTTTGGCAAGTTCAGCGAAGGGTTGAAGATTTCAGGCGAGCGCTTCTGGCGGCTGCCGCTTGAGGACGAATATCGGGAGCAGATCAAGTCCGATATTGCAGACATCAAGAACACGGGCGGACGGTATGGCGGAGCGGTGACGGCGGCGATGTTCCTGAAGGAGTTCGCGGAGGATACGCCGTGGATTCACCTGGATATCGCGAGCATGGCGTGGGTAGATGAGCCCAAAAGCTGGATGGCCAAGGGGCCGAGCGGAGTGGCGGTGCGGAGCATCGTGGAGTGGGTAAGACGCTACGCCGGTTAGGCGCTACCCTTGCCTGCGCGATGCACAGGCAAGGGTAGCCGGGCTTTGAAACGGGGGTTGAGACGGATCAGGAAGCGGCTTTGAGCTGCTGGCCGCCGAGATGCTCCAGGATGGTTTTATTGAAGGCGGGCAGATCGTCGGGTTTGCGGCTGGTAATGAAGTTGCGGTCGACGACTACCTGTTCATCGACCCAGTTTGCGCCTGCGTTTTTGAGGTCGGTCTTGAGGGAGGGCCAGGAGGTCATCTTGCGGCCTCGTACCGCGTCCGCCTCAATGAGCGTCCACGAGGCGTGGCAGATGGCAGCTACGGGCTTGCCGCTCTTGCAGAATTCCTTGATGAAGTTGACGGCCTTGGGGTCCATGCGCAGATGGTCCGGATTCATGGCGCCGCCGGGGAGCACCATCAGGTCGTAGTCGGCGGGTTTGGCCTCGTCGAAGGTCTTATCGACCTTGATCTTCTTACCCCAGTCGGTCATGTCCCAGCCTTTGATTTCGCCTGACTTCTGGGAGATGACGTGGGTCTGGACACCAGCGCCGTCGAGAGCCTTCTTAGGCTCGAAGAGTTCAGCCTGTTCAAAGCCATCTGTAGCTACAATGGCAACTTTCTTTCCACTCATTTGATGAGCCATAAATACTCCTTTTCTCTTTTGCTCTATCTGGTAAGAGGTACGGGAGGCGCGAGACGTTGCCAATGACGCCAGGTTCATGAAAATGCGAAGAATTTCAGGGGGAGAATGCATCCCGGGAGTACGGGGCGTGATATCTACATAGTGGAACAAGGAGCGATAACCCTAATCATGCAAATCAGCTATAAAACGGTCGCAGTCAGTGGCCTCGCGCTTCTGTTGAGCGGTATGACGGCGTGCAAGTCCAGCAGTGGTCCGGAGTCAGTCACCCTCTCGGGCGCAGGCAGTACGTTTGTCAACCCGGTCATGAGCCGGTGGACCGAGGACTTCAGCAAGGTTCACACGAATGTGCAGATCAACTACCAGTCGATCGGCTCCGGCGGCGGGATTCAGCAGGTGAAGGCGGGTACGGTCGATTTCGGCGCGTCAGATGCGGCGCTGGACGATAAGCAGCTGGCAACGATGTCGCCGGTTATCCAGATTCCCGAGTCGGCAGGCCCGGTGTGCATCACCTATAACCTGCCCGAGCTGAAGGAGCCGCTGCAGCTGTCAGCCGGCGTGCTGGCGGATATGTTCCTCGGAAAGATCAAGAGCTGGCAGGATGCGGCAATCGCGAAGGACAACCCGGGTGTGAAGCTGCCGAAGGAGCCGGTGGTCATTGCGCACCGCACGGAAGGCAGCGGAACTACGGCGATCTTCACCACCTATCTCTCGGCAGTTAGCCCGGAGTGGAAGTCGAAGGTGGGAGCGAACACCTCAGTCAACTGGCCGGTGGGCCTTGGCGGCAAAGGCAGCGAAGGCGTGACCGGACAGATCCGGCAGACGCCCGGCGCGATCGGCTACGTCGAGCTGACCTATGCGCAGCAGAACAAGCTGCCGGTGGTGGCGATGAAGAACGAAGCGGGCAAGTACATTGCTCCCTCGACCGACAGCACGACGGCGGCGATCAATGCCTTTACGGCACAGCTGGCGCAGGATCCGCGGACCCCGATTGTGAATCCACCGGCTTCGGCAGCAGATGCTTACCCGATCTCGGGGCTGACCTTCCTGATTATCCCCAAGGACGGCGCGGACAAGGCGAAGCGCTCAGCGCTGAAGCAGTTCATCCAGTACGTGATCACGGATGGACAGGCGTCAGCAGCAAAGCTGAACTATGCTCCCCTGCCGGATGGCGTGAAGCAGTATGACCAGCAGCAGCTGAACATGATGACCGCTGCAGGCCAGCCGATCCAGTAGTTTCCTTGCCCCGGGTCTCAATCGCGAGACCCGGGGGCTTCTCTTCCTGCCATCTTCTCGTCTGAAAATCCACAAACAATTCTGTCGAGCGACGCCGTCCGGGAGCCCTCCGTGAACCCCGGCTTGCGGCGAACGTCGGCCTACATGACCTCAGGGGCGGTGATGCCGAGCAGAGCCAGGGAGCGGATGAGCTCGCGCTGGGCTACGGCTGCAGTAGCGAGCAGGAGCTTCTTCCGGTCCGGGTTGGCCTCGGTGAGGATGTGGTGTTTGCGGTAGAAGTTGGAGAAATCCTGCGCCAGCTGGAAGGCGTGGCGGGCGAGGTAGGACGGCTCAGCGGTCTCGATGCACTGCTCCAGCAGGAGGGTGGTCTTGGCGGCGCGAAGCCAGACCTGCCAGATGCTGTCGCCCTCTTCCCCATTGAGAAAAGGCGCGGTGTCGATGCCGTGGATGTCGGCGAGGGACTGCTCGGGGGTGGTGTCGGCCTTGCGGAAGATGCTGCGGGTGCGTACGACGGCGTATTGCAGATAGGGGCCGGTCTCGCCCTCGAAGCTTAGCGCCTCCTTGAAGTCAAAGGCTATGACGGTGTTGCGGGTGAACTTGAGCATGAAGTAGCGGAGGGCTCCGACGGCGATCTGGCGGGCGGTGTCTTCACGCTCGGCGAGGGGCAACTCGGGGTGGCGGCTGTCTACCTCGGCCTGGGTGGCGGCGATGAGACGGTCGATGAGGTCGTCGGCCTTGACGCCGAAGCCCTTGCGGCCGGAGACCTCGATGTAGGGACGGGCGGCATCTTCCGCGGAGACCTCGTAGCCCAGCTCGGTTGCGCAACGCGGGGTGAGCGCGACCATTTCATAGGAAAAATGGGTGTAGTTGGCGGCCTGCCGGGTGAAGCCGAGACCGCGGAGGGCCTCGATGACGTTCGCCTGCGGGTCGGCCTGGCGGGAGTCGATGACGTTGAAGATGGCCTGCGCTCCGCCGAAGTGGGGATGGTCAGGGTCGCCGGTTTCGGCGGTGATCCAGCAGCGGTGGCCGGGGTATTCGAAGAAGGGACGGTAGCCGAAGTCCTTGCCCAGGAGGCCGAACTTCCAGAGGTGGTAGGCGATGTCCTTGCCGACGTAGGTGACGGTGCCGTTGGAGCGGACGATGACCTTGGCGTCTTCGTCGGGGCCATCGGTGACGGCTTCGGCCCCTGCGCGCTTCATGACCCAGCAGCCCTTGTTCTTGCCCTCGGCTTCAAGATAGAGGACGCCCCCGGCCTTCATCAGCTCAAAGGCTGCGTCCCAGAAGTGCAGGTGGAGAATCTCGCTCTCGCGGGGCAGGAGATCGTACTCGATGCCGAGGCGGAGCATAGTTTCAAGGTGGCGGCGAAGGACGGCGGTGGATACCAGCTCGGCGATGGCGGCGGTGTCGTTGCCGCCGTGTTCGATGGCGTGGAGGGTGTCGAGGCGAAGTTGCTTGCGGGCCTGCTTCTGCTCGGGATCGGCCTCGTACCATTGCGAGGTGCGGGCGTAGAGGTCCCAGCAGTAATAGTCGATTCGCTGCTGCTCCTGCTGGAGGCGGGCCATGAGCGCCTGCACGCCAGCGAGCGTAAGGCCCTCAAGATGCATGAGGCCGACTACAACGTCGGCGACCTGGACGCCGGTGTTGTCAATATAGTTCTGGACGGCAACCTGCTGACCGGCGGCGCGGAGCAGGCGGACAAAGGTGTCGCCGAGGATGGCATTGCGCAGGTGGCCGACGTGGGCGGCCTTGTTGGGGTTGATGCTGGTGTGCTCGACCAGAGCGTGGATGGGGTGCTCCGGCGCAGAGACGGTGCTGGCTGCGGCGAGGGACTGGGCAGCGGCGGGGCGATCGAGGCGGGCGTTGATGTAGCCGGCTCCGGCAACCTCAAAGCCGGCAAAGCCCGGGACTTCACCCAGGGCGGCGACGATCTCCTCGGCAATTTTGCGCGGCGCTTTGCGTAGACGGCGGGCGAGTTCGAAAGCCAGGGGGAGCGCGTATTCACCGAAGCGGATCTCGGGAGGCTGCTCGATGGCGAGGGTTGCCGCCTGAATGTCGTAGTTCTCTTGGAGAACGGCGCGGAGCCGCTCCAGCAGTCTTTTCTGTTCTATCAGGTACACGCAGCCGCCACTCGGAAAGGGTTGATTTTACTGGCTGATTTTAACAGGCGGCGGGAACGGCGCTGGTTTGACCTCTCTGGCGCAGAACCCTAAGATGAAGGTAGCGTTTGATTTGCAGTGTTCCGCCCTTTTTCATGCCTGACAAAAGCAAGTTTTATCTCACAACACCGATCTACTACGTTAACGCCCGGCCGCATATCGGCCACACCTACACGACGGTCGTGACGGACGCGATTGCGCGCCGCAAACGTGCGCTGGGAATCGACACCTGGTTCCTGACCGGCACGGACGAGCACGGCCAGAAGATCGAGCGGTCGGCGCAGAAGGCGAACTGCAGCCCGCAGGAGTTTGCAGACGGGGTCTCGGCGCAGTTTCGCGCGCTGTGGGACCGGATGGGGCTGACCTACGACGACTACGTTCGCACGACCGAGCCCCGGCACAAGAGGGGCGTGCAGAGGCTTTTTGCGCTGCTGCGGGAGAAGGGCTACATCTACAAAGGCACGTATACGGGCCAGTACTGCGTCTTCGACGAGCTGTATGTAGATGCGCCGCCGGGAGCGCCCTGCCCGGACTGCGGCCGCACGACCGAGACGGTGAGCGAGGAAAACTACTTCTTCAAGCTGTCGGCCTTTGAGCGGAAGCTGCTGGAGCTCTACGAGACGAACCCGGAGTTTATTCGCCCGGAGGCGCGGCGCAACGAAGTGCTGGCGTTTGTGCGCGGCGGGTTGAAGGACCTGTCAGTGAGCCGGACGAGCTTCAACTGGGGCATTCCCGTTCCGGACGATGAAAAACACGTTATTTATGTGTGGATGGATGCGCTGGCCAACTACATAACAGCGCTCGGCTACGGGAGCGACGACCCGGCGGATAAGGCGCGGTTCGAGAAGTTCTGGCCGGCGGACCTGCACATTATCGGCAAGGAGATCAGCCGCTTCCACTGCGTTTACTGGCCTGCCTTCCTGATGGCGGCGGGGCTGCCGCTGCCGAAGTCGATTGTGGCGCACGGATGGCTACTCTTTGAAGAGAGCAAGATGTCGAAGTCGCGCGGAAATATCGTGCGTTCGGAGACGATTCTCGATGTGCTGGGAGCGGATGCGCTGCGGTATTTCCTGCTGCGGGAGATTGTCTTCGGGCAGGACGGCAGCTTCTCATTCGACGCGCTGGTGCAGCGGTACAACTCAGACCTGGCGAACGGCTATGGGAACCTGGTGAGCCGGACGCTGGCGATGATCTGGAAGTATTTCGATGGGGTTGTGCCGCAGGGGGCGGGCGACGCCGAGCTGGGTGCATCGGCGATGAGCGCTGCGGCCAGCTATGGCGAGCGGTTTGATGCGCTCGACTTCTCCCGCGCACTTGAGGCGGCGTGGTCCTTTGTGGGTGCGGTCGACGGCTACATTACCGCGAAGGCGCCGTGGAAGGTTGCGGCGGCGAGCGACGAGGCGAGCCGCGGGAACCTTGCCGCGATTCTCTATACGGCTGCCGAGTCGATTCGCATTATCACCGCGCTGGTTTATCCGATTATCCCCGAGGCGGCGACGAAGGTCTGGTCGCAGCTGGGTCTGGGCGACATCCAACAAGCAGATTTGAAGAACCTGGCGTGGGGCGGACTGAAGCCCGGCACGAAACTCGGCGAGCTTTCACCACTCTTTCCCCGCGCAGAAAAGGACGCGATTACCCGTATGCAGGAAATCGAACAGAAGAACGCAGCAGCTGCCGTGCCCGCACCGGCGGAGACTCTCGGCGCAGAAGCAGCGGCCGGACAGGCGCACGTAGAGCCGAAGGGCACCGAGGTCGGATCATCGGCAATTGCGCCTGCTGCTCCCGTGGCCCCGGCGGCCAGCGAGAAGATCACCATCGACGACTTCGCCAAGGTGGAGCTGCGGGTGGCCCAGATCAAGGTTGCGGAGCGGGTGCCGAAGGCGGACAAGCTGTTGCGGCTGGAAGTGGACCTGGGCTATGAGCAGCGGCAGATCCTGGCAGGAATTGCCGAAGCCTATACGCCGGAGTCGCTGATCGGGCGTAAGGTGGTGATCGTCGCGAATCTGGCGCCGCGCAAGCTGCGGGGCTTCGAGTCGAATGGGATGATCGTGGCGGCTTCGCTGGGAGAAGCGGGCAAGCCGGTACTGGCCGGATTCCTCGAAGACGTGGAAATTGGCGCACGGCTGAAATAACAGGAGCTGAGATTGCTGGTCGATTCACACGCGCATCTGGACAGCTCAAAGTACGACGACGACCGCGAGGCAATGCTGGCGCGGGCCTTCCATGCGGGGGTGCGCACAATCCTGTCGATTGGGATCGGCGATGGGCCGGAGACGATGCAGCAGGCGTCGGAACTGGCGCTCGCGTATCGTGGCCGCACGGATGTGCCGGTGATCTACGCGAGCGCGGGGATTCATCCGCATGAGGCGCAACTGGCGGACGATGCGGCGTTTGCGAAGCTCGATACCCTGCTCCAGCAGCCGGAGGTGATCGCCTGCGGAGAGATCGGGCTGGACTACTACTACGACCACTCGCCTCGCGAACAGCAGCAGAGCGTCTTCCGGACGCAAATGGAGATTGCGGCGGCGAGGAAGAAGCCGATCATTATCCACTGCAGACCCTCGGACCGCAGCACGAACGCGTGGGACGAGACGCTGGCGCTGATCGAGGAAGAGTGGAAGCCGAAGGGGCTGGGCGGGATTCTGCACTGCTTCACAGGAGAGTGGGAGCATGCACGGCGGGCGCTCGATTGCGGATTTCTGATCTCGTTTGCCGGGAACATGACGTATCCGAAGGCGCAGCCGATACGGGACGTGGCGGCGATGGCGCCGCTCGATGGAGTGCTGGTCGAAACGGATGCTCCTTTCCTGGCGCCGACGCCGAATCGAGGGCAGAGAAATGAACCGGCGTGGGTGAGCCTGACCGCGGCGAAGCTGGGCGAGGTGAAAAACATCTCTCCGGAAGAGGCCGCTTTGCGCACCACGCAAAACTTTCATCGCTTTTTCGGTATCGCTGTCCCTGCGGGGGAGTGAGTCGAACCGCTGAGGCGGATAATCTAGGTAGAGGAAAGAAGGCAGCAATGGCAGCAGATAATTCCTTCGATATTGTCAGCAAGGTAGATATTCAGGAAGCGCGGAATGCGATTGAGCAGGCGATCAAAGAGGTAAGAGCGCGGTTTGACCTGAAGGACTCGAAGTCGGAGATCAAGCTGGAGGGCGAGGACACGATCCAGCTGGCTTCAGCAGACGAATACAAGTTGCAGGCGGTGACGGAGATTCTGCAGCAGAAGCTGGTGAAGAGGGGCATCTCACTAAAGTCGCTCACGTTTGGCAAGATCGAACCGGCAACAGGATCGAGCGTGAGGCAGAAGGTGACGCTGACGCAGGGGATTCCGACGGAGAAGGCCAAAGAGATCGTAAAGCTGATGAAGGAGTCGAAGAAAAAGGTGCAGGCTTCGATCCAGGGCGATACGGTGCGCATCAGCGGCAAAGATCGCGATACTCTACAAGAGGCCATTGCGCTGCTGAAGGGTCACGATTTCGGCATCGATATGCAGTTTACGAATTACCGCACGAACTAGGCAGGTCCGGAGCAAGAGTGAGCACACTGGCGATAGCAACGGCGAAAGAAGTCTTCGACCTGCTGCGTGACGATTTAAGCGCAATCGAGCGTGAATTCAGCAATGACGCTGTCTCGTCTGTCGCCGCAATCACAGACATATCCGATTATTTGCGCGAGGGCGGCGGCAAGCGAATTCGCCCTTCCCTGCTGCTGCTGTCAGCGAAGGCGCAGGGGTACAGCGGCCATGGCATGATCCGGCTGGGGTCAGTGGTGGAGATGATCCACACGGCGACGCTGGTGCATGACGACATCATCGATGCGGCGGACACCCGGCGCGGGCGGCCCTCGGCAAACACGACGTGGGGGAACGCAAAGTGCGTGCTGGCGGGCGACTGGCTCTACATGCAGGCGTTTCGCGTGGCGCTGGACGAGCGGAACTTCAAGGTGCTGGACCTGCTGATTGGCCTGACGCAGCAGATGGTCGAGGGCGAGCTGCTGCAGATGGAGAAGCTCGGCCACTCGATTATCGAAGAAGAGTATAACGACCTGATCTACCGCAAGACGGCGTGCCTGTTTGAGGTGTCGATGCGGCTGGGGTCGGAGCTGGCCGGGGCGACCGAAGAGGTGGAAGAGCAGATGGGCGAGTATGGACACTCGCTGGGCATGGCCTTCCAGATCGTCGATGACGTGCTCGACCTGACGGCGACCGAAGAGGTGCTGGGCAAGCCGGTGGCGAGCGACCTGCGCGAAGGCAAGGCGACACTGGCGGTGATCCACTCGCTCGAGAACGGCACGGACGCCGATCGCAAAGCGATCGAGATGGTTCTGACGGACCAGAATTTCAGCCGGGTCACGCATGCGGAGATCGTTTCCATCCTGACGCGGAATGGATCAGTGGACCACGCGATGGGAGTTGCCATGCGGTATGCGGAGACGGCTCGCGGCGCACTGAGCGTGCTGCCGGAGTCGGAGTTCAAGCGTGCCCTGCTGTGGGTTCCGGACTTCGTGCTGGCGCGCGAGAAGTAGCGCGGCCACTCAAAAACTTACATCTAAAACAACGCAAGGCTGCGCGCCGCAGCTACCGGCGTGGGAAGAGGAGAGCATGGAATCTCTACCATCGTTCAGGCTGGACGGACAGATTGCGCTGGTGACCGGGGCTGCGCGTGGACTGGGCAGAGCGATTGCGCTGGCGCTAGCCGAGGCCGGCGCAACGGTCGCGCTGGGGCTGAGGGATATCGCGAACGACAGCGGCGTCGCTGCCGAGGTGGAGGCGCGAGGACAGCGCGCTCTGCCGGTGCAGATGGATATGCGCGACCTCGAGCAGATTCGCAGCGGCGTGGATGAGGTGGTTCGGCGCTTCGGCAGGCTGGACATCCTGGTGAACAACACGGGGATTGCGCCGACGAACCTGGCGCTCGATGTTCGCGAAGAGGACTTTGACCGGACGCTGGCGATCAACCTGAAGGGCACCTTCTTCGCCTGCCAGGCCGCGGGCCGGGTGATGATGAAGCAGAAGAGCGGGCGGATCATCAACATGAGCTCGCAGGCGGGATTCGTTGCGCTGCCGACGGAGTCTGTCTACTGCATGACAAAGGCGGGCATCGCTCACCTGACAAAGTGCCTCGCGATTGAGTGGGGCAAGTACAACATCAATGTGAATGCGGTGGCGCCTACTTTTATACACACGCCGGGAACGGAGCCGGTGTTGTCGCAGCCGGAGTTCAACGCCGAGGTGGTGGAGAAGATTGCCGCGCTGCACCGGATTGGCGAGCCGCCAGAGGTGGCGGGCGCGGTGGTGTTTCTGGCGTCGCCGGCGGCTTCCCTGATTACCGGGCACACGATGATTATCGATGGCGGTTGGACCGCAATCTAACAGCAGAGACGAGGCCAAGTGAGTATCGAAACGATCGAGTACATGGGACTGCCGGGCTGCATCAGGATCTCGAACGGCAGCGTGGATGTGATTGCAACGACGGCGGTCGGGCCGCGCATTCTCTACTACGGGCCTACGGGCGGCAAAAACCTGCTGGCTCACTTCCCTGCCAGTTCGGTTGAGACGGCGCTGGGAACGTGGAAGCCCTATGGCGGACATCGGCTGTGGGTGTGGCCGGAGCTTTTTCCTGCAACCTATGCGCCGGACAATGAGGCGATCGATCACGTGGTGGAGAGCGAGCTGAGCGTGACGCTTCGGCAGCCGACCGACAGCGCTGCCATGGAGAAAGAGATTCGCATTACGCTCGAAGCGAGCGGCAGCAAGGTGAAGCTAGACCAGAAGGTGACGAGCCATGCCCTGTGGCCGGTGGACATTGCTGCGTGGGCGATCACCGTGGTGGAGTGCGGGACGGCTATTGTGCCGCGCGTTCCATTCAGGAGTCACGATGAATACGTGACGGTGACGCAGCCGCTCGCGATGTGCGCGTTTACCGATCTGCAGGACCCGCGATTTACGCTGGGGCTGCGCTACGTGATGCTTCGCGCTGATCCGACGCGGGCCAATTCGCAGAAGTTTGGGCTGCGGAACAAGCAGGAGTGGTGCGCGCACCTGGTGGACGACAGCTTGTTTGTGAAGAGGTTCGCGCATGAGGAACGGGCTGCTTATCCTGACTACGGCGTGAACAACGAGGTGTACGTCGAAGGCAGCTACATGGAAGTGGAGCTGCTGGGGCCGCACCGGGTGGTCGATCCGGGCGACTCCCTGACGCTGACGGAGGAGTGGCACCTCTTTGAAGGCGTTGGGGCGCAGGATGCCCTGCAGGATGAGGAGCGGCTGCATGCGGCGATTGCTCCGAAGATTCAGTCCCTGTTCTAACTGCCGTCGCTCTTCCTGACCGTGGCGCGATAAATCCCAACGCGGACGTGCGCATTGGGCGCGGCAGGCATCCATCTGAGCATGAGGGCTACCCTCGCAACGCTGGTTGACGACTTCAGACGCTGGGGTCCGGCGACGGCAGTGGGGCGCCATACAGGCAATCGTCGCCATGCAACCTCTTACTCCTCCCTGGCCCGGCTGGCTGGGCGCTTCGCGGGCTACCTGGAGGCTCACTCGCTGGGCAGCGAGCAGCCAGTGCTGCTGTGGGGGCAGAACAGCGCGGAGTGGATCGGCGTGTTCTTTGGGTGTGTGCTGCGAGGCGCGGTGGTGGCGCCGCTCGATGCTGCAGGGTCGGTAGAGTTTGCGCGGCGGGTGATCGAGGATGTGCGGCCTTCGCTGATTGTGGGGGATAGTGAGCTGGTGGGGAGGCTCACGGTCGATATTCCGATTCTGGTCCTGGAAGAACTGGAGTCCGCGCTGCCCGCCGGCGAGGGGCCGGCGAATCCTGCACTGAGCGGCGAAAGTCCGCTGCAGATCCTTTTCACTTCAGGCACGACGGGAGAGCCGAAAGGCATTGTTCACACGCACCGGAATGTGCTGGCGAGCCTGACGCCGATCGAGCGCGAGATTGAGAAGTATCGGCGCTATGAGCGCTGGGTGCATCCGCTGCGCTTTCTGCACACGTTGCCGCTGAGCCATGTCTTTGGGCAATTCATGGGGCTCTGGGTGCCGGCGGTGCTGGGCGCGGAGGTGCATTTCGACACGCGGCTGGCGGCTCCGCACGTGATCGCCCTGCTGCGGCGGGAGCGCATCTCGGTGCTGGCCGCGGTGCCGCGCGTGCTCGCGCTGATGCGAACCCACCTGGAAACGGAAGATGCGGCGCTGGCGGGAAAGATTGAGGCATGGAGAGGCATCGCGGCGTGGAAGAAGTGGTGGCGCTTTCGCAGCATTCATCGCCGCTTTGGCTGGAAGTTCTGGGCGTTTGTGTGTGGGGGAGCGGCGCTGCCGCCGGAGCTGGAACGCTTCTGGAATGCGCTGGGCTTCGTACTGATCCAAGGATACGGGATGACGGAGACGACGGCGCTGATCACGCTCAATCATCCATTTCGTATCGCGCAGGGCTCGATTGGAAGACCGCTACCGGGGCGTGAGGTGCGAATCGGCCCGGATGGCGAAGTGCTGGTGCGCGGCGAGATGGTTTCGACGAAGACGTGGCAGAACGGCCGAGTGGTGGAGCGTGAGGATCCGTGGCTCGCGACCGGCGACCTGGCGGAGAAGACGGCATCGGGCGAACTGCGATTCCTGGGGCGAAAGGGCGACGCGATTGTGACGGCTGCCGGCGTGAATATCTTTCCGCAGGATCTGGAGGCGGCGCTCGATGCGCAGGCAGGGGTTCGGGCCTCGGCGGTACTGGGGGTGGACACGCCGAGCGGGCGGGAGCCGATGGCGGTGATCGCCTTTGCAGGCACGCGCGAAGAGGCGGCCAGGGCGGTTGAGAAGGCGAATGCGAAGCTCGCCGAGTATCAGCGGATCAGAAGGTATGAGCTGTGGACGGAGCCCGACCTGCCGAGAACGTCTACGGGCAAGGTGCAAAAGAGGAAGATTGCCGCGTGGCTGAGCGGGCTGGGCAAGAGCGAAGGAGCCGCGGTGAGCGGCGACTGGCTGCTGGCCACGATTGCCGCCTTGACCGGCGAGCGCACGGCAGCCGCTAACGATGCGAGCCGCCTTGAAGAGGATCTGCATATGGACAGCCTGGCGCGCGTGCAGCTGGCGGCGGCGCTGGAGGAACGCGTGGGGACGACGGGCGATGAGCAGGCGTTTCAACAGCTGCGGACGCTGGGGGAGCTGCGGCAGTGGGCCGGCCTGCAAACTGCAGCGCGCGAGCAGACGGCGGAATTAGTTGCACCGCAGGAGCGGAAGGCTGTGGCGCAGCGGCAATTTGTCTATCCGAAGTGGCCGTGGCGCGGGCCGATTGGCTGGCTGCGGGTTGCGTTTCAGGAAGTCGTGGTGCGGCCGCTGGTATGGCTACTGGCGGGGCCGCGGGTATGGGCTGCTGAGAAGCTGCCGCCGGGCGGAGGGGCGATGCTGGTCATCGCTAACCATCTTACGGCGGTCGATGTGCCGCTGGTCCTATACGGACTTCCGTTCAGAATGCGGCGGCGGATGGCGGTGGCGATGTCGGGCGAGATGCTGGACGACTGGAGACATGGGCACAGTGGCGAGTCTTGGCTGCTGGACCTGCTTGCGCCTGCGGCTTACTGGCTGGTGACGGCGCTCTTTAACGTGTTTCCGCTGCCGGGCAGCGCGGGTTTTCAACGAAGCTTTGATCATGCGGGCGAGGCGCTGGATCGAGGCTTCCACGTGCTGGTATTTCCTGAGGGGCGGCGCTCGCAGAGTGGAGAGCTGCAGAGCTTTCGCGGTGGGATTGGCCTGCTGGTGAAACAGTCAGAAGCGGCGGTGCTGCCGGTTGCGCTGGCCGGCCTGGGCGAGTTGAAGCAGGAGCGCCGGAGATGGTTTCACTCCGGCCGGGTTGAGGTGCGAACCGGTTGCCCGCTGAGGCCGAAGGGATCCGCTGACTTGGTGACAGCTGAATTGGAGGCTGAGATGCGGAATCTGCTGCGCAGACGGGAAGACGGATGAGATGAACAACGATTTTTTTACTCTCGGATGGTAACGATCCCTATTTTTGAAGGAGAATGGTAGGCGGCTATTCGAGAGGTGAAATGTCGACGTCCAGACGAGATTTTCTTAAGAGCACGATGATTGCGAGTGCGGGGGCTGCCCTGCCCTCGCTACCGATGATGGCAGCAGCGAAAACACCGACGCAGGCAGGGCTGCACAGCAGCGGCCAGAGCGCGAGCAACGCTGCGATGGAAGCAGCGGGATTTACGCGCGGGATAGGAATCTACCCGGGTGCGCCGGGGGAAAATTTCAGCCCTGAGCTGGTCCTAGATACGACGACGTATCGCAACCTTGCGCTGCTTCGGCCTGCTTACCACTCCAGCAGCTACGACTACAACCTGACAGCGCAACTAGTGACGGACGGGATGAAGGACACGCACCTGCCGCAGTGGGTTGCAACGTCGGTGAGCAGCCGCGGGACGCTGAGCAAGACGGAGCGCGAGGTGTTTCTCGATCACTTCGTGACGAACACCTACGACATGCAGGGGCTGCACCCTTCCGTGCAGATACAGCTGGGCGGAGGCGAGACTCTTCCTGAGGTCGATCGCGTGGCATTGTTCGTGGTGCTCAATGACGATGTGCCTACGGAGACGGTGACGTTTACGGTTTCGACGTCAGACGACGGGCGCATCTGGAGTGAGGCGGGGACGATAACGGGGCCGCAGCCGATCTCGCCGGTGAACTATCCGCCGGGCCTTGCGATCAAGTCTCAAATTGTCTATCCGTCGATTCCCCTGCGGCAGGCGGTGCGAAGCCGCTTTTATCAGGTGGAGTGCAGCAGCTCGGCTGAACACGCATCGCGGATTCAGTGGAGGATCGGGCAGGTTGAGTTCTACCACGGTGCGGAGCGAGTGGAGATCGGTGGCCCCTACAGCTTTACCAGTGCGTGGATGAGTGCGGGGCTGGGCGAAGAGTGGGTCTACGTGGACCTGGGCGCACGGTGCGAGTTTGACCGGGTGGCCCTGCACTGGATCGCACGAGCAGCGGCGGGCTCGATCCAGATATCCGACGATGCGAGCAACTGGCGCGACCTGCAGGCGCTGCCGGGAGGAAGCTCGCTGGTGGATGACGTGAAGCTGACGCAGCCGGCGCGCGCGCGCTATGTGCGGGTGCTGATGACGCAACCGGCGACGCAGTATGGATACATCCTGAGCGAGCTGGAGGTCTATGGCCGCGGCGGCCCAGTGGCACGGCCTAAGGCGCGGCCAGCGGCGCGCGAAGATGGGCGGTTGGACCTGGCTGGAGGCGGATGGAAGGTGCAGCGGGAGAACCTTGCAGGTGGTGCGGGGGAGGCGCTGTCAAAGAGCGGATTCAAAGATGCGGAGTGGGTAGTGGCGACGGTGCCGGGTACGGTGCTTACCTCGTATCTGAATGCGGGCGCTGTTGCCGATCCGAATTTTGGGCAGAACCAGCTCTATGTGTCGGACTCCTACTTCTACTCCGACTTCTGGTATCGCACGGAGTTTGACGCGCCGAAGCTCACGCATGACCAGGTGGCATGGCTGAATTTCGACGGCGTGAACTGGAAGGCCGATGTGTTCCTGAACGGGGAAAAGATCGGGCGCATCGAGGGCGGCTTCATGCGCGGCAGGTTCGATGTGACAGGCAAGCTGCTGACAGACAAGCCGAATGCGCTGGCGGTGCGGGTGGAAAAGAACGCGACGCCGGGCAGCGCGAAGCAGAAGACCTATGAAGTCTGCGGGAAGAATGGCGGCGGGCTGGGCGCGGACAATCCGACCTATCACGCGTCGATCGGGTGGGACTGGATTCCGACAATTCGCGGCAGGAACAC
Organism: Acidipila rosea; assembly: GCF_004339725.1. Taxonomy (GTDB): domain Bacteria; phylum Acidobacteriota; class Terriglobia; order Terriglobales; family Acidobacteriaceae; genus Acidipila; species Acidipila rosea. The sequence goes on along the minus strand of NZ_SMGK01000002.1, from coordinate 52,394 downwards.
GGGCATCTGGGGCGACGTCTACCTGGCTGTGACCGGCGGTGTGACGCTCGAAAATTCTGGCGTAACGACTACCCTGCCGCTGCCTGACACCTCAAGCGCAGAGATCGCGATCGAAGTGGACCTGGCGAACCACCATGCAAAGCCGGTCACCGGCATGCTGCGGGGAACGTTTGGCGAGATCAAGTTCGAGCAGAAGGTAACGGTTCCGGCGTCCGGGCGTACGAGCGTCAAGCTGAGTTCGGCGACTCACCCTCAACTGCGCATGACGAAGCCGGAGCTGTGGTGGCCGGCCGGATATGGTGAGCCGCATCTCTACGACGTGGAACTGACCTTTGAGGCGAAGGACCACAAGGTGCTGGACCGGAAGGCCTTCAAGGCAGGCGTTCGCCAGATGACGTGGAGCGAAGAAGGCGGAAAGCTGAAGCTCTGGGTGAATGGCAGACGCTTTATGGCGAAGGGCGGCAACTGGGGCTTTGGCGAGTCGATGCTCAGGTACCGCGCGCGAGAGTATGACGCAGCGGTGCGCTATCACCGTGAGATGAACTTCACGATGATTCGCAACTGGGTGGGCCAGATCGGCGATGAGGCGCTCTATGAGGCCTGCGACCGTCACGGCGTGATGGTGTGGCAGGATTTCTGGCTCGCGAATCCGTCGGATGGGCCGATTCCCGAGGACAATGCTCTCTTCCTGAACAATGCGAAGGACTTCGTGCTGCGCATCCGCAACCATGCTTCGGTTGGACTTTATTGTGGGCGGAATGAAGGCTTTCCGCCGGCGCCGATTGAAGAGGGGCTTCGCCAGCTGCTGGCGGAGTACCACCCCTCGATCCACTACATTCCCAGCTCAGCGGACAAGGTGGTGAGCGGGCATGGGCCGTATCTTGCGTTGCCTGCAACCTCCTATTTCCATAACGCGGACTCGAAGCTGCACAGCGAAATCGGGATGCCGATTATTCCTCCCATGGAAAGCGTGAAGCTGATGATGCCGGAGAAGGCGATCTGGCCGCAGGCGCTCGACTGGGGGCTGCATGACTTCTGCCTGCAAGGGGCACAGGGCGGCGCTTCGTTTCAAACCATTCTCGAAGAGTCGTACGGAGGCGCGGACAATGCGCAGGAGTGGATTTCTCTTGCGCAGTTTGTGAACTACGACGGCTATCGAGCGATGTTTGAGGCGCAAAGCAAATATCGCATGGGCCTGCTGCTGTGGATGAGCCATCCGTGCTGGCCTTCGTTTGTGTGGCAGACCTACGACTACTACTTCGAACCCACCTCGGCTTACTTTGGCTGCAGGAAAGGCTCCGAGCCGCTGCATGTCCAGTGGAACCGGACGACGGAGAATATTGAAGTCGTGAACTACAGCGGCGGCAACATGCAGGGACTGACGGCGAAGGCCGAAGTTCTGAACATGGATGGCAAGTCGATGTGGTCGAAGACGGCGTCGCTCAACAGCGCGGAGGACAGCACGGCGGAGTGCATCCGCATGGAGTACCCGGCGGGGTTGACGCCGGTGCACTTTTTGCGGCTCACGCTGACGCGTGGCGGCGATGCGATCTCTACAAACTTCTACATGCGAGGAGTGGTGGAGGGAGATTATCGCGCGATACGCCTGCTGCCGAAGGTCAGGCTCAGGGCGACGACCACCAAGGAACAGCAGAACGGACGGTGGCTGCTGACGACGGTGGTTGAGAATCCGTCCTCTGCTCCTGCGCTGATGACGCGACTGAAAGCGGTGCGCGAGACGAGCGGCGACCGCATCCTTCCGGTCATCTACAGCGATAACTACCTGGCGCTGATGCCCGGAGAGCGCGTCACGGTAAAGACGGAACTGAACCTGGCGGACGCGCGGGGAGAGAGTCCGCGCATCGTGGTGGAGGGCTACAACGTAATTGCCACGTAAAAGAGAAGGGGGCAGATTGTGATGTCACAATCTGCCCCCCTTCTGCTCTGATCGCGGCTAGACAATCTTCATCTTCACGGGATCCCAGTGAACGATGTTGTCCCGCTCATAGCTGAGGTTGCTCAGCAAGGCGGCGCCTGCGGCGCGGAAGCCGAAGACCGCATCCTCTACTACTGGCTTGCGGGTTCTCACCGAGTCGAAGAAGTTCTTGAAGTGGTCGTAGCTGTCGCTGTAACCGGGAGCGGCAACGTACTTGTCATAGCCGAGCGGCGGATCGCCCTCGGGATGGACAACTGGATACTTCTGCCTGTACTGCTCCAGAAAGCGCTGCTGCATCGCATCAGTGAATGTGCTGATGGTATAGCCCGGAGCCTTCTGACGCGGGACGCGGCTGACGCTGACCGAGTTGCCGGCGATCTCCATGGTGCCCTCGGAGCCGGTGAAGATAAGCCCTTCGCTCTCTTCGCCTCCGTCGACGAAGTTGACGCGGAGGCTCAGATTGAAGCCCTCAGGGTAATCGAAGAGCGCGAGCATTACATCCGGCACATCGCGGCCATCTTTCCAGAAACGCAGTCCGCCGGTGGCCATGGCCCTGGTGGGTCCCAGCGTGTTGGTGACGAAGTGGGTCCCGCTGAAGAGGTGGACGAAGAGGTCGCCTGCAACGCCGCTGCCGTAGGCCTTCCACTTGCGCCACTGGAAGAAGTGTTCGGCATTGAAGGGAATCTTCGGCGCGGTACCGAGGAAGCGGGGCCAGTCGCAGGTCTGCGTGTCTGCATCGAGGGGGACGGTGTAGTCCCATGCGCCGATGGCCGAGTTGCGATCCCAGCGGGCGGTGACGGTGTTGAGCTGACCGATGGAGCCCGCTGCCAGCAGCTCCTTGGCCTTGGCGTAGACGGCGGAGCTGACGCGCTGGCTGCCGATCTGGATGATGCGATTGGTGGTGCGCGCGGTCTCGATGATCTCCGGGCCGTCGGAGTAGAGATGGATCATCGGCTTCTCGCAATAGACGTCCTTGCCTGCACGCATGGCGTCGATGGCGGCTTGCTTGTGCCAATGGTCAGGAGTAGCGATGATGACGGCGTCGATATCCTTACGCGCGAGAATCTCGTTGTAGTCGCGGGTGGTAAAGACGTCCTGACCCCATAACTCCTTGCTGTGATCGAGGCGGCCCTGATAGCAGTCTGCAACGGCGACGAGCTTGATGCCCGGCACCTGCAAGGCTACCTTGGTGTCTGACTGGCCCTGACCGCCTGCACCGATGAGAGCGATCTGGAGATGATCGTTCTTCGCCATGGGGCGGTCCTGGTCGGGTAGCGTGGCGGCGAACATGTGAAGGTTCGCCCCCATGAGCGAGCCTGCGGCGGTGACACCTGCTCCTCGGAGGAAGCTTCTGCGATTCAATGTATTCATTCCCCTGCTCTCAAAAAAAGGTGAGTGCTATTTCGGCGCTGGGCCGTCCTCCTGGGTTACGGTGGCGCCTTCCCCTGGGAAGGGCCAATCCTTGTTCAGGAGTATCTGCTGCTCGCGGGTCGCCTTCGGCACGCGATTTACTTTCAGATTTTCAAAGAAGGAAACGCCCGTCTTGCCGGCGGTGGCCAGATCGATGTCGCCGTCACCGTCAAGATCCTGCGCAATGAACTGGGTGCCCGCACCTGCCGAGCTGTTGACGGCGATGGGATAGCGGGTGAAGGCGCCAGTCTTGCGATCAATCTTGTAGTAGTAGATGACGAGCGGATCGTAGGAGCCGGGATCGTGGCCCGAGTGGCCGCGATAACGCTTGCCCGTGACGAGCTCCGGCTGGCCGTCTCCATCAATATCAACCAGCTTCAAAGCGTGAATCTGGGAGTAGGACTCGTCAATGACGTGCTTCTTCCAATGGCGCTGCGCGCCTGTGCCTTGCTGCTCAAGCCAGTAGAGACCGTAGCTGTGGCCCTGGCCATAGATGATATCGAGCTTGCCGTCGTTGTTGACGTCATAGCCGATGATGGGGAAACCAGCGTCGCCCAGCTGCCAGTCTCCATGCCACTCCCATTTGTCATGGTCGGCGTCGATATTCCGGAACCAGCCGTAAGGCGTGAGGATGTCTGCTTTGCCGTCGCCGTCAACATCGGCAACGCCCACGCCGTGACCGTCCTGCGTCTTGTCTCCCACATGGTGGACCTTGGGCTGCGGGCCGGAGAAGTCTACCCAGAGAAGGCCGGAATGGTTGTAGTGCGCGAGGATAATGTCAGGCTTGCCGTCACCATTGATATCCGCCATGGTGCCGCCCTCGGTGTCGTAGCTGTCCGCGATGAGATGGCGCTTCCACATGACGCCGGGCTGCTTAGGGTTTTCGTAGCACCAGAGGCCATTGACCATCCACCCGGTGGTGATCACGTCAGGAGCGCCGTCGTGGTTGACGTCGACGGTCCACTCCCCGCTGTCGGAGACAAACTCGTTGAGAATCCCGACCGTGCGGTATTGATGGCGCTTCCACTCGCCGCCGTCGGGGCCGGGATTTTCATACCAGTAGGCGCCGCTGAGAAGATCGGGCCGGCCGTCCCCGTTCATGTCGAGTGTGGTGATGCCCTCAGCGTGATCGGTGCCGAGATGATGAGCGAGAAACGTGGCTTGCGGAACGCCGTAGGGACCGTTGCCCGGTTCAGTCCTGCGCTGGCTCTGTGCACCTGCGGGTTGGATGGTAAGTAGCGAAGCCAGGAAGAGAAAAGAAAGAGCAGCGTATTGCTTCTTCACGAACGCAGAACCTCAAATCCTTATTTGTGCCGTGCACGCGCGCGTACAACGTGACACGGTCATCACCCGCCGTCTGCGTAGAGCGCCCTGAAAGACACGCAGTCAGCAGTGCTCCAAACAATATCACAGCATCAACACGATCTTCCGCTCCCGGGGCACGGTGGCCGGAGCAGCCGTCGCGCCGTGCTGTGACGAACGTCACCGACCCTCCCAGGGCAAGGGGAGGAATCTGACTGTGTAAAGGAGAGTATCCATGAAAAGGTCCTTGCCGTTGATGGTGATCATTAGCCTGCTTTGCTTACCCACGTTTGCCCAGAAGGATGAAAACAACCGAATCGAAAATTCCGGCAAAGTGATGGTCGAGATTCTCAATGTTCCGGACGACATTCCGTCGGATGTGCTGCGAAAAGCGGAGTGCGTGATTGTTCTGCCCTCCGTGGTGAAGTTCGCCTTCGGCTTTGGAGGAAGTTATGGCCGTGGCGTGATGACCTGCCGGAGCGGCAAAAATTTCAGCGGACCCTGGAGCGCGCCGTCAATGATGGCACTGGAGGGCGGTAGCTTCGGGTTGCAACTGGGAGGCCAGGCGACAGACTTTGTTTTGCTGGTGATGAACCAGCGCGGGGCGGATTCGATCCTCAGCAGCAAAGTCAAACTTGGCGGCGACGTCTCCGCTGCTGCCGGACCTAAAGGGCGGACGGCCTCAGCCGCAACGGACATTACGCTGCGGGCGGAGATCCTGTCGTATTCGCGTTCGAGGGGGTTGTTCGCGGGCATCTCGCTCCAGGGCTCGTCGCTGCGCCCGGATAACGATGGCAATGCGAGGCTCTACGGAAAAGGGGTCACTGCGAAAGACATCGTGATCAACAGCAAGATTAAGCCTCCAGCCTCGGCCAGGTTGCTGCTCTCCACCTTGAACAAGAAATCTCCGACCAATAAGTCGGGACAGTGAAGACGGCCGACGCAAGTTAGCAAGGACTGGACCGCGGACCGCATCAGGGTGCGCGGTCCGTCCTGCGTTGGCGCCCGCTAATAGCGCAGTCCCAGCGACTGGGGAAACTCCTCCTCATCGTCATCGAGTTCCTTCTGTTGGGTGTATTCGGCCACAATCCTCCTGTGGATCATCACCAGCCCGGCGTGTGCCAGCGCAACCGCCAAGACCGCGACCAATAGATGGCTGAGGCTGGTCTCAAGCAGGGGTTCCAACCCAAGCGTGATGAGGATGAGAGGCGGAAAAAGACCGAGGTACTGGATCAGGATGAATGCCATGTTGGTTGGCGATGCAACGGGCATGCCGGTGAACGGGATGATTTTGACTCGCAGAAAAAATGCGTCGGCAAGGAGCATGCAGAGCGCGATGGCTACCAGAGCCTGTACGGCAGCTGCTCTCCAGCCACCGGCTTCGAGCGGTGCAATCATGTGGACCAGAGCGACGGTGGCGAGGCTGAGGATCGTTGCCCAGAGCTGTGTCCAGTGCTTGACGGCGAGGAACTGATCAAGGTGCGGCTTGCCCTGAATCACGCGGAAGATCCACTTCCCTTTCTGGTCCGCCGGAGCCAGGAAGGATGCACGCAGACCGGCGATCGTCCAGAAGGCGACGATGGGAACTGCTGCCCTTAAGCCATCAGCAGAGAAGCCGAAGCGCAGCTCAGCTTGCGCGAAGTGAAAACGCACGACAGAGGCGGCGATGATGGCAACTCCCAGACCGCCGTACATGACCAGATAGATACGGTAGCGCGGCACACGCAATGAGGTTTGACCGATGTAGTCGCTCATGGCCCGGCTAAGAGGCCGGAAGAAGAGGGCGGCGTGGAAAGCCTGATGCAAGGGCGCACTGAGTCCTCGGCGCGCCATACCCTTGCCGGAACCTTCAACGAGCTGCCTGGTTCGGCGCAAGTAGGCGAAGGGATAGGAGACGACAGCCACCGCGACTGCCAGTGCGGTCGCGGTGCAGGCTATCTGCGCGAGACGTGCGAAGACAGGCAGCGCTGAGGAGCCTTCGAGGAGATATTGATATAGCCCCAGAAACCAGAAGGGCGGAAGGTAGAGCACAGCTGCGCTCTTTAAGCTGAGCCACTCGCGAAGCGTTCCAGCAAGAACCGGACTGAGCAGGAGAAGAGTGAAAAGGGCGGTGATCGAAAGAGCCTGCAATGGGAGCGAGACCTTGCGGAAGAGACGCTCGCCGAGAGTGGCGAGCAGTACTCCTTGAATGGCCAGAACCAGCGCCGCGGCAAAGATGCCGCTGAGGGTGACAGAGAGAAGATGAGCGGTAAGGAAGCGGACGAGATGCGGCGGATCAGTGGAGGCAGGCAGGACGAGGGGCGCAAGGAAGTTCGAGTCAAACAAAAAGCCAACAATGAAGATGGCGATGGCCGTAATTCTCGCGAGGAATAGCTGGCGCGCCTTGATGGGGAGAGTGGAGAGCACGAATACATCAAGTCGATCCGGGAAGAAGAAATCCCACTCGAATATGGTGACGATGGCGAGAGCAACCAGCGAGTACATGACGAAGAAATAGTGATCGCCAACCTGCGCCCAGTAGGGCCGCGGCGCGCGAATGTCATGGTAGGGCGGATAAAGATACATAGCCAGGATGAAGCCGGGAAGACCGACTGCCAAGGCAACCTGGATGAGACGCTTCTTCCCTTCTCCGTCCGCTGAGGCCATTTCATTATTGAAGAAGCGTTCAAGGAAATGGCGGACCAGGAGCCGGAACGAATCAGCCTGCTCGGGATCTGTGGCCGCCATTCTGGCTTGCACCTCAAGCGAGAGCACGGCCTCCTGCGGAGCGTGGCGCGTGTGGAGATGGCTAAGCATGGTCCACCTTCATGATCTCGACGAGTTGGTGCGCGACGACTCTGGTGTCCTGCTGCTGGACAAGCTGCGCGAAGGCTCCCTCAAGCGTCGTGAGCTTCATTAATCTGGTCAACTCGGAAGGGGGCGCATCGGCAAGAACGTTACCCCGGGAGAGGACGACCACTCGATTGCAGACCTGCTCGACCACCTCCAGAACGTGGGAGATGTAGAGGATTGCCTTGCCCTGTTCGGCGAGCTCTTGCAAGAGATCTTTGAAGAGACGCGAGGATACGACATCGAGACCGGAGAGCGGTTCATCGAAGACGAGGAGCCTGGGGTCGTGCATGAGAGCGGCGGCGATCAGCACGCGCTGCTTCATGCCTTTGGAGTAAAGGAAGATGGGCGAATGGCGCCATGACTCAAGACCCAGAAGCTCAAGAAGCCTGGTCGCCTTTTTGCGGATGAGGGACTCAGGCATGCCACGCAGCCGGCCGGTCAACTGCAGATATTCAAGCCCCGAAAGATAGGTATAGATGTAAGCTTCTTCCGGGACGTAGCCGAGTGCGGCGCGAAAACTGACCAGGTCCTCACGGATGCTTTTCCCTTCGAAGAGCACCTGGCCGTCGTTCGGATGCAAGAGGCCGGTGATGATCTTTACGGTGGTGGATTTTCCCGAACCATTCGCACCGAGGTAGCCGACGATTTCACCGGCGTCGACGCGGAAACTTACGTTTTTAATGGCGGGAATGCCTCGATAGCTTCTGGACAGATTCTGCAGCTCAAGCATGGGCAGCGCTCCATTGGTACGTACCCTATGTAGCATGCTATTTATCGGCTGGTCAAATAGCATGCTACATAGGTAGAATGCCCGTCATGGCGATCGAGCCCAAGCTTTCTCATACCGCGGCGATGATTCTGCAGGCGATCAACGCCGGGCAGGTCTACGGTTTCAGCGTGATGGAAATGACGGGACTGCCCAGCGGAACGGTGTATCCGGCGATGCGGCGACTGGAACGCGATGGCCTGATCGTGTCGAAGTGGGAACAGCAGGCGATCGCGGATGCCGAGCAGCGGCCTTTGCGGAAATACTACAAACTTACGCGCGCCGGCCATGGCGCACTCGAAGCGGTTCACAAGCGTTATCCACTCCTCGAAAAATTGATTCCTTCTGCAGAGGTCAAACGGGTATGACGATTCGCCGGCTGGTTCACTCTCTTCCCGTATCGCATGCAATTCTGTGGACAGCGGCAGTGCTGGTGCCGAGGGCACGACGAGCGGAGTGGCTGGCGGAGTGGAGAGCGGAGCTCTGGCACGTGTGGAACTGCGTGAGGGACGAATCGGCGACAGCGACGCGAGAGCACGGCGATGCAGAGGTGACGGCGTTCTGCCTGGGCGCGTTTCATGATGCAATCTGGATGAGGCGGAACGAAGGGCGCTCGACGATGCGTCGCCGTTTCCAGATCGGCTCGCCATGGCGTTGCGGCGCAACGTTGATAACTCTGGCGCTCGCGAGCATGCTGCTCTGCTGCTGGCTGCCGGGCGCTCATAAGGCGATGCTGCCCTTGCCACGGCACGCAGCCGATGGCGTGGTGATGATCTCCAGCGAAGGATATGACGCAGGACGCACGCCAACGATCCGACTGGAAGACTACGAGTCGTGGAGAACGAGCGCGCGGCATCTGTTTACCGGGATTGCGTTCTACCAGCCGATACACAGGCAGGTGCGTATCGCGCGGCATCGAACAGCGGAGCTGTCGCTTGCCCGGGCCACGAGCAACCTCTTCGATGTGCTACGGTTGCCCCTCTCGGCGGAGCCGCATGCTGCGACGATGCGACCACACATGGCCCGGGTGATCCTGAGCAGGCAGGCGTGGCGGAGATATTTCAACAGCAACCCGCAGGTGGCTGGACGCACTCTTGTGCTCGCCGGGCAGCAAGCGCAGATAGCGGGGGTTGCTCCGGAGGGCGCATGGCAGCTGCCCGATGGGATCGACGCATGGATCCTGGAGGACCAGAAGACTCTGGATGCGTTGCCTGCAAGCGCAAGAGGGTTTGTGCTGGCGCAGATCAAGGCGTCGGGGTTTCCTGCCGGTGGAACGGGGCAGCGCTCCATGACCGTCTCGCGGGAGAATGGAGAAGCAGATCGCTACGACTGCGTCTCCCTGGCGCAGCATATGGAGCATCCTTTTTTTCTGTTCCTCTTCACGCTGTTCCTTGCCTGTTTAGCTCTGCCGGCAACGACGCCGCTTCCGTTGGGGGAGTATTCAGTGCGAGGCAGCCAACTCTCTTTGCTGCTGACAATCCGCCGATGGCTCTTCCTGGCGGCAAAGATTTCACTAATTCTGCCGGTGGTCTATTTCAGCTCGCTTGACCTCGCCTACGGACGGCTGCCACTCGATTCAACGACGGCGCAATATATCCAAATGGCCGCATCCTTTGCAGGCTTACTCTTCGGGCTGCGATGGGCGCTCAAAGATCAGCGCAGACGCTGCCCGGTGTGCCTGCGGCTGCTTACAAATCCAGCGCGGGTCGGGCACGCTTCGCGGAATTTTCTTGCGTGGAACGGCACGGAGCTCATTTGCGGCGTGGGGCATGGGATGCTGCATATTCCGGAGATTCCCACGAGCTGGTGCAGCACGCAGCGGTGGTTCTATCTGGACTCCTCATGGAGCAGCCTTTTCTCCGATACGTACCTGGCGCCGGCTGGGACTTCATGAGACTGAGGCTGATGGTCGGCGACGCCGGATCAGGCACAATTGGCCAGAACCCCGACGCCGACTTCGCGATGGGCTAATGCAGTCGAAGGGAAACTATGCACGTGGCGCCTCAAACCTTCTCATCGCGGTTGGGAGATACTATAGGTTGTGATTTCGATAGCAGGACTGGCGTGGAAGGTCCCTTCTGTTGTGGTGTCAGAACTTGCGCGTCTGGTGAAAGTCATACACCCGTTCCTTTTTCCGGTGAACGGTGTAGTGCTTATGTAAGTACATGCTATTCGGTTCTTGTAACACTGCTGCCTTGACCCGTATCAACAGAAGCGACTGCGCTTCTATTCGAGGAGGTAGGTGTTCTATGAGTTCTGTAACAGGTCCACGTTTACGGTTAAAACTCGCGGTTATGGCTCCCCTCGCCTTGTTGCTTCCTGCGGCTTTTGGCGGAAACGTTAACATAATCAACCCGGCAGCAAACTCAACCAATATCGGCGAAGTCTCCATTGCTGCCTCTGCGAATGAAGGCGGTCCATTTCATCTAGAGGTGTGGGATAACGGCAAAAAGCTGGGGAACGTCTTCTCTAATGCTGTGAATGCCACGTATGCTCTGTCTCTGGGGAAGCATACGACGACCATCCTTGCTGTGTCGCCTAACGGATACGTTCTGGATAGGAGCAGTGTCAGCTATCAGATAGCAGATTCGTCTGGCGCGGGCACTTCCGACTCTGTGAACATCACCAGCCCTACGTCCGGCTCAACGAGTATCAGCGCTGTGAGAATTACTGCTTCTGCGAATGTGAGCAATTCCAGCCATCTTGAGATATGGGATAACGGCTATAAGTTGGGCAATGTGCCCGGCGGGAGTGTCAATGACGTCTATGTCCTGCCTAACGGACCACACGTTCTGACGGTGGAGGCGGTGACAAACTACGGATCGGTTTTGAGCAAGAGTAGCGTCGGCTACGAAATCGCGGAAAACTGTACTACCTCCGGGTCTGTGCAGTGCAATCTGGACCAACTTGGTATCGACAATACCCAGGGCGACTGCGATCCCCGAGAGGAGAGTGCGTGGGTCGCTAACCCGTGCGGCCCGGGGGTACAAGGCGAAGGGGGAGTGGACCCGCGGAGCACCAACATTGAGCACATCGCCGAAAATGGCATAATTCCCGATCAAGGAAATCTGACACTGAATGGCCGGTCGCTCCATCTGTTGGAAATACAAGAAAGCGATCCTTCAAACGTTCTGTTCCGAGGCCAAAGCCCGACTACTGCACCATCATTAGCCTCGAACTGGACACTGGATGAGTATGTCTACCTTCCGAATCCAAGTGCACATCAGGCGTTCGAGATGGATGCGCAGTACAGCATCGATGGAATCTGGACGAAGTTCTACACGGAATGCGCATTCAATATGCGTTCTGGAACAGGCTACTGGGGAGTGTTTGATTCCGAGACAGGCGGATGGATATTCCTGAATGGCCAGATGCAAAATGGGCAAATTCCTCCTGTGGTGCCCTGCAATCGAAATCAGTTCGCTCAACCGTGGCAGGGATCAAGTAATCCTTCCTTCAGCGGCTGGCATCATGTTGTTTGGTCGTTTCTTCGCAAGAGTGACGGTACTGTGACCTACAAGAGTCTGACATTCGACGGGAATACTACTCAAATCAACTTCAGTCCTAACAGCAGGAACGGAGGGGATGTAAATGACAATGGAAAGTTTAGCGCTCTCATTCAACTAGACGGGGTGGTTAATAAGAGTGGTCAATACGATCTAGTAGATGCTTATGTCAGCGAAGTGAACCTTACCCATACCCCGTAAGGACTCCTGCTTGCTAAGTGGGCTATGACAAGGGTCCGAGATAGGGCGAAGTGCCCAGTGGCCCAAGCCCGTTCAAACCCATATCAACCTCAAGAGTAGGCTGGGGTGGAGCAATCATTGCACTAGCCGTTCATAGGCATGAGGCAAGTTCAGGACATTGGAGAATGTACCATGGCTGTTTCGCGACGCACCTTCCTGAGGTCATCTGTTTATTCGGGCGCAGGTTTAGTTCTGATACGGGCAGCAGACCCCATGCAGTTATTGGCTGCGGTAAAGAACCCGGAGCTGGCGCCTTATCTTACGGGCCAACGAATGGCGGCCACGCCGGCTACTGACTATCGCCCCTATCGATCAAAAACCGTTACTGATCCATCGCTCGCAACCTGGGTGCAGATTGACCTCGGAAGTCGCTTCGCAATCGATGCTGTCGAACTCTACCCGGCCAGTCAAAGGATGTATCCGGGACGTGATCAGTACTATGGCGGAGAGGGCTTTCCGCTCCGTTTCAAGATCGAGGGATCGGACGATCCGGAGTTTGCCAACCCGAGGATGATCGCAGATTTTACGAAGGCTGACTTTCCTGACCCACAGGACAACATAACTCGCTATGACGGCCGCCGTATGCGCGCGCGGTACGTTCGAATAACCGCGACAAGGCTCCGGCCCGTAAAGGTAGAACCGAAGGATTCAACTCCTACGGGCCGTATTCCCATAGACGGTCTCAACTTTACTTTGACGCTTGCAAAGGTCGCCGTAGTGTCTGGCGAAAAGGACGTTGCTGTCGGCTGCAAGAGCAGTGGCGATCCGATGTATAGCAGCGCCGGCGACTTAGGACAGCTAACCCGCCCGGCCCGTCAGGACGGGGAGCAAATACGATGGGACAATCCGGAGAATGTCACAGATCCATCCTCATGGACGCCTGTGAAGTATCGTGCGCAGGCGCCTGTAACAGGCGTCACCATTGGTGACGGCGTATTTCGTGCCGCAATGGAGAACAACATCCAGTACTTGCTGAACTCTTATACGGCCGACGATTTGTTGAGGCAGTTCTATGAGCGAACCGGCAAGATCAAGAACTATAAGGCGACGGGTTCAGCGATCTTCTGGGAAGAGGATCTTGCCGGCTCGAATGCGGGTCGCTTTCTGATGGGAGCTGGGAATACTGTCCGCTGGATTAAGAATCCAGAACTGGAGCGGAGGATCGAAGTTGTCGTCGATGGAATCGATGCGTGCAAAGAACCGAATGGATACATGATGGCGTATCCGGCGGATACGATTTTCTACTCGGAACGTGGCGCCTACACGCGGGCATGGCTCACGCACGGCTTGTTAGAGGCGGGATATGCCGGCAACGAAAAGGCGTTCCCGCTGCTCCGCGGCTACTACGACTGGTTCAACAAGCAAGAGCAATATCTGCCAGAGCTACTTCGCGGAGCGGTGCAAGGCGGCCAGGGCATGATAGCAAACACCCGCGTCAGCCTAAGCCCGGTGGGAAAACATGCGGATGTGCAGGTGATCCAGCGCTATTTCGAGGAGCCGGCCTTCCTGGCTGGCACCGCCGCAAAAGAAGACAAGCAAATCTGGCAATACCCTTACGACCGGCCGCATTGTTATCTGCTGACGAATCTTGAAGCCTATCTCGATATGTACCTGGCTACCGGAGATCGCCGCTATCATGACGCGGTGCTGGGGGCGTGGGAGATGTATCACCAGAGCTGGGAGCAGCCCGGCGGCAGCATCTCCATTATTGAATTCCGCCGGGATCCTCCAGGCAGCAACTATCTGCACGAAGAGCTTGGTGAACTATGCGGCAGCAGCTTCTGGGTATTCCTCAGCCAGCGCTTCCATCTCCTCAATCCTGAAGAGGAGCGGTACGTTACGGAGATTGAAAAGAGCATTTATAACGTAGCGATCGCAAATCAGGATGGAAGCTACGGGCTGAGATACCACACCCATCTGGAAGGCACCAAGGAGCAGGCCACGCGCCAAAATACCTGCTGCGAAGGACAAGGTACTCGCCTTCTGGGTTCACTTCCGGAGCATATCTATTCAGTTGCAGATGATGGCGTCTATCTCAATTTGTATGAGCCATCGACGATTAGCTGGAAGCAAGGCGCAACTACTCTCAAGCTAACTCAGAAGACGAAGTTTCCCCTGCAAACGGCGGTGCGATGCACGCTTGAGATGAGCTCTCCGACTCGTTCGATTATTCGCGTGCGAGTGCCGTCGTGGGCCTCACGCGCGATGGAGGTCTCAGTCAATGGCAGGAGTGCAGGCACCGGCAAGCCAGGCAGCTATCTGGCGCTCGATCGCACCTGGACGGATGGCGACGCGATCGAGTTCACCCTTCCCGCGCGCTTCCGCTTTACGAAGTACACAGGAGCCGACCAGATACCAGGTACTACACGGTACGCGGTAGAGTATGGCCCGATGCTGTATGCGGCGGTGGGTTCGCCGAAGATTAGGCTATCCGGATTCGGGAGTTCCGAGGAGCTGGAAAATGCATTGCAACCCATAGATGGGAAGCCGCTCCACTACAGTTTGCGCGGCAACGACAACGTGATACTGATGCCTTACTGGCAGGTTTCCCATGAGGAATTCAGCTGCTTCCCGATCGTTCGTCAGGAGCGCTCTTAGCCGCACTAACGCCGTTGCAGGGCAATTGAGGAACTGGCGGATTGTTGGAAGGGATGGTGGGCGCAGCAGGATTTGAACCTACGACTTCCACCGTGTGAAGGTGCGTCGGCAATAGCCGAATGCACATTCTAAAGGGGTTAGGAGTCGGAGGAGTGGCTAAAAACCGGCGTTCTGGGCGCTATTTGCTACCAAAATGCTACCAACTTTGCAGCGAGCTGAGGGGCGCCGACCGTGAGGGATCGGCACCTTCTTTCTCCGCTCTTGCTCCCACTGTGGGAGCAGAGTTAGGATGGGGTTGTGAGAGTGATCGCCAGAGGCACGCTGAACGATTTCGTCAAGAGCCGCGTGCCCAAGGCACAGCAGAAAATCGTGAAGGATCATCTCGACGCCTGGTACGCCGAAGCAGAGAAGGCGGCTTGGAAAACATCCGCGGAGCTGAAGGCGCAATATAGCTCGGCCAGCATCATCTCTGCGGAGCGGGTCGTGTTCAACATCAAAGGGAACGACTACAGGCTCGTCGTAGCGATCAACTACAGCTTCGGCATTCTGCTCATCAAGTGGCTCGGGACACACGAGGAGTACGACAAGATTGATGTCAAGGAGGTAGCGTATGACGAAAACAGATATGCAAATTCATCCGATAAGAAATAGAGACGACCACCGTCGAGCCGTCGCGAGAATCGAAGCCCTGATGAGTGCTGCCCCCAATACTCCGGAAGGCGATGAACTGGACGTTTTAGCGACACTCGTTGATGCCTATGAGGCAAAACACTTCGTCATCGACGCTCCATCTCCGGTCGCTGCCATCCTGTTTCGTATGGAACAGGAGCATTTAAGCCGAAAGGATCTCGAGCCAATGATTGGAAGTCGAGCACGGGTATCCGAAGTTCTGACTGGGAAAAGGCCTCTCACCTTGGACATGGTGCGGCGCGTCCGCGGCGGTCTTGGGATCTCTGCCGATCTGCTGATCGCGCCGCTTCCCACAAAATCTATCCGTCGGTCCAAGAAGGCTAAGAGCAGGCCGAAGGCGCTGGTGGCAGAGAAGGAAAAAGCAAAGCAATCCACTCTTGCCAAGGCATAAACGAGACGTTCTAGAGGGGCCGACAATGTCGGCCCCTTTTGTATTGAGTCCGGCAAGTATCGCTCCCGTGCGGCGCCTTGGATCAGCCAGCAAAATCCATTTGTCTTCTGCCTCAAGCGCCTTGCGCAAAGCACACCCACCTAGTCCCTCTCGTGAGGAGCAGGAAACCCATCTTCAAACGGCTGTAGTTCATCCGATGCAGGGGGCGCACCGTATGGCTCAGCCATACCCGCGAGAGCCTCGAAGACCGCCGCCAGACCCGCCCGGGACTGACGCTTATCACCACGATGAATAAGTGACTCTCTTGCAGTTATTGGACTCGATGAACTGAGTGGCTCTACGTTGCCCATATCGCAACCGAATCCACGGTTGATCGAGGTGCCAATGCAGATCAAAGTCAGGCTCGTTTCCCTGCCCATCCAGAGATGGGCAAGACTCCTCTCAAGACAGACGCTACTCCGTGCCGTGCGCGTGATGGGCCCGACTCTGGTCGCCCTTACATTCGCCGGCGTTGCTCACGCCCAAGGGACGATGGACTTCTCCGGGGCACAAACGCTGATGGGAACCTTCAAGACCTTCGCTATGTACGCTGGCGCGGTCATCTGTTTCGGCGGCCTTATCTTCGCCGGCATTCGCATGATGTCAGGGCGCTTTCAGGACGCCATTCCTGGACTCTTCGGCGCGCTGTTTGGTGCTGGAGTTCTCGGTTGGGGAGCCGGATGGATCGGTTCACTGACCGGGCAGTCGATGTAGGAGGTGACATCGGCTATGCCCAGGCGAGGAGAACCGCAAGCAATCAATCAGGCGCTGAATCGTCCCCGAGCCAAGCTCGGCCTCGACCTTACAGCATGGATGGCGATCGTATTCGTCTGCATTGCGGTTTTCCTCGTTGGGTTTCGCCTTCTGGCGATGATGGCCTTTCCCACGCTCGCTTGCGCTGCGTGGCTCATCATCCGCAAACACCCAAAGATGCTTCAGCTCTGGGGCCTGAGCCTCAACCAGAAGAGCTACTATGACCCGCGTAAATACTGAGCAGGCACAATTCGTTCCGTGGTTCGCAAAGGCCGGTGCCGCGTGCAGCATCGTTCCGATAGCCCGCTTCGTCAATGACCACATCTTTGCGCTGAAAGGCGGCGGTTATGGCTGCCTCTTCCAACTCTCCGGCCTAGACGAAGAGGGCTTGACCGACCAGGAGCTTGAATCGCATCTGCGCATGATCGAGGGTGCGCTGCGTGGCCTACCGGAAGGCACTTGCTTGTATCAGTACACGCGTGTTCGCTCCGGCTACGGTCTCCCGCGTCAGCCTCTCTATTCGAATCCCGTCACGCATACGTTCGTTACAAACCGGCTTGAGTTCTTGGAGAGAACGGCTGGCTTCCGGCGGATTGACCTGCACTGGTGCCTCACGCTGGAGCCGTCGAAGATGAAGTCCTTCGACCGCAAACCCGCTGAGAATGCCGCCTCTACGTCACGGATGCTCGCCGAACTGGAGAAGACGGCAGCCTTACTCGCAGGCAATCTCTCCAGTTCTATCGGTCTGCGTCTGCTAGACCAGCAGGGCACCTTCCAGTTCTTCAGTTATCTCTTCAACCTTGAGGACTGGGCGGAGTGGGGACAGCTTCGCGAAAGCGTAAACGTTGATCGCCAGATCGTGCAGGCTCCCGTGGCATGGGAGAGCGATCATCTGCGTATCGGCAGGCGCTTCGTTCAGATGTATTCGTTGAAGACGACGCCCGAGGCGTCACGACCTTGCCTATTCAACGACCTGCTCAAGCTCGACTGTGACAGCATCCTGTGCTCGACGTGGCGACCGAAGTCTACGGCAACAGCGCGCCATGAGATCGACCAGCAGGAGAAGTTCATCAGCTTCTTCAGAGTGGGTGTGCTGTCTCGCGTGATGGCCGGCAAGGACACGGCCTCTCTTGATACGGGAGCCGGAGCGAAAGCTGCCAACATTGCGGTCGATGACCTGAGCGATGTCATCCGCTCCCTCGACAAGAAGGCCCAGGGAGAGTTTTCACTTCGCCTGCTGGTCGCGGCGAAAAGCGTAGCGGAGCTTCACTCACTCGCTCCGACTGTGCATCGTGTCTTTGTGGAGGCACGAGCCCAAGTGATGGAGGAGACGCTAGGCAACCTGTCTGCGTTCTATGCACTATTCCCAGGCAACGGGAAGTTCAATGTCTTCCCGATGTGGCTAGGCGAAGATCATCATGCACGGCTGTCCTCCATCTTTGCGCCAAATCTTGGTCATCCTCGTTCGGACGACCTCGATGCCGAGTACCTGAATGTCTTCGAGACACGCACGGGCACGCCATTCTTTCAGGATGCCTACGTGGACGGCGTTCGTGTGCAGCTCATCCTCGGGCCCACGGGCTCCGGCAAGTCCGTGCTGGGCAATAACACCATTGCGCATGAGCAGAAGTACGGCGGCTTCACCTACATCTTCGACATCGGCGGGAGCTATGAGAGCGTCGTCGAACTGTACGGAGGCCGTGTAGACCGCATCGGGAAAGACGGCCCACGCGTGAATCCGTTCACGCTGGAGCCTACTGAGAGCAACATTCAGTTCCTTTACACCTTCATCAAGCTCTTGCTCACAAACGGCGGCGCGGAGCTTGAGCCGGAAGACGACGATGTGATCCACAAGGCCGTGCAGGATATGTACCTGCTTGACCCTGAGAATCGTCGCCTGTCCAACCTCTTTCTGCCGAAGAAGCTAGATCGCTACTTGTCGAAGTGGGTGGGCCGCGGCGTTTACAGCGCGGTATTCGACAACGTCGAAGACAGCTTGTCTCTATCGCGCGTGCAATGCTTTGATTTCCAGGGCGTCAACAATGCACAGTACGCAGACCTGATCGAGCCGCTGATGGTGTGGCTCCTGCGCCGCATCAATGATGTGCTATTCAACCCCGCCAATCTCGGGGTGCCCAAGCACATCCTTATCGAGGAGATCTTCTCTTCGATGAAGAATCGTCAACTTCTGGAAGCAGCCCTTGCTTCCATCAAGACGGTTCGGAAGAACCTTGGCGGCGTCACCATGATCGGTCAGTCCGCCGAAGACCTGGGTGCTAACGCTGACTCGATCGTGAACTCCTGCACATCCTTCCTCTTCTTGCGAGACGCAACCTTCAATCGCAAACGCTATGCCGAGCTATTCAAGATGAACGAGCAGCAGCTCGCTCTCTTCGAGAGCTTGCAGGATCGTGAGGCGCTGTACATGCGTCGCGATGGGCTGACCAAGGTAATCCGCCTGAATCTCGACAGTCGCAGCTACGCCACGTTCTCCACCAAACCCAAGGACCGTGTTCGGAGAGCGAAGTTGATTGCCAAACACGGACTCACCGAGGGCATCTCCCGATTTGCCGAAGGTGAGACGGAGTAGTTCACACAGAAAGGACAGAACACATGAAGCCGCCTATCCTCGTCGTCGTAGCTCTCCACCTCGCACTGGCCTCGGTCTCCCTGCATGCTGCTGGGCCGACGCATCCGCTTCAGCCCAATGCGCCGCGCACGGTCACAGTTTCGGAGTCACAGACTCCACCCGTGATTCGTGCCGGCCTGCTGCAATCGACATTGATTGTCCTGCCTGCTGAAGAGAAGGTCGCGAATGTCTTTGCCGGTGACACGGTGGATTGGGTGTTCGATGGCGGGCATGTGGCCTCGCGCTTTATCAGCGTGAAGCCCAAGACGGCCCACACAGCGACGGACATTCACATCGTCTCTGATCATGGCAACGAGTACACCCTTGAGTTGCGTGAGGTCTCCGCTGACGATGATGCCCACTATGACTCGACGGTGCTCATTGAGCCAGGCGACAAGGCAGCCAAAGAGAAGCTGACGCAGTTGCCGGTGTTCGTGCCTGCAGCAGACCTCGACAAAGCTAAGCAGGATGCCGCCGCGGCCCAAGCGGCGCAGGCGGCGACGCTCAAAGCCGAGCAGACGAAGGAAGAAACCTATCGCAGCCAGTATCCCGGCTCACTTCACTTCGATTACGCATGGGATGAGAAGAAAGGCAAAGAACTTGGCCTGCAGCAGATTTGGCGCGACGACAAGTTCACGTATTTGCGCGGCCAGTTCCAGGAGACGCCTGCCCTCTATGAGGTGAAGGACAAGAAGCCATCCCTCATCAACTTCGATTTCGCCAATGGCTTGTACACGATTCCCAAGCAGGTCGATAGCGGCTACCTCGCCATTGGCAAGCAGCGGGTGGACTTCCACCGCACCACCGAGGGGAGGTAGTCATGGCAGAACTCGACAACAATACCCACGCGACCGTGCCGGACCAGCCGGAATCGAAGCCGCCCTTGCGGAAGAGTATGCCTGTGGTCATCGCTCTTGTCGTCATCGTGGCCTTGATCGGGATCGCAAACGTATCAAGTCTCTTGAGCGGGAACAAGAAGGCTGCCCCAAAGAGCGCGCTCACGATGAGTCCGACGACGCCGAACGCGCAGCAGGTGTCCAGCTTTGAGACCCAGCAACAGATGCAGGCTCGTCACGATGCGGAAGAGCGCCAGCGGCAGCAAGCTCTTGCGGATGCGATGCAGCAACTCCAACAGGAGCAGAACATTCCTGGGCCGGAATCGAACACCGCGCCACCGATGACCGCGGCACAGCGCGATTCCATCTATGGCGGCAGCGCCAATGCGCCGCAGCACACCTCGAATCTCTCCGAGGCCCAGGCGGAAGCAAAGCAGAAACGCCTCGCCATTGAGAAGCAACAGCAGGATGCTCTTAACAGCGACACGGTCGCGATTGATTTCTCTCATGCCGGTTCACCAGGCGCTCCCACCGCTGTGCTTTCCGAAAAGCAGGCAGCGCCAGAGTTGGCCAAAGCTGAGGAAACCGCAGGCAGGCCGGCCTCTGTCGATGCTGCATCCCTGCAAGCCGGTAAATCCGATCCCATGGGCCAATACACCTTCGATCAGTATCAGGGCCGCCTCTATCGAGTCTTTGAAGGCACCGTTCTCGAAGGCGTCGTCACGAACCATATTGACGGCGGCTTGTCCGGCCCGATCCTCGTCATGCTGACGACGGACTACTACTCGCACGACCACCAACAGCTCTTGATGCCACAGGGTACGCGGCTCATCGGCACCGTGCAGAGCGTCGGCAATGCGCAGCAACGGAAGATGTTCGTCACCTTTCACCGTGCTGTGTGTCCGGATGGCTTCTCCCTCGACTTCGACAAATACCTTGGCCTCGACCAGATCGGGACGACCGGACTTGCCACAAAGGTTGACCACGGTTATCTGATGGCCTTCGGAGCTGCCGCAGCAATAGGAGGACTAGGCGGCCTCGCTCAGATCGGAAACAACGGAAGTGTCTTTACGCCTTCCACTCAGATCCGCAACGGCATCTCCGAGCAAACAGCCGCCGAGGGAGAACAGGTGCTCAATCACTTCCTCAATCGGCTTCCGGTTATCACGCTGAAAGAAGGCTCGCGTGCGCGTGTCTATATCGGGCGCGACATCCTGATCCCTTCCTACGCGGAGCATCGCGTCGATCCCACGCTCTGACAAAGGAGCCGCTATGAATGCACGTTACGAACATCTGCTCCGCAAATCGCCGGATGCCACGCGCGGCGGTCATGAAGCGTGGGCGGTTCAGTCAACCGGCGAGCGGGTTGCTGTGGCGCTTGTGCTGAACCGCGCTGATTGGCTGGCAGAGACGGATTACTCGATAGCGGAGGCTATCGAACGCAGTGGATCAAAGTGGGTGGCGATCATCCCCCGGGTCGCTCGCCAACTCGCGGAGGAGGACTGAGATGGTCACTCGTTCGCTTACTACGTGGCGTGCCGAAGTTCTCGGAACAGTAGTTGCTGTTGTGCTTGTACTTGCTCTAGTGGCAACCAACACCGGACGCAATGCGTTGGCGTGGATTTACCTCCAATCCCACCAAGCCATCGAGCACAGCGTGCATCTTCCGTTTCCCCTAGACAGGTTGGACCCGACCTGCCCGCAGTGCATGTAGTTCAACCCAATCGCAGGAGGCGCGATGAAACTCAACCCCAAAGATCGTAAGTGGTTTATAACAGGCGCGGCGTTGCTGCTCACCGCTACGCCGAGCTTCGCACTCTTCGGCATCGGCGACATCGTCTTCGATCCGACGAGCTACGCGAGTCTGGTGTCGCAGCTCACCACGATCACACAGCAGTACAACATGCTCAAGAACAACATTGAGCACTTCTCCCTTAAGCAGCAGTGGCAAACCACGCTGACTGCGTTGAAGAACGTGAATGTCGCCAATATGTTTGGCGAGACCAACGGCATGTCGATTGCGTTCAATACGAACTCACCGACGGCCTCCAGCACGGGCTGGAAGTCCGCCACCGTTCCTGTGAAATCCAGTGCGTCTTCCTATCTCCAAGGCCAGACGCTCGGCAGCCCACAGATGGCACAACTGGCCATGATCGAAATGTCGGACTCGGTATCGCCGGACTGCATTACAGCGGTCGGTGCCTACCGGTCGGCGAGGATGCAGAACTCCACCGCGAATAGCACCCTGATAGCCAACCAGCTTGACGGCTCCAGCGCAACCAATAGCGAGGTTCAACAACTGAATCTGCTGAACGCCGCCGAAGTGCAACGTATGTCCGAAATGCAGAATCAGGGCACATTACAGGCATGTCTTGCGTCAGAGATGGCGGTAACGAACATGCAGCAGAGGAACGCGGCAGCGACCGACCTCAACACGGCGGTCTTCGTGCAGACGCAACATGCCACGCACGACATGAGCGCGGCAAGCGAAGACAGCACCTGGCAGACATATCTGCCGTAACCGGGAGAGCCATGCTGAAACTCCTCAACACGAAACTGTTGATTGCAATCCTTGCGGTGCTGGCTACCATCGCCAGCGCCGCGATCTACCAACGCCATGAGGCCGCCAAGGCGGCAGCCATTCTCGAACAGCAACAGCGTGACGCAGAACAACGCCGGAAGGAAGATGAGGCGTTTCGCAAGAAGGTCGAGGAAGACAAGAAGAAGCACAACTCCGCTGCTGGCAATGAAAGCAAGACCTGGAAGAGCTACCTTCCATAACCCCATCCGGGAGAGATCAAGATGAGCGCCGCTATCGTTCTCGCACAAGCACTGCCGTCCGCAAGCTCAGGTATGGACTGGCTCTACCAGTTCACCAACAACTTGACGAACCTTACGACGCAAAACGGCGGCGCGCTCACTCAGTTCGGTTGGACAGAGCTAAGCGCCATCGCTCTCTTCACCCTCGTAAACATGGTCATCAACTGGAACACCAGTACGATGACCTTCCGCTTGCACCATCACCCCGTCCGTGCCGGCGACCTCACACACTTCCTCCTGAAGTTGATCGTCTGCAGCCTGCTATTGAACTATTGGGTGAACCCATTCCCGGGCGCGAGCTTCGGTATCAATCACTTCTTCAGCTACATCGCCCAGGCGATGGGCGCAGCCTTCGACCAGCACTCGTTGGACCAGCTCTTGCAACTCCTCAAGACCGCCGGTGATGGCACCTCCATGCCGTCGTTTACGGCCCCCGTTCAGATCCTCTGCTATGTGTTGGTGCAGATCATGCTTGGCTTAGCATCGGCCATTCTCTTCGTCATCAATTGCAGCGCCTTCATCCTCTATGGCGTGACCGCCTTGTTTGGTCCTGTATTCGTGCCGCTGCTCATGACGCAGACCTTCAAAGCCAAGTTCTTCCATTTCCTTGATGTCCTTATTAGCTTCGCCATGATTCGCGCTGTGGCAGCCGCGTTTATCTACGTCTGGGCCGGTTTCATGAACGGCTTTCTTCAGCAGACCTTCAACGGCAACTACTCGATGGATATGTGGATTGCCAATCTCATTCCTTGCTTAATGATTTTCGTGGCTTTCATCATCAATATGCTGTTCATTCCGAGCATGACGCAGGCTATCTTCGGCGGCGCGGCGGGCTTAACGTCCGCTGCTCCAATGGCAGCAGGAAGTCTCGGCAGTATGTTGGCCATGAAAGGCGGCGGAGCATGAACATCTGGGCATTTCTAACCGCACTTGTTTCCGGGAACCTCGCTTCGAACAGCCGCACGGTGCGGCGGGTCGCCCGGCCACTCTTCTTGCTCTTGTGTGTAGGTGTGCTGATCGCGGGCTTCATCTACGCCTACGTAGTCCTGAAAGCCGTCTCGGAAAGGAGCAACAGCCCCCATGTCCACGAACACAGTACTCATTGACCGCTCCCTTACGCCGGAGCAATCGCTGCTCGCCGACCAGGTCGGGAACGAAGTCTATTCCTCGCACTATGCGGAGCGGAAAGCCTACCGTCTCATCATCGGCTGCGGAACGGTATTGCTCTGCGGTTCCATGTGGCTGAACTTCTCCCTGGCCCATCGCCCGATTGCGAATCGGTACATCCGCATCGACGAGATGGGACGCGCGCAGGCGATCCAGTACACCGATCTGAACTACAGCCCGCGTGAGGGCGAGGTCCGCACCTATGTCACCGATTGGGCGAACTATCGTTACACCATCAATCGCGAGACGATTGCGAAGAAGTATCCGCTAAATTACTACTTTCTTTCGGGCCCGCTTGCCGCGCAGCTCATGGGAGCTGACAACCAGGCTCACCTCGTCTCTCAAGTGACCGCCGGACAGGTGGAATCGAGTGACGTCCAGGTCCGCAACGTTACCATCACGGCGATGTCGGAGGAGATGGTGGAAGGAGTCCGCATTGCGCGTGGAACGGCGCTGGTGACCTTCGACAAGATCTTCTCCGAAGAGCACTCACACGAGCCCCGTACGGAGCACTGGCTTGCTTCTGTCACCTACTACCTCAACCCGATGCAGGTCAGCGATCAGGCGAAGATTTACCCGCAGTATGAGTTCATCAACCCGTTGGGCCTGACGATCACCGAGTTCCACGAGAACCGCGTCTCGGTGGACATCGTTGCGCCTGGTACTGCAAGCGCAAGCCCCAACGCCATCGCCCAGCCCGTCACCGGAGCAACGCGATGAGCTTCGAGCTGATACTCCCGTTCTTTCCCGAGGAGTTGCGGGCGCTCCTCGTGGACCCGTCCATCTCGGACTTGATGATTAACGGAACGACGGGAGTGTTCGCCGATAAAGGCGGCGTGGTCGAGCATATTCCGCTCTCCACGCCCTACACGAATGATCGGCTACAGGCCGCAATTGAGCGCGTTGCTCGCATCCTGGGGCAGGACCTCACGCAACAGAATCCCATCCTGAATACCCGTATGCCAGACGGGTCGCGTGTGGCGGTCGTCGGCTCTCCTTCATCGATCAACGGGCCGACGCTGACCGTCCGCAAATTCAATCGCTGGTTCACCAGCGATGAGCTGGTAGCTGCGGGCAGCTTTCCGGCCATTGTTCGCGATGATGTCGTCAACCTGATTCTTAAGCGTAAGAACGGCATCATCAGCGGCGGAACGGGGTCGGGTAAGTCCACGTTGATGAAGGCGCTCTTGGATCATGTTCCGCTGTGCGAACGGCTCGTCGTGATCGAGCAACCTGCTGAGTTGAAGGTGGCTCATCCCAACGCGGTTCGGTGGGAGGCTGTTGCGGCGATCCCCGGTCAGGTAGCGGTCACGCCAAGCCAGCTTGTTGCGGCGGCTCTGCGCCATCGTCCCGACCGGATCATCATGGGCGAGATTCGCGACGAATGCGGCTACGACTTGCTGCAGGCCATGAACACCGGGCACGGCGGAACACTCTCGACGTTGCACGCGGATTCGGCTCTTGATGCGCTCGACAGACTCGCGGACATGGCCCTGAGTGCCAGAACGAATTTGGATCAGGCATTTGTCCGGTCGCAGACCGGCAAAGCCGTGGACTTTGTGTTGCACTGCGAACGCGATGTCACAGGCCGCCGACGCATCCGGGAACTGATTACGGTCTCTGGATACAGTCATGCGGAGCAATGCTTCCAGACGGAGGAGGTCTATCGTGCTTCCGATGCCTGACGCGCAGGCTTCCACCTAAGAATCCCAACCCGAACCGAGGTCACTCCGATGGTCTTTCATGCGGCTCTTGCGGCTGCACAGCCCAACTTGTCTCAAGAAGCGACTAGCTTGGCAATCCCGCCTGCCGAGATGCTGTGGTACGCGGGCCAATCGGTGTGCTCGAAGCCGTCCTTCCCCCCGGACATTGTAGGGCCACACGCGGCTGCGGTAGGTGGAGCATTCCGTCGCAGGGATGGTAGGGGTGACTTCGGTGAATATGGGTGCCTTCCGTGCGTATCCCGTCCTCTGCTTCGGGTTCACGCTTCGGGGCCATACCGGCGCCCTGCGGCACGGCGTCGTTCTGCTTCGCTTACAGCGTCCCTTCGGGGTCTCGGTTCCTCCCAGAAAAAGTTTGAATGCCGCGGCAACGAACGCCGCACAAACTTTTTCCGGGTCCCACCAAGAAAGCACTCCTTGGCACTTGGGAGCCGGGCCCACTCGCTCGCTTCGCGAAGGGTGACCCGAGCAGGATACGGGAAATACAACGAAACGGAGATCACCACCATGTACACCAACAAAGTCACCCTCATCGGTTTCCTAGGCAGCGACGCAGAAGTTCGCACCAACGACGACCGCAGCCTCACCGTTCTCTCCCTCGCAACCAAGTCCTCCTACAAGAAGGACGGCAAGTACATCGAGCACACCGACTGGCACCGCTGCATCGTTTTCGGCAAGCTCGGAGAGTTCGCCGCCAAGCTGACCAAGGGCGCTCACATCCTGATCGAGGGCGAGTACCGCAGCCGCAAGTACACCAGCACCAAGACCGATTCGGAGCAGACGGTTTGGGAGGTTCGAGTGAGCTCGATTCTCAAGCTGGATCGCGCCGCCAAGGCGGCCGTGGAAGACGACGAAGAGCTCACCGAGGAGGAAGTGGCCGCATAGGCCCCTTCCTTTCACCGAAGAGTCCGGCATCGAGCCGGACTTCTTCGACTGCTAAACCCCTGACATGGCCTCGCAATGAAAAGCGAATGGAGGTGGTTCGATGAATGAAGTTGCCAAAGACTTTCTCACTCGGAGCTTCGCTCATGGCTCGACGATTGCTCTCCTGCTGCGCACGGAGAGCCCCGCGAAAACGCAGCAACGCATCGTTACCTTAGAACAGACGCTCGCGCCTCGTTACCTCGGCTGGCTCGCGCATGAAAATCATCACGGCGCGAACATCTATGTGGCTGCCAATCCGCTACGCGGTGGCAGCCGGAAACGCACCAAGGAAAGCATCGCTTCAGTCCGGCATTTGTACTTGGACATTGATGAGGATGGCGATGCCCGTCTCGCCGCGCTCCAGGCACCGGATGGCCTGCCCGTTCCGGTCGCCATCCTCTCCACGTCGCCGGGTAAGTACCAGGTGCTCTGGCGGGTGGCAGGCTTCGACTTTGCTCAGCAGGAAGAGACTCTCAAGCGGCTCGCATTCGCCTTCGGCGGCGATCCCGCTTGCACCGACTGCAACCGGGTGCTTCGCATTCCCGGTTTTCTGAACCGGAAGTATTCTCCCGCTTACTCCGTCGCGGTCGAATACCCGTCCGACGCCACCTACAGCCCTACGGACTTTCGGTTGCCGGACGCTCCGGCTTTCGCCATGCTCCCGCTTTGCGGGAACGCACGGTTGTCCTCCGGCCATAAAGACACCCATTCCGAACAGGATTGGGCCTGGGCTTGCTTTCAGCTCGCCCAAGGCAAAGACGCCGGCAAGCTGACGCAGGAGCTGGCGTCGCGCCGCTCTGACAAGCCCAATCCGCTGTACTACGTGCAACGGACGATTGACGTCGCTTCAGCTCGTCAATGGCTGCTCGACGGAGCGCCGATCGAGGATGTCATCACGATGCTGAAAGTTCGCTGTGAAGCAGAGCTTCCCGCTGCACTTTGCTGCGCTCGTGCGTGGGAAATTGCGACCAAGGCACAACGCATAGTCGCACGCCTAAAGATTGCCTAAACCCATTACCAAAGGAGAACGAAATGCCACTACTTGAAGTCGTCCAAACCAAACACCTCAGCGCTTCCATTCGGCTTACCGATTCGACAGCAACGCAGGTCGATCAGTACGCGGCATTCATCAAGGCTTCCGCGAACGATGTTGTCGAACAGGCACTCGCCTATGTTTTCTCCAAAGATCGCGAGTTCCAGGAGTTCCTTCGTACTCCGGAAGCACAGCGGATCACCCCGACACTTCGTGTTCGTCGCGGTAACGGCACCGATGCTGCGGAGCCGGGCGCAAAGAAGCCCGTAACCTCTGCAGCATCGACACCACAAGCACCTGCAACTGCGGCGGGATCGAAGGCATGATCCCGCTCCTACATCTGTGGCAAGGCCACAGCGGTGCTGCGCACCGGAAGAAGATTGACACTCCATCCCTCTGATGGGCGTGTTTTGAGGAAGTACGAAAACAACCGTTTACGCGCTTGTTTTTGAGGAGCTTAGCTCCGATGCGTAAACAACTGTGTTCCTTCCGAAAACTATTGTTTACGCACATTGAGGAGGACCTATGAATGCGCTTCAGGGAACCTTCGCGCCTATCGAGAGCAGGCTTGCTCGGTCTATCGGACGCGCAGGGCGCGACCGAATGGCGAACGCGCGTGTTACCCAGGCAGAGCAACAGGAACTACAGGAGGCCGCTCGGCGTTGCGGACAATCACTCAGCGAATGGTCGCGGGACACACTCCTACGAGAGGCCCGCCGCGGTTCTGGTGATGCAGTCTTCACCGAACTGATCGCCACGCGGATGCTGCTTGTGAACCTTCTCAAGCCGCTCGCACTTGGTGAGAAGGTCTCCGCCGCGTGGATCACCGAGGCCATGACGATGGTGCGGAAGGAGAAGCACAAGGCCGCGCAGGAGGTCATGCAGCAGTACACCCAGCAAGCCGGAAAGGAGACCTCCGATGGCAACACAGTGGGGTAGAAAAGAGACGATCATCTGGCCGCTACACGTTCCGCTGATGAGCTATTGCGCCATTGCGGGAGCGTTCCTGCTGACGCTGTTCTTTGCCTGGGAGCGGTATGCGGTTCAGTTTCCGCCACTGCAGAAGGCATACATGACCGACTATGTCCGCGCGGCTGTTGGTAGCACTTTCCATGCGCATGGGAGCTATCGGCTTCTGTACCTCGGCGGTTTGGAAGCCAAGCCTCGTCTTGCTCTGCCCATCGACTTTGCCGAAGGAGAGATGAGGTTGCCTGATGGCAAGCAGATGCCGTTCGCACTGGCGGCACTTGCTCAGGCGCAGGGCTATCGTTTCCCCTTCCGTGGCCCCGTCGCGAAGTTGGCGGACGCTTCGATGTATCGCTGGCTGCGTGACGTCATTTTTGATCGCAAGAGCCCATGGCAAATGTTCGTCGTGAACTTCTTGGAAGGCGGGCTTTGCCTCGCATTGTTGCTTGCATTGGCGGTTCCGAGAGACATTCGGCGCTTTAAAGAGATGAAGTATGGCCGCGTCCTTCGCGGTCCTCGCATGCTCGATCCGACCGAGTTCAATAATGCGCAGAAGGGCGATGGCTTGGGTTTCAAGACCACGGAATCCGGTCGCATGATGCGGATTCCACTTCATAAGGAAGCGCAGCATCTCCAGCTCATGGGCGATACAGGAGTTGGCAAGACGCAACTCATCATGCAATGCCTTCGCCAGATTAGAGGCCGGGGAGATTCGGCCATTGTCTATGACCCGGCCTGCGAATACATACAACGGTTCTACGATGCCAAGCGCGGAGATATCGTTCTCAATCCGCTCGATGCCCGATGCCCTTATTGGGGGCCGGCACAAGAGCTGGAGTCGGAAGATGAAGCCTACGCAATCGCCACGTCTCTGTATGCACCGAAGACCGATAAGGTCGATGAGTTCTTCCACGAAACGCCTGCGCAGATCTTCGCTCATCTCTTGAAGCGTGGCCCTACACCGCACCAGCTTGCCGCGTGGATGTCGAGCGACACCGAGCTAATGAAGATGGTGGATGGGACAGAGATGGCCTTCTACATCGACAGGAAGGCAGGACCTCAGCGAGCGGGTGTTCTGTCTTCGCTTGGATTGGTCGCAAAGTCGTTTCGTATGCTGCCGGAGCGTGACGAAAAACGCGCCGTCTGGAACGCGCGTACCTGGTCGAAGACACGTCAAGGATGGATCTTCATCACCTCGCGTCCGCCGGAACGAGACACCCTGCGTCCCTTGCATTCGCTTTGGATTGACTTGCTCGTAATGCGGCTGCTGACAGCACCGCAACCCGATCAGAAGCCGGTATGGTTTGTCATTGATGAGCTGGCCAGCTTGCAGCGGTTGCCCCAGCTTCATACCGCCATCACGGAGAACAGGAAATCCAAGAATCCGCTGATCCTTGGCTTCCAGGGTAAGGCACAGCTTGAAGTTATCTACGGTCACCTTGCTGAGGTGATGCTGTCCCAGCCTGCTACGAAGATCTTCATGAAAACCGCAGAGCCGAAGGCCGCGGAGTGGATATCAGAAGCCATTGGCAAGGTCGAGATTGAGCGGCTCAAGGAGACGAAGTTCGACGGCACGCGCTCCGGCCACAACTTCACCGTCGAGCGTCAGATCGAACCGTTGGTCATGGGTTCGGAGATATCCGGCCTCGATGATAGACATGCCTATCTCAAACTGGGCAACAGCGTGGCGCGGTTCGCTTTCGACTACATGGACCTGCCCACACCGACACCCGGTTTCCTGGCACGGAAGACCGCAGGCGGACTCCGCTTTAACCCGGATACGTTGGAGCAAAATCAATCACCGTCCATCTCCGAGCACGAATCGCCGGAGCAGGAAGACACGCCTCCGGCGACCGAGAGCGACGGACCGCACGACAAAGAGCGTGTCCCGATAGCGTGGCCTACGCCCGCCGCCGTGCAGCAGGCACAAGAGCTAATACCTACGCCTTCAGAGAATGATGAGCTGGAAGAAGAACAGGCATTAGGCCCCGATCTAATCCGGGAGACGTAGGCCATGCTCGACATCTCCAAGCCGTTGAACGCCGCGCAGGCGCAGACGTATCACAAGCTCGATTACACCTCGCCGACCCAGAGCTACTACGCTCAGGGCGATCAGGTGAAAGGCGAATGGCAGGGTAAGCTCGCCGAGTCCATGGGCGTCTCCGGTGAGGTCTCCGCACTGGAGTTCTCCCGCCTCACGGAAGGCCAGCATCCGGTGACTGGCGAGCAGATGGTGCGTCATCGGATTGCTACGGAATACACGAATCCCGATGGGTCTACAACGAAGGCCGTGGCTCACCGTGCCGGCTGGGATGCGATGTTTGCGCCGACGAAGTCTGTCTCGTTGACCGCGTTAGTGGGCGGCGATGACCGTATCCGCGAAGCCCATCGTGCGGCGGTCACCGTGGCATTGGATGAGTTGGAGAAGTACACGCACGCACGTCTAGGCGGGAATAAACCAGCCGAACAGACGGGCAGATTCCTGGCCGCGAAGTTCGAGCATGACACCGCCCGTCCAGTCGATGGCTACGCTGCTCCGCAGCTTCATACCCATGCCGTCATCTTCAATGTGACCCAACGAGCAGACGGGGCAACGCGGGCCTTGCAGGAGCAGCCGTTCTTTGAAAGCCAGAACTTCGTCACGGCAGTCTACCAATCGGAGTTGATGTACCGGCTGCGTTCGCTGGGATATGAGATCGAGCCCGGTGAGAGCGGTGCTCCCGAAATCAAGTCCTATTCCGCCGATTACCTGAAAGCCTCCAGCCTGCGCCGCGAGAGGATCAAGGAAGAGATGGAAAAGCGTGGCGTATCGGGGCCAGAGGCGGCGGAGATCGCGGCGCGTTCCACTCGCGAGAAGAAGCACACGATGACACCTGCCGAGGTCCTGGCGGCGCATCGGGAGCTTGCCGCCGAGTACGGCAACCAACCACAGCGCATCGTGGCTGAAGCACGTGAACGGGCGCAGACGATGAGCCACAACCCCGACCGTGTCGCTCATGCGCGAGAGGCCGTCACCTATGTTCGCAGCAGCTTGTATGAGCGCGAGGCTGTGCTGGACGAGCGCCTTTTGCTGCGTGATGCCTTGCGCCGCGGCATGGGTAACACCACCTATCCCCAGGTCCGCGCCGAGTTCGAAGCGCGGCAGCATCGCGGCGACTTCCTCTCGGTGGAAGCCCACAAACATGCCTCCAGCCCCCGCTTCACCACGCCAGAAACGATCGCCGCTGAACGCTCTAACATCGACTACGTTCGCGCCGCCAAGAACACCGTCCAGCCGATCATGAGTGCCGAAGACGCACAGCGTCAGGCACAGTCGCGCGACTTCCTGAATGACTCCCAGAAGCGAGTCATCGAAGAGGTTTTGAACTCGCCCGATCGTATCCATGGCTTGGAGGGGCGCGCAGGCTCAGGCAAGACCTCAGTGCTCTCATCCATCCGTGAGGGTGCGGAGAAAAGTGGGTACGCGGTAGAAGGATTCGCGCCAACGTCGCGCGCAGCGGCACAACTTCGCGAGGCCGGAATTGAAGCCTCCACCTTGCAGAGCTTCCTTGCCCGGAAGGCGGACGTATCCCATGAGCAGCAGCCGCGTCACCTGTACATGCTCGACGAATCGAGCCTTGCCAGCACCAAACAGATGCGCGACTTCCTGCACAAATTGCAGCCGCAGGATCGCGTGCTGGTCATCGGCGACACCGCACAACACCAGGGCGTGGACGCCGGTCGCCCGTTCCAGCAGATGCAGGAGGCCGGGATGCGGACTGCCCAGCTTGACCGCATTATGCGCCAGAAAGATCCTGCGCTCTTGAAAGCCGTCGAGCATCTTGCGAAGAGTGAAACCGAGCAAGGCATTACCCTGCTTCAGGAGCAGGGCCGCATCACCGAGATGCCGGATCGGCGTGACCGCATCGCCGCTATCGCCAAGGATTATGCGGCCAGACCGGAGAACACACTCGTCGTCTCACCCGACAACAAAAGCCGTCAGGAGATCAACGAGGCTATCCGGGCCGAGTTGTTGCAGACGGGCAAGTTGAAAGACGACGGGAAGGTCTTTCGCACGCTGTCCCATCGTTCCGATATGACGGGAGCCGACCGTACCTGGGCGGCGCGGTACAGCGTCGGCGACGTTGTTCAGTACAACACTGGCAGCAAGGAACTTGGCATCAAGCGCGGCAGCTTCACTACGGTTAGGGCTGTCGATTCTAAGGCAAACCTGTTGACGGTCGAGCGGGCAAATGGAGACGTTGTAGCCTACGATCCTCGCCGCTTGCGTGGTGTCAACATCTTCCGCGAGCAGGACCGCGAATTCGCGACGGGCGATCGCATCCAGTTCACCGCTCCGCTGAAAGAGTCGAAGGTCGCCAACCGCGATCTTGCCACCATCGAACGTATCGACGAAGGAAAGATGACGGTGCGGATAGATGGCAAGGAAAAGCGCACGCTCACCTTTGACACAGAGCAGGTTCGCCAGCTCGATCATGGCTATGCTGTGACATCGCATAGCTCTCAGGGACTCACATCGGAGCGTGTGCTGGCTCACTTCGATACCGAAGCGCCGCGCGGTTTGGTGAACACGCGGCTGGCATATGTCGCGATCTCACGTGCCTCGCACGACGCCCAGATCTATACCAACGACGCCGCGCGTCTAGGCAAACGTCTCGCCACTGATATCTCAAAAACGGCAGCCATCGACCTCTCAGACCACTCGAAGAGAAGCGAGGTCGAACGTGCCGTCTCTGCTTTCCGCGAGAACGCTCCTGCAATGGCCACTAGCATCCTCCAACAGAATGGACGCGTTCATGAGTATGCCAGCTCAGAACATCGCTTAGCCGCTGTCGCACTGGCTTATGCTTCGCAGCAGGATAGCGTCGTGGTTGTCGCGCCGGATGCCACTGAACGGAAGGAACTGACACAACTCATTCGTGATGAGCTGCGCCAGCAGGGGCGGCTCTCCACAGAAAGCCATCAGCTTCCCGCGCGGGTCGAACAGCGCTTTGGCAATCCTCGTCTTGCGGCCAACTATGCGGCTGGGGACCAGATTCATTACAAGGTAGGCAATGCCGAACTCGGCATCGCGGACAACAGTGCCGTCACTGTACTCTCCGTTGATGCGAAAGCCAACCGGCTCACCGTGGGCTCTCTGGATGGAAACGAAGCCAGCTACAACCCGGCTTTGGTGAGAGGTCTGACCAACCATGCGCATGTCTTCCGGGAAGAGACACGCGACATCTCCGAAGGTGAGCGCATCCGCTTCACCGCGACGGCGCAAGAGTTTGGCATCCGCAAAGGCGTCTTCGCCACCGTCGAACGCATCGGAGAGGATCATTCCTTGACTGTTCGCAGTGACCAAGGCAAGTCTGTGGCGCTCTCCGAAGAGCAGGCCTGTCATATCGATTACGGCTATACTTCCGATCGCGTGCCGCAGCGTGGCATCGAGCGTGTCATCGTCAGCGGCGACGCGGCACAACTCGCGCAGATGCAGGAGGGCTTGGCACGGCTCTCCGGACAAACCCGCGACCTCACCCTTTATACATCGGACAACCAACGCATGGCTCAGGAAAAGACCATGCCTGGACTTGAAGTTCCCGCTCCCGGAGTGCAGCCGGAAATAGCTCCCCACATCTCTGTCCCTGTACCGGAGATTGCCGTCGAAGCTTTCAGCAGAGGACGTTGATCCTCTCAGCGGTCAGTACTTGCGATCATGCCCGCCACAGCGCAAGCGTTAACTCTGATAGCCAGAAGGCCTACGCGCCGTTGCGAATCCTAGGTTGCGCTCATGAAAGGAGATTCTATTCGGCACTACGGCCCGGTGCTCCAAGCTCAACAAGTCGACATCGATCAGTTGGTTCAAAATCCCTCCGTGAAGTACCCGAAGTAGCTCAGACAACACGAGTGCTGCCGCAGTAGCGCCCACGAATGGTGCACCGACGGCTTTCCCCGCCAGCAGCGTGATCCCGCACTGATCCAAGGCGCCCTTCTTCAGTAAATCCCCATACGCCGCTTGCTGCGTTGTGTCCTCGCGAACTGCGTCGGTCCGTGTCCAGATCTCTTCGCTCGAACGGCTCCCGGGAAAAGAATGAATGCGCATGGTTCGGAAGTCTCGGTGTCCCCGGCCTAAGCCAGCCTCCAGGACGAGATCGAAACCCGCCTGATCCAGAGCTCTGCGACCGAGCGCGTTGTCGATACCGCAGAGCGCGACCGTTGGCTCGAAATTTTGTCTTTTTATCCACGCCCCGAACAACCGTTCCTGTATTTCAGTCTGGAAGCCGCGGCGCTCTGCCCAGGACGCCAGCACCCGGGTCTTCCTCTGTCCGACCATCGAGGTGTCGGTGAGAATCGATGTGCTCTCCGTTGAGGGAGTGACTCCATCCGTGTCCTGCAAAACCAGTTTGAGGGTTTGCGCGTCTGCATACGGCAGCAATCCAAGACCCCAAAGGTACGCCTGTCCAAGGTGTCCAAGTCCGATCAACCAGACTGAGGATGGAAGGTAGGTCAATGGAGGCTCAGAAGGATCGTCAACAAGCCAATCTGTCTCAGCTTCGAGATTCCACAAGGACAGACCGAGCGATCGTCGACCGGCTACGGGTGCGGTTCCGTTGACATGGAGAAATGCTTCATTCACGGCAAGTGCGGCAGCCAGCATGGCTGCGGGCGGAATTGGGCTCGAACCGCGCAGCACATGAGGGCTGTTGCTTG
The DNA here is from genome assembly GCF_004339725.1 of Acidipila rosea. Lineage (GTDB taxonomy): Bacteria > Acidobacteriota > Terriglobia > Terriglobales > Acidobacteriaceae > Acidipila > Acidipila rosea. Next base: position 17,142 of record NZ_SMGK01000002.1, on the reverse strand, counting down.
GGACAATTCCTCCACGCCAGCCTGACGCCACTGCGCGAACCGCAAATCCACTCGTGGGAGCGGGTGCTCGACCGATCAGGATTCGCAATGAACCGGACCGGTCTTCGGGCTCGACCGCAGCGCCAAGAGATAAAACGGCATCCCGGAGAGTGCGGCTGAGTGGAAGAGGAGTCTTCTGGACTGCGGAGAGATTTCCGACCACCGTGACGCCGCCCAAAAACACACGCTTCGCCAAAGCCACGCACGTAAGCAAGATCGATTGCTGACCGGCTTCGTCCATATCGTCCGGCTCGTAGCCGATCACCAGCTTGTATCCGTGGAAGATTGCCTCAGCTTCCGCCACCGTGGCCGCGGTGCCGTTGTCCATCAGCTGCTTCACGAGACGATGCAACCCGTCTGGGCTTGTCCGTTCTCGCCGTTGTGCTTCAGAGTCCGATTTGGAAGAAAGCATTGCGTTGCGCTCCTGGGATGGTGGTCCATTGCTTGGCTCCCTCGTACAGATAGATACCGAGGTTGCGACGGGAATGCGGCTTCGCTGCGAAGTTGGGCAAGATGAAAGCAACATGACCCTTCATTGAGATCATGGGGTTTGCCTTATCCGATCCGCTTTGGTTTGCGCTGCCAGGATGGACGTGTATATCGGCTACCACCGTCACGTTGTGCGTTCGGCAGTGAAACCATAGCTCGCTAAAGTAGCGGCCATCGAACCGAACGATTCCCGTGTCGAGGCAGTGCGGATCCAGATCGTCGTACAAGACGTAGTCGACAATCCGCCTCCGGCCCTCCACGACGTTGCCTAAAAGGAAGGCTCCGCTCTCTCGCGTGCGGTTCTGACCGCGAAGGCGCAAGTCCTTGCAGAGGCGTCGCCATAGCGACCACGAACAAGAGATCTTATGCCGTGGTGCGAACAGGCGGTACATAGTCGCGGCTATTGAGAAGTTCATGCACAAGCTCCAGATATTGAACGAGCCCATCCTCTGGGCGCCAGATTTTCGACGGCATCTGCACTCGCCAGTTGTCATGACCGGCAATACTCTCTCGATCACACGGCAGATATAGCGCTGTTCCGTTCTTCCAGTCGGTGCGGAAGACCGCTGTGACCCGTCCTCCGTTGCCGCGTGGCCAGCGGTCGAACGGCAGGATCGCATTGCTCGCCATGTCCCAAGGACCAGCCGTCGGAGCGATCTGAGGGTACCCGGAGCAGTTGAAGCGGAGCGTGTGCCAGAGACCGTCTCGTGCCGCCACCTCCAGGAAGACAAGGGGCCACGCCGTCGAGATCCATCGCCACCGGCCTTCGGCCACGCCGAGGCGGAACACGGCTTTCGCTATGTCCGCCTCGAACGCACGTTGGTCGGGGCCGATCATGCGCCTGCCTCGCTCGCTCCGTTGACCCGTTCGTCCGGGACCAGGTCGAACGCAACCCCGCAGACCCGCCCATCGGTGAGGGCCCCTACATGGGTTCCAGGTGCAGGGCGATCATGCGTCCCGGCGATCTGCAAGACATGTTCGCCTGCTTCTTCCGGGGTCATGCCGAACTTCTCTTCTGCGGCCCACCGCTTAATCTTCGCCACCGTGGCGGCAGGAGAGAAGCGGTGCTCCACCACGCGGCCGTTGAAGCCAACCGTAACCTCAACGTGGCGGCAACGGTGTACATGGACCTTGAGATTGCCACCGCGGGCATGGTCCGCGATGCAGACCAGCTCCTCGATGACCTCTTCGCCGTTTTCGAGAAAGAGAAAGGTTTCGTAGACGATACCGTGCTTTTCGCGGACGGCCGCCTGCAGCACACCAAACGTGGAACTACCTTCGAGCGCCAGATGCTGGACCTCTCCTAGCTGCTCGCCCTGATAGAAGACATCAATCATTGCCATGGTTAGTACTCCTTAGGGGTCGAGGTGCTAGGCGGGATTGCCTGCATCGTCCCTTCACTCTCTTGATCGCGAGTGGGAGCACAAACCGGAAAGCACCGGCGGGATTAATTCTGCGCGGAGAGAACCACCAGCGGACCGCTGGGAGTGGCGGCGCAGATAAAGAAGTGTGGGCACCGCGGGCAGGTGACTGCGTCGACCTCTGGGGGAAACTCGCCGCCTACGATGCTGGCCAACATCTCCTCGCTCTTCTTCATCCTGCCGTTGAGCTTGGCCTGCGTCACGCTGACTATCTCCTCCACCTCATCGGAGAGATGAAGCGCATGCACGAGGCCCTTGTCTCCGAAGCTCGTCTGCGCAGCCATGAGGTAGAGCGTGTACTCGAGACGGTCGTACTCCGTACTCCGCCGATGACCAGTCCGCACCCGGCGGATGCTGGTCCTGCCATCCGCCAGCCGCGAGACATCACTCGGTTCCACCCAGATGCGGCCCGTGGGCAGATCCACGGGGAGCGGGCTTACCGCATGAAAGGCACGGTCTGCGCCCACTGCCAGCAGGGCCTCTGCCAGCCGCTCCGCAAGAGCTCGATATTCCTTCTCGTACGCGTGCCCGGTGGGACCGCTCTCCGTCCAGATGGCTTCGAACTCTCCTTGAATCTCAACCTGAGTCGCTGTGCCGGCGAGGCGCTTGGCGTGGGCACGGCGGATCAGTTCATAGAGGCAATCGTGCGTGCGCGAGAAGGCAGTTACCTTGCGAGCGCTTCGGAGACCCAGGACATGCGTATAGAAGAATCGACGGGGACACTTCTCAAAGGTCATCAGCTTGCTGTCCGTCAGCAGCCAGTCGGAGGGCAACGAGAGGGAGACAAGATACGATGAGCTTTGCGAAGCCGTCGATCGCAACGCCCGTGTCATCGTCACGTCTCTGCGGCCCACCCTGGGAAGCCGTGCGAGATAGGGAGAGGCATTGCGTACTTTCCCATTGGGTTGCTTCATGGCGTGAGAGATGAGGAGCCGGTCCCTTGCGCGGGAAAGAGCGACAAAAAACAGGCACTCCTCCTCTTCCGCTTGGGTGTCTTGGGACTTCCCACCGTCTTCAATCATCCCGGTCGGGCAAGGACAACGCTCCCCACGGTTCGAGCTCGGAAACCCGGCGACCGTCAGCCCAGGAATGTGGACCGCTTCGAACTCCAGCCCTTTGCTGCCGTGCACGGTCATCAGCCGGACCGCATTGAGCCCCAGAGCCGCTGCCGGAACCTGGCGCAGGTCACGCTCTTCTGCCAACAGGACAAGTTGTCGCACGTGATCGAGCAACCGCATAATTGGCGATCCGTGCCGCGTCGGACTTGGCTTGCGCAGGAAGTTCAGGAACTGCCAGAGGGCGACGGCCTTCATCCGGCTGGATACGGAGCTGTCCTGGGCGAAGCGCCGGACTTCATCGGTCTTGTCAAGGAGGTAGGTAAGCGCAATCTCCCACGGTTGCGTGTTCGCGCTGAAGGCGCCGACATCGTCCCACAGGCGTGCCAACGCAATCGATCCCTCCGGACTGACCCCCTCGATCGGAGTGGCAAGGTTCCAATCCGCACGAGAGCCCACTCGGCGAAAGTGACCTAACACGCGATAGACATCCTGGAGGGAGATCGCATATCGCTCCATCGCCGCGAGCCGAACGAGCGCATCCCCGGAGCTTTCTCCGACGAAGGCGAGCACAGCCAGCAAGTCTCTGACCTCGTCTCGTTCAAACAAGCTGCCAAGATGAAGCACCGGGATACCCCGGCTCTCCAACCCCTGCGCGATCTCGTTCAGGCGTGCGTTGGTGCGACAGAGGACGGCCTGATCGCGCAGGCGAATGCCCGTGGCTTCGATCTCCTTGACACTCGCGGCGATGCCGCCGATCTCATCGTCCAGAGTCTCGAATGACCGTATCTCCGGTGCGTATGGGCCGGCCCCTCGGGTTGAGGTCAACTCCAGGCGCAGCATGCCCTGGGACGCAAGCATCTTTTCCGAAAATTCCGTGAAGGTCTCCACCACCTGATCGACGGAGCGGTAGTTCCTCTCCAGCCGATCAATAGTCGCTCCCAGATAATCAATTGCAAAATGCCCCATGTTGAGGCTCGAAGCGCCGCGAAAGCGATAGATAGACTGGCGGGCGTCCCCAACGACCCAAAGCCTTTCTCCCGCTCCTGCCAAGAGCTGAAGCAAACGGGCGCTGGCTCGATTCACATCTTGATATTCGTCCACCAGAACGTGACGGTGACGTAATCGCACGCTGAGACGCACGGCTTCGTCGGTTTCAAGCAGCCGTGTTGGGAGCAGGATGAGATCGCCAAAGTCCACGCCTCCGTGTTTGCGCTTGGCCTCCTCGTAACGGTCATAGACGTCCGCGATCTCCAGACACTTTTCCGCAGCCTTGATCTCCTCCTCGATTGCCGCCGTCTCGTGCGTGGTGACGGCGAGCATTCGATATCGCGTTGCATCCACCAGTTCGTCCTTGGCGCGGGAGATCGCCGAGACAATGTCGCGCAACACCATCGAGGGGTCCCATAGGTTGCGATAGTGCTTGAGGGGCAGCGTCGGCAGCTGTTCTTCAAGCACGGCAATAGCATCGCTGCGGTCGAAGAGCGCAGGATCGTGCGAGAGCAGGAGCTTATCGTGAAACCGGCGAATCAGATCGAGGCCAAAGCTATGAAACGTTCCGATCCAGATCCTGTCGACGACCGCTGGAACCGATTGCGACAGCCGATCGTAGAGTTCGCCGGCGGCGCGGTTCGAAAAGGTCAGAACGAGAATCCCCGCCGGATCGATGCCTTCCTCGATCAGCGAACGCACCCGAGCAACTAGCGTCTTCGTCTTTCCGGTACCCGGTCCCGCCTGGAGTTGATAGGCGGAGCCACGATGCGACACCGCACGGATCTGCGATGGGTCTGGCGTTGCGGGGACGGCTACGGGTTCGGTTCGAGTGGGTTCCGCCTGAGGCCGCGGAAGGAGGAGCGCGTCGACGAGTTGCTGACGTACCAGCGCCAGCGGCAGCCCCGTCTGCTCCGCAATCTCCTGACTGTTGCGCCCCTTGGCAAGATAAAGATCGGCGACCATTGGTCGGGGCAGGAGCAACTCGCGCGCGTAGACGTTGGCCTGCAGCTCCCTCCGTTCCTTGGCTCCGTAGTCTTCGACTCGTTGAATCCCGGTGGGGCTATTTTGGCTGGTCTGACTGGGATCGATCTCTGAAGTTTCACAGGTGGATGACCCTGCATGGAGCTCGGCATGGCCCAGTTCGTGCGCGATGAGCAGCGCCCGATCCGCCGCCGTAGAAGTCTGTTCGTAGCAGATCGCACCACTCTGATCGTCGTAGAGCGCTCTCGCTCCCTTGAGTCCCGGATCACCAGAAGGTAATTCGATCAGGTCGAGTTCGAGGGACTTCGCGGCAGCCTCGACGACCGCAAGCGGCTGGAGAGGATCGCACCCCTCTTGAACGACCGAATGGCTGCGAAGCGATGCCTTTAATCGAACCTGATCGAACGAGTCCATGAAGAATCAAAGCTCCAATAACGCTTTCTGTTGCTCCGGATCTAATCCCGATCCTCGCACCGCTTCCTCGAAGCTTTGTTGCGCTTGATTCGAGGGCTTTTTGTCCGCTTTATAGAGCTGTCCGTGCGGTGCCCCTTGCGCTGCGGCGAGATGAGCGGCAAGTAGCTCAATCGGGACATCGACCTCTGAGGCCAACCTTCGTTGGAAGGCAACCGGAATACTTGTTGGGACAATCTGCCGGTCGCGGAACTTCGAGAGAAACACTGTGTTGACGTCCAAGTTCTTGGCGATATCCCGATACTGTCCCCGGCTTAAATGCGCAAAAGGGTTGACGGCCTCACGCGACAGGCTCACAGCGTGCAGTGTTTTTATGACGGAACCCGAGACTTCTGTACTTTGCACCGAGTGGAGGCAGTTCTGGAAACGGCTCAGCGCCCGGCTCACGGCGGGGCTCACGTTTTCGAGCGCTACCATACTCGGAACGGCTTCCTCGTCCCGGATCTGGTTGCTGCAACGATCGATCGCAAGGTCGATGGCAAAGTCCGTCAGCTCCTCCGAGAACTCCGGGCACGCACGAATCACTTCGTCGAGGAGAGCTGCATCGGGCATGTTTTTCTCAATCGATAGGAGATAAAGAGCGTCTTCGAAGCTTCTTTGGGGCACTTCGGCGGGGCGGATCATACGTTACTCCTTGAAAGCTGCGAGTTTTTTCTCAGCGCGCTGTAGTCGGTTGTAGATGGTCTTAGGAGTGCAGTTGCAGAGAGTTGCCGCTGTAATCTGGCTCGGATCGTCGGAGCCCTGCAGGTACCCGTAATAGTGGACGAGCATTACCGCCTTGCGTTCCTTGTTTGGCAGTTGGTTGATCGCCTTCAGAAGTAACTTACCGCGCAGTTTCCACTCCTGCGTCGGCGGCTCCGAGAGGTTGTCGATCAGCTTTTTCACCAAGCTGTCGGGCTGGCCGAAAAGATCATCGTCAGGAAGGTCTGAGCTTTCCGGCTCGCTCTCGTACTTGAGGCGCGTCAACGCTTTGCGAACTACGTTGACACGAAGTGCGGCGAAGGCAGAGTTAAAGTGAACCTCGTAATAATCGAGCACACCGGACCCCGTGGTCACGTCCAGTGCCAGCAGTTCGCTGAACTCCCCCAGAATGTCCTCCCGCACCATGGTGGCATCCCGAAGATCGTCGCTGACCGTGACGTTCAGGTTTCTTTCGCAACGGCCCAACAGGAATGGGAGAACCGTTCCGGATACCTCGGGCCGGTTTTCGAGAATCGAGAGACGGATCAGATGCACCAAGGTCTCACTTTGCAGGTATCCGCCTGCCTTCTTATCCGCAACCATCAGCCGTTGCCGCAGCTCCAGGAGGCCGAGCGACGAGACTTCGTCGATCTGCCGTTCGATCGCCGTCGGACGGACGTACAACGTTCCATCCGTTTTCCTCTTCGTCAAAGCTCGAGCCATGTTTGGTCCTTTGCGATTGCGGTACCTTGAGTCTCCAGATTCGGAACCCTACTGCCTTGATCGCAATCCGTGGGAAAACCGGAAAGTGGAAAACAAACTTTTTTGGTTTTTGCGGAGGTAGAGTCTTCCATGCTGCCCACCACCGCTTAAGTGCTTCGTTAAGAATGACATGCCCCGGAAACCGTTGGGGGGGGGGGGAATTTAACTCATCCTGTCCTAGCCGCTAAAAGCGCTTTCCGTCACGCACCATAAGGGCGGCGTGACACCTTAGATAAAGCCGCTTGAAACTGGCGGAAGGGCTACGGGATCAAAGCAAGATCACGCACTCTGCCTAGCAAGCGCTCTTCCTCAGCCAGACGGTTCTTGAACCAATCAGTTGACCAGATGCGGTGGATCTTCCAGCCTTGACGCTCCAACGTCATCTGACGGAGCCGGTCCCGGTCTCGCACAGAACGACCGGAGTGATAGCTCTTGCCGTCGAATTCGATGCCGAGTAGAAAAGCTCCTGGCTTGTGAGGATGCCGTACTGCTAGGTCGATGAAGTATCCGCTGATTCCCACCTGTGGAACGACATCGTAACCATGGTTCTTGAGGAAGTATCCAATCGCCGCTTCGTGCTCGTTGGATGGCTCAGCACCCGGCGAGATTTCTGGCTGCGCCGAAATGCCCCTCTTCGCAAAGTCCAGATATCCCTTCAGGGCGCGAACACCCCAGGGCGTCGATCCTGTGACTTTGATGTCGTCTCCATCAATCGAAGAGAAGACAACCGTCCGTTTCTTGGAGCGGGTCACCATAACGTTCAAGCGACGATGCCCGCTAGCCGTGTTGACGCCGGCGAAACGCTGGAATAAATTTCCTTGCGCATCCTTGCCGTACGTGACCGATATAAAGATCACATCTCGCTCATCACCTTGGACGTTCTCAAGATTTTTGATGAAGAAAGGCTCTGCGCTGCTTTCGCGCTCTTCAATCCAGCTACTCGCATACGAATCATTTGCAATGCGCGCATATAGCATCTCTTCAATCAATTCGCGTTGATCGAAGTTCATCGTGACTACGCCGAGCGACTCAGTCGGATGCGACACAATATGATTCAGAATTCCTTCGACGACCTCTTGGGCCTCGACCGAGTTCACGCGATTTTGAAGGACACCGTTCACGCCTTGGAATTTCACGCCGAGGTCGGGATGGTCTTGATAGGCCGATGGGAAGACGACAAGGTCGTTGTCGTAAAACGCTTCATTTGAATAGGCGATTAGGCTGTGATGTTGTGATCGATAGTGCCACCGGAGTCTCCGGACCGGCTGATAGAGGCCCAGCGAAATATCCAATATGCTGTCATTTTCTGCGACCATCGTCTGTTCTTCGGGCTCGTCTTCTTCCGAAATCGTGCGTTGAAAGAAGGAGGTCGGAGGGAGTTGTTTCGGATCTCCCACCACTACCAGTTGGGCGCCTCTTGCGATTGCACCCAAAGCGTCTTCTGGCCGCAACTGAGAAGCCTCATCCATGACGACCAAGTCGAATTTGAGATGACCCGGTTCGAGAAACTGCGCTACCGATAGCGGGCTCATCATGAAACAAGGCTTTAATGCCTGCACCGATAATCCGGCACGGAGCAGGAGTTGACGAATTGGTATATGAGCGCGCTGCTTTCCTATCTCATGCTGGAGCAGGGCATATTCAGTGGTTTCTTTTGCCTTGCCGCGTTCTCCACGCAGGACGGGAGTCTTGCTGGCTTTGTAAGCAACTTCCAGTTGTGTGAGTTCTATGACTGCCTTGTCAAGCTCGGCGAACTTGCGGCGGGTTTCTTCGTGGCTTATGCCTGTGATCCTCCACAACTCTGGGTTCTCATTGAAGAGTTGACGAATCAGGGAGTCGTAGAACAGAAACTCGAATGCACCGCGGAGATGAGACGGCTCTAGGCGACCAGCCCCAATCGACTCCACGAGGTACTGCAGTCCATCTGTCTGTAGTCGGTCTGCAGCATGGCGGACATCGATCCACATGGGTAGTAGTTTGGCGTCATCCAAACACGCCTGTAGTGCTGTAATTGCTTTCTTCAGAGACTCTTCCGAAGTGCGATTGGCGAACGGCAGCTCTTTGGCCAAAAGTTCAGATACGGAAAGTTCCGCCTTCCTCAGGGCATCCAAATTTGCCGCGAAGTCTCTCAACCAGAATCGAAGGAATTCGGCGCGTTCTTCATAGGCAGAACACAACAGCCATCCCTTCAATTCTCCGGGCAGACAACTTCCATCTACCTTTGAGACGAAATCCACCGCGATACGAATCTGATAGGTGTCGGTTTCGCACCCTTGAAAGGCTGCACCAAGGACTTCGGCCGGTCTATTGACCATTTGAAGTGAAGTACGAACTTCGCGAAGTCGCCGTGCTTCGGTGACCCAGACACTCAGGTCTCTATCTGAGGTCGCATCAGGAACTCCAAGAATTAGTACCGCTTCCAAAACACTCTTGCCAACTGTCGCTGATTCGTCGGCTTGCTGCAAGAAGTCATTGATCGGGGTCAACTGACGATCGAAGTGGATCCATGGCAGTAAAGAATGAAGCTTCTCTAGCGAGTAAACAAGTGATTCGAGATGTGGTCCTTCTGCCGTGCCGCTGCTCACGGATGCGATCACGCTCTTGAGACGTGTGGCTGGGAGCGTGAGCAGACTTTGGCGAATCTCCCGCGCAATTCGTGAATGCTCTGCCAGACGAACAGCAAGGCTTTCGTACCACTCAGCCAGCCGGATGAGAGCGTCCCAATCTGTTTGGATTCCGCGATAGTCCTCCCAGACCAATCCTTGGTAGCGATCCGAGAAGACATCTATACTCCGCCTCAGTTCCACAATACGTCGCAGATCACCACACATTTGGTCATTGCTGCATTTTTCGCGAATTCTCGACACGGAATGGAAGATCCCTTTCGCCCTTCGATAGCTAGAGCTAAACCACCGCAAGAGCCACGGAGTGGACTCAAGGGTGGATGCTGCGCTCTGTAGATCTGACATTGAATGGGAGGTTCCAAAGTCCAGCGTAGACGCGAGCTGGCTGCATCGACCAAGCAGTTCCGACGCTTCAGACTTCGCTTTCCGCAAACGTGGCAGTAAGCCCTCTTGCTCGAATGCGGCTCCGCGGAGATGCAGAACGTCAACCGGGGTTTCAAGAATCAATGTGCGTCCTTGGGCGATATCGCTCAAGCACTGAAATGAGAATTCGCCGGCAACACCGAGCATCTGTGAGAACTCTTCGATGGCTCGTTCTGCCACAATGCTCTGTTGTCGTGCGGTCTGCACAAGGCAGATGACGGCACGCAGGGACGTAAGCGTGAAGCTCGTATAGCCGTGAGCCTTCGCTCTCTCGCAGTTGAGTTCAATAAGTTCCACTGCATCTGTATCAAGCAAGTGATCGCATTGAGGAAGGGCAGCCTTCGCGGCAACGTATGTCTCGACAGATTCGCAAAACTCTATGGCTGAATCGCGTGAAGAAGGTTCCTTGAGATTTCCAAAAATGGATGAGTGGGTGATTTTCGAAGAGACGGGCAACGACTCGTACCAGCCAGTCAGATCTCGTAACCAGGCTTCTGGATGGTTGCTGATCCCTCCAAACTTCCGATCGAACAATTCCACAAGCTCCAACTGCCGTTGGCAGAGATCCCGAAGAGTCTGCAGACGCTTCGGCAACTCTTCTTGAGCGAACAGGTCGAGGTCATGGTTCGGAAGCCATGCCCACGGATTACTCTCCCTTACGGTACTTCCGCCGGCCGCGATATAACGTTCGATATGTGCCTGGTAAATGGAGACCGCATCTCTGCGTTGTTCGAATTCAACAGACGTCCACGACTCGCTATTCGGGAAGGCGACGCCTGTTGGCTCGATAGTTGAATCGCTGATTGTCCGCCGGACAGAGTCGCGCGCCCAAATAATCTCGAAGGGGCTTCGTGCGATTCCCGCATAAGGCCGATTGAGCAACTTCACATAGCGCATCAGCTCGCCCCGATGGCTATCCAGCATGGATTGGCGGCTCGCCAGAATACTTGGCTGGCTAAAGCTTTGATGAGCGGCGATCCTACGCTCGATTGATTTCAGCAGCGCGACTTTGTTCGTTTTGTGGCTATGTAGTTCTAAGCAAAAGTCGCCGAGATGCGCTTGATCGAGTCTTCGTTTCACAACATCGAGCGCGGCCATCTTCTCCGCGACGAACAAGACTCTTTTTCCTTGGGCCAAAAACGCAGCGATCAGATTCGTGATCGTCTGAGATTTGCCCGTTCCGGGCGGACCCTCTATCACTAGGTTCTTGCCGTGTATCGCATCGACAAGTGCGCTGTGCTGCGAACTGTCGGCATCACAGATGAGGTTCGGGATGGTAACCCTCTTCACCTCATCGTCGAGTTCGTACTCCGTTGCAAAAGACATTCCTTCGGTGCGATCAGAAGCGAACATTTCGACGAGGCGATCATGTTCACCTAACGACGGCCAACGCTCCATGTCGAGATCGAGATACATGAGGAGCTTCGCGAAACTAAGGAGTCCGACAGATATCTGCCTGCAAATACGCCAATCGCGTTTGTGTTCAATAGCCTGCTGCACGCGAGCGTAGTAGTGAGCTGGTGCTTCGCCCTCACTGAGGGTTGGAATTTCGATTCCGAAATCCCGCCTCATCTTCTCCACCAAAGACAGGTTCGCCATCAGGGCGTCCCCATCGTCGTAGTAAATCTGAATCGCCCTGTCGGCCTGAGCTGCCTTGGGCAGTAGAAGTCGAACCGGCACTACCAAGAGCGGAGCGTGCCGCACCTGGGTGGAATCGTCCGATTCTCGCCATTCTAAAAATCCGAAGACGAGATGGAGAAGGTTTGTGCCCGATTCGTCGAGGGCTGTCTTGGCCGTCGTTGCGACTTTCCGAATAAGGGTTTCGAAATCCTCTTTGTAGTGCAGGGCGCAAAGAACATCTGCCCGGCCTTTACCGACCGCAAGATCAAAACTCACCGACCAACCGAGTTCTTCTGCATAGTGACGAGGGTTAGGCCTCTCCCCCCGTTCTTGAATTTCCTCCCGCGTCGGCTCAGGAACGTACTGAAAGGCCAATTTCTGCCCAACCGTCAAACGGCTGTACAGCTCATCCAAGTCCGCATTCACGATTCGGACCGTCGAGGCGCCGTGGCGAAAGCTTATGAGTTTGTTGCGGCTGGTGAGGTCAAGAAGGCGCACACGCAGCTTTTCTAGCCCTTCGCGCACCTTGTCGCGGTTCGAGGAAGAGACACGAGTCTGGGTGCTGGGGTTCGCGTTGACCATCGTTGCAGCTCAGCTAATTTATCCGAGAAGTTTATGGTACTTCGGGGGTCAGATCAAAGTGGATTGTGGAAGGAGGTTTGGGCACTCTCTGCACGAGATCATCGCCAGAGTGGAAATGGCCTTGAGTGCGAGCGGAGACGATCGCTTCCGCACTTTGCTTTCGCACACCGTCCACATACCCCAGACCCAGCCGCAGCGACAGTGAGAAGCCTTCCTTGTGCTCGACAGAGCACGGCCACTCCGACACTTGCACGTCGTTACCCTTGACGCGCAGCCCGTAGCGTTTTGTGCGGTGAATTGTGGATTATGCCCTTCAGAATTAGATCGATGCGGCCATACACTGCGTGGAGATGCTAGGGTAACGAGTCGAAGAGATCGCGGGTTCTCACCGAGAGAGCACCGGCGAGCTTCACGATGTTTTCCAACGCTACATTCCGCTCTCCCCGTTCCACCCCACCGACATAGTTTCGGTGCAGACCGGCACGCTCAGCCAAATCTTCCTGCGAGTACCCACGCTCCTCGCGCAACGCGCGAACGGCTTTTCCGAAGAGCGACTTAGGGGACGCTTTGGGCACTCCCTAATGCTTGGCCGTTGACCACTATGAGTCTACACACGATGAGTGTGATATGCTCCGGTGCATTCGGGAGTCAACGCCCTAAGCGTACGTTGTTGCCTGATGGTGCGGAGGAATGCCCATGATCGAGTGTAAAGACCTCGCCGGGAAGGTCGTCCGATCGGTCACCCTGTACGAAGACGGGAGTGATGGCCCCGAGATCGCCATTGACTTTGAGGATGGCTCAAACTTCTATGCGTGCCTTGGCATTCGGACCACGTTGGAAGCCAAGCTGACGCGCAATGATGGCGGCCAACCTCAGATGCTGAAGGATTACAGCTCGCCAGCGATCCCTAGGTAGGTATTTCTCTAGCCTTAAACGAGTTCTGTCCTGTCAGCAACGAGGGTTGGAGTAGGCATTTTCGCCCTGGCTCTGGTCGAAACGCTTCAACGCTTGATGTGCAGCATTGATCTCCTTCATCCGCTGATCTGCGAGTTTCTGTATCTCCGGTCCAAGCCCCGCTGTCTTGTCGGGGTGATACATCTGAGCCATGTGCCGGTATGCCGCAGCGATCTCTTCTGCGGTGCATCCGGGGCGTAAACCGAGGACGGAAAGTGCCTGCGCAATGTCTGTCGGAAAAGTTAAAGCGGTGGAATCATCGCGAGTTGAGGACTTTGGCGCGCTCTCGGTTGCTGGGTCGGGCAGAGTGTGGCGCGAACGATTCATCTGGAACGCCTGGAAATTCGTTTGGAACGAGGTCGCCGAATCCGGACGACTGGTATGGAAGACGAGATTCAGTCCCGCAGCAGACGTGGCATGAACAACACCATAGAGCATAATCGGGAGCTGCCGATTGTTGCTGAACCGGCGGTCTGGCCCACCGTCCTTACGTACATACCGCCATGTGTTGCCGACCTGTTGCGAATCGGAAGTCTGAACCGACTCTTCGATGAAGCGTGTCGAGGTGCTTGCGACCTTCAGATCGCTGTAGTCAATCGAAGCGAACGTTCCTCGTTGCCAGTACAGTACCTGATCCGGAAGAAAGAACAGTTTGAGCTTGCCGAGATCGAGACACAGCGGAACGATGTTGCTCTCCACACGCGCCGGAGTGGATCGACGCATGCTAATCCTCTCGCGCTGCACGTTGTATGCGGCGCCCGCGTTCCGTTTCCAATCCGTGATTGCCGATTGACTATCGAGCCTCCAGATCGCACCCGACCGCCCAAGATGGCCCAACGATCCTTCTACTTCTTCCTGTAGGGCCTTCGCCGAATCGGAGAGATCGTAAATGAGCTGCGTCGTGCGTTTCTCTCGGTTCTTCCGATGAACGAGTACACCTGGAATCAAGAACAAGACCGCTCCAGCAAGACAAGCCACACCGATCCGCTGATTCAGCTTGCCCGTTATCTCAAGTTCGCGGAGTCGCTGCTCTTCTTTCTGAAACGTCGGTTGATCGTATTCCAAGCTCTGGGGCGGTGCTAGTGCTTTTGCGGCTCGGCCCTTCACCAGGACCGGAGTAGAGACGTTCACTACCGGAGCTGCCGCCGAGCGGTTGCTGATACCTGCAAGAAATCCCGCAGCAGTTGCCGCATCAATCGGAGTATGGGACTGGGCATCTTCGTAGGCAACGATCGTCGATGCCTTGCTCGCTGTGACGTTACAACTCGGTGCTGTCGGTGTCTCCGTTCGCGGGGCACTTCGTCGCCGGCCTGTTGCATGGATTGGTGGCGGATCATCTTTGTGCGCTTCAAAGTAGCGCAAAGCATCGACACATCCGACAGGCACGAAGCGCACCGTCAGATGTGCGCTGTCCCAGGTAGCATTTCGCACCGGCGTCGAACCAGCCTGCGCAATCTGGACCGTGGAGGGTTCACCATATCGTGCTACCAGCAGAGCATACTCATCGGTCATATTCGCCTGCCGCGTGCTATCCGAATACGAACTGATCTCCGGCAGGGCGGGGAGCATAGCAGGAAGCGAACTTGTCAGGGTAATCATTCCGATCAGCCCGAGAATTCCCGCTGCGATGAAAAGTATGATCGCTGGATTGAACATCGCTGCTCGTCGGTTCAGATCTTCCACCAACTCACTCTTTGAACTCTCACGTAGCTCCTCCACATCCGCGGTCTTGATCTCGTCCAAGGCGGGCGCTGTTTGCGCGGGCTGCAGTTGCGGTCTGACGGGTGAAGAGCGATAACCAGCGTGCAGGTTTTGCCGGTACGAAAAGCCTCCGGCTCCGACAGTGATATAGGTACGCCCTGCCGGTGTCAGCGTGACACGTGCCCCTTTGACACCAACTGAAGCTCCAATCCCGGATTTAGAAAAATTCAACCGAAACGGCCCGAAGCTGGAACTGCGCCGAAAGGAAAATCCCATGAGTTTGGCACCTTGAATTGTTTAGAAAGACCGCACCATCCTAACGCAGTTGGCCATGTTCATCGGCTTCAAAACTCCCCAAGAGCCTAGTTCACTCGCAGGGAGAAGCTGTGCTCCTCACCTGTCTCCAGCCACTACGCGTCTTCCGCCACCCTCCTCAGCGGCCTGTTCCTGCCGCAACGCGACCCTCAAATTGCTGTGCGCTGACGCGCACGAATGCGGTTGACAAACCTCGCTAAGGGGCTCTGCCCCGATCGCGCTCTCCAAGGCCATTCGCCCTCCGGGTTTTGGCTCCCCCGCTACGCGGTCCCCCCAAAAAGCTGCGCTCGAAGACCTTTCCGTTTGCTACCCCCGCCTTCGCCAGGAGGCGTTCGGCATATGCATGCCGCGATTCCACGCGGAAATGCAAAAACCAGAGCCAAGGAGCAGACAGCATGAGCAACGCAGCCGCCAACATCGACAGCAAGAAGCCCACCACCAAACAGGAACTCATCACCGTCAATATCAAGCTCTTGATTGAGCAGTTGGAGGCCGGACACTCCGAAGCCCTTACCAACTACCTCACCGCCATGAGCCGTTTTCATAACTACAGCTTTGGCAATGTGTTGGAAATCGCGCGGCAGATGCCCACGGCTACCCGTGTGGCAGGGTTCTGGACGTGGAAGAACCTTGGCCGTTCTGTGAATGCAGGAGCCAAAGGCATTCGCATCCTTGCACCCATCGTCGGCGTTCGCCGCAAGAAGGACGAGGAGGCCCAGAAGGACATCACCAAGCAGAACGAGCGTGTCTTGGTTGGCTTTCGCAATACCTACGTCTTCGACATCTCGCAGACCAACGGCGTAGACCTTCCCGAGTTGCGCGAGGTTTCCGGCGACCCCGGCGAGAACATCGACCGTCTCGCAGCATTCCTCGAAGCCCAGGGCATCCAGATCGTCTACAACCCGAAGATTGCTCCCGCACTTGGGATGAGCTATAGCGGACGCATCGCCATCCTTCCCGGACAGACCAAGGCGGAGGAGTTCTCCACGCTGGTGCATGAAGCGGCGCACGAGATGATGCACAAGACCGAGCGGCGTACCGCAACCACTAAGACCGTGCGGGAGACGGAGGCCGAAGCTGTGGCCTTTGTCGTCGGCAAGGCGATTGGTCTCGTTACCGGCAGCGCCTCAGCGGACTACATCAACCTGTATCACGGCAACGCCTCACTCCTCGCCGAGAGCTTGGAAGTGGTGCAGCAGACCGCCAACGTCATCCTCGCTGCCTTGGAGCCGCCCGTCGAAGACAGGGCTACGGAGCCGCAGACCACCGAGGCCGATGCACAACTTGCGGAGGCGGCCTAATGGACACCGTTATCCGCATTCTCCAGACCGCAGGAGGCTGGCACCATCGCCTCCACCTTCGCATCGAGAATCCGCCCTACATGGCGTTGGTGATCGAGGCGACCGACGAATCCGGCCCGTGTGGCCTTCCCGCGATTTCTGTCTGTCACTACGGCGAACAAAACGGCGACACCATGCGTGACCCGGAGATGTGTTTCGAGTTGGGTTTCGCCGGAGGCCCACACCTGAACGCTTTCTATTGGCGTAACGACTATGTCGCCATTGAGCAGTGGAGCCGTTTTATCCGCGACGGCAATTACTGCTATCAATCGCAACTTCACGAGCAGCATGAGCGCTTCGCCAAGCTGTGGGACAAGAACCTGCGTCAGCAAGGGTTCGCCGAAGCCTTCGAGCGACAGCGACAGCAACACGCCTAACCCAAGTTTCTCCGCCTACGGAGCGGATACAGGGCAGCGTGTGCGCTCCACCACCGCCAACCTCAACAGCCCACAAGGAGGGCACCATGCAGGACAGCAGCGCATTCCAATACATCGCTATCGACCAGATACACGAGTCCACCACCAACCCACGCCAGACCTTCGAGCAGACCAAGCTGGAAGAGCTGGCCGATTATGTGCCCGGGCACATAATCGGCATTATGTTCCGCTGGCCATTATGTGGCGGATGCAACGAGAAGCCGCATGGCTGAGGGCGGTGGGCGTTCTGGAGGGCACATAACGGAGGAGTCATG
>NZ_SMGK01000001.1 GCF_004339725.1 Acidipila rosea | reverse complement strand
GAGAGAGGATCTCCACTCAAAGGCCGAATACATTGCCGCAGACTTGTCTTCTCGCCCACGCTTTCCCCTTGCAGTCGCGCGGCGGACCATACATTATCTTTTAGATCGCAAAGATTCTAGCTTCAGGTAGTTACTGTACATCCCGTATATGTGCCTACATCTAAAGCCTTCTTGGCTTTGCCTTTAAATGCTAGACACGGTTTCTCTATGAAATGCCATGAAAGAATGGCGAGAAATAACGCGGATGGATAGGCTACAGCGAAAAGACTAAGCGCGCTGCTCGTATGTAACACTAAGACTTGCTGTAGTGGCCATCCGGTGATGTATAGCCCGTAGGAATAGTCCCCGAAGTGATGAAAACTGCGAACATGGACTGCCGGATGGTAGCCAAAAGTTATTATCAAATAACAGAGCGCCAAGGGAAATAGTTCCGCTCCCAAATGGCGAGAAAAATGTCTGATAATTAAGAGATCCGCACCCATTATTCCCAAGGCCACCGGCAACGACAATAGAACCTTCTTCCGTGCCAGATAACAGATTGCACCTACAAAAAAGCACGCGATCCACCTCCATGCGGATGCCCACGGAAGTGTCTGCATTTGAACAGTCAACAACAGCGCAGCAATGAGAAATAACCAGGAGCTAAGACTAAAGCTTCCAGCTAACGACTTCCTTCTTGCGACAAGACACGCCAGAAGAGTCACAATGTATAGAGTCCATTCGGCTGGAAGTGTCCATATAGAAACATTGACGATATTTTGGACCGGATGGTTACGAAATACTCCGGGCAAAGAATCTTGGGTATGATGAAGGATTGCATCACCTAAGAAAGCCCAGGTACCTGAACTGCTGAAGTACTGGCCGATATAGTCGGTGGATACAATTGGGCCGAGTACAAACGCGCAAAGCATAATCGTCACCGCGAGGGCAGGAAAAATCCTCAGTGCTCGCGCTGCGAGGTACGACTCAGCCGTCTCAGCGCGAAGAGCACTTTTAAGAATGAGAAAGCCGCTAATAAAGAAGAAGCCAAAAACAGCAGTGCCGCCAAGATCACCCCAGTTCAGAAGAAGATGCATCGGATCATGGGAAAATTCTCGTCGAACAGCATAGGAGTGAGACAGAATCACTGAGGTTGCAAAAAGAAAACGAATGAGATTGAGGTTATTCTCTCTGCCCTTTTCAACCGTACTCAGACGCACCGTATGTAAAATTTTGATGATTTGCATGCGAACCCCGATCGAACCCTTTCTGCACCTAAACCCAGTTGGAGGCAATATTCAAAACGGCAACAGAAAATCGAACGTCCGTTCGTCAATCTGGTCTTAATCTCTATTTGTAGGCTGAGCTTACTCGAAGGATACCATGAGAATAATCACGGGCTGTATCAGATCATCAGAACCCAGTAGCCTTGAGAAGGCTAAACAGAAACTGGTCCGAGCGAAAAGGCTATAAGCGGAAAATTAAATCCGGAGAACTAAAGCAACAATATAGAGACGCTAAGGCGACTTGCGACACATACCACATTGTCCTGTGGATGGCCCTTCCAGCTTCTAAGCACATCAAAGCTGGAAGGGATGGATCAAATTTCCTTTCCAATGCAACCCGCCCACCTCAAAAGACCCGTAGTAGCAGCAATATCACCACGATTATCAGCACCAGCCCAATCCCTCCGCTAGGGTAATAGCCCCAATTGCGGCTATGCGGCCATGCGGGAAAAGCTCCGATCAACATCAACAACAGAATTACGACGATCACATCGACTAGCATTGGCCTTCCTCCTCAATACACTTGCCAGAGATGCGCCACATCGATTGCCGAGATGCCCGCCGCCTCAAACGCCTCAGTCGCTTAGCCCAGCCAGTTCCCTGGCGCGAGTGAAAACCCGCAGCATCATCGGCGCCGTTAACTTGCCGGTATTCGTATTCTGCAGCGATGGGTGATAGCAGCCCAGCAACCAGCGACCGTCAGATAACTGATATTCCACGCCATGTCCGAAGAGTAGCTCCCTGCGTTTCGTTATCTGCCCCGTTCGCACCAGGTGAGCGACGAAACCGTCAAAGGCCACTCGACCCAGGCAGACAATGACCCGTAGCCGTCTCATGGCCGCGACCTCCGCGTCCAGATAAGGAGCGCAGTTTGCCAACTCATCCAGCAGCGGCTTGTTGCCCGGCGGAGCGCAGCGTACTACTGAGGTGATCCGTACATCGACCAGCCGCATACCATCTTCTCGCGATACAGCGGCAGGCTGCGATGCGAATCCCGCCTCGTAGAGCAATGGGTAGAGAAACCCGCCCGACCCATCGCCGGTAAACGGCCGTCCTGTTCGGTTGGAGCCATGTGCGCCCGGCGCAAGGCCAAGCAGCAAAACACGTGCGCCGGCAGGACCAAACGATGGCACCGGCTTCGCCCAGTACTCCCAGCCAAGGTAAGCGCGGCGCTTCTTTTCGCCGATCTCTCGGCAATACTCGCGCAGCCTGGCACAGCGCTCGCACGAGACAACCTGCTCGTTGAGCACCGCCAACTCTGACTCTGACAAATCCTTCACACCCACGCAGCGATTTTACAGCGTAGAATGGGCTCGCCCGCATCCTAGCGATGCAGGCGCGAAACCGTTTTCTACCATTTCCAGCGCATGAGGTTCGATAGTCAATGATGTCTCACTCTTCAAGAAGCCTGCTGCTGGCTGCAGCTGCTGCAACACTTGTCGCCACTGGCTGCGGCAAGCACGCGCCGACCCCGGCTAACGTACCACCGCAACCCAGCGCACACACCGCGCAAATTGGCGGTGAAGATGTTGTGCGCCTCGAGCGTACGCCCGGCACGGATAGCACCAAGCCGGAATTCGTCTCCGCGACTGTGCTCCCGGGAAGAGGCATGAACGTCTTCCAGATCACGGCCAACATCCCCGGCAAGGGTGAAGTGCAGCTTCTCGCATCGCCTACATTGGAGCAGGCGGCAACCAAGCTCAACGGCGGCCCTGATGACCTGAATGGCAATGCCAGCTTCTCCTTCGGCGGCGCGTTCCTCGTGCCTTATCCGAACCGTATCCTTGGCAAGCTCTCGCCTGACGGCAAAACCATCACTACGCAGTGGCATGGCAAAACTCTGACTCTGCCGGCCAACTGGAAGGGCAAGAAGCCAGGCGCTCCGCCTCATGCCATGCACGGTCTGATTCTCGCAGACCAGACGCAGGATGTTCACACTGAAAAGACTGCTGACGGAGAAACGGTCACCGGCGTCATTCACGCTGGCAACTTCGGCGGACATTGGCTCTCACAGACAGATCTGAACTTTTCCATCGCGTTGACTGGCAGTGCAGTTGAAGCCACCATCACAGCCAAAAACGTCGGTACTGAAGACGAACCGCTCTCCATCGGTTGGCATCCGTACTTCGCCATCCCCAGCGGAGATCGCCATCAGGCCATGATCCACATTCCCGCCGCGCAAATGGCGCAAGTCAATAACTACGATGACGTCTTCCCCACTGGCAAACTGCTGCCTGTCAAGGGAACAAAGTTTGACTTCAATGCACCCGAGGGCAAACCACTCGGTGACATGTTCCTCGACGATAATTTCTCAAAGCTTAACCGCACCGACGGCTCCGTCGTAGTCAATCTCACGGACCCCGCTTTTGGTTATGGTCTACACATCGAGGGTGAATCGCCCGAGATCAAGACAGTGCAAGTTTACGCTCCACCCGAGAAGTCCTTCACCGCCATTGAGGAGCAGTTCAACTTCGGCGATCCTTTCGGCAAAGAGTGGCACGGCATGGATACGGGAATGGTCACCCTCAAACCCGGCCAGTCCGTTACCTGGAAGTGCAAGCTGGCCCTCTTTACCCCAACCAAAAAGTAGCCTCTTTCAGCTGGCCCCATATCTATCACGGGATATGGGACCAGCTGAAATCATCGCAGCAGCTCCAGCCGGGCATGCACTCTCGCATATCCCAGTGCATCCACCGCTTGCTCTTTTCCCTGCAGGATCAGTTCATATCTACCGCTTGAAACCGATCTCAGCTCTCCACCTTCCACCCTGCCGATCCGCAACTTCGTATCGATCTCAAGAGAAGAATTCGCTGGCGCTGCGGAAGGGACATCGGCATCGATAGTCAGTACATTGCCGCTTTCTTTGACCCCAACAATCTTCACGCCGTGGCTCGCCTCACCCACCAGCGTCCGAACAGGAGCAGCCATCACATCCACGCCGCCACGGTATCGCAGGTGAATCACTTCAGTTCCGTGCTGCATCGTGAACTCCATACGCGCATGCTCATCCTGCTCATTCCGCTGCGGTGTCACCTCGACTGATCGATTTCCTGCTTTCGCACCCAGCACCTGCGCTCCGATCGGGATTGTAGGATCGAAAACAAGGTCCACAGCGCTACCATCGTTTACAACTGCCAGATCCATGCCGTTCGCTGATCGCGTCATCTTGAGAGAGAGGCGGCCATGGGGCAGCATTATGTTTTTCACCGTCACCCCATTCCAGCTTCCTGGCAGGTGTGGAGCAAAGAGGATGCGGTTCGACATCGACTCCACCTGCAAGCCGAGCAGCCCATGTACAGCCGCATCGAGAAAGCCAGCAGAGGACCACGTCTGCTCCGGCACGGATTCCGTCTGTTGGTGAAAATAGTCTCCCGCGAGCACCTCGTGCATATGTCCTGGCGCATCCAGTGAATTCCACGACAGTAGCGCGCTCCATATCTGAAAGGCTGTAGCCGGACGATGTTCCTGCCAGAACGCCATCGCAAGCGATGCCGTACCCAGCGCAGACACACTCCCCGACGAGTACGAGTCCGGGTCGTAGTGGTCCGAGGCTGCGGACATGCCACGCGATCCCCAATCCGTCTGGTAAGCGTCCGAGGCCAACTGATCCAGCAGTTCATCGTCCTGCTGAGCTGTGAAAACATGCCGGTGGATCAACTCCGCAGGGCGGCTTCGCAGGTCGACTACTTCCCTACCGGAGACAGCGTGGCCGCCAATCCAGAAGCGCTGCGCATTATCCCAGTACCGTGCCGCCATCTCCTTACCGGCCTTCTCGCTCACGGCCTCTGCGCGCTCCGCCTCCTGCGGATGTCCCGTCCACTGCGCCAGCTGCGAATAGGCTGAGGAGGCGCCAAGCCATGCGGCGGACAGATCGATATCATCCTTCATCCGATTCTGCTCATCGCTTCCCTCCTTGCCTTCCGGAATCTGCGGCAGCCCAGTAGAAGCACTGACCGTCGACAGGCAATATTGATAGGCCTTCTCAATCGCAGGCCAGTGATGCCGTGCAAAATCGACATCCCTGCTCGCCGCTACATAATTAGCAAGAGAACTCAGAAATTGAAACGTAATATCCACGTGGACATACATGTATGGATATTTGCTCCAATCCATGAGCCCTGCGCTCTGCGAAAGCTCATGCCAGATCATCCCTGTCTTCAGTTCCCGATACTGCAGGATGAACGCCAGCTCCCGTTGTGCGCGCGCATACTCCCCTGCCGCCACAAGCGCATCCGTCGCCACCAGGCCGTCTCCTGCAAAAAACCACGCGTACTGCGGACGCCGCGCGTCCCGCGAAGGCCCATATCCGGCAACGATGCCACATCCCAGCTGCGGATTGCAGACCCATGCCTGCTCCAGTGCCACCTCAGCCCATGCCAGGGCACGATTCACATCCGCGTCCAGAGTCTCAATCTGTAGCGCATCGGCAGCCACCTTCGCATAGCGCCCTTCCGCCTGCGCCTCCAGTGTTCCCATGTCGCTCTTCAACATCTTCTCCGCCGTTGCTGGATTGGAAGCCACCAGCACAACAGCCCTCATTGGCGCCCCTGGATTCGACCGTGGTCGAAGAGTGAACGATAAGCCGCTCCTGGCGCGCACCGTACTATTCACCGTCTCATCGTGAGCAATAATCTGCGGCGAAGCTATCACCGCTGAAAATCTGCCTGTAGGTTCGGAAATCAAATAACCCGAGACAGCATCGCTCCACTGCGTATTCTGGCCCCCTATCGCTCCGGGCCACATCAGGTTCAGCACTGGCTTGAAGTGAACGTTGATGTCAACAGCCCCGCGCCCTTCGACCTCGTAGCTCACCAGGGCGCCCTCAGCATCAAGCGGGATGAACAGCTTTTCTCTCACCACGAAATCAGGCCCGACATAGATCCGCGTCACCTCATGCGGCCGATACTCGATGCGCCTTAACAGCAGTGTTCCATCGACATCGCTGGTCGCTCCTCTTGGCTTGAAACTGACGCGATACTCGCTCACGAGCTGCAGCGGATACGCCCAGAACTCCAGCCCAGTTGCCGGATACCCCATCACCAGCGCATGTTGCCCATGCACAGCAACAAAGCGCGCTGCTACTGCGTCGGTACTCACGGTCAAAGAAGCGGGGCTGCTTACCTCATTCGTCTGTGCCTGAGCCAGTCGCACAAAGCCAGTGACCAGGCAGAACAGCAAGCCCATAAGGATGTTCTTGAAACAAAGCTTCATAAGGAAATCTTCACCACTCAGCTGCTTTGCAAAGTGTATCGTTCGCTCGCCGCATCAAGCTGGAGCGCCACAACAGGCACATAGTCGATAATGAACCATATCCACCATGGGCCTTCTTGATACTCCCGCCGCCAGTCTGGCTGACCTGTTGCACCGCGTCTTTGGCCATCGCGACTTCCGCGCCAACCAGGAGGAGGTCTGCCGCGCCGCAGTCTCCGGGCGAGACGTACTGCTTGTGATGCCAACGGGCGCCGGAAAGTCCCTCTGCTACCAGCTGCCCGCCATCGCTCGTGGCGGCACCGCGCTCGTCATCAGCCCACTCATTGCGCTCATGGAGGATCAGGCCTCGAAGCTGACGCAGCTTGGCCTTCGCGTAGCTCGCGTCCACTCCGGCCTCAGCCGCGAAGAGTCGCGCCAGGCCTGCCGCGAATATCTCGACGGCGCGCTGCAATTTCTTTTCATTGCCCCCGAGCGACTGCGCGTTCCCGGCTTTGCCGAGATGCTTGCCAGGCGTAAGCCCTCAATGGTCGCTATTGACGAAGCCCATTGCATCTCGCAATGGGGCCATGACTTCCGTCCCGACTACCGCATGCTTGGCCAGCAACTGCCCATGCTGCGGCCAGCCGCGGTCATCGCGCTCACCGCCACCGCCACGCCGCGCGTCCAGCGCGACATCGCTGAGCAGCTCAACCTCAATCAGGCCGAGTGCTTCATCCATGGCTTTCGCCGGGACAATCTCGCTATCGAAGTTGTGGAAATCTCTAAGCCGCGACGCCCGGCTCTTGTGTGCGAGCTGCTGAAGGACCCGGCGCGCCGTCCCGCCATCGTCTACGCGCCGTCCCGCAAAGAGGCCGAATCACTCGCTAATGACCTCGGCACGCTTTTCCCCGCCGAGGCTTATCATGCTGGCCTGGAGCCGGCTCGCCGTGGCCGCGTCCAACGGGCCTTCCTCAACGGTGAACTTGAAGCCGTCGTTGCCACCATTGCCTTCGGCATGGGCATCGACAAAGCGGATGTACGTACCGTCATTCACACAGCGCTCCCCGCCAGCCTTGAGGCCTATTATCAGGAGATTGGACGCGCTGGCCGCGACGGCATGCTCAGCCGAACCGTGCTCCTGCATTCTTTCGCCGATATGCGGATGCACGAATTCTTCACCGACCGCGACTATCCCCCCATTGCCGATCTGGACCCCATCTTCAAGAAGCTGACCCGCCAGCCGCAGCCACGCGAAAGCATCCGCCTTTCACTGCAGATGCCGCAGGACATCTTCGACAAGGCCCTCGACAAGCTCATGACCTACGGCGGAGCGGTCCTCGATTACGAGGGCAATGCCACGGCAGGCCAGCAGACTTGGCGCAAGGCCTACATGGCGCAGGCAAGCCAGCGCCGTGAACAGGTTGCGCTCGCCGTACGCTATGCCGCCTCGACCGAGTGCCGCATGGCCGCCCTCGTGCGCCATTTCGGCGATACGGCTGACGGCGAACGCATGTGCGGCCAGTGCGACTTCTGCTCGCCCGAGCGAGCCATCGCCGTCCAGACCCGCCCCGCCACCCGCGCCGAAGAGCGCATCGCCCACACCCTGCTGCGTCAGCTTCGCTCCATGTCAGGGCGCTCCCTAGGCCGTCTCTGGCACGAACTTTGTCCCACAGGCGACCTCGACCGCAACCAGTTTGAGGAGCTGGCTGCAGCCATGGCGCGTGCCGGCCTGCTATCCCTGGAAGACGACGCCTTTGAGAAGGATGGCCGTACCATCTCCTATCGCAAAGCTTCTCTCACCGAATATGGAGAGTCGATCAGCCAGCACAGCACCCTCGACCTTCAGCTCCGCGGCGAACCCGCGTCAGAGCCCAGAGGCAGAACCACAACTCGCTCCTCATCCCCCAGACCGAAGCCATCGCCAGCCGATCCGCCTCCGCTCACCGCAGGCCAGAGCGCCCTCGCCGACCGCCTCCGCACCTGGCGTGCCACTGAGGCGAAGAAGATGGGCAAGCCTGCCTTCGTCATCTTCAGCGACCGAACCCTTCACCTGCTGGCCGCAGAGCAACCGGTCACGATAGAAGACCTGCTTGCCATACCCGGCTTCGGCGAGGCAAAAGCGACTAAATTCGGGGAGGCTATCTGCAGCATCTGCGCAAGTATGTAACCATGAACAGGTTACAATTGTCATTCAGGGTAACCTAGACAAGTAATCATTCATGGCCAGCTCCGCTCTCTCATTTCGATCTATCAATTACCCGGTGCTCGACGAGCAGGAGAGATTGCAGCGCATAGTTCAGTTTGCACGCGTCATCGCCACTCGGCGCTCGGTTCGCGAATTCTCTGCTGAGCCGGTTCCTTTTGAACTCATCGATCAAGCCATCGCCATTGCCAATACTGCGCCCTCGGGCGCCAACAAGCAGCCGTGGCGTTTCGTCGTGGTCGAGAATGTTGAACTCAAGCGCCGTCTTCGTATCGCAGCCGAGAAGGAAGAGTGGGAGTTCTACCACAACAGGGCTACTCCCGAGTGGCTGGCTGATATTCTGCCGCTCGGCACCAGCTGGCAGAAGCCCTACATGGAGTCTGCACCCTATCTCATCATTGTCTTTCGTCAGGACTATGAACTGCGGCTTGGTCCCGACGGCACGCCGTGCCAGCACAGCAATTACCAAGTCAACGAATCGGTCGGCATCGCCGTAGGCTTTCTGCTCGCAGCGCTCCATGTGGCGGGTCTGGCAACGCTCGTTCACACGCCCAGCCCGATGGGCTTTCTCGTCAAAGAACTGGGGCGGCCTGCCAATGAACGTCCCTTTGCCATCATTCCTGTTGGCTATCCTGCGGAAAATGCACAGGCTCCTGACCTGGTAAAGAAGTCACTCGAGGATGTTCGGCTACGGCTTTGAGAATGGCTATCGTATCCGTGGCCGACAATAAGTTTTTTCTATTTACAGGATCACTTTTTTTGATATCTCGTCTTCTTTACAGTCACCGCGATAGGCTTAAAGTCAGGTAAATCAGCCATCCTCTGACACGCCCGCAAGCGGGCTGGCTACGGCTTAGATTCCCTACCCCAATCTTTGAGGAGATTCATGTCGAACGAACTTCGCAATTTCCTGTCGCTTTCCTACGGAGAGCTGGAAGAGTACAACCTGAAAGCCAAGGAACAGCGCACGAAGCGCGTCGCTCCCGACAAGATTCAGGAAGAACGTCTCAAGTACCTGACGGACGAAAAAGGCATCAAGGCCGTCACCGTCCTCTTCAGCGACCTTGAAGGCCGCCTGCACATGTTGGACTACGACAAGAAGTTCCTGATCAAGAGCTACGACAACCTCACCTTCGATGGCTCCTCGATTCGCGGCTTTACCGCGCAGCGCGAGAGCGATCTTCGCCTCGGCATCGACTGGAGCGCCTTCTACTGGGCGCCGTCCGATGTCTTCGGCACAGGCAAAGTGCTGGTCTTCGGAGAAGTCATCGACAAGCAGGGTACCCCTTACAGCGGCGATATGCGCGGCGTGCTCAAGGCCTATGCCAACGAGCTTTACGCAAAGGAGGGATACACCCTCAACGCAGCGAACGAGATTGAAGGCTTTCTCTTTGCAGGCATGGATGCAGAGCGCCGCTTCCCCGAGACAGGCCGCTTCGATTATGTAAATACTGGCGGCTACTACCACTCCCTGCCCGGCGACCCTCTGCGCAGCTTCATCGATACCGCCGCTGAAGTGCAGCGCGCAATGGGCTTTGAAAATGAGAAGGACCACCCAGAGGTTGCCCCTTCACAATTCGAGATCAACTACAGCTACGGCGAGGTCGTCGCTGCTGCAGATCAGATCCAGATCTACAAGCTCATCTGCCGCCAGGTCGCGACCCGCATGGGCATGACCGCATCGTTCCTGCCCAAGCCCGTTGTGGGCGTCAATGGCAGCGGCATGCACACCAACATCTCCATCACCAAGGGCGGCAAGAATCTTTTCTGGGATCCCGCCGGCGAAGAGAAGCTGGCTGCTTTCGGATGGGATTTCGTCGACCGTATCCTGACGCACGGCAACGACATCTGTCTGCTGCTCAACTCCAGCGTGAACGCCTACCGCCGTCTCGATCCGCACTTTGAAGCCCCGAACCAGATCAAGGCCTCGGCTGTCGATCGCGGCTCCATGGTCCGCATCCCCATCGGCAATGAGAAGTCTTCGCGGGTTGAGGTTCGCTCCGTCGCACCCGACGCAAATCCTTACCTCGTGCTCTACTCCCTCTTTAAGTCTGGCCTCGACGGCGAGACCGCAAAGATTGCCAATCTCCGTCAGGCAGAGCGCTATCTGCCCGACAACATCTATACCGCGCTTGAGAACTTCCGGAACTCCACCTGGACGACCAAGCTGCTTGGCGAGGACGTCAAGGCACGCTTCGGAGACCTCAAGCAGGCCTCAGCAGATCGCTGCCCGCGCCTGCTCGGGAGCTTCGTCAAGGCTCCGGAGGTTCAGTTCCATCACGAGGTTTATAACCAGTTCCTCTGGAACCAGTTCTAGCCTCATCTCAACACCAGACAGAAACCCCAGCCTGGCTTCTACTAGGCTGGGGTTTTTCTTTGCAGGTGCGTCAGAAACTCCCTCTGCACCCGGTTCAGGGTCCGCCCGCGCATCACTGCGCAGGCCACCGTTCGCGATGCCTTCTGATCCGCGATCTTCACAAACGTACATCCTGAGCTCTTCTCGACCGCCATCGCAGGCACCACTGAAACTCCTATCCCCGCCGCCACCATCCCCAGCAGACTGCTGAACTGACCGCTTTCAAATGCCACCTGCGGGTTCACCTTTGCCCGATGGCACGCCTCTACTGAGATTTCGTGGAAGCAATGACTGTCGCGCAGCAGCACAAAGGGCTCATGACGCAGATCACCCAGAGAGAGCGATGTGCGCTTCGCCAGTGAATGATCCTTCGGCAGTGCCGCATAGAGATGCTCCTTGTGTAAGGGAAAAACATCGAACTCCCGGTGCCGCAACGGCAGCGACATCACCGCCATATCGACGGTGAGCGAGCGCAGCGCCTCCACCAGCACAGGCGTAGTATCCTCCACAATCTTCAGCGTCGCATCGGGAAACTGCCGGGTAAACGCCGCTACCCGCGACGGCATGTAATACGGCGCAATCGTAGGAATGACCCCTACGGCGACGCTGCCACGTCCATCGCTGCGTCTGGTGTCCACCTCGTTGCGTGCCGCTTCCAGCTCCTGCAGCACCAGTCTTGCTCGCGGCAGAAATGTTTTGCCTGCATCGGTCAGTCTGATTTTGCGGCCCATCCGGTCAAAGAGGCGTGAGCCCAGTTCCTCCTCAAGCTTTGAAACCTGTTGCGAAAGGGACGGTTGCGCCACATGACACAACTCCGCCGCCCGGCTGAAGCTGCCTGATTCTGCGACAGCGCATACATACCGCAGCTGGTTCACTTCCATAGTCACCGCCTATCCCAAGTATACGAATTAGATATTGGCCCTATCTGCAGCTCCGGGTGTACTGTTCTCCTGTGTGGCGGGTAACTCCTGCTACCGGAGGATTTCTATGCCAGAAGAAACTCACAAGACGATGACCACCGACGCAGGTCGTCCGGTAGGGGACAATCAGAACTCACTCACCGTTGGTCCACGCGGCCCAATTGTGTACGAAGATTTCCTGCTGTTTGAAAAGATGGCCCACTTTAACCGTGAACGAATCCCGGAGCGTGTTGTCCACGCCAAGGGGTCGGGAGCCCATGGACATTTCGTCTGCAACAACCCAGAGATGGCAAAGTGGACGTCTGCCAAAATGTTTGAGAAGGTCGGCAAGTCCACTCCCATGTTCATCCGTTGCTCGACCGTGGGTGGTGAAAAGGGCTCCGCGGATACGGAGCGTGACCCGCGCGGCTTCGCCGTCAAGTTCTATACCGAAGAGGGCAACTGGGACATGACCGGCAACAACACCCCAGTCTTCTTCATCCGTGATCCGCTGAAGTTTGGTGACTTCATTCACACGCAGAAGCGCGACCCGCAGACCAACCTCAAATCTCCCACTATGATGTGGGACTTCTGGTCGCTTTCTCCCGAGTCGCTCCACCAGGTCACCATCCTCTTCAGCGACCGCGGCACTCCCGATGGTTATCGCCACATGAATGGCTACTCCAGCCACACCTTCTCGCTCATCAATGCCAAAAACGAACTCTTCTATGTAAAGTGGCACTTCAAGACCAAGCAGGGCATCAAGAATCTCCATGGCGATCAGGCGAGCGAGATGCGCGGCATCGATCCCGATTATGCGCAGCGCGATCTCTTCACTGCCATAGAAAAAGGTGACTTCCCCAAATGGCGCGTCTGCATCCAGATCATGCCTGAGCATGAAGCCGAAACCTACCACATCAACCCGTTCGACCTCACCAAGGTCTGGCCCCACAAGGACTATCCGCTGGTTGACGTAGGGGAGATGACTCTCGATCGGAACCCCGAGAACTACTTTGCCGAGGTCGAGCAAGCCGCATTCGAGCCCCGCAACGTACCGCCCGGCATGGGGTACTCACCGGACAAGATGTTGCAGGCACGCCTGATTTCTTATCCTGATGCGCATCGCTATCGCATCGGCGCCAACTACGACTCGCTGCCCATCAACAAGCCGCAGTGCCCCTTCGCCACCTACAACCGCGATGGTGCAATGCGCTTCGATGGCAACGGCGGCAGTTCGCCTAACTATGAGCCGAACAGTTTTGGCGGCCCGACTGAGAATCCTGCCTACAAGGAACGCCCGAAACAGGTCAGCGGCACGGTAGCTCGACACAACCACCGCGATGACAGCGACTACTACAGCCAGCCCGGCAACCTCTTCCGCCTGATGCCTGCAGATGAGAAGCAGCGGCTGATCGAGAACATCGTCGGCAGCCTCGGCCAGACGCCTCGCAACATTCAGGAGCGCCAGGTGGAGCACTTCTACAAAGCGGATCCTGCCTACGGAGAAGGCGTCGCCAAGGGCCTGGGGTTGAGCGTAGGAGAAGCAGTCGGAGCAAAGTAAAGCCAACCAGCACTAAAAAAGCCTGCGAGGAATTGCTCCTCGCAGGCTTTCCTTTTTCTCTTCTCAATCCTACTGATTCGCCTGCAGGAACTGGCCGATCCGGTTGAACTCCTCTTCGCTTAACCGGAAAGTTGCCGCGGGCATGATTCCGTCCACCTGATCCGGCCGCCGTGCGCCGACAATCGCCGCTGTGACAGCAGGATGATGGAGTGTCCACGCAATCGCAACAACTCCCGGCTGCACATCGTGCTCCTTGCCGATTTCCTTCAGCAACTCCACCAGCTTCAGATTGCGCGAAAGTTTCGGCTCCTTGAAATTAGGTGACCGCTTCCGCCAATCGTCTTCTGGCATCTGGGCAATTCGCTCTGCAGACATCTTGCCCGTCAACAGACCGGAAGCCATTGGTGAGTAGTTGATAACACCTATATTGTTTTCTTTGCAGAAGGGCAGAATCTCATTTTCGACTGCCGGGTTCACCAGCGAATACGGGGGCTGCAGAGAAGTGATCGGAGCAATTTTCTGCACGCGCTTCATCTGCTCTACATTGAAGTTCGATACGCCAATGTAGCGTACCTTCCCTGCCTCCTTAAGCTTCGCCAGCGCCTCCCATCCTTCTTCGATCTCACCTTCAGGGTTAGGCCAGTGAATCTGGTAGAGATCGATCGTATCGACATGCAGCCGCTTCAGTGAATTTTCGATCTCTTCCTGCACGGAGGAAGCCTTCAGTGAGCGATAGATCGTGCGATCCGAATGCCACCGCATCGAGCACTTCGTGAAGATGTAGGGCTTCTTGCCGGAGTTCTTCAGCGCCCGCGCAACCACTTCTTCCGAATGACCGAGGCCATAGATAGCCGCCGTATCGATCCAGTTGATGCCTTCCTCCAGCGCGCGTTCAATCGTCTTCACTGACTCGTCATCGTCCTGGCTGCCCCAGGCAAATTCCCAGTTGCCGCCGCCAATAGCCCAGGCGCCGTAGCCGATCGGCGTCAGATGAAGGTCAGAGTTGCCAAGCTGCTTGGTTTCAAAAGAAGTCGCAAAAGTATTCATTGTCACCATCTTTCCTGAGTGTTGCTGTTTGCTCGCTTAGGGCTCAATCAGAAACTGCCCATCGCGCATCACCTGTTCGTCTTCGACCCAGATATTGAAGCGCAGTCCAACCACATCGATATGTGTGCCCGAGGTCCACTGCGCCCCCGTGTGCTCTCCATACGGATTCCCAAACGCAATATGAATCCCTGGAAACTTCTCGTCCTGCAGAATATTGCCGATTACATGCTTCACGCCGATATTCGTACCGATCGCAAACTCACCTACCCGGTCCGAGTTTTCGTCTGTGTGCGTGTACTCCCAGAAGTCGTCGCGCAGCCTTTTGTTCTCTGACTCGCAGCTCACAATCCGATTGCCCGCTATCTTGATCGTCAGCGGGGTGGCATTCAGCAAGCCATACCGCGCGCAAAGATAGTCCCCGACCACACCATCCACAACAAAGGTGCCGTTCACCTCAAGCGGCGTCGTAAAAATCTCCCCGCCCGGCAGGTTTCCCCACTTTTCCGGCGAAATAATCCCCGAAGTCTTCAGCCATTTCAGCTCCGTGCTGAACTCCGCTCGAATATCGGTTCCGGCCTCCGTCGTAGCCTTTATGTACTTCGCCTTACGCACCTTCTCGATCAGCTTTTGCGACAACCTGTCCACCGCGTAAAAATCAGCGCGCATCCCTTCGCACATAATCTGCGGAGTGATATTGACCATGTGGGCATGGCGCATCCGCCTGCGGTTGACCACATCCGTCATCTGCATGCGCGAGCGCAGTTCATGCTGCTGCACCTGCACCGCAAAGATGCTCACATCTGAGGTGGACATATCTTCGAGCACGGCCGCCGGCATCTCCGTGAGCGGCCGAGTGGACAGATCCTCGAGCACAAACGAGTTCCAGCTGCAGCCATTCGCCGCCAGTTCGGCGGCCAGCGACGCAGCGATCTCGCGCGTCGCAGCATCGGTGATCAGCGTGACCTTTTCCGACGGCCGAATCCGCAGGCACGTCTCGATGGCTGTCTTTGCTCCCTGTTCATAGGCGGCAGGAAAAGCTGTTTGCAGCAGCAACTGGGATTGCGGCGTTAGGGTGTGAGTCATCGTTCCTGGTCAACTCTCCGTCCCGCTAAGACTACACAACAATGAAAAAGCCTGGCCGAAGCCAGGCCCTTCACTCAACAGAAACTTAGGCAATCACCTTCGAGAGGCTGCGCGTGATCGTCTCTTTGGGCACATAGCCAACAATCTGATCCGCTACCTTGCCGCCCTTGAAAATCAGCAGCGCGGGGATTCCCCGTATTCCGTAGCGCATAGGGGTCGCGGAGTTGCGATCCACATCCATCTTCATCACCTTCAGCTTGCCGGTGAACTCTGCCGCAACTTCATCGACAATCGGTCCCAGCGCCTTGCACGGCCCACACCAGGCAGCCCAGAAATCTACGAGAACGGGCTCGTTCGACTGCAGCACCTCCGATTCGAAGGTTGCATCATTCACTTCCAATACTGCCTGACCTGCCATGTTCCTCCTTCAGCTTAATCGCTTTTTTACCACCTCAATTTTATATGAGGGGTCACTATAGAAGATGCTGGATCACCAGGAAAGGTCGCAGTACCGTGCCCCGGAATAGCTGATTGCGAACCTAAAAAAGCGCCTGGACTACAAAGAGTCACAGGCGCTAGAGCAGCCCTCCCCCAGAACTGCCCACATGCTGAAAGTAGAGCCTTTATAGCATTTCTGTAAACAAAACTTAAGTAACACCACAGTAACATCCGTCCCAATTCCGGACTGTACCCAGGTAACTTTCGCTTAGAACTTCACCTGTGGAGCGTTTCGCGAGCCCGGACTGGCTTCAAAATAGGCATTATTCGGCTGGAAGCCTGCCATATTGGCCCAGATACTGTTGGGAAATTGCCGGATGAAGGTGTTGTAGTCACGGAGCGTCTCGTTGTAGCGGCGCCGCTCCACGGCGATCCGGTTTTCAGAGCCTTCAAGCTGGTCCTGCAGCGCCAGGAAGTTCTGGTTCGACTTCAGGTCAGGATAGTTTTCCGTCAGCATCAACAGGCGGCCCAGTGCCGAATCCAGCTGTCCGTTCGCCTGAATCTTGCTTTGCGGATCGCGGGCATTCAGCAGCCCGGCGCGCGCATTGGCAATGTCCCCAAAGACCGTCTCTTCGTGCTTGGCGTAGCCCTTCACCGTGGCAACCAGGTTTGGGATCAGGTCAGCGCGCCGCTGTAGAACTATGTCCACCTGAGACCATGACTCATGCACCGCCTCCTGCTTGGCGACCATCTGGTTTTTCGCGCTGATATAGCTGCCAAAGACCAGCAGTCCGGCAAGCGCGATGACCACTAGAAAACCGACCGCTACCCACAATCCCTTTTTCATAAATCTGCGTTCTCCTTCTTCGCCGTTGCCATACTACCAATCGCCGCCAGCTCCACCGCCGCCGGTCGAGCCGCCACCGAATCCGCCAAAGCCACCGCCACCACCATCACCGCCGCCACCACCCCATCCGCCGCGGCCACCACGACCCCCACCGCCGAGAAACATCCCCAGCAGGAAGCCCAGCAGGCCACCGCCCCCCGCTCTCATCAGGAAGATAATTACGAGGAAGGCGCCCAGCGCGAGAAAAATTATCTGTCCAAGGCTTAACTGCACCGCCTGGGGCGGAGCCCGTCTCTGCATGGACCGCAGCGATACATTCGCATCCGTCGCAATCGTCTGGGCGATCTGGTTCACCGCCAGACTCACCGCAGAGTCATAGTCGGCCTTCTGCAGATAGGGCACCATCTGCCGTCCGATCACGCCGACCTTGCTATCCGGCAGAATGCCCTCAAGTCCATAGCCGGTGGAAATAAACCGCTTTCGGTCTTTCACCGCAAGCAGCACAATCACGCCACGATCGCTGCCCTTGGGCCCGACCTTCCATGCATCTTCGAGCTGCACTGCATAGTCGCCAATCTCCTGCCCCGCGGTAGTCTCTACCGTCACCACGGCAATCTGCGCTTTCGCCTGGTGATCGACTTCAGCGCAGAGCTGATCCAGTTGCTGCGTGACCGCAGGCGAGAGCACATGAGCGAAGTCGCTCACGTAGTTTGTGGGGGAAGGCAGATCCTTGACCGCCTGCGCAAAGACTGCCACAGACAGAGAGGCCAAAACAACAAGCAGCACTCCTGCACGGAACAGCTGTTTCGGCGCGATGGTTTTCATACTCACTACAGCTATTCTAATGAAACGCAAAAATGGCGCCGGAAGTTCCCCGGCGCCCCTCCTTCAATCCAGCCCTTTCTCGCTACTCGCCCGACTTCATCTTCGCCTTTCCATCTTCCGGCAGGTTGTGTGCCTGAGCCAGCTGCTGAGCCAGTTGCAGGTGCTGCTGGATCATCTGAGCGCCCTGATTTGCAAACTGCTTCAGGGAAGGATTCTGCCCATTCTCCGCTTCGCTCTTGAACTCTTTCAGCGCCTCTTTGTGATCCTTGATCATAGCTTCGATATACATCTCGTCGAACTGCTGCCCCGACGATGTCTGCAGCTTCTTTACCAGTGACTTGTCCTTGCCATCCAGTTTGTCTGAGGGCTTGATGTGGAGTTGCTGTGCCGCTTGATTCAGAATGCTCGACATCTTGGTATGGTCCTGAACCATCTTGGCTGCATACTGTTTCACATCATCGCTCGACGCCTTCTGCTGTGCCAACTGTCCCAGTTGCAGCTGTGCCATGCCACCCTGTATCTCCTTTTTGACGAACATGTCATCCATCATCATTTGCGGACTATTCGGCGCGCCGGGCATCATTCCTGGCTGGGCGCCGGGTTGTTGAGCCCCCGGCTGCTGCCCTGCAGGTGCTTGCGGAGAGGACTGTTGCATGCCGCCACCTCCTCCTGCCATCTGGGCGGTTGCAGGGAGAGCGCAAAAGAGGACGGCTGCAGAGAGGGTGATTGCGCCCATTCTTATCCGTGTCGTAAGGTCATTCGTTTTGATCGTCATAGGGGAGTTCCTCGTCTCTTGAATTGAGGTTGAGCCTCGCGGACTTAATTGCCTACACTGTGTCCTGTGGGTCAATCGCCGCCATTGTTTCCTCTAATTGAGTGCTTAGATCTTGGCCGGGAGTTGCCTCCGCCGTCGGAGCGATTTCTTTTATCCAACATCAACTTCCGGGTCGAACGCGGCGAAGTCCTTGGCATTGTTGGACCTAGCGGCGCAGGCAAGAGCTCCCTCCTGCGCCTCATCAATCGCCTCGATGAGCCGACCTCAGGCAAGGTCCTCCTCGACGGTGCCGACACCCGCACCATCCTCCCCCGGGAGCTTCGCCGCCGCATTGGCATGGTCATGCAGCGCGCCTATCTCTTCCCCGGCACTGTCGGAGAAAACATCGCCTTCGGCCCTCGGCAGCATGGCGAGAGTGTTTCCCAGGACCAGATCGAAGCAGCACTGGCTCAGGTGGGGCTAGCCGGCTACGCCAGTCGCTCCCCGGCCACCCTCTCCGGCGGAGAAGGACAGCGTGTGGCGATCACTCGCGCCCTCATGAACCAACCCGAGGTTCTTCTGCTCGACGAGCCAACCTCTGCCCTCGATGAAGACGCCAAGCGCGGCATCGAAGACCTGCTCGCCTCCCTGATTCGCGAGCGGGGGCTCACCTGCCTCTGGGTCACTCACGACCTTGCGCAGGCCCGCGCCCACGCCGACAATCTGCTCGTCATCAAGGCCGGCGAAGTCGTGGCCCACGGCAAACCGGAGAGCGTCCTCGATCTATGACCGAAACCACGCGCCTCGTCTCAGATAGTCCCTTTTGCGACTATCGCGCCCCCACGTTTGGAAGCAAAGTCCATGGAACTTTGGCGGCGGGTTTGTGCTCGTTCGCGATACACTTAAGGCTCATAAGGAAAGGTGTGCACACCACATGCTAGTCGTCATGAAGGCGCAGGCGACGCCCGAAGAAATTCAGGTTGTCTGCGAACACATTGAGCAGTTAGGTTTCCGTCCTCACCCCATGCCCGGCGCGCAGCGCACTGCCATCGGCATCACCGGCAACCAGGGACAGATTGATCAGGGCAATATCGAGGAACTCTCCGGCGTCGCCGAGGTGATTCGCGTTTCCAAGCCCTACAAACTCGTCAGCCGCGACGTGAAAGACGAAGACACCATCATCCGCTTCCCGGGCACGAATGCCTCGATCGGTGGACGCGACCTGGCAGTCATCGCTGGCCCCTGTTCCATCGAGACGCGGGAGCAGGCTTTCGCGGTCGCCGAGCAGGTTGCTGCAGCCGGTGCACAGTTCTTCCGCGGTGGCGCCTACAAGCCCCGCACCTCGCCTTATGCGTTCCAGGGCCTTGGCGAAGAAGCGCTCAAAATCATGGCTGAGATTCGCGACAAGTACGGCCTGCGCATCGTCACGGAGGCCATCGATACTGAAGCCCTCGAACTCGTCAACGACTACGCAGACATCATCCAGATCGGCGCCCGCAACATGCAGAACTATTCCCTTCTGCGCGCAGCCGGCAAAAAGCGCAAGCCCGTTCTGTTGAAGCGCGGCATGGCCGCGACCCTTGAGGAGTTC
This sequence comes from Acidipila rosea, assembly GCF_004339725.1. Classification (GTDB taxonomy): domain Bacteria; phylum Acidobacteriota; class Terriglobia; order Terriglobales; family Acidobacteriaceae; genus Acidipila; species Acidipila rosea. The sequence goes on along the minus strand of NZ_SMGK01000001.1, from coordinate 1,230,024 downwards.
CTCATGGCCGCCGAGTACATCATGAGCGAAGGCAACTACGAGGTCATCCTCTGCGAACGCGGCGTGCGCACCTTCGCAGAACATACCCGCTTCACCCTCGACCTCAGCGTCGTTCCCGCTGTCCAGCGTCTCAGCCATCTGCCCATCGTGGTCGATCCCAGCCACGGCACCGGCAAGCGCAACAAGGTCATCGCGCTCAGCCGTGCAGCTGTCGCCGTTGGAGCGGACGGGCTCATCGTCGAAGTCCACCACCAGCCGGACAAGGCGCTCTCCGATGGCGCCCAGTCCATCTACCCCGAGCAGTTCACGCAGCTCATGGATGAGGCCGGTCAGATCGCTCAGGTCCTGCACCGGAACCTGCCTCGCAGCATCGAGGTCTCCGAGCACGCCAGCGCGACTCGCTAGCTTCTGCTTCTTGGCTCGGGAGATGGGCGGCACTGCGCTATTCAGTGCCGCCCATCTCCGCCAGGGTCTTGTTATCATCCAGAGCGAATCGGGTTGAGAAACCAGAGATTCCCACCCCACGGCTGCCATGCCGACCGGAGCGAAGCGAAGTGGAGGAACATGCAGTTTCCAATTCTTCCATCCAAACACCAGCGCCGCGGTACACCCGCGTAAGCGCCTGTTTTTCCCTGCTGCTCGTAGCGCTTCTCCCGCTGGCTGCCTGTCGCAAGAGCAGCTTTCCACGCTATCCAGCCAACTATCGCGAATATGCCTACGTGACCATCGGCGGCAACAACACAGTTGCCGTCCTCGATCTCGTCAACCTGCGGCCTGACCGGGTGCTCAACGTAGGAGCGGACCCCACCGGCATCACTGCGAATCCTCGCCGGAATGAAGTCTACGCCGTCAACAGCCGCAGCGGCACAATTAGCGTGATCGATACAGTTGTCAATAAAGTTGCGGCCACCATCCCAGTCCATCGCCAGCCCTATTTCATCGATGTAAGCGCTGACGGAACACGCGCCTTCGTAGCCAATGCAGGCTCGAACAATGTCTCGGTGATCGACCTGAACCGCCGCCGTGAAATCGCCGCCATCGGAGTCGGCGAGGGTCCTGGGCTCGCCCGCATCTCGCGCGATGCAACCAGCCTGGTCGTCACTAACCGTGTAAGCGGCAGCATCACCATCATCGACGCCGCTACGCTGAAGGTTCGCAGCGTCTTTTCCGGCTGTCCCGGAGCCACGGATGCGGTCATCCTGCCGGATTCCTCCAAGGCATTCATCGCCTGCTCCGGCGGCCATCAGGTCATGGTGATCGCCCTCGCGCGCGCAGCCACTCCTGCTACCGCAGGCCAGCCCGATCGTGAACTGGCCCTGCTCGATGTCGGCCACACCCCAGTCCAGCTCGCGCTCAAGCCGGATGGCGGCGAAATCTTCGTCTCCAACTTCAACAGCGATACCATCTCGGAGATCGCCACAGACACGAACGAGGTCGGCGGCGCCTATCTCATCGGCGCTCACCCCGCCTTCGGCATCGTCAGCGCCGACAACTCAACCCTCTGGGTCAGCAACTTCAACGCCGACACAGTGGAGGTTTACTCCATCGACGACGGCAAGCGCATCAACTCCGTCCACGTCGGCGACGGCCCCGACGCACTCGCATTTTCAAGCGCCGGAAACCTTCTGCTCTCGGTTAACACCCGCTCCGGTGATCTGGCCGTCGTGCGCACCATGAGCTATACGCTCTCCGGGCAGACGCAGCCGGGGGCACTCTTCACCATGCTGCCGGCGGGCAAAAATCCGCATGCGATCGCCGTCAAGTCCTTCCGTCTGCGCTAGCTGTTACTCAACTGCGACTGTCGTCAGTAGAGCAGCACCGCAACCCGATAGGTGGTGAACCCCTGGTTAGGCCGGCTCGTGCTGGAGCATGCGCCTACCGCTGCTGTCTTCAACTTCCCATTGCCCAGCTGCTGAATCAGTTGCGGCGGCAGCGCATTGATGTTGGAGCTCTCCCATCGCATGATGGAAAGCGGGTGCGAGGGCCCTGCGCTCCCGCTTTCCATCGCGCAGTCCTTACGAGCCTCCGCGGTAGGCCCTGACGGCTCGATGCCGCGCTCCCGCAGCAGTCCTCCGACTCGCTGTTCCACCTCGGACGGACTCAGAGACGCCACGGCGCTCGAAAAATCCTCAACAGCGTACAGCTGTCCGTCCCGCGCGGCGATCGCAACTCCCAGATGATTCATCTGCGGATCGAGAATATTGGTCCGATGCGGCGTCGAATGCATCCACTCCTGCTCAATCGCCGCCGGGGTCGGCCCCTCCGCCACGTTCTCGGCAACTGCGCTGAAGTGGGCTCCTGCCTGCCCCGCTCGCACGACAAGCGCAGGCTCGCCCGGATATTGGTGAGAAAGCTGTCCATACTGCACCATGATCTGAACATGCTTGCGGGCAGCCTCCGCGAGCGAGCTATCCCAGGCAAGCGGGGTAAGCCCCTGCGCCGCTCGATCGCGATTCGTCAGATCGAGAATCTGCTTTTCCTGCGGCGGAGGAGAGATCTGCGCCAGCGCCGCCACGTTTACCAACAAAGCCGTGATACCCAGAACTGCAATGGTAAGTACTCGTCTTGCATTCATACCTTAGCCTTGGACACGCAAATGAAGTCCTTTGTTGCTCTGACAAAAAATGGGGATCCTGCTCGCGAAACCTCCTTCACCAGAAGGCATCACAACTTATGGAGGAAATAGGCAAATGGATAAATACGCACTGTGGGCACAGATGGAAGCCAAGCCCGGCAAGGAAAAAGAGGTGGAAGAGTTTCTAAAGTCTGCACAGCCGCTGGCTGTCAAAGAGGAGGGCACCACGACATGGTACGCCGTCAAAATGGGGAACAATCGCTACGGGATCTTCGATACTTTCGCTGACGAGAAATCCCGGGACGCACACATCCATGGTGAAATCGCCAAGGCACTCTTCGCCAGGGCCGAAGATCTTTTCGTCAAAGCACCGGAGATCGACCGGCCCGAAATCCTCGCCGCGAAGGCTCCCGGCGCTTAGTACTACGCCCACCCGCAGGTGGATAACCTGCGGGTGAACCTGATGTTTAGTCGAGCGCTTCCGGATGGATAGCTATATTTTTCTCTCCGGCGGCCTTCTTTTCCTTGTACTTCTTCACCCAGGCCTCGAAGGTCTTGCCTGCGGCCGTGTCCCGCCCCGTAAACGCCAGCGCCGCAATGTCGGAGTAAGGAATCGTGAGCTTGGTCCGTTCATTGGCAGGAATGACCCTCACCGCTGAATCAGCCAGCGTAGACCCGCTCCTCCTGTCGAAGACGTAGCCGTTGATGCTGCGTCCGTCCTTCAGCGTCAGCGTCACGTCCCCACGATAGTCGAACGCCTGCTCGAACGCGGCCCGGATCTCTTCTTCCGTAGCCAGGGACGGAATGGAGCCTTCGAGTTGCTCCCGTTCCCGCCCTGCCGCTACTTCCTGATCGTCCGGATTTACAGCAACCGACCCGCTCATACCGTTGTCTCCTCGGTCTCACGAACGTGGGTCGTCGCCGTATGAATCTGCACCAGAGGCGCGTGTGGCTTGGCCGGCTCGTTCAGCAGATCGAGCGCGCCCTTATCTGGATAGACGCTTGAAAAGGTCGCCTTCGCCGTCTCCCAGAGACCTTTCAGCGAACCAAACGTATAGTTGACGCCCGACGCCTCATACCCTGAATGCACCATGCAGTTGGCGCACTTCGGATTTCCTGATTCCGTACCGTAATTCGCCCACTCCGTCGCCTCCATCAGCTCCTTAAAGGTATCGGCATAGCCGTCCTGGAGCAGATAGCAGGGCTTCTGCCATCCAAAGATCGAGTAGGTCGGCATGCCCCACGGCGTGCAACGAAAATCGCGCTTCCCCATCAGAAACTCAAGGTAGAGAGGATTCGCGTTGAACCGCCAGCCCTTCTTGCGGTTCGACAGAATCGAGCGGAAAAGCCGCCGTGAACGTGCCCGTCCCAGGAAATGCTTCTGGTCGGGAGCCTTTTCATAGGTGTAGCCGGGCGCCACCATCATGCTTTCCACGCCCACTTCCATCATTTCGTCAAAGAACGCCCGGACCGAATTAGGATCAGCCCCGTCGAAGAGCGTCGTGTTGGTGGTCACCCGGAAGCCCTTGGCCAGCGCCGCACGAATGCCTTCAACCGCTATGTCGTAGCCACCCTCGCGGCACACGGAGAAGTCGTGATGCTCACGCTGACCGTCCACGTGGACGGAGAAAGAGAAGTATTTACTCGGCTTGAATAGGTGAAGTTTTTCTTTAAGAAGCAGCGCGTTGGTGCACATATAGACATACTTCTTGCGCGCCACTAATCCTTCGATAATCTCGCCGATGCGCGGATGCAGCAGCGGCTCGCCTCCAGGAATGGCAACCATGGGCGTGCCCGCTTCCTCCACGGCCCGGAAGCATTCTTCCGGCGATAGTTCCTGCTTCAGGATGTGCGCCGGATACTGAATCTTGCCGCAGCCTGCGCATGCAAGATTGCAGCGGTAGAGCGGCTCCAGCATCGTCACCAGCGGATACCGCTTGCGGCCCTTCATCTTCTGCCCAAGGACGTAGGTTGCTACTGTCCATGCCTGGGAAATGGGTACGGCCATTGTCCTCCTTCGCGGGCTCGGCTCAAGCCCTGTAACTCAATTGGATGATCCAGCCGGTCTAATTGGTGCGATCCATGGCGCGACGATAGTTCGTGAGCGCCAGCAGTGGAAAGTAGTCCCGGTAAAGATGATAGGCGAGATAGAAGACCCGCGGGAACCCGGTTCCGGTGTAGATTGCCTGACGGGTAATCCCCTCGCCAACGCTCTCATCCCACGAACCATCCGCCCGCTGGTGCGTCAGCAGCCAGCGAATCCCCTTGGCTACAGAGTCGCTCCGCGTGTCGCCTGCGGCCAGCAGCCCGAGAATCCCCCACGCAGTCTGCGAAGGAGTGCTTGGCCCGATGCCCCGCGTCGTCGGATCATCGTAGCTGCCGCAGCTCTCGCCCCAGCCTCCATCCGCGTTCTGCACGGAGCGGATCCACTCGGCTGCCTGCTGGATCTGCGGCTCATGGTTCCAGACACCCATCGCCTCCAGCCCGCGCAGCACGAGGAACGTTCCATAGAGATAGTTCACTCCCCAGCGGCCAAACCAGCTTCCGTCCGGCTCCTGTTCGCTATAGATGAACTTGATAGCCTTCTCGACCCGCTTATCCTTGCTGGTGTAGCCATAGATCGCCAGCGTCTCCAGCACGCGGCCGGTAATATCTACCGTCGGCGGATCGAGCATGGCATTGTGATCGGCAAACGGGATGTACTGGAAAATCATCTTCGTATTGTCTTTGTCGAAGCTGGCCCAGCCACCGTTCTTGCACTGCATCGAGAAGATCCAGTCGATCGCCCTCTTCGTGACGTCGTATTGATACCGCTCGCGGGGATTGTCTACCTTATTCAAGGCAAGCAGAACCTGCGCAGAATCATCGACATCCGGATAGAACTCATTGTTAAACTCGAAGTACCAGCCACCCGGCTGCATCTTCGGATTCTTGACCGACCAGTCACCCTTGTGACGAACTTCCTTGGCCAGCATCCAGTCCGCCCCCTTGAGCATGCGCGGATCAGTACGCGATACGCCAGCTTCACCCAGCGCATAAATCGCCTGCGCAGTATCCCAGACCGGTGACATGCAAGGCTGCATCCGGAACGTCGGCACCGGATAATCGGGCGTGCCTTCCGGCTCGTCTATACCCAGTTTTTCGAACTCGTCCAGCGCACGGATGACCTGCGGATCGTCGATTGAGTATCCCAGGCAGCGCAACGCGATAATTGCATTCAACATGGCCGGATAGATAGCGCCGAGCCCGTCGGACATCTCGAAGCGCTCGAGCATCCACTTCTCCGCCTTCTTGAGCGCGATTTTGCGGAGCGGGCGTATGTGAACACGTTCTGCCCAGTGCACGATACGATCGAGCACCAGGAAGAAATTGCGCCAGCTTATCTTCTTGTCCTTGTTCCAGCGCAGGTGCAGCTTGGCATTCTCGCGACCACCAACGAAGAGCTCATCGATTCCCTGCTCATGCGGAATCTTCTTGAAGGGCTTCTTCGCATACGCAATCGAAAGCGGCACCAGAATGGCGCGCGACCAGGAGGAAATCTCGTAGATATTGAAATAAAACCACTTCGGCGCCAGCACAATCTCAGGAGGAATCGCTGGAACCGCATCATACTCGTACTGCCCTAGGCAGCAGAGATAGATTTTAGTGAAAGTATTACATTCAACTACGCCGCCATTTGCAAGAATCCACTTGCGCGCCTTGGCCAGCACTGGATGATCGGCTGACATCCCCATCAGCTTGCCCGCAAAGTAGCACTTCACCGCAAGGCTGATATTGGAGGGGCCGCCTGGATAGAGCGACCAGCCGCCGTCTTCATTCTGATAGCGCAGGATCTCGTTCATCGCGCGCTGCATCTTGCTCGGGTCGCCGGTGCCAAGCACGACATGAACAAAGATGTAGTCGGCCTCGAGCATAGCATCTGCTTCGAGTTCGCCGCACCAGAACCCTTCCGGGCTCTGCATGGAAAATACGTGGTCCCGGGCCCTGGCCGCAGCTGCGTCAACCTCTTCAAGGCCGGCGTCGATCCGTCCATACTTCGGCCTGCTGGGCTCTGCTTGAAATGTACTCATGCGTGAGTGAAAACCTTAAACTGCAGCCGGGCTCGCAGCCGGAGCTGAGGAAATGGCCTGTACGATCTCAGGTGGCAATCCGAAGCGAACATTCTCCGGCATCACCTCTACTTCTTCGACGCTCGTAAATCCCTTTTGATGCAGGTATTTCACAACATCCTCCACCAGCACCTCAGGGGCAGAGGCGCCTGCCGTAACCGCAACGGTGGAAACGCCTTCGAGCCACGCCGGGTTGATGGCAGCCGAGTTATCGATCAGATAGCTGCGGGTGCTCAGATTCTGTGAGACCTCAACCAGCCGGTTCGAGTTCGAACTATTGGTAGACCCCACCACCAGCACCAGGTCCGCGCTGTGGGCGACATTCTTCACCGCGATCTGGCGGTTTTCCGTCGCATAGCAGATGTCCTGCGAATGCGGCCCGACGATCTTTGGAAACTTGATCTTGAGAGCCTGGATGATATCCCGCGCCTCATCGAGCGAGAGCGTCGTCTGGGTCAGGTAGGCGACCCGCTCCGGATCGGGAACCTCGAGTGACTGCACCTCTTCGGCCGTCGAAACGACCTGCGTCACATCGGGAGCCTCTCCCAGCGTACCTTCAATCTCGTCGTGATCGCGATGCCCGATCAGCACCAGCGAATACCCCTGCTTGGCAAACTTGACCGCCTCGACGTGAACCTTGGTCACCAACGGACAGGTAGCGTCGATCACCTTGAGCTTGCGATCCTTGCTGTGCTGCCGCACTGCCGGCGATACGCCGTGCGCGGAATAAATCACACGCTGCCCCTCTGGCACCTGGTCGATATCCTCGACAAAGATCGCACCCTTCTCGGCCAGCTCGTTCACCACGAAGCTGTTGTGCACAATCTCCTTGCGGACATAGATCGGAGCGCCAAAGGTATCGAGCGCAATCTTCACGATGTCGATGGCGCGAACCACACCGGCACAGAAGCCTCGCGGCTTCAGCAGCAGCACTCGTTTATCGGTTGCGGATTGGCCCGTTTCAGGACCGGCATGGAGGGTGTCGATAGTGGTCGCAGTCACATCTACTAGTATACAGCGCGACAGCTCCACAGGCACGCTTCTTCGCCGCGGGAGCCACTGGCAGACGCCCTTCCACATTCAGCTCTGACTCGCGTGCCGCAGCCCTACTGCTTGGGGTCCTGCAGCACTGACTCGGGATAGAAAACCGTCCAGCCGCGACTCGCCGCCAGCGCTTCCAGCGCAGGCGTCGGATTCACCGGGAAGGCATGCCGGGCAATCTCCAGCATGGCCGCATCGTGGATCGAGTTGCCGAAGACCGCATCCGGATGTGGCACTCCTGCCCTCACCAGCGCCTTGGCCTTAGCCTCATCTGTCGGCACATCAAGCAGTTCGCTCGTAGCAACCCCGTCCTTTACCAGCGCACGCGCCGCTAGCACCCGGGACGCAGGAATGTTGAAGCGCTTCACACCCTCTTCCACCACCCAGTTGTTCGTCGAGCTCACAGCCCAAATCTCCACTCCATCCGCATTCAGCCGCTCCAGCAGCCGGCGAATCTCCGGGAAGATATTCATCTCAATATGGCCGCGAAAATACTCCGCGGCAGCATGGCGCATCTCGTCCTCGCGCAGCCCGTCATAGATCTGCACCATCTCGGCGCACATCTCCGCCTCCGAGACTTCTCCCGCGCGGTAGAGACGATACTGCGAGTCGATCCAGTCGCTTGCGTTGCGCGAAACCAGCCCCGCCTCCATCGACCAGACCATGAAGCCATATCCGGCGTCGCCGCTCCACATCGTGCCGTCGCAGTCAAAGACCGCAATCTTCGGCTTCGTCGCCAGCACTGCCTTCTCGAACTCCGCGGCGCCGTAACGGCCCGCTGCCACTGTCTGCGTAGTTACCACTTGTATTGCTCCTGACAATTGAAGCCCTGCAACTCCGGCCTCATACTCCATTCTCAATGATGCGGCGCTACTTTGCACCCCGTCCAATGTAAAGTACTGATGAAGTTGGTTCCCCGGTGCAGTTCCTGCGCGACCGGGCAGCAGGCTACCGGATAATAATAACCATGGAAGCCACCGCGCTGCTTGAGGAGTACGCTGCCTATCTCCGCATCGAGAAAGGCCTCCGGCCTCTCACCTGCGAAGCCTACAAGCGCGACCTGCTGCAATACGCCGAGTTCCTCGAGGGCCGCGCGACCCTGCCAGCCGCCACCCGTCAGGATGTATCTGATTTTCTCGCGCACCTCGCCACTCATGCCGTAGAGGCCCGCTCCCAGGCGCGCAAGCTCTCCTGCCTGCGCGGCTTCTATCGCTGGCTATTGCTCGACAAGCGCATCCATCACGATCCCACGCTCAACCTGGACTCGCCCGCCACCTGGAAAGTGCTGCCCAAATCGCTCGCCGAGAGCGAAGTCGGCGCCATGCTCCAGCGTGCCGCGCACGCCGCCGACCATCCGCAGGCCGATGCCATCGCGCTACGCGACCGCGCCATTCTCGAACTGCTCTACGCCAGTGGCCTGCGCGTCTCTGAGCTCACCGCCCTCCGCGTCGCCGATCTCGCGCTCGACGCAGGCCGCGCCCTCGTCCGCGGCAAAGGGGACAAGGAGAGATTCGTTCCTCTCGGTGCGCCTGCCGTCCAGGCCATCAGCGCCTATCTTTCGCGCGGACGAAGCCTGCTGGCCAGACAGAGCACTGCGACCGAGCTTTTCCTCTCCTCGCGCGGGCACGCGCTCAGCCGCGAGTGGGTCTGGCGGCTCGTCAAGCAGAGCGACAGCCACGCCAGCCCTCATAAGCTTCGCCACAGCTGCGCCACCCACATGGTGGAACACGGAGCCGACCTCCGCTCCGTCCAGACCATCCTTGGCCACGCGGATATCGCCACCACGCAGGTATACACTCATCTCGCGCTCGGCCGGCTCAAGGCAGTCCACCGCCAGCACCACCCGCGCGCCACGCAGAAGCAGCAGCCATGACGCAGGCTCCCGGCGAACTCGCTGCCGAGTATCTCACCTCGCTCGCGCACGAGCGCAACGCCTCACCGCACACCCTGCGCGCCTACGAGCGCGAGCTCACCGCTTTCGCATCTTCGCTGAAACAGACCAGCATCCGCGACGTAGAGCATCAGCATGTCCGCGCCTATCTGGCCACGCTTTACGCGCGCGGCTTGTCCAAAGCATCGGTAGCGCGCTCGCTCGCAGCCATCCGCTCCTGGTTCCGCTGGCTGGCGCGTCACGGCCATGTCGAGCAGTCTCCAGCCGCACTGGTCGCAACGCCCAAACTTCCTAAGCATCTCCCTCGCGTACCCACCCTGGAGGAGATGAATCGCAGCGTCGACCGCGCCGCGGAAGCGGAAACAGCCGCATGGCCCGAACGCGATTGCGTCATTTTTGAACTGCTTTACGGCTGCGGCATCCGCAACGCGGAACTCGTCGGTCTTGATCTCGCAGATATTCAGTGGGCGAACGAAGCCATCCTCATTCGTGGAAAGGGCCGGAAGGAACGGCTGGTGCCTTTAGGTGACGCCGCGGCCGCGGCCATTCGCAGCTACCTGCCCGTCCGCGCCGCCAGGCTTGCCGCCGCAAAAAAGGAGAGTCCCGCCCTGCTGCTGAGCATGAAACTGCGCGGCGATGGCCGCCTCACCACCCGTAGCGTCGGGCGCATCGTCAAACAGATCGCCATCGCCAGCGGGCTGTCCAGCGATGTGCATCCGCACACCCTGCGGCACGCCTTCGGCACCCACATGCTTGAGGAGGGCGCTGACCTTCGCGCCATTCAGGAGATGCTCGGCCACGAGCGGCTTTCGACTACCCAGCGTTACACGCAGCTCACCAGCAGCCATATTGAAGCGGTCTACGATCGCACCCATCCGCGCGCCAAATAGCTAGTCGGAGTGTACGTGGATCAATCCTCTGATCAGTCTTCGTGCAGGATGCTCGCCTCGCCCGGTGCGCGCATCCGCACCAGACGATCCACTGCGTAAGGAGCCCGGTGGGTCGCGGTGTGATAGTGCCGCACCTGCAGCTCTCCCAGCAGCCCGATCGCCAGCATCTGGATGCCCGCCAGGATCAGCACTCCGGCAATCACAAACAGGGGCCCATGCTCATCCATCACATGCTGATGGGTAAAGATCTTCAACGCAGCCAGCAGCAAGGAAACAGCTCCGCCCAGCAGCATGCTCAGCGCGCCCATGCCACCGAAGAAGTGCATCGGGCGGGTCATGTACTTGAGCAGAAAGCGAATCGTCATCAGGTCAAAGAAGACGCGGAACGTACGGCTGATGCCATAGTGCGACTTGCCTTTTTCCCTGTGTACATTCTTGATCGGAATCTCGCAGATGCTTGCCCCGTACCACGAAGCCAGCGCCGGGATAAAGCGATGCATCTCGCCGTAGAGCGGGATGTTGTGAATCACCTCGCGGCGATAGGCCTTATAGGTCGTGCCAAAATCATGGATGTCGACGCCTGAAAGTTTCGCCATCAGCCAGTTCGCGCAACGCGAAGGGATGCGTCGCATCACGAAGTTATCGATGCGCTCCTTGCGCCAGCCGCTCACAACGTCGTAGCCCTCTTCGAGCTTTTCAAGGAACAGCGGAATCTCGTCGGGATCATGCTGCAGGTCGCCATCCATCGCCAGGATGAAATCCCCCTGCGCGTGATCGAAGCCGGCGGCCAGCGCCGACGTCTGCCCGAAGTTACGGCGCAGCTTCACCACCAGCACGCGGCTGTCTACTGCTGCAATCTCCTCCAGCAGCTTGTAGGTGCGGTCGCGCGAACCGTCGTCCACAAAAACCAGTTCGAAGCTGTCGCCTACGCCTTCCATTACAGCCTTCAGGCGGTCATAGAGTGCGGTGACGCTATCTTCTTCATTGTGAAAGGGAACGACGATTGAGTATTTCGACATAGATAAAGTATAGACGCGCCAGACGCCCAGCGGCTTCACCTCTCTGTTTTCCACTCTGATGCGGGTCCCACCGCCACGCGGAATTTTAACTGCCTTTCATTCTTCCCGGCGCGCCTCAAAAGTGTAATAAAGTCAGAGGGTTGCAATTAGGACTATTCTTGTCGTATTTTGAGGAAGGCAGATGTTCCAGTACGACCCCTCCGGTCTATGGACCTCATATTTCAATCAAGAGAGTGATCAGATTTTGTTCAAATTTCCCAAATCCCGGAGAGATCTGTGCGCGCTCGTGTTCCTGGTCCTTGGCGTTGTTCCGGCGGGCTCCGGGCAGACTGCGCCTGCTGAGCCGCTGCTTCACCCCATTGATTTTTCCGCGCTTCTCTTTGCCCCGCAGAACAAAGGCTCCGACAGTTCCGGCGCTTCTCCAGAGGCGATCGAAGAGCCTCACGCTGCGGATCTGACCCTCTTTCCGCATAGCGACAGTGCGCCCTGGCTCATCCAGGGACAGAGCAATATCATCTTTCAATCTCACCCGGGCTTTCATTCGCCCTATCAGGGAACGAACAGCTTTCACGGCGGCGGCGAGTACAAGACTTCCCTGCTGGGCACGCTCTTCCTCGCTTACTCCCCCACGCACAGCGTTCGCTATCACACGGACTTAATCGTGGATTTTGAGAGCGCAGGAGGACGCGGCCTGAGCGAAGCGCTGGGTCTCGCCGGATTTACCAATCTCGATGTGGTGCGCAATCCCAATCTCGGTTCAACGCCGTATCTTGCCCGCGGTGAAATTCGTCAGGTGATCGGGCTCACGGACGAAACGGTACACGCCCCACGCGGCCCATTTTCACTGGCTGCTGACCTGCCCGTGCGCCGCTTTGAATTTCGCATCGGCAAGTTCTCCCTGCCCGACGTCTTCGACATCAATGAGGTCGGCAGTGACAGCCATCTGCAGTTCATGGATTGGACCGTGGACAATGACGGAGCGTGGGACTATGCGGCGGATACGCGCGGCTACACTGTCGGCGGAGTGGCAGAGTACGATGATCGCAACTGGAGCTTTCGTTATGGCTTCTTCGCGATGCCCACGGTTGCCAACGGCATCAGCCTGGATTGGGCCTTCTCCAGGGCGCGCGGTCAGAACTGGGAATATGAGTGGCGGCATTCGCTCCTCCATGGACGCGAAGGAGCAATCCGCATTCTCGCCTATCGCAACAACGCCCACATGGGCAACTATCGCGAGGCGGTGCGCGCGTTTGTCGCCGGCATTGATCCAGTACCGGACATTACTGCGCATGAGCGCCTGGGCGCCGTGAAGTATGGATTCGGCTGGAACAGCGAGCAGGAAATCACGCCGGAGCTTCGCCTCTTTTCACGCGTCGGGTGGAACGAGGGACAGCATGAATCCTTCGCCTATACCGAGGTCGATCAGACCGTCGAGTTCGGCGGCGACTACGCCGGCAATCAATGGGGGCGCCCCTTCGACAAGATAGGCATTGCCTATGATTCGAACGCCATCAAGAAAGATCACCAGAATTATCTGAAGGATGGTGGACTCGGATTTATTCTCGGCGACGGCAGGCTCAACTATAGCCGCGAGAATATTCTCGAGAGCTACTACAACCTGCATACGTGGAAGGGCGTTTACTATGCGCTGGGAATGACGCATCTCGATCACCCCGGCTACAACCGCGATCGCGGCCCGGTGTGGGTCGAGTCCGTGCGCATGCATGTAGATTTCTAAGAGTCGCTGGGATTGGCGCGCGCCTCTTCGAGCAGGTCGATCAACAACGAGAGGCGTTCGTCGCCCATGTGTCCCAGCTGATCCTTGATGGCAGGACCAATCAGCGGGTCCAGTGCGGCCAGTTTCTCGAGTCCTTCTTCAGTAATGTAGTTGTGCACCACGCGGCGATCCTGCGGATCGCGTTTGCGGCGCACCAGCTTCAGGCGCTGCAGGCGATCGATCAGCCGCGTGATGTCAGGTTCGCGGCTGATCTGCCTCTCACTGATCTCTGCGCAGCGCAAGCCCGTCTGTGCCGCGCCGCGCAGGATACGCAGCACGTTGTACTGCGTGGGAGTAATGCCAAAGGGCTTGATGAGCTTGGCAAACGTTCGCTGCAGGTCGTCCGCTGTTCGTTGAATATTCAGAGCCGCCTCTTGTTCAAGACTTGAAAAAGGGCGGCCCTGCTTGATTTCATGTTGCAGCTTGTTTGCCATGAGCGGCCCCGCTACTGCTTGATGACTTCGATGTCCAGTTCTACTTTGACGTCGTCTCCGATGACAGTGTCGCCCGACTTCAGATTTCCGTTCCAGAGCAGTCCAAAATCCTGGCGATGGATGGTTGTCGTTGCGGAAAATGCGCGGCGCGTTTTGCCGTATGGATCGAGCTGCTCTTTGCTTGGGCCTTCTACCGCTAGGGTTACGGGCTTGGTGACGCCGTGGAGAGTGAGGTTGCCGGTCATCTTCAGTTCCCCGTCAACTTTGGTGATGCCGGTGCTCTCGAAGGTCATCTGCGGATACTTGGCGACGTCGAAAAAGTCTGCGCTCTTGAGGTGAGTATCGCGCTGCGCGACGCCGGTGTCGACGGTGGCTGTCTGGATCGTGGCCTTTACCTGCGACTGCGTGATGTCCTTATCGTTCAAGGTCACGGCGCCGGTGATGTTGCCGAGACGCCCGTGAACATTGGAGATGCCCATGTGCTTCACGCTGAAGTCCGCTTCACTGTGAGCCGGATCGATGGACCAGGTAGTTGACTGCGCCTGCGCTACACCGGCGGCTGCGATGAGAATACCTGCTGCTGCGAGGGAGAAAAGCGACTTTCGTTTGCTGAGAATCATGCGGATTTCCGCTCCTTGAAAATGGTGGTGTTCTTCAGATGTGCGGGAACAATATTTGTTGCAACAATTATTTTTCACAAAGTGCATTTTTAGCGCATTTCAGGGGCCAAAGCGGCTCGTTTTGGCCCGACGAGGATAATTGTTATTACCTGATAACGATTATCGCTGTCGGCCCGATTCCGGGGCTCTAGTGGTTCGAATAGGGCGTCTTCAGGAACTTTTTCGCCTGGTCGCCCTGGACGGTATTGGCTCCGTTGGCGAGCACGGCCTGATACTCGACGCGGGCTTCGGTGTGGTCATGCATCAGGTCATAGGTCTGGCCTGCGGCGAGCAGGCAGCGACGCTTGAGTTCCGGGCTGGTGGTCGGTTGCTGGGAGCCGGCGAGAAAGGCCTTGGCGGCATCGCCGTACATGTTCTGTCCGCGCAGGGTGTCCCCGAGGCCGAAGTAAGCCAGCTCGAGGTGCGGATTGTAGAAGAAGCCGGGCTTCTTCGCATCGAGAAGGATCGCCTGATAAGAGCCGATCGCTTTGAGTCCCTGGCCGGCATCCTTCTCAAGGTTCGCGTCTTCGAGCAGGAAGAGAAAATCGTGGGGATACTGGGTGGAGAGATCGCGGGCCATCTGCTGTGCCTGAGGATACTTCGCCTCGCGGCGCAGGAAGAGCATCATGGCGGTCCGCGCTTCGACGGAGGTAAGGACGGCATGATTGGCGGCATCCTGCAGCAGCTCCATGCCCTTGGTCTTGGAGCCGGTGATGCCGGCGAAGCCGACCAGCAGCTTGAAGCCGAAGGGCAGAGCCCCGATCACATACTGATAGATTCCGACAACCATCTTGGCGTCGTCGTAGCGGGGATCCAGCTGGAGCACCTTGTCGTGGTCGCTGCGGGCGCCAAGAGCCATGCGAAGAGCAGGGCCGAAGTTGCGCTCGACCATGGCGAGGTAGACAGCATCGAGGCTGCGCGCCCATCCGCGAGCAAAGAGCGCATCAATATTGTTGGAGTTGTTCTTGAGCAACGCGTTGGCCTCATTGACGGACTGGTCAGAGAGCGCCTTGATCTCATCGCGAACCTTAGGGTCTTCCACTACGGTGTGCTTGCCGGTTAGGAAGCCGTCGTTGGCGTAAAAGGTCGTATCGAGAAGGTCAAGCCGGTAGAGTTCGCGAAAGAGCCTGGCGTGCAGCACGTAGGCAGTGGCGAGAGGGTCACCGGGATGGGCAGCGCGGATATTTTCAAACCTGGCAACAGCGCCGTCATAGTCCAGCAGGTAAAACCGGGCAAAGGCTTCCCGGACTTCAGGGGTTCGGTTGAGGGGGTCGGTATCGACCGTATCCGCGCGGAGAGACATCGACTGCAAGGGGAGCAGAAACAGGGCAAACAACAGGAACCGGCGGAGATACGGGGCTTTGCTCGACATTCGCTTCTTCGATGATAGACGTTCGAGGATGCCATTTTGGACCCTGCGGCGGAGAATTCCCTGCTATTCCTGTTACTACCGCCGCCATTAGGCTCAAAGGGCGGTTATTATTGGCTGTTCCTGTAAAGCTGCTAAATCTGCAGTTAGGCGAGCGTGATAATGACTCGAAGAGAAGTTCTTACCATGTTGATTCTTAGGGCCAGGTCCAACGGATTTGAATTTAGAAAGTGGTATCAGACGCATATCGAGCCGGAGTGGAAGGATTTCGAAACTGCAGTGGCGGTTCTGGACCTCGGCCATAGATATTACGCTCTGATCTTCTCTCATGTTTTCGCGCGGAAATTCTGGAAGGAGGGGGAGCAGTTGACCTTCCTCGTGCCGGCAACCAGCTACACCCGTAACGACGGCAACGGCAACGTGATTACAGTTACACGCAAGGCCTTTACCCGGCGCAGCCTGAAGGCGGACGTGTGGCGCTACCATCTGCGGGAGATGGCAACCCACGAGGAGCCGCTGCGCTACATCCGGCGTTTTCTGCTGACCAAGGAAGAGATGCAGCGGGTAAACAAGACTGCCCGCTGATCCGATTTTCCTTTATGCTTTAGTTACGAGGCATCTACGAGCGGGTGGTCCAGGCAGATCGCCCCGCCATATGCTCCAGGTAAGCTTTCCGCGGCCAGTATTTGATCTCAGGTTCGATCCCAGATTTTCAATTTCCAAGAAGAGAGACCCATTGGAGCTTACCCTTTCTTCCTTTACCCGTCTCAGGGAAGATGCGCAGTGGCAGATTTCCGAGGTGAGGCGATGAGCTGGAGAATTTTTCTCCTGGCAACCTTTTCCCTCGCCGCCAGCGCGTTGGCGCAGACGAGCCAGATTCCAGCAGACGTGCCGCTGCGCGTGGAACTGGATCACAGTTACAAACTGAAGCCCGGCACGCCGGTGACGGGGCACCTGATCGCGCCTGTCTACCTGGTGGACCACGAAGTTCTCCCGGTGAATACGAAGGTTAGCGGGATGATTACGGGCAGGCACCCGGTAAAGCGCTCGGTGCGCACCGAGGCGCTGCTGGACGGGGACTTTACGCCGCTCAAGGAAGCCGATGTGACCTTTAACCGGCTGACGCTGCCGAATGGGGCGGAGACGGAGATCCACACGGTGGTGAAACACCGCGATGCGGGCGTAGTGAAGATGGGCGGGACGAAGAAGCGATCGCTGCGGCAACAGGCGATGGACCAGCTGCGGCAGCGGCGGGAGGAAGCGCTGGACGTGATCCGCAAGCCGGGCAAGGGCGACCGACTGAGGCGCTTCCTATATGCGCAGATGCCGTACCACCCGCAGGACGTGTGGGCAGGAACGGAGTACGACGCCAAGCTTACGGAGCCGGTAGACCTGCCGCCCACCGACTCCCAACCTATGCCGCAGGCGCCGCCTGGAACCAAGCCGCCTGTCGGCCTGATCGAGGCGCGACTGGTGGAACACCTGAACTCGGCCACGTCAAAGAAAGGCGAGCCTGCGGAGGCGATTTTGACCGCGCCGCTGCTGACCGCCGATAAGAAGGAAGTGATCCTGCCGGAGGGGACGAAGCTGGAAGGAAGCGTGGTGGTAGCGCGACCGGCGAGGTCGTTCTCCCGGACGGGGCAACTGCGCTTCACCTTTAAGAAACTCGTCCTGCCGGAGGGCACGAAGGCCCGCGAGATCCACGGGCAACTGGCAGCAGCCGAGGCTGCACCGGGGAGCGCCGTAACCATTGACCAGGAGGGCGGCGCCAAGGCCGGGCAGAAGAACAAGCTGCTGGCTCCCCTGACGCTGGGCCTGATGGCGATGGCATCAACGGACGGCGACGGAGGGTTGACCCAGCAGGGCGTGACCAGCAACGGCTTCGGTATCGTGGCACGCATCCTGGCGGTGACGGTGGCTGACCATAATATGACGATGGGATTCGCGTTTTATGCGCTGGGAAAATCTGTAACGCAGCGGTGGATCATGAAAGGCCACGAGGTGGATTTCCCCACGGACACGCGGTTGGCGATCCAGCTGAACCCGCGATAGGAGTGAGCGTGCCGCTGGCTTCATGCGTCTGTCTCATTTAGGATTTTGTCGATAGCAGGACTTGGCCGCAGGGCCAACCCGGGAAGATTTCTGGAACACATATGATACGTAAGCTTTGCCGCAAGTACCGCAGCCGCCGCCACGAGGCGGGATTTACCCTGATGGAGCTGCTGATCGTTATCTCGATCATGCTGATCCTGATGCTGATCGCCATTCCCAACATGCTCAACCTGCGCAGCCAGGCGAATGAGACCTCGGCTATCCAGTCTCTGCGAGCGATTTATCAGGCGGAGATCCAGTACCAGACGAACTATCCGGCCAATGGATTTGCATGCTCCCTGCAGGTGCTGGGCGGCGAGTCGGGAGCCACTCCGCCTAGCGCCCAGAACGCGCAGTTGCTGCAGCATGACCTTACGGTTGGCCAGAAGGCCGGGTATACCTTCAACATCGTCAACTGCACGAAGACGACGGTGAACAACCAGGACATGTACACGAGCTACGAGGCGACGGCTGTGCCGCAGGCGGTGGGCAAGACGGGACATCGCGGCTTCTGCATCGACATGGCGGGCGAGATCAAGGCTGACCCTGCAGGCGGCACGAACTGCACCAATCCTATCCAGTGATCCGCGGGCTGCTGCTCCTGCTGCTGTTGACTGCTGTGCCGGCACTTCCGGCGCAGCAGCCAGCTCCGCCGAGCGCCAAGGTCATTGCCGCCCGCGTGGATCACCACTACAACGCGCTTCATTCGCTGAAGGTCGGGTTTACGCAGGACTACTCCGGCATGGGGATGAACGTGAAGGAGCGCGGGACGCTGCTGCTGAAGAAGCCGGGCAGAATGCGCTGGGATTACGCGCAGCCGGCGGGCAAGCTCTTTCTGCTGGATGGGCATAATGGATACTTCTATGCGCCGGGACAGAGCGAGGCGCAGAAGGTTCCGGCAAAGAAGCTGGACGATATCCGGTCGCCGCTGAGCCTGCTGCTGGGCCACACCAACCTTGAAAAGGAACTTACCGGGCTGACGATGGCCGAGGTAAATGGCCAGTACTTGCTGCGCGGCGTGCCGCGCGGGATGGAGAACCGCGTCAGGGTGCTGGAGATTACGGCGGCGGCGGATGGGGCGATCCTGAGGATGCGCATCGAGGAAACGGATGGCGCGGTGAACAGCTTTGTGTTCCAGGGCGAGCAGCCGAATGCCCCGGCGCCGGATGCGGCCTTTGTGTTTCACGCGCCTGACGGAGTGAATGTAGTGGACGGGATGCCGCCGGTTTAAGGGGCGAGTTCCTGCTTCCCTGTGCGGGGCAAACGGCTAGAATCGTGACCATGCGACTGCGCCCATTTGTGCTCCTTCTTACTACCCTTCCAGCCTTGTTAGCAGCACAGAGCCACGGACCGTGGGTAATGCAGGAGAGCGGAAGCTCAGCCAGCCTGCGCGGGATTGCGGCTGTGAACAGCAGCGTGGCCTGGGCGAGCGGAACGGAGGGGACGGTCCTGCGGACTGAGGACGGCGGCGCGCACTGGCGGAAATGCGCTGTGCCGCCGGGGGCGGAGAAGCTGGACTTCAGGGGTGTGCAGGCCTGGGACCGGGAGACGGCGGTCCTGATGGGCAGCGGGCCCGGGGAGCTGTCGCGCATCTACCGGACAACGGATGGCTGCGCGCACTGGACGCTGGTGCTGCGCAATCCGGACAAGGACGGCTTTTTCGATGGGCTGCTGTTTCTGGACCGGAGGAAGGGGCTGGTGATCGGCGACCCGGTGGGCGGGGAGATTGCCCTGCAGGCTACCCACGACGGCGGGCAGAGCTGGTCCCGCGTGAAGGACGCAAAAGAGCTGCGGGCGCTGGAGGGCGAGGCGTTTTTTGCGGCCAGTAACGCTTCCATGGCTGCGGCGGGGCAGTGGCTGTGGATTGCGACCAGCAAGGGGCGAGTGCTGCGGCACCGGCTGCCCGCCGACGGTACGGACTTGATCGGGAGTGCGGGCTTCCGGAGCGCGCAGGCGCCGATGGCCGGCGGGAATGCGGCGGCGGGGATCTTCGCCATTGCGTTCCGGGACGAGCGGCATGGGGTGGCGGTCGGCGGGGACTATACGAAGCCGGACGGGGCGAGCGGCACAGCGGCCTGGACTGCGGATGGCGGCGAGCACTGGACGGCGGCGGCGGCTGGTCCGCCGGGGTATCGCTCGACGGTGGCGTGGGATAAGGCGGCGCGGGCGTGGATCGCGGCGGGCACGAACGGATCAGATGTTAGCTATGACGGGGGCAGGACGTGGCGGCCGCTGGATGGGCCGGAGGGCGGCGGGTGGAACGCGATCAGCCTGCCGTGGATTGTCGGGCCACAGGGCCGGGTGGCGAAGCTGGACCAAAAGCGGACGCCGCACGGGAAGTAAGTGGCCGGATGAGCGTTTCAGGCCACGGGAACGTCTCCTCAGTGCATAAACTGATACCCTTGAAACAGGTCTAAGAGACGGCGGCATGGCGGAATTTGTTGTAAAAATGGGCGACGAGCGCGGCCACGTGCTGGAGCAGGTGCAGTCGGCGTCCTCGGCGGAGGAGATACGCACGCGCTTTACGGCGGCGGGCTACTACGTCTACTCGGTGAAGCCGAAGGGGCTGGGATCGAACCGGCGGAAGGCGAAGCTGGAGACCTTTCTCATCTTCAACCAGCAGTTTCTGACCCTGATTCGCGCGGGGTTGCCTATTCTGAATTCGCTGGACATGCTGGCGAAGGGGCAGAAGAATGCGAACTTTGCGGCGCAGCTGGAAAACGTAACGGCGCGGGTGAGGACGGGCGAGTCGATCTCGTCGGCCTTTGAGGCGCAGGGCGGCTTTCCGCTGATTTACACGACGACGCTGCAGGCGGGCGAACGAAGCGGCAACCTCGAAGAGGTGCTGGGGCGCTACCTGTCCTTCCAGCGAATCTCGCTGACGTTTCGCAAGAAGCTGCAGGCGTCGCTGATTTACCCCGCGATGTTGATCTCGCTGGTGTTTGCGCTGTTCATCTTCCTGATCACGTTTGTGGTGCCGCGCTTTGCGCTGCTCTATGATCAGATCGGGTCGAAGCTGCCGGCGCTGACGCTCTACCTGCTGGCCATCGGCAAGGGCGCGCAGCACTATGGGCTCTACGTCGTGCCGGCGCTGATCGCGATCGGCTACTTTATCTATCGCTGGAGCCGGACGGAAGCGGGCGCGAACTTTGTCGACAGCCTGCGCATCAAGCTGCCGGTCTTTGGAACGATCTGGCTGAAGTACCAGGTGGCGCTGTTTGCCCGGACGCTGTCAACGCTGCTGACGGGCGGGTTGCCGCTGGTGCCTTCGCTCGAAACGGCGGCGCGGTCGATCTCAAGCAAACGGATCGCGCAGGCGGTGTTCTCTTCAGTCACGAGCGTTCGCGAGGGACAGGGGCTGTCGCATAGCCTGGAAGGGACGAAGATCTTCCCTCCCCTGTCGATTGAAATGATCGAAGTCGGCGAATCGACGGGCGCGCTGCCGCAGATGCTCAACTCGGTCGCGGAATTTTTTGAGGAAGATGTACAGACGGCGCTGACAGCTTCGCTGGCCCTGATTGAACCGGCGATTCTGATTGTGATGGGCGTCGTCGTCGTCATCATCCTGATTGCGCTTTATCTGCCGATCTTCTCACTCAGCCAGACCAGCCAGTTTCAGCACTAGATTTCCGGAGTAGTTTTCATGGCAGAAGCCCCCATCCTTACGTTACCGACCGAACAGGACGAAACCGCGCGGGCGCAGACGCTGGCGCGTCGCTATCGCTGCGAGTTCGTCAACCTGAAGAATTTCCGCATCCAGCATGAGTTGTTTCGCAGCGTGCCGGTGGACATGATGTTCCGCTACAACTTCGTGCCGCTGGAGCAGCACGAGGACCGGCTGGTAATTGCGGTGAGCGACCCGAGCCGCCTGATGATGCTGGACGAAATCTCAAGCCTGCTGGGGCAGCGGGTGGTCACGCGGGTGGCCACGCTCTCACAGATCACGGACCTGCTGAAGAAGACGGAACAGTCGCAGCGCGTGCTGGATGAAGCGTCAGAGGGTCTGACATTTGACGTGATCTCGTCGGAAGACAATCCGGACGAGAACATCTCCATCGAGAAACTGACCTCAGAGGAAGACATCAGCCCGATTATCCGGCTGGTGGACACGACAATTTTCACCTCGCTCGAACGGCGCGCCTCCGATATTCACATCGAGACCTATGACGACTGCCTGGTGGTGAAGTATCGCATCGACGGCGTGCTGCAGGCGGCGATGGCTCCGATTGCGCGCGAACACCACTCGACTATTCTGTCGCGCATCAAGGTCATGAGCGAACTGGATATCGCGGAGCGGCGCGTGCCGCAGGATGGACGCTTCCGGGTTCGCTACAAAGGCAGGCTGATCGATTTCCGCGTCTCCATCATGCCGACGGTCCACGGCGAGAACGCCGTGCTGCGCGTGCTCGACAAGGAGTCAATGAGCGAGAAGTTCCAGAAGCTAACGCTGGATGTGGTTGGCTTCCACGAAGACGATGTGCGGCGCTTCCGGCGCTATATTCGCGAACCGTACGGCATGGTGCTGGTGACGGGGCCGACGGGCTCGGGCAAGACGACGACGCTCTATGCGGCGCTGAACGAGATCAAGAGCGACGAAGACAAGATCATCACTATCGAAGACCCGGTCGAGTACCAGATCCGCGGCATTACGCAGATTCCGGTGAACGAGAAAAAGGGCCTGACCTTTGCGCGCGGACTGCGTTCGATTCTGCGCCACGATCCGGACAAGATCCTGGTGGGCGAAATCCGCGATCAGGAAACGGCACAGATTGCCATCAACTCAGCGCTGACGGGCCACCTGGTCTTCACGACGGTGCACGCGAATAATGTCGTGGACGTGCTGGGCCGCTTTCTGAACATGGGCGTCGAGGCCTACAACTTCGTTTCAGCGCTGAACTGCATCCTGGCGCAGCGGCTGGTGCGTACGATCTGCGAGTACTGCATCCGCTCGGTGAGGTATGACGATGAGATGCTGATTGCCAGCGGCCTCAATCCGGCGGAGTGGCGCGACTTCGACTTCAAGGAAGGTGCGGGCTGCATTGAATGCGGGGGCACGGGATTCCGCGGAAGAACGGCGATTCACGAACTGCTCGACCTGACGGACCCGATCCGCGAGATTATTCTCGAAAAGAAGCCCGCCTCAGAGGTGAGAAAGCTGGCGCAGCAGGAGGGAATGACCTTTCTGCGCGAGTCGGCCATCGATCGAGTGAAGCGGGGAATGACAACCCTCAAAGAGATCAATAAAGTGACGTTTATCGAGGCATCACGCTAGTGCCGGCCACTATACGCATCTTTACTCCGAACACGCACAAGCGACCGCAGCTGGCATGCGACATAACGCCGCATGGAGTGCTGGCGGCGCGCCAGAGCGGCGAGCAGGAGGCGGAAACATCCTTTGCGGAGCTGCCCGCCGGGCTGATGATGCCGGGGGTGAAGACTCCCAACTTCCTCGATCTGGAAAGCGTGGCCGCGACGGTTCGCAAGGCGGTGGAGGCGGTGGCCGGACGCGAGCGGCAGCTGACGGTGGTGGTACCGGACGCTACGTCGCGGGTGCTGATTCTCGACTTCGAGACGCTGCCGGCGAAGCGCAAGGAAGCGCTGCCGATTGTGCGCTTCAGACTGCGGCGGCTGGTGCCCTTTGACACCGACGATGCGGCGGTGAGCTACCAGGTGCTGAGCCAGAGCGGCGGAACGGTGCGCGTGCTGGCGACGGTGATGCCGGGCGCGGTGCGCGCGGAATACGAGGCCGTGGTGCGGAAGGCGGGTTT
This sequence comes from Acidipila rosea, assembly GCF_004339725.1. Lineage (GTDB taxonomy): Bacteria > Acidobacteriota > Terriglobia > Terriglobales > Acidobacteriaceae > Acidipila > Acidipila rosea. The sequence continues at coordinate 1,206,401 of NZ_SMGK01000001.1, read as the reverse complement.
TGAGCCGGGAGTGATCCTGCCGAGCACGCTGGCCTGCCTGGCGGCGCTGAACACGGCGGAACCGGCGCTGGTGATCAATCGCAACGGCAACTTCATTACCACGGCCATTACGCGGAGCGATGAGCTGCTGCTGTATCGCACGCTGGAACTGTCAACCGTGGCGGGCAACGAAGATACCGATCTGCAGGAGGCGGTCGCAATTGCGCTGGCCTACTTTGAAGACAACCTGGCGACGGTGCCAAGGTACATCTACTACGCAGGGCGCGGCGGCGCTGAAGTGCTGCAGCGGGCGCTCGGGGATAACACGGTGCAGGTGAAAGATCTGATCGAGGCAACTTCCCCGGCAACCAAGGGGCTGATGGCGCCGGTTGCGGGAGCGCTGACGAGCTAATGAAAATTACTGTCAATCTCGCTTCCCGCCCGTATGTGGAGCTTCGCCCTGTCTATACGCAGCTGCGTATATGGATCGGCGTTCTCGCGCTGGCTGCGATTCCGCTGTGGCTGCTGCTGCATACGGAGCAGAAGAAGGCTGCCGTGGCCGTGGCGCGCGTGAGCCGCGTGGAGACGGCCGTTAATACGCTAGAAAAGCGCCAGCAGAGCTATCAGGCGCTGATGAAGCAGCCGAAGAATGCCGCGGTACTGACGCAGTCGAGTTTTCTGAATGGACTCTTCCGGCGAAAGGCCTTCTCCTGGACGGCAACGATGACCGACCTCGAGACCGTGCTGCCGGGAGGAGTGCAGGTGCTGAGCATCGATCCGGTGATCGCCAAGGATGGCCATGTGACGATCCGGATGAGGGTGAGCGGGCAGCGGGACCGGGCGCTGGACCTGATAAGGAACCTGGAGAAGTCGAAGCACTTCGCCTCACCGCGACTGGCGGGCGAATCGCTGGCCAGCTCCGGCGAAGGCACCAATGGCCGCGGGACCGTGGAGCCGGTGGCGAGCGGACTGGTCAACATGGATATACTGGCGGACTACAAGCCGCTCTCCTACGCGGATAAACAGACGCCTGCCGGCCTGCGCAAAGAGGCGCTTCCCTCCCCTGCGGAGATGCTGCGGCAGATGAAGAAGCCTGCGCCGAAGCGGAGGAAGAAATGAAGAATCTCCGCAACCTGCTTACGATTTTCAATCTTCATATTGCGGTGCTGCTGGCGCTGGTGATCTTCAACCTGGTACTGGTGACGCGGCTGCTGCTGGCCTGGCACGCCTCCGGCGAAGACCAGTCGGCAACCTATGAGCAGGCACAGGTGACCTATGGCCAGCTGAAGGCCCAGATGGGCCACCTGACCAACCTGCCGGCGAAGGTGGGGGCAGCCCGCACCGACGCGGATGATTTCTACAGCGAACGCATTGCACCCAACTACTCGACGGTCGCCTCGGAGCTGGATGGCGTGGCGACGAGCGAGGGGGTCCGGCTGAGCCGAGCGCAGTACACGCCGTCGCCGGCAATCGACGGGCTGGCAGAGGTCCGGATCGATGCGAGCCTGAGCGGGGAGTATGCGCCGCTGATGCGCTTTATCAATGGACTGGAGCGGGACAAGAACCATGTCTTCTTTATCGTGGACGGGCTGGCACTGAGCGGGCAGCAGGGCGGGCTGGTGAACCTGCGGCTGAGGCTGACGACCTATCTGCGCTCCGATGCGCCGGACCTGCAGAGAGTGAGCGCGCCCGAGGCGAAGACGGCGAGCGAGGGGACACGCTGATGGCGCTGAAGATCGGCTCAGAAGACAAGAAAAAAGTTGCCATCGCCGGGGTGCTGACGGTGATCGTGATCGCACTGGGATGGAATGTGTTCAGCAGTTATTTTGGCGGAGAGACAACGCCGCCGCCGGAGGCTCCGGCGCAGGTGGTTTCGACGACAGGTGCGCCCTCGCATGAGGCAGCGGTGAAGACGGGCGCTTCCATGGCTTCGCTGGACCCGACGCTGCACCCGGAGTGGATGGCTGCAGCCGAGTCGCTGCGGTACACGGGTGCGGGACGGAATATCTTCTCGATGTCCTCGGCTCCGGAACAGATGGAACAGGCGAAGGGGCCGGTACGCCCAAGCGCCGCCGCGGCAGCCGCAATGCAACCGCAGGGGCCGCCGCCTCCGCCGCCGATCGACCTGAAGTTCTTCGGATATGAATCGAAGCAGGGGGTAAAGCGGGCTTTCCTGCTGCATGGCGACGATGTGTATATCGCATCAGAAGGCGACGTGGTGGATCATCGCTACAAGGTGGTCTCGATCCAGCCGTTTTCCATCCAAATCAATGACCTGCCGTTTAACAACACGCAGAGTCTGCCTCTGATTCAGAACTAAATGATGATCCAGCGCAGCCAATCCGAACAGAAGCAAGAGAGCGAAGCGGGATTCATCCTGCTGGCCGTCATCTTCATGGCTGTGCTGCTGCTGGTGGCGCTGGCGGTGGCGGCGCCGATCATCGCGACGCAGCTGCGACGGGAGAAGGAAGACGAGCTGGCGCATCGCGGGGAGCAGTACAAACGCGCCGTCCAGCTCTACTACAGGAAGTTCGGCAGCTATCCGGCAACGATGGACCAGCTGGTCGAGACGAACCAGATGCGCTTTCTGCGCAAGAAATATAAAGACCCTTTCACGAACAAGGATGACTGGCGGCTGGTCCATGTGGGCGAGGCCCATGTGATGGTCATGGGCTTCTTTAACCAGCCGATCAGTACGACTCCTGCGGGATCGAGCCCGATGGGCGGCGGCGGTATGCCGGGAACAATGCCCGGCGGAATGCCCGGGGGTATGCCGGGTGGAATGGCGGGCGGGATGGCTACCAACTCCAGCCTGGGCGCGGGAATGGGATCTCCCATGGGCGGCGCGACGGGATCGAGTTCGCCCTTTGGGTCAAGTTCCGGGTCGGGATTCGGCAGCAGCAGCGGGTCGTCGGATTCAGGGTCTGGGTTCGGCGGCTCGGCCTTCGGGAGTTCGGATAGCGGGTCGAGTGGCAGTACGGGAAGCGACGCTGCGGGTAACAGCAGTACGGGTAGTAGCAGTACGGGTTCGGGGACGGACGGCACCGCGGCCGCAGGCGCTGCGGGAACGCCAGCGAATGGTACCCCTGCATCGGCCCTTGCGAGCGGGATCGGCGGCAGCACGACACTCGCCGGAGCTCCGATTGTGGGCGTGGCGATCAAGGACACCCATAAGTCGCTGCGGATTTATAAGCGCCAGAAGACTTATAACCTGTGGGAGTTTGTCTACGATCCGATGGAAGACATGCAGAACCAGGGCGGGAGCCTGCTGGGGGGCGGCACGACGGTCGACTCCGGCTCCAGCATAGGCGCGGGCGGCGCAACGGGAATACCGGGCGCGCCGGGAACGAGCACGGGCGGATCGGGATTCGGCTCGAGCGGGTCTTCCGGGTTCGGCAGCAGCGGGTCTGGGTTTGGATCAAGCGGGTCTTCCGGGTTTGGGAGCAGCGGGTCCGGATTTGGATCTTCGCCTACCTCTCCGACGAGCGGCAGCACTCCTCCGCCGCAACAGCCTCAGTAAATTTTCTTGACAATGCATTGAGGGTTCTCCTATCTTCTTCCCCTAAGGTGGTTATGGGAAAAGAGCCTATCGAAGGTGAATTGGTGCAGGGCACGCTGGAGCTGCTGGTGCTGAAGGCGCTGGCGCGTGGCGCGCTGCATGGTTACGGCGTTGCCGAATGGATCCATCAGACTTCGCAACAGCTACTGAAGGTGGAGGAGGGTGCACTCTACCCTGCCCTGCATCGGCTGGAGCTGCGCGGACTGCTGTCCTCGCAGTGGGGATTATCAGAAAACAACCGCCGCGCGAAGTATTACCAGTTGACGGCTGAGGGACGGAAGCGGCTGGCGAGCGAATCGCAGCGGTGGTCGCGGCTCTCCGCGGCCATCGCGTTTGTGATGCAGGCTCCCTAATCAAGGAGGGCGTTATGGCTGGATGGCTTCACGAATTTCGCCTGCGCCTGGCGGCGCTGGCTCGCAAGCGCAGGCTCGCCGCCGAGATGGAGGAGGAGCTGGCCCTCCATCAGTCGCTTATGCGAGAGAAGCTGATGGCGGAGGGTGCACAACCGGCAGAAGCAGAGCGGGAGGTACGGCGCCGCTTTGGAAACGCGGGACGCTGGCGGGAGCGCTGCGCTGAGCTTTGGCAGTTTCGCCTGGTGGAAGAGCTCTGGCGGGACGGCTGTTTCTCAATGCGCATGCTGCGAAAGTCACCGGGATTTACCGCCGTGGCGATGCTCACGCTGGCGCTGGGCATCGGCGCGAATACAGCGATTTTCAGCGTGATGGATGCCCTGCTGCTGCGCCCGCTGCCTGTACCGGCCGCGAATGAGCTAACCCTGCTCTCGCTGCGCGGGGGTAGCTCGAAGAATATTTCCTTCTGCGCACCACTGTTGAGGACGCTCGAAAAGCGTCACGATATCTTCGCAAACGTCTTCGGATATTTCGACCGCAAGTTTCAGACGCGGGAAGGCGGAAATACGGTCGAAGTATCAGGCTCGCTGGTAAGCGGGCAATACTTCGATGCGCTGGGGGTAAAGCCCGCGCTGGGCCGCTCCTTAACCCCCTCCGACGATGTGGCCGGGGGCAATCCAGCGGGACTGGGCGTCGTGATCAGCGACCACTTCTGGAAGATGCACTTCCAGCGGGCGCCTGACATCCTGGGGCGCAAGCTGATTCTCGATCGTGTGGCTTTTACGGTGGTCGGTGTGATGCCGAAGGATTTCATCGGAGCGAGCACGACGGAGCGGCCTCAACTGTTTGTGCCCGTGGCACTGGAGCCGCTGGTGGATGCGCCCATCAACATGACTGCAGGCGGCTACCAATTCTGGTGGCTGCAGATGGGAGCGCGCATGAAGCCCGGCTGGACCCTGGAGCAGACGAACGCCGCCCTGCACACTGGATCGCAGGCCATGCTGAACGAGGCGATCCCAGATAGGAAGTGGAGTTTCGGCGACTCAAAACGCAGCCAGGATTACTTCGACGCTGAACCCGGGGCGAGCGGATATTCGTGGCTCGGCCAGCAGTTACGGAAACCGCTGCTGGCGGTGTTGACGCTCTGCGGTGCACTGCTGCTGCTCTCCTGCCTGAACCTGGCAAGCCTGCTGATGGCACGTTCGGCAGCCCGTGAGCGCGAAATTGCGACCAGGGTCGCACTGGGAGCCACGCGACGCCGCGTCGTGCAGCAGCTGATGATGGAAAGCCTCGTTCTCTCGGCACTGGGAACCGCGGCGGGGCTGCTGGCTGCTCCGTGGATGGCACGGCTGCTCGCTACAATGCTGGGCGGCAAGGATTTCCAGGTCGAGACAGGCCCGGACTTGCGGGTGCTGCTCTTTACAGGCGGGGTGGCGCTGCTGAGCGGGTTGGCGATCGGTTTCGCGCCTGCCCTGCAGTCAACTTCCAGCGGCATCATGGAACAGATCAAGAATGGCAGCCGGACTGCGGCAGGGGGCATCGCCGGAGCACCATGCCGCGCGTGCTGATGACGATCGAGGTGGGCCTCGCGCTGGTGCTGGTGGTCGGCGCAGGACTGCTCAGCACAACCCTGTTTCACCTGCGGACTGTGGGCCTAGGCTTCAATGCGCAAAATCTCCTTTTTGCGGGTTTGAGCATGGGCAAGCAGCCAGCCGAGGGAGCGGCGCTGATGCGGATTTACGCGGATATAGCCACGGAGCTTTCGCACCAGCCCGGAGTGGAGCGCGTTGCCTATGCCCAGATCGTGCGGTAGTGTCCTATTAGCGCGTTGCCGCCCCTGATTCCCGCGATCCCTGTTCCCGCTGTTCTCGCTCCGCCAAGAATTGCCGAGTGCGTTCCTTTTGCCGCTTCACGGCGTCGAAGTGCGGCGGGAGCGGCGAGGAAGGCTCGTCTACTTTGAGCTTTTTTATCTTACCCTCCAACTCATCGACCCGGTCTTTGAGTCCCCTAATCCTGCTGGAAAGCACCTCAAGCCCGATGGCTGCGAACACGTAGGGGAGCCAGTCTGCGATGGTTGTGGATAGGGAATTCATAGACTCTCCGCATCAATGGCAGTATAGTAGCGCAGACAGGAAAGCCGCCCGGCCAGGGGCGGCTCATTGGTGTGGTGCATCTCCAGCGACATCATCGCATGGAGTGTGTGCTAATGCAAGAACAGCGTGAGCAAGTTTGTTCCCTCGCACTGCAGGTAGCAGGTCTGTTGGCTGGGAAACCTCGACACATTGCAGTCGATGCAATCGACGTTGCAAGATTGCTGTTCCGTCCTGCCGTCATTTCTAAGAATCTGGAAAGTCCCAGGGAGGCCGATTACGAGGATCCAATTGCTCCTCCAGTTCTTTGATTTTTAATTGAAGGTTGCGAATGGAGTCGTAAACCCATCGATCAAAGCCTGTTAAATCCCTTGGATTGAAACCCAAGTGCTCTTTCGGTGGAACCATATCTATCTCCTTCCCCTTTGAGGGACCATCATATTCCCACCAGTTCCCCTACCGTCCACACATTATCCGTCAATCCCTGCTCCATCGCCGGGGTGACTCTCAATGTCTGGTGGCGACGGCAGAAGTTGTAATAGGCGAACCACAACGCATAAGCCGCCTCCAGATTCTCCCACTTCTTGCTAAACCCGTTGGTCAGCCTGGTCATCCGTCGCATTCCCATCCTGATGCTCAGATTCTGTCGCTCTACATGGCTGGTGCAGATGCGGTCCCTGTCAGGGTTGCCGCTCACGATGCTAGGGACAGCATCCACTACCTCAGCCGGCGAACACCGCTGCTCCCCTTCTCGACTCGCCCCGTACACCTTGACCAACTGCGCGAAATGGACCCTGCTCCCCAAGTAAATCTGCACGGCCCGAACATAAGCCTTCCAGCCGTCCGTGGTGAGCTGATAACGTCCTTGCCCGGTCGCCAGTGCCAGCTTGTAGATGAACTTGTCGGTTGACGGCACGTCGCGCTTGCCAATGTGATAGGCCAGGATCAGCTTGGTTTCGCGCTCAATCGCTGCGTAGCACCAGCAATCCCCAATCTGCTGCACAGTCTTTTCGTGCTCCCACTTGTGCCCCTCTTTTTTGTAAACGTAGCCCCAGATTTCATCCGCCTGCACGTCCCGAACCTCAATCTCCTTGATCCGCTCGTGCATTAGCCGCTGGCAGCGTTCACCAGCCAGCGTCAGCAGCCGCAGGATGGTATCGCGGTGTATGCCGGTCACTCTCTCAACCGACCGAACCGACATCCCCTCCAGCAGCAGTTGCAGTACGTTCACGGCGCGATTCACCGGCAGCCGCATCTCGTCCAGCGGCTTTTCATGTTCTTCTGTGAAAGTCTTTTTGCATTGTCTGCAACGGAATCGTTGCAGGCCGTTTCTGTGCCGCCCGAAACGCTTGCAGGCAGACTGGCAGTTGTGGCACGTCATCGAATTTGCCTTGACCTTTCGGTTGGGGCAAGCCGATAATCGAGATTGCGAGGCTGCGATTACGGCTTGCCGTGGTTGTAGTTTCAAGGCCGCTGGGAAGTTGACGCTTCCTAGCGGCTTTCTTTATTTGCGGTCAGTTGGTGGGGGCGGTTTCATTCCGCTCCTTTCCGGTGTCCCATCCTTCCGGCCACCCGAGTTCGATGAGAGTGTCTCGGAAGTCGGGAGACATTTTGAAATACCGTGTCTTTCCTTTTCCCTTCCACACAACATCCACACTATAGACGCTGGCCGAGTTGGTAGAGAGTTTTTTGAGTTGCTTTGACAGACCGCTGATTACGCCTGCCAAGGCGATCTCGGACTCAAGGCCGATTGTTTCGATCAGCGTGCTACTGCTGAGACTGGCTTCAGTTGTCAGCGCGGCTAGGAATTTCTTCTGTAACTCGCCGGCGTTGTTTAACAGATCCAGTACCAGATCGGCAGTCCAAATACGCGGTCTATTTTCTGGTAGACCGAACAAGTCGTCGTAGCTCCTCAGTTTTGTCTGAAGATCGAAGGCTTCCTGTGCGGTATCCGCGCGAAATTTCATGCCTCTGTGCTCAAATTCGATGGCCATTAGTGAGCACCTTTCTTTCCTTAAGGAAATATATAAATTCCTTAAGGAACTGTCAAGAGCGTTTTTGTTCCAGGGCGTTTCCATTGTCTTTTCTCCATTTCTACTAAGGCGTTTTTGTGTGGGATCACATTACGGATTGAGTAAGCGAGATGAGCGGAAGCGTTTTAGCCAAGTTCTCCACGAACATCTTTGTCTGTCTCAGCACGTCCTTAGCTTCCTCTAGCGTGCAAGCATCCTTTGGGTGCATAGCCTCGTTGTGCCAGACCGCGTCATTCATGCTGCACCTTCCTTTCTTCCGTAGCAACGCGCTGTTAGGACAGTACCGATCGTGCCGATGGGAGGTAACTCCTGGCAGAACACTCTTCATGTGCCAGGACATGAAATCAAGAATGTCTGGATGAACGCGACGAGCTCCGGCTATTTTGCGACGATGAGTATCCCGGTGCTCGCCGGCCGCGACTTCAATGAGCGAGATACGCCCGTCAGCGGAAGAAAAATTGTGCTGAACCAATCCGCGGCACGGATGCTGTTTGGAAAAAGGAACCCTGTCGGGCAACAGCTCAAGTCTTTCGGAGACAAGGACACCTATACCTACGAGGTGATTGGCCTCGTTCGAGACGCTAAATACCGGGATGTACGCGAGGCAGACCCGCCAGGTGGCTATGTCGCGGTATCTCAGGAGGATATCGACAAAAAGCCGGATTACAGCCTGCTGATACGGATACACGGGCCCGCCGGACCGGTTGCGGCGGCGCTACGGGATATCGTGCACCGGGTAGCTCCGGATGTGCCGGCCCCAGCGATTACGAGCATGGATGCCCTGATCAGCCGAGACCTTATTTCCGAACGGATGATGACGATGCTGGCGGTGTTCTTTGCGGGCTGCGCGCTGCTGGTGACGGGGATTGGACTCTATGGAACGCTTGCCTACTCCACTGCGCGGCGGACGAGCGAGATAGGCATACGCATCGCGCTGGGGGCGCAACGCCTGCAGGTGGTGCGGATGGTGCTCAAGGAGAACCTGTGGATCGCGTCGGCAGGAGTGGTGGTGGGACTGGTGGTTGCGGTGATGACGTCGAAGCTGCTGGCGAGCTTTCTCTATGCGACGTCGCCACATAGTCCGGGGGTGATGGCGCTGGCGGCGGCGGTGCTGGCGGTGGTGGCAGGATCGGCGTCGGCTATTCCCGCGGCGCGGGCGGCGATGATCGATCCGGCTGCTGCGATCCGGAGCGAATAGCTGCGGCGGCGGCAAAGCAGAAAAGCCCTGCCGTATGGCAGGGCTTTTCTACGAGAAGCTGTTCAGCAGGGTTTATACGCTGAAGGAGGAGCCACAGCCGCAGGTGCTCTTCGTGTTCGGGTTTTCGAACTTGAAGCCTGCTGCTTCGAGGGTCTCGACATAATCCACGACGCAGCCGTTGAGGTACATGAGCGAGGTGGCATCGACGAAGACCTTGAGTCCATCGAAGTTGAAGACTTTGTCCATCATGCCGGACTGGTTTTCGAATGACATGGAGTACTGGAAGCCGGAGCAGCCGCCGCCTACGACGCCGATCCGCAAGCCAGCCGGAATCGGGTCCTGCGTGGCCATGATCTCGCGAACCTTGCCAATGGCGGGCTCGGTGAGAATGACGGGCGTAGTTTTCGCGGACGTTCCGAGGACGGGTGCAGCGGTTTCGTTAATCGGGGTTGTGGTGGTGGTTGCCATAGTGTCTCCTCCAGTTAGTGTAGCTTTACCGGTCTCTTTCCTCAAGCATTGGATGATCGCAGGAGGCTGCTCGATTCAACCTAGTCGGTGGTAACGCGAGAGGAGATGCGGTCGTACTGCTCCTGCGTGAGGATGTGCTTGCGGACCAGTTCGCGGGAAGTACCGTAGGGCCGGGCGGCGATGATGCGCTCGGCGGTGCGAACCGAGATGCCGGGCAGGCGGACGAGCTGGACTCGGTCAGCGGAGTTGATGTTGATGCGGCCGGCAGCGGGCTTGCCTTCCTTCCAGCCCTGCTTGACGCCGGAGGCCATGATGTTGAGCTTGCGCTCGGCGTCAGCGGCGGCGACGCGGGCGCGGGCGCCGATGAGCTCCGCATTTTTGCGGGCGGCGGCGGTGGCGTCGGCGGTCTGCTGCTTGAGCTTCGCGTCGCGCTCGGCCTGCGTGGGGTGGTGGAACGAACAGCCAGCGAGGCCGAGGCCGAGAAGGGCGACGGCAAGGGCAGCTGTGCGCGTGCGATGGATGGCGTGCATGGGAATCTCCCGATCCTGGTGAAAACGTACAAGGATCACAGTGGTTGAATGCTTTGATTTAGAAAGGGTTGCCAAGGAGGGCACCTGGGCGCAAAAAACAGGCTGTGCAGCAGAGTAGAAGAAGGACTATAGTAGTGGCCGAACGGCCCCTCCTACCCCCCGAGCCCGGCTGATGAGGCCTGGACCCGCTCGGTATCTGGAGCCGGCTCTAATTCGATCATGAGGTGCTCTATGAGCATCATGCCTGTTTTGTGGATCGTCTGGGCCGGAGTCACAGCAGTTCTGTTGGCACTTCTGGCCTATCGTGGAACCATCACTCGCTACGAGGAAGACCAACTCTTCCTCGATGATGACTCCTCCGTGCTCCAGCACAAGGAGCAGGACCTCATTCAAAAGCGTATCGCGCGCATCCGTCCTTTCGTAAGCGTCATGACAGGCGTCACCGGCCTGCTGACGGCTACGATTATCGGCGCCTATGTATGGGATGCGGTGAAACAGTTCCGTTAACCCTCACACCATTCGCGGAGGAAATTTGCCTTCCGCGAATGGCTTGAGCGCCCGACGGGATGCCTGCGCTTTGAGAGTTATTTGAGGCCAGTGACGGTGCCGTGCGCGGTGACGTCAATGGGAACGCTCTTCTCGACACGCAGCATGAGCGTGCTCGGGTCCTTCATGCCCCAGGCCACATATGGCACATCGAAGTGGGTGGTCATGGTGAGCTGATCGCCGGCAGGCACCACATGAACATGGAGCGTGAGCGGATGATCCGCGCCATGGATGGTGAAGGTGCCGACTACATCGACATCCTGCGGGCCACCGCCGGGCTTGAGCGTTCCGACAACCTTGGCGGGATGGAAGATGATCTGCGGATACTTCTGGCTCTGCAGAATATCGTGCTGCATTTTGCCGTCGCGCATTTTGCTGCCGCTCTGGCCGCTGGCAGCGTCTACCAGTACTTCTCCCTGAGCCTCGCCGGTGGCGGGGTTGAAGGTGACCATGCCGCCCTTGAGCTGAAAGGTGCCGTGGACGGTATGGAGCACATCGACGAGCGTCCAGTTGATCTGCGTCTGGGCGGGATCGAGATGGACGGAGACGGCGGCCGGAGTTTGTGCTCCGCAAAGAAGCGCGACAGCAGAGGTGGCGGCGTAGAACGCAATGGAGCGCAAAGCGAGTTTCGGTCGGATCATTCTATTTTCCATTTCGCAGTTATTCAGGAAGCCGGGGAGACGAGCAGCCGCCATCCCATTTCAAGTCCGTGGCGTGCTACGAAGTGCGACATCTGCTCCTCGCCGAGATGGACGTTGAGCATTTTTTGAAAGAGAACAGGGCGTGCGGCGAGCATCTGGAGCGCGCGGTCACGTAGAAAGCTGGAACGATCCATGAGGAGCATGGCGCGGGACATGGACTGAGGCAGGCGCAGGATGCCAGCGTGGCCCGCGGCGTAGTGGCGCAGGTTGCCTGCTGCAATGGACTGCGAGAGCAGAGCCGCCTGACGGAAGCCCATGGCGAGCCCTTCGCCGGTGATGGCGTCGGCGGAGCCGGAAGCGTCCCCTACCAGAGCAACGTTGCCCTTGATGACGCGGCGCAGGCTGCGGGTGGTGGTGATGGCGCCGCGCTGGCGGGTGTGCGAATCGACGGCGGAGAGCCGCCTGGCAAGGAACGGAATGCCGGAGATGACCTGGTCGAAGTGGACGCGCGGGTGGCGGGTGATGACGGCGACGCAGATCTCGGATTCACCAACGGGGGTGATGTAGGCCTGGCCGAGGTCGCCCCAGTGAACCTCCACACTGCGGCTCCAGGGAGCGATGGCGTAGTGGCGACGGAAGCCGAAGCGGCGGCTGATGAGGCGGCCTTCTTCAAGACCGGCCCAGCGGCGCACGCGTGAGGACTGGCCGTCGGCGCCGATGAGGTAGTTGTAGCGATATTGCTCATCGTTGATGGTGGGCGCTGCGCCGTCGCTGAGGTTGACCCGCGTCTGCCAGAGAAGGCGGACGCCGAGTTGCTCGGCACGGTCGATGAGCAGCGCGTGCAGCTTGAGACGGCGGACGCCGAGGGCTTCACCATACTGAAAGCGGGCAGCAACCTGGTGGCCGGTGGCGGCGCCTGCAAAGAGGGTGCCCTCAAACGGCGCGCCCATGCTGCGGTCAAGCTCGACGCCGAGAGCGGCGAGGTCGCGGCGGGAGTCAGGCATGATGCCTTCGCCGCAGGCCTTGTCGATAGGGGGCGCAAGCGCCTCCGCTACTACTACATCTGCTCCCTGAAGGCGCAGCGCTATGGCTGCGCTGAGTCCTGCAGGGCCACCACCAACTACTAAAACATCGCAACAACGAGGGTTCAAAATTACCACTCCAGCAAAAGCATTTCCGCGCAGAAACCGGGGCCCATGGCGGCCAGGATGCTGCGCGTTCCCGGTGCGGGGCGGTGATACTTCATGACGTCGTCGAGGACGACGAGGACAGAGGCAGACGACAGATTGCCGACGCGATCGAGCGCCTGCCAGGAGAGATCGAGTTCGCCATTTTTGAGCCCGAGCGCCTCAGCACTGGCCTCAAGCACCTTGGGGCCGCCGGTGTGCATGATCCACGAACCGATGTCTGCGCGGGTGAGGCCCTGGGTGGCGAGAAAGTTATCCACATCGCCGCCGAGGTTCTCGCGGACGACCTTGGGAACATCAGGTGAGAGGACGATCTTGAAGCCCTTCTCGGAGATTTTCCAGCCCATGACGTCGTGCGTATTGGGATAGAAGACCTGGGTGTTGGCGACGATGCGCGGCCCGGGAAGAGCAATCTTGTCACCGGCGACGAGGACGGCGGCTGCGCCATCGCCGAATAGGCCGGAGGAGATGAAGTTGGCCACCGAGAGGTCGTCGCGCTGCCAGGTGAGAGAGCAGAGCTCGACCGAGAGCAGGACGGCAAACTGGTCAGGATAAGCGCGGACATAATCGGCGCAGCGAGCGAGGCCGGCCGCACCGGCTACACAGCCGAGGCCGAAGATGGGGTTGCGCTTGATGCTGCGGGAGAGGCCCATGCGGTTGACCAGGCGGGCATCGATGGACGGGCTGCAGACGCCGGTGACGGAGACGAAGTAGATGGCGCCAATTTGATCGACGCCAATGCCAGCCTGCTGGGCAACAGAGCTGATGGCGCGCTCGCCGAGCTCCTCGGCAACCTCAATCCAGACATCGTTGGCCTTGCCCCAGGTGTCGAGGGCGCGGTACTGATCGAGGGGACGGGCGAAGTGACGGAGGCCGACACCGGTGCGGGCCAGCAGGCGCTCGAGAACAGCGGCATTCTCCATGCCCTGCTCCCAGTAGGACTTCAATGCTTCCAGAACTTGATGCTGCGAGAACTGATGCGGGGGGAATGCCGTGGTTGTACTGACGATCTTCATTCGACTCCGGGGTACTTTAATCAGGATAGGAGAAGCCGCTAAATAAGGCTTCGCGAAAGCATGACGATTGTGTCATGGCTTTCACTGGGCAGAAAACAAAATGTTTATCCGAATGCCTCTTGAAATGCTGCAGGAGCAGATTCGCCAGCGTGGTTGAGCGGTGAGTAGCGAAGCGGGATCTCGACCACTATCTGCGCTCCGTTGTTATTCCTGGCAGTGGCGCTGCCCTGGTGAGCCTGGGCCACAGCGCTGACAAAGGCCATGCCGAGCCCGTGCCCCTGGGACTCGCTACCGCGCGCGAACCGCTGAAAGAGATTGCCGAGCAAAGTGGGTGGAAATCCGGGACCGTTGTCACTGACGCAGAGGCGAACGCGAGTGTCATCGGCATCGAGAGTCACCCTGATGCAGGCTGCCTCACCGGCATAGCGAAGCTCATTCTCCATGAGATTGGTGAGCAGGCGAGTATAAAGGCGCAGATCGACCTCGGCACGCACGACGGGGGCGACGGAGACCTCAAAAGACTGGCCGCGCTCGGTAAAGGCGGGCGCGTAAAGCTCAAAGACGCGACTGGATAGCTCGGCCAGATCAATCATTTCGACGTGAAGACGCAACGCGCCGCCCTCGGCCTCGGCGAGATCGAGAGAGGTAGTGATGACATTGGAAAGCCGGTCGAGGTTTTCAATGGCGCTGGCGACGAGCTCGCGGGAGAAGTTCTCGTCCTCGGCGGAGAGAGCTACTTCAAGAGTGCCGCGAACGGAGGTGATGGGGCTCTTGAGATCGTGCGCGACCGAGTCAGTGAGAGTGCGGAGCTGATTCACAGATGCTGAGATGCGGTCCAGCATGTTGTTGAAGGTACGCGCGAGGCGGGCTACTTCGTCGTTCTGGGTTCCAGCGGCAACACGGCTGCTGAGGTCACCGGTGCCGATATTGGCTGCGGCAGTGGTGATGGCATCAACACGATGCAACATGCGGCGCAGGCCAAGAAGGGCGATAAAGAAGCCGATGCCCACCATTGCCAGCCAGCCGAGGATGAAGCGCAGCAGGAGACGAGAGAGCAGGGTCGTGGCCTGCGAGTCATGCAGCCCGAGATAAACGCGGCTGCCGGGCGACATATCGGCGGCAACGACGCGGAAGGGGAAGCTCCACCCGGCGACCTTGAGCGAAACAGGAGTGCGCTCCTGCAGGTGCTGACGGTCGAGCGCTTCAAGGAAATCGGCGCTGTCTCCGGGGCCAACCCAGAGAGGCGGCTGGTGCGCCGAGGTCTGGACGAAGAAGACGATGTTGTTGCTGGATTTGTGGCCTGCGGCGTCGTAGCCTACTTCCTGCGTAGCGAGCTCGGCCACCTCTTCGACGATGCGGTCGTGGAGAGAATCTTCAGGAGTGGAGAGAGTGACCTGCTTGAGAGTTTCACTCTCGCCGATGAGCCAGGAGTCGCTGCGCTCGCGAACGGCCTGGGCCACGAGCACGAACATGACGGCGAAGACGGCCGCGCTGCCGGCGGCGAAAACGATGGTGCTGCGAAGGGTGAGCCGCCAGGCAGCTGTTCTGTAAAAGGACCCGCTAATCCTTGAGAACATATCCAACTCCCCGCATAGTGCGGATGAGAGGCCGCACGGCTTCGCGGTCTACCTTGTTGCGTAAGCGATGGATGTGCACATCGACGATGTTGGTGGAGGTATCGATGCGCATCTTCCATACGTGGTCGAGCACCATGGCGCGGGTGACGACACGGCCGGCGTTGCGGCAGAGGTACTCGAGCAGGGCAAACTCCTGCTGGGTAAGAACGAGCTCAAGATCGCCGCGGCGCGCCTCGCGGCGGATGAGGTCGAGTTCAAGATCGGCGACGCGGAGGCGGGTGGTCTCAGGCTGATGGGCGCTGCTGCGGCGCAGCAGGGCTCGGAGGCGAGCGAGGAGCTCCGCTACGGCAAAGGGCTTGGTGAGATAGTCATCGCCTCCGCTCTCAAGGCCAAGGACCCGCTCATCGACGGAACGGCGCGCGGAGAGGATGAGTACGGGAGCCGTGACTCCCTGAGCGCGCAGGCGTTGGATGAGCTGCAGGCCGTCGAGGTCAGGCAGCGTGAGGTCAATGATCATGGCGTCGTGGACGCCTTCTACGGCGAGGGCCTCAGCCTCAGAGGCAAGCGCGCATGCGTCAATGCGAAAGCCTGACTCGCTGAGAGCACGGGTGAGAAAGTCGCGAATCGTATCGTCGTCTTCAACAACAAGCAGGCGCATGCAGCGTCCTCTTTCTATATCCTAACGGCCCGAGCAGCAAGCTGCAGGGCATCCTGCCAGAAGCGCTTGGAGGAGTGCACCGCATCCATGACCGCAGCGAGGGATTGCACGAAGTGATCCAGGCTCTCTTCACTCGCGTTGAGCGGAGGCGCAGCCTTGAGAACCATGAAATTGTTGCCGCAGATCTGGGTGAGAATGTTGTGGTCACGATAAAGACGCATGACCAGCATCTGGCCGAACATCGCCGGGTGAACGCGGTGGAAGGCCTCGAACGACAGCCTGAGACCAAGCGAGCGGGGGCTGCGGAATTCTATGCCGGTGAAGAAGCCCATGCCGCGGACCTGGGCGACCATTTCAAACTCAGACAAAGCGTCCTGGAGCCGCTCGCGGAAGGCCTCGCCCATGGCCAGAGCGCGGGGGCCAAGCTGTTCGTTCTCAAGCACCTCGAGGGTGGCCAGGCCGGCGCGCATGGCGAGGGAGTTCTCACTGTAAGTGGAGGTATGGACGATGGCGCGGCGTAGCGATCCGTAGACGCTGTCGTAAATGCCGTCGGTCATGAGGACGGCTCCAACGGGGACGAGGCCGCCGCTGAGCGCCTTGGCAAGGATCACCATATCGGGATCGAGATCGTAGTGATGTGCGGCCAGGAAGCGGCCGGTGCGGTGCAGGCCGGTCTGCACTTCGTCCAGGACGAAGAGGGTTCCATATTTCCGGCAGAGGGCCTGCGCTTTGGCGAGGTAATCCTGCTCCGGGATAAGGATGCCGCCCTCGCCCTGCATGGGCTCGAGAATCAGGGCGGCGAATTTTTTAGTCGCCAGCTGGCGTTCCAGAGCTGAGAGGTCGCCGAAGTCGACGAACTCAACGCCGGGAATGAGCGGGCCGAAGCCCTCCGACCAGAAGCGATGATCCATGAGGGCGAGCGCGCCGCAGGTGAGGCCGTGGAAGGCTCCGCGGGCCGCGAGGAGGCCGTCGCGGCCAGTGAAGGCCCGGGAGAACTTGATGGCGGTCTCGACGCCTTCACTGCCTGAGCTGCAGAAGTAGACCTTGCTGAGGCGGCCACCAGCCTTTTCACAGAGACGGCCGGCCAGTTCCCCGGCGAGCGTGGCTACGTGGCTCTGGAGCATGGAGGGGGCGTTGAGGGTGAGCTCGTCGCGCAGGGCCTCGACAATGAACGGGTGATTATGACCGGCGTTGTAGACACAGTAGCCAGAGAGAAAGTCGAGGATGGTGCGGCCGTCGGTGGTATGGAGACGCTCTGCAGAGCAGTTTGTATACTGAGCGTTCATCTCCAGGAGATCAAGCAAGCGGACCCATTGCGGATTCACATGGTCGGCGTAAAGCTTTACCCCTTCATTTTGTTCGACTTTGAGATGTTCCGCTGCTGGCATCGTCTGCAACCCCTGATTACAAGCTAGTGTGGCGTAATTTCCATACTATGACCGCATAATTACAACGCATTCATGTACCCGGCTTCAGTTTGATTACGTCATTGGACTGAACTGCCCTGGAAGGGTTAGCGCAGAGCGGGCTGCTGTGCTTTCTCGGGCGGGATGCGACTTCCCTTCCCCCGGCACAGAGGACGAGCCGTGCGGCAGAAGGAAGCGAGGCTACCCCGGCCACCTCTGGAGGGAGCGTCGGGAGTAGAAACAGTCTGGCACGACGGAAACGGGTTCAGTCGGGTGGGATGGCATAGTGTTTGCGGATAACGGCAAACAAGGGGACTCCGAGAAGGATGATGGCAGAGCCTAAGAGCGAGTTACGGAAATTCTCAGCATAGCTGTAAAAGAGCAGCACGGCGGCAGCCAGAACGAACAGCGCGGGCAGGACGGGATAGCCCCAGACGCGGTAAGGGCGGTCGAGATCGGGCATGCGCCTGCGGTAGACGAAGACGGTGGTGGCGGTGACCATGTAGAAGAGCCACTCGGCGAAGATGGCCAGTTCGAAGAGCTGCTGAAAGCGGCCCACGGCGAGCAGTAGCAGAGTGGTGAGCGCGGCCTGCACGACGAGCGAGGTGGAAGGGCTCTCAAAGCGCGGATGGATGTGCGCCATGCGAGTGAAGAAGAGGCGATCGCGCGCGGCGGCGAAGGGCACGCGAGCTCCGGACATAATTGTGCCATTGAGCGTTACAAATATGCTTAGCGCCATGACCGCCGAGACAAGCGACGCTCCCCAGGGGCCGGTGACGATGCCCAGCGCAGCGACGGCGGGACGGGGCGAGGCGGCGATGGTGGCGGCGGGGAGGATGTACTGGATGGCGGCGTTGGTGGCCATGTAGAGGCCGCCGACGATGAAGAGTCCACCGATGAGGGCGAGGGGCAGGCTGCGCTGGGGATGACGCACTTCTCCGGCAACCATGTTGAGATCGTTCCAGCCGTCATAGGCCCAGAGGGCGGCGATCATGGCGATCATGAAGCCGCCGAAGCCGCCGGTTGCGCCGTGGAAGCTGGTCTGGAAGTTGAAGAGCGAACCCTGGCGCGAGGTGAAGCAGAAGCCGACGATGACGAGGATCATCAGGCCTTTGAGCCAGGTGAAGACGAGCTGGAAGTCGCCAGCCTTCTTGATGCCGAGGTAGTTGAGGCCGGTGATGAGCCAGGTGGCTCCGATGGCGAAGATCTGCGCCCAGGTGATGGCGAAGAGGGCGGTGCGGTCAAGCCAGGAGAAGGCGGGAAAGATGGCGAGAGTGCGCGCGAGGCCCGTGGTGACGCTGGCGATCGAGGCGGGCTTGGCGACGGCGAACCATGTCCACATGTAGAGGAAGGCGGTGAGGTCGCCGTAGGCTCCGCGAAGGTAGACGTATTCGCCGCCTGCGTAGGGCATCATGGCGCCGAGCTCGGCGTAGGTCATGGCGCCGAAGAGGGAGAGCAGACCGCCGACGATCCAGGCCAGATAGACAAGGCCGGAGGAGCCGACGGCGCGCATCATCTCCTGGGGGACGAGAAAGATGCCGCTGCCGATGATGGTTCCGACGACGATGGCGGTGGCGTGCGAAGCGTTGAGGACGCGAGGGAGATTGGGCTGCTGGGACGGGCTTGTGGTCGGCAAGTTGCGGTCTCCGCGCGAAGGGTGTTGTTGCATTGTCGCAGATGACGCGGAGGCAGGCGGACTTTTGGGACAGGCGGCAGAAATGGGGCACCTGAAACAGCGTGCCCCGGCTGTCGTCAATGCCAGTTTTTTACCGCGGGCCATACGGTAGCGAGGGGTTTGCGGAGGCCGCGACAGAGGTAGATGTGGACGTGTTCGTAGGGCATGGCGTAGGGATTTTCGACGTGTGCCATGTCGGTGACTGAGGCGAATTCCTGATCGAGATCGCTGCGGGAGCGCTGGACGACGAGCAGCACGTCGCCGGTGTAGCCACGCGGGCCCCAGAAGTAGAAGTTCTGATGGCCGCTGATGGCCTGGGGCAGGTGATGCTTTGCGCCGAGGATGTCGACTGCGCCGGCTTCGCCATAGTTGTTGCAGAAGATGCCGGCGCGGGCTTTGTCGGCGGCGGGAAGCGAGTTGTAGACGCGGGCGATCTCATCAGCCATCTGCTGCCAGCCGAACATGTCGGCGTAGAACTGAGGCAGCGGGCTGGCGGCGTGGTTTTCGGTGTCGCCGGGAGCGAAGTGGACAACGCGCTCATAGGCGAGGAATTGCTGAGGCGGCAGCACGGGAATTGAAAACGGGACGAAGACAAAGAAGCCGGTGATGAGCAGGACGGCATAGGCGGCGATAGCGCCGAGGCGAAGGCGGGAGTTGGCGCGCGCAGCGGCCCAGGAGAGCCATGCAACGGCTCCGGCAGCAAAGAAGACAGGATAGGCGGGCGCGAGGTAGTAGTCCTTGGCATGGAGCAGGATCATGAACGGCAGAAAGACCAGATAGAAGACGCCGAGAAAGCGGAACTGCCCTGCCTGGCGGCCGAAAAGGAGCCACGCTACGCCGCTGATCCAGAGCAGCGCGGTGAGCGGGTTGAGCATGATGAGCTGCGCCTTGATGAAGGCGAGCGGGGGGAGATCGACATTTTTGCCGCTGACCTGCACGTTGTGCAGCCACTCCAGCGTGGGGAAATGGTGGGCGACCTGCCAGAGGAAGTTGGGCATGGCGATGGCCACGATCAGCAGAACGGAGACTGCAAACCAGCGACTGGCGAGGATGCGGCGGGTGGGCGTGAACAGGATCGCAACCAGCATGGCGATGAGGTAGAAGGCTACGGAATCCTTGTTTTGAAAGGCGAGGCCGGCGCTGACGCCGAAGACGATCCACCAGTTGCGGACCTGCGCGGACGACTGCGACTGAACGATGCGGATGAGGGCCAGCGCGCAGAGCATCCAGAAGACGGGATCCAAGGAGTTCATGGAGAGGATTCCGTCGATGCCGAGGTAGACGCCGGTGACCAGCACGCCGAGCATGGCGAGGGCGGCAGCGCGGCGGTCTCCGCCAAGCGCCCAGGCGAGGATGCCCGTGAGGAAGACCTTGGCTCCGCCAGCGAGGGCGGAGAGCAGGCGCAGCGACCAGAGATGCTCGTGACCGAAGAGCGTCTCTGAGATGCGTGCCTGAAGGGCGACGAGCGGCGGCTGATCCACATAGCCGAAGGCAAGATGGCGACCGCAGACGAGGTAGTAAAGCTCGTCGCGGAAGATGCCGTAGCCTGCGTGCTGCGCGAGGATGTTGCCAAGGACCTGAATGAGGACCTTGAGGCAGGCGAAGGCCAGACTGAGCCTGAGGATAGCGTGGAGCGGCTTGAGCGTGGGCTGAGTGGATTCCATAGGCTTTGTTCCTCACTGAGTACGAACAGGGGCCCGGGTAAGTTCCTGCAACGATGCGCGACTACCGATAGTAGCGGAGGATGGCGCTGATTCCCTGCTCAAACTCCTGCGTGGGAGTGAGCAGGCTGAGGACGAGCCAGCCCTCACCACGGAAGCCGAAGAAGCTGCCCGGATGCACGTAGACTCCGTGGGCCTGGAGCATGGCGAGGGCAGTTTCCTCTCCGCTGCCAAGAGCCGGGATGCGGAGGGTGGCGTACCAGCCTGCCTCCGACGGGAGGCGGGTGAGGAGGGTCTGGGCAGCAAGGAGCTGGTCGAGGGCTGCAAGGTTGGCGCGGGTGCGTGCGGCGATCTGCTGCTGAAGGGCGGCGCGGCCGGCGAGCCAGTGAGGCAGGGCGTGCTGGACGGGGGCGTTCATCGACAGGAAGGTATCGGCGATGACTTCGAGGCGGTCGCATGCTTCGTGGGACTGGGGACCAAAGACGGCGATCCATGCGGCCTTCATCTGAGGGAGCGCGGCGATCTTGCTGATGCCGCTGAGGACGAAGGTGAGAACAGGATGCGGGCCAGTGGCGAAGCTGGGCTGCGGAGCGGCTTCAAGCGGGTAGTCGAGGAAGACTTCATCGACGATGAGCGCGAGGGAGTGTTCACGGCAGATAGCCTCCAGCTCGGCGCGCTCAGAGGGCTTGAGGAAGTGGCCGGTGGGGTTGTTGGGATGGACGAGAGCGATGGCGCGGGTGCGCGGAGTGATGCGCTCGCGGAGCGAGGACGGGTCAAGATGCCAGCCGTGATCATGGAAGAGCGGATAGGGCACGAGGGTGACGTCATCGAGGACCGCGAGGAAATCAAAGAGCGGATAGCTGGGCTGCGCGATGAGCACCTGATCGCCGGGATTGGCCAGCAGGCGGAAGAGGAAGCTGTAGGCCTCACTGGTGCTGGTGGTGAGGAAGAGCTGCTGCGGGTCTAAGGCTGCTCCGTGGTCGCGATAGTAGCCGCAGACGGCCTGACGCGCGCTGGGCAGACCGCGCGGATCTGCTTCATAATCGAGCGCCTGGGGAGTCGCGAGAGGCGCGAGCAGCGCCTGCGGATCATAAGCGAAGCCGCAATGGGTGGGGTTCGAAGCGGTAAGGTCGTAGACGGGCAGACCGGCGAGTCGGCGCTGACGCAGAGCGCGGGCGAGATCGGACTCTTCCGTGTTCCAGGCGGTGCGGGAGGAGAAATGCACGCTTCATCTTTTCACATGCCGGGCGGTCGCCGGGTCACGCATAATGGATGGCAGAGGATTGATGTCCTCAAAGGTTTTCCAAGGGGTATTCATGGCGATTCGCGCGGTGATTTTCGATTACGGCATGGTCCTGAGCACGGCACAGGAGCCGGCGGCGCACAGCAACCTGCTGGCGATTACAGGGCTGGAGCACGCTGCGTTTGAGCAGCACTACTGGCGGCACCGGCACGAGTACGACCTGGGCGTGCTGAACGGCAACAGCTACTGGGAGACTTTTTCGCGGGAAGCGGAGTTGGAGTTTACCCCGGCGCAGATCGAGCGGCTGATCGAGAACGATGTGCTGATGTGGAGCACACTGAACGAGGGCATGCTGGCGTGGGTGGAAGCGGTGCGCGAGTCGGGGATGAAGACGGGGATCCTCTCCAACATGGGCGAGGAGCTGCTGCGCTACATGCGGCAGGAGTTCGGCTGGCTGCGCGAGTTTGACCATCACACGTGGTCGTGCGAGCTGGGAATTGCGAAGCCCGATCCGGCGATCTATACGCACACCTGCGAGAAGCTGGAAGTTGCGCCGCAGGAGGCTGTCTTTCTGGATGACAAGCCGGAGAATATCGCGGCGGCGAACTCGGTGGGCATCCACGCGATTCTCTTCACCAATATCGAACAGCTGCAGAAAGACCTGAAGGCGCGGGGACTGATCGGCGAGCTGCCGGATCCTCTGCATCCTGCAAAGGCCGCGCGGGCCTGAGCGGGATGCTCGAACACTTCTTCCATACGCAGCTTTCGCTGGGGCTGGCGGAGTGTGTGGTGGCGGCACTGACGGCGCTGAGCGTGATGCTGCTGGCGAGCAGACGCGCGCCGGGACTGTTCCGCGAGCTGCCGATTGCGCAGCTGCGCGGCGTGGTGCAGATCGTCGCGGTGGGCGCGGGGCTGGCCTTTCTGCTGCATGGGCCGCAATGGACCTCGCTGCTGGTGCTGGCGGGGATGATGCTCGCGGCGGCGAGCATCGTGCGCAAGCGGGCGCGGGGGATTCCGCGAGCCTACCTGCTGGCGCTGACGGCAATCGCATGCGGCGCAGGCGCGGTGCTGGCGGTGATGATCGTGTTCGGCGTGATTCCGCTGAAGATCACGATGCTGGTGCCGGTGGGCAGCATGGTAATTGCCAACACGATGAATACGCAGTCGCTCTTCCTGGACCGGCTGCGCGGCGAGGTCTCTTCGCATACGGGGGAGATCGAGTCGGCGCTGGCGCTGGGCGCAGCATCGGAGACGGCGCTGCTGCCGTATCTGAGGGCAGCCTTCAGGGCGAGCCTGATTCCGTCGATGGACAATATCCGGTCGCTGGGGATTGTGTGGATACCGGGGATCATGGCTGGAATGGTGCTGTCAGGAGCCTCGCCGGTGTATGCGGCGCTGTACCAGTTTGTGGTGCTGTCGGTGATCTTCTCTGCGGCGGCGCTGACCTGCTATGTGGCGAGCCAGATGGTGACGCGACGAATTTTCAATGAGCAGGAACAATTAGTTCTGCGATAAGCGGTCGGTGCATCAGACAAGGTAAGCGTCTGCAGGTTTTGAGACGACGGGCTATTCTGAAACCTTATGAGCACATCGGCAGCAATGACCCCTCCAAAAGCGCGCGCGGAGCGCAAGACCACGACACTTCACGGTCATACCCTGATCGACGACTACGCATGGCTCCGGGAGAGGACCAACCCGGAAGTCGTCGAATATCTCGAAGCGGAAAATGCGTATTGCGGCGAGGCGATGGAACCGACGCACGACCTGGCAAAGACGCTGTATAGCGAGATGCTGAGCCATATCAAGGAAACGGATATCTCAGTGCCGTTTCGCGAGGGCGGCTACTGGTACTATTCGCGGACGGCTGAGGGGCTGCAGTATCCCGTCTATTGCCGCAAGCGCGGCTCGCTCGATGCGGCAGAGGAGATGGTGCTGGACGTCAACGAGCTGGCGCGGGATGAGTCGTTCATGGCGATCGGCGCCTTCACCGTGTCGGATGACGGGGCGATGCTGGCCTACTCGGTGGACAACCGCGGATTTCGCCAGTACACGCTGCAGGTGAAGGACCTGCGAACGGGCAAGCTGCTGGCGGAGCGCGTGGAGCGAGTGGGGTCAGTGACCTGGGCGGCGGATGGAGAGACCATCTTCTACACGGTCGAGGACGAGGAACAGAAGCGCCAGTTCCAGCTGTATCGGCACAGGCTGGGGACGCCGCACAGCGAGGATGTGCTGATCTATGAAGAAGCCGACGAACGCTTCAACATCGGCGCAGGAAGAACGCGCGACCGGAAGTATGTGGTGCTCGAGAGCGCGAGCCACACGACCAGCGAAGAGCGCTTCCTGCCGGCGGATGCGCCGGGGGGCGAGTTTACGCTGATCGAGCCCCGGCGCGACGAGATTGAATATTATGCGGATCATCGCAACGGGCAGTTCTATATCCGCGTGAACGATGCAGGGCGGAATTTCCGGCTGGTGACGGCGCCAGTCTCTTCGCCGGGACGCGAGCACTGGCGGGAGATGCTGCCGCATCGCGACGATGTGATGCTCGAAGATGTGGACCTCTTTGCGCGGTTCTACGTGGCGTGCGAACGGCGCGATGGGCTGCAGCACCTGCGCGTCTGCCGCTTTGCCGGGGAAGGCGCGGAGACGCTGGATTCGCGGGAGGTGATCTTTCCCGAGCCGGTGTACAGCGCCCACCCGCACATCAACCGGGTTTTCGATACGGACAAGTTCCGGTATGCCTATCAGTCGTTTGTGACGCCGAGCTCGGTCTACGAATACGACCTTGCGACGGGCGAAGAAACGCTGCTGAAGCAGCTCGAAGTGCCGGGGGGCTTTGACCGCGAGCTCTATGCCTCAGAGCGGCTGATGGCGCGGGCAGAGGACGGCGTCGAGGTGCCGGTGTCGCTGGTGTATCGCAAGGACATGCGCGAGGAGGGAAAGAATCCGCTCTACATCTACGGCTACGGATCGTATGGCTATGCGCTGCCGATCGGATTCAACCCGAACCGGCTGAGCCTGCTCGATCGCGGCTTTGTGATGGCGTATGCGCACATACGCGGCGGAGGCGACCTGGGCAAGCCGTGGCACGATGCGGGGCGGCTGATGGTGAAGCGGAATACCTTCACCGACTTTATCGCCGTGACCGAGCAACTGATCGAGAAGGGCTATGGCGATCCGGAGCGCGTGGCGATCGAAGGCGGCAGCGCGGGCGGGCTGCTGATGGGCGCGGTGGTGAATATGCGGCCGGATCTCTACCGGGCCGTGGTCTCCCATGTGCCGTTCGTGGATGTGATGAATACGATGCTGGACGCTTCTCTGCCCCTGACGGTGCCGGAATATGAGGAGTGGGGCAATCCGAATGAGAGGGAGGCGTTCGAGTACATGCTGAGCTACTCGCCCTATGACAACATCGAGGCGAAGGCGTATCCGGCGATGCTGATCAAGACGTCGCTGTACGACAGCCAGGTGATGTACTGGGAGCCGGCGAAGTATGTCGCGAAGCTGCGAACGCTGAAGACGGACGGACATGTTCTGCTGCTGCATACGAACATGACGGCCGGACACGGCGGGGCCTCAGGGCGGTACGACTACCTGAAGGAAATTGCAACGGATTACGCGTTTATTCTTCGAGAGTTGCATTACTTAAGTTTTTGAGACTTATGCAACTAAATGCGCAGCTAATTCGTTCTTAGTGTGTGAGCATATGCAGCCCGGTGCGCTGTGCACCGCGTTTCTACGATTTTCCTGCCGGGAAAGGGCTGCGCTCGCACCTTGGGAATTAACTACGAATAAGGTTGGCTTCCATGCACGATCTTGCTGTAGGTCTTATTTTCATTGCCCTGGTTCTCACGCCGTGTATCGTCGCCTCGCGCGCGGGAGTGGTGCCTAAGGATTGACGATCCGGCATTCTCCACTACAGTTGTTAATTTCCTGAGATTTTCTATAAACAGACATTTTTGTGCAGCCGTAGCATACTACCTTGCATGAAGGAGGGTAGACCTATGGCTGCAGTTCCGTTTGTTCCCAGCGGGTATCACACTGTTCAGCCCTATCTGGTCGTTCGCGGCGCGGGAGAGGCTATCGAGTTTTACAAGAAGGCTTTCGGAGCGAACGAGCGGATGCGGATGGCGCAGAAGGATGGGCGCATTGCCCATGCCGAGATCGAGATCGACGGGTCGGTGGTGATGATGGCTGACGAGTCTCCCGAGATGGATGCGTATAGCCCGAAACACTACGGCGGCTCAAGCGTAAGCCTGATGTGCTACGTCGAAGACTGCGACGGCGCGTACAACCGTGCCCTGGCCGCAGGCGCGACGAGCGTTCGTGAGCCGGCGGACCAGTTCTATGGCGACCGAATGGCAGGAGTGCTCGATCCCTTCGGCTACCACTGGTTCCTCTCCACGCATGTGAAGGACGTCTCGGTGGAGGAGATGCAGGCGCACATGGGTGCGGAGTGACTGCCGGGGCTGGCTATGCCTTGGGAACCTGCTCCAGCAGGCGCTTCCAGTTCTTCTGATTGCGGCGGTAGCTCTTCTTGAGGTCTTCAAGGATGCGGTCGAAGTCGGCGTGTTCGTGAAGACGGTTCCAGGCGGGATTCTTCGCGAACCAGGGATAGTTTTCATTGCCGAGATAGATGGCGCGGCGCAGCCAGTGGAGAGCCTCGCTCTCGTCGCCCTCGACGGCGAAATAGGTGGCGAGGCGATAGGCCATCTCGCTGTCGGCTTCGGCTGCGGCGAGCGAATCTTCCTCAATCAGCGCGGCGCCGCGGGCGCGTTCGCCGACCTGCACGTAGCACATGGCGAGAGTGGGATAGGCGATGCGCATGCTGTCGTCGTCGCGGATGACATTCTCGAGCATGCCGATGGCCTGACGCAGTTCCCCCTGACGCATGTGCTGATAGGCGAGCGAGGTGCGCAGGAGCGGGTGCCTGGGCTCAAGGGTGAGCCCCTTCTGCAATTCGTCGGCGGCTAGCTCGAGCTGGTTCTGATACTGATAGACGCGGGCGCGGTGGTTGTAGATGATGGGCGCGTTGGAAGGATTGAGCCGGAGCGACTGGTTGAAGTGTTCGAGGGCCTGCTCGTACATGCCGTCGAGGCGGAGCGTGATGCCGGTGACCATGTGAACATTCCAGTCATTGCCGGCGGTACGCAGAAGGTGTTCGATGCCGTGGCGGGCGCTCTCCTTTTCTCCGCGGGAAAGCAGCATGTAGATGCGGTAGAGGTTGGCCTCGGCGGAGCCGGGATCGAGATCGAGAGCCTGGTCGAAGGCGCGGCGCGCGGCGAGGACGTGCATGTGTCCGCCGAAGCCGTGACGCGTGTACTGGAGGTGGGTGATGCCGAGGCCGCTCCAGGCTGCGGCAAAGGATGCATCCTGCTGGGTAACGCGCTCGAAGAGCTCCCGGGCGCGGTCGAGATCGCTGCGGCTGCCGGTGCGCTGCATGAAGGACGAGAGCATGGCGCGGGCCTGCAGATAGTCCTCGGAGACGGCCTCGCCGAGCGGAGCGCTGCGGACCCCGTTGCTGCCATGGTTGCGCTCGGGCTGGTTCTGGAGCTGCCGGCCACCCTGCAGGGAGGCGAAGACCTCATTGCATATCTCGGTCTGGACGGCTACGAGATCGAAGGACGCAACGTTGATGGCGCCGCCTGTCTTGACGCTCTGGCGGGAGACGTCAAGGAGCTGCCAGTTGAGATCGAAGCCCTTCTCAGAGCGCAGGAAGTTGCCGGTGAGCACCCATTGCGCGAGGAGCTTTTGCCCGACGGCGAGGGGGTCCATCTGCGCCAGGGGAAGGTGCATAAGCGCGCTGGACGGACGGACAATGAGCGACGGCATGCGGGCCAGGCGCGCGGCGATGGCATCGGCCAGGGCGGAGCCGTAGAGCAGCGGGACGTCGGCGGCGCCGAAGTTTTTGAAGGGCAGCACGAGGACCGTGTTCTGGCGCAGCTGCGTGTCGGCGGATTCGCGGAAACGCTCGGCAAGCATGGAGAGCAGGCCGGTGGTGCGCTTTTCGCTTTCGGCGCTGGAGACGGGGAGATTGGCGGCGGCCTCGCCGGGGATGATGCCAGTCTCAAGCTGAAGCGCCTTCATGACGGTCTTGAGCGACTCGCGAACCTCGGCGGCGCTGGAGGTGCGCTCGGCGGGGGTCTTCTGCAGGCAGCAGAGGATAACGCTGGACAACTCCGGGGGCACGTGGGCGCAGCACTCGCTGAGTGAGGGCGGATCGACGAACTGGATGGCGCGGATGCTCTGAAACTCATCGGCATCGGGGCGGGCGAAGGGATGGCGGCCGCTGACGAGCTCGTAGAGGATGACGCCGAGCGCCCAGAGATCGCTCTGCACGCTGCTCTGGCCGGTGACGAACTGCTCGGGGGCCATGTAGGCGATGGTGCCGCCGCGCGCGGTGTATGTGGCAGCGACGGGACCGGGCTTACGCGGGGCGGTCTTCGCGGGGTCGAACTCGGCTTCCTCGGGAGTGAGACGGCGGGCGAGGCCGAAGTCGAGGATCTTGGCGAGACCTCCGTCGGTGAGCATGACGTTGGCGGGCTTGAGATCACGGTGAAAGATGCCGAGGGAGTGCGCGGCGCTGAGTCCATCGGCGATCTGGATGCCCACCGAGAGCACGAGCTGCACGCTGGCAGGCCCGCGGGCGATGAGCTTGTCGAGAGACTGGCCGGGGACATATTGCATGACGATGAAGGCCTCTTCGCCTTCTTCCCCCACCTCGTAGATGGCGCAGACGTTGGGGTGCTCGATGGCCGAGGCCATGCGGGCTTCGCGGAGCACGGTGGTGCGCATCTGCTCGAGTGTGAGGGAGCCGCGCTTGAGAATCTTGAGCACTACGGGCCTCATCAAGCGGGTGTCGTTGGCCAGATAGACGACCCCGCTGCCGCCCGCGCCGAGACGCCGGGTGAGTTCATAGTGCTCAATGATGCGATGTTTCATGCTGCTCTCAGTTTACCGTTTGCCGCTTGTTGAAAAGCAGAGCGGCGCACGAGGGCTATTCGTGCATCCTACCTATCGGCGCCGGTGAGGAAGATATTCAGCCGGCAAGGAGAGATTCGAATGGCGGATACAAAGAAGTGCGCACACGCAGCCTGCAATTGTCAGGTAACCGGAAAGAAGTATTGCAGCGAGTGGTGCGAGGACGCAAAGCATGTGACGGAGATTACCTGCCAATGCAGCCATCCCAGCTGCCAGGGTGAAGCGCTGAAGGCTTAAGGCAAACCGGCACGGATAAAAAACGCAGGGAAGGCCGTCTCGAGACAAGAGACGGCCTTCCCTGTTTGCTTTTCAGCGTGGCATTCCAGGTTTAGTGATGGCCGTGGCCGCCCCTGAGGGGCTGGTTCGTTCCCTCGACGGGCTTGCCCTTGGCGCGCTTGTCGCCGGCGCGGCCCAGGAAAAACATGATCGCGCCGAAGACGAACATGACCAGACCCCAGATGAGGTTGATGTCCAGTCCGTTGGAGTGGACGTAGATGGCGCTGCCGCGAGTGAGCGCGCCGAAGACGGTAAGGATGGCGCCGACGATCAGGAAGAGCAGGCCCATGGGGATGCGAAGGTCGAGGTTCATGGAAACGGGCTCCTATTTGAAGATCAGGTTGAGCGCTACAAGCATCGCGATGAGGCCGACGGCGATGACCTTGGGACGCGCGTACCAGGCCATGTGGTGCTCGACCGGTTTGGGCGTGAGCGAGTAGACGAGGCCGACGAGTTCACTCTCCTCGCGCGGCTTGGTCATGAGGCTGATGACCACTGTGACGATGAAGTTGACGGAGAAGGCCCAGATGGCGGTCCAGAAATTCTGCGCCATCTCGCTGGGATAAAGATGGACAACCGCGATCCAGCCGCCATGCATGCCGGGATGCGCGTCGGTAGGCAGCGTGAGACCGTGGTGAACGATAGCGGCCAGTGTGCCGCTGACGAGGCCCGTAAAGGCTCCGTGACCGGTGGTGCGCTTCCAGAACATGCCGAGCAGGAAGGTCGCGAAGAGCGGCGCATTCACGAACGAGAAGACCAGCTGCAGGGTGTCCATGATGTTGTTGAAGCCCATGGCGGCATAGGCGGTGGCCATGGAGAGCAGGATGCCGCCGACGGTAGCCCAGCGGCCCATCCTGAGGTAGTGGGCGTCGCTGGCGTTCTTGTGGATGTAGGACTGGTAGAGATCGTAGGTCCAGACAGTGTTGAAGGCGGTGACGTTGCCTGCCATGCCGGACATGAAGCTCGCGAGGAGAGCCGTGAGGCCGAGGCCAAGGATGCCGGTCGGGAAATAGTAGAGCAGCATGTTGGGGATGGCGAGGTCGTAGTCGAGCAGCGGCTGGCCGCGCTCATCGGTCATGATCTTTCCGCTGACCGGATCCACCTTGGCGGGGATGAGTCCCTTGCCGTACTTTGCCGGGTCATTGGCGGCGCCAGCGGCTGCGGAGCCGTGCATGGCGGTCCGGGCCATGGCGTGGGCGGTCAGCGCGGGCGTGGCAATCGCGATGAGGCCGGGCAGGATGACGAGGAAGGGGAAGAACATCTTCGGAATGGCGGCGATGAGCGGCACGCGACGCGCGGACTCCTCTGAGTCAGAGGCCATGGCCGTCTGAATGACGAGGAAGTCGGTGCACCAGTAGCCGAAGGAGAGCACGAAGGCGAGGCCGAAGCTGAGGCCAAACCACTCGACACCGAGAGGATTGTGGTGAGGGTTGGTCATGCCGCGCCAGGAGTGGGTGTAGGCCACGGGCAGCGAGGCCTTGAGGCCGTTCCAGCCGCCGACGTTGCGAAGGCCGACCCAGACGAGCGGCGCGAAGCCGGCAACGATGAGGAAGAACTGGAGGACTTCGTTATAGATGGCGCTGGTGAGGCCGCCTAGAAAGATGTAGCCGAGAACGATGAGGGCGGAGAGAAGAATCGAGAAGTGAAAGATCCACCCGAGGGGCAGGTGGAAGTAGACGAACGCGGAGTCGAAGACGTGGAGCGTCTGGATGAGCCGCGCCATGGCGTACATGGAGATGCCGGAGGAGAAGACCGTCATGACCGCGAAGGAACAGGCGTTGTAGGCGCGGGTCTTCTCATCAAAGCGCAGACGCAGAAACTCGGGAACGGAGCGCGCCTTGGAGCCGTAGTAGAACGGCATCATGAAGACGCCAACGAAGATCATCGCGGGGATGGCGCCGATCCAGTAGAAGTGGCTGGTGGCGATGCCGTACTTGGCGCCGGAAGCGCCCATGCCGATGACTTCCTGCGCACCGAGGTTGGCGGAGATGAAGGCCAGCCCGCAGATCCACGCGGGCAGCGAACGGCCGGCCTGGAAGAAGTCCTTGCTGGTGCGCATGAAGCGCTTGAGGGCAAAGCCGATGCCCAGCACAAAGACGAAGTACAACAGCATGATGACCCAGTCGATGGTGGTCAGGTTCACGGGGCTTTGTGGTTCCTTTCTGGAGGTTCGCTGGTCACTTTAGCGGTTGCGCGAGCGTCTGGCAATGGGCCGAAGGCAGGAGTAGCTTGCTTCGTCCTTGGACAATGTACCCGTTTTCACAAACATCGTCTATTGGAACTTTCAAAAAAAAATGAGCAGGCGGACCGGGGTCAGCTCTCCTTGATCCGCTTGCGTATCTCTACATTGAGGCGCTTGATCTTCTGGTTGAGGGTCGAGAGCGGGATGCGGAACTGCTCGGCGGCCTCGGTCTGGTTCCAGTTGCAGCGCTCCAGCTTGTCGACGATGATGCGCCGCTCGATGTTCTCGAGGATTTCAAAGAGCGAAGCCTCGGGGTTGTGTTCGAGGAGGCTGGAGGAGTAGTTGCGGCCGGTGAGATGGCCGGGGAGCAGCTCGATGCCGACATGCGGCGTGGAAGAGAGCACGACGCTGCGCTCGATCACATTCTCAAGCTCGCGCACATTACCCGGCCAGTCGTACTCGACGAGGGCACGGAGCGCCTCGGGACCGAGGACGCGCAACGGGAGGTCGTTCTCCTCGCTGTAGCGCTTGAGGAAGTGAGCGGCGAGCAGCGGGATATCTTCACGACGGGCGCGCAGCGGCGGAAGATCGACGGTGATGACGTTGAGGCGGTAGTAAAGATCCTCGCGGAACTTCCCTTCCCTGACGGCCTGGCGGAGATCGACGTTGGTGGCGGTGACGATGCGGACATCGACCTGGATCTCGGCGACTCCGCCGAGCTGCATGAAGCGGCGGTCCTGAAGCACGCGGAGGATCTTGGCCTGGGTGTCCATGCTCATCGTGCCGATTTCATCGAGGAAGAGGGTGCCGCCGTTGGCAAGCTCGAAGTAGCCCTTTTTCGCGGCGATGGCGGAGGTGAAGGCTCCCTTGGTGTGGCCGAAGAGTGTCGACTCCAAGAGGTCAGTGGGGACGGCGCCGGTGTTCACGGGGATGAAGGGCTTGTCGCGGCGGGGCGAGTTGGCGTGGAGGGCCTTGGCGATGAGCTCCTTGCCGGTTCCACTCTCACCCTGGATGAGGACGGTGGAGCGGCTGGGAGCCACCTGGGCCACGAGGTCGAAGATGCGGAGCATCAGCTCGCTCTTGCCGATGATGTTTGAGAAGTTGTAGCGCTGCTTGAGGGCGCGCTTCAACTGGACGTTCTCTTCCTCGGCGTGGCGGCGGGCGATGGCGGCGCGGATATCGGCGAGGAGCTTTTCGTTGTCCCAGGGCTTCTGGACGAAGTTTTGTGCGCCGGCGCGGATGGCGTCGACGACATTCTCCACCTTGCCGTAGGCGGTGATCATGATGACGGGCAGATCGGGCTGGCGCTCGCGGATGAGCGGCAGCAGTTCAAGACCGCTCCTGCCGGGCAGGGCGAGATCGAGAAGAACAAGATCGTAGTTCTGCTGCTCGATGCGGACGAGACCGGCCTCGCCATTGATCGCCATTTCGACGGCGTAGCCTTCGAGCACGAGGAGGGTTTCGAGCGACTCACGGATGGCAGCCTCGTCATCAATGATGAGGATGCGGTACTGCACTTCCTGTACGGGGAGCTGGGAGACGCCGCTTGGGACGGCCACGGGGGCTTCAGACATGCGCGGGTTTCCTTAACATGGGGAATTCAAGGTGAAAGGTGGTGCCGGCGCCGACCTGGCTCTCTACACGGATTTTGCCGGCGTGTTCCTGGATGATGCCGTAGCTGACGGCTAGACCGAGGCCGGTGCCACGGCGCTGCCCTTCCTGAGGGCTGGCCTTAGTGGTGAAGAACGGATCGTAGATGCGCTGCAGGTGCTCGGGCGCGATGCCGGCGCCGGTGTCAGTGATGGAAACGCTGACGTGGCCGTTGACCGCGGTGGTGATGCGGAGCGTGCCTCCGCTGTTCATCGCATCCTTGGCGTTGAGGAAGAGGTTGAGGAAGACCTGCTGCAGCTTGCCGGTGTTGCCGAGAATCAGCGGAAGGTCCTGGGCGAGCGCGGGCTCGATGGCCACCTGGGCGGTCTTGAACTGGTGCTCGATGAGCGTGAGGGTGTCGCGGATGATGGCGTTGAGGTCGGTCTCGCGGAACTCGGTGGTGCTGGTACGGGAGAAGTTGAGCAGACCGTTGACGATCTCAGAGGCGCGGAAGGTCTGCTGGGTGATCTTCTCCAGCAGCGGAGAGAGCTTCTCATCGCCGCGCGCCTGCTTGGTGAGCATCTGCGTGTAAGAGGAGATGACGGCGAGCGGGGTGTTGACCTCATGGGCAACGCCGGCGGCGAGCAGCCCTATCGAGGAGAGCTTCTCTGCCTGCGCGAGCTGCGCCTCAAGCTCGGTGCGGCCGGTGATGTCGTCGATGAGGAGAATGCGACCGACGGTTTTGAATTCGCGGGAGACCAGGGGCGCGATGGCGATGTTGACCATGCGCTTTTCACGGTTGAGCATCTCCAGGCGGAACTTGTAGAGATTGTGCACGCCGGGCTCGTCCTTGACGCGGCGGAACTCGGCCATGAGGCTCTCAGGAAAGATAACGGAGAGATGCTGGCCGACGGCCTGGACGCGGGGCAGCGCGTACATGACCTCCATCTGCGAGTTCCAGCTCTCGATGCGCTCTTCAAGGTCGACGGCGAGGATGCCGACGTTGATCGACTCGACTATGTTCTCGTTGAACTCCTTGAGGCGTTCGTATTCGGTGATCTTCTCTTCAAGGCTGGCGTAGAGGCGCGCGTTTTGAATGGCGATGCCGATGTAGTCGGCGAGGGACTCGAGCAGCTCCACGTCTTCACTGGAGAGGAAATCGCCGCCGGTGGTACGGCCGAGGCCGATGACGGCGATGGTGCGCTCGGCACCGCGCTCCTGAATGCTGCAGGGCAGATAGTAGTTCAGGTCAAGGGCGGCGGCGGTGCGGCGCTCGCGCTCGTTGAGGTGAAGCGCCTGCTGCGGGTTCTCAAGGAAGATGTGCGAACCGGCGCCGGGCTGGTCGAAGTCGAGGAAGCCGAGGTCGATGAAATCCTCTGCGTTGTAGAGAGACGACGGCAGACCATGACCGGCGGCGAGGCGGTAGACGCCGGGCGACTCGGAGAGGAAGACGGCTACGCGCGCGACGAGGAGCGTGCGGGGCAGGCGGTCCACGATGGAGTTGAGCAGGGCGCGCAGCTCGGTCTGTGAGTTGAGGCCGCGGCCGAACTCGATGAGGGTCTTGCGGTAGTCGTAGCGGCGGCGGTCAAAGACGCGATCGACGCGGCCCTGGATGCTGCGCTTGAGCGGCTCGACCAACTGCGCAGTGACGATGATGGCGACGATGAGACCCCATGCGCCAGCGCTGGGCAGGTGCTTATGGACAAGTTCGCCGGCCACGGCCACGAAGGCGAAGTAGAGGCCGACCAGGGCGGCGGTGGCGAGGGTGTAGGTGACGCCGCGCTTGAAGATGAGATCGACGTCCATCAGCCGATAGCGGATGATGGCCCAGCTGAATGTCAGCGGCAGGAAGATGAGCGAGATGCCTGCCAGGTTGCGGACGAAGTCCGGCGTGGGGACATCAAGGAGAAACGGCAGCACATAAAGCAGCGTGAAGGGGATGATGGCGACGAGGGTGCCGCGCGTCAGCCACTTGAGCTGCTGGCGGCGCAGGGGAACCTTGCTGCGCTTGTAGCGCACATAAAAGATGGTCGCCGCGATCCCATAGTAGACAGCGAGGTAGGCGGTCGCCGTCTGGTCAAGGCGATGGGCAAGGATGCCGGTGGCGGACCACTGGGTGATGGCCAGCACCTGCAGTCCCACAACAACGCACGCGGGCACATAGGTGAGCGGGATGAGCCAGCGGTGCAGGACGCGGCGTTCGTCAGAGAAGGCAAGCGCGAAATGCACGAAGAGCGCCGGCTGCAGAGAGCTGGCAAGGATGCCGCCCCAGTAGATGATCCAGTCGAACTGATTCAGCTTGCCGGTGTAGTTGAACGAATAGAAGACAAACGACACCAGGCAGAAGATGTAGAAGTGGGTGGAGTGCGGCGCGGTCCAGCGGCGGAAGAGCACATAAAAGCCGATGCCGAGATAGATGAGCGCGATCAGCCGCAGACCCTGGTACATGCTGCGGTCGGTGGCATTGAGAATGACAGGAATGGTGAGGCGGATGCCGCGGCGGAGAACGGTATAGTTCAGCGAGCCGTAGACCTTGGTGCGGACCATCTGCCGTGCGAGAGAAGCCCAGCGTGGGGTAGAAGCATCCCCGGCTAAGACCAGCAGATCACCCTGCCGGATGCCGGCATGCTGCCCGGGACCGTCCTTGATGACTCGCTGGGCGAGAAGACCGCCAGGCGCCTCGACCCAGACGACACCGTCGTAAGGCTGCTGGAACCTGCTCTCCTGCACATAGTTGAAGGCTGCAAGCACCACCGCGGATGCTGTGAAGAGTGCCAGCAGAACAACGGTGATACGAGTTTGCAGTGACCTTTCCATGGAGGACGACACGCGCTGGAGCGCTGATACTTCACAACCCTAGCAGCAACTGAAGTGCCAGCCGAGCCATGGCTTACTCCCGGAACCAGTTTAATCCGTATACCTCTTATTTTCAAAGAGATATAACGGAGCCCCTGGTAACCGACGGAGCGGCCTGGCAAATGGTGGGAGTAATTCCTCCATAAACTTCATAGCAATGATCTATGAAAAACCATAGATCGCAGGATGAGGCCACCGAATTGCTTAGTGGGAGTGGTGTTCATCCTTGGGACGTCGAGTGGCCCAGAGAATAGCTACGGTAAAAACACCGATGAAGCTGCCAATTACGAGAAAAACCACGAGCGCTCTCCCTTGCAGAAAAATTCTTAACCAGCATACTCCAGAAGCGAAATGCGGGCGGGCGCGGGCCGAGTTTCTCTGGAAATCGAGGCAGACTCTCTGGCGATACAATCAGAGAGTTCATGGCATACCAGGTTCTCGCCCGCAAGTACCGTCCGCAACGCTTCTCCGATGTCGCCGGTCAGGAGCATGTAACCCGCACGCTGCTGAATGCGCTGGCCCAGGGCCGGATTGCGCATGGCTACATCTTCAGCGGACATCGCGGCATCGGCAAAACGACCATCGCACGCATTCTGGCAATGGCGCTGAACTGCCGGACAGCGATCGGAACGGAACAGCGCCCGACGCCGGAGCCCTGCGGGGTATGCGAGTCGTGCACGGAGATTCGCGCAGGCAACGCAGTGGACGTGATCGAGATCGACGCCGCGACCAATCGCGGCATCGATGAGATCCGCGAGTTGCGAGATGCGGCGCGGTATAGTCCGGCGCGCGACCGGTACAAGATTTATATCCTCGACGAGGCGCACCAGATTACCGATGCCGCCTTCAATGCCCTGCTGAAGACGCTCGAGGAGCCACCGGATCATGTCATCTTTATGATGGCGACGACGCAGCCGGAGGACTTCCCGCAGACGATTCGCTCGCGGTGCCAGCACTTCAGCTTTCATGCTGTGCGCTTCGAAGAGATTCTTACGCAGCTGCGCACGATTGCAGTCGAAGAGGACGTGATCGCGGAGGACGCGGCGCTGGCGCTGCTGGCTGAGGCGGGCGATGGGTCGATGCGCGATGCGCTCTCGATCATGGACCAGGCGATCGCTTCGGCGCCGCTCGATAATGGCAAGGCTCGCCTGGATGCGGAGCAGATACGCGAATTGATGGGCTCGGTGCCGAATACGGTCTTCGAGCGGCTGATGGAGGCGATCAGCGAGAACCAGAGCGCGCCGGTCATTGAGGAAATCAACCGTCTGATCAATGCCGGGAACAGCCCCTCGCAGCTTGCGCGGCAGTTTGTCCGCTACCTGAGAAATGCGCTGATGGCGCGGATCGCGGGCGAGAATTCAGAGCTGCTGCAGATTTCTCCCGATGAGCGGGCGCGGGCAGCACGCTCGGCGATGCTGTTTTCAGAGGAAGACCTGACGCGCTTTCTGCAGGTGATGCTGCGGACCTTCGATGAGTTGAACTATCGGCAGGAGCAGCGCTTTCACCTTGAACTGGGGCTGCTGAAGCTGGTGCACCTGCAGCGCCTGCTGCCGGTGGAAGAGCTGCTCAGCCAGCTGCCCGCGCCCACTGCAGGCAAGGGTTCGCTGGGCGGCGGCCCGCTGCCGGGCACACTGCCGCGGTTGCAGGCGGCTCCAGCGCCCGCGCGTCCGGCTGCCCCGGCGCAATCGCCTGCACGGCCGGCGGCTCCGGCGCGAACTGAAGCGCCGATCGCGGAACCGACACGGCCTGCCTTTTCCCCTTTTGAAGCAGACCGCGACCGCAAGATCACCAGCGAAGCGACCACACCGGCAGCGGCCTCGGCTGCTCCGCCTGCGCCGCAGGCGCTGACACCGATTGAGACGGCGGCGAGAGCAGCGGAGACCAGAGCGACGGAGGCGACGAGAACCACGGAGACGCGAGCCACGGAGAAGATGCAGCCTGCGGCAGTGGTGGGAGTGGCGGAGCCGATTGCTGAGGGGGCGCTGGCGCTGGCGGCGGAAGCGGACACTGCACCCGAAGCTGCTGCCGGCGGGAGTTTGGACCTCGACAGGATTCGGGAAGCGATCTGCGCGGCGCTGGAGCGCGAGGGCCACAATACGGCCACTGCCCTGCTGGATGCCGGGGACTGGAAACAGTCCAATGGCGCGATTGAGGTCACTCTGGCCATCAAAAAGACCATGCTCGCGCTGACGATGAATGCCGAAGCGGACAAGATCTGCCGGAATACGCTGAAGCAGCTGGGCGTGGGGGAGAAGCTGGTCTTCCTCCCCGGGGAAGCCTCCTCAGCTGCGGCTGCGGCCCGGCCGAGGGCAGCGGCAAGCGGCAGCGTGCAGGCAGCGGCGATGGAGAATCCGCTGGTGCGGCAGGCCCAGGAACTGTTCCGCGCCGAGGTGCGGACGGTGCTGGACCTGAGAGATAGAAAGTAGAAGTAAGGCAGGAGGAAAAGACGATGAACCCGCTGAAAATGCAGGAGATGCTTTCCCAAGCGAAGCAGATGCAGGAGCAGATGCAGCAGAAGCTGAGCCAGACGGTGGTCGAGGCGTCCTCCGGCGGAGGCGCAGTGACGGTGAAGATGAATGGCCAGAAGCAGGTGCTGAAGCTGACGATCGATCCGGCGGCGGTTGCGAGCCTGAGCAGCAACACGGGCGACCTGGAGATGCTGGAGGACCTGATCACGGCAGCCTTCGCTGGAGGACCTGATCACGGCAGCCTTCAATGAAGCCGGACGCCGGGCAGATGAGGCGATGAAAACGAATGTCTCGGGATTGCTGGGTGGACTGAATCTGCCTGAAGGGCTTCTATAAGCTTGTAGGTAAAACCGGGAGAGGGTGGCCTTGAGAGACGCAACGCGGCGGGATTTTCTTAGACAGGCAGGAGCAGCAGGCGCGGCGCTTGCTTTCAGTGGAGTTCTCCGCGGGCAGACGACGGGACAAACTCCGGCGCAGCAGCAGACCGCCCCGCCACCAGCCCAGTCCCCTGCCCTGCCCGCTGCGCAGACTGGTCCGCCCGGCACGCCCGCTGCTCCTCCGCCGCCTAACCTGGTGCAGCAACTGCGAGCGGCGGGGCCGACGACGCCGGTGAAGGTGACGAAGCTGCGCGACACCCTGTTCCTGCTGCAAGGAGTGGGCGGTAACATGGTGGCCCAGACGGGGCCGGACGGCAAGTTGCTGATCGACGCGAGTGTGGACACGGCGGCGCACCAGGTGAAGCAGGCGCTGGACTCGCTGGGCAGCCAGCCGCTCAAGCTGCTGATCAACACTCACTGGCACTTCGACCACACCTCAGGCAATGCGGCGATGCACGATGCCGGAGCCTTCATCATCGCGCAGGAGAACACGCGTCTGCGCCTCTCGACGCCGCAGCAGATCCGCTTCTATGGCCTGAGCTTTCCACCGGCAGCGACCAGCGCTCTGCCCCAGGCGGTTTTTCCTGAAGAAGAGAAGGTCTTCTTCGACAACGATGAGCTGGACCTGACCCATGCGCCGGCGGCCCATACCGACTCCGACATCTATATTCATTTCGTCAACGGAAATGTGATCCACACCGGCGATCTGTGGTTCAACGGCTTCTATCCGCTGATCGACGACGGCACGGGGGGAACGATCAACGGGATGATCCGCGGGGTGGACGCGTGCCTGGAGCTGGCCGATGACCGCACCAAGATCGTGCCCGGACATGGAGCGCTGGGCGACAAGGCGGCGCTGAAGACCTATCGCGACATGCTGACGACCATCGCCAATCGCGTCGAGAAGCTGAAGCTGGCGGGAGAGACGCTGCAGCAGGCGGTTGCCGCGAAGCCGACGGCGGACCTTGATCCTATCTGGGGCAAGGGAAACATTGCGCCGGACAGTTTTGTAACACTGGTCTACAACACTCTGTAACCGCTCAGATTTATATGAGTGAGATTCACTAACATTTCATCAGTTCCTCCCTTGACAACCGTCATCGTGACCACCTACATTAGCACTCGTAGGGTGACAGTGCTAAGCGCGCGCTGCTCTCCGCAAGGTCTTTGCAAGCATCACTCAAAATTCCATTCATCAAACGCAGGGCTGAATCCCTGCGCGAAGGAGAACTAAGCATGGCAACTGCAACCGTAACAACTACCTTCACTCCGCTGCACGATCGCATTCTTGTCCGCCGCGTAGAAGAGGGCGAGACCGTTCGTGGTGGCATCATCATCCCCGACAGCGCCAAAGAGAAGCCCCAGGAGGGTGAAGTGATCTCCGTTGGCAAGGGCAAGTCGAATGACGAAGGCAAGGTATTCCCGCTGGACGTCAAGGCTGGTGATCGTGTGCTGTTCGGCAAGTACTCTGGCACCGAGATCAAGATCGACGGCGAAGAGTTCCTCATTATGCGTGAGGAAGAAGTCCTCGGCATTCTCAAGAAGTAGGACTGGCCATTGAGGCAGGCGCTTAACGGCGCAAAGACATTTGAAACGCGACACAACACCTTTTAAGAAAGCACTAGGAGAAACACAATGGCAAAACAGATTCTGCATGGAGAAGATTCCCGCCAGGCCATCCTGCGCGGCGTGAACACTCTGGCTGATGCAGTCAAGGTCACTCTTGGCCCCAAAGGCCGCAATGTGGTCATCGAGAAGAAGTTCGGTTCGCCGACGATCACCAAGGACGGCGTGACTGTCGCCAAGGAAATCGAGCTGAAGGATTCCCTCGAGAACATGGGCGCACAGATGGTCCGCGAAGTTGCCTCGAAGACCTCGGATGTGGCCGGTGACGGCACCACGACCGCGACGGTTCTGGCGCAGGCGATCTACCGCGAAGGCGTGAAGACTGTCGCCGCCGGTGCAAACCCGATGGCGCTGAAGCGCGGCATCGACAAGGCTGTTGAGACCATTGTCGGCAAGCGCGACGAGCACGGGGAGGTACACGGCGGAGCGCTGTCGAAGTTCTCGAAGCCGGTGACCGGCGAGATGATCGCCCAGGTGGGCACGATCTCCGCGAACTCCGACTCGACGATCGGCACCATCATTGCCGAGGCGATGAAGAAGGTCGGCAAGGACGGCGTGATCACGGTCGAAGAGTCGAAGACGCTCGAGACGCAGCTGGAAGTGGTCGAAGGTATGCAGTTTGACCGCGGCTACCTGAGCCCCTACTTCGTCACCGATCCGGACCGTATGGAAGCTTCGCTCGAAGAGCCGTACATCCTAATCCACGAGAAGAAGATCAGCTCCATGAAGGACCTGCTGCCGCTGCTCGAGCAGGTTGCCCGCAATGGCAAGCCGCTGGTCATCATCGCGGAAGACGTAGACGGCGAAGCGCTGGCGACCCTGGTGGTCAACAAGCTGCGCGGTACGCTGAATGTCGCTGCAGTGAAGGCTCCGGGCTTCGGCGATCGCCGCAAGGCCATGCTGGAAGATATTGCCAAGCTGACCGGCGGACGCGCCATCACCGAGGACCTGGGCATCAAGCTCGAGAACGTGAAGATCGAGGACCTGGGCCGCGCGAAGCGCGTCAGCATCGACAAGGACAACACCACGATCGTAGAAGGCCGTGGCGAGCAGTCCGCCATTGCCGGCCGCGTGAAGGAGATCCGCAACCAGATCGACAAGACCACCTCCGACTATGACCGCGAGAAGCTGCAGGAGCGCCTTGCGAAGCTGGTCGGCGGCGTCGCCGTCATCAAGGTCGGTGCAGCCACCGAGACCGAGATGAAGGAGAAGAAGGCACGTGTCGAGGACGCAATGCACGCGACCCGCGCTGCGGTAGAGGAAGGTATCGTCCCGGGCGGCGGTGTTGCCCTGGTTCGCTGCACTCCTGACGTCGAAGCGCTGATCAAGACACTGGAAGGCGACGAGAAGATCGGTGCACAGATCATCCGCCGCGCCATCGAGGAGCCGCTGCGCCAGATCGTCGGCAATGCCGGCGAAGAGGGCGCCGTGGTTGTGGGCAAGATCCACGAGTCCAAGGAAGCGCACTTCGGCTACAACGCCGGAACGGGCGTCTTCGAGGACCTGGTGAAGGCTGGCGTCATCGATCCGACCAAGGTCACCCGCACTGCGCTGCAGAATGCTGCTTCCATCGCCGGCCTGATGCTGACGACGGAAGCCATGGTTGCCGACATCCCCGAGCCGAAGGCAGCAGCCCCGGCCGGTGGACACGGCGGCGGTATGGAAGGCATGTACTAAGGAAAAATCTGCCCACAGGCAGACGCGGTACCCAGAAAGCCCGGCTTTGCGCCGGGCTTTCTGCTGTTTGCGGCTCGGACAGCATCCAATGCAGGAAGGTTGTCTCCGGCACTTGCATTGAAGCAGCACTGCTGGCTACCTTTACAAATAATTTTTGACGCCGGATCGTAGTGGATTCGCGTGTGCTGCTTTGGCCGCCAGCTGCAAATGGCGGCGCCGGACGTGCTGCTGGTCAGAACGCAGAAAGGGATATTGTCATTGCCGAACGCCCCCTCGTACCCCAATCCAGACAATGATCATTTACGCAGGCAGATGGCGAGGTTTTTTGATGCGACGACAGACGCCATCGCATTTCTAGATCGCAGCTATAACTTTGCCTATCTCAACCGGCGGGCGCGGGAGCTGTTTTTAGTGGACGGCGAGCTGGTGGGGGCCAATCTCTTCGAGAGTTTTCCGCCGGCTCTCTATGAGAGCTCGTCGCTCGCCGAGAACTATCGCCGCAGCATGGAGCAGGGACAGCGCGGCGAGTTTGAGGTGTACTACCCGGAACCGCTCAACCTCTGGCTCCAGGTCCAATGCTATCCGACCGAGGATGGCATCATGATCTACTTTCGGGACTTTACCAAGGAAAAGCAGGCGCAGGAGGCACTGCACCGCAAAAGTGTGGAAGCCGAGCGTCAACTGGCGGAGATCGAGTCCGTGTATCGCACCGCTCCCATTAGGCTGGCGCTTTTCGATACGCAGGACTTCCGTTATCTGCGGCTGAATGATCGGCAGGCGGCTTTCTTCGGGCTAAAGCCGGAGCAGGTGGTGGGGCGAACCCTGACGGAGATGGCGCCCATCGCAGGCCTCAGAGAGCTGTTTGAACAGGTGATGCGGGGAGTGCCGGTGGTGAACTTTCCTCTGGAGGGAACGCTGGTCACCGACCCGAAGGATTATCGCTACTGGACGGTGAGCTATTTTCCGGTCTTCGGGCCGGATGGGACGATCGTGGCGATCACCGCCGCTTCCCTGGAGATCACCCAACAGAAGAAGGCGGAACTGGCGCTGATCCAGAGCGAGAAGCTGGCGGTGCTGGGCCGCATGGCGAGCTCGATTGCGCACGAGATCAACAATCCGCTGGAGGCTGTCACCAATCTCCTCTACCTGGCGCGGCACAGCAACGACGTTTCTGTGGTGAAGGAATACCTGGAACTGGCGGAAGTGCAGCTGCGCAGAGTGGGGGCAATCACCAGCCAGACGCTGCGCTTTCACAAGCAGGCGACGAATCCGCAGGCTGTGACCGCCGAACAAATCATCGAAAGTGTCCTCTCTATTTATCAGGGCAGAATCGCAAACTCAGCCGTGCTGATCAGCCGGCGGATCCGCGCGCATGAACCGATCCAATGCTTTGATGGAGAGATCCGTCAGGTGATCAGCAACCTGATCAGCAATGCGCTGGATGCGATGAGCACCCACGGAGGATGCCTCTACCTGCGAAGCCGGGTGGCGACCAACTGGAGGACCGGGGAAAGAGGGGTCACCATCACGGTGGCGGACACGGGAACCGGAATGAGCGCAGAGACGCGGGCCAAGCTCTTCAATCCCTTCTTTACCACGAAAAGTATCACCGGGACCGGTCTGGGACTCTGGGTGAGCAAGGAGATCGTCGATCGCCATAGGGGCGCGCTGCGGGCGCGGAGCAGCCAATCAGGCGGCTATCACGGTGCAGTGTTCAATGTATTCCTGCCCTTCGATGCGGTTGTGCGCTAAGCCGCGCAGGAGGCAGACTCAGGCTGCCTCATCGATGATGGCGAGAAGCTCACGCTCCACTTCAGCAGGAAGAGATGGATCGCCCTGCAGGTCTGCTGCCTGAAACAGAGATGTAGGCTTGACGGTGGCGATCACGGAGCCTGCCTCAGCACTAAAGATGGA
Source organism: Acidipila rosea (assembly GCF_004339725.1). Classification (GTDB taxonomy): domain Bacteria; phylum Acidobacteriota; class Terriglobia; order Terriglobales; family Acidobacteriaceae; genus Acidipila; species Acidipila rosea. The sequence goes on along the minus strand of NZ_SMGK01000001.1, from coordinate 1,162,637 downwards.
GATGCGGCACGGGAGAATCGCCGATAGTCTCATGTCGCCGTGGAGAGCCTTATAGGCGGCCTGAGGATTGCAGACATCATAGACCTTGCACTCGGAGCCGAGTTGAATGCCCTTGGAATCGAGCGTCTGCCTGAGATCGTGGATGTGGAGAATGCCGAATTTGTGGGCGGCCACTGCGGCCGTCAGCCGTGTTTCGACTTCTTCAGGAGATCGCGAGGAGTGCTTTGTGTAGGTCATGGATTCCCTTCCTGCCTCGATTTTATTCCTCCTGTCTCGCGCGAGAGCGGCGGGGTGCGCGCGTGACTGGGCGGCTGCCGAGCTACACTGAGAACACAGGAACACGAACACAGGAACGCCGTGCGGATTTTCACTCGTTACATCCTTAAGGAAGTGCTCTCCCATGCGCTGATTGGCGGCGCGCTCTTCACTTTTGTGCTCTTCATTGGGAATCTGCGGCAGCTACTTGAACTGGCGGTGCGGAACAGCAGTTCGCTGGGTGCGGTGGTCAAGATTGTGCTCTTCCTGCTGCCGAACATATTTACAGTCAGCATCCCGATGGCGGTATTGGTCGGGATTCTGCTGGGGTTGAGCCGTCTGGCGGCGGACAGCGAGATCACGGCGATGCGCGCGTCGGGGATGGGCGTGGGCAGCTTCGTGTCGATCGTGTCGATCATCGCGGTGGCGGCATGGGGACTGGGGCTGGCGAATACGCTCTACTTTGCGCCGAAGGCCGCGCAGGGGATGCTGCACATCGAGGAGTACCTGAAGAATACGCAGGCCTCTTACCAGATTGAGCCGCGGGTCTTCTACGAAGACTTCAAGAACTATGTGCTCTATGTGCAGGATGTGCGCTCCGGCGCGGGCGCAGCGAACTGGCACGAGGTTTTCCTGGCGGACATGAGCGACCCGACCTCGCCCAAGGTGACGACGGCAGAAGAGGCAACGGTCGTGAATACCGACGCGCAGACGGTGACGATGCGCCTGCGCGATGGGACGCAGCACGAGACCGAGGCGGCGAAGCCGGGCGAGTATAACGTCGCGACCTTTGCCCAGACCGACTTGCCGCTGCAGACGACCACGCAGGACGAGGACATGCGAGTCGGCAAGGCGAATGTTCCGGTGCTGGCGATGTCAAACGCAGAGCTGATGGCGCGCTCGCGGCAGCGATACGGCAAATGGTTCCTGATCGAGCTGCAGAAGCGGTTTGCCTATCCCGCGGCATGCCTGGTGCTGATGCTGGTTGGGGTTCCGCTGGGACTTTCTTCAAAGCGCGGCGGCAAGAGCGCGGGCTTTGTGCTGACGATCATTCTGGTGTTCGTCTACTACTTCCTCTCTTCGACGGGAGTTGCGCTGGCGCGGCAGGGGAAGGTGCCGGTGACGGTGGGCGTGTGGGGAGCGAACGTTATCTTTGCGCTGTGCGGGATTGTGCTGCTGCGGCAGATGATCACGGGCGGAGCTGCACTGGCGGCGGTGGTCTCAGCGGGATCGTGGCTGAAGCTGAGGACGCGCCGAGGAACGGCGGGGCATACAGAGACGATCCTGACGCCACGGCCACGGCAGGCGCGCGGACACTTTCCGCTGATTCTCGACGACTATGTGCTGCGGGAGTTTCTGCAGACATTCGTGATGGTGCTGGTCACCTTTGTGATGCTGATGCTGGTCTTCACCTTCTTCGAACTGCTGGGAGACATCATCCGCAACAAGACTCCGCTGGTGACGGTGGGCGAATACCTTATCAACCTGACGCCGAGCATGGTCTATCTGATTACGCCGCTGAGTGTGCTGATTGCGGTGCTGGTGACGTTTGGAGTGATGAGCCGCTCGAACGAACTGACGGCGATGAAGGCCACAGGCATCAGCATCTATCGCATGATTGTGCCGGTGCTGGTGATCGCGAGCGTACTGGCGGTATCGCTGTTTGTCTTCGATGAGCTCTACCTGCCGAATGCGAACCGGAGGCAGGAAGCGCTGCGCAGCGTGATCAAGGGCAAGCCGGCGCAAACCTTTGAGCGGCCCGACCAGAAGTGGATTGTCGGCAAACATACGCCGGGGCAGCCGGAACGCATTTTCTATTACGAGTTCTTCGATCCGGACCATGATCGCTTTGCGAACATCACGGTCTTCGAGTTTGACCCGCAAAACTTTTCGCTATCGAGACGCATCTTTGCAGCGAGTGCGCACTGGGAGCCGGAGCTGCACAAGTGGGTCTTCGAGCATGGCTGGGTTCGCTCGTTCAGCGGGGACGAGATCAGCAAATATCAGCAGTTCGAGGTACACACGTTTTCGTCAGTCAACGAAGAGCCGCAGTACTTCAAGAAAGAGACGCGGCAGTCCTCGGAGATGAGCTTCAGCGAGTTGAGCCGTTACATTCACGATCTGCAGCAGAGCGGCTTCGACACGATGCGGCTGCGCGTCCAGCTGAACCACAAGCTGGCATATCCGCTGATCACGCTGGTGATGGCGGTGCTGGCGATTCCCTTCGCGCTGTCCATGGGCAAGCGTGGATCACTGGCGGGCATTGCGGTGGCGATCGGACTGGCGATCGCATACTTTGTGGTGTCGGGAATGTTCGAGGCGATGGGCGACGTGAACATGCTGCCTGCGCTGCTGGCGGCGTGGTCACCGGACCTGCTGTTCGCACTCGCGGGCGGATATCTGCTGCTGCGGACACCGACGTAGTTTCCTACGCCGGTGCCCGCGCGGCGATTACGCGGTTGCGCGGCGCTGCTGTTCTGTCTGGCCGCCGAGACGTACGCTGACCAGCTTCGACACGCCGGGCTCCTGCATCGTGACGCCGTAGATCATGTCACCTGCGCTCATCATGCGCTTGGAATGGGTGACCATGACGAACTGAGTATCCACAGCCATGGAGCGCAGCATGTTTGCGAGGCGTCCTACGTTGGTTTCGTCGAGCGGCGCATCCACTTCGTCAAGCACGCAGAAGGGGCTCGGCTGATAGCGGAAGATGCCCATGAGGAGCGAGAGCGCGGTGAGCGCCTTTTCGCCGCCTGAGAGCAGGAAGACGTTCTGCAGCTTCTTGCCCGGCGGCTGCGCGACGATATCGATGCCGCTGTCGGCAGAGTTCTCCTCGTCGGTAAGCCGCAGGAAGGCCTGACCACCGCCGAAGAGCTGACCGAAGGTGACGCTGAAGTGCTCGTTGATGCGGGCGAAGGCTTCGTCGAACTTGATGCGCGAGATCTGATCGATTTCACGGATGGTTGACTGCGTGTTCTCGATGGAGTCGAGCAGATCTTTACGCTGCGTCTCAAGGAACTGGTGGCGCTGCTCGGTTTCCTTGTACTCCTCGAGAGCCATCATGTTGACGGGGCCCATCGCCTCAAGCTTCTGCTTGAGGCCGCGGCAGGCTTCGTCTTCTTCGCCGAGCGCGTCGCCTTCCAACCGCACGAGTTCCGTATCCTGACGCAGGACGACGGCCTCGATGCCGAGGTCGCTGACGCAGAGCTCCTCAATGTGCTTGAGTTCGGCGGCCAGCGTGGCAGCCGCGGAGCTGCGATGGCTGCGCGTCTCCTGCATAGCGTCCTTCTCGGCGCGCAGGGTCTTGAGCTGCTGCTCGCCTTCGGCAAGGCGGGCGCGCAGGGCCTGGGCGGTCTCAGTGAGACGCGCGACCTCAGTGGTGGCCTGCTCGCGGATGGCGATGAGCTCCTCGCGGCGGATGGAGAGGCTTTCGTTCTCCTGGGTGCGCTGCTGCTGCTCGGCGCGGGCCGCGGTGAGCTGCTGCTCGATCTGGGCGACGCGGCGCTCGAGGTCGGCATACATGCGGTCGATGCGAGCGAAGTTGCCCTCGGCGTTGCGGCGACGCTCTTCCAGCCCGGCGAGCTCGGCGGAGACCTGCGCGGCCTGCTGCTGGGCTGTCTCGCGGGCCTGACGCAGGTCCTCCATGGAGCGCTGCAGCTCCTGCAGCCCTGCTTCAGCGGCCTGATGCTGCGACTCAAGGCGGAGCACTTCTTCGCGCTTCTGCTCGATGAGCGCCTGCTTGGCAGCGAGTGCATCCTTGTTGCGTTCGCCCTGGAGAGTCCAGTCCTGCAGGCGGCGCTCGACGCGTTGCACCTCTGCATCCATCTGGCGCAGGGCAGCGCTCTGGTTGGCGCTTTCGCGCTCAACGTTGCGGCGCTCTTCACTCTTGTGGTCGAGCTGCCGGGTGAGCTCGGCGAGAGACTTTGCGAGCGATGCTGCGGCGATCTCGGCCTGGCCGAGGTCGGCGGTAACCTTGTCGAGCTTCTGCTGGGTCTCGCGGAGCTCACGCTTGAGGGCAAGCGGCCCGGCGGCGCGAGGCTTGCCACCGGTCACGGTGACGTTGTGGAAACACTCCCCCGAAGGCGAAAGGAAGAAGGCGTCAGGATTCTCAAGGGCGAGGCCGCGTGCGGTCTCCGAATCCGGAGTGACGTAGCCGTCGCGCAGCTTGGGCAGCACAACCTCAAGCGAGCGGCCAAAGCCGTCGAGGACACGAACGCAGTCCTTGAGCGCGATGACGCCGCGCTGCTCTCCATATTGCGTCTGGCTGCCGTCGGCGGCGAAGGAAAACTTCGCCTGGGAATCGTCGGGATGGACGAGGAAAGTGGCGCGGCCATCGACATCGCCCTTGAGCAGGCGCATGCCTTCGTCGGCGGCGTCCCAGCTCTTGACGACGATGTAGTTCAGCTCGTCGCGCAGGAATTCATCGACAACATTTTCATACTGGCCGTTGACCTCAAGGAAGTCAGCGAGGGTGCCGACGGGCTTGAGTCCGCCGCCGAGCGAGTTCGCACGGAAGAGCTTCTTGACGGTATCGGTGGAGTAGCTGTGGTCGCGGATGAGCGCGTCGAGAGAGTTGCGGCGGCCGGTGAGAGTCGCCTGCTCGGCGCGCAGCTGGTCGCCCAGGCGCCGGGCCTCGGACTCCTCTGTGCGGCGGGCGGCGATGCCGCTGCGCAGCTCAGCAATTTCAGCTTCGAGGCGATGGAGGGTCTCAGTGATCGACTCAAAGGTCATTGAGACCTGGCCGCGTTCAGCGCCGAGTGCTTCAAGATCGCGGCGAGCGGCGGTCATCTCTGCGGCGAGGCGTTCGGCTTCGCGGTTGAGGGAGACGAGCGACTCCTCGGCCTGCGCGGACTGGTTGCGGACGCTGCCGACCTGCGAGAGCAGCTGCATGGTCTGGCGGCGCTGCGCCTCGGCACGCTGCTCGGCTGCGCTGACGGCCTGGACGGCCTCGCGGGCCTGCTGCTGCCGGGCTTGCGCCTCCTCGCGGAAGCTGGCAGCCTCAGTCGCCGCAGAAGCGAGGAAGGCGCGCTGCGATTCGCGTTCCACCTTCAAAGACTCAAGCTGCTGCCTGCCCTGCTCCAGCTCGGCGGCACCGGCGCTGAGACGCGACTCAAGCTCTGCGACCCGCTCCTGATTAGCGGCCAGGCGGGTGGCGGCACGCTCCAGCTCAACGGCACTCTGGCTGGCCTGCGAGGAGGATTCCTTGGAGGCGGCATCAAGCTCATAGCCGCGGGAAACATCGGTGGAGTGCTCAGCCTCCAGGGTCTCCAGCTTGCCTGCGCGCTCGTCGATCTCAACGGTGAGGGCGGCAATCTCCGCTTCGAGGGCGGCATGGGCGGCATCCATCTGCGCCACCTTGCTGGCGAGGACGATGCGAAGACGGGCCCGGAGCTCATCGCGGAGTGCGCCGTATCGCTCGGCCTTGGCGGCCTGGCGCTTGAGCGAGCCCATCTGGCGGGTGACTTCTTCGAAAATGTCGTTGACGCGGGCGAGGTTCTGCCTGGCCTGTTCAAGGCGGAGCTCGGCGAGACGCTTCTTGGTCTTAAAGCGGGTGATGCCGGCGGCCTCTTCAATAATGGCGCGGCGGTCGTGGGGCTTGGAGCTGAGCAGCTGGCCGATACGCTCCTGCCCGATGATCGCGTAGGACTCAGGCCCGAGGCCAGTGCCCATGAAGATGTCCTGAATATCGCGGAGACGGCAGAGCTTGCCGTTGAGCAGGTATTCGCTCTCGCCGGTGCGGAAGAGGCGGCGGGTGACGACGATTTCGCCCTGCTGCGGGGTCTTCTGGAACTTGCGGCGGCGAATCTTGAGGACGACGGCGCCCTCGGGGAAAACACCCTCCGCTGCTTCCTGCTGCTCGCCCTCGATCACCTGACCCGGTTGCGATTCGGCGATGATCTCCTCGACCTCGGCGGCGCGTTCGGCGCGTATTTTGTCCTCGTCCCAGTCGTTATCCGAGTCGCTGATGACGATTTCAGGCCCCTCGGGCAGCAGCGGACCACCTATATAGGTCTCCGGATCGATGAGGGTGATCGAGACCTCGGCCATGCCGAGCGGCTTGCGGTCGCGGGTGCCGGCGAAGATGACATCTTCCATCTTGCCGCCGCGCAGGGTCTTGGCGCTCTGCTCACCGAGTACCCAGGTGACGCCATCGAGAATGTTTGACTTGCCGCAGCCGTTGGGGCCGACGACAACCGCGATTCCCTGTCCGGGCAGCACGACTTCCGTCCGGTCGCAAAAGGATTTGAATCCGAGGATCTGGATTTTCTTAAGCTTTAACATGCAATCCTGCTCCTTCGAGAGGCGGCAAGGTGGTCTGAAGGGGTCATCTGCTATAAAACTCTAGCGGCGCAGAGAGGCAGGGTCAACCGCATACCCCCAACATGTTGTGGATAAGGCGTACCTAAATCCACATTAGTAAGGCACCCTGTCCCGAAATGGTCCTTTATCGCCAGCGGGCTGCGAAGAATGGAGCCAGAGGAGTCCAGAGTAGCGCAGAAGAAGAGGCTTGCGGCGTAAAAATCGGCGCGCGAACCAGACCCGTCTCCCCTGCAAGGCTGGCAGGCGGGCGTCAGGCGCGGGGTTCTAGGGTCGTCCGCGGTCTACGGAATGCGTAAAAGACGGCCAGCAAAGGCGGCGCCAGAAGAACTCCCCAGAAAGGAATGATGATGCCGAGTGCGATAGGCACGATGATGGAAGCCCAGATGGGCACGCGGGAGACGCGCTTGAGCAGCAAGGGCTGAACCAGGAGCTGGTCGACGATAACGATGGCAGCGTAAAGGCCCAGAACAAGGCCGAGACGATAGACATCGTGCCACTGGACAAGGACGCTGAAGACCGGGCCAATGAGGGCAATGACGCCGCCGATGTTGGGGATGAAGGTCATGAGGCCCCCGATGAGCGCCCAAATGGGCGCGAGGGGAACATGCAGCAGCAACAGGCCGACGAGCCACATGGCGGCGACGCAGAGCGCTTCAATAGAGACGGCGCGCCACCAGTTGACGAGCGCTGTGCCGGCGGTACGGCCAGTGGACTTCAGATCAAAACTGCCCATCGAGCTCCTTAGATGCGCTGATCTGCCCGGAGGATTAAGTACGAATCCCGAGACAGCGGAGCGGGGAGATGCCGCATCCATACTACTCGTGAGCGCTGAAGCATGGCGCTCTGCCGCTGCGACTGCACAGGCGTGGCGGCAAAAGTAAGTGGCGTGATGAGGGGGAACGGGTTTTCGCGATTTCCTCCGCTTGCCGCCGGTGTAGGAGAATCGCGCCAGCCGGTGGACCCCTTGTCCGTCAGTTATGTACTCCCTGCTTCCTCGAGCACATCTTTGCTTCCCTTTTCGGGTTGAGGATGTTAGAGGTAGATATGGAGTTCCACGCCGCCGCTTCGGGTACCACCAGTGCAGCGCCCGCTGCCACCCTGAATCGTAGCGGAGAGGTTGCGCATCCATTACTCAAGGTCAGTAATCTGCGGAAAGAGTATGTGACCGGCCGTGGGCGACTGGTGCTGTTTGACGGTCTCAGCTTCACGGTAAGCGAGGGTGAAATGCTCGCGATCGTAGGCGAGTCAGGTGCGGGCAAGAGCACATTGCTGCATATCCTCGGTGCTCTTGATGGCGCAACAAGTGGTGACGTATACTGCGCCACAACTCACTTGAATACTCTCACCACGAACCAGGCGGCGTCGTTTCGTAATCGCGAAGTCGGCTATGTCTGGCAGTTCCACTACCTGCTGCCTGAGTTTACGGCGGAGGAGAATGTGGCGATGCCGCTGCTGGCACGAGGAGAGGCCAGGAGCACCGCTTTTGTGAAGGCGCGGAAATGGCTGACCGAGGTCGAACTGGCGGACCGCGGCGATCATCGTGCAGGCGAACTTTCCGGCGGGGAGCAGCAGCGTGTCTCCCTGGCGCGTGCCCTGGTGACAGAGCCCAAGCTGCTGCTGGCAGACGAGCCTACAGGCGACCTGGATGGGCGGACGGCGGAGGTCGTCTTCAAGCTGGTAGAAAAACTGCATAGCGAACACCGGCTGACATCCGTCCTGGTGACGCACAATCTTAATCTTGCCCGGCGATGCAGCCGGGTTTTGCGCCTTACGAAAGGCCATATGGAAGAATTGGCCCCCGCAAGCGTCTAATGAAAGATAGAAGTTAGCAGTGTACGACCGGAGGCAGCAGTCAGGCCCCTGGGAAAGCGGGATAAATCGGAAGAAATGGTTTATCTCTCAATAGCCGTTTTAACCCGGAGGTGGGATTGGCTCCGGACGGCAGTTTCCTGAAGATGGATCAGGGAACGATTGGCACGAGGATATCCGCAGTTTGCGCGCGAAGCCCTCATCTGCAGGGCGTTTCAGACCGAAGAGGTCTCTAACGGGCGACATCGGCGGCTGTCTTCCTGAGGGGGAACATGTTCGAACGGTATACAGAAAAGGCACGGCGGGTAATCTTCTTTGCGCGGTATGAGGCGAGCCAGTTCGGCTCTCCCTATATCGAGACCGAACACCTGCTGCTGGGGCTGCTGCGTGAGGATAAGGCGCTGACCAATCGCTTTCTCCGGTCGCATGCTTCAGTAGAATCCATCCGCAAGCAGATTGAGGGACACACGACGATTCGGGAGAAGGTTTCGACTTCAGTCGATCTGCCGCTCTCAAACGAATGCAAGCGAGTACTGGCTTACGCGGCGGAAGAGGCCGAGCGGCTTTCCCACAAACATATCGGGACGGAGCACCTGCTGCTGGGACTGCTGCGCGAGGAGAAGTGCTTCGCGGCGGAGATCCTGCATGAGCGGGGGCTGAAGCTGCTGGCGATCCGCGAGGAGCTGGCCCGCTCCACGCAGGAGAAGGCCCCGGCTGCACAGCGGAGCCGCGAATCGAGCCTGCTGACCGAGTTCTCCCGAGACCTGACGCAGGCGGCGCTCGATAACCAGCTTGACCCGCTGGTGGGCCGCGACAGCGAGGTTGAGCGGGTGGTGCAGATTCTGTGCCGCAGGACGAAGAATAACCCGGTGCTGATCGGTGAACCAGGCGTAGGCAAAACAGCCATTGTCGAAGGGCTTGCGCAGCGAATCTCGGACGGGGATGTGCCCAGCTTCCTGGCAGACAAGAAGGTGCTGGCGCTGGATCTTTCCCTGATCGTAGCGGGTACAAAGTATCGCGGGCAGTTTGAAGAGCGCCTGAAAACCATCATGAAAGAACTGATGGAGAACCAGAACTGCATCATCTTTATCGACGAGCTGCATACGCTGGTCGGCGCCGGGTCGGCGGAGGGTTCGCTCGATGCAGCGAATATCCTGAAGCCTGCGCTGTCACGCGGAGAGATTCAGTGCATCGGCGCAACCACGCCGGCTGAATATCGCAAGTCGATTGAGAAGGATCGCTCGCTGGAACGGCGCTTTCAGGCGGTCAAAGTGCCACCCCCGAACGAAGAGGATGCGATCAAGATCATCATGGGCATCCGCGACCGGTATGAGAAGTTCCATGCGGTCAGCTATACGGACGACTCGATCAACTTCGCGGTTTCGCACTCCAACCGCTACATTCCGGATCGCTTCCTGCCAGACAAGGCTATCGATCTGATCGATGAGGCGGGTGCGAGAGTGAAGCTGCGGCAGACTTCCCTGCCCCAGGAGATTCTCGAGGTTCAGAAGCGGATCAAGTTCATCGTGCACCGGATGGATAACGCAGTCTCAAACCATGAGTTCGAGAAGGCGCGCTTCTACTCCGATGAAGAACGCAAGGAGCGCGACAACCTGCGCGCCCTGCGGGACAAGTATCACCTCGACGACTCGACGGCTTCCATTGTGACGCGGGAGGATATCGAGGACGTGGTGAGCCGCTGGACGGGCGTTCCCATTACGTCGATCAAGGAAGAAGAGACGCAGAAGCTGCTGCGGGTGGAAGAAGAGCTGCATAAGCGGGTGATCTCGCAGGAGAAGGCCATCTCGGCTCTCGCCCGCGCTATCCGCCGCTCGCGCGCGGGACTGAAGTCGCCGAACCGGCCTATCGGCTCGTTCCTCTTCCTGGGACCGACGGGCGTGGGCAAGACGGAGATGGCGCGCACCCTGGCGCAGTTCCTCTTCGGGTCAGAGAAATCGCTGATCCGGTTCGACATGTCGGAGTTCATGGAGAAGCACTCGGTCTCGAAACTGATCGGTTCGCCTCCGGGATATGTGGGATACGAGGAGGGCGGCCAGCTTACGGAACGCGTGAAGCGCTCGCCTTATTCGGTTGTGCTGCTCGATGAAATCGAGAAGGCGCATCCCGATGTCTTCAACATCCTGCTGCAGGTGTTCGAGGACGGCCATCTTACCGATGGACTGGGCAACACGGTCGACTTCAAGAACACGATCCTGATCATGACCTCGAATATCGGGGCGCGGCACCTGCAACGCAAGCAGGGACTCGGCTTCCAGAGCGACCGCGAAGACATGGTGATGGACAAGATCGAAGAACTGGTGAAGAACGAGGTGAAACGCACCTTCAACCCCGAGTTCCTGAACCGCCTGGACGAGGTCATTATCTTCCAGTCGCTCTCGGACGCGGACCTTATCCAGATTCTCGAACTGCTGGTGCAGCAGCTCAACGCAAACCTGGCGCAGAAGGCGATCACAATCTCGGTCGCCGAAGATGCCAAGAAGTGGATTATCGAGAAGACACTGATCGACCGCAGCTATGGAGCGCGCCCGCTGCGCCGCGCCCTGCAGCGCTATGTGGAAGATCCGCTGTCGGAAGCGCTGATTGCCGGAGGCATCTCCGAACGGCCAGCCTTCCTCGAGGTCTACCTTGCGAACAACCAGCTCTTCTATCGTCCGGTCGGCAGCACGGAAGGCGAAGAAAAGCTGGAGGGAGTGCTGCTCTACAGCGCATAAAACAACTGGCGGAAAAGCCAGAAAGGCCCTGTCCAAACCTGGACAGGGCCTTTTCTTTCTATTCGGTTGCTCACCTGCCGGTGAGCAGGATGGGCTAGCTGACGGCCTGCCTGGCCTTCTTGGCTACGGAGCCGGCGGTATCCATCGCATCTTCATAGACTTCCTTACCGCGCTTGATGGCTTTCTCTGCGTGATCGCCGAGGGTATCGGCCGCATCCTTGATGTAGTCGCTCGCATCTTCAAAATTCCGTTTGAGCTGACGGCGGGTCTTGTCACCAGCCTGCGGTGCGTAGATCAAAGCTACTGATGCTCCCGCTACTACTCCAACCGTGAAAACCGCCCAGAACTTAACTGTATTCATCCGTGTCGTTCTCCTAACGTCATGATAGCGGGACTGCCCGGCAATCTCAGTGGTGGGTGCGCCTGACAAATTGTCCCTGTACTAGTTCTTCTATGAGATACGTTCGGGGTCTGCGGGGTTGCAGCCGGTCAGTGGCAATGTAGACCCAGTTCCCGATGGTAGAGCTGGTTGTGGGGGAATTCCGTGGCCAAGCCGTGCAGCAGGGTGCAGGCGCCACCGGTATTTTTATCCCGGAGGTCCGCTACGGCTAGCATGACCCGCGCAAAGGGGGCCAGCAGGTTGCCGTGCTCGGCGGTCAGGGTGAGGTCGTGAATGCCCTGAGCCTTGTCCGTCTGGACGCCGCCCATCTGCAGAAACCAGCGAACAGGAGCGGGTTTGATGCCGCTGAGGTAGTTTTCAACGCCGACGGCAAGGTAGGCGTCGTAGGCCGTGGGGCGCTCCTTGAGGAGCTGTTCTGCGAGGGTGCGGCCCTGCTTGGTGTAGCTGAGCGCGGCGAGGTCACGCTTCTCAATGAGGGCGGCATAGTCCGAACGCAGGCCGAGCGAGAGCACCTTGGCAAACTGGGCGGTGGCGTCTGCGGGATCCTTGCCTAGCGCAGCGTTGGCAAGCTGGTCGGCCTTGTTCAGGGCGGTGTCGATCTTCTGCTTGACGGCGGGGTCGGGAACAAGTTTCTTGCGATCCTCGAAGCTGTTGTCGTCGACGAAGAGCTGAGTCTCAAGCACGCCGAGGCGGGCGAACTCGCCGAAGAGATAGCCTGCCGCCTCAGAGACGGGACCGAGAGGGTTGGCGGGCTGCTGTGCCTCGAACTGGCTGAAATGCTGCTGGGCCATGGAGAAGTTGAGGTCATACATATCGCGAAAGCCCTGCTCAATGAGGGGCGGATCTGAGGCATGGGCCACCGATGCGAAGCTGACGACAATCACGATGAAGAAGATAAGGCGGCGCATGTTCAATGAGTTAGACGCAGAATCAGGGGCGGTGCAAGGGAAAAAGCGGCGGCGGGGGTGAAATAGTCCGCTCGCCGCTGTTTCCGGTCACGCCGTTCTCTCTGTCCATTTCATTATGGAACCATGTAGGGCCTCATGCCAGTGGAGGGGAAAAGGCCCGTGGGGCCCAGCTCCGTCGGATATTGAGGCCGCGAGAGGAAGCGGACGAAGAAACCGACCGTCTGCTCGTTGTAGTCGCGGGAGTTGTTGAGGCTGAGGAAGCCCCCCACATACCAGTGGTCGGAGATGTTGTACGCGCCTTCGGAGTGGAGGTCGTAGTTAGCTCCGACACTGGAGGTCGTCGGATAGTAGGGATTCGAAACTGCGAACTGCAACGTCGGGTCCAGAGGGAAATAGGGGGTGGAGCCCTCCTGGAAGGCCTGAATGCCAAAGCTGCCGTTGACGGTGTAGTGGAAGTTGGGACCGTACTGGCCGGTCCAGCTGAGGGGGACATTGGCCAGCACGTAGGCATCGGGGCTGAAGTAGCCGCCCTGCCCATAGGTGAAGTAGCGGATGTTGTGCGAATAGTGCATGCCGAAGAAGTTGGCCCCGATGTTGAGGTTTCCTTCGTCAGGCAAGGTGAGAACGCGCCAGTACGAGCCGGCATCTCCGTCGATGCGGTTGTTGGTCTGGACGTGCGTGCCGGTGATGTACTGGCCGCCCATCTGGACGTAGAGGCCGGATTTGGCGTCGCCCTTCGCGTATTGCAGGACGCCGCTGTTAGCGATGACTCCACCCCAGATGTTGCCGCTGTAAGTGGGCGAAGCGGAGCCGGGATCGCGGAGCCCGGCGTAAGAGAGCTGGGTATCGCGGATGGAGTCACGGTTGAAGGTAAAGGTGACGGGCCCGCCAGCAGGATGCCAGAAGAAGCGCCCGGTGTAGTTCTTAACCAGGAAGCCGTAAGGGGTGTAACCGACGGCGAAGCCGAAGTTCTGGGTGGTGAGCTGAAGCTCGCCGCCTACTCCTGCTGCGTTCTGCTGGCTGAGGGTGGAACCGGCCGGCAGAGTGCCGAGGCGGGTGGTGGCGGTGGTGGGCACGGCTGCGCCGCTGGAGGTGCCGGCGTCGAGGAATGACGGGCGAGCGATGAGCGTGAGCCGGGCAGCGCTGCCGAGCGGGGTGGATGCCTCGAAAGGCGCTTCAAAGATGGTCAGCTGATCAAGACCCGGCGTGCCGGTGCGGTGGTCAAGGAGAGCAGTGCCGCCAAGCCAGGGGCTGAGGCCGCCTTGAATCATGGCAAGCTGCATCTGCGCCTCTTCGCGCGGGGTGTGGGTGGTCTGCTCGTGTCCCTTCTGATAAGGACCGCGCAGGGGTGGGAGATTCTGCTGCATGAGCTGCTCGTCGCTGGCACCCTGCTGGGGAGCCTGCTGAGCATTGACGCCGTAGCTGGATGGGCGCTGGTACTGGGGCTGCTCGACGGGCCCGAGCGGAGCGCTCTGCTGCGCGTAGTAGATGGGCGCGGCTTGAAGCTGCTGCTGAGGCACGGTGTACTGCGCCGGAAGGTACGCGGGCGACTCCCCGATGGGCTGGGTGGCGGCGGCGAGGGTGCGAGTGACCTGCTCCATGCGCGCGTTGGGGAGCGGAGTGATGGAGGCGCTGGTGTCGTAGGTGGAGGCGCTGGCCGGCTCGCTGGCCGGCTCCGGGTCAGGCTGATCGTTGTAGATCAGCGGAGTCGCCGGAAGTGTGGGCGGCGGCGTGGATTGGGCGGTGGACGGAAGCACCTCAGGCTGTGGCTCCGCTGGTGCGGCCTCCGCCTGCTGGGTGAGAGGGCCGCTGTCGGAGCCGCTGAAGACGGGCGCGTCGAGGGCGGCCTGCGGGACGTATTCGCCGAGGGTGCGGACGCGCGGCGACTGCGGAGCAGGAGTCCTGCTGTAGGTCGAAGGGCTATTGGCGGGGGGGACGACGGGTACGGGAGGGGTTGAGACCTCTTCCGGGTCAGGGCCGTAAGGCGCAGTGGAGGCCTGGGCCACGGGAGCGGCCGCGTACCCGGCCGAGTTATAGCTGGGCAATGCGGGCATGGCCTGGCGCGCGCTCAGCTCCTGCGCATCGGCGTCGGGACTGAGCAGGCTGGCGAGATCGGTGGGAGCTGCATTAGAGGCCTGTGTACGACGCACGGGATCGGGCGTGCGCAGGGCGTTAGCCAGCGCGTTGGCCGGGCTGACCTGCGGCATGGCGTCGAGCGAGGCGCGCCAGTAAGAAGCTGCACGGGCGGAGTCGCCGCGCGCCTGCTCAAAGCGGGCGGCCAGCGAAAGCACCTGCGGATCGCGGGGATACTGCTCGAGGGCGCGGCGCAGCCAGTCCTCGGCCTGCTTCATGTTGCGGGCAGCGAGAGCGGAACCGACCATACCCTGATAGTCGCCGCTGGCGGGAGCGGCGAGCAGACCCGCCTGATCGAGAGACTGATAGATGGCGAGGGCCTGCTTCGGATCTCCGGACTTGAGGTAGCCGGAGGCCAGCGCCTTGCTTACATCGGGATTGCCGGGGAAAGCCTGAGCGGCGGCGCTGAGAATCTGCTGCGAACGGCGGACATTGCCCGCCTCGGCGGCCTGGCCTGCGCGGCGAACGCTCCAGGAGGCCCAGATGGTCTGTACGGTGCGACGCTGCTCGGCGGTGAGATCGGTGCGGCTGCCGAGGGCCATGAGCTCACGATAGAGCTCGCGGTCAGACTGAGCGTTGTAGAGCAGCCATGCATCCTGAACAGCAACATCGGGCGGAGGCATGACGTTCTGCGCGCGGTAATGTGCCTGCACAATGCGGAGCTGCTGAAGCGCAGCCTGGGTGTTGCCTGTAGCTGTGTAGATACCGGCGAGGGTCTGCTGGTATTGAACATCCTGGTTGAGCAGCTGGCGTACTGGAGCGGGAATCTGGGAGATCTGGGCGAGGGCTTCGCGATCGTGGCCGGTCTGGTGGAGCGCGGAGAGCAGTCCCTTCCACCCGTCGGCGTGATCGGGATGCTCGATGAGCACGCGGCGATAGATTGCGTAGGCCTGCTGGGGATTGCTGCGCTGCAGATAGATGGAGGCCAGCTGCAGCTCCAGCTGCGGCGCGGGGGGATGCTGCATGCCGACGGCCCGCTCGAGGAAGTTTTGGGCGATGTCGAGATGGTTCTGCTGCTGATAGATGGAAGCAACCATGGAGAGGAAGCCGGCGGATTGCAGGGCTGCGTCGTAAACATTTGGCGGCATCTGCTCGACGACGCTGACGGCCTGCTGGTCGGCACCCATCTGATGCTCGACGCTGACCAGACCCTGCCAGGCGCTTACGTTGGAGGGATCCTGATTGATGATGTCGTGATAGATGCCGGCGGCCTGCGGGTAGTGCTTGCCAGCCTCAAGGAGCGCGGCGTACTGCAGCCGGGTTTCCGACTTCATGTTGCGGCCGTTGTCAGGATAAGGAAGGCTGAGGGCCTGGGCCAGCACCTGCTGGGCCAGAGCATCCTGGCCGGTGGCCGAGTAAGCAGAGGCGAGTGAGCGAAGGAACTCAGGATCAGTGCTGAGAACCCGATGAACTGCCGGGGGCAGGCGGCGCGAGGTATCGATGGCGGCCTGCGGGTTGCTGGACTGCGCCTGCGCCATGAAGAGGCCGCGCCATGCAGCTTCCGAACCAGGCGTGGTCTTGACGAGCTGCTGATAGATGCCTGCCGCCTGCCCGGGCTGCTGCGCCTTCATGTAAACACCGGCTAGCCCTTCAAGGGCTTCCGGGCTGGTGGGGCGAAGGCTCAGAGCGGCGCGATACTTGTCCACGGCATCGGCAAGTTTGCCGCTGTTGAGGGCGGTTGTGCCGTACTGCATGGTCTGCCAGAAGCGCGAGGTCTTGAGCGCCTGCTCGACGGCGGAGCTCTTCAACCCGTGCTGCTGTGCGCCCTCCAGAAAGGTGGTGGCAGAGGCGAAGTCCCCCTGCTTCATGCGCAGAAAGCCCATGCCGGCGAGGGCCTGAGTGTTGTCAGGATGGCGGGCGAGGATCTCTGAGAAGCCGCTCTGCGCTTCGTCAAGCTTGTTGGCTCGCAGGGCGGCGTAGGCGCGGCCCTCGGCCGGGTCCTGGGGAACCACGGATTGCGCCTTTGCCTGACGAGCCTCGGTAGCGGCAAGTTCAGAGGCCAGCTGGGAGTCCTGATGCTGCTTGAGATAGTCGCGGATGGCCGGGATGGAGCCGGGATTCTGCGCGTCCCATCCGAGGGCCTGCCGCAGCGCTGCCTGCGCAGCGCTGTTGCCGGGAAATTGACGGAGGATGCCTATGCCCTCTTTGCGAGTGGTGGGCTGATAAGTAAGAATGCGCCCCAGGGTGACCGAATAGCGGGGGTCGGAGGGGTACTTCTTCGCCAGAGCACGGAGACCGCTGATGGCGTCTTCGCGACCGGTGTTGGTGGAGGCCTCCGTGTCGTAATAGGCCAGAGCCCAGTCCCCGTCGGGCGGATGGGTGCCCCAGACTTCGCGGTAGATGCGCAGAGCGGCTTCGGGCTGGCCTGCCTGGGCCAGCTTCGAGGCCTGCTGCAGGCGGGCGGTCTGGGTCTGGGTGCTGACCATGGACTCGACCTTGCCGATATCCGGGCTGTTGGGGCTGAGCTGGCGGAGACGATCGAGATACTTAGAGGCCAGCGCGTTGTTGCCGCTGGCCTTCGCAGCCCGCGCAAGGCCGGCGATGGCCTCAACATTATTCGGATCAGAGAGCAGCAGCTGCTGCCAGGTTTGAGCAGCGAGATCGATATGCCCGGAGGATTCAAGCGAGCGCGCCTTGTCGAGCAGCATCTTCTCGCCTGCTGACTGAGCCAGGCCGGTCGCCGAAGTCAGGGCGAGAACTGCCAGCAATGTCGTAGTCGTTAGCCTCATAGTCGCTTCCATTTCACGTTGAGCTCTCCGTCCGGGGAGAAGGAGAAGCGTTGCGTCGCCCATCCTCTTCCGAACATGGCGAGGTTCTGATCGTAATAAGTTGGCTGCTGCCCGAAGAGACCGGTAGACGGGTTCTTCTCCTGCGAGAGCCGGGATTGCTGCCGCCGAAGAGCGTTCTGAAGCCCGAGAGCCTGGAGAAAAGGCACTGTCGCAGCCGAAAAGCCCACCGGGCCATTGGCGCTGAGGATGGAGCCGTCAGGGTTCACCTTTTCAGGTGGCAGCGGATGCGAGCGGAGATAGGCGGCCATTCCCGACAGGGATTCCAGGACGGCGGCTCTGCCGGGGGCAGCGGGAGCAGTGATGCCAGCCCAGAGGTAGACACGGATGGCGTCATAGCTGCCGGTGGGTGCGGCGAACTGTCCCGGCGCGGGGGCAGGGCGGAAGCCTTCGCCGGGGCGATAGGTGACCCAATCCATGGCAAAACCATGGCTCGCGCTCTGGGAGAGAAAGCGCGGGAGATCGGCGGCGAGCCTGCGCCATGGTCCCTGCGGATCGACGGCGGCCATGCGTGCGATGAGCGGCTGGGGAAGGTAGCAGGGGTTAAGCACCCAGGTGTCCGCGTTGGGGTGAAAACCCGTCTCGCCGGGGAGCAGCATGGGACCGAAACCGGGCAGGTCAGCGACCTCCGTCGAGGCGATGCGAGCGGCGAGCGCCTTGCCGATGGCGGTATAGTGCGGCTGCTGCCAGAGTCGGCCCGCTTCCAGGAGCGAGTATGCGATCCAGAGATCGGAGTCCGCGGCGGAGTGCGAGTCGAGGAGCTTCCATTCGCCATCGCCAGCGCGGCCCCACTGCCAGCCGGGGAGGCGTGCGGTGAGATCGCCGCCGGCGAGGTTGTTCTGCGTCCAGTGGAGGAGCTTATCGAAGGTCTGGCGGTCGTTGGCAACCAGCGAGAAGAAGAGGCCGTAGCTCTGCCCTTCGGACGTGGTGCGGTCTCCCGCCTGGTGATCGACGACGCGGCCCTGCGCGTCGATGAAGACCGACGAGTAATCCTGCCAGAGAGGCCATCCCTGAGCGAGGCAGGAGATCGGCGCAGCGAGGAGTGCCGCGGCGAGAAGCACAGTCCTGAACGAACGCTTCCGACGGAATTCCACGCTAGCCTTCCATGATCTGCAGCCGCAACCGGGCGCGGCGGCGAAGCCAGGTTCTGGTCCACACCGCAAAGATGAAGGAGAAGAAGACGATTCCGAAGGCCATGGACCACGGAACCTCGGTGAACCACAGGTTGATTGCGTTCCACCAGGGAAGACTGCCTACGTGGTAGACGGAGTCGCCGATGCGGAAAGACTGGAAGTCGGAGCCATGAAGGACGGAGACGGTTCCGGAAATGTCACTCGACTGGGCGTTCTTGAGGAACGCGCTCATCATGGGATCGAAGGCGGCTGCATCCTTGACAGCGATGACGACGATGCTGCGTCCCCGGGAGTAGGGGGATTCCATCCCCTCGATCACGGTGTCTGCGACGCCGGTCGTCTCAAGCACGCCGGAGACGGACTGCTCGGTGGGTTTCATCTTCCACCAGGCGTTGCGGAACTGCGCGAAGAAGCCAGCCGTGTCCTGGACCTTGAGACCGTCGGGAGAGATAAGCGCGGGCATGGAGGCCGAGAGCTTGTTGAAGGCCGGCTGATCCTGATTGGCGCCAATGACGAGGAAGTCGCGATCGACACCCTGCTGCATGGCATCGGCATTGGCAACTGTGACCCGCAGCGCGGGGAAACCGGTTTGCGCACCGAAGTGGCCGAGGAGGGTGAGGTAAAGCTCGATTTCCTGAGGAGAGGCATCGTCCGGCAGAACGATGGTGGTCTGGCTCAGATCAGCGAATCGCGTGAAAGGAAAGCCGGAGTTGCTGAAGAGCTCGAGGTCAGGTAAGGCGGCCCAGTGCGGCAGTCCCCGCAGGTCAAGATAAGAGTCGCGCAGGATGGAACCCTGCATGTTGATGGGAGTCGTATCGACGCAGCCCGGCTTCTTGAGCAGCTGGAAGATGAAGTTGAACGACAGAGAGTTAGAGAAGGGACGCAGGTCGACGGCGGGAACTGCGACGCGAATGCGGTTCACCTTGGACGCCTGCTGCGCGGGCACCAGCGGCAGCGAAGCGATGTAGGCATCGTTGGCGCGAAGCTGAAGGCTGGACGCGGGTCCGATCGGGATGGAGTTGTAGCGATAGTCGAGCGAGAGCGCGACGTTGCTCTTGTCCGCGAAATAGAGGTCGGGAGGGAGACGCAGATAAGTGTTGAGCGGGCCGGAGCCGTCTCCCTGCAGGGAATCGACATTGGCGTAGTTCCACAGCGGAACGTTCCTGTCGGTGCGCGCCCAGCGGGGAGCGTCGTCGGCTTCGCGGAGCTGAGGCGGGAGAAAGGAGTTGATGGTAACGGTCGCCCCCTGAAGTCCGTTCCAGCCCATGGCAAGGGCGCGGGCCGCGGTGAGCAGCTGGTCCTGGTCGCCACCGGTAACGATCAGGAGTTTTCCGTAAGGGTCGCTGGGGTTGGCGCGGATGGCGAGGGTGGGGCCGTTGACTGATGGGAGGTTGGCGCCGGCGGGCAGTGTGCCGGAGTTCTCGGCGATCAGGATAGCGTTGCCGCGTGGAATGGAGCCAATCGAGACGGGAAACCGCATGGCGCGATAATCCCCCAGCATGCCGAAGTAGGAGGTGACGATGCCGGCGGCCTCAAGGGCCTTGGCCGAGGGCTGCGCGCTGAAGACGATGGGCACAACGGGCGGGGTGGTCAGCGCCGAGTCAAAGAACGGGAGGGGCAACACCTTGAGGTCATCGGCGAGGGGCAGCATGTCGCCAGACATCGATATGGTGGAGTTGTTATCGACGCGGCTCCAGAGAGCGGTGTTTGCCGGGTCCTCACAGGTCATGACGTAGTGGCCGATGAACTCGAAGGAGAGCTGGTTGTTGCGCACCAGCAGCTCAGCCGGCAGGGTGAGGGTGGCGTTGAGGATCGCGTCGTGATCCGGCCCCGGCTCGGGAGCCTGCAGGGTGGCGAAGAGCGTGCCGTTGAGCATCACCTTGATGTGGCTGAGGTGCGCGATGAGGCCCGGAGAGAAGTGATAGATGACATGGAGGCTGGCCTGCCTGACAATCTCGTTCTGCGGCAGCGAGAAGGAAAGATCGCGGCGGCTGTCAATGCCTCGCATCTCAAGCGGCTGCGATAGACCGATGTCTTTCAAGGTGAACTGGCTGGTGAAGGCGCCCGCGGTCTGGGTTGCGGTGGCCGATGGCGTGGGAATGTTTGCCGCGCGAGCAGTGGAGGCTGCGCCGCCCAGCAGAGCCATGGCCAGCAATAACGGAGCTACGCGTTCGACTGCCAGGTTGCGGCTTCTGGCTTTCTTAGGCTTGCGGAAGGTAACGGTGTTGAAGGCCTCACGCAGGCCAAGCCCGGACAACTGCACGATGCGGAAGAAACTGCGCATAGGCTGATCGGCTTCGCGGGACTCGCCCCAGCCGAGCCAGGTGTCAGCACGTGAGTAGAGCACCATCGTCAGCAACTCCTCTTCAAAGATGGTGAGGTCGTCGAACTGCAGTCGCAGCATGTTGCCACTGTGCCCGACAACGGTCGAGGGCAGATCGGCATCGCCGATGTGCAGAGGGAAAATGATGCGGGTTGTGTCTCCCATTTTGAGCGGGACAGATTCAGACATGGTGAGGGCAGCGCCGCCGCTCGACACGTCAATGGTTTCGCCAGAGATCAGAGTTCCCTCCGCAAGCTTGATTTTTGCCGGCACCTGCACGGCAATGCGTACCTGCTCGCGACGCTGCTGCGATTCACGGGCGACGGCAGTGGCGGTACCCAGGATGATGATGTTGAAGACGGTCCACAGCGCATTCATCACGATGGTGCCGGGATGTGTGCCGTCCCACAGCCAGTTGAAGCCGGGGATGTGAACGAAACGCGGCAGCACGGAGAGAAGACCGATGAAGTTGAAGACAAGCATGACGATGAAGGGCTGGGCGATGCGCGAGTCGAAATAGGTGCGGTTCACGGTACCGCCCTTGTCAGTCACGTTGAACTTGCCGAGCTTGGGATTGACCATGGCGAGCAGGGTCGGAAGCAGGATGTAGGGTGAGAGCACGGTCTCGTAAATTTCATTCCAGAAGGAGTGCCTGTGCTGGCCCTGGATGCGCGAATTCGTGATGTTGGAAAGCGTAAGGTGCGGCAGCGCATAGGCGAAGATGGCAGCCCAGTAGCCGGGTACATTGGTGTGCGAGAGCAGCAGATAAATGAGCGGCGCGGTAAGGAAGATGAGCCGCGGCATCGCGTACATGAAGTGGGTCATCGCGTTGAAGTAGCAGAGTCGCTGCGGCAGCTTGAGCCCTTTGGCAAAGAGGGGGTTATCCGTGCGCAGAATCTGGATCATGCCGCGAGCCCAGCGGATGCGCTGCTTGACGTGGCCTGAGAGGCGTTCGGTGGCGAGGCCGGCGGCCTGCGGAATATTGATGTAGGCGGTGTTCCAGCCATTCATCTGCATGCGCAGCGAGGTGTGGGCATCTTCAGTGACGGTCTCGACGGCGATGCCGCCGATCTCATCCAGAGCCGTCCTGCGAAGCACGGCGCAGGAGCCGCAGAAGAAGGTGGCATTCCAGAAGTCGTTGCCGTCCTGCACGATTCCGTAAAAGAGCTCGCCTTCATTGGGAATGGTGCGGAACTGATGGAGATTGCGCTCGAAAGGGTCAGGCGAGTAGAAGTGATGCGGCGTCTGCAGCATCGCGAGGTTCTTATCGCGCTGGAACCAGCCCATGGTGACCTGCAGGAAGCTGCGCGTGGGGACGTGGTCGCAGTCGAAGATCGCGACATAAGGCGAATGAAGCTTTTTGAGAGCGCGATTGATGTTGCCGGCTTTGGCATGGGCGTTGTCGTCGCGCGTCATGTAGCCGATGCCGGCCTCTTCTGCAAACCGGCGAAACTCCTCGCGCTTGCCGTCGTCGAGGATGTAGACGTGCAGCCTGTCGGAGGGCCAGTCGATATTCATCGCAGCCAGCGCGGTGTAACGAACGACGCTGAGGGGCTCGTTATACGTGGGAATGACGAGATCAACATCCGGCCAATCCTCGGGATCCTCAGGCATGGGCACCGGCGCGCGGCGCAGCGGCCAGATGGTCTGCATATAGCCGAAGAAAAGGATGACAAAGGCATAGGCCTCGGCAGCGACCAGGACCCAGATGAAGAGCGCATCAAGCGGACCCCACTTGTTGCCGGGGTCGTGGAAGAAGCCGATCACCGTGCCGATGCGCCACCATGCGTAGCGCACGGTGGAGAACATGGACATCATCATCAGCGTGAGGGTGATGAGATAAGAATCAGAGGAGCGCGCCAGCCACATGCCAAGGATCAGCAGGACCAGGCCCATGACCGCCTGCTGCGGCCAGGTGAGCTGCACGGTGGCAAAAAAAGCAAAGCCGATCAGCCCGGAGAGCATGAGCAGAAAGCGGATCAGGGAGGGGAAAAATCCGTCGCCAGATTCAAGCGCGGAGAAGAGCCTTGACGTCATCGCTCGCTCCAGCGAGTTGCGCGGAAGTCCGTGGCGTTCGATGTTGAGAGCTGTTGAAGCCAGGTGGCCAGGTTGGAGAAATCCTCAATCGCAGCCGTACCGGGAGCGTAGTCGACTACGGTCATGCCTTCGGCGAGCGCCTCGCTGAGGGAGTAGCTGCGTCCGATGGAAAACGGCAGCAGGCGATCTCCGAGCTGCTTGCGCAGCACCTCGCGTACATCAAGATGCAACGGTACGGCAGCATCAAACTGATTGAGCACAAAGTACGGTTGCACCGGCTGCCCGAAGCTGTCCTGCTGCGAATGGAAAAAAGCGTTGAGGGCCTGGAGGGTGACCACTGAATTCATGTCAGGCACAACAGGAACGAGCACGACGGGATCAAGCCGCAGCAGGCGGCGCATGGAGGCCATGGAGCCTGTCTGCACGTCGATGAGGACGCGGCCTACTCCGCGAGCGTCCCGCTGAATCTCGTCGATCATGCGGTCGCGCTCGGAGTTCTCACGGCCGAAGCGCTCCACGTCGAGACTTACTACGCTGACGGGCTGGTCTTCGCAGCTGCAGGAGAAAGTCCGAACCGTGTTCGGACGGAGGTCGCGCGCGCCGAAGTAGAACGGCAGCAACCCGTACGAGGTCGTGTCAACCAACAGAGTGCGCTCACCCTGCGCCGCGAGGACGCGGCCGAGGGTGGCGACCAGGCTGGTCTTGCCAACGCCTCCGGCGATGGAGAAGACAGCCAGTGCGGGAGCCCGATGTTCCGATCTGCGGCCAGCGGGACGGTCTCCATGATCCTCGCGATCGAAGACCCCTTTCAAGGCGAACCAGCGCGAGGCTACATCTTCGCGGGATTGCTGCAACGTGTCCTGGGCGTCGGAATATAGATCGTGCTCCAGAGCAGCAGGCCAGCGGGAGGATTCACCCTCAAAGTCGAACTGCTGCACCGGCACGGGACGCCACGTGGGCTGGCTGCCCGCGGCGGGACGCACCGCGCGAGGCGCTGCGAAGGCCGGTACCGCGGGAAATTGAGGAGCAGAAGGCAGTTCAGGGACAGGCTCCGGCTTTCGTTCGGAAGCAGCAGCGGCAATGGCAGGGGGCAGAGGAACGGGCGCCTCAGGAACCGGAATCTGACCGGAGTTTTCCTGCGCGACCTTCTCAACAGCCTCACGGGCGAGAGCATCCTGCTCGCTCTGCGCGCGATGGCGATTCTGGGCCCGTACCTGCTGACGGGAGTCCCCGAAATCGCGGTACTTGACGCCGTGCATGTTTGCCCAGGAATAGAGTGTGGCGATATCTGCGGGGGGCTGCTGCGGTTCCTTGCCGGACTGACTTTCCGTCATTACCCTGACCTCTTCCTTACTTAAAAATCTCCTGTAGAGCCGCGCTTCACGCTCGTTCAGGTTGCTGCATCGCGGGGGATTTAACAGCAAGAGTAATGTCAGGCGATGTGCACCGCAATAACACTGATGGGCCAGATGTATGCTCCTCCGTTGCATATCTATCCTCCGGAAGAGCGACTTTAACCTATTTACCTCCAGAGACTTGTGGCCTGGTAACAGCTTCGGGCCGGTTCCTCCTGCATGCACCGCTGGTCACCCTGAAGGCCGGGCAGATGCAGGCGAGACCGCACACAGGTAACCCTGCTGGAAGGTTACCTGCATTTGCGGTATCGCTGTGATATTTTTGAGTAGAGAAGTAGTGACGTGAGCTCGTAGCTCAGTTGGTAGAGCATCGCCCTTTTAAGGCGTGGGTCCTGGGTTCGAGCCCCAGCGAGCTCACCACCCGGCTAGCGCCGGGTGAAGTGAGTATCAGACACAGCACGCAGCCGTTCGGCTGCACTCTCAGGGGTAATGTCGCGCTGCGGCATGCCCAGCATCTCAAATCCCACCATAAACTTACGGACGGTAGCCGAGCGCAGAAGCGGCGGGTAGTAGTGCGCGTGGAAGTGCCACTCCTCGTGATCGCCGCCTTTGCAGGGCGCCTGGTGGAAGCCCATGGTGTAAGGGAAGCTGGTCTCGAAGAGGTTGTCATAGCGGACGGTGGTCTGCTTGAGGATATCGGCCAGGGCCGCGCGCTGGGACTGGGTGAAATCGGCGAGGGAGCGGAGATGCTGCCGGGCGATCACCAGGGTTTCAAAGGGCCAGACTGCCCACCACGGAACCACAACGAGGAACTCGTCATTTTCGGCAACGATACGGGTTCCCTGCCCCGCCTCAGTCTTCTGATAGTCGCAGAGGAGACAGGAGCCGTGCTCGGAGCGGTAGGCGAGCATGGCCTCGGTCTCCTTGGCGGGCTCGTCGGGAACGTGCTCAGTTGCCCAGATCTGGCAGTGGGGGTGGGGGTTGCTGGCGCCCATCATGGCGCCGCGGTTCTCGAAGATCTGCACGTAGCCGGTCTGAGGGAGGGCGCAGAGTTCGTTGTACTGGGCGGTCCAGGCGTCAACGACGCCCTCGATCTCAGCATGAGACATGAGGGCAAGGGTGAGGCTGTGGTCAGGGTGGAAGCAGACGACCCGGCAGCGGCCCCGCTCGGCCTCAGCGCGCAGCAACGGAGAGGCGGTAGCGCCGGGCGCAGGCGAGTCAGGCAGCAGGGCGGCGTAGTCATTGTCAAAGATGAATACGCTTTCATAGGAAGGGTTGGTATGGCCGCCAGCGCGGGTGTTTCCCGGGCAGAGGTAGCACTGCGGATCATAATGCAGATCGGAGAAGCCGGAGGCTTGATTGACTTCGCCCTGCCAGGGGCGCTGGGTCCGATGCGGAGAGACGAGGACCCACTCCCGGCGGAGGGGATTGTAGCGGCGATGCGGAAATGCCAGATCAGACACCAGAGTTCCTTTCAATCGGTCGGTTTATCGGGGACGGGAGCGGAGGCCAGATACTCTTCTGCGAAGCGCTGACTGTAGTCTTCGAGGAGGGACTCGACCCGTTGAGGGTTGGGCGACTGCAGGATGAGTCCTGCGTGGTGATGCTTTTTCATGCGGAAGACGATCTCCGGCGCATCGAAAGCGGTCGTATCCGGCTCAGCGGTGCGCGCGAGGCAGAGTACGCTGCCGGAGTAAAGGGCGTTGACAGGCGGCAGGGTGTAGGGGTCTCCGCGAAGGGAGCAGACCTCGATGCGCGCCCATTCCGCCCAGAGGTTGACGCCGGTGGCGTATTCAACCACCTCGGCGATGAAGGCGCCCCCCACACGGGCGGCAGCCTCAAGGAAGTAGTAGCGGCCGTCTTCGGCACGGATATATTCGGCGTGGGAGACGCCACGAAGCAGCCCCATGGCAGGCATGAGATGTGCGTTGAGGGCCGTGAGTTCCTCAGAGTCGTGCGAGCTGCGGTCCAGGACGCGAGTGGTGAAGACACCTCCCTCATGCATGACCTGCATCGGCGGCTTGCCGTAACCACAAACCGTGGAAAAAACGACATGGCGCTCGCTGGTGATGGCGTCAACATGGAAGATGTGGCCGGGGATGAACTGCTCCAGCAGATAGAAGCTTTGGCGGTCGCCAAGATCGTCCAGGATGCGCCAGAGCTGCTCGGAGTCGTGGACCTTTCTGATGCCGATGGCGGAGGCCTCGGAGCGGGGCTTGAGAACCCAGGGAGCGGGAACGCTGGCCATGTAGGCGCGCAGCTCGTCGTAGTTAAGGATGGGGACGAACTCCGGGACGAGGACGCCTGCGCGTTCAGCTACATCGCGCATGGTGAGCTTGTCGCGAAAGTGAGTCGTAGTGGTGCGGCCCATGCCGGGGATGCGCATGTGTTCCCGCAGATGCGCGGCGGCCTCCATATCAAACTCGTCGAGGGCTACGATGCGGTCGAATTTTCGGCTGCGGGCAAGATAGGTGACGGTGTTGGTCAGCTGCTCGAGGGTCAACCCCTCGGGCATGGTGATCAGCTCCTCGAGGGCATCCAGCGGCCAGTCGGCATGACGCAGCTTATCGACGGTAAGCAGGATGACGCGGCAGCCCATTGCAGCGCACTGGCGCAGAAAGGCCTGTCCCTTTTCATAGGTCGAGATGCAAAAGATCGTCTCACGTCGGTCCATCGTCATAGATCTGCGCCCATTTTCACTGCGGTTAGTTCTACCATAAGGAGGCACCGCCACCCATCGGCTGTTTTACTTATGATTGAGCTCTCTGCGAACGAACTTATTGTGATGCACGACCGGCTGACGGCGGAGTGGCATCGTGTCCTGCCACCCGGCGAGCTGCCTGCGCACGATTTTTCTGCAGCGGCAGCCGCTCAGCACCTGGCCAATTTTGAGCTGTGGCATACGGAGGATCGCGCTCGCGCGCCGTTAGCGACCGATGGTGAAATTGCCGCGGTGAAGCGTTCGATTGACCGCATCAATCAACGACGAAATGACCTGACGGAGCGCTGCGATGAACTGCTGCTCCAGGATCTGGCCTCACGGAGGCTTCCTGAGCCGGAGGCTACGCTGCACTCGGAGAGCCCTGGGTTGATGATCGATCGGCTGTCGATCCTGGCGCTGAAGATTTATCACACCGCAGAGCAGATGAGCCGCCCGGACGCGCCGCCCGGCCACGCTGAGCGGAACCGGGAACGACAGCGCGTGCTGGTGGAGCAGCGAAGCGACCTTGCCGCCTGCCTGGATGAACTGTGGCGGCAAGTGCTCGCGGGCGAGAGACGCTTCAAGGTTTATCGTCAGCTGAAGATGTATAACGATCCGCAGCTGAACCCTGCCATTTACAGGAAGAGCTGAGGGCTCAGTTCCCTACTGGGGCGTGTCGAGCGGGTGCTGCGACTCCTGAAAGAATTGGTTCTGCAGCTTGAGGCTTTCGTCATCTGCCTTCACTGCGCGGATGACATCGGCTATGCCCTTGATCCAGGCGTCCATGTCGGATTTGCCGAGAGCAAGGTTGGCATGCGAAGCATCTCCGGCGTAATGGTTGGGGAAGCGGGCATACCACCAGATACCGGTATAGACGCCATCGGGCAGATGAAGCCGCTTCTGATCGGCCCCGGACTCGCTGGGGACGCGATCCATGTGCAAGAGCTCAGGATGCGAAACCATGATGTGCGAGGTTTCGGACTCGCCTGCGTGCATATCAACGGTGGAATGCTCAGCGGGACGGCCGGGCTGGTTGTGACTCCACCAGTAGACGTAGACAACATAGCTGTGGGGTGACTGCATCTGTGTTTGAGCGAAGTACGGAAGCAGGTTTTCATTGCCTCCGTGCCCGTTGACGATAATGATCTTCGTGCAGCCGTTGCGGCCCATCTCATCGGTGGTTTCCTGCAGAAGGCTGAGCTGCATGTTGGCACTGTAGGCCAGAGTTCCGGGCTGGTGCCTGGCTTCACCGATCTGACCGAAGTAATAGGCGGGAAAGACGACTGCGTATTCTTCTTTGGCAGCGCGCGCCGTGACGTAGCGAACGTTGAGCAGGTCGGTGCCGAGGGGCAGATGCGGTCCGTGCTTTTCGATGATGCCGAAGGGGAGAACGCAGACGCCTTTGGATTGATGGATAGCGGCTGCAAAATCGGCAGCGGTCAGCTCTTCCCATTGCGGGGAGAGCGTGGATTGCGCCCGGCAGACACACGACAGCGAAAGGCATAGGATGGTGAGGAATACACGATACACTCTCGATTCTCCTTCGCGAGCATCATAGTCTTGACTGCCGGACT
Source organism: Acidipila rosea (assembly GCF_004339725.1). Classification (GTDB taxonomy): domain Bacteria; phylum Acidobacteriota; class Terriglobia; order Terriglobales; family Acidobacteriaceae; genus Acidipila; species Acidipila rosea. Next base: position 1,134,170 of record NZ_SMGK01000001.1, on the reverse strand, counting down.
GATGAACAGACTGGGTAGAAGCGGACGGAATTTGACGCAGCACCGGCTTCTGCGTATAAAAACGAGGTCATAGGGAATGTCTGAAACGAGCGCCATGGGCGCCAGGCTTTCCACGCTCTCTCCAACCGAGAAGGATGCGCTGATATGCACGAAACACGCTCTGCGACTGGCTCTCGACGCACGCCCCGCACCATAGCAGGAAAGGTGCGGCCCGCCGTAAATGCTGAACGGCAGCAGGCGCTGGAAAAATACCAGACTGCGATGCAGTTGATGCAGGAGGGCAAGTTCGAAAAGGCTCGTGTGGTCTTCGAGGCGCTTGCCCCGTCTGCACCGCCCGAACTTGACGATCGCATACGCACTTACCTGCTGGCCTGCGAACGCAGCGTCCAACGGTCGCCCCTCAGATTCGACACGCTCGAAGAACAGTACGACTATGCCATTTCGCTGCTGAACACGGGTGACTATGAAGACGCACGCGACCAGCTCGAAGCGATCCTGAAAAAGAAAGAGCAGGCCGATTACGCGCACTACGGACTGGCGATTCTGGACAGCATCACCGGGCAGGCGGAAGAGTGCCTGAGCCATCTGACCCGCGCGATCGACCTGAATCCTCGCAATCGAATCCAGGCGCGCACGGACAATGACTTTCAGGATATGGCCGACGATCCGCGCTTCACGGAACTGCTTTATCCTGAATAGCGACGGCCCGGCGAGGGCTGCGCGCTACACTGAAAGCACTTCATGAAGACTGCTTCCCTGGCTCAGGACGCCGCACGCGAGCGCCACGAATCCCAACTGAGAGTCGTGACGCTCGGCGGTGGCACCGGGCTATCAACACTGCTGCGCGGCTTCAAGCACTATGTCGCCTCCGCTCATGCGTCGAGCACAGCGGACGCCGGCAGCCTGATCAGCGATCTTGCGGCGGTGGTGACGGTGACCGACGATGGCGGCTCCAGCGGGCGTCTGCGGAAAGACTTCAACATGCTGCCGCCCGGCGACCTGCGGAACTGCATGGTTGCTCTCTCAGAAGACGAACACCTCATCTCCCAGCTTTTTCGTCACCGCTTTCGATCAGGGGGCGAGCTGGAGGGTCACAGCTTCGGGAACCTGTTTGTCGCGGCGCTCTCGGAGATGACGGGCGACTTCGCCCAGGCGATCAAGCTGGCAGCGGAAGTGCTGGCCACGCGCGGGCATATCTATCCCGCGACAATGGCCAATGCGACGCTGGCGGCGCAGATGGAAGACGGCTCGATTGTGCGCGGGGAGACGAACATTACGGCAAGCCGTCACCGCATCGTGGAGCTGATGCTGGAGCCGGCGGAGGTGGAACCGCTGCCGGAGACGCTGGCCGCGATCGAGTCTGCGGATCTGATCACGATTGGACCCGGCTCCCTCTTTACCAGCGTCATCACCAACCTGCTGGTGAAAGGTATTCCGGAGGCACTGGGCCGGGCGAAAGCGACGCGGGTGTACATCTGCAACCTGATGACCCAGGCCAACGAGAGCCTGCACCTGACGGCCTCGCAGCATATCGAGCGCATCTACGAGCATGCCGGAGAACCCATCTTCGACTATGCGCTGGTGAATACAGCGCCGGTCTCCGCTGCGCTGCGGGAGCGGTACGCGGCAGAAGAGGCGGAACAGATCGTGGCCGACACGGAGCGCATCGAAGCAATGGGCATCCGCTGCATTACGGGCGATTTTGCGGATGAGGGCGACGTGCTGCGGCATGCGGCAGATCGGGTGGCGGCGACAGTGCTGAGGCTGGCGCTGAAGGGGCCACCGGGAGAGAAACATCTGCTCTCTTGACATTGTGAAGCTGAGCAAGCAAACTCCCACTACAGGCAGACCAGCGCCAACAAGATATGCTTCCCTGCAGCAGAGCGAGGAAAGGCACTTGGCGGGACCACAAGTAACCCGGATCAGCTACACACTGGATTCTTCTCTGGACAGCGTCAGCCGGGTAGAACAGACGGCCGAGCAGCTGGCCAAGAAGGCCGGGATGGACGAAGACGAACTCTTCCGCTTCACGATGGCAGTACGCGAAGCGGCGGTGAATGCTGTTCTTCACGGCAACGCCTACGATCCCGACAAACGCATCACTGCCTCCTTTGAAAATACGGGGAACTCGCTCGTTATCCGCATTGCAGATCAGGGCAAGGGACTCGATCCCGATACCCTTCCCGATCCACTGGCGCCGGAGAATCTTCTGCGCGGCTCAGGCCGCGGCATCTTCCTCATTCGCTCCTTTATGGATGAGGTACACTTCAAGCTATTAAACCCTGGAACTGAGTTGACCCTGGTCAAGCATCTGGGCACGGCAAGCACCTAAAGGAGGACTTCTAAAGTGAGCATGAAGATCAGCACTCGTCAGGTTGACGGAGTCACCATCATGGACCTGAGCGGACGAATTACCCTGGGAGAGGGAAGCGTACAACTGCGCGATGCAGTTCGCGATCTGCTTTCCAAGGGTCAGAAGAGCATCCTGTTGAATCTGGGCGATGTGAACTACATCGACAGCTCCGGGATCGGTGAACTCGTCAGCGCCTTCACGACTGTGCGGAACCAGGGAGGCGAGCTCAAGCTGCTGAATCTGACGAAGAAGGTTCACGACCTGCTCCAGATCACCAAGCTTTATACGGTGTTCGACATCAAGGACGACGAAACAAGCGCCATCGCTTCTTTCACGCGTTAGCTACAAACAGCAGGTTCTCGATGGGCTGCCGGACTCATGCCGGCGGCCCTTCTCTTTTGTGTGTAAATCCATCCTTTGATGGAGTCAAAAATCGATCTTCGCGCTCATGACACGAATCAGGCAGGTGCTTAAGCTCAAGATGTCTCTTGAAAAGCATCAACCCCTCCTGACCTGGCTGAAAAGCCAGGTTTTTTTTGCGAAGGTTTCGAAAGTAATTGTTTCTTACTCTCAAGTAATGCAAATGAACGCTGTAACTGACTAAAATTAATGGAGAAATTTTAATGGAGTGAAGATATACTTCACCTATAAACCTTGGTTCAGACAAAAGAATAGTAGTTTTTAGTTTTCCTTTGCACCTTTGTGTCTTTTTTCCACAGACTCGCGATTCTCCACCGGAGCAGGCGCCCATTAACCGGCGCGAGGATCGGATATATTGTCAGCGCTTTCATTGCCGGTTGATTCCCCTAAATTCAGCGGTACTTTTCGTCGTTCCTTTTTGCTCCCGGGAATCTTACTAGCCCTGCTCGCCGGGCTGGTGATCTGGCAGATCTCTACACTGTTGAGCGCGATTCGCTGGCTGGACCGGAGTTCCCAGGTGCTGGTCGCGATGGCGCAGGCGGACCACGACATCGATGACGAAGCGACGGCCGTGCATAGTGAGCTTCTTACACGGCAGCCATCCTTCCGCGAAGAGTTTGAGCAGTTTTCCTCCAGGACAGAACAGCAAATCAGGGATCTCAAAGTTGCAGTCGGTGACAGTCCGACGCAGATGGAGAACCTGAGCCATATCGCAGCTGCGCATGAGCGGTGGGCTGCCGAGTCCCGGCGCCAGATGGCGGGCAGTGCATTTCACGCGGCGGATGCCGGATGGAGCCGTGGGCTGAACAGTCTGCACAGCAGCTGGCAGCAAGCTATTCGCCTTGAAGAAACACTGAAGGCGGAGCGGATGGAAAAAGTGAGCCGACAGACGAGGGTTACACTCGCCCTGCTAAGTGCGCTTTGCCTTCTGCTCTGTGTCATGAGCTACGCGCTCAGCCGTCGAGGCGTCCATCGGGTTACGGCTGCTTACACAGAGGCATGGGAGGAAGCGCTCGGCGCGGAGCCGCAGAAGGAAGAGCACGAGAGTGGAGCCAAGCAGCAAATCGAAGAGCTAAGCAGCTACCTGGAGCAGACAAGTCAGCAGCTGCGGCGGCGGGAACGGGAGCTAAAGCAGGCGCAACGGCTGGCGGGCCTGGGCAGCTGGGAGATGGACTTCCGGACCGGCGCTATTACCTGGTCAGAGGAATTATTTCGCATCTTTGGCGTGGACCCCAGCAAGGGTGCACCTACGCTGGAGGAACATGATGGCCTCTTCTGCGAGGGGGGCTGGAGCGCGCTGAAGTCTTGTATCGAGCTCGCGGTTGCGGAGGACAAACCGTACGAGATTGAACTCGATGTGCTACGCCCGGAGGGTGGATGCAGACGAATCCTGGCAAAGGGTGAGGCTGATCGGAGCCCGAACGGCGACATGGTGCGTCTGCATGGAACAGTTCAGGACATTACGGAACGCAAGATCCTGGAAGACCGGCTCTCCTTCCAGGCCTATCACGATCTCCTTACCGGGCTGCCCAATCGCGAACTGCTGCAGCAGCGGCTGGAGGACGCGATACATTTGGGAACAGCGGCAGAGCGATTGACGGGCGTTCTCTACATTGATGTAGATAACTTCAAGTTCCTGAACGATACGCTGGGACATCCCATCGGGGATCTCTTTCTGAAGAGCATTGCGCAGCGGATCTGTGAGAGCGTTCGCGTGGAAGATACGGTAGCGCGTATCGGCGGCGATGAATTTGTCGTCGTCTGCTATCGCCTCGCAAGCGAGGCCGAACTGGAAGCGATCGCAAACCGCATTATTACCGAAGTGAGGAGACCGCATCAGATCGGTGGGACCTCTACCTTCATTTCTTTAAGCATAGGCATCGCGGTAGGGCCACGCGATGGCACCAATGTGCATGACCTGCTAAAGAGCGCCGACCTGGCCATGTACCAGGCAAAACAGGTCAGCCGCGACACCTATGTGTTTCACACGCCGGAGATGATCGAGCGGGTAAACACGCGGGTGGAGATAGAGAAGGACCTGCGCCACGCGATTGAGCGGGAGGAATTCCTGCTCTACTATCAGCCGCGCATCGACCTGGTGACGGGCAGGATTACCGGGCTTGAATCGCTGATCCGCTGGCAGCACCCTAGTAAAGGACTGGTGATGCCGGGAAACTTTATCGACGTCGCCGAGGCAAGCGGGCTCATTGTACCGATGGGCGAATGGGCACTGGACACTGCCTGCCGTCAGACGCAGGCGTGGCGGAAACGAGGCCTCATCGACTTCCCCGTCGCGGTGAATGTCTCGATTGCCCAGCTCAAACGGAAGACTTTTGTACAAAGCGTGGAAACGATACTACGACGGTATGAGCTGCCCGCCAGCAGCATCGAGATTGAGATAACCGAGTCGCTACTGCTGGAAGATGCGGATCTCTTCGCCCGACAGATCAGAGACCTGAAGGATCTAGGGCTCTTTATTGCAATCGATGACTTCGGCACACGCTACTCTAATTTGAACTACCTGAAAAAGCTGCCGGTGGACACGCTGAAGATCGATCAATCCTTCGTCCATGACATCGACAGGACAGCGTCCGACGCGGCCATCTGCCGGTCTATCATCGCGCTGGCACAGAACCTGAATCTGCGGACGGTGGGCGAAGGAGTAGAGAGATATTCGGAGCTTGCCTACCTGCGACAGTTCGGATGTGACGACATGCAGGGATTCCTGCTTTGCAGGCCGCAGCCGCAGGAACTGATCGAGAGGCAACTGAACCGGACATTTGATCTGCACGGGCAAGCTTCAGAGGTTGGTGAGATACTGACGATTTCATGAGCGCTCGTCCTGGTTGAAGCGGCTCGCAGGCTCATCGGCAGCCAGGATACTTCCCCACTCATGAAGATGCGCTGCACTGCCCCCGGCCGGCCAGGAAGCAAATAGCCAGCCTTCTTCCATCCATTACGGTTACAATCTTGCGCTCAGGCTTCAGCTTAGAGCCCGAAGTGTGTCATTCTACTTGTGTAGAAGTAACCGCAGTTCGGCCATTAGTCACGGTACCCCGCATTACCGCTGTCTATTCTCACGATTGCTGTCGTTAGATTGAGAAGTTATAGATGCACCTCGGGTAACTACACTGTCCGCTTACCCAATGAAGTATCAACCCAGTCCAAGACTGGAATCAGGCCAAGTGCCGGAGCACGAAGATTTTATGGATTCCCAAGCTTTCTGCCAGATTTTAGGAATTCGTTTTTTTATGGGGTCAGCACTGGAAACGCTCGATCAAATTCGGGAGGGGGGCCTAGTTGTGGTGCCTTCTGCCCCGACGCTGAAAGACCTGCCGGACAACAGAGTGTACCGCGAAGCGCTATTGAACGCCGACATGGCGATTACCGATAGCGCTCTCATGGTGCTGCTATGGAACCTGATGCACCGTCCCCGCATCGCAAGAGTTTCCGGACTTGCCTACTTCAAAGTACTGGTGGATGACAACGAACTTCGAACGCCTGGGAATACCCTGTGGGTGATGGCATCTGAAGAGAGCGCAGACGTGAATCTACGCTGGCTCGCCAGCCGCGGGATTCAGGTTGCTCCAAAGGATGTCTATATCGCCCCTATATACGGGGGCAGAATTGAAGACCCTGCGCTGCTGGCTCAGCTGAAAAAGAGGGAGTATCGGCATGTGGTGCTGACCGTAGGGGGCGGCATCCAGGAGTGCCTTGGCAGCTATCTGAAGAAAAATCTGGTCAAATGTCCTGCGATTCACTGCATCGGTGCGGCTATCGCGTTTCTGAGCGGGGATCAGGTCTACATACCCGGATGGGCCGACAGGACGGGGCTGGGCTGGCTGCTTCGATGCCTATGGAAGCCGACCTACTATGGGCCGCGGTATTGGCGTGCGCTGAAGCTGGTCAGCCTGATTCTCCGCTACCGCGCGAACCTGCCACCCCTGCGAGAAGCGGCAGCCGAGCATGCTCACGCAGCGTGAGGCAGCCGGGACCGCAGGCCGATAATGCGGATGCTTTATCGGCTAGGAAAAATCGAGCTGAACCTGATCTACGTAACACCATCCCCAGGTCTCCCCGGGCTCGAAGGAACGCATGACGGGATGGCCTGCGCGATGATAGTGTTTGGTGGCGTGCTTGTTGCGGGAGGAGTCGCAGCAGCCGACATGGCCGCACTCCAGACAAAGGCGCAGATGAACCCAGCTGTCTCCCGACTTCAAGCATTCTTCACAGCCATTGGGAGTGCGGGGAGCAACGTTATGAACGTGGGATAGATGAGTGCAGGTAGCCATCGGGTCTTCTCCTTTATCGCCCCAGGATACTAGGAACCAGCCTTGGCCTTTTTGATCTCCGCGGTCAGCGCGGGGACAACGTCAAACAAGTTACCGACAACCCCAACATCGGCGATCTCGAAGATTGGCGCTTCACGATCCTTGTTAATGGCGACGATGGTGCGTGCACCTTTAACGCCGACGATATGCTGGATAGCTCCGCTGATGCCGAGAGCTATATAGAGATTGGGAGCTACTGTTTGCCCGGAGCTGCCGATCTGCCGCTCAAGCGGAAGCCAACCGTTATCACAGATAGGCCGCGAGGCTGCCAGTTCGCCGCCGAGGACGTTGGCCAAGTCCTGCGCGAGCGAGAGGTTTTTCTCCTCCTTGATGCCGCGACCAACGGCAACAATGACAGGAGCCTGCGAGAGGTCGACGGCCTGCTTGGCCTCTTGAAATATTTCATGGGGAGTGATGCGCGCCGATGACTGCGAAACGGCAGCTGATGCTCTCTCGACGGGTGCCTGAGCTGCGGCGCTGGTATCCGCACGAAAAGCCCCTATCTGAATGGTCGCCATCCACGGAGCGTCTCCAGTAAAGGCGACGTCGGCGGTGAACTTCCCCTGAAACATCTGCCGCGTGAAGAGCAGCCTGCCGGCATCAAGCTTGTAGCCGGTGGCGTCCGAGATGAGCGTACGATCGAGCGCCAGGGCGAGCCGGGGACCGAAATCCCTTACCTGATAGGTATGGGGGAAGAGTACGACGCGGGGCTGCTTCTCACCGATGAACTGGCTGAGCGCATGGACGTAAGCGTCAGAGGTATACGCAGCAAGCTCGGGAGCTTCCAATGCATAAACGGACTGCACGCTCTGCTGCGCCAGCTGGGCTGCGAGCGGCATGACCTGATTGCCCGGCAGAACTACCTGCACCGGCCAGCCTGTCTCCTTTGCAATGGCCTGCGCGGCTGCGATTGTCTCGAACGAAGCGCGGTTCAGCTGACCGCTGCGCTGCTCTGCTACTACCAGAATGACGTCTGCCATAATCCCCCAAACACACCTCAGGGGAGCCGAAGCTCCCCTTGAGAAAAGCTGATACGCAAAGAGCTAGAAGGTGGGCTTGCCGCGCTTGAGGTATGTTCCATAGGTAGCACAGACCAGCCCTGCAAGGACCGCGAACACGTTGTAATAGAACATAGGATGCACCCAGCCCGGCGAGTAAGTCGCGTCCTGCCCGGACCAGAGGGTGAGCAGCACAGCAAAGAAGAAAAACTGTCCGGCGATGACCTGATAATTCAGGCCCCACTGACGGCGCTTTTCCAGCGCTTCGACCTGATTGGGGGTCATGTTGCGTTCTTCCGCTGGGATCAACATGTTTGCCATTTCCGTGATTCGCTCCTCAAGAAATTCAATGCTGCTAAATGACCCGCGCTGCGGTTCGCAAGTAGTCTACAACCTTCCGAGCCACTTCGGGCGCGGGACCTTCCATCATTTCTGTCCGCTTCTGCTTTTCGGGAACGTAGAGGCGCACAATCTGCTGCAGATTGGGACTGATCTTCGACTCGACGTCGGCCCAGGTTACCTTGCGGACCGGCTTCATCTTTGCCTGCTTGATACCGATGAGAGTGGCATAGCGCAGCTTGTTGATGCCGCTTTGAATGGTCAGCAGCGCAGGCATCGTCGTTTCAATGTGCTGGTAGTGGCCGGCCTCGAGTTCCCGCTTGAGACGCAGACCGGTGTCAGTCTTCTCAATGCCGATAATGATAGTGGCGTGCGGTATGCCAAGAATTTCGGCGAGCAGAACACCCGTCTGCGCGGCCCCGAAATCGTCGGACTGAAGACCGGTGACGATCAGGTCAAAAGACTCCTGCGCAATGGCAGCGTGAATGGCACGTGCGGTGTTGGCGGAGTCAAGCTGAACGAATTTTTCGTCCTCAAGATGGATGGCCCGATCTGCGCCCTTGGCAAGCGCTTCGCGCAACACCTGCTGAGCGCGAGCGGGGCCGGCGGTGAGTACGACCACTTCCCCACCGTGCTTCTCTTTCTGACGAAGAGCCTCTTCGAGAGCATAAGCATCAGGCTCATTGACTTCATAGGAGACATCTTCATGAATCCATGTACCGGCGGCGTTGAGCTTGAGAGGCGCATCCTTCTGCGGCACTTGTTTGATGCAGACGAGTATCTTCATAGGGCAAACACCCGAGTATAGCGAAGCAGATTACGGTTGGCCAGCGGAAAGCGGCAGCCCGCGCGCAGAAGGCTTTGACAGAGAACCGACAGATTGCTACATTCAGAGTTGTACTTCTCTCCTGCTTCCGCTCAGGGAGTAAGCCAAGCGTCCCCGTCGTCTAGCCCGGCCTAGGACACCGCCCTTTCACGGCGATAACACGGGTTCAAATCCCGTCGGGGACGCCAACAAAACAAAAGACTTACAAGATAATCTCCAATTTGATTGCCGTCCGATAACGTCCAATAAGACGGCGATCATTCCGAATTCCCCTTTTTCGGCTCAAACACCAGCCGTGCAACCTTGCTCTGCGCGCTGCGCTTGATGTCGGTGACGGCCTGCGCATAGAGGTTCATCGTGACGCTGCTGTTCGCGTGCCGCAGCAGCTCCTGCACCGTCTTCACGTCCTCCCCGTGCGATTTCAGAATCGTCGCAAACGAATGACGGAAGGTATGCCATCCCACTTTGCCCGTGATTCCTGCCGCCTTGAGGGCCGGCCGAATGTACACCCGGAAAAGGGAGTAGGACCAGTACGGAAGCTCGCCCTTGCTGGCCGGACTGGCAAAGACCCAATCGTCGTCCATCGGGTAAGGCGACCGTCTGCGCCACAAGAGCAGAACCTCGGCCAGCTCGGGATCGAGCGGAACCGGTTTCTGCGATGCTTCCGTCTTGCAGGGGCCGACGCGCTGGAGCGAAATGGAACGGGTAACATGCAGTTCGAGGTTCTCGAAATCCACGTCCGACCACTTTAGCGCGAGCAACTCGCTTACCCGGAGTCCAGTGAGAATGTCGAGAAGCACGGCGGTCTTGCCCGGCTCCTTGAGATATTCAAGCAGCGACTTGAGTTGCTCGATGTTCAACACAAGCGGAACCCTCTGCCGCTTCGCGCTTTGGCGGACATGCGTAATGGGGTTCTTGTCGTGCCACTCCCAACGAATAGCGTGATTGAAGATGGCGTGCATGAGGTTGCGTATTTTTGCCTTGCTGCCGTTTGCCAGCGGAAGTGACTTCAGCCATTCTTCAACTATGACTGCTTTCACATCCTTCAATCGGTAGGAAGACCACCGTGGAAGAATCCAGCGTTCCAGATAGCCTTCATTCGTCCGAATCGTGGCAAAGGTTTTATTTCCGCCCTCGCACAGTTCCTTTTCGCGATAGTGCTGCGTCAGCGTACTGAAACTGATCGCGTCAATTTGTGCGCGCGGGGTTTCCGCGTTGATGCTTGCCCTAAGAGCCACAACCGCTTTCTGCGCCAATGCATCGGTCGGATACTCGTGACGAGAACCGATGATGCAACTGCGTCGTCTGCGTGTACCGTCCAGTTGTGTTTCATACCAGCGGTACTCCCAGACCTGATCGCCTGCTGCGCGCTCGTAGAGCCTCAATGAACCTTGCTGAAAGCGAATCCGCTTCATGGATATTCTCCTGTCAGCGGAAACGGGTGGCTCATTTCAAGCGTAGCTCATCCCCGTACGCTCCGCTATCGGTTTTGCGCGTCTTTTAGCTGGCAATCCTGGAGTTCATCCACCGATCGATTGCGGACTTGCGAAAGCGCCACAGCCTACCGCATTTCACGGCGGGGATCATTCCCATGCGCGCCCAGCGATGCAGACTCTTTTCGGAAATTCTGTATTGAGCCGCTACTTCATGGCTGTCATACAAGGGCTCAAGATGAACTGGACGATTCGTCCGCGATCTCACCGACCCTGCAGACTTCTTTTCCATACAGCACCTCACAGTCGTGATATAGAAAGCCTGAACTGACCGTTGCTACCCGTCCAATACTTCCTGTCTATGGCGCCATGCCTTCTGTCTATGGACAGGCCCGAAAATACGGCGTTTTGAGGGGGGTGCGATAGCTTCTGTCTATGGCCGCATCTGCGCGTTGCAAGTCGGGGAACAAAAAAGTGCCCGATTGACAGCGACAGAAAGCTCATCGAATCTGGAGCAGAAAAGATGGAAACAAGAAGTTCGATCTGCATTTTCTGAAGTTCTTTGCGCGCTGCCTTCGGTTTTGGAGTGCCGAGGCATGTTCGATCTTGTCGAGTTTCGCCACCTGAAGTACATCGCGGCCATCGCGGAAACATTGAATTTTACGCGCGCCGCCGAGCGGCTCTTTCTGGCGCAGCCCTCACTCAGCAAGCAGATCAAGGACCTCGAAGACGGCATCGGCATTCAGATCTTCGTGCGCCATCACGACGGTGTGCATGTCACAGCCGCCGGGCAAATGATCGTTTCCTATGCGATCGAAGCGGTGAAGTCGAGAAACGAGATCATCCAGGCCGCCCGCGCAGTCCATTGCGGAGAGATTCCACCCTTGAGAATCGGCTTCTCTTGCTTTGTGCAGCAGGAGATTCTGCGCTCTCTGAGTGATGCCTACGCCAGCCTGTTTCCTGGCTGTCCGATGCAATTCTCCGGCGGCGATCCGGCGCAGCTTCTTCGGCGCATGGAGGAGAAAAGCCTCGACGCGGCGGTGCTTCCTCTTCCCATCAGCGGCGACCAGTGGACAGTGGAGTCGGTTGCGTCGGCTCCATTGGTCGTCTGCATGCGCGCCGATGATCCGCTGGCGCGGCAAATGGAGATTCAGCCGTTAGTGCTTGCGAAGAGGCTGAAGATATTCCGCAATCCTGAGGCGCATCCCGAGGCGCACACTCGCCTGATGGAAATGCTGGGAGAGATCGGAATAACGCCAGAGGTCTCCTGCCTGGCCACGACACCCACAGATATTCAGTGGATGGTTCAGAGCGGGAGCGGGGTGGCGCTGATCGATCAGAAAACGCCGCTCGATTCAAGTCTCGCGACGAGGCCCATAGCAAACGTCAACTGGAGCGCGGACACGGCGTTCGTGCATCCCGTTTGGGCGGAGCACCCCGCGCTGCCGATACTGATTCGTCATTTTAGGAAAGCGAATGGCATCAAGCCCGCCAAACACACTCCGCGCAAGAAACAGACGAATTATCTTCAGTTGACGTTGCTTGCGTGAGCAATTAGGTGCGGCTCCTCGATGAGTGCATCGCCCCGTTAACGGGCGTCAACCGAGATCGCGCGTGGACAGATCGGTGGACACTGGCCGACTCGTAAGGGACGAATCAGAGCCTTCCTCTTCATCCTGTTTGGCTGTTGCCAGCTGCTGCTCATTACGAACATCAGCTGTTGCATGCAGGAATGATCGGAAATCTCAGTTGGCCAGCTTGTCTACGAGCCGATGAAGCGGAGAGCCATGAGGTCACCCAACCACCAGAACTCAGTCAAGCGCCTCTTCCTGCCGCTTGACAAGCTTACGCGCTCATGCTAAAATTTTTTCGCCGTTACTCCTACGGCCATCTCTTACTTCCTCAAAGGGATTACTGATGCCTCTCGTGCTCATTCAATTGAATGAGTTGTGCCTCGGCCGGACCGCCGAGATTGGTGAAGATATTCTTCTAAATGGTGCCGTGCGCGAGGTTGAACGACATGAAAGCCTTGGTTAGGCTTGGAATACTCGTGCTCGTGGCCGAGTTCTACGTTCTGTTGCCGGGATGCGGTAACGGTGGCTCGGCTGGCAACTCGGGCGGAAAGACCCAATCCACGCCCACTCTCCAGTCGATTGCGATTACACCCGCTAACGTCACATTAAATGCCGGGCAGACCCAGCAACTCACAGCAACGGCAACCCTGAGTGATGGGTCAACTCAAGATGTTACCAATTCTGCGATCTGGAGTTCTTCGAACCCATCTATCGCTACTGTCTCCAATGCGGGATTGGCAGCTGCCGTGTCTGCAGGCACGGACACAATCACGGCTTCGCTGTCGGGCGTTACCGGGTCAGCTGGGCTGATGGTCAGTGCGAAAGCACTAACCGCCGTTAAAGTATTACCGCAGGGGTTGACTTTATATCTCGGGAGTGCCCAGCAATTTGAAGCCATAGGCAGCTACAACGACGGCAGCACCGCGGACATTACCGGCTCGGTCAGTTGGAGTTCCTCGACACCGGGTTCCGCCTCGATCTCAGCGGCAGGTGTTGCTTCCGCCCTTGCCGCGGGTTCCACCACGATCACGGCGTCGAGCGCGAATATGTCGGGTTCGTCCATGCTGACCGTCTCGCCAAACAACTCAGGATTTACCGTGGTGGACGATATAACAGCCAGCCGCTTGGTTTCTTTTCGAGACACAGACGGGAGCGTCGTTCAATACAACGGCACGCGAAACGCCAATGGGGACCTCAGCACGATCACTTCCGCGCAAATCACTCATCCGAACGGCACCTCACAAACCGTTCTGTTCGATCAGCAGGAACTCCCAGTGGACTTTCGAATGTCGGATGGAAGTGAGTTTGCCATCCTTTGGCCCTCGAACGCAGCTCCACCCACCGTGACCGCATTCTCAAGCGATGACAGTTTTGTATTTACCGCACCATTCGGTTCCTCCTCCGGTACGACTGCCGCGCGCGCCGTTGCAGCGGCGGCAAAGCGGACCAGACAGAACCTGCGGAAGGAACAAAATGCGGCTGCGGCCAGCGATCCTTCGCTGGTTACGGTCAACGTGACAAGCTACGACGATCTGCCGGAAAACGATGCGACTGTCGACATCACGGAAAGCGGCACCTTTCTTGGAGGTTCAATACGGGCCGACCTCAACGGGAATGGTGTGTATCAAGCCCACCTTCCAACCGGCACCTCAGTTCCAAGTCTGCAAACCGTCGACGATCTGGTGCAGTCCACCGTGCAACCACTTCAGTCGACATGCAAAGCTCTAAATCAAGCGGAGTTAGTATCGGCGGCGGAAGGAACGCCATATAAGGCTTTGGGCACTGCCATGTGCGCAGGGCTGTCGTACACCCTTGATGCGTTTTTTCCCGAGGCGACGCCCGCATCAACTGCCATTACCACTGCTTGTGTCAACCTCGGAGTCGGCCTGCAAGTGTTGGATGATGTCTGCCAAATTACCGGAGACGCGAGTAAAGTCTCCCAATACCTTTCCTCCGCGGCCACGTCGGTCACCAGCTTCTTTAACGGGCTCCCGGTGGATGTAACCGCCACGGCCGTGCTGAACTTCGATTCCGAGCCGCAGACGAACAAGAATCAGCCGGGTGCCGGACCTTTCAGTCCATTTAACATTTCGGTCGGAAGCAAAGATCCCATCGACAAAGTTCAGGTCACGCCGTCGTCCCTTACGCTCCCAATCGACGCATCGGACAGCCTCACGGCGGGGGCTTACGATTCCAACTCGCATTTATTGCGCTCCTCCACCTTCCAATGGAGTTGGGCGAGCGACGACGAAAACGTAGCGTTCGTACCGGCAAGCGGAGTCCCGGTTCCAACTGGGACACTCCAATCCGTGGGGCTGGCGACCGTTACGGCAACTAGAAACCCAGGGACTGCGAACATCACAGCCACGGAGCAAATTTCCGGCCCGACCCCCGGGTCGGCCCAGGTCGCGGTAAAGGGTTTGAACGTCAGTGTTGCGGGCTCCCTCAACCAGATTGGAATCCCATCTTCGAGCCAGGTCACGTCTGATGGAAAGACGTTGTTAGTTACCAGCTTTGATAGCTGTAGCGTAACGCTATCGTGCAGCGTCAGCTCAGGAGATGGCGGACTGTACACCTTCTCTCTTTCGACTCCCACTAGTCCTGCTGCTGAGGGGCATACCTCTCAGATATATGCCCCCTATAGCTGGGCCGGCTATTACCAAGTGGCCTATTCTGGGACGACAAACACGGCATTTATCGCGGATAGTCAAGGCTATTTGCAGGGATTCAATCTGGCGGATCCAGCGGCACCCGCGTTCATTGGGGCTGCTTCGACTAGCTGCCAGGCTATGTCGGTCGTCCTCTCACCAGACCAGACGCAAGCGTATGTCTCCGATTCATGTAGCAGAATCACTCAGTTCAACGTGACGGTGCCATCCTCGATGACATCCGTGTCGCAGATTTCGCTTAATGGGTATCAGGTAGATTACATGGCAATCTCACCTGACGGCAAACAGCTGGTGATGTTCGGTCAACGCGACGTGTGGGTAGTCGATCTTTCGTCTGGTTCGCTGGGGGCAGTCACGATGAGCAGCCAGAATTCCACCGTGTCTGGCGCTCCGAATGGCGCGGGCGGGTTCGCGAATGGCGTCTATATCGGGTCGCGTACAGTACTCCTTGTCGGCCCGAGCGGCGCTACGATCTTCGACTTGACAAACGTCAGTTCGCCCTTGGTCGTTGGAGCACTAACGTTTAAGAGTTCACCAGTCATTCAATCGCTGCTCGCCTATTCCGCCACGTACTCGGACCAAACACATCTTGCGTATGTCCTTGCTTCCGGCACTTTCTACGTAATCGACGGCTACCACCCGCAAAATCCGGTTATCGAGGCAAGTGCAACCCTGCCAACTACCACGAAACAATATGCAGCGGGCCTGTTTTCCTCTGTTTCGACTACACCGGACGGAACCACGGCGTTTGCAACCGAGGGAGGCCAGCTGACGATAGTGAACGTTCAGTAACGGCGTGGGATGCAGAGGGCGAGCGCCCAGGTTTTTGGGTCGCTGGTTTCACTCGGGCGATTGTGCTCAAGTTCTCGTTTTTTATGGATGACTCCTGAAAAGCGCCGATGTCACTGGGAATGATTCTCGCTTGACACTAAATCGCAAATTGAAACGAAGTAAACCTACCATCGACCCGTCTCCATGTGGAGTTCAGCGATGGCTCGGTCATCATGCAGACATGCCCATTTGGCCATAGCTGCGGTCTATGGCGCCATAGACAAGAAGTCTTGGACAGAGCAGAAAAGCGGCGCTAACTTTTGGCACATGACGGCAACATTCCTTGCCGTCGGAGGTGCCAATGATTCCGCAAAGAATTTCCGAATGCCACACTCAGAAGCCGGGCAGGAAGTCTTCGGAAGCGCTGTCTGAAAAACATCGCTGCCGCTGGTGGCCGACGATTCTGATGGCTGCGCTGCCGCTTCTCTTCCCCATCGCCGCTATTGCGCAGAGCGGCTCGCCCTTCGATACGGGATTCACCGCGCTCCAGCTCCTCTTCACCGGGACGGTTGCCAGAGTGGCGAGCCTGATCGCCATTGTGATCGGCGGCTACCAGTTCGCGCATGGCGAGCCGGGCGCGAAGAAGGCGCTGGCGGGAGTGGCCGCCGGGACCGGCATTGCCGTGCTCGCGGTCAACGTCCTGAGTTGGCTCTGGGGAATCTGAGTTCCCCGGCCACAACTACCGCCATTCAAGTTTCTACAAGTGTGAGGGGCATTCGATGCAGACACACACGCACAACCCGCGACGCAATCGGGTCTTCAAGAGCCTGCACAAGCCCCTCACCTATCTGGGCGTGGAGCGGACACTGTTCTACTTCGTCTGCGTCGGGGCCGTGGGCGCGTTCAACCTGTTCAACAGTCTGCTGGCCGGGCTGGCTGTCTTTCTGGGCGGCTACGCGTTTGGCCATTGGGTGACGGCGACCGATCCGGCATTTCTTCGCATCCTGGCCAAGGCGGAGCGGTACAAGCCACGCTATGACGCGGCCAAACAGAGCACACCGCGCGTGGAGGTGGTCTGATGCTGCGCATCGACAAGGTCATCCAGCCGTGGAAGGACGCCGCCGCGCTGTGCGACCACCTCAACCTGTACGGCTTCTGGAACGACACGGCGTTCCTAACCAAATCCGGCGACCTCGGCATGGTGCTCCACGTAACAGGCGTGGACTACGAGAGCCTCGATCACGGACAGCAGGAGTATGCCGTGAAACGGCTGGAAGCGGCGCTCAAGCTCTTCGGCCCCGGCTTCCATGTCTACCAGTACCTGTTCAAAACGAATCGGCCACAGATTCCATTTGCCAAATACGATGACCCAATTGTGCAGACCAGCCAGGACCGGCGGCGGCAGTTCTTTGAAGACAAGGCGGACAGGCTCTTCGAGATCGAAATCTACTATTGCATTCTGATTCGCGGCTCGCGGTCGAAGACCGGTGTTGGCGCCGCACTGGCGCAGATGTTCCGCGATCCGGCGGGCGGCTGGAATGAACTGCAGGCACAGTTCAGCGGGCGCGGGATGAAGCGCCTGTTGCGGTCGCAGATCGAGCGCGATCTTGCCCGGCTCTCCAGCCAAGTGCAGGCATTCATGAAACAGCTCAGCGACCTGACGCCGATGGAGGTGCTCGATCAGGAAGGCCAGTTTCGGTTCTTCCGCCGTCTGCTCAATTACGACGACTGGCGGATTGCCGGGAGGCCCCAGCACACGCAGTTCCTCGATTTTCAGGTGTGCCACTCCGACATTGAATCGGAGCGCGATCATCTGCGGGTGGGCGATCACTTCGTTCGCGTACTGACGATGAAGGAAGCCGTAGCTGAGACTCGCCCGCTCGCGCTCGATGCACTCTTGAAGATTCCGACAAATTTTATGGCCTGCACGGAGTGGATGCACCTTCCAGCGGACAAGGCGCGCAAGGAGGTCAACAAGCGCAGGCGGCACTTCAATATCGCCAAAACCGGCTTCGTCTCGCAGATGGGCAACGATGCGGCAAAGACCAATCCGCGCGACGTGCTGGTCGATGAGTCGAAGCAGGCCGACATCGAAAACCTGGGCGATTGCCTGCGGGCGCTGGGCGATGGACAGCAACTGGGCGAGTTCTCGCTGACCATCGTGCTCTACGGCAAAGACCGTCTGGCGCTCGAACAACTTGCCGGTGAGTTCGCGGGAGTCTTCACCAATGCCGACGGCAGCCTGTTTGCCGAGACCTACAACCAGCTCAACGCTTACTTCGCCATCGTGCCCGGCAACTACGCCTTCAATCTCCGCAAGCTGTATCTCTTGAACACCAACTACGCCGACCTGAGTTTCCTGTTCACGATCCTTCCCGGCGAGACAAGGAATGCGTATCTCGATGCCGAATATCTGGCCGTGCTCGAAACCGACAACGATACGCCCTACTACCTGAATCTGCACTGCGGCGAGGTGGGACACACGTTGATTCTTGGAATGACCGGCTCGGGCAAGACGTTCCTGTCCGTGTTTCTTGTGCAGAGCGCACAGAAGTATCAGCCGCAGACGTACATCTTCGACATTGGCGGCAGCTACGAATCAGTGACGCGCATCTTCGGCGGAACGTATTTGAACGTCGGGCGCGAGTCGCGCGACTTCACCATCAACCCCTTCTCGCTGCCACAGACGCCAGAAAATCTGCAATTTCTCTTCAGCTTCTTCCGCGTGCTGATCGAAGGACGCGCCCAGCATTATCGGATGGACTTCAAGGAAGAGCAGAAGCTCTGGAATGCAATCGAGCGCGTGTACATACTGGAGCCGGGTCAGCGCACGGTGTCGAATCTGGCCAGCATCATCGGCGAAATGAAGGACCGGCTGCATCGCTGGACGCGCGCGGGACAGTACGGGTTTCTCTTCGACAACGCCGAGGACACGCTTACGTTCGCTCCCTTCCAGACCTTCAACTTCAAAGGATGGAACGATGCGCTGGAAGTGCTGGAGCCGCTGCTGTTCTATGTGTTGCACCGGGCCGGCAACGAGATCGCCGATCCAAGCAAGCTCGCCACCTTCAAGATGTTTCTGCTGGACGAGGCATGGCTCTTCTTTCGCAACGAGACGATTCGCAACTACGTGGTGCAGGCGCAGAAGACCTGGCGCAAGCATCGCGCGGCGATGGTGCTGGCCACGCAGTCGCTCAAGGAATTGCAGGAATCGGGACTATTGCCGGTTGTCGCCGAGTGCTGTCCGGCAAAAATATTCCTCGCCAACCCTGAGATGGACCGCGCGGTCTATGCCGAAGCGTTTCATCTGAACGACATGGAATTGGATCTGATCGACGGACTCGTTCCGCCAGGACAGATGCTGATCCGCAAGGCGCAAAGCTCGAAACGAGTGAGATTGAATGTCGATCCTGTTTCGTACTGGATCGCCGTCAACAGCGCCAACGAAAACCTGAAGAAGTGGAAATACTTCGACCAATTCGGCTTCGCCGAAGGTCTGCGCCGCCTGGCCGAGGAGCCGCTGCCAAACGCAACACATTCTCGCCCGAAAGGAGTTGCCGCATGAAACGCATCCTCATTCCACTCGCCCTCCTCACCGCCATTCCGTGCGTTCCAGCAATCGCGCAGGACGCTTCCGCGCGCACCGTGCAGTATCACGCCCAGGATATTGTTCCGATTCACGCCAAGCTCAAGTACACGACCCTGATTGAGCTTCCGGCGACAGAAAAGATCATGGAAGCTGCGACCGGCGACAAGGATTTTTGGGTGGTCGATATCGTCGGCAACTTCTGCTTCGTGCATCCGGCGAAGGCTGGAATCTCCTCCAATCTGAACCTCATCACCGATAAGGGCAACATCTACAGCTTCACCTTGCAGGATGTTTCACAGTCGAGCGAAACACCTGATTTGAAAGTGATCGTAGTTCTTGCCGACCGCTCGTCGATTGTCGCTTCCAGTGGCCCGCCGCAGTTCGTACCGGCAGCGCAACTGGCGCAATCCCAGCAGCAACTCGCCGCCGTAGAATCGCACATCACGCAGGCGGTGGATGAGTACAAGAGCGCCTATCCGATGCAGTTGAAGTTCGATTACACCTTCAAGGCCAACGAGCCGCCGTTCGATATTCAGGCGATCTATCACGACGACAAGTTCACCTACATCAAGACCGATGCGCCGGAGAAGTTCTCGGTCTACGAGATGCGGGACGGCAAGCCAAATCTGGTGACGTATCAGCTCTCGAACGGAACCTATGTGATTCCGAAGGTGATGGATTCCGGCTATGTCGAGTTGGGCAAGAAGCGGATGGAGTTCTCCCGCAAGCATTCGTGAGGTGCGCGATGGCTGAGTCAGTGACAAATCTTCCGAACGACAAAGTTGTTGAGCCGGAGCTGCGCCGCGAGGAGCGCGTGCCCGCAGGTGTCGTGCCGAAGAACCTGAAACCCGCGCTCTACCTGGGAGCGGCGCTGCTGGTGATTGTGGCGGCGGTCTTCAGCGGAACAGCGAAGAAGCCGCCCGCACAGCAGAACGGTAGCGGGCACGACGCTCCGCAGCCGGTGCTCCAGGACAATACCGCCAACAATGTCGCCGACCTTAAGAGTCAGGTGGCCGCCGCCGAAGCGCAGACCGCTCAGGATGCTGCGCAACGACAAGCAACAAGCCCGGTTGCGGGTATGACCGCAGCACAGCAGGCCGTTGCTGCGGCCTACGGGCCAACAGGTCAGTCGTCTACGTGCGCTCCCGGCCAGCCCTGTGCGCCGTCGCAGCAACAACTCTCTCCCGCCGAGCAAACCGAGCAACAGCTCGCAGCAAAGGATCGCGAGCTGGCTTACGCCTCGCGCTTTGCCTCGAACCTCGTCTACTCGCAAGCCCAGCAATCGGCGCATCCGGAGCAACACACGCCCGCCTCTGCGAACATCGACCCACCGGCCCCTGTTGCAGGCGCGAACGCATATCCATACGTGGCTCCGCTGGGATCTGCAAATACGAGCCTGATTGCGCCGCAGGCACCAAGCGCTGGCCAGTCACAAAGTCAGCCGCAGCACCGGCCCGAGGTGAACATCGATTCGGCCACCGGTCAGCCGTATGTGGTCTACGAAGGTACGGTACTGGACACAGTTCTCATCAATCGCCTGGACGGTGATGCTGCCGGTCCGGTCAAGGTTTTGGTCTCGAATCCTGTCTACTCGCATGATCGCCAACATGTGCTGATTCCGGAAGGGACGATCGTGCTGGGCGAGGCGCGGAAGATCGGCGCATCCGGCTTTGGCCAGCAGCGGCGCATGGCCGTCGTCTTTCACCGCATGATTATGCCGGATGGCTATTCAGTCGATCTCGACCAGTTTCAGGGCCTGAACCAGTCGGGAGCCGAGGGCCTGAAAGACAAGGTGAACAACCATTATCTGGAGATATTTGGAATGTCGATTGCGCTGGGTGTGATCGCCGGTGCAGGCGAAATTGAGCAGGGTGGAGGTACGATTTCTACCAGCGGGTCGCAGGCATTTGCGACCGGGGCCTCCGCCAGCGTTTCGCAGTCGGCTACCTCTGTGCTCGACCAGTTTCTGGAGATACCGCCGACGATTACGATCCGCGAAGGCCATCGGGTGAAGGTCTACTTCACACAGGACATGCTGCTGCCCGCATACGAGAACCACACCATTCCACAGTCGTTCTGAAGGAGGAAGTATGCGCCGCACCGCTATCTTTGTTGGATTCACCGCAATTCTTGCCATCACCGTGCTTGGGTGTCAGAGCCATCAGGCCAAGGTCGACGCTCTGCAAAAAAAGTATGACCAGCTTGGTAAGCAGTTTCAGCAAGACTGCTCGGCTGAGTATTTCAAGGTACCTCCTACACTCAGCACGAAATGCTCTGCTGAGAAACAAAACCTGGATGCAACGTTGGTACAGCTTCAGGCCGAGCGTGCCAAGAAATGATTGAGGAGAATGCACCATGAAGTGCCAACTGATACTCGCCATCGCTACGGCAATTGCCGCAACGTTACCCGCCCGCGCCCAATTTGGTTCAGGGATCGTTTTTGACCCGACGCAGTCCGCCCACGCCATTCAGCAGATTGGGCAGGCAAGCCAGTTGTACACCACTACCGTCAACACCATGCAAAATGTCATTGGAGCATACAACCTAGCGCGTCAGATGGCGAGCCTGCCCGAGACGCTTTACACAACCTACGGCACGCTCGGACCGCAGCAGTGGGCCGCGATCATTCAGCCGGCCAACACCTATGGCAACTCATCCGTATGGATGAATGCAGCCGCAACGGGTTATGGTGCGCCGGCGGCAACACAGGCGGCCAGCATCAACACAACGGGCCGCATCGCCGGGTACAGCTCGCTCAGCCCGCAGGGCCAGCAGGCGATTGCGGCACAGGGGGCGACGGTCGATCTGGCGAACGCCGTCAACGCAACGAGCCTTGAGACCGTCGGAGCTATCCGTTCCGCCTCCGCGCAGCGCGAGGCCGACATTGCGCAACTCGAAGCCGTGAGTCATTCCACCGACCCGTCCCAGCATACGGAGATGGCAACCTTGCAGCGGATCAATCAGGCCCTGCTGATCGAGCTGCGCTCGCAGCAGGAAACCAATCAGATTCTTGAAGCCAACGCCTTGCAGCAAATGGTTGGCCAGAAGGTGCAGCAGGACAATCTGAAATCTCTGTTTCAGACCGGCAACAGCTATCAGCAGAACTTCAACGAACTCACGCCGCAGCAGTCGAGCGCGGGCACCGAGTGGGCCTTCCACTACTGAGAAAGGATGGCAATCATGGACTTTCTGATTCTCATCAAGAACGGCTGCGACAACCTGACAGCGACAGTCGCGCCTTCCGTGGACGCGCTCGGGCTGCACATGGTGCTGTCGCTCGCCACCATCATGATGGTCTGGTTTGGCGTTCAGGAGGCGCTGGCCTCCGCGCAGGGTGGCCCAGGTTTCAACGTCGCAAAGTTCCTGAACTTCTTCCTACTGATTACCTTCGCCTATTGCTTTGTAAGGTTCTATGACGGCTCGATTCCCGGCATCGACTATTCTCTCAAAGGATTTGTCAGCGGTGGCACCAGCACTCTGGTGGATTACATCGGACATGATTCCACACAGGAAGTGCAGGCAACCATCCATAAAGCCCTTTCCAATGTCGGAATCTCTTCGCCATCCTTTACGGAACCATATACCCTGCTCTGTACCTTTACCGTTCAGATCGTCCTCAGCATTTTGACTGCGTTGATCGCAGTCATTATCGCCTATGGAGCGATCGGTGCAACGGTGATTGGTCTGCTCGGGCCGGTCTTCATTCCGTGGATGGTCTTCGAAAAGACAGACTTCCTCTTCTGGGGGTGGCTGAAGGCATTCGTCGGCTTTGAGTTCTATAAGGTGGTCGCAGCCGCAACCATGAGCGTTGTGAGTCATCTGCTCATCACCTATCTGGCCAGTGGCGCGATGAACTTTGCCGATCCAAAAGTTTTGGTCGCACTCATGCCGGCACTGCTCATGCTGTGCTTCATTGCGGCCTTCATACTCTTCAAGATTCCAACCATGACCGCATCGCTCTTCTCCGGCCACATCGGTGGGCATGGATTCGGGGCGGGTGGTGTGTTGACCGCCGCCATTCTGCGGGCGTTTTAGGGATGCGGAGGTATGGACGCGATGACGACAACCACGCCCACTCCAGAGATGACGCGCGCGGCGGAACGCTATCTCGAACAGTATGGCGATCCGCTGGTGATGAATACCTGGCTCAAGATCACTATTCTCTGCCTTGTTGCGGTTTGTCTCATGCTCGCCGTGCTCGTCTTCCGCAGTCAGAAGGCGCTGGCCGGTATGCACCCGCTCATCATTCGCATCAACGATGTGGGTCGCGCCGAAGCGATCGACTATCGCAACTTCCAGTACCGCCCGCAGGAGGCGGAGAACAAGTATTACCTGACCCGCTGGGCCGAACTCTATTTCAGCCGCAATCGCTTCACGATTGAACGCGACCAGACTGATTCTCTCTACTTCCTGAATAGCGACGTGCAGCGGGCCGTGATTGCCGAGGAGCAGAAAAACAAAATCATCCAGACCTACCGGGATGACAGCTTGCTTCCGTATGTCGATGTCGAAGTCAAGAACGTTGTGCTGGACGATCTCCGGCAGTCACCCTATTCGGCGCGCATTGAGTTCGAGAAGGTGTATACGAATCCGGCGGATCATACCGAACTCAAGCGCGAGCGATGGACCGCCAGCGTGACCTATGTCTTCCGCGACAACGTGCAGAACAACGAGTTGGCCATCAATCCTCTGGGATTGACCATCGTCCGCTTCCGGGCCGACCAGGCGTTCGAGTAGGAGAATCGCACTTCCCAAAGCGAGGCAGTCTTCATGTCCAACGCCGCACACATCTCCGGCCAGAACGCACCCTTTACGCTTCCGCATTCGCCCGCCCTGCGTGGGTGCAATCCCTGCGTGGTAGCCGATGCCTTTACCTCATCCTTGCACGTGGGGGCAGCAGGGCGATTCTGCGCTCTGGATGCCAGCGTTAGCAGCCACGAGAAAACCCTCGACGATGCGATCCATGAAGTGCTTGTCTCCGTGGTCTCTCCCTTGCTTGTCCGGTCACACGCTTCGGGCCTATTCCGGCGCCCGGCGGCACATCGCCGCTCTGCTTTCCAGACTCCTCTCCCAAAGCAAGTTTGGGCCCCTGCTCCAGAAAGCGCGGCTCGGCACTTGGGAGCCGGGCCTCTCGCTCAGGCTTCGCCAATGGGTGACCCGGCCAATCCGGGAATTCAACCTTAGGAGACTTACCATGTATCAGAACCGCATCACACTCATCGGATTTCTCGGCAAAGACGCCACCGCCGTTTCGACCAAGAACGCAAACTTCACCGCCCTGTCGCTGGCCACCAAAAGCTCCTACAAGGACAAGGCGACGGGCAAGTACATCGACCACACCGAGTGGCACCGCTGCATCGCCTGGGGCAAGCTGGCCGACTACGCGAAGACCCTGAAGAAGGGCGCACACCTGGCCGTCGAAGGCGAGTTGCGCAGCCGCGAGCGGACGGACAAGAAGACCGGCCAAAAGGAACGCATCTGGGAAGTGCGCCTCTCATCGATCCTGAAGCTCGACCGCGCCGAGAAGGCCGCCCCGGAAGAGACGGCAGGCGATGACTTCAACCCCGAGGAAGAGGCGGCTTAATCGCCGCTTCTTCCTCGATTCCCGGAAGCCCGGCTTCACGCCGGGCTTCTCGACTGGAAACACACGCGATGAACTTCGACTTGATCCTTCCGTTTCTCCGCCCCATCGAGCCACTTCTGCGCGACGATGAGGTCAGCGAGATCCTGGGCAATCCCGACACGAGCTGGTTTACCGAACGTGACGGAAAGCTCTGCCGGGAGCCGGGCATATCCTTCGCCCCAGCCAGCCTGCGAACGGGCCTCGAAGTGATCGCCAATCACCTCGGCAAGCGGCTCGACGACGACAACCCAAGCCTGCACGCGAGGCTTCCTGACGGAAGCCGGATTGCGGTGTGGATTCCGCCAGTGGTCGGCCCGGCTCCGGCAGTATCGATCCGCAAGTTCACCAGCCGCCATTTCACCGTCGAAGACCTGATTGCGCGCGGGACGCTGACGCGCTCCGTTGCCGAGTTTCTTGCCGAGCAGATTCAGGCAGGCAAGACGCTGCTCATCAGCGGCGGAACCGGGTCGGGCAAGACGACGCTTCTGCGGATACTGGCCGACGCCATTCCGGATGAGGAACGTCTCGTCATCATTGAGGACACGCCGGAGCTTCAGATCCGCAAGCCGAACGTCGTCTCCACCGAGTCGCAGACGCATACGTTCGGGAAGTCCGTCACATTCGAGGAACTGCTCAAGGATGCACTTCGCTTCCGGCCAGACCGGATCATCCTGGGTGAGGTGCGCGGCATGGAGGCGCGGACGCTACTCGATTCGTTTAATACCGGCCACTCTGGGTCGCTTGCGACCATCCATGCCAACTCTGCAACCAAGGCGTTGCGCCGCTTCGCGAATCTCGTACTGCGCAGTCATCAGCAGACCACCTATGAAGACATCGAAGCCGAGATCGGCGAGGCCGTCGATTACGTCGTTCATATCGAACGCCAGCCGGGCCGGCGCATCCTTCGCGAAGTGCTGCGTGTGGACGACTATGACCGCAGGACGCGGCAGTTCGTAATGGAGCACGTATTTCAGGCAGAAGCGCAGCCGGAACTGGAGGCAATTCCATGCTGAATCCGGTGCGCAATCGGAGACGCTTCGACATTGCTTCGGCCCGCCAATGGTTGGCCGAAGGAGCACCGATCTCCGACGTTCTAACCATGCTCGAAGTCCGGCATCGCTTCGAGCTTTCGAGCGCCGATTGTCGAGTCTATGCCGTGGAGATTCTCCGAGCGGCGCAGCAGGCCATACGCGCTCCAAAGCCAACTCTCAGTCCACAACGAAAGGAAGCTCATCATGCCCTTGCTTGAAATCATCCAAACCCGCCGGATTACGGCCATGATCCGGCTCGACGAAACCACCGCCAGCCAGATCGACCAGTACGCTGCGTTTCTCCATGCAACCGCGGATGAAGTAGTGGACAAGGCTCTGGCCTATGTCTTCGCCAAGGACCGCGACTTCCAGGACTTTCTGCGCACACCGGAAGCCACTCATGTTCCGCCGAGCCTGCGCGTGCGGCACTTCGGCCAGAGCGGTGCGCAGAACGGCGCGGCTCGCGAGGCCGTGAACGGCGCTGCGAAGCGTCCCAACGGCTCTGTGGCAGACCGCGATCCAGTGGCCGGAAAGCGTGCTGCGGGGGTGGAGTGAGACCATTCGGTGCTGCGCACCGGGTTTATTTCGACACTCCACCCCTGGAAGGGTGCTGCCGAGGAACTTTGGTTCCTCGCTGCGAACTTGTTGGAACGAATGCTATTCCGCCAGATCGCGTTCCTACCAAGGAACCGGGGCTATTGAGAACAATTCACGCGAAGCGCACGGAGGATACATGCAAAGCGGCAACATAACCAGCGCTCATCTTCCCCAGCGATTGAGAGGGCGTGTGGCGCGCACCCGCAGCATCGGGACCAAACTGACACCCGATGAGGAAAGGAAGATCGTCGCCGCTGCGGAGGAGGACGGCAAGGCTCCCAGTGAATGGGCGCGGGAGATTCTTCTCCGCGCGGCCGTCCATCGAAACAGCGAAGAGATGGAACGCCATATATTCACCGAACTCGTAGGACTTCAGATGCTGCTGATGAACACACTGGAACCTGTTCTCTGCGGCGAACGACTCACGCGAGAAGAGGCTGCGACGAAGTTCCGCCAGGTCCAAAAAGGCAAGGCCGCGCAGGCGCAGGAACTGTTGAACCGGCGCGCAGAAGCGAAGGAGAACTGACGATGTCGAGCGTAGAACAGTGGGGTCGCAAAGAGTCGCTGATCTGGCCACCGCGCGGCTATCTCTACACGTTGGGCGCATTGTTTCTCGCGGTCGTTTTCACCGGATTCCTCGTCTGGCTGCGCGTCGCCTACGGCCTCTCGCCGCTCGAACGATACTACCTGCCGTACGATTTGCGAACGGAAACTCTGGGCACGTTACATCCCTGGGGGGCCTATCCATTGGTTCTGGTTCAAGGCGGAAAATCGCAAATGCGCCCGGCTCTGAATGCCGATGTGCAACGCGGAAAGACACCGCAGGCGGTTGGCAAGCCATTGCCGTTCGCGCTGTCGGATCAGGCCCACAAAGATGGCTACCGAGTGCTCTTCCGCGAGGCTCCGCGCCGTTACTCGAACAAGGCGCTGCACGCCTGGATTGCGCACTGGATTTATGGTGACCAATCTATACCGCAGTTGTTTCTCTGGCAGTTTGTCTTCGGCTTTGCGGCTTTTCTGATTCAGCTTCCGCTTGCTATTCCAAAGGACATTCGCCGGCTCAAAGACCTGCGCTATGGACGACGGCTCAAAGGCCCGATTCTCGTCAGCCCGAAGGACTTTAACAAGGAGATCGTCGGCGACGGGATCGGTATCGCTACGGATCGCAGCAAGCAACCGCTGCGCATTCCACGTGACGCCGAGAACAAGCATTTCCTGATCGTGGGCGACACTGGATCGGGCAAGACAAGCATCATCCGCCAGATGCTTTTGCAGGTGGAAGCGCGCCGCGAAAGCGCTATCGTCTACGACCCGGCCTGCGAGTTCGTGAAGCAGTTTTACGACCCGCATCGCGGCGACATCGTCCTCAATCCTCTGGACGCGCGGATGCCGTTCTGGAGTCCTTCGCTGGAGCTGCGTCGTCGCGCCGAAGCCAAATCTCTCGCTGTCTCCATGTATCAGCCGGAGGGTGTGACCAACCGCTTCTTCGTCGAAGCGCCGCAGAAGATTTTTGCTCATCTGCTGACCTATCTGCCCACGCCAACGGAGCTGGTTCACTGGATGTCGAATCCCGCTGAAATCGATCAGCGTGTTCGTAAGACGGAGTATTGGGCGCTCATCGATCCGCGAGCGCCGCACCAGCGCGAAGGCGTACTCGGCTCGCTCAACATGACCGCCGACAGCTTCCGGCTGCTGCCGAAACAGGACGAAACAACCGGAACATGGACGGCTACCAAGTGGGCAGAAACACGGAAAGGCTGGGTTTTCATCACCTCGCGCCCCACGCTGCGCGAGGCCCTGCGCCCTCTGATCAGTCTGTGGATCGACATACTGGTATTGCGCCTTCTCAACGAACCCGATCGCGGCCAGAAGGCAGTCTGGTTCGTCATCGACGAGTTGGCCAGCTTGCAGCGCCTGCCACAGCTTCACACCGCCATCACCGAAAACCGCAAATCGCAGAACCCGGTCGTTCTCGGCTTTCAGGGCCGCAGCCAGATGGAGGCCCGCTACGGCGACGATGCCGAAGCCATGCTCTCGCAGCCGGCCACCAAGATATTTCTGCGCACCAGCGAACCGCGCGCAGCCAAATGGGTGAGCGAGGCCATCGGCGAGGTCGAGATCGAACGGCTGCGCGAAACCCACTACGACGGCTCCCGCGCAGGCCGCAACTTCGCGCTCGACCGCCAGACGGAGCCGCTTGTTTTGCCTTCGGAAATTTCCGGACTGGACGACCTGCGCGGCTTTTTGAAATACGGCAACCATGTCGCGCGCTTCTCGTTTCCATTTGTCGATCTGAAGGAAAAGCATCCTGGATTCATCGAGCGCGACATGGATGACCTGATCGCACCGCCCGCATTGCTGCATGACGAGTTGGAAAATGACCGAAGTGATCCTGTAGTAGAGGACGAACCAGACGGCACTCATGCGGTGCGGATGGAGTAGAGACTGCCATGCTGACCATCTCCAAGCCGCTTTCCGCCAGCCAAGCGCAGAGCTATCACAAGAAGGAATTCACGTCGCGGGAGCAGAATTACTGGTCCCAGCGCGGCGAGATGCGCGGCGAGTGGCAAGGCAGATTGGCAGAACAATTGGGCCTGCGCGGCCCGGTCTCCGAGGAGGACTTTGCCCGGCTGAGCCAGGGCCAGCAGCCGCAGACAGGCGAGCAGCTTGTCCGCCAGCGGGCTTCCTACCAATATAACGATGCCGATGGAAAATCCATCCGGACGATGGAGCATCGGGCCGGGTGGGATGCGACCTTTTCCGCGCCCAAATCTGTGTCGCTCACCGCCCTGGTCGGCGGCGACTATCGGGTACGCGAGGCACATCGCGAAGCCGTCACCGCCGCGCTTCATGAACTCGAACGCTATACGCAGGCGCGCATCGGCGGCAATCACCCACCGGAGACGACCGGCAAATTCATCGCCGCAAAGTTCGAGCACGATACCGCGCGTCCGGTCGATGGCTACGTGGCTCCGCAACTCCATACCCACGCCGTCCTCTTCAACCTCACCGAGCGGGACAACGGAGAAACCCGCGCCATCCAGCCGCAGAGTCTGTTCGCCTCGCAGCAGTTCGCAACCGCCATCTACCAATCTGAATTGACGTACCGGCTGCGGCAGCTTGGCTATGAAATCACCGCCGGACGCAGCGGTGCGCCGGAGATCAAAGGTTACACGCAGGAGTATCTCGACGCTTCCAGCCCGCGTAGCCAGCAGATACTGGAGTATCTGGAACGTACCGGCAAGAACGGCAAGGAAGCCGCCGAGATCGCAGCCCACTCGACGCGAGACCGTAAAGAGATTCATTCAACTGCCGAAGTCATGGCCGCTCACCGGAAACTGGCGGCAGAATTCGGCCATCAGGCCGAGGCGGTTGTTCGCGCGGCGCAGGATCGAGTGCGGCAACAGGAACAGAGCGTCTCTGCCAACCGATCTCAGGAGAGAGTTCGGGAATCGCTGACTTTCGCCCGCGACAGGAACTTCGAGCGCGAGGCCGTGGTGGACGAACGCCTGCTTGTCCGCGATACACTGCGCCGCGGCATGGGAGAGATCACCTATTCGCAGGTTCGTGCGCATCTCGAAAGCCACCTATCGGCCGGAGAATTCCAAACGATGGAGCGCCGACAAAGCTCGCCCGCCCGGCGGTTCACCACGGCCCGAACCATCCGCGAAGAGCAGGAGATTGTAAGCCGGATGCGCGCAGGGAAAAACGAACTTGCGCCCGTGTTGTCGCAACAGCAGGCAGTCACCTTTGCAGCACAGCATTCCCATCTGAACCAGGCGCAACGGCGGGTGATCGAGGATGTGCTCAACTCGCCGGATCGGATTCAGGGCATCCAGGGTGTTGCAGGCGCGGGCAAGACGACCACGCTTTCCGTGATTCGTCAGGCCATCGAAGCACAGGGATATTCGGTGGAAGGTTTTGCTCCCACATCCCGCGCGGCGAAGCAGCTTCGCGAAGCGGGAGTCGAGGCGACCACGCTGCAAAGTTTTCTTGTACGTTCAGCGCAACCGAACGACGGCACAGCACAAAGGCGCTTTTATTTCGTGGACGAATCGAGTCTCGCCAGCACTCGCCAGATGCACGATTTCCTTGACCGGCTCGGCCCCCAGGATCGCGTACTGCTGATCGGGGATACTCGCCAGCATCAGGGTGTCGAGGCGGGCCGTCCCTTCGAGCAACTGCAACAGGCTGGAATGCACACGGCGAAACTCGACGAGATTGTCCGCCAGAAAGATCCGGCCCTGAAATCCGCCGTTGAACTGCTGGCACGAGGCCGGAGCACTGCGGCGCTCATCGAACTGCGGCAGCAGGGGCGCGTGCAGGAAATTCCCGACCGGCAGGAACGTATCCGCAGCGTAGCCCGCATGTATGCCGCTGCGCCAGAGAACACGCTCATCGTCTCACCCGACAATGCTTCCCGGCGCGAACTGAACCTCGCCGTCCGGCAGGAACTCCGAACCATTGGCAAACTCGGCCACGATGACCATTCCTTCCGTGTCCTTGTGCAGCGGCAGGACATGACCGGGGCCGACCGGGCATGGGCGAATCATTACGAAATCGGTGATGTCGTGCGTTACGCGCGGGGCAGCGCAGCTTTGGGAATCGAAGCTGGTTCCTACAGCACCATCGTCGCCGTCAACCCATCCGCAAATCTGCTTACAGTCGAAAAGCAATCCGGCGAACTCGCCACCTACGACCCGCGCCGGCTCTCTGGCGTCAGCGTCTACCGTGAAGTCGTCCATGAATTCTCTGTCGGTGATCGCATCCAGTTCACCGCGCCGGACAAATCGCTTGGGGTCGCCAACCGCGACCTTGCCGTTATCGAATCGATCATGCCCGATGGCCGGATTACCGCCCAGTTGGACGGCAACCGCCGGGTCGAATTCAATGCTACCGAACATCGCCACTTCGACCACGGCTATGCGGTCACCAGCCACAGTTCCCAGGGTCTCACCTCCGAGCGCGTTCTTATCCACGCCGACACGAGCGTCCATCCTGACTTGCTGAGTTCGCGTTTCGGCTATGTCGCCGTCTCCCGCGCCAGCCATGAAGCGATGATCTTTACCAATGACCTGAGCAGACTGGCCCAGCAGCTTGGAACAGAGGTGACCAAAACCACCGCGGTTGAAATCAATCAATCAGTATCCATCGGCCAGGGTCTCGGGATGGATTAGTCCGATTCGCGGTGGCCCTCCAGAGGGCAGATGATCTTAGCGGCTTACAACCACCATCTCAAATGTGCCTGGTTTAGGTTGCGGGCGATGACCGGGGGCAGCGGGGAGCATCTCGGCCGTGGGCAGATAGATCTGCTGCGTCGAGCGATCGAGGCCCATGGTGCGTGCACCTGCAGCGGTTTTCACGGTTTGCT
Source organism: Acidipila rosea (assembly GCF_004339725.1). Classification (GTDB taxonomy): domain Bacteria; phylum Acidobacteriota; class Terriglobia; order Terriglobales; family Acidobacteriaceae; genus Acidipila; species Acidipila rosea. The sequence continues at coordinate 1,102,245 of NZ_SMGK01000001.1, read as the reverse complement.
CGACCTCGAAGCTGCTGCCCTTCTTACCGATGACGGGGAGAGTGCCGTCTCCGCAACTGGCGAAAGCGTGTCCATCAGCGAATCCGGCGGCATCGTTGCCCAGGCCGATGAAAAGCGCGGCTTCGACCTTTCCGCTTTCGGTGTTCATCACGATCATCTTCTGCGGATTGCGGCAGCCAATAAAAATGTGGTGAGCGGAGGGATCGATAGCCATGCCCACGGGATGTCCACCGGACGCGACAGGCCAGCGATCAAGGACCTTGTTCGAATGCAGATCGACGACGGCGACGAGATCCTTATCTTCGAGATTGATGTAGGCTTTGCCGGAGCCGTCGGCAGCGAGGAATTCGGGAGCGCCACCGAGAGCAATGGTCGTGACTTTGCCATTGTTGGGATCAATGTCGGGATGGAAAGTCATAAGCGAATTGCCGTCGCCGGAAACGGCTAGGACGAGGTCGGTGCCTGGATCGTAGATGATGCCGTCGGAATCGGGCATAGTCTGGATTCGGCCGAGCACCTTATAGGTATTGAGATCGAAGACGAAGATGGCGCCCGAGCCCCCGCCGTCTGTGATAAATCCGCGATTGAGTTTGGGCACGAGGGCGACCCCATGAGAACGGACCTAGCCGGGAATGTCGGCGAGGAGCTTGCCGGTGCGTATGTCGATGGCCTGGGTATGGGTGGCGCGGGTGACGAAGAGGCGATGGTTGGGCGCATCGACCGTGACATAATCCCAGCCGCCTTCGCCGCCAGGATGAAATGTATTAGCGACGTGCCAGCTCTGAGCCTGGATCGGCGCGAAATTAAGAGCGGCGAAGAGGGCAATCAAAGCGAGACGATTGAGACGCATAGACATTCTCCTGGGAGCGAGTGACCTGTGGCGAAGTGTAATCTTCATGTTACCGACAGAGTTTACTCCCTCTGGACTAAGAGTCGTTGAAAGGACGCTTCAGTCATTCTCGTGCAAAAGCGGCTTGCCATCTGGCCCAACTTGAGTGTCAGAATGCCGGTCGTCAGTTGCCACCCACGGTTCCTCCAGAATCGCCAAACGATACTGGGACGGCGGCACAGCACGAAGACCTACGATATCAGCGTGGACTTCGACGGGATCTGCTGCTCGATTTTGCGAACGGCTGCGCGCACGTTACTAATTGTCGCGGCTCGATTGCCTCCGGGCGCAGTCTCGATCCCGACGACGCCAACTACGTTGCCCGAAGCGTCGTGCAGCGGCAGGGAGATGTCGAGGTTCTTGCCCTCGGTGCCGATGGAAGCGCGGCCGGTATGGAGGGGCACGACGTCGTCGGATTCGCATTTTTCACCGATGTCGGTCTTATCTGTCGAAGCAAGGCCGTAGCAACCCTCGCCGGGGATCACGGCTGAGATGCCGATTTCCGAAAATTCGGGATGGGCTGAGTGCAACTGGTTCACGAGGTTTTGAGCAAAGGCATGTGTCGCCCCGGGTTGACGGGGGGGGGCCGCAAACACCGCGGTAGTGGCAAACAACGCCAGAGCGAACCCGAGTGTAACGTTACGAGGACATTGCATGTGATCTTCTCCGGGTGCAGGTTGCACCTTAATGTGAGTCTGCGAGTTCGATCCTGAAGGGAGGCTTAAGACGGCTTAGGGCTTTGCTCAGACACCTGAGAATTAAGTTTGCGTAGGCTGGATATTTCCGCATGGGCGGTTTGCTGGGCGGGAAGGGTTACTTCTACCGTCGTCCCCTCACCGGGAACACTTGAGAGGTAAATTGTTCCGTTGAGGTTTTCGACAATTGCCTTCGCGATGGAGAGGCCAAGTCCAAAGCCGCCTGTCAAGCGTGAGCGAGAGGTGTCCGAACGGTAAAAACGCTCAAAGACATGAGGAAGATCGACGCAAGAGATTCCGCTGCCTTTATCGATAACTCGTACCCTGCACCCGCTCTCCACGTCTTCCACGTTGATTTGGACCTCGGTGCCCGGCTCCGAATGCTGTACTGCATTCTCAAGCAGGTTGGTCCAAAGGAGCGTTAGGTCCGATTCGCTTCCTCGAATTCGCGCATTGCAAGTGTCGTCGAAGACACAGGATACGGAACGAATCTGCGCAATCGGAGTGAGTTGCTCGATGGCGCCGACAATCGAATCCCCGACGCTTAACAAAGAAGATGTGGCAGGCGCTGCTTGCCGCGGGTGCTCCAAAGACGATAGCAGTAGCATATCTTGCACCAAACGCTCGATTCGATTCGTGTCCTCAAGCGCCTGACTGACACCTCGTCGGTAGGCATCCTTGGAAGGCCGTTCCTGCTCGAGGAGCTGGAGGGTAGATTTTTCGATTGCAACTGCCGTTTTCAATTCGTGCGCTGCATCACTCAGAAACCGCCGTTCGCGCTGAAATGCCTGCCGGACGCGGTCTTCCAACGCGGCAAGAGCCCGGGCCAGCGGAACCAGTTCGGTATTTCCGCCGACGTCACCCGGTCCGCTGAAGTCGGTTCCGTCTACTTCGATTTGATCGGCGTAACGAGCAAAATCAGTGAGCGGCTGCATTCCCCGGCCTACCGCCAACCAGGTCAGGAGCGCGGAGAAAAGTACAGACAGTAGGCCCGCCAAGACTGCGACTCGCGACGCTCTTTCAATTTGCGTTTCTGTGCCCTCCACAGGCATGGCGTAGAACAAGTTCACATGCAACTGCGGAATGTGGTTATCTTCCTGGTCGAGGATGGCGGCGTTCCACATGGCCGCCGCCCGAAACGCCCGGCCATCTCGCTTAAAGGTCCAGGTTTCCCCTGCCGTCCGAAGATGGTCAAGTATCGGTCCGACCCAAGCGAAATTTCCCGCAATCCTGTGCCCTTGATCGTCCGCGATGTAGAATAAATCGCCTGTTGGCACATTCGCTTGCTCGGCATCGAATTCCAATATACGGGGATTGTCATCATCCTCACCAACAAGAGCGAGCAGTTTCACCATTCGTGACTGCAATAAAGCATCGGCGTTCGACCAGAGCGATCTATGAATATAGGCCACGGATACGCCAACGGCACCACTGATCGCCAAAAGCTGCGCCACCAAAGCGAGCACGACCACTCGTCCGCGAATGGATGAAATGACTATGGTGTTTCCTCGTTTCGGATCACATAGCCGTGCCCCCGGAGAGTGTGGATAAGCCGCGCGGATGAGTTCCCGTCAATCTTACGCCGCAGCGCCGAGATGTAAACCTCGATGACGTTGCTGAACTTCTCCCAGTTGTAGTCGTACAGATGCTCGAGGAGTTTCTCCTTCGACACCACCATTCCATGATGCGTCATGAGATATTCGAGAGTGCGATATTCCATCGGCGTGAGTTCGACACGTCTCCCTGCCCGAAATACAGTTCTGTTGTTGGTGTCGAGCATGAGATCAGCAACTACCAGTTGCGCGCTTGCATGGCCGCCGCTACGACGTATGAGCACCTTGATGCGCGCGAGTAGCTCGCCAAGGTCAAAAGGCTTTGCAAGATAATCGTCTGCACCCTGCTCCAGCAAGTTGACAATAGATGCCTTTTCATCCTGCGCCGTCAGAATGAGGACGGGCGTCTTGTAACCGCGTGATCGCAGGCAACAAAGTATGTCGCGACCGGATCGGCCCGGCAACATGAGATCTAGTACGATACAGTCGAAGGTATTCGACGTGGCTAAATACAGACCGTCTTCTCCGTTCAGCGCGATATCGACTGCGAAGCCCGCATTTCGCGTGATGGCGGTCGCGAGATTTCTCGCCAGTCGATCTTCGTCTTCGATTACCAGAATATGCATATGCACCTGACTTGGTCAGCGCAAGGCTCCCGCTGACCTTTCAAACTGCTCTTATTAGTCGCTTGAGAGGCGAGGGTCCAATGCTGGGGCAATGGGCCAGGACGACACCATCGGGATTTGCAGCGGCCCTTCAAATGGATAGAGCAGACACAGACCCTCGGGACTTCTTCCAACACTCCTGCTGCATCACAGTTTAAGCAAAATAAACTGAAGATATGCTGAATTAGTTTGGTCCCGCCGCGCATTTTTTGCCCAGGGAACGATCGACTGCCAACTGGCCAAGTGTCAGGCGAAATCTCTACCAAATATTCACTCGGCAAAACAATCGAACCGACATCGACCTTCGCTTAAAGATGGGACAATATGCGATTCCGATCTCCTCTCGTGTCTGCTCGAATGCGGCACGAATAGCACCAAAGCTGAACCGAGCCAACGCCAACACATCCAGCGCAATGAGTGCGACACACGGAAAGCGAAAAAAACGATAATCGCCCTCCGAATCGTCTCCGAAACCTGCTCCACGGATTTCGATCACCTATCTTTCGAATTCCGCAAGCGTTATGCCTCGGTCCAGAATCTTAAGAACTTGCGCATTCTCTGCAACCAGAAAGGGTGCAGGGCGGCGAGAGGCCGGTCGCGCCGTCCTGCAATTCCCACTACTGCTTGCGTTCGTGGGACATGTCCCAGCGGAAACCGAACGAGTAGGTTGGCTGGTAATACTCGCGCTGGATGAAGTATTGAGGGCTGCCCTGGTAGAACCCGAAGACCTCGTTGTTGAGGTTTTGGCCCTGGAACATAAGTGTCCATTCGCCGACCCGATAGCTCGCCTGGGCATCCACCTGCAAGTGAGCAAACAGGTAAAGATCGCCGCCCGGTCCGGAGATGCCGCCCGGGGAACCGTCGGTGTACGAGTACGAATAGATGTTGGCTCCGTCATACGCGAATCCGCCGCGCAGCGCAAAGCGGCCCTGATCGTACGAAGGCATGATGTTCCACGAAGGCGCCTGACGCAGAAGCGCGGGTTTATCGGTTCGATTGCCAGGATTCACGTTGGTGGCTTGCGAAGTGGCCCAGCTATAGTTGGCGATCAGGCCCGTGCCGCTCAGCAGCCCGGGAAGATATGTGAAGTGCTGTTCGAAGCTGAACTCCAGACCTGCGATGTAGGCGCTGCCTGCATTTTTCGCCTGAACGACATAGCAGTTTTGGAGATTGACGGAGGTGCAAATCGGCCCCGGTCCAGGACCGGTTTGCTGCTGGACGATCGGATCTGTCAGGTTCTTGTAGAAGAACCCGGAGCGGATCATCCCAATCGGCTCGAGAAACCTCTCGTAGAGCACGTCCAGGTCGTTTGCGTGTTCGGGCACCAGTTTGGGGTTGCCAACCGTGATCGTCGGAGGAAAGGTGGAAGCGTCCTCGGCTCTCGATGCGGTCAAGAATTGAGGATCGGGGCGGGAAATGCCACGTCCGTATACGAAGCGGAGATCGGACTCGCTATCGAGCTTGATCTGCAGTGAGGCGCTGGGCAGGGGATCCACATACGAGTTGCCGCCCCGGATCCACGGAGAACTGCTGGCGCCTGTGGTATCGAAGCTGTAGGTCGTGTCGTTTGTTCCCTCGAAGCGCAAACCAGCGACCAGGTTGAACCGGCCCCAATCGAGGGTGTTCATGACGTAGCCGGCGCTGACCTTCTCCACCAGGTCGAAGTTGTTGGGATTGCCGCCCTTAGTGGTGGTCATCATGAAAGCGCCAGGGTGAGCCGCCAAAAATTTGTTTGAAGCCTCCCAACTGATGCCGTGGCCAAACTTATAGGCACCATTGTAATAGTTCCCGTTGTGGAAGCTGTCCACGAAATCAGTCATGCTGATCCCTGAGTCGTTATTGTATTGCATTGTTGGATCGTTTTGATTGTTGACCAGGGCACTGGGGGTGTAATCGTACTCATAGGAATCATCGAACTTGTGGGCGTTGCTGAACCATCCACCGAACTGGAGTAGTCCAAAATGCGAATTCAATGAGTAGCTGCGACCCACTGACACAGAACCTTGAAGATTCAGTTGCGACGCCTTTCCGTGGAGAGTATCGGATATGCTCTGCAGTGTATACAGATTGGTGTTATACAACTCCGAAAAGCAAGCGGAGCTGAACTGGGGCAGATGCGGATCCTTCGCACCGGCGTACCGGCAGTTGCTAGGCGTGACCAGCGCCGGGGTGTAGATAAATTGTCCCGGATTGTTCGGATCGGGCGCTCTCTGGGTCGTCGTCTTGACGGCGAACGAGTTGATCGCCTCGCCCCCATTGATCGGATTGAACATCTCCGACCTCGCCACAGATCCCTCCCAGTTGACCCACCACTTGCCCGCCGCGTGGTCGCCGCCCAGTATCAGGTCCGCGATCTGAAAACCTTGTTTGCGCCGCTCGGTGTACAAGTTGTGCTCTCCCCCGACGGGGCTGAGTTGAGTGTTATCGACAGTAGAAAGGGCGTAATCGTAGCGGTGTCCCCAATCGTCGAATTGGGAGAAGAGGCTGCGTGCCCAGAGGCGAGAATTTGGACTGAGCTTGTATTCGATGTCGAGGCCGCCGCCGCCCCGCCGGCGATCATAGTAGTACTGACGGATATCCATGTCGGAGAACTGGGCGGGACCGGCCTGAACGAGAGGAAGCGGCTCAATATCGTCGATGCCGCGGCCATTGTAACCGAAACTGCCGCTGAACATCACCCCCAGCTTCTTTGCCGCGCCAAAGCGCTTGCCCATGGTCACGCCCAGATCCCCTACGGGAACAGTGTTGATGATCGGCGTAAAGCCGCCATCGCTAAAGATGGATAGCGTAGGCTCGTCGCCAGCCATCTTGGTCTGAATGTTGACCGAGCCGCCGATCGCATCGCCGGGCTGGTCTGCCTCGAGTGTCTTGTATATCTGGACCGAGTCCACCAAGTCCGATGGCATTGTGTCGAGCCGGACATTGCGTACGCCGCCCTCGGGCGACGGAAGTGTGATGCCATCGATGGTGGTGTTGCTGAGGCGCGGCTCGGTTCCTCGCACCTGGACGTACTTGGGAGCCCCCTCGTCACGTTCCACGGTGACGCTGGACAGGCGCCCGACCGCAGCGGCTACACCAGCATTGGGAAGACTGGTGATGACCTTGGCGGGCAAAACATCCAAGATGTTGGAGGTGGATCGTTCCAGATTGATGGCCTGAGCTTCGCCGCTGGATTGCGCGGACGTTACCAGCACTTGCTGAGCTTTCGTGGATACCTGAAGAACCACTGGCACGCTTGTCACCTGGTTTGGAGCGGCTGTCACGCTTACGGTGTCGGTCGCAAAACCGACGTAGGAGATGGACAACGTGTATTTACCGGGAGAGACCCCTAGCAACGTGAAACGGCCTTCGCTATTCGTAGCAGTCCTCCTACCCGTGGGCGGGAGGAGAACTTCCGCCCCGACCAGGGCTGCTTGGCTCACATCCGTGATGGTGCCAGAGATAGTTGCGGTTTGCGCAAGTGCTGAAGTACCCAACAGGACGAGAAACAGGAAGGCGAGCGAGAGCGAGCCGAGTGGACGCCACATGAATTAGAATTACCGCCGTTTGACTTGTGATCGATTGCGCAGATGAGTCCGGCGAAGGCACATAGATATACCGGGCACGATGCGATGTCTTGAAAGCTATTGGCGGAAGATCACCCAAGGATGAAACGGACGTAAACATCCCTTTAAGTGAAGCTGAAGATTTTCTTCAGCTTCACCACCGGGCACTCGAGGTCGAGCCGGAGCGAATAGCAGTCTTTATCGCTTAAGTGATGTTTCTCCTGTCGCGGAAAGATGCTAAATACAAGGTTGCAAAGCTACGCTTAAATCCCGATTAACGCTTGGATCGTTTCCGGAAGCCCCGCATGCGCGCGTTAAGGTGTGCTTAATGCCGCGGGGCAGATACCTTGAAGAAGGAGGCAGTCCGTGCGAGTTCTGGTGATCGAAGGTTCTCGATCGATCTTCCCCTGTCCGCGCCGTCCCTTCCGATGCAAATAATCTTCGTTAACATCCGTTGAAGGTGTTCCTTTAAGCCATCCTTAAGGTTTCCCCTATTACATTTGGCACAGAAGGAGCGGATTCATGTTTATCTCAATCGCCGCCACCAAACACCACGGTCATTGTTTGAGCGACCGACTCGAAGACCAACCTAGCAGAGATTTGTGAATACGCCGCGCGTAATGGTCCACCCGCTAGTCGAGCCGACGCTCGTTCATAATTCCGCAAAATTAAAGAGAGCATTTTCTCAATTGCGGGAGGGCAAAGAAACGAGATTCACGCGCGTGCGTCGAATGAACGTACCTTCGAGATTCTCGCCCGGTGAACTGAGGTGACAATCTGCAAAGCGAACGATCAACCGATTCCGAGGATTTTGTATCGTGCAATCAAAAAATACGCTTCATCAAAGATTCCAGGCGGGGGAGTTCATCGTTGCGCCCGGTGCATACGACTGCATTTGCGCCAACGCCGTTCAGCAAGCTGGTTTCCACGCGCTCTATATGACCGGCATGGGCACATCGCTCAGCAGGCTGGGTCTGCCAGATTATGGTCTGGCCACCATGTCTGAGATGGTTTCCAACGCCTCCGCCATAGCCTCCTCCATCGCCGTTCCTGTCATCGCCGACGCGGATACGGGATACGGCAATGAGTTGAACATGGTGCGTACTGTGCACGAATATGAACGGCATGGCATCGCGGCCATTCACATCGAAGACCAGGTATTTCCGAAGCGATGCGGCCACCTGGGCCAAAAGCAGGTTGTGCCGGCTGCGGAGTTTGTCAGTAAGATTCATGCGGCCGTCAATGCCCGTTCCAGCGAAGACTTCCTCATCATCGCCCGTACAGATGCCAACGCAGTGCATGGTTTTAATGACGCTGTGAGCCGCGCCAACGCAGCACTAGACATGGGTGCCGACTTCGCGCTGGTTGAAGCGCCGGAGACGATTGATCAGATGGAAGCCGTGCCCCGCCTCGTGCATGGACCATGCGTACTGAATGTTCTTGTGGGAGGCCGTTCGCCGCTGTTGCCGCTCCGCAAGATTCAGGAGATGGGATATCGCTGCGTGCTGCTTTCTGATCTGCTCTTGAATGCGGCTCTCGGCGCTTATGATCGCGCCCTGCAACGTACCCTCGCCATGCATGAGGTTCTACACCTCGACCCTACCGCTCCCCCATCGGCAATCTTCTCTCGCTTCGGCGCGGCAGCGTGGGACAGCGTTCGGGCGGACCGCATGAGCCGGCCAGAGTGAGCGCGGCTTGACACCTTTGCTCCTGGCGATGGCAGCCGCTTTCCTGGCCGGTGGCATAAACTCCGTCGCGGGCGGCGGCACGCTCATCACGTTTCCGGCGCTGCTGGCGCTCGGAGTACCGCCTATTGCGGCCAATGCAACTAGCACGGTCGCCATCTGGCCGGGCTCCATTGGCAGCGCCTGGGGCTTTCGCCGCGAGCTGCGGTCAGTGCGCCGTGGCATCTTCCTGCTGATCATTCCCACCCTTCTGGGCGGAACATGTGGTGCGCTGCTGTTACGGATGACTCCGGCCGCCGTATTCGCGCATCTGGTTCCGTTTCTGATCCTCCTAGCCACGGTGCTTTTCACTGTGCAGGCTCCGGTTCAGCGGCACATTCAGCGGGCGCTGGGGACAGCCTCCGTACCCAACGGCAGCCGCCACACTGCGGCGTGGAGGGCAGGCGCCTTTTCAGTGCAATTTGCCGTTGGCGTCTACGGCGGGTATTTCGGTGCAGGAATGAGCATCATGTTGCTGACCGTGCTTGCGTTTTTGGGGATGGACGACATTCTGCAGATGAACGGCGTTTCCAGCCTTTTGAGCCTGTGCGCCAACGGGGTGGCGTCGCTGGTGTTTGCGTCCGCGCACATGGTGGTCTGGTCGTACGTTGGCGCAATGATGGGAGCTGCGCTGTTTGGCGGATGGGCCGCGGCTGGTGTGGCGCGCCGGGTGGGTAAGCGAATGGTGCGCCACTTCGTGATCGTCGTGGGATTTACCATTGCTGCCCTTCTGTTCGTAAAAATGTTTTAGGAATCTTGAGTGAGTTTCTCAGATTGACCTTCGCCAATATGGGAGCTTCTCAAGCGGCTACAAGGCGGCAACAACGCTGGCAAGGGATACTACTGTGACATCCTTATTCGCAAGATTCGTCTCGCTGACTGCAAAGACGTCCTCCCTTGGCTTGTTCCTCTTGGGACATACTGTGTTGATCATGTGCATCAACGCTAATGCGCAGTCGCCTGCGCTGAATCACCGGAAGGCATTCACGGCAGAGGCTGCCACTCCCGCCTCACAATATCAGGTCTCATCTCTGGATCGAACCCTTGTCTCGACAACTCCAGTCCCGAACGAGCTTCCGGATGCTCCGAGCGCACGCATCCAGGCGGCTACGATGGAAGATCAAGCGAGTCCTGCGTCAGTCCCGGAAAGCATTCCTGGATCAGCGCACGATCTGAACGGCGGAAATGATCAAACGCACGAAGTCGAAGGTACAGCGCAAATTACCGGGGTTGTTTCGGATGCGCAAGGTGGTGCCGTGCCCGGTGCCGAGGTAGTCCTGACTTCACCGGGCAAAATGGGACGTGAGAGGAAGACCACCGCCGCGAGCGATGGGACGTTTAGCTTCACCAATCTTCCCGCGGGCAAGTTTCGGATGGTCGTCGCAGCACCCGGGTTCAGCGCTTATACCTCTTCTGAGCTTTCCGTGATCTCCGGAGAGACACTCCAAGCGCCAAAGATCACCCTCAACGTTGCTACCTCTTCCTCCGTCACTGTCTTCGCAAATGCCGATCAGATCGCTGAGGCTCAGGTCGAGGAACAGGAAAAGCAGCGCGTATTCGGCGTGTTTCAGAACTTCTATACCAGTTATATCTGGGATGCGCAGCCCATGTCCGCGAAGCAGAAGTACAGGCTGGCGTTCCGCACCATCATAGACCCAACGACCTTTGTTGTGCTTGCGGGAGTGGCGGGCGCGGAACAATATAACGGCACCTATCCTGGATATGGGCCCGGAATCGCGGGGTACGGAAAACGATATGGCGCAGCGCTGGCAGATTCGGTTTCCGGTCGAATCATCGGAAGCGCAATCCTGGCATCCTGGTTTCACCAGGATCCTCGCTACTTTTATCAGGGAACCGGCGGGATCCGCTCGCGAAGCTGGCATGCGCTAACTTCCGCAGTCGTAACCCGCGGAGACAACGGGAAGCTGCAACCCTACTACTGCCACCTTCTGGGGAATCTTGCGGCGGGGGGTATAGCGAACGCATATCATCCAGAATCCAGCCGAGGAGTGGGGCTAACTTTCCAAACCCTCGGCGTTACGACAGGCGCAAACGCAATAGGCAATCTCTTCAGAGAATTTGTTTTGCGAAGCCTAGAGCCATCGGTGCCTGGTTTTGCGAATGGTAAAAAGGTTTCCACCTCCACACCAAGTCACCCATGATCGCCCTCTGTGCCAACGCAGAGGGTGCCTCGCCGGGCACGGGCACTGAATGCGGCGGAACAGCAGATCGTGCTCCAATTGAATTTCGGCGTGTACATTTGTCCTGTCTCCGACTTGCGAATTTATTAGCCCAAAATCGCTCAGTTCCTGTTTTGCCTCTGGTCCAGGAAGTGGTGCCGGAAGCCGCCAGCCAAACCGAGGGAGTTTACAGGCTGGGGAAAAGTTCTGCAATGAATTCCGTAGATCAGAACACCATCCCTAAGCGGCTTAGCCAGGCTGCAATTTCGGCATTTGTGGCACGAATCAATTCGTGCCCTTTCAAAACTTCGCCACCAAGAGTTTTTCCGCAGCCGCTTTAGCCCCTGCTCACTCCTGCACCCAAAAACAACAAAGCCACCAGCCGCGGTTGCCGAAATAGCTTTTGGGTAACAGATTCCAAGGCGAGTCTGGAAGACGCGCCGCGAAACATCATCCTTCTTTTTTAATGATGTCACTTGCAATATCCATCCCGGAAACCCGAGATAGAAGGCTAAAATAAATGTACGCCCAGCCGTCTGGAAAGTTGCGTGAATTCCGTTATGAATTAAGGACCCCAGCAGCAGCACCCCCAGCTTTCCGAACTCCACATCCCAAGTCAGCAGAACCGCCGTGCAGCCGAGCGCCACGGCTGCGCTTACCTTGAATCCCGATTGCTTTTGCATGGAAAAACCTCCGCGATGGAGACGTTTATAATGACCAATCTCAATCTTTACGTCGTAACCGGAGGCCCTGGAACAGGGAAAACCACCGTTCTGAGAGAATTGGAGCGGAAAGGCTTTCCCTGTGTTCCAGAGGTGGCCAGACAACTCATCCAGGAACAGATGCAGACGGGCGGCAACGCCCTGCCGTGGGGGTGATCGAGACCAGTACGCGAGGCTGATGCTAGAGCGGTCTATCACTTCTTTCCGGGAGTACACACCAGCGTCGAGGATCACTTTTTGCGACGGGGCATTCCGGACACGCTCTGCTACCTGCGCCTGATTGGCCAGGACGGTGCCGAAGCTATGGCCGCGAGCACTATTTACCGCTATGCCCCGAAGGTGTTTCTTGCGCCAGCGTGGAGGGCGATTTACGCAACCGATGCTGAGCGCAAGCAATCTTGGGAAGAGGCCGTCAGAACCTCTGAGCTGATGGCGCGCGTATATGGGGAGTGCGGCTATCATGTGCTGGAGCTGCCGCTGTGCTCTCCAGAAGAACGGGCAGACTTCATCCTCTACAGCAGCGTCCGGTAGGGCCCTTGTTAGCCGCGCTGCTGGCAACGCCCTGCCGCGCGGGGTGATCGAGATACGCGAAGCTGATGCTAGTGTAGTGGCGTCAACGAAAATGCCTATTATCGGAACGAGCAGAAGCGCCAGAAAGTCACTGCAATTGTATAGGTCGCTTCTCTGTATCGGCCCGACAATAATCGACAGATTAGTGACGTGACGCTCTACACTAAAGCGGTCTATCGCATCTTTCCGGGAGCACACGCCGGGCAAGATTTCTTTGCTGCCGGTCAGTCAAAGGCCGAGGAGTTCACCACTCCGGTTCAAATGCATTCTCGAAACTTCTGAGATTTGCGCCCGAAATGCAAATCGTTCCTACGACACCTTCCCTGACTTGCGTAGGCGATAAGAGCAACCTTCTGAATTTCCTCTTTCGCGACGTGCTCCCGCTTCCGGCAACGGTCTAGCAGAGGCGGGAAGAACCCGTCAAGGGTCTCCGCTGCGCTCCGATGAACGCGCAACGACCGCGCGCCCCGGACTGAACCTTCCCGCCCCCGCCCGTTGCAAAAGCCATGAAGCGGGAGCACTCAACAAAAGAAATTCATGTTTCAGGCAGTGCTTCTCCTCATGCACGCAAATCGCCCACAGCGGGCAGCACAGAAGGAGCAACGTCATGGCATCGACTGTTACAACATTCGCAACAACCAGCAGCGCCGCGCCGCACAGCAAAAATGCGGCGCAGCAGAGCCGCAGCAACTCACCCTACCAGCAGCGCACCAGCCAGCGCGACAACCCCACGCAGCAGCTTATCAAGCAGGCCGTGGATTACCTCATCCAGCAGCTTGAAGCAGGCAAGAGCGAAACCTTGACCGCCTACCTGAACGCAATGGCGCAGTTCCATTCGTATTCCTTCGGGAACATTTTGCAGATCGCACGGCAGAAGCCCGACGCGACGCGCGTAGCAGGCATTCGCGCGTGGAACGAGTTGGGCCGTTACGTGAAGAAAGGCGAGAAAGGCATCCAGATTCTCGCGCCGATGATCGGCTACCGACGCAGGAAGAACGATGACACGGAGCAGGAGCCGACGCAGTTAAATGCGAATCAGGACGCGAAGCCCGCGCCCATGCTGATTGGCTTCCGCGCCGTGTACGTCTTCGACATCAGTCAGACCGAAGGCGCAGACCTGCCCGAACTGGAGCACGGCATCACCGGCGAGGTCGGCGCGTACCGCGACCGGATGCTGGACTTCCTTGCACGGCAGAACATCGCGCTTGAATTCAACGAGAAGATCGCTCCGGCTTTGGGTGTCAGCTACGGCGGCAAGATTGCTTTGCTGCCCGGTCAGTCGAAGGCCGAGGAGTTCACCACGCTGGTCCACGAGACGGCGCACGAGCTTCTGCATAAGGCCGAGCGGCGCACCATCACGACGCAAACCGTCCGCGAGACTGAGGCCGAGGCCGTGGCCTTCATCGTAGGCCGGGCGGTCGGGCTGGAGTTGGGAACCAGCAGCGCCGACTACATCCAGCTTTACCACGGCAACGCCGTGCTGCTGGCCGAAAGTCTGGAAGTCATCCAGCGCACCTCCGCCGTCATTCTCGCCGCACTACGCGCCGAGGAACCGGAGAACCCAGCCGCCTGATCCGCAACTCTACGGGCGGGTACGGGCCGTGCCCGCTCACGCTTTCACGCTCGACAACCTGATAAGGAGAATCACAATGACTACCGCAGTACAATCGCAATCGGAATATCGCAACCTGCCGATCCTCAGCCTCACCGAATCGGCATCGAACCCTCGCACCACCTTTGACGACAAGGCACTTGACGAACTCGCAGAGTCCATCAAGGCGCAGGGCGTGCTCTCCCCGCTGGTAGTTCGGCCCAAAGGAGGGCACAGCTACGAGATCGTTGCCGGAGCGCGGCGTTATCGCGCGGCGCAACGGGCCGGGCTGGAATACGTCCCTGTCCGCATTGCAGAACTCAGCGATGCGCAAGCGGTCGAAGTTAGCATCGTGGAAAACCTGCAACGCCGCGATGTGCATCCGCTGGACGAAGCGAACGGCTACGCCCGTTTGCTTGCGCTCGACGAGCCGAAGTATTCCATCGAACAAATTGCCGCCAAGTGCGGCAAATCTCCGGGATATGTACTCGCCCGCGTTCGCCTCGCACAACTTGCGCCTGCCGTGGTCGAAGCCTTCTCGAAAGACGAGATCGGCGTAGGCCATGCGCTCTTGCTGGCGAAGCTCCAACCGGAGCAGCAGGAGCAGGCCCTCGCCGCCTGCTATCAGGAAACCTACGGCAATGGCAGCAAGTCGAAGCGCATTCTGCTGCCTGTCCGTCATCTCCAGCAGTGGATTGAGCACAACATTCTGCTGGAGCTTGCCGCCGCTCCGTTCTCGAAAGAGGACGCGCAGCTTTTACCGGAAGCAGGTTCCTGCCTCGAATGCCCCAAACGCACGGGACACAACGTCCTACTGTTTGATGGCATCAGCCCACGGCATGACAGTTGCTCCGACCCGAACTGTTATGGCGCCAAACTGGAGATGCACGTCAAACAGGCCATCGCCACCAAACCCAAACTGGTACAGATCAGCACGGCCTATGGCAAACCCGCCGAAGGCAGCGCGGCGATTCCACGCAACCAGTATGTCGAACTCCGGCAGGACAAGCCGCAGAAGAAGGAGCAGCGCGACTGGCCGGAATACAAGACCTGCAAGTCCACTACCGAAGCTATCGTCACCGAAGGCAGCGAGAAGGGCGAACTCCGCAAAATCTGTGCCGACCCGAACTGCGCGATTCACCATCCGAAGAAGCAGAAGTCCACTGCCGACGCCAATTGGAAGGCCGAACAGGAAAAGCAGCGCCGCGAGGAAGCGCTGGCCCAAACCACCGGGCTGCGCGTCCTGAAAGCCATCGGCGAAGCGGTTCCCGTGCGGCTGATGAAGCGCGACCTGCTGTTTACTGTCGAACGGCTGACTGCCATGCTGGACGAGCGCAAACTCGCCATCCTCATCCGGCAGCATGAGATCGGCCAGCCGAAGGACACTGGCTCGCCAGCGAAACTGCTGTCGGCGCTTCTGCCGAAGGCCGAGGAAAGCAAGCTGGGGCGCATTTTGGTGGAGACAGTCATCTTGCTCTCCATGCGTACCGATACGGATACCGTAAAGGTGCTGCGCGATGCGGCTCAGACCTACAGGGTAGACATCGATGCAATCGCAGCAAAGGTCAAGCAGGAGTTCGCAGCTAAGGACAAAGCCAAAACCGCGAAGAAAGTCACGTCCAAGCTGCCAGCCAAAGCTGCGAAGAAAACCGCAGCATAACGATTAACTCCACAGGAACACTTTGCGGAGCCTTGTAAGTCACAGGCTCCGCATTTTCTTATGTCGCTGCCCGCCTGCCCGCCCTTGTCCGATGCCCCGGCCATCGCCGGGTCGGCATCTTCCTCCCGCCCGACGGGCAGTGACGAGAACACACGAGGCTTATCTGATTCGCCATGGCGAAACCTCCGACCAATGGCTCATTGCATTCTCGGCCCATGCCGTCGATTTGTCTGTGTGGCACGACGTGCATGGATTGGGAATCTTGTATTTGTCCGTCATGGCCGGTGAGATGAACCGGAAGGTATGGGCGTGAACGTAGGCTCCCGGGACGCCCTCTGATTCGATCTTTGGCATATGGCAGGCGACACATTGGCTTCCAGGGCTGCCGTCTTTATGATGGGTGTGCGCCTCCAGTGCGGCTTCGTGCGGCCCGTTTGGAGAATTCGGGCCATGACAATCCAGACAGATTTGGTTCGCAGGCTTGATGAGCTGCGCGTAGTTTCCCGTCCCATGCACGTCATGGCAATCGAAGCATGTGATGTTGTGCCGATACATCACGCTCTGCACAAAATCATTCCCCTGCATGCGGTTCTTGTGCGCCGTGCAATCCGGAAAATAATAGAAATCGGTCTGCCCAAGGGTGCAGTTTTCCAGTCTCCAGAAGTCCTGCAGCTTGAGACCGACATGATAGCCAACAGGCCAGTCGTAATATTTTCCCTCGATCGGATTGGTCAACGGCCGTCCCTGCGAGTGGCACTGGATGCAGGTGTCGTTCGCCGCCAGTGAATCCATCTGCGCCGGGTTCAGGATGTTGCTCCGTGTCGGATGTTCGACATGCGCGCTGCCGGGGCCGTGACAACGTTCACAGCCCACGTTCCATTCCGCCACCTGCTTGGTGTGGATGTTGTAATCGACGGAATGGCAACCGTCGCAGGTTGGGCCGGTGGGCCGCTGCATATTGTCCGGCGGGTAAAGATGCGCCCACCAATCGGCCCCGTGCGACGGAACAACGTATTTGAGCCATTTGCGATTGCCGATGTCCCACTGCACTGGCAACGGGTAGTAATTATCTCCAACTTTGGTGAAGTAGCGTTGTTTCCAGATGCTGCCGTAGACGAAGGCAACCTGCTCTTTGATGAACGGGGCTACATGGTTCGTCGCGAGATCGGGAAGGATGGCATCGGGATGCGTTCTCGGATCGCGCACCACCTTTGCCATCGGCGTCTTCTTCCAACGTTGATAAATATCTGCATGGCACTTGGCGCAGGCTTCGGAGCCGACATAGTGGGCCGAAGTGATGGTGGAGGTTTGCTGTTGCAACTCTGTTCCCGAAAGAGGGCGGAGGCTGCGCACGAAGAGCGCGAGTTCCCAGCTCTCCGGGCCGGAGACTCTATGCGGACTGCCGAGGGCTGGCATACCGCTGAGCTGAACCCCGTTCTCGATGATGTAGTGAATCTCGCCATCCGTCAGTTTTTGGGTCGCGGGAGCCCGCAGGTCCGGGACGCGCGGATACTCTTGCAAACCGATTTGTGTCCTGCCGCTGCCGTCAATCCCATGGCAGCCAGCGCACCGCATGAAAAACTCCTGACGCCCTTGTTCCAGTGCTTCGGAATCGCCGGTGAAGGGGTTCTTTCTATGTCGTTCCTGCCGGGGAATAGCCATGTTCCGCAGACCACGGGCCATGGTGGTCTCGAAGGCCGATGGCGTCGAAGTGGCACGGAAGCCCCGCAGCATGAAAAATGTCAGGCAGAGGATTCCGAGGACCAGGAATCCTAGGATCGTTGCGAGAATTGGCTTCCATGATCGCATCGCTGATTTCCTATGCCTCCGTCGCAGGCTACTTTTGACCAGCGGGCCGCATGATCCTCAATACGGGGTGCCCGTTGATGTCTTGCAACGGAAAATAGACGAGATGCGTCTCTGGATCGACGGCCACGGTATGCGCATGAGGCATGTTGAGGGAGCCGAGCAGAGTCAGTTTCCTGCCGCCGTATTGGAAAATCGTAACAGTCCCCGACTCGGCGGAGACATACAGCCGCTTCAGGCCCGAATCGAAGGCCAGCACATCGGGATCGTCACCCACATCATAGCTCGAAAGCATCTTCATGCTGTTCAAGTCCACCAGCGCCAGGGAATGGTTCTCCTCCCCTGCGATGAAGGCGAGATGGTCCGCCACATCGAGCGCGATGCCGTGCGGGTTTTCGATTCTGGGAAGCGGGTATCGGCCCAGGATTTTATCGGTGTTCGGGTCGATGGCGACAAGCAGGTTCAGGCCATGCACTGCTACCAGAATATGTCCCGATACCGGATCGTAGACGGTGTTTCCCGCGCCGCCGCCAAGGGGAATCGTGGTGGTCAGCGTGTTGTTCTTGGCGTCCACCACCGCATCTACGCCGCCATGCTCGTCGGAAACAAAAACCTTCTTTTGCTTTGGCGCGTAAGCAAGCCCGTCCGGGTAGTTGATCGGCCCCGCCGTGCCCACAATCTTCAGCGTTTGCGTATCGACGGCTGCGACCTGATGCTTTCCCGTGACCGAGGCATACAGCCGATGCACCTCGGGCGCGGCAAAGACGCCATGCACCCGCTGGAAGCCGGCGA
Organism: Acidipila rosea; assembly: GCF_004339725.1. Classification (GTDB taxonomy): domain Bacteria; phylum Acidobacteriota; class Terriglobia; order Terriglobales; family Acidobacteriaceae; genus Acidipila; species Acidipila rosea. Next base: position 1,083,853 of record NZ_SMGK01000001.1, on the reverse strand, counting down.
GGTTGGCGATCACTCTTCTGGCCCGCACATCGAAGACGACGAGTTGGTCAGCGTTCATGTGTGCGATATAGAGGCGGCCATTCACCGTATCGAGACTTTGATAATCGAACCGAACTGCGGCTCCGGGCATCGGCACATCGGCGACTACGGTCAACAGTTTATCGACAGGTTTCGCGGACTGCGCGAGAGCCATAACGGGAACGAGCACCAGGGCTGCGGCCATGCAGCTTGTAAGCATGTTGTTTCGACGGTTGATCATTCTGGATTCCATCCTATGCTGAGCGCAACAACTCTCCGATACTTTGTGGATGAGCTTCAATCATTCGGGCTGATAAAAGACTGCTTACGGCGCAGCCGAAGCATCAGAAAGCCCAACTCTACGGTTATAGTCGCAGTCGTCGGAACGGAACACTGAAGATGTCCTGAAGATTTCCTTACTTCGCCGTAAGGGGATCGTGAGCAAAACTTCAGAAAATTCCGGCACGATGCCTTTGAATACCAGAAGGAGGACATGAACCATGCAGATTCTTACGATCGAAGACGAACCGGAACTCGATTCCTGGTGCATGCTTCTCGACAGCATGTGCTATCAAAAGCTCAGCGCTACGCCTACGTCGACCAGTCGATTGGCAACGGGATTGCCGACCTGCGCGGAATAAACCCCGGTGGCGAGCGCGATCGATTGGCCAAAGAGCGGCGAGCCAAGAACATTCACCGGCGTGGCAAGATTGACGTTATTCAGCGCATTGAGGACAGATACACCTAGCGTCAGAGCGTAACGGCGGTTCGTTGCCCCACCGAGGCTTGTGCCGCCGCCGCTGCTCAGGCCGCGTCCGCCAAGGCCATGATCCGGCCCCCCTTCTGTTTCGGGTGCGGAACCTTCACCGCCATGCTTCTCCCCGACCTTAGGACCCAATCCAAACGTCCGGCTGAGCCGCACGTTCAACATGAAATTATTCGGCCCGGTTTCTGTGTTGGGACGGATGGGGGTATCGTTTGGGCCCGGAGCGGTATTGAAAGAGCCATACTTTGTTACGACCACGTTGGCTGGAGGTGTTGAGGCGGTTGCCGGCGCTGGTCGAGCGTCGTATACGCCGGTTCCATAAATATCCTGCGGAAGCTGGATGCTGAACGGCTGCCCGGAACTCGCGATGAGCATAGGGCTGAGTCGGAAGGCGTATGGCGCGACAAAGCTGCCCCCGATAACAACGCGATGGCGAATGTCAAAGCTGGTGCGCCCATAGTCCTGGGAAAGATCGTAGGGGTTGGTCTGGAAGCTGAATTCTCCGGCAGGGCTGCTCTGCAGGTTCAATCCCGCCTCGCCATGAGCATTGTTGAAGACGTAGTAGCCGAACAGTGAGACCCTGCTTGTCTGGACATGGATGTTCGCAACCAATTGCGTCTGCTTGTAGATGGCAGTGGATTCGTAGTTGTAGATGTTGCCGGCGGCGTTGCCGAGAGGCCTGACACCGCTGGTCGGATCGGCGGGATTGAAAGTTCCAGGCAATGGCGCGTTGATGTCATTCGCCAGAAACTGGTGAACTCCGCGAGAGTTCACATAGGTGAGTGACGCTGTTGTGCTACCCGACAGTTGTCGTTCCACGCTTACCGCAGTATCCATGTCATAAGGGAAGACAAGATTGGGGGCAATTTGAAAGGTCGTAGGCACCGAGGTTGCGGCCCCCGTCAGTTCCGAGAGAGGCGGCGGAGTCGGGTAAAAATCAGGATTATTCACGAGGTAAGTTCTCTGGTTGATCCCGTTCATCCGTTGCGCGATGATCATGTGATCGTCATCAAGATGCGTATAGAAGATGCCCCAGCCTGCTCGCAGCACCGTTTTGGTGTTCGAGCTGCGGCCCAGACCCCAGGAAACGCCGATCCGAGGCGCCCAATTGAACTTCCTGCTGACGTAATTTTCCGATTCAAAGCGCAGGCCGTAGCTGGCCATCAGATGCGGCGTGACGCTCCAGTCGTCGTTGACGAAGAGGTCACCGTCAATACGATTGATCGAGGCCCGAAGATTGCCTCCCGTGATACTGAACTGGCTGGGGCCATATCCTGCGGCCTGAATCTGGGCCATGGTCATGCCGTTCTGCAACCCTTGCAATGTTTTCTGGTAATCCGTCAGTGAGTTGAACGTGAATGTGCCGTTGAACCCTCCGTTGGTGGACTCGCTGCGGGGCAGGTCGAGCAGAGTACCGCCGAACTCAATCTGGTGCTTGCGGAAAGTCAGGGTCGAATAGTTTTGAATGGTGTAGTGGGTCTCGGAGCGGTTGAAGGTGCCGGAGCTGTCGCCGCCTCCAGTGAATGCGCCGAGAACCTGTATCGTTGGCGAGAAGTCCTGCGGTGTCTGCGTATTGTGGAAATGGAGATATTGAAAGAAGGTCTGATTGATCAGGCGGGGGCTCAAAACCTGAGTGTCGATAATTTGGACATTCTGGTGATGAAAAGTCCGGTCATAGGCTTGCGAGGGAAGCGACTGCGTGTCGATGCCGTCGTTGCGATCGCTGATTGCGTAATAGCGATAGCTTGCGCTGAGGGTGTTGTTCGCGCTGAGCTGAATATCCACGTGCGGGCTTACGTTGGTAAGGATGCGAGGATTCAGAACCGAAGTCACATACGGGACGACATTCAGACTGGAGTCGAGAATGTCCGTATTCACGAGGCTGGCCCGGTTGATATTGCGACGCTGAAAGTCGAAAAAAAACGATGCATTCTTCCAGAGCGGGCCGCTGAGGTCTGCGTCCCAGAGCCAGGTGTGGTAAGACGGCGGCGGCACATTGGAGGCGGAGAGAAACGTGCTCACGGCATTCATCACCGAGTCGTTGTATTCGCTCGATGCATCCCCGTGGAAAGCTGCCGCACCCGGTTTGGTGAAGATATCGATCCGTCCGTACCCCAGACGGTCGTTTTCCGCAGTAAAAGGATTGGAGTTGACGCGAATCTCGCGGATCGCCGATTTGGGCGGCATATCGCTGCCCGTCATGCCATTGACGTAAATCTCAGCGCCGCTCGCACCGACCGAAGGGCCAGCCAGTGTTGTTATCTGGTTCTGCAGTTCGTCCGGGTCATTGGAAAGGGCATTCATGTTGTTTCCCGAGACGGCCACGGCAGAGGCGTTGGACTGAGGAGAAACGTCCAGCAGCGGAGCGTTTCCCTGAACGACAACCTGTTGCGCCTGGGCTGCGATGGAAAGATCGATGTCCAGGGTGACGAAGCGTCCTGTGCCCGAAATGGCGACCTGCTTGACGGCTCTCTGAAACCCCTCCGCCTCCGCCGTTACCTGGTATCGCCCGGCAGTCAGGCCTGTAACTCGATAGTGTCCTTCCCCATCGGACTGCACTGTGCGCGCAAGTCCCGAAGGCTGCGGCTCAACAACGACTGACGCACCCGGCATCACAGCTCCAGAGGGATCGATGACACGGCCTTGCAGGCCGCCGAGCCGCTGGGCATACGCCCCGCCGCACATCCAAATAGTCAGCACAAGTGCGCGAATGCAAGGGCAGAGATTTTCGCTGAATGATCGGAGGAATTTGAACCGCATAGAAGATAAAAGATTCCCGCTGCAAGGCCCTTGAAAGCCAGCAAAATAAAGCTGATGGCTTGATCTCTGCGCAACAACATAAAACATCGACTGTCTTTGTTTATAGTCGCAATTATCAAAGCCAATCCTGAAGATGGCCTGAAGATTTTCTTACTTCGCCGTCAGGATATCTTCAGCAAGAGTTCAGAACATTTCGGCGCGATGTGTTTGTATACCGGAAGGAGGACATGAACGATGCAGATTCTTGTGGTTGAAGACGAACCGAAGGTCGGCCACGCCGTGCAGGAAGGCTTGCAGGCTGAAGGCTACGAAGTCGTCCTAGCTGGGACCGGAGAGGAAGGATTCTTTCTCGCCAGCAGCCGCGCGTTTGATCTGATCGTACTGGACATCATGCTGCCGGGCCGTGATGGCTTGGAGGTGCTGGCGGCGCTTCGCAGACAGAATTCGGGTGTCCAGGTACTGATCCTCACTGCGAAGGACGCGATCGAAGATCGCGTCGCCGGATTGGATACAGGAGCCGACGATTATCTGGTGAAACCCTTCGCGTTCCCGGAGTTGAGCGCTCGCATTCGAGCGCTGTTGCGTAGGGGAAAGGCAGAACCGGCGACGCCGCTCAGAATCGGCGCTCTTGAGATCGATCCGGTAAACCGGACGGTGTTGCGGAAAGGGCTGTGCCTGGAGTTGACGGGCCGGGAGTTTGAATTGCTGGAGTTTCTGGCACGCAACAAAGGCCGGGTCGTCTCCCGCGAAATGCTGGCGCGCGATGTTTGGAAAGAGCCGGGACGGGCCACGCCGCTCGACAACGTCATCGACGTACACATCGCACGCTTGCGAAAAAAACTGGACGATCCCTTCGAGGTCAAGATGCTGCACACTATCCGCGGCGTCGGGTTCATTCTCAACGAGGAAACGCCATGAAGAGAATACTCGCCAGAACACTGCGGGTGAGGCTGACCTTGCTCTACGGCGTCCTGCTGGCTGTCGGGCTTGCGTTCTATGCGGCAGGAACCTCTGTCTATCTTCTGCACAACTTGAGAAAGCAACAGGACGCAAGCCTGGGCCGTGAGATCGAAACGGTGGAAGGACTCATCACGGTGTCGCCAGATGGCGAAGTGGAACTGCGCTCGGAGGAAGGTGAAGCGCGCGAAGGAGGATCCGAACAGGGGTACCTGTTGGAGATATGGACCGCTGGCGGAAAACCGATGTATCTGAGCGATGCGCTGGAGGGGTCTCCGCTGGGTCCGGCTCCGGACGCGGCGCAGAAACCGTTCGACCGCTCTCCGCGCACATATCGTCTGCGGAATGGCACGAGAGTGCGAGTCGAATCGCGAACGCACCAGATCGAAGGGCAGTCGATTCTGCTTCGGCTTGGTGTCAGCGAGGAGCCGCTGTGGGATGAATTCTGGGACATGGTCTCGGTGCTGGCCATCGGCCTTCCGGTCACGGTGCTGCTGATCGGCTTGGCCGGGTATGCGGTTGCCGGGCAGGCCCTGCAGCCGGTGGAGGAGATGGCGCAACGGGCCAGGAAGATCAGCGCAGAATCCCTCAATGAACGTCTGACCGTACAAGACCCGGAGGATGAGCTGGGCCGTCTTGGACTCGCTTTCAATGAGACGCTGGCTCGCCTGGAGAAGTCCTTTGAGCAACTTCGCCGCTTCACGGCGGATGCGTCTCACGAGCTGCGCACGCCCCTGACCGCGATTCGGAGCGTGGGCGAAGTCGCATTGCAGAACACGGGAGATGCAGCGTATTACCGTGACATCATCGGCAGCATGTTGGAGGAAGTAAGTCGTCTCACCCGCCTGGTCGAAAGCCTGCTGACCATGTCGAGGGCCGACGCCGGGCAGATTCAACTGCAACGCACAAGCATCAAAGTCCTCGATCTGGCGAAGGAGTCGGCGGCGTTGCTCGAAGTGCTTGCGGAGGAAAAGCGGCAAACAGTCGCGGTGGAGGGAGATCCATCTCTCACCGTGCGTGGCGACCGGCTCATTCTGCGCCAGGCGTTGATCAATCTCATCGACAACGCGGTGAAGTATTCCCCATCCGGCGGAACCATTGCAGTGCGGGTGCGGGCAAACGGCAAAGACGTCTTGATCGAGGTGCGGGACAGCGGCCCCGGCATCCCGGAAGAGCATGCCGGCAAAATATTCCAGCGTTTCTATCGAATAGACAAGGCGCGCACCCGCGCCGAAGGCGGAGCAGGTCTCGGCCTGTCGATCGCGGAGTGGGCCGTGTCCGCCAATGGCGGGAGGATCGAGCTTCACTCCGAAGCAGGCCGGGGCTGCACATTCATCCTGCGCCTTCCCTTGAACACGGCGGAGAACCCTGAGCCGAACGCATGACACGATCCGCGCCATGGCGCGAGCATTGGCTTAAACATGATGATGAGAATTTGGTTGTTTGTTGTGTGTGTGGAGTTGTTGGAGTACGAACCTCCGGCTCCAATACGAATATAAGCCGGACAGCTTTCTCCATGTCATCTACAACCAGGGAAGTCAATTTATTAGCACGGAGGCTGGCAATCCTAACCTTCCATCCCAGAAGACCTTCACGGTAAAACTCACATACTCTTTTTTGCGCTGAGGATTGGCGCGGGCGTGGAGTTCAACCGCAATTCATTATTGTTGTGAGCAAGTGATTGGATGATCGGGCAGGTGCCGCGCTGATGTTTGCGTTCACACTGCCGAACCAATTGCTGCAAGGCATCGCGGATGGATGCGAGTCCCGCGATCTTTTGTTCGACGACGTGCAGCTTTTCCTGCGCCAGGTCGTGCGTCACGCTGCACGTTTGCGGTCCGTCCAACCGGAGCAGACCGGCAATATCCTCCAGATTGAAGCCGAGCGTCTGCGCCCGCTTGATGAAGCGGATGCGCCACGCATCGCCCTCCGCATATTCCCGATACCCGGACATGGGCCGCTCCGGCTCCGGCAACAACCCGGAGCGCTGATAAAAGCGGATGGTTTCCACTCCCACTCCCGCCGTCTCCGCCAACTTTCCGATGGTCATTCGTGATTTCATGCTTGACTCCGTACCCATGTACGGAGATTACTCTGTTTTTATTGCGGAGGAAAAGAAAGCGCATGGCATCGGAGAAATCCAAATCTGGCACGCTGGCGTTGGGTGGACTGGCGGCGATTCTTGCTTCGACGTGCTGCCTGGGGCCGCTGGTGCTGATTGCCCTGGGCTTTAGCGGTGCATGGATCGGAAACCTGGCGATGCTGGAACCCTATCGCCCGCTATTCATCGGCGTGGCGCTGGTCGCTTTGTTCTTTGCCTGGCGGCGCATCTATCGACCCGCCGAGAAATGCCTGCCAGGCGAAGTCTGCGTGTTGCCTCGGACCAAACGCGTTTACGAAATTCTGTTCTGGGTGGTTGCCGTACTGGTGGTGATCGCGTTCACCTTCCCATACATTGCGCCACTCTTCTACTGAGGGAAACGAGATACCCATGCCTGGCCCAAACCACAAACCAACCGATCTTGCCTGCGGCCGCTTCACAGTTCTCCTTTGGTGGCTACCCGTCATCGCTCTCGTTGTCGGGGCCAACTGGCCGAAGTTCGAGTTGCTGCTCTGGATTCCCGCCTTCCTGGTTATGGGTGTGGCCTGCCTTGCGAACGCCGCGCGATGCGGGCGGGTGCATTGCTATGTCACAGGGCCGCTTTTTCTGGTCGCGGCCGTATACGTTGCCTTGTGGGGTTTCCATCTTGTGCCGATGCAGCCCAATATCTTCCTGGGTTCCATCGTCGGGGTATTCCTGCTTGCCCGTCTCGCGGAAGTCCCCCTCGGCAAGTATAGAAAGAGCGCCTGTGCGAGTCAGTAAAGGCCCGCTCATGAAAAACATTCTGAAATAAGGAGATTTACCATGAAATCCAACAAATTCGTACTTCCAGTCCTGCTGCTGGCCGCATCGCTTCCCGCCCTGGCGGCCACTCGTACCGTAACGCTCGCGGTTCCTGGCATGACCTGCCCGGTATGCCCGATCACAGTGAAAAGGGCGCTCAAGACCGTTTCCGGTGTTTCCAAGGTCGATGTGAGCTACGCGAAGAAAGAGGCTGTCGTCACATACGATGACGCCAAAACCAGCGTGACCGCGTTGACGAAAGCGACGGCGGACGCCGGGTATCCCTCGAAACTGGAAGGAACGACGAAGTAATGTCAGCCAAAGGCATGCTTTCCAGAATCGGCTCTGTCCTGAAGGAAGAAGACTGCTGCGCTGTGCCGCGCTCAAAACCGCTCAAGGTCGCCATCGTCGGCAGCGGCGGCGCGGCCTTCGCCGCCGCTATCCGCCTGCAGGAAGGTGGCGCAGAGGTGACGATGGTGGAGCGCGGCACAACCGGAGGCACCTGCGTCAACATTGGCTGCGTGCCCTCCAAGATTCTTATCAGCGCCGCACATGTCGCGCACGTGCGAGCCTCCAGTCCGTTCGATACGGGCATCTCCGCCGCTCCGCCGGTTGTGAATCGAGCTGCCTTGCAGGCCCAGCAGCAGGCGCGCGTCGAGGAACTACGCAGCGCGAAATACGAATCGATCATCGAGAACAGTGCGAATATCCGCCTGATTCAGGGCGAGGCGCGATTCCAGGACGACCACACGCTGCGGATCCGTGGTGCCGATGGCCGAGAACAATCTCTCGCGTTTGATCGAGCGTTGATCGCCTCCGGCGCGTCTCCGGCAATTCCGCCGGTGCCCGGCCTCAACAACACGCCCTACTGGACCTCCACAGAAGCCCTTGCGGCGCAGGAGCTGCCGGAACACCTGATTGTGTACGGCGGCTCTTACGTTGCGCTGGAGCTGGCGCAGGCATTTCTGCGTCTGGGCAGCCGGGTCACCCTGATCGTTCGCTCCAGGATTCTTTCGCGCAGCGACCACGCAATTGGCGACGCGATCCAACAAATTCTGATCGACGAAGGTATGCGCATTCTCACCGGCAGACAGATCGAGCAGGTTCAGCACGACGGCCATCAATTCACAGTTGAAGCCGGCGGCGAACATATTGTTGGCGATCGTCTTCTGATTGCGACCGGACGACGGCCCAATACCGCCAGCCTTGGTCTGGAGCATGCAGGCGTGCTGACCAATGAAAACGGCGCGATTCCCGTCGACGAGTTTCTGCGTACCTCCAATCCGAATATCTACGCCGCGGGCGATTGCACCACCAACCCGGAGTATGTTTACGTTGCCGCCGCTGCTGGAACAAGGGCTGCAATGAACCTGCTCGGTGGAAACGAACGGCTGGATTTATCGGTCGTGCCAGGCGTGGTATTCACTGATCCGCAGATTGGAACAGTCGGCCTGGATGAATCCGCAGCCCGTGAGAGCGGATTCCGTGTGGACACTCGAACCCTTACGCTGGACAACGTGCCGCGGGCTCTCGCTAACTTCGATACGCGCGGATTTATCAAGCTGGTTGCGGAAGTAGAAAGCGGCAGGCTTCTCGGAGTACAGGCCGTGGCCTCGCAGGCAGGGGAGCTGATCCAGACCGCAGCGCTGGCCATTCGGACGCAAATGACCGTGAATGATCTTGCTGGTCAACTCTTTCCGTATCTCACGATGGTGGAAGGACTCAAGCTGGCAGCGCAGACGTTTACCAAAGACGTCAAACAGCTTTCCTGCTGCGCCGGATAAGGAGGGCGCACCTGCGCGAGAAGTAATCTGTTGCGGCTACGTTTTGGACGCGCTTAACAGGACGAATCTACGAATATTTGAACTGTTCGACACAATCTGGCATCATTGACCCCAAGTGAACGGGGTATTATGCGAATTGCCTCCTCCCCTGCCGTTCGCGTCACTGCCGGTTTGCTCGTTGCCGCTGCTCTGGGCGGGGTTGGATATCGTATTGTCCACCGCAGAGATCCAGATTCTCCAGAGTTGCTGCTGAAGCGAGCCGATGAGATGTCGTGGCTCAATAGCTGGATTGCGGCGGCTCCCATTTATCGTCAAGCAGAATTGCAGTTCCTGCAGGAGCACAATCTCTCGAAGGCTCTGTATGCGCGCGTCAGTCAGGTGCCGGCACAGAGCGAATCTTCCACGACGATTCCGAGCCAGATTGCGGTTTTGCGCCACGATCTGATTTTGCTGGAGGCGCATGATCCGGAGACGCGGCTTCGCATCCTGACGATTCTCGGAATGCTCGAAGTGAACTACGACTCCGGTATGGCGCGCCAGACCTGGGCCGAGGTCGAAGCTCTGGCGGTACGGCAGCATCATTATCTGCTCGCGTCTCGCGCGATTGGAGAACAAGGGATTGCCGCATTCCTGCTCGGCGATATCGCAACCGCAAAAAAGGACGTGGTGAAGGCATGGATGGTTGCAAAGGTCGCCGACCCAGCCGCGCAGATTCGATATGCCAGCATGTATGGCGCTGGTCTGGTGGAATTGCACAAATACAAAGAGGCCCTTGGACCGCTCAATGAGGCGATCAAGGTAGCCGCGAAGACGCACGGAGCGGCGTATCCCACCATCGCGACCACCGCCAAGATCGAAGCGCTGAGCGGTATCGGCGACAACAAGCAAGCACTGGCACTCGCCGCAGAAGAAATGCAGAAGGTATCCGCCTATCATCTTGCCGGACACCTCTATGAGCTTTACCAGACACGGGCCGACGTTGATGAGCGAATGGGCGACTGGAGTCAGGCGATCTCCGACCTCGAACAGTCAGCCACCAATGCAAAGAAGCTCTCGTACTGGCGTGGATTGACGCAGGTGGACGGGCTTTTGGCACAAGCCTATCTCCATCAGGGAGATTTGCAATCTGCATTGACGGCAATCAACCAAGCCATCGACGCCAACCGGAACATTCCGGATGAGCTGTACTTTATGCCCAGGAATCTTGCCATCAAAGCGGAGATCATGGAGAGGCTTGGGAACGTCAAGGCGTCCAATGATCTTTATGACAAAAGCGAGGACCTGCTGGATGCGCTATTGAGTAAGGCTCCAACCCCAATGGTCGAGCGGCAGTTGCTCAGTGACCTAAGCATGGTCTATGCGGGATATTTTGCATCGCTCACCGATCAGGGCCAGATGACAGATGCGTTCCGCGCCATCGAGCGTGCGCGCGGGCGTGTGGAGGTGCAGGCTCTTGCCCACCGCGAGGTGGTCGCACCGGGCGAGCAGGACGCCGGGGAGGCCCGCCTTACGAAGCTAGATGTCCAGCTACTCAACACCAACGATCCAGAGGCGAGAAGCAATATCCTCGCAGCCATTTACACCACGGAACAGCAACTCACCGGGGGAGCATCGGCGATGGACGTACCGCCCACGCCTGTCCCGCTCTACGAATTGCAGCACGACCTGCGACCGTCGGAACTCCTCATCGAGTATGTGCTTGCCGATCCGCACTCCTATGCGCTCGCCATTACACAATGCGCGGTTCATCGCTACACTCTGCCGCCGAAGACAGAACTGGAGCAGGAGGCGACGCTGTATCGATCCGAACTCATTCAGCAAAAGACCGACCTACCACTGGCTCAGTCTCTGTTCAACGGACTGCTTGGTGGCATGCCGGAGTTCAAAGAAACGCAGGCGCTGATTGTGGTTCCTGACGGGAAACTGCATCTTCTTCCGTTCTCCGCGCTGGCAAATACCGGGCAGTTCGTCCTCGCTTCTCATCTGGTTTCAGTGGTGCCATCAGGAACCGTGCTCGATATGCTAAGACACCGCGCCGACCAGACGATGAGAGACGACCTGCCGTATCTGGGCGTGGCTGCCTGGACATCCAAGCCGCCCTCGACAACTTTGATTGCTGCCATTCGCAGGACGGTGTCCGGGCCGGAGCGGCAGGAATTGGTTGCTCTGCCTGAAAGCCGGAATGAAGTAGAGACCATCGCCACCGATCTTCCCAAACCCGGCACCATCCTGCTGGGCGATCACGCCACCGAGACGGACTTCAAGCGTCTGCCGCTCAACCAATACAACGTTATCCACCTTGCTCTGCACGGATATGCCGATTCCGAATTCCCGGACCGCTCGGCTCTTGTCTTCGCGCCGGAGTCTCCGCCTTTGGATGACGGACTTCTCCAGGTGCGCGAAATTCGGCGACTGCCTTTGAATGCCAGCCTGGTAACGCTGTCGGCCTGCAATACCGGCGTCGGGCCGGTGGGCGAAGAAGGCGTTGCGAATATCGTCAACGCCTTCATCGAAGCGGGAGCGCAGAGCGTCGTCTCCACGTTTTGGGAGGTGGAAGATCGTGCTACCGCGCAGCTCATGATGGACTTCTACCAGCACCTTAGCCATAACGAAGGAAAGGCCGAGGCCCTGCGGCGAGCACAGCTCGATATGCTGCACTCCGGCGTGCCGCCATACTACTGGGCCGGATTCGAGCTGGTAGGCGAGCCGAGCGGCAGCCTCTTCCATAGGTCGAGGACGGAAACTCCGGTCAGGAGCAATCAATGACGACGAATTCGGCCTTAAAGACCGCCGTGCCCATTCAACTCTCCGCAAAGGACCGGCATGTCATTCTCGAAAATGTGCTCCATGCTTTGCAGAAACGGTTCTATTCGCCGGAGAAATTGAAAGAAGACTGGCGGATGGCGGTGGAGCGCCACAGACCTCTCATTGAAGGGTCGGTAACAACGGACACCTTTGAGCAGGCAGTGAGTGATCTGTTGACGGAATTGCACACTTCCCACCTGGGTTTTTTTCACCGCAGCGCGCGCAGAGCGTCCAGCCGCGCCGCGCTCAGTGCGACTTATCTTGCCGATGACACGCCCTATGGGAAGCGCTGGATCTTTCAGGATGTCCACTCCGGTGGGGCTGCGAACATTGCCGGCATCGCGCCCGGAGATATCCTGCTTGGCGTCGATGGCCGGGAGATCACTCCGCCTGAGCATCCCATTTTTGTCATGGGCAAGCAGACCAGCATTGAAATCGTCGGCAATGACGAGCAGCGACGCACCACGTCCGTCGATGTAGCTCGTCCGAAAGGCAAGAAGCTCCACTTCATTCAACCAACGCTCGTTGAGACCCGCCACATGGGCGGTGGACTGGGATATCTGAAGGTTGCAATGTTTCCCGGCATGGTGGGCGTCGAAGTGGCAAATCAAATCTCCGATGCGATAGAAAAACTGGGCGCGATCGAGCGCCTGATAATCGACCTGCGCGGGAATACGGGCGGTGGAATCGGCGCGCTGCGCGTCATGAGCCTGCTGACTCCGGAGAAAATCCCGGTGGGCTTTGCACTGGACAGGCGGCGAGTCACAAAGAACCTTGAATCGGCAAAGCTCACCTTTCCCCGATTCTCACGTATACCCGCATCCACCAAGGCCCTCTGGCCGCTTGCTCTAAAATTTGCACCCGCGATGCTGGCCAAAAAGCCGATCGTGCTTCAGTCTGAAGGGCTGGGCAAAAAGCCGTTTCATGGACGGGTCGTTCTGCTTGTCAACCGACACACTGCGAGCGCCGCCGAAATGATCGTCGCGTTCGCGCGCGAAAACCAACTCGCCACGATCATTGGTGAGAAGACCGCCGGACGGCTTCTCTCCGCGACCTCCGTCAAAGTCGGCAAGGGCTTTCGATTGGCGCTGCCCACCGGAGCCTATTACACGTGGGAAGGAACGGTTCTGGAAGGAGATCCTATCGTTCCCGATCAGATGGTTGAGTTTGACTGGCGTGATCGACGGGGCGGACGCGATCAACAGCTTGAGCACGCAATTAACCATATTCGCAGCGTGGCTGTTATGAAGTCCATGCATCAATGAGTGCCTCGGCGGAGATAAGCGGCCAATGTCTTTGCCAGATGGCAATGATGAATCGCCAGATGCAGCGCGGCTGACAGAGGTGGTTTATTATTCTTCAGCTGAATTTTTCTTACTGCAAGCCCGCCAGCCAGAGCATGTTCCCGTTCAGCGCGGCTCCGTGCTGTCAGCGCAGGATTCATGCGGCCTCGGGACAAGCAGGTTCACAAATTTGGCGCTGACGGACACACAGTCAGAAGTGGAACCGATTGGCCGCTTATGGCGATTTCCCATCATTCCGGTAAACTCCAGTCGATCTGGGCGTTTCCCGGTACCGATGCGAATCGTACCCGTTGATTTGTAGGCGAGTCCGCCGAATAGCCTGATCTCACTCCTGGCGACCACACGCTCCGACCTCGGGGAACTTGGAAATTCAAACCCCGATATATTATTCTTTGACTCAGCAATGGGCGATGGCCGCACCTTACGAAGTGATGCACCGGACAGACCTTCCTGGGTCCAGAGGATCATTGCGTGCCTGCTGCTTACTCTCGCGGTCACGGTCATCGTGAATCCGCTATGGGAATGCCATGATCACCTCGACAGTCTCAGGCATCTCGGCCCCCATGGCATTCTGGTGATCATGCTTATGGTTGCTTGTGCAGGACTCTCACTCTTGAAGTCCCTGCGCTGGCTCTGGCTCAGCATGGTGTGCTCGGTGCTGCAACCATCGCAGACGATCGTCCTTGGCCTGGTTGTATCTCAGAAGCCCCTCTGTGCCCTGACCTCCGAGTTGCCCCTGCCACTCAGAATTTAGCCATCCTTAGTACCCCTGTGTCTGATTGCGGTCTCTATCCGCTGTGCACGGTCGTTCTTACGTGCCCGGATGCTTGCGCGACACATTGATTCGCATTGCGACAGGTGCTGAAGGATGACAACCAACATTCCATTCCATTGCAGTATGCGGCGGCCATCAGCCCTCGGCTCGTTGCTCAGAAGCATACCGGCAGCAGCGGCGGTTGCGTTGATTACTGCTGCTACGGCTGCTGCCGGTCAGGCACCCGATGCGGACGCCGTTGCCGTGCAGCTTCACGCTGTCACCCCTCACCTGGTTGCATATGCTCAGGTCGAGCCCATCGGTCTCCTGCCGTTAGACGCTGCGGAAACCGGCGTAGTTAAGGGGCTAAAGGTTCTCCCCGGTGTGCATGTCCGCACCGGAGAAGAATTGGCTCGGCTGAGCGGCCCCGGCATACAAACCTTGCTAATGCAGGGGGAGGCCGATGTTCGCAGCGCCCGGTCTCAGCTCGATGCCACTCAGAAGTCGCTGGCCATCGAACGCCAACAACTGCCTTCTCACCTCAGCACCCGGCAGGCAGTCCATCAGGCTGAAGCGGCTGAAGCTCAGGCGCAAACGGCTTTGGATAACGCGCAATCCAGGCTTAGTGCGGTGCGTCAGTTGATGACGTTGTCGGCGCCGGACGACGGTATTGTGCTTGCGCTCAACAGCGCAGACGGCCAATTGGTAACCGCCGGCCAGACGATTCTCACATTGCAGCCGACCAACCGCTTATGGCTCAGGGCGGTCTACTACGGTGCCGACCTAACGGCGATCCGAGTTGGTATGACGGGCCGATTTGCGCCGACAGATGGAGGCAAACCGATTCCTGTCCGAGTCAGTTCGGTTCCCGGAACGCTCGCGGCCGGCGGCGGCGAATCCGTCGCCTTGCTTCCTCTCCAGGCCAGAACCACATGGCTCAGCGGCGAGGCCGGCACGGTCACCCTTGACATGCCGTCGCGCCGGCTAATCGCCGTTCCGACGCGAGCGCTCATTCTGAATCAGGGCAAATGGTGGGTGATGGTCCACACCGCCAAGGGAGATCGTCCCCAAGCAGTCGTGCCGGGTCCGACCGAAGGCTGGGAGACCTTTCTCGAGAGCGGGCTTGCGCCGGGCATGAAGGTCGTCGTCAATAATGCCTACCTGCTCTTTCACTCAGGTATTTCCGAACAGTACCAGATTCCGGACTGATACCCGTGGAAGAGAAAAACACATTCCGCCGTTTGCTGATGCAGCCTTTGCTGTGGATCCTTATCTATAGCTCTCTGGTTCTCTACGGGCTGTATGCCTTCTGGAAAATTCCAGTCGAAGTCCTGCCACGGTTCAACTTTCCGGAGATCAGCATCATCACGCACCAGGCCGGATCGACCGCCTCGGAACTGGAATCGCAGATCACCTGGCCGATTGAAGGCGAGGTGATGTCCCTGCCCAATCTGGTGGATGTGCGCTCCAGCATGGGGAATGGGACCGTCGAGACCGATATTCGCTTCCGCGAAGGCACCGACCCGCAGCAAGACCTGATGGCGGTCAATGGTGCCATTGATCGCGCGCACGCGGAAATTCCAGCTTCCGCGAATCCATTCGCTGAGATCATGGGCACCGGGATCAACGAAGTGGCGGACTACAGCCTGGAGATTCCCGCCGAAGACGCCCCGGCAAATGTCCAGCGAACGGTCCTCGCGAATATCGTTCCTGCCCTTCGCGCGCTGCCCGGCGTTTATCGGGTTGAGGTATATGGAGCAGGACAGGAGGCACTGTGGGTCCAGCCGGACCTTGCGGCGATGTACAGGTACGGAGTCTCCATCACTTCCTTACTCAGTACGCTTCAGCAGCAGGTTGTCCTTGATCCTGGCGGCTATGTGACGCAGGGACATCAGGACCTCTTTATCGAGATTCGCAGTCTGCCGACCCATATTCGGGAACTGGAACAGATTCCGGTGACCGGCCCCAACGGGCCAATTCATTTGCACAATCTGGCGCGGATCGTCCGGGCGCCCATACCCACTCTGAACGCCGCGTTACTGGATCGCCGTCCCAGTGTCGCGCTGGTTGTCTTTAAACAGCCCGGTGCATCCACGATACCTGTAGACCAGAGTGTGCAAAGAACGCTGTCTGAAAACCTGAAGCAATTGCCGGCCGGCGTAAAGTGGATCAGCATCTACGATCAGGGGCATCTGGTTCACAGCGTCGGAGCAGACCTGGGAAGGAATCTGCTCATTGGCGGCGTGCTCGCCATCGCGGTCCTAGTCTGGGTTCTCGGCGGCGGGCGAGGGATCTGGATTCTGGCGCTCAGTATTCCTTTGTCCGTGCTGCTCGGCATCGCCGGCTTGTATGCAACCGGCCAGAGCCTCAACCTGATGACCCTGGGCGCTCTGACGATCGCGGTCGGATTGCTGAGCGACGACGGGATTATCGTGCTCGAGAGCATCTACCACCGCTGGGAACAGGGAGACGAACACTGGCCCGGGATCGCGCGCGGCCTGCGGGACATTGTGGGCCCCGATATTACCGGAACGCTCACCACCGTGTCTGTGTTCGTTCCTTTGCTCTTTGTCGGCGGTCTCGCCGGACTCTTCTTTATTCCCTTTGCGTTGGCGATGGCGCTCTCGCTTCTTGCATCGCTGCTGATTTCGATCAGTCTGATTCCTCTGAGCCTGGGCTTTCTCAAGGCGAAAGCTCGTACCGTTCCAACCACCGCGGGCAAGGCACTCGATTCTCTGCGAAGACAGAATGAACGGCTCTTCCAGGTGGTTGCGCGATTTCCCAAACTCAGTCTGGCCACATGTGCCGTTTTGCTGGTGCTGAGTCTGGCTGGGCTGCTTCTGGTGCCAATCAATTTCCTGCCGCTGCCCAACGAAGGGGTGTTGCTCGAAAGCTTCACTCTCCCGCCCGGCAGTTCCATGCTGGAAACGGAGAGCGCGGTCATGAGCATGACACGGCGCATGCAGGCTGACCCGGCCGTAGATCACGTATTTGTTCGCATCGGCTCACCCTCGACAGGAATTTATACCGAGCCGGCCTACGCCGGGGAAATTCAGATCACTCTCAAGCCTGACGTGAACATGAATAGCCTCGACAGCATCAGTAACAGGCTCCTGAAGGAAAGTCATACCGGTGGC
Source organism: Acidipila rosea (assembly GCF_004339725.1). Classification (GTDB taxonomy): domain Bacteria; phylum Acidobacteriota; class Terriglobia; order Terriglobales; family Acidobacteriaceae; genus Acidipila; species Acidipila rosea. The sequence continues at coordinate 1,066,684 of NZ_SMGK01000001.1, read as the reverse complement.
ATCCAGTTGTCCATCGATACACCCACCATCGAGCGTGTCGGCGAAAGCCTTTCCGGCCTTCCGCAGCCCTTTGTTATCGATGTCTTCGGAAGCAGCGTCGATGAATTGCGCAACCTCAGCGAGCAGATTGTTCGGCGGCTCCGGCCAATCCATGCGCTCACCGGCATCTTCAACAATGACGGATATCTGATCACCGAATTGCAAATCACACCAAGAGCGGACGCGCTTGCTGCACGGCACATGACGCCGGCGCAACTCTATGCGCAGACTACTCCGTTGCTGAACGGAGAAGTAGTGGCTGAGGTACCGGAGGGTAACGTTCCACTCGCGCTCTACCTTCGACTTGCCGACGCTCCCGATCGATCCATCGCCGCGCTCGAACGATTACCGATTCGCACCGACGCGTGGACTGCGCTGGGGCAACTGGCCGACATCCGGATGGTTCCCACACCGAATCAGATCCGCCACATTCATGGGGCACGATCGCTCGAGATTCTCGCCACGCCGACAGGCCCACTGGGAAGCACAATTTCATCGGCCCGCAAGGCGCTCGCAGCTTTGCATATGCCGCCCGGATATCGATTCGCCTTCGGCGGCCTGTATCCGCAACTGGAGAGCGCGGCGCTCGGCCTGGGAGCGGCGGCCATCGCAGCCTTTGTGCTGATGGTTGCCATTATGATCCTGCAGTTCGACGGACTGCTGGCGCCGGGATTGCTGCTGCTGCAAATCCCGCTCGCGTTCACCGGCGGGGCCGTCGCTCTGCTGGTCAGCGGTGTTGGACTGAACGCGATCGGCCTGATCGCCTTTCTGACTCTGGTGGGAATTGGCCTCAATCACGGTATCGTCTTGCTCTATCGCACGCGCCGAAACGAAGCGGAAGGGATGCCGCCGGAGGAAGCCGTCCGGGAAGCCATCCATGTGCGTTTCCGTCCCATCGCGCTGACGACTCTGACCGCCATTCTGGGCATGTTGCCCACTGCTCTGGGCTGGGGACAGGGAGCGGCCCCCGAGCAAGGCCTGGCCGCCGTGATCCTCGGCGGCATCCTGTGGAGCGCCATGCTCAGCACCAATCTTCTTCCGGCACTCTACCTGCACATGCGGCGCAAGCAAATCGCGAAGGAGAGTCGGGCATGAAAAGATCGTTTTGTCCCCATTGGCGCGAGCTCGCGGCATGCCTTCTCGGTCTGATGCTGTCGGGTTGCGCTAGCTATCGTCCACACCCCTTGCCGACAGCACCCAATCTCGCGAGTGCTCCAGAGCTGACAGTACCCTCACGCCAGTTCTTCCTGCCCGGACTTCCACCGCACCCCATTTCGCCGAGCGGTTTGGACGAGACAACCGTTGTCATGCTCGCGGTCTTCAACAATCCCGACTTGAAGGCCGCACGTCTGCAAGCTGGCGTCGCCAGCGCCCAATTGCTGGAAGCTGGATTATTGCCAGACCCGCAATTCGGTGCCGGCTATGCGACCTCCGCGCTGAACTACGGAGGCGCTATCAGCCTGACCCAGGATATTCAAGCCATGATTACGCGTGGTGCGGCCAAGGCGGCAGCGCGAGCAGCGCAAAAGCAGGTGAATCTGAATATCCTGTGGCAGGAGATCCAGGTCGCCGAGAGAGCACGGGAGTTGTTCATCCAGGTTCGCTCTAACAAACAGCTTCAGGATGTTGTGCAGGCAAACCAGGTTTTACTTCTGGATCGGTACCGCCGCGACCAAGCCGCGATGGAGCGTGGGGATGAAACTGCGGGTATTACTTCCGCGGACCTGATCCTGGTCACTGATGCGGATGCCACTCTCCGGCAGCTCCAAACCGAAGTCAACCTTACAGAGCATCAACTCAACGAGCTGCTTGGACTCCAGCCCGATGTCCAGCTTCACCTGGTCGGTCCAACTCATCTCCCGCCATTGACAAAGGGCCAGTTCGATGAGGCGCTCGCAGCGCTCTCTCACAAACGTACCGATCTGCTGGCGCTTGCGGCCGGATACCACAGTCAGGAAGAAAACCTGCGAAAGGCGATTCTCGCTCAATTTCCATCGCTCACCGCGGGCGTAAACTTGGAACGCGATCCCATCGAGGGCGTGAATGCCTTTGGACCGGAGGTTACGCTCACGCTGCCTATTTTCAATCGCAATCGAGGTCAGATTGCCATTCAGCAAGCTACTCGCGAGGCACTTAGGGAAACCTATCAGGCGCAACTGGACGCCGCGGCGAGCCAGGCCGACCAAGTCTGGAAGGCAACCCGAATCATGGCGGCGCAACTGCAGGACCTCGACGCGCAGTTGCCCGTCCTGGCGAAGACGGCCGCAGCGGCCGAACGAAGCTATCGACAAAACAATCTGAACGCAGGTCTTTATGTGAGCGTGCAATCCGATCTCCTGTCGAAGCAGGCGGAAGCAATTCACCTGCGCACCTCGCTCGACAACGCGCAGTCTGCATTGAGAACCCTGTTGGGCCTGCCGTTCGCGGCCCCATGAGGTCCCGCCGCGCGATCGGCCTCATCGCAGGGACTTCGATTCACGGCATCATGCAACGTTCGGAATGCGGAGTACATGAGACAGCTTCCAACCTATCTTCGAGAGCTTCTGTTCCGCGTCAGCGTCTGGCTGAAGGGGTTCGACGCTGCCCTGGAGATTGTTGACGGCATTGGTCTATGGGTGGTCAGGCCGGGATGGATCGTTCGCATGATCGGCCTGCTGACGCAGGACGAGATCGCCGAAGATCCTCACGATTTCGTTGCCAATCATCTTAGCCATGCTGCGAGTCATTTCTCGCTCGCCAGCGAACATTTCATGGCCATCTACCTGCTTGGGCACGGCATCGTCAAAATTCTCGTCGTGGTTGCGCTGCTGAGGAACAAACTTTGGGCTTACCCGGTTGCCATCCTTGTTTTCGGAGGATTTGTCGTGTATCAAATCTATCGCTTCGCCTTGACTGGAAGTGTCGGTCTGATTGCTCTCTCCGTTATCGACCTGATTGTGATCTGGTTTATATGGCTGGAGTATCGAGCCGTGAAGTCATCCACGAGTTCACACCCTGCAACTCGATCCTGCTGATCCGATATTGCAGATTCATCGTTGAGGTGGAAAACGTCGATCAACGTCTCAATTTTGCGTTCTTTGCGAGGTAAGATGGACCGGATCTCGGAAAACAGGCGGGGTGCATACGAGAATCCCGGCATCCCGCCTGCACCCGATAGATTGGGTATACTCATGCGCCTATTTTGTCTTCTTGCAGGATTCACGCTCTTCGCCCCAAGTATTTGGCAAACGCCAGTCCCGTAGGAGCGCCCAACGGCATCAGCCAATAGGCATCTTTGGCGCGCATGTACAGCGGGCTGGTGAAGATGCCTTTGTCGTCCTCGCCAAGGTCCTGAACGCAGCGAACAATGTGCGTGATGCCGCACATTGGTGCCATTCTGGATAGCAACACTCGGCGCACTGGTGACATACTTGCGGCAGATGCGTAAGGCCTGGACGCATCCTGGGCCGACGCAATGCGTTCAAAACGCCTGTAAATTTGGATTGGAGTACAGCGGCGGGACAGGTGCTTGCGCGTGAGGACTACTTCTCGGATTCGCAGTTCTTATTTCCTTGTCGTCCGGTTTTGCTGGGTGCCCTCTGCTAGGGATCGACGCGCCCGGAAACGCAAGCTCAATTCTGCAATCCCTCGGCCGACGCCTCGAATGCGAAATTCAAAGACAAGAGGAACATGGACATGCCCTATGCACTGATCAATGGTTCTCCTCTACGAGGCTGCGAGCGGGAAGTGCCACGGAACGTTGCGGGCTGACGGTCCGGGGGCTCAAATGAGGGTAACAGGACAGTGGGCTCATCGATGTCCCATATCTCATAATCTATCAACGAAAATGCGTGGCTACCTGATCTGAAGCGGATAGTAGTACGACGCCTGATCCTGCTCATGCGTCGTCGATAGGTAGTATTGTCCGGCATGGGCACGCCGTAAATCGAGATTGACCGATAGCGTTTCCTGCTGTCCTCGATTGTTGGCGAGAGTGGCGGCCTCGGTAACTAATCCGCTTCCATCTGGACCATGCGTGACGGCCACGACATATTGGCCAGGGGAACTGAAGCGTGGCAGGATGATCGTTAGCCGAACACGAGCGGCAGGCAGCGTGACGGACTGCAATTGGCCCGGCTGCTGGCCTCGAAATGCGCCAGCATCCCACAGATTGACCGTTTCGGCGACCACTGCGCTATTTGCGGCCAACGAACGCTTCTCCATCTCGTGTCGAGCAACCGTGATGACCGCTGCAATGACGACACACGTCGCAACAGTGGTTACGAACACCAGCTTTTGCCGCCGCGACTGATGCTCGCGCCGCATCGTCAATAGACGACGCATACAGACAGGACAGGTTGCGGCGTGATCGACTCGCGGATCGGAGAGTGCGATCCGTTTGGACTTGCGGGCCAGGTCGCGCAGGAAGGCTTCGTCAGGGCAGGGACCTCGCGGTGTCGTCTCACCTGCGAGCACCCGCTCTTGATGACGTTGCTCGATCCATTTCTCAAAACGGTCCTCGGCTCGTGAGGGCCACCGCAGATTCACTCGCATCGTGGAGAATCTCCAGACCGGGAGAGGTTCTGAAGAACCGATTCTAACTCCCGAAAGTATGCGCGGCGTACCGCCGTGTGGTCCATATCCAATTGCTTCGCGATCTCCCGCCACGAATATCCTAGCCAGCGCCAATGAACAATCGAGTTGGCAAACGGGGACAGTCGCGCTAATAGCTCCCTAGCATATACGCGCTGCTCTATCTCAGGCCGTTCAGCGTACACCGGCTCCAAATCGTCAAGCGAGCCATGCAAAAGCTCGCGGCTGCGCTTCGCCGCAAGTTGTTTCGCACGACGGCGAAGGACGCTCTTCACACGCGCCGTCAATTTGTCTTGAGGTGCATTCGGGTGTCGTCCGAGGTAATCAGCCGCATTGTGGACAGCATGATCCATGAGGTCGTGCGCGGCATCGTGGTCGTTCAGGTAGGTCCAGGCGCAAAGGAGAGCGTAAGGCCACGCTACCTGGGCAGCGGCCTCCAGCACCCGATCAGAAGCTGGATGCCCGGTCGAATAGGCCCAACTCCACGTCCGATCTTGCCAGCGAGGACCATTTGGCGGCATAGGCGAGCATCTGCCCGAGGGGGATTGACCACCAGTTATCCAGAAGTATAGGCGAGGAGTTTGCCGCCGCGATGAAAACAATTCCAATTTCCATGCCCCAAGTCGCTTCTGTAGATGCCTTTAGTAATTACGGAACACGCCTCTCAGGGATTGACTCCGGCGAGGCAGTGAGCAAGTCCGCCCATGTCGAATAGCGGCGGTGTTGTGTGGCGAGAACGGCGGTTGAGGACAATTCCGATGGGACTAAAGTCGGCTACAGGCATATCCCCACAGCCGCAATGGGTCGTGGACTGAGCCGTCTCCGTCCGTCGCAACCCACACACCATGCAATTTCGGAAGGCCGCCAGTTTTCAGCTCAGGAACAAGCCGCGATCCGATTTGCGCTGGCGTTGCTTCAGGGAAAATGGAAGATTGGCATTCTTTGTCGGCTTCAGCAAGGGCCGACGCGGCCCGGCGAACTTCGCCGACTCTTCCCGCAGGCGTCGAAGAAGATGCTGACCCAGCACCTCCGCCAGATGGAACGGGATGGGCTGATCGTTCGCACCGACCTGAGCGGGAAAGTACCGCATGTCGAATACTCGCTATCGAATTCGCGTGGCCAAGCTGTCTCGCGCCTCCTGCAGATACTCATGACATGGAGTGCGGATTACTCAGAGCCCCCTCGGACGGAATCTCCGACCGCAAGGCCGTCTTTTCAGCACCTGAATCCCGCCGACAATGCGACAGACCGGTATATCGGTCGGGCACAGGAAAGGGCAAGTTGACGCTGAAAGCACTACTTCCCCGAAAACACTGAGGCCAGCCCTTGCAGGCTGGCCTCGCTTCCTGCCCACCGAGGGGCAGGGGGAGTTTCTACTACAATTCTACAGGTACACCCTTCTGTGTCAAGGTCGAGAATTGAGGAGGGGGCAGTGGCGATCGTAAACATTTATGTCGATGGATTCAATCTCTATTACGGTGCCCTGAAGCGGACTCCCTACAAATGGCTGGATCTGGGCAAGCTCGCGCAAACTTTGCTCCCCGAAGACACAATCCAGGAACTGCACTACTTCACGGCGCGCGTCAGTTCGAGGACGTACAACCCCTCCTCGGCCCACGATCAAGGTCTCTATATTCGGGCGCTCAAAACGGTTCCGAACCTGCACATCAAGTACGGGCACTTCCTGACGCATTCGGTTCCGATGTATTTAACCGACGTCACGCCTGCGCAGAAGGTATGGGTGGACAAGACAGAGGAGAAGGGCTCGGATGTGAATCTCGCGTCCCACCTGTTGCGGGACGCCTACACGAAACGGTTCGAGGTGGCGGTTCTCATCACAAACGACTCCGATCTGGCGGAGCCGGTACGCATCGTCGCCCAGGAGATTGGGCTGCCGGTCGGAGTCCTCAACCCGCATCAATTTCACAGCCGGGAACTCCGCCAGTATGCGACCTTCATCAAGCGCATCCGGCAGGGAGATCTCGCTTCCAGCCAGTTTCCGCGGACGCTGATCGACCGGAAGGGCACGTTTGCCAAGCCAGCGGGATGGTGAGAAGTGGCGTGACAGCGCATCGACATTGCCGTCCAATTGACGTCCAATACTGTGCGCCGAGAGGGCTAAAGAGGGACTGAGGGAGCCACCCGTCCCACTAGAGTCAACAAGTTACCTCAGTTCTGGAGACTTTCACGGCGATAACACGGGTTCAAATCCCGTCGGGGACGCCAATTAATTCAACAACTTAGACATGACAGCCGTTACTCCTACAAGTTGCGGGGACTCTACGGGGACGAACGTAGAGGAATCTACTGCACGTTCCGGCATCACCCCTTCAAAAACTGTGTCCAATTTCCCGACGGCTCCCGCCATGTAGGACGGCGAAAGATGCGCATATCGCTGTGTCATGCGTGGAGTGCGATGTCCGAGCAATTGGCCCACCGCGTACAGGTCTACGCCGCCCATCACCAGCCAGCTTGCTGCCGTGTGCCGGAGGGAATGGAAGGACGCATCCTGAATCCCAAGTCCCTGAAACAGCCTACGCGTGTAAACGCTGAGTTTTTGTCCGTCCAAGCCATCGAGTACAAGATCACCTGGTGTGCTTTGCGGAAGATTTGCCAACAGCCGAAAGGCCAGTTCATTCAAAGGAAGCACGCGAAGGCTGCCATTCTTTGTTTCTCGCAGGTAGAGTCTGCGGTTTTCCAAGTCAACATCCGTCCAGCGGAGCGAGAGCAGTTCTCCGCGGCGCATTCCTGTGAAGGCAGCGAGCGCCAGCGGAAGCCGCATCCATTCCGGTGCGGCCTCGAGAGCCGTCTTCAACTCCGATGGCGAGAGATAGCGTGTACGCCCTTCTGGAGCCTTCGGCATCTTCGCCCCTTGGGCGACATTGCGTTGCAATAATTCCCACTCCACCGCCAGCTTAAGAGCGTGCTTGAGGGTGGTCACTTCCTTCTGAATCGTCCCCGCCGATACCGTTTCTGCTCGTTTCGAGATAAAGTCCGCAACCGTCTTCCGGGTTATTTCCTTGGCCAGTTCTGGCAGATTCGCCTTTAACGTTTTCAGAATCCCCTCTAACCGCTCGAACGTGGTGGAACGCAGGCGCGTTTTCTGATGGCGCTTAAAGCGCGCCAGCAGTTCCGTTGTGGTGATCTCGGATGCTGCTTTGACTCCGAGCACCTTATCGCGCTCAGTGCGTGTTTTGACGGCTGAGAGCACCTTGAGAGCTTGCGTCCGCGTATGTGCAACTACTTTTTCCTTACGACGCTGGCCGGAGGCGTCGATATAGGAAATCCACCAGCCGCCACGGTCTTTACGCTGAAATACTCCGTCCCGCTCTCTAGCCTTTGGCATCGCCTTGCGCCTCCACTCTCTCCAGAATCTCTTTTATGTGCTGAGTAACCCACCTGCGTCGGATTTCCGTCCTGCATCGCTTGTTCACCTGCCGAGCGACCCATTCACTCCGATCTGGATTTTGCCTTGATTGCTTCCACTCAGCCCAGGCCTTGGCAGCCGCATCAAGCAGGAAGGACATCTTACGGCTCCGGCTCAAGTCACGCCGGAGCGCCGCTCCATTACCCTTGCAGTTCGCGCAGTATGCACCCCGTTTAATCAAGCGCCGAGGCTTGCGGCCATAGGCAAAATACGCTCCGCAGTCTGGATTGCTGCAACGCGCCAACTGGTAGCGGAAAGGTGATTCCATGAAGTGCAAGAACCAGAAGAGGGCAAAGTCCCGGCCAGTCAATCGGGGAGCGCCCTTGAGCTTCCGGAAATCTACGAAGGGTTCTGGATTTACTCGCTGGCCGCTTGCATCCACTGATTGTGGCAGCCCGTTCCGCACCAACCAGTCATTCAGGTCATCAGAAAGTGGCTGTGAATAACCAGCAGGAACAGTGCTCACGCTCCTGTCGAATGGCGCCTCCACTGTTTTATCCATTCCGGATTTGCCGCTTGCAATCCATTGATCGAAAGCGCGATGAAGAGTTTTGTGAAATGCGGCCCCCGCTTGCGCCAGTGACTCCGAAGCGCCAAAACCCTCGGGAGACAGGCGAATAAACATGAGGGCAGTCTCCTCCACCCGGAGGTTGAGTAGATTCACAACTGCTCCGACAACCTCTTCTTTCTTCCCTATCCCGCCCAAAGCAGCACCATGCATAAAGTGATGCACTTAGCATATACTAAATGAACCAAACTAGCGTAGATCCGATGAAATCTTTGCTGCATTATCCGTGCTATGCAAACCATCAACCAGCACCAATTCCTTACCGTCCAGCAGGGCGCAGAACGGCTGAATGTCTCCGTATGGACCCTTAGATCCTGGGCCTATGCTGGCCGGATCGCGTCGCACAAATTCGGCAGCCGGCTGATGATCTCTCGGCAAGAGCTGGATCGCATCATCCGCGAATCCGAGCGGCCGCGGTTGAGCAACCGCCCAAAGGAGTCGGCATGAGCACCGGGCGGGGATCCTTTTTCCGTGTTGATCGCGGAATATGGTCAAAATTGTGTGCCCTCGGCATGAACGAAGCTGTCGCATATTTGGTGCTTGCGTGTGGAACGGGGCGAGACAACGTACAGACCAGGTGGTCGACCCAAGCCTTGCGAACATATGCAGGGATCAGTTGGGAGCAAGCCAAGAGGGCGATAGCTAATCTGATCGCCAATGGGCTAATCCAACCGGCAGACGGTTATACATCACAGCGGCCACGCTATGACCTCACTCCATACGACGCCGCGTCGCTGAACGGAAACGCGAGTACCCTCGAAGCCATTATTGTCGAGTCCGCAAAAATATGGCTCCCGAACAGCATAGTGATGGGTGCCGGACACGAAGCATCACCGCTGCAACGACTGCGTAGTGCTGGTAACCTCTTGGCGTTGCGCCTGTTTGTGGAGTTCTATGAAGCCCATAACCTACGCGATTACGGCGGGATCCGCCCAGAGCTAATTCGGATGCGATATCAGCGCAAAAAAATAGGAGAATACGGAGCTCATGTCATTTGGGGATTTCTGCCTGAAACAAAAAGTCTCTCGTGGGAGGGCCTTTTTGCACCCCATCAGCACCTGGAGCCCCGCCAAGCTGACGCGCCATCGCCAGTGTGGGAAAGTGTCGCCCTACTTGAGCAGATGGGCCTGTTGACCTTCGTGCCACATATAGTTGAAAACAGTTCGATGTCGGCCGAATCTATCCATCCCTACGGTACCGGCGGCAGCGACGAAGACCCGCTTGAAAGGGAAATAGCCTACGCCGCCGACTCAGCTGCGCGCGAAATGTGTATTGAGTCGGCGTTGGAGCGGGCCGAAAATAGCGGATACCGGCATCTTTGTCCGGTGATTGTCACCCTTCCCGACGTGCAGATGGTAGGGATTGCGAGACTGCGGTATCGGCCCCACACAACCCGCACGGCCGCCTGGCATGCCCAGCTATACGTCTCGGGCCATAAATGGCTGGAGACTTACCATGGCATGGGTCAAAATGCCGAAGGCAGATGCTCGCGGCGCGCAGCTCTCTATGGAGCTTGATACCAGACAGTTGATGGAGAGGCATCAACGTTCATCAATGAGTCTCAACGAGCTTCAAGGGGTGTCAAAGCGGCTATGCCGGTAAGTGATTATCAAAGAAAGTGAAAGAAAGTAATATCACCTCCAACCGTCGGAAAAGAGCACATCGCTTGCACCCCGCCGATTGTGAGACCTGGAGAACTTTATGATGAATCCAGAAACATACATTCAGGAAGCTGAACGGCTTGAACGTGAAAAGTTCGGGGCTTGTTTCGCGAAGCTCCCGCACCAAAAAGCAACATCGAGCAGACTGCTTGGCAGGGTGACCAGCTACTCACAAAAAGTGCTGCCGTCCGGCTGCATCTTTTATCGCATGTCATCAAAGAACGACAAGCCGGGCTGTCGGCCCCCTGAACGAAGTGAATATGCCGGTCGACGGACCAGGGGTGGGGAAGCATAAATGGCGCGCATAGCAGTACCTAATGCCAAGTGTAGAAATTTTCTTTGTGGAATATTTTTTTCGCACCCGATTTTATAGAAATTAAGAGCTGCGAGAACCGGCAGAATAGTAACGATATGCGGATTTTTCAGTGTTTACTAGAAAATTATAGGGACTGGACATTTGGGGCCTGAATTCCTTGATAATGACATATAGACGGACGCGCAAGTTCTGTTCGGTTTTGAATGAAAAATGAGATAGAGTTCCGACCTTCCTTAGCTGATTTCTGAATTGTCAAAGGTCAAAGCAGACAATGAGTGAATTCCAGAAAGCCGTGCGGTTTTGGCGCTGCGATTTTATCGACTGCCGTTACGAGTGGCAGGCGCGAGCCGACGAGAAGCCTCCGCAGTGTCGAAAATGCGGAAGGAGAAACTGGGACGGAGGCTACGCCAAGACAAAGGCTCGGCTGGGGAAACGAGTAATCCCGTTGAAGGTCCCGTGGCGGAGTATAGAAAAAGGCGTTCCTGAAGTGTCTGTCCGGATTCCGGATTGATTGCATTTGCGACGCAAAATTGGCAACCTCACTCCTGGAGGCAGTCTCGTTGGGGATAGCCTGGAAGCGGTACTCAGAGCCAATTGACTGGACGGGTTACGAGCCATGCAGTTGCGAACTGAATAGCGATTACGCCGAACGGGAGTACGGTTATTATTCGCAATGTCTGCCGGGGAACACGCCGAGTCATGCCTGATTCAGAGGCAGTGTCATTCATCCACCTGCACTGACTGGCGAACACCTCGTAGAGGTTGGCAGCGGGCAGACCTCGTTGTAAAGTTCTAAGCCTGACTTTACCGATCACTGGCGCCCGTTTGTTACCATAGAGCGAATCAAAGAGACATTATGGCCAAGCCTGCAACACTGAATCCTTCCGCGATGGAAGGCCTTGAGGCCAAGCTCTGGGCCGCCGCTGACGCTCTGCGCAATAATATGGATGCGGCGGAGTACAAGCACGTCGTCCTCGGCCTCATCTTCCTCAAGTACATCTCTGACGCCTTCGAGGCCAAACGGGCTGATCTGGTAGCTCTCGCCGCCGAAGGCGCTGACCCGGAAGACCCGGACGAGTACCGCGCTGAAAACATCTTCTGGGTGCCCAAAGAAGGCCGCTGGTCCGTCCTCAAGGACAACGCGCCGCAGCCCACCATCGGTAAGCTGGTCGATGACGCTATGGCCGCCATCGAGCGCGATAACCCTTCGTTGCAAGGCGTACTTCCCAAGGACTACGCCCGCCCCGGCCTCGACAAGCAGCGCCTCGGCCAACTCATCAACCTCGTCAGCAACATCGCACTCGGCAGCCCAGCGGATCGCGCCAAAGACATGCTCGGTCGCGTCTATGAGTACTTCCTCTCGCAGTTCGCCAGCGCCGAGGGCAAGAAGGGAGGCCAGTTCTACACGCCGGCGCACGTCGTCCGCGTGCTGGTCGAGATGCTCGCCCCCTACAAAGGCCGCGTCTACGATCCCTGCTGCGGCTCCGGCGGCATGTTCGTTCAGAGCGAGAAGTTCATCCAGGCGCACAGTGGGCGCATCGGCGACATCTCCATCTACGGGCAGGAGTCCAACTACACCACCTGGCGTCTGGCCAAGATGAACCTCGCGATTCGTGGCATCGACGCGCAGATCGGCCACGGCGACACCTTCCACAGCGACCGCCACCCCGACCTCAAAGCCGACTACGTCATCGCCAATCCGCCCTTCAACGACAGCGACTGGCGCGGTGACCTGCTCAAAACCGACAAGCGCTGGGCCTATGGCGTACCGCCTGCCGGCAATGCCAACTACGCCTGGGTGCAGCACTTCATCGCGCACCTCGCACCCACCGGGCTTGCCGGATTCGTTCTGGCCAACGGCTCCATGTCGTCCAACCAGTCCGGCGAGGGCGAGATTCGCAAGGCCATCATTGAAGCAGATCTTGTCGATTGCATGGTCGCGCTGCCGGGCCAGCTCTTCTATGCCACGCAGATTCCCGTCTGCCTCTGGTTCCTCGCCAAGTACAAAAAGAATGGGCGCTTCCGCGACCGCCGCGGCGAGACGCTCTTCATCGACGCGCGTAAGCTCGGCGTCCTCAAGAACCGCGTCCAGCGCGAGCTGACCGATGAAGACGTAGCCAAAATCGCTGGAACCTACCACGCCTGGCGCGGGGACAAGGGAGCCGGGAAGTATGAAGACGTGGCCGGGTTCTGCAAGGCGGCCACGCTCGATGAAATTCGCAAGCATGGCCATGTGCTCACGCCGGGCCGCTACGTCGGGGCCGAGGCCGTCGAGGACGACGGCGAACCGTTTGATGAAAAGATGGCTCGTCTCGCCGCCACGCTTCGCCAGCAGCAGGCCGAGGCTGCAAAGCTCGACGCCGCCATCGCCTCCAATCTCAAGGAGCTTGGTTATGGCGAGTGAGCTCATCCCCAATGGCTACTTTGAGTGGCTGGAGGCGCTCAAAGGACGCATTCAAGCGGCGCGCAGCCGGGCGGCATTGGCCGTCAACTCCGAGTTGATTCGTCTCTATCACCAAATCGGGTACGACATTCTTCAGCGGCAAACCCAGCTCGGATGGGGTGCCAAGGTGATCGAGCGCGTGGCCCGCGACCTGAAGGCGACATTCCCGGACATGAAAGGCTTCTCAACCACCAACCTGAAGTACATGCGCTACTTCGCCGAGCACTGCCCGGACGTGCAATTTGGTCAGCAGCCTGCTGACCAATTGCCCTGGTTCCATATCGTCACCCTGCTGACCAGGCTGGAACCCTCCGAGCGTGAATGGTATGCCTTGCAGACCGTGGCTCAGGGATGGTCGCGGCTGACGCTGGAGCAGCACATTCAAAACCGCCTTCACCAGCGCCAGGGCGCGGCGATCAGCAACTTCGCCCTGCGCCTGCCCACGCCTGATTCAGCGCTAGCCCATGAAACGCTCAAGGACCCATACCTATTTGACTTTCTGGGCTTGGCGGATGATGCCCATGAGCGCGAGATCGAGAACGCGCTCATCCGCCACATCACCCGCTTCCTGTTGGAGTTGGGATCGGGTTTCGCCTTTCTGGGCCGACAGTTCCGGCTGGAGGTCGCAGGCGACGAGTTCTTCATCGACCTGCTCTTTTACCACACCCGCCTCAAATGCTACGTCGTAGTCGAGATCAAGGCTGGCGCATTCAAGCCGGAGCACATCGGCCAGTTGAACTTCTACCTGTCCGTAGTCGATGCACAGGTCAAGGCGGAGGAGGACAATCCCACCATCGGTCTGCTGCTGTGCCGGAAGCAGAACCGGCTCGTGGCCCAGTACGCGGTGAACGGCATCGACAAGCCCATCGGCGTGGCCGAGTACAAACTACTGGAAAACCTCTCCGAACCCCTGTTGCGGAACCTGCCAAGTATCGAAGAGATTGAGGCTGAGCTGGCGGAGAACGTGGGAGACGAGGATGAATAACTACGGATGCGCCGGTACAAGGCCGAATCGCGATCATTCACTGCCGATGCCCGCCACCGGCCCACTCCTGGTTGTCTCCGATCAGGGACTGATCCTTCATGCCCGGCTTGCCGTCGGTGCAACCGGTAAGGATTCCTTACCAGTTCAAACCGCGAGCGAACCGACACATCCGGCAACTGTCAAGGAATGCTTGACAGTTCAGTCGGAGATCTCGCGACAGCAGCGCCGCCAGCTCGAAACCAGCCAGCCTGTCAGCGACTTCGACCGAACCGTGGAGCAGATCAAGCAACTGGGAGCACCCAAGCCGAAGAGCGTCCGCAAGGGAGAAATGAGCCAATGAGCGAACGCAAACAGACAATGCGGCTACGACAAACAGAAAGCCAACCAGAGAATTGTCTGGGGAATGCGAACCGTACGATCACTCCTGACGATTCCGAATTACAGTGGCCCAGCTTCACGCTGGGCGACCTCATCGACAGAGGCGACGCGGAGCTGCAGACCGGTCCATTCGGCACGATGCTTCATGCAAAGGCATACACGAAGGACGGCACACCCGTTGTGGCGGTAAAAAACATTGGAGACAACAGGCTGGTGGAGGATGACATTCCTCGCGTGGACCAAGAGACCGCTCTGCGGCTTGAGCGATACCGCCTCTTGCCTGGCGACATTGTTTTTGGAAGGAAGGGTGCAGTTGATCGAAGAGCCTTGGTCAAGCCAGAAGAAGAGGGCTGGTTGCAGGGAAGTGATTGCATAAGGTTGCGCCTTAATCGAAATAGAATCCAACCCCGATTTATATCGTTTGTGCTTGGGTCCGCGACCCACCGTGCTTGGTTTATCCAACAGGCTCATGGCGCGACAATGCCGTCGCTGAATCAGGAAATTCTTTCGCGTCTCCCACTGACAATTCCGTCGCTCTCAGAGCAGCGAGCTATCGCTCGCATCCTCGGCACGCTGGATGACAAGATTGAGCTGAACCGGAAGAGGAACGAGACGCTGGAGGCGATGGCGCGGGCGCTCTTCCAGTCGTGGTTTGTGGACTTCGACCCCGTCCGCGCCAAAGCCGAAGGCCGCGACCCCGGCCTCCCCGCCGACATCGCCGCCCTCTTCCCCGACTCGCTCGAAGAATCGACTATCGGAGAAATCCCTACTGGCTGGACTGTTGAACAGATCGGAACTCTGACAGAAGTGATCGGCGGAACGACTCCAAGTACCAAGGAGCCTGAGTATTGGGCTCCGGACATTCATGCATGGACAACGCCGAAAGACCTGTCCAGCCTACAGACGCCTGTTCTGCTTAAGACAGAGCGGCGGATTTCGGACAGTGGTCTGAGTCAAATGGCTCAGGACTACTGCCTATAGGCACTGTCCTTCTGTCTTCACGAGCGCCGATTGGGTACTTAGCAGTTGCAGAAATTCCGGTTGCCATCAATCAGGGCTTTATTGCAATGAAGGCAAAAGATGGAGTTTCCAATTTGTTCCTGCTCTATTGGGCCGAAGTCGCTCAGGAGACAATCAAGAGTCGGGCAAACGGCTCGACATTTCTAGAAATCAGTAAATCGAACTTTCGCCAGATTGAGGTGGTTCGGCCAAGTGAGGCCGTCATGAAGAAGTTCGATGCGTATGTCCGCCCGTGGTATGAGCGCATCGTTGCGAATGAGCGTGAGACGGAAAATCTCATAACAATGCGAGACGCTCTCCTGCCGCAGCTCATCTCTGGCGAGATTCGAGTTGGCCGAGTGGAAGGGGAAGGATAATGCCTGAAGCACCGGCCCCAAATTTCGTGATGCATGGCGCTCGTGGAGCCATAGCCTCGGGACTTGGTCACATCTCGGCACAGGTCGAGGCGCTTGAACGTGCGGTCAATGAGAATCCATCTTTGGCATTCGATCTAGCAAGGACTGTCATCGAAAGCGCATGCCGGACGATTCTGACGGAGCGGGGCATCGCATTCGCGTCGACGGATGAATTGCCGAAGCTATTCAAGGCAGCATCGAACAGCCTGCCGTTCTTACCGGCTTCCGAAAAGGGAAATATCGACGCCCGCAAGAGCTTGGCACAAACACTGAGTGGGCTCTCAACGGCGGTTCAGGGGGTGTGTGAGCTTCGCAATGCGTGCGGCTTCGCCTCTCACGGCTCCGACGGTCCTCGACCGCGACTTGAGAGCGTGCAGGCTCTGCTCGCAGCCGAAGCCGCAGATACGATAGTCGGCTTCTTCCATCGAGTGCATCAGCAGGACCGGTCTGCACCGTCGCCAAACAATCTCACGTTGGAAAACGATGCCGGGTTCGATGCATTCATTGACGAGCAGTTCTCCGCTGTAAGCATCTTTCAAGAGGACTTCCTTGCAAGCCGGGTGCTTTTCGAGCTTGCGCCGGAGCCTTATCGCCTGTACCTCTCTGAGTACAAACAGGACAAGAAGACTAGCGAGGATGAAGAACAAAAGGAACAAAGTCCGGATGAAGTGTTGGCGGCGGCAGAACGCATTATGGCCCTGAACGAGGTGGAGCCGTGAGTAATAGAGGTTTTGGCGAGTCCGTTGTCGAAGAAGCCGCAATAGCATGGCTTGAGGCCAGGGGCTGGACGATTCTGCATGGGCCGGAGATTGCCTCTGGAATGCCAGGTGCCGAGCGCACCGATCCGGACTTTCGCGATGTGGTGCTGGAGCGCAGGCTGCGCCAGTCGCTGCAGCGGCTGAACCCTATGCTCTCGCAGGATGCCATCGAGGCCGCGCTGCGCAAGCTGACCATCGTGGATGGACCGAGCCTGCTGGAGCGCAACCGCGCCGCATGGCGGATGTTGACCGATGGCGTTGCGGTGGAGATTGCGCGCCCGGACGGAACGCTGGGCGGCTTTCCCGTGCGCGTGGTGGACTTCAGCAATCCGGAGAACAACGACTGGGTGGCCGTGAACCAGTTCACCGTCCGCGAGGGCCAGCACGTGCGGCGGCCCGACATTCTGCTCTTTCTGAACGGCCTGCCCATCGCCGGGATCGAGCTGAAGAACGCGACCGACGAGAAGGCCACCATCTGGGCCGCCTACGACCAGTTCCAGACCTATAAGCACCAGATTCCGTCGCTCTACGTCCACAACGCGCTGCTCTGCATCTCGGATGGCATGGAGGCGCGTGTCGGCTCGCTGACCTCGCCGCCGGAGCGCTTTCTGCCGTGGCGCACGATTGAGGGCGAGAAGCCCGCGCCTGCGACCATTCCGCAGTTGCGCGTGGTGATCGAGGGTTTGTTCGACAAGCAGCGTTTACTGGACTTCCTGCACTACTTCATCGTCTTCGAGGAAGAGAAGACGGGTACGGTGAAGAAGATTGCCGGATACCACCAGTTCCACGCGGTGAACCATGCCATCGACGCGACGATTGCCGCAGCAGACAGCCAGGGCGACCGCCGCGCCGGGGTCGTCTGGCACACGCAGGGTTCCGGCAAGAGCCTGACGATGGTCTTCTACGCAGGACGGCTGGCGCTTGATCCGCGCTTGCAGAACCCGACCATTGTCGTCCTGACAGACCGCAATGATCTGGACGACCAGCTCTTCGGCACCTTCTCCCGCTGCCATGAGACGCTGCGCCAGCCGCCGATGCAGGCTGAAAGCCGGGAGCATCTTCGACAACTGCTGAGCGTGTCGTCGGGCGGCATCGTCTTCACGACGATTCAGAAGTTCGCGCCGGATGCAGGCGACCAGCAGGAAGAGTTAACAGACCGCCGCAACGTGATTGTGATTGCCGACGAGGCGCACCGCAGCCAGTACGACTTCATCGACGGCTTTGCGCGGCACATGCGCGACGCCTTGCCGGGGGCTTCGTTTATCGGCTTCACCGGGACGCCGATCGAGAAGACCGACGCCAGCACGACGGCGGTCTTCGGCGACACCATCTCCGTCTTTGACATTCAGCGCGCCGTTGCCGATGGCGCGACAGTGCCGATCTATTACGAGAACCGGCTCGTGAAGCTGGACCTAGACGAGACGCTGAAGCCGCAACTCGACTCCAGCTTTGAGGAAGCCACCGAGACGGAAGAGTTGAGCCATCGGGAGAGGCTGAAGACACGCTGGGCGGCGGTCGAGGCCATTGTCGGTACGGAAAAGCGAGTCAAGATCATAGCGAAGGATCTCGTGGACCACTTCGAGAAGCGGTCTCTGGTAATCGAGGGTAAGGGCCTCATCGTCAGTATGAGCCGCCGGATCTGTGTGGAACTATACCGGGAGATTGTCGCGCTCCGGCCAAATTGGCACAGCGACGACGACGCAATGGGCGCTGTCAAGATTGTGATGACGGGAAGCGCGACCGATCCGCTGGAGTGGCAGCCGCACATCCGCAACAAGAAGCGGCGAGAGGCCATTGCCGAACGCTTCAAGAAACCTGGCGATCCGCTGCGGCTCGTGATTGTCCGTGACATGTGGCTGACGGGCTTTGATGTGCCGTGCCTGCACACCATGTACATCGACAAGTACATGCACGCGCACGGCCTGATGCAGGCGATTGCCCGCGTCAATCGCGTGTTTCGCGACAAGCCCGGCGGCCTGGTCGTGGACTATCTCGGCATCGCGCAGGAGCTGAAGAAGGCGCTTTCAACCTATACAGAGGGCGGCGGGGAAGGCGACCTGACGCGGCCCCAGCACGAAGCCGTTGAGTTGATGCTGAGGAAGCATGAGGAGTGCTGCGAACTCTTCGATGGCTTTGACTGGTCGAAATGGAGCAACGCGAATTCTGCCGTCAGGCTGGGACTGCTGCCTGGAGCACAGGAGCACATCCTCGCGCAGCAGGAAGGCCGCGAGAAACTGAGCAGTGCCGTTGCCGAACTCTCCCATGCGTTTGCACTGGCGGTTCCACACGAAGAAGCCATCCGCATTCGCGATGACGTGGGGTTTTTTCAGGCCGTGAAGTCGGTGCTGGCGAAGACGCCGACGCAGCAGGTTCGCCAAGTGGACACGGAGCATGCGATCCGGCAGATCGTGTCCAACGCAATTGTGTCGGAGGATGTCGTGGACATCTTTGCCGCTGCAGGACTGAAGAAGCCTGACCTTTCCATCCTATCGGACGACTTTCTTGCAGAGATACAGTCGATGCCGCAACGAAATCTGGCTGTGGAGCTTCTGCAAAAACTCCTCAGGGGCGAGATCAAGACGCGCTCAAAGCGTAATGTCGTTCAGGCGCGAAAATTCTCTGA
The DNA here is from genome assembly GCF_004339725.1 of Acidipila rosea. Taxonomy (GTDB): domain Bacteria; phylum Acidobacteriota; class Terriglobia; order Terriglobales; family Acidobacteriaceae; genus Acidipila; species Acidipila rosea. The sequence goes on along the minus strand of NZ_SMGK01000001.1, from coordinate 1,047,499 downwards.
GTTGGTAGAGGCTTCGCTCCGGCGATACCAGAATCGGGCAGTCGAAACGGCCCAGGTAGTTGAAGAGTTGATAGCCTTGGCAAAGAATCTCCGCGAAGCGGCGCGTCGGGGAGAACATCTCGGTCTGAATGAGGATGAACTCGCGTTCTATGACGCATTGGAAGTCAACGACAGCGCGGTTCAGGTTTGGGGGGATGCGTCGCTCCGTACCATTGCGCGGGAACTGGTCGAAAATGTTCGCAGGAATATCAGCCTCGACTGGACCCAACGAGAGAATGTGCAGGCTAAGCTACGTGTGATCGTGAAGCGCATCCTGAAGAAGTATGGCTACCCACCAGACAAGCAGGAGCGGGCAACACAGACTGTTCTAGAGCAAGCGGAAGTGCTTTCCGAGACGTGGGCCACTTCTATTTAGACTAGGTTGGGTGTAGGGAGGAAATGGATGCGTAGCTGGAACGCCAACTCACCCAAAGTTCGTTAAGGAGCGCAGATCAACGCTGGGATCGGATGAAGAGCGCGTTACTTGGAGATGGGGGTGGAGAACCTAAACGCTCTGGAGGGGAACGTAGACGATAATCAGAGAACCTGTTTCAAAGCCTTGGCCATGTTAGCTGAACTGCTACTCTTTGGCGCCGCGACTTGAGAAAGTCCGGGGACGCTGCGGGGACTAGCGGGGCTGCAAACTGAGCCAATTTGCTGCAAAGCACTCTCAGGCAATAGTGCAGTCAACCAATTATGAGCAAAGCCTTTATGCTCGCTTCTGCAAAGCACTCCAAAGCGTGCAAAATAGCCTGATACCCACTTTCACGGCGATAACACGGGTTCAAATCCCGTCGGGGACGCCAGATAATTTCAAGCACTTAGCAATAAAAGCAACAACGGTTTAAGCAAGTTTTACGCAAGACCGTTCCTGAGTCTCCACACTCACAGGTGCAGCTTCCCCGCCTTGCTCTGCCACTCCAGAAACGCTCGACAATCTCCCGTTGAATAGCTCCGCTGGCAAGTATCGTCTTCGTTCCCCACATTGCGGACACGTTGTAATGAACCATGTATCCGGCATGGTCAGGACGGGTGCGGCTATCGTCTGACGGCATTGTTTGCAGGAGATGCAGAAAGGGTGCTCGTCTCAGAGTTTGAGCTGATGAGAGAGTATGAAGACGTGACGCTGCGACTGGCCGGAACATAACTGACAATCACTGAGAAGAATAGGTACAGCTATTTCGACAAATCGCAGCAATACCTCCGCGCGAAAGGTGCGAAGTCCTCCGATAAAAGCCGCCCAGCGGCCTTCGAAGTAGGGGCGAAGTCTTCGACCTTACAGCCAGCCTACTCGGCTTCTTCGCGGATGGCGGCAAGGTGGTCGTTTTTTCCGGTGCCCGAGAGCCCCCTGCAAACCGTGAACTCGGTCTGCTGAAGTGAGCACCTCACGGATAGCCACCCTCTGAGCGTCATTGAGAAAATCGCGCGATGTGGCCGTCTCTTCGGCCCTATCCGAACTGAGCATCGGCGCGGCGGCATCCCTGCCGTCAATGACGTGACGGACGATGGCACGCTCGGCTGCAATCACTTCCGGCGTCGTTAACCCGCGACCGGAGCTACACTTGTCGCCTTGCACAGGCCGGAACCCCTCACCAGATATCGGACAAGAGTGTGGATTGACAGGGCTATCGAACGGGGATTAAGGTGCCGCCATTGTTCTAAGGGAACTCAATAGCCACCCAACATAGAAAGCGGCCTCGGGCCACTGCTCTTCCCTGGCAGTATGCCTGCCAACATTACTCGACGGGCAGTTAAAAAAAACAAGCACGAGCAAAGCAAACCTTTTCAGGAGATTGAGATGCACAGACAGTTGTTTCCTTCACTTAAGGGCCTGTTGCATGTAGTAGTTGTTCTACTGCTCGCAATCGGCATAGGTCACGGACAGGACACGAATGCATCACTGAGCGGCAGCGTTACAGACCCTACAGGCGCCTCAATCCCAGGCGCGAAGCTGACCTTAACGAATACAGCGACAGCATTCAAAACGACTCTGACCACGGATGCTGCCGGCCAATATAACTTTACCAGCATCACCCCGGGTAGATACGACCTGTCAGCAGCTGCATCGGGCTTTAAATCAATCACTGAAAATGGAATACAGCTCACGCTCAGTCAGCATGGGCGAGTAAATATCAAGCTTCCCCTGGGCAATGCAGCTGAAACAGTTACAGTGTCCGCAGAATCTCCCGAAATCGATTTCGATAACCCACAGCTGGGCGGAGGAATCGCTCCTGAGACGCTCCAGGACTTTCCGCTGATTGTTTCGGGAGCTCCGCGCTCTTCGGCTGCTGTGGCCCTTATGATGCCGGGCGTCAGCACCGGCGCCAGCGGGAATGCGTACAACGCGCGCATCAACGGTGGCCTGGTTTCTGGAGATGAAGCGCTGGTCGATGGGGCAACTGCAATGGAAGGCTACATGAACCAGAGCGGAATGGTAAGCCTTCAGACCGACTTTGGAATGTCACCGGACATAACCAGCGAAGTTACGGTGCTCACCGCAAACTATGGCGCACAATATGGAAACAGCACTTCTGGACAAATCATTATTCAAACGAAGTCAGGAGGGGAGCAGTATCACGGCTCTGCATACGACTACCTGACCAACCGGGCGCTCAATGCCTACCAATACGGTACGCCCGCAGGTACGCCAAAGCCAGAGAACACACAAAACGACTACGGTGCGAATCTTGGCGGTCCGATCGCAATTCCGGGACTCCATGGACCAGGTTCTTTTCTCAAGGGCTACTTCTACTTCAATTGGGAGGGATTTCAGGAGGCCGGTGGCGCGAACTCTGCCACCCTTTCGATTCCGTCTCTCAATGCTCGCGCGGGTAATTTCGGGGCCGCTGGCAGTCAACTCTATTACCCCAATGACGTCGCGAAGTACGGTACCGATGCAGGACAACCTATTGCCTATAACGGTGTAAAAAACCTGATCAACCCTGCCTACGAAGACCCTGTCGCCAAGGCATGGATGGCTGAGTTGCCGACACCTACAAGCGGTGGAGAGTTGAACAACTACTTCATTCCGAAGGCGGGCCAGGGTTCGCTAACCGCCAGCGAAAATGTATACTTTGGTCGCGTCGACTTCAATATCGGAAATATGGACCACCTCTACTACAGCACCTGGTGGCAGTTTTCCGGAATCAATACCCAAAGCAACCTTCCGGTCGCGATTTCGACTGCGCAACCTGCGAGTCCGGAATACGCCGACATCGAGCGCCTGAACTGGGAACATAACTTCTCGGGCAATATGAACAATCACGCGACGCTCGGCTACCTTGACCGGAACGAGGGATATTACGCACTCAATGGCAAGGCGGCGTTGCCTGTCGTGTCCGGGGTGGCCAACACCAAATACCTGCCGGAGTTCACATTTGGCGGCGGGTATACGCAACTCGGCAACAATGCCGGGCCAGATTCTGCTGCCAACCTGACCACGCGCGGAACCTGGGCCTTCAACGATGTCTTCACCCGCGTAATGGGCGCGCATACATTCACCGCAGGCTTTGAGTGGCGGCTTGCCGGAACCAGCATTCACCACGGTGTGAACCAGGGTGGAACCTTCAATTTCGCTCCTGACACGACCGGGAATCAGGGCTGCCCATCTGCTGCGGCATGCCCCGGTGATGCCGCGGCAAGCTTCTATCTCGGAGCAGCCGCAAGTGCAAATGTGCAGTACTACAACGTCTTTGCTGAGTATCCGCGTCAGCCTGCCTATGCCCTACATGTTGGTGATAGTTGGCGCGTAAACCCCAAGCTGACTCTGGATTACAGCCTGCGCTGGGACTATATTGCGCCATTCAGAGAAAAATACAATAACCTCTCCTTCATCGACCCGACGGGACTTAATCCGGGCGCAGTAACAACCGGAGGAAAGGAACTGCGCGGGCGGCTGGCCTTCGCTGGTCATGGATTTGGAGCTGCAAGCTATGGGGCCCCTTATCCAGAAATTCCTTTCAAGAAGGCGTTTGCACCACGTGTTGGCTTCGCATATGCAGCGACCTCGAAAACCGTGGTTCGTGCTGGCTATGGGATCTACTTTGGCCAGGCTTTCTATCCCGGGTGGGGAGGCGGCATGGGGCAGGACGGCTTCAATAAAAATCTCACCCTAAACCAGAGTCCGAGCGGCAACTTCCAGGTCCCGGCTCTCTATCTTGCAGGTGGCATAACTCCAGCCCAGGTAGGTGTGACTAAAAACATCTCTGCCAGCTTCGACAACGGGCAGACCCCATCACTTTACCGCCCGCAAGACGGAAACAGGAGGCCGTACTCATCGCAATGGAACTTAACTATTCAGCAGCAGCTACCTCATAACTTTGCTGCCACGCTTTCCTACGTTGGGACTAAAGGTACCCACTTGCCTTCTACCCTGAATCCGATCAACATCCTGAACCCATACGATCCTTCCATCGCCAAGCTTGGCTCCGACCTCGCCGTCAGCTACAACTCTGCAAACGGTCCCGCAACCTTCGCCGCAGATGGCATCAGCCAGCCCTATGTTGGATGGGCTGGGCAAATGACTGGCTGCGCGCCGACTGTTGCTCAGGCGCTACTGCCCTTTCCGCAGTATTGTGGCGATCTTCAGGGCCTTAACGAGCAGCACGCAACTTCAATCTACAATTCCTTCCAGGGTGAGTTGGAGCGGAGGTTCAAGAACGGCCTGTATGTGCTGGGCACGCTAACTGTTTCTGACCTATACACCGACTCGAGCTACGCAACCCAATCGACCGCGGCCACAGGCGTTGGCAATGATGGCGCATTTTCACCCTTCAACGAAAAATCGAGGGCATATTCACTCGCTCCGGACAACGTACCCGTCACCGTTCAGATTTCAGCAGTTTACGATCTTCCGTTTGGCCACCATAAGCAGTTCCTGACTTCGGGTGGCCCTATGAATATGCTCGTAGGCGGCTGGCAAGTTAGTCCGCTATTTCGCTACGAATACGGAACTCCGCTCTGGTTCAGTTCATCTTCGTGTCCGACCGGTAGTCTCGTCCCTGAGTTCCGCGAGTCCTGCGTGCCTGGCATTCTCCCAGGTCAGAAGCCCTTGTTGCATGGCCGCAATAGCTTCAACCCAGCGCAGGACGGCGGCCGATACCTTAATCCTGCGGCATTCGAGTCTAACTTCTCCACCTTCGGATATACCGGCTTCGGAAAAGCTGTTTCCACCATCTATGGCCCTTCCTATAAGGACACGGATATTGCACTGACGAAGAATACTCAAATAACTGACAAGGTAACCTTCAGGTTCACCGCGAACTTCTTCAATGCGTTTAACAATCACTCTTTTGTCACCCAGGGCAATGGCCCGGGGCTCGCGTTTGTCACTGATGTAGCTGCTTCAGGAAACTCCTTCGGGACCTGGAATGGTACGGTCAGCAACCCGCGCAATATTCAGGTCGCGGCTCGTATTCTATTCTGAGAGCTTGGCTGGATAGTTTCTCTCCGGATATCCGACTCGCCTGTTACAACGAGGGCAGAGTGTTCAGGGCCTGACGAATAGGCCTGGACCACTCTGCCCTCACTTTCTTACAGACGATACTCCGCAGATGTAGATCCCAAAGCTATAAGCCGGGCGAGTTATCTGCCCCGTCAGGGATGGATATTGTCCTGCGAAGGGCCACCCATGGCCTGATTATGAATGCGAAGATAGTCGTTTACCTCCTGCTGGGCAAGCGAGGTACGGCCTAATTTCCGATACAACCGCGCCAGGGCGAAATGCGGTTCGGCGTAATTAGCATCAAGGCGGGCCGCTTCGCGAAATTCGAGGACAGCGGCATCTTGTTTGCCCATATGCTCAAGCGTATTACCGAGCTGGAAGTGGGCCTGGGCCAGTTGCGGCTCAAGCCTGATCGCTTCACGAAGATTCACCTCCGCTTCCTCTGGCCTGTTCATAAGCTCAAGGACGATACCCAGATTCAAGTAGGGCCATGCGGAGGGATGGGCCGCGCTGCGGTCCAGATCAATTGCCTTTTTGTAGTTATCGATGGCCTGCGCATTCTGGTTGAGGGCGTAGTAGCAAAGGCCAAGGTTGTTATAGGCCCGTACCATGGCTGGAGCCAGGCCGATCGACCTTTTGAAATTAAGAATGGCCTGGTCATATTGCTGAGCATCATAGTCGAGCCTGCCCAGCCAGTATGGATAGACGGGCTGCTTCGGGTCTTTTGCGGCGAGAGACTGTAGTAGCTTTCGTGCCCAGTTGGAATGACCCATGCGTATGTATGTCATGGCGAGCGAAAAGCTTAGTCGATCGGGCAGCGGAGCAATGGCTTGCGACTTGTTCCATGCGACAGCTGCGTTCAGATAGTCATGATTAAGAAAGTAAATTCCACCCAGGAAGGCAAGTAGGCGGCCAGCTTCAGTAGAATGCGGGTCGCGCTCGATTTCGGGGATCAGGACTTTCTCCGCTGTCAGATAGTCATGTATCTCGACAGCATGGCTCAGCGTCGTAGCAGTTGCCGATGGCAGCCCCAGGTCCTCCACTCGAGAAAAGCTCTGCGCAGACTCATCAATATCTGCCTGTCTGCTGATGCACCACGCTGCAGGGGTAAGGGTCAGGAGCGCGAAGATGCACCCGGCGATAGCTGTACCGCGCTGGACCATGAGCGCAGTATACTTCGACAAAGGAGTGGGCGTGCTGAGATCCGGTCGGGTAAATGGCTCGCTGATCTATTTTTTACGATGCGTCCTGGTCCCGCTTCTGGCGGTTGCTGTGGCCGAGTTACTGCCGGCCCGGGCACAGCGGCCTGACACCGCATACCGCGATACGATTCTGGCAATTCAACAGCAAATTCAAACCAACCATCTGGACAACGCCCGCGCGCTGCTTACTTCTGCCCTGAGCCGTTATCCCACAGACGGCGGCCTGGAGAACCTGCTGGGAATTGTAGAGATTCAGGAAGGCCATATTGGCCGCGCGAAGAAGGCATTCCTGGGGGCCGTCTCGCATAGCCCCAGGCTGGGGAGCGCGTATTTAAACCTCGGACGCGTCTACATGGAAACAGCCGAAGCAGATCCCAAGGCGCGTGCTGAAGCTCTCCAAGTTTATAAGGCTTTGCTGAGGATGGATCCCGTCAATGCTGAGGCGAACTACGAACAGGCCACTATCCTCACCTGGGACCGCGACTATCAACGTTCGCTTGAAAGCCTGCAAAAGCTGGATTCGAAAGCCCACATGCAGATTAGCGTCGAGACATTAATCTGCACAGATGAGTTCGGATTAGGACATAACAAGGCCGGTGAACGCGCCGCAACTTCAATGAGTGCAAGTCCCGACCTCACCGAGCAGGACGCGATGAAGGTCCTTCCCGCCCTGCGAACCGCACACCGTGCCGATCTGGTCGATACGCTATTTACAGCGGCCAACAAACGCCAGCCGCTTTCCGCATCTGGGCTTCGTATTCTCGGACTGGCCCAGGAAGCTGAGGGGAAGCCCGAGCAGGCGCGAGCAACATTGGAGCGTGTTTTTGCCATGGACCCCACAAGTATCGCTCCGCTGGTGGACCTGGCGCGCATTGCCGCTGCGGGCAAGGACTATCGGAGTGCGCTTGGCTATCTTGCCCATGCTCGCGCTCTCCAACCGAATGATCCGAGCCTCCCCTATGAATTTGGCATGATTTGCCTGAAGCTGGAGCTGCTCGGCGAAGCCTCAAAGGCAGTAGTCCAAGCAGTCAGGATGGCACCTGACAACCCAGACTATAACTTCGGAATGGGATCGATCTGGTCCCTGGAGCACGACCCGGGACAGGCCCTGCCCTATCTCAGGAAGTATCACGATCTGCGCCCGGCGGATGCCGAGGGAACACTCGCGCTGGGAACTGCTTACCTCCAGGAGGAGGATCTAAAAAACGCAACCATATGGCTAAGCAAGGCTGCCGATGCTCCGAGCACCGCGGCCAGGGCCCACTATTACCTCGGCAACATTCTGCGTGAGCAGCAGCAATACGATCAGGCCATCGCTCAACTTCAGGAATCTGCACACTTGAAGGCCGATGAGCCAAAGGTTTATGCGGAGCTTGGCCGCGTTTATCTGCAGATGAAAAGCTATCCTGAGGCGAAAAGGCAGTTGGATCACGCGCTCGCCTTAGATCCGGACAACTATGAAGCGAACTTTGCATTGCTTCGGTTCTATTCCTTCACCAATGACCCCAGGCGCGAAGAGCAATCAAAACGCTTTGCCGATATCAAGAAGAATCGCGAGAAGCTCTATCTCGAATCCATGCGAGTCATTGAAGCTCGACCCCAGACTGAGTCTCCTTAACCCTTCAGGCAACGTCATGTACCGGGTTGCAAGAACAATGGCCACATTCATCTTGCTGCCTATATAATTCCGCGTGAAATTTCGTATTTACTGGCAATCACTCGAAAAACAAACGCGAGATCTTTACATGTCGTTCGACACCGGAGAATAGAAATGCACACACAAGTCGCCAGCAGGCGAAAGCTAGCATACGTCCGCATGAGTTTGCTTCCGCTGTTCCTCTTTTTATTACCGCTGACCATCCTTGTCACTGGATGTGAAAAAGGCCTTAACGGAAAATGGGCAGCCTCCGGCCGAACCTTGGATAACGGGGAAAAGCAGTTATCCATCCTGGAACTAAAGCAGAGTGGCAGCGACCTTACCGGCACATTTAAGACCTTGGGCTATTCCGTGGATGTTAAGGGAACAGCAACCGGAAACCATTTTGAGCTCTTTAGATCTCAAGAGGAGAAGAAGCCATTTCTGGCAGGTGACCTGGTGAATGGCGAGTTACATGGCGTGCTAGGCAATCACCATGCATTTGTGGCAAAGCCTGCTACTTCCGATGACCATCTACCCGAGGTGACCTATATCGCGCCTCCACCGCTGCAAAATGTGTCCTATAACGGCCTTGCCAAAACTCCACCCATGGGCTGGAATAGCTGGAACCTGTTTGCAGGCAAAATCGATGATCAGACGGTGCGCGCCATTGCCGATGCGATGGTATCGAGCGGTATGCGCGATGCAGGATATATCTACGTAAATATAGACGACACCTGGGAGGGTGTACGGGATGCGAACGGAAACCTGCAGCCTAATCACAAGTTCCCGGACATGAAGGCGCTGGCCGACTATGTCCACTCCAAGGGACTGAAGCTAGGTATTTACTCATCCCCTGGGCCACGGACATGCGCCGGATACCCGGGCAGTTATGGGCATGAGGAGCAGGATGCGAAGACCTTTGCATCCTGGGGCATCGACTACTTGAAGTACGACTGGTGCAGCGCTGGCATGATTTACAAAGACGAGCAAATGCAGCCGGTTTATCAAAAAATGGGTGCCGCATTGCAATCAACCGGCAGGCCAATAGTTTTCAGCCTTTGCCAATATGGACTTGATGCCGTCGAGAAGTGGGGTGGACAGGTCGGAGGCAACCTATGGCGCACCACCGGTGACATTCGCGATGAATGGTCAAGCATGATCGGCAACGTTGAAAAGCAGGTGCCAACCGCCCCCTATGCCGGACCCGGTCACTGGAATGACCCGGACATGCTTGAAATAGGCAACGGACATATGAGCGACGACGAATATCGTACCCATATGAGCCTGTGGGCATTGACTGCTGCACCGCTACTGGCCGGCAATGACGTGCGCAGCATGACCGCCGCTACCAAGGCGATCTTGTTGAACAAGGAGGTCATTGCAGTCGATCAGGACCCGCTGGGCCGCCAAGCATCCCCGGTCAAGAATGGTGATCTTGAGTTGTGGACCAAGCCGCTGGCCGACGGTGGCGTCGCCGTAGGTGAGGTTAACTATAGCGCGTCAGCGATGAAGGCCACCATCAATGCCGGCGATCTGCACCTGAAAGGACCCGTCAGGAAGGCGCGAGATCTCTGGAGCCATAAGGATGTTAAGTTCACAAAGGGAAGCTATTCGGCAATGGTTCCACCCCACGGTGTGCTCATGCTTAAAGTGAGCGCAAAATAAATCCAGGGACCGGACGCGCTGCCGTTCTACAAAGGGCGGCAGCGCGCTTCACTTTTCTCAGCGCCTCCTCGCGCGCATTGCCCGGTAAACGATCAACCCCAATCCGATCCAGAGCAGGCCAAGCAACTGCGCCTGATGATTCAGGTTTAGCCAGATGAATCCGCACACCAGAAATCCGAGAATTGGAATCGCAGCTGCCAGAAACACCTTCTCAGGCGAGCGGAACTTGTAGTGCACCAGAGCCGCAACGTTCACGCCCATGAATGCTATGAAGGCCCCAAAATTCAGCAGTTCCGCGCCCCGCTCAAAGGTGAGCAGGAACGCTCCGATTAGCGTCACCAGCCCAGTCAGCAGTACATTATTCCGCGGAATTGCCGTTGTAGGGCTCAGTACCCCAAAGAATCTCCGCGGCAGCGCGTCCTCCCGCCCCATTCCATACAGCAACCGCGCCGCGCCAAACTGTGCGGCTATGCCGGAACCCATGTTCGCAACCAGCAGCGTTGCGTTGAGCAGCAGAAACAGAAATCGCCCGCCCACTCGCAGGCCAATATGGAGAAACGCCGTATCCACCATCCACGCCGGAAACGGCACTCGCCCGGGCCACGAGAGCTGCGCGACATAAACCTCAAGAGCAGACAACAGTCCGATGGCCACACAGGTGAAGACTGTACCCAGCATCACATTGCGCCGTGGATTCTCAACCTCTTCTGACATCGTGGAAATTCCATCAAACCCAATGTAGGTGAGCACGGCAATGGACGTGCCGTGAAAGAGCCTGCGCGCGGAGAACGTCGAAGGATCGTAAAAGGGCACCATCCATGCCGTGCCTGCTGGTCGAATTACCGTCGTGATGTACTGAAAACCGTATGCCAGAAAAATAGCGACAACTATGCTCATGCCCAGCGCTAAGAGCGCATTCACTCGCGCTGACGTCTGCACACCGCGCAGATTCAGACCGGTGAACACCAGCACGAAAGCCACAACCCATGCCCCATACGGAACACGGGGCAATAGCTCCCGGCACGCGGCACTGCACCAAACCACGCAGATAATTGGGTTCAGCAGATAATCCATCAGCATGGACCAGCCCACTATGTAGCCACCCAGCGGGCTCAACTCCCGACCCACATAGGTATAGGCCGATCCAGCACTCGGATACACGCGCGCCATCCTGCCGTAGCTCACCGCCGTGAACAGCATGGCTATCATCGCGATCAAAACCGTCGAGACAACATGCCCGCCAGCCACATTGCTGACCACGCCGTAGATACTCATAGGCGCGGTTGGCTGAATGATGATGATGCCGTAGAGAATCAGGTGCCAAAGCTTCAGCGACCTCTGCAGGTGCGGCGTCTTCGCGTGCCGGTCGACCGCTGTCGATTGACCTCCGATATCCAAGCCACACTCCCCCTGAAATAAAAGGCCGCTGCTGGGCACCTTCCGCTGTTGACACGATTGGAAGTCTATTCTAGGCTTGCGGCTTAAAAAATAAATAAGCTCGCACTTATCACTACGCATTCAAAACTAAACTCGCTTACATACTTTTCCTTTAAATGGAGGAACTGGTGGTCTGTCAGATCGAGATCTTCCTGCGTAAATGTGCGATCGCCGCTGCCTTTGCCGGAGCGCTATCACTTCACGCCCAGAATCGTGCTCTTCATGTCAGTGTGGCCGCCGATGGAAAATACAGCATCGGGCTACCCCAATCTACAGCTTCCGCGCTTACCGCGGGCGTAGCGGCACAGGTCGACGGACAATGGCTCCATTCTGCGGATTATCCTCGCCACACAATCAAACAGTCCACCACGCACGGCTATCTCGGCCAGGCCGAGGAGTGGCAGGTCACCTGGGCCGGTCTCAGCGGCCAGCCCGACCTCATCTGCTCTCTACGCGCCTACGCGAACGAACCCTTCGCTGACGTGCAGGTCACTGTACACAACAGCACAGGTAAGCCAATCCGTGTCCAGGCCATCCGTCCGCTTGAAGCTTCCTCCGGAAGCATCGCCGAACTCGGCGGCCCGGCTTCCGCGGACCGAGTCCTCTCCGACAGTTTCAGCGAAGACCGCCCTGCAATGAAGATTCACGACCTCGCCGACGCGACTGGCAACATGCACCGTGCAGTAGGCAGCCAGCTCATCTATAACCGCCAGAGTCATCAAAGCCTTTTCGTGGGCGCACTCACCTCCGACCGCTTCCTCACCATTCTTCGCCTTCGCGTCGATAAATCCTCCCCTAGCACGCCACACGTCGCTGCTTACGAAGCCGAGTCTACCGGCACTACGGAGCTCGAGAAGGAGAACTCGCTCAGGCACTCGCCGGTCAATGATCAGATCCAACTCAGCCTGCCAGTTGCGCCGGGTGGCGATCTCTCCTCGGAGCAGCTCGCCATCAGCATCAGCACCGACTACCATCAGCAGCTCGAAACCTACGGCTCGCTCATTCGCCAGATCCATCATGCACGCGTCGCCGCCCCGCCACTCCTCGGCTGGTGGAGCTGGACCGCCTACTACTTCGGACTCAATCAAGGGGCCGCGCTCACCAATGCCGAATGGGAGGCACAGCACCTCAAGCAATACGGCTATAACATTTTTCACATCGATGAGGGCTATCAGTATGCGCGCGGCGAGTACATCACTCCCGATGCAACGCTCTTCCCGCACGGCCTTGTGCCACTGGAATACCAGGTACGCGGCCTTGGCCTCACCCCTGGCATCTGGACTGCCCCTTTTGAGGTCTCTGAGCGCTCCTCCATCTATCAGCAGCACCCGGACTGGCTCGTAAAGAACGCCCAGGGTCAACCTATCCACGCCGGGAGTGTGTCCGGCGGCAAAGATAAGCTATACGTCCTCGACACCACCCACCCCGGCGCCCAGAGCTATCTTCGGGAAACCTATTCGAAGCTCGTGCGCGAATGGGGCCTTCACTACATCAAGATGGACTTCATGGATGACAGCGCCATCGAAGGCTACTACTACAAGCCCAATACAACGGCCATGGAGGCACAGCGAATAGGTCTACAGATCATCCGTGACACCATAGGCAACGATGTATACCTCGACAAAGACGGCAGCGTCATGTTGAACCCCGTCGGCTATGTCGATTACGGCCGCATCTCCCAGGACACCGGCCACACCTTCGGCGCCAGCCACGATGCGGCCACCGGCATCGCGGCGCGTTATTACATGAACCGCAATTTCTTCGTCGCCGATCCCGATGCCTTTGCCGTTTCTACCCAGACCATCACCGACCAGTCCTGGCATGAAAGCCGGAGACCCGCAACCCTTGATGAGGCAAAGGTCTCCATTGCACTGGCTGCGGTCTCCGGTGGCATGCTCGAAATAGGAGATGACCTGCCCTCTCTGCAAAATGCTCCGGACCGCCTAGCCCTAATTGATAACCGCGACCTCATCGACATGATCCGCCTTGGCCGTGCCTCCACCCCCATCGACCTCATGAGCTATGCGCCGCCCAATGAACAGCCGAGCATCTTCGATCTCAAGGAGTCTTACCGGCAGAGCATCCTCACCGTCTTTAACTGGACGGAACACTCCGCTGAGGATGTCATCCAGCTCTCTTCACTCGGCCTTTCGCCGTCGGCCAGCTATGCGATCAGCAGCGTGCTTGAGAACAGCAAACCTGTGCATCCATTAGCCGGTACGCTCCACCTCACACTTCCCGCCCACTCCGTCATCCTGCTCAAGATCATCGATCAGGGCAAACCCGTGCAGGCCCTTGTCGTTACTGCCGATCACCCCAGTCACGGCGCCCCCGGCGAAGACCTCACCTTTTCCGCGCACCAGACCGGCGGCGATCCCGTCCTCGCCTATCGCTGGAACTTCGGCGACGGTACTAACGTCGAAGCGGCCACCACCACTCATGCCTGGACTGAACCCGGCGATTACCGGGTCAGTCTCACCGCAACCGGCCTCAGCCATAACCACGCCGGGCAAAGCTTCACGGTCCATATCACTGGGCACATATCCACTGGTTTCGCTCCCGCTCGAAACCGCAGATTTCAACAGCCCTAGCTAACGGCGTTTTCCCATTGCAAGGAGACGCCGTGAAAAGTAATCGGCATCTGGGTTACAAATCATCTGCGAATTCTGGATCTACAATAAGCACCTAACGGTTCCAACGGCCCGATCATGACGGGAAATTCTCTCCAGATAAGATGAGGAGCACGATGCCGCCCACACCCAACACGCTTTTGTTGCTGGTCGACGGATCGTCGCAGCGAGAAGCAGTCATTTCTCACTCCCCCTTTACCATTGGGCGTTCGCCTGATAGAGACCTGGTGCTTCCCCACCCTTATATCTCTCGAAACCACGCTGAAATTGTATTTGAGGGGGGACAGTTCCATCTGGTGGACTGTGGCAGCAAGAGCGGCTGCTACGTCAATAGCAAGCGGGTCACGCGCCAGACATTGGCGCCTAACGATATGATCCGGTTAGGCACATTGGAAGGTCCAATACTGCGCTTTGGCAAGGCTGAGGACACAACGTCTGTCCTAGGCGAACTGCTGCATCAGGTGAAGCCGGCATCGGACCTGGAAAAGCTCCGCTGGTTCCTCGATGCAGCACGCAAACTGAACATGGTGGGCGCGGTTCATGAGATTCTGATCTCCCTGATCGAGACCACCATGAATCTGACACGGGTGGAGCGCGGCTACGTCTTTCTGAAGGATGCTGACGGGAACTTGCAGTTGTCTGTAGGCAGAAACATCCAGATGGAGCCGCTGCAGGACGACTCAACCATCTCTCATTCGGCCATCCAGCAGGCGATTCACAGTGCGTCGGAGTTCATCGTTACGGACACGCTGGCTGCGGAAGCCGGTTCCCCTTCGGCGAGTATTGTGGCTCAGAATCTCCGCACCGTCATTTGTATCCCGCTACGCAAGCGGTCGACCGAGCGAGGAACTCCCGTTGCCGAGATTCTAGGCATGCTTTATCTGGACAGCCGTCAACAGAGACAGACCCTGATGCGCGTGGACAGTGACCTGTTGAGAACAATTGCGATGGAGGCTGCGGTACTGGTCGAGAACGCTTCGCTGGCAAGCGCCGAGGAGGCCGCTCGCCGCTACCGGGAAGAACTGAGCATAGCAGCTGGTATTCAGCAAGGCCTGATGACGGTCAGAATGCCTGAACTGGCCTATGCACGCGTCCTCGCTCACAGTGTTCCGTGCAAGGAGATTGGCGGCGACTTCTACGATGTGATCGCGACGGAGAGCGCACTGTATGTGGTCGTGGCTGATATTTCAGGAAAGGGCGTTTCAGCAGCGCTGCTAGGGTCCACGCTGCAGGGACTGGTGCATGCGCAGGTGCTGGCAGGGCTGTCACTGCCCCAGATCGCCAGGTTTTCTAATCAATATATCTGCGCGAAATCCATTTCGAAGTATGCGACGCTGGTTCTTTTGAAAGTGACTCCCGATGGCTCCGTCGAGTACCTCAATTGCGGGCACGTCCAACCACTACGACATCGGCGGGAGAAAATCACTGTTTTGAGAAACAGCAACCTCCCGGTGGGTTTATTGCCGGACGCTATCTATTCTTCGGAGATCATTCAGCTCGAGCCAGGGGAGCGCTTCGTTCTGTTTACGGACGGAGTCACAGAAGCGGAAGATCCATCGGGAGAGTTTTTTGGAGAGGCGCGACTCGAATCATCCGTATTACAAGGGGCCAGCATTCAGAGCATCTTCGAGCAGGTGCAGCTCTTTATGGATACAGCCCCTGCGAACGATGACTGCACCCTCGTAGAGGTCTGCTACGGACAATGTTCGTGATCGCGGATGAGTGATGGGATCTCCTGATCGGCAGGCCAATAATGGCGTTCTCTTAGTTAGCGGTTATCACGGTACGCTGCGGGCGGCACGCCGGGCGGGGCCGCCGCATGACGACGGGGCTTCTACTGAAGAGCTTTCGCCGATGCTGGAAAGAATGCTGGAGCCGTGGCTGGCGAAGGCATTGGATCAACTGAACAAGCGTACAGCACAAGGTCTGCTCATCTTTCAGGGCGAGCCCATCCCGGTGCACTCGCTGCTACTGCTGTTGAAGGATCGGTTGATCGGCATTCTTACGCAGGCAGGGGGTGAGTTTTGCCTCGACCAAGGCGATGGGCCTGATCTATCGAGTGCGAACGAGATAGTGCACAGGTTTCCGTTGCTGTCTCCGCTAATCAAGAGTGTCGTTGCCGAATGGGCGACTGCAATAACTATATTTCTGCAGCGGCTGCATCGTGATAAGCAATGGATTGCGGATGGACTGCAGATCGCCGATCTGCCTCCTGTCGAGACTATATCCGGAACAGCCTCCGACGCTCACGCGGGTGGACATTGCGTTCTCCGGGTTTGCTTTCGAGGAGCAGGCTGTTTCTATTACAAGCCGCGACCGGTAACGGGAGAGTGGCTTTGGCATGGGCTGCTCGAAGGAATGGCGCTATTGGAGCCTGAGCTGCGATTGCCTGCGGCACGCGTCTGGACGGATGTTTCAAGATTTGACTACGGTTGGGCAGAATCAGTGTTTCCTGAGGAAAGCCCGCTCGCCAGCAACTCAAATGGAAGGGCCGCAGGGAGGCTCGACTACTGGCACGCGGCCGGCGCCATGCTGTGTCTCGCGCAGCATACGAGACAGACCGATCTCCACCTTGGGAACATCATCGCGACGGCTAGTGGACCAGTTGTGACCGATGCCGAATGCTTCGCAACGCCGAGTCTAAATGTCAGGACGGATGTGGCACTCTCGGTAGAGAAGGCAGCTATCAGGAATGCAGTGGAGTCGATGGTGAGGACCGGGTTGCTTCCTAACAGGTCAGTGAATGGCTGGCCGGATGTCTCCGGATTTTTTGGACGTGCGGCGGCTGCGCCGGGAGTAAAGCTGCCGAAGTGGGAGATTGCTTCGGATGGTCGCTATCACTTGACTTCGATTGATGCGGAACTTGTCGACCATCCTAACGTGCCGGCCCAAACCACCGCAGTCGCTGTGCTACCGCAGATTTTAAGCGGCTATCGTCACGCGGCAGAATTACTAATACGTCTGCGAAAGACTCTCATCAGCCGTGGTACGAAATGGCGCGATGTACTGGAAAATATACATGCGCCACGCATGGTGGTTCGCGACACCCTCTCGTATGGACTGCTGTTGAGCCGGTCCCTGGAGCCGCGGCATCTCCACTCCTGGCACCGGCGTCGAAACGCAATTGTCACTGGCCTTGCAGCCGGGGCCGCCGTGGGTTCGCCTCGATCGTTGCTGCGCGCGGAGACGCGTGCTCTGCTTGCAATGCACATCCCACGGTTCGTCATAGTTCCCGGCACCGGAACGCTGGCAAGCAGCTCATGGCGCACTCTTGCGCATGATTTTGCACTTTCCACCCCGGCCCACGCGGTGGTGGCACAGATCGAGGCACTGTCGACGGAAGGCATTGAAAACATCCAGGTTCCGGCTCTCTTATGCGCGGTTTTACAGGCTGAAATGACCCCTTGACATGTTGTGCTAAGATTCCGGTGTGCTGAATCCGCTGTGATGGATTGATTCTGCGCATCAACGTCGAAAGGATCGCTATGAGCAACGTAGAAAGGCTTCAACAGGCAGGACTTATCCAAATCCATCACCCCCTGACGGATGCAGAGATTCAAAGCGTCAACCAACTTAGCCCGGCGGAAATCGATGCTTTGATCTCCGTGCGCGTTAAACTGGGCGACGAATTTTTCCAGCGCAAGGTGCAGGATGGCGACTCCCACCGCATGGGAACACTATTGCTCTAACTGAGCGGTCGCTGACCGCCGCTTGCAACCTGGACGGCGTCGGAAAGATTGCAAGAGAGAGAGACGGTATGACGACGCATAGTCAACGTCTGCGTGAAACGGTGTGCCTTTTTCGGGCACGCCTCACTTCCTTGATCCGTGACGTATGGTTTCACCCGCGGCTGGCTGAGCTCTACCCGGAATTCCTTTTTGCAATCTACGGAGTGACGGTCAGTTCGGCTCCTGCGATGCGGGCCGCTGCGGGGCGTTGCGCGGGCGAGTTGGCAGACGATCCGCTGGCTGCATGGCTCCGGGATTACTATCTGGAACATGCCGAAGAAGAAGCGGGGCATGAACAGTGGCTGCTGAATGATCTTCACTCCTTAGGCGTGGCGCGACAACGAGTGTTGGAGCGCTTGCCCTATACAAGCGTTGCCGCGCTGGTCGGCGTGCAGTATTACTGGATGTTTCACGTTCATCCGATTGCTTATCTGGGCTACATTGCCGTACTGGAAGCGCCTACGTCGATCGAATTTCTTGAGGAAGTTTCGAGACGAACTGGCATTTCCCTCAGCTCGATGTCAGGTCACGTGATGCATGCCACGCTGGATCCGGGCCATGTCGCGGAGTTCGACGCTGCACTTGATTCTCTGCCTCTGCTTCTGCACCACCAGGAATTGATTACAGTAAGCGCCATTGCGACGATTGCTCATCTCGAAAAAGTGTTCTCCGATATTCTGGAGCACTTCGCGCGAGTTGACGATCCAGCAGGTGCGGCGACGATTTTTACCACTTCCGGAATTGCGCTCGCTTCACCGTCCAGTGGGTTCTGATATGCAGATGGCCTTTCATCCCGGAGACAAACTCCTTCACTATCGCCTTGTCAGAAAGCTTGGCGAAGGAGGAATGGGTGTTGTCTTCGAGGCAGAGGACATTCAACTGCAACGCACGGTCGCAATCAAGGTGCTGCAGCCGGCGATCTCTGAAGACCACGAGATGCGCGAACGATTTCTGCGAGAGGCGCGCGCCGCATCCGCCATCGATCACCCGAACCTCTGCACCATCTATACCGTTGAGACAGCTCCGGACGGCTCCCTGTTGCTGGTGATGGCTTATTATCGCGGGCATACTCTCTCTGAGCTGATTCAGCATGGTCCGATGGATATCTCGCATATCCGCGACATTGGACGGCAAACAGCCGCCGGACTTCATGCGGCGCACATGTCGGGCATTGTGCATCGTGACATTAAGCCAGGAAACATCTTCCTGCTGAACTCCGGCACGGTGAAGATTCTCGACTTTGGCCTCTCCCGCATTGCTCATCAACAGCAACTGACCGCGCCGCACAAGGTGATGGGCACTCTTGCCTATATGCCCCCGGAACAGCTTGCCGGAGACGCGGTGGATTACAGAACAGATATATGGGCGCTGGGAGTGGTGCTCTATGAAATGGCGGCAGGACACTCGCCCTTTCGGCAGGCAACGCAGTCGGCCATGATGACAGCGATTGCCGCGGGCCGCTACGTTCCGCTGCACCATGCACGGCCCGACCTCCCCGATTCCATCTATCTTGCTGTGAGCGGCGCACTGCGCTTGCATCCACATGAGCGCCATGCTTCCGCTGCCGAGATTCTGGCACTACTAAGCGAGGCTGGCGATGCGGAAGCGATGCCGAGCGCCATGCCTGCCCTTGTTTCAGCGGCCAGCCTGGCACCGACTGTGATCGGCAGCTTCGGTGGCGCCTGGGATATCGAGACCAAAACATTCCGAGAGCACCCCGCGGGCGGTACAGGGAGAACGCCGTTTTCCTCGCTGGTGCAGCCGGGTAGCGGAAGCTCCTCCATCGCGGTGCTGCCGATGCGCAACGTCAGCTCCGACCCGGAGAATGAATATTTCAGCGATGGACTTACGGACGAGCTGATCAACGCTCTTGGGACACTCCCTGGCTTGCACGTCGTCTCCCGTACCTCAGTCTTTTCGTTCAAAGGCAAGCATCAGAATATCCGCGAAATCGGTGAGGCTCTGAATGTCGACGTGGTGCTGGAGGGCAGTGTGCGGCGTTCAGGAGCGCGTATCCGCATTACGATTCAACTCACCGATGCCCGCAAGGGATTTCATATCTGGTCGTCTCGATTTGACCGGGAAAATACAGACGTCTTCGAGCTGCAAGATGAGCTTGCGACCGCGGTAGTCTCTGCCCTGCAGGAAAAGCTCTCACTGAATGTGCGTCAATCCGATCTTCAGACAAGAGCGCCGATGCAAACGGATGCCTACGAGGCTTACCTGAAGGGACGCTATCATTGGGGGCAAAGAACGATCGAGAACATTCAGCTTGCGGGTCGTTATTTTGAACAGGCCTTGAAACTGGACCCCAACTCCGCTGCGGCGTATGCCGGAGTAGCAGATTTTTATTGCCTGCAGGGGACTCTCGGCCTGATGGCCCCAGATGAGGCGTGGTCGATAGCGCGCTCCTCGGCACTGCAGGCAGTTGCGCTGGATCCCAATCTCCCCGAAGGCCACCTGGCGCTGGCCGCCGTGTTGCAGTTCTATGACTGGGATTGGAATGGCGGACGCGAACATATAGTGAGAGCCATCGAGTTGCGCCCCCAGCGCGGTGAGTCTTATTTTCTTTATGTTTCCCATCTGATGACGCAAGGGCAGCTGCTGGAAGCTTTGGAGCAGGCCCGCATCGGACTGACTTACGATCCGCTGGCAACTCCGCTGCTGGCTGCGCAAGCCATGCTACGGACATACCTGGGGGATCATGACAGCACAATTTTATTGGCGAAGGCTGCGCTCGCTTCGTCGCCGCACTATTACGAACTCTACTACTCACTTGGGCTGGCGCAGTCGTTGACCGGGCGCACCCATGAAGCCGTCGCGACCTTCGAGCGCGGTATCGAGCACAGCGGCATGCCTGTTCTTCTCGGCTGGCTTGCAGAGGCCCATGCCAAGAATGGAAACCATGATAAGGCTCGCGAGGTTCTTGCCAATCTTCTCGACATGGCGAGCCGAGGCAATCCTATGCCTGTGTCGATTGCGGTAGCCGCAGCTGCTCTCGGTGAAAATGAGCTCGCGTTTACCTGGTTGGAGAAGGCTGCGGAGCTGCATGACATCTTCGTGGCGTATGTAACGGTGCTTCCCAGTCTAAAAAGGCTTCACAATGAACCGAGATATCAGCGACTGCTTGACCGCATGAAGCTGGCCCATCCTTCCACGCATCGGAGGCACAATGAAACTCGGAAGAGTGCAGTCGATACACGATCCTAGAACGCTGCAGCTGGCTGATTACGTCAGTATTGCTTCTTTGCCTGTACCGCCAAGCAAGGAATCATTCGAGACTACTGCGTCGTGGCCAATGCTGGCCAATAATCAATTCAACTGCTGCACTTCTGCAGCTGCCGGCCACATGGTGCATCACTGGACGGCGGCGAATCAACGGGGCGTCTTCCTGACGGATGCAGACATCATCCGGGCGCACGCGCAGCTTACCGGAGATCGGCTTATGGATTGCGTCTCAATGCTGGCGGCACTGAAATACTGGCGGAACACCGGGATCGGGAATCATCGCATCCACTCCTTTGTGAACGCTCGCGCGCAGGCTGGAGATCAGCTGCGGGGCATCGTTCACCTGTTCGGCAGCGCCTACGTCGGGATGGATCTGCCCAAGTTTGTGCTGGCAGGCGACCCGAGCGGATGGACTGGAATTCCATGGGCAATTCCAGATTCAGTCTCGGATGAAGACGCCGCACCCCAGCCTGCGAACGGTCACTGCGTCACGGCGATCGGCTATGGCGAAGATGGGGTATACGTGGTCACCTGGGGAACATTCAAGACGATGAGCTGGGAGTTCTACAATCGCTACAGCATCGAACTATATGCAGTGCTGAGCCCCGATTGGGTTTGCGGCGATCAGGTCTCACCATCGGGCTTCGATTTACTCAGTCTGCGGCGAGACTTGTCACTCGTACAACAAGCGTCCCCAGCATCCCGCTGAATTCTGAGTTAGTGAATGTCCTGGTGCGGGAAGCGGGGCGAACCCATGACTCGAAGGCGGCCAGATTAGCGCCGACGCGCGAAATCCCAATATCGGCAGATTCCGGCGCTTCCGCTCCAGGCTACACTCGGCGAAGCATGGCGCCGCTCTCGCGCGCGCCAAAAAGCGCACGCTAAACTGTAGCCCAGGGAAAGTAACGAATGCCGGATGACGGTCGCACCAAAATTATCTATAGCAAGACGCCGGAATCGGCGGCCATGTTGGCAAACGTGAAGCGAGCCATGGCGATCACCGCCATGCTTAACCGTTTGACGTTCAACGACGCGGATGAAATTCGAGCCTTGTTCAGCGAACTTATCGGTGAAAAGGTAGACGAGAGCTTTTTACTGATCCCTCCATTTTTTACTGCCGGTGGGAACGAAATCCGCGTCGGGCGTAATGTCTTTGTAAATCAGAACTGCACTTTCTATGACCTTGGCGGCCTCGACATCGCGGACGATGTAATGATCGGGCCTAACGTGAGCATCATCACGACGGGCCATCCGCTGGAACCTGCGCAGCGACGCTCAGCCACAATAGGAAAGCCTATCGTGATTGAGAAAGGCGCTTGGATAGCAGCAGGCGCAACCATCATCGGCGGCGTAACAGTAGGCGAAAACTCGGTCGTCGCGGCGGGCTCTGTAGTCACGAAGCGCGTCGCCCCAAATACCCTTGTCGGAGGAAATCCGGCGAGAGTGATTCGTTCGATTGGCGACTGAGGGAACCTCTGCAATGGATCGAAACTGGAGCTTCAAACTGCCCCATCACCCACTGCCTGCACCCGCGGTGACCAGCGCAACTGTGATCCCCCATGGATCAGAGACGGCCCATTGCTAACGCCGCGCTGCTCTCCACCTACCAAATAGGCGTTTGCAATTCTCCACCGAATGCGGACTTGAAACAGAATAGGAAAATACCTTCAAATGGGGTCTCCAGCTTGCGGATGTGCACGTATGAAGCCGATGCGTGGAGCGTTCCATGCGCGACCTGCTCCCGCCGCATAAAGCGATTTAAATAGACCCATACTAGAACATCTAAAATCAAGCCATCAAAGCAGTCGCACTCGATGCCCGGTAACACTCACCGCGGCAGCCTGATCCCAACAGGAAGAGAGTGCCAGCTGCCCGGTGAGTAGAGTGACTACACCCGCTCGGTCGGCGCGCCGATTGAGTTCAGATCCGCAAGCGTCTGGACAGGGAGGCGAAGGGACGCAGCCTGCAGATTCTCGCGAAGATGTTCGACCGAGGAAGTGCCGGGGATCAGCAGGATATTGGGCGAACGCTGAAGAAGCCATGCGAGCGCGACTTGCATCGGCGTAGCCTGCAGCGACGCGGCTGCCTTGTCCAGTGTGGATGACTGCAGCGGGGTGAATCCGCCAAGTGGAAAGAACGGCACATAGGGAATGCCCTGGCTTGCCAGCTCATGGATAAAGCTGTCATCTCTCCGCTGTGCCACGTTGTAGAAGTTTTGCACGCAGACTATCTCGGTAATGGTCTGCGCCTCCGCCAACTGCTCTGGGGTCACATTGCTCAGGCCTATGTGACTAATCAGCCCCTGGCGCTTCAGGTCGGCCAGCACAGTCAGCGGCTCTTCAATGGATCCCGCAGCTGGCTCACTGACTGCTCCCACCCGGAGATTGACTACATCCAGCACGTCGAGCCCAAGGTTGCGAAGGTTGTCATGCGCGCCATCGATCAGCTCCTTACGGGAGAGAGCGTGAACCCATGCCTTGTCCTCCGTCCTGCGTGCGCCAAGCTTTGTAACGATCACTAATGTGTCGCGATAGGGGTGAAGCGCCTCCCTGATGATCTGGTTCGTGACATGCGGTCCGTAGAAGTCGCTGGTATCGATGTGGTTCACTCCGGCTTCTATTGCCTCTCGCAGGACGGCGATCGCCCCTTCGAGATCGCGCGGCGGTCCCCACACCTGCGGTCCAGCTAACTGCATCGCGCCATAGCCCATGCGGTTCACGGTCATCGATGAGTGAGGGAATGTAAAGCTGCCGCCGAGGTCCATCTCTTCTGCCATGCTCTATCTCCTTGCAGGCTGTTTCAATCATCCTGCTTGTGATTAGATGAAGGAAGCTTCAGGTTAGGAGTTCGCATTTGCCACCGCGCCTCAAGGTCCCTTTAGAGCCTCGTAAATCCCCCGTACAAGCGCGTTCCGTTGCGAGCGTGGACGCGATTCTCGAAGCCACTATTCAGGTTCTGCTGCAGGTTGGGAAGGAGAGGCTGACTACAACGAGGGTGGCGCTGCGAGCCGGTGTATCAGTCGGAACGCTCTACCAGTACTTCCCCAACAAGAATGCCCTGCTGCAGGCGGCCCTCAAGCGCCATCTCTCCGAGATTTCCGACAGCATCGAGCGTGTATGCAGGGACCATAAGGGCACAACACTGCGACACATGGTGACCGCGCTCATGACAGCGTTTCTGCAGGCAAAGATGAGAGATGTAAAAACAAGTGTTGCGCTCTACTACGTCAGCTCCGATGTCGACGGAGCGAAGACCGTGCAACAGATGCGAACCAGGTATGACAAGGCGATCGTGCGAATGCTGGCGAGCGCCTCTGAGCCTCTTGCAGTGGAACCAGAAATTGTCGCGTCGATGCTGCTGGGGCTATTGATGGGCGTCAGCCGCAGAATCCTCGAGTCCGGCGCCCCAGAACAGTATCTCGAACCGCTGCGGCGAGAAATGATCGTAATGGCGTGCGCCTATCTAGACGCTTGTTCTGCGCGCAGTCCGATCCAAGACACACCCTCTGTTAACGAGAGCACTCGTTACACCAACTGAGATTCGGATTAGCGGCCAGGACTTCCTGAGTTCACCGGCGAAGTGTTCTGCTCGGCCAGGCTGCTTCCGCACGTGACGGCTTTCCTCTGCGGAAGGCTAAAGCAGTTATGCAGCCACTGTGACGATGATGCTATTCCCCTTGGTGTGGCAAGAGTTCGTGGGGTGGGAAGAGGTTAATCGCCGACTTATAGGGCCAACCGCACCGCGCCTTTCCCAGGAAATGCAGATCGAAATACAGATAGCACCCAAGTGAAATAACTTATTGACAACTCGAAATAAAACGATACGATTACAGTCCATATCGGGGAACCGGCAGAATGCGTCGTGCCTAGTTCGCCGTTAACGGGTCAACGCCTTCCCCCGGCAACGTAGACGCCGTGGCGCTGCAGCAGCAGCGAATCAGGAATACCGGAGCTTAAAGATGCATCAGGTACTGAATACACAAGAGGAAACAGGAATGGACTCCACCACGACAATGAAAGCGCCGCTGCCTAAAGGCGCCTCAACACCTCGCAATCTGGCAGTCGATGCCTATCGTGGACTGGTCATGCTGCTGATGATGGGTGAGGTGCTGCAGTTCTCCAAGGTTTCCGCATACTTCGGCCATAGTATCTTCTGGAGAATTCTGGCCTACAACCAGTCTCACGTTGAGTGGTCGGGCTGTTCACTCCACGATATGATCCAGCCGTCCTTCTCATTTCTAGTAGGAGTCGCGCTTCCCTATTCCATAAGAAGCCGCCAGCGCAAGGGAGCGAAGTTCCCGAATATGCTGGCTCATACTATATGGAGGTCGCTAGTCCTTATAGCTTTGGGCATCTTTCTGCGTTCTCTCGAGAGCAGCCAGACTTACTTTACCTTTGAAGACACCCTCACGCAGATCGGCCTGGGCTACACGTTTCTCTTTCTAGTGTCCTTTCGGCCGGTGCGGGACCAGTGGATTGCATTAGGCGCCATTTTGTTTGGATACTGGCTCGCGTGGGCGCTCTATCCTGCTCCGGGACCAGGCTTCAATTATGCTGCTGTCGGTGTCCCTGCAGACTGGCATCACCTCTACACTGGTTTTCGCGCCCACTGGAATAAGAACAGCAACCTCGGGCAGGCCTTCGATGTGTGGTTCCTGAACCTGTTCCCCCGTGAACATCCATTTGTGATGAATGACGGCGGCTACTTAACGCTGAGCTTCATACCAACTCTTGGCACAATGATTCTCGGATTGTTCGCCGGACAATGGTTTATAGCTTCTGCGCCCAAACAGCCCATCCGCCGCTTTATCCAGGCGGGCGTCATTCTTGTCGCCCTCGGACTATTTCTTCACTTCGCAGGAATCTGCCCGATCGTGAAGCGGATATGGACTCCGAGCTGGACCTTATTCAGCGGCGGCGTATGCTTCCTCTTTTTGGCCGCGTTCAGCTGGATTATCGACGTCAAGCAAAAGCGCGGCTGGGCGTACCCACTCATCGTAGTGGGTACGAACTCCATTGCTGCTTACTTGATCGCCCACCTCTGGGAGAACTTCCTCGCCCGTAATCTTCTTACCAATTTAGGCCACAAGATCTTCCTGATTCTAGGTCCGGGCCTGCAGCCATTGCTGCTTGGTGCTGCGATTCTGTCAATCTACTGGATTTTTCTGTTCTGGATGTATCGTCGCAAGATCTTCCTCCGGATATGAGTTCTCTAGCTTGCTTTTGCTAGCCATTTGCACCGTGCAACAGGGATCCGCCTAACTTCCATCTATAAGGATGATTAATGAAAGACTACTTACCCGAAGGTTCACCCGCACCTAGCCGACGGCAATTCATTCGACTAGGCGCCATGCTCACAGCCGCATCGAGACTTGATGTCAACGCATTTGCTCAGGAGGCCCATCCGACCCCTTCGCGCTCCATGATCAACACCCCTTTTGCAGCGACGAAGACTCCGCGCATCGGGTTTATCGGCGTGGGCGGTAGAGGGACAAGCTTGCTCGGCTGGTTTCTGGCGCAGAATGCGCAGGTAGTCGCCATCTGCGATGTGGTGCAGGCAAAGGCGGAACATGCTGGTCAAATGACAGTGAAGGCGGGGCAAAAGGCTCCCCAGCTCTACACCCAGGGGCCCCATGATTATGAGGCTCTAACCGCGAGAAACGATCTCGACCTTGTCGTTATTGCGACTCCGTGGGACTGGCATACACCGATGGCCCTCTCCGCAATGGAGAATGGCAAGCACGCTGCCGTTGAAGTGCCGCTGGCTTACACCATGGAGGATCTGTGGCATCTTGTTGAGACTTCAGAATCTACGAGGCGGCACTGCATCATGCTGGAAGAGTGCTGCTATGGCTACAACGAGACTCTAGTGCTTAACCTTGTGCGTCATGGTGTGCTTGGCCAGTTGCTGTATGGGGAGGCAGCATACCTACATGACCTGCGAGAAGAGATGTTTTCCTCACAAGGTGAGGGCCTTTGGCGCCGCGCCTTTCATACGCAGAGTAATGGCAACCTCTACCCCACTCATGGGTTGGGACCCGTCGCAAACTATATGAGCATCAATCGTGGCGATCGCTTCGACTATATGGTCTCAATGAGTACGCCGGCGCTTGGCTTGGCGGCCTATCGCGCTGGCCACGTGCCGAAGGGCGACCCCAAGTGGAGTGAAAACTACACAACCGGGGATATGAACACGTCTCTGATCAAGACAGCATCCGGACTGGCGATTACGCTTAAGTTCGATACATCCAATGCCCACCCCTACGACCGAATCAACATGGTGGGCGGCACCAAAGGTGTGTTCGCAGACTATCCTCCACGGATATATATCGACGGCCAGCCAGGCAAGGAGGCGTGGAATTCAATCGACGAGTACAAGAAAGATTATGAGAGTCCACTTTGGGCGCAAAAGGGTGAAATGGCACGCACCTCCGGCGGCCATGGCGGCATGGACTTCATCATGATCTATCGACTATTGCAGTGTTTACGCGAAGGCCTCGCACCTGATATGGATGTCTACGATGGTGCGGCATGGTCTGCACCGGGCCCCATGAGCAAGATGTCATTAGAACTGGGAAGCGCGCCTGTTAAGTTTCCAGACTTCACGCGTGGCTTGTGGAACAAGCGTAGCGGCTCCTCCATCTGAACGAAACTGGCAGCGCAAACCAACCTCATGCGGCGATGACCCGATCCCGTTCACGTCGCATGAGGACATAGATCAACAATCCTGCAGCAATCCATGCTGTCCCGAGAAGCTGCGCGCTGTGGCTAAGGTGGAGCCAGATAAATGCGCTGACCAACAACCCACAAAGTGGCATCAGTACAGGAAAAATGACCTTCTCCTGAGAGCGGAACTTATAGTGGACCAGCGCTGCTGCATTGACTCCCATGAAGGCGATGAAGGCTCCGAAGTTCAGCAACTCTGCGCCTCTCTCGTAAGTCAAAAGGAAGGCTCCACCAAGCGTGCATAGCCCGACCAGGAGCACGTTGTTCTTTGGCACAGCGCTCCTGGGATCAAGCGCGCCGAAGAATCGCCGGGGCAGGGAGTTTCCGCGACCCATGGCATACAGCAGTCGCGCAGCCCCAAACTGGGCAGCGATGCCTGAACCCATATTGGCGATGAGCAAGGTGGCGTTCAGCAGATGGAACAAAAATTTGCCTCCTACCCGCAGTGCTATCTGAACGAAGGCAGTATCTACAATCTCCGGAGCAAATGGTATGCGACCAGGCCAGACAAGTTGAGCCGCATAGACCTCGATAGACGACAGGATGCCGATGATGAAACAGGTCAAGACGGTTGCGAACATGATGTTGCGACGAGGGTTTTCAACTTCTTCTGACATCGTCGAGATGCCGTCAAAGCCAATATAGGTCAACACCGCGATCGACGTGCCGCGATAAAGTCTGTTCGGGGAAAACGTCCTGGGATCGTAAAAAGGAAGGAGCCACAGCCCGGGGACAGGGCGCACTACCAGTGCAATGTATCGTACGGCCTCAGCCAGAAAGAAGACGACAACTATGCTCATGGCCAGCGCCAGCAATGCGTTTACGCGCCCGGAGGTCTGTACGCCCCGCAGATTGAGCGCAGTAAAGACGATCACGAATGAAACGGCCCATGCCGCGAATGGGACCTGCGGCAGAATGTTTACGGCCGCAGCACTACACCAGATAGCACATATGATCGGGTTCAGGATGTAATCCAAGAGCATGGACCACCCCACCACGTATCCAAAGAGAGGATGGAGTTCTTTGCCCACATACGTATACGCTGAGCCCGCACTCGGATAAATGCGCGCCATGCGCCCATAGCTGACAGCGGTGAACAACATGGCGATCATGGCAAGGAGTATTGCCGTTACAACGTGGCCCCGGGCGACATTGCTCACTACCCCATAGATACCCATCGGAGCAGTCGGCTGAATGATGATGATCCCGTAAGCTATCAGGTGCCATAGCTTGAGCGAACGCTTGAGGCCATCATCAGGCTTGTCTCTTACCTTGCTTTCCAGTTGCCCCATCCTTGCCAGTGTTTCACGTCCGTTATTGCCCCCGGTCGTATCTACCGGACGACCTCCCTGACGTCGCGACATCGAAGTTCGATGATGCAGCATCGCCCGGCAGCTGTACCCGTCTCAACATCTTGATTCCCTTCCAGATCTTGCTTCCCTTCCAGAAGTTGTCAGCCACCTGTCCGGATCATTACAAACTCTCAGATTCTTCACCCACATGACTTGCACCTGGGCCTACTTCGATCGCAGAACTTAACGCGAGGTTACGGATTATTCCGCATTTAATCATGCTCGTGCGCGGCGGGCAACGGTTATATCCCGTGATCCGAATCCTAACCGCGCAGTGCGCAGCCATGCTGACCGCATTCGCAGGTCTTATTCAGCAGATAAGCGGTGCCTATCGTGTCGCCAGAAACTTCAATGAGATATCACTTAAGGCCTCATATAGATCAGAATTGTCACGATTTATTCATTTTTCGATTGACACGCGCGGAGGCTTCCGTAACAATTCGATCCACACCGGAATCAAACGGTGCTATTGGCAGCCCTAAAGCATAAACATGCTCTATCGCTGAAGGCCCCTGACATCACATTGAGCCAGCTTCCCCGGCTCAGTAGCGAAGACAATGGAGGCATTACTTGCTTACAACGATACGAAGGCTATATCCCCTTTTGCTTCTACTCATCATCGCCAGCCGACCACTTTTCGCTCAGCGGGATGCTGCCTCTCTGGAGGGCCGCGTTGTCGATATAAGTGGAGCTACCGTCGCAAACGCCACGATCACAGCCGTAGACACAAGCACCAACTTCAGCTACCACGCGGTAAGCGATTCATCCGGAGCCTGGACGATCAGTCCTGTGCGTATCGGAACATACCGCATCACAATCTCTGCGCAGGGGTTCAAAACCACTATAGCTGGTCCGATTAGCCTGGATGTCCAGCAGCGCCAGAGAGTAGATGCCACGCTGCAGCTTGGGGAGACGAGTCAGAGCGTAGAAGTGCACGACACAGCTCCTCTTCTACAGACAGACACCTCAGAAACCGGACAGGTTGTAAATGCCAAGACCATCGTAGGGCTGCCGCTCAATGGCCGGAATTCCGTCCAATTGGCACAGCTCACTGTAGGTGTCACGGTGAGTGAGCCAGGCGCTCGGGACTCTACGGGGTTCGGCTTCAGCGCCAGTGGTTCACGCTCGCTCGATAACAACTTTTTACTCGATGGCGTCGATAACAACTCAAACCTCCCTGACCTATTGAATGAAGCAAACTATGTCGTAATGCCGCCGCCGGATGCGCTGCAGGAATTCAAGATAGAAACCGGCAACTACGATGCGGAGTTTGGCAGATCCACAGGCGCTATTGTCAATGCGACTACTAAGGGCGGCTCGAACCAATTTCATGGCGTTGCCTATGAATTTCTGCGCAACCAAAACTTCGATGCGATGAACTACTACGACCAGACGCGGCAGCCTTATCAGCAGAACCAGTTTGGGGCGACCCTGGGCGGCAGGATTATCCGGGATAAGCTATTTTTCTTCGTGGACTACCAGGGGCTTCTCCTCAATGAGGCTCAGTCGAATACCTCACTGGTTCCAACGGCGGCGCAGCGCGCCGGCGACTTTTCAAGCCAGCTGGATCTCACCAGCCCAACTGGTTTCAATGACTGTAATGGCAAGCCCACTTATCAGGGTGAGCTTTTCGATACCCGGCAGACACAGGCTACTCCGGGACAGGCAGGCGGCTATTGCGGCGTACCGTTCGGTTATACAGCGAATGGCACACCAATCAATATCATTCCAGGCTCCAGCACCGATTCGCTAGGGAGCAAGCTAGTACAACTCTTTCCAAGTCCAAACACAAACGGTCTCGGGTACAACTATCAGTCAGATCCCGTTACTACTCAGACCGTCAATCAGGGAGATGTCCGCATCGATCAAGTTTTCTCGGCACATGATACGGCCTTCTATCGCTTCAGCATGAGTGACAGTCCGACGACCATAGGGTCTCCATTTCCCGGCCTGGCCGACGGTGGGGGATTTTTCGATGGCATCCAGCAGATCACGGCATATAGCGGCGCAGCTAGTGAAGCTCATGTGTTCTCGCCGCACAAAGTGAATGAGCTGCGTGTTGGCTTCAATCGGCTTAACACGAGCCGCTATCAGTTCAACTACAATACCGACATATCAGCACAGGTTGGATTTCCCGGAGTTCCCAACCCACCGGGAAGTAACAATGGTGGCCTGCCACAGATGACCTTCAGCGATGTAGCTACGCTAGGTAGTCCGACTTTTTTGCCTGCCATCGAAAAGCAGACAACCTACACCATGTCAGATACCTTCACGCTGATTTCTGGAAATGTCACCTGGAAATTTGGCGGGGAGATACGTCCGGAGCAGTTCTCGATTTTCGAGCCTGCCTCGCCACGGGGATCGCTGAGCTTCGGCACGCAGTATACGGATAACCCAGCGTCTCCGGGCAGCGGCGGGAGCGGGTTGGCAACACTGCTTACGGGGCAGCCTGGAGGAGGGAATATCAACAACCTGAATAACATTGACTACTCCCGCCACACGTACGCACTCTTTTTACAAAATGACTGGCGTGCGACGCCTAAGCTGAGTCTCAATCTTGGCCTCCGGTATGAATACTTTTCGCCGGTCTTTTCCAAGAACAATGCGCAGGCAAACTTTAACCCTTATACCGGGGTGCTGGAGATTCCCAAGAGTAGCAATGTAAGTCTTACTCCTACATTGGCAAGCATTCTCCCTGTGGACCATAACGCATCCAACTCATTGATCGGCGGAGACTACAAGAACCTGTCACCACGCGTCGGTCTTGCCTATGAACTCACTTCGCGCCTAGCGGTCCAGAGTGCCTTCGGAGTTTTCTTCAACGGCGACGAAGCGGGCCCTTACAGTAATCCCAGCCCGGGCTTCAATCCCCCGTATTTTGCCAGTCAGACTTTTGTGGCCCCCTGTGCGCTGCCTTCTTACAATCCTGCTGCAGAAGACTGCTCTGTGCCCGGCATCAGCACACTTGCCCAAGGCTTTCCCTCAGACGCCCTGTCAAATCCGAATACTCCAACTCTATTTTCCCTGGACCCAAACCTCCGCACTCCGTACGTGATGCAGTGGCATCTGACTTTTCAGTATCAATTAACCCAGAACACAGCTTTTGAGACATCCTATGTTGGGTCGAAGGGTAACCGGCTCTACATCTATCTGAATGGCAATCAGGCCTCGCCGACGGCTGACCCTTCCTCTCCAACAGCTCCGAGACGGCCGTTTCCGTATATTGATGCGGGCACGGGATACCTGAAGTCGGCCGGATTCTCTAACTACAACGGGTTGCAGACATCGCTACAGCATAGGCTTAGCAGGGGGCTGTCCCTGATCGTTAACTATACTTATAGCAAGTCCCTAGGGAACGCCAGCAGTGCCGATCTTGGCGCGCAAAACAATGATGGATTCCGATGGAGCCGCTATCCGAATCGCGAGTACGGCCCCTTGGACTTCGATGTCCGCAATCGCTTTGTCGCAAGCTATCAGTATGATCTTCCGTTTGGACAGGGCGAACGGCTTGCGACGGGAAAACCAATAGTTGATCACATTCTGGCTCATTGGAACTGGTCAGGAATTGTAACGCTCTCCTCGGGAACCTGGTACACAGTTACAGATGGAAATGGCAACTTCGCAAACTCCGACGGCCAGCAACGCCCGGACATGGTCCCTGGACAGAAGGCTAATGGGAAACCGTGCATACCTGGGACCTTTTTCAATACTTGTGCGTTCACAAATCCAGTCCTGGGGTCATTTGGAAATGTAAGCATGAACAGTCTTGAGGGTCCGGGAGAAAAGAATGTAGACTTCGCGCTCCTGAAAACCATTCCGATCAAAGACTCCATACATCTGGAACTACGTGCTGAAGCCTTTAATGCATTCAACCACCCCAATTTCCTCTTTGCGGCACCAGGCCCGCAGAACTCCAATAACTCAACCGTATTTGGGACCCCAACCTTTGGGTACGTCACAGGGGCGCAGGCCCCACGGCTCGTTCAGTTTGCAGCGAAGTTCTACTACTAGCGTACCGGGGTTAGAGAGATATTCCTCTCTGACCCGCTCCTGCTATCCGTATGGATGCCGAATAGGCAACAGGCCCATGCGCGAGAAGCGTTCAGCTCGCGTCAGGCATGCTACTCAGTGATGTATGTCCTGATCTCACTAAAACTGGTTGCATAAATGGGTACGGCCTCAAGAGAGGAACTTACGGTTAAGGCTTGTCGAGTGGTGAGCTTCTTGTATGAAGAAGCGAGCGGTGTTATTGAGCGAAAAGCAGTGGGCGTTGTTGGCGCCATTATTTCCAGAACCCAAGCGGCGTAAAGATGGACGAGGCCGACCGAGGGCGAGCAATCGCGCATGTTTGCTGGGAATCCTATGGGTGCTGCGCACTGGAGCCCGGTGGCGCAATCTACCCGCGGAGTATCCCGACGGATCCACCTGCTGGCGGCGGTTGCGGATGTGGGAGGAGCAGGGCGTCTGTCTGCGAGCGTGGCGGAAACTGCTGGGCCAGATGGACCAGCGCGGTCTGCTGGATTGGGAAGAAGCTTTTCTGGACGCCACCTTCGTCACCGCGAAAAAGGGGGCTCCGGAGTCGGCAAGACCCGTCGGGGGAAAGGTACGAAGTGCATGGTGGTGGTCGCCGGCCGCGGCGTTCCTGTCGGAGCGCAACTTGCGTCCGCGCAGATCTCCGAACACCAGCTTGCAGAGAGCACGCTCGCAACCGTAAACGTGCTCCGCACAGACCCTGGACGCCCTCGTTCCCGCTTGCGCCGCGTGATTACGGATCGCGGCTATGACTCCGACCCATTGCGCGAGCGGCTGAAACAACGCGGCACCGATCTGATCGTGCCTACCGCAGCAACAAGCGACAACGACGCTATGAAGATGCACGCAAACTCAGACGCTACAAACGCCGCTGGAAAATCGAACGCACCAACGCTTGGCTGCAGAACTTCCGCCGCATCCAGGTCCGCTACGACCGCATCCTTACCCTCTTTTAAGGCTTCTTCCACTTCTCCTGCTCCTCATCACCTTGAGGCATTTATGCAACTAGCTCTAGTCATTCTTCGTTGAACAAATGAATCCCCGCTATGTCCGGCTATCAACCGATAAATCCGGTGCTATTCAGCACAAATATGTCTTGAGTTGGCACAAGGAAAATGGCCGCGATTCGTAGATCGCGGCCATTGTTGGGAGAATATCTACTCGAAATTAATTAGGCAGCGACCATATCTGATCAGGCTGATTATGCCCACAGGCAGCAATGCTAACGCCTTGGGAATTATTATTGAGAGTACTCCCTGTAAGGCATTTGTGGTCACTACTGATCACGTTGCCGAGGAGATTGTAGTTCCAGTGTTGCGTGCTATTCGAGTTACATGCCTGCATTACCGGCTTTCCATTTTGAACTGCAAGACACTTCCCCGACGACTCCAGTGAACCTCCCTTTGTTACGGTCCAGATTTCCTCCGGAGTTCCCTGACACGAGTGAACCTGTCCCGAAGAAGAAAGGCATCGGCTATAGGTGGGGATATCGTGATTCTTTCCGTTCACGATCATCGTGATTGTGCCCTTACGATTTGGCCTGCCGCAGGGTGTGGATGGATGGATACGCCATATTGCGGTGTCGTGAGGTGCGATGGCCGCCGATAAGGTGGATTGATGCTTTCCGCTCCAGAGATCCTGCGCATCTATCTTGCACGCCGCGCTTGCTGCAAAGCCGAAGTCAGAGGGATGCAGATCAACTTGCAGTGATTTGCCGGCGCGGTTCAATACCGCAACTGCATAATCACCCCCCTTCAATGGCTTAAACAATACATCGGTGACAGAGCTGCGCTTGACAAGCGTGGCCATGCGGCCGAGCGGATCCTGATCGACCGCAATGATTTGCTTATTGCCGAGAATAGCCACCGACTGGGGACTTAGCTTGTCGAGATCAGAGCTGAGTATGAGTGGCGCCGACATCATCGACCATAAGGCTACCTGGCTGCGCGTTTCCGCGAGCGTGATGCCGCTGTCGCCACCAATGATGAAGTCTGCATCGTTCCAATTACCAGGCTTCTGAAACCTGCCGAGAGGTAGATTGTAAGCATAGTTCCAAAGCACACTATCGAACCGCTCTGCATCAGGCTTCTTAACGTCGAAGGTTTCGATGTCAGTACCTTCGCGCCAGAGTTGTCCATAGTAGCGAACCCAGGTCAGCACATCATACCAATCAGGAGAATCCTGAAAGTATGCAGGTGCTGATTCAGAGAATACTATCGGCCTCCCAACCTGCTTCAATGCTGCATTCTGTGCAGCGTAGGCTTTGCGATAGGCTGCTTCACTGCTGGTGCCCTTAGGGGCATATACGTTACAGCCATCCAGCTTCAGATAATCGACGCCCCAGGATGCAAATAACCTGGCATCCTGAAGGAAGTGGTCTTTTCCTCCGCCGTTCGGGTCACCACTGCCTGCGAAACCTCCACATGTCTCATAGCCGGCATCCTCGTAGATGCCGAATTTGAGACCGAGCGCATGCACAGCCTGGGCTACCGGCTTGACTCCATGCGGAAAACGCATCAGGTCAGGCTGCAGGTCTCCGTTAGCATCCCGATCTTTCTGCATCCAGCAATCGTCAATGGTCACGGTGTTATAGCCCTGTGCGGCGAGACCGCTCTTGATCAGAGCCTTGGCGTTGTCGAGGATTGTCTGCGATGTAAAGTTGCACTGGTAGTGTGCCCAATCATTCCAACCCATCGGCGGAGTAACAGCCAACTGCTGCGCCGGGGCAGCGAAGGCAGGCCACGCTATACCGGACACCAGCATCAGCAAGGCCGCCAAGATATGGCTTCGGAGCGGGCGGAAAGCAGAAGCCGGACAAGATGCTTCTGCTGGAGGCGGGTTGGGATTGCTTGTAAGTTCGCGAAAGTCTTTCCGAATTGGCTTAATCATCCTCTACTCCGTTTTTGTTGCCTGGACAAGAAGTTTTACAGAAGGCGCGACCATGTTCAGCAAGGAAGCAGTCTGCTGTTCCGCAGCTTTAATCTGCTGTAGATTTTTCTGTTGCACCAGCGTGCTGACTTCAGTGTGGTTGCGAAGGTTATCCAAGGACTGCAGGCCTATGATTGCGACCTCGCTCAGATTATGGGAGACCGGCACCAGTTCCTGGGTTAGATTTGACTCGCCCAGGGTAGGCTGCAACTTCGCGTCATTATCACGCCATAGGATTAGCCATTGCCGCGCCTGTGCCCACTGTTGTTGCGTCGCATGGCCCGCAACGATCTTTTCTACAAGGTGCTGAAACTGGCGTGCGACGTCACTCTCAGGAGGCACAGCATCTACCAGCCGATTTAGCGGAGTGAATGAGGTGTAGTTCGGACCATCGTCTCGCGTATAGCCTATCGGAGGCTGCACAACTGCAGCCAGAACCTTTAACGTTGCGGGATCATGGTTCCCCGTCATCCGTTGCAACATCTCATCTGTAACAGCCTGCGGATTAATTCCATACCATTTCAGATTCTGCGAAATTACAGCGAGCCTCTGGTACATGGAATCCACATCTCGCACCTCTTGCGGAGACCAGAGTCGTTCCGCAATGGCTGCGGTCCGAGGCCAGATGCGGCTGTCAATGTTTTCCGGCGTAACGAATTCACTCCAGATGGTTGCTTCACCGCCGAGGATTCGCGCCCGCTGCTCGGAATCAAGGGAGGCTGCGTCACCTCCAAGCGGATCCACCAGGTAATGCTGCGAAGCTGGCTGGTTCAAATCAATGTAATAGCCCGTGGAGAGAATTCCACGATTCCCCTGCCTTGCGGCCTGAGCGAGTGAAGTCTGCCCGCGCCATGACTGAATGACCACGTTCTTTGGTGTTGTCGGCTGCAACACTTCGTCCCAGCCCTCCATGATCTTGTGGTGGATCGCAACCAGCTTCTGTACTCTTGCAGTGAAATATGCCTGCAGAGCTGCGTTGTCTGCTATTCCGTGCGCGTGCATGTACTGCTGAATCTGCGGATTATTGTTCCACTCCTTTCCGTTACACTCGTCGCCCCCGATATGAAAGTAGGCGTCTGGAAACAAGCTGGCCATTTCACCAATGAATGAATTGAGAAACTGATAGGTGGATTCTTTGGTGGGATCCATGGCCGCATCATGGACGCCCATGTGTATGGCTACATGATAGGGGCCCTTGCTGCTCGCCAGTTGCGGATAGCCTACAAGCCAGGAAGCAGTATGGCACGGCATATCAAACTCAGCCACTACGCGGATTCCTCGATCGCGCGCATAATCAAGGACTTGATGGATCTGAGTCTGGGTGTAGTAGAGGCCGTCTGAACCCTTGTTCTGCAATAGAGGAAATACTCTGCTCTCAGCCCGAAATCCCTGGTCGTCGGAGATATGCCAATGGAAAACATTGAGCTTAACTGCTTCCATTCCATCCAGGTCACGCTCGATTACAGGGATAGGGATAAAATGCCGACTCGAATCGATCATGAGACCGCGCCAGGGGAATCGCGGGTGATCGTGAATAGAAACTGCCGGGACGCTGAAGCCTTGAGGAGTAACTCTGACTAACTGCAGAAAAGTCTGCAATCCGTGAAGAACACCCAATGGGTTAGCGGCAGTTAGCAATACCTGTGTAGAAGAAATCTCAAGGTCATAAGATTCATCCTCTCCCAGCTGCTGCACTGGCTGGCTGGCATGATCGGTCTTGATAGTGAAATGAGGCTGGTTATACTGTGCTGCACGCCAAAGGGGAATGCCGGTTTCATGGGACAGAGTAACCAGAAATCGTTGCCGGGCGCGCTCGAGGCGGGGCTCCTTGTACCCTTCCAGGGAAACGCCGAAGGCGCCGTCAATCACAAATTCGCCCTGACCCGGTACTACGTGAGCAGGCAAAGGCATGATAGGCAACGTGCTTTGCGTTTGCGCCCGCAGCGGGACAGGCGAGGTGACTATCGAACAGCTCAAGAACAACATACAGGCTGAGCGAACAAGACGATTTATTACCAAGCAAAGACCTCCAGCGTAAATCAGGGAAATGGGCTTCGATCTCACCAGAGCCTTTACCCGTGGGTGCTCTCTAAAAAGACCTGTAGTCCCGACCGAAGAAGGCACCTGAGGCGGAGGACCTCAGGCGGCCTGGTTTGTCAGAACCTATGCTTCCGGGCATATCAGCTCCGGAGAGAATAAGCGTAGCAGCAGCGCTCTAGAATCTAAAGGCTCCCTGAAATGTGATCTGTCGTGGAGTTCCTCGTTCGAGCGAGCTGAATACACCGAGCTGGGAGGTGTATTCATTGCCACCCGGCACCGAGATGTCTCCGCTTGGTGGCAGGAATTCCGGATGATTGAAGAGGTTTGATATCTGAGACTGAAAATCAAACGTGAGGCGATGAGTAATTGGAATCACTTTCAGAGCGCCCAGATGGGTCATGTAAAGATGCTGGTTTTCGATACTGTTCGGAAGTGCGTTGCCAAAATGTCCAGGTTGCGGGACTGCGAATGCCGCGTCATTAAATGCCTGAAGGGTAGTTTTGCCACCGGAAAAGGAATAAGGGTCTCCGACTTTGTCAGGCAAACCGCCGAAGGTGCCGGTGTTCGATGGGTCGGAGCCTGAATAGTAAGGGGAATAATAGATTCCAGATCCTAAATAGGTGAGCGAAGTGAGAGTCCAACCGCCGACCATTTTATCGACTACAGGTGAGGCCTGCGAGAGGTATCGCTTGCCTCTGCCAAAGGGCAGCTGCCAGGATGCGGTGATCGATGCATAGTGGCGCTGAGTTGGGCCATCGTTCGCCCAATGACTCAACACATCGTAAGGATTCTCGGTATCAAGGTAATTGGCAATGCTGCGCTGAAAGCTGTAACTCGCGTCGAAGAGGAAGCCGCCGGCACGACGCTGGGCCTCAAATTGAAGACCATCAAATTTAGCTCCTCCATCAAAGCGGACGAGTGTTGTGCTGAAGAACTGAGGATATGGCCTCTCGCTCGCGGTAAATGGAGTCGTGCTGGGATGAGGAAGATTGATGTTGACCTGATAGTTCAACCCAGAGCTACGCGAACCTATGTAGGAAGCACGAAGGCCGATATTCCTTACCTGCCGTTCATACGTCACGCTGTACTGCTGAATTCTTCCCAGATGCGATTGCCTGGGATAGCCGTTCACCGATTGACTGGGAACACTGGCAAGCGCGGTGCTCGAAGGATAGGGATTGGGAAATTGTAGAAGCGGGGCTTGACCTGGTCCGAGCACGTTGAGATAGGTCTGCGTGATTGAGAACGGTCCTGTCGCACCCAACTGGGGATTGATGAGTAAGAACGGATTGTATGTTCCGGGACTTGCGATACCGGCATCAAGCCGTGCGGTATACAGGCCATAGCCGCCGCGAAGTACCGAATGCTCACTCAAACGATAGGCAGCTCCAAAGCGAGGCGCGAAGTCTGTCTTGTCCGATATGGCCTGGACCGAACCGGGCACCACGTTAATGTTGGAAGGGTAAAGAGAGCTGACTTTGCTGATCGCTGCAGGATCGACGACTACGTTGCCGGTAGCGGGATCAAAATTGTACTGAAGGTGGTCCGGGGTCGATGGTGTCTCATAGTAATCCCAACGAAGGCCATAGTTGAGAGTCAAGCGCGGCCAAATCTGAAAAGAGTCTTCGGCATAAATACCCGTGTCACCCACGTATTGAGACCGGTTAACCAAGGGTGTGGTGCGCTGAGCCTCCTGCGGAATGCCAAGCAGGAAATCCGCATAGGGGTTCCCTGTAGCAGATCCATCGAAATTAAATGTGCCGTAATCCGGAACAGCACCATAGAAGTTCATGAAGTGCTGGGTGAGAAATCCGAATTTCCAGACGTGCCGTCCTACCTGCCAGTTCAGCGAGTCGCTGAAGGTTATGATCCGGTTGTCTGCCTTGACGCCACCGGGGACATTCGACATGGCGGTGAGGCCGCTGATCGAAATCGAAGGAAATCCCTGACCGGTGAGGCCGCTCGGATTGGACCCCTCCAGTCCAGTGGCCGCGAGAACAGCTGCACCGTTCGGTGGCGTCTGTCCGCCTTCTGACTGGCCATCAATGATGTAGTCATAGGACAGCCCGAATCTGAAGCTGTTGACCAGCTGCGAGGAAAGAATCTGAGTGTCTCCCACCGCCCACTGCTGATTCCGGCGGAGCCTGGTCCAAACAAGTTTAGGGAGACCATTGTTTAGCACATAAGGCGTTTCTCTCATCAACCAACGGACAAACAAACTATTCGATTTGGTCAGGTTGTGATCGATGCGCACCAGGGGCCAGTCGCCCTTAAATAAATCGCTATTAAACGGGAATACGAATGGGTAGTTGTTGACGGGGGCCTGACTGGCGTACGCCCCGGTAGGCGCAGGATAATACGTGTTCTGAAAAGCCAGCGCTACGGAACTGATGCGATTCGCAGGAATCGTATTATTGGGAAAAGGCTGGCCAGTCAGCGGGTCGATAATGGTCTGCTGGAACTGGCCCTGGCGCCACTGAACAGTGGGTACGCTGGCGATTACGGGAGTCCCTAGCGGAATCCTCTGCGCGAACCACTCCGCATAGAAGAAGGTCCGGTTTTTGTAGATCGGGCCTCCTACTGCAATGTTCCACTCGTGCTCAAGGTACGGAGTCTTCGGCGGAGGAAAATACTCTGAGGCGTTGAGTACGGAATCATAAATCCTGTAGCTCTCAACTCCGTGGAAATCATTGCTGCCACGTTTGGTGATCAGATTGATATTGGACGGGACGGCGCTCTCAGCTGGAGCATTGAAGGTCTGAGCAGAGAGCTCTTCAAAGAAGTTGGAATTATTGTTCTGCTCACCCGCCAGATCGTTCGGGATTCCATCAAAGCTCTGCGACTGCTGGTTCTGCTGCTGACCATCCATGATTGGATAGGTTCCATAGCCTCCCTGCACCCCAGCTGCTGTCGTCAACAGCGCATAAGGAGTTGGGTAGATGTTCACCAAGGGGGTTTTATCATTCTGCTTTGCATCAAAGGTCGTGGATATCTCGGCTGACTCAGTATTGATTACGGCAGCGCCAGCGGAAACAACTACTGAAGTAGAGGTGGCCCCAATTGCCAAGACCGGGTCAACTCGCCGGACCTGTCCAGTCTCCATGAGAATATTCTGAGCCACAAAGGACTTGAAGCCCGGAGAATCGCAATGGAGCTCATAGGTGCCCGGCAACAGTTCGTCGAACTCGAAATCTCCCGCAGCACTGGACTGCGTTTGCTGAATAATTCGCCCGGTGGAGGGCTCCGACAAAACGACCTTGGCGCCAACGATGTTAGCGCCAGACGCGTCTTTGACCGTACCTCGGAGCGTAGAGGAGACCGACTGCGCCTTGCCTGAGCGGGCTGAGAGCAAGCCGAAACAGAGCATAAGACCGAGTACCAGCCCAAAGGACGGGCACCTAAGGGAACGGAAAAGGCACGCAAAAAACTCTCCAGAAGTGGGCCGCTCAGCAATCTGACTCATTCATCCTCCATAAGTGTTTCATTACTTCTTCCTTCGTTTTCATTCGACCTGCGGAGCATATCAGCGACCAACAATACCGTCAACAAAGAATTAACACATAAAGAAAAGTAATTCGCCTGACAACGAATTTAGTGCGGCTGTGCCTGCACAACAACGCGAGACGCGCTGAATTCAGTCTTTATACGGGCAGGAAATCTCGGGACATATGGGGTGTCTGCGCCCCATGTCTCAGAGAATTGCATTTCGCAACGGATTCTCTTAAAGTGGCTGCCACATGCAATATTCGAAAGAAAACGACGCAGTACGATAAGGGGACCTGCTGCGCGCATCGGGGGTGCGCCAGGCAGAGGAACGGAGCGCTAGTCTCGGCCGGAATTTCGTCGCTTGTCCAGCCCCACCTACTAACACGGCTAGAAGATGTGCAGTTCGGAAGACAAAGGAGTCATGCGTGAAAAGTCTTACGCGACGCAAGTTTCTAAATACGGCGGGGTCTGTAGCAGGAGGCGCAATTCTTAGTCCTGCGGCATTTATCCATAGGTCTGACACAGGAACTCACAGCATGATTGCCATGGACCAGACTGCCGCGGGATCCATGCCAGCAGCTTCCATCGAAAATGCTATCTACCCACGGCCGCAGGAAATATCGGATTCCGATAGTGGCTTCATTCTAGACAGCCAGGTCCGTATCATTTTGCCTCCAGCTGCGTCAGGAGAAGATGTCTTTCTTGCGCGCTCGCTGGCTCATGAGCTGAGCGACTGGTTCAACATACAGATCAAGACGGAAAGGTCGGACACGCTGCCCGCTAATGTGCGATGCATCGTGATGGGATCAATTCAAAACCCTCTGGTAAGTCACTGCTGTAAGCAGCAACGGCTCGACACTGAAAAGCTGAACCCGGGCCCTGAGGGCTACATTCTTCAAAGCAGCAGGGACCTGGTCCTGGTGGCGGGGAGCGATAATCGCGGCGCATTTTATGGAATGCAGTCTCTGCGACAATTGATTTATAAGGACGGCGATGGTGCGCTGATTCGTGGCGTCAGAATTCGCGACTGGCCCGATAAACCGTTTCGTGGAATTTATCTGTATCTTCCCGGAAGAAAGAATGTCCCCTTCTTCAAACGCTTTATCCGGGACTATATGGCGCTCTATAAATACAACACGCTCATCATGGAAATGGGTGCAAGTATGCGGCTAGAGAGCCATCCGGAATTGAATTCCGGATGGGTACAGTTCGCCCGCGATTGTAATTACAGTTGCCGCAACTATCCTCCGGGGCCCTTTCATGGACTGCAACAAAACTCATCCCATCAAGACACCGGAGACGGAGGCTTCCTCGAAAAAGAAGAGGTTGCGGAGCTGGCACGATGGATCAAGCAAAATCAAATCGAACTCATTCCGGAGATCGCCTCATTCACCCACAGCTACTATCTCCTGGCAGGACACAGAGATCTGGCGGCTATCCCCGAAAATAAATGGCCCGATATTTATTGTGCCTCTAATCCTAAATCTTACGAGCTTGTCTTTGAGGTCTATGACGAATATATCGATCTGCTGCAACCCAGGATGATCCATATCGGACATGACGAACTTTTTCTACCCGTAGATGGCTCACCGCGGTGCGCGGACAAAAACATTGGTGAATTGTTCGGAGAAGACGTTAAACAAATACACGACCATCTCTCAGCACGCGGTATCAAGTCCGCCTTATGGGCAGACATGCTGTTGGAATCTGTTCGTGGGCATGGCTTGCAGAAGAATGTTGCTGCAGATGGCTGGACCTATTACACACCCGGGGGCATGACCCCGGACCAGGTAGAGCGGTTAATCCCAAAAGACTGCCTTCTTTTTAACTGGTTCTGGGGTGATCAGTCTGACTCATCCGATAGTGCTCACCAGGAAATGAATGAGGCCACGCTGGATAAGATGGGCTTCCAGCAGGTGTACGGCAACTTTGATACCACGATCAAGAACTATGAGATACGCAAGCAGCGCTCTACTCTTCTTGGAGGGGCTCCCTCTGCCTGGTTTGCCACGAATGAATTTGGGTTCGGCAAAGAGCTGATGTCTGACTTTCTGGGCTGCAGCAGCATTCTATGGACTGGGAAGAGTCTAAACAGGAGAGACCATCTACTTCGGGTGCAGTCTATGATTCCTGCGATACGCATGCGTCTCAGCGGGATAGTGCCCCCCAGCCAGACGGAAACTTTGATCCTGCCGCTGGACATCTCAAGCAAATTTAATCTCGGCGATGACTCAACAGCTTTAGGCACCAGTCTTCCCAGCGCGGTAGTCGGTAATATCAAGCACAACGATATTCCCTTTGAGTTGCGGTCAGTTAATAACAGGCACTCGGTCATTGTCGGGACAAACGGAAGCCAGCCTAGTTCCCTGCCCCGTTCGGTAACTGGCATCCCAATTGGAGCATCTCCGACCAGCTTAATTTTTCTTCATGCGGCAGTGAGACCTGCAGCAAATAGAGAGAGTTTTCGCCTGATGTGGGACCAAGAGGACACCGCAGACCTCCTTGGATGGTACGAAGTTGCCTATGAAGACGGCTTTGTCACCACCATCCCTATTCGCTATGGCGTCAACCTCCTAGAGTCCAACTGGCAGCAACGAATTATCGCTGATGATGGACATCAACGAACCTATTGCTACGGTGCTGACGCGGTTGACATGGGTGGTACTGCCGAGAATCGCACCACCTTTTTCGCCTATGAGTGGACCAATCCACGGTTAGGGAAAGTGATTGATGAGATTCATCTGAAAGGTACTACCGGCTTTCGCGGAGCCTCCAGCGAATTCAATAATGACTGGGGACCAGTTATACCAAGTAATGGTGTGATCCTGAAGGCTATCAGCATGGTGCAAAAGAGAGGTTGACCAATGTATCTCTGTCTGCCTGCCTGCGAAGGCAGAGGATACGTCTGATGATCACACGAGTGTGACTTTAAGATTCTGACCGCGCAAGGCCTCGATGAAGTCCGGTGAGGCATTCTGATCTGTAATCACATGATGTATCTCAGAGAGTGCAACGATGCGGGAAAGGCTGCGGCGAGCGAACTTGGTTGAATCACACACGGCCACGACTGTACGAGCGCCCTTAACCATGGCGCGATTCACACGTGATTCGAGGAGATTAGGGGTTGTTAAACCTGCCTCAAGATCAAGGCCATCTACCCCGAGAAACAGGATGTCTGCATGCATATCCTGAAGCACGTCTTCCGCCAATGGACCTACGAGCGAAAAGGAGTTCTTACGAAGCGTCCCGCCGGTAAGAATAACGTCGA
This sequence comes from Acidipila rosea, assembly GCF_004339725.1. GTDB lineage: Bacteria > Acidobacteriota > Terriglobia > Terriglobales > Acidobacteriaceae > Acidipila > Acidipila rosea. The sequence goes on along the minus strand of NZ_SMGK01000001.1, from coordinate 1,002,657 downwards.
AGTTAGTTCCCATGAGTTCCGCTGCGATGTTGACAGCATTGGTGATAACCGTGAGCTGAGTAAAGCGCTTGAGCGCGTGTGCAACTGCTGTCGTGGTAGTTCCGGAATCCAGCATCACGCATTGACCATCATGAACCAGCCTGGCAGCCGCTTCGGCAATTTTCTGTTTTTCATGCAGATGATGGAGTTGCTTTTCCTGCAGGGAAGGATCCCGAAGAGCGCTCGAGTGAGCTGGTAACGCTCCTCCGTGCGTGCGGAGAATCAAACCCCTGGATTGAAGAGCATCAAGGTCCTTTCGGATAGTAATCTGCGATATCCCGAGCTTTTGTGCTACCTCACCTACCAGGATGCGCCCTTCGCTCTGCAGAATTGAATAGATATGCCGCCGTCGCTCATCGATCAGCATCTGGTCGCCATTTCCTGGGCGCGTGAGAGGTACGGATGATTTCCTGCGCATATCGACCTACGGATCTCCCTTGCTCTCGCAACTTCAACTGCTGGGAAGTATCGCACAAGTACACTTATGCACTCTACCGATTTGGAATTACCATTCCCTGCTGATGCTTCTGATCTGACTTAAAACGATCTAAAGCGAAATCTCAATGCGCTGCGCGGAAGATTCTCCCCACGTATGTGCGGATGGCTGCCGCCGTCAGGTGGAAGACGGCATGGGCAACCGCCGGGGCAATCGCGATGATCGGCGTTGCGCCCAGCGCCAGCCAGGGAAATCTCCGAGCGGTTCAAGAGAAACACATTCAGTTCTAGTACGTCGCTGAATCGCGGCTTACGAGTAGGCGCAAGCTGAAGACAGTGCGTCGCTGCATCTTCAAGTCAGCAGCGACTGAAGATGGGGCGCACGTGCCGAAATTTGCCTCGCTTTTTTACTGGCATATTTTCGAAGTACAACTAAACTCCTGATTAAGAGCAGGGCTGAAACCCTTCTCCCAGGCTCTTGCCTGACGGCCAGAGCTACCCTCAAACGATGCCGGACCGATCCCGGCTAAGGTACACGCTTGAATACTGAAGTGGTTCCTCAACACGCTGCTCCAACCGGGCAGACACGGCTCAAGCAGACGCTTGGCCCCTGGCAACTTTGGGGAATTGCGGTCGGACTAGTCATATCCGGTGAATACTTTGGCTGGAGTTATGGATGGGCTACGGCGGGGACACTGGGATTTGTAGTGACGTCCATGCTGGTGGCCGCGATGTATGCCACTTTTATTTTCAGCTTCACGGAATTGACCACGTCGATCCCCCACGCTGGCGGTCCATTCGCTTATGCTCATCATGCCTTCGGCCCGCTGGGGGGATACCTTGCAGGCGCGGCAACACTGATTGAGTTTGTGTTTGCACCTCCAGCGATCGCTCTTGCTATCGGTGCTTACCTTAATGTGCAGTTCCCGGAGCTATCGCCAAAACACGCTGCAGTGGGAACCTACGTTGTCTTCATGGCATTGAATATTGTCGGAGTACAAATCGCGGCGGCATTTGAACTTATCGTCACGCTGCTTGCGATCTTTGAACTGATTGTTTTCATGCTGGTCGTTTCACCAGGGTTCTCTCTCGCCCATTTTGTAAAAGGCGGATGGTCAGGCATCGACCACTTCAGCCTCCACGCACTGCCGGGCATGTTTGCCGCGATTCCCTTCGCCATCTGGTTTTTCCTGGCGATCGAAGGAGTTGCAATGGCGGCAGAGGAAGCAAAGGAGCCGAAGCGTTCAATCCCGATCGCGTACATCTCGGGCATCTGCACACTGGTGCTGCTGGCGATTGGAGTGATGCTTTTTGCAGGGGCCGCTGGAGATTGGACGAAGTTGGCTAATATCAACGACCCCCTGCCGCAGGCGATGAAGATCGTCGTAGGAGCAAAGAGCGGATGGCTACACATGCTCGTATGGCTGGGACTATTTGGGCTGATCGCCTCATTTCATGGAATAATCCTCGGCTACTCCAGGCAGATCTTTGCCCTCGCGCGAGCCGGTTATCTGCCCCGCTACTTCGATAAGGTGCATCCGCGCTTCCGGACTCCTCATCGTGCGATCATCGCTGGCGGCGTGATCGGGATAGCCGCCATCTACAGCGATGAACTGATTACATTCAGCGGGCACACTCTGACGGCGAATATCGTGACGATGTCAGTGTTCGGCGCAATTCTGATGTATATCATCAGCATGCTTTCCCTGTTTCGCCTGCGGCGCACTGAGCCCACGATGGAACGGCCGTTCAAGGCTCCGTTCTTCCCCTACTTTCCAGCCTTTGCGCTGCTTAGCGCTCTGGTGTGCATGGGTAGCATGCTGTACTACAACTGGCTTGTGGGAGTTGTTTTCGCTGGGTTGCTGCTGGCCGGGTACATCTACTTCCGCATGACGGGTCACCAGCGCGCAGTCGTGCCGCTCGACCTGCTGCTTGAGCATAAACAGGAATTGCAGCCTGAACATGGCGGGAACGGTCCAGCCTTATGAGTTCGTTCACGCAGAGTTGCGGCGGCCGTAATTACCTCTTCGACGACCTGAAGACCCTGCTGGCGAAGGCCAGCCCGGCGCGCTCAGGCGACAGCCTCGCAGGCATCGCTGCGGAATCTGAAGAAGAACGCATCGCAGCCCGGATGGCGCTGGTCGAGCTTCCACTCTCGTATTTCCTCAGCGAAACACTGGTGCCCTATGAAACCGATGAAGTCACGCGGCTGATCATCGACACGCATGACAGTATTGCCTTCCAGCAGATCAGCCACTTGACCGTGGGGGACTTGAGAAACTGGTTGCTGAGTCCAGAGGCTGATACAGAAACACTGGCGAAAGCCGCCCCGGGCATCATGCCTGAGATGGCAGCGGCTGTATCCAAGTTGATGCGCAATCAGGACCTCATTCTCGTTGCGCAAAAGTGTCATGTGGTTACGCGCTTCCGCAACACGATTGGACTGCCCGGGCGCTTGTCGGTGAGGCTGCAGCCGAATCACCCGACAGATGACGTCACGGGAATCGGGGCGTCGATGCTTGAAGGGTTGCTCTTCGGCTGCGGCGATGCGGTCATTGGAATCAATCCGGCAACAGACAGCCTCTCGATCGTAGTCAGGCTACTGAAGATGATCGACGACTTCCGCCTGCGGTATGAGGTGCCTACCCAGTCATGCGTGTTGACCCATGTGACCAATACGATTGAGGCGGTCGAGCAGGGCGCGCCTGTGGATCTAGTCTTTCAGTCCATCGCCGGGACGGAGCGCGCCAACGCCAGCTTCGGAGTCAACCTTGGGCTGTTGCGGGAAGCACAGGACGCCGCTCTATCCCTGCATCGTGGCACGGTCGGGAACAACGTGATGTACTTCGAGACGGGACAAGGCAGCGCGCTCTCCGCGAACGCCCATCACGGCCTTGATCAGCAGACCTGCGAAGCGCGTGCTTATGGAGTGGCGCGTGCGTTTCGGCCTCTGCTGGTAAACACCGTGGTTGGATTTATCGGGCCAGAGTACCTCTACAACGGCAAGCAGATCATACGCGCCGGACTGGAGGACCATTTCTGCGGAAAGCTGCTCGGACTGCCTATGGGCTGCGACATCTGCTACACCAATCATGCTGAAGCAGATCAGGATGACATGGATACGCTCCTGACGCTGCTGGTTGTCGCGGGTGTCCACTTCATTATGGGGGTGCCTGGAGCGGATGACATCATGCTGAATTATCAAAGCACCTCCTTTCATGATTCGCTCTATGCCCGCAGGATTCTGCGCCTGCGGCGTGCACCAGAGTTTGAAGAATGGCTGGCAAGAATGGGCGTGACCGATGAGCGCGGAGAGCTGAGGCAGATTGCCTCTGGCAATCAACTGATGCTCCATGCCAGCAAGATGCTGGAGGGCAATTGACCAAGCAGCCCATGAAAGACCCGTGGCTGCAGCTGCGGCGCTTCACCTCTGCAAGGATCGCGCTGGGGCGGGCGGGAGATAGTTTGCCAACGGACGCGCTGCTTGACTTTGAACTCGCGCAGGCGCGGGCGAGAGATGCTGTACACGAGGTGCTGAAGGCTGATCTGCTCCTGGAACGGGCGAAGGAAGCAGGATTTTCTGCGCTGAAGGTGCACAGCGCTGCTTCGGATCGCAGCGAATACCTGCGCCGGCCAGATCGGGGCAGGATGCTCGATGAACCAAGCAAGTTACAGCTGCAGGCGATGCAAGCCGATGAGCGGCCGGATATAGCGTTTGTGATCGCAGACGGCCTTTCGGCCCTGGCAGCAGAACGCCACGCCTTTCCTTTGCTGGAGTTGATGCCCGCTAAGTTGCCGGGATGGAATATCGGACCGGTGGTAGTTGCCGAGCAGGCGCGGGTCGCGCTGGGCGATGAGATTGGCGGGTGCCTGAGAGCAGCTTTCGTCGTGGTGCTGATTGGCGAGCGCCCTGGAATGAGTTCGCCCGATAGCCTTGGCATCTATCTCACTGCCCAACCGCGCTCTGGACGCACGGACGCTGAGCGGAATTGCATTTCCAATGTGCGCCCGGAAGGCCTCAACTATGAGATGGCTGCGAAGAAACTCGCTTACCTACTAATGTCCGCGCGAAAGCTTGGCACAACTGGCGTACTGCTCAAAGATCATAGTGACTTGCTTGCATTGGAGGATGAGGGTCTGCGAGCCCAGAAGGCGATATCGTAATTTACCTGGGTGAAACCTGCCAGACATAAGCTGCAGATGAAACAGCTCAAGTCCTGCTGCCAGATTTGCCGCCTGGGAATCTTAACCCTTTTCTTTAGATAGGACGCATAATGGTTTTCCGCAGTCTCGCCGTATTTGTGATGGGCGCCATGCTCGCCGGGAGTTCCGCTGTCTGTGCTCCAACCGCGACAGATAAGCCGCCCTCAGGAGTTGTTCTTCCGAATGGAAGAAGCATTACGCCAACAGGTAACTGGACTGTTCTGGCACCGTTTGCCTATGCGGTGGCTGTGCGTCCCGATGGAACGCAGCTCACAGTTCCCTCGATTGGATGGCCATTCTCCCTGAATATCCTGGACCATCCTGACTCTTCCGGGTCCAACGTCCAACAGATTCCTCCGGGGCAGACGAACAACCCAGCGGTGCGCGTGCATGCCGGGGTGGCTTACTCTCCTGACGGGCGGCTACTCTTTGATGCGACTGGCGACGATGGGCGAGTCGCCATTTACGATACCGCCAGTTGGCGCCAGATCGCCTCGGTCCAGCTCGATGGCGCTACTGCCGGGCGTACTTATTCAGACAGCTTTGCCGCCGCACTTGTGCTGAGTGGCGATGGTCGAACTCTTTACGTTCTGGATCAGGGTAACTGGCGCGTGGTCCTGATCGATACAGCGAGCAGAAAGCGAATTGCCTCAGTACCCACTGGGGTGAACCCTTTCACCCTCGCGTTGTCCCCCGATGGACGGCATATGTATGTCGCTAACTCGGGGCTGTTTGAATATCGTCCAATTCCAGGCGTAGAGCGTGCGCACCTGCTTACAACGGGGCTGCACTTTCCACCCTTCGCAAATCTCTCGCCAGAGGCGAAGAACGGAACCGTCGCAGAGGGCCACCAAGTGCCGGGCCTGGGCGATCCCAACGATGCGCGCGGGAGCTCTCTCTGGACCTATAACATCGCTGACCGTCTGCACCCTGAAGTCACGGCCAGGCTGCGGCTAGGGGCACTCATCACCGGTTCAGGCAAGGGTGTCGTCGGCGGAGCGTCGCCTTCTGGACTTGCATCTGACTCGCAAAACGTCTACGTGGCGCTGGCGCACGAAGATGCAGTGGCCGTGGTGCGCGGAGATGGATCTGCTCTGGAGCAAACGATCCCGCTTTCCCCTTTTACAAGCCGCGACCTAAAGGATGATTCCGGGCGGCCGCTGCGGGGTGTGATTCCTGCCGGGATGGCATTATCAGGGGACCATCTTTATGTCGCAGAGGCAGGTATCAATGCGGTTGCCGTAATCGATACACATAAGAGGCAATTGCTTGGTCAGATGCCGGTTGGATGGTTTCCTTCCGCGCTGGCAATAGCGCCTGACGGCCGCACGCTCTATGTGGTGAATGCGCGAGGCCAGGGCTCGGGACCAAATGGAAGCGATGCGGTGCGCGAGCCTGCACCGGGTACTTATGTTGGAGAACTGGAGCATGGCAGCCTTTCGACGATTCAGTTGCCGGTTAGCTCTACCAAGCTTGAAGAGATGACCCACGCTGTCATCGCAGACAATCAGGCAGCAGTGCGGCCAACCGAAGCGCTGCCCGCTGTTCACCATGTTTTTCTCATCATTCGTGAAAACCGCACCTTCGATGAGATTCTCGGCGACCTGCCGAATGCGAACGGCAACCCAAATCTTGCGCGCTATGGAATGAAGGGCTGGACTACGGAGAAGCCTGTTCTAAAGGGGGGCGTTGCAGTCACGCCGAATGCTCACGCACTGGCCGAACGATTTGCCATAAGCGACAACTTCTTTGCCGACAGCGATGTTTCCGCAGATGGCCATCGTTGGGTAGTAGGAATAGCGCCGAGTCCGTGGCTTGATCTCGCGTGGTCCTCGAACTATGGTGGCAGACGCCGGGAAGACCCTGCCAGTGAGGCGCCGGGACGCCGCGCACTTGGCGGTGGCGCCGATGCTCCGATGCCCGAAGATGAACCGGAGTATGGTTCGATGTGGGAGCACATTGCCAGCCACCACCGGACCATCTTCAACTATGGAGAAGGCCTGGAGTTGGAAGGTGGCGAAGAAATCGATGGCTCCGCGCCGGAGGGTCAGCGACTGGTGCTCAACGCACCGCTGCCTGCGCCGCTCTTCGCACACACCGATCGCCGATTCCCTACCTTTAACCTTGGCATCCCGGACCAGTTCCGCTATGAAGAATTCCGGAGAGATTTCTCACGAAAGATCGCGGCCGGAAGCGTGCCCTCGCTGGTGGTGATTCGCCTGCCGGTCGATCACACAGCCAGCCCGCGAACCGCGGATGGATATCCTTATCGCGCTTCCTATGTCGCAGACAATGATCTGGCGCTGGGGAAGATTGTCGATTTCCTCTCCCACAGCCGCATCTGGAAAGACAGTGCTGTATTTGTGACGGAAGATGACGCGCAGGGAGGAGTGGACCATGTGGACGCCCATCGAAGCGTATTGCTGGTAATGGGTCCATCGGTGCGTCCCGGGTATGTGGATCACCGACATACGAGCATGTCCAGCATTCTGCGCACCGTTTATGAATTGCTGGGGACAGGCCCGCTGAATCTTGAAGACGGCCTTTCCGCTGATCTCAGCACCATGTTTACCAAGCAGCTCGATCTGCGACCTTATAACGCGGTGCCAGCCGATCCGCGAGTCTTTCAACCGGAAAAGGCACGCATTGCCCGGCCTAAAACCAAGGAAGAGGCTGCCGAGTTAGTGGATTGCGACGATCCGCAAGATCTCAATCTCTCAGAGGCAAGATCAAGATCAAGGCATGCGCACTCTTCAACGAAGAAGCCGTCTCCTGCGGAGTAAGAAAGTGGCCCCGCATCCAGAGCGTGTGGTTGCGGGCTTTTCCGCCCAGACGGGGCGAAGAGCTGAAGACACTTTTGCTGGTGTTGAAAGCTCTCGCCAGAAGCTGATGGACGGGTGTAGCCTTGAGTCGCGCAGCGAGCTTCGCTTTTGCAGCATCGCACCAAAGGAGCCATCATGGCCACTCTTGCACCTACCAAGCAGATCACACCGGAAACTTATGGCCGTCCCATCCATCTCAAAAAGCGCTATGAAAACTTTATTAACGGTGAATGGACACCTCCCACCGACGGCCAGTATTTCGAAAATGTAACGCCAGTGACCGGGCAGGTGCTCTGCGATGTGCCCCGCTCGAACGCAGCAGACGTCAACAAGGCAATCGATGCGGCTCATGCAGCTCGCGAAGCATGGGGACGCACCTCTACAACTGCAAGGGCTCGCATTCTGGAGCAGATCGCTCAGCGAATTGAAGACAATCTCGAATATCTGGCGACAGTCGAGACCTGGGATAATGGCAAGCCAATTCGCGAGACGATGGCCGCTGATCTGCCCCTATGTGTCGATCATTTTCGGTACTTCGGCGGGTGCATCCGTGCTCAGGAAGGCGGAATCTCAGAAATCGATCATGAGACGATCGCTTACCACTACCACGAACCACTGGGCGTGGTTGCCCTGATCATTCCATGGAACTTTCCCTTGCTGATGGCGGCATGGAAGCTGGCTCCCGCCCTGGCCGCAGGCAATGCAGTAGTACTGAAGCCGGCGGAGCAGACGCCTCTGTCGATTCTTACCCTGGTGGAGTTGATCGCCGATCTATTGCCTCCTGGCGTGCTCAATGTTGTGAACGGCTTTGGGCTTGAGGCGGGCAAGCCACTGGCATCGTCACCGCGGGTCAATAAAGTCGCATTTACCGGTGAAACGACCACTGGCCGGTTAATCATGCAGTATGCTTCGCAGAATATTATCCCGGTCACCCTTGAACTGGGCGGCAAGTCTCCGAATATCTTCTTCGCCGATGTTATGAACGAGGATGACGACTTCTTTGATAAGTGCCTGGAGGGCTTCGCGATGTTCGCCCTGAATCAGGGCGAGGTTTGCACATGCCCATCTCGCGCTCTCATCGAGGAGTCAATCTATGACAAATTCATGGCGAGAGCCACGGCCCGGGTGAAGGCGATACGGCAGGGCAATCCTCTGGACAAAGAAACGATGATCGGGGCGCAGGCCTCAACGGAACAGATGGAGAAGATACTTTCCTACTTCGACATTGGAAAGCAGGAGGGCGCAAAGGTGATTACTGGAGGCAAGCGCTCCGAAGCTGGTCCGGCGGGAGGATTCTATATTGAACCGACGATCTTCGAAGGGCACAACAAGATGCGAATCTTCCAAGAAGAGATTTTCGGTCCTGTCGTGTCTGTAACCAGCTTCAAGAACGAGGAAGACGCGTTGAGCATTGCGAACGATACGCTCTACGGGCTTGGCTCCGGTGTGTGGACTCGCAATATCAATCGCGCGTACAAGTTTGGCCGGGGCATCCAGGCAGGACGCGTATGGACAAACTGCTATCACCTGTATCCTGCGCATGCGGCTTTTGGAGGCTACAAGCAATCGGGCATCGGCCGCGAGAATCACAAGATGATGCTTGAGCATTATCAACAGACGAAGAATCAGCTCATCAGCTATAGCCCGAAGGCGATGGGATTTTTCTAACCCACAACTCCAGATATTTTCGGGTGCCTGGCTCCTGCGGGAACAGGCATCCGAAAGCAGATAGATTCCACCAACCTCTATGCCTCCACCACAAATTCTCGTAACTCCGGCGGCGGAAGCCCTCATTGCAAAACTCCGCGCGAAGCATGGTCCGCTCATGTTTCATCAATCCGGCGGATGCTGCGACGGATCTTCACCGATGTGTTTTGCTCAGGGCGAGTTTCTGCTCGGCGACAGCGATCACTTCCTCGGCACGATTGCTGAAGTGCCCTTCTATATGAACCAATCCCAGTTCGAATACTGGAAACACACACAACTCATTCTGGACGTGGTGCCGGGACGCGGAGGCATGTTCTCACTGGAGAATCCCGAGGGAGTGAGGTTTCTCATTCGGTCGCGCGTCTTCACGCCGGACGAGATCAACGAGCTTCGCGAGGCGAATCTGATCTAAAGTCTGAACACTCAAACCGCCTCGCTGAAAAGCTCGTCCCACTCAAGGCTGCGCGTAGTAGCCAGTTCGAGTGCGAGCTGTGAGGCCTGGCTTGTCTACTTTTACCGAGATATCACGATAGTCATTCGGGTGTTCTGCTGCGGGCGAGTTGATTTTAAGGATGTAGAAAGCATCGGCATCAGAAGCTGCGGTTGCAATCTCCCCGGCAACATCATTATTCGAGTTGAGAACCCGGCCTCCTGACTGCAACGCGAGCACCTGCAAGGCGAGATTGCCAATCTGCATCTTCTTGGCGGAGGGAACGCCCTTGGTGAACTCCTCATAGAAGGTAGTGCGATAGCTCACACCATCGGCGGTGCCCAAGGGATCTACGCTGGAAAGCGTAATTCGAGCCTTGCGCAGCGAAGCTGATAGGCCTACGAGAGAAGCAAAAAGCCCTTCCTGATCCTTATAACTAAGCTCGACCTCCGGGCCCGACAGGAGAGGCCAGCCGGGGGATATCCAGATGAGAAGCTTGCGACCGGGACGAGTCTGCTCATAGGCAGCAAGGCGTTCCAGCCCGCTCGCAGAGAGCTGGAACTCTTCCGTCCATCCATAAAAGCCGGCCTCGCGGCCGATGTCACGGATAGCAATCTCTGCCTTGTCGAGAAAAGCAGCGAGCTGGTTGCCGTCACGAGAAGCTTGGGGAGTTATCTGGATGCCTTTGTCCCCAAGGATAACCAGCGTGATGGGCTGGCTCAGCTTGCCGTTGTTCCGTTTGAGGAATTGATCGACTTGCTGGCGCTCATAAGCCACATTGCTAAAGCGCGTGTTTACGGTATCGATGAGGAGTATCGTTTCAATGGGCGCTGCACTGGTAGCGGTTGCCTCCACTGCGCGGAAGCTGGTGATGGGTTGCTGCTTTTTATCCATGTAGACCGTGAAGTCCTGCTGCTGAAGTCCACTGATAGGCTTGCCATTATGGCCGGATACAACCACGTCGAGATCAAGAGTACCTGCCGTGGAGACTGGAGCAGTTATTGGAACGGAAGATTTGGGGGCTGCGGCTGCTACTTGCGCGGTGGCAAGTGTGGCGCTAACAGAGAGAGTGCAGACAGCCAAGGCAAGACGCCTGGAATAGCGCATGAATAAGTCTCCAGTCTATATAGACGCAGATTATCTTATCTGGGAGATGCCTAGCATGTATAAAACATTTCACGTCCGTACACGCCTGCGCTGCGACAGGAGATGGAACCGAGAACAGAGTAATGGTAGCGCTTTCATCTAACAGGCCCATTTGCCAGCAAGGGGACCCATATCTATGACTTTCAGCGGTACGACATCCAGGCCCCAAGAGCCCGCGATTCCTAAGACAACGGCAATCGATCCCGATGCGGCGCTCACGGGCCTGTCGAGCGCCGAGGCTCGAGAACGATTGAAGCAGGTAGGGCCAAACTCCATGGCGGAGACGAAGTACCACCCGCTGCGGAGAATCATAGACAAGCTGTGGGCCCCGGTTCCATGGATGCTCGAGGCTGCGATCCTTCTTCAGCTCGTGCTGCATAAGTTTACCGAGGCAGCTGTCATAGCGTCCCTGCTGCTGTTCAACGCCGCCCTTGGTTTCTTTCAGGAAGGAAAAGCACAGGCGACGCTCGCAGCCTTGAAGTCACGGCTGGCACTGAATGCGTCTGTCCGGCGGGATGGGGTCTGGACAATCGTACCGGCGGCCGAGCTGGTGCCTGGTGACACGGTCAAACTGTCGCTCGGCGCCGTCGTTGCGGCAGATGTCAGGATTATCGATGGTTCGGTTCTTCTGGACCAATCCATGCTCACGGGAGAATCAGTACCTGTGGAGTCGGGCGCTGGCACAGAGAGCTACGCAGGAGCCCTTGTGCGGCGCGGCGAAGCCACAGCGATCGTTACACAGACGGGTGTGCGGACCAAGTTTGGCCGTACGGCCGAGCTGGTTCGCTCGGCCCATGTTGTGAGTTCTCAGCAGAAGGCAGTCCTTCGGGTGGTGCGCAACCTTGCACTCTTCAACGGCGTAGTCATCGTGGCGCTGGTGATCTACGCGACCCTCCATGGCATGCAGTGGAATGAAACTATCCCGCTCATCTTGACCGCTGTACTGGCTGCGATTCCTGTAGCCTTGCCAGCTACGTTTACGCTTGCGACCGCTTTAAGTGCGAGATCCCTGGCCAAGCGCGGCGTTCTTCCGACGCGGCTCTCCGCTATCGATGAAGCAGCCTCCATGGATGTGCTTTGCTCAGACAAGACGGGTACTCTCACTCGCAATGAACTATCGGTGAACAACGTTCGGACGATGTCGGGCCATGATGAGGCTTACGTACTGGGCTTAGCCACTCTGGCCAGCGCGGAGGGCGGCCAGGATCCCGTCGATGCTGCGATCCGCGCCGCAGCGAAGAGCCGACCCGAATCGAAGCTGCCGAAGCTAGTTAACTTTATCCCCTTCGATCCGGCTAAAAAGATGTCAGAGGCACATGCGATTGATCGAGACGGTGTCCCCTTACGCGTGGTTAAAGGCGCGTACAGCACTATCGCTGCTCTAACGCACGCGACGTCAGATGCAGAAACTGCAGTCGATGAACTGGAGAAGCAGGGTTACAGGGTTCTAGCAGTGGCAGCAGGAGCTGAAGGCGCGATGCAGCTGGCAGGACTCATCGCCCTGAGTGACCCGCCGCGGTCCGACTCTGCTGCACTCATTGCGGAGCTGAAAACCCTTGGTGTGCGTACGATCATGGTGACTGGTGACGCACCGGCTACCGCTGGGAGTGTCGCCCGCGCAGTGGGACTGAATGGTCCTGTCTGTCCGCCCGGACCACTCCCAGAAAAGCTTCGTCCGGAGGACTTCGCAGTCTTCGCGGGCATTTTCCCCGAGGGCAAGTTTGACCTTGTAAAGGCTTTTCAACGGACAGGCCACACGGTGGGGATGTGTGGGGATGGAGCCAACGATGCTCCTGCTCTTCGACAGGCTCAGATAGGTGTTGCCGTATCCACTGCCACGGATGTGGCGAAATCAGCGGCAGGCATTGTGCTGACGACGGCTGGCCTCGACGGCATCGTGGCTGCGGTCAAGGAAGGCCGATCTGCCTTCCAGCGCATCCTCACCTACACACTCAACTCTGTCACGAAGAAGATAGTGAACGTAATATTCCTGGCCATAGGCCTGATCATTACAGGACACGCAGTCCTGACACCAATGCTCATGGTGATCATCATGATTACAGGCGACTTTCTGGGAATGTCAGTCACGGCCGATAATGTGCGGCAATCAGCCGCGCCCAACAAATGGCAGATAGGCAAACTGACGATTGCGGGATCAGTACTTGGGAGCTGCCTGCTCGCCTTCGCTACTGGGGCACTGCTCATAGGCGCGTACTGGCTCCGGATGGACATTCGCGCGCTTCAGACCTTCGCAATGGTGGCACTGGTATTCGGCAGTGAGGCAACCCTGTATTCGATTCGCGAGCGAGATCGCATGTGGCGCTCACGACCAGGCATCTGGATGGTGATCGCCTCTATCGGCGACATCCTGATCATCTCCATCCTCGCCATTCGAGGAATTGCGATTCAGTCTTTACCGATAGCACTTGTGGGAGGAACGCTTCTTGCAGCGCTCTTCTTCGCCTTTCTATTGGACCTTGTTAAGGTTCCACTCTTCAGGCTTTTGCAGATTGCATAGGGTTGGACAGGATCACTCGCTTCGCAGCACTCCAGGATCGGAGTGAAGCTGATTTTGCCACAGAGGATAGCTGAGAACGACAACTGCTGCAGAGTTGCTGTCCTCACTTCGGGTAAAGTTGCGACCGAGCAGCGGATGGGCCCCGAGCAGCGGAAAGAATGTTGCAGATACGCGTTCAGCCTTAGCTCTGATGGGCTGTTGAATGTTGTCGCCCGTTAGCTCATAGCTTGCATTTGTGAAGCCTGCAACCGAGGAGAAGGCCAGGCTATCATGCTGAAAGGTGAGTACATCAGGAGGCGAAAGCTCGCCCTGCTCGAAAAAGTGCCTGATGCCTTCGTGAATGCGGACAAGCTGCGACGGCTCAGCATAAGGCAATGGCCTCATCAAAACTGCGTAGACGATAGAGAAGGCTGCAGCCACTCCACCTATGCCAATGGCAAGCGTCAGCACAGCGGTCAGCGTGAAGCCTAAGGACTTGCGAAGTTGGCGCAAAGCATACCGAAAATAGTTAAACACCGTTCTATCCTCATTTCCAGGAACAGCGTTCCTACTCGCTGCGCAGGGTCTGGGCCGGATCGATCTTTGAAACCCGCATCGCCGGCAGCACGCTTGCCGCGAAGGCAATCATCATCAACAGAATCGGCACAGCGATCAGAGTCATGGGGTCATATTCGCTGATGCCGTAGATCTGGCTCTTGAGCACGCGCAATGTGAAGAAAGACAGGAGAATGCCCGCGGCTGTGCCAGACAGGGCGGAAATCATGCCAGAGGCCCCGACAGTAGCCATCGCTTTGCGTGTGGTTGAACCTAATGCGATACGGATGCCTATCTCGCGAGTTCGCTGGACGACGATGTTCGAAACCAGAGAATAGATGCCGATGGCCGAGAGCAGTAACGCCAGCCCCGCAAGTGTGCTGAGCAAAGTGACTTCTATCCGCTGCTGTTGCAACTGCTGCGCCTCAATCTCGCTCATTGAATAGAAGCCGGAAAAGGGCAGCGCGGGATCGGCCTTGGCCAGAGCCTGCTGCATCTCTGCTGTCAACCCAGAGATCGCACCGCGGGTGCGGACAATCCAACTTGGCTGGAACCAGACATTGGCCAAATTGATGGTTTGCTGACTTGTCTGGGCAGCGGCGGTGTAATAAACAGGCTCCGTCGAGAGTGGAACATCCCTAACAATACCGGGCGCTTTCGCGACGTCGCCCACAACACCAACGATGGTGAAGCTCTTCTTTCCAAGTTGCAGATGCCGCCCAAGAGGATTCGGATTGTGATAGAACTTGCGCCCAAAGGCTGCATTCACTACCAACACGCCCTCGGAGCTATCCGTATCGCTGTCACGAAAGGTGCGTCCGGAGAGGACAGGGATGCGCAATACGTCAAAATATTCGGGCGTAACCCAGACCGTGCTGATGCCCTCTTCGGTACCGGCGGGGGGCCCGTCAATAAACTTGATTCCATCGTTGAGTCCGCGCTCATAAGGCAGGCTCAGAGCAACGGCAGCGCTTCTCACGCCCGAAATCTGTTTCATGTCCGCTATGCTTTTCGTCAATAGCGACTGAAAAGCTGCGGCTTGATGGTAGCGGGCGTCATCGAGTGAGGCCTTGGCGGTCATCACGTTGTCCGGATTAAAGCCGGGTGGCAGAGTTTCCAGATGGATAAGGGTGCGCACCAGCAGGCCTGCGCCTGCAAGCAAGACAACCGTTAGTGCGACCTCAGCGCCGATAAGCCATTGGCGCAGGCGGCCCTGCTGGCCGGCTACGTTGCGGCTGCCCGATGCGAGAGCGGTGCGGATATCGACGCGCCGCGTTGCGAGCGAAGGCAGCGCACCAAAGAGCAGGCTCGTGCCTATCGACGCGACTGTTGCGAAGGCGAGTACCCGCTCATCGAGCGTGAAGCCTCCGATCGGAATCATGAATGTGGGCACCAGCCTTGCCACACTGAGCAGGATGAGCCACGCAAAGGCCACACCAACCGTTGCGCCCAGCAGAGACAGGACCAGGCTCTCAGTCCAAAGCTGGAAGAGAACAGCCCATCGTCCTGCGCCAAGGGCGAGGCGAGTAGCAAGCTCCTGCGTGCGGCGCGATATGCGCACGAGTGCCAATCCAGCAAGATTGCCGCAGGCGATGAGAAGGATAAGGCCCACCGCCACCATAAGGACGCGAATCTGGTCACGCATGTCCCCGGCGAGTTCGCGCTGAAGAGGCTGCACATAAAACCAGCCTGCGCCGTGATAGCTGGAGGGGATTTCATCGAAGGCTGGGACACGGACATGGCTGAGTTGCGCTCTTACCTGCTCCCAGGTAGCGCCGGGCTTGAGCCTGACGTAGATGGCGCAGTTGTTGCCGCCGCACTCACCGTGTGGATCGCCGGGACGTTGGGGAACCCATAGCTGCGCGGCCGTCGGCATCTGTGCGCCGCGCGGCAGAACTCCTACCACGGTGTAGGGTGCACCCCTGAGGGTGATAGTCTTGCCGAGAATGGCCGGGTTCGCATCGAATGTAGATTGCCACAAGCCATAGCTCAGCACGACAGCTTCAGGGCCACCTGGCATGTCCTCCTCCTGCGTGAAGGATCGACCCAGCATCGGCTTGATACCTAGAACATCAAAGTAATGGGCGGAGACGCGTGTGCCCTCGACATATCGCACCGTCGCTCCGGTCGTGAGATTGATGCCGTCGCTTCCTTCCTGACTGGTTGCGGCCAAAAGGGAGGGCACATTCTCCGTAATTGCCCGCCAATCCTTGAGGTCATGGCTGTCATCTTCTTCGTGGACAAAGCGGTGCGTCCGCGGGGAAATTCCCTGCTCGTGGGTAATCAGCGCACCCAGGCGCTGCGGCTCAGGATAGGGCAACTGCCGGAGCAGGAATCCATCTACCATGCTGAAGACAGCCGTATTGACGCCGATGCCGAGGGCCAGCGTCAGAATGACTGCAATCGAATAGCCCGGGCTTTTACGAAGTTGGCGAACAGCGGATTGGAGACTTTGCCGAAGCATCACGGAGACCTCGATGTTGCAAGACGGCAATCAGCGTGCCAACGTTGAGCAGCTGTAACCGCTTTATAATCAGCCACCAAAGCACAGCCTCCTGAGCTTGGGCGTCCATTTCCGGACAGAGGCTGTCCAGAAATGGACAGTCTCCAGACGAATGGCCCCGCTGATTTTGGGGGCTCGTCATTTGTGATAGCCATCACTGCACCGGACCTGCATACTCATATACGATTAAAAAGGTCGTATTTGCGATATGATGGTAGTTGAGTGTTTTATTCGTCATTCCCCGTGCGGGAAGAAACGTTCCACTACTCGGGGAAAGCATTGATTGCATTGAGCGAGCTGAAGACGGGCAGAAGCGGCGTGGTCGAAGACCTGGAGCTTCCCGAAGAGGTACAGCATCATTTAATGCATATGGGATTTGTGCCAGAGGCAAGAGTACTGGCTGTGCGGCGGGCGCCGGCCGGCGATCCAACGGTCTACTCGATCGCGGGTTTCGAGGTCGCGCTGCGGCGCGAAACGGCGCAGTGGATTCGCGTTCGTGAAGATAAGGGACAGGTGAAATGAGCAGCTGCTGCACTCCCCAGACAGTGGATCTCGACCCAACGCCGCGCATTCCTGGCAAGGTAAAGACGGTAGCGCTGGTGGGACCGCCGAACTCCGGCAAGTCGACGCTCTTCAACCGTCTGACTGGGCTGCGTCAAAAGGTCGCCAACTACCCGGGCGTGACCGTGGAGCAGCATTTCGGCAAGATGAGCGGCATAGACCGCAGCGACCTGACCCTGATCGACTTGCCTGGGATCTACAGTCTCAACTCTTATTCTGAAGACGCGCGGGTTGCAATCGAGGTACTAACCGGAAAAATGCCCGGCACACCCGCGCCCGATGCGGTGCTGCTGGTCCTTGATTCCCTGCATCTGGAGCGGCAACTGATGCTGGCGGCGCCGGTGCTTGCGCTGGGGCTGCCTGTTCTTCTGTTGCTGAATATGAGCGACGTGATGGAGGCGCGCGGAGGCGTCGTAGATACGCTGGCCCTGGCCCAGGAGCTGGGCGTTCCAGTAGCGAAGATCAGCGCAGCTCGCGGTACAGGGTTGGACGCGATCACCCACTTTCTGAATCAACATAGCGCAAACAGCGCACCCCAGCTGGAACTGCCCGTCGTGGGAAATGCCCGCAGCTATCGGCAATGGGCAACCGGCATCAGTACCCGAACAAAGTACAAGGCTCCTATCTCCTCCACATGGACGCGGAGGCTCGATTCCGTTCTCCTGGGGCGAATCTCCGGGCCGCTGGTTTTTCTAGCGGTTGTGATCGCCGTCTTTCAAGTTGTCTTCACACTTGGGCAGCCGTTGAGCGACGGCATGCAGGAGTTGCTCAACCGGAGCGGCGACGCCGTGGGGCATCTGATGGGATCTGGCTGGATGGAATCCCTGCTGATCGATGGAGTGTGGAAGGGCGCTGCATCCATCCTGGTATTCCTGCCGCAGATTCTGCTGCTGTTTCTCTTTATAGGAGTGCTTGAAGATTCAGGGTACCTGGCACGCGCGGCTCTTATTGCTGACCGCGTCATGCGCACAATCGGGTTGAACGGCAAGGCCTTCATTCCCCTGCTGTCGGCATATGCCTGTGCAGTTCCGGCCATCATGGCCACGCGCACGATCGAAAATAAGCGCGACCGCTTTGCGACCATCCTCGTTACTCCATTCATGACATGTTCGGCACGGCTGCCGATTTACACGCTGATGATCGCCGCGTTCATTCCAAACAAGCATATTCTTGGCAACTTCTTTGGCATGCGTGCAGCGGTAATGCTGGCACTCTATCTGCTTGGCTTTGTAGCCGCACTGGCGACGGCCCGACTGTTGAAGTCTTCCATCCTCAAGGCCTCGGCTGCTCCGTTCATTCTGGAGCTGCCGCAGTATCGAGTACCGACGCTGCGCTCGCTGGGTCTGCGCCTTTTCGACCGTGGCATGGTCTTCTGCAAGCAGGCCGGCACAGTCATTCTCTCAGTCACGTTGGTTCTGTGGGCGCTGAGTCATATCCCTTTCGGCACCTCCCTGCCGGACAGCATCATCGGCCATATAGGACGCTGGATCGAGCCCGCTATTCATCCTCTGGGCTTTACCTGGAAGATAGGCATCGGGCTGCTTAGCTCTGTAATTGCGCGCGAGGTAATCGTCGGCACTCTCGGCACTCTTTACGGAGCGGACCCGGCAACCCAGTCGCTCAGCCTGCAGGCGGCTCTGCGGCACGATCTGACGCTCGGGGGAGCGATGGCGCTGGTGGTCTTTTTTGCCTTCGCGATGCAGTGCACCTCCACACTCGCGATCGTGAAGCGGGAAACAAACAGCTGGAAATGGCCGGCACTGCAGTTCGCGTATATGAGCGTGCTGGCCTATGTGGGCGCGTTGTTGACAAACGTGCTTGTATCGCGGATTTTCTAGTATTCTTGAAGCTAGACCAGACGCCTCCGAAATATCCTTGCAAATGAAGTGATAGTAGCGTGCATTCCTGTGCCTGCTCAACCAGCACGCCGGTGAAGCGCTTCAGCGTAACGGGGCAAGAAGAGAATAATCATGATTTCTGTCAACAACGTAAGTATGCGGTATGGCTCAAAGATCCTCTTTGAGGATGTAACAGTCACCTTCATCGCGGGGCGCCGCTACGGCCTCACCGGCCCCAACGGGGCAGGCAAGTCAACCTTCATGAAGGTTCTGACGGGCGAAATTGATGCGCAGAAGGGTAATGTAGTGCGCCCCAAGAAGCTGGGCGTTCTGCGCCAGGACCAATATGCGTTCGACGCCTATCGAGTGATCGATACGGTCATCATGGGAAACAAGCCGCTGTGGGCGGCGATGGAAGAGCGTGACCGCATCTACGAGAAAGCTGAATTGACGGACGCCGACGGCATGCGCCTGGGCGAACTCGAAGGCATTGTCGGCGAGGAGGATGGCTATACGGCGGAAAGTGATGCAGCCATTCTTCTACAAGGTCTCGATATTCCAGATGACGTTCATGAACGGAAGATGGGCGAGTTGCAGGGCGGCCAGAAGGTTCGCGTCCTGCTGGCACAGGCGCTTTTCGGAAAGCCACAGGCGCTCCTGCTCGATGAGCCGACGAACTACCTTGATCTTGACTCGATCCACTGGCTGCAGGACTTCCTGCTGCGCTTTGAAGGAACGCTCATTACCATTTCGCACGACCGACACTTTCTGAACAGTGTCTGCACCCACATAGCGGATATCGACTATCAGACGATCATCACCTACACGGGTGGGTACGACGACATGGTGGTCGCAAAAACGCAGATTCGCTCGCGACTGGAATCAGAGAACGCACAGCGCGAAAAGAAGATCTCCCAGTTAAACGAGTTCATTGCGCGGTTTGCAGCAGGTACCAGGTCAAGCCAGGTAACAAGCCGTAAAAAGGAAGTTGAACGCCTGCAGACAAATGACCTTGCGCGCTCAAATATTCAACGCCCGTACCTGCGCTTTGAGCAGTTGCGGCCATCAGGGAAACATACGCTTGAATTTGAAAATGTTTGCAAGGCCTATGACGGACAAAGCGTAATTGATGGCTTCAGCGGCTCAGTGATGCGCGGAGAAAAGGTCTGCCTGATGGGCCGCAATGGCCAGGGGAAAACAACCCTGCTCAAGTCCTTGCTGGCTGAATTGCCTGACCTGAACGAAAAGGGCTTTTCGCTGGATGGAGGGACGGTGAAGTGGGGCCACGAAGCGCAGATTGGCTACTTCCCGCAGGACCACACAGGCGCCATCGAACATGGCACGACGGTCTTCGACTGGCTCTATCAATTCGACCCAAAGGCAACGAAGGAGGACATTCGCGGTCTGCTTGGCCAGATGCTCTTCAGCGGTGAAGAGGGGTTGAAACCGACGAGCGCACTGTCCGGAGGCGAAGCAGCGAGACTACTCTTCTGCAAGCTGATGCTGCAAAAGCCTAACATTCTTATCCTTGACGAACCAACGAACCACCTCGATCTCGAGTCCATCAATGCGCTGAACCTGGCCCTGCAGAAGTATGAAGGTACTGTCCTGTTAGTGACTCACGATCATGACCTGATCGAGGAGGTTGGTACTCGCATCTGGCACTTTGAAAATGGTTCTATCGAAGACTTCAAAGGTCCATATGAGGAATACGCAGCAGCGTCTGCAGCTAACCGCTAATCACCTCGCACGGAACCTCAATGGCGAAGCGTCAGACTCGACGCTTCGCCACTGCATTTTCTGGTGGCCGCATCGATACCCGGTGAAGCTATATGCGGAAATCTCTCCCTGATTATGCACGAAGTTGGTTAGCTACTGCTGCTGGGCCTGTTGCAGTTGCAGCAGGGGTTCAGCTGGAGGCGGTGGCGCCTGGGCCCGCTCCACAAGGATCGACCAGTCCTCGGGAATGGGCATCTCCTGATCGAGGGAGGGCGCAGTCTGGGACGCATTTACCTGCACTGCGACATACATCTCGCTCGATGTTCTGCCGCGGAATATGCCGCCCGTGGGAGGTACATCTGCATAGTCACGGCCGAGCGCCGTACGGATGTGCCTGTCACCCGCAATCAGGTCGTTAGTCGGGTCAAAGCCAACCCAACCCAGTTGAGGCAGTAACGCTTCCACCCACGCGTGAGTAGCATCTGTTGTTGAGCGGTCGTGACTCTCTTTTCCGTGATACAAATAGCCGCTTACATAGCGACAAGGAATCCCAACATGGCGCACCAATGCAATCATGATGTGGGCAAAGTCCTGGCACACGCCATTCCGGGAGAGCAATGCTTCGTCGATTGGCGAATCCACCCGGGTACTGCGCGGGGTGTAGTCGAAGTGTTCGTATATGCCGTGCTTTATTTCGTGCAGGAGGCTGAGTGGATCATCGCGACGAACGACGTTCAACCTATTGGCCAATTGAAGCAGGTCAGCTGTAGGTGTCGTGAATTCGCTGGGCAGAAGCATCTCCCAATAATCGCCTTCAGCGATCAAGGCATCCAGCTCCTGCCATGAGTCCGGTCCCAGAGACAGTGGAATACCTGCGAGAGGCTGTTGCTCCACTAACGATTCGGCAACAATGACAAGCTGCGAATGCTGCCCGGGAATGTCGAAGTGATGAATATTATTTGCGAGGTGGTCGCGATAGGAGAAGACACGGCAGCGGGGGCTTACCGATAGCGTAAAGCTAAGGCAGCGCTGGTTGCTATCGCTACGGGGGTGCATGCGCACCTCCATCACGCTCTCGCTTACCGGCTGGCTGTAGACATATTTAGTCAGGTGACGGATGGAATAGAACACCATTTGCAAGCCCTCTAAACGGCCAACGCCGTCTGCACTGAATACTGGATATAAACCTCGTAGATAGCGGCATGAATCTGCCAGCATTGTTCAAGGACGCTACGCAGATATCGACCCGTATCCTGCTCGAGTATTTCCTGCATCCGGCTATAGCTTAGTTGAGCTTTCAACCGTCCGGCGATGCGCATCAGTTCACTCGCATGCTGACCACGCGTCTGCTGCTCCACAGCTTCAAGCGCCGCATAAACCCTATCAATGGAATAGCGCAGCGAGTGAGGAAACTCAGCGTTCAATAGCAGGAACTCAAGGATACGCTCATAGGTGAGATCAGCCGTATATACCTTGCAATAGGCCTCAAAGGCAGTACAGGTGCGCAGCAGACCTATCCACTCAAGGTATTCATATGCATCGATGGTGTCTTCTTCATCCATCATGAAGACGTCGCGGTGGTAAACCTCAAGCAAGGTAGCAATGACGGATGCACGCTCCAGAAATCGCCCAAGTTGAAGAAATTGCCATCCTTCGCCATGACTTAGCGTCGTGTCTGAGACGCCCTGAAAGAGGTGGATGCCATCGATGACAGCGGGCAGAAACTCGGCCATCTGCAGATCCGATGGCACAGGCGTGCGAAGCTTGGCGATCTCATGGAAGAGGCGGTTAAGCCTCTGCCATTGTTCACTTGAAATTTCTTCGCGGATCTGACGCGCATTTTCGCGTGCAGAGATGATGCATGCTGTTACGGATGCAGGCCTTGAAGTATCGAAACACAGTGTATGGACCAGAGCATAAGCGTCGTCGCTCCACTCAACCTTGGTGGGATGCCCCAGGGCGGCCAACACGCGTCGCCAGCGGCGCTCCGCGCTGGTCTGCGACTTATCGAGCATGAGACCTATGTTCACGTCGAGGATGCGCACGGTATGCTCGGCCCGTTCGAGATATCGGCTCGTCCAGTAGAGGCTGTCTGCTACGCGCGAAAGCATTGCTACCTCTCTCTTTCCTTGACAGTTGCAGCGCTGCCTGCAGAGCTGCAACTGTCATCTTCCCGATAAGTTATCTGACTCCCCAGCAATTCAGGCTTGTGGAGACTGACTAAGTACCCATGTATCTTTACTGCCGCCGCCCTGAGACGAGTTAACTACCAGTGAACCCTTACGGAGGGCCACACGCGTGAGTCCGCCGGGCACAATCGTCACTTTATCCCCGAAAAGAATGTAAGGTCGCAGATCGACATGACGCGGTTCGATGCTGCCATCTTCCTGCAGGCAGGCGGAGCGTGAAAACGACAGCGTGGGCTGGGCGATGTAGTTGCGCGGATCTGCCTCAATGCGCTGCTTGAAATCTTCGCGCTCGGCAGCAGAACTGTGCGGCCCAATCAACATGCCATATCCACCGGACTCACCAACGGCCTTGACCACAAACCGTCCCAGATCGCTGAGCACATGCTGGCGATGGGTCGGGTCAGTCATCAGAAACGTCTCAACATTCTTGAGGACAGGCTCCTCATTCAGGTAGTAGCGGATGATCGCGGGCACATAGGCATAGAGTGCTTTATCATCTGCAACGCCAGTACCGAAGGCGTTAGCGAGCGTGACATTGCCTGCGCGATAGGCGTTAAACAGGCCCGCAGAGCCAAGGATCGAATCAGTACGGAAGGCTAGCGGGTCAATGAAGTCGTCGTCCACGCGGCGATAGATCACGTCCACACGTTTCAAGCCACCTGTTGTGCGCATATAGACGACGTTGTCGTGAACGACCAGATCGCGGCCTTCCACCAGCTCGATTCCCATCTGCCGCGCCAGGTAGGTGTGTTCGAAGTAAGCGGAGTTGTAGACGCCGGGCGTCAGCAGCACGATGGTCGGCTCAGCACGCCCCTCAGGGGCTATTGAGCGAAGCGTGCTTTGCAGAGCCTGCGGATAGTGCTCGATTGGCTGAACGCCGTATTTGCGGAAGAGGTAAGGAAGCGTGCGCCGCATAATGCGGCGATTGGTGAGCATGTAAGATACGCCGCTCGGAACGCGGAGATTATCCTCAAGCACGACGAACTCGCCCGACTCCATGCGCAAGAGGTCAGTTCCCGCAATCGCGACATAGACGTTACGCGGCACCTGCAGTCCGCGCATCTGTCGACGGAAGTGCTTGCAGCTGTAGACAACCTCACGAGGCACCACGCCCTGAGCAAGAATCTTGCCCTCGTGATAGACGTCATGAAGAAAGAGATTGAGGGCGGTGATCCGCTGCGTCAGCCCACGTTCAATCCGATTCCACTCCTCCGCCGGAATGAGCCGGGGCACCAGATCATAAGGAAAGATGCGCTCTGTACCTTCATCGCGCCCATAGACAGTGAAGGTAATTCCCTGCAGAAGAAAAGAGACATCAGCGGACTGCTTTCGGCGCTGCAATTCTTCCCGGGGCATGGTGGTGAGCACCTGCAGCAGTGCTTCGTAGTGCGGACGGATGCGACCATCGATGTCAAACATCTCATCGAAGGCTTCGTCCAGAAAATAGCTGCGCAGAAGAGGATGGTCGAATTCGCGGCGGCCAAGGGACACGCTCATCAGATACTCTGCTCCTCGTCTTTAAATTCACTTCTGCCTTGTCTGACTTGGTGTTGCTGAATGGACGGTGAAACGCTACGAAGTTTCTCCGTTGTAGCACGTCCGTCGGCAGGCAGCAAGAATGTTCACGAAATCCGAGACTGAAATTCCACCGCCCAGAGGTGTCAGGCCACGCAAGGCAAGAGCTAGACGTGGGTAAAGAGCGGCGCAGAAGTGTCCTCCGCCCGGGGCTGCTTCACAATCCGGGTCTCACCCTCGGCGAGGGGAAGAATAGACTGGCGAACTCCCGCACTTTCCGCCGCGGCAAGCAGCCGAGGAAGAGGTTCATCCATCGGCTCACTCGATAGCTTGAAAGTGCCGAAGTGCATCGGGATCATCGCCCTTGCCTTAAGGTCAAGGAATGCCTGCAATGCATCTTCCGGACTTGTGTGAACGCTGCGGAAGTTATCAGGCGAATACGCCCCAATCGGCAGAAGCGCAACCTGTGGGGCCAGGCGCGCGCCGATCTCCCGAAAACCATCGAAGTATGCGGTATCGCCGGAGTGATAGACGCGATGCTCGCCATACTCCAACGCATAGCCGCCAAAGCCTCGATGTGTATCGCTAAACATGCGCGCGCCCCAGTGCGAAGCAGGTGTCATGGTCAACTTGAGCCCGCGGAGATCATGCTGCTGCCACCATCGCATGGAAGTGATGCGGGAGAAGCCCAGCTTCTCAACGATATCCTCTACGCCGGACGGAACAATCACCTCGGGCGGCTTTCCACTGAGCTTCGTAGTGTGTCGAATGATGCGCCTGAGAGAGGGCAGGTTCAGGTGATCCATATGAGCATGCGTCAGCAGGACGGCATCAATGGGAGGCAGACTACGCAACGCTACACCTGCGCGCCGGTGCCGGCGTAGCAGGATAAGCCACATGGCAAACACCGGATCGACGAGCAGGTTGAGGCCGCCAAGCTGAATAAGAAAGGAAGAATGACCGATGAAGGTGATTCCCAGTTCGTTACGATCCGCCAGGACCGGAGTATGCTGCGTGCCACGGAGAGGCTGAAAAAGAGACTCCCCCACCAATTCAGCTATGAACTTCAGTTTGCCTGCCATAAACCTGCGATCTGCCACAGAAATTAGATGCCTGCGGATCGCGCGGGATGCGACGATGGAGAGATCCCTTGCATCGGAGGATTCATGGACAGGCTCACGATCAAGACACGTCATCGGCGTCAGGTTGTTGATATTACCGGCCACATTGAGAAGACGCTCGGCCCAGACTCAGCAAACGGCATCTGCTTTGTGCATGTTCTGCACACTACGGCAGCCCTGGCCACATATGATGCCGAAGCTCAACTACCGGCATCCCCACAACCCGGCACATGCTCCTGACCATATCTTCTCGTCCATGATTGGCTCCTCGGTAAGTGTTCCTGTAGATAACGGAAGGCTGCTCCTGGGCACCTGGCAGCGAATCGTCCTGATTGAGTTTGATGGACCACGCGAGCGCCAGCTATCGGTGGTGCGGGTCAGCGGCGCTTAGCGGGTTTTTGCTCAGAAACACCGCACACATTTACTATCTGACAAGGCGCAGAATAACTCGTGCCGGAAAAATAGAAAGAAAGGCAAACTTCCTGAAGCCGCCAGCCATGCCAGCAATCCAATCACCAGGTACCGAGGAGGTACACCCGGACGTCTTGCTCGTCAACCGGGCGCGTGAGGGTGATGTTCAGGCATTCGAGAAGCTGGTAAAGCAGTACGACCGCCAGGTTTTCCGCATTGCCCAGCACATTACGCAGAACCGCGAAGACGCAGAGGATGTTGTCCAGGATGCCTTCCTCAAGGCCTACGAGAAACTAAACCAGTTCCAGGGCAATTCGAAGTTCTACACCTGGCTGGTGCGCATCGCGGTCAATGAAGCGCTGATGCGGCTACGCAAGCGCCGCACGGGCAAGATGGTTTCGATCGATGAAGATGTCGAAACGGAAGAAGGCTCGATGCCCCGCGATCTGGCGGACTGGGGACCAGATCCCGAGCAGCAGTATAACCAGTCCGAACTGGCGGAGATTTTGCGCAAGACCATACAGGGTCTGCCCCCGGGATTCAGAATTGTGTTTGTGTTGCGCGATGTAGATGGGCTGTCCACTGAAGAGACGGCAGAGACGTTGGGACTCAGTATCCCTGCAGTGAAGTCGCGATTGCTGCGTGCGCGGCTGCAGTTACGAGAGCGGCTCAGCCGCTATTTTCGTGCAAAGAAGAAGACCCAGGATGGTGTGAAGTGACCTGCTCAGAGTTTCTGGCGCAACTCGACGAACTGATCGACGATACAGCGACGACAACCATGCGCGATGAGCTGAAGGAACACCTGCGCGGGTGCGAACACTGCATGATCACCTTCAACACCACTCGCAAGACCATTGAGATCTATCGCAGCCATGAGGTCTACGAGCTTCCGCAAGCTCTCAGAGAGCGACTGCAGAAGGCAATCCTTGCGAAGTGCAAGAATTGCTGATTGATCATTTCATCAAAGCTGCACAATTAAATCTTTCGATTGATTGCCGACTCAGCTCGGCTCTGCGAGAATCGTAAGTTAATCACTATGCCAGCCTTCGGTAGCTTCGCTCTCTTGCTCGCGCTGGCGCTCAGCGCCTATACATTGGTCGTAGGGGCTATCGCGCTGCGTCAGATCGCAACCAGTGCCAGCGGTCGCGTCGCCCCGGAAAAG
Organism: Acidipila rosea; assembly: GCF_004339725.1. Classification (GTDB taxonomy): domain Bacteria; phylum Acidobacteriota; class Terriglobia; order Terriglobales; family Acidobacteriaceae; genus Acidipila; species Acidipila rosea. Next base: position 975,804 of record NZ_SMGK01000001.1, on the reverse strand, counting down.
CTGGCTGAAACGGCGCGCCGCGCGGGGATTGGCAGCTTTTTCGCTGTCACAGCTGCCGCGTTCGCGCTGGTCTGGGCCGCTTTCACCAACGACTTCTCCGTCTCCTACATCCTGCATCACTCAAACCGCGCCCTGCCCGGGCCTTACAAGTTTGCAGCGCTCTGGTCGGGACAGGAGGGTTCGCTCCTCCTATGGGCCTGGCTGCTGGCGGCTTACGGCTTTGTCCTGAGGCTTCGGCACAAAGTCGACGTCAAACTGACTGCCTATGCGTCGACGATCCTGGCAGGAATTCAGCTCTTTTTTCTCGCTTTGCTGAACTTTGCCGCTCCGCCCTTTGCGCTGGTGAGCGGTCAAGTGCCGGCAGATGGTTTCGGTCTGAACCCGCTGCTGCAGTATCCGGAGATGGTGATTCATCCGCCGATGCTCTACCTGGGCTACGTCGGCTTTTCTGTGCCGTTCGCCTTCGCTCTCGGGGCGCTGATGATGCGCTACCCCGGCGAGAAGTGGATACACATCACTCGCCGCTGGACCATGGTGACGTGGCTCTTCCTGACCTGTGGCATCTTTCTGGGTGCGCACTGGGCATATTCAGTGCTGGGCTGGGGCGGCTACTGGGGATGGGATCCGGTCGAGAATGCTTCCCTAATGCCCTGGCTGACGGGAACGGCCTTCCTGCACTCGGTCATGATGCAGGAAAAGCGCGGCATGATGAAGAATTGGAATGTCTGGCTGATCTTTTCGACATTCATGCTGTCGATCCTGGGAACCCTGCTTACACGCTCAGGCCTGGTCAGCAGCGTTCATGCCTTTGCTGAATCGTCGATCGGCACCTGGTTCTGGGCTTTTCTCATCATTGTGATGTCGGTCTGCCTCTTCACCTTTGTTCTGCAGCGCGACCACCTCAAATCCGAGAACAAGCTGGAGTCGCTCGTGTCGCGCGAATCCAGCTTCCTTTTCAACAACCTGGTCTTGCTGGCGGCATGCTTCACCGTTCTCTGGGGAACGCTGCTCCCGGTCATCTCAGAGTACGTCCAGGGCAATAAGATCACCGTCGGGCCACCTTTCTACAACCGTGTAGCGGTGCCCATCGGCATCTTTCTACTCTTCCTGACCGGTATCGGTCCCCTGCTGGCGTGGCGCAGTTCATCCTTCAAGAGCATTCGCAAGAACTTCATCCTGCCTCTGGCGGCGGGGCTCGCTACTGCGCTCATCCTGATTGCGTGCGGCGAACGTCCATGGCACAACTTCAGCGAAGAACAGGGTGCGTTCTACTCCCTCATGGCCTGGTCCATGGCTGCGCTGGTTACGACAGCGATCTCGGCCGAGTTTCTGCGCGGCGCCGGGGTTATCTCACGCCATACGGGCAAGAACATCTTCGCGTCGATGGTCCAGTTGACCAGGCGCAATACACGGCGCTACGGCGGGTACATCGTCCATTTCGGCGTGGTAGTTATCTTCATCGGACTTGCCGGCTCTGCTTTCAACCAGAACAAAGAGCAGGAACTAGGCTTCAAGCAGAGCATGACATTGGGGCCATACCGCCTGGAATGTCAGAGTTATACCCAAGATTCAAACCTGAACTACGACACGGAGTATGCCCTGCTTGACGTCTATCGGGCGGGCAAAAAGATTACGCAACTGTCTCCGGAGCGTCGCTTTTACCAGGCCAGCCAGACGACCTCGACGATCGTGGCAAATCATTCAACGCTGGCATGGGATCTCTATGTAATCTATGCGGGCAAGGACCCGGATACCGGCCAGCCGATCATCAAGGTGTTCCTCAATCCGCTGGTTGCTTGGATCTGGATTGGCGTTATTATCGTCATCTTTGGCACGGCGGTAGCATTAATGCCCAATATGAGCGCGGCTCTTGCGGCCGGCCGCACCCAGCGGGCTGAGCAGTCTGAGCCCGCAATCACGGCAGGAGCCGACTAATGTCGATCTTCAAGAGGCTGGGCCAATGCCTGATGCTGGCGGTGCTGGTAGCCTTTACTACGGCCTCGACCGATACAGCGGTTCGCTTCAACGACTTAGGCCACAAGATGATGTGTGTGTGCGGCTGCAACCAGGTGCTGATTGAGTGCAATCATGTGGGCTGCCCCGACTCCGAACGGATGCTTGGCGAGCTGCGCACGGCAATCAGCCACGGAGACAGTGACACAACCATTCTGGAAGCTTTTCAAGCCAAGTACGGCCCCACGGTACTTGCCGCACCGATGCTGACCAGGTTCAACAAGGCCGTCTGGTTCGTGCCACCGCTCGTCCTGCTATTGGGAATTCTGGGAACAGTCCTGCTGGTCCGCAAGTGGCGGATGCAAACGGTCCCTATGCCCGAAGATCCAGCGAGGCCGGACTTCAAAACAATGCGCGACCGTATTCGCCGGGAGACTGAACTATGAGCATTGCCGCTTCCCTGCTGCTTCTTGCTGGCATCATGATCTATGTTTTCTATCCCGAGCGGAATATCGAGGCGCAGACGCAGAAGACCCGTCTCGACTTCCTGCTCGAACGCAAGGACGTCCTCTACGAGAACCTGCGTGATCTCAACTTCGAATATCGCGCTGGGAAATATCTTGAAGAGGATTATGCGGCACAGCGAGCCTCCATGGAGAACGAGGCGGCTGAAGTCCTGGCTGAGATAGAAAGCATTGAAGGGGCTCTTCGGCCCGGCAGACGTGCCTTTGGAGCCTGACGCTCCTCCTTACCTGTAAAATTGCAACCGGAACATCATGACGCTAAAAGTAAATAATCCTATTCGCGCTCTGTGCGCATTCGCCCTGCTGCTTACTTCCTCCGCCGCTTTTGCGGCACCGGTCTCCGGAACGGTCACGAACAAGACCACGAACAAGCCTGCTGCGAGTGACGATGTGGTGCTCATCTCCTTTGGTCAAGGGATGCAGGAGGCAGGCCGCACCAAGACCGACGCGAAGGGGCACTACACCATCGACGTGCCGGACAACGGCATGCACCTGATCCGCGTCAATCACCAGAAAGCAACTTATTTCGAACCCATTCAGCCAGGTTCGACGACTGTCAATGTGGATGTTTATGACGTCGCTGCCAAGGTCGCCGGAGTACGTACGGAGGCGGATGTAATCCGTGTCGAAACGGATCCCCAGGGCCTGCACGTCATCCAGAACTACTTCGTGCGCAACGACTCGAAGCCGCCACGCACCCAGTTCAGTGACCATGCTTATGAAATTTATCTGCCGGACGGAGCACGAATCGATGGCTCGGCGGCAATGGGCCCCTCCGGAATGCCGGTATCTTCTTCGCCAATACCAGTCAACGGGGAGAAGGGCCACTTTGCCTTCGTCTTCCCGATTCGGCCGAGTGTCTCCGATGCGATCCAGGCGCAGGGCCAGAATCAGGGCGAGACCCGCTTCCAGGTGAGCTATCACCTGCCCTACAGCGGCTCTTTTACCTTCAATCCGCGCGTCTCGATGCCAACCGACAACCTTGTCGTCCTGATGCCCAAGTCCATGCAGTTCGGCAACCCCAAAGGGGCTTCGTTCCAGCCCGTCAATGACGACATGAACGCCCTGACCATGGTTGCCAAAGACGTTACTCCGGCGCAGAACATAAGCTTTACTGTCTCCGGCAGCGGGTCGATGCCACGAGAAGGCCAGCAGGCGGGTCAGCAAACCCAGCAAGGCGCTCAGGCAGGGATGGGCCCTCAAGCGGGACAAGCCAGCGCCGATACGCGACCCGGCGGCGGACTCGGCAACCCGATCGATACGCCCGATCCCCTTAATAAATACAAGTGGTGGATCCTGAGCGGGCTGGCTTTGGTGCTGGCTGCCGCTGCGGCGTTTTTTCTCCGCGGCAAGCCAGGTTCCGCCCCGCAGACCGGGACGAGTCCGGCGTCTTCCCCCTTGCCGTCCGCTCCACAGCAGAGCGGCAGCGGCTTATTGTCTGCGCTGAAAGACGAGCTCTTTGCCCTTGAGACCCAGCGCATCGATGGATCGCTCAGCGAGTCCGAATATACCGAGGCGAAGCGCGCGCTTGAGACGGTTCTCAAGCGTGCCATTCAGCGGGAAGCCAATGGAAAGGTTGTATCCAGATAAGAAATCCTTAAAGATTTCTTGTACTGTGCATTCACAAACCCTTAAAATTCAATAGTGGTAGCGGGAGTACCCAGCAGCTTATGCCTAAACGTAGTCTTCCTTTTTCCCTTGCTATTGCGTTAGGTGCAATTGCAGTTGCTATTCCTTCAAGCCGTGCGCAGCAACAGACGTCACAGCCTGCCGGGACACTCACCCAGGCGACCCCATCGGCTGATGATATGCAGCAGGATCCGCTTAAGCGACAGCTCTCCGACAAGGAGCGCTTCAACCAGCAGAAACAGCTGAAGCAGGAATTGAAGGGCCCCTACAAGAAGTGGCTTGACGAGGACGTACGCTGGATCATCACCGACCAGGAAGCGAAAGCTTTCAAGAGTCTGAGCAACGATGAAGAGCGTGAGGCATTCATCGAGCAGTTCTGGCAGCGCCGCAATCCGAATCCCGACTCCCCGGAAAACGAATTTCGCGAAGAGCATTACCGTCGTATCGCGTATGCCAATGAGCACTACGCCGCAGGCAAGCCGGGCTGGAAGACGGATCGGGGCCACATGTATATCGCCTATGGCAAGCCGGACTCGATCGAATCACATCCGAGCGGCGGAACCTATGATCGCCCGATGGATGAAGGCGGCGGCACAACCTCGACCTATCCTTTTGAGACTTGGCACTACCGCTACATCGAGGGCATTGGCGAGAACATAGACATCGAGTTTGTCGACACCTGCATGTGCGGCGATTACCACATGACGATCGATCGCTCCGAGAAGGACGCGCTTTTGCACGTCCCCGGCGCAGGTCAGACGCTCTATGAGCAGATGGGCATGGCCAAGCGTGCAGACCGCTTCCGCGGCGGCCTCGAAAGCCTGGGCAATGGACCAATGTCCGGGATGGGCCAGAGCAAGCAGTTTGACCGTCTGGAACAGTTCGCGAAACTGCAGGCACCTCCGGTGATCAAGTTCAAGGACTTGCAACTCGAGCAGTTTTTATCCAGCCATAAAGTTCTCAGCGGGCCTTACTTTCCCTTTGATGTGCGGACGGACTATGTGAAAGTGACCGATGACACGGTGCTCGTTCCGCTCACACTGCAGATCAAGAACCGGGACATCACCTTTGTCACCAAGGATGGTGTGTCGCGCGGGGACGTTCACATCATTGGACGCGTTTCCACAATCACGGACCGCATTGTCCAGACCTTTGAAGACACAGTGGAAGTAGAAGAGCCTTCCGAACTGCTCTCGAAGACACTGGACAACAAGCGCCTGTACTGGAAGGCCCTGCCTCTCCGGCCCGGCCGCTACCGCGTCGACATTGCTATTAAAGACGTCAACAATCCGGATCACATCGGTACCTGGGCACAGGCAGTAAATGTTCCTAAATACGATGACGACCGCCTTGCAGCATCCTCGCTGATTCTGGCAAACCGCATGGAGAAGGTGCCATCCAAGGATATCGGCGAAGGCAACTTCATCATCGGCAATACCAAGCTGCTGCCTGCCGTGACCGCAAACCTTGCCACGCCTGTCACTTTTCAGCGCAATCAGAGCCTGAACATGTGGATGCAAGTCTACAATCTCGGCATTGATGACAAGAGCAAGAAGAACGACGCAACGATCGAGTATCAGATCATCGACCTTGCCTCAAACAAGGCAATTCTCGATACACACGAGGATTCCAACACGATAGAAGCCAATTCTGATCAGGTGACGCTGGCAAGGACTGTCCCTCTTGCATCCGTGCAACCTGGTAAATATCGTGTAAAGATCACAGTTAACGACAGCGTCTCTAAACAGATCATTGCTCAGAGCGCTCCCTTCACTGTGCAGTAGAGGGCAAGCAGCCGCTAAGAGCTGCAGCCTGCAACTTTCATTTATTGGAGCAATTGGCCAGGAGCGCATAACGACAGATTTGAAGTGACCCAGAGAGCGTCCATAATCGGTTCGGCATTGGCTGTCATTTTCGCAATGCTCTGTGTGCCTGCATATGCAGCTGGCCCAGGTGTGGTCACCGGAGTCGTGCGCGACGCGCACGGCACTCCTCAGGTCGGAGCGATCGTTCAGCTGATCCGTGCCGACTACTCAGTCGCCGGCCAGGTGTTCACCGACGACCATGGGCGCTACGCGCTTCCGCATGTACTCGCAGGAACCTATGGGCTTAAAGCCACCGGTGAGATGTTTCTGCCGACTCTTCGTGAGAATCTGCATGTGCTTGCCAGTTCACACCTTGTAGTCAACCTGACACTCAACACTCTCTACGAAGCTTTCCGCTGGCTGCCCGTGCAGACACGCCAGGCTGACGAACCTAAGGACGACTGGACGTGGACTCTCCGTCTCTCCACCAACCGTCCCCTGCTTCGAATGCTCGAGGATGGCCCCCTGGTTGTCGTCAACGATGGTGCAGGGCCGGCCCTCAAAGCCCGGGTCACGGTTCGTGGCGGTGCGGCCCAGTTCGGCGATGGCGGACTTCATCACGACTTTGAAGTCGAACAGTCCAGGGATGATTCCAGTCAGGTGATCTTCCGCGCGGACCTGAGCGAGGCGCAGAGTGCCGCCATCGGCTCGGTGGTCGGATATGAGCAACAACTGGCCCCGGGACGCACTTTCATGTCTGTCGCCACATTTGAGGATCGGCCCGAAATTGCGGGGGGGCCTAATCAGCAGGGGTTTCAAGCGATGATGCTGCGCAGTGCCCAGGTCATGAATTTCATGAATGCGGTACAGCTTGAGGCCGGGACGCAGATTGAAGCCGTACACATGGGCAGCACCCTGGTTGCTGCCATGCCCTTCGCGAGTGCAACGATTCATGCCGGCCCGGCGGATATCGCATATCGCATGGCCACTTCGCCAAATGCGCAGCGTGCTGACCAGATCGACCAGAATAGCTCCATGGCGCCGCTGGTCGCCGAGCAAAATGGCAGGCTGCTTGTCGAACACGGACTTCATCAGGAGCTTGCTGTCGAGAAGCATACGGGCAACCTTCACATGCGTGTTGTCGCCTATCACGACCAGCTGGATAATCCGATCATCTCTGCCGGCGGCACACTTTCTGCTGCTGACTGGGCTGCCCAGGATGTTCTGTATGATCCCGCGACTGCGTTGATGCAAGTAGCGGCCCAGAACTTTGAGGGGTCGGGCATACTAGGCGAAGCCGATGAGAAGGTTGGCGATGGCGTGTGGGTTTCCATGAGCGTGGCTAGCGGCGCGGCGCTGCAGATGGGTGAGCTGCCTGTATCCTCAACGCTTGCATCAGGCCTGATGAGCCTCCGCCCCAGGAACTCGCAGATGTACGCGGCAGCTATCAACGGCAAAGCATCCCATGGTGGAACTGAATGGCGAGCTTCGTACCGCTGGCAATCCGCTGACAGCATGACGCCAGTGGCGCCATTTAATAGCGGCCTGCCCGCCCCCTATCTGAGTTTCTTTGTGCGTCAACCGATCCGCTATCATCATGTTCTTCCCCAAGGGATTGAGGCATTGGTAGATGTACGAAATCTTCTGGCTGAGGGGTACCGCCCCTTCGTCACCCGCGATGGCAGCACACTCTACTTTGCGCAGGCTGAGCGGTGCCTCGAAGGTGGCCTCTCGTTTTCTTTTTAATTCGAGAATGCCTGTGCTATATTTTTCAAGTGGACATGAGAAGTCATGTCCTCCAAGTCTGACAGACTGCCACTCGGCAGTTTCCCAAAGAATGGACGCGTAGCTCAACTGGCAGAGCATTCGACTCTTAATCGACAGGTTGAAGGTTCGATTCCTTCCGCGTCCACCATTCAATCCGCTGGGACCACTTCGACACATCGGTCAAACTGAGATTTGCAGTCGACGATCTGCACCCGATCAACTTTCACTTTCCTCCCTACGCTGACGTAGAAACCTCACCAAGTACATCCCCGTCCCTGCGCTTGAGTAGAGATCTCAGGATTGGCGATTGAAAGTGTCTCTTGACCGTGATCGCATAAAAGTCTTCAAACAGCTGTGGGACAACGCAATACTCCACCAGAAGTCCAGTTCTCAACTCATCCTGCACGACGACGGTCGGGACAAGGGCGATGGCATCCGTGTCCCGAGCCAGAAGTCGAAGCATCGCCATGTCATCCACTTCGGCGAGGGTTCGGTACGTGACCCGGTGCTGCTCACACAAGAGATCGAATCCTGCCCTGATTTCGCTTTCCAGGCTCGGCAGCAGAATTGGATAGTTGCAGAGGTCATCTGGGAATACGAATCGTCTTTTGCTTCGGCGCGGCTTTCCAACCAGGCTTACAGGTTGTCTGGCAATCCGATGAGACTGCCATGGATTCTGAGCGTCACGGTGGACTCTACGGTTAGACAAAACGAGATCTATGCCGTGAACACTCAGACGAGCGAGAAGATCCGTCAACGTCCCGGACTGAAGGACCATCTCAATGTCGTCGAGCCGTAAAAGAGGACGCACAAAGTTTTCCTGGAAATTGCGGGACAGTGTGGCAACGGCGCCAATCCTCACTGTCTGCCGCTTACGAAACTCTCCGTCTTTCATCAAGGCAGAGAGCTCATTTCCTGCGGCAAAGATCGTGTCGGCATAGGTCAAAGCGAGTCGCCCAGCTTCGGTGAGCTGAAGACTTCTTCCCTCTCGCAAGAAGAGCGCCTGACCAAGATCTTCTTCGAGCGCCTTGATCTGCGACGAAAGAGCCGACTGCGAAACATGCAACTGCGCCGCAGTCCGCGTCAGATTGCCGTCTTTGGCTACGGCCCAAAAATAGTGAAGATGGTGATAATTCAGTCTCACGTGTAACTCATACTTTAAATAGAACGTTTCCTTCCAATATATGCATTTTACAGAATTGCATCAATGTCCGAAAGTTGTGAGAGTGAAAGGACATCTGCAATGGCTCACTTTCAGTGCCTATGGCCGTCTCACCATGCCATTCTGCTTTGCGTTCCCTCAGTCCTGTACTTTCTGGGAGGATTTGCCGGACAACTCGTTTCTATACAGAAGCTTTCGATACGAAAAGCGTGGAGACTGACTCGGATCGTCAGCTCCCTATCGTTACTTCTTTCCTTTGCGTGCTGCTCCGACGCGCTCCTACATACACCAGCGCTTGTCCGCCGGCCGCGCATCAGCTCTCTGCTCACGATAGGCAGCTTCCATCTGAGCTTTCGCTTCGATGTGGTGGAAGCGCTCATGCTTTTGCTCGTTACCTTTCTCGGCTGGGTCATCGTCAGCTATTCACGCGCATACATGTCCGGAGACCCTAAAGAACCTCGATATATTGGGAACCTGATGCGGACCCTCGCAGCTGTAAGCCTGCTCGTGGTGACGAACAATCTAGTCCTCTTTCTTCTTGCGTGGGTTCTCACAAGCCTCTCGCTGCACGGCCTATTGACGCTATACCCCCATCGCCAAGCAGCTGTCATTGCGGCCCATAAGAAGTTTCTGGCGAGCAGGCTGGGGGATTTTACCCTTCTCTGCGGAGTCATGCTTCTCGGGTCGCAGACGGGCAGCTTCGAGATGGACGAAGTGATGCATCGAATCTCGGGATCTCATCCAATTTCGGCCTCAATTCATGTCGCGGCTTTACTGCTTGCTATCAGTGCCATGATTAAGTGCGCGCAACTGCCATTGCATGGTTGGCTCATTCAAGTGATGGAAGCGCCCACGCCTGTTTCTGCTCTGCTTCACGCAGGAGTTGTTAATCTCGGGGGGTTCATGCTCATCCGACTTGCTCCAGTCATCAACACCACGCAGATGGCACAAGGTCTGCTTGTGGTTATCGGTTGCTTGACTGCGATCATCAGTTCCCTCGTCATGACCACCCGCATCAGTATCAAGGTCCATCTGGCCTGGTCTACCTGCGCCCAGATGGGATTCATGCTCATGGAATGCGGGCTGGGGCTTTATGGTCTAGCCTTCCTGCATCTGCTGGCGCACTCCCTGTATAAAGCACACGCGTTCCTCGGATCAGGGGGGACAGTCAATCAGGCGAAGCTCAAGCGCATGATGCCGCCGCGCCCAGCGATCGGTGTTAACGCATTGATCGGAAGCGCCCTTTCGGGCCTCTTCGTGGCAATACTGGGAGCACTCCTATGGCAACCTCATCTCCGCATGAATGCAGTCATGATCTTTTGCATCACGGTCGTGGGACTCGCAACTGCTGGAATTCTCGCAGCAATTTCCAGCACCTGCAGCATTGAAGCTTCACTCCTTCTCCCGATATCCGCTCTCGGCATCAGCGTCCTCTACTTCGGATACGACCGTCTCTTCCAGCGATTGGCCCCGCTAGCCACGATCGGCCCCGCACCCCAACACGCAATTCTGATCTTTCCAGTGGCGTGCTTCGCGCTACTCTACACTCTCCACGCAATCATTCGCGCCAACCCGCTGGGACAAATCGCCACAACGCTCTATCCATGGTTCTATGCGGGACTCTACCTGGATGAGCTTTTTACGCGAGCAACGTTTCGCATATGGCCCGCAAAGCAAAGCTCAGAAATCACGCGTCGGCGAGACGCAGCGCAACCATTCGAAGCAAGAGGAGTGAGATTATGAAGACGCTTGAACAGGTACCGTCGTCCCCTCCTAAAATAAATGCGACACGTGAAGCCGTCGAAAGCGCTTGCCAAAGTATTGCCCCTACCTGGCCGCTGGACCAGTTCATTGCTGTCAACCCGTATTGGGGCGTTATCGGTGATGCAATCCACACCGCTGCTCACCGTATCGAAAGCTACTCGGGCTCACGCATGCTTATGCCGCGCAGCTTTTATCGCGACCAGTTGAAATCAGGATCGTTGGGCAGGGAGCACTTGCAGGAAGCATTGCGTCAGTCAGGACTCAACATTTCGCTGACGGACCTTCTATGCGAACTCGAAAGTGAGTCACCGTCCATCCCACGGGTCCCTCTCGCTACCGCTATAGCAGATTCGCAACGTGATCTGTTGCACGGCGTGTCTATCAGTGACTTCGTCACGCACAACGTGAGCCAGCACTGCGCCTCTTACTTCGACCGTTGCCAATCCTCGTGGGAAACCCCACACAGGAGAGACCTCTACCAGAGTTGGCTACACCACGCCCGCACAGATATGAGCCCATGGCTTCTTATGGGCATCCACGACATGCGTCATCACGCGCTGTCTTTGCCGAATGAACCCCTCAACCTGATTGACGAGGCACTGCAAACGCTGCCTATTCCCCAGGAGGAATGGGTGAATTACCTGACAGCGCTTCTGATGAGCATCAACGGGTGGGCATCGTGGTGCGCCTTTGAGCGTTGGCAGGCACGCCTTGCTCGGAGAGATAACGACCACATTATCCAACTGCTGGCCATTCGACTCGCATGGGAGCACTTTGTGTTTGTTCACCTGCTCGAATCGAAAGAGTCCCCTGCATGGCAGAACGGGTGGAAGGAACTCCTTGAATGGCGGGAACACGCTGAACAACAGTCGTCAGTTGACTGGATATTTCAGGAGGCGCTGGAAATGGCGTACCAGCGTGAGCTTTGCAGTGCGCTTAAGTACAGCCGACCTCTTTCAGGCTCGAATGGTGAAAGGACCCCGGCAGTTCAGGCGGTCTTTTGCATCGATGTCCGCTCGGAAGTATTCCGGCGCGCCCTCGAATCTTGTTCTGATGAAATCGAGACGCTGGGATTTGCTGGATTCTTTGGTCTGCCCATCTCCTACACGCCGCTTGGTACTCACACTGAGCGTCCCCAGCTGCCGGGCCTCCTCGCACCGAAACTGTGTGTCGCTGATAGCACCGGCTCAGAAGACACCGATCAGAAGGCGCTACACAAAATGCAGAGGAGTCTGCGCTTCAAGGCTATATGGAAGGACTTTAAAACCTCAGCAAACTCCACGTTCACGTTTGTTGAATCGTGCGGGTTCTTCTATACAACTTCGCTGCTGAAAAGCACCTTGCATCGCCCTAATCGAAGCGTCGAAACAAACGGTATTACTCCTGGTCCACATTCTTCTCTGCGCCCGCGCCTCTCGCATAGCAGTGGGGATAACCTGTCTTCTGTGGAAAGCCTGTGTGAGCTGATTGCCGGCATTCTAACCAATATGAGCCTCACATCAGGCTTCGCACGCCTGCTTTTGCTGACCGGCCATGGCAGTCATAGTGTCAACAATCCACATGCAGCGGGACTCGATTGCGGTGCGTGCGGTGGGCAGACCGGTGAGGTCAATGCGAGGGTTCTTGCGGGCCTTCTGAACGACGCAACGATTCGAAGTGGGCTGCTCCAGCGGGGTATCGCAATTCCCTCGACAACTCATGCTCTGGCCGCACTGCACAACACAACGACGGACGAAGTTACGATCTTTGACACAGATTTACTCCCGCAGAGTCATGCTTCCGATCTCACGCGTTTGCAGGAGTGGCTGCAACAGGCAGGTCATCGAGCGCGAACGGAACGGGCTCAATCCGTCGGAATCAACGGCCACAAAGCCACTTCCGCCAAAAGCCTACTGGATCAATTTCGCATTCGTAGCCAGGATTGGTCCCAGGTTCGGCCTGAGTGGGGGCTTGCCAACAATGCTGCATTCCTGATTGCCCCGCGCAGGCGAAGCCGCGGCATTGACCTGCAGGGCCGCGTGTTCCTGCACGAGTACCAGAGCATTCTTGACCCCGATGGCAGCGTCCTGGAGGCCATCATGACCGCTCCTATGCTCGTTACCAACTGGATCAATATGCAGTACTACGCATCCACGGTCGACAATCGCCTCTATGGAAGCGGCAATAAGGTACTCCACAACGTAGTGGGCGGGCGACTAGGCGTTTTCGAGGGCAATGGTGGCGATCTTCGCATTGGACTTCCGCTCCAGTCCCTGCATGACGGATATAAATTACGCCATATCCCCCTGCGCCTGAGTGTCTTCATCGAAGCACCACAGAGGTTGATTGACGCAATCATTCTCAAGCACGAAGTTGTCAGAAACCTGATCCATAACGCATGGATACACCTATTCCAAATCACGCTTGGATCGGCAACTTTATCACGTTACAGGGATGGCATCTGGCATCCAGTGCAGGTCAACGGTTTCAATGTAAGCGAGCAGTTAGCAATCCTCACGGAGGAAAGAGATGCGTAAAGTCCTTCTGGTCCATGATGAGATCTATCTTAACCGCGCTCTCGAGAATGTGCAGAGTCTCATGGGGTTTGAGCGCCGCGCGTCCGTGGAGGACGAAATATTCGATCTGCTTGCAGTGATTCTGATGCCACCGGCAGCGTTGGCGCGAGCTCTTCCAGAAAAAGGACATCTCTGCAACCTCTCTCGCTTAGAGCACCATCACCAACTCTTCAGTCCTGACTGGATATCTGTGAATGGGATTTGGCTCCTCCTCACAGTTTGCCAGCCGGACCTGCTGGAACCAACCGCACGCCAAGAAGCCTTGAGCCGAATCCTAGATACCTTTAAGACTAAAGGATGTATCCAGAGCCTGAACGCCGTCTATCCAGTGTTTTCGTCCAGAGAGAAAAAGCGCTCGCCAGGAGAACAGATAAGCTATTTGAAAAGCAAACATCCTGGTCTACGTCCAACGAATGCTCTATTCATCAAGAGCCAAACAATATCCGGTGCTCCCGGTACCGACTCTGAATGTCTCGCTGGTTGAAACTCAATTCACATAGCCATTCGCTGGTGGCCTACGTGCCTCATCTTGATCGTCCCCAGCTTTGCTCCGGATGAGGGTGAAAACGTCCAAAAGCGCAGCCATCTTGCGGATGTTACCTGCGAGACTCATAATCTCTTCGATACAGGTATGTTTGTCCGCTAGGGCCTCAAGGCGTTCGCTCACGCTCCTCAGTTGATCGGCTTCCAGCAGAATATCTTCGAAAGGCTTGAGGTAGCGCGTTCCTCTCGCGGCGATCCTCGCGTCTGTCATTTCCCACTCCGCCCCGACCATACTCTGACAAGGCACATCTTCCATCAAACGCATCGTTGCCGCTTCGCCAATGAGGGTAAAAAGCAGACCTAGCAATTGTGAAATCAGATCAATTCCGACCCCGCCATCCTCATCTGTGTCCAATTGAAATTGAGCTTCGTCAAGGCCGCGCAAGTCCCCATTTGCCGTTACCTGCACTGAGCAGAGCTTTGGACATTGTGACTTGGCTAGAGACAACGCACGAGAAGCCAGCGCCTGAAAACCGCTGACCCCTACGGGGGTGCACAGATACTGGCGAAGCTTATCATAAACGCGAATTGTCGCATGCTCAGTCTGCGCGGAGAGTGGATCAGCTTCAAATTCTGAAGCGATGAGCCTGCGGGCCCAATCGCGAATCATTGGAGGAGGAAGCATCGGTCCTGTCCTTGCACGCTGCGTCTCGCCTTGGATGTGAGGCCTTTAGAGGAGAAGACTTTCATGCCGGTAACGGTGGTCATGAAATGCTTAGCGCGCTTCATCCGACTCCAGCTTGGAGTCACACCAAGTAAGCTACCTCAAATCTCGCATGAAAGCTGAGCACTATTGACCGTTACGTACTCGCCGTCCTGCTTGACTCGTCTACTCCCGCCCTCAAGATGCGTTATTGAACGGCTGGCACCTATGCATTGAGCGACTTCGCCTTCCTCTGTGCTGGATGGCGCTTTGGGCGGGATTAGATTCCGCCCTTTGGCAAAGTTATAGAAAATGATGTCCCCTGGTGCTTCCCACTCGTGCTGGAACGAAGGCGGATCTCACCGCAGTGCTTTTCGATGATCTGCTTTGTCACCCAAAGCCCTAGACCGTTGCCCGTCGTACCCTTCGTCGTGAAAAATGGCTCAAATATCTGGGCTAGTGCTGCAGGTTCGCTGCCCTTCCCGTTGTCAGAAACCGTGATCCTGACCCGTGCGCTCCCGTCCGACGAATGTCGGGCAGCCGAAGCTCGGATGGTTATCCGGCCCTTCTGGCTCAAAGCATCGAGGCTATTCGCAAGCAGGTTGGAGAGCACCTGTCGCAGTTCACCATGGACTGCGGTGATTTCCAGCCCTGTCTCGCACTGCACGTCCAAATTTGCCTGCCTTGAATTGACCTTGCTCCGCAGAAGGTCGAGAACGGAATCCACAAGCGTTACAAACGGGAAAGTGACCGGTGCAGCCATCTCGTGGTAGAAGCCGAGGGTCTGACGTGTGATGTGAGCGGCTCTCGTTAGTTCTGCATCGGCGGATTCGAGATATCTGCGAACCACGTCCGGAATGCCTTCCGCGTTTATAGCCAAATACAGCAGCCCCATGACGGCCGCCAGTGGATTGTTTATCTCATGGGCAATGACTGCTGACATGCGTCCCACTGCAGCCAGCTTTTCGCTGCGGATGAGAGCTTCTTCCGCCACCTTACGAGCTACAATTTCCGCTTGCAATTGCGCATTCAAGGCATCCGCTGCTTCGGCCAGTTCCTGCTGGCGGATCATTCCCAACATGAGCGCCTCGTTCATTGCAATCGCCACCTGATGAACGGAGGTCTCTTCGATCACCTGCACGATGATTCCTGCAGACGACCTTTCCACTGAAAGTACGGGCCACATGACATATGAGCACAGCGGATACTTTCCGGAGCGCTCACCAAGAGTGAGGATTTCTGCGTGTCCGGTCCGGTAGACCCTGTCAAGGCTTAATGCGCATTGCTCGCCGACGAAGGGGATTTCCCCGAAGTCCATTCCGAGAAGTTCCTCTTCACCCCTGCCTACCAGCAGGCAAAAGGCCCGATTAACATAAGAGATTCTGTGTGCCGGATCCTCTACGCCAATGATCGGCATAGGCGAGATCTCTGTTACCGCCCGGCACAGGTCCAGCATTTCACCTGTCGTTTTCGTCCTATTTGTTCCTTCCGACATCGCTCTCCTAGACAGGACTTCGCCCCAAACGAGAGGCTTTAATTCCCAGAGGATTCTGTCTTATGTGGGATGCCGGTTATGAGTTCGGAGTAGTTGGCCAGCCGTTCACCGATCGTAACTCCATCGGCAGTGATCTCGTATTCTCGAATGTCTGGGCTGTGAGCAGCGCCCCTCATCTTGACCACCATCATGATCTTCCGGAGCTGCCCGTCAATCTCCACATACCGCAGGCGGATGATATCGTCGGTCAAGAAAGAGATGGAGTAGGTACTAAAGCGGAACTCTGTAAAGGATTCCTCCATTTCCAGCGTGCTCAGAATCGTGATTCCGAGGCCCGTTAGGGCGAAAATCATCCGATACAGTGATTCCCGGAAGTCAGCCCGGAACCCTGGGGCCAGGGCCATCTCGAAGCCGGCGAGGGAGTCGATGACCAACCGTTTGGCGTCCGTCCGTTTTACGGCATCGAGAAGTTCCTGCATCATCTCGTCCACCGAAAGGTCTAAGGGGCGCAGATAGATGACTTCCAGCGTTCCGTCCCTTATGGGGGTTTCTAAATCGAGCCCGAATATCGAGGCCCGTCCTGCATACTCGTCGGGTCGCTCCTCGAACACCGCGACGATCCCGGGTTCACCCGCACGAATGCCGGCGGCGATGAACTGAGTCGCGAGAAGCGATTTTCCTGTCCCTGAGGCACCAGCGATGAGGAGGCTATCACCTTCCGGGATCCCTCCGCCCATCATTTCGTCCAATGCCGGGATGCCCGAAGACAAGCGCTTTCTGGCGGGTACCTTGCGCTTTTTGCCCGTCAAACCGAGCGTTCTGGAGAATGCCTGTAAACCGCCCTCAGTGATGCGAAACGTGTGAAGGCCGGGAACCGACATCTGGCCCCGCAGCTTCATCAACTGCAGTTTGCGGACTACGGAATTCCGCTCGACGGTCTGATAGAGCCAAAAGAGTCCATCTGCAACAGTGAAAACAGGGTTGTCCTGCAATTCGGATTCAGCGTACTCCCCGATCAGGAACGTGGTGGCCTCGCAACTGGTTAGCAGGAGAGCCAGTCGTTGCATGAACCCTTGCACTTCAATCTCGTTCGCCGGTCCTGTCTTGCTACGGAGTACGCTGCGAAAAGAGTCCACGATAACAATGCCAGGATTCAACGAATTGACCTGCTTACCGATCTCCTCCAGCACGGCCTCAAGGCCGCCGTCGATCAGAACCTGACTGAGATTGACAAACCGAACAGCATTATTTAGCTTCTCGACTTCAAAAAAGGTGTACTGCTGCTGATATCGCAGCATTTTCAGCGCGGGTTCTCCAAGCACAGTGAAGTACAGTGCTGGCCGTTCTTCTGTAGCGTTTGCAAACATGAATTGATGGGCGAGCGTGGTCTTGCCGCAGCCGGGAGCCCCAGCGATGATGTTGAAGGAGAACTCAGGGAGGCCGCCGCCCAAAATCTCATCCAGACCCAGTACACCTGAAGGCAGTTTATTGATCTTAACTTTGCCGTTTTGAGTCATCCAAATCCCCTTGAGTAGTTTCCGAGCCGCGCAGAGTCGGCCAAACATCATCCAAAAGACGAAGCGTCACCGCTTCGCCCACAAACGACAGCAGGAGAGCAATCAATTGCTTTGCAAGCAAGGCGGCGACGGGGAAAGCTTCGCTGTTCAGGCACTCCAGAGCACCATCTTCTTTAACGCGGACTGAAGTCAGCAATTTCGACTCTCTTTGTGCGAGAGTCAAGGCACGGCTAATGAGGGCTCGATAGCCTTGCGTTCCCATCAGCATGCTTAGCGGACGACGCAGCTTATCGCAAACACGAAACGCAGGCGCCGTCTCGCCGTCCGCTTCGCAGCGCTCCAAGGCAATAAGGCGTTCGGTCAAATCTCGGGTTGTCGAAGGGATGACAGTCGCCTTCATTGGCTGCATCAAGTGCCGCCCTCATGGCTTGCATTACCGATCAGCCTATACAAGGTTATGATACGCTTTGCGCGTAATCAGGCCTGCGTTGTGGAGCACTCAATGAGCGAGTATTCCTTGAGTCTCTGCTTAGGAAGCATGCTGCAACTCCTTGCCTTGGTCTCGATTGCACCGAGCAGCGAGGCAGTGCCGAGTCAATTAGGGCCGAGCCATTATCAGCATAAGCTGGCATTTTCAAACGAAATGATAGCGCTCTACAATTATCCTATTGAGGGTCTCGGGATGGGTAGCCAGCCGATTCGCATCTTGAGCGTCGAAGACCATCCCGTTTTCCGGGAGGGCCTGAGCACGATCATTGCTTCTCAGCCAGACATGATTCTGGTTTCACAGGCAACGAATGCAATTGAAGCGCTCGCGGAGTTCCGTCGCCTACGCCCCGATGTCACTCTCATGGATTTCCGTCTGCCTGGCACGAATGGCACTGATGCACTGATCGCTATTCGCGGAGAATATCCTCATGCGCGTATTGTCATGCTGACCACCTCTGATAGCGACGGAGAGATCCGTCGCGCCATGCAGGCCGGCGCCTCTGGTTACATTCTCAAGAGCATGCCGAAGAACGAATTGCTGGGGGTGATCCGCACAGTCCACGCAGGTCGCCGCTATCTTCCTCCTGAAGTCGCTGCGCGCCTCTCGGAACATCTCGGCGAAGATGATCTCACCGACCGGGAGTTGCAGGTGCTTCGGCTCATCCGAGACGGCTATCGAAATAAGCAGATTGCCGATCAACTCGCCATAGCCGAGACGACAGTCAACTTCCACATCAAAAATTTAGTGGACAAATTGCAGGCGAACGACAGAACTCATGCTGTCACCATTGCGGGGCAGTGCTTTCTTCGCGCCGGGCTCGCCATGCGCGAAACCATACCTTCCGTCACAGCTTTGGCACATTGCTCAAAGCGAATGGAGAAGATGTTAAGACCGTCCAGGAGCTTTTGAGGCACGCGAACAACAGGATTACGCTTGACGTGTACACGCACACGACCAACTCGCATAAGCGGGCCGCACCGAGCAAGGTTGTAAGGATGATGGTTCCGAATCTGTGTGAAATGAAGGGTGCGCCACACCCTCAAAAAGCAGGATAGGGTGCTTATTGCACCTATATTAAACCCACAACCGTTGTCTTTTTGATGTCACTTTGGGTTGCCATAGCTTCTCAGTCCTATAGAATCTATGGCGGGGACGACGGGGCTCGAACCCGCGACCTCTGCCGTGACAGGGCAGCGCTCTAACCAACTGAGCTACGTCCCCAAATTGTTTCAACAACTTGACTATTATGCCACATTCGAATCAAACTTTTTGCAGGCTTGGCCGCTTACGCTTGACTCTACATTTTCACTGCTGTGGACTAGATTTTGAGCTCTTTCCGAAGAACAAAATCACCACCGCAAGCACAAAATTAAGTCTACCAGATGAATGCGAAATTTGGAGCGCAGCCCCACTTATCCGGCAAAAATGTTAACGCCTTGTGCGTTCGACAAAGCCGCGCAATCTTACAGCATCAATATTCCCCCCACAACGTCAGCGTGCGTGCAGAAGCCGGAGCGCTTCTGCTCACACGCCGCCTAAAAGGAGCGCCCATACTGGAGAGCTTTTCTAAGCTACATCCCACCTGAAACTGAGGGTGCCGCGCTACTTAGCGCCCGACCGCTCTTTTTGACAATCGGCTAAACTCTGGGATTGCCGACTCAATCTCGAGGGCTGTTTGCCTTAGCCGTTGGTGACGCTCAGTCCAGAAAGATCTCAGCAAGCGCTCGTCGGGAATGCATCCGCTCAATGCCATCAAGCAGAAACCATCGACAGTGTCGGCTAAAATAAAGCGATTTATTACTCTTGCTCATGATTGCTGAACTTATGTATAGTCCGATTTCGGATAACGTTTACGGAAAAATTGTTCGTTAGCGGAGGGCTGCTACCCGGGGTAAGGGATATGCGGCTATCGATCCGGAATTTTCGCGGGGAAGAGTTATGAGGATGGGTGATAGCCGGCTAGCCTTTTGCCTCTCGTTTCTTCCAGGCTTATCACGATGAATGCACCAAAAGATCCGCTTATATGAGAGGAACGATTTTCCTGCTGAGGTTAAACATGAAGACTACAAAATGGTGTTTCGCAGTGATGTTGGGGATCGCTGTTGCGATGGGCCCTGTACTTCAAGCACAAGTTCAAACAAACGTGCCACCGGTGATTCCGGGCGCGAAGCCGGTGGCAGTGGAACACATTAAAGTCCATGGCGCTTCGCTTGAAGGAAATCTTGAAGGCGAAGCCGTAGACCGCGATGTGATTGTGTTTCTACCGCCCAGCTACAAGCACGATCTGCATCGCCACTATCCCGTCGTCTATGCCCTGCACGGGTACTTCATCGGGGCTGAGCAGTGGAGCCACGAGATTCATGTGCCACAGACAATTGAAGGCGCATTTGCGCAGGGCGCCAAAGAGATGATCGTCGTGCTACCGGACTCGAAGACCATCTACAACGGCTCGATGTATTCAAGTTCAGTGACTACCGGTGACTTTGAGCGTTTCATCTCGCATGATCTCGTGGCCTACATCGATACGCACTACCGGACACTTCCAAACCGCGAGAGCCGCGGTCTGGTGGGCCATTCCATGGGGGGCTACGGAGCCGCGCGCATTGGTATGAAGCACCCCGATGTCTTTGGCAGTCTTTACATCATGAGCCCCTGCTGCCTGTCGCCAATGGGAAGCCACAGACCGGGCCAGCCAGACCAGACGAAAGAGCAAGCGATCGCGAATGAAAAGAAGATAGCCGAGGCTAAATCCCCATCCGAGGCTGCATCCCTGATGCCGGGTTTTGACGGTGCCGAACTTGCTACGGCTGCCGCCTGGGCGCCAGACCCAAAGAACCCGCCGCTTTATCTCGACCTGCCAACCAAAAACGGGGTTCCAGTGCCGGAAGTGCAAGCCAAGTTCGCAGCAAATGCGCCACTGGTATTCGTCGACCAGTACATCGGGAATCTCAAGCGGTATCGTGCCATTTCAATAGATGTCGGCAATCAGGACGGTCTACGTGTGGATACTAAGAAGCTTCACAACATCCTGGACAATTATGGACTCGCGAACACTTTCGAAATCTATCCAGGCACGCACACCAGCGCCGTTGCCGACCGGTTCCAGAATCATGTGCTGCCGTTCTTTAGTAAGAACCTCTGCTTTAGCGCGGACTGTCAATGATTTGCTCGAGGAAGAACTGTACTCGCCCAGTGCGACTGCACCGGCAGGTTGCTCCTGATCGGTGAAGAACTCGGCCGCTGAATACTTCCCTTCCCTCCTCCCGGCACCCACCTTAGAAAATGGATTGCATGCCAACTTTATAGTCAAGGAGTGCGGATGTAGCGCACAGTCTGAAGAAAATGATGCAGGGCCCAGGCATCGTCGCTTAACCGGCAAACCCCGATGGCAACACCCAGAGAGGATGAACATGAAAATAAGAAATCGATTCGCAATGATGCTGGCACTACTACTCATAATCGTGGGAGCCGCGTTGCCCTTAAAGGCACAGACTGGAGCAGGACCCAATTCTCCGACGCACCGGCCGGAAGGCCCATGTGACATTTATGCGGCTGCCGGCGATCCTTGTGTTGCCGCTCACAGCACCACGCGCGCTCTGTATGCCTCCTACAACGGTCCGCTCTACCAGATACTGCGTCAATCGGATGGCAAGACCCTGGACATCGGCGTTGTCCAGCCGGTTGCGTCGCCGTCCGCTGATCCCGGCGGATACGCTGACGCGGCCGTACAGGATGCGTTCTGCGCCAACACGTACTGCTGGATCACCAAAATCTACGACCAGTCCCCAAAGCATAATGATCTCGCCCAGGCGCCTCGCGGCGGATTCAGCGGGCCGTCCCTGGGTGGCTTCAACAATCTTCCGCTCGCTGACATGGCGCCGATTACTATCATGGGTCACAAGGCGTACGGCGTCTTCATTGAGCCCGGCATGGGGCTCCGCAAGGACGATGCTAAGGGCACAGCGGTCGACGATCAGGCGGAAGGGCAATACTGGGTCATCAACGGTCTGCACTTCAACTCCGGCTGCTGCTTCGACTACGGCAATGCCGAGATCGATAGCCGAGACGACGACAACGGCACCATGGAGACTACCTACTTCGGCGACGCTCCCTGGTGGTATCACGGAAATCCCTCGGGTCCTTGGGTCATGACCGATCAGGAAAATAATCTAGTCGGCTGCGTCAACTCGGATGGCTCCAAGCTATGCGCAAATCTCCCGAACATCTCCTGGCGATTCGTGACCGCTATGGCAAAAGGCGAACCGCACCATTGGACCTCCATGGGAGGCGACGCGCAGCGGGGTGCATTGAGAGTCATGTTCGATGGACCGCGCGTCGATGCCACCTATGACCCGATGCGCAAGCAGGGAGCGATCCTGATGGGCAATGGCGGCGATAATAGCAACGGCTCGCAGGGTACCTTCTATGAAGGCGCTATGACGGCCGCAGGCACCTTCCCAAGCGACACGACTGATCAACGAGTGCAGGCCAACGTAGTGGCCGCCGGTTATGGCATGCCGCGGTTGAGCCTTGCGCCCGCGTCAGCTACTGCCACTCCGCCAGGACTCCAGAAATTTTCTCCGGGATCCTCGGAGGAGACTACCGTGACCTTTACAAACACCATGAGTACGCCCGCAAAGAGTGTCAGGTTGAGTATTGCAGTGCCCGACAAACAGTGGACGTCCTTCATCCCGGGCACCACCGAGACGGCAAAGACGTTCGCTGATCCTGTCGCCCCAGGTGCAAGCGTAAGCGCGACGTTCAAGGTGACCTCGGGTCCGGCGTCTTTCAACGGTGACCTGGTCGGGAACGTTGCATGGACCGATTCGATGAGCGGGGCCCAATACTCCGATACAGCGATCGAAAAAGTGCGCAATGTGAGCCCGGTCAGGATTAATGAGTTCCGCATTAGTTCCGGCTCTCCCGCCAACCCGACAGATTCCTTCATTGAGCTTTACAACGCCGGCTCGCAGAGCCTGAATATATCCAACTGGAGCCTGACCGAGCATCCGGCCCAGCAGGCCATCTTCTCAACCGTCAAGATTCCGGCCGGAACCAGGCTTGCGAAAGGCGGCTTCTACCTGCTCGGTCTCTCCAACTCCGGGCTGTCGGTTCCTGCGCGTGCAGGCGATACCACTATTCACGTCAGAAGCACCACCGGCATGTCCGCCGGCGATAGCGTCAGCATCGGCAGCGGCTCCGATGTAGAGACCCGCAAGATTGCCAGCCTCGGCACCGCGGCCAGCAACCATACGACATTGTGGCAACCTCTTCCCGACGGGCCGGTGATCACAATTCCGGCCGGCTCGACGAATGTGCCTGTCGCCAGCGTATCCGGCTTTGTGGTCGGTGAAAAAATCGCCTTGGGCTATGGCGCAACTTACCCCGCTGTCGCAAGAACCCGGGAGCGTTACGAGGTCGCTACGGTAACAGCGGTCGGCAAGCCAGGAACCCAGGCTTATCTGGCGGCTGAGGCGCCTGCCGGTGCGACCAACATCAAGGTAACGTCGGTCTCCGATATCTCGACCGGTGACAAAATCAGGCTTGACATTGACAGCGCAGGTCATGGGATCGAGACCGTCACCGTCAAGCACGTCGGCACCAAGGCGAGCCAGACCAATCTCGCGGCCAATGCAAGCGCGGGCGCAACCCGCATTAAAGTCCGCCGTGATGATGGTTTCGCCGTCGGCGACAGGATCACAGTTGGAACCCCCGCGAGCAAGGAATTCGTGACTGTCACAGCTATCGCCGCTGGGGAACAGGGCGGTTCCGCCATCGATTTCACACCAGCCCTCGCCCACGCGCATATTCGCGATGAGTGGGTCGTATCTCCGGGAACGGGCCTCGACCTGACCACCCCCCTCAAGTTCCAACATGCGGCTAATCTTCCTTTCAGCGATCGCGGAACTGGAGTTAGCTTCAAACCGGCGACAGCCTTCGCGCATTCCAGCAACGAGCCCGTTCAGGCGCTAGGTACAGGCATTACCCTTGACCGGCCACTGATCAAAGACCATGAGATCCAGGCGGTTGTGCGCGACGTCGCAGTCACGACCGCGGGCTATCAGGGCAAGCCAGCGCCTGACCAGTGGTTCGGGGGCCCGGAACTCGTAACCCTCTCTCCCTTATTTGGTCGCACCATCTCCGTCAGAGAGGGCAGCATGGTGCTGCGCGACGCTGCGGGCCTCGTCGTCGACAGCCTCAACTACGGCGGCCTCGTCGACCCATGGGCTGCCGAAGGTTACCAGGGAATTTCTGGGATTGGAAAGAGCGGCTGCTTTGCACCAGCGCCCGGAACGGCTGGAGGTTCTGACTCGTCCTCTTCGTCTCGGGCCACTACCGCCAGCGCGGGCCGCTTCCCCGACGGAGCAGACACCAGCAGCAACTGCTCGGACTTCCTGACGCAGGCCACTGCCACGCTGTCAGTCGCCTCAGCCGCTGGCGCCACCAACGTCAAAGTTTCCAGCGTAGATGGCTTTGACGCTGGCCAGACGGTACGGATTGACCCGGGCGCGGACCTCGAAACCGCCGTCATCGCGACGGTGGGCACCGCCGGGGCCACCACCCTGCACGCCGCCTCTGAGCCGAACGCGACCGTAATCCCTGTCACCGGCATAACCGGCTTCAGCGATGGTGAGACCATCACTATCGACAACGGCGCGAACTCCGAGACGGCAGTCATTGCCTCCATCACACCTTGGGGCATCCCCTCCATCACCGTCAAAGCACCCCTCACTCGTGTGCATCGGGCCGGGGCACAGGTCTCCGGCACCGGCATCACCTTCAAGAAAGCCTTGACCCAGCCGCACGCCGTCGGCGCTCAAATCACCGACGACGTTCCCACACCCGGCGCGCCCAACCGGTATCACAGGAGAACTCATTAGGGCCACGTGGAGTTGTCACTGGCGCTCACGTCGATGAGCGCCAGTGACTGTGGCAGCGCAAGCTCATCCACTGGAGTGCATTAACAGCACGAAGTGTCCGTGCTGTTAATCAGGCTGTAGAAAGGAAGCGGGCGTACAGGCGGCAGGGGCAGAAGCTAAAAGAACGTGCTGTGGTAATTGTCGGTTGTATTATTACCCGTCGAGCGGAACCATCCGCCACGGCAAATTACGACGCTCGTCAGATTGAGGTCGTCTTCAAGAGTAGCGGCTCCCGCGCTTGTGCTCGGTTCTCTAGTTACCGCTCCGCAGAATACCCCGGAAGAGAAAATCTAGATTCTCCATCGTTCAAGCGGCTTGAACAGCGGCAGATGGCCGGGGTGCCTTGGCGAGATACCCTCTCAAGATGCCTTGGCCATGAGCCCAACATAGAATGCCGGCGTTTGCTCTGCCGGTGAGCAGCCCCTTGAATGTACGAAAGAGATCGAAGCCAAATAGTGCACCTCCCAGCATTAGCAGAGAGTGCTTGCGAAGAACCCTGCCCATGCCCATACCGTAGCTCAAGGCGCGTTCACGCTTGATATGTCCACTGAACATATCGCGCCGTGGATGGCCCACATGCCATACCGAGGTAAATCGTCCACGCACTCCCTTGGACATAAGGCTCAGAACGAAATCCGTGTCTTCTCCTGATCCGAACAGCGTACCGGAGGCTGGCCCAAGCGTTTCATCGAAAAACACTCTTCTCTTCCAGTCGCTGCTGCGAACAAAGAAGGTGTACGTTGCAGAAGTGCGAAAGATATTGATCGGAGCCAGATCGCAGCTTTCTGCCTTCCACTTGTTCGCGCTTTTTACTCCATCCTCATCACGAACGGTAACGCTGAGGATGCCGTAACCAGGATTCCCGGTAAACCAGCTGTCGATATTCTTCAGAGTTTCCGGCGGATACCAACAGTCGTCATCGGGAAATGCGATCAGCTCGCCCCTGCAGGCCGACAAGCCCATATTGCGCGCCTTCGATACCCCAGGACCACAACGCAGATGGGAGCAGTTGATATCCTGAGAGAACCTGGAGAGAACAGGAACCAGCCGATCATCAGGATTTTGATCGACCACAATCAACTCAAAGTCCTTGTAGCCGTCCTGATGGGCCAGAGATTGAAGCAGGCGCTCCAACTCATCCGTGCGCCCCTTGGTCGCAACGATCAATGAAAACCTTGGCATGAACTAAGCATTAAAGAAATACCAGCACCTGTCAATTTGAACTTGAGTTGCATATGTCAGTCATGGAAATGTGAACTGTCCTTGAAAAAGATACTCATCATCGATATTGGATCGCCATACGGCGGTGTCGAGGCATACGTTGAATCACTGACCTCACTACTGCAAGGCCAAGCTACTCTTTTCGCGGTCTGCGCTCTGACTGAGCTGGCAGAGCGCCTTCGCAGCAAGGGCGTTAAAGTTGTGTGTATACCCCTCGTTGCGGGGTGGGCGAAGGGACTTCGCTTCCTGCTGACGCTATGTGTGGTGCCTTATCTGGTCCTCCGCTACAGGATCGATGTTGTGCAGGTAAATGGATATCTCGAGACTCTTATCCTGCTGCCGGCTCGAATCCTTGGGCGCGATACCGTCTGCACCCGGCACGGCCCTTTCGAGACTGACCTTTACAAGTGGTACCGCAGTCCAGCCAGATATTTTCCTCGGCTTTTTTGCCGCTATTTCATCCATTTTGCGACGCGAGTCATCTGTGTCTCCGAGGCCGTTGAAAAGACGGTATGCGGCATAGTTCCAGCTGACCGGGTAACAGTGGTTCCTAACTGGGTAAATATCTTCCCCTCCGAAAAAGTGCAGAGAGACAAACTAAATTCACCCGCCAGCCTGCTCTATGTGGGCAGACTCGAGAAGTACAAAGGTCTGCAGTTGATTCTCGAAGCGATGAGAGGACTTCCCGATGTTCGACTTACCGTGCTAGGCGATGGCAGTTACAGAGATGAACTCATGCAGCTCGCTCAAGGACTGGACGTGCAGTTCAAGGGTTTCTGTAGTGAAACGGCACCCTACTATAGGAGCGCCGACATCTTCATCAATCCTTCCTACGGTCCCGAGGGGCTACCGATCGTCTCACTGGAGTGCATGTCGCATGGCGTTCCGAGTATCTTCAGCGATCTGCCGGTCCACGAGGAAATATCAGGAGGCGGCCGCGCCGCCGCATTGTTCAAAGTCGGAGACGCGCAGGATCTCCGTCAGAAGCTCGTTGCATTACTATCCGACTCCGAGCGACGCCACAGTTTGTCTCTTGCAGCGCGGGCCATGGTCCACGAGAAGTACAGCCCAGAGGCCGCACGCAAAGGATACTTTGCCGCCTTTGAAGTTCAGAACTCTGAAGCAGGGGAATATATCAGGCTTTAGCCCCCTGCAACACTTCTTCATATGTCTCAAGATAGGAATTGATCATCGCATCTTTTGAGAACCGCGAGATGTTCACGAAACCATCTTTTACAAGTTGATCCTGATTTCTTAGCCTGAGAGCGATCTCTCTTGCCGCAGAGACCGGATCGGCGGGATCAATTAACACAGCGCCTGCGCCGGCTATTTCGCGCATTGGATCTCGGTTGGATGTGATGACCGGGCAACCGCAAGCCTGAGCTTCCAGTATCGGCCAACCGAAGCCTTCGTGGAACGAAGGAAATAGTAATGCTTGCGCTCCCGAGTAGAGAGCCTGCACCTGCTCGTTGCTGGGGCTCACGAGTTCAATCACTCCCTGAAGAGCCTCTTGTGAAACAAAGGCACGCATCTCAGGAGTCCAGGACTTCCCTGCCATAACCAGCGTGACACCTTGAAACGAGGGAACCTTACGCAATTCCTTGAAGATTCGCAGGACCCCTAATCGGTTCTTGTACCACTGATTTCCTCCCACATGAAGCAGGTATCGCGCTTTCGGAGCTAGACCGAGTTTGTGAAGGATAGGAGCTGCCTCTTCCACACTCATCTTCTGATAGTTCCAGTTCAGCGAATGATGAATCACTCGCTGCAAAGGAGGGCGCCTCTCGAGAAGCGTCAGTAGCTCCTCTTCTGTCTTGCGGGAAATGCAGATCACACACTTTGCAGACTTGAGACCGTCGACGATCCACTGCATCCTACGTAGCAACCGCGCACTTGGTACTGTTGGGTTCTCCGGGTAGTGCTGAAGGGCACTCCTGATTCCCATAACGTCATGGCAGGTAATCACATTAGGAGTTGCCGATACATACTTGAGATACGGCGCATTGGAGTGATCGCAAATATGAACAAGATCAAACTCCCTTGCACGCTTTCGTAAAGTACGCGGAAACAGGAGAAACTTATCCGCCAATCCCAGCCATTTTGATAGCGGATTCTTTGGCGATGCAAGCCCGCCTAAAGTAACACTGGGTTCTAACAGCTCAACCCGGTATCCTCGCGCCGCCAACTCGCGCTTCAGGAACTCAGCATAACGCTTCATGCTCTGTTGTCCGTCCAGTGCGTAATTGCCAACGAGTAAGATTTTTGCTTGGGTCGTCATGCGGGCTCCGATTCAACTTGTCCTTTATGCGCAAAGCTGTGCGCACCCCTGGTGATGAGTGGCTTAGCCACATCGGCCTTCTCAGGTAAAAAGAACCTCATCGTCAGCTGCAGATCTGATTCCATATGACAGATGGCGTCTTTTCCTCTTTCTTTCCGGACAAATGGGCTTGATCCTCAACCAGGTATGCAGCGGAATGCATAAGGGATAGCAATTACCCGCTGAAATTGTCCCCAGGGTGTTGAAAACAGCTGACAAGAAGGGAGTTTCACCACCTCTCGACCACTTTCCTGTTGTAACTAATGAATTTAAATCATGTTTCGTAGAAAAAAGGAGGCGATGCACGGAGTGGCCCTGCTTTTGCCTTAAGCCTTAGAAGATTACAGAAATGACAGCGGCACTCCTCCGAGTGTCGCCGAGACCTGGATAAATCATGAAAGCACTGACCGGATCACAAGCCAACTTCGCCCAGAACTCCCTTGATGGGGAGCTCACGATCAAAGGCTTATGGGCATTATTGCGGCGTCGCCGCTCCGTTGTATACGGCACAACGCTGGTTCTTTTTGGTGCTGCAATCCTTTATTGCCTGCTCAGCACGCGGCGATACGAAGTCACCGGCGAGGTGCAGGTACAGAAGACCCCGGCCGACTCGCTAGGTCTCGACGTCTCAGGAAACGGCGGGGCTGGCGGTGATGCGCTTGATGCGAACATCACCATGGAGACGGAAGCCAACATTCTGCAGTCCGATACGCTTGCCCTCAAGGTCATCAAGGAGCTGCATTTAGAGTCCAGTCCGGACTTCAAGCCAATGTTCAATCCAATCGGCTGGGCGCTTGGCCTGGTATCCCCCAAAGGCCCAGCCGACCCCCCAAATGCTCCGCTTGAAGATTCGCCGCACAAGCTTAGCCATATGCTCAAAGCGTTCAGCCACAACCTCACAGTTAAGCCTGTTTCTGGTTCGCGCCTCATCCAGATCACCTATTTGAGCTCGAACCCTCATACGGCAGCAGCTGTTGTGAATGCGCTCTCCGCGGCCCTCATCGACTACACCTTCCAGACACGCTTCAACGCGACCAACCAAGCCTCTGGCTGGCTCTCCAACCAGCTCGCCGATCTCCGCAAGCAGAGTGAAGACCTGCAGGCTAGAGTTGTTGAGCTGCAGAAGAAGGCCGGCATTGTCACCCTGGGCGACGACGGTACTGGAAGAACGCCGGCATATAGCAGCGTTCTCGATCGGCTGGAGCAGGCAACAACCGCGCTCACCCAGGCGCAGAGCAGCCGTATCGAAAAAGGCGCCTTGTACCAGGCAATCAAAAGCGGAAATGGCGAGCTGATTTCGGGGCTCGTTGGAAACTCCATCACTGCAGGCGCATCCCCAGGCGTCAACTCATCGCTTAATTTGATTCAGAACCTCCGGTTGCAGGAGGCCACACTACAGGGTCAGATCGGGGAGCTATCGGCAAAATTCGGCTCAGCCTATCCAAAAATCGAAGAGTTGCAGGGAAACTTGCATTCTATTCAGAAAGCGATCCAGGCTGAGACCCACCGCGTTGCCGAGCGTGCACAGAACGACTACTTAGTCGCGCAGGGAGTCGAGAACAGTACACAGAAAGTCTTTGACGAAGAGAAGAAGCAGGCTGATGCGATGAATGATAAAAGCATCGAGTACGCCATCGCCCGACAAGAGGCGGATCAGAGCCGCACCCTTTACGAAACGCTGCTTAACCACCTCAAAGAAGCTGGCGTACTCGAAGGTCTGCGCTCGACCAATATTACGGTCGTCGATCCGGGACGGGTTCCCGCGAAGCCTGCAAAGCCCAATGTTCCGCTCGTGCTGGCTGGCTCTCTACTCGGAGGACTGTTCCTCGGATGCTGCGGAGCTCTGCTCGCCGATGTCATGGACAATAAGATCCAGGACGTCAGCGAACTCGAAGGTTATATAGGCGGACTTCCCATCGGGATCCTGCCTAAGTACACGCAGGATGATCGCAAGCAGTTGCCATCCTCCCTGAGTAAGGGTCTCACTGGGCCTGGGTCTAACTTTATGGCGCTTCAGGAACCCCGCTCTGCCTACACTGAAGCAGTTCGCGCTCTGCGCACTTCGCTGCTGCTCTCGCGTGGCGGTTCCCCCCCCCAAAGCATTCTCCTTACCAGTTCGATTGAGGGTGAGGGCAAGACGACACTCAGCATCAACCTGGCAATCCTGCTGGCCCAGCAAGGCAAGCGAGTCCTGCTGGTGGATGCGGACCTGAGAAGGCCCTCTCTGCACAAAAGCTTCAATGTTTCCGACACGCTTGGACTGAGCTCAGTACTGGCCGGCCAGATTGACAGCTATCTCGACGCCGGAACCACGGCGCCCTTGAAGCAAGTTCCTACCCTGCACGTACTTCCTGCAGGGCCGATTCCACCCTACCCGACGGATCTTCTGGCATCAACGCAGATGCAGGACTTGTTGGCGCAATGGAGGACAGAATATGACTTCATTCTCTTCGATGGCGCCCCTGTACTTCCAGTCACCGATTCCGTCTTTCTGAGTGGGCTGGTGGATACAACACTCTTGATCGCCAGGTACGACTATACTCAGCGCCAATCGCTCAATCGCAGTCAGACCTTATTGCAAACACAAGGCGGTTCCACCATCGGAATCGTTTTGAACAGTCTCACGCGCCGCACTGGCGCCTACTACGATTACTACGGCTATAAAAACTCCGCCTACTACGGCACAAAGGAGACCGCACGTGAGAATGCTTAAATGCCTGGCTGTTCTAATAGTATTTTGCTCCGCCATTCCATCGTTCGCTCAAAACGAAAGCCTGTTGATTGGGCCAGGCGATACACTTCACGTCCAGGTGTATGACACCCCGGAAATGGATCAGCATCCGAGGGTAACCGATTCGGGAAATATCCCTCTGGCCTTTGTCGGCAACGTGCACGTGTCGGGGCTCAGCCCATCTGCAGCCGCGCAGGCTATTGAAGAAGCACTGAAGACGAAGAACGTGATGAAGCATCCGCAGGTAACCGTAAGTGTCGACACCTATGCGACGCAAAGCGTATCGGTCATGGGCGAGGTCAGAACTCCAGGAGCATATCCGATAACAACCCCCTTGAGTGTCATCGATGTACTCGCGCGCGCTGGTGGCATAACGCCTGCTGGAGATCGCAACATTACTATCGCCCGCCTTACCACCGGCAAAAAGCTCACATATTATTTGTCGAATAAGTCAGATGTAGCATTGGATCAGAAGATTCTGGTATATCCAGGAGATACGATCGTCGTTCCTAAAGCAGCACTTGTCTACATTCTGGGAGATGTTAATCGTCCCGGAGGCTACGTCATGGACAACAATGAAGCGCAACTGTCCGTCCTGCAGATGCTCGCAAAAGCAGGAGGCACTCCGCCGACCGCAGTACCGTCCCATGCTCGGCTCATCAGGAAAAATCCAGACGGAACCTACCAGGATCTCCCTCTACCATTGAGCAAAATGCAGAAGGGGAAAAAGCCAGACATGGCGCTTCTACCGAATGACATTGTCTACGTTCCGTTCAGCTATTTCCGCAGCTTTGTCACCGCCACACCTGGCATCGTTGCTGCTGCAACCGGCGCGGCAGTGTACCAGTTCTAACGATGACAGGCGTGCAATTACATAGACCCGTCGTAAGCGTAGTGATCCCCACCCGGTTCCGTCCTGAGCTTGTCACTCGCGCTGTACAGAGTGCGCTCGCGCAGAGCCTGGAGGCGATCGAAGTCATTGTTGTAATTGATGGCCCTGATGAAGTTACGGAGGAGGCTCTACAAGCGATCAAGGACCCGCGCGTCAGAGTCCTCGCTTTGGAGGAAAACGTCGGAGGCTCAGAAGCCCGCAACATTGGCATCAGGGCCGCACAGAGCGCGTGGATTGCACTGCTGGATGATGACGACGAATGGCATCAGGAGAAGCTTGCCAAACAATTAGCGGCGGCACAGTCGCTCTCTGGATCGCGTGTTATTGTCACATGCCAGTATTACGACGATAAGGGCGCAACCCGCTTACTCAGGCCCCGGACCTTCCCTCGTCCAGGTGAGGCGATCAGTGACTTTCTCTACTCGAAGGTGTCGTGGCTTGGGACTATCGAAGGCTTTCCCCAGACATCGACTTGGTTTGTCTCTCGCGGGCTCTTGCTCAAAGTACCTTTCCGGAAAGGGCTCAAGCGGAATCAGGATACCGATTGGATACTGCAGGCTCTTCAATTGTCGGGAGTAAAAACGTTCCTGGTACAGGAACCACTCAGCATCTTCCACAATGAAGTTAAACGGAAGAGGATCACGCAAGTTCCCGACTGGAAGGACTCTTACAACTGGGCGATGCACAATAAGCACTTGTTTACGCCCCAAGCTCTTTCCTGTTTTCTCGCCATCATGTGCATGAACCATGCGGGCAAGGGCGGCATGCAATGGAGAGTATTTTTCACTTTACTGAGAGACTGCCGTACATATGGCAGGATTACACCTAAAGTCGTATGGCTGCTGGTGCTTTACGGATTGGTATATCCGAATCTCCGGCAATTTATATCCCCCGAGCGTCGCCAGGCAATGCTTTATCGTGCAAGTAGCGCAGGAAGGTCTACTCCGTGAGTACTACAGCACAAACCGCTCCCTTTCCTCCATCCGTCGAACTGCGGAGTGCCCAGGCAGCACCGATCGCGGCCTGGAGGCTGGTTGAAAGCTGGATAGCGATCATACCGCTGTTGTTTTTGACAGTTCGCGGGACCTTTTCCATCGAAGGCGCTGCCGGCAATAATCAGATGAGTGGCACCTACGGCACCATGATGGCGTCGTCAGTAAGCAGTCCTCGACATAATCTCGAGATAGCGCTCTTCTATGGGATCATCGGATTACTGCTGGTTCCCTTTTATCGCAGCATCCTATCTACGTTCCTGAATAACAAATTACTACTAGCGCTGCCATTGCTCGCTACCGCCTCCACCGCATGGTCCCAGGTTCCTTCGCGGTCTCTAAGTTTTGCATTGATGAATCTACTCAATACGGCTTTTGCTATCTATCTTGTACGCCGGTTCACTCCAAATCAGCAGATGCAGCTTTTCACCACGCTAGGCGTGGTTACTCTAATCGGCAGCTACACACTCATCGCGCTATTCCCCTCGATCGGCCTTGACCACAAGGAAAACTTTGCCCATGCATGGCAGGGTCTATTTGGACACAAGAATCACTGCGCCATGATGATGACCTACCTCTTGATTCCAATTTTCAGCCTGCGATTGAAAACCAGTCTGCAACGCGCCCTCAGGATTCTCTACGTAGCAGCTACGCTGCTCCTTGTTGCAATGACGCAATCCCGGACAGGCTGGCTCCTCCTTGCGCTGACCTTCCTTTTCCTTGGTGGAATGAGCCTGCTGAAGCGCTTTCGCGGCAGAAATAGGCTTCTACTGACGCTCGTGACAATCGCTGTGGTTACTACTCTCGCAGTAGTTGTCTATGAGCAATACGCAACTATAGCAGTGATGCTTGGAAAGGATCCGACACTTACTGGGCGAACGGAGATATGGGCGGCTGTGATGGTACCCATCATGAAGCGCCCTCTTCTTGGTTATGGCTATAACGCCTTCTGGGTTGGATTTAAGGGAGAGGCAGCAACCACCGCCATGATGATTGGCGCGGCAAATCTCGGCAATGCTGAGAACGGCGTCCTTCAGATTTGGCTTGACCTGGGAGCAATCGGTGTTCTTCTCATGTTTGTTTTGCTGGCACAGATTACCAGGATGGCTTTCGCCTATTGGCGCCGCACCACTTCTCCTCAACTAGCATGGTATTTGACTGTTGTATTTCTGAGCGTCGCGATGCTGATCGATGGAGACAAATTTATGTTTCCTCACACGCTGGAGTGGACAGCATTTGTAATGGTGTATCTAAGTCTACGTCGAGATCAGCAGACTCGACATCTAGAAGGCCAGCGTGAATAAACTCAAACAAGAAATTTCGAAGCTGAAGAGTAGTTCTCTGGCTCGGAATGCCGGATGGATGTTCGCTGGTCAGGGGGTAGGCTTCATCCTTCAGGCTCTCTATTTCATCCTTATAGCGCGTCTGTTAGGCACAGTTGAATATGGCATTTATGCAGGCGCATTTGCACTGGTAGCAATAGCAGGAACCTACAGCACACTTGGCTCAGGGACTCTCTTTCTGCGATACGTGAGCAACGAACCTGGAAAGTTTTCCTTGTATTGGGGAAATATTCTCGTCGTTACTTCAAGCGTCAGCGTCGCGATGGTATTAATTCTTCACTTCATCGCCCCGCACCTGATCAATCCCGCCAGTGCTGCCATAGTGTTGTTAGTCGCCATCGCAAACTGCTTCTGCATGCAGCTTTCGACCTGCTGTGGACAGGTATTTCAGGCCTTCGAAAAGCTTCGCATCACTGCCATCCTCAACCTTCTAACGAATCTAGTTCGGTTGATAGCTGCTGCAGGAATGCTCTTTTCTCTTCATCACGCGACCGCAAAGCAGTGGGCGATAGCCTCCCTCTGCGTATCGGCCCTGGCAGCTGGAACAGCGGTCATTACCGTCACGATAAAGTTTGGACGTCCCACCTTCGCGCCGAAACTCTTCTTTAGTGGAGCTGGTGAAGGTCTAGGTTACTCCTTTGCTCTCTCAACCACTTCTGCCTACAACGATCTGGACAAGACCATGTTGAGCCACTATGGGATGAATGCCGCGAATGGCATTTACAGCATGGCATACAGAGTCGTTGATATCGCAACTGTTCCTGTCTATTCCATCCGAGACGCCGCAATGCCGCGCCTCTTCCGCAGTGGGACCGAGGGAATAGAAAAAGGAGCCGCCCTCGCCACTCGCTTGCTTTATCGATCACTTGCGCTCTCCGCCGTCTCGGCAATAGTCATGTTTGTGACGGCGCCGATCATCCCTCACATTGTCGGCCATGGTTTTGCAGAGAGCGTTATCGCACTGCGATGGCTATGCCTGATCCCGGTTCTACGCAGTGTCCACCAAATGACCGGATGCGCTCTGACTGGTGCCGGACTGCAACGCTATAGAACTGCCGCCCAATTGTCAGCTGTAGCAATTAATCTTGGCCTCAATCTGTGGCTTATTCCAATCTACGGTTGGCGCGGAGCAGCATGGTCCAGCCTCGCAACTGATTTTTCCCTCGGGCTCTTTAACTGGAGCATTCTCCGACTGCTTTGTAGAGCCAGCCGAAAAACGAATGATAGAAACGCAGCTGTTTTGCTTGAGACGCAATAGCAGCACTGCGCTGAACTACTTCCTAGCTCGCAATCATCTAGTTAGATCGGGCGCGGCCTGAGCCCAAAGGAAAGTCGCGTAAAGCCTGGCTTCCCAGACCAGGCTTGTTTTCGTGCGACTGGAGATCGCCTGTAGCGAACCATAGCATAGAACCGCAGTAGCACATGCAGAAACGATTCTTGTCACGATTATCCTCCGAACTACATTACCCTCCGGACAAAAAGTAGTCAGATATGCAAATTATTGCTTGACCTGACGTCCCCGCTAAACTAGCTTGCAGATAACACTCTTAGTATCACTGATATAATCCACCGGGCGCTTCGGGCATCCGGTTCGACTTCTTGCGCTTAATTTAGCTGAGGCATTTCCGTGTCTCCTGAGGATGGTAACTATGGGCGAATCCCCCGCCGTTCGTCGTTTCCTGCTTCGTGAGCTATTCTTCTCACAAAGATACCTTTCACTAATTTTTGTACTCCTCATCCCTGTCTGGTCTTCGTGTCTGGGACAAGGAGCATACAGTACCAGCACTTCGATGCTCGCAAATGGAGTAGCCCTCAAATACTCATACTCAACTGGCACCATTGAGTATGACTGGGTCGCACCTGCGCAAGGCAGCAGCAATTCACTTGGGACAATCAAAATCAGCACCCACCTTTCGGGCTCGCCCGTAGGTGAGTTATCGCTCAACCCCTATGTATTGCCCGCTGGCGGGAATTATGTGGTAACAAACGTCTCACTTGGTTCCATCAGTGGGTCAAACGGAATTGCAATCAGCTATCAAATGTGGGGACGTCCGGCCCATGTCATCATTAAACCTTTTTTTGATGGAAAGATTGCGGCTGCGACGATTTCGTCGGACGTACCAAATATCGCCTTCATTGATATCGGCGGCTGGCCTACTAATCTGAGCAGCCGGCAGATAGCGGTCCCTTACTACACGCAGGCGCCAAAGTACTTTGAGTCGCTGAACCTCTTTGCTAACGCATATTTCGATCCTTTCAACTCCAACGGATCCTATTTCTACTCGACCCGATCGATCTACAGTTCCACAACTGGCGGTGTGCACAACACATTGCTCGAAACTCTCAAATTTGTGGTTTCGCCGAATATCGACGATGTCTTTCCTGTCATTCATAATCCTCCATCTCCACACCTTAGCCAGTTGGCAGGGAAAATGGTCTTTGACTTAGGGAATGGTCAGCAATTCGAGCAGATGGCCACTTACTTGAAGCGGTTAGGAGACAACGGTATCAGGAACTGCGCCGTGATCATTCATCGCTGGCAACATTTCGGCTATGACAATGCGCTACCCGATCAATATCCAGCCTATGCGCCCTATGGCGGCGATACAGGGCTCAAGGACGCCACGGCCGCAGCGAGAAATGATTCTTGCCTGGTTGCACTCCACGAGAACTATGCTGATTACTACCCCAACTATGATCGATTCACCCCCTCGGCAGTGATTCGCACGGGCAATGATCAACTCGCGCTCTCCTGGTTCAACCACGCCACAGGCATCCAGTCCTACGCAACCAAGGGAACCATGTTGCAGGCGAACGCTTCAACCGAGTCCCCTGAAATTCACAGTCTCTATGGAACGACCGCCTCTTTTATCGATGTTCTTTCAGCATCTACACCATGGTGGCGCGATGATCTTGATCAAGCAACGCCTGGTGCAGCTAAATTTGCAACTTATCGCGACTCCACCACAGCGCTCTGGGCTTACGAGAGACAAACACATGGTGGCCCCGTATTCGGAGAAGGAAGAAACCACTGGTTCTGGAGCGGACTGCTCGATGGTGTTGAAGCGCAGTTCGGAGGGGAAGGCGCGCCTATTCCGATCGGACTGGAAGCCCCTCTCTTTGTCGATTTTGATCTGACACGCATTCACCCCTTGCAGGTAAATGAGGGCATGGGATATTACGAACGCTGGGTGGGTCCTGGTGAGAACATGTTCAATACGCAATCACTTGACGCTTACCGCATGCAGGAGATTGCATACGGCCATGCGCCTTTCCTTGGGGGCTATCTCTGGAGTTCGGTTCCAAGAGCACTGCTTGAACAAAACCTTGTCACGCCGGTGGCCGCCCGCTATGGGGTACAGAATGTCTCGGCGATTCAGTATGAACATGATGGTAGCTGGGTTGATGCAAGCACACTGTTGAAGAGTGGGAGTACGGACTTTTCTCAGGTTCAGATCACGTATTCGAACGGGGATAGACTTTTTGCAAACAGCCGACCGGTGGATGTCTCCTGGAACAATATGGACATTCCCCAGTTCGGCTGGGGCGCACAAGGAAATGGCTATCTCGCCTATACAGCTCGTAAAAACGGCATCATTGCAGACTACGTCCAGACGCCAGACTATATATATGCAGATGCTCGAAATCAAAACGATCTAGCCGCAGCCGAGGCCTTTGCTGAGCCACAGGTAGAAGGCTTCCGTCAGACTGGATCACGTAACTTCCAGATGCAGGTTGGCTTCAATGTAATTAACGGTCCCGCGCCATCGGATGCAAAGGTCTTTCTACATCTGGTTAACCCACAGCTCACAACTAACGCCGGCATCGTATCTGCCCAGACTCAATCAACTGTCATTCCAGCCACGGAGTGGCAGTCAGGGCAGACACAGCAGGCTAGCCTCTTTCAGTTCCATCTCCCCGGCATAGTACCTGATGGCACATACTCAGTTCGAGTAGGAATCTACTACACGAACAACGGTAGCCGCGCCTCTCTTTATGGCAACAGCGACGGCACAGGCCGCTACATGCTCGGCAACATCACAGTAGCAAACGGGGGCAACAGCATCACATTCACCCCGGTGCCAGTGGTTCCCCCTACCAGGGACCCCAGAATGAACGCGTCAGGTTCCGTAGTCAACTTTGAAGCGATTCATACAGATGGCATGGTATGGCTGGAGCGTAGTAACACTACCAGTACATCAAAGACCTGGACGATCCGCGACTATCCCAGATATCGCAACGTAACCGTGCAAGTAAACGGGGCGGTCGTTCCGATGCCATCCATGCTTACCTGTGATTCAGGGGCCAACATACAACCGCATTCGGTTAGTGGCGGCTTCTGGCAAGTTAATCTGGCCGGGTTGCATGCATGTCAATGGACAGCTCAGTAGAGTTACAGTCTTCGTGCTGCGATCAATAAATTAGCCCGCGGCCGGAATTGCGCCATCTGTACTCATAACGCAATTCCGGCTGCACTGTTTTCATCGCCTCTGCCCATTTTGATCAGGACGCGACCCGTGGAAGCTCAGCGCGATCACCCTCCTCACGCGCCTCCAGGGATGAATGGTCATGCAGAGCACTGCCTACAAAGTCACGCATCCTGCGAATGAAAACACTTGTATCGAAACTGCGAGCATGCTCTTGGATTGCCTGAGGATGAAACAGATGTTCTACATCTTCAAACGCGAGCATCGCGTCACACAGGGCATCGATACTCTGCTCGTGGAAGAATAGGCCGCTTCGAAAGGATTCACGCGGATGGCCCTTAATTGTTTCCAGTGATCCTCCCTTCCCGTACGCAATGACTGGTCTTCCATAA
Source organism: Acidipila rosea (assembly GCF_004339725.1). Lineage (GTDB taxonomy): Bacteria > Acidobacteriota > Terriglobia > Terriglobales > Acidobacteriaceae > Acidipila > Acidipila rosea. Next base: position 936,722 of record NZ_SMGK01000001.1, on the reverse strand, counting down.
GACTGCGCTTCCAGTGGAACAATTCCGAAATCCTCTTCCGCGGGAAACAGAAGTGCGCGGCAGTTTGCATATAAATTTGGCAATTGATCATCGGGAACTCTGCCTAGAAACTCAACCGTCTTACCCGCCAACGACTTGAGATATCCCTCTTCACGCCCGGTTCCGGCGATCAGGAGCTTACGGTTTAGCCGATTACAGGCCTCTATCATCAGATCAACGCGCTTGCTCGCTACGAGCCTTCCCACATGCAGATAGTACTCATCAGGCTGATGGGATAAAAAGGAGTGAGCCGTATCGACCGGCGGATAGATGACTGTACTTCGCCGGTTGTAATACTTCTCGATACGGTTGGCAACAAAATGTGAGTTAGCGGCGAAGCCATCCACTCGTTGTGCCGCGGAGTAATCCCACCTGCGCACATATTCCGTGGCAATCGAAAACCCCGGACGAGCAACCCATGGAAGTGTCTGCCGAAACGTATCGTAATAATCCCACAGATAGCGTCCCGGAGTATGGCAATAGCACAAATGCAGTTGATGGGGTTCAGTAACTATGCCCTTAACAGGCGGAGAGTCACTTGAAATAATAAGGTCATAGTCGCGAAGGTCAAAAGATTCAACCGCAAGCGGATAAACGGGGAACAGCGCGCGATTCATTCGCCTCGCGAGCTTAGATTTGTTTAGAAATGATGCCTTGATGCGTCGTGCGTCAATATTCGCAGGGATCGACTTATTTTCCGCGAAAAGCGTGAAGATGTCGGCATCCGGATACATATCTGCCAGCACTTCAATAACACGCTCGCCGCCGCCAGAGACAAGGAACCAGTAATGTATTATCGCTACGCGCATTTCTATGCCTTACTTGTTGTCTTAGGGTGTGTACGATCGCTCGACCGAAGACCTGGGAACTGATGGTCTAACAAGGAGACCTAACCAGCCAAAAAGCAAGTTAAGCACAGTACCTGCCACAATCAGGCCCATCAAAATCAAAAGCTCAAACAGCCTGAAAGTTTGCCTCACGAGTCTTGAACTACTGTGGAAACGGCTTCGTGCCATATAACCTCAAAAACTGGATTGCCTCATGGACTGCTACGAAGGGGCCTATCTGTCTGCACATTGCTGCACTCCAGCCACCAGGGAAATCGAGTGGATACCTCATCCGCGGCTAATTCACAATTTTCTGAATCACACAATTTTCTTGCGAACATAGTTGAAAAGGATTGGCGGTGTAATGTTTTTTGCGAGTTTGCGGATGGCGCTTTCTTCTTCGTAACAACGAGGGGCGTAGATGGATCCATGCACGCCACCTTCCTTGCCAACTGGCGCTCCTGCAGTGTTGTAGTACACCATGAAGGAATGCCTCGATCTGCCTTCGGGAGCAACAACTTTAGGAATACCGTGATAGTTTCCGTCTTCTATCTCCATTAGGATCAGACGGTTGAAGATAGGCTCAACTTTGGCAACGCATTGACTAGCCGACTTATCCCATAGTTCGAGCTGTCCGCCATATTCAGGTCTCCAATCTCGATTGAGATAGATAATCATGGCGAGACGCCTGGTAAGGCTTGTCTGCGGGTCATAGTTTCGATCCGCATGGACGTCAAACTTACCTCCGGGCGGGATAATGCTATAGCCGGCGCCATGCAGATACGGGTCGGGAAGCAGATTCCAGATCCCCGTCACCTCGGAAAGTATGTAGAGAAAATTTGCTGAGTGCAGATAGGACAGCAGAGTAAACCCTGTTTCTCCGAGTCCTATGGCTGACTTACTGCCATATTTATTGATCCGCTCTGTATCGTGGTGGATCCAGTTCTTCGAATCGCTTAAGGTCATCTCTTCGGTCAGCGATCTGAGCAACTCTTCCGGAAAGACCTCATCGAGGATCAGGTGGGGATATGGGGCTGCGCTCTTATATCTGGCAGCGAGAACTTCACTACTTTCAGGCAGCCGTACTTGATCTCTTAGGTATGAGACCAGTTCCATCCCGGCAGTGTATTTCATGTTGTTCTTAGCCCCCGGCCAACTCGGCCTGCCACAAATAGGCCGATTGACGCAGCTATCAATGCAATTGATTGGCCAGAATTACAATTTTGAGAGAAGTAGAGGAAATAGCAATTTCTCAGCCGGGATGGCCAGCAGAGACTGTTTAACTATCGATATGACGCTGCTTTCCCCTGATAATGAACGATAACCAGGAGAACTACAGCCTGACGATGCGGATATGCAAGCCTGCAATCGGAGCGATGTGAAGCTGCTTGCACAATAATGGGTGTGCGCTCCAAACCTGAGTCATTTCGCTAAGGCTCGTTCAGCACGGGATGCACAACCGCATCACCTTCCCCATTTTCAGCTATAGACTCATCAGGCTGCTGCGGTTGTTCCTGATCAGCGATGCCCTGAAAAGAAGAAGAACACCAACATTAAGACCAGCATGAGAATGGCGTTCACAATCAACAGCAGCGGAATATACCTCTGCAGTCGAAAGCTGGGGGGTGGATAAGCTGGCTGCGGAGCCACTTGCGCTGGCGGTGCAGGAACAGGACGGGGACCCGGCTTTAAGAATAGTTTTGGAGTGGATGCGATCACATTCTCCGGCGCGGGTATCGTAGCGGGTTTTTCATTGCCCCCTCTTGAAATGGTTTCGGATTCATGGGTGACCGCAGGAGCCTTCAACATGCCGGCGGCGCTTTCCGGCTCATCATCGGGTTTCAAATCATCCATCGTCCTTCTCGGTTCCAAACGCAAGTGGCAACTGCATGTCGCCGCAGATGACTCGGCAACGTGCTGCTCGTATCTAAGAACAGCGTGCCATAGGCAATTGCCAGAAAATTGCGATAAGCTTTCAGGTTCGACCGGACGCCACATGCCTGCGCTCAGTCAAACTGCCATAACGATCATCTGACCGTAAACACAGGTTCAGCGCAGAAACACTGTGAGGCGCCGTTCTTCATTCGCGGTCGGCACCGTCAGCTCTGCACCGCAAATATGTCACAGATCGGAACGAGGAAGAAAGGGTGCTGGACCCCACAATGAGCTTACTGTGCTGGGACGGGAGGAACTGAGGCGAACAAACTACAATTTCCGCATGGCGAACTTCTGGCATCTTGTCCTGTCTCATTGGGGCATCCCCTTTTGCAGTTGGCTGTTTGGCAACGTCACGGGTGGTATCTTCATTTGGTTTTACCCAAACCGGAATGCCTGGAGACGCGAACGTCAAGAAAAAAGCGAACAGGATATCGACTCTCGCGTCTTGGCAGCGATGGCAAATCCAGCCTTATGGAAAGGGCCGCGACCAACGACTGGTGCGGGGATTCTACTCGTCAAGTCAGCCGAGATGGCAGAATACCTTAGATCGAATCGACACCAGGTGGCTGAAAGTTTTGTACGGCTTGAGACACAAGGAAAAGTGAGACGCAGCAAAGGAACCTTGGGCGATCCATCTCCTTGGTGGTTCATCGTGCCGCTTTAGCCTAGTCGACGCGGCGTCGAGCCTACAACTGACTCTCCACAGCTACGCCCATCGCTTCAAGTGGCGATACACAGATATACGACTTTCTCAGAAAGCGCATGCTCCGAGACGGGAGTGTGCGGAAATATTGGTGGAGGCGGCGGGAGTCGAACCCGCGTCCGAAATCGATGTCAACAAAGAGACTCCATGCTCAGCCGCATTCCGAAGGTTTCGCACCAGGAACTCAGAAGCGGCAAGATGCGCCTGGCACTAGTCCGATGATCTTAACTCCGTGACACGGACCGAGCCACGAAATCCAGCCTGCTGTGCGACGTTCGCTCGCGGCCCACAGGCAAAGCCACGGAGAACGGCAACTTATTTAATTAAGCTGCGTATGCCAGTTGATGATCGGCAATTATCATTTTGCGAGCGATTAAGGGTGCCCACACCCCTGCATGCCTCTTTGCCGCGAACAATCCCGTCGAAACCGTGACGCCCCCAGTCCTGAAGCGGCAACTTCAGTGAGTCACCTTCAGTATACGCCACCGCGCAGAATAACTTTGCACTCGCGCGTCGCTCCTGCAGTCGATCAATCCGCCTGAAAACCCGGAGTAACCCCGCGGCCCCGGTCGTTTTTTCATGAAACTATCCCCTGCTAAGCTAATCCAAATGTCATTCCAAGCAACAGGGCAAACCAACCTTGGCTAAGCAGATAGCCGACATCGAGGACTGGCACGACTGGAAGCCGAGTCATAACCCATGGCTGGTCGCGCTCACCGTCACGCTGGCCACGTTCATGGAGGTGCTCGACACCTCCATCGCCAACGTTGCCCTGCCCCACATGGCAGGGTCGCTGGGCGCCAGCCAGGATGAAGCGACCTGGGTGCTGACCAGCTACCTGGTCTCAAGCGCTATCGTCCTGCCTATCTCCGGTTGGCTCGCTACCCGTTTTGGGCGCAAGCGCTTCTACATGACCTGCGTGGTCATTTTCACCGTCTGCTCGGTGCTGTGCGGACTGGCCCAGACGCTGCCCATTCTGATCCTGGCCCGTGTGCTGCAGGGCATCGGCGGCGGCGGCCTGGCGCCCAGTGAGCAGGCCATTCTCGCCGACACCTTTCCTGTCAGCAAGCGAGGACAGGCCTTTGCTCTCTATGGAATGGCCGTCGTGGTCGCGCCGGCCATCGGGCCCACGCTCGGCGGCTGGATCACCGATAACTTCACCTGGCACTGGATTTTCTTTATCAACGTGCCGGTGGGCCTGCTCTCTCTCTATCTGAGTAACAGGATGGTCGAAGACCCACCGTACCTCAAGGTCCAGAAGGACAAGGCGGGTAAAGTCGACGGCATGGGGCTCGGACTGGTTGCGGTGGGTGTAGGCTGCCTCGAATTCGTCCTCGACAAGGGCCAGGAGAAGGACTGGTTCGGCAGTCCAATGATCACGACGTTTGCCATCATCGCCGTAACCTTGCTGGTCTTCTTCGTCTGGTGGGAGTGGAACCACGAGGATCCAATCGTCGACCTCAAACTGCTCAAGAACCGCAACTTTGGCACTGCCGTCTTCCTGCAACTGATTCTCGGCATGGTGCTCTTCGGCACCACGGTTCTGATCCCGCAGTTTCTTCAGGTACTGATGGGCTATACCGCCGAGCGCGCCGGCATGGCGCTGTCGCCTGCCGGTTTCATGATGATGCTGATGATGCCCATCGCCGGCAAATTAGTTGGCAAGATGGATGCGCGGCTGATGGTCGCCTTGGGCTACTCCGTCACTGCGATTGGCCTCTACAACCTCACGCGGCTCGACCTGAATGTAAGCTTCGGACAGATTGTTCTCTGGCGCATGTTTCAGGTCATGGGGCTGGCCTTCATCTTCATCCCCATCAGCACACTGAACTACGTCGGCGTTCCCCGGGACAAGAATAACCAGATCTCAAGCTTTTCCAACTTTGCGCGTAACCTGGGCGGCAGCGCGGGTACGGCGATGCTGACCACCTTCCTACAGCGGACGCAACAGGTGCACCAATCCGTTCTTTCCGCCAATACGGTTCCGGGTAGCTTCGCCTACTCCCGCTACCTGAGCCAGACGGAGCAGGCGTTGATGCGGCTCGGCCAGGGTTCTGCGGCTGCTTCGCAGATGGCGGTGGGCCGCGCCTACCAGCAGATGCTCAGGCAGTCCTCGATGCTGAGCTACATGAATGCTTTCTGGTGGCTCAGCGTGATCATCGCCTGCCTGGTTCCGCTGCCCTTCATCATGCGCAAACCACCCAGGATGAAGAAGCTGCCGGCAGAGGCAATGGGACATTAAGCGCAGCCGGGCGCTCTAAACAGCCCCGGTCTGCTGCCGTTCCTTCCATAAACGGTAGAGCCCCCACGCAGCGATCGTGCAGGTGTCCTGGATGGTTCCATCGAGCAGCATCTGCTCAAACTCTGCCACCGTGGCAGAGCGGAGTATGAGATCGTGCTCTTCCGGATCAGGATCGACACCTTCATGGGTCAACCCGGTGGCAAGGTAGACGTGCTGCTTCTGCTTGGCAAAGCCATAGGCGATCCACATGGTGCCGAGGTAGATCATCTTCTCTGCACTAAAGCCTGTCTCCTCGCGTAATTCGCCGCGCGCGAGCTGCTCCGGATCGATATCCGCCGTCTCCCAGCCGCCCTGCGGCAGCTCCAGGCAACGCTGCTGGATCGTGTAGCGAAACTGCTCGATCAGGTAGATTCGGTCCCCGTCGAGCGGGATAACCACGGCGCAATCATCCTTATCGACGACGCCGTAGATGCCCGGCACGCCATTGCTGCGCTCGATCTGATCTTCGCGCACGCTGAGCCAGTTGTTGCGATAGACTTCGCGACTGCTGAGTGTTTTTATGCTCATACGAGGGTGACTTCATTGTGCCATGAAGTCACGCCACTGATGTTTCTGCTGCGTTATTCGGGCTCGCGTGCGGGTAGACGCGAGCGCCCGAAAGCAGCAGAAACGTGGAGTCGCGCGGTTCATGGATTCTCCGGGCAGAAATGCTTACAATGCTTTTGCTTCAATAGGGAGAAAATTTAACGTGCAAAGCACAGCTCGCGATATCCTCCGCCGGCTCAAATACGCAGGTTTACTGTTTGCGGTCATCCCGGCCTTTGCCCAGGCTCCTTCCGATGTTGCCGTGCGGGTGGACTGGAACCATCCACTGCTAACGTCGAAGACGACGGCGACGCTGCAGGTAGTGGTCAATCCCCTGCTGGAGCGCGCTTCCCCGATCCACGATGCGGTCTTCGCCAACCTGAAGTCGCTGGGGGCAGACTATGTTCGCTATGTGCCTTGGCTGCCCTATCCCAAGCTGGCAGTGGCGGAGATGGAGCCGCCGACCAAGACGACGACTTCGTGGGACTTCAGCCGGATCGACCCGATGACTACGGACTTTCTCGATGCCACAGCCGGCCACCCGGTCATCGTCAACTTCAGCACTTCGCCGGCATGGCTCTACAAAACTCCGAAGCCGGTTCCCTATCCCGCCAATCCTGATGACGTGGACTGGGACTACACGCAGGGCACACAGCTGATTGACCCCAGCGGGAAACAGCTTGGCGACTACTATGCGCGACTGGTGGACTGGTACACCAACGGCGGCTTTATCGACGAGAATGGCAAGCGCCATGACTCCGGCCACCACTATCCGATCGCGTACTGGGAGGTAGGCAACGAGGTCGACTCCGAGCACCAGACGACCGCCGAGGATTACACTCAACACTACGACGCCATTGTGGCGGCGATCCACAAGGACAACCCGAAGATGAAATTCGTCGGGCTGGCGCTCGCCGACCCCAGCAGCCATCCAGAGATGTTTGAGTACTTCCTGAACCCGGCAAACCACAAGCCCGGCATTCCGCTCGACATGATCTCCTACCACTTCTATGCGACTCCGTCGGCTGGGCAGACCGTCTCGGACTGGCAGTACACCTTCTTTGACCAGGCGGAGCGCTTCCTCTCGACCGTGCGTTATATCGAGTCAATACGCAAGCGTCTGTCACCGGAGACGCGGACGACGCTCGACGAAATTGGCTCAATTCTGCCCGGCGATCCCGGCACTCCGGGGAAGGCCGAAAAGCCGATCAGCCCCTACTACTGGCAGCTCTCAGGTGCGCTCTATGCCGATGTCTACCTGGAGACCGTGAAGCTGGGCATCGACGTGGTCGGCGAATCACAACTGGTCGGCTATCCATCGCAGTTCCCAAGCGTGACGCTGCTCGACTGGACCACTGGCGCGCCGAATGCCCGCTTTGCAGTGCTGCAGCTGATCAAAAGCAACTTCTCAGCCGGCGACACAGTGGTCGATGTGAAGCAGGACAGCTCCGCAATCGCGGCGCTGGGGTTTGTGCATGACGGCAGGCGCAAGCTGCTGCTGGTGAACAAGCGCAACCGCTCCATGCGGCTGGAGCTGCCACCGGAGTTCAGCCACGGCGAAGTTTCAGGCGTCCAAAGCTCGCGAAACGGTGCAACCGTCCAGACCTATCGAGCCAGCTCGACTAGGCTGATGCTCGATCCTTTTGCGGTAATCGTCGTCGCACAGTGATACATTAGCTTCGTCTAGTGAATCGCTTTATCAAACGGGAGTCTGACGGTGTACTTTCTTGGTCTGGATGTGGGAACGGGCGGCACGCGCGCTGTCCTGGTAGATGAACATGGCAAGCTGATCGCCTCCGCAGCGAGTGAACATGCGGCTTTTCGGAGCCCGCAGCCGGGCTGGGCCGAGCAGGATCCGGAGGACTGGTGGCGCGCCGCGCAGGAGTCGATCAAGGGCGTCATGGCGAGCAGCGGCGTAAGCGCTGCCGAGGTGAAGGCCCTCGGGCTGACCGGCCAAATGCATGGCGCGGTGATGCTGGACGCGGAGGGCCGCGTGCTGCGCCCCTCGCTGATCTGGTGCGATCAGCGCACCGGCCCGCAGTGTGACTGGCTCCATGCGAAGCTGGGCCGGGAGCACCTGATCGAGTTGACGGCCAACCCGGCGCTCCCCAACTTCACGCTGACCAAGCTGCTCTGGGTGCGCGATCACGAACCGGAGATCTTCGCGCAGATCGCGCATATTCTCTGCCCCAAGGATTACGTACGCTACCGGCTGACGGGCAAATATGCGATGGACGTGCAGGAGGCCTCGGGCACGCTGCTGCTCGATGTGGCGCATCGCCGCTGGTCCTCTGAAGTGGCCGCGGCGGCGGGGATCGACGAGGCGTGGCTGCCCGAGCTCTTCGAGTCACAGGAAGTATGTGCAGCGGTATCGGCTGAGTCTGCAGCCCTGACCGGCCTGAGTGCCGGAACCGTGGTAGTGGCGGGGGCAGGCGACCAAGGCGCGGGAGCCGTGGGCATGGGCATTCTGCAGCCTGGCTCCGTCTCGGCGACGATTGGCTCCTCGGGGGTGGTGTTTGCGGCCACAGCGGAGCCGACGCGCGATCCGCTGGGGCGGCTGCATACCTTCTGCCATGCGGTGCCTGGACGCTGGCACGTGATGGGTGTGACGCAGGCGGCGGGGCTCTCCCTGCGCTGGCTGCGCGAGGTCCTGGCGCCGCAGGAAGACTACACGGCGCTGACGGCGGACGCGGTGGACGTGCCCGCGGGCAGCGACGGCGTGCTGTGGGCGCCGTATCTGTTGGGCGAGCGGACACCCCATCTTGACTCGCATGCAACGGCGGCTTTCTGCGGAATTACAGCAGGCACAACGCGCGCGCATCTGGTGCGGGCGGTGCTCGAAGGCGTGGCCTATTCGCTCAAGGACACCTTTACGCTTTTCGCCGAGTTGGGCATTCCGGTGAACGGCGTGCGTCTGGGCGGCGGCGGCGCGCGCAGCCCGCTGTGGCGCGCGATCCAGGCGGGCATCTACAACTACCCGTGCGACGTGCTGGTGGCGGAAGAGGGCGCGGCCTTTGGCGCTGCGCTGCTGGCGGGTGTGGGCGCAGGAGCGTGGCCGGATACGGATGCGGCCTGCGCGGCGGCGATCGAAGTGGCGGAGCAGATCATGCCCGAAGACACGGCCGAATATGAGCGCGGTTACCAGGTTTACCGTCGGATTTATCCGGCGCTGCGGGCGATTCGGGGAGAGTAAATCAGCCTAGAATTGGGAGCCTTTTGCAGCCAAAGTGCGCGCTCGGAGGGCTTATTCCCGCACTGAATATGGTGCAAATCCAGACACGAGCGATAATTGTTATCGCCTGATAATGATTATCGCTCGGGGAGCTTGCGGCTTAGAGTTCGAGGCTGTTACGAAACTCATCGCTTCGCTGTCCCAGCTAACTTGTGAGGACTGATCGCCTCATGCCAGCTCGGCAGTGCTGATGAGATTGCGCGGCGAGTTGATCTCGCTCTCGGACAGATTGTTTTATGCTCAGCGTATGGTTTCGAGTCTAGGACTCCGCGTGAAGGCGCTAGCTGCTCTACTGGTTCTTGCGTTCTTCGGGGGTTTCCCATGTCGCGCTTCGGATCTTGCGTTGGTTGACGCCAAGATATATCCGTCCCCGACCGATCCACCGATCGAACACGGCTCCATCTTGATCCACGAAGGTCGCATTCTCGCGGTTGGACCGCGTGCGGATGTCAAAGTCCCGCGGGACGCTAAGATCATCGACTGCACAGGCCTCGTTGTCACCGCCGGCTTCTGGAACAGCCACGTCCACATCCTTACGCCCGGCTTGATCCACGCAGACAAGCTCTCACCGGATGAAACCACGGCGCAGCTTCAGGCGATGCTCACGCAGTGGGGATTCACTACGGTATTCGACATCGCATCTGTCCTCAACAACACGAACCTGATTCGTCACCGCATCGCGACCGGCGAAACGAAAGGTCCGCGCATTCTTACCGTGGGCGAGCCCTTTTGGATCAAGACTCCGATCTACGTCAAAAGCTTCCTCGAAACCAATCACGTCAATATCCCGGAGATCCAGTCCACGTTAGAGGCGGAGGAACGGGTCAAACAGCAGGTTCACGATGGTGCTGATGGAATTAAGATATTTGCCAACTCCATCGAGCCAAACGTTATTCTCACAATGCCAGCTGATATGGCCCGAGGCATCGTGGCCGAAGCTCACGCGCTCGGCAAGCCCGTCTTCGCACACGTCTCTAACAACAAGGGAATCGAGATCGCGCTTGAGAGTGGTGTAGACATCCTGGCCCACACGACGCCCATCGATGAACCTTGGAGCGCGGCCTTTGCGCAGCGCTTGGTCGGAGCGCACATGGCGCTGACACCGACGCTCACCCTGTGGGAGTATGAGTCCCGTAAAGGCAGCATCTCCGCCGCCGACCTTGAGCAGGTTATGAATCGCGCAGCCGAGCAGTTGAACGCGTTCTTACGCGCGGGAGGTGACGTCTTGTTCGGAACAGACGTCGGGTATACCGATGTCTTCGACACCAGTGAAGAGTTCAAGTGGATGTCTCGGGGAGGCATGAGCTATCAGCAGATTCTCGCGTCACTGACCACAAATCCTGCTCGGCGTTTTGGACTCTCCGCGCGCAGCGGACGCATCGCAAATGGCTTCGACGCGGACCTCGTGGTCCTCCGCGCGGACCCATCCCGAGACGTCACTGCTTTCTCACAACTTCGTTACACCATCCGCAACGGTATTGTCATTTACAACAGCGGATCCAGACTGGAACCCTAGAGCGTCACATTAGGAATGATAGAGTCGGCATCGCGACGATGGCCTACAACCTAAAGCGCATCATGAATGTGCTTGGGATAGCAAAACTGACGAAGGAACTCCTAGTTGCCTCATAGAACGGCCACCCGATTTATCAATCAAGAACCGTGAGAGCGTTAGGCTGATCGCCGACATTTCTTAATTACTCGACCGGGTGGGGTTTCGTAACGACCTCTTTCCTGCCCGCCGAAGGTCTGTCGTGCGTGGTGGACGTTTTTTCCGAACGGGCCGGGCGCGACTGCGAAAGCTGCTCAAGAAAGCCTCCACACCCCGCTCCAGTCCACCTTTGGGGCCGGATGCCCCGAACGCACCAGAGTGCTCAAGAGTGGCGTAGCCATGCAAGAAGGACCAGATAGCGACTGCGGCGGCGGTATCGTCCTGCAGTCCGGACACCGCGCTTGCAGCCTCGACCACGAGCTTCCAGACGGCTTTGCCCGCCTTTGAGGCATACGTCTCGGGACGGCGGCTCTGCAAGAGGAACGTGTAGAGCTGAAATCGTTCCCGCGCAAACTGTAGATACGCGTCAACCGTTTTGCGGAACCTGATCTCCGGGTCTGGGCTGGCGGACGCAGCCTGCATCCTGCCCAGCATCGCATTCAGGATCTCTTCAACGACTGCAACTTCGAGCGCTTCCTTCTGCGGAAAGTAGCGATACAAACTTGGCGCCTTAACGCCAAGTACCGACGCGACTGCTCGCAGCGAAAGGCCATCGGCACCATCCTGTTCGATCATGTGAACGGCCGTTTTCAGGATGTCGGCTGCGGACAGAAGTTTTGGATAGGCCATAAATTACATTGTAAGTCTTGACAGGTCTGAGACGAAGGCTTACGGTGTAAGCTATTAAGTTGTCTGATGCTGATAACACGATTTTGAAGGAGTGAATATGCCCTTTATCGCTGGCATTGTTCTTTTCGTTGTCGTGGTCGGGCTGGTCGATCGTCGGCTTCCCTGGCCATCTGCCAAGAATGGGGAGAGCGCCCAATGATAGCTGGGCACTTTGGTCTTGCCGCAATCGTGAAATCTCGTGAGAGATCCGCGCCTCTTTGGGCCCTCATGCTAGCCACAGCGTGGCTCGACATTATCTTTGTTCCTTTGCTGCTTGCTCATCGTGAAAGTCTGCAACCGATTCATACGGGGTACGGCGGCATGATTATCCATGCGGACTACACACACTCGATGGTCGGCATGTTGGCACTGTCCGCAGCCTTAGGGGCTATGTTCTTACCCAGACTGGGCAGGAGAGTCGCGCTGGTTATCGCGGCAGTCAGCGCGTCTCACTGGATGCTTGATCTCGTCGTCCATCGTGCTGACATGCCTGTGCTGCCGGGAAACCTCGGACACCTGCCATACCTCGGCATGGGACTCTGGAATCATCCACCGGCGGCGGCATTCGTGGAGTTCATTCTCGTGGTCGCAGGCGCCTTGATGTACTGGCGTGCAGCGCTGGACGTCTCAGCCAAAGCGGAAAGAAATGGAAGACTAGCATCGATTTCCGCGGCAATGATCGCGGCATTCGGACTACTTGTATTGTTTCTGGATTACACAAGTTAAGGATTTTGACGAGCCTGGCGCCTCCTGAGAACAGCTCCTGTGAAAGAGAGCATGATACTTCGGGATACGACGCGCTCGTCGTGGGCGAGCAGCTGACGATTTGCATGAGCCGCGTGTCGGCGACATGAGGGCTCAGAGAGTAATCCGTAGCTGGGAAGAGTTCTTGCGATCCCAGGTCTCAGAATCGAGACGTGGGGCATCCGGCTTCATGCGGTCGACGCGGCGATAAAGCTGACGAATGCTGGCCGACTATCTTATTACTCATCAATAAATCCACTTAGCCTGGGGCGATTTGGTACTGGACCGCCCTTTTCTCGCCAGTTATATTCGTAACCGATTTGGGAGACGACTTTGACCGGACGGTTCGGCTTTACAGGCTTGATCGATCCAATAACACCGGCTGCAGCTCTGGTGTCGAGAGCTCGTCAGGGAGGAAGTCTCAGGCCAGACATCCAACTCCCATTATTTTGCCGCACCCTTGATTCACCCAACCTCTTTCTCGTCCAACCTTCACATCCGGTTGAACTCTGATGCGGAGCGAGCCGTATATCTCAGTTCGGTGTCAGCAAAGGCATCACCAGCAAGTCAGAACTTTTGCAGCCACTCCCTAACGGAGCACACAATGAACGCCCTCTGGAAAGACATCAAGCACGCGCTGCGCATGTTCGCCAACAACCCCGGCTTTATCTTCGCTGCCCTGGCGGCACTCACTCTGGGAATCGGGGTCAATACCGCCATCTTCACTGTTGTCGATAGTGTCCTGCTCAAACCGCTCGCCTATCCGGACGCGGGCCGCATCGTCCTGTTCATGCACACATCGCCCCAAGGCAACGGACCTGTCGCTTCCGCCACCGACTTCCAGACATGGCAGCAGCAGACCAAGGTCGTGCAGGATGTCGCCGCCTATGACTTCGGCGGCCCCGGCTACAACATCACTGGCGGTCGTCCTGAGCTCGTCCAGGGCCTCCATGTTACGCAGAGGTATTTCGCTCTCTTCGGCGCCCCGGTCATCCTCGGACGCACCTTCACACAAGAGGAAGACCGCCCCAACAGTGGCCACCTCGTCGTTATCAGCTACGGCCTGTGGCAGCGCCGCTTTGGCGGCGACCCACACATCGTCGGCAAGGCTCTGATGCTTGGAAATGAGCCTTACACCATCCTCGGCGTCATCGGAAAATCCTTCTATACCGATCCTCCCGCCGACCTCTGGCTGCCCTTCCAGTTCGACCCCAACAGCAACGATCAGGGCCACTACTTCCTCGTCGCTGGCCGCCTCAAGCCCGGAGTCACCCTGGCCCAGGCGAACGCCCAGATGAAAATTGCCGCCGACCAGTTCCGCCGCAGCTATCCCAACATGCTCGATCCTCACGAAACATACGGCGTCCAGCCTCTCCGCGATGCCATCGTCAGCGGCGTGCGCTCCTCGCTCTTCGTGCTCATAGGAGCCGTGAGCTTCGTCCTTCTCATCGCCTGCGCCAATGTCGCAAATCTCCTCCTCGTCCGCGCTACGGGGCGCAAGCGCGAATTCGCCATTCGCTCCGCCATGGGAGCAGGCCGCGTGCGCATCATCCGCCAGCTGCTCACCGAAAGCATTCTGCTCGCCACCGCTGGAGGTATCCTCGGGCTCCTCCTCGGCTTCGTCGGCGTGCGCGCTCTTCTCGCTCTGAACCCCGGCGATATTCCTCGCATCGGCGAGCATGGGGCCGCCGTCGGCATCGACTGGCGCGTTCTACTCTTCACCCTTGGGGTTTCCGTGTTCACCGGAATCCTTTTCGGGCTCTTCCCCGCCATCGGAGCGGCGCGACCCAATCTCAATGCCACGCTCAAGGAGGGCAGCAACCGCGCCGGTACCGGATTCCGTCAGAGCAAGGGCCGCTCGCTGCTTGTGATCAGCGAAGTCTCGCTCGCCCTCATCCTCCTGATCGGCGCCGCCCTGCTCATTCGCACCTACATCGCTTTGCGCGGCGTTAATCCCGGATTCAACCCGCACCACGTCCTCACGCTGGAAATGTCTCTGACAGGAGACAAATATCAGAAGACCGCCGGGGTCGCCCAGCTAATCCGGGATGCGCGCGAGCGTCTTAACAGCATTCCCGGCGTCGAAGCCTCAGCTTCAAGCTGCTGCATCCCCCTGCAAGGCGGTTTCGGACTGCCTTTCAATGTCGTAGGCCGCCCCACCGGCAAAAGCCCCTACACCGGCGGCGCCGGCTGGATGAGCGCTTCACCCGGGTATTTCTCCGTTTTCAAGATTCCCCTCCTCCAGGGCCGTGACTTCAACATACAAGACTCCACCGGAGCCGCCGGGGTGGTCATCATCAATGAAACTATGGCCAAGCAGTACTGGCCCAAAGGCAACCCCATCGGCCAGCAGATCATCATCGGCAAAGGCATCGGCCCCGAGTATGTAGAGCCCGCCCGCCAAATCATTGGTGTCGTCGGAGACATCCGGGACGGCGGTCTCAACCGGGAACCGCGCCCGCTGATGATCGTGCCGCAGTCTCAGGTCCCAGACGGTCTGACCGCGCTCAACGCCCGCATCGGCCCCATCGCCTGGCTCGTCCGCACCCACGGCGATCCCCACCAGTACATCTCCGCGATTACCGAGCAGCTCCGTCAGGCCAGCGGAGGCTTCCCCGTCGCCCACATCCGTACCATGGATGAAGTGGTCGTCCTCTCCACCGCGCGCGAAAACTTCAACATGCTGCTGCTCACCATCTTCGGGGTCTGCGCGCTCATCCTCGCCTCCATCGGCATTTACGGCCTCATGGCCTACTCCGTCCAGCAGCGCACGAAGGAGATGGGCATCCGCATGGCGCTCGGAGCCGACCGCGCCAAAATCCGCAACCTCGTCGTTCGCCAGGGCATGACCCTCGCCATCATCGGTGTCGTCATAGGCACAGGAGCTGCCTTAGGCCTCACTCGCCTCATCGCAAGCTTCCTCTACGGAATCAAAGCTTGGGACCCGCTCGTCTTCATCTCCGTCCCTATCATCCTGACAATGGTGGCACTCGCCGCCACGTGGATTCCCGCTCACCGCGCCTCCAAACTCGAGCCCATGTCCGCACTCCGCGTCGAATAAGTGGGCTTGTGGCGAAACCGGAGGGCGACGCACGAGGTGATGAAGCCGGCAAGGTGTTCCGCGAGGGGAACAGGGCAGGGAGCCGTCGTAGTTGCACGCGCAGGCGACGGACTTGAGCATCATCTCCGCAGAAGCTTGCCGATATCTCCAGTTGCCAGCCGAGAGAGTTGACAATGGTTTCCATGGAAATCATACTTGTTTCCATGGAAACTACTTCGGAGACCACTGCACCCGTCTCGGATCTTGAAACTCATCTGGGGTATTGCCTCCGGCGGGTGTCGAATGCGGTCTCGGGCAATTTTGCCCGGGCGCTGCAGGCCAAGCGGACCTCCGTCGCCGAGTGGGTTTTGCTGCGCCAGCTCTATGACAGGAGGCAGGCAACGCCGGGAGAACTGGCCGACGCCCTGACGATGACTCGCGGAGCGGTCTCCAAGATCCTCGACAAAGTAGAGGCGAAAAGCTGGATCAGGAGGCGGGTCAAGCCCGAGGACAATCGTGTCCAACTGCTTTCGTTGACAGCCGCCGGACGGCGCATTGTTCCTGAGTTGGCGAAGATTGCCGATCGCAACGACGATCAGTTTTTCGCCTGTCTTGACTCCGACGAAAGACAGTCGCTTGGCCGTCTGCTTGGCAAGCTCGCAACCTGTCATCAGATCCGCGATGTCCCGATCGAATGACGCAACTTATGACCAATCCATGCATGGCAAAAGGAGAAGACAGGATGAGCAAGGCAATCGACAATCTGAACACGGCAATGCAGAGAGCGGCAGCGATCCGCCCGAAGGTGGGGGGATTCCCTTATCTTGCCGAGTGCCTGCGACAGGCCGGAGTCTCTCGCAACATCTGGTCGCTCCCGGCTTGCCAAAGCCTGTTCCTGACTGGGCACGGGCCGGTGGTGATGCAAGGAACACCGCTGGTTTCAGGCACTGCGGATGTTCCAGGCTTCGATAGAGAGGCCCTCATCAAGGCTCTGCGAATCGACCAGGCTGGCGAAAGCACCTTTCCTGAATTCCTCGCAGCTACCTGGGGAGCCGGAATCGTTCGCTACGATGTTGATTTCGTCGCGCGCACGGTGACGTATCTGGGCTGCAGCGGCGAGGAATACACCGAAGCCTATCCCGCTGTTCAGATTGAATAGCCCGATGCAGGAGGTGTGCTTGCGCGGAACGAGAGCTCTCCACAAGCGAAGCGTCGCCGAGGCACTTGCTGAAAAATCCGATGAGCCCTGCCGGTCGGCATGGGCCTTTCGATTTCGCCGAGGAGAACATTCACATATCCCATCCGATATTTGCGCGCTTCCGGAGTGGAGTGCTTCGGAATGCTTTCGGCGTGAGGCCCGGGCTTGAGGATTCTGCAGGAGCTGCGTTTCGGCGACATGCGGGCTCACGGGTAATCCGTCGCTGGGAGGAGCTCTTGCGATCCCAGGTCTCAGGATCTAGACCTGAGGTTTAGGCACCCGGCTGCTTTTCTGATTCGGCCGGTTCGATGCTGAATTCTCAATGAGTGCATTGGCCTGATATCACCAACCGAAGACCATGCGGAGAGGGATCGGCGGATCCGGCTGACTTGAAAGGCTTCAATGGTTTCCGAATCAGCGTTCCTGACCCTTCGCAACGCAGAGGGACCTTGGTTCGTTCTTGCTTGCAAGCCCATATATGGCGTTTCGAGCTGCTACTCTAAATCTGGAAGGTTCACAACGGTCAACATGGCGTACTCCACAGATATGAGAGTAGCGGCGCACCGGCACTTCAAGTCGGCACAGGTTCTCTGCGCTGAGAAGGGCGCAGGTCTCCAACCTGGATGTCGGGCTGTAGCGGGTTATCTTTTCGGCCTTTCTGGAGAACTGGCGGTGAAGAAGATCATGAAGGACAGCGGTATGCCGCCATTACCTCCCGAGAGGCGTCGAGATGATCCGTACTTTGCCCATTTCCCAGCGCTAAAGAAGATGCTCTCCATTGCCAGTGGGCGGCGATCAGAAGAATTGCGGAGAATCGCTGAGAATTCTTCGCTTTTTCAGAACTGGGACACGAACATGCGCTACGCCCCCACAAAAGATATCCAGAAGAATGACATTGACGCGTGGGAAGCGTCTGCTAAGGCGTTGGTTGAGAGCATGGAGGCTGAATGAGCGCAGCGATCAGGATTACATTCGATGCGTCGCTGCAAATCTTCGCGTCCGCGATTGCGGCCCACTTGGGCGGTGAAGACCTGAAGCGTGGTCTGATCGTGCGGGACACCAGCGGACGGCTACGTTTCTTAAGCGATACAGTTGCTCCAACAGTGGACAAGCGCGACAAGCTTGAGAAGGACCTCAGCGATGCCTTAGGTCCCTATGCCCGAAGAGATGGAGTGGTGAGCTTCGGCGATGAAGCTGGCACAAGAACTTTATTGGATGATCCTGCTGTTCTTCCAATCACTATCGAATCCTTAGAGTTTCGGCTTCTGGACCGCCGGATCGTTGGATCAGCATGGCTCGATTCGCCGCGTGAAGAAACAGGCAGACCACCGCGTATTGTCTTTGGCAGCCTCAAAGGTGGCGTAGGAAGATCTACAGCCCTCGCTGTTACGGCCGCCGACCTTGCCCGCCGGGGTAAAAATGTGCTTATCGTCGATCTCGACCTTGAGGCTCCAGGTATAGGCGACATGCTGCTTCCTGAGGACCGGCTGCCGGACTTTGGTTCCGTGGATTATCTGGTCGAAAACGGTATAGTCGGAATTTCGGAGGAGTCTCTTCAAACATTCGTAGGTACTAGTCCGTTGACCAGCGCAAGTGGCGGACGTGTCAATGTGCTTCCTGCCTTTGGAAAACAAGCACTGTTATACCCCTACAACACGCTCGCGAAAATCTCTCGGGCGATTCTTGAGGACGTGGCACAGGATGGCTCCTCTACGTCCGTCACCGATCAGATCAACTCTATGATTTCTCGACTATCTCACAAAGAGTCATATGACGTGATCCTCATTGATACGCGGGCTGGACTGTCCGAGATCACCGCTCCTGCGATTCTCGGCCTTGGCGCAACGGTTCTTTTATTTGGAACTGCGCAAACTCAGACCATTCACGGCTATAGCGCTCTGTTCGCGGGTCTGAGACTCCTTGCCCAGCGCGATACGTACGCTGGAAAGCGAGCGGAGTGGCGCCTTCTTTTCAAGGCGGTCTATGCCAAAGCCGGGGGGGACAGACGCGTTGGAACTCGGCATCGTGAAGCTCTATATGATCTTTTTGCAGAGAATCTTTACGATGAAGATAGACCGGAACAAGTCAACTTGGATGCCATAAACTTCGACATCGATGATGAAAATTCTCCTCACTGGCCGCTTATCATCCCGTTTTCCCAGGATTTTGTCGACTTTGATCCAGTCCTCGAGCCTGATCAACTGACAAAGGACTTCTATGAGGCAGCCTACCGGCCCTTCCTCCAGGGGATAGATCGCATATTGGCGATCGAGACGCCCGCTTCTCGCGAGGCTGAAAGCCCGTCATTATGACTCTACCAATCGATCAGCGCTCTATTCGGCAGGCGCTCGGGGATCTTGAGATCGCACCCCAAGTCGCACCCAATGAAACGATCGACATTGATCGTGTCTATTTCCCAAATGGGCATCGCGGCGTGCTCGACACAAAGCGGCAACTCGTGGTTGGCAATCGCGGGATGGGAAAGAGTTTTTGGACTCACGCACTCTTCAACCCAAACGTGCTGAAACATGTTGCAGATGCTTACTCCTTCCCAACGTTATCTCGAACGAAAGTCGTTCTCGGCTTCAATGGATCTGCGAAGCTCAGTCCATCGACGCCATCTATTCATGAGATCCAGCAGGCCTTCGAAAGCGGTGAAAACCCTGAAGTCATTTGGCGAGCGGTTCTGCTTCGCGCGATCAAGTCAGTGCAAACGAGCACTGGAGAGGCGCATCTAGCCGAGGATATTCAACGCCTTAAACTCAACCCCCTCGCTTATGCTAAAGAATTGACAGACGCCGATGAGGCCAACGGTGATTCCTATGTCCTTATCCTTTTCGACGCACTCGATCGACTTTCACAGGATTGGCCCACAATTAGAGCCCTCACTAGGGGCTTGTTGATCACGATCTTGGGTCTGCAATCTTTCCGCTCCGTTCGTGCGAAAGTCTTTATGCGAGTGGATCAGTTTTCCGATAGCGAGTTGTTCCATTTCCCGGATAGTTCAAAGTTGCGGAACGATCACGTCAATCTTGGATGGGAGGCACATGAGCTATACGGCTTATTGCTTTTCGAAATTTCACGTCGAGAGGCTGCTGAACAGACCCTCAAAGATCTTGCAACTCAGTTAGGTGCGTCCTCCGCTCTGCCGATTGCCGGCAAGACTACCGTCGATCCAGGGCAACAGCAAGCGCTCATCTCAGGCATTGCGGGTGAGTTTATGGGAACGAACGCTAAACGTGGTCGCGTCTATTCCTGGGTTCCTTTGCATTTGAGTGATGCCAAGAACAACTGCTCGCCACGGACGTTTCTCACAGCTTGGAAAACGGCTGCTGAACATAATCCCGCTCCACAAACACAAGCCGTGGATCGCCTCGGCTTGAGCGAAGGTGTTCGCCGCGCCTCCAAGGTACGCATGACTGAACTGAGCGAGGATTTTCCTTGGATACCGCTTGCTCTGCGGCCTCTTCGCGGAGAGTTTGTCCCCATGGAACAGTCGCACCTCATCCAACTCTGGAAGCAAGACGAAGTAGTGAAGCAGATTCTCGATAAATCGCAGCAAGATAGATTTTTAGCTCCGATCGGGATGGACCTGAATGGAACGCCAGAAGCGTTACTCAAAACCATGACGAGTGTCGCCGTTATGGAAGAGCGGGCAAATGGGAAGATCAACGTGCCCGACATCTTCCGAGTTGATGCAGGTGTCTTGCGCAAGGGCGGCGTCGCCGTTCCTCGCAAAAACTGATGCGGTAAAAGGGAGTGAATGGCTTCCGCCGTGTTCGGACCCTTCCGGCTGACCCTGAGCTGGGTGGGAGTGGCTTTAGATTCTATGTAGTAAGCCAAATTGTTGATCGTTTAGAGGCAAATGCTCGAGGATGTGTGGCTGGTGAGGTCTAAACGCGCATCTCGTCACTCTTAACTCATCTTCGTATTTGGCAGATCGGTAATTCTTCGCTCGGCTTGCTCGGTGAGTGCATTATCGCCAATGCGCGTTTCAAGAGCGTTAGGGCGCTGGAAACGTGCATTGGCCTGGTGGGCACAACTGGCACTCATCGCCCGTTCCATTGAGCCTCGTTCGATCTACGACGCGCGCCTAAGCGACGAGCTAATCGAGTCAAGACAGAAAATGCGCGAACAGGAACCAAACGAAATCGGCATTCCTCAATAGCCGTTTGTGGGGAACGAGGCGCGAACGAGGGCGACTTCACTGGACGAATGGCATTTCCGATACTCGCTTCCCTCTCACGCACATCTCGAAGAGTCCGTTATCGCCGAGGCACATATTGAGCGTAGATTACTATTCGGAGGTTGGGTGATAGTTGGCACTGCTTATTCAGGTGGCGATGCTTTCTTCGACCAATGGCTAAAGATATTTCGTGGTAGGTGGGGACTACCCTTTTTCCTATCTCAACAAGCTATAGCTACTCTACTTCCTGTTTGGCTTTGTAGCCGTCGCGGGCAATTACGTCGTACTTGAGTGGTTTGTGTTTTTCGTCCTGCATGCGGAGGGGGTGGCCCTCCTGGTCTACCAGTTCTACGCGGATCTTGCGGTAGGTGCCGTCCTGGCGTGAGTTGGTGGGGCGGTAGCTGAGCACGTACTGGTTGCGGATGGACTCGTTGATCTGGTGGAAGATGTCCGGCATCTCGCCCTCAAAGCGGGGGAAGAAGGCCATGCCGCCGGTCATGCGGGCGAAGGTGGACATCTGGTTATCAGCCTGGAGGAAGTCGATCTCGTGGATGGGGCCCATGCGCCCGGCTCCGTCGGCGAGGATGCGCGCGGTCTGGCCGGTGCCGATGGAGAAGATGGTCACGTTGGGAGTGGCCTTGATCTTCTGCAGCACCTTGTCGAGGGTGATCTTGGAAAAAGTATCGCGGCCGGAGGAGATGAGCACCAGATACTTGCGGCCATCGATGCGGGTGAGCCGGTCAAGGGACTGGTAGAGCGCGTCGAAGAGATTGGTCTCCTGCCAGGAGGGGATCTGGAGCGAGTTGAGAGAGTCGTAGACGAGGCGCTTGTCCTGGGTGAAGTCGGTGAGGATCTGCGTGTGCATGTCATAGGTCATGACAGCCACGTAGTCGTCGGGCTTGAGCTGCTGGGCGAAGCTGTAGGCGGCCATCTGCATGTCATTGATGAACCACCAGCTGTTGGCCGCGAACTCCACCAGAAGGAGCGCGGTGATGGGCGCCTGGATGCGGTGGAAGCTGGTGATCTGCTGAGGGATGCCGTCTTCGTAGACGCGGAAGTTTTCCTGCTGCAGGTTGGGGACGAACTGGTGCGTCTTCTCAAGAATGACGCCTACGTCGACGTTGACGACGGGCACGTCAACACGCAGGGAGTAGTTCTGGAGGCCGGGAGGGTTCTTGACCTGGGGCTCGGAGGGCGGCGGCGGGGGCGGCGGAACGTTCTGCTGCTTTTGGGCCTTGCGGGGGATGGCGATGGCGCCATTGTCTCCGGTGGGGCCTCCGTCGGCGGGGCCGCTCTGGTCCTGAGGGTTGGGCGGCGGCGCGGTCTGCTGCTGCTGATCGGGCTTTTGAGCCGGCTTCTGGTCAGGTTTCTGGTCGGGTGGCGGGGCCTGCGGATAGGGCGCCGTCTGAGGATAAGGGGCGGTTTGCGGGTAAGGCGGCGCGGTCTGCGGGTCGGGCTTGGTTTGGGGCTGGGTTTGGGGATAGGGCGCGGTCTGCTGAGCGGCGGCCGAGATGGGCTGGAAGCTGAGAACGGCAGCGCAGGCGAACACGGCGGTGGTCCTGCGAAGGATGGCCGGGAGGGTAGAAACGTGATCGCCTGAAGCTGATTTCATAAATGAGATCATTTTCGGACGCCGGGATGCTTTGCCGCAAGCCCGGGTACGTCTACTCTTATAGACGTAGATGTCCGTATGAAAGCCATATCAAAAATCGCCGCCTGTTTTTCCCTTGCTGTAACGATTCCTGCCACAATGCCGGCGCAGACGCAAATGGCGGCTACGCCGCCGCCTTCGACGGCCGGAGTGTTTCCCGTGTCGGCGATCCATCGCGGGATGCATGGAGTGGCTTACACGGTTTTTGAAGGCACACAGCCGGAGCCGATGGATGTAGAGATCCTGGGGCTGCTGCACAATGCGCTGGGGCCGGGGCAGGACATGATCCTGGCGAGGCTGCATGGTGCGAAGCCGGAGTATACGGGCGTGGTGGCGGGGATGAGCGGCAGCCCGGTGTATATCGACGGGAAGCTGGCGGGCGCGCTGGCGTACCGCATCGGCGAGTTCAGCAAGGAGCCGATCGCGGGGATTACGCCAATCGAGCAGATGCTGCAGGTGCGGGACATGCAGAAGACCGTGCCGATGGAGATGGCGGCGACGAGCACGGGAGCGGAGACGGGGCCGATCCGGCCGATTGAGACGCCGCTGGTCTTTGACGGATTCAGCGCGGCGGCGGTGGAGCTGTGGAACAAGCACACGCCCGGGCTGGGGCTGACGGCGGTGGCAGGGTTGGGCGGAGGCGGCGGAAGCCAACACCAGCCGGAGCCGATCATTCCCGGCTCGGCGGTGAGCGCTCTGCTGGTGCGGGGCGACCTGGAGATTTCAGCAACGTGCACGGCGACCTATGTGGACGCGAAGAAGCTGCTCGCCTGCGGACACCCGATCACGCAGTTTGGGCCGGTTTCGCTGCCTATGACCAAGGCAGAGGTGCTGGCGACGCTTCCCTCCCCTTATAACGCCTTCAAAATCGTGAACACGACGGACACGGTTGGCTCGTTTACCGAAGATCGCCAGACGGCGATTGCGGGACGCTTTGGAGTGGCGGCGCGGATGATTCCGGTGACGCTGCACATCACGGGCGCAGGCACGCCGCGGGAGCTGCACCTGGAGGTGGTGGACCAGCCGCAGATTACACCGTCGGCGGTGATGGTTTCCGTCTTTCAAGGACTGATGGAGAGCAACAACTACACGGCGGAGACCAGCTACCGGGTGCGGAGCACGATCAGCATGGAAGGCTACCAGCCGGTGGCGCTGGACGAGATGGTGGCTCCGACGGAGCTGGGGCCGGCGAATATGATTGCCGCGCTGATGGTGGGGAGCGACTTCTCACGACTGTATGACAATGCCGCGCGGCGGACGCCGATCCGGAGCGTGGATGTGACCATCGAAGCGGTGCCGAAGCGGCTGACGGCGGAGCTTGAAAGCGCGGTGAGCACGACGACGACAATGCATGCGGGCGATACGGTGACGATTGAAGCGACGCTGCGGCCCTATCACGGGGAGGTGCGCAATGTGCGCATCCCGGTGAAGCTGCCGGCAACGCTGCCGGATGGGCCGGTGCGGCTGCTGATCAGCAATGGAGCGGCGCTGGACCGGCTGCTGCAGCCACCGCAGGCAGGAGGACAGCAGCTGGATGTTTCGCAGACGATTGCGCAGCTGAACAGCCAGCATCCGAACGACCGGCTGTATGTGACGCTGCTGGCGCCATCCGCGCAGGCTACGGTGGAGGGACGCACGCTGCCTACGTTGCCGATCTCCATGGCAAATGCACTGGAGCCGCTGAAGCAGAACCATAAGCTGACCCTGAGCGGCGAGTCGGCAGTGCCGCTGGCCTCAGTGGGCGTGGATGCGATGCTGTCAGGGGAACAGGTGCTGAACCTGATGGTGGAGTAGGGCTACTCGCTCCTGACCCCTGCGCAGGGGTCAGGAGCGAGCTTTCCAGGTCTGTCTATAGTTCCAGAGTGGTGTCTTCAATGGCGCGGCGGACATTGCCGTCAGACTTGGCGAGGCGGCGTACAGCCTCAGGCTTGTCGACGTTTGCCTTGAGCATGACCAGTGCGACAGGAACGCTGCGGCCAGCAGACTTGATGGTGCGGACAGCGGTCTCACGATCGACGTCGCAGGCACGCATGAGGATGCCGATGCCGCGCTCGATGAGCTTGGAGTTCTGCATGTGGACGTTGACCATCAGGTTTCCGTACACGTAACCGAGGCGCGTCATGGCGCCGGTGGTGATCATGTTGGTGATGGTCTTCTGTGCGGTTGCAGCCTTCATGCGGGTGGAGCCGGAGATGACCTCGGGACCGACCTCGGCCACGATGGCGATATCAGAGGCGGCGGAGAGCGCCGTGTTCGGATTGCAGGTGATGCAGGCGGTCTTGGCGCCGCGCGCGCGAGCATAGGCCACGGCGGAGACGACATAAGGGGTGCGGCCGCTGGCGGAGAGGCCTATGACCACATCCTTGCGGGTGGGGCGACGGCGCGCGATGTCGCGCTGGCCCAGCTCCTCAGAGTCTTCGTTGACCTCGACAGGCGAGGCGAGAGCCTTGGGGCCGCCAGCCATAATGTACTGAATCTGCTGCGGGGAGTTGGAGAAATAGGGTGGGCACTCGCAGGAGTCAAGAGCTGCGATGCGGCCGCTGGAGCCGGCGCCGATGTAGATGAGGCGTCCGCCATCACGCAGGCTGCGGGCCACGGCATCGATGACCTGAGCAATCTCAGGAAGTGCCTTCTTGACCGCGGTCGCCACCTTGGCGTCTTCATGGTTGATGATGCGTGCGATTTCGAGAGCGGACTTCGTGTCGAAACCTAAGGATGCTTCATTTCCGCTCTCCGTGAGGAGGTCATGAAGGTTTGTGAGTGGCTGCTGGACGGGGCCCGTGTGTCCATTTGTTGAGCGCTGGGCATCGGCTTGCGGAGGTGTCATGGTTGCCATTGTCTTTTTACTCGTCGCGCTGTCTACCACTAGCGATTGTATCGCTTCTGTCAATGGGGCGCATGGCCAATCTTAAGAGGAGTTCATTCACGACAACCCAGACTGTCCAGAAATGAAATGCTACGCGAGGAGCGCGGAGAGAACAGCGTCGTGGAAGCGCGGGCGAAGCTGCTGGATAGCCTTGTTTTCACGCGTGGGCCAGGTGCGATTGGTGAGCAGCACGACGGCAAGATCGCGGTCGCGATCGATCCAGAGGGACGTGCCGGTGTAGCCGAGATGCCCGATGGAGCGCTGACTGAAATGGCTGCCGGAAGAGGAAGGATCGGATGGCGTGTCCCAGCCGAGCGCGCGCGAAGAGCCGGAGGGCGCGGGCTGGCGAGTGGCGAAGTGATCGATGGTCGAGGGCTTGAAGAGCTGGCGGCCGTCAGGCAGCGCACCGTTGCTGAGGATGCAGCGGGCGAAGGTGAGTACATCCTGCACGTTGGAGAAAACTCCGGCGTGACCCGCGCAGCCGCCGAGGGCCCAGCAGTTTTCATCATGAACCTCGCCCTGGATGACTTTTTTACGGAAGACGCGATCGTCTTCTGTAGGCGGGATGAGCGGATGCAGCGCCTCAGTGGGACAGTAGCCGGTGGCGTCGAGGCCGAGGGGCGCGAAGAGCTGGCGGGCGCAGAGGCGCGAGAGAAAGTCGCCGGAAAGCACCTCGATGGCTTTGCCAAGGAGGATGAAGCCGATGTCAGAGTACTCGGCACGCTCGCCGGGCACCGCGGTGAGCGGGAGCTGCAGCGCATCGCGGAGCAGCTCATTGGGCGCATGAGCACGCTCGTAGAGCGGCGCGTAGCCGGGCAGGCCGGAAGAGTGCGCGAGCAGCATGCCGAGGGTCACATCCTTTTTGCCGGTGCCGCCACTGCCGATGACGAAGCCGGGGAGAATATCGCCGAGGCGCGTCTGCAGCTTGAGGATGCCGCGGTCGTAGAGAAGCATGGCGGCGGCGGTGGTGGCGAGCACCTTGGTTACGCTGGCGAGATCGAAGACAGTGTCAGGCTGAACGGGGCGCGAGTCGTCCTGATAGGTGAAGCGGCCGACGGCGCGCTGCAGCACCACCTCCCCACGGTGAAGGACTCCGCAGGCGGCGCCGGGAAAGACGCGCTCCCGAACGGAAGTCTCCAGCAATGCGATGGCGTCGCTGAAGCGGTCCTGTGAATTGGTGGTGATCTCCGTCATGCTCGCTCCTGAAGCAAAGTGTGCTTATATTAGCGAAACAAGTTCTTCAGGGCCAATGGTTCGCGTCCAGTGTGGAGATAATGTTTCGATGAGATTGAGATCGATGGTGGTTGCCTTGCTGCTCTGCACCGGCTGGGGCCGATGCGCGATGGGACAGAATGACGCGGCGCTCGAAGCACAGCTGCAAACGATGACGGCGGGATACCACGGCAAGGTCGCCCTCTTTGCCAAAGATCTCACGACGGGACAGACGGTGGCGCTCAACGCGGATACGCCGGTGCAGACGGCCTCGGTCATCAAGCTGACGGTGCTCTACGATGCGTTGCAGCAGGTGCGGGCGGGACGGGTGCACTTCGACGACAAGATCACACTCACGAAGCAGGACCAGGTGCAGGGGTCGGGAGTGCTGATGTTCTTCGACACTCCCCTGACGCTGACGCTCAAGGATGTGCTGACGATGATGGTGATCGTGAGCGACAACACGGCGACGAACCTTGCGATCGGCCACCTGGGGCTGAAGAATATCGACGATGAGATTGTGGCGCTGGGGCTGAAGAATACGTGGCTCTACAAGAAAGTCTTTGCACCGGCGGAGGGATCAATGCCGGCGGACCAGACGCAGTTCGGGCTGGGCAAGACGACGCCGCGGGAGATGGCGAGCGTGATGCAGCGGTATGTAGACTGCAACCTGAATCCGCCAGGGAGCACGGCGGCGAAGACGGCGGAGGATGAGCAGCTGTGCGGGGCAGCGCTGCACATGTTGAAGAATCAGTTCTATCGCGACAGCATTCCGCGCTACCTGGAGACGATCGACAGCTCAGAGAAAGACTCTGCAATCGCGAACAAGACGGGCGCGCTCGATGCGGTGCGCAACGATGTGGGCGTGGTGTATGCGAAGAGCGGGCCCATCGTGCTTTCGCTCTTCACCTACGACAACAAGGACCAGAGCTGGACCGTGGACAACGAAGGCGAGGTGCTGATGGCGCACCTCGCGAAGACCATTGTCGATAAGTGGGCGGCCAAGTAAACGGTCAGGCGTTCTCGACTTTCCAATAGACGCTGTAGCGCTCGTCCATGATGGTGTAGAGAGGAACGGCGCGGGTATTGTCGGCGCTGACGAATTCAAGGTGAGGCGAAGAGGTTCGCTTGAGCCACGGGGACCGGCCGGCGGCCCTCGCCGTGGGCGGCTCGTAGTCCTTCTGCCCCTTGGCGAAGGGACCTAAGTCTCCGTAGATCATTTCGCGGGTGAGGCCGTCTCGGCCCATCTGCGCGGCAAGCACGAGCGGACCATACATGGCAGCCTGCAAGGCGGGATTATCCGGCAGAGGCGCGGTGTGCAGGGACATGGGCATGGCGATCTCTACCTTGTCGCCATCGTGCCAGGTGCGGTCGAGCGTGAGATAGGTGCCGGGCTCGGCAGCGATGTGCTGGAGCTTGCCATTGATCTTAACCGTGGCG
Organism: Acidipila rosea; assembly: GCF_004339725.1. Lineage (GTDB taxonomy): Bacteria > Acidobacteriota > Terriglobia > Terriglobales > Acidobacteriaceae > Acidipila > Acidipila rosea. The sequence goes on along the minus strand of NZ_SMGK01000001.1, from coordinate 908,439 downwards.
CCCTGGGTGGCCCAGTAAGGTACACGAATGTGCAGCGGGAATGCGGATGGGGAGGTAGTTCGCAAGGTGAGAGTAGTTCCCTCTTCAACAGGAAAGGCGGTCTGCTGCATGACGCGGAGATTCTTCTGCGGCCAGTTCAGTTCAGAAGGAATGAAGAGATTGACGTAGAGGGCGTGGTCGTCATGCCAGTAGATCGAATCGTTGAGCTTGGAGTACTCTTCGACGCCGGTGCCGGTGCAGCACCAGAAAGATTTATCGGGCGTGCCGAAGGTCTTCCAGTAGCCGGGCTTGAGGGAGACATAGTACATGAGCATGCCGCTGGGGTCCTGTGTGCCGAGGCGTACGTTGTAGAGCAGTCGCTCGTAGTAATCCATGACATGCGGATCGGCAGTCCAGCCGTAGATGTGACGGGAGAGCTTGAGCATGTTGTAGCTGCAGCAGCACTCCTCGGCAGACTTGCCTAACTCGGTAGAGAGCTTGCCGGGCGCCTGCCAGAACTCATGGTTGCTGGTGCCGCCGGTGGCGTAGGCGTGCTGCGAAGTGACTCGCTGCCAGAAGTAGGTGGCGATGGTGTGGTCGCGGTCCTCGGCGGTGAGTTCATAGCCGCGGGCTACGCCGATGATCTTGGGGATATTGGTGTTGGCGTGGTTGCCGGCGAGATCGTCCTGCTGCTGTGCGAGCGGGTCGAGGATCTTCTTGTGTTCAAAGCGGCGCGCGAGGGCGAGATATTTCGGGTTGCCGGTGAGCGCGTAGAGATTGAAGAGAGACTCGCACATGCCGCCCTGCTCGACCAGCTTGATGCGTTCGAACTGCTCATCGGTGAGAGGCGCGACCCAGCTGGCTGCCCAGTCGGACATCTTCTCCGCGGTGGCGAGGGCCTGCCGGTTGCCGCAGTGCACATACATATCGAGATGGCCGGCGAGGATCTTGTGGTAGGTGTAAAAGGGCGCCCAGACCTTCTGATAGTTGCGCAGGCGATCGTAAAAGTTTTCAGGATAGGCGCCGAGGTAGCCGTTGGCCTTCTGACACTTCGCGAGCTCGGCTACGAGTTCATTGCCCTTGGCGCGGATGGCTTCATCGCCGGCGCTGGCATACATGAGAGCGCAGGCAGAGAGATAATGGCCGCCGGCGAAGTGGCCGCGCAGCTCGCCATCGGGCGCCTCCCATCCGCCGAGCGGCGCTGCCGTGGAGGGCAGGCCTGCGGTGAGGCGAAACATGTGCAGCAGGCGGTCGTTGGGGAGCTGGTTGAGGTAGGCGAGGTTGATCTGTTGGGCGCGCAACATGAGTCCGTCGCGGAGGCGCACCTGCTGCATGGGAAAGGGCTGGACGCGCCAGGAAACCTTTTCACGACCACCCGCGATGTTGCTTGCGGGGCTGTCTACGACTGCATCCTGCGCGACGAGAAGCGGACGAGGAAGCAGGGCTACGGAGGCGGCGGCCAGCGAGGAAGAAAGGAAGTGACGGCGGTTGAGCATGGCTTTCTTTTTACTCCTGTCGGGGAGAGCGTGGCGAATGGCGGCCGCGCTGCAGATGTACGATCTTAAAACTTTGACGTAGACATTTTTAAAACTTTCCGTTGAACTTAGCTATTCCAATTTTTCCTGATTTTACTGCTCTTCGATGGGTTCGCGGAGCCGGATGGAGGAGCATGCTCGCAAGGAATTTATCCAAGGTGACCTGTGGCGGGGTTGTGCTGCTGTTCGCGAGTCTGCCGATGCAAGGGCAGACGCAGCAGACACGCAAGGCGAAGCTGGATGCGGCAATCAACGCGGAGTGGCAATACGAGCTGCGCACGTATCCCGAGATGGCGACGTATGTTGGGGATACGCGCTACAACGATCGGCTGAGCGACTACTCGCCCGAGGCTTACGCGAGAGAAGAACGGCATGCGGAGCACGCGCTGCAGCTCTTCAAAGCTCTCGACGTGACGGGATTGAGCGAGCAGGAGCAGCTGAACAAGGCGCTGATGGTGCGGCAGCTCAGCGAAGAGGTGGAAGAGGCGAGGTTCAAGGACTGGGAGATGCCGGTGAACCAGATGAACGGCGTCCACCTGGATTACGCAGCCCTTGCATCGCAGATGCCGTTCAGGACGGTGAAGGACTACGAGAACTACCTTGCGCGGCTGCAGCAGTTGCCGCGCGCCTTTGACCAGGTGACGGCGGACATGAGGCTGGGCATGCGGGACGGACTGATGCCGCCGAAGTACCTGCTGGAAAAGGTGGCGGCCGAGGCGCAGGAGATCGCGCAAAAGAAGGGCGTGGAAAGCCCCTTCGCAGCGCCGGTGGTGAAGTTCCCGGCAGGGATCTCCGCAACGGAGCAGGCGCGACTCAAGGGCGCGATCGTGAAGGCGGTGGAGGAAGATGCCGCGCCCGCGTATGCGAAATTTGCCGCCTTTGTACGCACGGAGTATGCGCCGCACGGGCGCACGGAATATGGCGTGTGGTCGCTGCCGGACGGGGCGGCGCGGTATCGCTTCGACGTACGGCAGATGACGACGACGGAGCTCGCCCCGGATGAGATCCACCGGATGGGACTGGCGCAGGTGACGGAGATCGAAGCGCAGATGGTGGCGCTGGCGCGGAGCCAGGGGTACAGCGATCTGAAGTCGTTCAACGAACACATCCGCAAGGACCCGGCGCTCTATGGGAAGTCCGGGGCGCAGGTGCTGGGGCTCTACCAACACTACGTGGATCAGATGAGCGGCAAACTGCCGCAGCTCTTTGGGCGGCTGCCGAAGAACAAGCTGGAAGTGGTGCCGATGGATGCGTTTCGCGCGCCGGATGCGGTGCCCGCGGACTACTCGCCGGGCGCGGGAAACAGGCCGGGGCGAGTCAATGTGAATGAGTATGATCCGACGCATCGGCTGCTGCTGAATGTGGAGGCGATTGCGTATCACGAGGGGATTCCGGGGCATCACCTGCAGTTCTCGATTGCGCAGGAGATACCGGGGCTGCCGCCGTTTCGGCGCTTCGGGAACTACAACGCCTACTCGGAGGGATGGGCGTTCTATGCGGAAAGACTGGGCAAGGAAGTGGGCTTCTACCAGGACCCCTACAGCGAATATGGGCGGCTCGAAAACGAGATGTGGCGCTCGGTGAGGCTGGTAGTGGACACGGGGGTGCACTACGATCACTGGTCCCGGGCGCAGATGATCCAGTTCTTCCGCGACCATACGGCGATGGATGAACAGAATATCGAGACAGAAGTCGACCGATACATTGCGTGGCCGGGGCAGGCGCTGGCCTACAAACTGGGACAGATGAAGATACTGGAGCTGCGGGAACGGGCACGGCAGCAACTGGGGGCGCGCTTTGACCTGCGAAGCTTCCATGACGCGGTGCTGGCGCAGGGGCCGCTGCCGCTCGATGTGCTGGAGAAGACGATCGACCAGTGGATCGCCGAGCAGAAGGCGGCGGGAGGAGCGACGAGGTAAGACCACTGCGCGACAAACAGCGCAAATTCCTTTAGAGTTCTCGGTGGAAAATTTTTCCTGGAGATGGCCACATGGGAACACCTCGCAGAGAGTTTATGAAGCTGGCCGGAATGGGCCTGACGGCTACGGCTGCTACGGGCGCCACCGGCGTTGCCTTTGCCAAAGCACCGGCGAGGGCCGCGAAGACTGCGGGCGGCATCTATGACGTGCGGGATTTCGGAGCGACGGGCGATGGTACGACCATTGACTCGCCGGCGATCAACAAGGCCATTGACGCGGCAGCAGCAGCAGGCGGCGGGACGGTGCGCTTCCCTGCCGGGACCTATGCGAGCTTCTCCTTGCGGCTGAAGAGCAAGGTGGCGCTCTACCTGGACCAGGGGGCGACGCTGCTGGCGGCAGAGGTGCCGACGAGCGGCACAGAGGGCTATGATGCGGCTGAGTCGAATGCGCCATGGGAAAACTACCAGGACTATGGGCACAACCACTGGCACAACAGCCTGATCTGGGGCGAGGGGCTGCATGATGTTTCGATCATGGGGCCGGGGCTGATCTGGGGCAAGGGGCTGAGCCGCGGATGGGCTACGGAGCAGCCGCTGGCGGAGACGCCGCGCAACGGCAACAAGTCAATTGCGCTGAAGAACTGCCGCAACGTGATCCTGCGGGATTTCTCGATACTGAAGGGCGGCCACTTCGGGATTCTGGCGACGGGCGTGGATAATCTAACGATCGACAACCTGAAGATCGATACCAACCGGGATGGCATGGACATTGACTGCTGCCGGAATGTGCGCGTCTCAAACTGCAGCGTGAACTCGCCGTGGGACGACGGCATCTGCCCGAAGAGCTCCTATGCGCTGGGGTATGCGCGGGCCACGGAAAACGTGACGATCACGAACTGCTATGTGACGGGGACGTATGAGCTGGGCACAATGCTGGATGGAACCTGGAAGAAGTTTGCGGCGGACGCGCGGGTGCCGCATACGGGACGAATCAAGTTCGGAACGGAGTCGAATGGCGGCTTCAAGAACATTACGGTTTCAAACTGCGTCTTCGACGGTTGCAACGGCATTGCGCTCGAGAGCGAAGATGGGGCGCTGCTGGAAGATGTGACCTTCATCGGAATCACGATGCGCGATGTGACGACGGCGCCGATCTTTCTGCGGCTGGGGACGCGGATGCGCGGGCCTGCGGGCGCGGCGGTGGGGACGCTGCAGCGTGTGGTGCTGAGCGATATCGTGAGCTACAACTGCGCGTCAAAGGATTGCGCGATCATCAGCGGAGTGCCGGGGCACGAGATTGCGAGCATCAAGCTGAACAACATCTACCTGCACCACCAGGGCGGCGGCACGGAAGAGATGGCGGCGCTGCACCCGCCGGAGAACGAGACGAAGTATCCGGACCCGGGGATGTTTGGAGCGATGCCGGCGCAGGGATTCTATGTTCGGCATGTGAAGGACATCGAGTTCACGAACGTCGAGATCGCGAATGAAAAGGCAGATGCGCGGCCGGGGTTTGTGCTGGAAGATGTGCAGGGCGCTGACTTCTTTCGCATCAAACTGCCGCGGAATGACACGGGCGCGGCATTTGTGCTGAAGGACGTGACGGATTTTCGCGTATCGGGCAGCAGAGGCATCAAGGATGCCGCGATCGAAAAGGCTAACGAGACGATCAGGCGCTAGATCGGAGCGCTAGATCGGGGCCTGCTGCTGTTCCTCTTCCTTCCCTGCGGCGCGTCCGCGCCAGAGCAAACACGTAAATCTTCCCACCAAAAAAGTGCCGCTTTGAGACGAGCTCAAAGCGGCATGGGAGGTTGTTGCTTTTTGTACTGCTATTTCCAGTGACTCATTGGCCAACTAGAAGCTGATACGTCCGGTGATCTGGACATTCCTTGGATTCGTTATCGTTCCTGTGGGAACGCCGAAGAGGAAGTCGTTGGGGTTGCCGTCAGGCGTGGAGAAGGCATGACGGTTCAAGGCGTTGAGAAGTTCGAACTTCAACTGGAACACAATATTCTGGTGAATCGGAGTGTTCTTGATGATACTGATGTCTTCGTTGAAGTAGCCGGGGATCCTGACCTGACTGATACGCGGGGTGTCGCCGAGCTTGTAAGCGCCGGTGCCACGGTAGGACGTCAGGTTGTGATCGATGAAGGCCGGCGTAGCCAGACCGTGGGTGTAGGCATACGCCCCGTTGTCAACAGCGCCGTTGAAGAGGCTGTTCACATTAGGATCGGTGCCATTGGCGATGTTGAAGGGGTTGAGTTTCTTCCAGCCCTGCCGGTAAACCGCGCTCTTGACGTGCGTATTCGGAACACTGTCATACCGGATTGCCTGCTGCCAACCGGGGATGCCGCTGGCGCAGCAGAAGGCCATCGGTTCGCCGGACTGGTAACGCTGGACTGCGCCGATTTCCCAGCCGCCCACAGCATACTTGCCGACGAAGCCGTGATTGAGGAAGGGCTTGCCTTCTCCAAAGGGCAGATCGTAGGTGTAACTGAGGACGAGCGTCTGGGGTATGTCCTGAACGCTGATGGACTTCTCCTGGTGCAGATTGTCAGGATTCTGTACCTGGGGACCGCCGGGGTTGGTGTTGGGGAGAGCGCTTTCCGCATCGGTGAGGGTCTTAGCCCAGGTGTAAGAGACCTGGAGGCTGAGGCCCTGCGAGAAGCGGCGCTGCAGGCTGGCGGTAAGCGCGTCGAAGGACGAGTGACCGGGATTCTGCAGGCAGCAGCCAGAGTCGATGAAGTCATACTGCGGGAAAGGACGGAGGGCCTGCTGGACCTGAACGCCATTGCCCCACAGGTTGAAGTAGCCGGGGAACGGAGTGGCTACGCCATCCGAGTTGCCCTGGAGCTGATCGGTGAGCTTGTTGCCCAGTGCGATGTCCTGCAGCGGGATGTTGTTGATGTTCTGCACATTGGCCTGCAGGTTCTGGGCACGGTTGCCAATGTAGCCGATGGTCATGATGAGGTCGCTGGCCAGTTGCTGCTGCACCTGCGCCGTCCAGTCATACACGGCGGCAGGGCGGCCTGCGCGACGCTCGATGTAAGAACCGGGCACATACGATCCGTTGTAGTAGCCGGGGTCGAGGTTGGGCGGCTGCGCAAAGGCAGGGTAGCCGCTGTCGATGGAGAAGGACGGGTCGAAGCCGTTCTTGGAGGGGAAGTTCGGATTCGCCTTGTAACCGGTGTTCATGGAGCCGCCGAAGTCGTCATACTGCAGCGGACCATAGAAGATGCCGGCGCCACCGCGGAATACGGTCTTGCCCTGAAGGCTGGACGGGGCATAGGCAAAGCCGACGCGAGGAGCTACGTCCTTGTACCAGGTGTCAGCCCATGCGGTGTTGCAGTGCTGGCAGGTGGTGCCGAAGACGAGGGCTCCGGGAACGCCGTACTCGGGATCGATTGCGGTGCGGCTGAAGTTGGAGGTGAAGTTGTTGGCCTCGTGCCGGGGCATATCAAGGCTGTAGTTGATACCCAGGTTGAGGGTCAGGTCCTTGGTGACCTTCCAGTCATCCTGAGCGAAGCCGGACCAGTACCAGGAGATCCAGCGGGACTGATGCGGGATGATGTTCTGGCTGCCGTTGGTGGCAAGGCCGAGAAGTTCGCTGGCCAGACCGTTACCGGTCTGCGAGGCAAGAGTCGGATCCGCAGCCGTCTGGCCGCCGCCGAAGTTGATTGACGGAGAGTTGTTGTTGATCGGCGAGTACTGCTGGTAGCGCAGGTCAAGACCGAACATGAAGCTGTGAGCGCCCTTTTCCCAGGCAACACTTTCATTCAACCGCAGGCCGTTGTCGATGTTGTCACCGTTGTTCGGCATGCCTTCCTGAGCAGTGAATCCATTGGTGACGACAGGAAAGTTGTTGCTGACAGCATTCGCGACGCCAAGCTTCTGGAACCAGTTGGTGCCGGTAAGCGCGGCCTGAGCGAAGTTGATGCTGTTGCTGCGGTTGCTGCCGAAGATGAAGTGATTGAGGACGTGAGGGGTGAGCGAGTAATCCCAGCCGACACGGAAGAAGTGGGTCTCGAAGTCCTGCTTCCAGGTGTTGGGATCGATGGGATCGGGAAGGATCGGCGTGCCGCTGATGCGGTTGTTGTCACGCGTATTGTAAGAACCCCAGATGGAGTTCCGGTCGCTCAGATGAGCGTCGATGCGGACCGTGTAGGTCGTGTTGGTGATGGGAATGGTGCTGTTGAAGTTGAAGTTGTTGAAGACCTGATCGTTGGTCGGCTTGGGGAAATAGTTCAGGATCGCCTGCGAGACGGGAGAAAATCCGCCGGGGATCTTGTTGCCGGGATAGGCCGTGCGGCAGGGTACGCCGTTGACGACACGGGTGCTCGAAGGATCGAAGATCTGGCCCTGGTAGACGGTGGAGCCATCGCAGGGATTGGTTCCAACCGGCTTGTTGGTCTGGAAAATGGCCGGGTTGGAGAAGTCGCCGCTCAGCTCCTGCGGAGTGGGGACAGTGGTGACGGTGGAGGCGCCGAGATGATAGGCGAGCTGCTCCCAGGCGAAGAAGAAGAAGAGCTTGTCACGGCCGTCATAGACCTTGGGAATCCAGACCGGACCACCGAAGCTCCCGCCGAAGTCATTCTTCTGGTCAACCGGGGTTGCATAGGTGGACCGGCAGGATGGGGTATTGTTAGCGCCGGTGCAGAACTCTGCGCGGTAGCCGTTGTTGAACCAGGTGTTGGCGTCGAGGTCCTGGTTGCGGAAGATGTCGTACGCGGTGCCGTGGAAGTTGTTAGTGCCGCTCTTAGTGACGAAGTTCTCGATGCCGCCGGTGGTGCGGTTGTACTCGGCGGTGGGCAGGGCGGTGGTGACTTTGAACTCCTGCAGGGCTTCAACGGAGGGTGCTTCTTCGTCGAAGGAGGAGCCGTTTTCACTGCGCTGCTGGCTGACGCCGTCGATGAGGACTTCATTGCCGAAGGTCTGGCCACCGGCGATCCTGGAGAAGAAGATGCCGTTGTTGCTGTTGGCCGTTCCGGGACCGGTCGCGCCGGGCAGCAGGAAGACGAAGGCCTCAGGCGAACGGAGCGCGCCTACGCCGCCGAGGGCGAGAGGCAGCTCGGTGATCTGCTTGTCGGAGATAACGCCGCCCATGTCAGAGGATTCCGTCTGCAGGGTAGGAGCGTCCGCATTGACGTTGACAGTGGTGGTTTCGCCGCCAGCCTGGAGAGTGACGTTCTGACCGGTGGTGCTCTGAATCTGAACGGTAACTCCCGTAAGCTGCGCTGTGCTGAAGCCGGGCGCGGTTACGGTGAGGTCATAGGAGCCGAGAGGCAGCTCAGGAAAGCGGTAGGAGCCTGCCGAGGTGGAGGTTGTCTTGTTGACAGAGCCGGTCTTCTCGTTCTTGACCTGAACGGAAGCGTTGGGAATGACTGCGCCGGAGCTGTCGGTAACAGTGCCGGTCATCGAGCCGTAAACGGACTGGGCTCGACTGGGACTGGTTATGAGGAGCAGAAACAGGCATGCCGACAACGCACGCCATCCCACTCTCCTGATTGCACTCATGTTGCCTCCTGAAGAAATACGTTGAAACAAGGAACCGCTCCATTCCGGGCTTCCGGATCTGGGTCCGGAAGCATTCCGTCTGCAGTTCCCAAGGACAATACCTGCAGCGGACCGCTTGTAAAGCAGAGCCATCGGTAAACGTATCACCAATGATTAACCCCTAGCAATGCCTTACGATATGAGAGCTATCCGCTGCGCGCAGTTAAAGCACTTTCAAGCAAGTAAACGTAACCTGAAGCCAGAGGGAAATCCATGAGCTACCCTGCGGCTCGAATTTGTGACAGACAGCATCTGGCTCATGTTTTTGCAAACGATTACAGACTTTTCCCGACCTAAAAAAGCTTGGGAGAATCACCCCGAAAGAGGCAGCTACAGCTGGACGGAGACGGGAAAAGCTTCCTCATTCCAGCGGGCTCATTCCAACGGGCTAATTCCAACGGCCTAATTGATATCAGCCGGAAAGCACAACTAGAAATCGACCGTTCGGCTCATTACTTTCGTAATAAGCCTGTCGGAGCTCAGCTGAGGAACGAAATCGCGGCACGGGGAGAAGCGGCGCATGCGGCCGGGACGGTCCGGCGTGTACAATCCGATGGCATGTTTACCCTAAAAACAGGAATATTGCTCAGCGGCGCGGCGCTGCTGGGCTGCTGCGGGACCGCGCTGGGCTACCAGGTGCAGGCGTCGCAGGCGCAGCTGCAATCGCTCTTTGCGCAGGCAGGAGCGGCGATGCAGAGCGGCCATCCGGAGCTGGCGGAGAAGTATCTGAAGCAGGCGACGGTGGTGGCTCCCGACCTGCCGCAGGCGTTCCTCGACCTGGGGATGACGCAGCTCAAAGAGGGGAAGCTGGCGGAGGCGAAGGCCTCGATCGAGAAGTCGCTGCAGATCGATCCGACGCTGGCGGGCGCTCACCTGTTCATGGGCATTGCGAACTACCAGACCAACCATATTCCGGAGGCGATTCACGACCTGGAACTGGAGGCGACGGCGAACCCGGACAACGCCGAGGCGGAGATGTGGCTGGGGATTGTGGAGCTGAAGTCCGGCCATCCGGAGAAGGCGACGGGGCCGCTGGATCGCGCGGCGGAGCTGGCTCCGAAGGATGTGAATGTGCTGGATTATCGTGGGCAGGCGCATATGCAGGTGGCGAAAGACAGCTATGCGCAGATGTATCACCTGGACCCTGGCTCGTGGCGAGTGCACCGGCTGAATGCGCAGATTGCGGCGCAGGCGGAGCAGCACAAGAACGCGATTGACGAGTACCTGGCGGCGATCAAGATCGCGCCGGGCGAGGCCGATCTCTACGAGGGGCTGGGCGAGGAATATCGCAAGACGGGAGCGGTGGACCTGGCGGAGAATGCGTTTGCCGAGCAACTGAAGCTGACGCCGGGCAATCCGGTGGCGATGTATGACCTGGGCAGCGTACGCGTGGATCGCGGCGAAGAGGAGAAGGGCGTGCCGCTGCTGGAGCAGGTGGTGAAGCTCTATGGAGCGCCGACGGTGGCCGATTACTACCTGGCGCGGGGACTGGCGTCGGAGGGTAAGAATGCCGAGGCGATTGCCGAGTTCAAGCGCGCGTGCGAGGTGCAGGGCGAGGTGCAGAGGCGTGCGTGGTATGAGCTGGCGCAGATCTACCGAAAGGCAGGTCAGACGGCAGAGGCGCACCAGGCGCTGCTGAAGTATCAGCAACTGCGGCAGGAAGCGGATAAGGCAAGCGCGAAACAGGTGGCGGACTGGCGCAAGCTGAATGAGGCGAATTCGCATGCCGGGGTGGCGCCGGAATAGGGCGTAGATCTAAGGCAGAGTGGAGCGCTTCCCTTCCCGGAAGATGCCTGGGGCGCGGCGGCTGAGAGGCCAGCGGCGCCGATCTGTCCGGCGTTGACGGGGAAGGTCTTGTCGATGCCGCCAATGAGGGCGAGCGCTAGCCTAACGAGCTGCGCCGCGCCGCTGCGGTCCCGTAGTAGACGGGAGAACGCGCGGCTCCGGGAAAGGCGAGGACATTCTCAGGGCGCTCGGGGGCGAGCAGTTCGATGTCGGCAAGGACTGCTACATAGAGCACCCAGAAGATGCCGTTGGAGGTGAGGAAGGTATTCTCGCCGATGTTGTAGACGGCGATGAGAAAGAGGAACAGGCCCATCCAAAGGGCGCTGCGGCTGTCGCGGCCGAGCAGGTGGGGGAGAACCTTCCTGCAGGCGCGAAGGTAGCTGAAGATGAAGAGCAGCAGGCCGAGGGCGCCGAGCTCCAGCCAGATTTCAAGAAAGCCGTTGTGCGCGTGGAAGAGGACGAAGTGGAGCGCGACGATGACGGAATACGACGCTGCCTGAAGGCCTTGCCAGAAGGCCGACAGACCATAGCCGAGCAAGGGATGGCGGAGGATCGCCCTCCAGACGTGATGCCAGATGGCGATGCGGCCTGAGAGGGTGGGATCGCGGCCCAGCAGCAGCGCGAGCTCGGGGAGAACGCACACGACAAGAAAGGCGCAGAGGACCAGAGCTACGGCGACTGCGGCGAAGACGAAGACCCGCTCCTGTTTCCTGAGCCGGGCGGCGATGAGGAACCCCAGCCAGAGCGCGAAGAGAGAGAGCTCAATGACCCAGGCGCCGCGCGAGCCGCTCATGAGGAGCACGCCTGTAAAAAGCAGCAGTGAGAAGGCACGGAGACCGCGGTGCGCGCGGATGGAGAAGACGACGACGGAGGCGAGCACCATGACGCGGCCACAGGCATTTTTCTGGGTGAAGACGCCCTGCCAGTCGTGGGTGTGGCCGGTGGAGGCGTCAAGGCCCACAGAGGGAAAGGCCAGCGCCGCAACCGCGCTGGCGATGGCCAGCAGTACGAAGGTGAACCACAGAATCTGCAGCTGGCGGCGCGGGACAAATCGGACGGCGAAGTAGAGGCCGAAGAGAGCTGCCAAGGCAAAGGGAATGGCCCGGCGCAGGGTGAGGAGCGGGTCCGCCGACCAGGCAACAGAGGAGAGCGCGGCGAGGATGATGGCGAGGTTCCACTGGAGGGCGCGGTTCCACAGCAGCATCTTGCGGGCGTTGAAGAGGAGCAGACCGAGGATGATGGCGTTGACGACGAGCTGCGAGAGGATGCCGGGGGCCATGAAGCCGGTGGCCGGGGCGTTCGTCATCCCGGAGGCCTGGTTGGGCGCGATGCCGGAGATGGAGCCGGCCACGGCAAAAAAGGCAAGGAGCAGGACACAGAGGACATCCTCCACCCCGAAGGCGCTGAGAATCTGATTGAGCCGGGAGCTCTTCATGGGCGCCCCACGTAGAAGCAGCCGTGTTGATTGGCCCAGACTGCGATGAGCTGGTCCATCGGCGGCCGGCGACGGCGCAGGACTGCTGCGAGATCAGCGAACGTGAGTTCGCCGCCCGGACACGCGCGGGTTCCCGCGATCTCAACGGCTTGCAACCCTGCGGGCAAAAAAATCCACCTCATTGCAGCCTTGGCGTTACTACTAAGGCAGCTCAAAAGAAATCAATCTGAGATATAGCTATCCAGTAATTGAGTTACCTTAACATTTGCATAGAGCAGGTTAAACGTTACTTTGGTTCGATAACTTAAAGTAGTTTTAACTTGACCGCGATAATTTTAAGCTGCAGTAATGTTTGCTAACTTAAACATTTAGTTAAGTTAGAAAATTTTCAGCCAGGGATGGAGCCAGGGGCGGAGGGTAACGTAATTGCGCCCTTGGCACGCGGCAGAGGGCGGGACTATTGCGACAAGCCAGATTCACTATCGGTCTTCCCGTTTACAACGCCCTGCCCTATCTGCAGGAGGCGGTGGGGAGCCTGCTGGGGCAGTCGTTCGGCGACTTCGAGATACTGGCGATCGTGGACGGAGCCACGGACGGCAGCCTCGACTACCTGCACTCGGTGCGGGATGAGCGGCTGCGCATCCTGACGCAGGCGAATGCGGGGGTGGCGGCGACGCTGAACCGCATGTTGAAGGAGACGCGGACCCCGTGGCTGGTGCGGCAGGATGCGGACGACCTGTCGTATCCGGACCGCCTGGCGAAGATGGACGAGGCGATCGCAGCCCATCCTAAAGCGGGCATGATCTATTCGCTGGCGGAGTACCAGGGCGGCAGCGTGGGGCTTTTCCGGTCGACGCGGGGCAGCAGCAGCGAGCGCAGGAAGCTGGTCGAGCGGGGCTATCTGCCGGCGATCTGCCACTCGACGGTGGCGCTGCGGGTGCAGGCGGTGAGGGCGCTGGGCGGCTATCGCACGGGGCTGCATGCGGAGGACCCAGACCTGTGGTGGCGGATGGTGCTGATGTATGAGACGCACCTCATTCCCGAGGTGCTGGTCGGCTTTCGGCAGAACGAGGGGAGCGTGAGCACGCGCCACTTCAAAATGCAGGAGCTGCACGGGATCTATGTCCAGTACCTGTTGTTGTCGCACCTGCACGGGTGGAGGGCCTCGTCGTGGGAGGAAGCGGCGCCAAGGCTGGCGGAGCTGCTGTCACCGCGTTGGCTGCGAGCCAAGGAGCATCTTCGCTGCTGCAATATGCGGCTGGGCGAAGGGCTGTGGGGCGCGGCTGCGGACAGGCTGGTGCGGTCGATGATCGCGTCGCCCAGCTACCTTGCCAGGCGGCTGCGCGATGAGTTTGCGCCCGGCAGCAGGATTGCGAACGGGCTGCCGCCAGGAATGTTTCTGGAGCGAAAGGAATGGCTATGGCCGCTACAGTTCGGGACGGCGCCGCAGCTGACGGCGCTGCAGACGGCAGACAGCGTTGTCTGCTTTCCGGGGTCCCGGTCGACCGGCTGACGAGAAGCCCAAGAACGGGCGACGAAGATATCGCCGGGTAACAGCTACTTCATTGATCTGATCGGGAAGCAGTTGTTTCTGCGGCAGAGAAAGCCTTCGCCTTCCGCGCAGTTTTGCGAGCGCGAATGAAAAAGGCTGTCGCCAGCACCATGACGCGCGGCGAGAACCATGCGTGGCGAAGGCACTCCCGGAGGAGAGCGCGCTGCCTTCTGCGGGAAGCGCCCACCTTGGCGGCGCGCGGCATGCACTCCGTGGCAAGGAAGGCGGCATAGGCGCGGCGGCCGAGGCGGCGGCGGCGCTCGCGGGCCCAATCAAGGGAAAACTCCCAGTCGGGGCTGGTGCTGACGCTGGTGCGCTGCTCCTGCATCTGCACGCGGGCGAGCGGCTGGGGCAACATTTCAATACCGACGCCGGGGAGAGTGACGAGACGGAGAATCAGGTCCCAGTCCTGATGGCGGCGGAGACCTCCCAGAAACGGGCAGGACAACATCAGCGTGCGGGGGAGCAGAAGCGTGGAAGTGTGGAGAAGACCGTCGCCATAGCGAAAGGATCGGCGCAGGAAGAGGTAGCGCGCAGGATCGCCGCGACGGTAAAGGCGGCGGGGCAGGATCTGCTCTCCGCTATCAAGAACGGCGATGAATCGCGAGCTGACCACCGGAAGTGGATAGCGGGAGGCGTGTGCGCGGCGCAACTGCTGCTCAATGCGATCGGGCATGGCTTGATCGTCGTCGTCGAGCAGAGCGATCCACTGACCGGAGGCGTACCGGATGCCGATGTTGCGGGCCTCTGCCCCGCCGACCGGCTGGGGCACGGGGACGATGTGAAGCGCGGGCGAGGAAATATCGTCGAGCAGGGCGAGCACAAGATCGTCCGGGCCATCCACAACGACAATGACCTCAACCTGAGGGTATGTCTGCGCGAGAGCACTTTGAACGGCGCGGATCAACTGGATTGGACGATCACGTGTTGGGATGACAAAACTCACCAGCGGGTTCGTCATATTTCTGAACAGCATACGCCAGCCTGCGGTCAGATTCCCGTTAATCTATGATGGCGGACGAAGGTGAATGGTAGCTCACAGTCGCGGCTGAACTGGATCTTTGGCACGCCACCGGGCGCACCCGGCAGACTTGCGCCCCGATGGCTGTTTCTGCGGGCGCTGGGGCTGATCTACTTCTCTGCCTTCTTCTCGCTGGTCTTTCAGATACGCGGCCTGATCGGGCCGAACGGCATCCTGCCGGCCGGTGAGTTCCTGGCGCACGTGGCCAACAGCGTAAGCGGGCTGGAGCGGTTCTGGTTTGCGCCGTCGCTGCTGTGGGTAGCGAGCTCAAACCATGCGCTGATGGCGCTGTGCTGGGTGGGAATGGCGGCATCCCTGCTCGTGGTGGCGAATGTGTGGCCTCGGCTGACGCTGGCGGTGTGCTTCGTCTGCTTTCTCTCGTTTGTGAGCACGGCTAGCGAGTTCTCAGGCTACCAGTCGGATGGGATGCTGCTGGAGGCTGGATTTCTGGCGCTGTTCCTTGCGCCGCGAGGCCTGCTGCCGGGGTGGGGCGCGGATGATCCGCCGTCGCGGGCAGCGCTCTTCCTGCTGCTGTGGGAGTGGTTCAGGATCTACTTCGAGTCAGGACTGGTGAAGCTGCTGAGCGGCGACGAACAGTGGCGACACCTGACGGCGATGGTGGACTACTACCAGAACGGGCCGCTGCCGACGTGGGTGGGATGGTATGCGGCGCACCTGCCGCACTGGTTCCATGTGGCGACGGCCTTTCTGACGCTCGCGCTCGAACTGGTGCTGGTCTTCATGATGTTTATGCCGAGGCCGGTGCGGCTGGCGTGCTTTGTGCTGGTGACGGCGTGGCAGGCGGGCGTGATTGTGACGGCAAACTACAAGTTTCTGAACTACCTGGTGTTGGCGCTGGGGTTTCTGCTGCTCGATGACCGCGCGGTTGAGCGGCTGACGCCGCAGCGCTTTCGCAGCAGGCTGGCAGAGAGTTCGCCGGCACCTCGCTCCACGCATGCTGCGGCGCTGCGCACTGCGATCGCGGCGGTGATGCTTACCTTCGTCGGCTATGTAACGACGGCGGAGCTGCTGCGACTTCCCTTCCGCGATCTGCCGCTGCCGACGGCGCCGATTACGGCGCTGGAGCCATTTCGGATTGCGAACCAGTATGGACTGTTTGCCGTGATGACGCGCGGGCGCTACGAGATCGAGTTTCAAGGCTCGAATGATGGAGTCAGGTGGACGGCGTACCCCTTCCGCTACAAGCCGCAGGCGCTGCATGAGAGGCCGCACATCTATGCGCCTTATCAACCACGCTTTGACTGGAACCTTTGGTTTGCCTCGCTGGGAGACTGGCGGCAGAATGCGATTGTGCCCATCACGGAAGAAAAGCTGTTGATGAATGACCGCGATGTGCTGGGGCTTTTCGCAGGCAACCCGTTTGCGCAGACGCCGCCGAAATATGTGCGGGCGGTGCTGTGGCAGTACTGGTTCACGAGCGCGGCCGAGAAGCGCGCCAACGGCGACTGGTGGCGCAGGCAACTGCTGGGGCTGTATGCACCAGAGGTGACGCGCACGGCAAATGGAACTTTCACGGTTACAAATTGGCCGGAGCCACTTCCCCCCCATGACTGAGCCTGTGCGCGCGAGTGTGATCGGCTCCGGCCCGAACGGGCTGGCGGCAGCGATTGTGCTGGCGCAGGCGGGCATGGAGGTGGATGTCTTCGAGGCAGAAGCGGTGCCGGGCGGCGCGGCACGGACGCTGCCGTTGACGCTGCCGGGCTTCCGGCACGACTTCGGTTCGGCGGTGCATCCGATGGGCGCGGGCTCGCCATTTTTTCGTTCGCTGCCACTGGCCGCGCATGGACTGGAATGGATCCAGCCGGATGCGCCGCTGGCGCACCCGCTCAACGATGGCAGCGCGGTGCTGCTGGAACGCGATCTCGATGAAGCTGCGGCGGTGCTGGGGCGCGATGGGCGCGCGTGGAACGGCATGATGCGTCCGCTGGTGGAGAACTGGGCGGACTTCGCCGGGGATACACTGGGGCCGCTGCTGCGGGCGCCGCGCCATCCTTTTCTGCTGGCGAAGTTCGGGATGCGAGCGGTGCAGCCGGCGCGCTTCCTGGCGAAACACACTTTCACGGAGGAGCGGACGCGCGCGCTGTTTGCAGGGATTGCGGCGCACTCCTTCATGAGCCTCGATGCGCCGCTCAGCGCGGCGGTGGGCATCATGCTGGGAGCGGCGGCGCATGCGGCAGGATGGCCGGTGCCGCGCGGAGGGGCGCAGTCGATTACGGACGCGCTGCTCTCACTGCTGACCAGCCTTGGCGGGCGCGTGCACACCTCAACGCGGGTGGGCTCGCTCGATGAGCTGCCGAAGAACTCCCTGGTGATGTGCGATGTGAGTCCGCGGGCGCTGCTGGCAATGGCGGGAGAACGGCTGAGGGGCGCATATCGAGCGGCGCTCGGCGACTTCAAGTACGGGCCGGGATCGTTCAAGGTGGACTACGCGTTGTCTGCGCCAGCGCCATGGCGAGCGCGCGAGTGTCTGCGCTCGGCGACGGTGCATCTTGGCGGCTCAATGGCGGAGATTGCTGCATCAGAAGAGGCCGCGGTGCGCGGGCAGGTGAGCGATGCGCCTTTTGTGCTGGTGGCGCAACCGACGCTCTTTGACGCGACGCGCGCGCCGGAAGGACGGCATATTCTGTGGGCCTACTGCCATGTGCCGAACGGCTCAACCGTGGACATGGCAGAGGCAATCGAGAGGCAGATCGAGCGCTTTGCGCCGGGCTTTCGCGAGTGCATCCTGGCGAAGCATGTTTCCTCTCCTTCGACGCTGGAGGCGATGGATGCAAACCTGGTGGGCGGGGACATCAGCGGCGGCGCGATGAACCTGCGCCAGATGGTGCTGCGGCCGACGGCGAGCGGCTACGCTACGCCCGATCCGCGCCTCTATCTATGCTCCTCTTCAACGCCGCCGGGTGCGGGCGTGCACGGCATGTGCGGGTATCATGCGGCCAAGCTGGCGCTGAAGCGGCTGGGGCGCGGATAGCGCGCCCAGCTATTTGCGCGTGGCCTGCGCGGCGATGACATCACGCATGATCTGCGGGTCGAGACGCTGCCGGACCTGGTTCATCTTTGCCCAGGGGTCGCGGCGGAGGCGCTGCTTCCACTCGGCGAAAGCGGAGACGCTGCAGGGGCGGTTGTTCCATGCTGCGAGCTCGCTCCAACTGAGAGGAATGGCGACCTGCGCGCCGGTGCGGGCGCGCGGCGACCAGGGAGCCACGGCGGTGGCTCCGCGATCGTTGCGAAGGTAGTCGATGTAGATGCGATCCTTGCGCGCGGACTTGGTCATCTTCGAGAGGAAGAGCTTCGGGTTTGCGTCTTCCATGGCGAGCGCGATGCCGCGTGCGAAGGCCTTGAGGTCTGCCCAGGTGTGCTCGGGCTGCATGGGCGCGACGACGTGCAGGCCTTTGCCTCCGGTTGATTTGACGAAGGTTTCGAGGCCGAGCTTCTTGAGCAGCTCACGAACATTTTTCGCGCTGGCGACGAGCGTCTTCCAGTCGATGGAGAGGTCGGGGTCGAAGTCGAAGATGAGGCGGTCGGGATGTTCCAGATCGTCGTTGCGCGAGCCCCAGGGATGGACCTCGAGAACGCCCATCTGCGCAAGCCCGGCGAGGCCCTCCGCAGTCGAGATGGTGATGTAGTCCTCGGGCTTGCCGGTCTTCTTGTCCGGCACGGCGATGCTGTCAACGCCGGCGGGCAGACCTGCGCCGACGTGCTTCTGAAAGAAGCAGGGTTTGGTGCTTCCCTCAGGACAGCGGACGATGCTGAGCGGACGGCCCGCAATGTGCGGGAGCATGTGTTCGGCGACGGCGAGGTAGTAGTCGGCGAGCTGCTGCTTGGTGAGGCCGGTTTCCTGATCGAGCACTTTGTCGGGGTGAGTGATGCGGAGGCCGGGGGCCGGATCACTCTTAGCGGAACTCCTGCTGCGGGCGTGGCTGACCGCATGTTTCGCCGGGCTGCTCTTTGCGGCGACGCTTTTGGCGGCTGTGCTCAGGACTGCGGCCGGCTTGTGCTTCGCGGCCTTGCGTTGGCGAGGGACGGGCGCTGCATCCTCGCGAGTGACCTCGCGGGGAGACTTGTCTTCGCGGAGGCCCTGGAAGGAAGCCTGGCGCACGATGCCCTCACTGGTCCAGGTGGCGAAGTGAACCTCGGCGACCATCTCGGGCTTGACCCAGATGCCGTCGCGCTTCGCATCCTTTGGAACAGCGGCGAAGGCGGGTTTGGGTTGGCGGAGGGCGTCGAGCTGTTTGCGAAGCGAGGCCCGGCTCTTCCGCGTCAAGCCTGTGCCGGTGCGTCCGGCGTAGCGGAGCTTGCCGTCTTCGTAGTAGCCGAGGAGCAGAGCGCCGATGCCGGAGCCTTTGTCAGAAGGCAGGGTGAAGCCGCCGATGACGAACTCCTGCTGACGGATGCACTTGAGCTTGCGCCAGTTCTGGCTGCGGGTGGAGCTGTAGGTGGAGGAGCCGAGCTTCGACACGATGCCTTCCGCGCCGAGTTTGCAGGCATTGTGAAAGGTCTCGCTGCCGTTGTCGGTGACGTGTTCGCTGTAGCGGATTACATCCTGCGAGGGCAGCTCGCTGAGCAGACCTTCAAGAATGGTCTTGCGCTCGATGAGCGGAAGAGCGCGTAGATTGTGTCCGTCGAGATGAAGCAGGTCAAAGGCGAAGTAGGTGAGGTGGTGCTTCGCGCCTTGTTCAAAGGCTGCCTGCAGATCGGCGAAGCTGGTGCCGCCGGAGGAATCGAGCACGACTACTTCCCCGTCGAGGAGCGCGGCCTGCACGGGCAGCTGAGCCGCAGTGGAGGCCAGGTCAGGCATGCGGTGGGTCCAGTCAAGACCGTTGCGGGTGAAGAGCGCGGCCTTGCCTGCCTGGACCTGGACCTGAATGCGATAGCCGTCAAGCTTTAACTCGTGGAGCCAGTCTGAGCCGGTGGGAGCCTCGGTGGATTGTATGGCGAGCTGCGGCTTGAGGAAGCCGGGAAACTTTTCGCGCGGAGCATGCTTGAGGGCGGCCTCACGGTCAGGCGCGGCTTCACTTCTCTGCTGAAGCAGTTTGCGCGTGAGGCGGGAGCGGTTCTGCGTGCGGGCTGCAGGCTTGGAGTTCCAGACATGATCCTCAGCAGCGGCGATCTGCTCAAGGCTGCGACCGGTGATGACGCTGTCAGGGGCTGCGTCGGTGATGGGCGGGTCGCTCTCGCTGCGCTCGAACTCATCGTGCTCCTTGATGAGCAGCCAGTTGGGCTTCGACTCGCGGGCAGCGTGGCCGCCCATGCGTATGAGGGTCCAGTTGCCTTTGAGCTTTTCACCGTGGAGCGCGAATTTGAGGCGGCCGGAGCGCAGGCCTTCCTCCGCATCGCCATGCGGCTCCCATGTGCCCTGGTCCCAGACCATGACTGTGCCGCCGCCATACTGGCCCTGCGGGATGGCGCCTTCAAAGCCGCCGTAGTCGATGGGATGATCCTCAACCTGAACGGCGAGGCGCTTGTCTCCGGTGTAGTAGCTGGGGCCCTTGGTGACGGCCCAGCTCTTGAGGACGCCGTGCCAGCCGAGGCGAAAGTCATAGTGCAGGCGGGTGGCTGCGTGCTTCTGAACGACAAAGGGCAGGGCGGCAGGCTGGGACTTTGCCTTTGTCGACGCGCCGCTGGGCTCGGCGGTCATGGAGAAGTCCCGCATGGCGTGATAGCGGCTGAGCTGCTCGTCAACGGCCTCTGCGGCCTCAGCGGGAGTAGTGCGCTTCTGCTTTCGGGCGGCCATGGGTACCTAGATTCATCCATGGAAGAGATGGCTGCCCAAGAGCGCAGAAGAGCTTAGAAGTGGTGGATCTTGCGCTCCTCCGTGGGCACCTCAACGGGACGGCTGGCCTCGCGCTCAAGCGAGCGAGTGACCAGCTCGCGCGAGCCCAGCCCGACGGAGAGCGAGAGCGCGAGCACGATGCCGCCGAAGAGGATTCCGAAGGCGAGATCGACGATCTGGCCGCCGATGGCGAGATGGTCAAGCACCATCGCCGCGGTGAGCACGAGCACCAGCCACTTGACTCCGAGGCTAAGCAGGCGCGCGTACTGCAGGTTCATGTTGACACCGCTGATGAGGACGGTGCGGGAGAGGAAGCGCGCGATGATGTTGCCGGCGAAGAGCAGGATGGCCGCGCCAACAACGCGGGGGACGTAGCCGAAGATGTAGGCCGAGATGCCCGCCTCCGCCGAGGCGGCCTCAAAGGCGGAGACACCGACCAGCACGCCAATGATGATGCCGCACCAGAAGACGGTGCGCACGACGAGGACGGTGGGGGTGCTGCCGGGCGACCACTCGGCAAGGGAGCTGCGCTCCTGGCTGAGGCGCTCGTCAAAGCGGATGGCGATGAGCAGGCGCCGGATGGCCATGGCGAAGACCCACGAAATGGCCGCAAAGATGATGAGCGCGAGCACAAAGGCGACGATGCCGGGAAGCAGGGTTACGATCTTGGTGATGACCCGCTCGATCGATTGCACCAGCGACTGCTGAATCTGTTGCCACATAATTCTTCTCCTTGCGGTGAGCGCCTGTTACGGGTTGAAGCGGTCCGGCCATCTCCAGCGCGAGACGAGATAAGGCTTGCCGCTCTCGTAAGCGCGGGCCAGCTGCTCGAGTCTCTGCTCCACGGCCATCGCGGGCATGGTTCCTACCTCCTGCGCGTAGGACGCGACCCACGCGAGATAAAGCGGGGTGAGCGCACCCAGCAAATGGACGCGGCTGAGCGTGCGCAAACGATGCGCGAGGGCGAAGTCGTAGATGATGCGCACCCAGAGCTCGTCGGGCATGCGGAACTGCGCGGCCGGGAGACGGGCGAGATGCTTGAGCTCAAGCATGGTCACCGGCGGAAGGACGAGTCCCCATACCTCCTGCAGGTTGCGCGAGGCGAGCATGAAGGAATCGATCATGGGACTCACGTCGATGGGGCCACCGTTTTCTTTGCCCACGGTGGGCGGGTCCCAGGACTGCAGCGGCTGCGAGCCGCGCACGCGCTGCCAGTGCGGAGCGAGCTGCTCCATCTGAAGAAAGGCAGAGCCGGCGAGCTGCGCGAGGACGGTGCTCAGATCGAGGCCATCGGTCTGCGCCTCATGCTGAAGGGCGAGGTGCGTCTGGCTGATCTGGCTGCCGGTGATCGCGGCGGTGGTTGCCGGGTAGAGCATCTGCTGCTGCGAGGACGCGGCGTGGGCCGATTCCTGCTGCGAAAGCAGACCGGCCATGCGCAAGGAGCAGCTGAACTCAAGCGGCAACGGGTAACGCACGCGCAGGCCGTAGAGAGCGCGGTTGAGCGGGGCGAGGATGGCGCTGTTGATGAGCCCCTCGAAACGCGCCGCGGGATAGACGGGCATGACGAGGTCGGACTGCTTCTCAAGGATGGGGAAGCTGAGACGCTCGATGGTGAGGACGTCGAGCCCGAGGAGGTCGCTGCCGAGCACGATGCTGACGCGCGCATTGACCTGGCGCGCGAGCGAGAGCAGCGCGCGGCTGGACTGCGAGGCGATGACCCAGGGGTTGGCAGAGGGGTCGGCTGCCGGCATCTGCAGGTCTACGAGATGGATGGGAATGCCGCGTGGATCGACGTTCTCGTCGAGGCCACCTGCGCCAAGGCAAGCGAAGACGATCTTCAGCCGGGTAACGCTGGAAACCATTTCCAGCCGTATCTGGTCGAGCTTCGCCTTCACCTCCGCCATGTTCGCGGGGCCCGCTACACCGATCAGAAGATCGGCGTTGTCGATCTTTTCTGCCTGAGCCTGCGGTTCTTCTACTATTTCTGCTTTGGCCATCGCCACTCTTTCCTGGAGTTAACCTTACAACGTCAGCGCAAGAATCCCACTCAGCGGAATTCTTACCCATGCAGGCCGGTTGTTCAATTCATAGACCAGCTCATAGAGTGCCTTGTCGAGCACATAGGCCTTGAGAAGATGCTGGAAGCCCTGCTCGTCCTGCGGAATGATGGAGGAGCCTGCCGCAGTTTCGCGATAGGCCCTGAGATATTCAGAGGCAACGGCCGTCTCCCAGTAGCGCGCCCAGGGTTCAAGCTGGTTGAAATGCTCCGGCCGGCGCGTGGTGTACTGGGTGAGCGCGCTGAAGGCTGCATAGCTGAAGGAACGGAGCATACCGGCGACATCCTTGAGCGGAGACTGCATGGCCCGGCGTTCGCGCAGAGGCCTTGCGGGTTCGCCCTCAAAGTCGAGGATGACGAAGTCGCCCTTGACGCGCAGCACCTGCCCCAGATGATAGTCGCCATGGACGCGGGTGCGGAGAGAGTCGACAGGCCCGGATGCAAGAGCTTCATAGCTGCTCAGAATGGCGCGGCGACGGCTGAGGGCAAGACCGGCGAGCTCGACCGTGCTGTCGGGCAGGAGGGAGAGGCTCTCCTTAAGCACATCGAAGCCGGCCTGCGCGTGGAGAGTGAGATCGTCGCGCAGCGCATCCAGGGCAGCCCGGTCCAGAGGCTGGGGCGCGAAGGCGGGATCGTGCGGAGAAGAGGCAAGGGCGAGATGCATCTCCGCAGTACGCCTGCCAAGCGTAGACGCAGCGTCAAGATAGATGCCTGCGTGCTCGCGAACCAGTTCGGCAGCGCGCAATGGATCGGGAGTGCCGAAACCGGACTCCGCGGCGCAGCTCTCGTAGTAACGGTCGAGTTCCTCGAGCGTCCATTGCCATCCGTCGCCTTCGTTGAGAACGAGGCCCTGCAGCATGGCGAAGGTCCAGGGCTGGCTGTCTCCAGCGGTGTACTCGAGCGAGCCGCCGAAGGGAGCGATGTTGCGGAAGCTGGTCGATTCAGTGAAGAAGCGGCCTATCTCCGTATCAGGATTCTGACCGGGCTGCTGGCGACGGAAGAGCTTGAGAATGAGCTGGTCGCCGAAGAGGATCGACGTGTTGCTCTGCTCGGCCGAGCCGCGGCGCGGCACAAGCGGCGACTCCCCACGGAGCGCTGCGAAGGCGCTGCTGGGGATGCCGCGCATCTTTCCATTTTTGAAGGAGACGTCAGAGGCGTCGGCGATCAGCGCGAGGAGAGCGTTGTTCGAGTCGCTGTCGAAGGTCGCGTCATAGAGCACGCCCTCGCCCTCGTCAGACATGACTGTGGCGAGGATGGCAACGGGCGATTCGGCGCGAAGCGTGGATGCCTGCTCACCGAAGGCCATTCGTAACAGCAGCAGATACATTTCCTCTTCGCCGATAGCGTAGGTGACTTTGAGCAGTAGAAACGCGGTCTTCGATTCATCGACTGTTCCCCAGTCGACGATGGTGGTTCCCTTGATCTGACGTGACTTTGCGCCGAACCAGCGCTGACGCGGCAGGAACTCGGGCAACATGGCGGAGGTAAGCCTATCGCCGGTGCCGCCCTCAAGCAACTGCTCCCATGCTGTTTCATTGGAGACGTAGATGCCTGAGTCTTCCCCGTCTTCGGAGTTGAAGCTGCGCTCCTCGACGCCAGGCTGCAGTTCGAGCCAGAGGAAGCCGTAGGGGCCGAGGGTGAGCGGGTACGACTGCTTCGTAATAGGCGGGAACTCGACGTAGCCGAGCATCTCGACGGGCACCATGCCTTCATAGCCGGAGAGATCGAGCTGCACTGGCTGCGCGAAACGCGAGAGATTGGCGACGCAGAGGACGCGCTCATTCTCCACTTCGCGGATGTAGGCTAGCACTTTGCGATTGGAGGGCCCAAGAAAGGTAAGGGTGCCACGGCCGAAGACGCGGAAGAGCTTGCGCAGCGCGATCATGTTGCGCATCCAGTTGAGCAGCGACGACTGGTCGCTCTGCTGCGCTTCTACATTGATGGCTTCATAACCATAGACGGGGTCCATGATGACGGGGCTGAAGAGCCTGGCGGGATTAGCGCGGGAGAAGCCTGCGTTGCGGTCGGCGCTCCACTGCATGGGCGTGCGCACGCCGTTGCGGTCGCCGAGATAGATGTTGTCGCCCATGCCGATTTCATCGCCGTAGTAGAGGATGGGCGTGCCAGGAAAGGAGAAAAGCAGGCTGTTGAGCAGTTCGATGCGGCGGCGGTTGTTATCGAGCAGTGGCGCGAGACGGCGGCGGATGCCGATGTTGACGCGCATGCGCGGGTCCGCGCTGTAGGCGAGATACATATAGTCGCGCTCTTCATCGGTGACCATTTCGAGAGTGAGCTCGTCGTGGTTGCGCAGGAAGATGCCCCACTGACAGTTGCCGGGAATGTCCGGCGTCTGCGCCATGATGTCGGTGATGGGGAGCCGATCCTCCTGGCGAATCGCCATGTAGATGCGCGGCATGAGGGGAAAGTGAAAGGCCATGTGGCATTCGTCGCCGTCGCCGAAGTAAGGGCGCACGTCGGTGGGCCATTGGTTGGCCTCGGCGAGAATCATGCGGCCTTCGTACTCCTCATCCATGGCGCTGCGCAGGCTCTTGATGATGTCGTGAGTCTCGGGCAGGTTTTCGCAGTTGGTGCCATCGCGCTCGACGAGATACGGAATCGCGTCCATGCGGAGGCCATCTACGCCCATGTCGAGCCAGTGGCGCATGACCTTGATTACCTCTTCAACGACCTGCGGGTTGTCGTAGTTGAGATCAGGCTGATGAGAGAAGAAGCGATGCCAGAAGTAGGCCTTGGCGACGGGGTCCCATGTCCAGTTGGACTTCTCAGTATCGGTAAAGATGATGCGGACGCCGTCATACTTGTCGTCGGTATCGCTCCAGACGTAGAAGTCACGCTCGGGCGAGCCGGGAGGGGCGTGGCGGGCGCGCTGGAACCAGGGATGCTCGTCCGATGTGTGGTTGATGACGAGCTCAACCATGACCTGCAGGCCGCGCTCGTGGGCCGCATCGAGGAAACGCTTGAAGTCTTCAACGGTGCCGTAGTTGGGATGCACCGTCATGTAGTCGGCGATGTCGTAGCCATCGTCCTTGAGGGGCGATGGGAAAAAGGGCAAAAGCCAGAGGCAGGTTACGCCGAGGTCCTGCAGATAATCGAGCCGGGTGAGAAGGCCGGGAAAATCGCCGATGCCGTCGTTGTTGCTGTCCGCGAAGGCGCGCACGTGCAGTTCATAGATGATGGCGTCCTTGTACCACAGCGGATCGTATATGCTTCCCGGCTTCTTCACCGTGCCCCCTTGCCTGCTTATAAGTAGTAGTCGAAATCTTTCTCAGTGCGCACGCGCCTGAGGATACGGAAGATGTGCGCCGGCAACTCGTCCGGGATGAGCTCTATGTAGTTGCTGGAGCCCTGCCAGAGGTAGCGCCTGTCGGCGAGCTGGTCATACACCTGAAAGGGTTCCCGATCGGTGAGGTTCAAGGATGCGAGATCGAGCGCAACCCAGCCGGCCTGGGTGTGAACCGGATCCAGATTGACTACGGTGAGGACGACGTTGCTTCCATCGGGGCTGGCCTTGGAGTAGCAGAGCAGACTCGGATTGTCAGTGGGATGGAAGGTGAGGCTCTCCATGAACTGCAGGGCTGGATTTGCCCGCCGGGCCTGATTGACCTGCGCAATGACGTCGCGCAGACTTTCAGGCGCATTCAGATCCCAGTGGCGGATTTCATACTTCTCAGAGTTGAGATATTCTTCGCCTCCCTGCTTCATGGGCAGGTTTTCCTGCATTTCATACGCCGGGCCGTAGATGCCGTAGTTGCTGCTGAGCGTAGCCGCGAGCACCAGCCGGGTGATGAACGCGGGGCGGCCGCCGATCTGCAGCGACTCCGGAAGAATATCCGGAGTGTTGGGCCAGAAATTGGGCCGGAAGTATTCACGGAGCGGCGTCTGCGTGAGCTCGGTGAGGTACTCGACTATCTCCTGGCCGGTATTTCTCCAGGTGAAGTAGGTGTAAGACTGCGAGAAGCCAAGCTTGGCGAGCCGCTGCATGACGCGCGGGCGTGTGAAGGCTTCGGCGAGAAAGAGCACGTCGGGGTGTTCACGCTTGATGGCGGTGATGGCCCACTCCCAGAAGGGGAAGGCCTTGGTGTGAGGATTATCGACGCGAAAGATTTTTACGCCCTGCTCGATCCAGAAGAGGAAGACACCCTTCAGGGCCTCCCAGAGGCCCTCCCAGTCAGGGCTTTCGAAGTCGAGGGGGTAGATGTCCTGATATTTCTTGGGCGGATTCTCGGCGTACTGGATGGAGCCGTCGGCGCGCTTGCGGAACCAGTCAGGATGCTCGGTGACCCAGGGGTGGTCGGGCGCGCACTGGAAGGCGATGTCGAGGGCAAGCTCGATACCGAGCTTCGCAGCCTTGGCGCGGAGTGCCTGAAAGTCCTTGAAAGTGCCGAGCGAGGAGTGAATGGCTGTGTGGCCGCCGTCAACGTTGCCGATGGCCCAGGGGCTGCCCTCCTCGCCGTGCTCGGCGGTGACGGAGTTGTTCTTACCCTTGCGGAAGCTGGTTCCGATGGGATGAATGGGCGGCATGTAGAGGACGTTGAAGCCCAGCTCGGCTACGTAATCCAGACGAGCGGCACAGTCGGCGAAGGTGCCATGCCTGCCGGGCACGTCCGATGCGGAGCGGGGAAACATCTCGTACCAGGAGGAAAAGCGAGCGCGCTCACGATCCACGATGACTTCAAGCTGGCGTTCGTAGCGGGTCTCCATCGCCTCATCGGGGTAGCGCTCGACGAGGGCGAGGATGGTGGGATCGAGGGCGAGCACTTTTGTATCTTCTTCGTCGGAGCGGGAGCGCAGCGCCTGAGCGGCCTCATTGAGGCGGACGGCGTCCTGGCGGGCGGCAAGGCGGGCGGAGTGCTCAAGCAGGAGGCCGCCGTTCTGCAGGTCCACGTGAACATCCTGGCCGGCCTCAAGGCGCTTGATGAGGTCGCTGCGCCAGGTGTCGAAATGATCTACAGCGCCGGCGATGGTGTAGATGTAGCGGCCCAGCCGCTCAAGTGGAAAGGACGCGCGCCAGCGGTCGTTGCCCAGAGGCTTCATCCTGACGGAGCGCCAGGCGGTTTCGCTGTGATGCCGGTAAAGCAGGCGGGCGGTGACGTGGTCATGGCCATCGCCGAAGACATCCGCCTCAACCGTGAGGGTGTCGCCCACGATGCGCTTGACCGCGAAGCGCCCGGCGTCAAGCTGCGGGGTTACTCCTTCAATGACAACTCTCTTCTTTCCGTCCTTCGGTTTGGAGACGATTTCCGGTTCGATCACAATCCCTCGCACATCTTGGAGATGCTGTTTTGCAGCAATATGTTTTGTTTGCCTAGGTTAGGCGGATTCGTCGGCCCATGCAAAGAAGATATTATTCAACGACTCGGCCCAGGTGGGGTGAGCGAAGATTGCATCGCGTAAGGCGGTGAAACCAAGGCCGCCCATCATTGCGATCTGGACCATGGCGGCCATTTCGCCGCCTTCAGAGCCGAGCATGGCTGCGCCCAGAATTTTTTCGGTTGTGGAGTCGACGAGGATTTTCATGACGCCGCGGATTTCGGCGATTTCGCGGGCACGGGCGACAGAGGTCATGGGCATCTTTGCGATGCGGAAGCTGTTGCCGGCCTCGCGGGCCTCGGCTTCCGTGAGGCCGATGCGGCCCAGCTGCGGGTCCATGTAAACGGTGTAAGGCACCATGCGGCCGGTGGTGGTGCGGCTGCCGCCATCGAGTAGGTTGGCCTTGACGATGCGGTAATCGTCGTAGGAGATGTGGGTGAAGGCGGGGCCTCCCTTTACGTCGCCGAGGGCGTAGACGCCGGGCGCGGAGGTTTCGAGGCGGTCGTTGACCTCGATGTAGCCGCGGCTGTCGGTGGCGACTCCTGCGGCGGTGAGGTTGAGCCGGTCAGTATTGGGGACGCGGCCGGTGGCGACGAGCAGGTGGCTGCCCTGAATGGTACGCGGGCCGGAGGGCGTCTTGACGTCAGCAGTGAGGCCGCCGGAGGTGGGCCGCACCCGGCTGGCCATGGAACTGAGCAGGATCTCGATGCCGTCCTGGGTGAGAATCTGCTGGACCTCTTCGGCGATGTCGGGATCTTCACGCTCAAGGAGCTGGCGGCCGGACTGAACGATGGTTACGCGGCTGCCGAAGCGGCGGAACATCTGGCCGAACTCGACGGCGATGTAGCCGCCGCCAAGGATGATGAGGTGTTCGGGCAGGCGGTCCAGCTCCATGATGGAGTTGTTGTCGAGGAAGGGCGTCTCATCGAGGCCGTTGAGGGGTGGAATGGCGCTGCGGCAGCCGGTGTTGATGAAAACATGCTCCGCGGAGATGACCTGCTGGCTGCCGTCGTTGAGCTCGACGCGCAGCTGACGGGGCGCAGCGAAGGAGCCGAGGCCCATGAGGACGGTGAGGTTCTCCATGGAGCTGAAGGCTTTCTCATGGTGCTCGCGGGAGCTGTCGACGATCTGCCGCTTGCGGGCGCGCACCTGCTCCATGTTGACGGCTGCCTCGCAGGCGGAGAAGCCATAATCCGCGCCACGGCGGGCGAGCCATGCGGCCCGGGCAGAGGCAACCATGGTCTTGGTGGGCGTGCAGCCCTCATTGATGCAGGTGCCGCCGAGGTGTTTGCTCTCAATGATGGCGGTGCGCCTGCCGGATTTGGCCAGGGCGGAAGCGAGCGGATTGCCCGCCTGCCCCGAGCCCAGAATGATCGCGTCGAAATGGTCAGTGGCTTTCACGCTCACTTAGAAGCGCGAAACGATCAGAAAGCCGCCACCGACTGCAATTACATCTTCAAGCAAGGCGGCGAGCAGCGCAGGGACGGAACCTGCAGAGAGCCGACGCCAGGTGTAGCCGAGAAATGCGCCCGTGACTCCACCGGCTGCACCGGCGAGGAGGCCGGTGGCCAGAGGCTGGCCGGCAGTGATGGTAAGCGCAGCACCGGAGGCTGCCCCGAAGATGATGCGGACGACGAGGGGGCCGATCTGGGTACGGCTGGGGATGGAGGGCAGCTTGTCGGCGATGAGCTCGCCGATGGCAAAGAGGGTGAAGACGATGAGGGAGATCTTGTTGTGAAGGAAGGCGAGCGGCGAGTGGTCAAGCTGCAGCCAGCCCAGTTGAGCACCCCAGCAGACGACCGCAGGGGCGGTCATCGATCGCAGTCCACAGATGAATCCAATGCCGAGCGCAAGCAGCAGTACAGGAACCATGGTTGTCTCCGTCACATATCAGTTAATGGTGAGCAGATGCGCGGCTCAGGCGCTGCGATGCAGGAAGTGTAGCTGCTGCACCATGAGAACCACGGAGAGGACGATGACGATGACGGCAACCGTCCAGGCAGCGATGTTGAACCAGAGGCTGTTGACATGGTCGCCCATGAGATCGCGGCGGTTGATGAGCAGCAGCATGAAGATGATGACCAGGGGCAGGAGCAGACCGTTGAGGACCTGGGAGAAGATCGAAAAGCTGACCAGAGGAAAGTTGGGGATGAGGACGACAGCGACTCCCCCGGCGATGAGAAGCGTGTAGAGCCAGTAGAAGACGGGCGCTTCATTAAAGCGCTTGTCTATGCCGGACTCGAGGCCGAGGCCCTCGCAGACCGTGTAGGCGGTGGACAGCGGGAGGATGGACGCCGCGAAGATCGAGGCATTGAAGAGCCCGAAGGCGAAGAGCAGAAAGGCGTACTGCCCGGCGAGGGGCTTCATGGCTTCGGCGGCATCGGCGGGCACGTCGATGGAGCCCATGCCGTGGACCCAGAGGGTGGCCGCGCAGGCGACGATGATGAACCAGGCGACTACGTCGGTGGTGATGGAGCCGATGATGACGTCAAGGCGGGAGGCGGCGTAGTTCTTGACGTTGATTCCCTTCTCAACGATGGAGGACTGCAGGTAGAACTGCATCCACGGGGCAATGGTGGTGCCGATGGTGCCGATGACGAGGAAGAGGTAATCCTGATCGCGCCAGACTTTGCGCGGCGGCAGCTTGACGGTAGCAACGATGGCCGTGTGCCAGCTGGGCTGGGAGAGCACGCCGGCAATGATGTAGGCAATGTAAAAGACCGAGGCGGCGAGGAAGATCTTTTCGACGCTCTTGTAGTCGCCCTTGACGGCGAGAAGCCAGACGAGGATGCCGCAGATCGGGACGGAAATATATTTGGTGAGATGAAAAAGTTCGAGGCTGCCTGCGATGCCGGCAAATTCGCCAACGACGTTGCCGAAGTTCACGATGACGAGCAGCACCATCATGATGAAGGTCAGGCGCAGACCGAACTCTTCACGGATGAGATCGCTGAGGCCTTTGCCGGTGACGACCCCCATGCGCGCGCACATCTCCTGAACAAGGATGAGCGCGAGGGTGATGGGGATCATGGTCCAGAGCAGCGAGTAGCCGAACTTCGCGCCCGCCTGAGAGTAGGTGAGGATGCCGTTGGGGTCGTTATCGACGTTGGCGGTGATGAAGCCTGGCCCGAGCACAGCGAGAGTGAGCAGTATCCGGGTTCTCCAGCGTTTCAGCATTTATCAGGATCTCAGAGGCTTGGCTTGGTTTTTGTTGGTTTGAGAGCGAGGCTCCAGATTGGAACATACCAGAGTTGCAGGGGCAGAATCTAACCGGCGGAAAAATCAATTTCTATTATCGGCCCTGACGCAGAAATGCGATGACGTGGTCGGCCTCAACAGCGCCCAGCAGACGACCGTCCCGGTCGAGCACGGGCAGGGCGCGGAGATTGTATTTGTCGAAGAGCTCGGCGACTTCCTGCTGACGCTCCTCGGCACGGCAGGAGATGAAGCGAGGCTCGGCGAGCACCTCCATACGGGACTCGGGCAGCGCGAGCACGACCCGCGCCAGGGGGACGACGGCCTTGAGCACGCGGCGCTCATCGACGAGGTAAATTTCTGTGACGGTCTCGGGATCACCGTCAAAGCTGCGCAGGGCCTGGACGGCTTCGGCGACAGTGGCGGCGACCGGGACGATGACGACATCGGTGGTCATGCGCCCGGCGGCGGTGTCTTCGCGGAACTCAAGCAGCTCCTCGACCTCCTGCCGCTCCTCGGGGTTCATCTCTTCGAGAATCGCTTCGGAGCGGGCGTCGGAGAGATCGGCGAGCAGGTCGGCGGCCGCCTCGGGATGCATCTCTTCCATGATGCCGGCGGCGGTCTCCGAGTCGAGCGATTCGACGAGCGCCTTCTGCAGCTTCGGGTCAACCTCTTCGAGGGTCTCGGCGGCGACCTCCTCATCAAGGGTGGTGAAGATGGCCTCACGCTCGGCGGGGGCCAGATCTTCAAGAATGTCGGCGAGATCGGAGGGATGCATCAGCGCGAGGCGCGCGTGTTCGATCTTGAGCTTGACGCGGCGGGCCGGGTCAACCTCGATCATGTCTACAAACTCCCAGGGGATGACCCGGGCGGAGATGTGGGAGGCGACCTGATCAAGCGTTTTGCGAGGCATGGTGCCCTGGAGCAGGCGGCGCACGGCTCCGCGGAGGCCCACCTCCACTTCACGAACGCGCAGGTCGGCCAGAGTGTCGCGGGCGAACCATTGCAGATCGACATCATTGACGCGCACGACTTTGCGGCCATGGACGTCGATGATCTGGCGGTCGAGCAGGTCCTGGGCGAGGAAGATGAAGTTTTCATCGCCACGGATGGGTTCGAGTGCGGACTCGCTGCGGAGTTCGAGCGCGCCGCTGGGAGTGATGATGACCTCAGTCGCCTTGACGAGGCGGCGGCCGCTTTCGCGGCTCTTGATGACGAGGCCTGCGACCAGTCCCGCGTCGGCGCCGGTGCCGACAGCAACGTCTTTGACCTTGCCGCAGAGGCGGCCGTCAGGGTGAACGACGGGGGTGCCCAGCAGGGAGGTGAGGCTCGTGTTGGAGGTCTGCCGCTCGTGCATCACTGTCGCAGTCTACCGGCAATGCGCGAGAGAAGCTATTGGATCGTGCGTCCATTCGTGGACAGTGGGTGTCCGTTTCCGGACACTCTGTTGTTGCACCGGGAATCAGCTGCCGCGTGGAATGAGGAACTTGGAGGAAGATTGAATCGGCAGCCTGCGTGCGATGAAGGTAAAGAGCAGGACGGAGGCCAACCGCAATGACCACATTCTTTCGGGATCTGCAATATGGGCTGCGCCAGCTGCGCAAGTCGCCGGGCTTTACGCTGGTGTGCGTGCTGACCATTGCGCTGGGGATCGGCGCAAATACCGCAGTTTTCAGCGTGATGAATGCGGTGTTGCTGCGGATGTTGCCAGTGGCCCACCCGGAGCAGGTGGTTTACCTGAACACGGCAGGGCTTCCGTATCGAGCGACCAGCAGCGGAAACTTCTCGACTTCCTTCAGCTTCAATGTCTATGACACGCTTCGCCGTGATCATCCCGGGTTGAGCGAGGTGATTGCCTATGTACCGCTGAGCTTCGGCAACACCATCGGGGTGCGGTACGGGGCTTCGCCGGAGGTCGCAGAGGGCGACATGGTAAGCGGAAATTTCTTCTCAGGGCTGGGAGTTCCAATGGCAAGAGGCCGCGGCTTTACACGCCGGGATGAGGAAGCGCACACCCAGAGCGCGGTGCTCAGCTATGACTACTGGAGGCGACGGTTTTTGCGTGACCCGGAGATAGTGGGCCGGACGATCCATATCAAGGGGGTTCCCTTCACCATTGTCGGTATCGCAGGCGAAGGCTTTGAAGGTGTCGAGGAGGGCAGCACGACAGATCTGTGGATTCCGCTGCAAACGGGTCGTGAGTTCAACGCGTGGGGAGTTCTACCGGAACCTGATGGCAAGAACTACCTGAACCGGCCGGAGTGGTGGTGCCTGCGTCTGATGGCGCGGCTCGCGCCCGGGCACCACGAGGCAGCAGGCCCTTGCCAGGCTGCAACCGCTGTTTCAGCAGGCTGCCTACCTGGGAATAGGTGCGCCGGGACCTGGCGAAAAGCCTCCTGTGCTGAGCCTGCGCGAGGCGAAGAATTTTCCGGGTGCGGAGCAGCAGTTCGGCGAACCGCTCCACATAATGATGGGGATGGTGGCGCTGGTGCTGTTGATCGCGCTGAGCAACGTGGCCATGTTGCTGATGGCGCGCAATACGGCTCGGGCGCGGGAGTTCTCGCTGCGGATCTCTGTCGGCGCGGGACGCGAAAGGCTGTTTCGCCAGCTGCTGACCGAGGGGCTGCTGCTGACTGTCGCCGGGGGCCTGCTGGCGTGGTCGCTGGCGTTCGCGGCGACCCATGTGCTGGCGGCCTGGTCACAGATAGAGACGAGCCTGGCTCCGGACAAAACGGTGCTGCTGTTTACGGGCGCGTTGCTGACGCTCACGGCGATTGTGTTTGGAGTGGCTCCGCTGCGAACCGCCACGGCAAGCGGACCCGGACTGGTGCTAAAGACCTCCAATGCTACGGCGGGTACAGGAAAAGGCGCTGTGCGTTTTGGAAGGATGATCATAGCGGCGCAGATCGCCCTGTGCGTGACGCTGCTGGTCGGCGCCGGGCTGCTGGTGCGAACGCTACGCAACCTGGAAGACACCCCGCTGGGTCTTGAGGCCGATAACCTGCTCCTCTTCGGCATTAACCCGGAACAGGCGCATTCGGCGGCGGAAAGCATTGCCTTCTACCAGGAACTGTTGCGCAGACTGCGAACATTGCCGGGGGTGGCGGACGCCTCAGCGGTGAGGTTCCGGCCCGGCTCCGGATGGTCGAATAACTTTGCGCTCCTGGTGGATGGCAAGGTTCCCCCTAACGCTATCGACGGCAGAGGTGAGATTCGCAACAATGTTGCGGCTTCTAATTTCTTCCACACACTAGGGGTTCCCGTGGTGGCGGGGCGTGACTTCAGCGATGCGGACCTGGGGAGTGCCCCCAAAGTGGCGATCATCAATGAGACCTTTGCGAAGCGCTATCTTCCGGGCGAAGATCCCATTGGGCACCGCGTCGGTGGAAAGGACGCCCAAAACCAGCTGACGATCGTGGGCGTGGTCAAGGACCACAAATATACGACAATCCAGGAACAACCTGTACCGATGGAGTGGGACGATGCGTTGCAGCGAGACACATTGGGAGCCATGAATATCGCCCTGCGCACTTATGGCGACCCGCTTGCCATGCTGCCCGCGGTCCGGAAAGTGGTCCAACAGATTGACCCAAACCTGCCGCTGGAGCAGCCGATGACCCAGCGCGCGCAGTTTGAGACGACGATTGCCGGACCGATGCTGTTTGCGAGGCTTGCAGGCTGCTTCGGGCTGCTGGCGGCGCTGCTGGTGGCGACCGGCCTCTATGGGACGCTGGCGTTTCGGGTGGCCAACCGCACGGTCGAGATCGGCGTACGCATGGCGTTGGGAGCGCGGCGGGAGGAGATTGTCAAAATGGTGGTGCAGGACAGCCTGCTGGTGGCCGCTGCAGGGGTAGCGGCCGGACTGCCCATTGCAGCGCTGCTGGCGCATGCGCTCGCCTCAGAGCTCTATGGGGTAAAGCCTTGGGACGGGATGACGTATGCGGCAGCGATTGCGGGAGTGGCCCTGGTGGCATTGGCCGCCAGTCTCGTGCCGGCGCAGCGGGCGGCAGGCGTGGACCCGATGCATGCGCTGCGCTCGGAGTGAAAGATGGTTGCTGTCGCTGGGCTACTCGACGGTTCGCTTGAGCTGGCCGCAGGCGGCGTAGATGTCGCGGCCGCGGGGACGACGCAGGAAGGCGGGGACATCCCGGGCGATGAGGCGCTGCTGGAAGGCTTCGACGTCGCGGGGCTCGGGCATGGTGTAGGGGACGCCGGGGCCGGGATTCCAGACGATGAGGTTGACCTTGGCGGCGAGGCCGGCGCGACGGACCAGACGGACGACTTCGTCGGCATGCTCGGGGCGATCATTGACGCCGCCGAGCAGCACATATTCAAAGGTGACGCGCTCGCCGCGACGGAGCGGAACGGTCTTGACGGCGTCGACGACCTGCTCGATGGGCCACTTGCGAGTGATGGGCATGATCGCCTCGCGAACAGTGTCGTTTGAGGCGTTGAGGGAGATGGCCAGCTTGGGGCGCACGGTCTCGGCTGCAAACCGGAGGATGCCGGGAACGATTCCGGAGGTTGAGACGGTCATCCGCGACTCGGGAAGACCGACCTGCTGCACCAGCAGGCGGACCGCCGCCATGAACTCATCGTAGTTGAGAAAGGGCTCGCCCATGCCCATGAAGACGAGGTTGATCCGCTGACGATCGACCTGGACCTGGTGGCGCTTGAGGACGGCGACGACCTGCCCGGCGATTTCACCAGCGGTGAGGTTGCGCTGGAGGCCGAGCCGGGCGGTGAGGCAGAACTGGCAGTTGACGGCGCAGCCAATCTGGCTGGATACGCAGATGGTGGCGCGGCGGTATCCCGGGGCGGCAATCTCTTCTTCGCCGGCTTCGGTGCCGTCGCCTGCTTCTCCATCGTCCCCCTCGGGCATCCAGACAGTCTCTACGGTCTGGCCGTCTGCCCCGGCGATGAGGTAGCGTTCGGTGCCGTCGACGGAGCGGAAGGTTTCGACGATCCGGGGCAGGCCAACGCGGTAGCCGCCCTCGACCAGCTGCTTACGAAGGGCTGCGGGAAGGGTTGAGATGTCGTCGAGCTGGCTGGCCCAGCCGCGATAAAGAGCGTCGGAAAGTTGACGTCCGCGGTAAGCCGGTTGGCCCAGTTTGAGCATCAGAGAGCTAAGTGCCTCATTATCAAGGCCGAAAAGCAGCTGCTCCCTGGCAGGCTCTGACGCGTCTAAAATAGTGGGTAGTTGCATTGCTTTCAACACCGGCTTCCAATATTTCAGGATATCTCATCCCTTCACCCGGAAGCCCAGGCCTCGCGATACCTCGAAACAGGAATGGAATGGATAACGAACGCAATATAAGGCGGACAGTCCTGCCGAATGGACTGACGATTCTCACGGAAAAGATGGACCATCTGCGCTCGGTCGCGATGGGAATGTGGATACGCGCGGGCTCGCGGCACGAGTCTGCGGAGATGAACGGCATCTCGCACTTCGTCGAGCACATGGTGTTCAAGGGGACGACTTCCCGCTCGGCGCAGCGCATCGCCCGCGAAGTAGACGCCATTGGAGGCAACCTCGATGCCTTTACCGGGAAGGAAACTGTCTGCTTCAACATTAAGGTTTTGGACGAACATGCTCCAGTAGCACTTGAAGTTTTGTCTGACCTGGTGCTGAACCCGGTCTTCGCCGCGGATGAGATCGTTCGCGAGCGCGGAGTGATTCTCGAAGAGATCAAGATAGACGAGGACAACCCCGATTACCTGGTGCACGAGATCTTTACCCAGAATTTCTGGAAGGGGCACGCACTGGGCAAACCGATCCTGGGAACGCGGGAGACGGTGAAGAGGTTTGAGCGGGAGAACCTGACGGACTACTACGGAGAGCGCTTCCTGGGCGGGAACATGATCTTCTCGGCCGCAGGCAATATTGACCACGATAGCTTTGTCGCACAGGTGACGCGGCGGTTTGAGGGTCTGCCTTCGGGTGAGAGCCTGACCGTGGATGCGCCACCGAAGACGGCGGCTCGCATCATCCTGAAGAACAAGAACTCGCTCGAACAGGTACAGCTGTGCCTCGGGGTGCCTTCCCCACCGATCCAGGACTCATCGCGCTATGTGACGCTGGTGCTGAATACGATTCTCGGAGGAGGCATGAGTTCGCGGCTCTTCCAGACAATCCGCGAGGAGCGCGGGCTGGCGTATTCGATCTACAGCGACCTGAATCCCTACCGCGACACGGGCTCGCTGTGCGTCTACGCAGGCACCTCGTCGGACAAGGCGCTGCAGATGATCGAGCTGGTGATGGAGCAGTTCAAGCGGCTGAAGAACGAGACGCTGCCGGCAGACGAGCTGCGCCGGGCGAAGGACCAGCTGCGGGGCAACCTGCTGCTGTCGCTCGAAAGCTCAACCTCACGCATGTCGAACCTGGCGCGCCAGCAGATGTACTTCCAGTACTTCTTCGGGATGCAGGAGATTCTCGACAAGGTAGAGGAAGTGACGGCCGACCAGGTGATGGCGATGGCCAACAAGCTCTTCCAGCAGGAAGCTGTGGCGGTGACGCTGCTGGGACGGCTGGACGGGCTGAAGCTGGAGCGCGAACACCTGGCCTGCTAACCTTGGCCTGCTAACAGTACCTGTTAAGGCTTCATCCAGAAGTGATTCATAGGGCCATGGCCGCGACCGATCTGAGGCGCGGCCCGCAGGGCTCCAATAACGTAATTCTTTGCGGCGGCAGCGGCCTCTAACGGCGCGTCTCCCAGCAGCAGGCGGGAGAGCAGCGCACTCGAATAGGCGCAGCCGGTGCCATGCGTGGCCCGGGTGTGGACGCGCTCACCGGGCAGCCAATGCTCCTCTCCAGAAGCCAGACGCAGGAAGTCGTGCGGCGGCTCAAGATGCCCACCGGTCACAATGATGTTGAGGCGGCGGTTGCC
This sequence comes from Acidipila rosea, assembly GCF_004339725.1. Lineage (GTDB taxonomy): Bacteria > Acidobacteriota > Terriglobia > Terriglobales > Acidobacteriaceae > Acidipila > Acidipila rosea. The sequence continues at coordinate 870,398 of NZ_SMGK01000001.1, read as the reverse complement.
CAGCCGGGCAGCGTGCGCGGCCAGCTTGCCTGCCACCTCCGGCACAGACTCCCGGGAGGCATACTCCACGCCTGCAAGGATGGCCAGCTCTTCAATGTTGGGAGTGATCCAGCCGAGGTGCTTGAGCAGGGTGTCGCGCATGGCGGTGACTCCTGCGGGGTCAAGCAACGGGCGCCCAGAACTCGAACGGATGACCGGATCGAGAACGACGTGGTCCCGCGGCGGTCCTTTCATGAGGAAGGCGACCGTCTCCCTGACATTGGCTGCATTGGCCAGCATGCCGATCTTGACGCCAGCGAAGGTGACGTCTTCGCTGAGCCAGTCGAGGGTCTCGCGCATGATCTCCGCCGAGGATGGCTCGACACGCCTGACGCCGCGCGTGGACTGGACGGTGAGGCCGGTGATGCAGGCCATGCCGTAGACACCGTGCGCGGCGAAGACCTTGAGATCGGCGGCGATGCCTGCCCCGGCCGAGGGGTCAAAACCGGCGATTGCGAGCGCAATTTTCGTTGCTGCAGTTGTCGCAGACATGAAGGAAATGCTACAACGTGTTGCGCCCGAGGGCGGCGCGGCCTAGCACAGCTGCGCCGGCAAGGCAACCCCAAAAGGGGATTAAGTATCTGATTAAAACTGACTTAGCTAAGTTAAAATATTGACAGGAGGAAGATGAGCTACCGTCACCGTATCAAGCGATTCTCGACGTATGCCAGCCTGATGGCTGCGGCAGCCGTTCTCTTCACGGCGAATGAAACCTCACGGCTGGTGCTGAAACCCGCGGCGCAGAACACGCAGACCGCAGCGGCGCAACAGCCGACTCACCACTGGTACCAGGTTGGCCGCGCGTCATGGTATGGCAAGTTTTTCCAGGGGCAACCGACGGCCAGCGGGGAGAGCTACGACTTTCACCAGCTGACCTGCGCGCACCGGACGCTGCCGCTTGGCTCACTGGTCCGGGTTACGAATCTGCGGAACCACAAATCAGTGGTGGTGCGCGTGAACGACCGGGGACCGGTTCCTGAAACCCGGGTGGTCGATCTATCGTTCGCGGCGGCGCATTTTCTCGGCTTCACCGGACGAGGCACCGCGAAGGTGAAACTGGAGCTGCTCCAGAGCGGCCCGGAAGTGGCCCACCTGCAATATCCCCAAACCAGTCCCCAGACTGGCCAATGAGCCCGGCCATGACTGCGCCCCGCGACCGCCTGATTGCCGCGCTGGATTTTCCTGATGCTCAAGCAGCACTTGAAGAAGTGCTGCGGCTGGAAGGGCTCATCCAGTGGTTTAAGGTTGGGCTGGAACTTTATCTTTCGGCAGGAGCTTCCCTGGTGGAGAAGCTGAAGGATCAGGGATACAGCGTTTTTCTCGATCTAAAATTCCATGACATTCCGAATACGGTTGCGGCGGCGGTTCGATCCGTCTCGAAACTGGAGCCGGAGATGCTGACACTGCACGCGAGCGGTGGCCCGGCGATGATGAGGGCAGCGGCTGAAGCGGCGGCTTCCCTGCCTCGCACCCCACGGCTGCTGGCCGTGACGGTGCTGACCAGTATGGACCAGGCGCAGCTGACGTCGGTCGGGGTTGCCGATGCCCCTGCCGGGCAGGCGTTGAAGCTTGCGAGACTGGCGGCTGAGTGCGGCATCGGGGGCCTGGTCTGCAGCCCGGAAGAGGCGCAAGAGATGAAGCATGCGCTGCCCTCCAGCTGCATCGTGACACCTGGAATTCGGCCAGCGGAGGCTGCGGTCGGGGACCAGAAGCGCATTGCCACTCCCGCGGCAGCGATCCATGCCGGGGCAGACTACCTGGTGGTGGGGCGGCCGATCTTCCGTGCGAACGATCCGGCGCGGGCGGCGCAGGCAATTCTTGAAGAGATAGCCGGAGCTATGGGCTCGACCAAGTAGGGGTTGTCGCGTGATTTTCTCCGGCAAGCTGCGGCTAAGTTGAGCTGCCGCACCGGATGCCGGAAATGCGGACAGTTCCGCCTTCGTTGCCGCCTGTCGGCGGCAACTTCAGTTCGGAAGAGAAAGCTATTCCCGTTAAAGGGCAGGTTGGGCGAAAAGCTAAACCTGCGATAAAAACCAGCGATAAGTTAATTGATTTCTACAGCTTCTCGTAGAAATCGCATGCCGAGCATGAGATGTAAACGCCGCCGGGGACGCCGCGCTCGCGGTCCTTGACACGCTTGACGATGCGGGTGGGCTTGCTGCACTTGGGACAGTCGGTGCTCTTCGACGTGTCCATTACCTTCTTACGGTCAGCTGTTTTGGCGATCTTGGCCATGGAAAAAGTGTCTCCTCACGAATCTTGCCGCGCGCGCCACTCAGTGGCGGCGCCCGGTAAAAGCAGGCGTCCAGACTTCGGTTCCTTTTCGTGCAGGGACGATACAGAAGAACGTCGGACTCGCTCTTAGTAGAGTACAACAAAATGCGTCTAGGGCTGCGACGGCGTTGAGGGCTGCCTGGGCAACTGGACGGGCTGCATGGAGGGGCGGTTCTTATCGCTGTCCTGCGGCAGATTCTCGCCGGGGTTGCGCAGGGTGGGCGGCGCAGCGGGGGCCTTGTCCTGCTCGTCGGACGGGGTGGCGTTCCGATCGCCGAGGGCGACGATGCGCTCCTTCGGATCGGGCTGGGTGGACCAGTAGTCGCCCATTTCATTTTCTACGTGGACGACGAGGGTCTGCCCGGTGCGGGCGTATTCGACACGGATGACCCGGTTGCCGTTGATGCGGACGAAGGTCACGTCCTGGGGCGGCTCGCCATAGATCCACTCCTCGAAGGGCATCTGGCCATCCATCTCGCGCACCTTTTCCCGCGGCTGACCGAGAGCGTAGATAACCATATCGGTGCTCATGCCGACGAGGACGTGGTGCTCGAGGATGGTCTTTCTGAGGGACGGCGGAAGGGTGTCGGTGTAGGCGTGTAGGGGCGACTCGACCTTGAAGCCGATCAGCGGAGCGAGCAGGTCTTTGACCTGATCCGGCTTCATGTCAGGGATGTACCCGGGAAAGACGAGAGTGATCCGCGAGCCGGAGGGCTCGAAGGCATCGTCCTGCACGACGGGGGTGGTGTAGTAGGGATCGGTGCCGATGGAGAGGTGGCGCAGGAAGCGGTGGCGGAAGTCGGGGCCTCCGTTGATTTCAAAGTCGATGCTGTTCCCGTGGAACTTGATATCCGAGATCTGGACGCGGTCGCCGGGCTTGCAGGAGATGCCCTTCGTGGCCAGCTCCGTAGCGTAGGCTTGGCCGCCGGGCTGCATGTTGCCGTTGGCGCGGAGGGTGAGGCCGTGATGGCCGAGCGGGAGGGGCCGCATCGCAAATCCGTGCTCCGCATCGAGCGCGCGGAGGATGGCCTGCCGGGATTTCGTGGTCAGGGGCTCGCTGCTGAGGGGGACATTCGTGGGGTGGAAGTCGAGGAAATGGCCGTCGATCTTCTCCTTGGTGACGGTGAAGACCTGAGAGCGGGCGAGGGGCGGTGGGAACACAGAAAGAACGAGAGCCAGCCCGAGCCAGACACCCGGAGCCGACCGAAGAGCGCCGCTTGCAGTGAGCCTTTGCATTGGGCCCTCCAGTGGAGAGGACAACAGCATGACTCCGTTTGCGGAAATTTGCAAGGGGCCGGATGAGGTATAGCCGGAGTGACTGGAAATCTGTTTTGATTCGGCTGATCGGAATAAAGCAGGACTCCAAACAAGGAAGAGAAGAATGACGACCCTTAGACTTTTTGCGGGAGCGGTGTGCGCTGCCTGCCTGACGGCTGCGGCATGCGCGCAGATCAACGTCACCCAACCCGTGCCGGAGAAGGCGACGATCACTGTCGATGCAGCGAAGGTGGCGAACTACAGGATTCCGCGGACGATCTTCGGGACGTTTCTGGAGCCGATCGGCAACTCGACCTACAACGGGCTGTGGGCAGAGATCCTGGTGAATCCGAGCCTGGAAGAGAACCTGTGGGACACCAACCACATTGAGGGCATGGTGCGGGACGAGCCGGGACTGGCGGAAGCGTCGCGGCTGGGGCTGCCGCTGCCCTGGGAGCCGGTGAACGCCGGGCAGGGCAATCGCTATGAGCCGCACTGGGGCGACGCGGCCAACAGCTGGCGTTCGCTGGAGGTGATCGGAGTGCCGGGGCAGACGACGGGCATCCGGCAGCGAGTGTACCTGCCAGTGCAGCGGGTGCTGACCTACAAGGGCAGCCTCTACGCCAAGCATGTCGAGGGGCCGACAGGCCTGACGATCCAGATTCGGAGGCACAATTCAGACGAGGTGCTGGCGACGGCGCATGTGGACGCGAGCGCGGCGGACTGGACGAAGTACAGTTATGAGCTGAGCGTGCCGGCGGGCAAGCTGGCGCGGCTGGAGCCGGCCGACTTTGCGGTGATTGTGGATGGCGATGAGCGCGTGGACCTGGATGAGCTGTCGCTGAACCCCTCGGACGCGATCGATGGAATGGACCCGGATGTGATCCGCATGGCGAAGGAGATGCACACGCCGCTGCTGCGCTTCGGCGGCAACTTCACCTCGGGCTACCACTGGAAGGATGGCGTCGGACCGCTCGACAAGCGGGTGAGCATGCTGAATATTGCGTGGGGGATTCCTGAGTACAACACCTTTGGCACGGATGAATTTCTGGAGTTCTGCAAGCTGATCGGGGCCGAGCCGCAGATCGCGCTGAACCTGGGCAGCGGAACGCCGCAGGAGGCCGCTGCATGGGTCCGCTATGTAGATGAGCACTGGGACAACAAGAAAGGCGGGCTGCACTGGGAGCTGGGCAATGAGCTATGGGGCAGCTGGAACCTGGGCTGGCCGACGCTGGAGCAACTGCCGGGACGCACGCGGGCTTTCAGCGAAGCAGTACGCGCGGTGGACCCGACGGCGAAACTGATTGCAACGGGGGCGGACCCGGACCACTACGAGCAGTGGAATGCAGCACAATTGACGAACCCGGCGGGGACCTTCAACTATCTCTCGACGCACTTTGTAGTGACCGTAGACCAGACGCAACAGCGGCGGCCCAGCCCGGACTTCGTGTCAGCGGCTACCTTTGCGCTGCCGGTGGAGCTGGGGCGCAAACTGCAGGCGATGCAGCAGCAGATCAACCAGCATCCCGCATTTGCCGACAAGGCGCACGTGGCATTTACGGAGTGGCTCTACGTTTCGCACGGCCCGGTGACGCCTAACTTCACAAACATGGGCGGGGCGATCGGCGCGGCAGGCTTTCTGAATATGCTGATGCGGAACGCGCAGGTAGTTCCGGTATCGGACATGACGGGGATTATGGAGTTTGGCGGCATATGGAAGAAGCGGAGCCAGGTCTACGCGACGCCCGCCTACTATGCCTTCAGAATGTTCGCGGGCGCAGACGCGACGAAGCCGGTGGGGGTGACAGTTGATGGCGGCTCCTACTCAGTGAGCAAAGGAGTGACGCGGCTGTCGGAGATCGCCGATGTGCCCTACCTGGACGTGGTGGCCGCGCTGGACGACAGCGGAAAGAAGCTGACACTGTTTGTGGTCAACAAGCACCTGACCCGCGATATCGAGACGGAGATCAACCTGCAGGGCTTTGCTGCGGGCGCCGTAGCGAAAGTGGAGACGCTGGCCTCGGGCAGCCTCTATGACGTGAACGACGCGGCGGAGCCGGAGCACGTAGTTCCGACGGAGGGCTCGGCGAAGGTGAGCGGGCACAGCGTGCGCTATGCGTTTCCGCATGAAAGCGTGACGGTGATGACCCTGACGGCGAAATAGCCGTCAGAAAGTGACCTTTGTCCGGAAACCTATCACCAGCCCGCTGCTACCCCGCTGCGGGCTGGCTCCAAGCCTTGCATAGTACTGCAGGTCAGGCTGCAGGATGAGCCACGGAGTTATCTGGCCGAGGTAGCTCAACTCGACGACATGCTCGGCGGTGAGCGGACCGCGGCCAGAGGCTATGCTGGCTCGGCTGAAGTGGCTGCCGATGGTGCTGCGTGTGTAGCCCAGCGCGAGGACGTCTTTGCTGCGCTTATACGTCGGGCCAAGGAAGCGGGCTCCGGTGGTGAGCTGGGTGTTCACCTTGTTCACGTCGCCCGCTGCCCAGTCGTAAGAGAAATGCAGATCGAGGCCACGGGTCGCATCGACGCCGTTGGCGCCTACTCGATAGATTGCCTGATTAGCCATCAAGTAAAGCACGTAGTTGCCCGGGGTTGTTATATGAGTGAGTGGGTCGGTGAAGTTATGCGGGTTGTAGCTTGAACCGAACTTGTAAGTCGCCGGATAGAGTCCGCTCTTCTTAACCCATGGTTCAGGGCCGAGGGTCTTGGTCGACTCTGGCGGCGCGGGTGCATCGTGGATGTAGCCAACCTCAGAGTTCAACATGGGCCCGGCGAACTTCGGCGTGAATCCAGTCGGGTTGTCACGATAGGGATGATGATCCTGCGACTCCACCATCGCCTTGACATACCAGTGCCTGACGGGAAGGGCTCGCAGCTCAAAGGCCGGCGTTGCAGCGGGGTCAAAGGATTCGTAGGTATCGAGGTTGAGGTTGCCGAAGGCGTAGTCCTGCGGCAGGGACAGATACGAAGCGCCGTACTCCTGGACACCGTAGAAATCCATGCCTGCGAACTGGCCGATACGCAGAAACAGTCTGTGCCTCAGCAGTGAGTGATCGAACCATAACGAGTCAAGGCGAGTGGTGTGTTCGCTGACAAGACCGGAAGGATTGTCGATGCTGTGAAGATATTGCGTGCCTAAATCTACGCCGTATTGATTTACGGCGGTGGCATGAAAGGTGAGACCGTTCCAGTTGCGGAGCTTGCCGAAGTCCACATCGACGGTCGCACGAAAGCGACCCCACGTGCTCATCACCTGGTCGTAGCCGCCGGCGGGATTGCCCAGCGAGTCAGCGACGTAGTAGAGGTCGAAGAGAATGCCCCGCTGGGCGAGGCGAGTGCGCGCACCACCCCAGTCCCCGGCGAGATAGGCGCGGGGGCTGGGGGTGTAGTGCTGACGGGATGCGGGGCCGTGGGACTGGGCGGACGCTGGTGGCTGCTGCGCGGAAAGATGGGCGGCGATGATGGCGGCCTGCGGCGATGGCGCGTCTGGCAGTGATGACGCGGCGGGGGCGAATCCCGAAGCGAACGCCTGTGTAACGGAACTCAAAGCTGCGACGATGAGCGCTCGCACAACTATGCCGGAGGCTTTCCTGATGGGGAGATCCATAGTCCTGCCGTGTGTTTTCTCCGCGGCCTGTTCCGGCAGGAGCTCGTGCCTGTTCCTACACGCGAACCGATCAGGCCTTCTTTTTTTCAAGATGCTTCAAAGGCCGATCAACGTTGTTCAAACGCAAGGCCGAAGTTGTACTATGCTCGGGCATACAGAAAGCAGAACAGGACCGGAGGATAGTGGAATCCGCTTCCACCAGCGAAGCATCCCAGCAAAGGTATGTCTTACATTCTTTCTCTCGATCAGGGCACGACCAGTTCACGCGCCATTCTCTTTGATGACCAAGGCAAAATCACTGCGCAGTCGCAGCACGAGTTCAAGCAGATCTATCCCAAGGCGGGATGGGTGGAGCATGATCCATCAGACATTCTGACCTCGCAGCTCAGCTCCGCAGTGGAGGTGATGGGGCGGGCCGGGGTGCGGCCGCGCGATGTGGCGGCGCTCGGGATCACGAACCAGCGTGAGACAACGCTGGTGTGGGATCGTGAGAGCGGCAAGCCGGTGTACAACGCGATTGTCTGGCAGGACCGGCGCACAGCAGCTGCGTGCAAGCGGCTGACCGACGATGGCGCGGAGCAGATGGTGCGCGAGAAGACGGGGCTGCTGATCGATCCTTATTTTTCGGCGACCAAGATTGCATGGATCCTCGACAACGTGACGGGCGCACGAGAGAGAGCCGAGGCCGGCAAGCTGGCCTTTGGGACCGTGGACAGCTGGCTGGTGTGGAACCTGACCAGCGGCCACAAGCACGTATGCGACTACACGAATGCGTCGCGCACGATGCTGTTGAACATTGTCGAAGGCAAATGGGATGCGGAACTGCTGAAGCTGCTGCGCATCCCTGAAAGCATGATGCCGGAGGTGGTCTGGTCGAGCGAGAGGATTGCCGACGTGACTACAACGCTGGGGCTGGGCGCGGTGTCGATTGCAGGCATTGCGGGGGATCAGCAGGCGGCGCTCTTTGGGCAGCTCTGCCTGAATGCAGGCGATGCGAAGAACACTTACGGCACTGGCTGCTTCCTGCTGCAGCATATCGGCGATAAGTTTGTCTGCTCAAAGAACCGGCTGGTGACGACGCTGGCGTGCAGCCTGGAGAAGAAGCTGGAGTATGCGCTGGAGGGCAGCATCTTCATCGGGGGCGCGGTGGTGCAGTGGCTGCGCGATAACCTGAAGCTGGTGCGTTCCTCTGACGAGATCGAGCAGCTTGCGCAATCCGTTCCAGACAATGGTGGAGTGGTGCTCGTGCCTGCCTTTGTAGGGCTGGGTGCGCCGCACTGGGACCCCTACGCAAGCGGCCTGATCATCGGCATCAATCGGGATACGCAAGCGGGGCACATTGCCCGCGCGGCGCTTGAGAGCATTACGTTCCAGGTGGCCGATGTGGTGGATGCGATGAATGCCGACTCGCGCAATCCTTTCAAGGAACTGCGCGTGGACGGCGGCGCGGCAGTGAACGATCTGATGATGCAGTTCCAGTCGGACCTGCTTCGGATTCCCGTGGTGCGACCGGCGATTACCGAAACGACGGCCATCGGCGCGGCCTACCTGGCAGGGCTTGCTGTGGGCTTCTGGCAGAACCCGCAGGAGATCTGGTCGAAGCGCGGCGAAGATACGCGCTTCGAACCGCAGAACAACGCAGCCGAGATGCAGAAAGCGCGGACGCGCTGGCAGGATGCAGTCAAGCGCTCCATGCACTGGAACAAAGAAACCGAACGAGAAGAAGGGCAGGAACAGAACGGATGAATCGCAGTGAGATGCTGAATCGGATTGCAGAGCGGACAACGCCGTGGGACATGGTGATCATCGGCGGTGGAGCTACGGGCGTCGGCATTGCCGTGGACGCGGCCTCGCGCGGCTTTGATGTGGTGCTGCTGGAGCGCGAAGACTTTGGCTCGGCCACCTCGAGCCGCAGCACGAAGCTGGTGCATGGCGGCGTGCGGTACCTGGAACAGGGCAATATTTCGCTGGTGATGGAGGCCCTGAAGGAGCGCGGCATCCTGCGCCAGAACGCGCCGCACCTGGTTCACGATCTCGCCTTCGTGGTGCCGAACTATTCGTGGTGGGAGGCGCCCTTCTACGGTATCGGCATGAAGGTCTACGACCTGCTCGCGGGCAAGTACGGCTTTGGCAAATCACGACTACTGTCAAAGGAAGAGACGCTGGAGCGGCTGCCGACGATCGAAACCGAAGGGCTGCGTGGCGGGGTGGTGTACTACGACGGCCAGTTTGACGACACGCGGCTGCTGGTGGACCTGGCGGCTACGGCGGCTGACCACGGAGCGTTGCTGCTGAACTATGCTCCGGCGCTCGAACTTGTTAAAGACTCCGAGGGCTTTATCAGCGGAGTGATCGCGCGAGACAGCGAGAGCGGCAAGAGCTTTACCCTGCCGGCGCAGGTGGTCATCAATGCTGCAGGCATCTTCGCAGACGAGATTCGCCGGATGGACGAACCGGCAGCACCGACGATGATTGCGCCGAGCCAGGGGATTCACCTGGTCTTCGACCGCAGCTTCCTGCATGGGGAGACGGCCATCATGGTGCCGCACACGAGCGACGGACGAGTGATGTTCGCGATTCCGTGGCATGAACACACCGTGGTGGGCACCACGGATACGCCTATCGACGGCCCCTCGTATAATCCGCCGCCGCTGGAGGAGGAGATCCAGTTCATCCTCGACACGGCGTCGCAGTACCTGAGCCGCAAGCCGACGCGCAAGGATGTGTTGAGCGTCTATGTCGGCATTCGTCCGCTGGTGAAGGCGGACAGCACGGCTGGCAAGACTTCAGCGCTCTCCCGCGATCACACGATCCATATCGACAACTCAGGGCTGCTGACGATTGTAGGAGGAAAGTGGACGACCTATCGCCACATGGCGGAGGACTGCGTCGACCACGCGATTACGCTGGGCAAGCTGCGCGATGAGCCTTGCCGCACGCGGAACCTGCCGATTCACGGCTATCGCGAAGAGGTGGAGAGCCTGGGCAGCCTGTGGGTGTATGGGTCCGAGGCGGAGAAGATTCGGGAGCTTGCGGCCACGGACCCGGCGCTGGCGAAGCAGCTTCATCCGGCGCTGCCGTATATCGGCGCCGAAGTGATCTGGGGAGTGCGCCATGAAATGGCGCGGACACTCGACGACATGCTCTCACGGCGCACGCGGGCGCTGTTTCTGAATGCGCAGGCGGCGATCGACATGGCGCCTGCAACGGCGCGGCTGATGGCGCGCGAGCTGGGGGAGAGCGAAGAGTGGATCACGCAGCAGGTCGCGGCCTTCACAAAACTTGCAGGGGGGTACAGGATCGCGTGAAAAACAGATTGTTCGGCGAGCTGCTGGCGGAGGCCGTTGCAGTCTTCCTCATCATTGCGTTTGGCGATTCGGTGGCCGGCATGTACACGCTCTACTCGCCCAGCCCTTACCAGCAGGCCTACTGGGGCGTGTGTATTGCCTGGGGCCTTGCGGTGACGATGGCGATCTACGTAACTGGGTCGATCTCCGGCACGCATGCGAATCCGGCTGTCACGATTGCGCTGGCGCTCTACCGGAAATTTTCATGGGCCAAGGTGCTGCCCTACATGATCGCCCAGACGGTAGGCGCCTTTGCCGGAGCGGCCGTGGTGCTCTGGCTTTATGCGCCGGTGATTGACCACTTCAACGCGGTGAGCCACCTGACCCGCGCGGGCGGAGGCGCTGCCGGGGTCTTCTTCACGCATCCGGGGCTAGCGGTGACGCCCATGCACGCCTTCGGGGATGAGATCATCCTGACCGCGCTGCTGATCTTCGGAATCTTTGCAATCACCGAGCAGTACAACGAGATGGCTCCCAGTGCGAACTCCGGCGCGGTGATCATCGGTTTGCTGGTGGCGCTGATCGGAGCGTCGATGGGCTACCTGGAAGCGTTCGCGATTAACCCGGCGCGTGACCTGGGGCCGAGACTCTTCTGCTTCCTGGCTGGGTGGGGCAGCTCTGCCCTTCCCTCTCCGGAAAACTACTGGTGGGTGCCGGTGGCCGGGCCGCTGCTGGGCGGGGTTGCCGGCGGCGCAGCGTACCAGTTTCTGATCCGGCCCTACCTGCCGGCGAGGATGCGAGCGCTGGATAAAGCGGAAGTTGCATCGTGAGGCGCGGGAGATGAAGCAAATTTAATCCAGCGTTCTGATGTACGATCTGGAAAACTAAAAAGCGGGCGGCCTGTGCTCTGGAACAGAAGACAGGCCGCCCGCTTTTGCTGGTTAGACGGGTTTACTTTGCGGCTTTGATGGAGGTGACGTTGATGGTGTCGCCGTCAGCAGTGCCCATGACCTTAACGTCTTTGCCGGCATAGGCCATCATCTTGTCCTTGTTGCCCTTCAGCGTGTAGACCTTGCCGTTGGAAACGAGCGCGAGGTCAGAGCCGCCCATGGCGCACTTCTTCACGCACTTGGCTGCATCTGCGCTGGCAGTGGAGTGCTTGGCTCCGCACATACTGTCGGATACAACACCGGTGTAGGACATATCGGCCGCGAACAGCGCGGGGGAGGCCATCAACAGGATGGCCAGGGTGGTTGTCAGCTTCTTCATGGTAAGTTGCTCCTTCAATTTGTAATACGCAGGTCCAGCAAAACTGGATTGGCTTCCAGGAAGACGCCTTTGCAGGGTCGCTCCCAAACCAATCAGAATCATACCCCCAGCAGGATTGCTGGAAAAGCCCTCCCTGTAAACAGACGATAAAACGAGGCTGACTTATTTTGATGCCATAAGAAGCGGACGAGTATGGCATCAGCCGCGCAAATTCCTGTTAGAAATGGAACCAATCTGGCGGAACAATCGTCAAAGACATAGACTGGTTTGCAATCTGCTGTTCATACGAAATCCTTTTTTTTGAGGCAAAAAACTCATTACAGTGAAGAGAGCGAACGACTCACCTCCCACACTCGCAGACGTAGCCCACAAGGCGGGCGTCGGCACCACTACAGTCTCGCGCGTGATCAACGGCGGCGAGCGTGTAAGCCAGAAAACTCTTGACCGGGTGCAGGCGGTCATCGCGCAGCTTGGCTACATGCCCAACCAGGCGGCCCGCATCCTCAAGGGCGAGCGGGCCAAGACCATCGGGATGGTCATCCCCAGCATCGCCGACTCCTTTTTCTCAAGCTGCGCCGAGGCTGCGCAGGAGATTGCACGATCGCACGATTCCCTGCTGATCGTGACGGTGACGAATAACGACCCGCACATCGAACTTGAAAACCTGAATGTGCTGATGCGGCATCGCACGGACGGTCTACTGATCGCACCGGCCAACTACCAGAGTGAGACTCTGGCCGCGTTCCTGGGCCGCAGCCATGTTCCGGCGGTGAGCTTCGATCGCCCGGTGGAAAAAGGGACGATTGCCAGCGTCCTCACGGACAACTATCGCGGCGCGCTGGAGGCTACCCATCACCTGGTGGAGCACGGATACAAGCGCATCCTGTGCCTGGGAGGCGAGACCACCCTCTACACCATCCGGGAACGGCTGCGAGGGTTTCGCGAGGCAATGCAGCAGGCGAAGCAGACTCACGGCGCAACAGCCCTGATCGATATGTCGGTAAAGGATTACCGCTCGGCTGAGTATGCCGTGCAGAGCCACCTGTCAGGCCCCACACCGCCGGACGCCATTTTCACGGTAAAGAACAGCACCACCATATTTGCTTTCGAGAGCCTGCAAAAGCTGCGCATCTCCGTGCCGAAGACAGTGGCGCTGCTGGGGTTCGATGATTTCGAACTGGCATCGACGCTGCGGCCCTCGATCAGCGTGGTGCAGCAGCCGATCGAAGACCTGGGGCGGATTGCGGCGGAGCTGCTCTTCGCACAGTTATTGATGACGGAAAAAGGGCGGCCGGCCCCCAGCCGCAAACGCCCTGAGCATGTGAAGCTGGAGACGCGTCTAGTGTTACGAAATTCCTGCGGTTGTACTCCGGGCACAGCCTAAAGCTGCGCCCGGGATGGAATCGTTTCCACTTCGTCCCTTTTCCTGTATAGTTTCGGAAGTTTCCAAAGTTTCCGTCTGCCGGCGAAGGATCTAAATGCTATCGATACCATACAATCGTCTGGCCGTCCCTGGTTGCAAATTTCTGGCTGCCTGCCCTGATGCGCAGGCACTGCTTCGGTGAAAAGATACCTATGACCCCTTTCAGTATCGGAGTAGACCTCGGCGGCACGAATCTACGTATTGCCGCGTATTCACAAGATCTGGGCCTGCTTGAAACCATCCTGCTGCCGACGCGTCTCGCTGCCGGACGCAATGCAGTGGTGGACGATATGTGCGATGCCATCCTCCGCCTGCTGAAGACACACGGCGCGGGCCGCGAACTGATGGGCATCGGCATTGGAACGCCGGGGCCACTGGAGCTGCCGGAGGGAAAGCTGCATAGCCCGCCGAACCTGCCCGGATGGGACGGCTTCGAGTTGCGCAGGAGGATCGAAGGCATTCTCGGCCAGCAGGTGACTCTCGAAAGCGACGCCAACCTGGCTGCGCTTGCAGAGTGCATGCTGGGACGCGGGCGCTCGCTGGGCATCGACTCGCTCTGCATGCTGACGCTGGGGACCGGGATTGGCAATGGGATCATCCTGGGCGGGCGGGTCTGGCATGGCACGACCGGCATGGCGGGCGAAGCCGGCCACATGACCATCTGGCCGGAAGGGCCGGCGTGTGGCTGCGGCAGCAACGGCTGCCTGGAGATGTATGCGTCGGCGACGGCGGTGAACCGGCTGGCGCGCGAAGCGATCGTTGCCGATGCCAAGGGGATTGCGGCGTTGGCCGATATGCCCGGAGGAATCACTGCGCGAGAGCTGGCGAAGCTCGCCGAGAGCGGCGACCAGGATGCGAAGGGCGTCTTCGACCTGGCGGGAAGAGCGCTCGGCATTGGGCTGGCGGGGCTGGTGAATACGCTGAACCTGCCGCTGTATGTCGTGGGCGGCGGACTGGCGAATGCGTGGGATCTGCTCTCGCCATCGCTCTTCGCGGAGGTGCACCGGCGCAGCTATGTTTACAGGCTGACACAGCCGGGAGGCGCGGCTGCCAACGGCACGCGTATTATGCCAGCGGAACTCGGCGCGGACTCAGGACTGCTCGGTGCGTGCATTCTGCCATTTACGCTGGCGGATCGCTCGCCGATCCGCAGTACTGCTGTCAACGTCTGAGCGGGCCATCCGTAGCACTCCGGAAACGATGCGCACGAAGGAAGCCGAAGGGTCCTGGACGCGCCTTGCAACTTAGCTGTTGTCTCAACAAGATGTACAGGCTCCCGGAATTCAAACGATGAAACTGAACCGTTACCTTTTCAAGAGCACGATTGTAGGAGCGCTGGGCGGGCTGCTCTTCGGCTTCGACACGGCGGTCATCGCCGGCACGACCCACCAACTCACCCAGATCTTTCATCTCACGCCGGGGGCGCTTGGCTTCACCGTCTCCATAGCGCTGTGGGGTACTGTCATCGGAGCCATGTCGGCAGGAGCCATCGGCCAGAAGATCGGCGGGCGTGAGGCTCTGCGCATCATGGCGGTGCTCTATGTCATCTCCGCCATCGGCTCTGCGTTTTCGTGGAACTGGACTGCGCTGGTCGTCTTCCGCTTCATCGGCGGCCTGGGCATTGGCGGGTCGTCGGTGCTGGGCCCGGTGTATATCGCGGAGCTGGCGCCGGCCAAGTGGCGCGGGAGACTGGTGGGACTCTTCCAGATCAATATCGTCGTCGGCATCCTGCTCGCCTATGCATCCAACTTCATCATCTCGCAGATGCACCTGGGCCTGAGCGAATGGCGCTGGGAGCTGGGCATCGCAGGACTGCCGGCCGTGCTGTTCCTGGTGATGCTGTTCGGTATCCCGCGCAGCTCGCGCTGGCTGGTCACGCAGAACCGCATCGATGAGGCGCGCGAAGTGCTGCAACTGATGGGCACACCCAACTCCGAAGAAGAGTTGCGCGAGATTGTCGACTCGATTCACCTCGAACGCTCTGCCCGCTCGGAGCCGCTCTTCCGGTGGAAATACAGGCTGCCCATCTTTCTGGCAGTGACTATCGGGATGTTCAATCAGCTCTCGGGCATCAATGCGATCCTCTACTACCTGAACGATATTTTCCGCGCAGGAGGCTTCAGCGCAGTGTCAGGCAATCTGCAGGCGGTGCTGGTGGGCGCGATGAACCTGGTCGCCACCCTGCTCGCAATGACGGTGATCGACAAGCTGGGACGCAAGACGCTGCTGCTGACGGGCGCTATCGGAACGGCGGTATCCCTGGCCGGAGTCGCAGCTATCTTCTTTATGCAGCGGGACCAGAAGTATCTCGTGTGGCTGCTGGTGGCCTACATTTTCTTCTTTGCCATCTCGCAGGGCTCGGTGATCTGGGTTTATATCAGTGAAGTCTTCCCGACGCGGGTTCGATCCAAGGGACAGAGTGTAGGAAGCTCGGCGCACTGGATCATGAATGCGCTGATCTCCGGCACCTTTCCTCTGCTTGCGAAGCGCTCCGCCGGGTCACCCTTTGTCTTCTTCTCCGTAATGATGGTTCTACAGTTTTTCGTCGTACTTTTCATCTACCCGGAAACGAAGGGCATTACGCTTGAAGACATGCAACATCGGTTAGGCATCGAATAAGTAAAGGTATTGATCGGAGTGCATCGAAGATGGTGGCACTAGCTCGTTTTTCGATACACAAATGGCGAGCGTTTTCGGTACACTCAAACCTTTACTTATGCCCCGAACTCTTCGAATCCTGCATATAGAGGACAGCGCGCTCGACGCTGAACTTGTAGAAGCTGCAATAAGAGCGGCCGGCATTTCAGCCTCAATCGATAAGGCCGGCACAAGGGCATGCCTGGTCGAGAAGCTGATGAACCATCAGTACGATCTCGCCCTCTCCGATAATTCCATGCCCGACCTTTCCGGGGTAGATGCGCTGCAGATCTGCCGGGACCTGCAGCCGGAGATGGACTTCATCTTCGCCAGCGGCACGCTGACCGAAGAAGCATCGCAGGCAGGCCTCAGCTCGGGAGCCTTCTACCATGTCGCCAAGGAGCAGCTTGGCAGTCTTGGCCCGGTTATTCGCAATCTGATGCGTATGCGCGAAGAGCGCCAGCAGAGCAACAATCTGATGAGGGCGCTGCGAGCCACTGAAAACAAGCTGGACATTGCGCTGGAGGCAGCCAGACTGGGCCTGTGGTCGCTGGACATCAAGACACTCAAACTGGAGTGCAGTGCTCAATGCAAGCGGAATAACGGCAGGCTGCCGACGGACCCCTTCACCTTTGAAGAGCTGGCGGCAGCGGTTCACGCTGATGACCAGCCGGCGTTCAGATCAGCAGTCGAAGCTTCGATCAAGGAGCTGAGCGATTTCAAGGTAGAACACAGGAGCTACTGGCCGGACGGGAGCCTGCACTGGATTGCAGCCAGCGGGCGAGTGGTGATGGATGCCGAGGGCAGGCCTTCCCACCTGACGGGCGTGAGCATCGATATCACCGAACAGAAACGCGCAGAGGAGGAGGTGCGCCAGGCGGAGGCGTTGCAGCGCGACATTCTCAACGATCTTCCCTGTGCTGTAGCGCTATTCTCTTCAGACCAGCACTATCTCTATACCAACCCGGCCTACCAAAGCATGTTTGAAGGACGCTCCACGCAGGTGGGCATAACGCTGGCGGAGGTGGTGGGCAGCGAAGCTCACAAAAAGCTGAGTCCTCGGATCGAGAAAGTCCTTGCCGGCGAGCCGATCGACTTCGAGGACTGGATTACCTACGCATCCGGGGAACGCAGGTTTGTAAAAGTATCCCTAGTTCCGCTTCTCAAGAAAAATTCAGGCCACTCCGGCTTCCTCGCGATGATTACAGACGCGACCCGAGAGCGGCTGACTGAGGAAGCGCTGAGGATCAACGAGGAGCGCTTCAGAGGCTTCTTTCTGGAAGCGGGAGTGGCTATGGTGATCACGACTGCAAGCGGAGAGTTCCGCAATGCAAACGATGCTTACTGCGCGCTGACCGGGTACTCCCGCGAGGAACTCCTGAATAGAAATTTCGCCGATCTGACCCACCCGGATGATCTGGCAAAGAATAAAGTGCTCTACGAGGAGACGGTGACAGGCGCAAGACCCGGCTTCGTCATCGAAAAACGGTATCTCCGCAAGGACGGCGAAACGATCTGGGTGGTTGTGCATGGATCGCCGCTGCGGGGCACCTCCGGAGCCGAGACCGAAATCATCGGAATATGCGAAGACATTACGGCTCGCCACAATGCCGAGGAAGCGCTGCGCAACAGCGAGTTTCTTTACCGTGCGACCTTTGAGCATACGTCGGTCGGCATCTGCCATGTCGATAGCGATGGACACTTCCTGCGAGTGAATGACAGGATGTGCGAGATCACCGGCTACGATCGCGAGGAACTTCTGAGGAAGACATTTCCCGAAATCACGCACCCGCAGGATGCGGGCTACGATCTACTCAGTTATCGAGAACTGGTCGCCGGTAGAATTCCGCGCTACTCCTACGAGAAGCGCTACATCCACAAGCAGGGACATTCCGTCTGGGTATATCTCACCGTCTCTTTTCTTCGCGACGGCGACGGAAAGCCGCTCCACTCCATCTCCATTATCGAAGACATCACTGCCCGCAAACATGCCGAGGAGGCGCTTCGGCATTCGGAAAAGCTGGCTGTGGTGGGAAGGCTGGCGTCGAGCATTGCGCACGAGATCAACAATCCGCTGGAGTCGGTGACGAACCTGCTCTACCTGCTGAACCTGCAGCCGAGCCTCTCCGCCGAGTCCCGCACCTATCTGAAACAGGCGGAGGAGGAACTGGCGCGTGTCTCGGCCATCGCTTCGCAGACACTCAGCTTTCATCGCCAGCCTGCACAGGCCGCCTCGGCTGAGATCAACGTGCTGCTGGACTCCGTATTGACGCTCTACCAGGGGCGCTTCGCCTCCGCCGGCATCGAGCTGCAGCGGCGCTATCGCACGACTCCCCCGCTGTTGTGCCGGGCCAACGAGCTGCGCCAGCTATTTGCGAACCTGATTGGAAATGCTTTTGATGCGACCCGGAAGGGTGGGCGCATTCTCGTCAGACTGCGCCCTTATCATGACAGAACTGCGCAGAGAACAGGGGTGCTCGTCACGATTGCCGACACGGGACATGGCATGTCTCCGCAGGTGCAACGGCACATCTTCGAACCCTTCTTCTCTACTAAGGAGGCGCATGGAACCGGGCTGGGGCTTTCGATCAGCCGTGACATTGTGGAGAAGCACAATGGCCGCATCCGCGTACGCTCCTCTGAGGGTCCGGAACGGAGCGGTACGGTTATCTCAGTTTTTCTCCCTGAGCCAGTCTCCCCTAAGCCTCACTCGATCTAGTCAATCGTTCCTCTGCGGGTATATGGTGAAAAGTCGCTTTCCAGCGTCAAGCAAAACCGGGAGTTGAACCATGTCTACGATGCTGCATCCTGAAATTCACACTGCCAAGGATTTTCTTCCCCTCAACGGTACCGACTTTGTCGAGTTTTATGTAGGAAATGCGCGACAGGCAGCCTACTTTTACCGCGTTGCGTTCGGCATGTCGCTGGTCGCCTATGCAGGCCCTGAAACAGGCGCCCGCGATCGAGCCTCCTACGTGGTGCAGCAGGGGAAAGTCCGCTTTGTACTGACGACCCCGCTGCGACCCGATGGCGAAATTGCAGACCATGTTCATCGGCACGGAGATGGCGTGCGCGATGTTGCCCTGTGGGTAGACGACGCGCGCCTCGCCTGGAAGGAAACGACGAAGCGCGGTGCGCGGAGCGTGCGCGAGCCGTTCGAGGTGAGAGACGAACACGGCACGGTACGGCTGGCCTCCATCGCAACGTACGGCGAGACGATCCATACCTTTGTCGAGCGGACGAACTACAAGGGCCCGTTCCTGCCGGGCTTCCGCGCGGTGGCGCAGGACCCGCTGGCGCGGCCCACAGGACTGCTGCACATCGATCACATGGTGGGCAATGTGGGCTGGAACGAGATGAATCGCTGGGTCGATTTCTATGCGGACGTGATGGGCTTCTCGCTCTATCAACACTTCGACGATAAGGACATCTCCACGGAGTATTCCGCCCTGATGTCGAAGGTGATGGCCAACGGCAACGGGCGGGTCAAGTTTCCGATCAACGAGCCGGCGGAGGGCCGCAGAAAGTCGCAGATCGAGGAGTATCTGGAGTACTACCACGGCCCGGGCATCCAGCACATTGCACTGGCTACGAATGACATTGTCGCCACAGTCTCAAAGCTGGAACAGCAGGGCATCGAGTTTCTCAAGGTGCCCCACAGCTACTATTCCGAGCTGGAAGCGCGCGTGGGCAAGATCGACGAGCCAGTCGATGAACTGGAGAAGCTGGGCATCCTGGTGGATCGCGATGACGAGGGCTACATGCTGCAGATCTTTACGCGGCCGGTAGAGGATCGCCCCACGCTTTTCTACGAAATCATCCAGCGCAAGGGCAGCCGCAGCTTCGGCAAAGGCAATTTCAAGGCGCTCTTCGAAGCAATTGAGCGGGAGCAGGCCTCGCGCGGCAACCTGTAAGAACCGGAAGGAAGGCCCCTCAAAGTGTGGCGCTTTGAGGGGCCTTTGGCGTTGGCGCGAGTTTACTTTGCGAGCTTTGCCTGCCCAACCTGGGTGGCGTCCGTGGTGTAGAGATGGCAGTCGCCAGTCGTCTCCTTGAAGCGGAAGTAGGGATGGAAGAAGAGCGCGGCGCGGGCATCGCCTGAACCCTCCGTGAGATCGGTGAGCCAGACACCATCGGGCTGCGGATGATCGTGGATGTGCATCCAAAAGCCCTTGTGAAGATTGCCTACGAGGCCGCCGGCTATCTTGATGTCACGAACCGATCTGATATTGAAGTCGATAAGCTCGCCGGTTTTTTCATCGACGGACATGGTTCCCTGCATCGCCTGTGCGAAGCGCTGATTCATGTTCTTCGCATCGAACTTCGGATTGGGTACGATGTCGTAGAGCAGGACGCTGCGACCATCCTGCATTTGACGGCGGCCATTCGTGAGCTGCATGGCCTCCATCGCATCTTCAATCTGCTGATTCTGATGGTCGGTCTCTTTGGTCGCCTTTGCCTGGTCACTGTACTTGACCGTCTGCTTCATGACGCGCTCGTCTTCCTTTTTGAGTTCGGAGGGCGAGAGGTCCTTGCCGTTTTTTGAGAGGGTGCGTTCGATCTCAACGCCGTTGACGTAGAACTGCTCCATGGTCCGGCTGTCGGTGTGCTTCACGTTGCCCTTGCTGTCAGTCTGGACTGTCTCGTCGGTTACGCGGCACTCATAGCGCTCCTGCTCGGCCGCCATCTTCTTTTCATTGGCGAGGGCGCGCTGCATGAGCTGGTGCGCATCGGGCAGCGGAGCGTTCTGCTGCGGCAGATCGGAGGGCTGCAAGAGAAGGATGGCAGCAAAGGCAACAGCGAGCATAAAGGTATCTCCAGCCAGAATTTTCAGCTTATCTACTGCTACGGAAGACGCAGCGAAAGCGTTCCCGTGAGCAGGCAATTTATACTTAAGGTAATCCCACCATGCGCGTTTATCCGAAATTCATTCTCTCGGCAACCGATGCCGCCCACTTCCCTGCTCCCTCTGCGCCGGAGATTGCCTTTCTTGGCCGCTCCAACGTGGGCAAATCGAGCCTGATCAATGCCCTGCTGGGGTCGAAGCAGGCGCATGTCTCCTCCACCCCCGGCCGGACCCGCGCAATTAACTTTTTCTCCATCACCGACAAGCCGGAGCGGCAGCAGGCGCAGATGATCTTCGCCGACCTGCCCGGCTATGGCTATGCGAAAATTTCAAAATCCATCTCCGCGGAGTGGCCCAAGTTTATCAACCCGTATCTCGCCGAGCGGCCTACGCTGGCGCTCTGCATCTGCCTGGTCGACAGCACGATTCCGCCGCAACCAAGCGATATTCAACTGATTGAATATCTGCAGAGCCGCGAGCGGTCCCTGCTGGTGATCGGAACCAAGGCGGATCGGCTCTCGGGCAACGAGCGCGTCAAAGCGATGAACCTGCTCCGCAAGGGGCTGAATGTCGATGGGCTGCTCTTCTGCTCCGCAAAGACGGGAGCCGGGATGAGCGAGCTATGGCAGACGATCCAGAGCGCAGCCAGCGAAAAGTAGGCCCCTGAGGCGATTCTGAACCGCCTCAACCACACGAGAGCCTGCTGCGGCGATATATATCGCATTACGATGCAATATATATCGCTCTGCGATATACTTTCCTCATGAAGCAAAAGGCCGCCATGAAGCAGGAAGACTCCTCAATGGACGAGGTGCTTCGCGATCTTGCATCGTTTCGCTACACGCTGCGGAAGTTTCTCCGCTTCAGCGAAAAGGCGGCGCGGCAGTGCGGCGTCACTCCGCAGCAGCACCAGCTGATGCTGGGCGTTGCGGGACACACGGGGCGCGGCTCGGCCACGATCTCAGAGCTGGCGGAGTTCCTGCAGGAGCGGCACAACTCGGTTGCCGGGCTTGTGGAGCGGGCGGTGCAGAACGGGCTGGTGCATCGAGAGCAGTCCGACCTTGACCGGCGGTTTGTGGATGTCTCCCTGACGAGTCGCGGCGCAAAGATACTGGCGAAGCTCGCGAAGCTGCACGAACAGGAGGTCGGGCGAGTGCGTGCCGGATTCCTGGAAGCCGCACACCCGGAGAAGAAGCAGTCGGCAGCAGCGAAACGCCTCGCTAAAAGAAAGCAAAACGCATGAAGCAGACCAAGGCACTCGACACAGCTCCCCAGCAGCGCCGCGCGACCAGGCACCAGATGCTGCGCCGCTACCTGCCCCACGTTCATGAAGACCTGGCAGCGACCTATTCACGCGATCTGCATAAATGGCTTTTTATTGCGCCGATCATCGGCGTCACGACCGGCCTGGTCATTACTGCGATTGCTGTGATCATTCTCGGCAGGCTGTGGCCTGCTGTGCTGGGCTACTACCTGCACCACCACTGGGCAATCGTTCCCGGACTGGTGGCAGCCTTCGCGATTACCGGGCTTATCATGCAGTACTTCACACCGGACCCGGACGAGCACTCAACCGAAGAGGTGATCCGCTCCTACCACGAGCATGAGGGCAACATCGACATGCGCCCGTTCTTCCCCAAGCTGCTGGCCGCAATTACGACGGTTGGCTTCGGAGGCAGCGCGGCGCTCGAAGGGCCCAGTATCTACGGGGGCGCGGCGATAGGTTCATGGTTGTGGACGAAGCTGCGAAGGTTCAAGCTGGACGAGCGCGATCGCCGCATCATGCTGATCTGCGGCGCGGCTGCGGGCATGTCGGCCGTCTTTCGCGCGCCACTTACGGGCATCGTCTTTGCACTGGAGATGCCTTACAAGGACGACCTGGCGCACGAAGCGCTGATGCCTTCGCTGATTGCCTCGGTGATTTCGTATGTGACGATGGCTTCCTTCCTCGGCGGCCAGCCGCTCTTCAACTTCGCGAGCGCGGCTTCGTTCACGCATCGGGATCTTTTCTGGTGTGCGCTGCTGGGCCTGATTGTCGGGCTCATCGCGATGGTCTTCGTCATCACGTTCCGGCGGGTGCGCGTCTACTTCGTCAGGCTGGCAATGCCGCACTGGTGCAAGCTGGCTCTCGGCGGACTGCTGACCGGGCTATGCGGCGTTGGCTTCCTGTGGATCTTCGGAGGCACCCTGGTGCCTATTGGTCCCAACTATGAAGCGGTCGGAGCTATCCTCAACCAGCACCACAGTTCCCTTGAGCTGATCTCCTTCAGCGGGTTCAAGCTGGCTGCGACCGTGGCCACGCTCGGCGTGGGCGGAGTGAGCGCGATGTTCGTGCCGCTCTTCCTGACAGGAGGAGCGATCGGCACTGCGTTCGCGCAGTCCGTGGTGCACTCGCGCGCAGTGGAACTCTACGCGGCGGTGGGGATGGCGTCGTTTATCTCGGCAGGTTACAAGACGCCACTGGCCGCTGTGGTGTTTGTGGCCGAGGCGACAGGCGGACACGCCTTCATCATTCCTGCGCTGATCGGCGCGGCAGTGGCCTATGCCGTCTCAGGAGACGCCTCAGCATCCGGGGACCAGCGGCTGCACGAAAATAGAAAAGGCGAGGCCGCGTAGGCTGCCTCGCGGCTTAGTGGCCGAAGTAAAAGCCGGAGCGCGCCTGGACGGAGACGCCCTTCTTTTTAACGATGACGTTCAGGCGGTGCAGGCCCGGGACGGAGGACTTGTCCGGCGTGTAGCCGAGGACGTACTCGCTTCTCAGGTCGTCTGCCAGCGAGGCGTAGATGTCTGACACTTTCTGCTTCTTCGCCTCGAACATGAAGCCGCCCGTCTCATGACACATCTGTTCAAGAATCTTTTTGCCATCGACAGACGGGGGCGGGATGGGACGCTGGCCGCCGCTGCCGCTGGGAGATTGGCCACCTTGCCCCGGATAGCCTCCACCCGGGTAACCGCCGCCCGGGTAACCACCGATTCCAGGCATACCTCCTCCGAGGCCGATACGACGCCCCATGCCCGGATTGCCATTGTTATTGTTATGGTTGTTGCCGTGGGTGCGCGGCTCTTTGCCCTCGAAGTAGATGGCATAAATGGCCACATTGGCGCGCTGCGCGGCCTCGATAGCAGTGTAGAGATTTTCCTTGCTGCCCCGGTCGACACCGTCGGTGAGCAGGACGATTGCCTTCGGGCCCTGCTGCTTGCCCATCAGGTCGCTTGAGGCTAGAAAGACCGCGTCGTAGAAGGTCTTGTCCTGGGTATGCGCCGCCTGCGAGCCACCGCTGGAACTGGCCGGGGTGAGCGTGGGAGCCGCAAGCTGGTCAAGCGCCTTGTGCAGAAATGGCTTCGATGCGGTCGTGTCCTGCAGCAGGTCTACTTCGTTGTCGAACTGGACCACGAAGGCCTTGTCGCCGGAGACGTTCAACATCTGATCGAGGAATTGTTGGCTGGCGGTGCGCTCCTCTGTGAGTGAATCCTCGACGCTCCTGCTGGTGTCGATGACCAGCCCCACAGTGCTGGGGAGGTTTGCGTCATGGGCGAAATAGTTGATGGTCTCTGCCTTGTCTCCATCCATGAGCGAGAAGTCGTCCTTGGTCAGGTCCGTGATGGGCTTGCCGTGCTTGTCTCTCACGACGACGGGCACCAGCACCGCATTGGCGTCCACATTAAAGGTGGGCGTAGCCGGGGTCTGGGCCGGGGATGTTGCGGAGAGTGCAGCGAGAAGGAATCCGGCGAGGAGGCCCGATGCGGTTTTTGCCAGGGCGGCCGAAGAGAGTTTGCGGGATTGGGCGGCTATCATGTGGGGTGTCAGGCTCACTTCTGAATAGACGCAGGAGTGCGGAAAGCGGCTGCGGGAGTGGAGGAACTAATCTCCTTCAAAGTAATGTAGTCCTGCAGGAATCCGCTGGCACAAGCTTTAGCGCATCCGTAGAATAGAGATACCGGCAAAAAACCGGCTGGAGGAACCAGGCAAATGTACCCAGAGATCATGATCATCCCCATGCGCGAAGAGCTTTCCCGTGCAGGAATCAAAGAAGCCCGTACCGCGGAGGAAGTGGACGCAGCACTGGCGAAGCCCGGCACGACGATGGTAGTCGTCAACTCCATCTGCGGCTGCGCGGCAGGCAAGATGCGCCCCGGCGTTCGCATGGCGCTGCAGAATGCCGTGCTGCCAGATCAGTCCATCACTGTCTTCGCCGGTCAGGACCGCGAAGCGACCGAGCGCGCCCGTTCGTACTTCGACGGCAACCCGCCCTCATCGCCGGCTATCGCAATTCTGCGTGACGGCAAGCTTGTTTACCTGATGCAGCGGGCGCTGATCGAGACGAATACGGCTCCGGCTATTGCCCAGGAACTGGCGCGGGCGTTTAACGAGTATTGCGCCAAAACCACCGCATAAAAAGTCCTTGCGAGAGAGCGACATAAGGCAACACGCTATGTCGCTCTCCGCGGATTCTCTTCCTCAGGCTTTATCCGTTCTCGACAGAGCGGAACTCCAGGCTGAAAACCAGTTGCGCAGTGCCGCCACCTCTGCCCGGCGTTCGGGCGAGAGCGGAAGCGGAAACTCGCCGTCGGTGATGCCACGCGCTTCGCTGATAACCTTGAGCCCCCACGGGATCGGCAATGTGCCAATGCGGGCGAGAAACTCGTCCAGCAGCGCTCGCGAGTGCTCGAATTGAGAGCTTGCCACCGGATGATGGAAGAAGCTGGATATCAGCTCCGGCAGCGCACAGGCTACCCCCGAAACCACCCCATCGCATAGGCTATCCTGCATGGCTGCGGCCAGGACGGCATCGTTGCCGATCAGCCGCACGCGGTCAGGCTGCTGCTCGGTGACGGAGCGCATGATGTCCAGCAGGCCGCTGCTGTCTTTGACGCCGGCAATCTGCTCGTGACGCCGCATCAGCTCGATGACCGTCGATGGTTCCAGGCCGGTGGTGAATTGGGGCAGGTTGTAGAGGAGGATGGGCGGCTCCAGCTTCTCCACCACAGCCGAGGCAAAAGCCAGCAGGTCGTCCTGCCGGTAGCGGAAGAAATAAGGCATGGGCAGAAGCAGGGCCGACGCCCCGGCCTGCGAAGCAAGGCGGCCCAGCCGGACCGTGGTGCGGAGGCTTGCGCTGCCGATGCCGCAGAGGATCTGAAGCTGGGGAAACTGCTCCCGCGCACTCTGCAGCAAGGCTGCCAGCTCCGTCTCGGTCACGTCGGGAAATTCGCCCGTCGCGCCGTTGATGGCGATCCCTTTAATGCCATGGGCGACGAGGAAGGCGAGCTGACGCTCAAAGGAGGCGCAGTCGAGAGCGCCCTGCCGCCGGGGCGTAAGGACTGCAGCATAAGCGCCACTGAAGTGCTTCACGATGGCATCTCTCCTGCCTGCTGAACCACTCAGCGGGGGATCTGTGAAAGCGGATAGACAACGTAGCGAATCCGCTTGCGGTTGTAGGTGTAGGTGATGTGGAGATTGCCGTCGCTGCCCTGGATCAATGCAGGATAGGAAAACTCCCCGGGGCTGCTCTCGAGGACTGCGAAGTTGTGAAAGTGCTCGCCATCCGTGCTTACAGCGAGGTTCAGAGGCGTCCTTCCTGTGGACGTGTCGTTGTAGATCAGGACAATGCGGCCGTCGCGCAGACGGACCAGGTCGATGCCGGAGTTAGGGTTTGGCAGGTCAAGCGGACGTGCCGCCGACCAGGTGCGACCCAGATCCTTCGAATCGGCAACACAGATTCTGCCAATCTGCGAGCTTGATCGCGCGTAAAGCCTGAGATGGCTGCCGCCCAGTGAAACGATGACGGGCTGAATGATGCCGACCGGCTCCAGTTCTTTCTCACCGGGCGGAGGAGCAACCTGCGGAGCCGCCTGCAGCTGCGGCAATGTGACCGGTCCGATCCTTGTCCAGGTGAGTCCGTTATCGACGCTCCGCTCCACCCAGGCAGCCCACGAGGAGTACGATTCGACGGACGTTCCACTGACAATGACGCCACTGGGCAGCACGAGAGGCTTGGCGCGGATGGGGCCATAGATGCCCGCGGGCAGGTGCTGAATGGGGGACCAGGTGCGGCCTTCGTCGTCGCTGTAACGACGCGCGGCTGTCCACCAGGTGAAGCGGGGGCCGAACTTGTAATAAAGCCACAGGCGGCCGTTCTTCGCGTGAAACAGTACGGGGTTCCAGGTTGGAACATTCGCCTCCCTCGCGAGTTCGACCGGCGCCGACCAACCTGAAGCCGTCCTGCGGCTCGACCAGATGGCTACGTCGGGCTGGCCCTCGGCGGTTCCACCAAACCAGGCTGCGAGGTAGTCGCCGTTCTTCAGCTCGACCAGAGTCGAGGCATGGGCAGAGGGAAACGGGGCCGAGGTGTAGATGAACTCCCGCATCTGAGCACGGGCCAAGGCGGGCGCAAGGCAGAAGACCAGGAGGAGTGCAGCCGTTGCTGCAAGTCTGGCTGCTGCGGAAGGCTGCCGGGTCACCTGAGTCTGCCCTGTTTTCTTTTCATAGGCTGGATGATAAACATGTTGTGTTCTCTCTGTCGACATTTCATACACCATCCACGGACTCGAATCTGCATCTCCTGCGATCCCTCGCAGCAGGGCATGCGTGTAAAAAGGTAAAGATGCAAGGATCGAGGATAGGCTACAAGTGGCTGGTCGTGGCGACGCTGTGGTTTATCTGCTTCCTGAACTATGCAGATCGCTCGGCGATTTTCTCGCTGTTCCCCCTGCTCAAGACTTCGCTCCACCTGAGCGACCTGGAACTGGGGATTGTCGGCTCGTCATTCATGTGGATGTATGCGCTGTTTGGGCCGGTGGCGGGATGGCTGGGAGACCGCTGGTCGCGCCGATGGCTGATCATGGGCGGGCTGCTGCTGTGGATCGTGCTGGTGTTTGCGACCAGCCTGGCGCATAGCTACATGCAGTTGGCGGTGCTGCGAGGACTGAGCGGGCTGGGCGAAGCATTCTACTTTCCGGCGGCCATGTCGCTCATCAGCAGCTGGCACGGGCCCGAGACGCGGTCGCGGGCGATGTCGATCCATCAATCGGCTGTGTACCTGGGAAGCATCGGCGGCGGGTCGCTGGCAGGAATCATGGGGCAGCATCTGGGGTGGCGAAGCAGCTTCCTGTTCTTCGGAGGACTGGGTGTAGCCGTGGCGGTGGGCGTGGCATTCGTCTTCTTCAGCGAGGATGGCGCGTATGCTGGCGGCGCGCTGCCCGAGCCAGTTGTCGCCGCGGGCGATACAGGCCTGCTGCGCACGGCGGGGATGCTGCTTGGCGATGCTCGTGTCGTCCGGCTGATCGTGGTGTTTATCGGAGCCAACTTCGTCGCGATGGCGTTCATGACCTGGCTGCCGACCCTGCTGCATACGAAGTTTCACATGACTGTCGGGATGGCCGGAGTGACTGGAACGCTCTACCTGCAACTGGCGTCGGTGCTCGGCGTGATCACGGGAGGAATGCTGGCCGATAAACTCGTCCATCGCCATGCGGGAGGGCGCATGCTGACGCAGGCGCTCGGCATGGTGGCGGGAGTCGGGTTTCTCTTCCTGACGGGGCGGGCGGCTTCCGTATCGCTGCTGATTGCGGCGATGATCGGCTTTGGCTACTGCAAGGGAGTGTATGACTCGAACATCTTCGCCTCACTTTACGATGTGGTTCCCACACAGCTGCGTGCATCGGCAGCGGGGCTGATGAATTCGCTGGGGTGGCTGGGTGGCGGCTTCGCGCCGATTGCGGTGGCGCTCGGCTCTGCGCGCTACGGGATGAGCGCGAGCCTCAGCGCTACGTCGCTGATCTACCTGATGCTCAGCATGCTGCTCTTCTACAACGCCCGCACCGTACGCACGCGATCCGCGCAGGCGCCTGCAGCGTAAGGCAGCACAGCAGACGGGACCGGGGCTTGCTGCATGCGCGAAAGGTCTTCGTGTATCTTCGTGCTATGCCGCGCGGACGCCCGCAATCGAGGAAGAGCTCCAGGCCGGAAGCCGGCGCCAAGCGTCCGCCATTGACGATGCGCGAGCGGGCCTACCAGCATATTCAGGCGCACATCAGCAGCGGACGACTGAAGGCAGGGTCGGCGATCTCAGAGTTGCTGCTTGCCAAGGAACTCAACAGCAGCCGGACGCCAATCCGCGAGGCGATCGGCCAGCTGGTGGCTGAAGGACTGCTGGAACAGTTGCCCACGGGCACGACTCTCGTCGTTCAACTGCAGCGTCAGGACATGATCGAGCTCTACGAGTTGCGCGAGGCACTGGAGATCTACGTCATTGAAAAAGTGGCGACGACCAGACTGCATGCGGCGGACCGGGAACGGCTGCAGAAATTTATCGACGAGGTGATGGTGCTCCGGAAAGAACTGGAGACCTCTGGCAACAGCGCCTTGAACGATGAGCAGATGAACCGGTTTCTGGCCAGCGATTTCGCGTTTCACTCCATGCTGATGAGCATGGCGCATAACAGTCGCATCCAGAAGGTGCTGAACGAAATGCGCCTGCTGGTCAGGATCTTCTCGATTCACCGGCGAGGTCACGAGGCGCCACTGCTGGCCAAGATTCACGCACAGCACCAACAGGTGCTGGATGCTGTGGTGCAGCAAAACCCTGAAGCCGCGAAACGAGTGCTGTCAGAACACATCCGCACCAGCCTGCAGGAGCGGCTGGAGGATTTTGACCATTGGCGCCGGGAGCAGTCCTTCCGCGACAGCCTGCCCAGCTTCCTTGAAGAGTCCAGCCGCCTTTAGCAGCCGGGACCCGCTGAACGAAACGATCCAGATGAAGAGAGTCTACGTTGTGATGAAAGACGGAGTCGCCTGTAAGAACCAGGCAGAGAACGGCGCGAGGTAGGCCAACCGCTGCTCGGCGCGTGGCTTACCGCGTGTGAGTGATGTGGCGGCCCTTGGCCTTGCCCTTGCGAGTGGACTTCTCGAAGGTCATAACCTCAATGTGATGATCGCTGGGAAACGCTGCCTCAGATTCGCCCCGGCCGCGCGATGCGAAGGCAAACGACAGGCTCATGAGCCACGCTGGACGACACCAGGCTGGGACATCAGGAAAGTTCTCTGTATCGATCGCCTGCCAGAGAAACCCTCCGGCTACGAACCCCACAAACAAGACCACGGCAGCAACAAGCAAATCTTTCAACATACGGGTTAACTCAGCCTTTCGAGTCTTCTATCGAAGCCTTGCCGCTCCATCGGGGCTGGCAAGCCTAACCATCAACAGTCGTGCGATTATGAATGGCTCCGTACAGACTTGGCGAGTCACAACTTGAACATATTTAGTTATAGGAAAAATCGGAGCAAAGGTAACCTTTTTGCTGGTTACCTCTAGCTGGCGCGCTTGCGCCGCGCGGTCGCGGCGGCTTTCTGGGGTGTCTTTCGGGGGGTGGCGTTTTCGTCACGTTTCTCGATGCTTTTCTTGAGGGCATCCATCAGGTTAATCACCGGCGCCAGATGCCTCTTAGGCGGCTCGCCTGCCGGGATTGGCTTGCCAGCTCCCTTGCTCTCGACGAGTTGTTCGACGCGGCTCTGATACTCGTCTTTGAACTTGTCGGGATCGAAGGCAGAGGTCAGCTGCTTCATGAACTGCTCGGCCAGCTGGACCTCCTGAGGGCTGAGCTTCATCTCTTCCTGCTTTCCATACTCAGCTATCTCACGAACCTCCTCAGGGTAGTAGAGCGTATGCAGGATAAGCCCCTCCTCATACGGGCGAATCATCACGACCTGTTCGCGCTGGTGCAGAGTGATGCGTGCGATGGCGCCGAGGTTGAGCCGCTCCATGCCCTGCATGATGAGCGCGTAAGCGCGGCGGCCGGGCTCCTCGGCAACGCTGAAGTAGGAGGTCTGGTAGTAAATGGGATCGACGTCGCTGAGTTTGACGAACTGCACAATCTCCATGACGGTCGAGGAATCGGCCTCAAGCGCCTTGAGCTCTTCGTTGGTGACGAGCACATTCGTATCCTTGTCAACGGGATAGCCCTTGGCCAGCTCGTCGCGTTCTACGACACGCTCGCAGGTAGGGCAGAAGAGTTGCTGTCGAACCCGCGTGCCACAGACCTCGTGGATCTGGTGGAAGCTGACATGCTGCTCGCGCGCAGCCGTGAAGAGGCGGATCGGCACGGAGATCAGACCGAACGAGATGTAACCCTTCCAGACGGTAGAGGCCATAGCAGCAGTTAGGATGTTCGCGGCGAGGGAAAAGGTTAGCTACAGCTCCTGCAGGGACGCCTCCTGGAGCCGCACTGTCTGCCTTGTCGCGGAGCGCATCATCATCGCCACGACGTAAGCTGCGCCGAAGCCGTTGTCGATATTGACGACCGTGACGTTGGGAGAGCAGGAGTTGAGCATGCCAAGAAGCGCTGCGAGACCGCCGAAGGCTGCCCCGTATCCCACGCTGGTGGGAACCGCAATGACCGGCGCTGCTACGAGTCCGCCCACTACGCTCGGCAGCGCTCCCTCCATGCCGGCGCAAACAATGACAGCGCAGGCGCGGCCCAGCACGTCACCCTGCGCGAGGAGACGGTGCAGGCCCGCTACACCCACGTCATAAACACGCTCGACCTCGACGCCGAGATATTCGGCGGTGACGGCTGCTTCTTCAGCAACGGGCAGGTCGCTGGTGCCGGCGCAGATGACGGCCAGAGGGCCGAAGGTGGCGGCGAGGGCGTTCTGGCGCAGGCCGATGATTCGGGCCTGCTCGTGGTAACTCGCGTGGGGGATAAGCTGTCTCACCGCCTCCCACGCTGCGTGATCGGCCCGCGTGGCGAGCACATCACTGCCTGCCGCGGCCATACGATAGAAGATCTCGCCGACCTGTTGCGGCGTTTTGCCGGCGGCGTAGATCACCTCGGGCAAGCCGAGCCGCAGGGAGCGGTGGTGGTCAATCTTGGCAAAGCCTGCATCTTCAAAAGGCAGCCTGGCAAGATGGGACAAGGCTTCCTCGGGTGCTACGCCGCCGTTTTGCACTCTGAGGAGTAGTTCAAGGATCGTTTCACGAGTCATGCTTCCGCCTTTGTTTCAGCAAATGCTGCCAGGGCGCTCTGCATTACCTGCTTGAGCGCGACGTGATGTTGTGCCGCCGCCTGCGCGCAATCTTCATACTCGGGCATTGCGTTCCAGACCTCATCGGCGCTTATGCCGAGTTTGATGCGGATGGGTCCGTACGGCGTCTCGACTGCAACGAAGCTGCGCTCAAGCACGGCGCGCTCTTCTTCGCGTGAGCGCACGCCGAGTGTAGTCGTCTCGCGGAGCAGCAACGCCTGCATGGCGGCAGCATCCTGGGGCCTGGATAAAATCGTGAGCAGGCTGCCCATGCGGCCCTTCTTCATCAGGACCGGCGCACACATGACATCGAGCGCGCCCTGCTTCATTGCGAGCTCCATGGTATGCGCGACGAGCTGCGAGGTTGTGTCATCGAGCGCACACTCGATCACGGTGACCCGATCCGTCTTAAAAGGCGTGCGTGAAGCCGCTGCCGCCTCGCCGATGCTCAGCCGCAGAACGTTGGGAAAGCGATCTGGATTGCGGTTGCCCGCTCCGTAGCCAATGCTGCTGACGGTGATCGTGCCGGGGTCGCCGAAACTGCAGCCAAGCGCGCGCAGCATAGCCGCACCGGTGGGCGTCACCATTTCCACGGCGGGACCGGCCGCGTAGATGGGAACTCCTTTCAACAGCTCTGCGGTGGCCGGTGCGGGAACGGGAAACTTGCCGTGCGCGCACTCGACAAAGCCGCTGCCGGTATTCACTGGCGAGCAGACCCAGCGATCAATGCCGAGCGAGAGCAGCCCTGCCGCGCCGCAGACGATATCGACGATGGTGTCGACTGCGCCTACTTCGTGAAAGTGGACGGTCTCAACAGGAGTGTTGTGGATTCGCGCCTCGGCATGCGCAAGCAGCTCAAAGGCGCGCAGAGCAAGACTGCGCGCATCCTCGGGCAGAGCTACGTGCAAGAGCAGCTCTCGGATTTCGCGCCAGCTGCGACCGTGGGTATGGGCATGGTCGTGATCGTGTTTGTGATCGTGACTATGCGTGTGATCGTGGGCATGGGGCTCGTGCTTATGCTCCACGGGATGCGAGTGCTCATGAGAATGGCTATGCTCGTGCGAATGATCGTGTGAGTGCGAATGCTCATGAGAATGGCCGGCGGCCGCGAGCTCAGCAGGCTTGCCATCGACGAGCACATCTACCTTGGTGGCCTGGATGCCGCTGCGGCTCACGGAGGTGAAGCGCAACTCCGCTCCGATGCCTAACGCCGCAACAGTCTCTTCCAGCAGCTTGCGTGAGACGCCTGCGTCAACCAGCGCGCCCAACCACATGTCTCCGCTGATGCCAGCGAAGCACTCAATGTATCCAACTCTCATCATCAGGTATTTACTTTCTCAAGGCTGCCGTCAGCGACTCGACAGGAAGAATCTCGTTCATGGAACCGGAGCGGTAGCCATCACAGTCAACAGCGGAATATGCGAAGCCAGCGGATCGCACGGCCTGGCCGATCTGCTTGAGCGTGGCAGGATTGAGTGCAGCGGCCAGCTCCTCCTGCGCGATCTCTACACGGGCAACCGTGCCGTGATGGCGCACGCGGAAGCGGACCAGGCCCAGCGCACGCAGGGCATCCTCGGCATCCTCCACCATGCGCAAGGCCTCCGGCGTAACGCGGCGGCCGTACTCGATGCGGGACGAGAGACAGGCCGAGGCGGGCTTGTCCCAGATGCGCAGACCGGCCTCGCGCGCGAGGGCACGGATGTCCTCTTTGGTCAGGCCTGCATCGGCCAGAGGCGCGACGACCCGATGTTCCGATGCAGCGCGCTGGCCGGGGCGGAACTCCTGCTTGTCGTTCACATTCAGGCCATAAGCAACGGCAGCGAAACCGAGGCGCTGGCGCTCGGCCTCGAGTACGGTGAAGAGCTCATCCTTGCAGTGAAAGCAGCGGTCTGCGCCATTGGCCGCATAGTCCTCGCGTTCGAGCTCATCCGTCTCGATGGTCTTGAGAGGAATGGCGCGCTCATGGGCAAAAGCAATGGCATCGCCGTACTGGCTGCGCGCAAGACTTGCGGAATCGGCAATGACGGCGAGGGCCCGGTCGCCCAGCACCTGATGGGCGACGAAGGCGAGGTAAGCGGAGTCGATGCCGCCGGAGTAGGCGATCAACAAGCCATCGAACTCGCCGAGACGCTGCCTGAGCTTAAGATGCTTCTCGCTTAAATCCATAAAACCCTCAGCCCAGCCACTGCGGATTCTTGTAAGTGCCATCGAAGTTGTGCGATGTCTTGTAGAGCTCGAACTGACCGCCTTTGGCCACTGTTTCAGTCTTCGCGAGCAGAGCGCTGACCTGCTCCTGATTCATAGGATGGAAATTCTTAGCCGTGTCGATGGCCTGGTTCAGAATCTTCATCGAATCGCAGCCGGTGATGACGACACTGGTCGGCAGGTTCATGGCGTACTGCAGACACTCGACCGGGGTGACGACGTTGCTCTTCAGGATGATGCCGTCGCCCATCGGTTTCATGCCGAGAATGCCCATGTTGAGCTTCTGAGCCACGGGAATGACGAGCTTCTGGAAGCTGTCGAAATGAGCGTCCATGACGTTGAGCGGCATTTGCACCGTATCAAATGTGAAGCCGTGCTTCGTGGCAGTTTCAATCATGTGAAGGTGGATCTCAGGACTCTTGTGCCCGGTGAAGCCGATGAAGCGCACCTTACCCTGCTCGCGCGCCTTGCGGAGATATTCGAGGGAGCCGCCGGGAGCGAAGACGCGCTCCGGGTCGGTCATGCGGATCACTTCGTGGATCTGGATAAGGTCAATGTGGTCGGTCTTCAACCGCTTGAGGGACTGCTCCAGCTGCTGCTGCGCCAGCTGCGCGGTTCGCCCGTCCAGCTTGGTCATCAGGAAGGCCTTCTGCCGATAGCCGCCCTGCAGAGCAACGCCCATGCGCTCTTCGCTTACGCCGTCGTTGTAGTCCCAGCAGTTGTCGAGGAAGTTGATGCCGGAGTCGAGCGCCGTGTGAACGATGCGCGTGGCCTCCTCTGCGGGTACAGTGTTGCGTCCGATGTGGTGGCCGCCGATACCGACCATGGAGACGCTTGCGCCGGTGCGGCCCAGAGTACGGTAGGGGATGCCATTGTGAGTGCCTGCCGCGTCAGCACGGTTGTGGACTGCGGTCGCCATCGCTGCCAGAGCAGCCGATTTCAGAAAGTCGCGTCTCTCCATGTGAAGTACTCCCGTGAACGTTATGCTACTCCCGCGGGCGCTATCTTTGCCGGGAAGTTCCGGTCGCAATGACCATACATAATCGACTCGGATGCATCTTTGTACAATTACGACAGTTTCAGCACTGTTCTGAAGGATAAGGATAAAGTATTCCCTGATGGCAGCACTTCACTTTGGAACAACGCTCAGCACGGAAGAGCGAGCGGAGAAGCAGCGCCTGATTGTCCGCGATGCGATCGCGCTTCTCAGCCTCTTCGCTATCACTGCAGTCCTTTTCACCCTTACCCTGCTGCTCTTTCGGTCGTTTTCTCAGCACCGGCAGAAACTGGGCGAGAGGTGGCGGATGCGGGGCGAGACGGCGTTGAACTCCGGCCACCCGGAGAACGCTATTGAGGCACTGCGCTCGGCGCTCGCCTATGCGCCGAGCAACCGCGGACTGCAGATTGAACTGGCCGAGGCGCTGGCAGCGAGCGGGCGCACGCAGGAGGCGCTGGCCTACTTCAACACGCTGCTCGAGTCAGAACCGGGCAACGGCATGATCAACCTGCAGTTGGCGAGGCTGGCCGCGCGGCAAGGAAGCACGAATGTCGCGCTTGAACATTATGAATCGGCCATGGACGGCACCTGGCAGGGAGACGGCTATGTTCGCAGGCGCGAGGTGCGCCTGGAGATGGCTCGCTACCTGATCGGACTGAAGCGCTATGATGAGGCGCGGTCGCAGCTGCTGGTGGCCGCGGGCAACGCCCCCGACGACGTAGCGGTGAAGCTGCAGATTGCTGATCTGCTGGAGCAGGCGCAATATCCCGCAGATGCCCTTGTCCTCTACCGCGGCATGCTCACCCGCCACCATGTGCGCCTCGCGGCGCTGCAGGGCGCGGCGAGGACGGCCTTCGAGCTTGGGCGCTTCATCGAGGCTAGAAGCTACCTGGAGCGGGCCATCACCAACCCTGACTTTGCCAAAGAGGCGGAATCTTCCCGGGACGCCAATCGCGAGATGCTGGCCGACTGTACACGCATCCTGGAACTCTACCCGTTGCCCAGCCTGCGAGTGAAAGAGCGCGCTACCCGCATCTCCTACAATGCAAAGACAGCTTTTGCGCGGTTGACGAGCTGTCTGGCACAAAACAACACGTCGGCTCCGTTGCAAGGGCTGGCGACGCAATGGCAGCAGACGCCGGCAACATCTACGATCAACGCGCTGGAGCGCGACCCACAGCTTGAACAAACCATGATGCAGCTCGTCTACGAAACCGAAAAAGTCACCAGCCAGTCTTGCGGCGCGCCCACAGGCGATGACGCACTGTTGTTGAA
Organism: Acidipila rosea; assembly: GCF_004339725.1. Taxonomy (GTDB): domain Bacteria; phylum Acidobacteriota; class Terriglobia; order Terriglobales; family Acidobacteriaceae; genus Acidipila; species Acidipila rosea. Next base: position 834,259 of record NZ_SMGK01000001.1, on the reverse strand, counting down.
GATTGCGCAGGCCCCCGACCTGGTCGCGGCAGGGCCGGGAATGCTGGGGCCCCAATGAGCACGCCCGGAGTGCAGCCGCTCGAGTCGTCGCCATCCCCCAAGCCGCCTACCACGCTGGACCTGCACAAGATTGCGCCGACACGCGATGAGCGTCTTTTTCTCGTACTGGCGATCTTCATCGGGGTGCTGTCGGGCCTGCTGGTCGTTTCTTTCCGGGTAGCGATCGAGTGGATCAAGATTCTCACTCTCGGGTCAGCGCCACACCCGGGCCAGTACCGGCTTCTTTTTGTACCGGCCATCGCGGGAATTGTTGTAGCCGCGCTGGTGCAACTATTTTTCCCGGGAGCACGCGGCAGCGGGGTCAACCAGACCAAGGCTGCGCTCTATATCTACAACGGGTACATCTCGTTCAAGACAGTGATCGGGAAGTTCATCACTTCGTCCCTGGCGATCGGTTGCGGGCACTCCCTGGGGCCTGAGGACCCGTCGCTGCAGATTGGCGCCGGGGTCGCCTCAATAGTGGCCCGGCGGCTTAACCTCTCGCGCCAGCGCATGCGGCTGTTTGCCCCGATCGGCGCGGCTGCGGGCCTGGCGGCGGCGTTTAACGCTCCGATCTCGGCGATCCTGTTCGTTATTGAAGAAGTCATTGGCCAGTGGAGCGCGGCCGTGCTGGGCTCGATTGTGCTCTCCGCAATCTCAAGCGTGGTGGTGGCGCGATGGTTCTGGGGATCGGAGCCGATGTTCCGCATCCCGTCGGTGACGCTGCGTGACCCTCGGGAACTGATTGCCTACGCGGCGCTGGGTGTCGTCGGCGGCCTCTTCGCCCTTGTCTTCTCAAAGGCGCTCGGCTATCTGCGGCCGCGGCTGCGTACCCTGCCGCGCTGGACCCTCTATTGCCAGCCCGGAATTGCCGGGCTGATCGTGGGGGTAATCGGCTTTCTCGGGTTGCCGCAGGTGATGGGTCCGGGTTATGAGGTGATCGACCAGGCGATGCACGGGCAGTTCGCGTGGAAGCTGCTGCTGGCGCTCGCTGTCTTCAAGCTGCTGGCGACGACCATTTCGTTCTCAAGCGGGACCCCCGGTGGCATGTTCGCGCCGACTCTCTTTGTCGGGGCCATGCTGGGAGCGTCGATCGGCTCGTTTGAGAAGCTATTCTTTCCGCACTTCACCGGATCGGTCGGCTCTTATGCTCTGGTGGGCATGGGCGTGCTCTTTGCCGCATTTCTGCGCGCGCCGCTGACCTCTGTCTTCATGGTGCTTGAGGTGAGCGGAAATTACTCGATTGTCCTGCCGGTGATTCTGGCGAACACGATCGCCTACCTGCTGGCTCGCAGCCTGCAGCCGGTACCGATCTTCGAAGTCTTCACGCATCAGGACGGCCTCGATCTGCCCTCCATGGAGGAGCAGCGAGAAGAGATCATTGTCCATATTGAAGACGCTCTCCAGCCTGTGGATGTGCCGATTGTCCGCGGCAATCAGTCGATCGAAGATGTGGCGGCGCTGCTGGGAGAGTCGTCTTCCAGAGAGTTCCTGGTGCGGCTGTGGGACGGATCATGGTTTGCAATGACGGTGGAGGAACTGACCTCCGCCCGGGCAACGCTGGCCGGAAATACGCCCATGGAAAAGGCTGTGAAGTCGGACAGGACACCGGCACTGTTCCCCGATATGCCGCTCGACAGCGTGTTGCCCTATTTTCCGCGGTGGCCCCTGCTGCCAATTCAAAACAGGGCCAGCAGGGGTACGCTTGAAGGAGTGATCCGGCTGGAAGACGCGCTTACCTGTTATCGCAAACACTAATGCCTTGAAGTGGACGAGGCCGCTCTGCCGGAAGCGTCCACTTCCAAGCCTTCCCTTCCATGCCTTCTGCAGGCAAATTGCTCCTATGACAGAATTTTCATCTGTCCGCTAGACTAGGCGTAAAATTCACGTTCATACTTCCCATTGACCAAGGGCTGCGTCTATCAGTCAAGTAATCAATAAATTTATGTAATGGAGCACTTTTTTTGGCTTCCTGGACCGCGCCGGTCGAAAACGCAATTCTGACCCTGGAGCGACCTGCCGTCAGCGCACGCGACGCGGTTGCAACAGTTACCCTGCTGAGCCCGGTGGCTCTGCTCATCCACGGATATCACCCTTATGCCGATGATGCGGCCATCTATGTCGCGGGCATCAAGAAGATGGTGCATCCGGGGATGTACGGCAGTGACTCTGTCTTTATCACCACGCACACCAAGTTGTCGGTGTTTGCCCATCTCTTCGCGGGCGTGGTGCGATATCTTCACCTGCCGCTCGAGCCGCTGCTGTTCGCGGCATATATGGCTTCCTTGTTTGTGTTTCTGCTGGCGTGCTACACCCTGTCAACGAGGCTGTTTCAGAGTTCGCTGGGCCGATGGGGCGCGACTCTGGCGGCCTGCACCTGCATGACGATGCCGGTGGCCGGCACAGCGCTGTCGCTGATGGACCCCTACCTGACGGCGCGCTCCTTTTCGACCCCCTTTTCCGTCTTTGCCCTCGTAGCTGTGATCGACAGGTCGTGGAAGCGGACAGTGCTATGGCTGGCGCTGACGGCGGCGATGCACCCGCTGATGGCGATCTATGCGGGCGCCTTCCTGCTGACCTTCCACTGGATCGACACCGGCCGCCTGCGGACGCTGGCGGGCGCCTGTCTCGCGGCGTTTGTGGCCTCGGGCGCCATCTTTGTCCTCACTCTGCACGCGAGCTATCCCGACGGCTATCGCGAGGCGGCGCTGAGCCGCAGCTACTTCTTCCTTTCGCAGTGGCAGTGGTTTGAGATTTCTGGCCTGGTGCTGCCGCTGGTGCTGATGGGGTTTGCCCTGCGCCTTGCCTCGAAGCCGATCCGGGACCTTTGCCTGGCGTGCATTGTGGTGGGCGGCGTGACGGTGGCGATCTGCACCTGCTTTGTCCACACGAATGGAAGCCTACTGCTGGCCCGGGTGCAACTGCTTCGCAACTACCAGATGATCTACCTGGCGGGGCTGCTGATGCTGGGTGGCTACCTGGCCTACGTTGCCGGGGAGCGCAACCGGTGGAGCATGGCCGTCCTCTTCACCGGGCTCGCGGTGCTGATGTTTGCGGTCCAGATGCGAACCTATCCTGCGTCGCGGCACGTGGAGTGGCCCGGAGCACACCCGCAGAACCGGTGGAAACAGGCCTTCCTGTGGATCCGCACCAATACCCCGAAAGACGCTTTTTTCGCCATCGATCCGGATTACACGGCATCGAGCGATGAAGACACCCAGGGATTCCGCGCGATTGCAGAGCGCGGGGTGCTTGCGGATCACCTGAAAGATGGCGGGGTGGCGGCAATCTTCCCTGCCCTTGCCCCTCAATGGAAGGCGCAGCGGGAGCTGGAATCAGGCATCGACCACTGGACGGACGCAGAACGCATTGCCCGGCTGAGGCCGGCGGGCGTCACGTGGGTGCTGCTGGCTGCGAATACTCCTACCGGGCTTCACTGCCCGTATCGCAACTCCCGCGCGCAGGTCTGCGAGCTCAAATAGCCCCGGCAAGGGGAAATCGGAGCGCAAACTTGCATCCTCGCGGCATGCACTCTAACCTCAGGGTACTGGCAGCAAGCCACGACCTGACCCATGAGTCTTTATCAAAGATTAGCGCTCGGCTGCCTGCTTGTTATCGCATTGGTAACAGGACTCGGCCTACTTGTGCGCACATCCTTCGTGCAGTTGCGAGCCCTGGATGAGCGACAGCAGCGGGCGGATACGGCACTTGGATCGCTGGGCGCGGCGCAGGCCTCAGTGGCCCGCGAGGAGGTGCTCGCCGACCGGCTCGTAGCCGCCCCGTCGCGCTCGGGAATGCACGCGCTGGCCCTGCAAAGCGCTATCTCGCAACAGCGGCTAGACGAAGCGCGGGCAGTCCTCGGGTCGCTCCGCTCCGCACCATCAATCGACGCGGTCAGCCGGCAGCATGCAGAGCTGACGCTGCGCATGACAGGGATGCCGCTCGAAGCGCTGCAGAAGGAACTGGAGCAGATCGATCGCACGGTGGCGCATGCGCTGCGCGATGTGGCCAACCTGCGCTCCACAGAGAACGCGCAGATCGAGGCCTCCCGTGAGTCGCTGCGCGCGCGGCTGATCGCTGCCTCAGGAGCAAGCATCGTTACGGCAATCGCCATCTGCGCGGTGATGCTGCTGTTTGTGATCCTGCCGCTGCGCGGGGTGGCGATGGCTGCGCGGCGCATTGGGCAAGGCGATCTGCAACATCGGGTGGAGTGGCGCTCGGGAGACCACCTGGGAATCATCGCCTCTGAGATCAACCGCATGGCGGTGCGCCTGCGCGACCTGCGCGAAACCGAGTCCGGACGACGCCAGATGGAGCAGCAGCTGAGCGATGCAGTGCTGCAGTCGATCTTCGAGCCGATCATCGTGACCGACGCGAAAGGGCGGGTGCTGAAGCTGAACCAGGCGTCAACACAGCTGCTGGGAGAGGCCGCCACGGATCGCATGGCGCTGGCCAACACGCCGGGCGGCGAAAAGATCCTGGAGGCGGTGCGCGGCGCAGTCTCCATGCAACGCGCGCTCGCAGGCGAAGGCGAAGCCGCGCTGCTGCCCATGCGCATCGGCGATGCCGAGCGCAGCTACCGGCTGCGCACGACTCCCATGCGCGACGGCGATGGCAAGCTGCTCGGCGCGGTAACGGTGCTGGAAGACGTGACGGAGCTGCGCGATATTGACCGCTTCAAAACGCGATTTCTTTCGGTCGCCTCGCAGAAGCTGCGCGACCCACTCCAGCGGCTCCACCTGGCCATCTATGCGCTGGCGCGAGGTCACGCCGGCGAACTGCGCCCACTGCAGATGGACATCCTTGGCGGCGCGCAGCAGGAGACCGAGAATCTTGAAACCCTGATGTCGGACCTGATCGAAGTGGCAGAACTTGAGACAGGCCGACGCGACCTGAAGATTGAGCGGCTGCGCCCCCTGGATATCCTGGAGCGGGCAGCCCAGCGGGTGGACGATGAAGCAGCAACCCGCAAGATCGAGATCGAGATCAAGGCCTTTGCCGATCTATCGCTGGTGAGCGCCGATCGACGCGCGCTGCAGAGTGTCTTCGACAATCTGCTCGGCAATGCGCTTCGCTATACACCGCCGGGCGGGCAGATCAGGCTGGAGGCGATCGAGGCACAGGACCGCATCCAGTTCCAGGTGCGCGATACGGGTCGGGGCATCGAGGCCGAACGGCTGCCCTCGATCTTTGGCCGGTTTACAGGCGGCCCCGGAGATGGCACAGGGCTGGGACTCGCACTGGTGCGCAGGCTGGTCGAGTCGCTGGGCGGACAGGTCGCCGTCGAAAGCCGCCTGGGCCAGGGCACCACTTTCAGTTTCACACTGCCAATCGCCAGCGTCACTGCATCGCGGCGCCCAGTAGAAATAGGTTGATGGATACATGGCTGAGCTGACCAACCCGGTCGCGGCGCAACCCGAGCGCGCCCGATTACGTGTTTATCTCGGAGCTGCTCCAGGGGTCGGCAAGACCTACCGGATGCTCGAACAGGCGCATGCGCTGAAGGCGCAGGGCCTCGACATCGTGATTGGACTGGTTGAGCCGCATGGGCGCATGGACACCAAAGCGCTCATTGACGGACTGGAAGTCATTCCGGAAAAAGAGGTTAGCTATCGCTCCGTGGTGCTGCGCGAGATGGACATCGACGCAGTGCTGGCGCGGCATCCGCACACCGTGGTGGTGGATGAACTGGCCCACACGAACGTGCCGGGCTCCCGCCATCGCAAGCGCTATGAAGATGTGCTTGAGCTGCTGGATGCGGGCATCAACGTGATGACAGCGGTCAACATTCAGCATCTTGAGACGCTGAATGATGCCGTCTCCCGCGCGGCAAGCACGCAGATCCGTGAGACAGTTCCCGATGCCCTGATCCGGCGCGCCGATGAGGTCGTGAATGTCGACATCACGGTGGATGAGCTACGCACGAGGCTGCGCGCCGGCAAGATCTACGCACCTGAAAAGATAGAGCAGGCGCTGGCCAACTTCTTCCGCAAGGGCAATCTGAACATGCTGCGGGAACTTGCGCTGCGCACCACGGCAGAGCAGGTGGGCACAGCTGCCGCCGAGTATCGCCGCGTGCAGGGACTCGAGCAGGCGCCGGTGCCGGAAAAAGTGATGGTCTGCCTTTCATCGCGCCCGGGAACGGAGCGCCTGATCCGCACCGGCGCCCGCATTGCGGGCCGGCTCGCTACCAACTGGTACGCCGTCTATGTGGAGCCGCCGGGGAACGCGAACGGCCATAGCGACGCCGAAACCTATCAACGACTGGAAGAATACAGGCGGATGGCGCGGGAGCTTGGCGCGAAGGTAGTCGTGCTCAAAGGCAAGAATGTTTCCGATGAGCTGATCCGCTTTGCGAAGCAGGAGAGCATTTCGCATGTGGTCTTCGGCCAGTCCGCGCGTTCTCGATTCGATATCCTGCTGCGCGGGTCCATTCTGAATCGCTTTCTCGCGGAGATGCGGGAGACAACGGTGCAGGTGGTGCCGCTCGCCCGGGCGAAACGGGACTGAACCCGTTCCGCCACGAGGCTGCGCTTGCACGAATGCGGCGCTGCCGCTCATCCCATTGCCTCTTTGACTCCTATGCTGACCAGCCAGACATTCATCGGATAGGCAGTGGCAAAGCCCAACACCATCGCAATCTGCATCATGAACCAGAAGGCCGGCTCATTGGGCGTGAGGTGGGGCGAGGGAAAGAAGACGAAGAAGGTCAGAGCCATCCAGGCATACATGCCCACTTGAAATGCGACGATGGACAACGTATCCGCCTTGACGGCCGCAAAGAGTGCCTCGCCGCTGCTGAGCTTCTTCATCGGCTTGATGGAGAAATACTGGAAGACAATTCCGAGCAGCCATGCGGCAGCAAAATCTACCGCGTAGCTGGCCCAGAGGCTCAGGCCAAACAAGGTCAGACCGAGGGCGAAAGATCCTGACTCGGCGAAGATGTCGGCAATGGTGCAGCCGGCCCCGCAGTGCGAGGTCGAGATCGCATATTGATGCCACTGCGGTTTTCGTTTGCCGGTATCGGAGTTATGCAGCATCGCGCTGTTATGCTGCATCGCATCGCGGGCCATTCGGCGACCGTAGCGAAAGTAACCCCACAGGGCAAATACACTGAGGTAAAGCGCGGTTGCAGGCCAGACGATGTTCATGATCCACATGTGCTGTGGATGACGCAGTTCATCGAGGATAATGACAAGCGCGCACAAAAAAGCAATCGCCAGGGAGATCCAGGAGATAGTAATGAGCATCAGTACGCCTCTCACTAAGAGAGATGCAAAAAAAGAGCGCCTCCGGCTCAGGCTGCTTCGGCACCATCTTCCAATCGCCATCGTCTCTTTGCTGGCCGGGGCGGGGCTCTACGGCTCACTGCCCGGGCATGACTGGATTTCCAAGGTGAGCATGTCGAGCGCGTATGTATCGCTCGCGCTGATCGGGCTCACGCTGGCCGTCGGGCCGTGGCGGACGATCATGAAGCAGAAGATGCCGGTTTCGCAGGATCTTCGCCGCGACCTCGGCATATGGGCGGGAATCACGGGGCTGCTGCACACAGTAGTGGGAATCAATGTGCATCTGCGTGGACGGCCGTGGCTGTACTTCATCTATGAGCATCCGGAGCGCCATGCCTTTCCGCTGCGTCACGATCAGTTTGGATTTGCCAATGAATCGGGCCTTATTGCAAGCCTGCTGCTGGCGATGCTGCTGGCCACCTCCAACGACTGGAGCCTGCGTCGGCTGGGAACGCCGGGCTGGAAGAAGCTGCAGCGATGGAGCTATGGGATGTTTGCGCTGGTGGTGCTGCACGGTATTCTTTTTCAGTTGGTTGAGAAACAGAGGCTGCCGCTGGTTCTGACGTTTGCGATACTGGCCGGTTGCACTCTCGTGCTCCAGGGCGCAGGATATCTGCGACGCAGGAGAAGTTTCCGGGGCTAAACAACATCCCACAAAGGACTTGCATCGCACCACCAGCATAAGCGGGACAGCTTGCACAATAAACTAAAGTGCCGCAGTGCGGCCAGCACCACCTCCACGGAATGACAGAGACAGAGACCAAGAAGAAGACAAACAACGCCTGGGGCGAGCGCATCAGCGCCCTGAGGAACATGCCGCCTGTCCTGAAGATCCTGTGGAACTCAGGCAAGGCGGTCGTTACCTGGGGCATGATTCTGCGCGTGCTGGTTGCTTTTGGCCCGGTGGCTGGAGCGAAGGTCGCTGCCTGGATCATCCAGAGCATCCAGGAGGTCTACAACCACCAGCCGCTTCGACCGCATTTCTGGTGGATGGTGGGGCTGGAAGCGGCGATTGCCATAACCACCGGCATTCTGCTGCGGCTGATCGACTACTTCGACTCGCTGATCTCGGATCGCTACACGCACTATGTGAGCATTCGCGTGATGCGGCAGGCTGCGCAGCTGGACCTGACCACCTACGAAAACCCTGAGTTCTATGATCGACTGGAACGGGCGAGGGTGCAGGCGACCGACCGGCTGGCGATGATTCAGGCGATGGGCCGGCTCTTCCAGCAGGTCGTCACCACGATTATCTTTACCGCGGTACTGCTTCGCTACTCACCGCTGCTGGTGCTGTTGCTGCTGGTTGGGGTGCTTCCCTCGTTTCTGGGTGAGACCCACTTCGCCTTCCTGGGCTACGCAAAGAACTTCCGTCAGACACCGGCCAAGCGCCTGATGGACTACCTGCGCCAGGTGGGCGGCAGCAAGGAAGCCGCCAAGGAGCTGAAGCTTTTCAACCTCAGCGAATATCTGACGGAGCGCTTCTCGAAGCTCTCCAAGGAGATTTACGACGAGAACGTTGCGCTCTCCTCGCGCAAGGTCTTCTGGGGCGGGCTGCTGTCGATCATCGGCACCGGCGGCTACTATGGCTCGTACGCCTTTGTGATCTGGCGCGCGATCCATGGCGCGTATGACATCGGCACCTTCTACTTCATTACCAACTCGATCATGCAGGCCAGCTCCTATCTGCAGCAGGTCTTCTCGACTGCTTCAGGAATTGCCGATCAGGCGCTCTTTCTCACCGACCTGATCGCTTTCTTTGACATGAAGCCGACCGTGCAATCGAAGCCGAATGCGCTGCCCGCGCCGCGTCCCATCAAGCGTGGCTTCGAGTTCCGCAATGTGTCTTTCGCCTACCCCGGCACAGAGCGCCGCATTCTCAAGAACTTCAACTTCACCCTGTCGCCAGGGGAACGGATTGCGCTGATCGGCGAAAACGGGCAGGGCAAGACTACGGTGGTCAAGCTCATCACGCGCCTGTATGACCCGACGGAAGGACAGATTCTGCTCGACGGTGTTGACCTGAGGGAGTATTCTCTCGACGATCTTCACCAGGAAATGGGCGTGATCTTTCAGGATTTTATGCGCTATGAAATGACGGCCCGCGAGAATATTGCCGTGGGACGCGTTGAGATTCCTCATACAGAGGACGAAATCATCACGGCGGCGGAGAAGAGCCTGGCTGCCGAGGTGGTGAAAAAACTGCACGGTGGCTATGACCAGATGCTGGGACGCCGCTTTGAAACGGGAGTTGACCTCTCGGGAGGCGAGTGGCAGCGCATTGCGCTGGCCCGCGCTTATCTTCGTGACGCGCAACTGCTCATACTCGACGAACCGACAGCAGCGCTGGATGCGAAGAGCGAGCTGGAGGTCTTTGAACGTTTTGCCGAGCTCACTACCGGCAAGATGGCGCTGCTGATTTCGCATCGCTTCTCAACGGTGCGCATGGCAGACCGTATTGTCGTGCTGGCCGGTGGCCAGCTTGTCGAGGAGGGTGACCACAAGCAACTGATGGCACTCAATGGCCGCTATGCGGAGATGTTTGAAATGCAGGCCGCAAGCTATCGCTGATTTTATTTTTGGAGCACATGACAGATTCCGCAACCATCCCCCAACTTCCCGCACCAGAACTCGAGCTGCGCGCCCACGCACGGGCCACGGCACTGCAGTGGCATGTCGCCCATCGTCCACAGGGATCTTCGCCCTTCCTGGCGCGCACGCAGGCTGCGCGTGCCGCTGTAGACAAGCTCTACAGTGACCTCGACGCCATTCCATTCGACCCTTCCAAGGGACCCGATCCGCTGCTTGAGATACGCGAGAACCCTCGCCTGCTGCGATCGGTCGTGATCGGAATCATGGCTTCGCGCAAGAATATGTTGAAGCTGCCGCGGGTGGTCGACCCGACGCAGGGCGACCAGCCAAGAGCCGTCGCCTTGAGCGCAGCTTATTGTGAGGCGGCCCATTCTGTTTGGGATTATCGCGCGATTCGCATGTATGTCGATGAGGTACAGAAGGTCGATCCGCTCGAGCTGGAAGAGCTGTGGGCGCTGCCTCTCTACTTCAAGTTTTCTCTGCTGGAACTGATTCTCGCGCAGGCGCGCGCGCGGCTCGACTCGCCCGGCGCGGCCGAAACAGGGCCGCCCGGCCTGCTGTCTGCGCGCATCAAGAGCCTCCGTGACATCGGCCACACTGACTGGCTCTCTCTCGCCGAGCCACTGATTATCTTCGACACTTATCTCCAGCAGGATCCGGCGAACACCTATTCGAAGATGGATTTCGATAGCCGCGAAGGCTACCGCAAGAAGATAGCTGAGACAGCGCTGCACTCCGAACGCACCGAAGAAGAGGTTGCTGCTGAAGTGTTGAAGCTGGCCCAGCAGGGGCAGCAGAATCAGATCACCGACCCGCGCGTCTACCTGAAGCGCGCCCATGTCGGCTACTACATCGTCGACAAGGGATTCGATCAGCTTGCGCGCCAGGTAGGCTATCATCCGCGCCTGATCGATCGTATCCGCATGACGTTCAGTCACAACGCGGACGACTTCTTCATCGGCGGCATTGAGATTCTGAGCGTGCTGTTCATCGCCATCATTCTGCTGCCGCTGGTGCCGAACTATCCCATCTTCGGCGGACTCACCTGGGCATTCTTCCTGCTGCTGCTACCGGCGACCCAGGGCGCAGTGGATTTGATCAACAACACGGTCACTTCGATCTTCAAAGCGCGTGCACTGCCCAAGCTCGACTTCAGCAAGGGCATTCCGCGTGAGTTCACGACGCTGGTAGCCGTTCCCACTCTGCTGATGAATGAAAAGCAGGTGCGCGAGCTGGTGCGTGAACTCGAGATGCGCTATCTGTCGAATCCTGATCCGAACCTGCATTTTGCCCTGCTGACGGACCTGCCCGACTCCGTCACGCGCCCGCGCGAAAACGATACCGATCCGATGGTCGATCTCGCTCTTGAACTCATCAACGGACTCAACGCGGAGTACTCTTCCTCGAAGGCCGGCTGCTTTTTCCTGCTGCATCGCCGCCGCATCTTCAATGCGCGGCAGGGCGTGTGGATGGGCTGGGAGCGCAAACGCGGCAAACTGCTCGATCTGAATAAGTATCTGGAGGGGATCTTTGATGCCTTTCCTGTAAAGGCGGGCGACCTGGAGGTTCTCCACTCCGTTCGCTACATCATCACGCTCGACTCCGATACGCAGCTGCCTCGCGGAACGGCGCAGAATATGGTCGGGACGATGGCGCATCCGCTCAACCGCGCCATCATCGACCCGGAGCGCCGCATTGTTACCGAGGGTTATGGAATCCTGCAGCCGCGCGTCGGGGTGAGCGTGCAATCTGCATCGCGGTCGCGGCTTGCGTCGATTTATTCAGGACAGACGGGCTTCGACATTTACACGCGCGCGATCTCAGATGTCTATCAGGATCTGTATGGCGAGGGCATCTTTACCGGCAAGGGCATCTACGAAGTTTCCACGCTGCACGCAGTGCTCGATCGCCGTTTCCCGCGCAACTCCCTGCTGAGCCACGATTTGATCGAGGGCGCCTATTCGCGCGCCGGACTCGTCACCGACATCGAGGTGATTGACGATTATCCCTCTCACTACAGCGCCTATACACGTCGCAAACATCGCTGGGTGCGCGGCGACTGGCAGATTGCCCAGTGGCTGCTTTCGCGTGTGCCCGATGAATCAGGGCGCTACGTGCGCAATCCGATTTCGACGATTTCCCGATGGAAGATCTTCGATAATCTTCGCCGGTCGCTGGTCAATCCTCTCACGTTTACGCTGCTGATTGCCGGATGGCTCGGGCTCCCCGGCGGCGCGCTCTACTGGACGGCGGTCACGCTGCTGCTCATGTTTATTCCCACGCTGGTGCAACTGGTATTCAGCATGGGACACGCCTTCACTACAGAGCAGGAGGGTGCGGTTGGCGAGGCGTTCAGCGGCTTCCTGCAATCGGTCTTCGTCACGCTGCTGAACCTGGTCTTTCTGCCTCACGAGACGCTGCTCTCTCTCGACGCCATCATTCGCTCGCTGGTTCGCAGGTTCATCACCGGGCAGCGCCTGCTGGAGTGGGAGACGGCCGCTGAAGCCGAATCGAACAAGGCGCGCCGCACTCCGGTCGACCGCTATCTGGCCGCATCTCCCGCAGTCGCGCTGCTGATAGCCGCGCTCATCTTTGCCTTCAACACGGAGGCCATCCTGGTGGCCGCGCCTGTGCTGCTGCTCTGGGGATTTGCGAGCGCGATTACGGTGTGGCTGAACAATCCCCCCCGCGAGCAGAAACAGCGCCTCAGCAGAGAGGAAGATCGCTTCCTGCGCCAGCATGCACTGCGGATATGGCGCTACTTCTATGAATTCGGCGGCGAACGGCACAACTTCCTTATCCCGGATAACGTCGAGGAAGAGGGCCTCTTTGAGGCAGCCCGCGTCTCGCCAACCAATCTCGGATTGCTGCTCAATGCGCGGCAGGCCGCCTGCGAATTTGGCTTTATCACGGTGCCGGAGTTTGCGCATCTTTCGCAGGCAAGCCTTACTACGTTTGGCAGGCTGCAGATGTATCGCGGCCACCTGCTGAACTGGTACAACACGCAGACACTTGAGCCGCTGATGCCTGCTACCGTCTCCTCGGTCGATAGCGGAAATCTGGCAGCATCGCTCTACACCTTGCGGACGGGAGCGGCCTCGCTGCTGCGTAAGCCCCTGCTCGATCACCAATCGTTCGAAGGTCTGACGGAAGTGTGGGAGATGCTGAAGCAGCAACAGGGCGCGCCTGCGGAACTAAGCCGCATGCAACTGCCGAAAGCGACCGCTTCACTCGAAGACTGGCTCACCTGGGTGATGAATGCCGAGCTCTCAGCAACCTTCGCTGCAGTGACCCAATCTGCTTCGCTGCAGGGGGAGGCAGCATGGTGGACAAGTGAGCTTCGCACGCGCATCGATGCAATTCTCACGCTGGTCCGCAACTACCTGCCGTGGATGCTGCCGGAGTTTGCACCACTGCGCGCCATGGCCCAGCTGGCCCTGAAGGACGCGACGCTTCCTTCGCTCGAAGACACACCCGCGTTCATCAACCAGCTCGAACAGCGGCTGGCGAGAACCTGGGCGACACTCAATTCGTCGCCTGAGGGAAGCTCGAAGGATATTGTTCTGGGTGAGCAGCTGCGCGGCGCTCTGATCACCGCTCGGGAGCAGGTGGAAAAGCTTGCCTCGCAGATTCACGCTGTTTCCGATGAGGCATTTCGCCTGGCGACAGAGATGGATTTCGCCTTCCTGGTGCTCGAAGGGCGACAGATGCTCTCGATCGGCTATGAACTCGGCCCCCAGAAGCTGCACGACGCCGCCTACGACATGATTTCTTCCGAGGCGCGCATTGCTGCGTTCATCGCCATTGCCAAGGGCGAGATGCCCCAGGCCGGCTGGTTCAAGATGGGCCGCACGCATACGATCGCATTCGGCATACCCGTGCTGCTCTCCTGGACGGCGACCATGTTCGAGTACCTGATGCCTTCGTTGTGGATGCGCAGCTACCCGGATACGCTGATGTCGCGAACCCTTACGGGCGTTGTGCAGATCCAGCGGGCATTCGCACGACAGTACAAAATTCCGTGGGGCATCTCCGAGTCCGGATATGCGCAGAAGGACGATGCCGGCCACTATCACTACCAGGCGTTTGGAATTCCGCAGATTGCGCTCAAATGGGATGCTGTTGCCGGGCCCGTCATTTCGCCTTATTCGACCTTCCTGGCGCTCGGCGTCGATTCGGTGGAGGCACTCAAGAACCTGCGCCGGATGGCATCGGCAGGATGGATCGGCGCCTACGGCTTCTATGAGGCGATCGACTATTCGCAATCGACACAGCAGCCGGGCCTTGTCAGGGAGTGGATGGCGCACCACCAGGGCATGGCGCTGATGGCGATTCTGAACCTGCTCAACAACGATGTGGTGAAGGATTGGTTTGAGGCGAATTCCCATCTGCAGGCGACTTCCCTGCTGCTCCACGAGAAGCCGATGCGCGAGGCGGCGATCCGGGCGGACTATAACCAGTTCACCGCAAAGAAGACGGCCTGACTGTTTTGGCCGGGGCTCCGGGGAATGCGCTGATAAACTAATAATTACCCATGTTCGAGAATCTTTCAGATAAGCTGCAGCGCGCCTTCAAGAGTCTTCGCGGTCAAGGCACGATCACAGAAGAGAATATCGGCGAGGCGCTGCGCGAGATCCGCGTTGCGCTGCTTGAGGCCGACGTTAACCTCAATGTGGTCAAGGACCTGATTGACCACATCCGCGCCCGGGCTGTGGGGCAGGAAGTGATGACTGCACTTTCGCCCACCGAGCAGGTCATCAAGATCGTTCGCGATGAACTGATTGCGTTGCTTGGCAAGGACACGGCTCGCTTCAAGTTTGCCTCTCAGCCCCCGACGGTCATCCTGATGGCCGGCCTGCAGGGCTCCGGTAAGACGACAACCTCCGGCAAGCTGGCAGCATGGCTGCAAAAGGGCGGCCACCGTCCGATGCTGGTCTCGGTGGACGTCTATCGGCCCGCGGCCCGCGAGCAGCTGAAGATTGTCGCCAAGTCCATCAAGGCCAACCTCTACGAGGGCGATCTGAAGGGCGAGACCGCAGGCACTGCACTGGTGGAGCGGCTTGCCAAAGAGGCGCGGCGCGAGGCGATTATCACCGGCTGCGATACGCTCATCGTGGACACGGCAGGTCGGCTGCACATCGATGAAGATCTGATGGACGAGATGCAGCGGCTCAAAGCGCTGCTCAACCCGCAGGAGATTCTCTTCATCGCGGACGCAATGACCGGCCAGGACGCGGTGCGCTCCGCCGATGAGTTCCACAAGCGCTTTTCGCTCACAGGGATTGTGCTGACGAAGATGGACGGCGATGCGCGCGGCGGTGCGGCACTCTCGATCCGCCATGTGACGGGCCAGCCAGTGAAGTTTATCGGCATGGGCGAAAAGCCCGATGCCTTTGAGCCTTTTCATCCCGACCGCATTGTGAGCCGTATTCTCGGCATGGGCGACATCATGACGCTCATCGAAAAGGCCGAGGAGAAGCTGGACCGCAAGAAGTCAGAAGACTTCGCCAAAAAAGCATTGAGCGGCGACGGCTTTTCGCTGGAGGACTTCCGCGATCAGCTTCGCCAGATCAAGAAGCTCGGCTCACTGCAGAGCATCATGAAGATGCTTCCTTCGGTCGGCCCCTTCCAGGGGATTCAGCAGATGGCCGACCAGGTGGACGAGTCGCAGTTCACACGCGTCGAGGCAATTATCAACTCGATGACGAAGAAAGAACGGGCTAACCACGAGATCATCTCCGGCTCACGGCGCAAGCGCATCGCGAATGGTTCAGGCACCAGCGTGCAGGAGGTTAACCAGCTCCTGCGTCAGTACGCGCAGATGCGCAAGATGTTCAAGAGCGCAGGCAAGGGCGGTATGCTGCAGCGTAAACTGATGGGTTCCCTCGGCGGCATGAAGGGCATGGGGCGCTAGGCAGGGATATCGGAAGACGGGGCAGGAGCCGGATATGAAGTCCGGACGCCCTTGATGGAAATGGAAGCAGTATGTTGATTCTTCAAGACCAACTCGACCAGATCACGACGAATACGCGGGAGCTTGTGCAGCCGGAGCGGCTGGAGACGAGCGATCGCGCCATCGCCGAACTTTTTGCGACTGGAATCGAAGATCAGATCCTGCCTGTTGGGGCCAAGGCGCCGGAGTTCAGCCTGCCCGATATTTCAGGAAGGCTGGTTCGGTCGAGCGACCTGCTCTCACTGGGTCCGCTGATTGTAAATTTCTTCCGCGGACGCTGGTGCGCCTATTGCATCACTGAACTGGAAGCATGGCGGGAGATGTACGCCACGGTGCGCGAGAGGAGCGCACTGGTCATCGGCGTCGCACCGCAGCTTGTTCGCCAGAACGACTTCACTGCAGGCCAACACTCGCTTCCCTTTCCGCTGCTTTCCGACAAAGGATGCTCCGTCGCTGAGCAGTTCGGGCTTGTCTACACGGTGCCGGAGTATTACCGGCAGTACATGCGCAGCGTGCTCGTGAATGTACCGTTTGTGAACGGCGATGAGAGCTGGAGGCTGCCGCTGCCCGCCACCTACCTGATCGCGCAGGACAGCACCGTGCTCTTCGCTGAGGCGCATGCGGACTTCAGGGTACGGCCTGAGCCCGGAGAAGTGCTGGCCGCACTTCCCCGGTAGGCTCGCTAGAAGTCTTCGTGGAAGGCTACTTCGCCCGCAACCGCAACCTGATAAGCGGAGACGCGGCGCTCGAAGAAATTCGTCAGCTCCTGTACATCCTGCAGTTCCATAAAGCCGAAGGGATTCTTTGAGTTGAAGACCGGCTTCATGCCGAGGCGTGCCAGGCGGGAATCCGCGACATATTCGAGATACTGCCGCATCTCGCGAATCGAAAGGCCGGCTACACCGCCCGAGAGCAGATCCTGCGCAAACTGGGTTTCGCAGTCGACTGCTTCGGTCAGCATCTCTACCACCTGCCGCTCCATCTCCGCGTCGAAGAGGTTCGGATGCTGGTTGCGGACGGTGTTCACCACTTCAAAGGCAAACTCGAGGTGCGCGCTCTCATCGCGAAAGACCCAGTTGGTGCCCGCAGCGAGGCCGTGCAGCAGCCCGCGTGAGCGCAGGAAGTACACATAGGCGAAGGCGGCAAAGAAGAAGAGCCCCTCGATAGCGCCCGCAAAGCAGATCAGGTTGAGCAGGAACTGACGCTGGTGCTCCGGCGTGCGCAACTCGTCGAGTTGCTGGATCGAGTCCATCCACTTCATGCAGAACTGCGCCTTCTTGGCAATGGAGGGGATATTCTCGACGGCTGAAAAAGCCGCCGCGCGTGCGTCGGGATCAGGCACGTAGTTGTCGAGCAGCGTCAGATAGAACTGCACATGGACGGCCTCTTCAAAGAGCTGGCGAGAGAGGTAGAGTCTCGCCTCAGGCGAGTTGATGTGCTTGTAGAGATTGAGGACGAGGTTGTTCGACACGATGGAGTCGCCCGTGGCAAAAAAAGCGACGAGGCGCTGAATGAGGTGGACCTCGGCAGGCGTGAGGCGCGAGCGCAGGTCAGCCAGATCGGTCGAGAAATCTACTTCCTCGACCGTCCATGTGTTCTTGATCCCATCCTTGAACATCTCGTAGAACACCGGGTACTTCATGGGCCGGAGCGTGAGCGAAAGGCCCGGATCGAGGATGGAAACTGGGGTCTGAACAGACATAAATTTTCTCCGAAAAACTCTCTACTGGCAGGCTTCACAGGAGCCTGGGTTTTCAAGCGAACAGGCGATTGCATCCGCGACCGGTACGGCGGCTTTCTGCACGGTGGTCTTGGCGATGCGGGTTGCAGGCCGCGAGCGCAGGTAATACGTCGTCTTCAGTCTGCGCTTCCATGCATACATGTACATGGAGCTGAGGCGACCGATGTTGGGCGACTCGGCGAAGAGATTCAACGACTGGCTCTGGTCGATCCAGACGGAGCGGTCTGCGCCCATGTCGATGATGGAGCGCATGGGAATCTCCCAGACGGTGCGATAGATGGCGCGCAAATCCTCAGGAAGCTCGTCAATGCCCTGCACAGACCCCTCGGCGAGCTTGATGCGATTGCGCACCTCCTCTTTCCAGAGGCCGCGCTCCTTCAGCTCTGTGACCAGATAACGGTTGACCTGAAGGAACTCACCCGAGAGGGTTTCGCGCTTGAAGAGATTCGACACCTGCGGCTCAATGCACTCGTAGCACCCGGCAATCGACGCAATAGTTGCGGTAGGAGCGATCGCGATCAGCAGCGAATTGCGCAGACCGTGCTTAGCGATGCGCTGCTTCAAGGCGTCCCACCGGGCCGGATCTTCGGGCGTTACGCCCCAGAGGTCGAACTGCAGCTTGCCCTGGGCTGCCCGCGTCTCCTGAAAGGCGGGATGCGGGCCGTTCTTCTCAGCGATTTCGCAGGAGGCCGACAGTGCTTCGTAGTAAATCTCCTCCTGGATTTTCGCGGAGAGCACTCGCGCTTCAGGCGAGTCGAAGGGCATCCGCAGCTGGAAGAAGACATCCTGCAGACCCATCAGCCCGAGGCCAACCGGCCGCCAGCGGTGGTTCGCATCCGATGCCTGGGTGACGGGATAGTAGTTGATGTCAATGACGCGGTCGAGCATGGGCACGGCCTCGCGCACGGTTGCGCGCAGCTTCTCGAAGTCGAAGCCCTGGGGAGTGACATGGCGGGCGAGATTCACCGATCCGAGGTTGCAGACCGCCGTCTCCGCCGATGAGGTCACCTCGGTGATCTCTGTGCAGAGGTTGGAGAGATGGACGACATTACCGGGCTGCCCGGTCTGATTGCACTTGGTGTTGGTAGCGTCCTTGAAGGTCATCCAGCCATTACCCGTTTCGGCCAGAGTGCGCATCATGCGCGCATAGAGATCGCGAGCCTTAATCTGCCGCTTGAAGATGCCCTGCGCTTCAGCCTGCTCGTAGGCGCGGTCGAACTCTTCGCCGAAGAGGTCGGTGAGATGAGGCACATCCTTCGGATCAAAGAGCGACCAGGCAGCATCCGCTTCCACGCGGCGCATGAAGAGGTCAGGAATCCAGTTTGCGAGGTTCAGGTTATAGGTGCGGCGGGCCTGATCGCCAGTGTTGTCCTTCATCTCAAGGAACTGCTCGATGTCATCGTGCCAGCTCTCGAGATAAACGCAGCAGGCGCCCTTGCGCTTGCCTCCCTGGTTCACAGCGGCGACTGAGGCATCGAGGGTGCGCAGCCACGGCACAATGCCATTCGAGAGGCCGTTCGTGGCCCTGATCAGCGAACCTTCAGAGCGCACGCGATGAAAGGCCAGGCCGATGCCGCCTGAGAACTTCGACAGCAGGGCTACCTGCTTGTAGGTGTCGTAGATCGAGTCCAGCGAATCCTTGGGGGAGTCGATGAGGTAGCAGGAAGACATCTGCGCATGCCTGGTGCCGGAGTTGAAGAGGGTCGGCGAGCTCGGCAGGTAGCTTAGCTCGGCCATGAGCCGGTAGAAGCTGATGGCGTCGCCGATGCTCTGGGCCAGTCCGCAGGCTACGCGCAGGAAGAAGTACTGCGGCGTCTCGACAACCTTGCGGGTGATGGGATGACGCAGCAGGTAGCGGTCATAGACGGTACGCAGGCCGAAGTACTCAAAGCGGTCGGAGAAGCTGTCGTCCACCGCCATGTTCAGCTTGCGGGCATTCGCGCGGACAAAGGCAGCGGTCGTCGCATTGATCAGCCCCTCACGCTCACCCGAGTCGATCGACTGCGAAAACGAATAAAGATTCTGACCGGCAACTTCCTTGAGGATCGTGGCGTGCAGCAGCCGCGCGGCGAGGCGCGAGTACTCCGGCTCCTCTGAGATCAGCGACGCCGCCGTCTGGATGGAGATGGAGTCAAGTTCGTTGGTGGTCGCGCCATCGTAGAGGCCGCCGATGGTGCGGCTGGCGACACGAATCGCATCGACATGGGGCAGGCCCGCGGAGCAGCGCTGCACGGCGCGAACAATCTTGTTTACATCCACCGGTTCAAGCGACCCGTTGCGCTTCCGCACATGCATTTGTGGGGCTGTTTCTGGCGGAGGAGGAAAATTCTCGACTACGTCGGCAAGCGTGGTCTGGAGAGCGGACATCGAGCGACCTTTCGGCCTCTCGCAGGCAGGGCGGGAAATGACCGCAAAAAAAATCGGCCACTGCCCAACCTCTCCCTCGGAGGCGCGGGTGGAGTTCCTTCATGGCAGGTCTTCGGGCTTGCAGGCTACCTATTGGCTCCAGCTTCCCAATCCTCAGGGGACCAGTGCTGTAAGTGGAGCGTTCGTTCCTGCTCACCGCTGCGGGGCAGCTCCGGATTTTCCACCGGATTCCCTCTTAACCCCGACCCCGAAGTTGAACTTCGCAGGCCGGGAACCGTGAAGTATTACTACCTTAGGCTGGATTCGCGTGAAAGGTCAACACAAGGGATTGTGGTAAATGTGGAAAAGCAGCACCAAAGTTTGGCCGGCCGCGGTCACTCGCCCAGCAGCATTCTCTGGGTGGAGATGGCCCGTCCGGTGGCGCCGTCACATTCGATGAGAGTTGCGGCCATCCGTGGGTCGCCCTTCGCCGCTTCGAACTTCGCTGGCATGCCGGTGAGAAAACGCTGCAGCACGTGTTCGCGCTCGACGCCGATGACGCTCTCATATGGGCCGCTCATGCCTACGTCCGTCTGGTATGCGGTTCCGTTGGGGAGCACGCGGTCGTCGGCGGTCGGGATGTGAGTATGGGTGCCGAGGACGGCGGTGACGCGACCGTCAAGATACCAGCCCATGGCCACCTTTTCTGAAGTCGCCTCGGCGTGGAAGTCGACCAGGATGACCTTTGCGGTGATCTTTTTCAGCAGCTCGTCCATGGTGCGGAAGGGATCGTCATTGGACGCCATGAAAACGCGGCCCTGCAGGTTGACGATGGCGTACTCCTGCCCGCTGGGCAGCACTCCCTGGTAGAAGCCATGGCCAGGCGTTCCGGCAACGTAGTTGGCCGGCCGGATGATGCGGCGCGGCCGCTCGTTGCTCTCTGGCGGAACAGACTGCATGTAGTCGATGATCTCGCGCTTATCCCAGACGTGATTGCCGGTGGTCAGCACCTGCGCGCCGAGGTCGAAGAGTTCTTCGGCGATCGCCGGGGTCACGCCGAACCCGCCGGCGGAGTTTTCCGCATTGATGACCACGAGATCGACGCTGCGCTGCTCGATGACATGGTGCAGATGCTCGCGGACAATGCGGCGGCCCGCGCTGCCGAAGACGTCTCCTACAAAAAGAATATGCAAATCAAAAGCTCCAGAATGGCCTTGTGCCGAATCTTCGATGCTAGCACGGCTCCGACCTCACTTCCTGCGCCGGGTGGAGTGGGTCCTGTGGTAGCGTGACTTATGGCTGCCAATACCCGTTTCGTGACCGCCATCCACGCGCTGGTGATTCTTGCGCTTGAGCCCGGTTCCCTCGCCACCTCAGACGACGTCGCCGATGCGCTGAAGACAAACCCGGTGGTGATAAGGCGAGTCTTCTCCCATCTTCGGCAGGCCGGCCTGATCGAGAGCCACAAAGGGCCGAACGGCGGTTCACGGCTGGCGCGACCTCCCAAGGAGATCACGCTTGCGGCCATCTATCGCGCCGTTGAGAGTGAGCCACTCCTGACCGCGACGCTGTCTTCTTCGGGCACCGGAAACAAGGCCGGGAACAAGCTGGCGGGGACGCTCGAAGAGGTTTTTCGCCGCACGCAGCGCGCGGTCGAAAAAGAACTGGAAGAAACGACGCTGAACGATCTGGCCAAGCGGATGGCCAGGAAAGCGAAATAGCCGGGCATCTCGATTCGCTGCGCTTCCCGTCCTACAGATGGGAGATATATTTTGCTAAAACCAGATTCTGTAGTGATGGTCACCGGAGCTTCCGGCGGCCTGGGGCGAGCTATTGCTCACGCCTTTGCCAGCAAGGGCTGCCGTATTGGACTCATCGCACGCAACCCGGAGGCGCTCGAAGCCACGAAGCGGGAGGTTGAACACCTCGGAGGTCAGGCTCTCGTGCTGCCCCTGGACGTGACCGACGCGCAGGCAATCGACGACGCCGCAACGAAGCTGGAAGAAACCTTCGGGCCAATCGATGTATGGGTCAACGACGCGATGACCTCCGTCTTCTCCCCCGTCAAGGAGATGAAGGCCGAGGAATACAAGCGGGTCACCGAAGTCTGCTATCTCGGTTATGTGTACGGCACCATGTCGGCGCTGCGCCGCATGCAGCCTCGCGACCGTGGAACAATTATCCAGATCGGCTCGGCGCTTGCGGTGCGGAGCATCCCACTGCAGTCCGCCTATTGCGCCTCGAAGCATGCCATCATCGGATTCACTGACTCGCTTCGCTGCGAACTGCACCACGACAAAAGCAACGTCAAGCTGACCGTTGTGCAGATGCCGGCGATGAACACAATGCAGTTCACGTGGGTCAAGAGCCGCCTGCCCAACAAACCGCAGCCGGTGCCCCCGATCTTCGAGCCTGAGGTGGCGGCGAAGGTTGTGCTGCACGCGGCTGAGGCGGCTTATCCCCGGCGCGAGTACTGGGTGGGAACGCCAACGGTCGAGGCTATCGTGGGACAGAAATTTATCCCGGGATTGCTCGACATTTATCTCGGCAAGACGGGATACAAGGCGCAGCAGCGTTCCACGCCCGACTCCGCCACACGCCCCAACAACCTGTGGGAGTTTGTGCCGGGTACGCACAGCGCGCGCGGCCCCTTCGACGACCGCTCGTGCTCGTGGAGTCCGCAGGTGGAAGCCAACATCAACCGCAAGTGGCTCGCGCTGGGAGCCGCCGCGCTGGCTGTCGGCTTTCTGGGCATAAGGAAGTTGGCATGAGGCGCGAGAGCAACACCAACGCCGCCATCGCCTGCTGCGGGGCAGCCCTTGCGTGCCTGGTGCCGGTGGCTCTGCATCAGACCGGTGTCCTCGGCCATTTGCCTGACCCACCGGGCGCGCTCTTTGATTCCGACAAGATAACCGGCTCCAAGGACGCGCATCCTTTGGGTATCCCCGACGGGCTGCTGGGTCTGGCGAGCTTTGGAACCACGATGGCGCTGCTGATTGCCACCCGCACGAGGAAGAAGCGTCCCCTGCTGCGCGCTGGCCTCAAAGCGAAGCTGGCCATCGACGCCAGCATGGCCAGCACAAACAGCGTCAAACAGGTGGTCAAGTTCCGGCGTCTCTGCTCGTGGTGCACAGGCACCGCGCTGGCTACGGCAGGGATGGTCTACTTTGCGCGGCGCGGCGCGAGGTAGCGGCCTGCTCGGGGAGCGCATCAGCCCGATGCATGCTCTCTCCAGAACCTGCTAGGCTGTCTGCGTCTCCGTCATGGCACTGCTTACCGCCTTCTATGGCCTGATTGTTTTTCTCGCCGCCTTTCTGCTTTTCCTGGCCGAGCCGATGGCGGCCAGGCAGCTTCTGCCTGTGCTGGGCGGTTCTGCTGCGGTGTGGACGACATGCCTCGTTTTCTTCCAGGCGGCCCTGCTGGCCGGGTATGCTTACGCGGAC
The DNA here is from genome assembly GCF_004339725.1 of Acidipila rosea. Taxonomy (GTDB): domain Bacteria; phylum Acidobacteriota; class Terriglobia; order Terriglobales; family Acidobacteriaceae; genus Acidipila; species Acidipila rosea. The sequence continues at coordinate 810,856 of NZ_SMGK01000001.1, read as the reverse complement.
TGGCTGGCTCGGCTCAAGGCGCAGAAGCAGGCGGTCCTTCACATTGTGCTGCTGGGGCTGGCGCTTGCGCTGCTGGGTGTGCACGTCCACCCGAATCCGGCGGCGGCCACATGGTATCCGGAGCTGACCGTTTTTTGGCTGCTATCGGCGATTGTAGGGGTGCCGTTTTTTGCGCTTGCGAGCACCAGCCCCCTACTGCAGGCGTGGTATTCGCGCATGCTGCGGCGCGAACCCCCGTATCGCCTCTTCGCACTCTCGAATGCAGGCTCGCTGTTGGCGCTGGCTGCCTACCCTGCCGTAATTGAGCCGTATTCGACGCTGCAGTCACAGACCCGCGCCTGGTCTACCTCCTTCTTCTTCTTTGCTGCGCTCTGCGGCGGGCTCGCGTGGGCGCTGCGGAACTACCCCGAAACGTCCGAGCCAATGCTGGCCCACAAGGCGGTTCCGCTCAGGCTCAGAGCCCTGTGGCTGCTGCTGCCGGCATGCAGTTCCCTGCTGCTGTGCGCCATCACTAACCACATGAGCCAGAACGTCGCAGCCATACCCCTGCTGTGGGTGCTGCCCCTCATCGCCTATCTGCTGAGCTACATGGTTGCCTTCTACGGGCCAAACGCCTACCCGCGATGGATGGTTCTGCGGCTGACCATGTTTTCTCTGGGCGTGGCGGGCTACCTGCTCTATGACAGCCGGCGACATTTGCCGGTGCAGATCGCCGTGCCTGTCTTCTGTGTTCTGCTGTTTCTGCTGTGCTGGTTCTGCCACGGCGAGCTCTATCGACTGCGGCCGGATGCACGCACGCTCACCTCCTTTTACCTGCATATTGCGGCCGGCTCGGCGCTTGGCGCGTGCTTTGCGGGCGTTGTTGCCCCGGTTATCTTTCGCGCGAACTATGAGCTCATCTGGGGACTGGTGCTGACCGCGCTGCTGGCGCTCGCCGTGACTTGGCCGAGCGGCTGGCTGGTACGCGCGGCGTGTGCTGCCGCCGTGTGCGCGCTGGTCTGGGTAGGCGTCGAGGAGGCCAGGGCCTGGCGGCAGGATACGCTCGTGCAGCTGCGCAGCTTCTATGGCACGCTACGCGTTACCCAGACGCACTGGCCGCCCGATGCAGATACTGTCCGCACGCTTTACCACGGAACCATCCAGCATGGAGCGCAGTTCTATGGCGGTGGCCTGAGAATGCAGCCCACCAGCTATTACGGCGCGAACTCCGGAGCGGGACTGGCGATGCGCCTCTGCTGCTCCGGGCAGGCGAAGCGCGTGGGCGTGGTCGGACTCGGAACGGGCACGCTGGCAGCGTATGGGCGGCCGGGTGACGTCATCCGCTTCTATGAGCTCGACCCCCTGGTACTGCGACTGGCGCGGAATCTCTTCACCTATCTGCGAGAAACACCTGCACAGACGGATGTCATCCTCGGTGACGCGCGGGCCTCGCTGGCACGCGAAACTCCCCAGCAATATGACGTACTGGTTCTCGATGCCTTCTCAGGCGATGCTGTGCCGGTGCATCTGCTCACCGCGGAGGCGATCCGGCTCTACCGGCGGCATCTGAAGCCGGACGGCATACTGGCTTTCAATGTCTCCAGCCAATATCTTGACCTGGCTCCGGTGCTTGCGCGCGAGGCACAGCAGGCGGGGATGAAGGCGATCCTGGTTCACTCCTCGGCAGATGAAAAACACGGGCTGTTCGTGGCCGACTGGGTGCTGCTGACGACGAATACCCGGTTTCTGAGCGAGCCTGAAGTCGCGGCCAGGGCTCAGCCGGTTGAGCTGAACCCCCGGGTGAGTCTGTGGACCGACCAGGAATCCAGCCTGCTGCCCATTCTGAAATGGCAGCCGCCGTTTCTTACCCACTAGCAACTGGGCGCTTCACTACGCGGACCGCCGAAGTTTCCAAGGTAATCCCGCCTGTGGGATTTTCCTGTTGCGCTTCTGTGGTTCGGCGCTAAGATGGCTCATCCTGCGGACGGGCAATCGACTTCCGCAATGTGTAGAGGAACCTTCATGCTGATCTATGTGATCGTCTTTGTTGCCGTGATGCTGCTCCTGCTTTCGATTCGGAGCCAGATACAGAAGGGCTGAATCAGTGGCTCTGCGGGGCAAACGGCGTCTCATCCTGCCAGCGCGGGTCGCCGAGCAGCTCGCGGGCCAGCTGGGCGCGGATCTGACTGTAGAGAGGATCCGTCGCGGGAATGGTTTCCACTATATCCATGGCCATCCCAACGGTGTTGATCCTGGCCAGAATGCGGCTGAAGCCCTGCGCCTGGTCCATGGTGGAACGATAGACCACCATGAAGCTCGCCCCGATGAACTGAGTGAGCACGCCTGCCGAAGTAGAAAGAATGGTCGTCATCGTGGGCTGCTGGGGGTGGGTGTAGGCCAGTACAATTCCGGCGAGAATGATGCCGAGTCCGGCGAACATGACCACCACGGAGAGAATGAAGATCAGCCGCACCTGCTGCAGGTTGCGCGAGAAGTACTGCTCGAGAGTTGTGTTGGCAAGATCCCAGGCAAGGCGCGCATCGGCAGGCTTGAGGACGATTCGCGCCTGAAGCTGCTGACGCTGCTGGACGAAATGCTGCTGCTCCTGGCGGTTGTGCTGGAGCTGCACCAGGATCAGATACACACCCCCGGCCAGAAAGACTACCGCGAGCAGCGAAGCCAGAATCTCAACCAGCATGGTTCCTGAGGGCATTTGCGACCCTTCCCTTCCGATTTGGAAGAGGATACGCCACTCGACTGCGCACATCCACAACGATTTGCGGAAAGGGCGGTTTTACTGCGCTGCCGGGGACCCCTTCGGGTGCATCACCTCGGCCTTCGGCTCAGGAGGCTCGGGCATTTGCACGACGGTCGGAGCAGGCGGGCTGTTGACGTAGGGCGGAGACGCCGCCTGCCTGTCACAACGCGCCTTTCGCAGCCTGCCTTCCTTGTCCAGATCGAGCGTCCAGGAGTCGTAATGCTGCCTGGCAGTACGCGCGGCAAACCTGATCTGGGTAAGACGGCCAGTCTCTGAAACATCGGCCGCCGGACCCGCCACGGTCATCATGCGCGGCGAAGATTTGCCCTTGAGCAGCAGGCTCATGGGACCGCCCACCATCTCGGCATAGCAAGCTCCGTAGGCCAGCCAGTTGCGCTTCATGTTCGTGGGCAGCTCGGCAGCCGGGACTACGCGGTTGTAGATCGCATAGTTGTGGCGCGATCGCGCTGCAGAGTGAAAGGGCGTCGCGCTGCGGTAGTAGACGGGGATGATCTCGACTCGTCCCTGCTGGCGCGGAACCAGCGCGGTGAAGAGCGACTCGGCGCCATTCGGTTCCGGCCGCACGAAGTGCATCATCATGTAATCCGGCATAACGGGGCAAAAGGCCTCACTGGCCGTCCAGCTCCCCGATGAGAGGTCATAGCTGAAGAAGCGAGCGCGCTCGAGCAGCTCGGCTTTTCTGCTCTCGAGCAGGGCGGCGTCGGCCGCGCTCATGCCCGATTCCTGCACGGCCGGGAGTGAATAGTATTGGGCGGCGCCATCCTCGGGCCCGGCAGCAATCTGCCCCCACGCAACAACTCCCGCCAGACACACTACCCCTGCCAACACACTCGCCAGATATTTTGAACGACCCATCCTGCCTCCGGGCTTGTGTCTCTAAGGATAAAGCAAAGCGGGGCAGCCGATGGCTGCCCCGCTCAAACCAACCTCCCTCTGCTTACCGAGCAGCGGAGTGATGGTGGGTGGGGTGATGCACCGGAGCCTTGTGCTCCGCGGTCTTGGGCGCGCCATCCTTGAGGATGATCATCGCCGGGTTCTGCGTGTAGGAGTCGAAGGTCGCAATGTAGGTGACCTGGGTTCCCGGAGCAGGAGGAGTCTTCAAAGGAGTCTTCATGTTGATGGTGAAGTCTGCCTTCTGGGACTGCTTCGCATCATCCGAAACAGCGAGCTGTACGGAGTCTGCAGTAGCGGAGATGACTGTTCCCGGAACTTCAGCGGTCACACCCTTCAGAACATCCCAGACCTTGCCTGCATCTTCGGGGGTTCCGTTGGCAAGGATGAATTCCTTATCGGCCAGCGCGAGCGACTTCAGATCAGGCGTGCTTGTAACTGCCTGGTGGGCGAGATCCTGAGGTGACGGCGGCGGAGGCGCCGGAACCGGCTTGTAGCTGTCCGGCGGAAAGAGGTTGTCGTGGGCCAGCTGCTTGATCTGGTCGTACCCGTCCATTCCTCCGTGATACTTCTTGTACCAGTACTCGGCTGCCTGCTCGATCTGTGTCTGATACTGCCCCGGAGGTGCATACTGCGCAGCGCGGGTCAGGAACCAGATGCCGTTGACCAGATCCTTGGGATCCTGCTGTACGTAAGCGTTGCCCAGATAATAGGTGTCGACAAGTCCGGGTCCCTTGGTTGTCTCCGCAGGATCCTTATAAGACTTGAGCTCGGCCGTGTACGCTTCAATCGCGCCCTTATAGTCCTTCTTGGCGATATCGTCGGCGCCGATGGTGCTCTCGAAGATCGGGGTTGCGGTCGACTTCAGCTTTTCAAAGTCCGCATCCGACATGCCGGCAGGCTTCTGAGCGGTCAAGCCCTGCTGTGCCCTGGCTGCTGCATCATCCAACTGCTGCTGATTGCCTTGCGCCTGAGCCTTTTCGAGATAGACGACAAAGGTGAGGGCGCGCAGGTTGTTGGGATCGACCTGAAGCAGGCGCTTGGCGGCATCGAGCGTCTTGGCGTTGTCGCCCGCCTGGGAGTAGGAAGCGACGAGCTGTTCGAGCATCTGCTGCTTAACTACGCTGTTCGGGTACTGCTGCAGAAACTGCTCGATCGCCGACGCTTTGGCTGCCGGAGAGGACTGTCCCATCGCGTTGGTGTAAGCGTTGTATTCGGCAGGATCTTTAATCGTAATCTGACTTGGCTGCGATCCCTGACCCGCGGCGTTGTTGGGAGGGGTTTGTGCAGGGGCTTGAGCCATGGCCATATACGAGGAGGCCAATGTGCTTGTGGCAAATGCCAGCATGGATGCTACTACGACCTTCTTCATTCAACGCTCCTAAGGAATGTCCTGAATCAAAACAATTTGCCGCGAAAAGGACTGATGCGCCGTGGAAACGATTCCTACCCTGCATCCTTCACTGCGCGTTGCAGGGATTATAGAAACCAGTATGCCTCCATGACAAGTAAGACCCCGCGGGCAGTCATTTCGATCGCTCGAGGCATGGGATGCAGGGTAACATCCCGATGTTGACTGCAAGGGGAGTAGCATCATAAGAATCATGACAATAGAGCTTGCAGATCAGGTTGCGGTGGTTACCGGCGCAGGGCGCGGCATCGGCGAGGCCATCAGCAGACGGCTGGCCTCGATGGGCGCGAGGGTTATCCTGGTGGCGCGCGACCCGCAGCGACTCCAAGAGGTTGCGGCAGCGATCAAGGCTGACGGGCAACTGGCTGAGGCAATCCCCACCGACCTCACCGACGAGCCAGCCATTGCTGCACTTGCCGGTCAGGTGAAGGAGCGCTGGGGACGATGCGACGTACTGGTCAACAATGCCGGCATCGGAGAGATCGGCCAGCCGCTGCATGAAATGAAGCCGGAGGCCTGGGATCGGCTGATGGCGACCAATCTTCGCGCTCCTTATTTGATGATCCGCGCGCTGGCGCCCACCATGATCGCCGCGGGGCGAGGACACATCGTCAACATCTCCTCGCTTGCGGGAAAAAATCCGCTGCCGAACGGTGCCGCTTATTCCGCCTCAAAATGGGGCCTCAATGGTCTGACATATTCAGTAGCCGAAGAGCTGCGACCCCATGGGATTCGCGTCTCGGTGATCGCGCCGGGGTCCGTCAATACAGGATTTGGCGGGGGAGGCGGCAAAAACGCTGAGAAGAAGATTCAGCCGGAGGATGTTGCGGCCATCGTCGCGATGCTGGTCACCCAGGCTCCGCAGTCTTTTGTGAGCGAAGTGCTGCTGAGGCCCACGCAGAAGCCCTGACGCACCAAGGCGTTGCAGCTCCAAGCTGTCTGCGCCCTCGACGCGGACAGCTTACCCACCTTTATCCAGTTAACGGATGCGAGGCCAGAGAGACGAAACCGGGCACGCGCAACTTAACTGATGTTGTCGAGCCACCTGACAGGCAGGTACACCTATCCAGCGGGACAATCGGCAGCAGGAAGCTATCGAATCAATTTTGTTTTGGGTACTGCGACTTACCAACGGCCACTATGGCTGTAGTGCAGCAAGTGGGCGGCGGAGAAGGCCACAAACCACAACGCTACGATCACTGAGCCAATCGTCATGACCCACTTGCGAGCCATCAACTCGTCGGGGGCAGCTACGCGCCTGCGGCGGGTGCCGTAGCGATGTCCAAGAACGCCAATACCTAAAAGAATTACGCCAATAATAAGGGTGAGTGTCGCCATGGGCAGACAATTTACTCCTATAAATGCACAACTGGGAAGGGCTAATTTCAGGCGTGCGGCGTTACACTGATGGGTCAAGACTTACGTGAAGGAATAATGAGATGAAGGTGTTTCGCTGGCTTTGGTTTGTAGTAACTGCCGCCGTGCTGGCCAATGGCTTTCGCGTGGCGATGTTTGTGGTGCCGGCGGATAGTCAGCAGGGCGACATTTTCCGCATCTTCTTCTACCATTTCCCCTCCTGGTGCGGCATGGCGCTCTTCTTCGCCATCAACCTCGGGGCATCGCTGGCCTATCTGGCATGGCGCAACAGCAAGCCCGCCCGCGCGATGAAGGCCGATGCCCTGGCTCTCTCTGCAGCGGAAATGGGCGTCGTCTTCTGTACCGTGGGCCTGGTAACCGGCTCGCTCTGGGCGCGGCCCGTCTGGGGCATCTGGTGGACGTGGGACGAGCGGCTGACCTCCACGACCGTGCTCTATCTCATCTATGTTGCATACCTGCTGCTGCGCCGCTTTGCTGCCGGGCCGCAGATGCGTACCCTGGCCGCGGTGATGGCCATCTTCGGCTACCTGGATGTGCCTATCGTCTACATGTCCACGCGCTGGTGGCGCACCCAGCACCCTGCCCCGGTGTTTGGCGGCGGCCCTGGGTCCGGCGTCGATCCGCGCATGATGCCCGCGATCTGGTGGAATCTGGCCGGGTGGCTGATGTGGGGAGTGCTGCTGGTGAGCATCCGCTACGCTGCCGCCTATCGTGAACAACTGAATGAAGAGCGAGCCGCGCTGCGCGCCCTGGAAGTTGCAGGCTGAGGAGATAGAAGCCAATGAACCCAATGTTCCACCGCCACCTCGTCCTCGCTTATACCTTCACCTGGGCGATCCAGCTCGCCTACTTCGCCTATGTCGGGCTGAAGTGGAAATCCTCCCGCAACCCTAAATGACTCCAGAAGAAACTTGAACACTCCTGCCTTCCTTGCCGTCTTAGCGGGTGAACGTTGCAGCAGCACGGGCAGCGCGCACAAGGAGCGGGCGGGAGTGCATGAGCGTGAAGAGGCGGAGTTTACGCGGTTCGTTGAGCGGCACTCCCGCTTCGTCTTTCGCGTGGCCTATGCCGTGCTCCGCAACGCGCATGACGCCGAAGATGCTCTGCAGGAGACCTTCTTGAAACTCTATCGAAACGGCGCCTGGCGCGACGTAAGCGATCCACACGCCTTTCTGGCGCGGGCCGCATGGCGCGTGGCTGTCGACCGGCTGCCGAAGCGCGACGATCGCGAGAGCGTCGCGCTCGACCTGCTGGATACGCCTGCATCCGATCTCGACCCGGAGCAGACGGTGATCGACGCCACAGCGCAGCACCTGATTCACCAGATGATCGACAGCCTGCCCGAGGAGCTGCGCCGGCCGCTGGCGCTCTCAACGATTGAAGAGCTGAACTCGCGTGAAATTGCGAGCGTGATGCAGCTGCCCGAGGGTACCGTGCGCACCAGGCTGATGCGCGCTCGGCAGATGCTGCGCGAAAAACTTGTGGCCGCTGAAAGGAGGACACATGCGACTGGATGATGAGCTGGACCGGCAGATCGAGGCCGCTCTCACGACTTACGCTGAACCGGCGGAGGGCATCGACGAACAGCTGCTGACCATGAGGACAATGGCGTTCCTACGCGCGTCGGCGAAGCCTCACAGACGGTGGCGCTGGATGGCGCTGGCAGCTCCGGCGTTTGCCTGCATGCTGCTCCTGGCCGCACTGCTCGCGCACCGGCCCGCGAAGCCCATCCTGCCGCCTGCGACGATGGCGCTCGCTCCCGTGCTGCCCACAAAGCCGGTGGAGACCGCAACTGCGCCGCAAAACAGGCCGCAGGAGGGACGGCTGCAGCGTGTCAGCTATCGGGCTGTTCCCCTCCGCCGGGCCGAGAGGCTGCCAAGATTACAGCAGTTTCCCACGGCCACGCCGCCGACGCAGCAGGAGCTGCTGCTGGCTGCCTTTGTAAAGATTGCGCCGAGGAGCACCGTACTGGCCATCGCAGAGGCGCAGCACCAGCCGATCCGACCGATTGAGATCAGCGGGCTGAAAATTTCACCCCTTTACCCAGAATCGCTGAACCAATAGGAGCTATCCCAATGCGTAAGTTTTCTACCTTCATGCTTGCAGCCGCAGCCCTGACGCTCGTCTCCGGACGAGGCGTTGCCCAGCAGCCGGAGAACACCAAGGTCGCCGCGCCCACCCACTACTACAAGCTGACCTACTCGGTTGAGGAATTTGGGGAGAATGGCAAGATCACCAACAGCCGTACCTATTCCACCGCTATCGCAGCCGGCTCAACCACGCCTGGAACAGTCGGGAATGCCATGTTTCTTTCCGCCCAGATTCGCACCGGGTCCAAGATACCTGTAACGACCAGCAGCAAAGGGGATATTCAATACATGGATGTCGGCGTCAATCTGGACGCGAACCATGCGCAGGAGACAGGAGGAAAATTGGCATTGGAAGTCTCTGCAGATATAAGCAGCATAACGCCCTCGCCCGCGACCTCTTCTTCGGCCGCGCCGATTATTCGCCAGAACAGGTGGGGATTTGCTCGTGTGGTCGTTCCGATCGATAAGCCGACTGTCATTCTGTCGTCCGACAATCTCGACAACAGGGGCAAGCTGCAGATTGAGCTGACTGCTACGCGAATGGATTAGGCTGCCACGGTTCCTCAAGAAAAATGCCCGCGTCTCTAGGTTGAGGCGCGGGCTCCTTTTTGGGGTTGACTAATTCTTCGTCACCGTCAGGTCCATCGGCTCTGTGAGGCTGAAGACCAGCCGCGAGCCCTGGGGCACGTCGACGACGCCCGGCTGCTGCTTGAGCAGGTGTACGGTGATGAGACCCGCGCCAACCGCGGTGCCAACCAGGGCACCGGTGGGGCCGGCGATCTTTGCGCCGAGCAGCGCACCTGTGCCTGCTCCCGCGCCGTACTCGACTGCATCTTTGCGGTAGTGCGTGCCGGGCTGGATGCCGCCCTCACTGCCGACGCGCGTGTTCTGGGCGCCGGAGGAGATGACCTGCGCGTAAAGGTGATAGGCCGAGCCGTCCGGCAGGATCACGCTTTCGGGACGAAGCCGCAAGGTCGCTGCCGGGCCGAAATGATGCCCCTGCTCCACTTGAACGACGCGTCCGCGCAGTTCTGAACCGGCAGGAATAATGACGCGTCCGTTCTTGTAGACATTGGAGGTGACCTGGGCGCGGAAGAGCGAGCCGTTCGCCGTCTCCTTGGTCGAGAGGCTGTCGATCAGGCGGGCATTGATGTTTGTGCCCTCAGGCAGCTGGTTGTTCGGGGATGGAATGACGCTGATCATGTCTGCGTCAGGGTCCGAGGGGCGCTTTGCAAAACCTGCGCTCGACGCCGGCTCATATTGCTGGGCAGGCGGATTCACGGACTGGATCATATCCGCATCCGGATTGGTGATCTTCGCCGGCACCACGGGAGGCGCATTCCGCGCGGGCAACACAGGCGATGCCGGAATCGCAGCCGAAGGTTTGGCCGCATGCTTGACTACCGGCTGAGGCGGCGCGTCATCGGTAGTTACGATCTGGTCATTGGCAGGGGGCTGGGAGACGCCCTGGTACTGATTGGGTGCAGACTGTTGCTGGGCAAACGATGCAGGCGCGGCAATAGCCGCTCCGAGAACTGCAGTGACGAGAACTTTCTTCATGTGCTGCTCCAATTTGGGCGATTCTACTCTATTGTGACAAACATGCATGCGACAGGCACAGGATACTGCTCTGCGGGCCAACAGGCGAACCATAGAGGTTAACTGCGCTGTGGCTGTCACCTCTCGATCACCACGCTTTGTTAGAATCACGACGGAGCAAAAGGGCGGAAAATCTTGCTGATTGACTTCATAGGCGGAACGAACGGGGATGCAATTCGGGTCGACCGCCGTCCAAAACTTAAGGAACGTTTAAGGCACCAGATTTCAAGGAGTGAAATGACAGAGATTGCTGCAATTCATGCGCGCGAAATACTCGACTCGCGCGGCAACCCGACCGTAGAAGCGGACGTGGTATTGGCTGATGGAACGATGGGCCGGGCGGCTGTGCCCAGCGGAGCCTCCACTGGCGAGCACGAAGCGGTCGAGCTACGCGATGGCGACAAGAGCCACTATCTGGGCAAGGGCGTCCTTCAGGCAATTGAAAACGTAGAGAGTGCACTGGCCCCTGAGCTTACGGGCATGGACGCATCCAACCAGCGGCTGCTCGACGCAACGATGATCTCGATTGACGGCACGCCGAACAAGAGCCGCCTGGGCGCCAATGCCATTCTCGCGGTTTCAATGGCTGCAGCCAGGGCGTCTGCCAACTCGCTCAAGATGCCGCTTTATCGCTATCTCGGCGGCGTCAATGCCGCGATCCTGCCCACGCCGATGATGAACATCCTGAACGGCGGCGCGCACGCGGACAACAATGTCGACTTCCAGGAATTCATGGTCATGCCCGTGGGAGCGGAGACATTCTCTGACGCTCTTCGCTGGGGCACGGAGGTCTTCCACACCCTCAAGGGCGTGCTGAAGAAGCGCGGCTACAACACGGCCGTGGGTGACGAAGGCGGCTTTGCGCCATCGCTCAAGTCCAACGTAGAAGCCATCGAAGTGATCCTGGAAGCGATCGAACTGGCAGGCTACAAGGCCGGCGAAGAGATCGCCATTGCGCTCGATCCGGCAGCCAGCGAGTTCTATGACAAGGAGTCGGGAAAGTACATCTTCAAGAAGTCTGACAAGAGCGCGAAGACCAGCGAAGAGATGGCTCACTACTGGGAGAGCTGGACGAAGCAGTATCCCATCGTGTCGATCGAAGACGGTTTTGCGGAAGATGACTGGGCAGGCTGGAAGTACTTCACCGATCTGGTGGGGCAGCGCATTCAGCTTGTCGGTGACGATCTCTTTGTCACCAATACGGAGCGCCTGCAGCGCGGCATCGAAGAGGGCATCGCCAACTCGATCCTCATCAAGGTGAACCAGATCGGCACGGTCAGCGAGACCCTGGAAGCGATCGAACTGGGCCGCCGCTACGGCTACACCTCGATCATCTCCCACCGCAGCGGCGAGACCGAGGACACCTTTATCGCCGATCTCGCAGTGGCGACAGGTGTGGGCCAGATCAAAACCGGCTCGGCCTCACGCACGGACCGCATTGCCAAGTACAACCAGCTGCTGCGCATCGAGGAAGAGCTCGGGCAGGCCGCTGAGTTTCTGGGGCTGGAAGCCGTCAACTTCGGCGAGTAGCACACACGGGCGCGGGGCTTGCACAAGCCCCGCGCTTTCCCCTCACCAGTTACAGATGGAGATGCAGTGTCGAACCTGAAGAAGCCGCTTGTCCTGACCATCCTCGACGGATGGGGTTATCGCCCGCAGATTGAAAACAACGCCATCGCCCTGGCACGGAAGCCTGTCTATGACAAGCTGCTCGCCGAGTATCCCAACACGCTGCTGCATGCCTCCGATCATTTTGTCGGTCTGCCGGATGGGCAGATGGGCAACAGCGAAGTCGGCCACCTGAATATCGGTGCGGGCCGCATCGTTCGCATGGATATCACGCGCATCGACGCGATGATCGCGAATGGCGACTTCTTCATCGATCCGGTGATCCTGGAAGCGATGAAGCGGGCAGGCGAAGAAGGGCGACAGCTGCACCTCTTCGGACTTGTCTCCGATGGCGGCGTGCACTCGCATATCAATCATCTCTATGCGCTGCTCAAGGTGGCTGCGCAGAATAATCTGGAGCGCGTCTTCGTTCATGCCTTCATGGACGGCCGCGACACGCTGCCCACCAGCGGCGCTGCTTATCTCTCCGCGCTGCAGCAGAAGATGCGGGAGTACGGCGTGGGCAAGATTGCCTCCGTCTCCGGCCGCTACTATGCGATGGACCGCGACCGCCGATGGGAACGCGAGAAGCTCGCCTTCGACGCAATGGTGACGGGCCGCGCCGAGGGTGGGGCCTATGCCGATCCGGTCGAGCGCATCAAGGAGTGCTACAACAACGGCATCACCGACGAGTTCATCGTTCCCTTTGTCGTCACCGACGAGCATGGGCACCAGAACGGCGTCATCCGCGATAACGATGTCTGCATCATGTTCAACTATCGCGCGGACCGCGCCCGCCAGATCACGCGAGTACTGGGCCGCAACAGTGGTTTCACGAAGCAGGCAGGCAGGGAGCTGCCCGGCGCGGACGATCTCGATCTGACGATTCCCCGCAATGAGGTTCCCTCAAACCTGCACTACGTGTGCATGACGCAGTACGACAAGCAGTTCTCGCTGCCGATGATTATCCTGCCGGAGTCGATGGAGAACCTGCTCGCGAACCTGCTCGCCCAGGCGAACCTGCGCAATCTGCGTATCGCCGAGACGGAGAAGTACGCGCACGTGACTTACTTCTTCAACGGCGGCATCGAGAAGCCCTTTCCGGGCGAAGATCGCGTGCTGATTCCCTCGCAGAAGGTGGCCACCTATGATCTCGCTCCGGAGATGAGCGCGTCAGGCATTGCCGATGCGGTCATCAAGGCGGCCGAGGATACGGCGTTCGACCTCGTGGTGGTGAATTTTGCGAATGCCGACATGGTGGGACACTCCGGCAAGCTGGAGCCCACGATCAAGGCTGTGGAGACCGTGGATGCATGCCTGGGCCGCATCTACAAGACGATCAGGCAGCAGGGCGGATCACTGCTTATCACCGCGGACCATGGCAATGCGGAGACGATGGTTGACCCCGTGACGGGAGGTCCGCACACGGCACACACCACCAACCCGGTGCCCTTCATCCTGGTAAGCGAGGACGCAGACAGGATGCGGTTGCGGCCAGCGGGCTCGCTTCGGGATATCTCCCCAACGCTGCTCGGCATTCTGGGACTGGCCCAGCCGCTGCAGATGACTGGCGGGGATCTGCGCCAGAAGATCAGCTGATCGCCCTTCCATTCCCACCAAGAAAGCGCCCCACCCTCCGCAAAGAGGCGTGGGGCGCAACTGTTTTCGGCGGTTAGTTATCGGTGCGACGGTGAAGCGTCGGGCGATCGTTGGGGTTCTGGTTATTCGGGTCGTTGGGATCGGTAGTGCTTGTGCGGCGCAGCGTCGGCTTGTTGCCGTTGCGCTTGTCGATCAACTTCCGCTTGTTCTCGATGCGGGCCAGCCGGGCCTTCACGTCTTCGAATTCAGAGGTCGTGACCATGTACTCAGGACGGGGCGGCAGATAACGCGCAATCTCCTCCTGCGTGTGCTGGATGCGATCGGGGGTCTGCGGATGGCTGGAAAAAGCCCTTGAGAGTGCTCCTGGCTTCTGCTTTTCCAGATTTTCGATCTTTTCGAACATGGCCACGAAGGCCTCAGGATCGTAGCCGGCGCGATACATGTACTGCACGCCGAGAAAGTCCGCCTGCGCCTCAAAGTCTCGCGAGAACTGGAGGAAGGCTATGGGGATGGCGAGCTGGGTCGCCTCATAGATGCCATAGCCGGTCATCGTGTAGCCGGTCATCATGATGAGAGGAATCGAGCCGATCTGCGCGTAATTCGCTCGGGTCAATTCGCGGGCCGCATGATGCGCGGCCACATGAGCAATCTCGTGGGCCATGACTCCGGCCATCTCGGCTTCGTCATCCGCGGCAAGAATCAGCCCGGAGTTCACATAGAAAAACCCGCCCGGCAGAGCCATGGCATTGATTTCATCGGAGTCGATCACCTTGATCGTGAAGGGCACCTTCGCATCGGAGTTGCGGACGATGTTCTGGCCTACGCGGTTGACGTACTCGTTCACAACCGGATCGGTGATGAAGCGGGTGCTCTTCTCAATCTCTGCCGCATACTGGCGACCCATCTTGATTTCGGAGTCGGTGGAATACCAGTTGCCCAGGCCGCGGCCGCCAATGGTGCGATTCCCTACCGCATTCACATCGTCGATGCTGCCCGGACGTACGCCGGGCATTGTCTGCTCGGAAGGCTGCGACGAGGCATCTGCGGCGGGAGACTGGTCCTTCTTGTCTTTTTTGTCTTTCTTTTTGTCCTTCTTCTTCTCGTTCTTGTCGCTCGACTGGTTCGCGGGTGCAGGTTGCTGGGGGGCGGCCGACGGTGGCCCCTGGTCGGGGGGCATGGCCTGCGCCCTGAGCACTCCTGGAGAGATCACAAGTGTTGCCACGACCGCGAGCGCGAGGCGGGAAAACGCTGATTTTGAGAGATGGGGAAACATGAGGTGAACCATGGGGCGCTCCGGGGATCCGCAGTGGGGAACCGGGCTACACCTGCCCTTATGTTCCTTAGACGTAGTATGCGCCTTTTTGGGCGGCAGTATCGATGCGATTATTTCCGGGCTTTGACAGTGACACAATAGAGCATGGGCTTGTTTCCGATGTTTTTGAAGCTGGCGGGGCGGCGCTGCCTGGTGGTTGGGGCCGGGGGCATTGCCGAGTCCAAGATCGAGAGCCTGCTGCGGGCCGATGCCGAGGTTACAGTTGTCGCGCCCTACGGGAAGCCATCCGTAGAGCAATGGGCCGCGCAAGGGGCTCTCCGGTGGAAAAGGCGAAGCTTTGAGACTGCTGACGTCAAGGGCATGTTCCTGGTCATCGCCGGTACGGATCAACAGTCGGTAAATCATACAGTTGCGGTCCAGGCGAGGAAACGCGGCATCATGGTCAACTCCGTCGACGATCCGCCTGATTGCGACTTCTACTACCCCTCCGTGGTGCGGAGAGGCGACCTTGAGATCGCCATCTCTACCGCCGGGCAGAGTCCGGCGCTGGCGCAGCAGCTTCGCAAGCGGATTGACGGGATGCTCGATGCGGACACCGGCCAATGGCTGGATGCGCTGGGCAACCTGCGCCGCGAGGTGATGGCCGAACTGCCGCTGGGCGAGGAACGGAAGGAATTGCTGCACAAGCTCATCTTCCGCGAGGTATGCGGCGAAGCCTTCTGCCCGTCGCGACGCATGGCGCAGGAGGAGATTGCACGGATCAAGACACAGGCCAAGGAGGCCAGATGAACGACGGCATAGGCAAGGTCTACCTGGTGGGCGCGGGGCCCGGTGACCCGGAACTGCTGACAGTGCGGGCAGCGCGACTGCTGAGCGAGGCCGACTGCGTACTGCACGACGACCTGGTTTCGGCGGAGATCGTCGCGATGGCGCGTCCCGATGCCGATGTGCGGAACGTTGGCAAACGGTGCGGAGATAAGACCATTACCCAGAATCAGATCAACGCGCAGATGATTGAGGCGGCCCGCGCCGGGCGCTTCGTAGTGCGGCTGAAGAGCGGCGACCCCATGCTTTACGGCCGCGCGGGTGAGGAACTGGACGCCCTGCGCCAGGCAGAGGTGCCTTTCGAGATCGTGTCCGGGGTGAGTGCGGCCTTTGCCGCCGCAGCCGCCGGCGGCGTCTCGCTGACGGACCGGCGCACCGCTTCCCGGGTGATCTTTGCCACTCACCACAAGGCGGCGGGCGAACCCTCGGCGCTCAAGGGGCTGCCGCCCGGCTCGACGCTTGCCCTGTACATGCCGGGCAAAGATTATGCCGGAATCACCGCCGATCTTCTCGAAAACGGCTGGACGCCGGAGACGGCCTGCCTGCTGGTGTCAAAGGCGAGCACAAAGCTGCAGCAGGTCCGCAAGACAACGATCGGGACGCTCACGGCGCTGGAGGGGTTACCCTCGCCTACAGTTCTGCTGGTCTGCGTGCCGCTCTGAGGCGATACAGATGGAAGCAGCAAAAATGCCTGGCATAGAAGTGAAGATTTAAAGGGGAGTGTGGTGCGCCCCGAGAGATTCGAACTCCCGACCTACTGGTTCGTAGCCAGTCGCTCTATCCAACTGAGCTAGGGGCGCACTTAGGTGTGTGACTCTCTAAAAATATCAGGACAGCCGCGGTTTCGCAAACCCTGATTGTGTTCAGCCTGCTTACTTCGCAGGAGCCGGCACCGGTTCGGCGGCTGGCTCGGGCTGCGGCGGAATCAGCGGCAGCTCTTCGGTGAGATTGATGCCGGCGCGGCGGAGGAGCTGGCCGACGATCGGTACGCTGAGGCGGGTGGCGTCATACTCGACGCGGATGGTCTTCCACTCTTCGTTGATCTGGATGCGGCGGATGCCGTAGACCTCGCTCAGCTTGCCGATGGCAAACATGGCGGCTTCTGTAGGGTGCTGCTCGTAGCGGAAAAGCACATCGACGGTCGTCATACTGTGGCAATGATAGCAGCGCTACAGGCCCTTGAGGTAGCCGACGATTTCCGGGCTGGTCCAGTCCTGCGGACCGATGAACTTGCGGCGTATTACGCCATGGCGGTCAATGATGTACGTCTCGGGCGGACGGGTGGTGCCGTAGGCCAGGTTGCTGCGCTGGGACTGGTCGATGGCCACCGTCAGGTCGATATGGTTGTCGACCAGGTATTGGCGATACGCTTCTGCGTCGGTATCGAAGCTGACCGCCAGCACGGCGATCTGCGGCATCTCGCGCTGCAGTGCCGTGAGCGAGGGAAACTCCTCCAGGCACGGCGGACACCAGGAGGCCCAGAAGTTGAGCACCACCACCTTGCCGCGATAATCGTGGAGCCTGAGCGTCTTCGCCCCATTGGTGATGGCAAAGCCGGGGGCCGGTTTGCCGATCTGGGAGGGGTGGTCACCCCTGTCGTTGCACCCTGAAGTAATGCCAATTGCGAGCAGACCAACAAGGGCGACGTGTAAGGAGAGGCGCATATTTCTATAATACGAAGACTCGTGGAAGACAGCGCAGCAACCAATCCGATTACGTTGAGCGTGCTGGTTCCTGCGCGCAATGAAGAAGCCTCCCTCGGCGACTGCCTCGCTTCGCTCACCGCGCAGTCAGAGGATGGCTGGCAGCTCGGCACAGACTGGGAGCTGATCGTCATCAACGACGGCTCAACGGATGCGACACGCGCCATCGCCGCCGGATATGCAGGCGTGACCGTGCTCGACGCAGCCGCGCCGCCCAAGGGGTGGACCGGGAAAGCAAATGCGCTCTGGACCGGCACGAAGGTCGCGCAGGGCGCCTGGCTTCTCTTTACAGACGCCGACACGGTGCACGAGCCGGGAAACCTGCGCCGGGCGCTCCACGAGGCGGAGAAGTACAAGGCGGCAATGCTGTCCTATTCGCCACGGCAGATTGTTTCAGGATTCTGGCAGCGGGCGCTGATGCCGCTGGTCTTCAGCGAGCTTGCCCTCGCCTATCCGCCCGCAAAGGTCAGCGATCCTGAATCGCGGCTGGCTGCGGCCAACGGGCAGTTCCTGCTGGTGGAGCGCGATGCCTACTTCAAGCTGGGCGGCCATGAGGCGGTCGCTGCCTCCGTGCTCGAAGATGTGGACCTCGCATTTCTCTTCAAACGGCGCAAGCTCGGGCTGCGCTTCCGGTATGCGCCGGATGCCCTCTCGACGCGTATGTATCGCAGCTTTGGCCAGATGTGGGAAGGGTGGACGAAAAATCTCGCGCTGCTCTTTGCCAATCCGCTGGTGCTGGCCGCGTGGCGGCTGCTCGACCTGGGACTGCTGATTCTGCTGCCACTGCTGGCGTTGTACTTTGCAGCCCCGCTCTCTCCGGCTACTCCGTGGATCACGGCGCGGCTGGTGTTGCTGCTGATCTGGGCACGGACGCTGTGGCGCATTTACCGGCGGGTTGCCAGGTCGCACTTCCCTGCCCTGGATGTGGCTTTGAGCATCTTCGGATTGCCTCTTTTCGCGGTCCTGCTCATCCGGAGCTGGTTTCATCACACTGTAAAGAAGCGCGTAATCTGGAAGGGACGCGATTACGAGAGCCGCCCGCGTTGAAGCGACGCGACGGCATGGAGCATCTCTAAGGGACACGCTATGGTATTGCTCACACGCAAGGCAGAGTTCTCTGCAGCCCACTACTACTGGAACGATAACTGGACGGCAGAAGAGAACGCGCGCGTCTTCGGCAAATGCTCCAACCGGAACGGCCACGGGCACAACTACACACTGGAAGTGACCGTAGAAGGTGTGCCCGATCCTGTGACTGGATTTGTCGTAGACCTGAAAGAGTTGAAGGACGTGCTGGAACGGGAAGTCGTCTCCGTCTACGACCATCGCCACCTCAACAAGGAGGTCGCGGAGTTCGCGAGCACGATTCCGACTACCGAAAACATGGCCATCGCCATCTGGCGCAGGCTCGATGGCAAGATACCCGGCGCAAAACTGCACCGCGTCCGCCTCTACGAGATGCCGGATCTCTTTGCCGACTACTACGGAGAAGCATGAGAGCCTACTTTTCGCGTCGATACCGGCTGAGCGCCTCTCACCGGCTGCACAGCGATGCGCTGACGGATGAGCAGAACCGCGCGACCTATGGCAAGTGCAATAACCCTTTTGGCCACGGGCATAACTACATCGTGGAGGTTACAGCCGGAGGCCAGGTCGATGCCGAAACAGGAATGGTCTGCAACCTCGTGGACCTGGATGGCTGCGTCCACAAACTGGTGATCGAGCGATTCGATCATACGAATCTGAACCTCGACCCGATGTTCCAGAAACTGGTCCCTACGACAGAGAATCTAACCATAGAGATCTTCCAAATTTTGAAAGAAGCTTTTCGCCCTGCTGAGATCGTCCGCGTGCGCGTGGAGGAAACCAGCAATAACTTTTTCGAGTACTCGGGCGAAGCATGAAAAGAGCCGCCATGTCCGAAGCAACTGCTCTCAGAGAACATATGATCACCGGGCTCGAAGATATTTCGACTCAGGACCTTTATCGCGAGATCATCCGCCGCTTTGACGAAGACCCGTCACGAGACGGGCTCGAGCGCACCCCCGAGCGCGTCGAGAAGGCGATGACTTTTCTCACCAAGGGCTATCATCAGGACCCGACAGCCATCCTGCGCGGGGCAATGTTCGACGTCGATTACGATGAGATGGTCCTGGTCAAGGACATTGAGATGTTCTCGCTCTGTGAGCACCACATGCTGCCGTTTTTCGGCAAGGTCCATGTCGCGTACATCCCCAATGGCAAGGTCATCGGGCTGAGCAAGATCCCCCGCCTGGTTGAGGTATTCGCCCGCCGCCTGCAGGTGCAGGAGCGGATGACGCGGCAGATTGCCGATGCGATCCAGGATGCGATTTCGCCGCAGGGCGTCGGCGTCGTGATCGAAGCCCGGCACCTCTGCATGATGATGCGCGGAGTCGAAAAGCAGAATTCCTCAACGGTCACTTCGGCGATGGTTGGAGTTTTCCAGAAGCAGAATACGCGCGCGGAATTCCTGTCGCTGGTGCGCGAGCGCAGGCAGGACGCCTTCTAGCCCTTATACTCAATCGAGTGAACGGGCTGCTGATTGTTGATAAACCAGGGGGGATGACCTCCCACGATGTTGTTTCACGCGTACGCCGCGCTGCCGGGGAGCAGTCGATCGGGCACCTCGGCACGCTCGATCCGATGGCGACCGGCGTGTTGCCGCTGCTGCTGGGCAAATACACCAGGCTGGCGCAGTTCTTTGGCCCCATGCCGAAGACCTATACCGGCTCCATTCGTTTCGGCTTCGCGACAGACACCTACGACAGGGAAGGAACCCCAGCAGGGGCGGAAGCGCCTCTGCAGTTCACCAGCGAGGAGCTGTTCGCCAGCGCAGCCCACTTTTCCGGCGAGATGGAGCAGATGCCGCCGCCCTACTCCGCCAAGAAGATCGGCGGCAAACCGGCGCACAAGATTGCACGGGCGGGTGAGATTCCCCAGCTGAAGCCTGCGCGCATTACGATCTTCAACTTTGAGATCACTTCGTTCGCGGGTGATACAGCGGACTTTCGCATCTCGGTTTCCTCGGGCGGCTATGTGCGCGCGGTGGCGCACGACCTGGGCCAGAGGCTAGGCTGCGGAGCGCACCTGAGCAGCCTGCGCCGGGTCACTGCCGGCCCTTTCGGACTTGAAGAGGCCTTGACCCTGCAACAGGTAGAGCAGCTGGCGCACGAAGGCAATCTGAGCGCGCGAATGCCACACCCTCGGCTCATCCTGCCGGACTTGCCCGCGGTCACCGCAGACGCGCAAACCATTGGCCGGCTTAGGAATGGCGCAGCCGTCAACCTGCCAGAGTTCGGCTCTGCCCCGCTGGTGAAAATCTTTGAGGGGCAACGGGAGCTGGTTGCCATCGGCAGGCGCATCGCAGGGACACTGTTTCAACCAATTGCGGTCATCGGCTGAAAGAGCGGTGGGCGCGATACGATAAAGAGAGTTATTCAAAAAAATTCCCGGAGTTCCCTTCCTTGAACGAGACCCTTACGGAACAGATTATTCGCCCGGCGCGAAACATTAACGGCAGCCTGCGCCTGCCGGGCGACAAGAGTATCTCTCACCGCTACGCGTTGCTGGGGGGGCTTGCGGAAGGCACGACGCGGCTTGCGAACTTCTCGACAGGCGCGGACTGCGCCAGCAGCCTGGGCTGCGTGGAGGCGCTGGGCGCCGAGATCACCCGCAGCGAGGACGGCGGCGTCGAGATCAAGGGCGTGGGTGGCAGATTCGCTGCGCCGGACGCACCCCTCGATTGCGGCAACTCGGGCTCGACTATGCGCATGCTGAGCGGGCTGCTGGCTCCACAGGCGCACACCTTCACCCTGGTGGGCGATGCCTCGCTGAGCCGCCGCCCGATGGAGCGCGTGCGCAAGCCACTGATGCAGATGGGCGCAGAGATTGAACTGACGGAAGGCCACGCCCCCGTGACGATCCGTGGCAAGGCGCTGAAGGGCATCGACTACACCACCCCTGTGCCGAGTGCGCAGGTGAAGACGGCGCTTCTCTTCGCCGGGATGCAGGCCGAGGGGACGACGACGGTTCACGAGTCAGTGCGCACGCGCGACCACGGCGAGCTGGCGCTGCGGGCCTTTGGCGCGAACGTAGAACGCACCCTGGACAGCGTGTCGATCGCGGGCGGCCAAACGCTCCGCGCCATTGAAGCCGTTGTTCCCGGCGATATCTCCTCGGCAGCATTCTTCTTCTGCGCTGCCGCACTCTTCCCCGGATCGAACCTGATCTTCGACGGACTGGGGATGAATCCCACGCGCGCCACCCTGTGCGATGTTCTGACCGCTCTGGGCGCCCACATTGGCGTGTTGAACCTTGAGGACAAATTCGGTGAGCTGGTGGGGACAGTGCAGATCAATGCCCCCAAGGACGGCATGACGGGAACAACCATCTCCGGAGGTCTCGCCGCCCAGCTGATCGATGAGCTCCCCGTGCTTGCAGCTATCGCTCCCTACACGGCGAACGGCATTCGCATTCGCGATGCCAAAGAGCTGCGGGTGAAGGAGTCGGACCGCATTGCCCTGGTAGCGAAAAACCTGCGCGCGATGGGCGCGGAGGTTGAGGAGTTCGAAGACGGGCTTGACGTGCCGGGTGGGCAGCCATTGCGCGGAGCGGTGATCGATGCAGGCGGCGACCACCGCATCGCCATGGCGTTCTCCGTCGCAGCCCTGCGGGCAGAGGGCGAGACACTGATTCGCGGTGCGGAGTCAGCGGCAATCTCCTTCCCCGAGTTCTTCACGCTGCTCGATCGCGTCTGCGAACGATAAGCGACCTCGAAGCAAAGCAAAGCCCCTGTCTCCGCAAAGAGACAGGGGCTTTTTCTGCAGAAAGCCACCTATGCCGGGTGGCTACTGCGGGTGCTGCGGAGTAGACTGCTGCTTCTGCTGCTGGAGATTCTGCTGCTGAGCAGGAACAATGGCTTCCGGCTCGTTCTTGGCAGGCTGGAGGCCGGGGATGACCGGCTGTTGATTGACCTGACCGCTCACCGCATCTCCCAATGCAATTCCATACTGATCGAGAGTGCTGGACAAGGTGTATTCGAGACCGGCCCGCGCGGTTGCGTAGGCGGTGGTGGCCGCAATCACATTGTTCTCGGCGACCGCCAGGTTGCGCTGCTGCTGCAGGACGAGAGCGGTGGTCGATGCGCCTAGCTTCAGCTTCTTCTGCTCGGCATCAAGGCTTTGCCGCGCATATTCGCGGGCCGCAAGAGCGGACTGCACCTGCGCACGATCGTTGGTCAGCGCGAACTGGCCATTGATCACATTCATGCGGGTCTGCACGTAGAGCTGCTCCAACCGCATCTGTGCCTGGCGATATTCCAGCACGGAACGAACCTGCTCGGCCTGAGCGGTACGGTTGCGGATGGGGATGTTGATGTTGAAGCCGACTCCCTTGTCAGGAGCGCTGCTGTTGAAGAGGTTTTGGAAAGTAGAGGCGTAGTTGATCGTAGGCACCGTGCAAGGCCCGAAGATCGGTTTGCAATCACGGCTCTGCGTACCGCCGATGGCGCTGGCGCCATAAAACGCATACGCATCCACGGTTGGCAGCAGGCCGTTCTTGACACCTTTTAACGTGATCTCATCGTTCTTGAGCGTCAGGATGGACTGCTCAATCGTTGGGCTATTGGCATCGGCCTCGCGCACCAGGTCATCGACCGACATCCGCTCTTCGGGCATCTCGATCAGGTTCACGCGGTCGGTGGGAATGACCGGCGCGTTGGACAGGGTTGGATCATCGAGATTGCGCGAGATCGCCTGCTTCATCACCAACTGCTGATACTCCAGGGCATTCTGTGAGGCCGTCAAAGCCTGCTTATCGCTGGCGACGGTGGCATCCACATTGACCACATCGAGCGGCGCGAGCGTGCCGATCTGGAGTTGCTTGCGGTCATCCGCGGCAAGCTGGGTCGACTGCTGAATGGCGCGCTGCTTAGCCTGAAGGTCCTCATACGCGCTCACCAGTCCCCAGTACATCGTCTCCACCTGGTTGATGGTGTAGAGAATCTGCGCGCGGAAGGCCGAATCCGTGATGCGGCGGTCGTTCTTGGCCTGCAGGATGAAGCGTCCGTTAATCCCGGTTCCAAAGCCCTGCAGAAGATGCTGGGTAAGCTGCGCCTTGAACGTCGATTGCAGCGTCGGGCTGTAGTTGTTGATGATGCTGTTATTCGTCTGGCGCGAGTTATTGAAAGTTACCGCCAAAGAGGTGCCGGTCAAAAATCCCTGGTTGTAGCCGAAGTTGTACTGGTCTAGATTCTGGTTCAGGGTGAGGGTGCCGGTCTGGAAGGTCGAAATCTGAGGGATCAGCGAGCGTTCAAGCTGAACCGTTCCGGTAATAACCGGGTCCATGTTTACCGGCAGCGGTCCGCCGCCATTGGTTGTAAGTGCAATGCCTGAGGTGCCGGTGGCCGCGCCGCCTGCTCCCGTCGTCGTTCCACCCGGGCCCGCGCCTGAACTTGTAGCAGTCGTGGAGCCGCCCAGCGTGCCCGTCACCAGACCGCTGTTCACGCCCAGCAGGGTAGAACCCGCCCGCGCGCGCAGCAGATCGGTATCCGCAATATCGAGGTTATAGCGCTGAATCGCGATGTCGAAATTATTCTCAAGCGCCAACACCACTGCATCGCTCAGGCTCAGATAGATCTTGCCGTTCTTCACCAGATCCTCAAGCCGCTGGGAGTTCGTGAAGCGCGGCACCGGAGCGCTGGTCGCCGTATAGGGCGCAAGCGGATTGGGGAAATAGCCCCGCGGCCGGGTGTAGTCACGGGCGTCAGGCCGCATGTAGAGCGGCTGAGTGAAGTTAGGCGCCGGCTCGGCGGGCAGGCCGCTGACCGTGGTCGGCTGGGGCGGCGGTGTCTGCTGCTGTCCATCTGCCGCATAGGCAGGTGCAGTGCCCAGCAGCAGGCAAGAAATCGCTGCCGCTGCCTGCAGGCGTTGAAACCATGAGGTTCCTGTTACCGTGGGATGGTTCTCGTTCCTGCTCTCAGCCTCAAACAGCAAATCCATTCGCCTCTCCATCTTCAACTGATTGCGCGGAATTTTGGTCTGCCGCGCAGCTATTTATCAACCCTCGAATTGGGGCACTTCCCGTTGTACGTTTGAAAAGGCAATTTCGTTCCACTTGCCTGAGTTCAAATCTGTTGCGCTTGCACGGGAAAGTCGAGTATATCGCAGCACATCTGATGCTTCGCGATCGACAAAGGACTTGAAATATTCGTTATCCTCGTCTTTGGTGCAGAACTGGAAAGTAACCCTCTCCTATGACGGCACGGAGTTTCACGGATGGCAGGTGCAGCCGGAGCACGCCACCGTACAGGGAACGCTCGCCGAAGCCATCCAGCATGTCACCGGCGAAAGGGTGCTGCCGCAGGGCAGCGGCCGCACGGACGCAGGCGTCCACGCGTTGGGCCAGGTAGCCAGCTTCGCACTGGCCGCTCCCATTCCCGCCGCCAACCTGATGAGAGCGCTGAACCGGTCGCTCCCCCCATCGGTACGAGTCTTAGCGGCCCACAAGGCAGCTCCGGAGTTCCATGCGCGCCACGATGCCCGGGCTAAGACCTATGAATATCGCATCTACCGGGGTGAAATCTGCCCTCCATGGCTGGCGCGCTATGTCTATGCGCTCAACTGGCCGCTGGATTTCGACGCGATGCAACAGGCAGCCCAGGCGGTCTGCGGGGAGCATGACTTTTCCTCTTTTGCAGCAAGCGACCCGGACCTGAAAACGCGCGGGGAAGGCGAACCGGTGTGCCATGTGCGGACTATTTTCCAATCCAGCTGGAGCCGCGAAGGCGATCTGCTGGTCTATCGGGTGCGCGGCTCGGGCTTTCTGCACCACATGGTCCGAAACCTGGCAGGAACATTCCTCGATGTAGGACGGGGGCATATCGCCGCCGAGGCGCTGCCCCAGGTGATGGCGGCGCGCTCTCGCAGCGCCGCCGGGCCCACAGCCCCGGCCCGCGGACTCTTTCTGGCCTCGGTCGAGTATGACCAAGAGGGACAGCCATAGGCAGGACTGCTGCACCGCCTATGGCTGCTTTTTCCTGCAAGGAGGTTTACTTCAGTCCCAGCTCGGCCATCGCGATCTGCAGGTCCTTCCATGCTTCCTTCTTCTGCCGAGGATCGCGCAGCAGGAAGGCCGGATGGTACGTCACAATCAGCTTCGACCCGCGCAGCTCATGCACGCGGCCGCGCAGCGCTGTCAGGGGGCTCTTCGCGCCCATCAGGTAGGTCGCCGCTGTGGAGCCCAGAGCTACGAGCACCTCTGGCCGCACCACGTCGATCTGCTGAAAGAGGAACTGCGAGCAGGTGTGCGCCTCTTCCGGCTCGGGAACACGATTCTGCGGGGGTCTGCATTTCACGATATTCGCGATGTAGACCTGTTCGCGCTTGAGCCCCATGGCGGAGATCATGTTGTTCAGCAGCTGCCCGGCGCGGCCCACAAAAGGCAGCCCCTGCGCATCTTCATCCGCGCCCGGGCCTTCGCCTACAAACATCAGGCGGGCATTTGGGTCGCCATCACCGAAGACAATCTTATTTCTGCCCTGCGACAGCGCGCAGCGGGTGCAATCGCCAATCTCTTCACGAATAGCGACCAGCGCGGCGGGACGCTTCGCCGGGGCAACGACCCCACCCACGGCGGGCTGGGCTGGAAGGGTTTTTCTGGGTGGAATGGCTTGCTCCTGAATCTCTACTTGCTCCTGAATCGCAGCAAGAGTAATGGGTTCAGCTACCGGAGGCGCGACTTCAACTGCGGCAGCCGGCTCACCGCGACGGTAAAAATCGAAGATCCCGAGGTCGCGGCAATAGGCAATCCGCGCCGCAAGCTGCTGATAGTACGCCGCGTCACTCATGAATCAAGAGTATCAATGAAAGCCGGGCTCAGCTGCCTGTCTCCGCCATGACCCGGGTGGGCCTGCGCAGCGCCAGCATTTCTTCGAGAATCCGGTCGGCGAGCTGCCGCTTCGGCATCTCCGGCAGGTCGATCGCCTTGTCCCGGGTCAGGAAGGTCACGGCATTGCGGTCGGAATCGAAGCCGATTCCCTCACGTGATACATCATTGAGCACAATCGCATCGGCGCCCTTGCGCAGCAGCTTGTCGCGCCCGTGGACGATGACATTCTCCGTCTCCGCGGCGAAACCCACAATCAACATCCCCGGCCGCCGCAACTCGACCACCTCGGCCAGAATATCGTTGGTCGGCTCCAGTTCCAGCGTCAACGGGCCGGATCGCTTGAGCTTCTGCTCTGCCTCTGCATGCGGGCGATAGTCGGCGACCGCCGCAGCCTTGATCACCATGGTTGTTTCACTCAGCCGGGCCAGCACCGCGGAGCGCATCTCCGCCGTGGTGACGACTGGGACAAGCTCGCAGCCAGCTGGCGCGCGCAACGCCGTCGGAGCCGATACCAGGATCACGCGGGCGCCGCGACGTGCTGCCGCATCCGCCAGCGCATAGCCCATCTTGCCGCTCGAACGATTGCCCAGAAACCGCACCGGATCGAGGGGCTCGCGGGTGCCGCCTGCCGTCACCAGCACTGTCTCACCGGCCAGATCATTGCGATAGTTGAGGGATTCGAGGACTGCCTGTGCAATCGTTTCAGGGGAGGCAAGCCTGCCGTCGCCCACCATGCCGCACGCCAGCGCGCCGCTCTCCGGCGGCACGATGCGGACGCCGCGCTGCGCCAGAGTCTCAACATTTGCCTGGGTCGCGGCGTGCTGCCACATATTCACGTTCATGGCAGGAGCCACAATCACCGGAGCGGTGGTCGCCAGGTACATCGTAGTCAGGAAGTCGTCCGCGAAACCGTGGGCAAACTTCGCCAGCACATTCGCGGTGGCCGGCACGACGACCAGCGCCGATGATGTCTGCGCCTCTTCGATATGTTCGATGGAAGAGGCGAGGGATGCGTCGCCAGTCTGCGACTCGTCCCACAGGCCGGTAATCACCTTGTGCCCGGTTAGCGCAGCAAACGTTAAGGGCTGCACAAACTGCCGTGCAGCCTCCGTCATCACAACGTGAACGTCAAGCGCCTGTCGCTGAAGCGCCCGAACTACCTCTGCTGCCTTATACGCCGCGATTCCGCCGGAGACGCCGACCGTTACTTTCATAGGAGTGATTTTACCCCTTCTTCACAAACGGCATCCCGACATCAGGCAGACCAGGGAGCGGCTGCCGAACGCACCCGGCTTTCCTGTCAGTTACAGTGCAAAGCGCGGGATATCCGCGCCTTCCACCTCAGGCTTCATCACCGGAACCTCGCGCTTCACATAAGGAATCTTGCCGGCCGCAATCTCGTCCTGGGCAATTTTGCAGGCCTTGCGGGAGCGAGAAGCCGTCAGCGGTTCGGAGCCATTCTGCAGCTGCCGTGCCCGCCTTGCCGCGACCAGAACGTAGCGAAAATTGCTGTCAAAGTCTTTTTCGAGACTGGCCTTTTCATCAACATTCATCTTCGTTTCCTCCGGTAGAAGTTGAGTTTCCTCTTACACGTTCGCAGGCTCCAGGCCAAACGCCCGCAGTACAGGATCAAGGCGACCTGCCGCCTTTGTCTGCCGGCACTCCTCCGCCAGTTTCGTCAGCCGCTCACTGTCGGGAGTGGTCACTCCCGGGTGATGGCGCTGCCGCTCTGCTGCGACGATGGCAGCCAACTGCTCCACTGCGTGGTCCAGAACGTCGTTGACGAGAATATAGCTGTAATCGCGGTAGTTCTCAATCTCATGTTTTGCCTTGTCCAGCCGCCGCTGGATCACTGCTTCATCGACTGAGCCCTCTGCCCGGCTGCGGTTGCGCAGCCGCGTCTCCAGCACCTCCGGCGTCGGCGGCATCACGAAGATACTCACCGCCTCAGGCATCTTCCCGCGCACCTGCCCGGCCCCCTGCACATCAATGTCGAGCAGCAGGTCCTTGCCGTTACGCTCGGCTTCGGTCAGGGCGCGGCGCGCTGTCCCGTAGTAGTTGCCGAAGACCTCCGCATGCTCCAGGAACTCATCCGCCTCCACCTGCCGCTCGAACTCTTCGCGGCTCGTAAAGTGGTACTCGCGCCCCTCCTGCTCAGAGCCGCGGGGCTTGCGCGTGGTCGTTGAAACAGAAAACTCCAGCCCATCGACCAGCGACCTCAACTGGCTCACCAGCGTCGATTTGCCCGACCCCGATGGGGCCGAAATGATAAAAAGTATCCCTGCCATTCTTGGCTATTCACTCCTGGCCTTAACTGGCCGTTCTTTCTGAGCCCTGTCCCTGCCTGACGCGCTGGCTTTTGCTGGTCTTTACTCCAGATTCTGCACCTGTTCACGCATTTTTTCGATAGCCGATTTCATCCCCAGCCCAAGTTCCGTTACTTTCGGACCGTTCCCGGCTACGCCGCCGGTCTTTGACAGCAGCGTATTTGCCTCTCGATTCATCTCCTGCAGCAGAAAATCCAGCTTCTTTCCCACCTCGCCGCCTGCCGCCAGCAATGTCCGAAAATGCTCGATATGAGCCCTGAGCCGGGCTGTTTCCTCTTCAATATCGCTGCGTTCGGCGATCATTGCCGCTTCCTGCAGCACTCGCTCGCGGTCGAAGCCGCCGCCCGTCATCACCGCGATCCGCTCCGCGACGCGCTCGAAATAAGCCCGCTGGACGTCTCCGCGAAGCGCGGCGACCTCTTCGACGGATGAGGCCAGCCTCGCCAGTTCCGCTTCGAGCACCGCTACGAGCGCGGCTCCCTCCTGCGCACGCATGGTGTTCATGGCCGCGATCAACGTGTCGAGCTCCCCCATGACAGCGTCATCCAAGCCGGCGAGTTCCTCGTCCCGCATGCGCTCTACACCATTGAACACTCCCGGCAGCCGCAACAAAGCATTCAGGTCGGGCTCGCCGCTGAGTACATGCTCCTGGGCGGCCTCGCGAAAGGCCGCCACATAGCCTGCCAGCAGAACCGCATCATAGCCGCCACCCGTCCGGGCCGCGCGTTCGAGCGTCAGGGTCAGCTCAATATGCCCCCGTGCGATCTTCTCTTTCAATGCGCGCCGCAGCCTCATCTCCAGCGCGTCTGTTCCTGATGGCAGCCGGAGATGCAGGTCGAGAAAACGGTGATTGACGCTCTTCAAGGTCAGGGTGAATCCCGCCTGCCCCGCAAGCCCGCGTGCGATCCGCGCAAATCCTGTCATCGAATAAATCGGCTTCTTCGTCATCACCTAACGTTTACTTCCTCCAGCAGGTTTTCGAAACTCTCCCTACACAGCATCCAGTTCTGCCACGCTCTGAAACTGCAGCTGATAAAGCCTCTGATAGGTCGGGGAGCAGCGCAGCAGTTCGTCATGGGACCCGATCGCAGTGATACGCCCTGACTCCACCACTGCAATGCGGTCGGCGCGGCGAACGGTCGAGAGCCGGTGCGCGATCACTACCACCGTCCTGCCGACCATCAGGTTTGCGAGCGCGGCCTGCACCAGCGATTCACTCTCAGAATCGAGCGCCGAGGTCGCCTCGTCGAGAATCAGCACCGGCGCGTTTTTGAGGATCGCCCGCGCAATCGCCAGCCGCTGCCGCTCGCCGCCCGACAGGCGAAAGCCCTTCTCGCCGATGGGGGTGTTGTAGCCATCCGGCATATTCAGGATGAAGTCGTGGGCCAGCGCAGCCTTTGCCGCCGCCTGCACCCGGCTCAGTGGAATATCGGGCTGGCCGTAGGCTATATTGTTCCGCACCGTATCGTTGAAGAGAATCGTCTCCTGGGTGACCTTACCGATCTGCTCGCGCAGAGACTTAAGGGTCACATCGCGCAGGTCGTGACCGTCGATCAGGATGCGTCCGCTGGTGGGATCGGAGAAGCGCGGAATCAGGTTCACCAGCGTCGACTTGCCCGCCCCGCTCGGCCCGACAAGCGCTACAACCTCGCCGCGCCGGATCGTCAGGTCAATGCCGTGCAGCACTTCCTTCTCGCCCTCGTCATCGCTATAGGAGAAGCCGACCTGCTGCAGCTCAATCGAGTCGCTGAAGCCTTTCAAGATGAAGGCGCGGGGCTTTTCAACCACCTCATCTTCGTCATCCATGAATTCAAAAATCGCGGAGGACGCGCCCAGCGCCTGCTGGAAGTTGTTGTAGTAGAGAGCGAACTTTCGAACCGGATCATAGAGCTTGAAGAGGGCGACGATAAAGGTGAAGAATGCACCCTCCGTCATCGTTCCTGCCTTGATCTGTCCGCGGCCCACCAGCAGCAGCAGCGCAATCGCGACGGCTCCGATCAGGTCCATCAGCGGCGAGCTGAGAGCCTGCGCCCGCACGGATCGCAGGTTCGCCCGGAAGAGCCGGTTGGCGGCTTTTCTGAAGCGCACCAGCTCCCAGAACTCCATGTTGAAGGCCTTGACGATCCGGTTGCCGGTGATCGTCTCGTGCAGGATGTTCTGAATCTCCGCGAGCTTGTCCTGCCCACGTCGCGTCGTCTGCCGGACACCGCGGCCAATCTTGCGGATCGACCCCGCGACCACCGGCACAAAGATCAGCAGAAACCATGCCAGCTTGCCTCCGAGAGCAATCACCACCGCGAGCGTAAAGATCAGCGTGAAGAACTGCTGCAGAAAATCGGAGAGCACCGAAGACATCGCATACTGCACCTTTTCGATGTCATTGATCAGCGCCGAAAGCAGCGTGCCGGTTGCGTGCTTCTGGAAAAACTTCACCGACCGGCGCAGGATCGCCTCATAGAGATCGTCCCGGAGATCAGTGATCATGCCGAAACCGGCATAGTTCACAAGATACGTACCGGCATAGTCGCAGATGCTCTTGAGCAGCGTGGATGCGACCAGCGCGAAAGCAACGATCGTCCAGTCGCCGTGCATATGGGGCGGCGTGAACTGCTGCAGGGTAAACCTGTAATGAGTATGAGGAATCTGGTAAAAAGTAATTTTCTCTGATGCACTACCGGGGCTGAGCACCCGGTCAAAGATCGGCCTGACCAGAAGAATGCGAAACGCATCGAAGAGGCCAACCAGCGCCATCAGCACTACCGACGAAACCGCCTGCAGCCAATATCGCCGCATGTAGTAGAGCAGGCGCAAAATCCGTTTCATCGAACCACCATCTGCCTATTTTACCCACGGCATAGTTGCACTTCCGACTTTGAACTGCCTAGCGCGGCATGTCGCGATGCGCTGTCTTCACTCTGTACGACTGCTTTGCCAGCCGCTTTTTGATCTCTTCGGCAATCATGACCGACCGATGCTGTCCACCGGTGCATCCGAACGCCACCGTCAGATAGCTCTTTCCCTCATGAATATAGTGGGGCAGCAGAAAGAGCAGCAGGTCTGTAACCTTGTCCAGAAATTCGCCTGTCTGCGCAAACTGCTTGATGTAGGAAACCACCTTGGGGTGCTTGCCCGTCAGCGGACGAAACTCCGGCACAAAGTGCGGATTCGGCAGAAAACGCACATCGAAGACCAGGTCGGCCTCAAGCGGGACGCCGTTTTTATAGCCAAAGCTGAGCGCCGATATCAGCAGGCTGCCGCTCGTGCTGCCGCCGGTAAACTTACTCTGAATATAGGCGCGAAGCTCATGGACGTTGAAGTTCGACGTGTCCACGATCACGTCCGCCACATTGCGGATCGGATCCAGCTTCTTGCGTTCTGACTGGATCGCCCGCTCGACCATCTCTTCCCGCCCGAGCGGGTGCGGACGCCGGGTCTCTGAAAACCGCCTCAGCAGCGCCGCCTTCGACGCTTCCAGGTACACCACCGTGGTCGGCAGGTCCTGCCTTACCTGTTTCAGAATCGCAGGAAAGCGTTCCAGCTTCTCACCCTCACGAATGTCCACTACCAGCGCTGCCCGTCGCGTGGCGCCGGATTCGCCGATCAGCTTGGCAAAGCGGGGGACAAGTTCGATGGGCATATTATCGACGGCGTAAAAGCCCAGATCTTCAAACGCCTTCAACGCGGAAGCTTTTCCTGAACCCGAGAGGCCGGTCAGGATTACCAGTTCGCGGGGGGCATCCGGCTTGGCTTCCTTGTCGCTACTTTTCACGGATTTCTTGCGGGGCATGGGCACATGCTAGCATTGCTGAGCAGTAAAAAAGCTGGAGAACCGGAGACTGTTCCCCAGGAAGACCATCACAAATAACTAACGGTGCAATCCTGCCGTTTACCACCGAACTCCATTCCGTAGGAGGGAGCATCCGCCCACGCTAAAAAGCAAAAGCCCTCAAGCGTCAGTGCTCAAGGGCTCGCCATATTTTACGTTCACATAGTCAACCAATACACCCCGAAAGCTACGATCCGATCTGGTCCAGATCGATCGACTCGAAATCTTTTCGCTCGATGCCCGCGCGAATCTGCTTCGCAGTCTTGCCCGCTTTCGTCATCTTGTAAACATAGGCGCCTTCCTTTGCGCAGGTGGAGCAGATGGCTCCATGGGTGCCCTCAAAACAGCTGTGCAGGCTCGTGTGGCCAAGCGCGCGGTCACAGTGGCAGTAGCAGGGCATCTGGTAGAGCATCGGCTGAACCTGGGCCGCTTCCTCGTAGACCTTCTTCTGCCAGGGGTAGCGGAAATACTCGCCGGTAAGCTGGCTGCCGGACATCACGGGCGGCAGCTTCTCGCCCCTGGCGGGAGGATTCACATGATAGGCCGGGATCTCTTCGCCCGGGTCAGACCACTGCGCATATCCCGCTACCGTAACCAGGCCCAGCACCATACCCATCAGCACACGCTTCATCGAGAACTCTCCTGTCCATCAGCTTAAACCAGCGCTACTGCGCCGGCGCAAAATCCCTGATCTGCGTTACCGTCTTTGCATCCAGCTCCGTCAGCAGATCGACAACCAGGTCAACGAGCTGGTCGAAGTCCTTCCGGTTCAGAATTCCGTTATGCGCATGAGTGTAACGCAGCGGCGCCACCAGGTTAATAGTCGGCACTCCACCATTGCTCTCCTGAATCTCTGCCGAGTCGTCTCCATAGCCCTGGACCAGGTCGAGTTGCAGCGGAATTCCCTTCTCCGACGCTGTCCTTTTGACGAGCGCGACGAATTTCCGGTTCGCCATCGCGCTCGAATCGAAGAGAAATAATCCGGGCCCGGCGCCGAGCTTTGCCTGCGTCTCCTCCGGATGATGTGCATAGGTGTCGCCCGCAATGCCGCCCTCGATGGCAATGGCAATCTCCGGCTTGATGACCTCAGCCGCAGTCCGCGCACCCCGCAGCCCGACTTCCTCCTGGGTGGTGGCTGCGAAGAACAGCTGGTTCGGATGGTTCTGCTTCGCCATGCGCTGCATCGCCTCGACCAGCACGGCGCAACCAACGCGGTCGTCCCATGCCTTGCCAAGATAGTTGTCCGTACCGTTCATCACCAGGAACTGGCTGTCAGGCACGACCGGGTCGCCCGGCTCAAGCCCCATGGCGGCAGCCTCTTCGGCATTTCTGGCTCCCACGTCGAGGTAGAGCATATTGCGCGGAAAGACCTTGCCTCGATCCTCCGCCGGGAGCACATGAATATCGCGTATCCCGGTCACGGCATGCACCGGACCCTTGGAGCCGAGAATGATCCAGCGCTGATCAACAAGCGCCTGATCGAGCCAGCCGCCCAGCATCTGCATGGTCAGAAAACCATTCGGCGTCAGCCGGCGCACCATGCCGCCCAGCTCGTCCATGTGGGCGTCCACCATCACGCGCGGGCCAGCGGAGCCCATCTGCGCGATCACCGAACCCATCCCGTCATAGCTCAGCGAGGAGGAGAGCGGCTTCATCTTTGCCACCATGATGGCGCGCACCGCCTCTTCCGCTCCCGGAGGTCCGGGCGCGTTCGACAGCTGCTCCAGAAGCTGCCGGGTGGCATCCTGGCCGAAAACCGGCGGCAGACACACCAGGCCCGCAAGCGCAAAGCACGCACAGACAAGTCTTTTCTTAAGCATTGGGGAAAAATAGCATAGAAATTCATCCGGCAACAGAACTTCTAAAGAGGGGAAAGGAGTCCGGCGCAAAAAAAAGGCGGCATGAACGGTACTTTGTTCATGCCGGGAGGCCAGTGACGCAACTTGCGGGTAAAGAGTCAGGAGCCAGGCTCGACTGCAACTCTTACCAAACCTGTTCTGCATATATAGACGCAGAGTCTAGAAGAAAAGTCGCCCAAAACTTAAAAAATATATTGTTTGGTGTAGCTCTCTTCCAATTTCTTGTAGCTTAGCCGAATTTCTATTTCGATTCAAGAACTATTTCAAATAATTCCATGAGGTGCGCTAAGCTCTCTGCATGAGCCCTGATCCGGAGACCGAACAGCATGAAAAACCGGTAAAGCCGGGGAAAACTGTGGTTCCGTGGCGCACTGGCCTGCTGATGGGGGGCTCTGCTCTTCTGGGAGGAATTGCGGTAGTTCTCTGGAATCGCCGTCTTCTGAGCGATCTGAGGGCCGAGATCAAGCCGCCCCCGGCGATGGAAGCCACCGACGAAGACTAGCCGAGCAGCGCGTTGCACGCCGCAGCAAGCTCGATGTCGCGCTCCGTCAGACCGCCGGCATCGTGAGAAACCAGCCCTAGGCGCACTTTGTTGTAGCGGATATCAATATCCGGATGATGGCCGGCAGCCTCCGCCTTGCGGGCTACTCGGTTGACGAAAGCCATCGCCTGCTCGAAATCGTCAAAGGTGAACTGACGGACAATCTCCTGGCCACTCAGTTCCCAGCCTGGGATCGACTTCAGCTTTTCTGCAACATGGGTGGGGCTAAGCAATGGCATGGCAACAACCTCTATCTCTCAAGGGCAAATGAAAACGGTGAAAACCTTGATTGACGGCTGATTTCCCGCCGCAACTCTTCCCAGATCCTGGTACCCATCGACAGGTAAACTTCCACAACATATGGATCAAACTGCGTCCCGGCACAGCGGGCAATCTCCTTACGCGCCTGCTCAAAGCTCTGCGCGCGGCGATAGGGCCGATCGGAAGTGATCGCGTCCAGCGTATCTGCAACGGCGAAGATTCTTGCCCCGAGCGGAATCTCCTCCCCGCGCAGTCCACGTGGGTAGCCGCTTCCATCATAGTGCTCCTGGTGGCTGAAGACGATCTCCGCAGGCTCCTGCAGATAGGGGATTTTCCGGAGCATCTCATAACCGCGCTCGCAGTGCTTGCGCATGATCATCTGCTCCTCTGCTGTCAACCGCCCCGGCTTCAGTAGAATGGCATCGGGGATGGCCATCTTTCCTATGTCGTGGAGGAATGCGCCCCTCGAAATGACGCTTATCTGCGCAGGCGTCAGGTCCATCTCCTGCGCCAACGCCATCGTATAGGCGGTCACGCGCTTGGAGTGCCCTTCTGTTTCCGCATCTTTCAGGTCCAGCGCATCGCCCAGCGCTTCAAGGGTAATATCGTACGATTGTTCGAGGTCAGCCATGGCCTGGCGCAACATCTCAGTACGGGCCGTGACTAACTCCTCCAGTTTCTGGCGATACATGGCGTTCTGCTGCACCAGCTTGCGGTAGTCCAGGGCGCGTCTAACAACCCCCAGCAACTGTTCCCGCTCAAAGGGCTTCAGCAGGTAGTCATACGCTCCCCTGCGCATGGCCGAAACCGCCACGCCGATATCATGAACGGCCGTCACCACCACGACAGGAACATCCGTCTGCAGCTTTCGCACCTGTTCCAGCAGCGCTATCCCGTCCAGGCCCTGCATCATGATGTCGGACAGAATCAGGTCAAAGGGTGCCTCTTTACTCACGCGTTCAAGCGCTTCCTGACCACTCGCAGCCATCACAGGCTCGTAGTCACTCCTCTCGAGCATCGCTGCGATGACTGTGCGAACATAGGGCTCGTCATCGACTACCAATATTCGTTCAGAACCCATTGTTCTCCGAGACCGTTTCAAGTGTACGCTGCCATAGCGTGCAGCCAAGCAAGGTTAGAAATCTTTCAATGAGACACTCTATCGGACTGCAAGGCAAAACTAAATAGTCCTTCCGGGTTAGTTGAGGAAATCAAACACCCAAAGGAAAAATTCATAAAATTCCTGACACTTCCCTGTGCCAGCTTCCTGATACTTAAGGTAATATTCGTTAAATCTAACTTATAGATGCGGTTCGCGCTTTCCAATCAAACTTTGGTATACCTGAAAGTAAGGTGATTGAGTGTTCGATTTCGAAAAGCAATTCTCTCAGGAGAAGACCGTGCGCATCGTCGCCACCCAGGGCCAGGAACGCACGCAGCAGGAAATTCAGCGGGACATCTACGATAGTCATCGCCATCGCGTCTTTTCCCTCGCCTTCTATATGACGGCGCACGAAATGCAAGCCGAATCGATTCTGACTGAAACCTTTACCGATGCATTTTCAGCTGCCAGCGAGCCGAATGCCGAGCTAATCGACGCCTCTCTGATGAACCGCCTGCGCAAGCATTTTCCGCTGAACGCGCATGAAGACTCGGCGCAGGCCACCCCGGAGGCCAATCTCTCCGGCCAGGGTGTCCGCCGTACCGACCTTGAAGAAGCCCTGCAGGATTTGCCACCCTGTGAGCGACTGGTCTTCCTACTTCATGATGTGGAAGGCTATGCTCCGGATGCAATTTCAAAGCTGCTCGGAGAAGATGTCAAGGCGGTGGGCAGGATCATGATCTCTGCCCGTATCCGGCTGCGCAACGCGCTGGCCAGCGCTGCCAACCGCCGTCGCGCCGCCTAAGACTTTGCCCGGCACAAAAGAGGCGACCTTAGTCTTTTTTCGGCTTGCGGGTTGTTGCCCAGTCCGGCTTCGTGACCTGCCGCGCCCGGCCTAGCGCCAGCGCATCCTCCGGCACATCTTCCGTGATAGCTGATCCGGCGGCGACATAGGCTCCGTTCCCGATCACCAGGGGGGCCACGAGGGTCGAATCGCTTCCGACAAACACCCTATCGCCAATGAGTGTCCGGTGCTTATTCACCCCATCGTAGTTGCACGTGATGACACCGGCTCCGATATTTACTCCGCTGCCAATCTCCGCGTCGCCCAGGTAGCTCAGGTGGTTTGCCTTTGAGCCCTTCCCCAGCTTTACTTTCTTCGTCTCGACGAAGTTGCCGACGTGCGCCTCCTGGCCAATTTCGCTCCCCGGCCGCAGGTGGGAATAAGGGCCAAGCAGTGCACCGCTCTCCACCCGCGCCTCGAGAATTACGCACCCCTGACGCACCAGAACTTTATCTGCCAGCGTCGCGTTCTCCAGCACGGAATAGGACCGGATGCGGCAGTCCTCTCCGATCACCGTGTCACCCAGCAACTGGACAAAGGGCTCGATCACCGTATCCGCGCCGACCTTGACCTGGGAATCGATTGTCACCGTCTCCGGGCGAAAGATAGTTACTCCTGAAGCCATGAGGCGCTGTGCCGTCTCCATCCGCATCGCCGCGTCGAGCTGCATCATCTCGGCGATGGTATTCGCGCCCAGCGTCTCAACCGCGTTGCCGGTCTTAACCGCGACGACGCGCGCGCCGTCGGCTGACAGCAGCTTTGCCATGTCTGTCAGGTAGTACTCGCCATGCGCGTTGTTCGTCTCAAGGGCGCTGATTCGCGCAAAAAGCGGCTCCGCCGCAAAGGCATAAATTCCGGTGTTGATCTCGCGCACCCGTGCCTGCTCAGGAGTCAGCGACTTCTGCTCGACAATCGCCTCGACCTCAGCTGATCCGGCGCTCTTGCGCAACACGCGCCCGTAGCCCGTAGGGTCAGCCGGCTCAGCCGTCAGGATCGTCATCGCCGCCTGCTGCTCCAGGTGAAAGTCGCGTACCTGGGCAATCGTCTCTGTCTTCAGCAGCGGCACATCGCCTGAGAGCACCAGCAGGTTGTCATATCCGGCCACGGCGCTCTGGGCACACTGAATAGCGTGGCCGGTGCCGCGCTGCTCAGCCTGCTCGACGAACCGCACTCCTGTCGCCTCGACAGCGCTCTTCACCTGGCCTGCCTGATGGCCGACAACAACAAAGATGTCCTTCGGCTCCACGATCTGCGCAGCCGCATCGATCACGTGCCGCAACAGCGCCTTGCCGCCGATCTCATGCAGCACTTTGGCCCGCTTCGACTTCAACCGCGTGCCCTTGCCCGCAGCCATAATGACGATTGCAAATTTCATACTTCCAGCATAAGCCACAACAGTGATCGCCCTGCCTCTGAAAACAGGGGCGAGGCGGCAGCCGTACTAGAATGATCCACGGAGGAAACCCAGTGCGTGCAGGCATCTTCACCCGCGAATACCCCCCTCATGTCTATGGCGGCGCAGGAGTTCACGTCGATTACCTCAGCCGCGAACTCGCAAAGAAGATCGAGGTCGACATCTATTGCTGGGGCGAACAGCACTCGGATGAAAGCAGCCTGCATGTCCGCGGCGAGCAGCCCTGGGCTGAGATCACCGAAGGCACGGAAGGCAAATTCAAGGGAGCGCTTGAGGCCTTCAGCCTCAACCTGACGCAGGTCAAGGCGCTCTCCGGCATCGATATCGCCCACACCCACACCTGGTATGTCTCGATGGCCGGCTTTCTTGCCAAGAAGCTCTACAACATCCCCTTCGTGCTTACCACTCATAGCCTTGAGCCGCTTCGTGCCTGGAAGGCCGAACAGCTGGGCACCGGCTACGCGATGAGCTCCTGGATGGAGCGCACCGCGATCCTCGACGCCGACGCGGTCATTGCTGTGTCGAACGGTACGAAGGAAGATATTCTCCGCGCTTACCCTGTCGACCCCGCGCGAATTCACGTCATCTACAACGGCATCGATCTCGCCGAGTATCAGAAGACCTCTGACCAGACCGCTCTTGCAACCTACGGCGTCGATCCTGCGGTGCCGTATGTGCTCTTCGTCGGCCGCATTACGCGGCAGAAGGGCGTCACCCACC
The DNA here is from genome assembly GCF_004339725.1 of Acidipila rosea. Lineage (GTDB taxonomy): Bacteria > Acidobacteriota > Terriglobia > Terriglobales > Acidobacteriaceae > Acidipila > Acidipila rosea. Next base: position 771,921 of record NZ_SMGK01000001.1, on the reverse strand, counting down.
TGGTCGACGCCATCCGCTACATGCCGCCCGAGACACAAGTCGTCCTCTGCGCCGGCGCGCCCGATACCCCTGAGATTGCCGCTGAACTCCGCCAGAAAGTAGACGCGGCGCGTCAGCACAACCCCCGCATCATCTGGATCGAGAAGATGATTTCGAAGCCTGAGGCCATCCAGCTCTACAGCAATGCGCGCGTCTTCTGCTGCCCATCTGTTTACGAGCCCTTCGGCATCATCAATCTTGAAGCGATGGCCTGCGGGGCGCCGGTCGTCGCCAGCGCAACCGGCGGCATCAAGGAAGTCGTCGTCGATGGGGAAACCGGCTACCTGGTGCCCTTCGAGCAGGACCCGGTCACCAGCTTCCCTTCCGATCCAGACAGGTTCGCCCGCGATCTGGCGGCCAAGGTCACCGCGCTGCTGGGCGATCCGCAAAAGTGCAGGCAATTCGGCGCAGCGGGTCGCCTCCGCGTGGAGCAGACGTTCAGCTGGACCGCGATAGCGAACCAGACCATCGCGCTCTATCGGCAGCTGATCGATCAGCAAAAGGCAGCCGCAAAGTGATCGAGTCAGGGTGAGGACGCGACCAGGAATGCTCGCGTCCTCGCCTCCGCTCAACAAAGCTGGTCGCACGCGGCTTTGCTGCGGGCTTCCGTTCCGCTAAGTCGCTTATCTATGTGGGAGATTCAAGGCCTGAATGGATGGAAAAGCTTATGGCGGAGAGGGAGGGATTCGAACCCCCGATAGCCTTGCGACTATGGCTGATTTCGAGTCAGCTGCATTCAACCGGGCTCTGCCACCTCTCCGCTTCACCCTTGCAAAGAGATTTTAGCATTGAGGACTGTGCAATAGTGGAGGCAGAAAGAGGTTTCCAGGCTGTGTCTGCCCTTCGGCTTCAGAATCAGGTCAAAGCGCTTGCGCTGGAAGCAGGATTTGCCGACGCCGGAATAGCACCGGTTCCCGTCTCAGGGTCTAAAACCGACAGGGAACACCGAGCTCGCTACCGGGAATGGGTTGATGCCGGACGCGCCGGCGAAATGGAGTATCTGAAGCGGACGAATGAAGAGGGGCAGCTGATTCGTTCCTCTCTGCGGATCGCAGCGCCATGGGCGCGGTCAGTGATTGTCTGCGCTGCCAATTACAATTCCCTCGCGCCGCGCTCGGTCGATCCTGCGCCAGCGGGCGCTGGATGGATTGCCCGCTATGCCTGGTCCGGACAGGAAGATGGGCGGCCTTCGGACTATCACAAGGTCTTACTGACTCGTCTCAGGAAACTCGAAGTATCGCTTTTTCAAAAACTTGGAAGCTTCGAATCGAAGTGCTACGTTGACACCGGGCCGCTCGTAGAGCGCGAAGCTGCCCGGCTGGCGGGGATCGGCTGGACGGGCAAAAACACCTGCACGCTCAACCAGGAGCTGGGCTCGTGGTTCTTTCTGGGCGTCATTCTGACGTCACTGCCGGTTCCAGAAGATGCTGCAACCCTGCCCGCCGCGGACCGCTGTGGAAGCTGCACCCGCTGCATCGATGCCTGCCCTACGAATGCCCTGATTGCGCCGCGGCAGATGGATGCCAGCCGCTGCATCTCCTACCTGACCATCGAGAAGCGCGGGGCCATCGACGAACAGTTGCGGGGCGGAATGGGCCGCCAGGTTTTCGGGTGCGATATCTGCCAGGATGTATGCCCCTGGAACCGTAAAGCTCCTGTTGCGAAGGACTTGCAGTTGCGGCCCCGCACTGCACTGGTGAACCCTGCGCTGGAGTGGCTTGCTTCGCTCGACCGCGATGATTTCGGCAAACTTTTCTTCGGATCACCGATAAAGCGCGCGCGTTATGAAGGATTGCGGCGGAATGTTGCGATTGCGATGGGAAACAGCGGGCTTCCGGAGTACCTGCCGACCTTGCAGGAATGGGCTTCCGGCACAGAAGAAGTGCTCGCGGATGCGGCACGGTGGGCGATTCGCCAGATTGAAAATAAGGGCTAAAACGGGGTCAAAAAGGGCGATTTTCGACCGGTTTTTGCGCGTTCTGGATAACTATTATCAAAGGATAATAGTTATCGCCCTACGAGCTCATTTCCGGGTAGAGACTGCAGATCGTCGCTGAGACCGCCGTAGCGGCGGTTGCGGCTCTGGTAGTTTTCAATGGCTTCAAGCATGTGGACGCCGCGGAAGTCTGGCCACAGGCGATCGGTGACAAAGATCTCAGTGTAGGCGATCTGCCAGAGCAGGAAATTGGAGATGCGCATCTCGCCGGAGGTGCGAATCAGCAGATCGGGATCGGGCATGTGAGCGGTGTAGAGATGCCGCTGAATGTCCTGCTCGGTGATATGTTCAAGCGCCAACTCCTTGCGCTGCACCTCCTGACAGAGGCCGCGGAAGGCGTCAACCAGCTCGGAGCGGGCTCCGTAGTTGAGGGCAAGGGTGAGGGTGGTGCCGGTATTCTGCTGCGTCTGTTCGGCGGCCCACTCCATGCGCTCTCTTACCTCGTGGGGCAGCTCGTCGGTGCGCCCGATGTAGCGGATGCGAACGTTGTTGTCGTTCATCCGCTTCACGTTGTTCGAGAGATAGGCGCCCAGCAGCCGCATGAGGAAATTGACTTCCGTCTTGGGGCGGCGCAGGTTGTTTTCGAGGGAAAAGGCGTAGAGCGTGAGCCACGGCAGGTTGATGCGCGAAGCGGTCTCAACTACAAACTGCACTGATTCCGCGCCCTGCTGATGCCCCAGAAAGCGCTTGAGACTACGCTTCCCTGCCCAGCGGCCGTTGCCATCCATGATGATGGCGACATGCTGCGGCAACCGGGAGGGATCGAGCCGGCGATAAATGGCTTGCTCTTCCGGAGACAACTCGTGGACGCGACTGGCTTGCAAACGACTCCCTCACGGTTGAACCTAGCACATGCGGCAGATGGTCGCAACGGCACGCTACCAGGCAATCTCCTGCGGAAAGAACTCCGCAAACAGATCGTCATAATAGGGTTTGATGGCCTTCAGGTCCGGTTTCGCAGCTCCCTTGGAGTAAAGATCATAGGGGTTGAATTTGCGGACCCACTCGAACATGGCCTCATCGTGCGGCGTCATCAGGTGCTTATACGCACCATGCTTGTGAGCAGGATAGAACGAGTGATAGCGCAGCATGGCCAGCGCCGGCTCGGGCAGGTAAGGCTTCATGACGTTGTAGATATATTCGTCATGGCCCCAGCTCATATGCACCTTATCAAGGCCGCAGTTAGGCTCGTAAATGCCGTAAAGAGTCTGATACTCAGGAACCTTGCTGTCCGGATTGGCGGCGAAGTACTCGGGGAAAACAATCTGATCGGAGTAGGCGCAGCCGACCGGGAAGGTATCTCCGACAACGGCCCACTGAGGCTCGCCGTAGAGGCAGAGAACTTTGCCCAGGTCGTGGACAAAACCGACTGCAACCATCCAGCGCGGGTGCCCGTCGTTGCGGATTGCCTCAGAGGTCTGCAGCAGGTGCTCGATCTGTGTGAGGTCGGTGTCGGGGTCGCTGTCATCGACCAGCGTATTCAGGAACTCTGCCGCTTCCCAGATCGATTTTTTACCGCGGGTCAGGCCAAGATATTCGCGCTCCTTGGCGAGGACAAAGTCGAGTGTCTGGTTGGCGTGGTTGAGCCGGTAAAACTCTGCGACACCGGGATTGGCCTGGGCATCGTAGACGCGAAACTCTTCCTGAGACTTGCCTTCGCGATAGCGGCTGGCAACAAAATCATCCCATTCTTCGAGCGATTCAAGCGGGTTGGCAACATCGAGGGTTCGCATGGAGTGCGCACCTCCTGACAGCTAGCTAGTATACGCGAGGCCATGCTTTCCATGATTATTTTGCTGATGCAGCGCTCGAGGCCAACCGGGGTCAACTGGGGGCAGAAGCAGGCGTGGCAAGGGCCTTCCGGATGTTGGCCTCGATCTCCTCCCGCGTGCCCAGGCCGCCTGTTTCCTCTACCACTCTGCCGTCGCGGCCTACGTAAATCGACATGGGGTAGTAGTCGCAGCAGTTGTAGGCCTTGTCCACAGCGTCGTCGCTGTAAAGCACGGGATAATTGAGCCCTACCTTCTGGCTGAAGGCGGGGACATTTTTTCTGTCCTCGGGCTCGTCTTCGTCGATGCCGAGGATCTCGAATCCCTGCGCTGCGTATTGCTTGCGAAGCTGCACAAACCAGGGCAGCTCCACGCCGCAGGGTGCGCACCAGGTGGCCCAGAAGTTAATGAGAACGGCTTTGCCGCGATAGTCCGAAAGCGACGTCTTTCTGCCGTTGAGATCACGCAGGGTAAACGCCGGGCTCATCCGGCCGCGAAGAGCCGGCAAGCCGTCGGCAGGTGCAGCATCGGAATCGGTGAGGACGGGGACGTGAGCGGGCGGCCTGACGCTCCTCTGTTTGACGATCTGCCAGCTCGACCACATGAACAGCGCAAGCGCGCAGACCATCACCGCGATAACAATCCGGTTCCGTTTCAAATCAAAACCTCGCAGGCGCTCTACAGGCTACGCAATGCGGCACAGGCGCGCTCCAGATCGGGCTGCTTCTTAGCAAAGCAGAAGCGCAGCAGATCTTCACCCCGGCCGCCGGTGAAGAAGGCAGTTCCCGCGACGGCGGCTATGCCGGTCTTCGCCAGGAGGGTGCGTGCCTTCTCCTTGGCAGTCGCGCCGGGAATGGAGCTGACATCGGCGAGCACGTAATACGCGCCGGTAGGGACCAGAGGGGTCAGCCCCGCATCGCGAAGCGCGCCGCAGAGCAGGTCACGCTTCTTTTCATATTCGGTGGAGAGGCCGGCGTAGAAAGTGTCGTCGAGCTCGACGAGGCCTGCAGCTGCGCCGTACTGAAAGGGCGACGGGCTGCAGACAAAGGTCAGATCGTGAAAGTAAGCGATGGACCCAAGCCAGCGGCGGTCGGCGCGCAGGTAGCCGATGCGCCAGCCGGTGATGCTGAAGGTCTTGGACAAGCCGGAGATAGTGATCGTGCGCTCGGCCATGCCGGGCAGCGAGCCCATGCTGACATGCTTCGCGCCGTCAAAGAGGAAGTATTCATAAATCTCATCGGTAATGACGAAGAGATCATGCCTGGTAGCGAAGGCGGCCAGCCGCTCCATCTCAGCCCGGGTGAAGACCTTGCCGCAGGGGTTGATGGGGGTATTGAGGACCATGGCGCGGGTGTTGGGCGTGACGGCTGCTTCAAGACGGTCGAAGTCGATCTCCCAGGTGTGCATGGCGAGCGGCACGGCAACCGGCCTCACCCGCATGCTGAGCAGAGTGTTGACGTGGTAGCCGTAGAGCGGCTCGAAAAGCAGAACCTCATCGCCGGGATTGAGCAGCGCCATCACGGTTGCGTGCAGCGCACCGGTAGCGCCGGAGGTGACGAGCAGTTCCGCATCGGGGTCCGCATCGATCCTGTTGTAGTGGGCAAACTTGCGGGCGATTGCATTCCGCAGGGGCGCGATGCCATCGAGGCGGGTGTAGATGTTGAAGCCGTCGCGGATGGCGCGGATCGCCGCCTCTTGGACCTGCGGCGGCAGCTCGGTGTCACAGACGCCCTGGGCCAGGTTGACTCCGCCGACGCGGTCACACTCGACGGTCATGGCGCGGATTTCAGACTGCATGATGCGCGGTGAGATTTCGCTGAGCTTGAGCTTTTCGGTCGCGGTTTGCATTGCCCTCTATCTAATCACGGAAAATGAGCGGAGGGTAGGGGCGATGAGCCAGCCGGCATAACACTTCCCGGTGAGGGGCATGCAACCCGGGCGAAGGGGACGATCTACACTAATCGCAGAGCCCTGCCCGATGCCCGAACCGCGCGAATCCGACCCGCAGGACGCAGCCACTCCCGGCAGCGAGTTGACCCGCAGGCACTGGCTGCGCAGAGCCATCTTTACGACGGAGCATCGCGCCATCGGCATGCAGTACCTGGCGCTGGCGCTGATCGCGGTCGCGATCGGCACGGTGCTTTCGCTGCTGATGCGGATTCACCTGGTATGGCCCAACCTGCGGCTTCCCTTCTTCGGCGTTGTTCCGCCCGAGGGGTATCTGGCGCTGGTCACGATCCACGGCACAATCATGGTTTTCTTTGTGCTGACGACGGCGCCGCAGAGCGGCTTTGCCAACCTGGTGCTGCCGGAGCAGATTGGCGCGCGCGGCATGGCGTTTCCACGGCTGAATGCGCTGTCCTTCTGGCTGACCTCGCTGGCGCTTTGCGTGCTGCTGGCGGCGTTCTTCGTGCCGGGCGGCGCGCCGATCTCGGGCTGGACCAGTTATCCGCCGCTCAGCGCAGTACCCGCCGCGGGCCCCGGCCAAGGCACGGGGATGGACCTGTGGATCGCGAGCATCGGCCTCTTCTGCATCGCGTCGTCGATAGGGGCGGTCAACCTGCTCACGACAATTGTCGGTGGCCGCTGCCGCGGCATGACCCTGATGCGGATGCCGCTGACGGTCTGGTCGTGGTTTGTGACTGCGATCCTGATGCTGCTGTCATTCAGCGTGCTCTTCGCCGCGATTCTGCTGCTCTGGTGCGATCGCCATTATGGAACCAGCTTCTTCGTCCCGATGGGCGATCTGGTGAATGGCACGATTGTGGGCAAGGGCGACGGCTCTCCGCTGCTGTGGCTGCACCTCTTCTGGTTTTTCGGCCACCCGGAGGTCTACATTGCAGTGCTCCCCGGGATGGGGATCGTCTCTTCGCTGATCGCCAACTTTACCCGCAGGCCGATCCTCGGCTATCGCATGATGGTGTGGACGACGGTGCTTATCGGACTGCTGGGGCTGCTGGTGTGGGGACATCACATGTTCGTCAGCGGCATGAACCCCTACGCCGGCACGGCGTTTGCCGTGACTACGATGGCCATCGCTGTACCCAGCACCGCCAAGGTTCTGAGCTGGCTTGGCACGCTGTGGGGCGGCGGCATCGAGCGCACGACGCCGATGCTCTACGTGCTGGGGTTTCTCTCCTTTTTCATCACGGGCGGGCTGACGGGGCCGATCCTGGCGCAGCCGGCGCTCGACACCTACCTGCACAATACGTACTTCGTGGTCGCGCATTTTCACCTGATCATGGGCATGGCTGCGGTCTTCTCCATCTTTGCCGGTGTCTGCTACTGGTTTCCGCTGATGACGGGACGCATGATGAGCGAGCGGCTGGGGCGGTGGCACTTCTGGCTGACCTTTGTGGGCGCTTACCTGGTGTTTTTCCCGATGCACTTTGCAGGCCTGGCCGGAGAGCCGCGCCACTACGCGCAGCTGACGGGAGCCACCTCGTCGCTGGCCTCGCTCGTGCCGCTGCAGACCGGCATCACGCACTCTGCCTTTCTGCTGGCTGCCGCGCAGTTTCTTTTCCTGTGGAACGTTCTGCGGAGTGCGCGGCGCGGAACTCCGGCAGAGGGCAACCCGTGGCGCGCGACGACGCTCGAATGGGCAGCGGGGCTGGACGCTCCAGCGGTTCACCGTGGGCCCTACGCGTATGATCCACAGGCTTTTCCTTCCGGCTTCAAAATGCAATGGGAAGCGGACGCAGAACAGGAGTAAGCTTTCTGTGAGAGGAAATCTCCCATGCCCGCCACCTTTACCCGTACACCGGTCGAGATTGAGCGCAAGGATACTGGCTACGGCGGCAAACCGCCTGTAGACAGGCGTCCGACTGGAGGCGGCGGCGATGGAGATAACTGGGACAAGCGTCCGCCTGGACGTCGCGGGCCCCGCGAACTGCTGAACCGCTATCGGCTGGGAGTGTTCTTTGCCCTGGCCGGGGATCTGATGTTCTTCATCGCGCTGGTCAGCGCATTTTTTGTGAGGCAGACGGCGGGACACTTTGACCCGCGAGAGAATTATGTCTCGGACTGGCACCCGCTCGCGATTCCGCCGATTTTGTGGATCAATACCGCGATCCTGCTGCTCTCAAGCGCAACGGTAGAGATGGGCCGCCGACAGCTCTTTCATGAGATCGATGTGATGGAGGAATGGCTGGGGCTGGGACGTCCGGCAGTGAAGCGCGCTGCCCCCTGGCTGATCGCGACTGCCGGGCTTGGAGTGCTCTTCCTGATGGGGCAGTGGATCGCATGGCAACAGCTTGCGAGCGAAGGGATGTTCTTCGCCACAAACCCTAACTCGCACTTCTTCTATCTCATCACTGCGACCCACGGCCTACACCTGGTTATCGGCATTGCGGCGCTGCTGACGGCGCTGGTTGCGGTCTTCGTTCTCCGCAAGATGGAGATGCGCCAGATCGTCGTGGACTGCACGGCGTGGTACTGGCACACGATGGGGCTCTTCTGGATTTTTCTCTTTGTGCTGATGGTTTACTTCCAGTGAAGCTGCTTCTGCTCCTCGCGCTTGCAGCATCTCCGCTGGCTGCTCATGCGCAGGGGTGCAGCCTTTGCCGCGACACGACAGCAGGCAGCAGCCCCCGCGCCCAGCAAGGGCTTCGGCGCGCTATTCCTGTACTGGGAGTGCCGGCGGCGGGAATCTTTATCAGCGCGCTGGTGATCGCGCGCAGGATCAAGCCGGGAGATTGACCGGCCACCCGCGAAGTTTTCCTTTATCGCTACATTCATATTCCAGCGCAAAAAACAGCCGCTCTACCTTTGCGCCGAATGAGCGCGGAAGGTAGAGCGGGCTAAGGGTGTCGGATCAGGCTGCGTGCTTTTTGACGAGGCCGTTGGGATCGATGACGAACTTCTTCGCCGCTCCCTTATCGAAGTCCTGATAACCCTTTGGAGCCTCATCAAGGGTGATGACGGTAGCGTTGACAATCTTGGCGATTGGCAGCCGGTCATGCAGGATGGCCTGCATGAGCTGGCGGTTGTATTGAAGGACCGGAGCCTGCCCGGTGTGGAAGTGGAGCGACTTCGACCAGCCCTTGCCGAAACGCACCTTGAGCATGCCGTGCTTGGCATCTTCATTGGGAGCGCCGGGATCTTCCACGACATAAAGCCCCGGAATGCCGAGGCCGCCCGCAACGAATGTCACATCCATCAGCGAATTGAGAACGCTGGCGGGCGCGGCTTCGCTTTTGGAGCCGTGACCGCTTGCCTCGAAACCAACTGCATCGACGGCTGCATCGACGACGGGCTCGCCGAGGATCTCGGCAATCTGGTCGCCGAGATTGTCGCTCTTCGAGATGTCGATGGTCTCGTAGCCCATCTTCTTCGCGTGAGCCAGCCTCTCGGGATTTCTATCTCCCACGATGACGACGGCTGCGCCGAGTATGTACGCGGAGGCCGCTGCTGCCATTCCCACTGGGCCAGCGCCGGCAATATAGACAGTAGAACCGACGTCCACACCAGCGCAGCGCGCTCCGTGGAAGCCAGTCGGGAGGATATCAGACAGCATGGTGAGATCGGTGATCTTTTCCATTGCCTGGTCTTTGTCCGGGAACTTCAATAGATTGAAGTCCGCATAAGGAACCATCACATATTCAGCCTGGCCACCAATCCAGCCGCCCATATCGACGTATCCATAAGCGCCACCCGGCTGCTGCTGATTCACGTTGAGACAGACACCAGTGTTACGTTCCCGACAGGCGCGACAGCGTCCGCAGGCCACATTGAACGGAACAGAGACGAGATCGCCAACATCGATGAAGAGGACGTCCTTGCCCTTTTCAATTACTTCGCCGGTGATTTCATGGCCGAGCACAATTCCTTTTGGGGCTGTGGTGCGACCGCGAACCATATGCTGGTCGGATCCGCATATGTTCGTGGAAACAATCCTGAGAATGACACCGTGAGTGATTGGCTTGCCGTTTGGGTCTTCAAACTTCGGATAATCGATGTTGTGGATTTCGACTTTCCCTGGACCTTCATAAACTACACCACGATTGCTCGCCATCTTTTTCTCCTGTTGCTGCTGTTGATGATTTACTTAGCGAAGGCGGCTGCGCCTGCTTCCGCGACGGTCTGATCCTGGACGCCGGAACCACCACTAATGCCAATTGCACCGACCACTTCTCCATTGCGCTTGAGCGGAACGCCGCCCGCGAAGATCATGACTTTTCCGTTATTCGAGGCATGAATACCAAAGAACTGATTGCCGGACTGGGAGTTCTCGCCAAGTGTCTTCGTATCGAGATCGAACGCACGGGAGGTGAAGGCTTTTTTCTGTGCAATGTCGATGCTGCCGATCCATGCTCCATCCATGCGCTCAAAAGCGACAAGATTGGCTCCCTCATCCACCACAGCAATGTTCATGGGCTGCTTGATCTCGGCAGCCTTATCTTTCGCCGCCGCAATGATGCGGCGAGCCTCTTCGAGCGTGACTCCTATTGCTTTCGGCATTTACTGCTCCTGTTTGCGCGTCGTTCGCAGCCTCGCTGGGTGAGTGAAAACCGCAACGTGCTACCAGAGATAAGATGCGAATCTCTCTCCAAGGAATGGATTTGGCACGAAACTTGTGTGTAAATTTACGATGCGCTGCAGCAATACCCACCTGCGCACGAACCCGTGCATCGACAGGAGACGGATGCAGCCCGTACACTGCACCTTAACTGGCGCGCAACCCGCAGAACCGGAACGCTACTGCGAAGCGCTGGAAGAATATCTCTGTTGGGCGCTGCTGCTCCCAGGCTTCGCTGCCGATGAATCGTGCATTCAAATGGATGGCCTCACCCAGCATGTGACTGAGGCGAGAGGCCAGCTCGAAAAGGCTGCATACTAAAATCAGATCAATGACAGAGATAGCAATCATCGGGGCGGGACTTGCAGGCCTGAACTGTGCGCTTACGCTGGAAGGCGCCGGAGTGGACGTCACCCTGATCGAAGCGGCAGATGCACCGGGTGGTCGTATCCGTACAGACATTGTCGAAGGTTTCAGGCTCGATCGCGGCTTCCAGGTGATGCTTACCAGGTATCCGGAAGCGGAGCGGGCATTTGACTACGAGGCTTTGAAGCTGCGGCCACTGCGCCCCGGGGCGCTGGTGCGGCATGATGAGAGGTTCCATCGCTTTGCCGATCCCTTTCGCGAACCACTGGCAGCGATGAGGTTTGCCCTCGATAATGTCATTCCGCTGCAGGACAAGCTGCGCGTCGCCAAGCTGCGCTCGTATGTGATGGCGGGCGAAACTGCTGACATCTTCGCTCATCCTGAAAATACGACGATGAAGTTCCTGCAGGAGTTCGGCTTCTCTGCGGCAATCCTTGAGCGATTCTTCATTCCATTTTTCGGCGGCGTTTTTCTAGAGCGTGAGCTGGGAACATCCAGCCGCTTCTTTGAATTTCTGTTTCGAATGTTTGCCAGCGGCCAGACCGCTGTGCCCGAGAATGGCATGGAGGAGCTTCCACGGCAGCTCGCGGCACAACTGAAAGCCGGAACACTGCTGACCCATGCGAAGGTAAGGCGGATCACAAGAAGCAATCGCCAGTTTGCGATCGAGACAGATACAAAAGGGATTATCGAAGCAGCCATTCTGGTGCTGGCGGTTGCGGAGCATGACTGCATTCCCCTGCTGAGCGGACTGGCGGCCAAGAGCAAGTTTTTGCCCAAGCCCCGCAAGTGGAACCAGACGACCACGTTTTACTACGCGGCAGAAAGCTCTCCGGTGGACGAGCCTATTATCGTGCTGAACGGCGAAGGCGCACAGGCGGGCCCTATCAACAATCTGGCGGTGATGAGCCGCGTTTCCTCGCAGTATGCGCCACCGGGAGCGGAACTGATCGCCGCAAGCGTGGTGGAGCAGGCACCCGATTCGGACGAAGGAATGGCCCTGCTCGAAAGAGAGGTTCGAGACCACGCGGCGCGATGGTTTGGCAGGACGGCGAACAACTGGCGGGTGATTGGAGGCTATCCGATCCAATATGCGCTTCCCTTTGCCAAGGCTACGCAATGGCAGTCAGGGCCGGTGCGGCCGGTGGAGGACGGAATCTATCTCTGCGGCGATGCGCAGGAGACGCCATCGATCAATGGCGCGCTGAAGTCGGGCCGTCGGGTGGCCGAAGCGCTGCTGGTCAGAACGGGAGCCCGGACGCCCCGTAATCGGGCCGACTTTGACGCATCCCCGAGCCTTTGATATAACCACAGAAGCGGATTTGTTCCACCCGCACCAAAACACTCCTCAGTAGCTCAATGGCAGAGCATTCGGCTGTTAACCGAAGGGTTGTAGGTTCGAGTCCTACCTGAGGAGCCAATTCTTTTCAACGACTTACGCCCCATCACAACTCCCCGAGTACCCTCAAAAATGCCCGACTGTGGGGACTTTTGTGGGTACTCCCCCTCAAAATGCTGCGTAAAATCAGGCGATTCTGAGCAATCGCGCGCGCCGTTTTTGCGTGCAATCGCGTTCTCGGTTGGCTCAGGCGCGTGACCGCTTTTGGGAGTCTTACCGCCGTTTCGGGGCGACTGTGGGGACTTTTGTGGGTACCCTTGCTGTGACTCATTCGCAGCGCTCGACTTACGGACAATTGCTTCGAGCGCACTGCGCTTTGCTTCCATCCGAATGTGGCTGTAATGCTTCAGCATCTGCTTCGAGACGTGGCCAGCGATGTCCATGATCGTCTGGTCGCCTGCGCCGCTCTCGGCAAGCTCGGTGATGAGCGTGTGCCGGTTGTCATGCCAGCGCCCCTTCACGCCCGCATTCGCGCGGACATTGCTCCAGACGGTCTTGAGCGTCGTGACGTGGCGCGTCGGGTCGGTCGGCTGGGGTGAGCCGAACGGAAAGACATACCACTCTGGCTTGGTCGCGCCGAACTTCTGCTTGTACCACTCGACGTAATTGGTCAGCACGGCGAACAGTTCCGAGTTCAAAGGTATGGTCCTGCCCTCCCCGCCCGCCGTCTTGGCGCGGCCTACAGCCAGATACTGCTTGGCAAAATTGATCTGCGCCCACGTCAACTGCTTAATCTCTCCATCGCGCATCCCGGCATTCAGGGCCAGTGTCAGCGCAAGGTAGATGTGGGGTGACCGGGCCTTCGCTGCCTCGGCAAGCATCCGCTGTTTCTCGTCCTCGCTATACGCCTTGCCGATGACTTCGCGTGTCTTCAGCTTGAGCATCTTCTTCTTGCGGAGGCGGACACGGATCAGGTCGCCCGGCTCGCCAAGAATGCGAAGCAGAAAGCCAACCTCTTCATTGATGGTCTTGGGGGACGCCTTTTCGCTGAGGCGGTCATTCTGATACTTGGCAACGACGGCCTCATTGAAATCGACCAGCATCTTCGCGCCCAGCAAGCGATTCAGGTGCCGGATCGCGTACTCGGCGAAGACAGCGGAATCTGGCAGCCGGAGTGCTGCAGCATCTCTTCGGCCTGCATATGTTTGAACTCGCTCCAACGTAGGGTGCGCCTATCGATGGCGAATTTGTCAGGCTCCGACTGAGTGCGGTACTCGGGGGGAATCCAAGTTCCCTCGAATTTTGAAACGTAACTTTCGCCTGTAAACTCTGCACTAGACTGGCGATTGCGATCCAGATCATCGAGACGCTTCATGAACAGCAGATAGGTGATCTGCTCGATGGCGGTAAGAGGGTTGCTGATACCCCCGCTCCAGAACTTGTTCCAAAGCTGGTCGATTTTGCTCTTGAGTTCGGGACTGTTTTGCAGCATGGAATTACCTGTTCCTTAGGCAGCTAACCCTTCGGTCAGCTGCAAGATCTCGTTGATTTCTGAAGGACTAAACACGCCGCGAATGCCTTGCGGATGAATTACCGTGAATGGCGCATTGATTAGGTCTTTCTTTTCCACCTTTTCGCGCTCGATGATGAAGTTCTTCAGCAGATTGAGAAATTCCATCTGTCGGCTGGAAAGAGTGGTGTGCGCGCGGATGAACTGATCAAAAGCGGCGCTCACTTCATCCGGGAAGCTCTTCAGCACTTCGATACCGAGGATGTGACGAATGAATTGGAGAAAATGGGCCTTGCGATTCTTGTAGACCTGGCGCAGCAGATCCTCCGTGATATGCGGATGTTCCTCGTGCAGTAACTCGGCCAGTTGGTCAGCTTCATCAGCACTGATAGCTTCGCCCCGCTTGATTCTTTGTAATACCGGGTTGTGCTCGGTAAGTTCGGCAATCAGAGCTTCGACCAAGCGGAAACGATCAATGCAGACCTATTGGCGTTTTTCAAGAGCTAAGGATATCGACTTGCCTGGCGGTCGATAACCGGCCAGCCACAAGCGGTTGAGTAGCGAACGCGATCTTTAGCCCTACCCCATCTCGTTTTGCAGAGGAAACATCTGCCATTCCTGTGGGAGGTGGCGCGCGGAAATATCTGATGGTTTCTGTAAATCGCAGCGCCACTCGGAACGGCGAACCCATTTTCAGGCACTTGATTCGCTCCACGAGCAGCGTAAATCATGAAGCTAAATGACAGAGAGATCCGTCTATGTAAATAAGTCAGCCTTCATTCCGATTCTGGCGCGTTCACGGCATCACAGGCTGACACGGATGAAGTCCATTTCTCTCGGCGAAGTGGTGGTAGTCGACCATAACTTTGAGAGCGATCAATCAGCCAAAAGTGATATGTTGTGAGCTATTACTCCCGTATCGGTTTCTCTTTGAAAATATCCCTTCTTCATGTTCTGTGAGGTGAGATCACATGCCGTTCCAACTTAATATCAATCGGAAGCCTCGAACGGTCGACGCCGCTGAGGACACCCCATTGCTATGGGTGCTGCGCGACGAACTCGACATGAAAGGCACCAAGTACGGCTGTGGCATTGGCCTGTGCGGTGCCTGCACGGTGCTCATGGATGGGACCGCCATTCGTTCCTGCCTGACGCCCGTCTCCGCCGTGACCGGCAACATCACCACCATCGAAGGATTGGGAGAGAACGGCAAACTGCATGCATTGCAGCAGGCGTGGATCGACCTTGACGTCGCCCAGTGCGGTTATTGCCAGGGCGGCCAGATCCTCAGCGCGGCGTCACTGCTCGCGCTTCATCCCAAGCCGACTGACGCCGAGATCGAAGAGGCGATGACCGGAAATATCTGCCGCTGCGCCACATACAACCGCATCAAGGCGGCGATCCATCAGGCTGCCGGGTCTCCGGCGGAGACGAAAGGAGAAGTCCATGCCGGCGAGTGAAACATTCGCACAATTTGATGCCGATATGCAGGCCCTGATCGCGGAGGTGGAGACCATCTCGCCTCCCGTTGCAATGATGGGGCGGCGATCCTTCCTGAAATTGGCGACCTTCGCCGGAGGCGGACTGGTGCTGGCTTTCCGGCTCGATACGCGCGCAGCCCTGGCGGAAGACAGCTCCGAAGCTGACGCAAGCAACCTCAATGCGTTCGTACGGGTTACGCCTGAGAATACCGTTATCCTCTATTCCAAAGGGCCGGAGATCGGTCAAGGGATCAAGACCGCCTTCGGTCTGATCATCGCCGAAGAGCTGGATGCCGACTGGAATACAGTGAAGGTCGACCAGGCGCCGATCAATTCCAAGGTCTATGGCTATCAGGGTGCCGGTGGCTCCACTTCCATCCCACGCGCCTGGGACCAGTTGCGTCAGGCCGGCGCCACCGCGCGGGCCATGCTCATCGCCGCTGCGGCCAAAGAATGGAAGGTGCCGGTGAGTGAATGCAGCGCCGCTGCCAGCGTCGTCACTCACACGCCCTCGGGCCGCAAGTTGTCGTATGGTGCTTTGGCAAAGGCGGCGTCGGCTCAACCGGTGCCCGACCCGACCAAAGTGCAGTTGAAGTCACGCGCCGAGTACAAGCTCCTGGGCAAGCGCTTTACCGGGGTCGACAACCTGAAGGTCGTCACCGGCCAGCCCCTGTTCGGCATCGATGTGCAGATGCCGGGCATGCTGTATGCCAACTACATCATGTGTCCTGCGGTAGGCGGCAAGGTTAAGAGCGCCAATCTGGACGAGATCAAGAAGATGCCGGGCGTAGTGGACGCCTTTGTGCTGGACGGTACCGGCACCCCGGCCGAGGTGATGCCGGGCGTGGCAGTCATCGCAAAGTCCACCTGGGAAGCGTTCAAGGCCAAGGCCGCCCTGAAAGTGGACTGGGACGAGAGCTCAGCATCGAAGGATTCGCTTACCCAGGCTGCGATTAAGGCCAAGGAGATCGGGGCTCAGATGCCGGCCCCGGCGAACAATGTCGGCGATGTCGATACCGCCTTTGGCTCCGCCGCCAAGGTGGTCGAGGCGTCCTACGACTACGCCATGGTCTCGCATCAGCAGCTGGAGCCACAGAACAGCACCGCATGGTGGCATGACGGCATCATGGAGATCTGGACGCCTACCCAGCAGGCGGATCGCGGCCTGGCAATGGTCGCCAAGATGTTGAATCTGCCCGACGAGAAGGTGACGGTTCACCAGATGCGCGCCGGGGGAGGCTTTGGACGCAGGCTGGCAAACGACTATATGTGCGAAGCCGCAGCCATCGCCATGAAGGTCAACGCCCCGGTCAAGTTGCAATGGAAGCGCGAAGACGATTTCGCGCACGACTTCTTCCGCGCTGGCGGCTATCACTTTTTGAAGGGCGCAGTCGACAAGACAGGCAAGCTCTCCGCCATCCAGAACCATCTGGTTTCTTTCTCGGCCGACGGAAGCCGTCCCGTCTCCGGTGGCGCGCGCAGCAACAACAGCTTCCCCACAGACATGGCGCCAAACGTGCGCTACGCCGTCAGCCTGATGCCGCTGCAGATTCCCTGTGGCCCGTGGCGCGCCCCCACTGACAATGTGCAGATGTTCGTGGCAGGAAGCTTCCTGCATGAACTCTCTGTAGCTGCGGGACGCGACCATGTGGAGTTTCTGCTGGAGTGGTTCGCCCGTCCGCTGGCCAAGTCCGAAGGTCCGCCGCCCGATCCCAGCCGCAGCTACAATGCCAGCCGGGCCGCCGGCGTACTCAAAATGGCTGCCGAAAAGTCGGGCTGGGGCAAGAAGCTTCCTTCAGGCAGAGGACTGGGGATCGCCTTCAGTTGCGCCTATGGCGGCCATGTCGCCGAAACGGTCGAGCTGAGCGTCGATGCGCAGAAACACGTCACCGTCCACAAGATCATCGTAGTCGCTGACATCGGCCCCGTCATCAACATGAGCGGCGCCGAGAACCAGGCCCAGGGAGGCGCCATCGATGCCTTGTCCACTGCCATGGGGCTGGAGATCGAAGCTGAGCAGGGCCGTATCAAGCAGACGAACTTCACTGGCTATCCAATTCTAAGGATGCCCAGCGCCCCACCGGTCGACGTCCATTTCATCCAATCGGACTTCCGTCCCGCAGGTCTGGGTGAACCTTGTGTTCCGCCTCTGGCTGCCGCGCTGGGTAATGCAATTTTCGCGGCGACCGGCGAGCGGGTACGAACCATGCCATTCAAGCGGGCGGGGTACACGATTTAGCAGTTACGCCGTCCCGCGGCCTGAATAAAAGTCCAAAGGAGCTTTGACTGGCACCGAAGCAGGTGACCATCCAATGAAGCCAGGAAGCAGAATGGCTGCAAGTATCTTGTCCTCGAGTGGGCGTTTCACCTTGCGCTTTTGGCTGCGCGGCGATTTTTCGCCAGTGCGATCAAGCCCACCCTTAGAGGCCGCACACCTGCGGCCTCTTGCGACGCTATTGCACCTCTATCGCGGAGACAATCGCGTCGCCTTTGCTCGGTCTAAACTGAATAATCACCATGCCATCCGTGGCCTTCACCTCGAAATCCCTTTGATAGGCGGTGAGGGAACCTCCGGCAGCGGCGGCCACATCCAGATTGGTGATAACCTTCTGCCCGTTCGCGAAGACGTCGAAGATGCGGTCGCCGCGATGCAGAGACGGCTCGACAAACGTGAGGATGACGTGGTGCGATCCGTTAGCGACAGAAATACGATAGGTGAACGATCCGGACCGGTAGGTGGCCGCTATCTCCTGCTTGTTGGTGCCGGCGATTTTCGGAGGAACCGGAACTCTTCCCCAAGCCGCCGGGCCGGAGATCGCACCGGCCGTTCCCCCTTCAAAGAACGTATCTGATCCAAAGTGTTTTCCTTCGCTATCCCCTGCGACCAGAGCACCGCAATCGATGTTCACGGTCTTCGCAGCAGCGTCGGATAGATGCCACTGCGTTTTATCTTCCACATCTCCGTTGGGAAACGACCCACTCGCGACGATGTTGTTCGTGCCGGGGCTGAGAACGACATCCTTCCAGACACAGATACGTTCCGGGCAATTTACAAGCACCCCAACGAGCCTACGGTTGATTCGCAGCGATGTCATTCGCGCGTTGCTGTACACCCGCACATCTGTTACGCGGTAGGCCCGTTCGGTATAAAGGCTGGAGTTGATGTGGACAGTAGGCGTGGCCGTCCAGTTGGCCTTGTAAAAGAAGTACGCGTCTTTCCGGTACTTATGGTCGAAGGTGACGATGCCCTTGGTATTGATGTCCTGGGCATTCCCCTCGTTGCGCCTTGTGCTACCGAAGTCGAAGGAGTTCCATAGGAACGTACCCCACAGATACGGTTTGCTGCTCAGAGTGGACCAGTTCTGCTCGTGAATGTAGGACTGGTATTCTTCCGCCTGGGGCCGATTGCGAGACTCCGGGCCACCGAGCGCATTGTCAGAGTGCAGCGAGATAGCGCCCCCGGCGCCGTACTCCGTTACAGCCATGGGCTGTAACGGGCGAGTGCGATGCAGGGCGTCAAGATGAGGGCCCAAATCGGAGGGCATGCCATAATACCAGCCGAAGTAGCGGTTTGCGCCGGAGAGGTCGGTGACCGAGGCTGTGATGGGCACGACGGTATCGGGTGCGTAGCGTATCCCCTCACAGCAGGTTGCCAGCGTTGTGGGCCTGCTCGGGTCCAGCTCATGCGCCAACTGGTTCAACTCTTTGAGTAGTGGCAGGGGATCTGGAATGGCACCTGTCTTGTTCCCCACGAAGGCCGGTATGCTGTTCCCAAAATCGATCTCATTGCCGATGGACCAGGTGATCACCGAGGGATGATTGAAGTTCTGCGCGATGAGCTCGCGCAGTTGCTGCCGGGCGTTCTCACGAAGCCCTTCGGTCGGCTGCAGGCTCTCGCCCAAGGTCCACTGGCTTACCAGGGGAATCTCGTCCCAGAGCACAAGTCCGTCCCGGTCCGCGAGATCGTGAATCGGCTCGCCATGCTGGTAGTGAGTGAGGCGTATACCGGTGACTCCCATCTCACGCATCATTGCCTCATCTGCGGCAACGTCCGCAGGCTCCGAGGCCCAGCCCTTGCCTTCGCGATCCTGGTGATAGCCCACGCCATGCACCGTCACGTGCTTTCCGTTCAGGAACAGCCCCTCGTTTGGATCGAATCGGACCTGCCGGATGCCAAAGGGGGAAGAGATACGGTCCACAAGCTGGCCGGACTTGTCTGAGAGTTCCACGACCAGCCTGTACAGATACGGATCCTCCACACCTTGCCAAAGATGCGGATGCGGCACAGCCAGGCTTGCGATACTCTCTGCCACACTCGCCGGTTCCACAGCGACGGTCTGCTCTTGTTGTGCCGCGACGTTGCCCATGAAGTCAATCAGAAGGGTTCGGAGCATCACAGTGCCGCTCTGCTCACTGTCGTTGCGCACCCTGGCGCGGACGTCTACTTGTGCCCTTCCAGACGCCAGAGACGTCGTCTTCGCATACACTCCGGAGGAGCCGTAGTCCATGAGATCGAGGTGCATCTTCCGGGTGAAGACCAGGCTTACCGGGCGGTACAGGCCACCGTATACGAAGAAGTCTCCCGTAAGCGGTAGTACGTCGGCGGTCGAGCTTCCAGGTGCGGGCTTTGTGTTGTCAACCTTCACCGTAAGCCTGTTCTCCTGACCCGGTTTCAGCGCGGCGGTGCTGTCCAAGCGAAAGCGCGAGAAGCCCCCCTTGTGTGTGCCAAGAAGGGTGCCGTTCAGCCACACGGTCGCGATGCGGCTTGCTGCGTCGAATTGCAGAAAGCTTTCCATGCCAGCCACATTCGCTGGAGGCGTAAAGGCGAGCTTGTACCATCCGACGCCCTGCGTGGTGACGACGTTCTGCGCGGTGTTAATGTGCGATGCAGGTGCGTCCTTGTAGTAGCCGACGCGGTTCCAAGTGTGAGGCACGCTGACGGTTGTCCATGTCGCATCCGGTTCAGCCTGGAGCTCTGTTGTGGATTCTGGTCCGAGTTTGAAGCGCCATCCATCGCGAAGTGACACTTCGACGCGAGGGGCTGCGGCCGTGGAACTGGCGGTGGTGCTCGTCTGTGTCTTCTGTGACTGACTTTCTATGGTGAGCGCACAGAGCAAGAGCAGAAACACGTAAAGGGGGCGGGGCATCATTGAGCTCCTGCAAGGTCCATGGGGCTGGGTGATAAGGACAGCCCATTCTAGATATCCCGCCAAGCGATGTCACGTAGATTGATCGCAGGGGGGCAAGCTCGGTCGAGCTCGCTGTGAACGTAGTTGTCGTTTCTATAAGACTGGCGATTCTCAGCCGCTGCCTCAAAATGGTTGTGGATTGACGACAACAGGCCTTAGCGCAAATCCACCGGCACGGATGCGAAGAGGCATCCGTGCCGGTCGTTCACTGGTTCCTCAAGATTCTGCTGTGACACTCGTTGTCCCAGATCATCGTCCGATTGGTTTCAGGATTGGTTGCCGCCCGATTTAGTCCCGGTATGCTGGGATTTCCGGTTGCAGCAAATGCGGCACACGAAGACGCCATCTTCTTCGCCAGCGCCTGCACCTCCGATGTATTCCCTGTCCCCTGCTCACAGCGCTTCTTGTTATCGAAGCAGAATTGAAGATCCGCCGTATGCCATGCGCCAGCCACGCCGTCGATCAGGAACGTGGTGGCCTCGCAACTGGTTAGCAGGAGAGCCAGTCGTTGAACACCGCGACTATCCCGGGTTCACCCGCACGAATGCCGGCGGCGGTGAACTGAGTCGCGAGAAGCGACTTCCCTGTCCCTTAGGCGCCACCGATGAGGAGGCTATCACCTTCCGGGATACCTCCGCCCATCATTTCGTCCAATGCCGGGATGCCCGAAGACAAGCGCTTTCTGTTTGTGCAATCAGTCGCTTCAAATGCGCCGCTCGCTTTAGCAGCACACTCCTCGTTATTCCGGCAGCGCGTATTGTCCGTCAACGCGGAATTTGCCCGTAGCGACAGGCGCTCCCGTATCAGGTTGGCCGCCGCCAATGCTGATTGTGTACTCCCCTTGGGCGATGATCGGATTGCCATCCTCCGTCACCATCCCCAAGTCGCGGGGCTTCAGGTCAAAGTGCACTTTCTGACTGGCGCCGGCGGCAAGATGCACGCGCTCGAATCCGCGAAGTGCAATCCGTGGCGCTCCTTTCACATCGGGGAACTTCAAATAGAGCTGAACGACCTCGTCGCCGGTCAGCTTGCCCGTATTCGTCACGGTCACATCCGCACCCACGGGCTGTCCGGCAGCAACGGCCTGTGTCGGGATATTGAGATCGTTGTAACTGAACTTCGTATAGCTCAGTCCGTACCCAAATGGATAAAGCGGCTTTCCGGTGAAGTAGCGATACGTACGATTCGCCATGCCGTAATCCTCGAAGTTCGGCAACTGATCGACGCCCTTGTAGAACGTGACCGGCAGCCTTCCCGCAGGATTGTTTTTGCCGCTCAGCGTCTCGGCGACGGCGGCTCCGCCCTCTTCGCCGGGGTACCAGGCCTCAACGATGGCGTCAGCGTGTTGGTTGATCCAGTTCACGGCCAGCGCGCTGCCGTTCATCAGAACAACTGCCAGCGGCTTGCCCGTGGCCGCCACCGCTTCCACCAAGTCTTCTTCCGGCTGGGGCAAGTCGATGCTGGTGCGGTCTCCGCCGAGAAATCCCGGTTCGCTAACGGGCATCTCTTCGCCTTCGAGCTGACTGGTGATGCCCACAACCGCAATCACGACATCTGCGGACTTAGCTGCGGTAATTGCCTCGGGCGAGACACCGGCCTGCGCCTTGTTCCAGATGAGTTCGGCATGCGGCTTGCTGTTCTGTGTGCCATAGGTCATGCTGATCGTCGCCTTGCGGCCCTTCTGCAAGTGAACGCGACCCATACCGGAGGACATCTCATCGCCCCCACCGAAGGCCGCTGCCACCTGCTTGTCATCTACGGTAAGCCGGCAGAACCCATGGCAGCGAACGCCGAGTTGATAGTCGCCCGATTCAGTGGGAGTGAGCGTCCCCGTCCATTGCACGCCGTATGCTTTCTTCCCGGCAACTTCCTTGGGCAGATTGCTCTCGCTCAGGTTCACGTTCGCTTCAGTGCGCGTGAGAATCGGCGTGGTCTTCGCCCCGGGAGACATGCGGCCTTCGCTGTATTCAGCTTTGAGGCCGGGCTTGCCATCGGGAGTGGCTAACAGCGTATCGGGCACGGGCTTTCCATCCGTGCGCAGAAACTGCGTGCCCGGAACGTAAGTGATCGTTGCATTGGGAAACTCAGCATGCAGGCCGTCGAGAACGGAGACGATGTGCGTGGGCTGCCCAGCGTAATTGCCAATCAGCGGCCGAGTCTGATCTGCCAGTGGACCAACGACAGCAATTTTTTTGATCTCAGGTTTGAGTGGAAGCATTCCATCGTTCTTGAGCAGCACCATGGACTCGTTCGCCAACTTGCGTGCATGATCGCGGTGTTCCTTGCTGTCGAGTTCCTTCTCATCGATTTTGGTATAGGGAACCATGTCTGCGGGATCGAACATGCCGAGTTTGATCCGCGCAGTGAAGAGGCGAATAAGCGCGGTGTCGAGCACGTTCTCCGGCAGGTATCCCTGCTGCACGGCATCAATGTAAGCCTTTTCGACGGGTTCGCCAAAGCGAGAGGTGAAGGTGACGCACTCGTTGTCCATGCCTCGAATGACGGAGATTGCGACGCCTTGGGCCTGCGTTGGGCGATACCTATGATTCGCCGCAACGTCCCGAACCGCATCGCAATCGGAGACAACGTAACCCTGGAAGCCCCACTTTCCGCGAAGCTGATCCTGAAGCAGGTACTGGTTGGCGCAAGCAGGCTCGCCGTTAATGGCGTTGTAGGCGCACATCACTGATCCAGCCTTGCCGTCGACCACGGCGGCGCGGAAGGCGGGTTCGTAGGTGTCCACTTCGTCGTGCTTGCTCACGTCGACATCTGCGAAGTGCCGGGTAGGCTCCGGTCCGCTGTGCACAGCGAAGTGCTTGGGCGTGGCAATGGCGAGGTAGTACTTGGGGTCATCGCCCTGCAGGCCAGTGACGTACGCAACGCCCATGCGGCCGGTGAGGAACGGGTCTTCGCCATAGGTCTCCTGACCGCGGCCCCAGCGCGGATCGCGGAAGATGTTGAGGTTGGGCGACCAGAAGTCCAGTCCGCCCATGATGCCCGTGTGTCCTTCGCGCTGGTTCTGCACGTGCTTGATGCGGCCCTCGATGCCAATCTGCGCGGCCATGGTGTGGATGCCGGGTGCGTCGAACGTTGCCGCCAGGCCGATCGGCTCGGGATACTCCGTCACACCCTGGTTGATTACGCCATGCAAAGCCTCACTCCACCATTGATAGGCGGGGATTTTGAGCCGGGGGACGGCGGCCGAGTTGTTCTGCATCTCGGATGCTTTTTCCGCCAGCGTCATGCGATGCACCAGGTCGGTGGCCCGCTGCTCCGGGGATAGCTGCGGATTCAAATAAGGAAGATTTGTGGCTTCCTGGGCAGCTGCAGTGTGTAGCGCTGCGGCAAGCAGGAGTGCTCCGCTGCAGGCTGCTATGCATTCGATGATTCGCGTCATGCGAGTTTTCATGGTTCCTCTCCAAGCGGTTTCAGCAAGCGGCACTTGTGGTCATAAAGCAGGTGGCTTCAGCTAATGCGGCTATCGATGACGCACGCTATTGTGCCTCCGGAGACTTGAAGACCAGCGCCGCGAACTGATGCAGATAGTCTCTCCAGTTAGGCCATGCGTGGAAGCCGCCGCTCTCATGCTCCTCCACATGGATTCCGGCATCTTTCAGGACGGCGACCGTGGCATGGCTGTTCTGAAGCGCAATGTCGTACTTGCCCGCATCCACCCAGAACAGGCGAAACGGCTTGCCCGACGCCCGGTACTGCGCCACGTCTGTGTCTTGCTCTTCCTTGATCGCGTTGGGGAACCATCCGGAGCTGAACACGCCCACGTAAGCGAAATCCGATGAGTCATCGAGCGCGATGTTCAGTGTCTGCAGGCCGCCCATAGACAGCCCTGCAATAGCACGGTGGTCGCGGTCGGCAACAGTTCGATAGTGCGCGTCGATGTAGGGCAGCACCACCTTTACTAGGTCATCATTGAAGGCGTCGTGGCCCATACGCGCGCCGGGCGTCAAACGGAAGTCCGTGGAGACGTGGCCTGCGGGCATGACGATCAGCATCGGGACAGCCTTCCCGCTGGCGATCAGGTTATCGAGAATCGCCCCTGCGCGTCCGACCGTAGGCCACGAGTCGTCAGAATCGCCTCCCCCGTGAAGCAGGTAGAGGACAGGCAATCTGGCGCTGCCATTCTCGTAGCCCGGCGGTGTGTAGACATGCATGCGGCGCTGGCCCCCTGTGGCAGACGAGTCATAGTAGATCGTTGCGATTACGCCGTGCGGCACGCCCGCTTTATACTCCATAAAGTCCGCGCCCGGAACCTCGTACATGCTGGATGCATGGGTCAGCGATTGCGAAGTGAGCGGGTTCCGCGGGTCTGTCGTGCTCACGCCATCCACCGTGAATGTGTAGCGATACATTCCAGGCTCGATGGGGCCGATGGTCGCTTCCCAGACGCCCTGATCTCCCTTGGTCAAAGGCACACCAGCCATATACTTACCCGTCTCTTCCGGAGTGATTCCCGGTGTGGCCTCCGGGCCCTCGGCATGCAGTTTCACTTCAATGGCGTTCGGCGCCCAAATGCGAAACCGGACATGGCGATCGGGCGTCACCTCGACCGACTTCAACGTGTCATTGGGTGTGGGAGCAGGCATTTGCATCGCGGGCCTCGGCGGCTGCGCTGCGGGTTGCTGAGGTGCTTGCTGCGCATGAACGCCAAGCCCAACGCAGAGCGCGCCGAATACAGAAACCGGGCTTAGGAACCTACTCCTTACCTGCATCATCCGACTCTCCTGTGAACTTCCAATCTTGTTCTCAGAACACCTCTTCGGAGCGCTGCCCGCCGAATGGAACGATGAACCATGTATGCAGACCTCTCACGAGAGTTGTAGGTTTTCACCGACATTGGAAGTTTCGGGCGTCCTGTGTGTCTCCGCTTCCGGTGTATTGCGCGTGTTTAGGATAGGCGCACAGCGGGCGGCTGCGTCCTGGAAACGCGCTGCCAGTGGCAACCACCGACTCGGGCGCCGCGCCCTTCTCTACCCACCCAACGAGTGCGCTGAGCATGTCGAAGTGATCCAACGACGGGCCGCCTCCACAGTGAGCCATTCCCGGCACAAGAAACATCCGACTCCACTCCGCCACCTTGTTCGCTCCGCCGTTCGTCGCGGCCAGCGACTTGTAGTATCCGAGTGTGTCGAGCGGTGAGAACCACGGATCACTGTCGCCATGGAAAAAGATCAGCTTACCGCCGTCCTGCGAGAACGTAGACAGATTTGTTGACGCTGGCTCAACCAGCGGATCCGACGCATGCAGCGCAGCGGCATCCACATCGAGTTCAGTAGCGGTGGTGTACGGGCCAAACAGACCATTCTTGCTCAGCGCCAGCAAACCGGGTATGCCGGTCGTCGAAGCAATACCCGTGTCGTAAAGAAAGCCAGGGTAGACCTGCGTTCCGTAAGTATTCTTTGGCCCTGCAAACGCCTTCTTGATTGCCGCAATCTTTTCAGGCGCAATGCACGTGTCCACCTGCCCCGATTTGCATGCGAGCACCGCAGGATCGAAGTCGCACCCTATGGGATCGAAGATCATGCCGTCCGCCACGCCATCGCGCGCGTCGCACTGCTTCATCAGGCCGTCCATAAAGATCTTGCGATCCGTCTCAGTCAAAAACTTATCGATCTCCGGCTTACCGGACGCGTCCTTTGGCGACGCCTTGTTGTAAGCCACCGGAATCCATTGTGCAATCGCGAGGTTTGACAGGCCGGTGCGCATCGCAGGATCGCCCGACACAATCCCATTGAACACGGTTGGAAAACGCTGCGACAGGATCATGCCCTCTCGTCCGCCTGTGGAGCAGCCGACGAAATAGGAGTAGGCCGCCGGCCTCGCGTAATAGCGGTCGATGATTTGTTTGGCGACTCCCGCCACCTCGGCGTTTGCCATATATGCGAAATCCAGATACGCCTGCTGGTCGCGCATGAAGGTGAAATCAAAGCCGCCAGTCTTCGCCTTGTGTCCAGAGTCCGTGCTTGCAACAGCGAAGCCGCGAGCGAGCGCCGGCTTGTCTCCTGTGTAGCTCGACCCAACAGGGTATGCTACGACACCGTTGCCGCCTCCGCCGCCCTGCATCATGAAGTCACCATTCCAGGCATCCGGCTCCGGAAGAGCTAGTGAAAACCCGATCCCGTACTCCACGCCATCAACGCCCTTGCGGCGGTTGATCATGCCGTCAACGCGGCAGTGCGCGGGCAGCGGTCCAACGGGCGATGCTCCCGGATAGGCAGGCGGGATAGTTTTCCCCTCCGGAACCGGCACGGAATCCGTGATCTCGACTTCGGTGAGTGTTGCGGTCTTCAGGGCGGCGCAGCGGTTCGAAGCTTCGGATTGTGCTTGTGCCGCGATCGAACATGCTACGAGCACGAGGATACCAATCTCTGAGTACCTCATTGGAATGGCCTTTCAGGAGGTCTGCACGGCGTCAGGTCCGCAGAACTCTCGACTATACCGATTTAGGAGCTACGGCGGCAACATAAATAAATCGCTTTATTGGAAGGGTTCCAACACTCTGCAGTGTCGACGTGGACGTAGCACGAGTTATCCGCGATGGGATCGTTACCGGGGTATTTTGAACAGGGTCACCGAGATCGTGGCGCCGAGAGGCAGTCGAAAACCTGGCCCAACTCGTCCTTTACGGAAACGGCTGCGGTTGAGCCGCAGCCGTTCAGAAGGTTCACATCTATCTTTGCGACATCTTACGGGCGGGGCGGAAGCTTTGGCGTCGGCGCAGGAGCGGAGCTCGTTACGTATGCAGCCGTAACATCGAGCCTCGCTTTATGTGGATCCTTTTCGGCCACCGGACCGTTTTCGGTGAAATCCATCAGCATGTCGGTTGCGGGCGAGTAGCGCGGCCATGCCGGCGTGTTGCCCGTGCTCGGATCGCCCGTCTTGGCGAAGGCCACCCAGTACTTCAGCATGGCCTGCGCGATCTTTTCATCCTCGGGCGCGAGCTCGTTTCCATACTTCGCCTGCACGGTATCGAAGACAAAAGGTATCTCGGTAGCATGGGGCGCGCCCGGCCATTTGCTTCGCATGGACTTTGCGACATATGAAAACCTGTACTCGTAGGCAGGCTGGCCTTCCGAAGCGAATACGCTGGCTACGAAACGAGCGGGCTCAACCATAAATCGATCCATGGAGACCTGGTACTGCACGGCGCGCAGCTCGCCCTTTCCGGTCGGATCGTACGCCGCGATCGCTTTCTCGCGATCCGCACCGAATGGCGCGAACAGCTCTTCCTTATCACGCGCGAAGCCGAAGCCGATATCCATGCTGTTGGTCCCGATCATCAGTGGGACATGCCAGCCGGCGCCGGACAGGTAAGCGGATTGCGGATCGGACAGGACCACGCGACCGTCGATAAAGGGTCCTGCATATCCGGGTTGATTCATGGTTGCCATGTTGAGATTGCCGAGCACCTTTTCGGCGGAGAGATGCCGTAATTTGTCCAGCGCGTCCTTATCGGTTCCGACCACTCCCAGGCTGCGCGCGAACTCGATGCCGACCGATTCAGCTGAGGTAGGCCCGTTCGGTAAGGCCGTGTTGAGGTAACGCTCTCCGCCAAGGTTGGTGCGGCCGCCGCCGGACTCAATGATCGCTTTGGAGAACAACCCCTGCGACAGAGGCGAGGTGAGCAACATGCTTACCGAGAAGCCGCCCGCCGACTCGCCGAAGACGGTGACGTTGGCGGGATCGCCGCCGAACGCGGCGATATTCTTTTGAACCCACTTCAGTGCGGCGATCTGGTCCATGAAGCCGTAGTTGCCGACCATCCCGTCCGCGTTCTCTTTTGTGAGTTCAGGAAACGCGAAGAAGCCGAAGCGGCCCAGTCGATAGTTGGCGCTGACAAAGACCACGCCCTTCTCGGCGAACTTGCTGCCGGCATACACCTCGGGGGAGCTGCCTCCATTGACGAAGCCTCCACCGTAGATCCAGAACATGACGGGCAGCTTCGCGTCCGCCTTGGTGCCGGCGGGACGCCACACGTTGAGGTAAAGGCAATCTTCTGCCGGCTTGGTGCCCAGCGGAGCAGCGTCACTGGGAAATGGAACCTGCATGCAATCTGCTGAGTAGGAGTTGGCCTGCCGCACATCGGACCACGGCTGCACAGGCTGCGGAGCGCGCCAGCGAAGTTCGCCGACCGGAGGTGCGGCAAACGGCACACCCTTGAATGATTCGACCTGCCCCTGCGTAACCCCCTGCAACTTGCCTGCATCAGTGCCGACTACGCCAGCCTGCGAAAACAAGGCCGGGG
Source organism: Acidipila rosea (assembly GCF_004339725.1). Lineage (GTDB taxonomy): Bacteria > Acidobacteriota > Terriglobia > Terriglobales > Acidobacteriaceae > Acidipila > Acidipila rosea. The sequence continues at coordinate 743,455 of NZ_SMGK01000001.1, read as the reverse complement.
CAGCCAACAATGCAATTGCCGCCGCGGCAAGCTTCTTCAAACCATCCATTTACAGCCTCCGGGAACGTGTTACTTTATGCGATGCACGCGACTATAACAGTCCTCGGAAGCATGAGTACAATTCATTGATTCGAACGGAATAATCGAATTTCCCGATTACCTGTTTTTCACTCTTCTTCTTGTGTTCGTGGAAGCTGCGCTGCGATCTTCGCGCTTTCTAGCATGGAGTTTTTGCAAGAGATGGCGCACCAGGCTCTCGGAGGCCGGAGATAGAGTGGCATCTCTTCTCTGAAGCAGCTCAATCTGGCGGCTCGAAAACCGGTTGTTCAGTGGAATCATGCTGAAGTCCGAAGTGTCAGTGCCGGCTGCCGTCTCCGGCAGAATGGCTATCCCCAGATTGGCGCGAACGAAGGCCAAAGCGGTTGGCATGAAATTTGTCTCGTAGCGTATGTCGAGGAGCAATCGCTCGCGATGTGCAATGGCCTCAACTGCCTCTCTCACGCTGCTCTCCCGCCCCGGCAAAATTAATCCGTGAGCTGATGCCTCGCGAAGTGTGACGGTGCGCTTCTCCGAGAGCGGGTGCCCAGGAGGTGTAAAGACAACCAGGTGATCCTGAAACAAGGGAGTTGCGCGAAGCTCCGCATCGCGTCCGTGAAGGGTCCCGATTCCGAAGTCAACCTCTCGCTTGAGCACAGCTTCACGCACGCGTTCCGCGATCACGTCTGAAATCTGTACGCGAATCCCAGGGAAACTCTCAAGGAAACTTCGTACCAGTTCCGGGAGCGGTCCGGCGCATACGGTGGGTAGAGCAGCGATGGACACGAAGCCGGTTGACGCAGAACTCAGGTCGCGCGCATGCTCAACGATGGTCTGAGCATCGTGAAATAACCGTTGTAGCGGGCCGAAGACGTCCTTACCGGCTGCGGTGAGCATCACTCCACGCTTATTTCTGTCAAAGAGACGGACTCCCAGGCTCTCTTCAAGCTGTTGCACCTGGACCGTCAACGCGGACTGCGAAACATGCAGGTCATTGGCAGCACGTGTGAAGTTGCGCGTCTTTGCAATCTTGAGAAAGGCACGAATGTGACGGAGTTCGTGAATCATCGGAAATCCAGATTATAGACTTCTGATTTATGCAATGTACATATTGTGACGCAGCTCTCTATACTCGCACTATTTGGGAAAGGGTTGCATCAACGGTCGCTGTGCATGCTTGCCATCTGGGGTCTGATCACTATCCTCGGCATGATCGTGGCAATCGCCAGCCGCCGCGTGTCGCCCCTGATCGCCCTTTTTCTGTTTCCAGTAATCGCCTGCCTGATGGCGGGCTTCGGCTTGAAGACGGCGCAGTTTGCCCTATCCGGGCTGGTGTCAATCGCGCCTGTGGTGGCTATGTTCCTGTTTGCCATCCTGTTCTTTGGCGTTTTGACCGATGCGGGGACAATCGAACCGTTCCTCAAAATTCTGCTTCGTCGGATCGGCAAGAACCCCGTGCTCATCGTTCCGGGAACTGCTTTGCTGGCGCTGCTGCTACACCTCGACGGTTCCGGCGCAGTCGTATTTCTGGTTGCGATTCCCACCCTGCTGCCGCTGTATCAGGAACTCGGGATGGATCGGAGAATCTTGGCATGTGCGGTATCGCTCGCGGCAGGCGTAAACTTTTTGCCATGGACGGGGCCCACAATTCGCGCTGCGAGCGCACTCCACACCACGCCCTTGGCGTTGTTCAAGCCTCTCATTCCTGTTCAGATCGTGGGGCTGGTCTATGTTTTCGCGGTTGCCGTGTATCTCGGACACAAAGAGAGCAGACGCATTGGACAGACGAATTCAATGCCCATTCCAACGAGCACAATCGCAATAATCGCTCGGCCCGGTTCGCGTGTTCTCTTCGCCTGCAATTTGATTCTAGCTGCGGCAGTTCTAGGCCTTGTGATCAGCGGCAAGGTTGAGCCGGCAATCGTTTTCATGCTGGGCACAACACTGGCCCTGCTGCTCAACTTCGGATCAGTGCGCGAACAGAGCAAGGCGATTGATCGTCACGCGAAAGCGGCGTTGTCTATGAGTGCCATTCTCTGCTCGGCCGGCGTGTTCACGGGGATACTGAAAGGCAGCGGCATGCTCGCCGCCATGGCGAAAGCGTCAATCGCACACATACCGCCAGGGTTCGCGCCGCACATTCCCCTGGTGCTCGGCCTGGTCGCCATGCCGTTAAGCCTGCTGTTCGATCCTGACTCTTTCTATTTCGGAATTCTCCCTGTGCTTGCTGCCGCCGTTCAGAGCTTTGGATTGCCTGCGGCGAGCGTCGCGGAAGCCGCACTACTAGGACAGATGACCACCGGCTTCCCCGTAAGTCCGCTCACGCCGGCGACGTTTCTTGTGACTGGCCTTAGTGAAATCGAGTTAAGCACGCATCAGCGATTTGCTGGCCCGTTTCTGCTGGGAGCGTCCGTGGTGATGACGATCGCGGCGGTGCTGTTCCATGTCATTCCTTTGTAGGTCGGAGTCTTTATGCCAAACCGCAAAGGCACGGACGCTTTCATATTCCAGGCGAAGCTGGTGAAGATGATTTGTTGGGGTGAGCGCAGATGAAGAAAATCAGAATCGGCGCGGGAGCCGGCTTCTCCGGAGATCGGATCGAGCCCGCGGTGGAGCTCGCTGAGAAAGGACATCTCGACTTCCTTGTCTTTGAATGCCTGGCCGAGAGAACGATCGCGCTGAGTCAACTGCGCAAGCGTGAAGATCCTGACGCCGGCTTCGATCCGCTTCTCAGCGAACGCATGCATGCTGTTTTGCCGGCATGCCGCCACAATGAAGTTCGTGTGGTCAGCAATATGGGTGCGGCTAACCCGCGTGCCGCCGCGCGAGTGACAGCCGAGATCGCGCGAAGCCTGGGACTTCACGGGTTGCGCGTCGGATGTATCGAGGGGGACGACGTTCTGCATCTCAAAGACGCGTTCAGGCCCTTCGACGACGAGCCTCTTCCCGATCACACGAAGATCATCTCGGCGAATGCATATTTGGGCGCTGACGCCTTGGCCGAGGTGCTGGATCGCGGTGCAGATGTTGTTCTGACAGGAAGAGTAGCTGATCCCTCGCTGTTTTTGGGAGTACTGATCCACGCGTTTGGATGGCAGAAGGAATGGTGGGACTTAATGAGTCAAGGCACCGCGGTGGGCCATCTGTTGGAATGCGCCGGGCAACTTACCGGCGGTTACTTTGCGGATCCCGGATATAAAGATGTGCCGGATCTCGATCGCCTCGGGTTCCCGCTGGCAGAAGTAAGCGAAGACGGCTCAGCGCTCCTGACCAAGGTTGAAGATTCGGGCGGACTCATCACCATGCAGACCTGCCGCGAGCAGATTCTGTACGAGGTTCTGAACCCCTCCTCCTATATAACGCCCGACGTGATCGCTGACTTCACAGAGATTCGCTTTGAACAGCAGACACCCGGCGCAATGCGTGTGTCCGGTGCAAAGGGGAGGCCGCGTCCGCGGGATTACAAAGTCTCAATTGGAATGGATGACGGATTGATCGCTGAAGGTCAGATCTCGTATGCGGGACCGGGCACGCTGGCGCGAGCCGAGTTGGCACGGCAGATCCTCGAGAAGCGGCTTGCCCAAATTGGTGCGGAGGATCTAAGGATCGACCTGATCGGCCTGAGCTCTATGCACGGCATGCCGGCCGATTGGCCCGCACCCTACGAAGTGCGGCTGCGCGCTGCGGCGCGCTTCATGCACGAAATGGATGCGAAGCGCCTGACACATGAAGTGGAGAGCCTCTACCTAAATGGGCCTGCCGCAGGCGCAGGAGTCACATTCGCGGTGCGGGAGAACATCGCCATCGTGCCGGCGCTCATCGCGCGCGAACTCGTCACTCCGAGGATCTCGATAGAGGTGGCATGATGAAGCTTCGAACAGTTGCGCATGCGCGCGCTGGCGATAAGGGCAACCTCGTCAACATTTCAGTGTTCGCTTATCGCGATGAGGATTACGCGATGTTGGTTGAGCGCGTGACAGAGGAGCGTGTGAACGAGCTATTTCGCGAACTCATCACTGGGCCGGTCACACGATATTGCGTTCCGAATCTTTGCGGTCTTAACTTCGTGTTGCAGCGTCGATCAACCGATAGCGTTACGCGCTCCTTACGTCTCGACGCGCATGGGAAGAGTCTCAGCTCGCTTATGCTTTCACTGGAGATCTAATCAGATGAGATCTGCATACATCATCGCGTCCGCCGTAAGTGCCGCATTGAGCAGCTCCGCCCATGCCCAGACGGGACAAGGCGCCTGCGAACGGCTGCGATCTCTCCACAGCAGCTCATCGTGCATCCTCACAGCGGAGTACAGCGCGGCCGGGGAGTTTCGAGCGCCTGCCGCGGGGTCATTCAATCCGCCGCCTCTCCTGCTGTCGGCGCATTGCTCGGTGAAGGCCTTCACTCCTACCGGCTCTGATAGCGGAGTTACTTCAGACATCTGGCTGCCTGATGCAGCAGGCTGGAACGGCAAGCTGCGTGGCACGGCAATGTAGAGATGGTTCGGGACCTCATCACTCACAACGCTTCCATCAACGTCTTCGAGGCCGAGCATGGCGGCAGTCCACTCGCATGGGCGCTCCACGGCTCCCTGCATAGCTGGGAGCGCGAAAATGGAGATTATGCCGGCGTCACTCGGGCATTGCTGATCGCCGGAGCGGCCATACCAAAGCCAGAGCGTCCGCTGGAGGCCACTGAAGAGGTTTTGGCAATTCTCAAGCAGCACGTATCCTGAGTCTGGACCCGCGGCTACATTGGCGTTTCCCATTACCAATCTTTAAACGTGTTTTGAATAGAGTTCAGCATCAATGAGTGATTTCGCCGTGGGCATTAGTGGATGCGGGTAGACTGAGACAGGAAGTGCTTTGGAAATATGAGGGATTGATGGCGCTGAATGACGAAATCATTACCCAGATTGACGAGATTCTCGGCAGGTATAAGACTCTCCGGTCTCGATCCAAATGGTCAGATTTAAGCGACCTCAACGATACTGGCGAACCCACAGCGATTCTTACGCTGATTTGTGACACTGTTAAGAGATTTGCGCCGCCCAGGAGCCAATATTCTGAGTCCGTAAGCAGGCTCCTGCAAGAGTACGGCCCTGATGGCTGCGGTGCTATCACCCCTGCCATGGGAGTGTTGAGTGCATTGCGAGATGCATACAGCTCTGGCTACTCGAGGCGTTTCGCAGAACTCGTTCATGCTGAACTTTTCAGCGATTTTCTTGAAATGTCTGAATATCTACTGTCGGAGGGATTCAAGGATCCGGCCGCGGTCATAATCGGTAGCGTTCTTGAGGAACATCTTCGGCAACTCTGCGTTAAGAACAGCATTGACATAAATGCTCCCAGCGGCAAACCTAAAAAAGCAGACCAACTAAATGCGGACCTTGCTGGTCAGGGTGTCTACTCGAAGTTAGATCAAAAATCAGTGACAGGGTGGCTAGACCTGCGTAATAGGGCGGCCCACGGCAAGCACAACGAATACACCATGGAGCAGGTCACTATTCTGCTCACATCAGTTCAAAATTTTATGACACGTATACCGGCTTAGAGCCCTTGATGGCGACGTCCTCGAGCTGTCATCATTAGAGGCAAGATCGGCAATAGTGTTTAGCGCCAGTAAAGAGCGGAAGCGGCCACAAAGATAGCCTTCTCGTATTGGGTGAAGGATTCATCAGTCCTCATAAGTAGGCTTCTCGTTCGTAATGGGGTTCTGCTAACTGAAAACTGTTTCCCGATCCAATCGTCGATTCGGAACGAGTCGATGCTTTGTCGAGTGTCTAGCTGAGTCCGCGTTCCACCATGACCACTAGCCTCTCTCCCAGCGCCAGAACTATCTCACGTGGCATCTTGTGCAGCGGTCCCTCAAGCGCCAGAAGCGCCAGACCGTGAACTGTCGACCACGCGAGATATTCCGCATCTTTGCGGTCCTTTTTGCCAAGCAAGCCGCTCTCCTGCATGCGGTCCAGAGCTAGCGAAAGCAGTTGAAACGGGTTCAACCCCATCGACGCGGTGTTCGCCGGATTTTGCTCATGTACAGGCGGTGGAACCGAAAAAGCCGTGCGAAACATTCCCGGCTCGCTCATCGCAAATCCTAAATATCCCATCCCCACGGCACGCAAACTCTTTCGTGCAAACGCTTGTGAATCCCGGCCTGGGCGACACTTCTTCATCTCATCTTCAATTGCCGCGGCTAACCGTGACAGACATGCCGACCGTACGGCATCCAGCAGCTCAGCCTGGCCAGCAAAATGTCTGTAAGCCGCATTGGGAGAGACACCCGCCTGCCGGGTTGCCTCCCGCAGAATGACTGCATTGGGTCCTCCAGCACGAGCCATCTCAAGCCCGGCGGCCACGAGTGCGTTGCGCAGATCACCGTGACGAAAGGTCTTGCGTTTCTCAAGGATGACGTTCTTTTTCATTGCCTGTTTGAGTAGAGTGTACCGCGAAAGGCTAATTGTAGACAGCATCCACTTCCAGGTGATAGCGTATGTGGACTGTGTTTACTTTTGTGGCGATACGTCGCTGAGTGGAAGGTGCAAAATGGCAGACGGATTCATCTGGTACGAACTTGTCACCAATGACATGGACAAGGCAGTCAACTTTTACAAGAAGGTAGTCGGGTGGGACATCAGGGACGCCGGCATGCCCGGTTTCACCTACATGCTCTTCGGTAAAGACGGAAAAGACGTCGGCGGCATGATGACCTGGGCTGGCGCTGACGCGCCTGATCTTCCTCCTCAGTGGATGGGGCACATTCACACTGCGAAGCTGGACGAGGAGCTGAAGGCTGTAACAGCCGACGGCGGGACTATTGTGAAGCCGGCTCAGGATATCCCGGGCGTCGGACGTTTCGCGGTCGTGCTTGATCCACAAAAGGTGAAATACCTGCTCTTCGAACCGAGTCAGCAAGATGCTCCGCCTCGTCTGGATCAGATGGCGGTGGGTAATGTGGGATGGCACGAACTACTTACCGACGATCAAGCGAAGGCTTTTGACTACTACTCCAAGCATTACGGCTGGCAGAAGGACTTTGCGCACGATATGGGCGCCATGGGTACTTATCAAACCTTCCGGAGCGACCAGCCTCTCTACACCGGCGGAATGATGAACCGTAAAGGCCCAGGCATGCCCGAAGATATTCCGCCACACTGGCAGTTCTACTTCATCGTCGATGACATCGAGGCTGCGCAGAAACGTGTGATCGACGCCGGCGGCAACATCCTCATGCCTCCGATGGACGTGCCCGGAGGCTCGCGCATCATGCAGGCCACAGACGACCAGAACGGCCACTTTGCTCTCATGCAGGCACCAAAATCGTAACCGCGATGTACTTCATGCCCGGCGAAGCCGTTCTTCATTCGCAGAAGAACGGCGGCCGCCGAACTACCACGAACTTTGAAAAGCAGAAAGGAACGATATGTCCGAGAAGATGATCACTTGCCTGTGGTTCAACCAAGGCAAAGCCCGCGAAGCAGCCGAGTTCTATGCCGCCACCTTTCCCGACAGTCACGTCGGGAAGACAAGCGCCTCGCCTACAGATACGCCATCCGGCCCCGAAGGCCAGGAACTCCTCGTTGAGTTCACCGTCTGCGGACGAAATTTTCTGGGTCTCAATGGCGGTCCGATGTTCGTCCCGAACGAAGCGGTCAGCTTCGTGATTCTTACCGACGACCAGGCCGAGACCGACCGCCTGTGGAACGCCATCGTCAGCAACGGCGGCCAGGAAAGCATGTGCGGCTGGTGCAAGGACCGCTGGGGTTTTTCATGGCAGATCACTCCGCGTGCGCTGCTGGCGGCGACGGCGGATCCGGATCGCGCTGCAGCCAAGCGCGCGATGAACGCGATGATGACGATGCGGAAGATCGACATCGCCGCGATCGAGGCGGCGCGCGCGAAACAATAGCAGATCATCCACTCAAAGACGGAGAGCAGCTACGATGTGAGATCAAGTCGCCTACGCAGCCGGTGTAATGGATGGAGGAGGAAGGAATCATACTTTGCGGATCGTCAGGACTGGACAGGTCGCGCTTGCTGCGACCTTGTAGGCGGTTCCGCCGGCGAAATGGGAAAGGGCTGAGGTGAAGACGCCAGCTCCCCGCGCGCCAATCACGATGAGATCGGCCTTACGCGTTTTGGCTTCTTCGAGAATGACTGCTTCCGGCGTTCCGAATCCGACGATGCAATCTGCTCTGGGCTTGAGATCTGCGTGATCTGCGAGTAGCTTTTCAAGCTTCTCCAAGGGCTCTGCGGTGGCCATTGCCCGCTCAAAAGTGAAGGATACGTCTTGATCATCTTTTACGTGGAGCAGAACGAATGCTGCCCCGTGTTCTCTTACGATGGACGCGGCATAGCGAAAGCCAATCTCTGCACCCGGAGAAAAGTCTGTGGCGTATAGAAGCCTCCTTACCGCAATCTCCCTCTCGCCACTGCAATGGCAGTGCGGCCCGACGGTCAGTACCGGTATCGAGGAGGCTCGAAAGATGGCTTCCGCAGTCGATCCGAGGACGGCCTTTTCAAGGCCTGTCTCGCCCGCCGTTCCCACGACTATCAAGTCCGCATCCGCTAAATCATCCAGCAGATCGAGCGTGCCCCCGGCATGGAGAACGGTGGTGCAATTGATGCCCCGAAGAAAAGGCGCTTCCGTCTGACTCAGCAGACGATTTTCCAAACTCTGCCGCACGTCTTCTAAAACCTGGTAGGAAAATGCCATCTCGGGAGCGGCAAACGCATACGTCGGCGGAGTATAAGCATGAGCGATGACCAGGCCAGCCTTATATCCGCGTGCAAAGGTGGCCGCACAGCGCAGAGCAATGTCTGCATTCTTTGAAAAGTCAGTGAGGACAGCAATCTTTTCGATCTTCAATTTGGCGGGTGGCGTGACTCTAGGAACGGCGGTCATAGTGACCTCTTCTCCGGGACCGTGCAGAGTTATCATCCATGTCCAGTGGCGACACTTGAAGTGATCTCCGTCACAAGCTTTAGTATTGTGGCTGAGAGTTCCTTTGCGAGTTGCAGGGAGGCATCGCTCATGACATCCACTAACCGCCGTCACTTTGCAGCCATGCTCGCAGCGATCGGCCTGGTTCCTGAACGCGCGCTTTTCGCAGACGCGGGCCACGCGGCGCGCAAGCCCGAAGATGTAGAGCTGCTTAGACTCACCCACAATGGATGGGTTCCGAATAACGAGCAGCTTCCTGTTCTGATCTACCGCGGCGCGTTCGATGTGACAGGAGAAGACCCGGCGGCCATTTTCGAGAAGGCCTTCATGCGCAACGGCTGGCCGCCGCAATGGCGCAATGGCGTCTACGACTTTCACCACTACCACTCAACGGCGCACGAGGTGCTTGGATTTGCGGGTGGACAGGCGACGCTGCTTTTGGGGGGAGAGAACGGGCATGAAGTAATCGTGAGGAGCGGCGATGTAGCGGTGCTCCCCACCGGGACCGGCCATTGCAGGCTCAAGAGCAGCGCTGACTTCCTGGTGGTGGGAGCGTATCCGCCCGATCAGCAATGGGACATCTGCCGCACTCCTCCTTCGCAGTCCGCAGTCGATCGGATGCGCCACCTGCGCTTTCCAAACTCCGACCCAGTTACAGGCGGAGCAGGAAGCCTGACGCAGTATTGGCATCAAGCTGGCTGACGATCCGGCAGCCAGGCTGGCGTTGCCGTTTCACGACTTCGTTGACAAGAGCTATGGTCGCCCCTTACAAACGATATAGCTATGTTGAGGTGAAGGAGTTCGCCCTTAACCGCTGCCCATCCATGTTTCTGATGTAAGGACGAGCAGATGATAACTCCTGGCAGGGAACCCTGTCGGGAGTGAGTCGCGTCCCGACAGAGATCCCGAACAACCTGAACGATAGAACGCGCTCTGCCTGATGGCATTGGCGTGAGCAATGGTGTTTGTGTGGTTGCGCGGTCAAAACGCCAGCCTGGCAGAAGCAGGAGGGATACTTGCAGAAATACTTCTTTATGGCGGTGGGCGGTGCGTTTGGAGCTATCGCGCGCTACGCGGTAGGCTCTGTCGTTGCTGGCCGCATGGGTACGAAATTTCCCTACGGCACATTTATCATCAACATCAGCGCCTGCATCATCATCGGATTCTCACTGGTGTTTCTGGGCAGACGCACGGAACTGAGCGCTGCGTGGAGATTTCTTATCCCAGTTGGTTTCGTGGGAGCTTACAGCACATTCTCAAGCTTCGAGTGGGAGACCTTTACCAGCCTGCAGACCGGGGCATTCATGATTGCCGCCTTGTATGTCACTCTTAGCCTGTTGCTCGGCCTGCTGGGAGTGTGGCTGGGGGTTCTGCTCGCGAAGGCGGTCTCATGAAGATCAACAAGACTGGACTCTGGTGTGTTGCGTACTAAAGGGGGAAAGCATGTTGTCTGCCGGTAAAGCAGTCAAAGTCTCGATTTACCTCAGCGAGGGATCCACCCACCATGGCGTCCCCATCTATTCGACAATTCTCGATTTCCTTTTCTTCAGAGGAGTTGCCGGTGCGACGGTAACGAAAGGCATCGCAGGCTTCGGCGCTGACCACCACCTGCACTCCGCCAACCTCGTGGATCTTTCAGACCATCTTCCGCTCAAGATTGAATTTATCGAGACGCAGGCCAAGGTGGACTCGCTGCTCGGCCGCCTAGAAGAGATGGCGGGCTCCGGCATGATCGAATTGCAGGAAACGATGATCGCGAAGCCGGCTCAGGCAGGGAAAGAGAAGAAAGCTGCAGCGCAGCAGCAATTGAAGATTGAAGGCAAGGCAAAGATGATGCGCATCTATATCGGCGAAAGCGATCAGTGGCAGGGAAAGCCTCTCTACCAGGCGTTGGTGCAGGCCCTGCGAGCCAATGATCTTGCCGGAGCGACGGTCTATCGCGGAATCCTCGGCTATGGCGCGCATCGTCGGATTCATAAGGAAAGCCCGCTTCACCTCTCCCGCGATAACTCGATGATGCTTACGGTGATCGATACCGAAGATAAGCTGAACTCCTTTTTGCCAGTAGTAGAGAGCATGGTTCAAGAGGGGCTCGTGGTTCTCTCGGATGTAGATGTAATCAAGTATTCTCACCGGGCCCTGGACATGGGTGAGGACACGCCGGAGAAATGATTCGCTGTTGAGCAGAGGCCAGCGCTATGGCTGCTCGCAGTCCTCGTGAACAACGAGGACTGAAGCGTGTGCGCTTCGAACGAGCGTCTCAGACGTAGAGCCCTCTAGCCAATGTCGCACACGGCCAATTTCACGGCGCCCCACGATGATGAGGTCTACACCTTCCTCTTCGGCTTTGCGCTCAATTTGCGCTTCAGGTTCGCCGTCCGCAATCTCCGTCACCACGTCTGCGCCCAGGCTGCGAACCCGAGAGGCAGTCTTTTCGAGTTGCTCCTCCAGCCTCCTGCGCGTGCCTGATGCCTCCTCCAGCCCAAGTCCTTCGGCCTGTGCTTCAGCCGTGAGTGGAGGAACTACGCCCAATAGAATTAGCTTCGCATTCAGGCTCCTTGCCAGCGAAATTGCAACCTCAGCGGCACGGCTTGAGCCCGATGTACCGTTGAAGCCCACCAGTATCTTTTTGAACGCAGTCTCGGTTTCCATTTCAATCGCACCCTCTTTATAACCTGCCTGCGTGTCGATCAGCGCGTCGACACAAGCATCACTCTGTTTCAAACGAGCGGTTCCACGACTGTATGACTCGTGTCTCTCGCTCAAACCCAAGCGTGCTCACCGAACCTGTACCAAGGGTGAACAGCCGTCCCGCTTCCGGCGGCAGACCAATCCATGTCGCTGCAAGGATGCGAAGAAAATGAGCGTGCGAAAACAGGGCCACGCGGCCGCCTGCATCGAGCGCCCGCGCGATGATCTTCTGTGCTCTCGCAGCCACTTCCGGAAGCGCTTCCCCGCCCTGCGGGGCGCTCTTCCAGATGGACCAGCCGGGCTGCTCTTTTCGTATGTCAGCGGTTGTGCGGCCTTCGTAATCGCCGTAGTCCCACTCGCGCAGGTTTTCATCGATCTGCGCGACATCGGCATAGCCGGCAATGCGGCACGTCTCATAGGCACGCTGGCGAGGGCTGCTGAGCACAAGCGAAAAGCTCTTGCCCTGGAGATAGTTGTGAATCTCACGGGCACGCTCTTTGCCATGCCCGGTGAGAGGGATGTCAGTCCGGCTGGTATGTGCGCCCGACATACTCCATTCGGTTTCTCCATGGCGTATCAGCCAGAGTTCAGTCTTTTCCTGCTCCATCACCAAGTGTCCCTTTTTATATTGTCTTCGTGCAGGTCGCTGCTACAGATACGGAAGGTGTAATGATAAATGGTAGGATGCGGAGTTTCGTTCTTCGCTCGTGCTATGAGCGCGCTTGCGTTACGCTTTCGTCACTGCCTTCAAAAAGAGGCGCGCGTGCTTCAAGTTGCGACAGCACTACCGTTATGCTAATACTGAGATCAGGCGAAGGAATCCGCCTTTATGTGCCTTCCGATACGGAAAGGCTGATGACTCCTACCCTGCGTAGGAGCTTTTTTTGCTCCCACGCTGAAAGCGATTACTACCGAGCAAAATGACCGACTATCTCGACCTTCCTATCGGCGAAAACTCTCCTGAAATTGTCACCGCAGTCGTGGAGATTCCTCAGGACTGCATCAACAAATATGAATATGACAAGACGCTGCGGGTCTTCCGACTGGACCGCAACCTGCATTCGCCCGTCCACTATCCGGGGGACTACGGCTTTCTTCCGCGGACGCTGGCAGAGGATGGCGACCCGCTGGATATTCTGATTCTTGGCGATGCGCCTACATTTCCCGGATGTATTTATCACGCGCGGCCTATCGGTCTTTTTGAGATGCTCGATCAGGGCATTCCGGATGCCAAGATTCTTGCCTATGCCACGGGCAATCCCCGATTCTCCAGCATCCAGAACTATACCGACGTACCGTCGCACATCCTTCGCGAAGTCGTGCATTTCTTTTCTATTTACAAAGACCTCGAAGGCAAGCGCACTCAGGTTCTCGGATGGAAAGATCGCCAGACTGCGCATGAAGTTATTCTCGCCAGCCATGAGCGCTACATGAAACAACAGGCCTGATACCAGCCGTCGATCGCACTCGTATACTCGTCGATAGCACTCCATCTCTCGCGGCTGGAATGAGAACGCATGTTACGAATTTCATATGAAGAGCTGGCGGATACGCTTACGCGCGTGCTGCTGAAGCTGAAGTTTGAGGAAGCGCGCGCAAAGACCTGCGCCCGGCTTTTCACCGACACCGCTTGCGATGGAATCTACTCGCATGGCGTAAACAGGTTTCCGCGCTTTGTGAAGATGATTCACAACGGAAGTATCGACGTCAGCGCAAGCCCTGTTCCCGTGCTCAGATGCGGCGCGCTCGAACGATGGGATGGAAAACTCGGCCCCGGAAATCTGAACGCGTATGAGTGCATGGGGCGAGCTATCGAACTTAGTCGCGAGCACGGCGTGGGGTGCGTAGCGCTGGCCAGGACGAACCACTGGATGCGCGGCGGCACCTATGGGTGGCAGGCCGCAGATGCCGGAGTCATCGGAATCTGCTGGACAAATACGATGGCGAATCTGCCGGCATGGGGTTCAACCAAACCGAGCGTCGGCAACAATCCACTGGTGATCGCGATACCGAGGCCCGGCGGACATGTGGTACTGGACATGGCGATGTCACAGTTTTCTTATGGCGCGCTGGCGTCCTATCGTGCACGAGGAGAGTTGCTGCCGGTTGAAGGAGGCTTTGACGCGGAGGGCAAATTGACCCGCGACCCGGGCGCGATCGAACAGTCGCAGAGACCGCTGCCGGTTGGCTACTGGAAAGGCTCAGGATTGGCGCTTGCGCTGGATATGGTGGCTGCGATGTTATCTGCCGGCAACGCGACCCACCAGATTTCGACAGACGCCCTGCATGAGTCGGGACTCTCGCAGGTCTTTCTCGCCTTCGACCTCTCCCGCTTTGGATCGCCAGATACTTTGGAAGAAACAGCAGACCAGATCATCGAGTTTGTGCAGGCGAATACAGGCTCGACGGGGCGAATCCGCTATCCGGGAGAGCATACGCTTGCAACGCGTGCAGAGAACCGGAAGCTTGGCATCCCCGTCGATCCTGAAATCTGGGCCGCGGTGCTGGATATGCTGGGAGAAACTCCTTAGCTCCAACGCGGCTGGAGTAGCCGCGCTTTTGCTGCGTGGCTACTTCCCTTTTTCTCCGTACCCCATACCCGCGAGCACACCTCGCATATAAGAAAAGCTGGCGATGACGCCGGGCATGGGATTGTCTGCGTGGACCTCATACTCGAGATCGACATAGCCCTTGTAGTTGATGGCGATCAGCGCCTTGAAGATATCTCTGACGGGCATCTTGCCGGCGCCGACTGGAACCTGGCTCTCTTTGCTCTGGAAATCTGTCAGGTCCTTCATGTGCAGGTTGAACAGCCGTGGACCTACTTCGTGAATTGCCTGCACTACATCTGTTCCGGCTCGCATGGTGTGGCCGACGTCGATGCAGCAGCCAATCCGTGGATCCATGTTCTTCACTGCCTTCAGAACATCGAGCGGCGAGTGCCAGATCTTGTCTTCAGGGCCGTGGTTATGAATGGCCAGCCGAATGTCGTACTCCTTCACGAACTTTTCGATTCGCGGCAGAGTCTCCGGGTCTGGATCGCCAGCAACGATGACGGGGATCTTGGCCCGCTTGCAATATTCAAACTTGCTGCGGATGTCCTCGTCTTCGTCTTTCCGAAAGTAGATCGCGCCAGCCGCATGCAGCGTGATGCCCGCGTCGGCGTAGGCCTGAACGGCCTGCATCTCCTCCTGCGGATCCATGGGAAGATGATCTTTCACATCTTTCGGGTTAAGGGAATCAACATTCAGATCTTTCATGAACCCGATCAACTGGGCGCGATCGAAATCTCTGAAAGTGTAACTGGCAAGGCCCAGATGAATTGGCGAGTTTGCGTTGTGCGAGCCGTACGGCTGAGCCAAAACGGGGGTTGTTTTGACAGCAGCGCATACGGCCGCAGCGATAGCGCCTGAGCGAACGAAGTTTCGACGCGACAAGGTGTTTTTCATCATGTGCCCTCTTGCAGCTTCCAATTGACAACGCGGACTGCTTTACCTGACCGGAGGCTAGATATGTGGCGCCCAGCCCTTTTCATATTCGCGGCCCCAGAACTTCATGGCAGCCGGATCATTCTGAATGTGGCCCTGCTGCGGATCAAGGTGCAACTCGCGGTTGACCTCCCATGAGATGTTGGAGAGTTGAAGCATCGTCACAGCCACATTGCCGACCGAGATAGGAGCATTGAGCTTCTGGCCAGTGCGGATTCCGGCGATGAAGTTGGCGAAGTGAGCATCGGTCATCGAGTCGCGCCCGAGCAGATCCGACGACGAGGTTTTATCGCCGGTTTTGAACTCGCTGGTCTTATGGCCCTTCAGGTCATAAATCTCATAGCCGTCGCGATCGACGAGCACCGATCCGGTCGTTCCCATGATTACGGAGCCGCGATCGCGGTTATAGAACTTCATTCCCTGGCAGCTCTTGCCCTCCCAGGAGATCATTTTGTCGTCGTATTCGAAGCTGGTGACGAGCGTGTCGTAGAACTGCCAGTCGTCTTTGAACTGATATCTGCCGCCGGAGGAGCTGACGCGATTCGGATAGTCGACGCCGAGCGCCCAGCGGCACACATCAACTTCGTGCGTTCCATTATTCAGCGCTTCGCCTGTTCCCCATATCTTGAACCAGTGCCAGTTATAGGGCTGCACATTGTCTTTGTAGGGTCTTCTTGGGGCAGGTCCCTGCCACAGGTCCCAATCGAGCTGTGGAGGAACCGGAGCTTCCTTTCCGATGCCGATGGACTTTCTCGTGTTGCTGTACCAGCACTTGGCGTAATAGGGCCGACCGATCAAGCCTTCATGGATCTTGCCGACAATTTCAATTGTGTGGGGCGAGGAGCGCTGCTGTGTGCCCATCTGCACGAGCTTTCCGTACTTGCGCTGCGCCTCGACCAGCATCGCACCTTCCGCAGGGTTGTGGCTGCAGGGCTTCTCGACATACACGTGCTTGCCGGCCTGCAGCCCGGCAAGAGCCAGAGGCGTATGCCAATGGTCAGGAGTGGCAATCGTGATTGCATCTACATCCTTGTGTTGGAGCAGTTTTCTGAAATCCTGGTCGGTCTCCGGTGTGTAGCCGAGTTCCTTCTGCACGTTTCCAGCGAACCTTGCCATCGTATGGGTATCCACATCGCAGACCCTGGAGATGCGCGCCGTCGCCTGGTTCGCCTTGAGTGCTGAAAGGTGTGCATAGGCTCGACTGTTGAGTCCGATCACGGCAAAGTTGAGACGATCATTGGATCCGAGGATCTGCCCGTAGCTCTTTGCTGTCGATCCGATAGCCAGGCCGGCCGCCCCTATGGCAAGTGTGTCAAGAAACTCACGTCGATTAATCATCATTCCCCTTCTGACATCCGGTTAGCATTTCGAGCGCTAGCGCATCCTCTGCAAGCAGGCTAGCCATTCACAAGCATCTTTCTAACTGCATGCCCAGCATGCCTGCCTGAATCCAGGCGAGCCGCAGAAGACATGCTTTTCGCAATACCTGATGCACACGTCCCGCGGTACAGGCGCAGATCAGTACAAATGTTGGCGCGAACCGCAATATAGTTTCAATGCAAAACAAATGTCAAGCATGTTGCCGAAGAGGCCCGGGACCGGGAGTCCATCGTCTATGAAGGATGGCGAAGGCCGTCGGGCGGGATGGCAGATGATAAGCTGGCCACCTCGGTTCCTCACCGAAGAAATGAGAGATCAAAAAAAGATGACCTCTAACCGACGCGACTTTCTCAAGATCAGCTCTGCTGCTCTTCTCTACAACTGCGTAGCGGCCCACGCCAGCGCAGCGTCTCCCTATCCTCTTGGGCTGCCCCTGGGGCTGCAGCTCTACTCCGTGCGCGAGATGTTGCCGACGAACTATGAAGGCACCCTTAAGCAGATTGCAGAGCTGGGATATCGCGAGGTGGAAGCGGCGGGATTCTACGGCCACAGCGCCGCGCAGGTGAAGCAGGCCATGAAGAATTCCGGCTTGCGGTGCGTCAGCGCACACTACTCCTATAACGATCTTCAGAAGCAGTTTGAGCAGGTACTCGACTTCAATCGAGAACTCGGAGTCAGCTACATTATCTGCTCCTTTCCGGGATTCAAAGACCCGGCCCGGCTGAAAGGCATGCCTTACAAGAATCAGATCGAGGCTTTCACCATCGACGATTGGCGGTGGAATGCCGAGCAGTTCAACCACATGGGCGAGAAGGTGCGCGCGGCGGGCATGCGCTTTGGCTACCACAATCACACGATGGAGTTCCGCGCGCAAAATGGCGTGGTGCCTTATGTCGAGTTACTGCGCCTGACCGATCCAGCGCTGGTTACGATGGAGATGGATTGTGGATGGGTGGTCGTGGGTGGCGGCGATCCTGTCGAGTACCTGCGGCATTATCCGACGCGCATCTCCATGCTGCACGTGAAGGACTTCAAACGGACAGAGAAGCCAACATCCGTGACCGCGCCACCGCCAGCTGCGGAGCTAGGCCAGGGCACGATCGATTATCGACCCATCTTCAAGCAGGCTGCCATCGCCGGACACATCCGGCACTGCTTTGTAGAGCAGGAGGAGTTCGATAAGCCGGCGATGGAGTGCCTGAAGATCGACGCGGATTACATGCGCAATCTGAAGGCTTAAAAAAACTGATGCCTCACGGGCAGCGCTGCACAACACATTTAGCTGTGCAGCGTTGCCCGGATCACCACGCTCAGCACAATCATCAGCAGCGCTGCAGCCGGTATTACATGGAGAGCCTTCCGCAATCGCAGAGGGTCGCCCCCGGCAATCGCTCCAATCACGCGCGAACTCACAGCGAGCCCCAGCCAGCCGCAGGTAATGGCGAAGCCGATCGCTGTGCTCGTCATCTGCGGTGATACGTCAGCCACGATGGCAAGCACGGTGGGAAAGACGGGAGCCATGGAGAGGCCAGCGAGCCCGACCAGGATCAAGGCTGCGGCTGGCCGCTTCGTCCTCAGCATGAGAAACGTCGTGACAGCCATCACGATGGAGGCCATCAGGGTGACGGTGGTGGCAGATGTTTTGAGGAGGATCGATGATGCCAGGAGGCGCCCCAGCAGCAGTCCGAGGGCAAAGCCCATGGAGAGAATATTCAGCGCCCGCGACTCGGGAATACCCTGTGCGATGAGGTGGCGCGGGAGCCAGTTCCACACTCCCACTTCGCAGGAGACATAGAGGAAAAGAAACAGCCCCAGCAGCAAGACCATCGGCCTGCCGAGCACCTGACCGATGTTAGCCAGCATGAAGTCATGGACGCCTGTGGGCCCGGGCATTCGCGTGGCGATCTCGAGCACCAGAGTCAGGGAAGAAAAGGCAGCGATGGAGTAGCAGAGACGAATCCAGTTTTTCCGGAAGAGATTCGCGGCGATGAAGGGCGTAACGAATCCTCCGAGTCCGAAGAAGAGGTTCACCATGTTGAGCATGCTGGCCCTGTGGGCGTTTCCCACATCGCTGGCCAGCGCGTTCGCCCCTGTAATAACGATGCCTCCGCCCACGCCCAGGATGAAGAGGAGAGACAGGATGCCTTTGAATCCCCGCACCCGTGGCAGCGCGAAGAGGGCTATCGATATGAGCGAGAGCCCCAATATAAGACCAACCTTTTTACCCTCAGCATCGAGCAAAGGGCCGACGCCAAGAGAGGCGAGCATGAGGCCGAGCGCCTGAGCGAAGGCAATATTGCCATTCTGACTCGGGGTGAGGTGGAAGCGCTCGGAGAGATCCGGCAGGATCGTTCCCAGGGTAGCGGCGATCATGCCATAGACAAAAATGGCCAGAACAACGGCAAGAACTAACATCAGGAAATATACCCTTCCTTACGCCTCATGAAACAGATTGAACTCTAGAAGAAAGCCGTGCGGCAGGAACGTGCCTCCGCCCCAGCTTCCGACATGTCGCACCAGTATGAACCAACCGCAGCCATTGCGCGATAGGCCGCCCGTGGCGACTTAGCCGCGGGATGATTCAACAGGCACGGCGCATCGAGCGCAAGCGGCAATGCAGATATCTTCCCTGCAGGATGGACACGTATGTCTCAAATGGAATTATTATCATCTATCGCGTGCGACGGCTCGCGATGCTTTCCGGGGAATAAAACATCATGTCGTTGGTCTATCTCGTAGCCAGTGGCGATCTTCGCCTCAGCGCCAACCAGGTTTGCTGGCCCGCCCAGCTTGCATTGGAGACGCTACTCCTCAAGGCAGTTGAGAGCTTTGGATTTGAAGTGCGGAGAGCTCACAGCTTTCAACCGGAAAAACAGCACGGATTCATCGACAGCCAAAGATATGGCATGGACGTCTTCCGGGAGATACCCGCCGGTGCACCGGTGATCGTCGCTGAGGCAGTGTGGCAATACAGCCACCACGTTCTGGCGGGGCTCTATCATCATGACGGCCCGATTCTGACGGCGGCCAACTGGAGCGGGCAATGGCCGGGGCTTGTTGGCATGCTGAACCTCAACGCTTCTCTGACGAAGGCGGGCGTTGCCTACAGCACGATCTGGAGCAAGGATTTCACGGACGAATACTCGCGAGCCGGATTGGAGCAGTGGCTTCACGGGAAACGCATCAGGCACGATGCTTCCCATGTGAAGCGTCTCGCCGCGCAGACAGTCTCCGGTGTTGCAGGCGAGACGGGCCACGAGGTGGCCGCCGGCCTTCTCCGCGACAAGGCGATCCTGGGCGTCTTCGATGAAGGCTGCATGGGCATGTACAACGCCATCATTCCCGATGAACTTCTTCACCCGATGGGCATTTTCAAGGAGCGGCTGAGTCAGTCGGCGCTCTACGCGGCGATGAGGGTGATTCCAGCCGAGGAGGCCCAGGCGGTTCGTGACTGGCTCGGGCAAAAGGGAATGAAGTTCGAGACTGGGCCGGATGGCGCGATTCATTTGACGGAAGAGCAGATTCTCGACCAGTGCCGCATGTATATCGCAGCGCTGCGAATCGCCGATCAGTTCGGCTGTGCGGCCATTGGCATCCAGTACCAGCAGGGACTGAAGGATCTGGCGCCCGCCTCCGATCTTGTCGAAGGGCTGCTGAACAATGTGGACAGGCCGCCGGTGCGGCATGCGAGCGAAGATCGCGTTTTATATGAGGGCGAGTGCCTGCCTCACTTCAACGAAGTTGACGAATGTGCCGGTGTCGACGCACTCGTGACCAACCGGGTGTGGCGCAAACTGCAGCTCGATCCTGAAACGACGCTCCACGACATTCGCTTTGGCGAAGAGTGGCAGGGGCAATTCGTCTGGGTCTTCGAGATTTCAGGCGCAGTGCCACCACAGCATCTGGTGGGTGGCTATCAGGGCGCGACAAGCGAACGCCAGCCTCCGATGTACTTCCCGCTGGGCGGTGGGACGCTGAAAGGAATCAGCAAGCCTGGCGAGATCGTCTGGAGCCGGGTGTATGTCGAGGATGGGCGGCTCAAGGCGGATATGGGCCGCGGTACGGTGCTCGATCTGCCGCGTGAAGAGGTGAATCGCCGCTGGCAGCTGACGACTCCGCAGTGGCCCATCATGAACGTCGTGCTGCATGGGGTAACGCGTGACCAGATGATGGGTCGGCATAAATCCAACCACGTGCAGGTGGCCTACACAAAGGACGGCGCCACGGCGACAACGGCCCTGATGGCCAAGGCGGCAGCGTTTCACCAGCTAGGCATTGAGGTCTATCTCTGCGGAGTCGAGCAGAACGCCAGTTCGGCAGCTATTTAGGCTGAGCCTTATGCAGTGCCGGCACGGGCGAGGTCATCCGGCGAATTGACGTTCGTAAACCACTGGTGAGGTGGGCTGGGAAGGCCGAAGTTTTCCTGGGCAGTGGCTACGGATTCGACGGAGAAGAGATCGGTGCGTAGCCCTGTGACCACACGCATGACTTTGCCGTCGCCCTGTGCGAGAGCGGCGGAGATGCGGGGCAGGAGCGTTCTCGAATAAACGGCGCAGAGTGGCTGGGGCTGACCGGCGATTGTGGGGATGGTTGCTGCTGCTCCGGTGAGGCCTACGCGAGCGAGCAGCAGACGCAGGAACTCCGGCGGCAGAAGCGGGAGATCGACGGGCAGAAAGAGCGCAGCTTCAGCGACGTTGGATAGCGCAGCCTCGATGCCGCCCAGGGGGCCAGCGCCGGAATGCAGGTCTTCCACGATGGGTGCGAAGCGCCGGAGATCAGGCCTGGAACCGGCGATATGCGGGTCGAGGCCGACGCCCACCAGAAGCTCCACAGCGTGCTCGATCAACAAGCGGCCGCGAAAAGGCAGCAGCGCCTTATCGCGGCCCATGCGGGTGCTGAGGCCGCCTGCGAGGACAAATCCCTTCACTGCCCCAGCTCTTCAAAGAAGGCGACAACGGACTCGATGCCGCGATGGAAGTTCGCGATGTGGAACTTCTCGTTTGGCGCATGGAGATTGTCGTCAGGAAGGCCGAAGCCCATCATGACGGTGGGAATCTGCAGGTGGCGCTCGAAATCGCCAACGATGGGAATAGAGCCGCCCGAGCGGATGAAGACCGTCTCCTTGCCCCAGACGGAGCGGAGGGCCTGGGTGGCTGCGCGGATATATGGATTATCCGTACCGATGACGATTGCGTCGCCGGAGTGAATCAGCCGGACTTCCAGCTCAACGCCGGCGGGCTTGAGTGACTCTACAAAGCTCTTGTAGAGGGCGAAGGTGTGGTCGGTGGTCATGTCCGGGACGAGACGCATGGAGACCTTGGCGACCGCTTTGGCCGGGATAACCGTCTTCGCGCCTGCGCCGGTGTAGCCGCCAGGCATGCCGTGGACGTCGAGCGTAGGGCGCGCCCAGGTGCGCTCCAGGACACTGTAGCCGGGCTCGCCGGTGAGCTCAGGGGAGCCGACTTCGGTGGCGCGGTAGTGCTCCTCATTAAACGGCAGAGCCTGCCAGGCGCGAAGCTCGTCCTGGCTGGGAGGCTGGATGGCGTCGTAGAAGCCGGGAATGAGGATACGGCCGTCCTTGTCCTTGAGCTGGGCGATGATCTGGGCGAGAGCAACAAAGGGATTCGGCACCGCGCCTCCGTACATGCCGGAGTGGAGGTCGGTCCTGGCGCCGCGGACCTCAATCTCGGTATAGATCATGCCGCGCAGCCCTACGCACAGGGTGGGCAGGTCGGGAGCGAACATCTCCGTATCGGAGACGAGGGCAAAGTCGGCCTTGAGGCGCTCAGGGTGTTCGCGGACGAAGCGCGCGATGGATTCGCCGCCGACCTCTTCTTCTCCCTCGAGAATGACGCGGACGTTGAGGGGCAGCTTGCCGTTGCCGGTGGAAAACAGCGATTCCAGCGCCTTGAGGTGCATATACATCTGGCCCTTGTCGTCCACGGCGCCCCGGGCGTAGAGGTTGCCGTTGCGCTCGGTGGGCTCGAAGGGCGGGGTGAGCCACTCATCCAAAGGATCGGGCGGCTGCACGTCATAGTGGCCATAGCAGAGGCAGGTGGGCTTGCCTGCTGCGTGCAGCCAATCGGCATAGACGAGCGGGTGACCGCCTGTCTCGATGATCTCGACGTGCTCCATGCCGATGCGGGTGAGCTCGGCGGCGAGCAGCTCGGCGACGCGACGCACGTCTCCCTGATGCTCAGGCAGGGTGGAAACGGAGGGGATGCGCAGGAGGGCTTTGAGTTCGTCAAGGAAGCGCGCTGACTGGCTGCGCGCGAAATCAATTGCTGGAGAGGACATGGGTGCTCCGGTTTCAGTGAATGGAGTGCGACTCATGAGTATATCGCCGGGCCGATGACAGGAAGCGACGGTTCGCGCCGGCTAACGTCTAACTGATAGAAGTGTAGGCTGACGTCTAAATCATAGAATTATGGATGAAAGATTACATAAACCTCATCTTGTAATTGAAGAAGACATGATAAAAGAATGTCTGACAAAGGCTTCATAAAGCTGTGATAGATTTAGCCGGATCAGCTAAGGACTGTCTCCATTGGCGGCGAACCAAGTTTCATGCATCTGGAAAAACCCGAACATAACGCGTGACTATCGCACTGGCGTTTCCCTTCATAGTCATACAAACCATTCAAACGAAAAGCTGCAGTTCATTCCGGCATTTGCCGAGAAATGGTCGCCCATGCGCCGGGCGCTGGAACACCTGTGCACCAAGTCGGCCATTCCCGTCGATTTCGGACGGGCCTACTGGACTCCGCCTCTAAGTCCGCGGCACGCGCTCGAGGTGGAGACGAAGCAGTTTGAAGACGGCCTGGGACTGGCAGCCCTGGTGTCGATCACCGACCACGATTCGATCAAGGCTCCGGCAGCGCTGCAGATGTCTGCGGAGACTGACGGGGTGCCGTTGTCGATGGAGTGGAGTGTTCCCTTCAGGGGAAATGTCTTCCACCTGGGGATCCAGAATCTGCCGCCGGAGCGGGCGCAGGCGATTGCCGACGAGCTCAACGCTTGCACTACGGCAGCCTGCGAGGAGCACGCGAGCGATCTGCTGTCGATGCTCCACGGTATGCCCGATGTGCTGATTGTGTTCAACCATCCGCTGTGGGATATGGCGGGATGGGGGACGGACCGGCACGCTGCAGCTATCGACCAGTTCATCGAACGGAACCAGGGCATGCTGCATGCACTGGAACTGAACGGGATGCGGAAATGGACGGAGAACCGCTACGTGATGCCTCTGGCGGAGCGCTGGAAGCTGCCGCTGATCTCGGGCGGCGATCGCCACGCGTGCGAGCCCAGCGCATCAGTGAACCTGACGAATGCGCAGAGCTTTGCCGAGTTCGTACACGAGGTGCGGCGAGAGAAGCTGAGCCACGTGCTGTTCATGGCGCAGTACGCCGAGCCGATGTGCGTGCGTGTGACCCACTCGGTGCTGGACGTGATCCGCGAATATCCGAACTACCCCGAGGGCTGGAGGCGCTGGGATGACCGGGTCTTCCATCCTGACAGGAATGGGGTGCCGGTGCCATTATCGTCGATGTGGACCAAGCCACCGGAGTACATCAATCGAGTCATGGCTTTTGTTCGCCTGGCAGAGAACACTACAATTCAGAAGGGGCTGCGGCGCATCTATCCAGGCGATGCGGAGCTGCATCCTTCTGAGGTTGTGTCTTGAACGAAGAGAACCCGCGCATCGCGTTTTTCCCTGACGCCTACAACGAGGTGGATGGGGTCGCGATGGTAGCACATCACTTCAGGGACTATGCCGAGGATCACGGGCTGCCCTTTCTTCTCTTCCATGCGGGCGACAGCGATGAGTGCGTGCGCGAGGGCTCGGTAACAAGAGTCCAGCTGAAGCGGAGCCAGTTGAGCTTTCCGCTCGATCGCGCCCATGATTTCGACCTGGCATTCATGCGGCACTATGGCAGGGTAGCCGCGATGCTGCACGAGTTCCAACCAGACTACATCCAGATTACGGGACCAAGCGATGTCGGCATCCTGGGCATGACGCTGGCGCGGAAGCTGAAGATCCCGCTGGCAGCCTTCTGGCAGACGAATCTGCCGCAGTACGCGGGTCTGCGGATGAGGCGAAGCCTTTCCCTGTTGCCACAGAAGATCGCGGCGAGCGCCGGAGGGGCTGCAGAGCGCCTGAGCGCCGTAGTGACGAACAGCTACTATCGCGTGCCGGAACTGCTGTTTGCGCCAAATGTGGAGATTGCCGCGGAGCTGGCGAAGGCCACAGGCAAGCCTTGTTCGCTGATGCGGCACGGCGTCGATCTGCAGCTCTTTGACCCGGCGAAACGCGAACGCACCAGCGAAGCATTTACGATCGGGTATGTGGGAAGGCTCTCCACTGAAAAGAACGTGCGGATGCTGGCGGAGATCGAGAGGGCGCTGCTGGCGCGCGGATGCCGGGAGTTCCGCTTTCTGATCGTGGGGCAGGGGACAGAAGGCGAGTGGCTGCGCGAGAATATGTCTTACGCTGAGATCGCGGGTGTGTTGCGCGGTGAGGCGCTGGCGCGGGCTTTCGCAGGGATGGATGTGCTGGCTTTCCCTTCAGAGACGGAGACGTTTGGGCTGGTAGTGCTGGAGGCCCTGGCCTCGGGTGTGCCGGCGGTAGTGACCGACCGGGGCGGACCGCAGCACACGGTACGGCACGGAGAGACTGGATTTGTGGCAAGAAATGCGGAGGAATTTGCCGCATCGATTGAGACGCTCATGACGCAGCCGGAGCGGCTGGCGGCCATGCGCGTTGCAGCACGCGAGGATGCGCTCGATGCTTCATGGGAGCGCGCCTTTGAAGATATTTACCGGAGCTATCGAGACCATGCGCTGACCGCAGAAGGATTGCAGGCGTATCCGCTCGACTCCGCACGACCGGCTGGAGTTTAATGCGTATTTTTCCCTGGGTTGCTCTTTTCTCTCTGCTGATGGCGCCGATGCAAAGCCCGGCAGCCACGCCTACACAAACTCCTCTCACACTCTCCCAAGTGGTGCAGAAGATGATCGACCGCAACATTGCGCGGGCACGCGCGCTGGAGAGCTTTGAGGTGAAGCGGACGTACACGCTCTCCTACAAAGGCTTTCACAGCGACCTGCACGCCGAGGTGGTCGCGGACATGACCTACACGGCTCCGGATACGAAGGTGTTTCACATTGTCTCCGAGAGCGGCCCCAAGCTGCTGGTGAACGAGGTGATCAAGAAGCTCATCAAGGCAGAAGTGGATGCTTCCAACGCGGAGAATAAGAAGCGGGTTGATCTGAATACGGAGAACTACACCTTCAGCAACCTGGCATACCAGCCGGAGGCGGACGGATGCTCCTACAGCGTCTCGGTGGAGCCGAAGACGCCGACAAAGTATCTCTATCGCGGCGAGGTATGGATCAACGATCGCGACTTCGCGGTGTGCAGGATCAACGTGGAGCCGGCGAAGAATCCTTCCTTCTGGATCACGGGCACAACGATCAACCATGTCTATGAAAAGGTCGGGGATTTCTGGCTGCCGGAGAAGAACAAGAGCGTATCCACGATCCGGATCGGCGGCCATGCCACGCTGATGATTCTGTATGACGACTACAAGATACTGAAGGCGGAGCCGCTGCCACAGTAGAGAGCTGAAAAGGCCGGCGACCTGAGAGGTTCGCCGGCCTTCTGCTTTGTGGCTAGACGCCGATGACGGCGCAAAGCTCCTTGACTGCATCGGCACTCTTCTGGAGTGCGGCTGCTTCCTCGTCGGTGAGCTTGATCTCGATGATCTGCTCAAGGCCGCGCGAGCCGAGCTTGCACGGAACGCCAACGAAGTAGCCGTCGATGCCATACTCACCCTGAAGATAGACGGCACAGGGAAGAATCTTCTTCTTATCCTTGAGAATGGCCTCGACCATCTCCACGGTTGCGGCGGAGGGGGCGTAGTAGGCGCTCCCGGTCTTCAGGTGCTTGACGATCTCGGCACCGCCGTCGCGGGTGCGCTGCACGATGGCATCGAGGCGATCCTTGGGGATCAGCTCAGTGATGGGAATGCCCGCCACGGTGGAGTAGCGCGGAAGGGGAACCATGGTGTCGCCGTGGCCGCCAAGAACGAAGGCTGTGACGTTTTCCACGGAGACCTTGAGCTCTTCGGCGATGAAGGTGCGGAAGCGTGCAGAGTCCAGCACACCGGCCATGCCTATGACGCGCTCGCGGTTGAACTTGGCCTGACGGAAGGCGGCCTGCGCCATGGCGTCGAGCGGGTTGGAGACGATGATGAGAATACAGTTGGGCGAGTGGGCGACGACCTTGCCCACGACATCGGACATGATCTTGTAGTTGGTCTGCAGCAGGTCATCGCGGCTCATGCCGGGCTTGCGCGGAATGCCTGCGGTGATGACAACGATATCGGAGTTGGCAGTGTCGGCGTAGTCGTTGGTGCCGGTGATGTGGCAGTCGCGCTTCTCAATGGGCATGGCTTCGAGCAGATCGAGCCCTTTGCCCTGGGGAATGCCTTCCGTGACATCGACGAGGACGATGTCAGCCAGTTCCTTCGAGGCGATCCAGTGTGCTGAGGTTGCGCCGACGTTCCCTGCGCCTATGATGGTGACTTTCTTACGCATGCTTCTCCTTCTTTGGTGTTGCGGTGACTGCACCAGTGTGAATATGAAGTTGGCGGGGCTCGGTTCCCTGCGCAGAAACAGCACAAGAAAACAGGACCCCGGCAAACATCACAAGAACTGCAAGTGCCTCCACGATGAGGCAAACCTTTGTTGCTTCGCTACTTCATATTTTCAATCATGCGGGTAGCAAATTCGCTGGTCTTGACCTTGGTTGCACCAGGCATCTGGCGTTCGAAATCATAAGTGACGTACTTCTGCTGGATGGTTTTTTCGAGCGAGCTCTCGATGAGCTTCGCGGCTTCGCTCCAGCCGAGGAACTCGAAGAGCATGACGCCGGAAAGCATCACGGAGCCCGGGTTAATGACGTCCTTATCGGCATACTTGGGAGCAGTGCCGTGGGTCGCCTCGAAAACTGCATAGCCGTCGCCGATGTTGGCTCCGGGCGCGATGCCGAGCCCGCCAACCTGTGCGGCGCAGGCGTCGGAGATATAGTCGCCGTTGAGGTTGGGGCAGGCTAGGATGCTGTACTCCTCAGGACGGATGATGACCTGCTGGAAGATGGAGTCGGCAATGCGGTCGTTGATGAGGATCTTCTGCTTCCACTTGCCGTTGCCGTGGCTTGCGCCGATGGAGTCGAGTACTCCCTTGACCTCGGCGTAGAGCTCCTGACGGAACTGATCGTTGCCGAACTCAAGGCCCGGCTCAATGAGCGCCGCGTTCTGCTCGACGGTGAGGCCGGGGTTCGCCTCCTGGTTGCCGAGGATCCAGCTCTCGCGCTCGGTGACGACCTGATCGCGGAACTCATCCACGGCTACTTCATAACCCCATTCGCGGAAGGCGCCCTCAGTGAACTTCTGGATGTTGCCCTTGTGGACGAGGGTGACGGACTTGCGGTTGTTCTCAATGGCGTAGCGAATGGCATAGCGCACGAGCCGCTTGGTGCCGAAGATGGAGATGGGCTTGATGCCGACGCCGGAATCCTCGCGGACGCGCTTCTTGCCGCCCTTGAGCATTTCGTCGTTGAGGAAGCTGATGAGCTTCTTCGCCTCAGGAGTTCCCTCTTTGAATTCGATGCCTGCGTAGACATCTTCCGTGTTCTCGCGGAAGATGACGACATCGAGCTTTTCAGGGTGCTTCACGGGGCTGGGGACGCCCTGGTAGTACTTGACCGGGCGGACGCAGGAGTAGAGGTCCAGAATCTGGCGCAAGGCTACGTTGAGCGAGCGGATGCCGCCGCCAACGGGAGTGGTGAGCGGTCCTTTGATGGAGACACGCAGGTCGCGTGCGGCGTTGACGGAGTCATCCGGAAGCCAGGTCTTGAACTCGCGGAAGGCTTTTTCGCCAGCGTAGATCTCAAACCACTTTACGGAGCGCTTGCCTCCGTAGGCTTTTTCGACGGCGGCGTCGAAGACGCGCTGCGAAGCGCGCCAGATATCGCGACCGGTGCCGTCGCCTTCAATGAACGGGATGATGGGGTGATCGGGAATCTGATACTTACCGTTGGCGTACTCAATGGGCTGGCCGCCCTCAGGCAGGGCCATGTTGTTGTATTTCGTCTGCATTAAATGCGGATCTCCGTGCGCAGGACTCAAAACTGCTTCGAGGCTAACATCCGCAAAAGACGAGTGGCAATCGAGGGCGCATCTCAAGGGGAGAAGAGACAATCCGGACGATCCGCTGAAACCGATCGAGACAGCAATTCGATCCGCACTCAAGGAGAGAAAATGGCAACCGATGACCGCGTATTAAGAGAACAGCTTGTGGAATTTCTGCGACTGGGGAGCGCTCATGCCGATATCGAGGCAGCGTTTCACAAGTTTCCGCCCGAGTTCTATGGGGCGAAGAGCAAGGGTGCATCGCACTCAGCCTGGCAACTGCTGGAGCACATGCGGTTCACCGTGCATGACCTGCTCGACTTCTCAACCAATGCCGAATACGTTGCGCCGAAATGGCCGGAGGACTATTGGCCCGGCAGCGAGGCACCAGCCGACAAAGCAGAATGGGATGCGTCAGTGAAGGCCCTCCAGGAGGACATGGCTGCGTTTGAGAAGCTGGTCGATAATCCCCGATCAAATCTTTATGCGCGGATTCCCTGGGGTGAAGGGCAGACCCTGCTTCGCGAGGTGCTGCTGGCCGGAGACCACACCAGCTATCACCTGGGGCAGCTGGTGGCGTTGAGGAAAGAGCTGGGCGCGTGGGAGGGATGAGGCGCAGGGAACAGGGCCAGCGAATCAGCTATCGACTGGCCCTGAGCTCTACATGGCACTCGATGCAGTGGTCGCTGCACCGGAAACGGGAAGGTCCTGGGTTAACAAAAAGCCAAACGAGGCACTCTTGTTCGGTGCGGGATCGAGAGCAACGGCGGTGTAGATGCTGCCGGCAGGAAAGTTCGTGCCGGATGCGCCGCTGTCTATGAGGGTCGTGCCAGGATTGCCTGCCGGTGTCACCCGGATCTCATAGGTTCCGGAAGCGACCTGCAAATAGCTCGTCACGGTGCCGAGAGTGAGATTTTTGAGCGTGGGCGTGGTGGGGTTTTTCGGATTATTGATATCTGTTCCAGGCGCGGTCACATAAACATCGACCGGGCCGGCTGCGGCCGAGGCGTGAACGACTCGGATCTTGAAGTTGTTGGCCTTCGGGGGCGTAAGGTCGTCATTGATGACCTGGAGCTGGAGGCTTACGGGAACACCGATGGCGAGCACCGTGTAGTACTGGTTCTGCTGAAGGCTCTGGGTGGTGCTGAGGAGCGCGTTCGTGTCTTTGCCAGCGGCGAAGAGTTGAATGCTGAGGTTGGCGCCAGCCGGGACATGGGCATAGCTGGAGGTGGCGTTCCCAAAGGCGAGGTTCTGGGCGGCGAAGCTGTTGCCCACCTTGATATCGACGTTGGTGGCTCCGGAGGATGCGTGGATTACTTTAACGTAGCTGCTGCTGCCTAAGGCACAGCCGCCAAGGACAGTTGTTGCTGCAAGTGAGGCAAGGGCGATCCATCTTTTAGTCGTACTTATTGGATGCAACGAGGTGATACCTCCGAGGAATGGGACGATTGCGACAGCCCTTTGTTATGTGTATCGAGGCCGGATTTATTTTACAGGGCTCAAAAGGGCGAGGAGCGAAATCACTTCCAGCTGACGGCGAGCTGCCACCGCAGATGTCGCAGAGAGGTCTTGTGCAGGACGCGCTCGTACTCTTCAAGTTCGCCGATGACGCTGCAGGTTTCAGTACCAAGCGCAGTGGGCGAGTCCTTGAGAAAATCGAGGAGGGTGGAGATGGTCGCCAATCCATCGTCGGGAGAGAACCACTGCGGCGGCGGCAGGGTCTTGGCCCACTCGGGGTCACCTGCGCCCTCTTCGAGGAGCAACGCCATGGAGTTCTGATCGGC
This sequence comes from Acidipila rosea, assembly GCF_004339725.1. Lineage (GTDB taxonomy): Bacteria > Acidobacteriota > Terriglobia > Terriglobales > Acidobacteriaceae > Acidipila > Acidipila rosea. Next base: position 712,945 of record NZ_SMGK01000001.1, on the reverse strand, counting down.
GGAGAAGAATTCGAGTAGCGGCTTGATACCGAGCCTGGCGGCGAGCTTCTCCAATGCATCTTCGTTGCGCGCGAGGGCGCGGCCGTTTACGAAAATATCGAAGCCGGGGTCTTCACCCTCAACGACTATGTACATCGAGGCGCTCATTCTGAGGACCAGTTTAGCGCAGGAGCGCGCTCTGCCTTGGTGTTTAAGATGCAGGAGTAACCCGAAAGATCAATGTTTCTTTGCCATCCTGCCGCCAGAGGGCGAGGAAGCTGACGAGCATGAGAGCTGCTCCGGCGAACATGAGCCAGCCGGGCTGCTGGCGCAGCAGGAACGCGCTGAGGGACAGAGTAACGACCATCTGAGGCCATACGAGGGCTGCGACCCTGACCGCATCTCGCTGAGCGAGGAGCCACCAGGTAAGCCAGGCGGCGGCGGTATTGACGGCGAGCGCGGAGATGAGCAGCGCAGCGAGAGGAGGAGCGGCTGCCAGGTGTGGAGAGGGGAGACGAAGGCTGAACAGCCAGAAGGCCGCTGCCGCGGTGGCATGCTCCACAAAGAGAAGCGGCGCAAGGGGAACACCGGACACCAGCAGTCGCCGGGCGTAAGCAAGAGAAAAGGCGAGCAGGGCGATGGCGGCGCCAAGCGCCAGCAGGCGGGCCCACTGGTCGGCGCGCAACTCAAGTGCGCTGGAGGCGGCGAGAACCATGCCGGCTATGCCCGCGATGCTGAAGTTACGCAGAAAGCTGGATTGAGAGTCGAGCGCGAGCAGCAATGGAACCGAGCACAGGGCCACGGGCACTACTCCGGCAGCGAGGCGCTGACCGGCCCAGGAGAGCAGCAGCCATGGCAGCAGGTCAAAGGTGATGCCAAGCAGAATGCCCCCGAGAGGCGGACGGCTGCCTCCCTTGCGCAAGAGATCTCTGAGGAGGATAAGGCCAAAGACTGTGGCGGAAATGGCGAACTGGATGGAGAGGGTTCGCCAGGTTTCAGGAATCTGCAGGAGCCACTGACTGCCCTGAATCAAAGCAATCAAAACGATCGCAGACGCCCGCTTACGGCGAGAGATCACAAGGAAGAAGCCCTTTCAGGCTGTTCGTCCGATAGGCTCATCGAGCAACGACTTGACGAGCGAGATAAGGCTCTCCGGAGCAAATGGCTTCGCCCGGAAAATCACATTCAGATCTTTGTACTCGTCCTCGGCCTCCAGCAAACCGCTGATGACCAGCACTGTGACCTCAGGAAGTTTTTTACGGAGGTTGGTGATGAATTCGGGACCATTCATCCCAGGCATGAGGTGATCCGTGATCACAAGGCTAATCGCCTCGGATAGGCCCGGCTCCTCAATCTTCTTCAAGGCTTCGACAGCATTGCCGGCGAGAACCCCACAATGACCTGTGCGCTCCAGAATTTTCAGACGGGTAGTAGCCTGCAGAAAATTGTCATCAACCAGCAGGATTTCGGGAATCATTATTTACGACCAGCCTCCAGATAAGCCCCGTGCAAGGAATGATGACAAATGCGAGACCCCGGGTTGCATTCCCTAGAAAAGGTTTTACCTCTCGCGGATAAAAAATACAACTTGCGGATGAGGAAAACATCCATCGGCATGTAGATTACCTTAAACTTCGGTAATCTTGAGAAGGAATATGGCGCAAGCTGGGTCCCTGAGCTGAGCGCGTTATGATTAATAGCTGGCGCACCCGCCAAATTTCGGCTTAGGACACTCATGAAAACCGGCATCATCGGTCTGCCCCAGGTAGGCAAGACTTCCCTCTTCAAAATTCTGACCAAAGCCAAGGTCGAGGATCGCGGCTACAGCCGTGAGGCCCATCTGGGCGTGGCGAAGGTTCCTGACGAGCGGCTGGACCAGCTGTCAGCCCTCTACGACCCGAAGAAAATTATCTACGCGACGGTCGAGTATGCGGACGTGGCGGCGATCGGGCAGGAAGCGCTCAAGGAAACATCGTTCCTGGCGAATCTGCGGAACGTGGATGCGCTCATCCATGTTCTGCGGGCCTTTGAGGACGATTCGATTCCCCATGTGGGTGAGATCGACCCGCTGCGCGACATTAAAAACGTCGAGTTCGACCTGATGATCTCCGATCTGACACAGGTGGAGAAGCGGCTGGAGCGCGTGGAAAAGGACCTGAAGAAGATGCGCACGGGGGAGCTCGAAAAGGAGCATGCACTGCTGCTGCGCGCCAAGGAGTCACTGGAAGCGGAGAAACCGCTGCGCGAACTGGAAATGACGGCGGAAGAAAAGAAGCTGATTCGCGGCTTCATGTTCCTCTCGCAGAAGCCGATGCTGTATGCGCTGAATATTTCAGAAAGCGCCACGCTCGGGGCAGACCTCGAAGGCGCCGTGGCCAAGTACAAGCTGGAAGAGGTAGCCTCACGGCCGAACGCCGGGGCGACAGCCATCTGCGGGAAGGTCGAGGCAGAACTGGCGGCGATGGACGATGAGGAGGCCGCGGAGTTTCTCGGCTCCTATGGGCTGACGGAGAGCGGCTTGCGACGGCTGATCCGCAAGAGCTATGAACTGCTGGGGCTCATCAGCTTCTTCACCGTAGGCGAGGATGAGTGCCGCGCGTGGACGGTGCCGGTGAACTCCCGGGCGCAGGAAGCGGCGGGAGCAATCCACTCCGACCTGGAAAAGCACTTCATCCGGGCAGAAACGATCCACTGGGATACCCTGCTGGCGGCCGGCTCTGAGGCGGTAGCGCGCTCGCAGGGGACCCTGCGGCTGGAAGGCAAGGATTACCTGGTGCAGGATGGCGATGTAATGCACATCCGGCACAGCGGCTAAACCTGAATCGATGATTAGAGAACAGGGAGTACGCCCCTGTTCTCGCCCGTTTACGGCGTTTCCGCCGTCCTTTTTCCATGAACGTCTTTGATTGCTGACTCATGATGCTTTCGCTCATTCTCGGTGGTGTGGCCGCGTTCGCCGATATCTTCGGCGGCCTGGTGCTGGTGCGCTCGAACTGGGAGAAGCGCTACCTGCGCTACTTCGTGGCGCTGGGGGCGGGCTTCATGATGGCCGTGGCGCTGCTCGAGATGGTTCCGGAGAGCGTGTCGACCTTTCCCAAGTGGGCTCCGCTGCTGATGCTCGCCGGTTATTGCGGCATCCATCTGCTGGAACACACGATTACGCCGCATTTTCACTTCGGCGAAGAGACGCATCACGACGAATTCCTGTCAGCACACACCAGCTACTCAGTGCTGGCCGGCCTGGCGATGCATGCGCTGTTCGATGGTGTGGCGATCGCTTCCGGCTTTGCATTATCGAGTGCGCTGGGGTGGCTGATCTTCCTGGCAATCTTCCTGCACAAGATACCCGAGGGCTTCACGGTGGCGTCAGTGATGCTGGCTGCGGGACAGAGCCGCCGGGCGGCAGTGTGGTCTGCAGTCGTGCTGGCGTCGTCAACACTTGCGGGCGTGCTGGTGATCGGGTTGTTACCGTCCTGGGTGAAGGCGGGACTGCCGCTGTCGGCGGGAGTGGCGGTCTACGTGGCAGCGACAGATCTGGTGCCGGAGGTCAACCGCGAACCGGGGATCCGGATGGCGCTGGTCTTTTTCGCCGGGGTTATTCTCTTCATACTGCTGCGAATGCTAGTGCCGTGAGCTGACGGCTCCGCTAGCTGGAAGGCATGCGCTGGGCAGACGAACTGCGAGATTTACGGCCTCTGTTTTTCAAGAGGAAGGAACTGCGGCACTGCGCACATTCCCAGGGATAGAGACCGATTCTGGGGTAGATGTTTTCCTGGAAGAATCCGTGCCGAGCTACCCGGCTCAGCTCAGTTTCTCCGCATTTCGGGCATCGCAGTTTCGTCTTATTCATAGACAGAGATAGCCAGCGTTCTTTCTGGGTAATAATTACTTTTTTATTACGATACCCCTCTTTTAATAGATTACGAGGGGGTAATAAATTTAATAACCACAATTTATTGATGAAGCTAAAAAAGCGCACCCTTAAGGTGCGCTTTTCAGGCTATTGAAAGACTACTGGGGTCCGCGGCTGCCGCCCGCGGTACCATTGCCGCCGCCCGGTCCGCGACCGCGGCCGCGACCACGACGCCGGCGACGCTGCCCGGCCGGGCCACCACCGCCAGGGCCACCCGAGCCAGCGGGACGGCTCTCGCCACCGCCAACAGGGGCGCCTTCAGCGCGGTTGAAGTTTGGCTCATCGCCGCCCTCATCCTCGCCTTCACCCTCGTCGTCGAAGTCGTCTCCGCCTTCGATAGTGATGGTGTTGTCGTTCGAGAATGGCTGACGCTCGCCCTCATGCTGCGGGGCTGAAGCGGCCTCGTCAGAGACGGCGCCCGGCTCAGGCAACCCGAGCTTGGCGCGCTGCTCCTTGAGAAGCGCCTTGCGGGAGAGCTTAATGCGGTTGCCCTCGATGCCCAGCACCTTGACGAGAACCTGATCGCCTTCGCGGAGCTCGTCTTTAACTTCCTTCACACGGTGCTCGGCGATCTCGCTGATGTGCAGCAGACCGTCGGTGCCGGGGAAGATCTCGACAAACGCGCCGAACTCCGCCAGCCGGACGACCTTGCCGAGATAGGTCTTGCCGATCTCGGGCACTGCGGTCAGATCGTTGATCATCGCGAGCGCTCTCTCAAGGCCCTCGGCGTCAGAGGATGCCACGTTGACACGACCGGTGTCGTCAACATCGATCTTGACCTGGGTGGCCTCAATGATGCCGCGGATGGTCTTGCCGCCGGGTCCGATGAGGTCGCGAATCTTGTCGGTCGGGATCTGCATGGTGCGGATCTGCGGCGCGAACTTCGACTTCACATCGCGGGGTCCGCTCAGCGCTGCGTCCATGGTATCCAGCAGGAAGAGCCGACCGCGACGGGCCTGCTCCATTGCTTCGCGCATGATCTGGCCGGTGATGCCGCCGATCTTGATATCCATCTGGAGAGCAGTGATGCCGTCACGGGTGCCGGCAACCTTGAAGTCCATGTCGCCGTAGTGATCTTCCGCTCCGGCAATGTCGGTAAGGATGGCGTAATCATCGCCCTCTTTGACGAGACCCATGGCGATGCCGGCGACGGCTGCCTTGAGGGGAATGCCTGCGTCCATGAGCGCAAGACTTGCGCCGCAGACGGAGGCCATCGAGGATGAGCCGTTCGACTCAAGGATGTCGGAGACTACTCGCAGCGCGTAGGGCGACTCTGCCTCACTGGGCAGAACGGCTGAAATGGCGCGCTCGGCGAGGGCTCCGTGGCCGATCTCGCGACGGCCTACGCCGGTCATGCGGCCCACTTCGCCAACCGAAAACGGCGGGAAGTTGTAGTGCAGCATGAAGCGCTTCTTCTGCTCGCCCTCGAAGCTCTCAAGCCTCTGGGCGTCATCACCGGTGCCGAGGGTTGCGGTGACCAGCGCCTGCGTCTCGCCGCGCGTGAAGAGCGCCGAGCCGTGGGTGCGGGGCAGCACACCGACCTCAATGGTGATGGGACGAATCTGGTCAAAGGCGCGGCGATCGGGACGAACGCGATCCTTGGTGACCTGCTCGCGGAAGATGCGTTCGCGCAGGGTCTCGTAGTAGGTCGCGAGCTTCTTCTTCGCGTTGGGATCGTCAGCGGGCAGCTCGGCGGCGAGCTCGTCCTTGATCTGCTTGATGAGCGAATAGCTCTCGGCCTTGGGGTGCGCGTGGGTGTCGAGCGCGTCCTTGAGGCGTGCGCCGATCTTGGTTTCGAGCGCCTCGTAGTATGCGGTGTCAAACTCGGGAGCCTTGACCGCGCGCTTCGGCTTGCCGGCGCGGGAGACGAGGTCGTCGATCGCAGCGCAAATCTTCTTGATCTCGACGTGAGCGAACTCGATGGCGTCGACGACGGTCTCTTCCGTGACTCCGGTCGAGCCGCTTTCGATCATCACGATACCGTCTTTGGTGCCGACGACGGTGATGTTGATGGGGCTCTCACGGCGCTCAACGTAGGACGGGTTGATGACGAACTCGCCATTTACCTGGCCGACACGAACCGCACCGACAGGGCCGCCGAAGGGGATGTCAGACAGCGCGAGAGCGCAGCTTGCGGCGTTGATTCCGATGACGTCGGGGTCATTTTCCTTATCCGCGGAGAAGACCAGTGCGATGACCTGCGTCTCGTTGCGGAAGCCCTCAGGAAACAGAGGGCGGATGGGACGGTCGATCTGGCGGCTGGTGAGGATCTCGCGCTCACTCGGACGGCCTTCACGCTTGATGAAGCCACCGGGGATGCGTCCACCTGCATAAGCGTATTCGCGATAGTCGACGGTGAGGGGAAAGAAGTCAATGCCTTCTTTGGGATCAGGCGAGGCGACGGCGGTGGCCAGCACAACGCTGTCCCCCTGGGTGACGAGTGCAGCGCCAGAGGCCTGCTTGGCCATGCGGCCGGTTTCAAAGGTCAGATGCTTGCCACCGGCAAGCTCGACCGTGATGTCCTGCTTCATACAATCCTCTTTTCTTGATTGGAGCCAGTGCGGAAAGGCGCACGGAGGAAGAGCGGGGGGTGGGACGAGGTGAGAGCCGCGCATTGCGCGCGACGCAGACAGGAAAACAACTCCTGTCTCACCGGGATGCCTCGGGCGTCTGGAGACAGGAGGAGGCACGGCCAGCAAACCTTACGCCTGCTGGACATCCAGCCAGGCGTGTATGTTCCCTCAGCGTGTTCCGTTGCGTCAATGGATGGGACAAGGTGCTCGCTTATTTGCGGATGCCCAGCTTGCCGATCACTTCCCGGTAGCGGTCAGAGTCGTTTGTCTTCAGGTAATCGAGCAGACGGCGGCGCTTGCTCACCAGCATCAACAGGCCGCGGCGCGAAGCGTGATCCTTCGCGTGGGTCTTGAAGTGCTCAGTAAGCTCGCCGATGCGCTCGCTCAGGATCGCAATCTGTACCTCAGGACTTCCGGTATCGGAGTCGTGGGTGCGAAAGCGGGTGATAATGTCAGTTTTCTTTGTAGGTGCCAGCACGACGGTGCGTTACTCCTATTGCTTGATTCAGTCCACTTCCTAAGTGTCTGGTCTAAGAGTAGCATGGCTGGCTTTTCCGCGGCCAGCGAAGCAGTCCATTCCTGTCGCCAATTTAGACAGGTTCGCGAGTGTAGGAGCCATTGACGAGGCGAAGGATGCCGGCAGGATTTGCGCTGCGCAGCTCCTCAGGCAGCGCGGCATCGGGAAACTGCTGATAACAAACGGGCCTGCTGAAGCGGAAGATGGCCTGCGTGCCGACGGAGGTGGAGCGGCCGTCAGCGGTAGCCGGATAAGGGCCGCCGTGAACCATGGCATGGCAGACTTCAACACCGGTAGGGAAACCGTTGAAGAGCAGGCGGCCGGCTTTGCGCTCCAGGATGCGAACGAGCGCCTGGTGCTCCAGCAGGTCGGCCTCGGTGCCGAAGATGGTCGCGGTGAGGCTGCCACGCAGCGCCTCGGCGGCGCTGAGGAAGCTGGCTGGCTCAGTGCAGCGGATGAGCAGCGCGGCGGGGCCGAAGACCTCCTCCTGCAGCTCAGAATTGTCGAGGAAGGAACTGAGCTCGACTTCATCCAGCTTGGCAGTGGCGGCAAAAGACGCGGTGTCGGGCACCGAGGTGGCAGTGGCGGATCTCTGCGCATGACCGCCTGCTTCACGCTGGCGCAGAGCCTCAGCATAGTGGCTGGCGATGCCGGAGGTGAGCATGGTGAACGACGGGGTTTCGATGACGCGCTGCTGCAGCTCCGTGGTGAAGGCGGCGTTCTCCCCCGGTAGGAAGACGAGGCCGGGCTTGGTGCAGAACTGGCCTGCGCCGAGAGTGAAGGAAGCGGCAACGCCGGTGGCGATCTGTTGACCCTGCTGAGCAAACGCGCCCGGCAGAATGAAGACGGGGTTGACGCTGCTCATCTCAGTGAAACAAGGGATGGGCTCGGGACGGGCCGCGGCGAGATCCATGAGCGCGCGACCGGCCTGAAGTGAGCCGGTGAAGCCGACCGCCTTGACCAGCGGGTGCTGTACGAGTGCCTTGCCGACGGCAATACCCGAGTCGAAGAGCAGAGAGAAGACACCCTCGGGCAGGCCGCAGGCGCGGACGCTCTCGGCAATGATCCTGCCTACGAGTTCGCTCGTGCCGGGATGAGCGGGATGTGCCTTGACGATGACGGGATTGCCGGCCGCGAGCGCTGAGGCTGTATCGCCACCAGCGACGGAGAAGGCCAGCGGGAAGTTGCTCGCGCCAAAGACTGCGACGGGGCCGAGCGGACGCAGCATGGAGCGTATATCCGGCTTGGGCAGCGGAGTTCGCGCCGGGTCCGCGGTATCGATGCGCGCCATCAGCCAGGAGCCCTCTTCGATGAGATCGGCGAAGAGCCTGAGCTGGTTGGCGGTGCGGGCGGTTTCGCCGATGAGACGCGGCTTCGGCAGGGCGGTCTCTTCATGGGCCCTGGCTACGAGGGCGTCGGTGGCTGCCTGCAGGCTGTCGGCTATGTGGCGCAGGAAGCGGGCCTTGTCGCGACCTGAAAGCCAGGCGTAAACGCTGAAGGCCTGGGTGGCGAGATGGACGGCGCGATCAACTTCTTCATGGGTCGAAGAGTAGAAGTCCGGGGCAATGGCTTGCCCGGTCGCGGGATTGAAGGCGCGAAAGGCGCTGCTGCTGCGCGAGCCGCGCTGCGAGCCAAGAATCGCGGTGCCGGTGAGTGCGGTGATTGCTTCCATTGCTGAATTGCTCCCGTGATCGGTTTAGGCAGAGATAGACGCTGAGGCAGCGCGAGCCGTACGCAGAGTAGCCAGCGCGTGGCTGCGCTCCTCGCCTGCAAGTATGAGACGGGGCGCACGCACGCGCTCGTTGCCCATGCCGGTTTCCTGCTGCACGAGTTTGATGAGCTGGACGAACTTGGGCACCGTATCCATTCGCAGGAGCGGCAGAAACCAGCGATAGAGGGCAAAAGCCTCGGCGTTCTTTCCGGCGATGGCAAGGTTGAAGAGCTCAACGGACTCGCGGGGGAAGGCGTTGACAAGCCCGGCGATCCAGCCGGTGGCGCCTGCTGCGATTCCCTCAACGATGGCGTCGTCGACGCCGACGAAAATCTGCAGCCGGTCCTCGAGCAACGCGCGGATGGCGGAGACACGACGGACGTCTGTGCTTGACTCCTTCACGGAGTGAAAGTTGGGGTGCTCGGCGGCCAGCTCGGCGATCTGCTCAGGAAGGAAATCGACGCCATAGGCGACGGGATTGTTATAGAGCATGCAGGAGAGCGGAGTCGCCTGCATGACGGCGGCGACGTGGGCCTTCATCTCAAGCCAGTCGCCCTTGTAGACATAGGGCGGAAGGATCATCAGCCCGGAGCAGCCTGCTGCGGCAGCGGCGTGGGCGAGCGAGACTGCCTCCTGCGTGGAGAGGGCGGAGATCGCTGCAACAATGGGGGCGCGGTTGCCGGTTCCCTCAGCGATTGCGTTGAGGATGGCGACCTTCTCTTCGAAGGTGAGCGTGGAAGCCTCCCCAAGTGAGCCGAGGAGCACCAGTCCGGTGCAGCCCTGATCGAGCATCCAGTTGGCATGCCTGACCATGAAGGGATGGTCCACCCGCATTTGCTCGTCAAAAGAGGTGGTCATTGCGGGCATAACGCCGTACCAGTTCATTGTGTCTCCTTAGCTTCAAAATCATTGTCGCGCAACTTGTGGGTGAAGTGAGCGAGGGTAGAAACCCGCGCGGGAAAAACGGGAGGCCGGACAGAGTCCTGATTCCATCCGAAAAGAAAATGGGTCGCGGCGCCGCAGATTCTTCCCTGGCAGGGCCCCATGCCGCAGCGGGTGTGGAGTTTCGCGGAGCGCCAGGAGGTGTGCTGCAGGAGATCGCGCAGGGGCACATCTTCGCAACGACAGACGATGGTTTCCGGGGTGGGGATAGAACGAAGCTCAGAACGAAGGGCAAAGGTCTGGGCGAGGGTGGATGCGAAGCCCTGCGCCCGGCTGCGGGCACGAAAGTGGGTTCGAGACTGGTCGTGCCGCCCTGCTGCGGCGAGGCCAGCGATCTGGCCTTCAAGGAGAGAGAGCTCGACGCCACCAATGCCAGTCGCTTCCCCGGCACAGTAGACATCCGGAACAGAGGTGGACTGAGTTTCATCGACAGCAACAAAGCCATCCTGCAGGCGACAGCCTAACAGGGAGGCGAGCTCAGTGTTCGGCACGAGGTGGAAGCCGCAGGCGAGATAGTCGCAGGCAAGCTGCCATTGCCTGCGCCTCTGCCGGAGGGTGATGCCGGTGAGTTTTTCCGCGCCGGACGCGGCAACCGGCCAGCAGCTGGTGCGGAAGGGAATGCTGATGGTCTCGCGCCCATAGCGGAGAGTCTGCAGCAGCTTGTCGCGATCGCGGGCGAGGGTCATGCCGAAGCGGGCGAGGCGTCCGAGGCTGGCCTGTTCGCAAACCATGAGCACCTTGGCCCCGGCATGACGCAGATAGGCCGCGACGGCCATGAGCAGTGGTCCGGTGCCGGCAACAACCACACGCTTGCCCTCGACGGAGAGACCGGACTTGACCATAGCCTGGAGTGCACCAGCGCCCATGACGTTGGGAAGCGTCCAGCCAGGAAAAGGCAGAAAGCCTTCACGCGCGCCGGTGGCGAGGATCAGCTTGCCATACTCGATGGTGAACGCGACGCCATCGGCGGCTTCCGCTACAAGCGTGCGCGGCGCTGGATGATCGACGATTCTCACGCCGGGCAGGTGGGTGATCAGAGAGGCGCAGGCTTCAAGACGCTTGTGCCACTCCTTCGTTTCACCGGATGGAGTCAGACCTCCTCGCCATATCTGGCCTCCGAGACGAGGATTATCGTCAACAATCGCGACCCGCTTGCCGGACTCGGCAGCGACGATGGCAGCGGCGATCCCGGCGGGGCCTCCACCGGCAACGACTATCTCGAAGGAGAGGCTCATTGGGTACACACATCCATGCCGGGCTCGCAGAGGATCTGGCAGGTGCGGCGGTGTGGAACGCCATCAATGACAGCGCGACACTCGAAGCAGATGCCCATGCCACAGAGCGGGCCGCGAGGCTTGCCCGAGACGGAGACCCGGCAGGGCGCAGAGGCAGACATCATGGCAACTGCGACCGTCGCCCCCGAAGGCACGGTGATCCGGTTGCCGTTGACGGTGAGAGAGATGGTTTCAGGCATGGGCGGCCTCCGCGGCAAATCGCGAGGGTAGATAGGGATCGAGCGGAATGGCAGGCGCGGCGCCGCGGAAGTGGTCGGCCAGCAGCCGCGCGGTGGCGAGCGAGGTGGTGATGCCGAGGCCCTCATGTCCGGTGGCGAGAAAGAGCGTGGGATCGCGCTCGTCGGGGCCGATGAGCGGCAGTTTGTCAGGCGTCGCGGCACGAAAGCCGGTCCAGCTGCGGATGGCGGAGAGCTCGGCGATGCCGGGCATGTATTGACCCACCCGATCGAGCATTGCGGTGAGAATGCGGCTCTCAATCCCGGGACTCTCCTCATCGTACTGGCGCGAGGAGCCGATGAGAATCTGGCCGGTTTTGCGCGGCTGCACGTTGAAGGCGACGGAGTCTCCGCTGACGGAGTGCGCACTTTTGAGATAACCGAGCTCGACAAGTTGATGCCTGACGAACCCCGGATAACGATCCGTGATGACGAGGTGGCCTTTACGTTTTCTGATCTGCAGGCCCGGGGTCAGCGCACCCGCGAGAGCACCTGCGGCATTGATGATGCGATCGGCGGCAAAGGTAGTGCCATCGCTCAGCTGGAGGCTGCCATTGCCGCAGTGGAGAACGTGGGCGCCTGCGCAGAGGTCAGCGCCCTGCTCGATGGCCTGGTTGAGGAGATGAAGTGCGGCGGCTGACGGGTAAAGCACGGCGTCGGACTGAATCAGAAGGGCTCCGGCGAGACCGGGGCGGAGATTCGGCTCCGCTTCGCGAAGTTGCGCCTGATCGAGCACCTCGACCGGCACGCCGGCGGAGCGGTAAAGCTCCTGCTTGCGAAGAACCTCGGCCATCTCTTCTTCGTCGGCGGCCACCCAGAGTGTGCCGCAGGTTTCATACTCAGCGGAGGGCGGAAGCTGGCTGGCGAGGTCGCTCCACAGCAGCTGCGAATAACGAGTGAGCGCGAGCTGCGCGGGCGAGTCGTCCATGACGACGATGTGGCCCATTCCGGCAGCGGTTGCGCCGCCGCCGATGGTTCCCTGCTCAATGATGGCGGTGCGCATTCCTGCCTGGGCGCACTCACGCGCACAGGCCGCGCCTACGATGCCGGCCCCGATAACGACGGCGTCGTAGCGCTGGGTCATCGGCGGATTCCCCAGGCAAAGGGATCTCCGGGCGTAACGAGGAGCGAGCTCTCGGCGGTGATGTAAGCCTGACCGGTGATGGAGGGAATCATCTGCCCGTCGCGCAGGCGGATGGAGCCCTCGAAGACAGTGCCGAGGATGCCCTGCTGCCGCCATGGCTGGCCGGGAGCGAGCTTGCCGTCGGCGTAGAGGCAGGCCATCTTCGCGCTGGTTCCGGTGCCACACGGCGAACGGTCATACGCCTTGCCGGGACAGAGGACGAAGTTCCTGCTGTTGACGCCAGGGGTGGCGGAGGGGCTGAAGATCTCGACGTGGTCGATCTCGCCGCCGTTGTCACCGGTGATCCCGCTGGCGGCAAGCGACTGGCGCACCCGCCAGGCAAAGTCGGTGAGCGAATCAACGTTTTCCAATGCCAGGTCGAAGGGATGTTCCCCGATGAGGAAAAACCAGTTGCCGCCCCAGGCAATATCACCACGCACCACTCCAAAGCCCGGCACATCGACCGCCACATTGGCTGCTGAGCGATAGCTGGCGACATTTTCAACGGTGACTGAGCCGGAGGGATGAAGAACGGCCTCAACGGCACCGACGCTGGTCTCGACAAGGTGGCGGCCGGGGCCGATTCTGCCAAGATGGGCAAGCGATGCGATGACTCCGATGGTTCCGTGACCGCACATGCCTAAATAGCCGACGTTATTGAAGAAGATGACGCCTGTGGCAGAGGCTGGGTCCTGCGGCTCGCAAAGGAGACCGCCGACGATTACGTCAGAGCCGCGCGGCTCGTTGACGACGGCCGAGCGGAAGCAGTCATGGTCTGCCCGGAAGCGTGCGAGACGCTCCGCCATGCTGCCGGAACCGAGGTCAGGACCGCCGCCAATGACGAGGCGTGTCGGCTCGCCGCCGGTATGCGAATCGATGACTGAAAGAGTGTGCGAAGGAGATGCCATGGCGCCTGCAAAATTGAATAGGTAGCAGGGCTCAATATATCAGCCGCAGAAGGCTAAAGGCTTGCCGCCCTGCACGCACAAATGGAGCGGCTTCGGGACGATGCAGGCTGTCCATTATCGGACATGGACTGTCCGGAAATGGACATTCCTTGCCCAAGGGTAGACTGGCGGTCTTTTCGAATGAGGAGGATAGGGTGGGAGAAGATTGGCCTTCCGGTTGCGATCAAGGTTCTCTGAGGAGTAAGCCTTGAACACTCTAGCCGCCGATCTGAAGTATGCCCTGCGCCAGTTACGCACATCGCCAGGGTTCGCCATTGTCGCCTTACTTGCGCTTGCGCTGAGCGTGGGGGCGGCAGCGACGGTCTTCAGCGTGGTCGATGCCGTGATGATCCGCCCGCTACCGTTTGCGCACGCCGACAGGATCATGATGCCGGAGACAATCTCCCGGTCCGGCTACAGCCAGCCGCCTTCGTATCTCAGCTATCGCGATATGCGAGCGCAGAACAAGTCCTTTGAGGAGCTTGCCGGATACAGCGACTTCTTTACGGTGAACCTGCAGACTCCGTCCGGGCCGGTTTCCCTGCATGCGACGAAAGGGACGGATAATTTTTTCCGGGTCTTTGGAGTTGCGCCGCTGCTGGGGCGCACCTACCTGCCCGGCGAAGACCAGCCGGGACGCGATGATGTGGTTGTGCTGAGCTACCAGGTGTGGCAGGACAACTTCAACGGGCAAAAGGACATTCTGGGACATACGGTCGATTTGGACGGGCACCCGTACACGGTGATCGGGGTGATGCCGGCCGACTTCGAGTACCCGATGAGAGGACAGCGGCTCATCTATACGCCGCTGCATCCGCCGGAAGCATGGGCCAAGGAGCGCGGCACGCACTGGCTGAGCACAGTCGGACTGCTCAAGCCGGGCATGAGCCGCCAGCAGGCAGAAGCCGATATGTCGCGGGTGATGGCTGACCTCGGCAAGGCTTATCCAGACACCGACGCGGGCCGCAAGGTGGAACTGCGTTCGCTGGCGCAGGCGGTAACGGGCGATGTACAGGGGCCGCTGACCACGCTGTCCTTCGCGGTCCTGGCGCTGCTTGCGATTGGCTGTGTCAATGTAGCCGGACTGCTGCTGGCGCGGGGTGTAAAGCGGGAACGGGAGATTGCCATGCGCGCAGCGGTGGGAGCGAGCCGTTCCCGGCTGGTGGGACAGATGCTCACCGAAAGCCTGGTGCTGGCGGCACTGGGCTGTATTGGCGGGTGTGGAGTCGCCGCTGTGCTGCTGGCGGCGCTGAAGTTTTTCCTGGTGCATGCGATGGCACGGGGCGAGCAGGTGGGACTTAATCTGCCGGTGTTGGGCGCAGCGCTTGCAATCTCGGTGGTGACGACGGTGGTTGCGTCGCTGGCGCCTGCGCTGCGGCTCTCGGGCACCGATCCAAACCGCGCATTGAAGGCAGGCGGAAGCGCGGGAACAGGACGCGGGCAGCATCGCCTGCGAACGGCCTTTCTGGTGACCCAGGTAGCGCTATCCATGGTGCTGCTGGTTGTATCGGGACTGATGATGGCAGCCCTGGTTCGAACCCGCAACACGCCACTCGGGTTTGAACCGGACAATATTGCTGCGCTGGAACTGAACCTGTCACCGGGCCGGTACGAAAATCGCGACCCGCTGACAGGCTTCTACAACCCGCTTTTAGAGCGTGTTCAGCACTTGCCGGGAGTCCAGGCTGCGGGATACATCAACATGGTTCCGATTCGAAGCTACGGCAGCAACTCCGATGTCCATATCAAGGGGCAGCCGCCTTATCCGCCGAACCAGGAGATGCTGGCCGAGGAGCGCTTCGTCTCGCCCAGCTACTTCAAGGCGCTTGATCTGAAGCTGGTGCAAGGGCGACTGCTGGATCGTGCAACAGACCGTCCGGGCGGACGTCCTGCGATTGTGGTGAACCAGGCTTTCGTAAAGAAGTTCTTCCATGCCGGCGCCGACCCCATTGGCCAGTATCTTGACAGCGGCGGGCTGTCCGAGAATCCTCCAGTTATCGTCGGGGTTGTCTCGAATGCAAGGCAGAACCTGAACCAGCCGACGCTGGCCGAGATGGACTTCCTGGATGCCCAGACGCCTGCGGAATTACGCAACCAGGTACTGCAAAGCAGCAACCTTGTGATCCGCACCAAGGGCGATCCGCGCGCGGTCTATAGCGCCGTACGGCGGGCACTGCATGACGTTGACGCAACAGTCCCCTTTGGTACGCCGGAAACGATGACGGAGATTGTCGCCGACCAGATGGTGATGCGCCGGATGGAAGGGTGGCTCTTCGGCATCTTTGCGGGACTGGCGGTGATGCTGGCGGTGATTGGCCTCTATGGTCTCATCAGCCATGAAGTAGCGATCGGCACCCATGACATTGGCGTACGCATGGCAATCGGCGCAACGCGGGAGCGCGTGGTCAGAGGCATCTTTCAACGAGTAGGAGCGATGCTGCTGGCGGGCGTGGCGGCGGGGCTGCTGCTCACGGCAATGGCGCGCAAAATGATCGACGCGGTGGTGCGGATTGAGCCCGGGCGTGATACGGCTCTCATTCTGCTGCTCGCTGTGGGGTTAATGGTTGCAGGACTGCTGGCGGCCGTATGGCCCGCACGACGTGCGGCCTCAGTGGAGCCGATGGAGGCGCTGCGCTATGAGTGAACTTGCACCCGCGTGAGGAACTTGTCGCGGAAACAGTCCGTGCATAAGTCCTTTGCGCTCGTCGTGATCATGCTCTGACGGTGACTGTACAGCCGAAGACAGAAACACCCGGATGATGGCTCATCCGGGTGTTTGATTTTTGAGTTTGGCTAACTTGTCAGTTTTTGGCGGCAAGCTGCTGCGCCTGGAGCGTGACGAGACCGCTCAGGTCGGCCTTCTCCAGTCCATGGACATTCTTGTTAAACTCGTCCACCTTGCTCGACCAGTTCATGGAGCAGAACTTGGGACCGCACATGGAGCAGAAGGCTGCTTCCTTGTAGTAGTCGTCAGGCAGCGTCTCGTCGTGCATGGAGCGCGCCGTCTCAGGATCGAGCGAGAGGGCGAACTGCTTCTCCCAGTCGAAGGTGTAGCGGGCGTAGCTGATGGCGTCATCACGATCCTGCGCACCGGGCCGGTGACGGGCGATATCGGCGGCGTGGGCCGCGATCTTGTAGGCGATCATGCCATCCTTGACGTCCTTCTCGTTGGGAAGCCCGAGGTGCTCCTTGGGAGTGACGTAGCAGAGCATCGATGCGCCGTGCCAGCCGATCATCGCGGCGCCGATGGCGCTGGTGATGTGATCGTAGCCAGGAGCGATATCCGTAACCAGCGGCCCGAGGGTGTAGAAGGGCGCGCCGAAGCAGTATTCGACTTCCTTATCGACCTGCTCCTTGATCTTATCGAGCGGCACGTGACCGGGGCCTTCGATCATGACCTGCACGTCGTCCTGCCAGGCGCGTGCGGTGAGCTCGCCGAGGGTCTTGAGCTCAGAGAACTGGGCATCGTCGCTGGCATCAGCGATGGACCCCGGGCGCAGGCCGTCGCCGAGCGAGAAGCTGACGTCGTACTTCGCCATCACCTTCACGATGCGATCGAAGTTCTCATAGAGGAAGTTCTGCTTGTGGTGGTGGGTCATCCACTGGGCGAGGATGGCTCCGCCGCGGCTGACGATTCCGGTGATGCGCTTGGCAACCATGGGAACGTACTGGATGAGCACGCCGGCGTGGACGGTGAAGTAATCGACGCCCTGCTGCGCCTGTTCTTCGATGACCTCAAGGTAGACATCGATGTTCAGATCTTCGAGCTTCTTGACGCGGTTAAGCGCCTCATAGATGGGAACGGTACCGATGGGCACGGGCGAGTGGCGGAGGATGGCATCGCGAATCTCCGGGATGTTGCCGCCGGTGGAAAGGTCCATGACCGTGTCCGCGCCGAACTGCACTGCCATGTGCAGCTTGCGCAGCTCCTCGTCAATGTTCGAGGAGACGGCGGAGTTGCCGATGTTCGCGTTGACTTTGCAGCGGCTGGCGACGCCGATGGCCATTGGCTCAAGCTCAGGGTGGTTGATGTTGGCGGGAATGATCAGGCGGCCGGCGGCGATCTCATCGCGGACCAGCTCGGCGGTGATCTTCTCGCGTTCGGCCACGAACAACATCTCTTCGGTGATCTGGCCCTTGCGCGCGAAGTGCATCTGCGACACGTTGCTGTCGCCGGTGCGCGCAGCCTCGGCTTTGCGCTTGACGATCCATTCGGCGCGGGGTTTCAGGATTTCCTGCATGGAACCGGAATGGAGTATGCCGTTGCTAGCCATGATTCACCTCATCTAAAAGAAAAGCGCTGCGTTGTTGGTTTGGATGTAGAAAATTCCATCGCAGCTCAGATGTGATTATAAAGTCGAAAGCAGGCGGCTGCGGATAAGGCTTGACGACGTCATTTCGTCTGCCTAGGCTTATTGCTATGAAGTCAAATAATCAGGGTGTGCGCGTCGCGGTCGCCATCTTCGTGATTCTCGCCGGAATTATCTACCTGGCGATCAGCGGTCAGCAGGCGAACAAGAGCTACTACGTCACGATCGCCGAACTGCATGGGATGGGCAACAAGGCGTATACGCGGCATTTGCGCGTCGCCGGGAACGTGCTTCCGGGCACGATTCAACACACCGGCACGAATGCCGACTTCACCCTGGTGGAGAACGGCCTGAAGCTGCCTGTGGTCTACCACGGCGAAGAGCCGCCACCGGATACCTTCAAAGACAATGCACAAGCCCTGGCGATCGGGACCTACGGACGCGATGGAGTTTTCCACGCTACGCAACTGCAGGCGAAGTGCGCCTCGAAGTATGCACCCAAGGCACCGGGTGCGGCTCCTGCGGCGACCGCTTCCGCCGTGCTGAAGCCAGTCTCAGAACAGCGCTAGTCCGGCGGCGGCGCAGAGATGCGGCAACGCAGCTTTGCGCCGGACCGAAGGATTCCCCGGGCTTTGATTCCAAGCATTGAGAGTGAAAGCATGGGATCGCCCACTTCCCCGCTATACTCAGCAACAGAATGCCCGTCGCTGCCAGCCTGAAGACCGTCTCGAAACTCTATGGAACATTTGCAGCCCTGCGCAAGGTCACAGTCGACTTTGAACAGGGGCGCTGGTATGTACTGCTGGGCGAGAATGGCGCGGGCAAGTCGACGCTGCTCCGCGTGATTGCGGGGCTGCTGCAGCCGACCTACGGCACCGTGCTGGTGGGCGAAGGGCCTCCGCACCAGGGGCGCGACCGCATCGGCTACATGAGCCACGCGGCGATGCTCTACGACGAATTTACGGCGGTTGAGAACCTGCGCTATTTTGCCAGCCTCTACCGGGAGCGGCCATGCCAGGCACCTGAGGCAGCTCTCGATGCTGTCGGGCTGGACCCAACACTGAAGCGGCCGGTGGGGCAATATTCCCAAGGGATGCGGCAGCGGGTTTCGCTGGCGCGGGTGCTGATTTCGCAGCCGGAACTGCTGCTGCTCGACGAGCCGTTTTCGAACATGGATGTGGCGAGCGCCCGGCAGATGCTGGCGTTGCTGGCTGCCCAGCGAGCGCAGGGACGAACCGTGCTGCTGACTACCCACCAGCGGGAGCTCGCTGAGCCGCTGGCCGACTATGTGCTGACGATGATGGCCGGCAGTGTGGCTTCGCTGCTGGCGACGGAGACTGCGAAATGAAGACCAACGCTGCCCGATTCCTCGACTCGCTGGGCATTCACTATGAACTACGCGACTATGAAGTGGACCCCGAAGACTTGTCGGCAACCTCGGTCGCGAAGAAGATCGGACTGCCGGCGGAGCAGGTCTTTAAGACGCTGCTCTGCGTAACCAGCGACCGCGAACATATTTTTGCGGTGATACCGGGAGATGCGGAGCTGGACTTCAAAAAGCTGGCAGCGGCGGCTGATGCACGAAAGGCAGAGATGGTCTCGCTCAAGGATGTGCAGCCGCTTACCGGCTACATTCGCGGCGGCGTGACCGTCTTCGGAGCGAAACGGCCCTTCCCTGCCTTCGTCGATGAGACGATGGAACTCTTCGACATCATTTCAGTCTCGGCAGGTGTACGCGGAACGCAGATTTTGCTGGCGCCGGGCGACTACCTGCGGGCGGCGCTGGCGCGAGTAACCGACCTCACCAAAGATGGGCCTGCATGAAGCAGCGGCCGTATTTCCTGATTCACCTGCTGAAAGACCTGCGCCTGGAATGGCGATCGCGGGATGCGATCAACTCCATGCTGTTTTTTGCGCTGCTGGTGGTTGTGCTGTTCTCGCTTGCCTTCGACCCGACGCGGGCGGTCTCACGACAGATTTCAGGCGGGATTCTTTCGGTGGCGGTGATGTTTGCTTCCGTCACGGCGCTCAACCAGGCGTGGGCGCGCGAGCTGCGCCACCAGGTGCTGGACGCGCAGCGGATGACGCCGGCGCCGGCGGCTTCGCTATTTATCGGCAAGGTGCTGGCAAATTTCATTTTTGTGAGCGTGGTGGAGCTGGCGCTGGCGCCGCTATTCACGATTTTCTATAACCTGCATGCGATCGGGCAGGGGTGGCTGCTGTTGGTGGTGCTGCCGCTCGGAACGTGGGCCCTGGTGGTAAACGGCACGTTCTTTGCAGCGCTTTCAATACGCACCCGTAGTCGCGAGCTGCTGCTGCCGCTGATCCTGTTTCCGATTTTCATTCCGGCGCTGCTGGGAATGGTGCAGGCCACGACGAATATCCTGACGGGCGAGGCCGACCCCGGACTTTGGATCAAGCTCCTCGGCGTCTATGACGTCATTTTCACGACGGTGTGCCTGCTGCTGTTCGAGCTCGTGCTGAACGCGGAGCAGTAAGGCCCGGATCAGGCCACATCATTTGAATCCCCACCGTCGGGACAGTATGATTCATTCGATACAGTTTTCTAACTGGAGAGTGAACGCAATGCGAGTTGGAGTGTTGACGGGCGGCGGAGACTGCCCTGGATTGAATGCGGTGATTCATGCGGTGGTTCGCAAAGGTATCACCCACTACGGCGATGAGTTTGTCGGTTTTCTTGAGGGCTGGCGCGGTGTGCTCGACAACAACACCATGCCGCTGACGCTTGAGGCAGTCGATGGAATTCTGATCAAGGGTGGCACGATTCTGCGGACCTCGCGCACCAATGTCCGCAAGATCGAGGGCGGCATCGAGAAGTGCGTCGCCACGATGAAGGCGAACAAGCTTGATGCGCTGATTGCCATCGGCGGCGACGATACCCAGTCGGTGACGAATGCGCTGATCCAGGCGGGAGTGCCCGGAGTGGGCGTACCGAAGACCATCGACAATGACCTGAATGGCACGGATGCCTGCTTTGGTTTCGATACCGCGGTATCGATTGCCACGGAGGCGATTGACCGGCTGCACACGACGGCCGAGGCGCACAACCGCGTCATCGTCTGCGAAGTGATGGGACGCGATGCCGGATGGATTGCACTGACGGCAGGTGTGGCAGGCGGAGCTCACGCGGTGCTGGTGCCGGAGAAGCAAATCGATCTGGACCATGTCTGCAAGCTGCTGAAGCACAACCATGACAATGGGAAGAAGTACGGCATCGTCGTCGTTGCCGAGGGCGCCAAGCTGCCGGACACAGGCGCGCAGGCTACGCTCGGAAACAAGGTCGACTCCTTTGGCCATGCGAGACTCAGCGGCATTGGCCAGGTGCTGGCGGACGCGATCGAAGAGCGCACCGGCTATGAGACTCGCTCAGTGAACCTGGGTCACACCCAGCGCGGCGGAACGCCAACAGCCTACGACCGGATGCTGGCCACACGGTATGGACTGGCCGCTATTGACCTGGTCCACCAAGGAAAATTTGGCCGGCTGGTGGTCCTCCATGGAACGAAGATTGAGGATATTCCGCTGGCGGAAGCGATCTCGAAGAATAAGACGCTCGATGACAGTTTCCTTGCGATTCTGGATGGACTGGAACCAAAGGTCTAAGGACACGAGGTCTAAGGACACGCCTGTTACAGGCAGAAAATGGCCGGGCAGCGCAATCCGCTGCCCGGTTTTATTGTTCATGGTTACCTACCATGCGATAAATGCAATGACTTTCGAGTGTTGATCGGAGTACTATAAAACCATCTCACGCGTTATCTCATCAAAGGCATGTTTAAAATGTCCTTATTGCAAGTGCTTAAGCTTAGCTGCCCCTGGTGTTCAGAAAAAAAGCATCTACGCTCATCTCACCTTCGAAAAGCAGACTATTTTTTTCTCGCTTTAGGAATGCGTCCGGTACGGTGCCAAATCTGCGGGAGGCGTTTTCATCGCTGGATCTCACCTGACGAGCAGAAAGCACAGCAGCAACTCTTAGAGCGGTAGCTGCCCTGCGCCTGAGAAGATCAGGTAAGCAGGCTACTATTCTTTATCCGTGGCTGCATTTGTGATGCAGCCACGGAAATAGTTCAGAGTCGCTTAGTAGATTCGGAAGTTGACTTCGACTTGGATTTCGACCGGCACCGGATGGCCCTTATACATAGCCGGCTTGAAACGGTACTGCTTGACCGCTTCGACAGCCTTTTCATCGAGCCCCATGCCCAGCGGGCGCACAACACGAACATGCTGCGGATTGCCCTGCGCATCAACGATCAGAGATACGATGCAGATGCCCTGATACTTGGCGCGTCGCGCTTCGTCAGAAAACTCAGGATCGACAGAATAGGTGACCTGAGGAGCCGAAACACCGCCGCCCGGATGATAAACGCCACCACCGGTTCCACCGCCAGAGCCGGGGCCGATACCGCCGCCGCTGCCGGAGCCGATGCCGCCACCGGAACCCTGTCCGAAGCCACTGCCCGCCCCCCCGCCCTGTGAGGCGAGCGCTACCTGGTTCGACTGGGGAATGCCAAGGTTGGGCATGGCAGCGTCAGGCATCTTGACCTGCTGCGGCATGACTACAGTGGGAGCGACAGCGAGCTTGGGATGATCGATGAGGAGCTTTTGCGGAGGCACAATCTGCTGCTTGTCGAACTTGGGCAGCTTGCCCTTGGAGGCCTGGACCAGTTCATGATTGCCGCCGCCACCGCCGCCACCCATGACCGCCATCGTCTTTGGAGCCATGGGAATAAAGGGCGAGATGTCCACCGGTGTGACGACCGCCTTCCTGACAGCCGGACGTGTTTTGATCTGCCAATAGATAAAGAACGCAATCAGTCCAATGACCAGCACATGGATTCCAGCGGAGATGGCGCTGGATTTGGGATCACGGTGGATTTCAAGCGGATTGGTGACCGCGACCGGCTTGGAAGTGAGCTGAAGAGGCGGAAGCTTCTTTGGAAAGAACAGATCCTGGATGCTGTCCGCGAGAGTCTTCCAGACAGGTTCGGACTCCAAGGCATCGTGTACAGCGACTGGCGTAGAACTCAATTGAAGTGGTGCTTGTTTCTTTGAGGAGAAGGCGTCGCGCAAATTTGCGATGAGCGACGTCCACATGGAGCCGTCGGCTTCATGCAGGAGTTCAAACTGCTCGTCCTGTGACCGATCTTGTTCCAGTTCAATAGGTGTCAAAACCTGATTCCCCATACAGCCTATGCGCAAAAACCGCGGATTTGAGATAGACCTGATTTCTGTCTATCTCTTCATTATGTAGTACGGCCAGCACCCTTGTCTCGATTCTGCGACTGGAAATATGTTGATGGCGCGTAACGGGCACTTCCAACTTGCTATCGACATAGACGCTGGCGACGGGGGAAAGTCGCCGGTTTTTTGCCTTGCGCGAGCAGATACAATGAAGTTTAGCTCTATCAAGTACAAGATCGACTGGAGAACCGATGTCCGCTGCGCCTGAGCTGAAGGCGACTTTAACGCTGCCCCAAACCGGCTTTCCGATGAAAGCCAATCTGCCCCAGAACGAGCCTACACGGCTGAAGCAATGGGCCGAAACCGGGCTGTACGAGCAGATTCGCGAGGCCCGCGCCGGGTTGCCGAAGTATATCCTGCACGATGGGCCGCCGTACGCGAATGGCCCAATTCACCTGGGCCACGCCCTGAACAAAGGGCTGAAAGATTTCGTGGTGAAGTCGAAGACCATGGCTGGCTTTGACGCACCTTACGTGCCGGGATGGGACTGCCACGGGCTGCCGATCGAAATCAAGGTGGACGAAAAGCTGGGCCGCAAGAAGCTGGAGATGCCGCGCGCCTCAGTGCTGCGCGCCTGCCGCGAGTACGCCCAGAAATATATCGACCTGCAGCGGACGCAGTTTGAACGACTCGGCATCCTTGGCCGCTTCAACGACCCCTATGCGACGATGACCCGACAGTATGAGGCGAAGACTCTGGAGGCGTTCTACAGCTTCTATGAGCGGGGCTTCGTCTATCGCGGGCTGAAGCCGGTTTACTGGTGCATCCACGACCGGACGGCGCTGGCCGAGGCCGAGGTGGAGTACGAGATGCACACCAGTCCGAGCGTGTATGTGCGCTACGCGCTGACCAGCGATGCTGCGACGCTCGACGCGCGGCTGGCTGGAAAGAAGGTCTGGACAATCATCTGGACGACGACACCGTGGACGCTGCCCGCGTCCCTGGCGGTCGCGTTCCATGCAGAACTGGAATACGTTGCGCTTGAACAGGACGGCAACACCTACATCGTCGCGGAGGCGCTGGCTACGGCCGTGCGCGAAGCCTGCGGCCTGGAGCGGGCGGTTGAAGTTGCACGGTTCAAAGGCGCGAGGCTGGAACGCACGACCTTCCAACACCCCTTTGTCGATCGCTCGATCCTAGGCGTAGTTGCCGACTACGTCACGACTGAGCAGGGCACCGGCGCGGTGCACACCGCACCGGCGCATGGCGCAGACGATTTCTACACCGGCGTGCGCTATGGCCTGGACCAGACGTGCAAGGTGGATAACGAAGGCAGGATGCGGCATGGACTGGCCGAGATTGAAGGCCTGACGGTCTTCGAGGCGAATTCGCCGATCATCGAGATCCTGAAGGCGCATGACGCATTGATGGGCCGCAACGATATCTATCACAGCTATCCGCACTGCTGGCGCTGCCACAATCCGGTGATCTTCCGTGCGACGGAGCAGTGGTTCATCGGTATGGAGACGCCGATGACCAGCCAGGATGGCACTGAGACGACCTTTCGCAAGCGAGCGCTCGACGAGATCGACAAGGTGAAGTGGGATCCAACGTGGGGCAAGGAACGCATCTCGAACATGATCGCGACCCGGCCGGACTGGTGCATCTCGCGCCAACGCGTGTGGGGGGTGCCGATTGCGGTGTTTCTCTGCGAGGGCTGCGGTCATGCGCTGAACGATGCGGGAATCAACCGCAGCATTGTCGAACTGCTGGCGCGCGAAGGAATTGAAGCGTGGTATTCGCATGAGGCAGGGCAGATGCTGCCCGAAGGCACAGCCTGCCCGAAGTGCGGCAAGAAGGATTTCCGGAAGGAAACGGACATTCTCGACGTCTGGTTCGACTCGGGCACAAGCTGGCATGCGGTGCTGGAGACAGAACCGGAACTGCAGTTCCCTGCCGACCTGTATCTGGAGGGCGGCGACCAGCATCGTGGATGGTTCCACTCATCTCTGCTGTGCGCGGTGGCGATTCGCAATGCAGCCCCCTACAGGCATGTAGCGACGGCAGGCTGGACGCTCGACGAACAAGGCCGCGCGATGTCGAAGTCGCTCGGGAACGGCGTCGATCCGGTGGACGTGGCGAACCGGCTCGGTGGCGAGATTGTGCGGTTGTGGGTCGCCTCCATCGACTTCCGTGAAGACATGGCGGCAAGCGAAAACCTGATGCAGCGCGTGGCGGACAACTACCGCAAGCTGCGGAATACATTCCGCTTCCTGCTGGGGAACCTGCATGGCTTCGATACGGCGCGCGATGCCGTAGCGTTTGACGAGATGCTGCCGCTCGACCAGTACATGCTGGCGCGCACGCGCGAACTGACGGAGAAGGTGCTGCGGTGGTATGAGGAATTTGAATTCCACCGGGTTTATCATGCGGTGACCGAGTTCTGCGTGGCTGACCTGAGCGCGCTCTACCTGGACCTGCTGAAGGACCGCATGTACACCTTTGCGCCGGCAAGCAGGGAACGCCGCTCGGCCCAGACTGCGCTGTGGAAGATCACGGAAGCGCTGGTCCGGCTGGTGGCGCCTATACTGAGCTTCACTGCGGATGAGGTATGGGGTTATCTGCCTGCAGTCGCGGGACGGGAATCCAGTGTGCACATTGCGCTCTTTCCGAAGCCGGAGGAGCTGGCGCCAAAGGATACGACGGCGGACTGGCAGAGGCTGCTGGTGATTCGCGACGAGGCACTGAAGAGCCTGGAAGAGGCTCGCAAGGACAAACGGATCGGCAAGGCGCTCGAGGCGAAGGTCCGCATCAGCGCCGAGTCGGACGCGCTGGCTCTGCTGACGAAATATGAGGGCGCCTTGAAGGAGTTGCTGAACGTTTCGCAGGTAGAGCTGACGGGTGGGGATTCACTTGTGGTTGAGACACTGCCCGCCGATGGCACGAAGTGCGAGCGCTGCTGGAACTACCGTACGGATGTGGCCCAGTTTGGACCGTGGAGCACGGTGTGCGGACGATGCGCCGAAGCATTGACCGCCATGGGATATGCGAGCGTGACCGCATGACCGCGCCTCAACGCCGCGACTGGCGCGGCCTTCTGCTGATGATCTCTGCTGTGATTGTCGCGCTCGATCGGTGGACGAAATACCTGGTGCATAAGCACATTGCCTCAGGCGATATGAAGGTGATCATCCATGGGACATTCGGCATTTCGAATCTGCAAAACAATGGAGCGGCGTTCAGCCTCTTCGCTGACTCAGCTTCGCCGAGTCGCACGCGATGGATGCTGATTGCCTTTTCACTCTTTGCGGCTCTGGTTGTGCTCCTGATGATCTTGAAGGCGGGGCGGCGATTGACGGCGACGACGGTCGCACTCGCCCTGGTACTGGGGGGAGCGGTCGGCAATCTCTGGGATCGCGTCTTCGACAAGACGGTCACGGATTTCATTGCGGTAAATCTCCACTTCGGCAGCTGGCACTATCACTGGCCAGACTTCAATATCGCGGATTCGGCGATTGTGATCGGCGGCCTTCTGCTATTGCTCGATGCTTTGCGCGGGAGCAGGGAGACAGATAAGGCGGTCTAACAGACGGGCTGGAAAAGCGGTGCGGTGGCTTGATTCTGAATGGGCTCGGCGAGCATCCTGCCGAGCCCATTCAGTCTTTGCACCCAAAATCGAACGACGCTCGAGAAGTCGCCTCTCCAAAGCCATGAGGTCCGCGGTTTCGAGATGGCCAGGTGCGAACGCTCCCGGTCTTGTCGGTGTGGGCCAGCTCACTTGCCGGCGGATCGAAAGGGACTTTGACGACCCGCCTCGAAAGGCGCAGCGAGAGCGGCAAAGCGCTTTTATAATCAAGATGGGGCGGTTCGCACGCACTGCTTCAGACAAGGCATACTTTTGACGGACCAGATCATCATCCGCGGCGCGCGGGTCCACAATCTCAAGAACATCGACTGCGAGATTCCGCACGGCAAGCTGACGGTCGTCTCGGGCGTCTCTGGTTCGGGTAAATCCTCCCTGGCCTTCGACACGATCTATGCAGAGGGACAGCGCCGGTATGTTGAATCGCTGTCTGCTTATGCGCGGCAGTTTCTGGAGCGCATCGAGAAGCCGGACGTTGACCTGATCGACGGCCTTGCGCCCGCGATCGCGATCAAGCAGAAGAATACGACGCGCAACCCACGCTCGACCGTGGCCACGGCCACAGAAATCTTCGACTACATGCGGCTGCTCTATTCGCGCTGTGGAACGGTGCACTGCATCGTGTGCGATGGAGTGGTGCGGCGCGACAGCGTAGACGAGATTGCGGCGGCAGTACTCGCGCTGGGCGATGGCACCCGGCTACATGCGCTTTTTCCAGTGCAGAAGCCGGGGACGCAACCGGTTTCGCCGGAGCCGGAAAAGCCGAAGACGCGCGGGCGCAAACCTACGGCGAAGAAGGCCGCTGCTCCGCTCTCGTCCCTGACGGAGGAACTCAAGGAGCGACTGGGCGAGCTGCGCAAGCGCGGCTTCAATCGTCTCTACCAGAACGGCACGATTTACGAGTTTTCGACGCCGGAATCGCTGCTTGAAATCAACTTCGACCTGCCTGTCTTTATCCTGGTAGACCGGATTGCCGTTTCGGCAGAGAGCCGTGCGCGCATTGTCGATGCGGCGGAAATCGGGTACCGCGAGGGCGGGGAGATTCTCTTCGAGATCGTGCCGCGTGAAGCAGGGGAAGCAGAGCGGGAGCGGTTGCGATTCTCAGCGGCGTTTGAGTGCAAGAACTGCCATCGGGTGTACACGGAGCCCGAGCCGCGCCTGTTCTCCTTCAACAATCCATTTGGCGCGTGTCCGCGCTGCCAGGGCTTTGGGAACACGATCGACTTCGACCTGGACCTGATTATTCCGGACAAATCGAAGACGCTGGAAGATGGCGCAATCGATCCGTGGATGCGACCCAAGTACCGCCCCTACTTCACGGAGTTGAAGCGCGCGGCGAAGCAGCATGGGATTCCGCTGAATGTGCCGTGGTATGACATGACGCTGGACCAGCAGGCGTTCGTGCTCGAAGGACACGGCTCGTTTGTGGGGGTGCACGGATTTTTTGAGCAGCTGGAGCGGAAGAAGTACAAGCTGCATGTGCGGGTGATGCTGAGCAAATATCGCGGCTACGCACTGTGTCCTGAGTGCAAGGGGCAGCGGCTGCGCGCAGAAGCGCGCGCAGTGCGAATCGATGGAAAGAATATCTGCGAGGCCGCAGCGCTGACGATCCGCGCAGCCGATGAGTTTTTCTCGGCGCTCAAACTCTCACCCATGCAGCAGGAGATCGCCGGAAGCATCCTCGGCGAGGTACAGCAGAGGCTGCACTTCCTGGATGCCGTGGGACTGGACTACCTGACGCTTGACCGGCTGGCTTCAACACTTTCAGGCGGCGAGGCGCAGCGCATTCAGCTGGCTACGTCGCTGGGCTCGCGGCTGGTGGGAGCGCTCTATGTGCTCGACGAACCCTCCATTGGGCTGCATACGCGGGATACGGCGAAGCTGATTCGCATTCTGGAAGAGTTGCGCGACCTGGGCAACACGATCCTCGTGGTCGAGCACGATCCCGATGTGATCCGGGCGGCTGACTACCTGCTGGATCTGGGGCCGGGCGCGGGTGAATACGGCGGCCGTGTGCTGGCGGCGGGAACTGTGCCGGAAGTGACACGCAACCCTGAGTCGATCACGGGGCGCTACCTGAGCGGACAGCTGACCATCCCGGTGCCGGCGCGCCGGCGCGAGCCGAATCCCGACTCAGGCAAGGACTGGCTAAGGCTGCGAGGCGCGCGGGCCAATAACCTGAAGAATGTGGACTGCGAGATTCCACTGAATGTGTTGACGTGCATCACGGGCGTTTCCGGCTCAGGTAAATCGACGCTGGTGCACGATGTGCTGTACCGGGCGGTAGCGCACGCGGTAGGGAAAGGCGAGGGCGCAGACCCTACTCATCTGTATCGCGAGCTGAAAGGTGCGGAACGGCTGAACGACATCGTGCTGGTCGACCAGGCCCCCATCGGGCGCACGCCCCGCTCGAACCCGGTGACTTACATCAAGGCTTTCGACGCAGTGCGCGAGCTGTTTGCCGCGCAGCCCGAGGCGCAACGGCGGGGGTATGGCGCAGGACACTTCTCATTCAACGTGCAGGGTGGTCGCTGCGATGTGTGCCAGGGGGATGGGACAGTCACGGTAGAGATGCAGTTCCTCGCGGATGTGGAACTGCCGTGCGAAGAGTGTAACGGGACGCGTTACAAATCGAGCACGCTTGAGATCAAGTACAAGAACAAGAATATTCACGAGGTGCTGGGGCTGACGGTCAAGGAGGCGCTCCGCTTCTTTGTGGGTCAGCCGAAGATTCTCGACAAGCTGGCAGTGCTCGAAGAGGTTGGCCTCGGCTATGTGCGGCTTGGACAGTCGGCAACAACGCTCTCGGGTGGCGAGGCGCAGCGCGTCAAGCTGGCCGCGCATCTCGCAGCTACCCGCACTTCGAGCGGAGCAGCGAAGAAGCTGGGCAGCCGCGTGCTTTACATCCTCGACGAGCCCACGACCGGTCTGCACTTCGACGACGTGAGCAAGCTGCTGACGGCCTTTCGCAAGCTGATCGACGGCGGTGGATCGCTGGTGGTCATCGAGCATAATCTGGACGTGATCAAATCTGCGGACTGGATCATCGACCTGGGCCCGGAGGGTGGCGGAGCCGGCGGACAGATCGTCGCGACCGGTACACCGGAAGAGATTACTCAAAACGAGCTTTCCCACACCGGCTACTGGCTGGCGAAGGTGCTCGGCAACAAGCGCGAAGTCGCGGAAGAAACGGTAGTTTAAAGATGCAGAAACTTGTCCTGCTGGCTGCTCTATCGGCCATGACCGCTGCCGGCGCTGTCGCGCAATCGGCCCCCCTGCCACCGGGAACCTCCGTCGATGACCAGCCCAACCTCAGCGCACCTGTGCCCACCAACAGCCCGGTGACGACGGCTGAGTCCGATATCGACGCGAAGAACTATGGAGCGGCGCGGAGCCTGCTCGATACCTGGCTCTCGGCTCATACTCTGGATGCAAGAGCGCTCTTTGACCGCGGCTACATTGAGGATGCGCAGGGCCATACGGACGGCGCGGCTGTCTACTATCGCAGAGCCATTGCCGCCGATCCTAAGCTTTTTGAGCCGCGACTTGCTCTGGGGCTGATTCTGGCAGGCGAGGGCAAATCGAATGAGGCAATCGATCAGCTGAAAGCAGCTGTGCCGCTGACTCCGAATCCGCCAAACCCGGCGGCCAAGGCACAGGCGCTTCGAGCGCTGGCGCAGCTGCTGCGCACGAGCGACCCGGATGGTGCGAAGCAGGCGCTGCTGGCCGCATTGTCCATGAGTCCGGAGACGGTGGGCGACACCCTGCTGACCGGCGAAATCGCCGACGCCGAAGGCGACTCGGCGACAGCAGAAGCTGCATACCGGCGGGTGCTGAACGTGCAGCCGGAGTCTTCAGCAGCGACGGCGGGCCTGGTGCATCTGCTGATCGCGTCAAAGAAGTATGCCGAGGCAGAGCCGCTGGTGAAGAGCGCGCTGAGCCGCGATCCGGATGATCCGGCACTGAACACCGAGCTGGCCAGCATTCTGAACGCCGAGGGCAAGCAGCAGGAGTCAGTTGGGGTGCTGGAAAAGCTGCACCAGCAGCAGCCCGGCGACAAGCTGATCACTGGAATGCTGGCGGATGCCTATGACCAAACAGGGGCAGCGGCGAAGGCCGAGCCGCTCTACCAGCAGCTGGTAGCAGCCTCACCGAATGACCCTGCGCTGCTGGCTGAACGCGGCGACAACCTGATTAAGCAACAGCGATATGCCGAGGCGGTCAGTGTGCTGGAGCGGGCGACGCAGCTTGCGCCGGGGAATGGGAATGCGTGGAGCAGCCTGGCTTTTGCGGCTTCAGAAGATCATCAACCTGAAGTCACACTTCAATCTCTTTCAATGAGATCAAAAACAATGCCGGAAACACCTGCCACCTATTTCCTTCGCGCCACGGCCTACGATACTCTGCACCAAACGAAGCTTGCGGCGGAAAACTACCACAAATTCCTCGACGTCGCAGGCAGTCAGTTTCCAGATCAGGTATGGCAGGCGAAGCATCGCCTGGTAGCCCTGGGCAAGTAAACATTCACGAACGTCTTCGCGCCGCCTGAGGAGGTGGGCCATGAGGTTCGTTCTCCTTATCACTACGTTTCTACTGTCCGGTATCTCTGCCTACGCACTAGCAATCGACGAGCGGATACCGGACGCCCAGACGCTGCTCGCGCTGGAATCCAGAGCCGAGCAGGCGGTCCCCAAAGAACAGTGTTTTCTCTATGCGGAGCTGGTTCACTCCATGACAGAGCTGGCCGGGCAGCAGCTGGCGCAGGGAGACCTGGAACAGGCCTCTGCCACGCTGCGGGCCGTCGAGCAGTATTCGCAGCGCATTCACATGGGACTGGCGAGCAACTCAAAACGCTTGAAGAACGCGGAGATGCTGATGCGGCATACGTCGTTCCGACTGAAGGAATTTCTCGGTGGCGCATCGCTGGAAGACCGCCCCGGGCTGGAATCTACGCTGCGGCAGCTGGACAGAGTTGAGTCGGAGCTGATGATGCAGGTATTCAAGCACTGAGCGCGGTCTTCCGGCGAAGGGTTATCCCTTTGGCTCGGTGGTGAGGGGCTTGAGGATATCGTCGAGCAGGTCGGGAGTTCCCTTTTCGCGCTCGAGATGCGGATACTTAAGACCATCGTGATAATCGATGTGGAGGATCTTGTAGTACCCCGTATTGGCAACGATGAAGTCGATGGGAGCGCTATTACCCTTTGCTCCGGAGATGGAATCGTTGAGCAGTGAGTTGGTGTACTGGCGTCCGTTGACGGCCACGATCTGCATGCCCGGGCCGAAGCCGGCCTTATCTGCCGGTGAGCCGACGAGAACATCCTCAACTTTGCCGTCGCTGCCTACGTTAAGGCCAATCGACCACCACTCAACCGCGTCTCCAACCACGGCGATTCCCGCCTGCGTGTAGTCGCTCGGCTTGTCAGTGTAGACGAGCTGATAGCCGCCGCGGGTGATGCCGCCCAAGGGTGCATGTGGGGCCTTGCTGGTGAGCCGCTCGGTGAGGAAGGCAGCCCAGTCATTGGGCACGACGGCGTTCAGGTTGGCTACGATGTCGTCGAAGGTGTAGGGAATGACCTTCGGCGGAGTATTGCCACCGAGACCGTGGAAGCGGGCGCAGAAATCATTGATGCTCTTTTTGCCGTTGGTGAGCTGGCGAATAGTGGTGTCGACATCAAGCCAGACCAGTTCGCCCTCAGGGTAGTAGTCAACGCTGCGACGCCAGTTATCCCACTGCTGGCTGGTGCCGTAGAGAATCTGGGCGGAGGTTGCCGTATCCTGCAGATCGCGCCAGGTACGGCCGGGCCTATAGTCCATGGCAGCGGCGGTTGAGGCCAGGGCGTCGCGATATTGCGCGGGGGTTTCGATGCCGCTGCGCGCTGAGAGCACGTCGCCGAGGTACTGGGTGAGTCCTTCATAGACCCAGAGGAGATTGCCTATCATCGGCTGCTCGTAGTTGCCGGTTGCGAGGCCCGCCGGGCGGCGATATTTGCCATTCCAGGAGTGAGTGAACTCGTGCGGCAGCAGGTCTGCAGCGAGCAGCGACAGGTTGTCATCGAGGAAGGTCTTCTCCGGCACACGATCGTCGCTCGACTGGTGATGTTCAAGGCCGAAGTGCGCGACCTGATCGCTGAGAGTCACCAGGAAGTGATAGCTCTCATAGTGGCGCGAGCGGTAAAGGGCGCCGGTCTCGCGGATGAGATTACTGAAAGCGGCAAGAGCCTGCGGCTTGATGGCAAGATCCTCTGGGCCGTCGGCGGCGAGATCGAGATAGTGCCGGGGAGTGATCTCCGGTGCGAGGGGAAACTCCTTGAAATACCTGCCAGTGAGCAGGGGCGAGTCAATAAGCTGCTCCAGCGAGACCTCGGCGAAGTGGGTGGTGGCGCCATCGCTGCCGGTCTTCGTGAGAGCGGTGCCGTATTGCCAGCCTTCGGGGAGCTTTGCCGAGGCATCAACCATGATGGTATCCGCCTGATGTCCTGCGGGATAGAGGAGGACTTCGTTCCAGCTGACCATGGCGAGGTTGGCACTGGTGGAGGCTCCGGCAGAGAAGCCTGACGCAGCCGCCGTAGCGAGAAAGTCCAGCTTGGCGTGGAGGGTGGTGACGCCGGGTGGCACGATGACGTGGAAGGCGAACATGTTGACGTCGTCACGCTGCCAGGCAAGCTGCTGGCCCTTGGCTTCAATCACCAGGCCTGCCAGATTATCAATGGGGCCGGTGGGGCCGTGCTCTCCAGGAATCCACTTCGGATAGACGAGGGTCAGTGGACCCGGCTTCACCGGAATATCGAGCTGCGCATGGAGCATTTTGCGCGGTGCATCTGTAACATCGACGGTTACATGAATGGGAGCGGAGGTCTGGGCAATTAACGGGGCGGCTGCGGCAAGAGTTGCGCCGAGCAGCAGAAGATGCAGCGATTTGGATAGCAAAGCGGGAGTTCTCCCCGACAATCAGGATGAACCAAGTCTAAAACAGTGAAGCACGCTGCTAAACTTCAGGGAATGCAAACCGGCTACTTCATTACTTTCGAAGGCATTGACGGCTCCGGCAAGTCTACCCAGCTGAAGCGACTGGCAGCGTCGCTAGCGGCGCAAGGGATGCAGCCAGTGGTGACAAGACAGCCAGGCGGAACCCCTGTGGGGGACCGCATACGTGCGCTGCTGCTCGACTCCCGCACGGAGAGGCTGGCAGCGATGACGGAACTCGGCTTGATGTTCGCAGATCGCGCGCAGTCAATTGCAGAGATTATCGGCCCGGCGCTGACTGAAGGCCGCATCGTGCTGTGCGATCGCTTTACGGATTCGACGGAGGCCTACCAGGGAGGCGGCCGGGAGCTTGGCAGCGAGGTGGTGCTGCAGCTCCATGCGACGATGTGCGGCGGCCTGAAGCCTGACCTGACCCTGCTGCTGATGCCGGATTTTGATCGCGCACTGGCGAGAGCCCGCAGGCGTAACGAGCGAAACGCCCCGAAAGGTGGAAACGAAGACCGCTTTGAGCGGGAAGGCAATGCTTTTTACCGGCGCGTCTTCGACAAGTACAGCGAGATCGCAAGGCGTGAGCCTTTGCGTGTGGTGGTAGTGGATGGCGACCGGTCTATTGAGCAGATTCATCAGAGCATCGTACAAGTGGTAGAGGAGCGTTTAAGAAACCATGGCTACCACATGCCAGACCGTGCCTGACTGGACCGTGATTGAGCGCGGCGGATATCGCTTTCCTCCAGGGCTCAAGCGGAACCTTCCGTTCTATCTTTTCAGCAGGTTCTTCCGGCCGGGAAATCCGATTCTGCTCTTTGAGCACCTGGCAAAGACCTACGGCAGAATGGCTCACTACCGACTGGGGACAAATCATATTGTCTTCGTGAACGAGCCGGAGTTCATACGCGAAATCCTCATCAATCAACCGCAGAACTTCATTAAAGAGCGCACCCAATACCGGATGAAAATCCTGCTCGGGGAAGGGCTTATCACCAGCGATGGCGAGGCTCATAAGCGACAACGCCGCATCGCTGCGCCAGCGTTTCACAGGCAGCGGATTCAAGCGTACGGCGGGATGATCGTCGATCGCGCGGCCGCCATGCGCGATGCATGGCGGGAGGGTGCGGAGCTCGACGCCTCGTCAGAAATGATGGCGCTGTCGCTGCAGGTGGTCGCAAGGACCATTTTTGCAACGGATGTGACCGCAGAAGTTCAGAGCATTAACGATGAAGTGAACGCAATCATGCGGCTGTATAACTTCCTGATTGCGCTGCCGCGCGCCGAGGCCATGCTGCACCTGCCGATCCCCGGACTGATGCGCTTTCGACGCGCTCGCAGGCAGCTGGACAAGGTTGTGTATCGCATGATCGAAGAGCGGCGGCGGGATGCGACTGACCGCGGCGATCTGCTGTCTATGCTGCTGGCTTCGCGCGATGAAGAGGCGGACCGCAGCGGCATGAGCGATGAACAGCTCCGCGATGAGGTAATCACGATCTTCCTCGCCGGATATGAAACAGTCGCCAACGCGCTCTCGTGGACATGGCTGCTGCTGGCTCAAAACCAGGAAGTAGAGGCGAAACTGCACGCGGAGATCGACAGCGTGCTCAAAGGCCGGCTACCCACCCTCGAGGATATGCCACAGCTGCGCTACACGGAGATGGTTTTCGCCGAGTCCATGCGGCTCTATCCACCCGCCTGGGCGATGGGGCGGCAGGCAACGCGCGATGTTGAGATAGGCCCTTACAAGTTTCCCAACGGCACTTACTTTTTCTTCAGCCAGTACATCATCCAGCGCAGTGCAGAGCACTTCCCTGACCCGCTGCGGTTTGACCCGGAGCGCTTTACGCCGGAAAACAAGGTGGGGCGTCCGCGCTTCGCCTACTTCCCTTTTGGCGGTGGCAGCCGCCAGTGTATCGGCGAATCGTTCGCGTGGATGGAAGGGATACTGGTCCTCGCAACGATCGCTCAGCAGTGGCGTCTGAAGCTTGTACCCGGACAGCGTATCGAGGTGCAGCCGAAAATTACGCTGCGGCCGAAATACGGCATCCGGATGATCGCGGAACGACGCCCCGACAAGAAGACGAACTAGAGCAAGGGAGGCGGCACAATCGGCTTTTCCATGAGCACGTTCAGAGACCGCCCCTCGATACGTACTCGCTTCTTGGCAATGGTGTGCTTGAATGGCGTCTCAAGGTCATTGGTGTTGAGGATGCAATGCCACACACCACTGCCCGGACATGGCGGCAGCAAGAAGGTGACCGCCTCGTGATGCGCGTTGAGGAGGAGCAGAAAGCTGGCGTCCTTGACGGTGTTGCCCAGCTGGTCTATCTCTGCCAGCGTCTCACCATTGAGCAGCAGGCCCAGTGTGCGTACCCAGCCGGCGTTCCAGGCGGCGGGGCTCAGCTCCTCGCCATCGATGTCATACCATGCAATATCCCGGGCGGCCGAGTTGTGAATGACGCGGTCCTGAAAGAACTTCTTCCGGCGCAGGTTTGGGTGGGATCTGCGCAGTTCCACCAGCTTGGCAACGAAGTCGATCAGCGATTCCTTCTCCGATGACGGCGTCCAGTCGTACCAGCTGATTTCGTTGTCCTGACAATAAGCGTTGTTGTTGCCGCGCTGCGTGCGCCCCATTTCATCGCCGCCGGAGATCATTGGCACTCCCTGCGAGAGCACCAGCGTGGCCAGGAGATTTCTCTTCTGACGCTCGCGGGCATGGATAATCTCCGGATCGCTGGTCGGACCCTCCACCCCCATGTTCCAGGAATGATTGTCGTTGGCGCCGTCCTGATTGTTCTCCGCGTTCGCCAGATTGTGCTTGCAGTTGTAGCTGACCAGATCGTGAAGGGTAAACCCATCGTGCGCGGTGACAAAGTTGATGCTGGCGTATGGACGGCGGCCATCATGCTTATAAAGATCGCTGGAACCAGTCAGACGATATCCCAGGTCTGAGAGCTGCCCATTGTCGCCCTTCCAGTAGCGACGGACGGTGTCACGATATTTGCCATTCCACTCAGCCCATAGCACGGGGAAGTTGCCGACCTGATAGCCTCCCTCGCCCACGTCCCATGGCTCAGCAATCAGCTTGACATCGGCAAGTGTCGGATCCTGATGAATGATGTCGAAGAAGCCGCTGAGGCGATCAACGTCATGCAGTTCCCGGGCGAGAGTGGCTGCGAGGTCAAAGCGGAATCCATCGACGTGCATCTCGGTGACCCAGTAGCGCAGCGAGTCCATAATGAGCTTGAGCACCTGCGGATGGCGGACATTGAGGCTGTTGCCGGTGCCGGTGTAGTCCATGTAAAAGCGCGGATTGTGGGCGAGGGTGCGGTAATAAGTGAGATTATCGACTCCCTCGAACGAGAGCATGGGGCCAAGATGATTGCCCTCAGCGGTGTGGTTGTAGACAACATCGAGAATGACTTCAATGCCCTCTCGGTGAAGCGTCTTGACCATTGCTTTGAAGGCCGCTACCTGGTTGCCCTCGTCGTTGGTCGCGCAATATCGGCCTGCCGGAGCAAAGTAGCTGAGCGTGTTGTAGCCCCAGTAGTTCGTGAGCCCTTGCTGAACGAGATGGCTGTCGTTGACGAAGTGATGCACCGGCATC
The DNA here is from genome assembly GCF_004339725.1 of Acidipila rosea. Taxonomy (GTDB): domain Bacteria; phylum Acidobacteriota; class Terriglobia; order Terriglobales; family Acidobacteriaceae; genus Acidipila; species Acidipila rosea. Next base: position 675,996 of record NZ_SMGK01000001.1, on the reverse strand, counting down.
AGTTCAACGGCGGTCACACCTAGACGCTTAAGATGGCGGATGCTGGCGGGAGAGGCGAGGCCCGCGTAGGTGCCGCGCAGATGCTCAGGTACATCCGGATTCCGGATGCTGAATCCGCGCACATGGGTCTCATAGATTACTGAATCGGCGAGCGGTATTCGCAGAGGGCGATCGTGCTCCCAGTCAAAATACGGATTGACGACGATACACTTGGGAACGCCGGGGGCGCTGTCACGGTCATCGCGGACGAGGTCCGCATCATGAGAGCCAAACTTATAGGGGAAGATGGGCTGGGTCCAGTCGACATAACCCGTAATGGCCTGGGCGTAGGGATCGACCAACAGCTTGGCCGGGTTGAATCGTAGACCATTGGCTGGGTCCCATGGTCCGTGCACGCGGTATCCGTACTTTTGGCCGGCGGGGATGCCCGGGAGGTAGCCGTGCCAGACAAAGGCTGTGACTTCAGTGAGGGGAATCCGTTCGGATTCTATGCCATCGTCGTCAAAGAGACAGAGATCTACACCCGTTGCTCGCTCTGAATAAATTGAGAAATTAACGCCCGTGCCGTCCCACTTTGCTCCGAGAGGATAGGGGCGGCCAGGCAATATTTTACTAACCATTAACTACATTTTACGCGACTGACTATGCGCGGGCCCTCTTTGCGAAGTTCTTTTATTTCTGAGTGATAAGAAAGGTCGTCACCTTTTTGAAGCGGGCATTCAGATCGTCGGTCTCCTGCTTGCTGTACTTCTGCTCAAGGGCGATCTCCTGCTGCGCCTGTTCGCGCTTGCCAGTATGCGACCATGCAAGCCCGAGGCGATAGTGAGCCTTGGCGAAGTCGGGTTTGAGTGCGATGGCCTTCTGCAGAGGAGGAATGCTCTCGGCCCACTTCCCTTCCTGCTGGTCGAGCATGCCAAGCAGATAGCTGGCCTCGGGAAGCCTGGGATCCGCGGCTAAGGACTGATCGAGCAGAGAGCGTACCTGCTTGAGATTTTCAGAGCCGGAGGGGCTGTGCAGAATGCTGGCTGCGGCGTAGGCAGCGGCAGGGGCGTTCTTAGGATGCCGCTCGGCAAAGGCGACGAGCTTGCCGCAGTCGCCGCTTCCATTAGGCAACAAGGCGCACATGTGTCCCAGCATGTCCGCGTAGAAAGCATTATCAGGATCGGCGTCGAGCAGGCGCGAGAAGATCGGGGTGGCGCGGGCGTAGTCATTCGCGGAGTAATGGGCTATGCCGAGGCCGACCTCCATCCGCCTGCTTTGAGGGTATTTTGAGACTCCATACTCGAATATCTTGATGGCCTCGGCGAATGTCCAGTGACGGAGAAGTTCGACGCCGAGCACATACAGATTGGGCTCGCTGGGGTCGAGCTGGACAGCCAACTTGTAGTGCTCCACTGCGTTCTTGTAGTCGCGTTGCTGCTCCGCGATGTCTCCGAGCAGTTCCTGATCAGGGGCTGACGATGGCGCGTCGGCAAGCTTTGCCATCAGGGCGGCGGCCTGGGCCGCATCACCGGACTCAAAGGAGGCGAGCGCCCAGTTGTAGATGAGATCCGGATCATCGAATTTGCCCGCAGAGGCGCGCGCAAAGGCTTTGGCGGCAGCCCTGGGATCGTGGTTGAGCATGAGGGCCTGGGCCAGATCCGATTGCGTGTGAGTATTGGCTGGATCGAGAGCAGACGCACGCTCGAGTGCACGCAATGCCTCAGGGTTGCGGTTCAGCTTCAAGAGCGCCGCCCCGAGGTTGGCTTGCGCGATGGCGGAGCCGGGCTGGAGGGTTGCGGCCTTCTTAAGCAGGGGCAGAGCGGAGTCGAACCTGTTGCCTTCGGCGTAAAGGACCCCGAGCGATTCGAGAACTTCAAAACTGGATGGGTTGCGACGGGCGAGGTCGCGAAGCGCCGGTTCTGCGACTTCCGGATGGCCCTGATCCTGCGCATCGAGCGCGCGGCTGAGAGCTGCGCGGTCGGCTGCGCTGAGCGGATGCTGCGTCTGCGCTGCAAGCGGCAAAGCCAGCAAAAGGGCGGACGCGGAGAGGATGATCAGTTTGCGGAATCGAAGCACTGCGGATTGGTTCTCCATCGGCGGAGACTGTGGTTGCAGTCTCCGCCATCAGGAAGAGTGTAGCGCGCTAGAAGTTATACTTTCCGGCGAACTGGAAGAAGCGGGAATCCGGAGTGTAGCTCTGGAAGAACCGCGCCCCGGTGATGAGGCCGCCATTTGCGGAGATACCGGTATTGCTGGGCTCTCCGTAGGCGGGCGTGTTCAGAACGTTAAAGGCGTCTACGCGAAACTGGAAGGTTTGCTCGCGGAAGGTCTTGAAGTTCTTGAACAGGGACATGTTGACGCGCTCATAACCAGGACCGTTGATCTGGTTACGGGGCGAGCCGAGATAGGCCAGAGCTGCAGCACCAGACACAGTGTTGGGCTGTCCATTGGCCTGATAGGTGATGTTGCTGGGCTGAGGATTGCGGAAGGCGCAGGGGTTAAACCAGTTCTGCACAGTACGCACCTTGGTTGGGCAGGTGAAGGCCGCTGAGCCGGTGAAGTTCGGATCAGGTGTGCCGCCGCCCTTGAAGGGATCCGAAACGCGAACAGCGCGCGCGGATGCTCCAGAAGGCGATGTGATGTTAGTCGCGTAGACCGTGAATGGTTCGCCAGTCTGCGCGCTGAAGGTGAGACTGGTCATCCACCCACCGATGATGTAATCCATCGCACGGCTCTTGTTAGCGTACTGCCGTCCGAGGCCGAAGGGAAGCTCGTAGCTGCCATTGATGTTGAAGCGGTGACGAACATCGAACGGTGAGCTTGCGTAGTCCTGATTGATCGGAACGATGTTGGTGTTGCGGTATCCACCATCTCCTGTGCTGCCAAGAGGTGTCGGAGCATCGTCAAGAGAGTGCGAGTAGGTATAGGTGGCCAGATAGCTGAGCCCGTTAGAGTAGCGCTTCTGCAAGGAGGCCTGGAGCGAGTTGTAGTTGGACGACCCCGCATAGGAGCTGTAAGAAACACCACCAAAATCAGGGAAGGGCTGAAGCGGATTCGGATTTGGTCCGTATCCGTTTGGCGCCAGTGCGACCGGCGCATTGGGATTGGGGAAGACCTGCAGGTGACGGCTGTTATCGCCGACATAGCTGAGGTTCACAACCATGTTGTTCGACAGGCTGTATTCAATGGCGAGGTTGTAGTCCTGGGTATAGGGCGTCTTCTCTTTCGGATCGCTTCCGCGCAGACTGGGGACAGAAATGGAATTCTGCAAGCCTGCGGCGATTGCGTTGCTGAACCCGGACTCGAGGGTGAAGCCGTTGGTCGGGCAGCCTCCTCCGTTCACGCAGCTTGTGGGGCTGGGGAAGTTGGAGTCGAACTCGAACGGGAAGTTCTCGCCGAGATTGGGATAGTATCCGATGCTTTCCAAGCCGCCAAAGAAGATGCCATAACCACCGCGAACCACTGTCTTGTCATTGATGGTGTAGGCAAATCCGAAGCGGGGTGCGAAGTTGGTCTTCTGCCCCTGAACCAGCGAACGGTTGCTGGTGTACTGCACCTGGATATTGTCCTTGGCGAGCAGGTTAGCGAAGGCCGGAGCAAGAACGGTGTTCTTCTGGCTGTTGGCCAGCAGATAAACACCTTGACCGGTGCCAGGGCCTGGCGCGTTGGTGGGATAGAACAAGGCCTGGTGATCGTGGCGCTCGTAATAAGGCGTTGCGTACTCCCAGCGAAGACCCATATTGAGGGTCAGCTTGGGACTTGCCTTCCAATCATCCTGGAAGTAGGCTGCACGATCCCACCGCACATCGTCGCTATTGAAGATGTTGGAGATCGCCGAACTGTTCATGGTGCCCAGCAGGAAGTCGGCAGCACCGAAGCCGGTATTCGCCGTCCCTACCTGAGAGGTGAATACACCGGTGTAGTTATAGGTGCCGCGAGGCTGCGTTGGCTGTTGGGTGGAGAAGCGAATGCGCTGGAAGTTCACGCCCATGTGCAGACTGTGGTTGCCGGCAACCTTGGTGACGTTGTCGAGAACCTGCCACACATTCTGATATTCGTTCGACACGTAGAAGGTCGGGGAGCCGAAGAAGGAAAGCCCTCCAACATTGAAAGCCGGAAGACCACCATTGAGCGGCTGATACGGAATACCACCGAGTCCGAGCGTTGGCGCAATGTCGGTATTGGCATTGAACTGTTGATAGCCGAAGTGGCCATAGTTATAGCCAAAACGGAACTCATTGGTCAGGGTCGGAGTAAAGATGTGGGTTTCGCTGGTCGTAAAGTTCTCGCCCAGATTGATGATGTTGCCGGTATCGCCGAAGCTGCCGCCATCCAGAATGGGTCCGAGTGGCGCCGGGTGATTGCCGGGTTCATGCTCGTAACTGAAACGCGCAAAGATCTGATCTTTTGAACTGATGTTGTAGTCCATACGCGTGTCCCACTGCCAGGTGTTGTCGAGGGCATTGGTCTGGACTGTGTAGTTATTGTAGGTCTGCCCGGGAGCGCCCTGGTTAGGCAGAGGGAACAGGTTCATGAGCCGAGCGGCAACCGGGTCAAGCTGGTTGGGGCAGATTACATTCTGCTGACCGTCGCACTGCAGGAGCTGGGTGCCAGCCGCTGTAGTGCTGGGCTGATAGAGGGTGACTGCTGCTTTTCCGGTGGTGAGTGCTGGATTGAGGAGCTCGCTGAAGTTGCCCTGCCGCATGAGGGCGGTAGGAACATTTAAGCCGGAGTGGGTCTCACCAAAGATGATGCGATTTGCCTCGACATCGCCGAAGAAGAAGAGCTTGTTCTTAATGATCGGGAAGCCGAGGGTGGCGCCAAACTGGTTCTGACGATACTTGGCTACCGGATTGTTGCCATCGAAATACTGGCGAATATCATATGCATCGTTGCGGTTGTATTCCCAGATGTCGCCATGTACCTCGTTTGTGCCGCTCTTGATGCTGGCGTTGATAACCGAGCCTGCCGAGTGGCCAAACTCCGCGCTATAGGCGCCGGTCTGAATCTTGAACTCGGCGAGGGCATCCGGTGGAGGCCGCACGACGAAGCTGGCGCCGCTGAGGAAGTCTACGACGTTGTTGTTGTTATCCACGCCGTCCAGGATGAAGTTGTTCTGCTCGGCGCGCTGGCCGTTTGCATTGAAATCGCCTTTGCCGGCGCCGCGTGAACCGCTGGGAGGATTTACGCCTGCGGCGAGCTGTGCGATGAACACCCAGTTGCGACCGTTAAGCGGGGTGTCGTTGATGGTCTTCGTGCTAAGAACCTGACCGCTGGAGCCGTCCTCGGTCTGGAGTAGCGGTGGGGCCCCGGTAACGGTGATGGTCTGGGTTGCTGCACCAGCCTTCAATTCCACGTTGACCTGCAGACGCTGCTGGACATCCAGATGCAGATTCTCCTGGGTTGTCTTCTGAAAGCCTGGCGACTCGACTGAAATCCTGTAGTTGCCGATCTTGATGGGAGAGAAGCTGTAAAAGCCACTCTGGTCGGATTTTCCGGTTAGCTGCAGTCCGGTATCCGTGTTGGTGAGCGTGACGCTCGCACCTGGAACCACCGCTCCCGTGCTATCTGCAACGATGCCGTTGATGGTGCCCTGATCGGTCTGGGCAAATACCGCGGCCGTGCCGAAGCAGAACAGCAGAAACAGAAGAGCGACCGGAGAAGCGTTCCGCATCCTGCTGAGAAGCTTTGGCTTCTCTTTCTTTTGTGTGGCCATGAAGACCTCCTTAAATTAAGTTCGAACGTTGTACTTCGGGGTGTGTAAACGATTGCTTGAATCGAGAAATCGCTTACATAGAAGTCCCCCAAATGGACTATTGCCGAACCGCACAAAGAGATAAAGAACCCGAATAACGGTTGTCAAGAAAAAAGATCAGCCAAAAGGATGAGGCGTAAAACTACGCGATGGAACAGGGCTTTTGCCAGTGCCGCGCCAGACGGCGAACCAGAATGGCAGCGATGATCACCAGCGCCAAGGTGAGTCCCGACCAGAGACCGGACAAGCCACGGTGAAAGCCGAAGCAGAGGATCAAACCTACGGGCAGGCCGATGATCCAGTAGCCGATGAGGTTGGCAAACATGGGCATACGGGTGTCGCCGACGCCGCGGAGGGCTCCAGTGGCTACCGTCTGCATTCCATCGAAGATCTGAAAGGCTGCGGCAAGGGCAAGGATGGGCACTCCTGCCGCAACCACCCGGGGGTCGAAGGTGTAGATGTGGATGATGGGCCGGGCCGCCGTCAGAAAAAGCACAGCCGTGGAGGCCATAAAACAGACGGCAAGTGCAAGGGCCAGCCATCCTGCCCGGCGTGCGCGCTGCGGGTCACCTGCACCCATGGCATGCCCAACCAGAACGGCCGCAGCCGAGGAGATGCCAAGCGGCACCATGTAGGTATAGGCGGCGCAGTTGAGGGCGATCTCATGGGCAGCGAGGGGGATGGGCCCAAGATGGGCAGCAAAGATGGTAGCTGTCCCGAAGGCCGCAACTTCCAGCACGATCTGAAAGGAGGCTGGTAGGCCAAGCTGGAAGAGTGCGTGGAGACGACGCCAGTCCGGACGGGGCCAGTGGTAGAAGAGACCGTGACCCCGGCGGCGCTCATGAAGCCAGGCTGCCCCGATCAGCACCGCAGCCATATAGACACGTGCAAAGCACGTGGAAAGCGCAGAGCCGCGTACTCCCAGAGCCGGAGCGCCCATGCGGCCATAGATCAAAAGCCAATCTCCGGCCAGGTTGACCAGGTTGGCGGAGATCAGGGCAAACGCGATCGGCTTAACGCTGCCGACCCCCTGCAGGTACCGTCGGAAAGCGCCGTAAACGAGTAGCGGCAACGTGCCCCAGTTCAGCGTAAAGAGATAAGAGCGGGTCAGCCGGGCTACGGCAGGGTCTACGCCATGCGAACTGAACCATGGGGTTATCGCAAAGATCAGGAGCATAAGCAGCGGTGATATTGCCGCTGCAATGTAAACCCCCTGAGCCAGCGAGCGATGGCAGTCGTCATATTCGCCTGCGCCCCAGGATCGGGCCACCAGAGTATCCAGACCAAGTAACAGCCCAATGCCAAAGAGAGACGGAGCATAGTAAATAGCATTCCCAAGCCCCACGGCGCCGATCGCCCGAGGGCCAAGACCGCCGACCATGACGGTATCGACCACGGTCATGGTCATCCAGCCAACTTCAGACAAGGCAACGGGTATGGCCAGCCTGAGAAGCGCACGGAGCTCTCCGCCCACTCCCGGGGAGCGCTCCGGATGAATCACGGTGTCCACGAGAATACGTTACAGCAGTTTCCGGGCTCGGATTGTGATAGTTTGAAAAGAGCGCGGAGAGATGGCCGAGTGGCTGAAGGCGCACGCTTGGAAAGCGTGTATACCGCAAGGTATCCAGGGTTCGAATCCCTGTCTCTCCGCCATACCTTTCTAATTCACTTAAAAATCAATGATCTGGACTCGATAAGCGCGACTTGCTTCGTTCAGTCGGCGCCTGCGCATTATCCAAATGTGGAGTTTGTGCGCATTTCGTAGGAGCATTGAAGCTACCCTTCCGATTCCGTAAAGACGCAGTGAGTCGCTCGTTCTCTTATCTCAAAAACAGGCGCGGTTATGTCCCAGCGCCTCCGGACGGCGTCGTGCGTCAGGCTGCGCTGGGTGCTGAGGGCCGCGGAGTGAACGTGCGCGGCTTTATGGCTGGAGAGCGCTGCCGGTGACGACTCCTGTGAGTTTGTGCTCCGCCATGGCGCGGTTGAATGCAGCCAGATCGACCTGAATAAACTGGCTGAATCTCTCGAGAGCGGAGCGGTACTGAGGCTCCAACATATTTTTCTGCTCGAGGATGGCAGCCGTGGGTGCGTCATCGGCACCTTCAAGCGTCCCGTCGAGAGCAAAGAGGTGCTCACGAAGTTGGTCTGGCTTTCGCAAGGTCGACTCAGCGGCTCCGGCGTTGCTGGTGATCTGCGACTGAACCGCTTTGCTCTGCTTCTCGAGAGTTTCGACGGCGCTTTTGATGCCTGCTTCCTCGGGCGTACCCTTTACTGCAAGCTGCAGCGCGTTAACCTGGGCTTGGATTGCGTCCAGCCGGTTAAGGATGAGATCGAGCTGAGAGATGTGGTGAAGAACGGACTGGGTAGCCTCAAATCGTGCTTCCATCTCAGATTGAGTGCCATGCGAGGAAGGATCGTTGACAACCGTGATTCTGGTCGAGCTGGTCTTGCCGTCAACAGAAAGCGTGGCAGTGTAGTTGCCGGGTGGAACCAGTGCGCCGGATTGCGGCCCCTTGTTGAAATCGGGCGCGGCCTCCCAGCGTACGGGCCCGTCGGCGCGTAGATCCCAGTAAATGCGCTGAAGGCCAGGCTTGACCGGGACCCAGGGGCTCCGGGTTTGAGTGTCGGCGGCAGACTCCGCGGTAGCGGATTCCCTGGATGGGGTAAGCTGCTGCGCTGTCTGCGTGGCCGGTGCGGCATGGGACGGGGTGGCCTCCTGCTGCTCTGGCCGCTGCCCGGAGTGCTGCGTTGCCTGCCCCACCTGTGCCGCAGGTGGCACCTCGTCCTCCTCGGCAGGGTTTTCGCCGTCGCCGGGCTCATGCAGCCCCTTCATCGTGCGGACCACATGACCTTCAGCATCGGTAATGACAAGCTGGCCGGGAGCTTTGCCAGCATGGGAAAGGTAGTAGACGAGCTGTGCTCCATAGGCAGGGTTCTTGCCGTAGAAGGCACCGTCTCCCAACGCCTCGACCGGCGACCAGGGCCAGAAGCGCAGAGCGTCGGCAGGTGCGAAGAGGTGAGGTGAGCTTTGGGCTGCTTGAGCGGAGAACTGCTGGAATGGGGTGAGGTCGTCGAGAATCCACACGGCGCGTCCGTGGGTGGCAACCACCAGATCGTTCGATTGCGGTACCAGTGCGAGATCGTAGACTGCCGCATTGGGCAATCCCAGGCCGAAGAGGTACCAATGGGTGCCCTCGTCCCAGGAGACATAGAGGCCATTTTCAAGCCCTGCGTAGTACATATGCGGATTGTGCAGGTCTCGCTTGATGACATGTGCATAGACCTGTGGCAGATCACCGCTGACGGATTGCCACGTCGCACCGTAATCAGCAGTGCGGTAGATGTAAGGCTTGAAGTCCCCGCTGAAGTGGCGATCAACGGTGATCAAGGCATCACCCGGAGCATCAGGTGCGACGTCAATGGACTCCACTCGCCCCCAGGGCGGCAGACCGGAAATGTGAGAGGTGACGTTCGTCCATGTAGCTCCCCCATCGCGCGTGAGCTGGACCTGACCATCATCCGTGCCGACCCAGAGGACCTTGGGGTCTTTTGCGGAGGGTGTGATGCGTAGGATGGCATCGAAGACCTCAGCGCCGGAGTTGTCCTTCATCACCGGGCCGCCAGAGGATTGTTGCCTGGACTTGTCGTTGCGGGTCAGATCCGGACTGATCGGCTTCCAGGTACGTCCACGGTCTTCGCTCTTGAAAACGACGTTGGCACCCGCATAAAGCACGCGAGGATTAGATGGTGAGACCGCGAAGCCTGCGTTCCATGCGAACCGATAGGGCAGGTTAGCAACGCCGTCGCCGGCGAAATCCCGCGGGTAGGGTTCGATGTCATGAACCTGTTCCGCCGCACGGTCGAAGATCATGAAGGCGCCATTCTGCGTGCTGTTGTAAAAGAGGTCGGGATTGTCCACCGCAGGGATGGCATACATGCCGTCTCCCCCGTTGAGATCAAACCACTGGCGGTCGAGGATGCCTGAGGAGTTCTTGCTGCGGCCAGGACCGCACCAGGCGCTGTTGTCCTGCAGGCCACCGCAGACGAGATAGGGCCGCTGGTTGCTGGTGCTGACATGGTAGAGCTGCGCGATGGCGAGGTTGTGCAGAAACTGCCAGTGTCCGCCATTGTCGCCGGAGAACGCCACCCCGCCATCGTTCCCCTCAATGATGCGGCCGGTACCATCCGGATCGATCCAGATAGTGTGGTGATCTCCGTGGATCTGCTTTGCGATAGTGGCGAAGGTCTTGCCCCCGTCTCTAGACTCCATGAGGTCGTTGGAAAGGGCAAAGATGTGATCAGGGTTGTGCGGGTCAACGGCGATGTGGGAGAAGTAAAACGGGCGCACATCCACCTCTTCGTTTTTGCTGACGAGAGTCCAGTGAGCGCCTTCATCCTCGGAGCGCCAAAGCGTGCCCTCATTCGCACCCATCACTGCGTAGACAACACCCGGAGCGCTGGGCGCAACCGCGAGACCTATGCGACTAACGGGCCCCGAGGGCAGGCCGTGGCCGCTGAGTCGCTGCCAACTCTGGCCCTGATCGACTGATTTATAAATGGCGTCTTCAGGACCGCCATCGGAATAGCTCCACGGAGTACGACGGAAGCGGTACGCAGCCGCAAAAAGCACCTGCGGATTAGCAGGGTCCATCGCGAGATCGGATATGCCGACAGCAGGAGCGATGTAGAGAACCTTGCGCCAGGTGGCGCCGCCATCGGTGGTGCGATAGATGCCGCGCTCAGCACTATCAGCCCAAGGACTGCCCATGGCGGCGGCGAGAACAGTGTCCGGATGATGAGGATCAATGACAATGCGGGAAATCTGGAAGCTGCCATCAAGCCCCATATGCTTCCAGTGCGTTCCGCCATCGGTGGACTTATAGATGCCGTTTCCGAAAGAGACGTCATTGCGGATATTGGCCTCGCCGGTACCGGCCCAGATCACTTGAGGGTTCACGGGATCAACCGCCAGCGCGCCTATGGAAGCAACGCTCTGGTGCTGAAAGAGCGCCTTCCATGTGACGCCGCCATCGGTGGTGCGAAAGACACCGCCATCGGCGGCCCCCACGTAGTACACCTCGCTTTTGCCGGGTACGCCGGCAACAGCGGTGACGCGTCCGCCAGAAATGGCAGGCCCGATTTCGCGGAAGCTAATGCTCTTCTGGACCTCCATTGGAAGCCGCGTGCGGCCCTGCTGGTCGGCCGTCTGCGGGCCTGCCTGCGCTGCCGAGACGATGCCTACTGCAGTAGAAGGTGGCTGCTGGGCAGTAACTGCCGCAGAATGGCAGAAAAGCAGATAGAGGGCGAGAGCGGATAAGGAGGCAGAACGGAACGAGATGGCGCGATCGAAGAATCTGGTCATGAGAGGGAGTTAGTTTAGCACGCACGCTTATTGAAGCGGACGAGTGGGGATAGAAGGAGTGATTTTTCATTAGGCAGATTATTTCCTAATGCCCCAATCGGTCAGATACCATGTTGCGGCTGGAGGAAAAGCTCAATTGATCGTCGAAATATTTCTTCGTGGAGTGGCGGGGCGAAAGTACTGGTGGTCGCGGGCTGCACAGATATCGCTTGTGTCGCTTGCGCTCCTAAGCTGCTGTTGCGAGCCTGCCCATGCCCAGACTGCGAGGCCTGCAACGCTTAAGGCCGTCCGGCAGGGATTCGCTCATCCTCCGGAGGACGCGAAGGTGATGATGAGGTGGTGGTGGTTTGGCTCCGCGGTGAAGAAGGACGAACTGGCACGTGAACTAGAGACGATGAAGCAGGGAGGAATTGGAGGGGTTGAGCTGCAGCCTGTCTATCCGCTCGAATTGGATGATCCTGCGACTGGTTTCAAGAACCTCACCTTTCTTTCCCCAGAGTATCTTGATGCCGTGCGCTTCGCTGCGACACGAGCGCACGCGCTGGGAATGCGGATTGCGCTGACGCTGGGCAGCGGCTGGCCCTATGGCGGCCCGAATGTACCGATCACAGATGCCGCCGGCAAACTGCGCGTAGTTACTGCCGACGTGCCCGCGCAGAGCAGTTCCATTGCGATCCCATCGGTGCGGAACGGTGAAAAGCTGCTTGCGGCCTTTGTTGCGAACGGCACACGCGAGAACTATGAAGATGCTGCCTGGCGACGGCTTCAGCTACCGGACGGGGCACGGCTCGCTCTTCCCTCTTCCAACTCGGCGCAGGTTGTAGCCTTCTTCATCGCGAGTCGCACCGGACAGATAGTCAAACGGGCTGCCGCAGGCGCAGAGGGATTTGTGCTCGATCACTTCAGCAAGTCTGCGGTCGAAACTCACCTGCAGACAGTTGGCGAGCCCCTGCTCCGGGCTTTTGGAAATGATCCGCCGGCATCTGTATTCAGCGACAGCCTCGAAGTCTATGGCACGGACTGGACGACCGACCTGCCTACCGAATTTCGTAACCGACGCGGTTACGATTTGACACCTTACCTCCCGGAGATGGTGTTTGGACATGGTGCTGCGGCTGCAGACCTGAGATATGACTGGGCGCGGACACTGAATGAACTGATCGACGAAAACTACCTGGCGACCATCAACAGCTGGGCGCGCGAGCATCATACGCATTTCCGCTCCCAGACATATGGAACTCCGGCGGTTACGCTATCGAGCAACTCCATCGTCGATTTGCCTGAGGGTGAAGGCTCGCAGTGGCATTCATTTTCGACTACAAGATGGGCGACCTCTGCGAGCCATATCTACGGCAGACCGATCACTTCAGCCGAAACATGGACGTGGCTGCACTCGCCGCCCTTTCGTGCGACGCCACTCGATATGAAGGCAGAGGCTGACACCTTTTTCCTGCAGGGCGTCAATCAACTGGTGGGTCATGGCTGGCCCTACTCGCCCCCAAGCGCAGGCGATCCGGGCTGGTCGTTCTACGCGGCCGCGGTCTTCAACAACCACAATCCATGGTGGATCGTGATGCCCTACATCACGCAATACCTTCAAAGGATGAGCTACCTGATGAGGCAAGGCAGCCCTGCCAACCAGGTAGCGGTTCTGCTGCCCGAGGAAGATGCCATGGCGCACTTCTCACCTGGGCATACTTCAGTCAGCGAGCAGATGGACTCTCTGCTCGGAGAGAATCTTGTGGCGCAGATTCTTGACTCCGGCTACGGCTTTGACTTTATCGACTCCGAAGCCATCGCGAAAAAAGGGATTGCCTATCCGCTGCTGGTGATGCCAGCGATTGAGCGGCTGCCGCTGTCTACCTATCGGAAGATAGAAGAGTACGTGCGGAATGGGGGCATTGTAATCGCCGTCGGGCATGCTCCCCAGATGGCGCCCGGCAGGGTCGCAGATCAACGCGACTCCGCATCCGTGCGCGATCTCTCCCTCAGACTTTTCGATCAGCATCTACAGGGTGCGCAGTTGTTGGCCAGCGCAGATGCACTGGGCCGCACCTTGCGTCGGGTGCTTCCGCCGGATGTAACCCTCACCCCTGAAATCCCTCAAGTGGGATTTATTCATCGCAAGTTGGCAGACTCGGACATCTACTTCCTAGCGAACACCGATAACGTTCCTCATCGCTTTCGCGCTTCTTTCCAATCGCACGAGAAGCACGTGGAAGCGTGGGATCCATTTACGGGAAAGTCGCACTCGTTGCCAGATGGCAACGCACTGGATCTAAATCTTGCACCATACGAGTCGCGAGTGCTGGTCTTCACAGATGATTCCACACCGGCAGCAGTTGAAAGAAGATTTGCTACATCCGCTACGCCGATTGATCTTGCAACAGGCTGGACCATTAACTTTTCAGGCTCCCACCAGACAATGACAATGCCGATGCTCCGTTCGTGGACGGACTCGCCGGACACGCTCTACTATTCGGGAACAGCAATTTACACACGAGAAGTAAATGTGCCCGCCAGTTTTCTGGGGAATTCGCGGAAGATCCTGCTGGATTTTGGGAAAGGCAGGCCGGTCGAGCATACGCAACTTCATCAGCCGGGCATGCAAGCGTGGCTCGATGCGCCGCTCCGCGATGCGGCCGTTGTCTATATCAACGGGACCCTCGCTGGCGCTGTGTGGACGAGCCCTTTCAACATCGATGTAAAGCACCTGCTGAAACCTGGAGCGAACGATATCAGAATCGTTGTCGCGAATACAGCGATCAATGCTCTCTCTGGAAAGGCCAGACCCGACTATCGACTGCTGAACAGCCGTTATGGCGAGCGCTTTACGCCTCAGGATGAGCAGGATATTCGCCCGCAGCCATCAGGCATTCTTGGTCCGTTAAGACTTAATAGCCAGGGATGGAAGTGAGGAGTAGCTGTGGCTCCCCACACAGCATGAATGGCAACAAATCAGGAGCTCCTCGCTTAGCACAAAGGGAGCCGCCCAGGAACGGTGGGACCGCTCCTGGCCGTAAGGCTTGTAGATGAAACTGACTGGGCGCTCAGACTGAGAGCGTTATCGCACCTTCCACTTCGTAGAAAGGGCAGACAGCTTTTCATTCAGTGTTGGTTGCGGTTTTGGAGCAGGCTTACTGGACTTCGCAGCCGGACGTGAAGATGGTGCAAGGAGAGCCTTGATGGACAGCGCAATTCGCTTCGTTTTCGTATCGGCGCTCAGCACCTTGACCTTAACGATCTGTCCGGTTTTAACCGCTTCAGACGGCTCCTTGATGAAGCGATCGGATAGTTCGCTTATATGAACCAGTCCGTCCTGATGCACTCCGATGTCGACGAATGCACCAAATTTTGTCACGTTAGTCACGACGCCCTCTAAGACCATCCCCTCTTGCACGTCAGAAATTTCGCGGACCTGATCGTGGAAAATGGGCGCCACGAATGTGTCCCGCGGATCGCGTCCTGGCTTGCGGAGTTCCTCGAGGATGTCGTTCAGAGTAAATGAGCCTGCAGAAAGCTGGTTGCGATCGAGCCGTTCAAGTAGCTGAGGATTGCGAATAATTTCCTCAACAGGCGCCTGCAGCGATTGCGCAATCTGCTCCACGACAGGATAAGACTCAGGGTGAACTGCCGTCATGTCGAGTGGATTGTCTCCATTGCGAATGCGGAGGAAGCCCGCAGCCTGCTCAAAGGTCTTAGGGCCGATGCCCGATACCTCGAGCACTTGTGTACGCGAACGGAAGCGTCCGTGCTGATCGCGATAAGCTACGAGGTTCAGCGCGGTACGCTCTGTGATGCCGGCGATGTAGCGCAGCAGCGTCCAGGAAGAAGTATTCAGATCTACGCCGACGCGGTTGACGCAGCTCTCGATTACGCTCTCCAGCGACTCCTGCAGTTGGCGCTGGTCTACATCGTGCTGGTACTGGCCCACGCCGATGGATTTGGGGTCGACCTTCACCAATTCGGAAAGCGGGTCCTGTAGACGGCGAGCAATGGAGATGGCGCCACGCACGGTCAGGTCAAGATCAGGAAACTCCTGGCGGGCGATTTCAGAAGCGGAGTAGACGCTGGCACCTGACTCACTGACGGTGACGGAAAATATGTCCTGGATTCCCTTTTCTCGCAGGAAGTCGCGGACAAAGGCGTCAGTTTCACGGGAAGCTGTACCATTGCCGATGGCGATGGCGCGAATGGTGTGCTTCTGAAGCAGTGCTTCGACTTTTCTGGCGGCCTCGGCAATACCGTTCTTCGAGGTATGGGGATAAATTACATCATGAGCCAGAAGCTTGCCGGTTTCATCTACGACAGCGATTTTGCATCCTGTGCGGAGGCCGGGATCAATGCCGAGAACAGAGATAGGACCGGCTGGCGGAGCAAGAAGCAGGTTATAGAGATTGTCACGAAAGACCTGAATCGCCTCTGCATCGGAACGCTTCTTCAGCTCAAAGCGAACCTCTCCCTGAATAGAGGAATTCAATAGGCGCTGCCAGGAGTCTTCGATTGCCAGCTCGAGATTTGCGGTCCAATCACCTTGCCGGTGCAGGCTGTGTTTTCGCATCAGAGCAAGTGGCCGCTCCTGTTCGAGCTCAATGAGGAAGTAAAGTATGTTTTCGCTTTCGCCGCGGCGGATGGCCAGCATGCGATGCGAGGGAATCGATTTCACCGGCTCCCTGTATTCGTAATACATCTTGAATTTTTCCTGCTCATCTACTGCGTCAACGGCCTTGCGGCTGATGACGACGCCCTCCTCGAACATGAGCTGACGCAGGGCCTTGCGCAGGTCTGCATCTTCGCTGATCCATTCAGCAATGATGTGGCGTGCGCCCTCTAACGCTTCGTCCACCGTGGAGACGCCAAGTTCAGCATTCACAAGGCCAGCAGCGAGACTCTCCAGCGAATCGGCAGAGGTCTCTTGCGACCAGATATAACGCGCGAGGGGCTCCAGACCCTTTTCACGAGCGATAGTCGCCTTGGTGCGTCGCTTGGGCCGATACGGCAGGTAAAGATCTTCGAGCTCGCTCTTGTCGAGAGTGGCCTCGATGCGTGTCTTGAGTTCCTCTGTCAGCTTGCCTTGTTCGGCAATGGAAGAAAGGATGGTCGCGCGGCGCTCCACCAGTTCGCTGAAGTAGGCACGCTTTTCCTCGATGTTGCGAATCTGGACCTCGTCCAGATTCCCCGTCGCCTCCTTGCGATAGCGGGCGATGAAAGGGACGGTTCCACCCTGGTCGAGCAACTCGATGACGGCCAGAATGCCGCGCATGGGGAGCCCGAGAGTTTGAGCAATGTGGACAAGAATTTCAGGAGGGAGAGAATTTGTATCGGTCATGGGAGGTCTTTGCTCATAGTAATTGCGATGGGTGAGGAAATCCTGACGGGAGGCGCTTGCCTCAGGCCATGGCTGCGCAGGCATCAGCCGCTGGCGCAAATCGAAACTATCGAAGGTGAGGTTTTCCTCCGCCCGCAGCACGTGCCAAAATGGTATATCGCCATGGAAAACACCAACCTGCCGGAAACCCTGCTGCCCGCTGTACCCACTTCTGAAGCCACCACTGAGCCAACCGAGTCTTTTGGAGAGCTACTTTCGCAGTTTGAACAGAGCCAGAAGACTGAGGCCGGAGCAAAGCAGCTGGAAGGGACGGTTGTGTCTATCTCGGCCGACTCGGTTTACCTGGATATCGGATTCAAGACAGAGGGCGTTCTACTGCGCAGCTCCTTCAGCGACAATGCCAGCGGTGTAGTGCAGGGGGACAAGTTTCCTGTCTCAGTGAAAGGCCGCAACGCAGAGGGCTATTACGAGCTTTCGCGCCTGAAGATAGCGCAGCCAACGGACTGGTCTTCGCTCGAGGAAGCCTTCGCTCAGAAATCAGCCATTGTCGGTACAGTGACTGCCGTGGTGAAAGGCGGTCTTAGCGTCGATGTCGGCGTGCGCGCATTTATGCCGGCCTCTCGCAGTGGCGCGCGAGATGCAGGCGAGATGGAGAAGCTTGTCGGACAGGAGATCACCTGCCGCATTATCAAGCTTGACGCAGCCGAAGAAGATGTGGTCGTGGATCGCCGCGTGATTGCAGAAGAAGAGCAGCGCTCCCTTGAACAGAGCCGGTACTCCGAACTGAAGGAAGGCGATGTGGTGAAAGGGCAGGTTCGCAGCATTACCAGCTATGGCGCTTTTGTCGATCTTGGCGGGATCGATGGGCTGCTGCATGTGAGCGATATCTCCTGGAGCCGCGTGAACAACCCGGAAGAGGTTCTCTCCGCTGGACAGCAGCTTCAGGTGAAGGTGTTGAAGATCGACCCAGAGAGCAGACGCATTTCGCTGGGCCTTAAGCAGCTGCAGGCGCATCCCTGGGATGTCGTCGCGGAGAAATACAAGATAGGGCAGCGCGTCACCGGAACGGTTGCACGCCTGATGGATTTTGGTGCGTTTGTTGAACTGGAGCCGGGAATCGAAGGTCTCATCCATGTCTCAGAAATGTCCTGGGTGAAGAAAGTTCGGAAGCCGAGCGATCTTTTGAAGGAAGGCGACACAGTCGACGCTGTGATCCTGTCAGTAAATCAGGATGAGCGGCGACTCTCCCTCGGACTGAAGCAGGCGCTCGGGGATCCCTGGGCCGACGTGCTTCAGAGATTTCCGGTGGGCTCGACTATCGAAGGCCCTGTAACGCGGCTGATGAAATTCGGCGCATTTGTGCAGTTAACGGAAGGCGTCGAGGGGCTTGTGCACATTAGCGAGATCAGTGCCGACCGACACCTCAATCATCCCCAGGATGCCGTGAAAACCGGAGAGGTAGTCAAGGCGCAGGTGCTTGCTATCGATACCGAAAAGCGGCAAGTGAAGCTGAGCATGAAGCAGCTTATCCCCACCGGGCTTGACGAGTATTTGGTGGAACACCACGAAGGGGACATTGTTTCTGGCCGCATCGTCGATCAGGCTTCGGGACTCGCAACAGTAGAACTCGGCGAAGGTGTTCGCGCAACGTGCCAGATAGGTGCGAGCGCTCCGGTAGTCGCGGAGACGAAAAGTAATGAAGGCAAGCCGGACCTGACTTCCTTGACCTCTCTGCTGAAAGCTCGCTGGAAGGGGAATTCAGCACCTGTTGCACCTCAACCCGAATCCTTGCGAATCGGGCAGGTCTGCAGCTTTCGGATCGTAAAGCTCGATCCAGGCGCGAAGTCGATCGAGCTGACCCTGGCCTGACCTAGCAAGCAGATGTCAGGCGCTCAGAATAGCGCAGAAAGACAAGTTGTGATTCAGGGAACCATCTTCCCTTCTTTGCCGTATTGGTCGTCAGAGACACATGATGCAGACTCTGCGCCAAGACATTTCCTACGCCTTGCGGCAAATGCGGCTTTCGCCCATCTTTACCCTGACTGCGATGCTTACGCTCGCGCTGGGCATCGGTGCAACGACGGCAATTTTTTCGCTCATCCACACGGTGATGTTGAAGTCGCTGCCGGTCGCCGATCCATCCACCCTCTTTCGCGTTGGCGCAGGCAATGACTGCTGCGTAGAAGGTGGCCCTCAGGATAACTGGGGGATGTATTCCTATCAGCTTTATCAGCGATTCAAGGATGCAGCGCCAGAATTCGATCAGCTCGCGGCGTTCCAGGCGGGCCGATCGCAGTTCAGCGTACGACGCAGTGGAACGAATCAGCAAGCAAAGCCACTACGGAGCGAGTTCGTCTCTGGAAACTACTTTGCTACCTTCGGAGTGAGTGCTTTTACAGGCAGAACACTGACGCCTGCTGACGATCAGCAATCGGCTCCGTCAGCAGCCATGCTCAGCTATCGCGCGTGGCAACAGGAATATGGTGCGGATCCCAGGATCATCGGCTCAAGCTTTATGCTCGATGGACATCCCTTCACCATCGTCGGAATTACGCCTCCGGGTTTTTATGGGGAAACGTTGCGCAGCGATCCGCCGCAACTGTTTGTGCCAATTCAGCAAGAACCGCTGCTCCTAGGAAAAGATTCCATTCTGAAGGAGACGAACGCATGGCTGCGTGTGATTGGGCGACTGCACTCTGGAGCTACTATCGCAGGACTTGACTCGCGTTTTACCTCTATTCTGCGACAGTGGCTGGTGACAGATTTTGTTACCACAGACATGAAGGAATATCTGCCACAGATCAAGGCGATGCTGCCCAAGCAGAACATCAAACTGATATCGGCAGGCTCCGGAGTAGGAGAAATGAGGGAGGGATATGCCGATAGTTTGCGAATTCTCCTCAGTGTCTGCTGCTTGGTACTACTAATCGCCTGTGCAAATATCGCAAACCTACTGCTGGCGCGAGGAGCAGCACGAAGCTCGCAAACCTCGGTTCGTCTCGCGCTCGGAGCTTCACGAAAAAGGCTCCTGCGTCAGTCTCTTACTGAAAGCGTCGTCCTCTCCCTGCTCGGCGGAGCCGCTGGGATGCTGATCGCTTATTTGGGAGTGAAAGTCATTGTCGCGCTCGCTTTTCATAGCGCTCACTTTGTGCCGATCGATGCCTCTCCCTCGCTGCCAATTCTTGCTTTTGCATTTGGCTTGTCGCTGGTGACGGGGCTGCTCTTCGGCGCCGTGCCGGCTTGGTTGAACTCACGCAACAACCCTGCTGAAGCATTGAGAGGCGCTAATCGCAGCACACGTGACAGTTCTGCGATGCCGCAGAAGATTCTGGTGGTGGTGCAGGCGACTCTCTCCATTGTCCTGCTCGCCGGGGCTGGACTCCTCACGCGAAGTTTGCAAAAGATGGAGCACCAGGATTTTGGCTTTGAGATAGATCATCGTGTAAGTATCACTGTCAATACACCGTTCTCCAGCTACTCTTCAGACAAACTGGACGCAACCTATCGCGAGTTGCAGGACCGACTCTCGCATATTCCAGGAGTAGAGCATGCAGCCCTCGCGCTTTACACCCCATTCACTGATAACTGGGGCGAAATGATAGTTCGCGATGGGCATGGCACTCCTAACGTGAGTGAAGATCAGGGTTCCTCGTGGGATCACGTCAGCCCGGGCTATCTTGAACTGATGGGAGAACATATTCTCCGCGGCCGCAGCATCACCGAGCAGGACACAGCGGCTACGCAAAATATCGCAGTCGTCGACGAATCCTTTGTACGCAAGTTCTTTAAAAAGGGAGAGGAACCAATTGGTACGCACTTTGGCCTGGACAAAGTGCAATACAGCGGAACCTTTGAGATTGTGGGCGTTGTGCGCGATGCGAACTACACCGATCCCAGCGGTCACTGGAAAAGGCCCTTGTTCTTTGTGCCTCTCGCGCAGCATGTGCACTACAACACACCGATGATGCAGATGATCGATGATCGTACGCACCTCATACAAAGCGTAGTGTTGCAGTTACGTGGAAGCATGACTGGTGTGGAGCCGCAGGTACGTCGCATTTTCGCGGATGTGGATCCCAATCTAACCATCATCAGTATCCAGACCATGCAGGAACAGGTTGCGAACAGGCTTGACCAGCAACGCACCGTTGCACAGATGACGGGGCTTTTCGGAGTTCTGGCGCTGATCCTGGCCGCAGTTGGACTGTATGGAGTGACAGCCTATATGGTTGAGCGGCGCACGAGTGAGATTGGCGTTCGCATGGCGCTGGGTGCAAACCGAATCAGCATTGTTCGCCTCGTGCTTCGGGGAGCATTTCTGCAGGTCCTTATAGGTCTGATGATCGGCATCCCAGTTTCGATCGGATGCGCACGGCTGATTGCAGCCCAGCTTTACCAGGTAAAGGGTTGGGACCCGCTGACTCTCGCGGTAGCAGTCACTGCGCTCGGCGCCTGCGCCCTTCTCGCCAGCATCGTACCTGCCCTGAGAGCTGCGTCCATCAATCCAGTCACCGCACTAAGGATCGAATAGTCAGCCGGGATTGCTCGACCCCTCCTTGTGAAAGCTGAAGGCGGAGAATTAGGTTCCGTCGCAGAACGGCTGAACTTCCCGCCCGTTCTTTTGCACCGCATTTCTTCGCTCACTTTCCCAGCTCTGACCTTCTCGCAAATTAGAGGATTCGGCCTCTTACTGACTTCTTTAGTTGAACCCTTACAGAAACTATCTCCTTAATGACTTTCTGGATAACTTTTCTCTTTCCAGAATTTTTCAGTGAAAGCTTGACAAGGCTTTTAATCTGGGAATACCTTTTCCACGCGGTCGGAAGTCTGCAAAGCAGAACCTAAAAAAATATAGAGGTAATTAGCAGATTTACGGTCGATTTACCTGCGCTCCACCAGGTACTGGTAAATGTTTCCCCATTGATTTTCCTGTCTGCTCAATCATGCCTTTGGTTTTAGAAAATAGTTATTGCGTAGAAATGACATTGAATATTTCAGGAGACATGTGATGAAAATCCAGGCAATTCGACTGATCGGACTTATATTGACGATCCTGTGTCTGTCCTTCTGCGCAATGGCACAGGAGAATGCAGTGGTAAGCGGAACGGTAACAGATCCTTCCGGTGCAGCAATCCCTAAGGCATCAGTCACGATGACGAATGTAGGTACGGGAGATACGCGGACAAGTATTTCCAACGACTCAGGTATCTACAACTTTTCAAATCTCAATACAGGTCACTACACGCTGAGTGTCCATGCCCCCGGCTTTAAGACATACTCTGCTACGGACATCGTGCTCAACATTGCACAGACGCTCAAGCGTGACATCAGTCTCAACATAGGCAGCCAAGGAGAAACTGTCACGGTCAAAGCATCCGCTTTGCAGCTACAGGCCGAAACCAATCAGGTCAGCGACCTCATATCTGGTAAGCAGGTAACGCAGCTCGCAACGAACGGTCGCAACGTGACACAACTTGCGATTCTTGGTATGGGAGTTTCCACTAATGATGCGGCCTTTGATGGCGTAAATGCGTTGACCTCAGGTAACAGCATCAGCTTTAGCGGAACTCGCCCCAGCCACAATGTCTACATGATCGACGGGGGCGAGCTTAATGATCGGGGCTGCGGGGGCTGCTTCGGCATACTACCGTCGCTCGATGCACTTTCCCAGTTTAAGACACTGGACAGCAACTACACTCCAGACTATGGGATTGGTTCCGGGGGCCAGATCATCATGGTCCTCAGGTCAGGAACGAGCAGCTTCCACGGTGGTCTCTGGGAATTCAATCGCAATGACGCATTCGACGCAAACAACTACATTTCGAAGCTGGAGGGCCAGAGCAAACCGGAATTGCGACTGAACATCTTTGGAGGCAACTTAGGCGGACCGCTTTTTATTCCCCGTATTTACAATGAGAACCGCAAGAAGACCTTCTTTTTTGTTAATGAAGAAGGTCGAAGACTGATTGTAGGGAGCGCACCGACGGTTACTCCAACCGTCCCGGCTTCGGACTTTCCTGTTGCGGGGCAGCCACTGGTGTACACGCCGCCGTCAAATGGTGTTGTTCCTGTTGTGCCGGCGACCCAGGATCCGGCAAGACTGGCTCTCTATAAGGCTGATGGACTGACTCCCGGACAACCCTTCCCTAACAACACTATTCCCGCAAATCTGATCGATCAGAACGCGGTCCTTTTTATGGGTACAGGCGTAATTCCTAAACCCAACGCAAGCAATGGGACCAACAGCTTCATCACCTCGGTGAAACAGCCAACCTATGTACGAGAAGACCTCGTGCGAATCGACCACAATATCAATGACAAGCTTCAACTGATGGGCCATTACATCCACGATGCCGTGTCTCAGACGTATGTGCCACCCCTCTGGAGCAACGATTCCTATCCTACGGTGGGCAGTTCGATGGAAAATCCCTCCTGGAGTGCGGTCATCCAGTTGACACAGCTCATCTCGCCGAGCGTCCTGAACGAAACTTCTTTTGACTACGATGGCAACAAGATTCATCTCAATCCAACGGGTACATTTGCACAACCCTCAGGATGGGGTGCGCAAGGCTACTTCTCCGGTAACAATGCGCTTAACAGGCTTCCTGAAATTGATCTTGGCGCGCCATATGGAACGAACTGGAGTTCGTCATACTTCCCCTGGCATAATGCCGCAGAAGACTATCAAGTGCGCGACGATCTCTCCTGGACCAAGGGACGGCATAATTTCAAGTTTGGAGTGTCGTATATGCGCTTCATTAAAAACCAGGGCCTCCAGGCAAATACTCAGGGAACCTATGGTTTCACTACGCCAAGCTTTTCAGGTGACTCCTATGTCAACTTTCTGCTCGGCGACGCTAGCAGCTATTCCCAGTTGCAGTCACTCAATCAAGACCATTGGGTCAACAACACATACTCTGGCTACGCAAACGACAACTGGAACATCACGTCAAGGCTGACCTTAAACCTGGGCCTGCGCTATGACGGGCTGCCCCATGCATTTGAAAGGTACAACCGCTTTGCCAACTTTATTCCCGGCGACTACTCAGCTGCGAATGCTCCCCAGTTCAACTCGGATGGCAGCCTCAATCCCAATGGCCCCGGATTCAGCACGCCAGCTGGTTTCACCACACCGTTTTATTTGAATGGAATGCAACTGGCCGGGGTGAATGGTTTTCCACGAGGCGCAGTTCGCAATTATTACGGAACAATTATGCCGCGTGTAGGCTTCGCCTGGAATGTGGGACCCGATAGCAAGACCGTGCTGCGTGGCGGCTTTGGGCTCTTCTATGAGCGTGTTCAAGGCAACGATGTGTATAACGCCGGCCTGAATCCTCCGTTTGCCTTTCAGCCCTCTGCCAATAATGTGTACTTCTCTGATCCACACATTAGTGCGCTCACGGGAACAGCTTCAACTTCGTACTACTATCCGGCGAGCCTCACCAACCTTGCATATAACTACAAGCTGCCTGCGACGGCACAGTATAGCTTAGGGCTACAACGCGAAATTGTTCCCTCAGTGATTGGCGTTCTGCAATATGTGGGAACTACAGGATGGCATCAGGACGACAACCGCGACATTAATACGCTACCGCTGAACAGTCCTTTTCGACAGGGCGTTGCCAGTGGGACGGTAAACCCTAACCCGGTGAGGCAGTTTCCAGGTTATTCAAATATTACCCAGGAAGAGGTTGCAACCAACTCTCGGTATAACTCTCTGCAGGCGGGACTGCGCATGGAAGAAAAGCATGGTCTCACTATGCAGCTGGCCTATACGTGGTCCCATGAACTCGATGTAACAAGTTCCGATCTCGTTACCGTTTCCAATCCATTCAATCTGCGATACGACTTCGGTTCCGGCTCTTTAGACCGTCGGAACATATTCAATGCGAATTTCATCTACGCGCTTCCCTTCTTCATGCACGCGCAAAATGCTCTGCTCCGCTCTGGGCTTGGCGGATGGGAGATATCGGACGTGACCGTCGCGGAGAGCGGCACCCCTGTAAACGTGACGTATTCGCCCGATGTGATTGGGTTAGGCGGCGGCACTACGAACCGGCCAAATTTTTTCGGAATGGCGCGCGGTCCCAAGACCCAAAAACAATTCTTCAATACAGCTGCCTTCTCAGCTCCTGTTGCTCCATGGGCAGGAGGTGCGAACGAAGGCTTTGGCAATGCACGCAAGGACACGATCGTGGGGCCGGGAACCTTCAACTTTAACCTGGCGCTCTTTAAGTCGTTCAATCTTACTTCCGATGCCGCAGGACCATCCTTTCAGTTCCGGCTTGAAACATTCAACACCTTCAACCATACCCAGTTTCTTGGCATAGATACGGGATTCACTGATAGCACCTTTGGACAAGTAACGACTGCACAAGACCCTCGTGTCCTACAACTTGGAGCCAAACTACTCTTCTAGACGACCTGAGGGTTGAGCGCAGCGTACTTAAGAGGCTGCGCTCAAAGCTTCTGAGTGCGTGGACAAAGCAAACAGCTTCATAGCATGGCATAATGGGCCACGATGAATCAGCTTCTGTCAGCGCGGCTGGATAGAAGACATCTATCCGCTTTACCAACGGTGTGGCGCGCAACGCTCTGCTGGGCGTTAGCTCTGAGCATCGGTTCATGTTTATGCTGTGCTGCGCAGAGCGAGCCAAGCATTCCACCGATGAGCAAGACAGATAAATTGATGCACGAGGGTCAATTTCAACAGGCTGAAATCCTGTTGAGACAGCTAGAGGTATCCGAGCCTCATAATGTAGCGGTTCATGCTGAGTTAGGGCTGGTGCTCGCTAAGCAGGGAAAGCTTTCCGACGCTGTGATCGAATACCGGAAGGCGCTTGCACTTGAGCCTCACAAGCCTACTGTTGAGTACAACCTGGGACTTGCGGAATTCAAGCAGGGACACTTCGGCGCAGCAGCCATGGCGTTCAAGAGTGTCGCTGGCGCCATCCAGCCGAACACCCAGCTAGATATGCTACTGGGAATGAGCTATTACGGTGGCCGACAGTTCTCTAAAGCTATTCCCTTTCTGAGCGCAGTAGATAAGGAGCAACCTTCCAATCTTGAACTCCATTATGTGCTTGCCGAGAGCTGCCTGCGGAGCGAGCAGCCTCAATGCGCGATAGACAAATGCCAGGAGATTCTTGAGCAGAATCCAAACTCTGCACAGGCGCATATGTTGCTGGGTGAGGCGTTGGACGGTATGAGCAAGACGGATGATGCCATCGAGGAATTTCGGGCAGCTGAGCGCGTAGCTCCAACACAGCCAAATATTCACTTCGGACTTGGCTACCTCTATTGGGAATCACATGACTATAATCACGCGTTTCCTGAATTTCAGGCAGAACTGAAAAACGATCCTAACAGCGCACAGTCTTATACCTATCTGGGAGATATCACTTATAGAAATAACGACGACCATGCGGCTGAAAGCTATCTAAAAAATGCAATCCACCTGCAGCCAGGAATCCGGCTTGCCTATTTCGACCTCGGCGCGGTCTATGCCAGACAACAGAAGAGGGATGCCGCGATTGCTAATTTTTTGGCCGCAGAAAAACTTGATCCCGGAAATCCGGATGCGCACTACAGGCTAGGACGACTGTACATGGCAGAGGGACGAAGGCAGGAGGCAGCCAAGGAGCTCGCCCAGACTCGCAAGCTCAACCAGCAGACGAAAGAGCCTCTGATCGACAAGATGTCCGGCCAAGATGCTGCGGGCCTACCGTCTGCTCGTCGCGTTCAACCATAAGAAGTAAGCTCGACCGGCTTCAAATCCTCTGGATGGCTCCGGACTCCACTACATTCTTGACGCGATAGTCTCAACGCGGTTCAAGCCGCAGCACGCCGCATCAACCAGGAGGACGATTCCACATTTAATGATTGCGAAGAGCAACTTGCGTCGGATTGCGAAATAATAGTCTGAATGCACAAAACGCAACAAGCACTGCCTGCAGTCGGAATCGATTTTGGAACTACAAACAGCTCAATGGCTCTCGCAACTGCAGAGGCCGGTGTGCAGCTTGCATCCTTTCGCACAGGCGCAGGAAGTACATTATCTTTCCGCTCCGTGCTCTACCTGGAGATGGTGAAAGAGGCGGGACGGGCGCAGAGGACACGCTCGCGAACCGGTCCGGCAGCGATCGAACGTTATCTCGATGCTGACGAAAAAGGACGGCTTATCCAGTCGCTTAAATCCTATCTTCCGAGCCGGACGCTGACTGGAACGGAAGTATTTGGCCGCCGTTATACGCTTGAGGATCTGATCTCCCGAATTCTTGCGGATTTGCGTGAAGAGGCGGAACAGCATTTTGGTACGCCGATCCGTCATGCCATGGTGGGTCGCCCGGTCCGCTTTGTCGGGGCTGAAACGGAAGAGGACGATGCATATGCGCTATCCCGGCTGCGGGAAGCTTTCAGAATTGCAGGCTTCGATAGCGTGGACTTCGAAATGGAGCCTGTCGCGGCTGCTTACTCCTACGAGTCGACACTCGACCATGACGAACTGATCCTCGTGGGCGACTTTGGGGGAGGCACGAGCGATTTCTCCCTGCTGCAGGTCGGGCCCGGCATTCGCCGCCGGGGCCGCAGACCCGGAGATCTGCTGGGCAATAGTGGTGTGGGGTTAGCCGGGGATGCCTTTGATGCGCGAATCGTTCGCAAGCTCGTCTCACCTGCGCTTGGGTCGGACTCCCATGCACGCTCGCTGAACAAGATCCTGCCTGCTGTTCCAGCATGGATTTACGCAAATCTGGAACGCTGGCATTATCTCTCGTTCCTGCGCACGCGCAATGTGACGGAGCTACTAAAGAGTGCTCGCCTGCGAGCACTTGAGCCGGAAAAGATTGAAGCACTGATTGCGCTGATCGAAGAAGACCTCGGCTATCAGCTCCACCAGGCGGTGCAGCGGGTTAAGTTTGATCTGTCACGTTCAAAGACTGCTGAATTTCACTTCCGCGATGGAAGCCTGGACCTGCGCATTGAAGTCACTCGAAACGAGTTCGAATCGTGGATCGAGGATGAATTACGTGCCATGGACAGCTGCATCGATTCCCTGCTGCACAATGCCAATGTAAGCCCTCGGGATGTAGACCGAGTCTTTCTCACGGGAGGAAGCTCCTTCGTGCCGGCTGTTCGATCCATCTTCGCGCGACGCTTTGGAGAGGAGCGGATTCGCAGCGGAAATGAATTTACTTCAGTCGCCTATGGATTGGCATTGCGGGCTGAGGAGTCACGGATGAACCGCGCGCTTTGATGCAACAGCCGCTACGGAGGCGGCATTCAGTTCGTGTCGGTCCACCGCATGGTGGCCGAATGCGGAGTTCCATTCTGATCCGTAGCCTTTACGACGACCGTGTGATCTTCGCCCGGACTGGCGCTGCCTACATCGGAAAAGTCGCGAGTATAGGATTCCGTTCCAGGCTCACAGTCTTGACTGTCAAGCGTAGAGCCGTCCAGATCAACTTCTACGGATTGGATAGATTCGTTCGACCCGGCATTGACCTGCACACTGATATTGTTGCCGGAAAATGCACGTTGATGAGTTGCAACGAATTGCATCCGAACCTCCTTCTAGCGCGACGGGGTAGCCATCCGATCCTTGAGGATACACCTGTCCATCACAACTTTGATACCGTCCGACTCGGCCCAGCCTGCAGCCTCTTCATGGACAACCCCCTCCTGCAGCCAAAGGTAGGGAATCTTTAACCGCATGACATCTTTGACAATCTCAGGGACGAACTCGGGAGCACGAAAAACATTGACCAGGTCAATATGGTGCTCAGCAGCGGCGGCTTCAAGGCTGGCGAATGACTTTTCACCCAGAGCGCTCTCAATAGCGGGGTTAATTGGAATGATCTTATAGCCGTTCTGCTGCAAGAAGCGCGCGACGCCGTGGCTTGCTCGACCCTCCCGGTTAGAAAGACCAACAACGGCGATCGTCTTTGTTTTGTCGAGAATCTCTCGGATCACTTCAGGTTCATTCATTTCGACCCTCTTTTGGCTCCATAGTGGGCAATAAAAAATTAGATGCCGGGAACGCCTTCCGCTACCAGGAGCAGCCAGAAAATGCTATTCCAGATCGTCTCCCGTATCCGCGGCTACCGGTACGCCACCGTTACGGCGCATCCTTAGATATCCCTGGATGAACGGCGCCAGATAGCCATCGAGCACACGATCGACATCGCCTACCTCTACCTTGGTTCGATGGTCTTTAGCGATGCGGTATGGCTGCAGCACGTAAGAGCGGATCTGAGAACCGAAATTGATCTCAAGCTTGGAGTCTTCCACTTTCCTTGTCGCCTGACGCTTCTTTTCAAGTTCGTACTCATAGAGGCGCGACCGCAACATCTTCATCGCCTTTTCGCGATTCTTATGCTGGGAACGCTCGTTCTGGCAGGAGACAACAATATTTGTCGGAAGATGGGTGATGCGGACGGCGGAGTCGGTGGTGTTGACGTGCTGTCCACCCTTGCCACCTGAGCGGTAGGTATCCGTGCGAAGGTCGTCAGGCTTGATGTCAATGTGAATGGTGTCATCGATCTCAGGGGAGACGAAGACTGACGCAAACGAAGTGTGCCGACGCTTAGCCTGATCGAAGGGCGAGATGCGCACGAGGCGATGCACTCCGGTTTCCCCGGAGAGCTGGCCGAAAGCATATTCGCCAGAGATGGTGAAGGTGGCCGACTTGATTCCAGCCTCTTCGCCATCCTGATAATCGTTGATCTCAGTCTTGAAGCCCTGTTGCTCGGCCCAGCGCAAGTACATGCGCATCAGCATCTCGGCCCAATCCTGAGACTCCGTGCCACCTGCGCCGGGGTGGACGGTG
Organism: Acidipila rosea; assembly: GCF_004339725.1. Classification (GTDB taxonomy): domain Bacteria; phylum Acidobacteriota; class Terriglobia; order Terriglobales; family Acidobacteriaceae; genus Acidipila; species Acidipila rosea. The sequence continues at coordinate 646,742 of NZ_SMGK01000001.1, read as the reverse complement.
ACGATGGCGTTCAGACTATCTGTTTCCTCGGAGAGCATCGTGCGTTCTTCGAGCTTTGTCGCAAATTCCTCAAGAGCCTTGATCTCGCGGTCAAGTTCAGGTTCGACAGACTCGCCCTCCCGGGCCAGATCAAAGTAGGCCTGTATATCTTCACTACGGCGGGCTAACTCCGTATCATCGGCCAGCAAAGCCTCAATGCGCTTGCGGTCGCGCATCAGAGGCTGCGACTGCTCAGGATTAGCCCAGATGCCTGGATCGGAGAGGCGCTGCTCGATGGCGGCTAGCTGGCTGCGCAGGGTTGCGGGGTCAAAGATACTCCCGCAGGTCGCGAACCTTTTCGCGAATGGGAGTGTAGGCAAACTCTAAATCGTTTAACACTCAGGAGACCTGTCTTTTACGTGAGGATTGCCGCACGGCCACACGAAGTGCTCTGGCAAGAGCGGCTAAAGAAATTATCCCACACAGCATAGCAAAGAGATCGCCGTGTCGGGTATAGAAGGTAAGACCATCCATGTAGCCGTAACGCACTGCCAGAGAAGTCTGCTGATGACGAGGCGCACTCTGTTCGACGCGCCCCTGCGGATCGATAGCGGCGGTGACGCCGTCATTTCCATCGCGCAGAATCCAGCGATTATTTTCAATGGCACGCATACGAGCCATATTGAAATGCTGCCAGGGCGCACTGGTGTCGCCATACCAGCCATCGTCAGAGATATTGACTAGAACCTCAGCCCCGTTGAGAGCAAACCTGCGCACTTCGTCTGCGAAGATCGATTCGTAGCAGATGAAAATGCCGAACAGGTGCCCCTGTGACTGAAAAACCTTGCGATATTTGCCGCGGGTGAAGTCGCTGATGTTCTGCGTCAGATGGCCCGCGAAAAAAAGCACATTGCGGTATGGAACATACTCCCCGAAGGGAACCAGATGAATCTTGGCATAATGGCCTACGATGTTGCCATCGGGCGCTACAAACGTAGCTGCGTTGTACTCTCCGCTCTGATCGATGGCTATGTTGCCGGCGATGACCGGCGCACGCATGGTCCTGGCAAGGGTTGCCATGAGCGTCTGAAACCTCGGATCGGCCTCGCGAAACGGCGAGGGCGATTCCGGCCAGACAATTACATTCGCAGGAGCGGGATTGGCCGGACACTGCGGCGTGATCGTTTTTGCCCCTGTCTGGGGAATGCCGGCGATCCAGGGAGTACAGGTCCGCTCGCTCAACTCCAGGAATCGCGAGACATTTTCATCCCACTCCGGGCCAATCCAGTCATTCGACTCATCAACATCGAGGTTGCCCTGCAGCATGACGGCAGTCGACGTGGCGGGATACTTTTTCGGGGTGACGAAGGAGCCTAGCTGAAGCAGGATGGCAAGCAGAGCAGCGCCCACCCCCAGCCGAATACGAATGCCGGAACCCCGGGAAACAAGTGCTCCCGCAAGCATTGCATTCACCACAACCAGCACGAATGAAATGCCGTAGACACCCGTAAAAGGAGCGAGCCTGGTCAGCCAGAGATTATCGACCTGCGTGTAGCCAAACTGATCCCACGGCACGCTGGTCAGCCGGGATGACAAAAACTCAATTGCAACCCAGAGAAACGGCGCCAGCAGGAGAGCGGCCCATCGGCTGCCCGTGGTGCGACGAACCAAGGCGATCACCAGGCCGAAAAGGCCAAAGTAAAGACCGAGGACGAGGCTGTAAAGGATAAGAATACCGACGGCGACCGGAGCCGCGATATGCCCATAGATGTGCATCGTCGCGTAGATCCAGTAGCAGTTGAGGACATACCAGGCAACGCCGGCAAAATATGAGCCCGCTGCACTATGGAGCAGGTAGCTTTTGCCGCTTACGCACCGCTCGTCAAGAATTGCATACAGCAGCGGGACAAGCGCAATCCACGAAAAGGCGGCGCGCCAGGGCGGCAACGGGCCCGCTAAGGGGAAAGGCAGGTCGAGCAGAAGGGCAGATACGCCCCCCATCAAAAGTGTTCGCCTGAAAGAGCAACTCATCCGGCTAGAGTTTACCATTCGCGCGTTACAATCATGGCGTGGACCAATTTATACACTTCAGTACGAGTCTGCTCGTGATCCTGTTTTTCGTGGGGCTGGCAGGCTCATCAGTGGTTGTCATTATCAGCTTCATCGAAGATCTACATGAGCTGTTCGGTGAATAGATCCATGCGAACCCGCAACATATGATTGACGCTGTGACTGCGCAGACATAAACTCAGCGCTGAGCGTTACGACGAAGCCAGCCTGTCTGGAAAGGCTCGCGTACCGTCTGGAAAACCCATAATCCATGCCTGCAGGACAAACCTTTACCGCTCCCTCCAACCGAGTTCGCCTGGTCGTCGCGTCCTCAGTGATGCTCACCTTCATATCCTTCTGGCGAGCGGCAGCCGTCGTGCTCAACGACCTCGGCTCTTCAGCCTTTTACGCAGGCGGCATCGCGGAGGAGGCAGTCGGCAAAGCTGCACCCTGGTTCATCCTCGGCGTCATGCTGTTTTCCTTCGCGGTGCGTGCGGTTTACGTCGAGAGCTGCTCGATGTTTACCCGTGGCGGTGTTTACCGTGTGGTCAAAGAAGCGCTGGGCGGGACTTTCGCCAAGCTGAGCGTTTCCGCGCTCATGTTCGACTACATTCTCACGGGCCCGATCTCAGGGGTGTCAGCCGGCCAGTACATTACCGGGCTGCTCAACGAACTGATGAATGTCGGCGCCGCGCATGGCTGGTTGCCTGTGGCACTGCTGGCCACAGCGCACAGCGCCCGGCAGTTGCCGGTAGATGAAACTTCAGCTGTGTTCTGCGCGATCGTCACCATCTACTACTGGTGGCAGAACACCAAGGGTATCGAAGAGTCCACGGACAAAGCCCTTGACGTAATGAAAATTACAACCGTGATGGTTGTCCTTTTGCTCGGCTGGGGCATCTTCAGTGCTTTTCATTTAGGAGCACATCTTCCACCGCTGCCCACTCCTTCCAATCTGCACTTCTCACATGATGCGCTTGGCTTCCTGGGTGGCACCAAGCTGGCGGGAGCGCTTGGACTTTTCGGCATCATTATGGCCTTCGGCCATTCCATCCTGGCGATGAGCGGCGAGGAGACCCTGGCGCAGGTCAATCGAGAGATCGAGCACCCCAAACTAAAGAATCTGAAACGCGCAGCAATCGTAATTGCCATCTACAGCTTTATTTTCACCGGGATCGTCTCTCTGCTCGCCGTGATGATCATCCCCGATTCGGTCCGCATTCCGGTGTATAGGGATAATCTGATTGCCGGGTTGGCAATGTATATGGTCGGGCCCGCCACCCTGCGCATCATCTTCCGGGTGTTCGTTGTTATAGTCGGATTTCTGATCCTCTCCGGAGCCGTGAACACCTCGATTATCGGGTCAACAGGCGTGTTGATGAGGGTGGCGGAGGATGGCGTACTGACCGACTGGTTCCGTAAGCCACACACCAAGTTCGGAACCAGCTACCGCATCATCAATCTCGTTACAGCGTTGCAGCTGTTCACTATTATTGTGAGCCACGGTAATGTGATCGTGCTTGGCGAGGCCTATGCCTTCGGAGTTATCTGGAGCTTCACCTTCAACTCCCTCGCGATGCTTGTGCTGCGGTGGAAATATAAAGGTGAACGCGGCTGGAAAGTACCCATCAACATCCGGATCGGCAAAACGGAATTTCCGGTCGGGCTGTTCTGCGTATTTCTTGTTCTGCTGACTACTGCGATCGTAAACATCTTTACAAAGAGCGTTGCAACAGAGAGTGGCATTGCTTTCGCGGGGGCATTCTTTGCCATTTTCACGTACTCCGAGCATAGGAATAAAAGCCGGCATAAATTGTCCGAGCAGCAAATGAAGGAGCATTTCCAACTTGAACATCCTGAGAGCATTACGCGGGATGCGTTGGAGATTAATCCTGGCGCTGTACTGGTGACGATGCGGGATGCAAATAATCCTTTCGCTCTCAAGTGGGCGCTGGCGCGGACAAATACGGATGAACAGGATGTCGTCGTATTGACTGCACGCATAATGGGCGCGGGCGGCCCGGAGATACTGGACGAACAACCCTTCAGTGAGCATGAACAGATGCTCTTCACCAAAGCGGTATCCGTTGCGGAGAGCTTCGGCAAACACATCTCCCTGCTCGTGGTTCCAGCGGGAGATGTCTTCGCTGCGCTAGTACAGACTGCAAATACTCTTGAAGTCTCCGCCCTGGTCTCAGGTCTATCCACCAAGATGTCTGCACAGGAACAGGCGTACCATGTCGGCCAGGCATGGGAAAACCTTCCCGAACCTAAGCGGCAGTTAACCTTTTATGTAGTACTTCCTAATGGAGAGGCTCAGGCGTTTCATATCGGCCCGCATGCGCCCAGCCTGCAGGCGGATGACGTACAGCTTGTGCATCGGCTCTGGCTAAATTTTCGTCGTGACCCAGAGATGCAATCTCTGCACCATAGTGACATTGTGACTTATGCATTGACGCGACTTGCCACTGAGTATGCGCGGGATAAACAGGAAATACTTAAAGGACTCCGCCGCTACACCGGCGATGACAGTAAGAAGGATCTACAGCTACCTACGACAACTACTGCTCCAGGAAAACCAGACTATTCCATACGCGCTCCTAAACCTTCTGCAGATGCGGGCGAGTCGAACAATCACGAATAGTTCTACTAGCTACATCACCGTATGCCCTTTGGATAGTTACTGTTGAGTGGATAATTTTCGATCTAATTGTTTGTAAATCTGCATCTAAATGCGTATCTTCGAGAGGTAGGCAAGACAATCGGAATCCCAGTCTACTTACTCAACAAGCCAGGCTCTGCATACCGGGTCTGCCAACGGAGGAACCGTGGAAGTTAGCCGTATTATTGCGGAATTGGACAACGAGATAACACGCCTGCAGCAGGCCCGCACCTTGCTAGCCGGTGAGAATGCGCCCAAGAAGCGCGGTAGGAAAAAGTCAGTAGCCGCATCGACTGCGAAGGTACTTGCTGCTGCACCTGCGCGCCGAGGTAGCCGCAAGCTCTCCGCCGAGGGGCGGCGAAAGATTGCTGAAGCGATGAAAAAGCGTTGGGCAGAGCGCAAAGGTCAAGGCTCTACGAAGTCCTCTAAATAAGATCTGCGGGTGCCGACTTCGAGTCGGCACCTACCTTATGCATATTCCGTCCCAGCCCCTAATTCCAGCACTTCTATTCCTGATCCGTCTAAATGCTTTGCAAGTTCTGAAGGCGTTCCCGTTAACTGAGGAAAAGTTCCGAAGTGAAGTGGCAGGACGGTCCTAATTCCAAGTAGCTTTGCCGCCATCGCGGCATGTACTGGACCCATCGTGAAGTGGTCTCCAATAGGCAGCATGCCTAACTCCGGCTGATAGAGCTCTCCAAACAACTTCATATCTGAAAATAGTGCTGTGTCCCCAGCGTGGTAGAGTACCGGACCCTCAGCTACGGTAATGATGTAGCCAGCGGGTGTTCCGCCATAGATGAAACCATCTCCATCCTGGATACCAGAACTGTGCTTTGCCTCAACCATGGTTATGGTTACATCTTTATGATGAATGCTTCCTCCCAAATTCATGGGAATTACGTTTTCCACGCCTTTCGACTGCACCCAGCCGGCAAGTTCAAACATGGCAACCACATTCGCGCCCGACTTTTTCGCTACGGGAACGGCATCTGCAATGTGGTCCTGATGGCCGTGCGTAAGTAATATGAGATCGAGTTTCTCCGGCAACCGATAGGATTTTGGGTATTTGCTGTTTTGCTCAATAAAGGGATCAATGAGGATTGCAGTCTTTGGCGTCTTAATAAGTACCGTTGAATGTCCTAACCAGGTTAGGCGGGTACCTTTTAAATTAGTCATAGTTATTCGAGCCTTTCACTGAGTAATTTTCTCTTAAAAGTTAGGATGCATCTTTCCTAGTTCCATCTAATCAAAACGTCCGGCAGGCGAGGGCCCGTAAGATTAGTGCATGGCCGATACAGCCGTATTCATCCAAACCGTCGATAGTTCAGGCTTCCCTTCCGGCCCCCCTTTTTTATCCAGAGTTCTCTCCGGCAAAATTTTCCGCATGAATGCTGCCGCGTTTATGCAGGCAAACGCCCGCGAGTATGGCGATCTGGTCCACTATCGAGCGGCAGGGCGCGACGCGTTTCAATTTAACCATCCGGAGTTGATTCAGGAACTGCTTTTGCGTGATGCACCCTACCATCATCGTGGCATCGTGATGCAACGCGCCAAATTTGTGTTGGGAGAAGGACTGCTGACGAGTGAAGAGCCTCTCCACATGCGTCAAAGAAGACTCTCACAGCCTGCTTTTCATCGCGATCGTATCTCTGCTTATGGTGACGTCATTGCAAGATTCGCTACCCAAATGACCGACAAGTGGAAGAGCGGAGAAGTAGTGGATCTCCACGACGAGATGCTACTGCTTGCTCTGCGAATTGTTGGAAAATGTCTCTTCGATGCAGACGTGGAGAGCGATGTGCACAGGATCGAATCTGCGGTAGATGCCTTCATGGGTTTCCTGCCCCTGGTATTTCTACCGTTTTCCCAACTTATCGAGCGGCTGCCGATCGGTCCCATGCAGCGTATCCGTAGAGCTCGCATCGAGCTTGATCGCCTGATCTACGGAATCATTGCAGAAAGACGCAGGGAACCTGGCGATCGTGGCGATCTGCTCTCCATGCTGCTGGCGTCAGTGGACACGGAAGAAAATTCCGGACAGATGAGCGACAGACAGGTACGCGATGAATGCCTGACGGTTCTGCTGGCCGGCCATGAAACCACCGCAAATGGATTGAGCTTTGCGCTGTGGCTTCTGGCCAAGCATCCTGAGATACAGGAGCAGCTACATGCCGAGTGTGCTGCCGTAATGGGCGATCGCCCTGCCTGCGCGGCAGACTATGGACGATTACCTTTAGCACAGATGATTTTTGCTGAGACAATGCGTCTCTATCCGCCGGTCTGGGTAACGGCACGCACTGCTGCGGTGAGCTATGAGTATCGCGGATTTCGCATATCCGAAGGATCACTGCTGCTGGCTCCACAGATAGCTGTCCATCGAGATCCACGCTTTTACAAGGCTCCGGAGATTTTTGATCCTCAGCGATTCTCCGATGCCGGAAAAGCTGGCCGGCCCAGGTTCGCCTACTTTCCCTTTGGAGCGGGCAGCCGCCAGTGCATCGGCGAAGGCCTTGCCTGGATGGAGGGTGCGCTTACGCTTGCGACGATTGTGCGGCAGTGGCGGCTGACCCTACCCAAAGACTCAGCCAGCGACCTGGCGGTATCCCCGATGATTACGTTGCGACCCAAGCACGGGCTTCCCCTTCTGATCGAGAAACGTACTTGACACGAAGTATGGCCGGGCATACTCTTTCGCCATGAGCGAACAAAAAGCGAATATTGCACTGTGGCCTGAAGACGCAAGCACCGAAAACCGACTCACCGGAATTGGTCGCCTGGCTGACTCTGCTGGTAACGCCGGCGCAGGTCACCTGGTCGAGTTCCGCTCCTTTGAGGTGAAGTCTATCCTGAATCGGAGCGTTTCCAAGCGGAGACTCTCCTTCGGGTGGAGCATCAATCCTTATCGTGGATGTGAGTTTGCCTGCCGCTATTGCTACGCTCGCTATACCCACGAATTTATGGAATTGCGTGACCCAAGGATGTTCGAGCGGCGCATTTTTATCAAGCAGAACGCCGCATGGCTGCTCCAACAGGAGCTGAGGCAGGTGAGGGAGGGGGATGAAATTGCGCTGGGCACGGCTACCGACCCCTACCAGCCCGTGGAGCGTACGGCGAAGGTGACTCGGAGCATTCTTGAGGTATTTGCTCGGCAGCGAGGGCTGCGCCTTGGCATTGTGACCAAGTCGGCGCTCATCCTTCGCGACATCGATCTGCTGACCGAAATTGCAGAGCACAATCAACTTGTGCTGCACCTGACGATTACCACTCCCGACACGAGCCTCGCCCGCACGCTAGAGCCCAGAGCGCCACGGCCGGATCTTCGCTTCCGCGCTGTCCGAGAGCTTCGCCGCGCAGGATTGCAGGCGGGAATCCTGTGTTCTCCGCTCTTGCCGGGCATTACAGACACATTAGCTGCGCTCGACGAGATGGCGATGCTTGCGAAGCGGGCTGACGCGAGCTTCTTCTGCGCGCAGCCGCTCTTTCTGAAGGCCTGCTCACGCGAGACCTTTCTCGCATTTATCCGCCAATACTTCCCTGCCTTGGAGGCCAGCTATCAAGCCCGCTATGCGGATGATGCCTTCGTCTCAGCCACGTACCAGGAGCGTATGAATCAGCTGGTGCGCTCGGTGACGAAGAAGCACGGGCTACGCGAGCGTTCCGGCGATGCCCTGTTGACTCGAAGGCCACTTCCAGCTACCCCGGTGCAGCGAGCCCAGCAACTGCTCTGGCCTGAACCCGCCAAGCGGCCAGCCAGGAGCGTTAGCTCATTTCAGCGCGTGATGATGACTTCGTAGACGTTATCCTTCGCCAGGAAAAAGCGGTAATTGCTGTACGCGGCGAAGAGTTTTTCGATGTTTCGATTGGTGTAAACCCGCCGAATGGGATAAGTGCCGCTTTCCTGAGCCTCAATAGCGTCGGTCGGCGTCAGATGGTAGCGGCAGAACGCCGTATCCGGCCCGACAGACTTGCTGTGAAACAGAGCGAGTACCTTGCCCCCCGGTTTGAGACTCTTGTGCAGCCGGTCGATCAGCGGCGCGGTCAAAGCATCTGGAATGTAGTCGAGGGTGGTCCATAGCATTACTACATCGAACTCGCGACCGCTGAAATTCAGATTCTGCTCAAAGAACGTGTCCGTATTGAAGCCTGGCTGGCCGCCCTCCTCTACAGGAGGAAGCTCCCATTCCTTGCGGCTTGACTCATCTACAACGTCTGCCATCCAGACGCCGTGACCCATGCCGGTAAGGAAGTTAATGTTGGTTGAAGATGTAGGTCCGATGTCGAGCACCTTCAAAGCTGACTCGGTCTTCAGATGTTTAAGCAGGGTGGACCATCCACTCGAGTGCCGCGGTACCCGCGGACCTGAGTGACGGCCCTCCCCTTGTCCCTTTTGGAAAAAACTGCGCAACACGTTTCTGGACTTTCCTTAACGCTTGGCCGCCGCGGCCTGCGCCGTTGCTGACTGGATGAGATCAACTTTGCCAGAAAATCCGGCATTCTCTTCGATTGAGAGCCTCGAGGCACGGATGTCGCCTGTGAGCTGAGCGCCCGAACGCAGTTCAACGCGACCGGTCGCATCCACATTACCCTGCAGGTGGCCGAGGATAATAACGTCCCGGGCCGAAACATTTGCCTGCACCTTGGCAGTTGCACCAACGGTCAATCTGCTCTCTGTGAGTGTGATTGTGCCTTCGACCAAACCGTCAATCAAAAGGTCTTCGCTACCCTTCACTTCACCGCGTATCTGTACTGATTTTCCGATGCTTGCTGTCGTACCTTCTCCTGCCGCCATCTACCTCTCCTGTTGGGGAACTTGCCCCGAATATACGCAACTGAGAGCATGGCCGCAACCGTCGCTGAAATGACTACAGTTGCGACCTCCCGAATCGGGCACTGTTAACGACTTATTCATCCCGTAATAGAACTACCGGCTCGGCCTATATCGTTCGTTGGGCAGGCACTTCGGCGGAGACGAGACCGACCGTCGCCACCACAATACCGATCAGCTCCAGTGGTCAGAGGCTTGACGGCTGGAAGAGACCTATTTGGGTCTCCTCGGCCATGTAGTCAACGACTGCGCGGAGGTCGCCTGTTTCTTCAAACTTGCGGAGCTGCCGGTCTGCGCCGGTGCCCATTTCCAGGATGGTGCGGATGTAATTGATTTCGTCCCGGCAGTCGAGTTCGTCGACCACCTCCTCCACAAGTTCCAGATATTCGAGGATGAGCTCCCGCTCATCGACCTCGGTCTCTTTGCCAAAGTCGATCAGCTTGCCGTCGAGGCCATATCGGACGGCGCGCCACTTGTTTTCCATGATGAGGGCCCGGGAGTACTGACGGAAGTCCTGGTTGCGCTCATGAAGACGAAAGAGCTTGGCCGCCGTGGCCTGAATGAGGGCGGCGATGGCCAGCGTCTCCTCTGCGCGCATGGGCAGATCGCAGATGCGAACCTCGACCGTATTAAAGAAGGGGTGCGGCCGGATATCCCACCAGATGCGCTTGCCGTTGTCGAGGCACTTCGTCTTGATGAGGAGATTCACAAACCCTTCGAATTCGGCATAGCTTGAAAAGCTGTCTGGAATGTTGGTACGGGGAAACTTGTCGAAGACCTTCGCGCGATAACTCTTGAGACCGGTTTTCATACCGCGCCAGAAGGGCGAGTTGGTTGAAAGAGCGAGAATATGCGGCAAAAAGTAGCGCATGGAGTTCATGAGCCGGATAGCGGTCTCGCGATCTTCAACCCCGACATGGACGTGCAGGCCAAAGATAAGATTGGCCCGGGCTACCAGCTGGAGGTCTTCCACCACCTGCGCATAACGCGGATCGGGGTGGATCTCCTGGGTACGCCAGTCGGCAAAAGGGTGGGTGGCGCCGGCCACCAGCAGCAAGTTGTGTTCTCGGGCAAGGTAGATCATCTGCCGCCGCAGATCGAAGAGATCCAGGCGAGCCTCCTTGACCGTCCTGCAGATACGAGTGCCGACCTCGACGACGGACTGGTGCATCTCCGCCTTGACCCGTTCCTCAAGGCGAAGCTTGCCCTGGGCGAGCATTTCAGTGGCAATGTGAGAGCGGAGATCACGGGTAACCGGATCGACGGTCTGATATTCCTCTTCGATACCGATGGTGAAGGAAGGCTGCTTCATCGCAGATCACCTCTGAACTGAGTACCGTTGTATTCCGAATGAGTTGACGAAGCAAGCTCGGGTGTTAACGCACGAGGAAGGACGGGGAAGCATGAGTAATGCCCTCGCCAGCGACAGCGACTCCATCCCGCGACGTCTCCTTAACCATATAAAGCATGGAGTCGGCGGTACGGATCAGCTCGTGAATGAATGCCCCGTCTTCAGGGAAGGTTGCCACGCCGTAGCTGGACTTGATCTTTACCGTGGAGCCGACTCCTATGTCGAAGGACTTATCGCGCATTTCGGAGTAAAGCCGGATAGCGGCCTCGCGTGCCTCTTCTTTCGTTGTTTCGGGGAGAAGAACCATGAACTCATCCCCGCCATAGCGAAACACAATGTCTACTCTCCTGACAGTGAGTTTCAGAGCCTGTGCAAACTCCGCCAGGAGGCGGCTGCCGGCGAGATGACCATATTCGTCGTTGATGAGCTTGAAATGATCGAGGTCGATGAAGATAAGGCTAAAAGGAACATTAAAACGGCGGGAGCGAGCTAATTCTGCCTCCAGCTGACTGTAAAGATGCCTGACGTTGTAGATGCCGGTGCAGTCATCGGTAATGGTTAGTTCCTGAATGCGTTGTACTGACTTTGCGTTCTCGATTGCAATGGCCGCGAAGTCGCAGAGGACATGCAGGAACGAGACGGTATAGGGAGTAAGAGTCTCAAAACGGCAGTTGAAAAGCTGCAGCACTCCTATGGTGCGCATTCTCGATCGAATGGGGAGGCAGAGGGCGGAGCGGACCTGAAAGGAGATACGGTTTTCCGGGAGCGAGGTGGCGCGTGGATCGAGGCTGGCCTCAGGCACGATCAGGGTTTCGCCGGTATCGGCCACCCATCCTGCAAAGCCCTCGCTCATGGGTATGCGCATGTCGCGCAGTTCGGACTCCGCGTGTCCGACCGCCACGGCATAAAACAGATCATTGCGAGCCTCATCGACGATGAGCAGCGACCAGGTCTCGGGCTGGAAGAAGAGCTCCATCTGCTGCATGATGGAGCGGAGAATGGTGTCCAGATCAAGCGAAGACGTAAGAGCACGCGCAACATCATGAAAGACCATGAGGTCTTTCAAATTTTGATCGACTTGGTTCAAGCTTGCAGCCATAGCATTAATTAGCTGTTTAGTTTGACATATTTATCAAGAGTCGGCGCAGCATTTATTTGGAGCTAACCGCCAATATGAACCATGCTGCGGGAGGGTTTCAGGAAGCCTTCTTCTCCAATATGATGGCGGGCCTCTTTCTGGGCGACAGTTGCGTGAATAAAAGCAGCCATTTCCTGGTCGCTCCCGCCTCTATGCATCAGGCCATAAAGATCATGTTCGGACTGGGAAAAGAGACATGTACGCAATTTGCCATCGGAGGTAAGCCGGATGCGGCTGCAATGTCCGCAGAAGGCCTGGGACACCGGAGCAATAATGCCGATTTCTCCAATACCATCGTCGAAAGTGTAGCGGCGGGCGGTTTCGCTTAGCGTGTTCGCGCTGAGAGATACGACTGGGCGAAACTCGCCAAGACGCTCCACCACCTCGCGCAGCGGGACAACAGAGGCCGGGGTCCAGGAGCGATCTTCCTCAAGCGGCATAAATTCAATGAAGCGAACGATGACGCCTTCGTCGCGGGAGAAACGGGCGAAGCTGACAATCTGGTCTTCGTTAAAGCCGCGGAGCAAGACACAGTTGACCTTCACCGGCCCCAAACCTGCACGCTGTGCAGCGCGGATGCCAGCTAAAACGTGATGAAAACTGCCGGGGACGCGAGTGATCCGCTCAATTATGTCGGGATCAACAGCGTCCATGCTGACGGTGATGCGATCCAAGCCTGCGTCCTTGAGCGGCTGAGCCAAGGATTCAAGCAGATGGCCATTCGTAGTCAGAGCAAGGTCGAGGGGGACATCGGGCCGGCGCAGTTTCGCTATTTCGCTAACCAGGTCAAGCAGGCCGCGGCGCAACAATGGCTCGCCGCCTGTGAGGCGGATTTTTTCAATTCCTAAAGCCAGGAAGACTTTCACGATACGGAGATAGTCGGCGATGGGCAGCTCTGAATACTGGGCGCCGTCATTGCCTGTACGGCAGTAAACACACTTATAGTTGCAACGGTCTGTGATCGAGACGCGCAGGTCCGTAATGGCGCGGCCATGCTTGTCAATCAGCCGGGACGGAAGGTGTGCGGGTGCGGTCTGGAAAGCAGCGCCCGAGTCGGCAATGGATGCAGGAACCATCATTCAGGTCTATTTCAACTGTATTGGATGCCGAAGATGAAAGGAAGCTCCAAACCGCCCCCGACCGGGGGCAGCAGGCACAGTCAAAGAATGGTGTCCCCTTTCTCTTCAGTGGGTTGCGCGAGCATTTGATGGAGCGAAAGTGCGAGGGATATGAACTTCCGCTCGAAGGTAGAGTAGAGCAATTGAGGTAAATAGATGGCAGAGAACTATGTGATTCTAGGAGCTTATGGCGGAATCGGCAGCGAGTTGGCGCGTCAACTTGCCGCCAGGGGAAGCCGTCTGATGCTGGTGGGGCGGGATAGCGAGCGGCTCGGCGCCCTGGCGAAAGAGCTGGGCGCTGCGTCAACCCTTGCGGATGCAACCCTCAGCAACCAGGTCGAGGCAGCCATCGCGTTAGGCGCGGAGAAGCTGGGCACGCTGCACGGCATTGCGAACTGCTTCGGGTCCCTGCTGCTGAAGCCGGCGCATCTGACGACTGACGATGAACTGGAATCGACGCTGGCGATCAACCTAAAGAGTGCCTTTGCAACCGTCCGAGGGGCAGCGCGGTCGATCAAGCGGGATGCCAGCATTGTGCTTGTTTCAAGCGCGGCGGCACGGCTCGGAATGGCGAGCCACGAAGCGATTGCAGCCGCCAAAGCTGGAATTCAAGGGCTCGCGATAGCCGCTGCAGCCAGCTATGCCAATCGCAACCTTCGATTCAACTGTGTTGCGCCCGGGCTGATAAAGACTCCGCTGACGGAGAAGATCACGGGCAATGAAACGGTGGCCAAGGGTTCACTAAGCATGCATGCCCTGGGACGGTTTGGAGAGCCGGCAGATGTGGCGTCGGCCATTGCATGGCTGCTCGACCCGCGGCAGGGGTGGATGACAGGGCAGGTGATCGGGGTGGACGGTGGCCTGTCAACGGTAAGGTCCAGGAGTGCGGGATGAACACTCATGCTGACGAAGAACTGGTCCGGATGGAAAGGGTACTTTTGCGGCCGGAGATACGGCACGATGAAAGGAGAATGCGGGAACTCCTTGCCGACGAGTTCGTCGAATTCGGATCATCAGGACGGGTATTCAACAAAGCCCAAATTCTCGCAGACCTGGGAGCGGAAGCGGCGGCCGAAGTTATGGCCGACAAATTCCAGGTGCAATGGCTCGCCGAGAGTGCAGCGCTTCTCACCTACCATTCCAGCCGCCGGGAGGAGCCGTCCGGCAAAGTAGATGTTGCTCTTCGGTGCTCGATATGGGTATTGCGGGATACGAGGTGGCAAATCGTCTTCCATCAGGGAACGCGGGCTGCGATTCAGGAGTGAAGCGTTCATCCATGCCAGTCGGGGACGGGCTGTGCACTTTGCTCCCAGGCGGCGTCGATCATATCGCGCAGCATGCTGGCACCCGCAGCAAGCCGCTCTTGAGTAAACTGCCTGGCCTCGGGCGTGCCGGCGCCGTCAAATCCGTGCGCCTTATCCAACTGGTAGACCCGCTCGACAAGCGTTGCCGAGTGGCGCAGATAAGCCAAGTAGTCCGTCCACTCATCGGAAACAGCGTGCTCAGTGGTTAGCAGCGGTTTGACCTGGTTGGGCTTGATATTTGCGCCAACATAGACGCTTTCAAACTGGGAGTGGATTTTATGATCCGTGGTATAGCCGTTCGGGTTTTCCTTTTCCGCCCAGCCGTTGTAATTAACAGTAACGTGCAGGGGCTGCGCTCCGTCCGCCACATAATGGCCTAACCATCCTGAATAGAAAAGGATAGCGGCCTCGACAGGCCTGGTGTCGGCATGCTTTGCGCTGAGTTCGCGATAGTCGCGCATCGCTGATTTGAGACGCTCCCAGACTTCGCTGACGATATAGGGCTGAAAGCCGACCCGTTCCGGGCGAAGCTGGTCAGCCAGATGCGGGTGGGTCAAGCTGGCGGCATAAATCTCCGCAATATAGTCGTAGCGGCGCCGAGGGAGGGGCCCGATGAGGTCTGCCAGTTCAAGATCGATGAAGTGATCCGGAGCCTGTTCGGCGTTCAATTCAGGCTCGGCAGGCGAACGCCAGCGATCTGGCTCAGGCCCGAGATATTCAATCTCATCAATCGCAGCAGGGGTGTGCATAAACGCCGGCAGCGTTGATGCCAGAGATTCAGCAGCCAGCCGGTTGATCATGAGGTGGCCTTCCCTGCCCCAGCCAAAAGACGGTGGAGGAGCGAAGAGCGACAGCATTGCAAGCGCAGCAATCGTACGGCGGGCGGCGGAAAGGTGTCTCATCCCCGCGAGTATACCCGGAAGAGGCATCCAGATTAGTTAAAGATCGGTTATTGAAATTCACATAGATGGCACGGGGAGGCGCCAGTAAGCTTTGATATTCTGTGATAGTTATGCCTACGAAACAGGAACTTCTCAAGCAGCCCATTCAACACATCGACATCAAGCAGCATAACGTCACGGCGCTCGTCGATGCTATGCAGCATATGGCTTACAGCTCGCGGGATCTGGCGCGAGCCGCCTCTATCTATGAGCGAATGCTTCGCGACCAGGAATGCGGAGTTATTCTGTGTCTGGCCGGATCGTTGATCAGCGCTGGACTCAAGCAGGTTTTTATTGATCTGCTCCGTAACAACATGGTCGATGCCGTGGTTTCGACTGGCGCAAACATCGTGGATCAGGATTTCTTTGAAGCACTCGGGTTCAAACACTGGATCGCCGACGAGCTCTACAAGCAGGGCACCGAAGACGCGACCCTTCGCGAACTGATGATCGATCGCATCTACGACACGCTGATCGATGAAGAAGAGCTCCGCATCTGTGATGAAACGACTGAAAAGATAGCCAACGCTCTGGAACCCAGACCCTATAGCTCGCGTGAGTTCATTCGGGCAATGGGCGGCTATCTCGAACAGGAAGGCAAGACCCCGGCAAGGGGCGGGGCCGATTCGATTGTGCTCGCCGCTTATGAGAAGGACATCCCAATCTTCTGTCCTGCATTTAGCGACTGCTCAGCCGGTTTCGGGCTCGTAGCCCATCAGCATGCGCGTCAAGGCAAGCCGAAAGTTTCCATCGACTCAGCAAAAGACTTTTACGAGCTGACCCAGCTCAAGATCGCTAACCCTACTACAGGGTTGCTGATGATCGGCGGCGGTGTACCGAAGAACTTTGCGCAGGATATCGTCGTCGCTGCTGACATCCTGGGCACGGAAGCACCCATGCACAAGTACGCAATCCAGGTAACGGTGGCAGATGTGCGAGACGGAGCTCTTTCTTCAAGCACGTTGAAAGAGGCGAGTTCATGGGGTAAAGTTGACACCACATTTGAACAAATGGTGTACAGCGAAGCCACAATCGCTGTACCGCTGATTGCCGGATATGCCTGGCATAAAGGGGCTTACGCGGACCGCCGGGAGCGGCGGTGGTCACGCCTGCTGGAGCCGGTGACCGCTTGATCCCATCAAACGGCGCTGGGGCTGCCACACAGCCCCAGCCCGGGCGACAGAAGTAGAAACGCGAATTATCCTCTGCAATCAAAAATTCTGCTGGTCAGTGATCCCGGAGCAGGCGTACTATTCGATTTGCAATCTGTAAAAACTGGTTGACTCCCCCCAGCCCCGGAGAGCTGCTGTGGTCTTTTTTGTAGAAATTATCGGCCTCTTTTATCTCGGCGTATTTATATGGTTCTGGTTTGCCTACCGGTCTACACTACGGCGTAGCTCCACAGCTGCCAAACGTTCAGACATCAACTCAAACCTGATCCCTTTTGAACGCGGGGTCGCGATTCGGGTTCGCAATACGCAGCGCGCCGGCTGAGCCCATCCTCAGGAAGTTTCTTCTGCAACTGCATACGAAATCCTGACTCCGCATATCGATCGGGCATGAATCTGGCTAGCGTCTTCAACCGTACTGAAATAAAGCGGTACTAGAAGAAAGAGCTAGATAGCCAGCATCTATGTATCTATACTACCGGTAGCGGTAAGACACTAAAACTATACGCAAGCTTCGTTCTTATTTTTCTCCAGTCGTCAGCGTTGTCAGCTCTTTGGCGACGGAACGTGAACTGGCTACGACACAGGTTGGCTTCTGCAATTATCGCTGCTCTCGCGTTCGGGGGCGGCGTCTCGATTATAGTGTTGCGCCTGTTCCATGCGGGGGTACGAGCATGGCAGCTGGACGCTTTGTTGATAACTGCCGGGGCTTTGATCGCCACCGTTGTTACAGCGCGCTATGAATCCGCAGGCAGTAACATCACCCCCCAGCCAAGCGATCTTGTTCCGGTTGCACCCCAGCCTGAGGGTCATGATGACCCTACACTCAACTATCTCCCCGAGAGCCTCGATAATTCTGCAGAACTAATGGCCATCCTCAGCTTGCGCGGTAAGTATATCCGTGTCAGCTCAACATGGCAGGAGCAGTTTGGGCGAGATGTCCACTCCTTCGAAGAGCTAATCAGTTTCGAATCCGCCTTTCCTCCCGAAGCGCAGGCCGAGGCAGCAGCACTCTTCAGACGGGCAAAAAATAGCCTTGGGGTGGAATGCGGCAGCCTGCAGATGCGGAATAAAGACGGCGAGCTAACTGAATTCGAAGCGAGCCTGAGCTGCATCCGGGGCGCAGGCAACGCTAGCTTCATTCGTTGCACATTCCGCGATGTTACGACTCAGAATCGACGTGCGCGGATGCTCGCATTGCAACTGAAGGCAAGCCAGTTAGTGGTTGAATCTACAGAGGCAACTGAGGCGCTGCTTGCAGTGGCGGAGGCCATGAGCGATGGGCTGGGATGGGACTTCGCTTCGATCTGGACACTGGATGAAGCGGAAGAGACTCTAGGCTTCAGGGGCGCGTGGGTATCTCCGGATTGGCCATGTGAAGAATTTCTCAGAGAAACTGCCAATAGTTCGTTCCGCCGCGGAGACGGATTACCAGGTAAAACCTGGTCTCAAGGCAGCCCAATTTGGACAGGACCAGAAGCCGAGGAGCTTAGCCTGCAAAGGCGCCAAGCAGCCATTGCAAACAGCCTTATGAGCGGATGGGCAATCCCTATCCGGGCCGGCAATAAAGTCATAGCTGTTATGGAGTTCTTCTCGCACCGCAGGATTACCGAGAATCCCGAGATGGTCGCGACAGTAGAGACTATATGTGCATCGCTCGGACAATTTATTGCACGATCCATGCAAGAGTCACGGATTCACGAGTTATACCGTCAGCGCGAAGTGATTCTTAATTCTGTGGCGGATGGAATTCTCTGCGTGGATGGACTAGGCCGGATAGACTTTGCTAACCCAGCAGCCACGCGCATGCTGGGGACAGCAGCGTCCAGGCTGATAGGCCTCCATTTTCATTCATTAATCCACGCTCCTCTAAGCGCAAGCTGCACACGGGAAACCTGCAGCATATTCGATGTTTTAAAACCTCGAAATTCCGCGACGACGAAAGAGACTTTCTATCGGCAGGACGATACATCTTTCACCGTAGAATTCTCTCTTACTCCCCTTATGGAGCATGGCGTAATCACAGGAAGCGTTATCAGTTTTCACGATATCAGTGAGCGGACGGCTCTTGACCAGATGAAGGATGAGTTCGTAGCTACCGTCAGTCACGAGCTTCGGACGCCATTAACTTCGATTCGTGGAGCACTCGGCCTGCTCTCTGCCGGGCTGATAGGCAACGTCAACGAAAAGGCCGCGAATCTATTGCGCATCGCTGTTTTTAACTCTGACCGCCTGGTGCGACTTATCAACGATATTCTTGATCTTGAGAGATTGGAATCAGGCCGTGCTCCCCTTATTCTCCGTGCTGTCTCCTTGAAAGAACTAGTCCAGCAGGCTATCGATGCCCTCACGCCAATGGGCGAGGCGTCACGCATTTCACTTGAAGCACACGCAGCAGCGCTGGAGATCGAAGCCGACCCAGATCGCATCCTCCAAGTAATTACTAACCTAATCAGCAATGCAATTAAGTTTTCCCCTCCAGATTCCATGGTCAAGATCATTGTTGATGCTGTCGCTGGTGGCATCAGATTACGAGTGATTGACTCTGGCCGCGGAATTCCTCCCGATAAACTCGAGACCATCTTTGACAGATTTCAACAGGTAGATGCTTCAGATTCCCGCCAGAAGGGTGGCACAGGGCTCGGGTTGGCAATTAGCCGCGCGCTTATCCACCAACACCACGGACGTATATGGGCAGAATGCAACGCTGAAAAAGGCGCCACATTCACTTTCTTCCTACCTTCCAACGAGACGCATCGGCAATTGAAAGGGGAGGACACGAGGAAAGATAGTGTCCTCATCTGCTCGGCGTCAGCGTCAACAAGAAGAGCTATTGTTGCGGGACTTGAGAATAAGGGACACCAGGCCCTGGAGGCCAGAGATGAACAGCAAGCCATGGCTTTGGCTAACACGGCTAAATTAGGAGCTATCTTCCTTGATCTATCACTTCCGGGACTAAATGGCTGGCAGACCATCCATACATTGAGAAGTGAAGGTGCAACCCATACTGTCCCAATCATCATGGGAAGTCTGCTGCACTCAGTAAAACAACATCACATGGATGATCAGTGGGCGCTAGCACCAATTAATGACCTGTGGAGAACAGAAACCCTGGTACGCGCTCTCAGCAATGATAAGAAAATGGCGAACATCCTCATCGTTGAGGACGACCCAGAAATAAGCAAGATAATTGCCTCTGCACTGAACGGCAGGAATATTCAGGCTACGCTAGTTAAGACCTACCAGGAAGCGGTCAAACTCTGCAGCACTTGGCAGCCAGATCTAACCTTGATCAATATAGCGATGAGAGATGACAAGCTGACTATCTTTCGCTCTTTACCAAGGAAATGCCAATATAGACAGCCGGTTCTTCTCTATTCAACCGCTGATATTTCCGGCCCGGAGCGGGCGCAACTACATCTTCACCCTAGCGACTTTTTCGCAAAGGCCACGCTTCATCCACAGCAAGTAATCTTGTTTGCGTCTTCGCTGCTGCGACTTCAACAGGAGTCGATGCATTTATCTGAGTATCAGGAAGCAACTTCCGCAATTTTATAAGTGTGGAGATGTATGCAAAAGCACATCCTAATCATCGACGACGAAGACGATATACGTGAAGTTGCTGCACTCAGTCTAGAGATGGTGGCAGGGTGGACTGTTAGCAAAGCTAACTCCGGGCCGAGTGGGATTCTTCAGGCACAAGAGGCTCAACCAGACGCAATTTTATTGGATGTAATGATGCCCGGGATGGATGGGCCCTCTACATTTCAAGAATTAAAGAACAATCCAGCTACAGTAGGTATTCCAGTGATCTTGCTGACTGCTAAAGTTCAAGGGCATGAGCAGCGTAGATTTGCCGGGCTGGGATTTAACTCAATCTTACTGAAACCATTTGACCCTCTTAAGCTGTCGCAACAGATTATCGAAGCCCTTGGATGGCAGGATTCAGCATGAGTCACATGCAGCCAAATTTAGAATCACTCCTCGAACAGCTCTGGGCAAAACATCTGGCCAGCATCACAGGAAGGATATCTCTACTGCGACAGAGCCAGGAACAACTAAGTGACTGTCACTCCAACCCCGCGCTAAGAAATGAAGCTGCGGCAACAGCCCATAAGCTAGCTGGGGTGCTCGGGACTTTCGGACTGGAGGAGGGCACGCAGCTCGCACTCTTCATCGAACAGCAGATGGAATCTAATGAAGCACCAGATCCACTAGAGCTTAAACATGCAATCGAAGCTCTCTCACAGATGGTCGAGACTAGATCACTTAGCCATTGACGACATGGCTGCCTTAATTTTGACCAGCGGGTCCATCACCATACACTTGACCTTATCCTTCGCCGGAGATAGTCCGGGAGGGGTTGGTTTCAAACCCATCTTGCGCAAGTAATGGTTGGATTGATATATGTATTTTCTCCGCGTATCTTTGAATTGATAGCTCACGCTGAAGGAAATAGAAATATTATTTCCATTGCGTAGCCAATGTGGACAATTGACAGGGATATGGATGCCCTTTCCAGGGCTTAAGTCATAGACAGAAGCTCGGTTCTGATACTCTGGCCTATAGCGGGCGGCATTGTTATCAACAGACCAGAATGTTTCAATTTCCTCCTCTGGCAGCACTTCCCTGTCTTCTCGATCAAAGACACTTATCTGCTTATCTCCGGATACCTGCAAGAGAAAGTTACACTCCCGATCGATATGGTATGAGGTAACACGGTTAGGAGAGGTGATGAAGAGAATAGCATCCATCTGCTTCTGCTCTTTCATGATATCCCGACCAGTTTTTTCACTCACTTCATGCATAAACGCTTCCAGAAGCGCCCCGTACTCCGGGGCACGTTCGACTTGTTTGAGTACAATCCATGCACCAACCTGGTCTATCCGGTCCAAGGCATCGTCCACGGTAAGATTCTTGCGTGGCACTTCATTCCATCGCTGACCTATACCTACCTCGCCTGCATCCCAGACAATGTCGCAGTGATGATCTCGCAGATACCTTGCCAACTCACGTAACCTTGAAAGTGTGAATAATGGATGATCTGCGAGCAGAGTGTGCGAGACGAGAAAGGGTTTCCGATCGAACTTCTCCCGGAATTCACTGTTCGGAGCCATTATTGATGTTCCAGCTGAACTAGTTTGCTTCGCAATTGTTTCCATAATATGCCTCCTGACTGCCGCTTATACAGCGATATTGCCTTGGCTCAAAAACGACTGTTTGCTATCAATAAGCTCACTGATTTTAGACGGAGTAGTTGCGGTGAATAAGTCCATCATGTCCACCAGTTGTGGATATTTCTTATTAAGCGCCGCATGCATCTCGATCAACAAGAGAGAGTTCCCTCCCAAATCAAAGAAGTTAGCATCTTCATCAAGCGCATCCTGGTTCAAGAGCTTTCTCCAGAGCAGTAATACCGTCTCCAGAGTGCTAGCGGATGCAATAGATGCATCCGGCTCGATCTTAGCCGGTGCTAATCGATCTACGATAAGTTGTCGTATTTGTGTTCTGTCCAGCTTCCCGTTTGAATTCAGTGGAAGCTGGGGAAGGACAATTATCTGGAGTGGCAGGCACGATTTAGGAAGACGGGAGGCTAAATAGTCGCGGACAGCAGCGCCATCGTAGATATCAGCGTTAACAGCAACAGCTGCATAGAGTTGTTTCTCCTCATCTTCACCTGCCAATGTTAAAGTTGCCGCCTGCCGGATGGAATGGTGCTCTGCCAGCAGCGCCTCTACTTCATCCAAATCAACACGCCTACCTGCGATTTTCTGTTCACGATCAAACCGTCCCAGGAAGTGGTAAATTCCATAGAGATCTCGCCTCACGCGATCACCTGTGAGATAGAGTCGATCGTGTTTTGCACCGAAAGGGCTTGGCAGGAAGCGCTTCTCAGTCAACTCGGGCTGTGAAATATATCCGAGGGCTACTCCTTCGCCGCCAATGGCTAATTCCCCAGCCTCTCCTGCTTCTACTAATCTGTGCTGCTCATCGAGAATGTAGACGTTCGTGTGCGCAATCGGTACGCCTATTGGAAGCGGCGCAGTTGACTCGAAATGCTTCGGCACCTGATACGTTAATGCAAATGTAGTGCTTTCTGTCGGGCCGTAGCCATTCACAATCTGCAGCTGGGGGCAGGAACGCTGTACCTCCACAACACAGTCAGTTCTCACAACGTCGCCACCTACAAGTAACTGCCTGAGGGGCATAAACATGGATGGCGAGTGTTGTACGGCAAGATGAAACATAGCCGCAGTCATCCAGAGCGTTGTCACATGATATCTCTTAACCAAGTGAGCATAGTCCTCGAGACTTAGGACACGATCCGGAGCGATGACCAAGGTTGCGCCATGAAGAAGAGCGCCCCATACTTCAAGCGTGGAAGCATCAAAGCTCAATGGCGAGTGAAGTAAAAATCGCTGTTCCGAATCGAACTGAATATACTCTTGAGCAGACACTAGCCGTGTCACTGCCCGATGTGGAACGACAACTCCCTTCGGAGTTCCAGTAGAGCCAGAGGTGAACATGACATACGCCGGATCTTGTGGACCGCCATAAAAGACTGAGTTTACTTCCCCAAGTGGCTGCAGCTTTTCAAAGGACTCCGGCATTGGTAGGGTTCGCACCCCCTCCCACCATCTGGAACAGCTCTGCGTTGAGCTTTTGCTGTCCACAACTACAAGGCTGATACCACTGTCCTTTATCTGGCGTGCCAACAATAATGGCGGCGAACCTGCCACATCGAATGGAACATATGCAGCGCCACACATCAATATTCCGAGAATGGCTCCAATGGTAGTTAATGACCTCCCCGCAGCTAGGCCTACCATATCCCCAGAAACAACTGCATATTCTTTCCTAAGGAGGATAGAGAAATTCTGAGCGAAGTTGAAGAGATCTGCATAGCTAATGCAGCCCTCCTCAGCCACCAAGGCAATCTTATCCGAATGAGTTACAGCAGCTTCAACGAATAACTGATGGACCGTTGCGTTAGGTTGATAATGATGTCTTATGTCCATATGACTCCAGCTGTGCATACCATCCAATCTTGGCTCTAAATAGCAATACTCACCGCGGGACGATTAGCCGCGCCGTCATTTTGTGAATACCATGCGACTGTTTTCCGCAATCCCTCTTCAAAGGAGACCGATGGCTCATAGCCAAGATCGCGCCTGGCTTTTGAAATGTCCGCCATGGAATGCTGTATGTCCCCATTACGGGCCGCAGCAAAGATAGGTTGACACTGGTACCCAGTGATAGGCATCAGAAGATTGCAGGTCTCAAGAAGGCTATAGCGCTGACCGCAAGCAACGTTATATACCTTGCCACTCACGGAATTTGCTGCAGCAGATGCTGCCAGCATATTGGCTGCAATCACATTGTCAATGTAGGTGAAATCGCGACTTTGTGATCCATCCCCATATATGGTTGGCGCAGTCTGCGCGAGCATCCCCGTAATGAACTTGGCGAGTACTCCCGAATACGGGGAGTCCGCTGCCTGGTATGGGCCAAATACGTTGAAATAGCGCAGAGAGACCGTTTCCATGCCATATACGCGGGCAAAACTCTGCATGTAATGCTCGCCAGCCAATTTCTGAACAGCATAGGGAGAAATGGGGGATGTGGGCATCTCTTCATGCTTCGGCAGGCTGGGCGACTCCCCATACGCCGAAGAAGACGCTGCATATACAACACGTCTTACGCCTGCGTCCCTAGCGGCCAGCAGGAGTGCGAAGGTGCCTTCTATATTTGCCCCATGGCTTGCGACCGGATCCAGGATGGATTTAGGTACCGACGGCAAGGCTGCTTCATGGAAAACAACATCCACTCCTTTTAGGAGCGGGGTAACTGAGTCTCTATCTCGAACATCAAGACAATGAAACTCCATCTCATCTCGAACATCTTGTAAGTTTTCAAGACGACCTGTTATCAGATTGTCTATACCAATAACTTCATGGCCTTGACTTACAAGATATCTTGCCAACGAAGAACCAATAAATCCGGCAGATCCAGTTATACAAAAGCGTGCCATATATTCCTCTTTTCTTGTCCTGGCGTTACGAATCCTTTTTTGCTTAGCAGCGCACTATATTGTCTGCATGGATTGAGCCCGTTGCATTTCTTGTGTCAATAACGAGCTTCGATTCTCTAACAATCGCCTCATAGTCGTAGTCCGAGTGATCGGTTGCAATAAGAACACAATCGTAGCTCCCCAGATTATCCAGTGGCGTACAGGTGAGATTCAGGGCGTAATGCCGACCATGACCTACTGCGGGAAAGAATGGATCGTTATAGAACACATTTGCGCCTCGCTTTCTAAGCAGTTCAATAAGCGTCAGCGACGGTGACTCACGTAGGTCGTCGATGTCTTTCTTGTATGCGAGGCCGAGCACCAATATCCGGCTTCCCTTGATGGACAAGCAGCGATCATTCAATGCTGCTGCTACGGAGTCAATGACATGGTATGGCATTGACGTATTGATCTCGCCGGCGAGATCAATGAAGCGTGTTGAAAAATCAACTTCTTTAGCTTTCCATGACAGGTAAAATGGATCGATCGGAATACAATGTCCGCCGAGACCAGGGCCAGGATAAAAGGCTTGGAAGCCAAAGGGCTTGGTCGCAGCTGCCTGAATGATCTCCCAAATATCCAGATTCAGTCGCTGACAGAGCAGCTTAAGCTCGTTCACCAGTGCGATATTCACACACCGATAGATATTTTCAAGCAGCTTTGTCATCTCCGCCGCAGCTGGACTCGAGACCGGCACGATGCGTTTGAATATTGAACGATATAATTCCCCCGCGAGCGCACCACTGTGGGCAGAAACCGCACCTACCACCTTGGGAATATCAGGCCGATCTACCTGTGTATTGCCTGGATCTTCACGTTCAGGCGAGTACGCTACATGAAAGCAGCACGATTCGTCCATGCCATCCCGGTAGCATTTAAGTCCTTGAGCATTTCCTGCCTCCAGAAGAGGAACCAGAATTTCCTCGGTAGTCCCAGGGTAGGTTGTGCTCTCAAGAATAATTAGTTGACGGGCACGGAGATGCGGCGCAAGCGCTTTAGCTGTTGATTCAATAAAGCGCATATCCGGACCCTGGTGCTCGTCGAGTGGCGTGGGCACACAGATCATTACTGCATCCATCTTGCTGACAAGATGGTAGTCATCGGTAGCAGAGAACCCTTGCTCTCTTAGCTGTTGAATTTCTTCGGGGAGAATCCGCTGGATGTAGGAGCGCCCTGCGTTTAACGCACTCACCTTGGATTCATCAACATCAAACCCTGTGACCTGGAAGCCTGCCCGTGCATAAAGCATAGCCAAAGGCAGCCCAACGTATCCAAGACCTACAACCCCAAGCTGCGCTGTCCGATTTTTTATTGCTTGCATCTCTGGATGCTGATCAACTGCCGTATTCATGTCTATATTCGCCTTCCGCTTGCTAACTGACTTAGTTCACAGCTACGTATGCACGTTTAGTTCCGTGACAGTATCTTGTTTTCAGTTCTTTACTAGCCGCTACTTCGACGCTGTTTTCCTTGTTCTTATTCTTCCTGCTTCTTACGGCGCCTGATTTTGGGATTCTGGGCATATCGCCGAAAGTGATCCGCCATCCTTTGTTCAGCTATCCTGATGTCGAAACGCCCAACATTTTGGTAGGCATTTTGCCCCATTTCCCGCCGACGATCCGCGCTGCGAAGGGAAAGGATGGCGGATGCCAAATCCTCCGGCTTTTCCGGGGGTATCAAAATGCCCACATCCCCCACAACCTCGCGATTTCCTCCCACATCCGTGGCAATAATGGGGAGGCCAGCAGCCATGTATTCAAGAAGTGAATTCGAAAGTCCTTCAGCAGTGGAGCAGAGAACTGCTATATCCATGGCCGCAAGATATGGTCGAACATCGTGTTGCGCACCAACCAAGCTGACAACCTCTTCTAATCCTTCGCTAGTGATCATCTGCTCGAGCATTGGACGCATATCCCCTTCCCCAACAATGACGAAGCGGAGCTTAGGATCATTCTTTGCCGCAATGGAGGCAGCTTTCAGAAAAGTCGGCAGCCCTTTTACCTTCCTTAGACCCGAAATATTCCCAACCAGCAAATGCTCTTTCCCGATATGCAATTCGCTGCGCACTTGATGACCTTGATGACGGGCGACCCTCAAAGCCTGCAGATCCACACCGTTATAGACGACGTCCAGCTTCGATGGGCTGAATCTCTCAACGTCTAGTACCGACTGCATCACAGCCATAGAATTTGCTATGACGTTATCGACCATCGCGTTGCGGAATTGATATATCAACTGAGACCACGGCTTAGGGAGTTGCGCCGGATCGCTTAGACAGCGGCGCGTTCCGGTAATCACGGGAATACCACTTAGCCGACCCAAGAGTGGGCCGAAGAGGTTGGAGTCTGAGAAAAAAGTCTGGAGTACATCGAATCGCTGTGCCTTGATCCAAGACACAACTCTCGCCATCTCCCGCAAGCCAGTAATCGATTTGAGTGTATGCAGATCAAAATGCTGAACTGGACACCCAGCGATCTCTTCAGTCAGCCATTCTGTCTTTCGGAGGATTCCTATCCATGGCTTCACTCCACAACTCTTGGCAATCTGAGCTAGCTGCAGAAACTGACGTTCCGTCCCCCCCGCCGTTATCGACTCCATGCCATCAATCAGCATCAGTGCCTTTAAGGGGGGTATGGTCCGATCACCACCTGCGCTGCATGGCTCATTCGCCATCAGCTGTTTGCCCTCAAATAGGTCATAACATTTCACTTTTGCACTTCCAACAGATATTCCAAGCAATCGGAGTGCCGACTTTGCAGAGGGTATGTGCATCGATATTCGCATGAATGTCGGAGTCCGCAAGAAACGATGTTGCACCAGGCAGACCCCACTTTGCCTCTTGGCCATTGACGTGCATCTCATATGACCGAATTCCAGGAAGTCTTGAGGTCATCTGTAAATCTGTCATGCGTTTAGGAATCAAATTGAGCCTGGCCTCCGTAATCGATCGAAGCGGTCTAGTGACTGCCCTCCGCCGGTTTCGCTCGACACGAAGTGGCATTGTCCTTACCTTTCATCGTGTCCTACCACAGGCATCGATTGATACTTGCTACGAGCGTCAAATAGCCATGACGGATACCGTCTTTGAGCAGCTTTTGATACTTCTGCAGAGAGAATTTCGAGTAGTTCCCCTTCAACAGCTGGTCGAGAGCCAAGGCAGTCTAGACGGATTACAAAGAGTCGCCCTCACTTTCGATGATGGCTGGGAAGACACCTATTCGCTCGCCTACCCACTCATGTTGCGCTACGGTGTACCAGCTACCGTTTTCATCTGCCCAGGCTTGATGGGAACAAATAGGCTGCTACCGGAAGAGAGGTTCGTAAGAATCTGGCGCTCCTGCAAAAGTCGCGAGCAGTTGCATCTACTGCAAAATGATCTGCGCAAGTGGACCACATGTAATTCCTCCTCCCTTGAAATGCACTTCTGGGCACGTCGCCTGAAGCAACTGCCCATGGATGCCAAGCATATGATGTTGGCACATCTTGAGGATATCTACCGTGTAGCGGGAGATGGCGTGCGTCGCTTTATGACGTGGGACGAAGCTCGCATAATGGCTAATAATGGCATGACCTTTGGTTCACACACCATGAATCACTCTACCCTGAAAGTAGAACAGCCGGAGCATATCATGGAAGATCTTGTTAGCTCGCGACAAATGATCGCGCGTAAGCTAGGTCGAGAAATAACACAGCTCGCCTATCCAAATGGCGGATATGATCATCGCGTAATCGAGCTTGCAGCTGAGGCGGGGTATAGCTATGGCCTTACGACAGATAATGGCTATGTCACACGTTATACGCGGCCCTTATCTATCCCGCGCATCTCTATGGCAGATGCTGTAGTTACAGATGAGCGCACCTCCCTTCACTTCCCAAGAACTCGCGTCTATCTTCAACGATTCTCAGATAAATCAGCGCGTACCTAGTCACGCCAGGCTGGGTACCCTTCTTTGCTTCCTAGAAGCCACTTCGAGAAGCATACCTACTCCTAACCCACCATAAATACAAACAAATGCGAGCGGACCTCTCCAAAGGTGATCCACGCCATGACGTAGCGACAACTGAAGCGAGCACAACAGGATTAGCATAGTAAACGAGGCTACTACAGTTGCGGGGATCCATCCCACGACCGCAGGAAGATACAAAGCCGGTATAAGGCCTACCGCACATGCAACAAGCACAGCGGGCGCTAACTGGCTTAAGGATAAGTAGTCAGGATGCTTTCGCATCAGCCTAATCCTCCCTCTGCCATAACGGACCATCTGCTTCCACAAACCACGTATGCTGCCACGCGGCACATAATTTACTGCAAGTGAAGGATCTGTATAGGCTAGCATTCCGGCCTTTTTGACCCTCAGATTGAAATCGCAGTCTTCACATGCATCAAACGATTCATCGTAGTAACCTACACGGTCGAAGACGGCCCTGAGATAAGAGGCACCAGATGTAGTCGGATCTACAAAACCAGAGCGCTCCATATCGTAAATCAATGAATCACGGCCGTGTCCTAGCCATGAGGCTCTTACATTTGCAACTACAGCCCCAAAGCGAGAAGACGTCGCAGCGACCAAGGGCTGAGGGCGACTAAGGCACTGAGCCCCTGTCATAGCCATCAATGATGCGGTGTTTTGGAGTAGCAGACGTGACGGGATACTACAATGCCCATCGATAAAAACGATAATATCTCCTTTGGCCGTCTGAACCCCTACATTCCTGCCGCCTCCAGATCGTATCGCCCAATTGGTAACTAACCTTACCTGGACGCTGGCAGTAAGAGCCAATTCTTTCACGAGAACGGCAGTGCCATCATTCGACACACCATCGGCCACTACTATCTCGTATCTATCTTTTGGGTAGTGCTGCAATATCAATTCCTGCAGCAGGCTTGGAAGAGTTGCTGATTCGTTTCTGACCGGAATAACAATGGAAATGAATGGGACATATCCTTCATCCCATAAACCACGGAAGTTCACACACGTCCGATTCGTATTGGCAGGATTGTCTTGCTGTGGACTTCTCACCGTACCGTCCGCTTCCACTCTTTTCGTCCAAATCCAACTGAAGCCCATAATTGGATACACCATAAGAAGCCCCAATATAGGGGAATTCCCATGATTGTTGCCCCCGATATTTGCTCATCGGAAGATCTTTTTAAAACGCACCATAAATAGCATCCCTGAAACAGGGTGCTCAACACTAAAGTGCCAAAAGATATACCACCAAGTGTCCCATCATGATGAAGCAGCAGCAACATATATGCGCAGGCCGTTATGTACACCAATATCATTCGACTCGTACATAAAAGCATTATCGCGCCCTCAGCTAGCTTCCAGTCGCGCTTGCGTATCGCCCCTGAGATCAGTCTAGGAATTGAATGCACCATTAGCTTAATCATTCCACTTGCCCAACGGATGCGTTGAGGTCCAGCATCCCTCATGCTAGAAGTCATCCGAGACACTACAACCGCGTCATCCACATAAGCAACCGGAACCCCACCTAACGCCAAGTCTATGGCGTATTCAGCATCCTCAACTATGGAGCCTGCGACAAATGGAACACGCTGCAGCGCAGTATAAGAAAGTGCGAAACCATTCCCCTGCAAAAGGTTTACTAACTTCATAGATGTGCGGGGCAGATAAGTAAATCTATTCTCAGCTGCCTTAGAAAGGCGAGTGAGAGTATTAAAGGATTGCTGTTTCACATCGGCATTTTCAAATTCATATCTTGCCTGCAATGCCACTGCATCGATGCCACACTTCCGGAGTGCATCGTATCTCATCACCATATTTGTGACGCAATCACGATTTACAACCGAATCAGCATCAACGATAAGCGCCAGGTCATATGATACTGACTGCGCCTTATTAAATGCCCAGGCCAGAGCATAACCCTTTCCGCGCTGGGTTATGTCATTCCTGCTCCATACTTCTGCTCCGCACTCTTTCGCTATTTCACTAGTGTCATCACTACAGTTATCTGCAATAACAACCAGCCTGACTAAATGCGGCGGATATTGGAGATCATTAATGCTTCTTATACATGCCGTTATGCCTACCCCTTCATTATGTGCAGGAACGAGGATTAGGACCCTATAAGTAACATCGCCTGTCAACTCGCTTGCCACCCTACGCTTCAGCCTGATACCCATGACAGCAAAAAAGAGGATATATGCAGACACCATTAGTGCCATCCCACTAAGGGTCACCGTTAACAAATCGGGAATCAGTCGCCACACGTTATCTTGCGCCCTTTCCCGAAATCATAATTCTAATGGTCTTGACAACTATCGCCGCATCGAGACAAATAGACCTATTCTTGACATAAAACAGGTCGTACTCTAACTTCTGCTCCGACTCCTCGACAGTAGCTCCATAACCTGCGGACACTTGAGCCCATCCCGTAATCCCGGGAGGAATACAATGCCGCAGGTCATAGTAGGGTATTTGCTGCTTGAGGGCGGAGACAAAATGGGGCCGCTCGGGGCGGGGTCCTATTAGATTCATATCGCCCCGTAACACATTCCATAGTTGCGGCAATTCATCTAGCCTCAATGTTCGCAGAATTCTACCAACTCTTGTTACACGCGGGTCGTGATCGCTTGCCCAGACCGGACCTGTTAACGTCTCAGCATCCGTACGCATTGACCGAAACTTTATGGTAAGAAATACTTTCCCGTTTAGACCCACCCGCTCCTGCATATAAAAGACAGTGCCCTGGCTATCCATCTTGATAAGCAAAGAAACTGCGAGGAAAATGGGAACAGTGAGTATCAAGGCAACAGCAGCCGCTAAAGCGCTAAGCGCACGGCTTATCACTCCCCAGACATGGGACGGCGCAAAGCCCTTACCAAATGACATCTGGGCCGCACGAATAAGCTTTACCGGAATTCGCCCAGTTATCCTCTCATACAACGCAACCGCATCGTCGATATGAACACCAGACCTACGCAGGTCCAAGAGGTCCGCTGCGGGCAGAGATGCAGAGTGTAGCTCTGAGCAGACGGCAACCCTGTCCACACCATAAGAGGCGGCGATAGTAGACAGGTCAGCAAGAGTTCCGCAGATCGCAAAACTTATGTTGGAGGAAAACTCCTTAGCTTTCGACGACACAATGCCACCGAGGCGCAGATCTAAACTCTTGCGCTCCTCGAGCGCGCCGATTAAAAGCTGAATTCCAGGCCCACTACCCACGAGCAACACCCGCTGCTTAGGGAATATGTGATTATGCAACCATCCCGTCCCGTATCTATAGCAGCCAAGTAACACTATAAAGATGAGAAGGTAGATATCAATATCCACGACGCCGCGATCGCCAGCGTGTGCCCAGTACCACACAGGAATCAGAAGTAGAATACCCGTTGAGACCGCCTTCAGTGAGCGGATCAATGTTTGTTGAACACTATAGGAAACGTCTAAATCGTATAAGCCGAACAGATAAAAGCAGAAGAGATACACGCCGACAGATAGCGCAACTCCGAGCGGTAGCAGTGCTCCCTGCTGTATATTCTGGGCTTCCCATTGGCCGGCACGCAACAAAACAAAGGACGCCATAGATGCAACAACGATATCGATTCCAGCGACAAGTAAAAGCCTGGAAGGAACATATAGATTGGATACTTTGACCATCATGGCCTCTAGCCTACTTGTAATATGCGCGGTAGTACTCTTCGTACTTCATCTTCTTAACATCATTAAGGACACAGCCCAGAGCCTTGTCCCCTAGCATCTTTACCGCATCTTGCGCGCAGGCAATGGGGGAGTGATCAGCCCTGACCACCAAGAGCGCATGGTCCACCATCGGTAAGAGCACGTGTGTATCCACAGCCAGGAGAAGGGGCGCAGAATCTATAATCACCATGTCATATTCCTGGCGAGCAGCCTCTAATACTTTCTTTACTCCTTCACTATGCACCGCCTCTTCGGGGCGATCTGCAGGTGAAGACAAAACCAGGGCGTGAAGATTGGGTTTGAGTCCCCATATACATTCATGCCAATCTGGCGCGGTGATATAGGACGACGCTTTGCTCGATTCCTTGATTCCAAGCCTCGTTGCCAGCGAGGGCCTTCTCAGGTCCAGATCGATAATGAGGGTTCGTATCGATGATGCCCCACTCAAAGCGAACGCCAGATTTGCTGCGGTGATCGTCTTACCTTCCTCGGCAATAGCGCTTGTTATCAAAAACACCTTACTCTTCAGATTTCTGGCAACCTGAAGCACTCTGGTACTCAGAAGTCGATAGCGCTCGAGTGGAAAATAGACACACTTCTCCTGCTCCTGAGTGAGCGCATGTGCCAGGATAATGTCTGACTGTACATCGGCCAGATTGTGGTTATGGCGCGGCTGATAGAGCAGATCGCTAGCGCCACCTGTGGGTAGATACGATGACGCTAACTTGGTTCGACCGTTAACGCCGCCTTGAAGTGTAGTAGCTTCGCGTGGCGCATCAATTAACTGGAAGGATTCCGACTGCAGGTTTATAGCAGCTATGTTCTGCTCCTTCCTAAGGCTGATCGTCATTACATTTCCTCTCTCACAAACAGGGTACAACTGGATGACTACCGTTACGTCACGATCGCGATATGAGATTGTTTATGGCCTGTGACCCAGAGACGCGTGCATCTCATCCGTGATGCTTGGGAGTGCGATGATCATCGGGACATCTAGATAATTCGTAAACTCTTCTGCTGTGTGGATCGTAGGGTCTCGCATGTCAATAGCAATTGCGAATAGCAATCCAAAGACGATACCTGCTAATACTCCACCAGCATCTATTAGCAAGAGATTTGGCGACGAGGGTTGCGCCGGAAGATTAGCAGGATCAAGGATACGGAAACTTTCACTGTCGTTATGCTTTTCAAGCTCCGCCGCCATACCGGATATCTGTTGCTTCTCCAGTAATGACTCATAGTTTTTCTGCATGGCGCTGTAGTCGCGATTAAGGTCCTGGAATGAACCCTGTACCGCCGGAAGATTCTCTACACGGCCCTGGAGTCTGTTAAGCTGTGCTTCCAGTTCACGCTGTTTGGCTATTCTAGCCTTGATTTCCTGATCATTTGCTACTAGTTGGCTTTGCAACTGTTGCGTTATAGATGGTGTGCCAGCTCCACTGAGAGAAGGACCTTTTGTGCCTTGATGGGCGACTTGCTTTTCAAGGCTCGCAACTTCTGACTTCAATCGGATGACGTCGGGGTGAGAATCAGTATATTTTTGTTGCGCCGCTGATAATTGATCGCGTTTCGCCTGTAATTGCATCTCCATTGGAGAGGCAATCGTGACGGGAGTATTTGTATTGCTCGCACCATTCATATTCAGCATCGACCGAAGATAAGTACGTTCCTGGTTGGCCCGGTCGATAGCTTCGCTGTTAGCCTGCT
This sequence comes from Acidipila rosea, assembly GCF_004339725.1. Classification (GTDB taxonomy): domain Bacteria; phylum Acidobacteriota; class Terriglobia; order Terriglobales; family Acidobacteriaceae; genus Acidipila; species Acidipila rosea. Next base: position 612,761 of record NZ_SMGK01000001.1, on the reverse strand, counting down.
CTGCGGCCTGATATTGGGAGATGAGAGATAGATTTGATCCTTCTTGCTCAGGAAGAGCGCCCATATGGGCGGCTTTGAACGCTTTGATCTGTTCTTCTTTAGCTTGTAGCTGCTCCCGCACTTTGGCGAGTTGATCATTGATGAACAGGCTTGTGCCCTGCGCGTCTCGATCTCGCACACGTAGATTTTCCTGAATAAACAGGTCAGCTATTTTCTTCGTGACCATCTGAGCTATTTGCGGAGTGGCGGCAGTATAGGAGATTTTGAATCCGTCGACAGGATTTTGCGCATTGGAACCTCTGATCACGTCCACAGTTATATCTTTCTGCATTGAACGGACGACGGCATTAAGGCCGCCGCTTTGGCGGCTCTCTTTATACAGTCCCAGGTCGTCTGCTATACGCTCGAGACGAGTGCGGCTCATCACTTCTTCTTTAATCGTTTGCAGTCTCTCAGTAACGTCACTCGTAACAGCTGTTTTGACATATTCAGTGGATATCTTCTGCGGGTCGACGAGAATTACGGTTTCAGACTGATACTGTTTCGGCAGCTTAAGGCCAATAGCCACTGAGAGCGCCGCCACGACACAAAAGGGAATGATCATCCACCAGATCCGGCGACGGAGGAGCTCTATTATTTCCTGAGGGCTTGAGGGTAATTTACGAGCCATTTTAACGACCTCCAGATCGAGTTAAGGGATTACCGAATGTGTAGGACATCCCAGTAGTGAAATCATTCCGGCCGATGTTAATTCCCTGCCCAGCTTGGCGGAAAATAGCTCCATTCACATAGAAAGTCGTATTGGGGGTTATGTTATAGCCCAGCCTTAGTGATGTCGCGAAATCGCTGTATTGCCCTCCCTGATAGTGTGGAGGCGCCAGGGCCAATATATAGCGCGTATCTAATACAAGATCCATCTTAGGCGTGATAGGACGGTCAATAGTTGCATATAGAGAGTGCGCCGGGGCAGCGGGGGCTAGGTATCCCAACTGAAAGAGTCGGGCATAACCTGCGTCAAATCTTGCGTACGATGTCTGGTACGAGACACCTAGATTCCCCGTGTAGCTATAGTCATTCTGAACAGGAAAATATGTACTGGCTGAATGACTATATAACGGACCTATGCCAGCATTTAAGGAACCGTGCTTTGTAAATGCCTGATGAAAAGTTATTTGCGCCGAAGTGAAATTGCTCGTGCCAACCGGGGAGAGACCTTTTACGTAGACGTCAGTGAGTTCTACTCCCACTGACTGATAGGGGTTTAGGGCACGCTGGTACTGTAGATCGACAGCCCCTGTCGCTTCTCGATTCAGGAAAGCGGGCTGTGTAGACGTTGCGGCGCTGAGCGGCTCCTGAGTCCAGCCAGCAGTGACCGATCCGCTGACAGTATCTTCTTCCGTGAGGCGATGGGTCACAGCCAAGGTAGAAGCTCCATTGTATAGAGGCAATAGACCACTGGCGAGGGATGACTGAGTAACGCCAGTATTTCCGATTGCTATGACTGGGGGAAGATAATCGTCAAGACTTATGATCCTTCCGCCAGCCATTGACCAGTCCCACGTAGTTAATGCTGAACTTTTATGTTGTAGGTCCTGACTATATATCTGGGAGCTGTGATTTAGACTGGAGTAAGCCGGATAGAAGGTATTAGAGTTACGGAAATAAGCATTGAAGTTTGTAGTCGCTGTCTTTTTCACGAACCCAACTGGGACAGACACGTCAAAATAGTTGCCGGCTGTAGTCTGCGTGCTGCTGAAGTTGTTGAATAGGTTTGAGGTCAGCACCCAGTCGACGTCTATTCCAAGGTTGAATGGTCCAGAGCGTCTGTCATTGTACTGAACAGAGCTGGCGTTACTGTTGAGCTCTGACACATTAGGAGTCAGCATTATCTGCTCCACTGGATAGGCGGGTTCAGCTGTAACGTCCTCACTGTGACTCTCAGGCGGCTGATAGGTTGTAGTGTGGTTAAAAATATCCACCGGATGGGAGTTAATTATGCCGCCTGTCGTGTTCACAGTCCCCGTGTTGTAGCTACCAGACGTTATAGGTTGTATCTGGCTGGTCGCAGGCTGGGAAGGGATAGCGCCCAAGGGCGACAAGCTTGGATCCTGGGTAACATTCGGGGTACTCTGAGCTGGTGTAGCAGGCGCTTGTTGCTGCGGTAATGGCTGCGCAAGCGCGAGACTGCAGCTGGCGAGCAGCAGACCGCTCGCAGATAGGCTTAGCACTGACGATAAAGGCGTCTTCATGGGACCACCACTGTATCGTTGGGCTGAAGAAGGACGTCTTGTGATCCCGACTTGCCGCGAAGGACAGACTTATAGTTAAACGGTATGCGCGCGCGGTGTCCCGACGTAGTTTCGCGAAGCACGTAGATCTTATTCTTCTTAGCAAAGTCGCGGAGCCCTCCAGCGACTGCAAGCGCATCTAGAACACCCATTGACTGAGTAAGAGCAAATGCTCCGGGGTGCTGAACCTGCCCGATGATATTGATACGCTGACTATGGATTTCGGCAACAATAACGGTTAGTTCAGGGTCTTTAACGTACCGAGATAAACTTGCTTTCAATTCATCTTCAAGCTCCGGCGTCGTTTTGCCTGCTGCCTGAACTTCACCTACAAGAGGCAACGAAATACGGCCGTCTGGCCGCACCGGTACGCTCCGCGAAAGGTCCGGCTCATGCCAGACGCTGATGCTGAGCACATCATCAACGCCTACACGATATTGACGGGACGGCACCGCGGTCGCATTGCTGGGAGCGGCTGCCGATTCCAGTGATGCGCTGGGCCCCTGGTTGATATTTAGCGAAGACGACTGCTGCTGTGCTGAGAGGCCCAGGCTAGACAGAAGAAGTACAGGGACCACAGTCGCAATATATCTAACTATTTTTCTAGTAATCGATGTCATGGTGTTTATTCCGTACCGATATCTGGCAATGTCGTTGTATTTCTGGGCTTCACCGTACGCAGAGGAGGCAAGCCGGCCTCTTTGATCTTGTAGAGGAGAGCGCGATAGCTGATGTCAAGTGACCGCGCAGTTTTGCGGCGATTCCATTTGTGGGCGCGAAGTACATCGAGAATGATTCTGCGCTCGAGCGTCTGTAAAGCCTTCCGCGTCTGAATCCGCAACGGGGTATTCAGATCGATCGCCTGAGTCGCAAAAATATTCATCTCCTGCGGATCTCGGAGACTGGGGAGAATTCCGTCTTCGCCGCCGAGAACAACATATCGCTTGGCCAGATTTTCCAGCTCGCGAAGATTTCCCGGCCAGTGATAGGCCTCCAGAAGCTTGAGGGCCGACTTGCTTATTGGCTCTGGGCGACGTCCGAATTGATTGCTAAAGAGCGCTACAAAGTGCTCGAACAGCATCGGGACGTCTCCTGCGCGGTCGCGCAGCGGAGGCATCTCAATCTTGAGCACGTTGATTCGGTAAAAGAGGTCAGATCGGAAGGTTCCGTTGGCGACTTCCTTTTCGAGGTTGCGATTGGTGCCGCATATCAGCCTGACATCGACCTGGCGCTCCTCTACAGACCCCAGTCGGACAATTCTGAAATCCTGCAGCGCGCGGAGCAGCTTGGACTGCAAAGCGAAATCCAGTTCCCCAATTTCATCGAGAAACAGGGTTCCATGGTTTGCCTGCTCAAACTTCCCGGGCTTTCCCGACTTCGCGCCTGTAAAGGCGCCAGCGTCATACCCGAAGAGCTCACTTTCGAAGAGCTGCGCAGGTATTGCCGGGCAGTTTACCTTGACCATGTTGTAGCGCCCACGACGGCTCATCTCGTGAAGGAGACGGGCGGCAAGGTCTTTACCGGTACCGCTCTCCCCCGTGATGAGGACTGGGACTTCCGTCATGGCAGCGCTTGCTAACTGCTCCCAGATCTTGCGTATGGCCGAAGATTGACCAATAAGAAGGTCTTGAGGATGTCGAAATTCTGCTAATGGATTCTGATCTGGCGTCACGTCGGGTATGTATGCACGCTACCTGCCATCGCACCTCAGAGCGTCGACTCAGCGGCGAACTCAGGACGGAAATAGAGGAGTGCACATAAAGGAGGAGCGCCAGAAAAGCGGGATAAGCGGCCGGAGGCGGAGTATGCGCATATTTTTGCACCGCCAAGCGCCACATGATTAGCGGTCTAGCGCACCCGACTACCGATATTCGAGCTTGGGCAGTAAGTCGATAAATGTGAAAAGTTTTTCCCATATCCAAGGGAATATTCTTACCTTCCTCCTTCTTGCATATTCCATTAAACTAATGATTCCAAACGAGTTATTAATAGGAAAAGTGGGACGCCCGGGATGGGAAATGACTTTCACACTGTCTAACTTCTGAACATAGAGATAATTAAGAGGGGTAACTGATTACCACTAATTTCGCCCCGGATTACGATTGTGGGATTGTAGTGCAAAAGATTGAACACATAGGATGTTTATCAGCAGTTCAATTGATTGTTCGGCAGTACGTAACAAGTTCCCCGGAATGAGATTGAAGTTCGGTTCCACTGCATCCCCCAATAGTCTGCCAGCACTTGTGCTGAGACAGATCTGCATTATGGCTTAGCCATTCCGGTAAATTGCTGTTTTGCAGTTCTAATTTGTGCCTTATTTCGAGAGCCCTTAGTTCAGTGGCCATTCAGTAAATCATCTTTACATTAAGTTTTAGCTTCGATAATGGAAGCAATCGAGTCTGACCTATGCTGGCATCAATCGCTGCATGCGCAGGTCCGGGACTCAGAAACTAGGACTGTTTATATGGAAGTGCTCTTTCGAGTTCTAATCGTTGACGATGAGCCAGAGGCAGCCCGGCGTACAAGTGGACTGCTTGACCCTACACAGTACAGCGTTCAGCTTGCGATAGGCGGCGCAGAAGCCCTTGCGCTAGTTCGCAAGAGCCTGGCGCCACTCGATATGATGCTTATCGATAGCGATATGCCGGGAATGAACGGGTTCGAGACGCTCAAACAGTTGCGTAGGCTTTATCCCGAGACACCTATAGCTATCATGACCGAATCGCTAAATGCTGAGTTCATGTTTGACGGGATTAAGGCAGGGGCGCAAGGTTTCCTGCATAAGCCTGCACAAGCGGCTGAGGTACGCGCCATAGCCGCGAAATTCTGTGGGGATAAGCAGCCAGCCCAGAGCACAGACACAACAGGCGTACATATTGAAGACCTGGGAAATGGCCAGTTTTTCCTTGCAGCTTCCCCATCGATGCGTGCCATCGTGCGACAAGTGAAGATGCTAAGCAGGGCCGATGTTCCTGTACTGATCACGGGTGAAAGCGGCGTTGGAAAAGAGATTGTCGCAACGTTGTTGCACAAGCATTCGCTTCGTGCCGCGAGACCAATGCTCAAGGTGAACTGCGCTGCGTTGCCGGCCGATCTGCTCGAAAGCGAACTCTTCGGCTACGAAGCGGGTGCCTTCACCGGCGCGATGAAGTCCAAGCCGGGCAAGTTTGATATGTGCGACAAGGGCACAATGATGCTGGACGAAATCGGTGAAATGAGCCCAGCACTGCAAGCGAAATTACTACATGTCCTGCAAGATGGCTCCTTTTCACGTCTGGGTGGACGGGTCAACTCAAAAGTAGATGTACGGGTTATTGCAGCCACAAACGTTGATATTGAACAAGCCATCATCAATAAGACATTTCGTGAAGATCTTTATTATCGACTCAACGCGTTTGTTATTAAGGTGCCGTCGCTGCGGGAGCGGAGCCAGGAAATCCCCTATTTGCTAGCTGAGTTTGCCCATACGCTAGCTATCGCAAACCGGATGGAACCTATAAATTTTTCTCCTCGATTGATCGCAGCTGCCGTACGTTATCCTTGGCCGGGAAACCTTAGGGAGCTGGGTAATTTCGTCAAGAGATACCTGATCATGAGGGATGAGGCCATGGCCTTTGTGGAACTTGAAAGCAAAGTACGCCCCCAGACAGCAACTATGCTTGCGAATTCAGCTTCAGCTCAAGCCGACGTAGATGGCCTTAAGTCCGTTGTCCGTACCATGAAGGATCAGACGGAGATTCGCGTAATCCGCGAAGTACTCGATGATGCAAAGTGGAACAGACGCATTGCGGCAGAGAAGCTGCAGATCAGCTATAAGGCCTTGCTCTATAAGATTCGTCAGTATAACCTCGAAGCTTCAGCATAGACTCTCAATTCCGACGGAATAGACGCCACGCCATTTTGGGCGTGGCGTTTTTCTGCAGCCACTTGCGCAATCAGCTATACATCTACTCCATCTAAATAGCCGTGACGAGCGGATTTTCAAAATCCTACTTTGGAAGGAGAAGTGCAGTTACTTCGCTCAGCAGAGGAACGAGAAACTGTATGTCCGCCCCAAAGACAAAACTTATTGCTGCATTGTTTTGCTGCCTAGCGTCAATCGCGATCTCAGTTCACGTGTGGCTGCTCATCGCGCACAGTGGCCTATGGATTGTTCCCGTATCTCTTGGGGCCGCGATCCTAATGTCCTGCTCCGCGCTTAGCGCAGTCCAGAAATCCCGCAAAATGCCCAGCAAAAGTGTGGTGATAACCACGGAGGAGAGGAGGTCAGAAGATCTAGCCCGCAAGGATAGAGATTCATCTCTGCCGCTGCATGCCTTCACGATCGACCTTGAAGACTACTTTCACACCGATGTAGCCTCGCAGACTGTCAACCATGACATGTGGGATCAGATGCCTTCGCGAATTGAATCGTCGGTTCGTCGCCTGCTTGACCTGCTCGATCAAAACAATACTCGTGCAACTGTTTTCACACTTGGGTGGGTTGCGCACAAATATCCTCAATTGATTCGCGAGGTATCCTCGCGTGGTCACGAGATCGGTTGCCACAGCTATCATCATCGGATTGTCTCTCGAATGACGCCCCAAGCCTTTCGTGCAGACACTCAGCTGTCCAAAGAAATACTAGAGGATGTTGTTGGGCGGCCCGTCATCGGGTATCGGGCACCAAATTTTTCGATCACTCCAGGTACGGAATGGGCATTTGAAATTCTTGAGAGCCTCGGATTCCTTTACGATTCGAGCGTGAATCCGGTCAGGCACAAACTGTATGGCAATCACGGTGCCCCGCGCTTTCCCTTTTATATTCCCAAGACAGGACTACTCGAGATTCCTATTGCCACCTGGAGAATAGGCAGGGTGAATCTGCCTATAGGTGGTGGCGCATATCTCAGGTTACTTCCTTATGCTTATACGCAGCTTGGACTCGCTGCGCACAAGTCTCGTCCAGCCACCATGTACGTGCACCCCTGGGAAATTGACCCCTACCAGCCCGGTGTTGGGAAGGGTTGGAAATCGCACATTCGTCAGACTGGTGGAACGGCAACTATGGAGTCCAAGCTTTCGCGGTTGCTAACTAGTGCCCGCTTCGTACCAATCATTGAAGCGTATGAAGATGAATTGCACCATTCGTTCAGTGCGGTGCCGGCTCAGCGCCTTCATAGCGTTAACCTGGCTCAGGTGGTCTGATGGAAGACCTCTTTGTGAAGCATGGATCAGTAGCCCCCAGCAAGGTGGGAGAGTGGATCACTGGCAAGGTTATCTATCCTCTGTGGACACGCCGCGACCATCCCCACTACCTTCGTCATGCAAAGCAGTTCTCCAAAACTCAATTTCTATCTACGACAGAGCTAGAGCAGCTGCAGATGGAACGATTGAGGGAGCAACTGATTCATGCATTCCGCAATATCTCCTTCTACCGCCGACGTTTTGAAAGCGAGGGAATCACCCCCCTGGATATTCGTACCCTCAGTGACCTTCGCTATATACCGATACTCACCAAGAAGGAAATCCAGGATCATGCGCATGAAATGGTAGCGCAGAACCAGCCCGCCACAGCCCGCATTGCAAATCAGACAGGCGGCTCGACCGGTAGCCCCTTACAATTCTGGGTTGACCGCGAACGCTTCGATTCTCGCCGGGCAAGCACCGATCGGCATAACAGCTGGGCAGGGCTGCACCCGGGACAGTGGTACGCACATCTCTGGGGCTCCCGTTTTGATACGGGCACCTCTACACGCCCAGCCATTACATGGCGACAAAGGCTTCTCTACCGTGCCCTAACTCTGAACACGTCTTTGATTTCCGAACAGGACCTGGCGGAATATGTTGCACTCCTTCGCCGCTTCCGTCCCCGCTTCATGCTGGCATACGCTCAGTCGGCGGTAATGTTTGCACGTTATTGCGAACAGGAAAACATACGGGATATCCATTTCGAGTCGATTATTACAACAGCAGAGATGCTGCTTCCAGAGCAGAGACAGTTTCTTGAACGTATCTTCAAAGGCAAGGTCTTCAATCGATATGGCTGCCGGGAATTCTCTGTCATCGCGAGCGAATGCGCCTATCACACAGGGATGCACATCAATGCAGATGCGCTCATTGTAGAGATCGAGCCCAGTCCGCATGCTCCTCAAGGCACTGGAAAAGTCATAGTGACGGATCTTCTGAATCGATCAATGCCGCTCATTCGCTATGAAATAGGCGACATGGCTTCCATGTCCACGGGAACCCCTTGCCCATGTGGCCGCTCGTTGCCACGTATAAGTGAGATATCAGGGCGGATCACCGACTTCCTCATTACGCCGGACCAGCGTCGTATCTCGGGTATCTCCCTTGCACTCCTGGCTGGGGACATGCCCGAAGTTCGACAGATGCAATTCGAACAGACCGACAGGTGGAATATTCGTCTACGTGTTGTACCTGGTAGAGGGTTCGGTCACGATACGACAGAGGAACTTCGCACCCGGCTGGAGCCTTATCTACGCGGAATGAGCAACCTGTCGATCGAGACCGTCGACACAATTGCTTCTGAGCCCTCCGGGAAATTTCGCTATGTGAAGACCTCTGCAGAAGTTCTCGGCTCGTGCATGACGGCAGGTCACGAATAGACAATGGCCTGGATACATAACAACATCATCCTCCCGGTGCTCGAGCGAGAGCGCCATCAAAGACTCGGCGCGCGCCTAAGAAGGCTTGAGCAATTTGATCGAATGTCGAAGGATGAACAGCTTGCTGAACAGGAAGTGCGCGTCAAGCGCATCCTCGACCATGCGTATCGAAGCACCCCTTACTATAGGCGCATCTTTGACGACGTTGGATTCCAAGCGGCAGACTGGAAGTCGGGGAATCCCATCCCACTTCCAGAACTTAGCAGGGACCTACTTCGCGCAAACTCTCACGATCTACTTTCGCGCGATGTACCGGAGCGGCAATTACGAAAAGCATCTACTGGGGGAACAACCTCGGCGCCCGTTGTCATCTGGCGCGACCTGGAGGGCCTGCGAGACAAGACAGCACTGCAGTACCACTTAAACAGGTGGAGTGGCTACGACCAGGGGACAAGGGCACTGCATATTTGGGGAGCTGAGCGCGACCTCGCGCTCAATCCGAGCTGGAAATGGCGACTCTATGAGGAGGGGCTTCTCCGGCGCTATATTGGAGCCGCAGGGCAACTGAACGAATCTGTCATGCAGAGCTTTCTGCATAAACTGAACCTGCACCGCCCAGAAATTCTCTATGGCTACGCTGCGACAACGGCGCGATTCGCAGAATTTCTAAAGTCGACTGGAGTTGTCTACCATAAGCCAAAGCACTTGATCGTCACTGCAGAACCGCTTTCGGCAGAAGACAGGGCAATCCTGGAAGACGCTTTTCAATGCCCAGTGACGGAGCATTACGGCAGTCGTGACATTGGGATGGTGGCTGCACAGTGTCAAGCCGGCAAGCGACTACACTTTCATCCAGCTGCATGCTATCTGGAGCTGGTGTATTCGGGAACCACGCCAGAGGGTCCGCTGTATAAGCTGATTGCTACTGACCTTTTAAACCTGGGGATGCCACTTATTCGCTATGACACCGCCGACTGCGTACTACTTGACAGCACACCGTGCGCATGTGGCTCATGGTTTCCTTCAGTGACCCAGATACTGGGTCGCGCCCTGGACAATTTTGTCCTCCCGGATGGCAGCATCATTCCAGGAATTTCCCTGACAGTTATTCTGGCTCGATCGAGTCGCGGCTTCCGACACGTGAGACAAATTCAACTCATTCAGAAGGCTGTTAATCACATGCATATCCGTTACTCGGCACAGGGAGATGTAATGGAGATTCAGCAGGAACTGGCTGAGCTAAAGAAGAATGTGGACCAGCATTTTCAGATTTCCCTGCAGTGGTCGGCTGAGCGGGTTCCCGAAATCCTTCGGGAGCGATCAGGCAAATTGCGGTTATGCATCTCAGAAATTTCCCATGGCCAGCGGCAAGTAGGCTAACGATGCTGCGGTCTCATCCTTGCGGCCGAACTGCTAAAGATTCACACACTAGGAGGCTACTCCAGCTTCGGCAGCGCTCCAACCCACCTTACAACCACTGATGGGCCGCAACCCCTGGACAACTAGTCGTAGAGCGGCGATGCAGCCCCACTTATTTGCAGTGGCATGGACTGGAGGGTAAGCTTATGTCGCTTCAACGAGGCAGGACGATTAAGCGTTGCCCATCCCTACGCGGCTAAGCGAGCGGTTGTGCTGAAATGACCACGTCATTGACGGTCTCTGCAGTTAACTCACGACGAGGCAACCATGGAGGAAGCAACTCAGTTTTGGCCATGATCTTTTCTTCGCCCGCTTCTCTTCTGACCGCCAAAAGGCTAGCTGCGCCGCTAATCGCACCCATCATGAACCAGGTCGAGCGGTAGAGGTTATGCGCCGAATACCCAGTAAATAAAAGCAAGATAATACAAAAGCTGCAAGAGCGCGGAAAGTTGGCGATGAAGGGATCTCGACCTTCATCTCGAAAGCGCTTTGACAGCCTTATATTCAAGCGGAACAGCATGAAGACGTAGGCAAAGAACGTGATCGTTCCCGAAGCCCCCAACTCTCCCAGCAGCTTGAAATAGAGCGAGTGCGCATTAAGCCAATGACGCGGGTTGCCAGGCCAGTAGAGGCTTCCGTTCGCAAAGGTATAATTCCCCGGGCCTACTCCTGTAAGAGGATTATGCTCGAACATCTTGATACCGCCCTGCCAGGAGAGAAGCCGGTTGGTATAGGACTCGTCTTCGTCGGCGTCGCGAACTGACTCATAGCGCAATTTGTACTGTTGCGGGATCACGAGCCAAAGAAGGGGCAGAGCGAGCACTACCAAAGGAATGAACTTAAGATTCTGTTTTTTTGAAAAAACAATCATAGACAGCAGGAGCAGAAATGCTGCAAAAGCTGTACGCGATCCAGTCGTGATGATGGTAACAAGCGAAATGGCCACGGCGATCAATCCAAATATTCGCAGCCGTTTCGGGTTCCCCTTTTGCATCATGAGGAATGCAAGAGGCATGGAAACGACCATGGTGATACCCAGAGTGTTAGGATCCCCGCCAGCACTCGTTAAGCCTTCGGCGCGATCTATCCCCATCGCGAACTGCCTCACACCCATGTGATACATGTACACGGCGCTCGCGCCGAGCCACAGTTCAAGCGAAAGCATCAAGACTAGATACTTCTTGATCTGCTCCTCTGTTTCCAGCAGAGTGACCGCCATCAAGACGCAGAAAACGGTCTCAAAAAATTGCAGACATGTTCCTATCGAATTGCCGACCCAGAACGCCATAGGAATTCCCAGCAGCATGGCACCATAGAATGCCAGGAATGCTTTGGTAATCGGCGGAAAGCGCAACTTCTTGCCTTGCATAAAGCAGGCGACGGTTAGAGCAAGAACTAGGACCCTCTCTATATGAAAATAGCCTAGCACCGGGTAAAGTTCCCCCGGCTGCAACTCTAACGCGGCAGTAAGAACAAATAGCCCAAGATAGGGCTTGGAAAAGCCCCTTACCATGTAATAAATAATTGTGAGCAGTATTAATACTGCGAAAACGCCGTCCATCTGTCCACCAATGGGTCGATTTTATCCACGGATTTAGTATGCAAATGGCTGCCCATATCCCAGCCACACGGGACAATATCTCCTCAATCCAGCTACACAAACCTTCTCGCCATGGTGCGCATAATCTTGCACACCATGACCACGTAAGGAGACCTCCACTCGAACGGCTGAGGCAGGCTGACAGACTTGATGCCACATCTATCCCATTATCCGGTTGGCATAATAGATGCTTGTCAAAGGTTTATATGCCGTCGTCAGATCCGCGGCTTCCAACTGAGAGGTAAATTGGGCAATCCCCACATGACGAAGGCCTTGAATACAATAAGGGGCAGTCTGTCGCTGGAGCAGAATGACGCCCTGCATCAGCCATTGGTCTCCGTCATAATCCCAACGTTTAATCGAAGCGGCCTCTTGACACAGGCAGTCGATAGCGTGTTAAGGCAGACCTATACTAATGTCGAGATAATCGTAGTGGACGATGGATCTACTGACGACACGCAGGTGGTTCTGGCACCTTACCTGGGCCGCATAAGCTACCATCTGCAAGCCAACTCAGGCGTGGCTAAAGCCAGGAATACCGGTATCACTCTTTGCCATGGAGACTATATTTGCTTCTTGGACTCGGACGATGCATGGGCACCCAATAAGCTCGATCGCCAGGTTGATTTTTTGGCTAGGTACCCAGCCTATGGCCTTCTTGCAACAGAAATAGCCGGGGTCGATCAATTGGGACAACGGGTGGATAGATCCAAGTCAGAGATGTACACAATCCACAATGGATTTGTTCTCGAGCATCTTCTTTTCGCTAATTGGATCCAAACATCAACTGTAATGATTCGTCGCGAGTGCCTGCAACGGATCGGGGGATTTGATGAGGAAGTAGGGCAATTCGGGGAAGACTGGCTTCTATGGATGCGAATTGCCTCGGAGTACCAGATATACTTTCTGCCTGAACCACTGACGTATTATCGTGTCCATCAGACCAGTTTATCTTCCTATATGCCTGAGTCTCAATATGACTCGTTAATGTCCATCCTCGACAAGCTTGAGCAACTTGAGTACTTCAAAAAGAACCCGCACCTCATCTCGAAAGCTCGCTACAGGATCTCTTTCAACCGCGGCCGCGGTGATCTGCACAGTGGAAATCTTAGACCCGCGATACGCAAACTTCGCCGCGCCTGTGCCGAAAAGCCTTGGCAATTGCATGCGAAGAGTCTTTTGCTAATTGCCGAATTCAAACATCACATTCAAAGCCGAACCATCGATGGAGCAAATGCGTGAGCAGCATCAGCGTAGTGATTCCTTCTTATAACTCTGCAGCGCTTTTGCCGCGCTGCATCGAAAGCGTTCTCAGTCAGACTGTGCCCGTGAAGGAAATCTTCATTGTCGACGATGGATCTCAAGATAATACTGGCCTAGTTGCAAGAACATTTCCTGCGCCGGTCAGGCTGATACAACAGACAAATGCAGGGGCGGCCGTCGCGCGTAATACAGGTATAGCCGCATCAACCGGTGAATGGATTGCATTTCTGGATGCAGACGACCGATGGTTACCTGAGAAGCTTGAGCGTCAGTTAGAATGCGCTGCTATCCACCCTAGCGCTGAGCTTATCTATTCCGACGCTGCAGTCATGGACGAAGACAATGTCAAGGTGGGGGATTATCTTTCAGATAAGAGACCTGCGTCCGGATTGGTGTTCGACCGGCTGCTCCACTCATTTTTCATTCTTCCTTCTACAGTTCTTGCACGTCGTAGTGCATTACTCGAAGTTGGAATGTTCAAATCCTCACTGCGTGAGATGGAAGATTATGACCTCTGGCTCAGACTCTCTCGTCTATGTCCTTTTCAACTTGTGCCTCAGTGTTTAACGCTCTACCAGCGACAGCCTAATAGTTCATCGCGAAATGTCCAACGACTTGTAAAAGGTGAAATCGAGCTGTTCCGTAATCTACTAAAAGAAGGATTACGCGCGGAGCAACAGGAAGTAGTACGAAAGCGACTTGCGTTAGACCTCTTTCACTACGCCTATGAGCTGCGTGACACAGACAAGCGCTCTTCGCTGCGAGCAATCGTGGAGAGTATTCGTATCGAACCGGGAAGACTGACGAGTTGGAAGCAGCTGATTGCCCGTTGTGCTTCATTTGCTGCTCCCTCCGCAATGCGATAAGGATGCCGTCTATCAGCAAGCACCCTTATCCCATTGCTCTATGAAGGGTTTCTCAGCCCGGCAGAAACGAGCAGCATTCGCCAGCGCGCCGTCAACTCCACCGCCCCACGCATGTTGAACTCGTAATACCACATGGGGAGAGCGAACAAGATGGCAGATAACGCTGCTGTGAGGAAGATGGTTGGGTAGGTTGGGCGCAAGAGCCAACGGGTAACTAATGCAGGTATTACTAGAAACGCAGCGGTTCGAAATGCCGTTGGCAATGTTGCCGCCCAGTAAGTCCGTACCGAAAGGCCTAACCTGCGTTGGACAAGGATTGGCTGGACAATTAAGCGTACTACGATGCTTGGAATGAGCGTGCCATATGCAACACCCATCGCTCCATAATGCGGGGCCAGAATAATGCTCAAAACCAAATTTAGTGCGGCCTCGACCACATTAACCACCGCATAATATTGCTGATTCATGGTGGCATATAAAGCGCTGACCGACGTTGCCTGAGAAACATCCAGAAAGACCGCGATGCTGAGAATTACCAGGACCGGATATGCATCTAGATAATTCGCCCCCATCCATCGTCCGATGAAGGCATGTCCCCAAGCAATTATTCCGAATAACACAAAGCCTGAACTGCATAACCCGAGCCTTGTCCCCACAAGGATACTCTGACGTAGCCCGGCTTCGTCCTTGCGGCTTTGTTGAACTGTAAGAACCGGCGCTAATACTCCGATGATGGCCAGAATGCCATCCATGTAATACATGACGAGAGTTGTTGCGATGTTGTAATGAGCGAGCGCGATAATGCCAATAAAATATGACACCGTCAGCGAATCGGTCTGGAAACGTACACGGTCAGCAAGTTGACCGAAGATGACAGGAAAGCCAAACCGCATCAATTTGCGCCCTGTGTGGCGTTCGTATTTGGGACGCAAGACTTTGAGGAAGGCGTACTTCCGCTTCACTCCATAGATGGCAAGTATGTTGATGGGAATGCCCGCAAGCACGTTCACCAGGGCGAGAGCGATCACTCCATAGTGCAAACGCAACGCGACAACTGTGCCTATGGCTCTGAGTAGAGTACCGGCGATCAGCAAACCGGATGTAATGTCAAAGTGTGCGCCAGCATTGAGCGTCCCAAAGAAGACACGCATTGGGAAGTTGCTGGCACTTAGCAGTCCCACGATCAGGATTACCCAGGCTATCATCATCGCGTGCTGATGGGCGAAGTGACCTACACAGGCTGCAATAACTACTGTGACGACCGCTAGGATGATCCCGCTTATTCCAAAGACCGCGAGGCCGGTACTGTATATCCTGCTTGCCTCCGCGTCATCTTTCTGCCCGAATGCAAACGAAATGTGAGTGAAGACTGCCGCTGACATTCCAAGATCTAAGAGGCTGTAGTAGCCAATGAATGCGTAGGCCAATGCCCAGATTCCGTACTGCTCGGCCCCGAGAGATCGAACAATATAGGGTGTGAGAAAGAATCCAATTAATGTAGACAACAGAAGATTGATCACGCGGCTACCAGAGCCACGGAGCAGCTTCGCTACAGAGAAAGGTGGAGTGGACTTTTCTTCGATTGGGATTATTGACTGCAAAAGTTCTTCTCCGCGATCAGATATATATGGTGCTGTTCGTGCATCGCGTATTTGCCAGAACCGACGCAGGCACTCTCTGATCGTAGAAATTTGCATTCAGGCTGCCACTCCAATGCGTCCTTTAGAAGAAAGAGAAATACGTAGCCCAGCACCCCCATGTGCATAGATTTGCATATCGAGGACGATAATTTAAGCTTTGTATTTTCTGAGGATTACGCATGCGTCCAGAAGAAGTGCTATTACTTGCGGCAGGACTTGCCGTTGTTATTTCTCTGCTCTATTACGGGAATACCCGAAATCGCTTGACGAGGACTCTATCTGCCCTCAGTATCGCCGTACTCGTAGTTCATTTCTGGCGGCTCCGTCTCTATTGGCAAATATCAGCCGCATACCTAGCTGTGATTCTTCTTGGAATAATGCTGATTACAGCCCGGAAATGGAGTTCCAGCAGGATTCGCAGTATCGCGGCCCTGCTGCTAATACCTCTTGGGTTTTCTACAGCTGCCCTTATCGTTCTTCCATTTTTCGAACTTCCCCCACCTACCGGGCCCTTATTCGTTGGAACTCATATCGTCCATATGGTCGATGAGGCCCGCGCGGATGATAGTTTTCCATCGGGCAAACGTGAACTGATGATCCAAATCTGGTATCCCTCGGCAGTCAATAGAGGCGTCCGAGCACCTTACAGAAGATTGCGTGAGACAACCTTGCTTTCCTCTTACGACGCAGTGTTGAAGACACACTCTCTACTGAATGCCCCAATATTAAGGGAGAGCCATCCCTATCCAGTGATTCTCTTCAATCCGGCTTGGGAAGGACAGCGAACCCAAAACACCTTTCAAATGGAAGATCTCGCAAGCCATGGATTTGTCGTGGTCGCCATTGACCACACTCACAATTCGACCCCTGTTGCCTTTCCCGATGGAAAGATCGTGCGAAGGTCAGAGCCGCGAGAGATAGACGACTTCAGCGGACCACTTGAAAAGCAAATCGCCTTCGGGGAACAGGAGACCATTACAGAAGCTAAAGACGACATTGCCGTCTTAAATCAACTGGCGGCGTGGTCAAGCTCACCTGGAAACATATGGTATGGGCTTCTTGACACGAATCATACAGGGGCATTTGGCCATTCATTCGGCGGATCCGTGGCGATAGAGGCTTGCTTCCGAGATCCTAGAATTCGAGCTGCCCTAAATATTGATGGATGGATGTTCGGGAAGATATACAGAGAACCACTCAACAAACCTCTGATGATGATGTATGACAGCGGATGGCCCTTTATCCAGAGCGACGTAGAAAAAGAAAGGCTGTCCACTTACGAGGGAAACCGCCTTGACATCAATGATCTGAATAATTTGATGCGATCGTTTCATGACTCCGGAGGTTATCTGCTGGGGATTCAAGACACGAAACACATGAACTTTGCCGACCGGTCTCTCTATTCGCCCTTCCATAAGCTTACCGATTCTGGAACGCTTAATCCTAAACTAGTTCATAGCATTATCAATCGCTATACGTTAGCCTTCTTCTCCCACACCCTGCGTGGGACAACTGAACCACTGCTGAACCAAACGAGCCCATTCCCAGAGACGTATTTTCGTGCATACCCGGATCCGCGAATTCAGCATTCTAACAATGAATCAAATAAATGAGCGTGGCCGAAGCCACGCTCATATTCGTAATCATCTACTTCTAGTTACCACAGTGTGTCGTGTAGGAGCCAATCTTCATGGTAGCCACTGAATAGGCCCCACAACTTATATTGTGATTTGACGTATTGTCCTCAATATTCAAGAACTCGGGATAGTTTGGCGTATAGACACCTCCTGCAGCCGACATATCAGCATCCACCACCATCTTTTGCGAACAGCTCCAATGTTGACCTGTCTGGATAGTGACATCTGCTCCATCCGTTGAGCCGTCATCGTCAATCTGCGCGCAGTTCGAAGCGTTAAAGGTGTTGTTAATGAAGTCGATCTGGGGGTTGTCTATCCCACTAAAGCTAATCCCATAGTCAGGCTGCTTTCCCGCGACCAAAGTGAAGTTATTGCCGCTGATCGTACCCTGAACCTGGCTGGCCAGATCGGTAAACCGAAGGCCGTGAGCCATACAATATGTTGCCTCCGCCCGTACGGTATTATTCGTTACATGCCAGCCTGTAGACGGAGTTTCATATACATAGTTTTTGATGCGAATACCGTCCGTGCCATCTAACTCACATCCGCCATACTCGCTATTGTTTGCTTCTTCGTGAACATCGATATTGTTTCCCTGCAGAGTAAACTGCGAGGATTCCGCGTCGATGCCCCGTCCGCGGCCCTTCACTACATTGTTGTATACATTAAGTCCATCCGTCAGCACTGTGATGCCATAGTCGTTGGAATAGTAGCTGCTCAGCGTGATCACGTTGTCATAGATCTGTGTATTCTGGTTGGAATCCATGATGGCGCCTTGCGGGCTACCATTAAAGGTATTGCCAGAAATGGTGTCACCTGAACCGGCACCTGCTCCGTCATCCATATGGATCACTACCCCCTGGAATTGGGACCGTGCACCCAACGGGCTTTGGCCGGGCTGCTGGATATTAGTTACATTGTCGTTGATTGTGTTGTTCTGAATCTTCCAGCCAATTCCTGGAAAATCTCCGTGGAAGAACTGTGTTCCAGTTTGCTGAATTGTCACCGTAAGATCGTGGATTGAACCACCAGTTATTCCGTTTGCCTGTCCTACCCAGATTGCATGGGTGAACGGATGGGCCTGCTTGGATTGCACAATCTTTCCGTTGAATATCTGCGGCGCAGCATGTTGTCCAGAACCACATGCATTTTGCGGAAGCTGGTTATACCAATTATCGCAAATGCTTATTGCAGGCGCTATAGTGCTCGAGTTTCCATAGGTAATCGTATGCCCATTGAGATTGAGAGAGACATTATTGGCATTGATAGCGAAACCCTGGGATGTACAAGTGACATCATTTTCGAGATAGTATTCGCCACTACTATTAATAGCCTGGCAACTAGTCAGGCCCTTACCAGATGCAGCGGGTGACGGATCAGTAGATGCCGTCGTAGCAGTAATAGCAAAACTGCGCTGAGCAATTGCTCCCTTGCTGTCACGTACTCTCGCTACAAATGAGCCGGACCCTGCCTTTGCAACCGAACCAGCCAAGCTGCCTTGTCCGTTCAATGTGAGTCCCGGCAATAGAGCACCGCCTGCAAGCGACCATGAGTATGGAGCGGTCCCCCCCGTCGCCGACAGAGCAGTACTGTATACCTTGCCAACCGTGGCGCCGGGTATGGCAGTGGTAACGATCGTTACAGCAGAGACATACCGCATAGCATTGTTCAGTGACGCCACAGAGTTGTCAGGATTCACAACTTCCACCGTATAGCTTCCAGCAGCCATACCTGGCAGGGCAGCCCTGATCTGCGTACTGGAAACAACTTGGACGTTGCCGGCATAGCTACCGGCGATGCGAACTCTCGAACCAGCCACAAAGTTTGATCCCGTCAGAAGCACATTCACCCCCGTATTTGCGGAAGCGGAATTAGGACTGATACCTGTCAAGGTAGTGTGTACGACTGGGGATGGCGTGGCGACTGGGGATGTTACTGGAGGTTTTGTAGCAGGAGCCTGGTTCACATATTGGAAAACGTAGCCCATTCGAAAGTAGTTAAACTGATTCTCAATGATACCTACCTGTACTGCCGCCTGCGGATGTGCTGGCGCAATCACATAGGCTTCGTTAGGACTGACAAACCGTACGATTCTTCCCTGCTGCGCTCCAAACCAGACATTCATCTGGGGAGTAAAACCACTACCTGTGAACTTAACCACCGTAGTTCCATTTACATTTCCGACTGTTGGGGAAAGTGAAGTAACCGTAACCGAAGCTTCAGCTCGGCTGGACGAGAGCAGAAACAATGTGCCAAGCACGAGTACGACACCTAAACTGGCTAACGTACGCTTAATTACATTATTGGCGTGTCGGCAATTTGAGCCGGCATTCTTACAAAGAGAGATGGTTCGGGGGGAGGTCATTCTCGAAATCCTTTTCTGACAGTTTGCCTGGAAATTCATCCAGGCTTTGCGCTGCGCATCACACGGAGCACAAACACATAGTCATGCTCATGCCTGCGCTTCGCA
This sequence comes from Acidipila rosea, assembly GCF_004339725.1. Lineage (GTDB taxonomy): Bacteria > Acidobacteriota > Terriglobia > Terriglobales > Acidobacteriaceae > Acidipila > Acidipila rosea. Next base: position 592,970 of record NZ_SMGK01000001.1, on the reverse strand, counting down.
CACAATTCGGACGCGCCACAAGCGTGACAATCCTGCGCCTCTATTGATCCGCCTGCACATGTGCTCCAGGCACACGCGCACACGTAAACCGGACGGGGCCGTAAGCCCGGTTTTGGTTAAATATAGTTTCAAAAAAGACCAGATCCGCGGGAGGTGAGCTGAGGTGCAGCTACCGCTGGACAGTTCCTAATCAAACTTGTTTAACCAAGGCACATCTGAAAACTGTAGTTGTTTTTCTTGACCTGAATATACACAAGAATGGGCACAGATGAACATCTTTCGCCCAATAAAATTGTGACTGGGGCCATCTTGACAGATTTCACTAGAAGGGAAATTGTTTACCGAAAATTAGAAGAGGCCCTGGATGAGAGGCCTCTTCTGGCTCTTCCGGTTTAAGCTACATGAGGCGGCTAGAGAGAGGAACATCTGCCAACTGAGCTGCAATAGGACCCGTATATCGATAGACGACTATTTGATACGGTTGATGTGCTCGCGTGATAACACTCATCCGCTCGGGCACAAATTGTGAGTTCGACCGAAGTGAGTCCAATGCAGAGCTCAGAGGGGTATTCGCAGGCACCTCTATCATCACGGTCCCAATTCTGTAGCTACGGCAGAGGTCATCGATCGTTTTGCCACCAGCAATGAGGTCATCGCCACGAATTACATGCACCCTTCGCTCAATGTCATCTTCCCTGATGAGGGATATGAAGACTTGCTTATCTTTTCCAAAGAGCAACACATTCCCCGGACTTCCACCTGAAAACATTTGATTTACAGGTGGACGCTCATCGAGAAAGTCGGTGTAGTTGCGGTGATAGGTTTTGGCCAGATCGTAGGGTAGAGGCAACAAAAGAAGCAGCGGCAAAGCAGCTGCCGCACTCTTTGGAAGCCGCGAGCTAAAGAACTGCAAGGCAGCTGCCGCAAGGGCTACCCAGGCAGGCCACCAAAAAGTTGAATGTCGCGGAAGTCGGTTGTCATAATAGCTAAACGTCACATAGGCGAGCAAAAACCATCCAAACCAGAGTGCATTCGCAACTAAAAATCTCCTCTTGGCAATCCCGAGCAGCAATGCACAAAGTGAGAGACCTACGACAACCAGATTCAGAGACGAGGGCGCAAGTCGTGGGTAGTAGGTCCAAGCAGCAAGAGACCATCGCGGAATACCGTGCCATTGGCTACCCAGAATCAACTGAGTGTTGCTACCTACTGACTGAGCGAGGTCAGCGTGTCCAAATTTAAGCGTGAACAGAAGCAGAGGAATACAGAAGAGAGCCGTCGATGCTACGAGCATCCACGTTTCCGGCTTGCGTAGATATCTGCGATGCAGCAGCAAAAAGTCGAAAAGAAATGCACCATAAATAAAATAGCCTGGTTGCTTCGTGTAGACGACAGCCGCGAATGCAGCGCCGCACAGCGCCGCCCTCACCGCCGACGATGGAGTTGCAAGCTTATCCACGAACTCCTGATAAGCAAGAATCGCAACGCAGATCATTGCCAGCGTCGGCAACTCAAGCATTACCTGGTTAAGTGACCATGAAATACCGGGAACGGCCAGTGCAGAACATGCGGCGGCAAGAGCCAGAGGAGGCGAGAAATATCTTCGTAGAGTGAGATAGAAGCAAGATCCAAACAGTGCACCAAAAAACAGCAAGCAGACCCTGGCGGTCAAAACATGAGCCCCCCCGCCAAGACAGAAAATCCCAAGGATAAACGGGAAGAGCGGTGGCCAAAAAACAAATCCGAGGGCTGGATATTGTTTGTAATAGTTGAAAACGTACTGTTCCAGATGTGTAGTGGGCCTGTCATGAAACAAGTCATAGAAAAAATATCCATCCATCAAGTGGTGCGCTGAGTCAAGGCCATCCACATCCAGCCGATGCAAACTCGGTCGCGCCACAAACCATGCGAGAAGAATTAAAAGCAGAATTGAAATCGCGTCCGCCCAAAGGCTCCGCTTGCCATCATTTATCATTTGTCTTTTTCACAATCTTTTCAGTCCTGAATTCGTGATGAATGGCCTGCATTCTCCAAAATCAACTGGTGCAATAGAAGCGCCACTTCTCATCTAGCGGCCTTACAATCGAAGTAATTATGTGTAGCTTTTTGTCCAAGTCTCATATCTTCTGGTCAGATGGAACCAAGAGACTGCAAATTGAATGGCTTGCATGTGAGCAATGAACCAGATCGAACACTTAACAGACAAGACTGTTCATGTTCACTACTGGGATCTCCAAGCATCCTTGCCTGACGAGGCATCTCATCTGGGGCTCCTTAGCCGTGAAGAATGTGATCGTGCACAACGCTTTCATTTCCTAAACCACAGAGCACATTACATACTGGCGCACGCGAATATGCGACGCATTCTTAGCCGCTACTGTGATTATCCGGCGGAACAGCTCAAGTTCGGCTCAGATGTATTTGGTAAACCTCGCCTCGCCAACCCTGCAACGGACATACACTTCAACCTTAGTCATACTGAGGGTTTGTGTGCCATCGCTATCCAATCTAAAAGGCCGTTAGGCATTGACATTGAGCGTATTCGCCCCATAGAAAACGAAGTTGCTAAAATGCATTTTTCTGCGGAAGAACTGCATAGCCTGCAACTTCTCAATGGCGAGGCTTGGCTGAATGGCTTCTATCGCTGTTGGACCTCGAAGGAAGCCATCCTCAAAGCCGAAGGAGTAGGCCTACACATACCGTTAGATTCTTTTGATGTACAGGTGCTTCCAGATGCACCTCCCTGCCTGATCAGAGCACGAGATGGTGCGCGGTTCCACCATGCCTGGCAACTGCGTCAACTCGATCTGTGCCCCGGAGTTGCCGGCACACTTGCAACAAGTGGTGAAGCGAAGGTTTCAGTCTTCAAATTCGATTAAAACACTAAACAGGTAGATTGCTGGCAATCGCCTCTGCAAGATTGCGAGCGTGCGGCTGCACTAGTATTGTGCTGTGATTACCAGGAACGACGAAGGTAGCACTACCACCATCAGCCAACGCGCTCCACCTTTGCCGCGGATCGAGCTCAGGAGACATTCCAACCGTCTCATAGCAATCTTTGGCCAGATATATATGTACTTTCCCTGGATATCTTGATGGTCGGTACGCTCTCATAATATTGTTATTCTCGCTCTGGGTCTCTTCTGGCAATTGCGATGAAGTGCTGACCCAACCCATCATCAGATTGGCTATGCGATCGAGTACATCCTGTCTGCGCTCACGAGAATAACCGAGCTTGGGGCCAAACAATCTTGTCCATATGAACTCGGCGGTTGTCCGCATCATGTAGTTGCGACGTTGGCTATACATCTTCCGCCGCTTCCGCGGTGTATCAGGAAAGCCCGGTACGCTAGCCTGAACCATCCCAAGAAATTCGACCCTATGACCGGCCCCAGTCAACTGCTGCGCAATTTCCAAAGCAACCATCCCCCCCATACAGAATCCGGCCAACAGATAGGGCCCTTCAGGTTGATGCTTGCGGATAAGATCTACATATAGGCGGGCCCGCTCCTCCACTGACAAGAACGACTCGCCAGGCTGCGGCAACTTGGATTCAATTCCATACACCGATCGACTAGAACCCATCAGGAGTGACACTTCACGAAGAGCCATCACGCTTACTGCACGACCGCCGGGAACCCAGTAGAGCGGCGGCAGAGAACCCCCAACCTGCAGCGGCACCAGGGTATGTGCAGACTGCTCAACCTGGCTTTTTAATAACAATCCAAGCTGCTTCGCAAACTGTGCAATCGTTGAATATTCCAGTATCCAGTGGAGCGGAATTTCTACATGAAAAGTCTCCTCGACGCGTGTAGCCAGGCGAACTGCCAGGAGGGAGTGGCCACCTAGATCGAAGAAATCGTCATCATCCCTAACGGAAGGTACAGCAAATATGCTGGACCAAAGCGGAATGAGCTTCTGAATTATTTCGTCCATCTGGATATCTGGTTGACGATGGCTGGCCGGCGATGGAGGAATTGCGAACGGATCTTTGCTTTGCGGATCAACCTCGTCACTGATTGCAGGTAGACTCGTCTCCAATGTAGATAACATGGAATCAAGTATGTTCTGGAGCTCTTGCTCGCGAACATTGCTGGAGGCAAGGCTCAACTCGATGGACGAATCCAATTCCCGAACGCGCAAAGTAATTCGAGCATCAGGATGCGGTGGGCAGTTTTGATCAATATCCGACTGCCGCGCCAACATAAATAATTGCCGCCTAAGCGCGGGTTCGTGAACATAGACGATATCAACAAAGGTTTGCTGAGCAGCGACATCAGATCTCAAGAGCTTCTTTCGCAAGCTCTCATACGGCATTTTCTGCCGTGCTTGTGCAGCATCCCACTCTTCCCGTAGACGCAGCAAAGCAGTGGAGAAAGTCTGGTCAGTACCAGACTTCCAACACAACAACCGAGTCGTAGATATGGGCCCCAGAACGCGATTGAGTGAGGGGTCCTGCCTGCCGTTATCAACCACTCCAAGGAGCAGCTGCTCCCGATTGGTCAGCTCACACTGCACCGCAGCGAGTGCCGCCTGAAAAAACATCCAGCCCTCGGCCTTGTCCCTCGTTGTCGCCTTATGCAAGCGCTCCACTAGCCGGGGAGATAGGGTTGATCCTACTGAGGCGATACCCTCTTCCTCATTGAGTGAAACTACGGTGCAGTCTGAAAATTTCCTCGCCAGATCCTCGAGTCCCTCGACTTCTGACGCGTCAGGGTAAGCAGCAGACTGCCAGATACTGAAATCGGCAAATTGAAGTTCAACATCTGGAGCTTCTATTCTGTTGCCCGCCGCGCCGGAGCAATAAACTTCATTCAACTCCTCTAAAAATCTTGCGAGGGTAAATTCGTCGGCGATCAACGGATGAGCCCAGATTGCACACAGATGCCTGTCTGCAGATTCACGAACTATCAGGACCTTGAACAGCAGGCCGGAAACGGAATCACTCAAAAAGCGAGCTATAACTGCATCTGCGCTGCGTCTCCGGACCTGCTCCTTCAGCCCGGAAAGATCAACTACCGCAACTGCACGGGGATCAGCGGAGAGTACAAGCTGTACCAGCCCAGCTTCAGCTTCCTCGATCACAGTTCGCAATATCTCGTTTCGCTCAATAATTGAGCGACAGCTGCGCTCCAGCAGGGAACAATCCAGCTGCCCGTCACATCTCAGAAGGAGTGTGTGGGCGTGAGCCGTGGAAGCGACAATCCGCCGTTGCGAAATCGAAGCAGGAAACTGGTGCGCAACCGCTGCGGTGTCATCGGCGCTATGGGCAATGATCGACATAATCTCAACCCATAATGCAAGCAATTGCTATGCCAACGGAGATTTACGCCTCCGAGGTCCGCTATAGGAGCAGTGAGGGGGATCACATGACAAACGTGCATCTTGCATATGCAAAGCTTTGCACACCTAGAAGAGTCGCTACACTTTAGTAAACAATACGATACCCAACACTCCAGCCACGTCTATCTGCCCATAGTCTCTGCAAAACAGGCACTCCCAATAACGCTGTCTAAATACATTCCCCCAATAAATGCTGTTTGGCAGCCTGCTTGCACACTTAATCGCAAAAGAAATACGAGTGAGGAAAGTAACTCGCAGTTAATTGCTGGTTACCTAAGTTTCCTATGATATCTGCTTCACCTGCCGGGTTAAAAAAAATGAACGAAACAAAGCAAGACGTGAGCGACCCAATCGAACCAATCGCAATCATAGGGATGAGCGCACGCATTCCTGGCGCAAGCAACGTCACTGAGTTCTGGAATAATCAGCTTCGCGGCCTGGAGTCTATCTCTCGTTTCTCAGTAGAAGAGCTCGAGATTGAGAATCGCGAAGAAATCGCTGCTCAGTCAAATTATGTACGCGCACGATCAATCCTGAAGGATATCGACCTCTTCGACGCCGAGTTTTTCGGCATCCTCCCGAAAGAGGCTGAACTAATGGACCCGCAGCAAAGGCTTTTCCTGGAGTGCTGCTGGGAAGGCTTGGAGTCGGCAGGCTACAATCCGTTCAATTATCGAAAGAGCATAGGCGTTTTTGCGGGGACCAGCTACAGCAGTTATTTCCTTTCCCGTGTCTGTTCCGCCCCGGATTTTCCGGAGAGCTTTACCAGTCAATATCAGATAGGCAACTATCCGGCGATGATGGGAAACCTGCCTGACTTCATGGCGACCCGCGTGAGCTATAAGCTCAATCTGCGAGGCCCAAGCTTCACCATGGTTTCTGCCTGTTCAACATCCCTTCTGGCGGTCTGCCAGGCGTGTGAAAGTCTACTCTCGGGACAAAGCGATATGGCACTTGCGGGTGGGGTATCCATCACCCTGCCGCAAAAGCGTGGATACCTTTACACAGAGGGAGGCATCGGTTCGGCTGACGGGCATACCCGCTCCTTTGACCAGCAGGCGCGCGGAACGGTATTCGGTAGCGGTATAGGAATCGTTCTGCTGAAGCGACTCAAGGATGCGCTTGCTGAGGGCGATACGATTCACTCTGTCATTCGCGGCTTTGCTGTCAATAATGATGGAGCGGCGAGGATTGGCTACACGGCACCGGGCATTGACGGGCAGGCTGATGTGATTGCGAGGGCTCATCGCTCCGCCGGCATTAACCCTGAAACTATCGGCTACCTTGAAGCGCATGGCACCGGCACGCCGTTGGGTGATCCAATTGAGCTATCCGCCGCAACGCGCGCCTTTCGACTTCGCACAGACAAGAAGCACTTTTGTGCAATCGGAACGGCTAAAACAAACGTCGGACACCTTGACGTGGCAGCCGGAGTGACTGGGTTGATCCACGCCACACATATCGTGCGTGAGGGCCAGTTGCCCCCAACCCTCCACTTTGAAAAGCCTACATCAAAGTTCGACTTTGGAAGCAGCCCGTTTTACGTCAACACGGAAGTCGCCGAGTGGAAAGCAGAGCAGCATCCACGCCGAGCAGGCATCAGTGCATTCGGAGTTGGAGGCACAAATGTACATGTCATCATCGAGGAGCCGCCAGCAATTCGGGCGATTAGTTCCTCGCGTGCGAAGCAACTGCTGATTCTTTCAGCACGCTCGTCAAAGGCGCTCGACATTATGTCAGACAATCTCTCAGCTCACTTAGCTGCCCACCCTGAGATGAATCTGGCCGACGTAGCGTTCACCCTATCAGCCGGTCGTAAAGCATTCCCCCACCGGAGGTATGCCATAGCGGAGTCTGCTGCAGAGGCCGCAACCGTGCTTGCCGGTGATAGACGCAAGACTTCCCACGAAGTTCGCACCAGCACGCCCAAGGTTGCATTTCTGTTTCCTGGTCAAGGCTCTCAGCGGCCCAACATGGGCCGTGCGATCTATGAGTCGGAGCCAATCTTCAGAGATGCTGTCGACCGCTGCGATGCGCATTTGAAGAGTTCTCTCGGTCAAAGTTTGATAGAAGCTCTTTATCCCAAGCATGAGGTGGATGAAGCAGATTGCAAAATCACTCAGACCCTGCTCGCCCAGCCAGCTATATTCACGATTGAGTACGCCCTGGCCCAGCTCTGGATGTCTTGGGGTGTTCTTCCTCGCTACATGATCGGGCATAGTATCGGAGAATTCGTTGCAGCCTGTCTGGCGGGAGTTTTCTCACTGGAGGACGCTCTCCATCTTGTAGCTGCACGGGGCCGAATGATGCAGTCTCTGCCAGCTGGCGCGATGCTGAGCGTGCGTCTGGACCATCATGCCCTTGTTCCTTATCTGGGCGAGGCTTCTCTTGCTGCCATCAACGGGCCTTTGCTGTCTGTGGCCGCCGGGTCTTTTGAAGCGATAGGACAACTGGAATCAGCTCTCAATCGTGACAATATTGCCCATCGTCGCCTGCATACGTCGCACGCCTTCCATTCATCGATGATGGAGCCAATCCTCGAGCCTTTTCTTGCTGAAGTGAGCAAAATCACACTCCATGCGCCCAAGCTGCCCTACATTTCAAGCGTAACGGGCGATTGGATAACCCCTGAGCTGGCAACAGATCCGCAATACTGGGCGCGACACTTCAGACAACCAGTACAGTTCTCTGCGGGCATCTCGAAACTCCGCGAGATGGCGAATTCCATCTTGCTTGAAGTTGGGCCCGGAAATGTGTTGTCTACTCTTGCGAGACAGCATGCCTCCAAGACATCCTCCCAGGTCGTTGTCTCTTCCCTGGCGGCCAGCAACACGGACGAAAAGGAAGATGCAGTGATCCATAGCGCTCTGGGCCAACTCTGGCTGGCTGGCGCCGATATCAATTGGGACGCGTATCACACTTCGGAAAATCGCCGTCGTGTCACGCTGCCCACCTATCCCTTCGAGCGAAAGAGCTTCTGGATCGAAAAATCTGAGCCTCGGTCTTCTACCCCACCCCATCCTCAGACAGACAGCGCTACCGTAACAACATCCGTCGAGCCAACACCTGCACAGGAGCCGAACCAAGTGAACCTGCCTAATTCATCTGCCCAAGCCAACCACAAGCATAAACTTTGCGCCGAGGTGGGTGCTCTAATTGAGGAGATGTCCGGTCTCACCATTGCTCCGCAGGATTACGGCGCGACCTTCCTGGATCTCGGCCTCGACTCTCTCTTCCTCACACAAGCCACGCAGTCGCTGCAGAAGAAATTTGGCGTGAAAGTCACCTTCCGCCAATTGCTCAGCGATATACCTACCATCGATGCTCTTGGTGACTTTCTCGCAGCGAATGTTCCTGCGCCTCAGGAATCTGTTCAGCCACAGCAGCCAATTGCAGCGATGGTTTCCGCTCCTATGACGCAGGTGGCCCCTGCCAGCACCACACCAGGAGCGCCCGCCGAACTCCTGCAGCAGATGATGTTGCAGCAGATGGCTGCAATGAATCAGATGTTTGCGCAACAACTGGCAGCCCTGCAAGGAACCACGAGTACTGGACCCATTCAGGCGCCCGCGCCAGCTTCACAGATCGCGGTACAGCCATCGACTAACTCGCCCGCCACTACGGACAAGAGCGACAAGGAACTCAAAGGATATACGCCTTTCAAGCCGGTACAGAGAAACCTGCAAAGTGATCTCAGCCCGAAGCAGGAGGACGGGATCAGAAAGATCGTAGGCCTCTACTGCAAACGAACGGCAAAATCGAAGGAGTTGACCCAGCACTACCGGAAAGTGCACGCAGATCCACGCGTCGTTGCCGGCTTCCGCGCACCATGGAAGGAGATGATCTACCCACTCATCACAAATCGCTCACAGGGTGCCTACCTTTGGGATGCGGACGGAAATCAGTACATTGATGTGCTCAACGGATTCGGACCTATTATGCTTGGGCATCGTCCCGATTTCATCGTTAAAGCACTTGAGCAGCAGCTAGAGCAAGGATTTGAGATCGGGCCACAGACGCTCCTCGCTGGCGAGGTTGCGCAGATGATCTCCGAGATGACCGGCAATGAGCGCGTGACATTCTGTAACACAGGCTCTGAGGCCGTGATCGCTGCCATGCGTGTGTCCCGTACAGTCACTGGTCGCAGCAAGGTAGTTATCTTCGCAGGCGATTATCACGGCATGTTTGATGAAGTACTTATGAAGGGCTTCAAAAGGGGGGGCGAGCCACAGTCTGTGCCCGCAGCGCCTGGAATCCCTCGCGAAAAAGCCGCAAACATAGTTGTGCTCGAATATGGGGCACAGGATTCACTCGACTGGATCAGGAAGAATGCATCCGAGCTAGCAGCAGTGATAGTCGAGCCCGTACAGAGTCGTCACCCTGATCTTCAGCCAATAGATTTTCTTCGCGAACTCAGAGCCATCACAGAAGCGTCCGGAACATGCTTCGTATTTGACGAAGTTGTAACTGGCTTCCGTGCCCATCCGGGCGGTTGTCAGGCCCTCTTCAATATTCGCGCAGACCTGGCAACCTATGGCAAGGTGCTCGCCGGAGGAATGCCCATTGGCGTACTCGCAGGCAAGTCGCAGTATATGGACGCTCTGGACGGCGGCATGTGGCAGTACGGCGACAATTCTTACCCTGAGATCGGAGTAACTTTCTTCGCCGGAACATTTGTTCGCCATCCATTGACGATGGCCGCCACAAAAGCAATGTTGCAATATCTGAAGGCTGAAGGTCCGCAGCTCCAGGAAGGACTGACCGCTCGTACTGCCTCGCTTGTAAATAGGCTGAAGCAGCTACTTGAGAGCAATGAGGTGCCGGCACACATTGAGAACTTTGCAAGTGTCTTCTACTTCAGCTTCTCCCCTGATGCGCGCTTTGGAAGTCTCTTTTATTACCTCTTGCGCGCAAAAGGTATTCATCTGCTTGAGGGCTTCCCCTGCTTTTTGACTACAGCGCACACAGACGCCGATCTTGACCGCATTGTAGCGGCCTTTGCTGAGACCATTGCAGAGATGCAAGCAAGCGATCTACTACCTGCGCCGCCAGTAGACGGACCCCGCATACCTACGCGAAAGTTACAGAATGATGCCACTCCCTTTATTGCAGAGGCTCCGCTTACGGAATCGCAACGAGAAATCTGGCTCTCTGCACAGTTGAGCGACGAAGCGTCCTGCGCTTTTAATGAGTCGTTTACGCTCTATCTTGATGGCGAATTCGATCGCGCACGGATGGAACTGGCCCTGCAAAAACTGATCGAACGCCATGATGCTCTGCGAGCCAGCATTTCTAACTCCGGCGAGAAGATGATTTTTTCGCAAAAGGTTACTCTGGCTCTACCCTACGAAGACATTTCGAGCCTAGAGCCAGCCCTTCGCGATCAACAACTGAAGGCTGCGATCGCGCTTGAAGCACGCACGCCATTCAACCTTGCGCACGCTCCACTTTTGCGCGTACGCATCTTTAAGACAGATACACTGCAGCATGCGTTGATTTTTACAGGACATCACATCGTGTGCGATGGATGGAGCATCAATGTGATGCTCGAAGAGCTGAGCAGCCTTTACACTGGCAGGGTTCTTGATCCGCAGGCCTCATTCGGAGCATATGCTCTCACGAAGTCCAAAGAACAGGAAGATGCCGCCAATTCCGAATACTGGGCAGCCCAGTTCCCCGACGTTCCAGTCCTTGATCTTCCTACGGATCGTCCTCGACCCGCAGTTAAGGCCTATCCCGGTGATACATGCCGGATGATGATGGACGCTGCGGTGACTAAGTTAATTCGCAATGCAGGCGCGAAACAGGGTTGCACACTCTTTGTGACACTGCTCTCAGGCTTTGCTTCTCTGCTGCACCGGCTTTCAGCGCAAAGCGACATAGTGATCGGCATACCCACCGCGGGGCAATCACTGCTGGAAAACAGCATGATGGTGGGTCACGACGTAAACTTTCTCCCCATTCGCACGCAACTTGCTGATGACCTCACGGCGGCATCACTGCTCACCCAGACAAAGAAGACTCTACTCAACGCATATGAGCACCAGAACTACACCTACGGGACGCTGATTCGCAAACTGAAGCTGCATAAGGATGTCAGTCGACTGCCGCTTATCGAAGTACAGTTCAATCTGGAAAAAGTAGGCAGTAATCTCAATTTCGGGGAGCTACAAGCCAAGGTTGACTCTAATCCAAAAGCAGCTGTGAACTTTGACCTCTTCCTCAATATTGTCGAGACGCCAAATGGATTGGTTCTGGATTGCGACTTCAATACGGACCTTTTTGATCGGGAGACAGTTATCCGCTGGCTGGGTTGCTACGAAACCCTTCTGCAAGGAATTGCACAGGATTCAACCTGCTTGGTAGACGAGTTACCCATACTCCCCGTCGAGGAAGAACACCGACTAGTCCATGAGTGGAACACGACGGCATCCGACTACCCGCGCGGCTGCAATGTTCATGAACTCTTTGAACATCAAGTGGAGCGCACTCCTGATGCCGTAGCGGTCCGATTCGATAATACTTATCTTACCTATGCTCAACTCGATCGCCGCGCCAATCAACTTGCAAGCTATCTCACGGAATTAGGAATTCACCCAGGAGACCTAGTCGGCCTCCAGATGGACCGTTCCCTGGATTTGCCTGTTGCGCTACTCGGAATCTGGAAGTCAGGGGCAGCCTATGTTCCGCTCGATCCCACTTATCCGAAGGAGCGATTAGATTACATTGTGAAAGAGACATCGGTTCCTGTCCTTATCACACAGCAACGCTTCGCTGACACAATGAGCGACGCTGAGACTCAACTGGTTTTGATTGACAGTGAGTGGACTACGATCGAGCGACAGCCTGCCGAGGGGAACCACGTAAGGAGCGATGCTGAGCGCAATGCTTATGTAATGTTTACCTCTGGATCGACCGGCAAGCCGAAGGGTGTTGAGGTTACGCATCAGAACCTTGTTAATTTCCTTCTCTCGATGCAGAAAACTCCGGGGATGACATCACAGGACCGACTGCTCGCCGTCACCAGTATTTCGTTCGACATTTCAGGCTTGGAGCTGTATCTACCGCTGATCACGGGAGCAGAAGTCATCATCTCCAGCCGAGAGATGGCCGCTGACGCACGTCTGATAATTCGTGCTCTCGAGAAATCGGCTATTACAATCATGCAGGCCACGCCTGCAACCTGGCGGATGATGATCGAGAGTGGGTGGAATGGCACAAAGGGAATCAAAGCCCTCTGCGGCGGCGAAGCGTTGCCACATGATCTTGCCACACAGCTCATCAGTCGAGGCGTGGAACTATGGAATATGTATGGCCCTACGGAGACAACCATCTGGTCTGCCGTGGCTCATATCGATAAAACTGACTCCGCAATAACACTCGGAACTCCTATAGCCAACACGCAACTCTATGTACTGAGTGCCGCGGGGCAGTTGCAGCCGATAGGCGTTCCTGGAGAACTCTATATTGGCGGTGACGGCGTGGCGCGCGGATACTTCAAGCGCCCCGATCTTACAAAAGAGCGTTTCGTGAAGCACAGCTTCCATGATGAAGAACAACGTCTTTATCGCACTGGCGATCTGGTTCGCTACCGGACTGACGGACGCCTGGAATTCCTGGGAAGACTTGATCACCAAGTTAAAGTTCGCGGCTTCCGTATTGAGCTTGGCGAAATAGAGAGCTCTCTCCTACAGCATCCCAGGGTGCAACAAGCGGTGGTTATAGCGCGGGAAGATATTCCAGGGGACAAGAGACTAGCTGCCTATGTCGTGTTGACAGCAGGCGAGCAGCTGGCTGCTACTGACATGCGTCTCTGGGTCAGCCGCACCTTGCCTGACTACATGGTACCTTCACACTTCGCTTTTCTACCTGAATTGCCGCAGACACCTAATGGCAAGGTAGACCGTAAGCGGTTGCCTGCCCCCCAGATAAACTCCGCCGCAGGGCAACACGTCCACGTGGCACCTCGTACCCCGGCTGAAGAAAAGCTTTCTCGCATTGCAGCCGAGGTGCTCAACATTAAACAAGTCAGCGTCGATCAAAGCCTCTTCGACCTGGGGGCGGATTCTATCCATCTTTTCCAGATCGTTGCGCGCGCACGATCGCAAGAAATGAATATCACCCCACAGCAGATATTAAAGCTCCGCGCTGTTGCAGCGATTGCAGCGGAGGTCACGCAGCAGACTCCCCTATCATCAGATATGTCTAAAGCTGGAGAGCTAAAGCGTATCAATCGTGAACAGTATCGAGTGCATCTGGCGAGGAACTGAAGATTGTGAAAAACATAGAGACAGAACTCCAGAGCTCTGAGTTCGGCGAAGTTTCGTTTCGCTTTCCTGCTACTCATACCCAGCAGGCCTTCTGGTATCTCGACAGACTTGAGCGCGGCAACCCGGCGTGGAACATCGCAGTCAGATTTGAGCTCAAGGGTAACCTTGATCCTCATCGCCTTGAAGCTGCCATCAACGTTGTCGTTAACCGTCACGAATCTTTGCGCACCACGTTCGATTTAAACAATGGCGAGCCCGTTCAGGCGGTTCACGATAGTGCGATCATTCCCCTGCCGGTGGATGACATCTCTTCCCTGCCGGAGCAGCATCGCGATGTGATCGAAGAAGAACTGACAATCGCAGAAGGTGAACAACGTTTTGATCTTGCAGTAGGTCCGCTTATCCGCGCAAGGCTCTTGAAGTTGGAAGAGGCACGTCACACTTTACTCATAACCGTACATCACATCATTGCCGATGGATGGTCAATCGGTATATTGAGTGATGAGATTACAACCTGCTATCAGAATACTGAGTCACTCCATGAACTTCCGCTACAGTTTGCGGATTACGCGATCTGGCATCGAGACTATGTCGAATCTGAAACAGCGGGATCGATCAACTATTGGCGCCAACAGCTTGCAGAACTACCATTGTGTGAGATTACTCCTGATCTGCCTCGCTCTACAGTCAAAGCAAACAATGGCTACATACTATCGACATTGCTGCCAGAACAACTGATCACATCAATAAGCAAAATAGCGCTCGATAACCAGACGACACTTTATGTGGCAATCCTGTCGGCGCTTAAGCTGTTGATCGCTCGCTATAACGGCCAGCAGGATATTTGCATTGGTACACAATTCGCAGGCAGAAATAGGACCGAGTTCGAACGTATCATCGGTGTTTTTGTAAACACCGCTATTCTGCGAACAGAATTGTCCCCTCGTATGACTTTCACGCAACTACTGACAGCAGTTAGCCACACTTTTGAAGGTGCGCTGCAACATGCAGAAGTTCCCTACGCAAATGTCATAGCTTCCCTCCACAGCAAGTTCGATCGCAGCCGGCATACTGGATACAGCATTAACTTCATCTATCAGAGGGATTTTGTCCAACCAAGAGAGTTTGACGGGATCACCATGACACCTCTTCCATCGAAGTCCCCTGGTGCCATCTATGATCTCAATTTCTTTATGGTTAGGAGAGCTAGCGGTTGGAGACTTTCCTGCGAATATGATTCGCAGCTCTATCTGCCCACTACAATCACGACAATACTGGACCAATTGCAGAGCATACTAAGCCAAGTTATCGAAAATCCGTGTCGTCTATTAAATGAATTCTGCTTCGACCGGCAATAATTCGCGTCCCTCCTGACTCATTGCTCTTGACGGAAATCGACACACAGATCAACTCTTGAATTATTAATGAGCTCCCTGCTCTCTTCTGCTACAACGATAGATCCGGACGCGACATGTTTCCTGACGAGCGCGTGTGGACCAATTTTCGCGCCATCACCAACTTGAACGTCACCGATGATTATTGCGCCATTGCCAATATAGACGTCATCCCCTATGACAGGATTCCGGTCCTTTAATTCCCCGATGCAGGTTCCCGGATGGATGAGGCAATTCTGGCCGACTCGCGCCTTTGAATTGACAACAATCGTGCCATAGTGTGAGATCGTCAGCCCTGGACCAAATACATTGAGGGGTATCTCGAGATTTAATTCCAAGCTACGTCGCATGAAGCGCCAGCGCAAAAAAAGCACCCACGGCATCCAGGCCAAGGAAGTGTGCACATTCGCAGCATATTCTGTCTTTCGCAACAGGCGTTGCCAATAGACGAGGGGGTATTGAAAGCGGTGCCACCACTTCCAACACCCCGATTGGCTCGGGAATGAACCATTTGCTATATAGCCCCGGAGATCTTGCTCCATCCATAATTTGAGCTCAGCTTTACTCTGAGGCGGCACTCTTCTATACCTCTTGATCAATCTGCATGCGCTACTTCTATGTGCAGAAGACGCACGCAATCCTCCAAAGTCTACATCACTTGATTTTTATATCAACTGAATTCCCAGCAGACTTATCCAGCGTCTCTCTGTCCCGTTTGGACTTCGGCTCGACATAGCAGAACTTAGCTTCTACTGCTTCAGCAATACCTTTACTAACTAAGTTGGTAACCATTTTAAGATTACTGCTCTTCGACTTCGAGTTACGAGAAGTGCTAGTTAGGATTGGTAGCTGAAGCCACCAAAGTATCTGTTCATGAAGTTCGCGATTGAAGTACTGCAGTCCTTCAAATTCATGCATACCTAGAAGCCATTTAAGATCTGGCTCTCTCCACAGGTTTACGGGAATTCCTAGATAGAGATCCCCGCCTGCGGTTGCTTGAGCCGCGACGACCAGAAGGCGAACACGAGCAGCCGCACGCCAGCTATCCTCTCCATGAAGGCCTAAAACATCAAATGATTTGGCAAGCGCATGACGTAGCCTCAGCCTTTCGAATGCCTCGATGGGCGTCGTTTCCGATGCACGACTCTGGAGCTCGGCCTCAAGAGCAGAGATGGCAATGAATGCCGCGGCGCAAGCCCATGAGGCCAGATTGGAATTGTGAGGATTGATAACCGGCAGCACTTTTTGCGCCTCGGTTGGCCATTCAGTGCCGTCAGCCAGTTGTCCGATGTTGTGAGTAAGGTCCAGCATCCGCGCAATCTGATTGGAAAGATCTGCGTGCACCGCGGCAAGGGTCGCGGGCTCGCTATCCAACATCTCCATCCCTTTCGCCCCAAAGGCTGCGCTCAGAGCAGCGATCTTTTGAGCAGTACCTTTTGGAGCGGGTTCTTGGGATGTAAGATTGACCTTCTTTGCATCCTCAGCCCATTGCGACATGAGAGCGGGATCAAGCAGGCTATGAAGTACATCATGGACAGGCGCCAGTTCCAGATTGGCAAGCGCATCGTCCAGACTGTTTACCCCTGCCCCGCCTAGATGTTGATGCAGCTTCCCCCAAGGAGCGCTACTGTCGGATCGCAGTTCCCGCCAAGCAAGAAATGCGTGATACTCATAGGCGTGGAGATCAAACCTTAGTCCCTGATCAATGAGTTCACCCGAATGACGCAGGTACTCAAGGCCAGTAGAGCTATCACGAAAGGCTACGAAGAGTTCTTCGTCGGCCGAGAATCCGAGCCCCTCTGCCAGGCTACGTTGCCGGAGGATCCCCGCGACTTTATCCTGATATGCAGCAGAGTGATGAATGGTGCCACTGGTCGAGGCAAAACGGTTGTGATAGATCACAAGTGCGCGATCATTGCCTCGTCGATTTGAATATGCAAAAACATTCTCGTCCACCGTTCCGTCAGGACGCCAGAAATCGTACATGAGAAAGTTATCGCTCTCGGCGAACAATGCGCGATTGTGTAGCAACGGGGCGATTTCGCGTTGATGGCGATCCACGAGCCATTGAGTTGCATCTTCCTGCATACGGGGCCGCTGATACTCCATACCATACTTTTCAGTGAAGCCCTCGACCTGCCCATGACCAAACATAGGCAAGCCCGGCAGCGTTGCCATCATCGTGGAAACACCGAAGAACTTATCACCTGTACCAAACTGGTCGATAGCCGTGCGCTCATCCGGATTGCTCATGAAGTTGACATAGCGCTTCATAATCCCCGGATCAAACTCCAAAGTATTCTTGAGCACGGAGCGGTATTTGGCGTTTTCCTCATCGCGCATCATGTTCATAAAAGCGCTGTTATAAACACGATGCATGCCGAGAGTGCGCACAAAGTAGCCCTCCATCAGCCAGAAAGCCTCAGCCAGCAGTAGTGTCCCGGGAACCTCGTGGGCCACGCGGTCCACGACTTCACGCCAGAACTCCTGTGGTATCGCCGCATCAAACTCCGCTGTCGTCATCGAGTGCTCAGCGCGCGATGGAATTGCACCGCCGCTTCCAGGCGCAGGAAACCATAACCTCTGAATATGACGTTTGGCCAGGGTCATGGCGGCATCGAAGCGGATGATCGGAAACATCCTCGCCACATGCAGAATAGTCTGAATGACCTGCTCACGAACCGTAGCGCTCAGATAATTAAGCTGCGCTGTGTCGTTCCAGGGAAAACTTGTCCCATCATTGCCGTGATAGATATAAAGAGTGTCATCAGTCCACTTATCGCGACGACGAAATACTACCGCTGCATCCGATTGCTCATAATAGTGATCTTCAATCTTGATTTCGACCCGTCCATCACTGGATAGGTCGGGGCCGTTGAACTGGTATGCAGGATAAGGGCAGTCGCGGCGGGAAAGAAACCAGTCAGGATGATTGATGACCCAACTTGAATCGATGCCCATATGGTTTGGGACCATATCGCTTGCCAGACGAATGTTACGAATAGAAGCTCGTTCGCGGAGATTCCTATACGCTTCATCGCCTCCAATATCGGCTGCGATTGAGTAGTCATAAAGGGAATAGGCGGATGCTACAGCATCTTGATTCCCGCAAAGCCGCTTGATAGTTTTAGAAGCATGGCTCCGTTCCCACACCCCGATGAGCCACAGAGCGTTCATGCCACGGCTGGCCAGAGTGTCAAGCTCTTCATCAGGAATGTCGTTAAGAGTGGTAATGCTTCGTCCATATTGACGAGATAGTTGCGCGAGCCACACATAGGTACTCTTCGCAATCATGACGGTATTCGGCATCCATTCCTGATCGGGGCTGAATCTCTCATATTCATGTTGCGAGGTTGTGAACTGCGGCACCTCTGAGTGGGGATCGTTGAGTCCTGCTTCGGCTATCTTGCGGCGCCGTTGCTTTGTCTCCTCCGTAGGAGGATTAAAGCGCATCCAGATGGCTACCTCTTCTTCGCGCAAAATGTCTGAGGCAAGCAAAATAGAGCGCAACATGTCTCCCAGCTCCGCAGGCCAATTCTGCTTTATGTATTCCAACTGCCCACTGAGTGACTGAGGCGATGCAAGCGCCGGTGCACGCAGGGTAGCAAGCAGAGATTGCTTGCTCTGTCCTATCGTTGGTTTAGTGGCAAAATAGTCGTCAAAACCCTGCGTTATCTGCTCATATACAGGCATGGCCGCAAGAGGTTCGTCATCAAACAGCTCCTTGAATGGTGCAAACGCAGTATTCTGATTTGCCAGCCATAGGAGCAGAAGTTCTTCCATGGCCGCGGCACCATGCGTAATGCCATCGGTCTCCCCCAAGAGCCACTCCTCCGGCTCAATTTCTCCGCGAAAGACATCAGACGAGGGAAAAGCTTTCACAAAATTTAGTAACAGCTCGTTCAATGACTGGTCGCCAGCGATGCGCCCGAACCAATCCAAAGCGTCTGTGATGACATCAGGATCGATATTCTGACGGTAATACGCGAACATCGCGTGAGTCGCCTCATCAATGAGACCCATCGCATACAGGGATCCAGGGTGCACTACCCGAGTGGGATCCTGATCGGCGCCGCGCACCAGATTCATCTGATGCGCGAGCTGTCGACTGCCCGCAAGGTTAGCAAATATCGCGTTGCCACTGAATGAGAAAAGAATGTCTTTAAGCTCGTAACGGTCACGAGCCTCTCTTAAAATATGGAATTCCATCATGGGCAGGTCGACTCCTATCTATTCTTCCGCTGCAGTGCAACGTGCCCATCTCCTTAAATTTCAGAAGATGACAGGTTTCCTGAACGGATGACAGTATAGATGCTAATCATTGAAGAGGAGAATTCCAGATTAGTACTGGCTAGCGTTATTCGTCTCCATCTGTCTGAGGATCGGGTTGTGAAACTGAGGTTTGAGTGAGGTATATCCCCCCCTCCGACGTCTGACGGGTCGCTCAACCGACTCCGTCAAATCAAGCCTGAGCCTGGTTTCAGCAGTAGACGATCGCCTATCTGCTTTACCTGCGGCATTTCGGGAGGGCGACGACGCATATAGCCCGGGCCATTTATCGGCGACATATATGGAAGGATTCAAGAAATTAGAGGATGCCAGATCGCGAAATGGAGACGCGGCATACCCAGATGCTAATGACCAAAGCAAGGAATTAGGGCTCGAGTCGTTGAAGGTGAAGACATTCAAGCGGGCAGGGACGCCCGGATCCGGTTGTGGATAAACCTGCGATGAATAGACTGCGACGTCGCCCGGATTAACAATTTCTTCATCGCCAGACGATAATAAAACCTGCGAGGAAGGCCCTGTCACAGATGGGTTAAGGCTATCCTGCGCCAACTGAGAGACAGGAACACTCCCCACGCTCCATCCACTCCGGACAGATTCCGTTCCGATCCCATTCGAATTCAAGTCCATATCCTCGCTTGATGAGGCATCCGACGAAACCCCCTTCAACTCCTTCTTCTGATCAAAGAGCGATGGATTCACACCCATACGGTTCAAGCGAGGAGGCATATTTACATTGCCGAAGGAAGACATCAATGCATTCTGTATATACGGTGCGACAGCGCTCGCTGTGCTGCTCAATGCATCCACATTTATGTAAGGGCTCTGCGTGGTAGCGTCAAGGCTCGAGTTGAGAGGATCGATCGGCGCAAGATGCCGGGTGGGCTGCGTTAGATCAGATGCTCCAGGTGTGATTTCCGCGCTAGGCGCTGGAGCGGAACCCAAGGTTGTCTCATCTATGAGGGGATCCGATAGCGAAGTCACCGGATTCTGAGCATAAGAGGCATGAACTACCGCAAATAGGATCGCTCCGAGCACTAGCCCGCTTCTCTTGGCCCAGGCTGGAAGAGATATTAATTTCATGCCCGCCTCACTCTAAATCGAGGAATCGATGCATAAACTGACAACAGCACGGCGAATGCCAGGCCATCCCGCATGTTAAGGAAGTAAATCGACAGCTCATTTTCTACTTCGAACAGCAATCCGACGATTGCCAAGACCAAAATCGGCGCCACCAACCGTGGGACAGCATTCCCTACGATCTCCAGATAGCTCCTGAGCACGAGGCAAAGCAGTAAGGGATAGAGCAATGCACCGATGACACCGAAATCCAGCGCACCTGCAGTCAAAATAGAATTAGCTTCATCAATATAGGAAAATCCCAAGTAGTAATTTGCCAGGGATTCCTCGAGGACGCCTATCACCTCGTCCTTTCCACTCCAGATAGTTGAGGGGATGACTCTTTTGATCTGCAACATGAAGTCATGGCCCATCGCCGGATGCTGCTTCCCGGTCGCATCCAGCAAATCTGAAAGATAACCAAGGATGAAGGTCCTGCGCTCCACATTGTATTGCAATACCGACAGAACTTCGCTGCTGTTACGGCTTTCTTTTAGCTCCATCGCGAGTTGTACTCGCTCTACAAATGAGACCTGCGCGTTAGAACCGTTCACCGACCTCAGATAGTAGAAGAGGATGCTTGTAAAACTAAAAATTCCGATGAATATGGCAACGACAATCACTTTCCCAGCGAAATTCAACCTTACTTTTCGTCGGCCCATCCTCAACGCAAAAATCCCCGTGAGAACTGAAAACGTCAAAAAGCGACGACCAAGAGGAATCAATGCTGCAAATTGGATCAACATGCAGACCAGGGTTACGACCTTCTGGATTCGGCTCCCGGAGTTAAAGGCGACACACATCGTATATGCGAAGAGCGGAGTAATGATCCAGAACAGTAGTGCGGAGATAGGATCGTACCGTTGACTTACATCTGAAGCTACACCGCCGAAGGTTAAACGGCCTGTTATATAGGCGAGGATGATCCACGCCGTACCTGCGACAATCAGGAAATAGCTTCTTCCATCTATAACAATCCGAAAATCTTCACCCAGGACAGGTTTTTCGAACACCTCGCCTACACAGTAGAGTACTGCGGAAGAAGTAAGAATTACTGCCATTGCCCTGGTAAGTGCCGCAGGATCACGATTGAAGAACTCGCCTAGAGTGATTCCGGCGCGATCAATGGTAAACCAGCTATTGACGGCTCCGAGGCCATAACCAACTAACAGCATCATTCCCAGGAAGTTGGTCACTCGAAAAGGTGCCGTATTTACAAGTAAATCCCAGAGTGTGTATGCCCCTATAAGCCCTCCTGTGAGAGAGGCGATAATGAGCATGCGGTCTGTTGGCAAAACCCATGCTGCGAGCGCTGTATAGAGGAGCAGCAGAGGGAAATATATGAAATACAGAGCCCTTGGCGCAGGCATCACTACTCCAAGGCCACGTGACGCATATCGCGACTGGAGTAGTAACTGTGGACGGGATGTCGCGCCTGCTGCCATATTCCTCAAAAAATTGTATTGGAATAGATCAGGACACCGGTTGCTATGGCGATAGCAGCCTCAATGCCGCGATAGCCAAACGTCTTTCCGTTACTGGAAGGAACAAAAATGATATCGCCGTCACTGACCTTGATATCCGCCTGCTTTCCATACATCACATGCTTGAGATCAAGGTCCACCTGTTCGCGCCCTGCTGCCGTTTTCCGTATGAGTTTTACCTGACTCATTGCCGCAGTCTTATTCCATCCGCCAGCAAGACTTAGGGCTTGAATAAGAGAAAGGCGGGCGTTATTGTCTACGAGGAAACCGCCCGGCTTCAATACATCACCGATAACATAGACGACCCCCGCTTTGGAGACGATGACCGTATCACCTGGCTGAATAACCGGATTCGGCTGCAGGTTCATGTGCTCGACATTCGACTGGAGCGCAATCAGGATAGGATGTTGGGCGTCACTTCGATGAGTAATCGACACGACCTTGCCGGCAGTAGGCGAGAGTCCACCAGCAAGAGTAAGCATGTCAAGCAGACGGCGTGTGCCCAAAGTCGGATAGATGCCGGGCATTTTAACTTCACCTGTCACGGTGGCCCCTTGCGATGCATATTCGGAGATGAAGACCGTAACATGCGGATATCGCAGGTAGCCTCGCTGCTCTAATTCCTTCTCGATCGTGCGTGCCGCCTGATTAGCATCAAGGCCGGCGAGCCTAACCACTCCAAGCACTGGAATATTAACTTCACCACTCTGATTTACACGAACGGATGAGCTAAGTTCCGGAGTATCGAATACTACAACACGCAGTAGATCGCCGGCTCCAATAGCAATAGCTGGGGCGCTCTCCTCGGCATTGGCCAAGGGAGACACAGAAGATGATGGAGTTTGCGCTAGAACCGCAATCGGGGATATCGAGATCAGAACCGCGAGGCCCGGCACGAGCAGTGAACGAAAGGCTCTACTTATCATCGTCTACGACCCCGTATCCCGAGCCATAGCTCTTATAGCCATAGTCGTACGATTTCGAATAGGTGTAATAGTTTTCGATGCGCAGATCAACGTCATTCACGATTGTGCCTAGCACGCGTGCATTTACCCT
This sequence comes from Acidipila rosea, assembly GCF_004339725.1. Taxonomy (GTDB): domain Bacteria; phylum Acidobacteriota; class Terriglobia; order Terriglobales; family Acidobacteriaceae; genus Acidipila; species Acidipila rosea. Next base: position 570,017 of record NZ_SMGK01000001.1, on the reverse strand, counting down.
CAGCAATTGATCACGCACTCGCTGGAGCGCCTTTTTCCGGGTAACTCCCGATCGAACGAGGATCAATGCTGCGTCTGTTTGTGGCGCAAGGCTTAGCGCATCTGAGACTGCCAGCACTGGAGAGGTATCAAGAATTACGTGATCGTATTGTTCACGCCATTGCAGCAATAGCTCTTCCATGCTGCGCGAGCCCAGCATCTCCCCAGGATTGGGGGCGACGGGGCCACGGGATACAACAGTCAGATTGGGCAAATCAGCCAAAGGCTGTTCATACGCTTCCGCACCAGACTCTCGACTAAGTAGCGTGGACAGACCAACACGGTTGGACCGCCGAAATTTAATATGGAGTGTGCCCTTACGAAGATCGGTGTCAACGAGTAAAACTCGTGCATTTCTCTGGGCGAAGGAAATAGCTAAATTAGATGCGCAGGTTGATTTGCCCTCTGCCGCAAAGCTGCTCGTAAGCAAGAGCACCTTGGGCTGTGTATCCACGGCAGACAAGAGAATTGTGGAGCGAAGGTTGCGAAAGCTCTCTGCAATAACGGAATGCGGCTCCAGATATGCAACAAGATCCGGTGAAAGGGATTCGGGACGCCCATCATCCCTTTCAGCAGAAGACTTTTTTGATGCTCCCCGAAAATGGGGGATTACGGCAAGTGTGGTCAGGCCTGAAACTGTCTCCGCGTCCTCTGATGTTTGAATCGTGTCATCAAGTGACTCTAGAAGCAGGGAAAGCGATATCCCAACGAGCAGGCCCGCGGCTAGTCCAACGCCCAGATCAACACGCTTTACAGGAGAAATCGGCAACGCCGGGATACTCGCACGATCAATTACATCGATGTTGTTGGAGTTGAGGCCTGCCATAATACCCGCCTCCTTCAACTTGATCTGCAGTGCATCATAGAGGTCTGAAGCAGACTCGGCACCATGCTTGAGAATTTCGAATTCAGCCGATGACTCGTTCTCACGAAAAGCCTCCTGCTTGGTGGCATCCAGCCGTTTTCGCATTAACGCTTCAGTGTTCGAAGCCGCGTTATATTCCTCCTGAAAACGCTGTGTCAGGCTGTTGATCTCGCTATCAATATCACGTTGGACCTGGCTTAACTGGCTCCGAATTTCCCGAACCCTGGGCCAATCGGGCCCGTACTTCGATTCGAGCTGGGCTGCCTGTACAAGGAGTGCAGCCTGCTGCTCCCGCAGAGAGGCGAGAACAGTCGTGGGTGCAACGGAAACAAGGAGTTCAGGATTGCGTGTCTGAGCAAGCCTGTATCGAGCCTCCTTCACGATTCGGTCGGCCTCAGCCTGTGCCAGCTGCTGGTTAACTGTTCGCAGACTGTCCGTTACGAGGTTTCCCCCCTCTGAATCGATACCGATCAGATTATTGTCTCGCTGAAATTTTGCAAGCGCCTTTTGGGAATCCTCCACCTGCCCTTTAAGCGCCGTCAGTTGCTGTGCAAGCCAACTCGATACCCGCGTTGTTCCTTCGAAACGCGACTTCAGATCGCGCTCAAGGTAAGCATCAACGATTGCATTGGCGACGTTGGTTGCAACCTCCGGGTCTGGGTTGCTGAAATGGATCTCCACCACATCAGTGCTTGGGATGACCATGATCTTGAGAGCACCGTGGTAGGAAAGAAGTAGCAGATAGCGTTGGAGGGGCGTTAACTGACCGTGATAGGGAGTCTGCTTGAAAATCTTGGAGAAAGGCTTCTTGTGGTACAGGTCCTGGGAATTGATTACCGCCATCGAGACAGAATCGCTCTGCATGATTCGTATCTCGGTCTGCATACGATCTGAGCTACCCTCACCGCCTGTAAGCTTTTGCTCAATCAGATCGTTGATGCCAATATTCGTAGATCTGCCGGGGTCGATATCAATGCGAGCTGTCGCTTCGTAAAGCGGTACAGACATGAGGAGGAAAAGGACGCCGGCGCCGAGACCAATAAGTGCAAAAGCCAACAGGAGCCACTTGCGCCTGATGAATATTTTGCGCACATCACCCGGAGTCAAGATTGAGCGCTCGTTAACAGGTAATTCTGCTTGCATATCTCCTGCGGGCGACACTCTGGTCGTCGTTCGAGGTCCTTCCATTCGTGCCTTGAGGCTCCTTAATTTTGTGCGCAGAACCTCCCCGAGGAAGGATCGTGCTTAGGGGAACGGATTTTGATGCCAGTGCTGCTCTCCCGCCCAGGATCTAGGCGAATGTCTTGTCTTGTTCCCCGATTATACCCATCCAGTTGCTTCTCTCTGGGTAGTTTCCTTTCTTAAACGGCTATTGGGGTCTTTGCCAGCAGACAAAAAACCGGCCGGCAGAATATCTGCCGGCCGGCCCTTTGTAATTAGACTGGTTTACTTTGCGACGGGATAGTCAACACGAACAGCCACGATCTCGAAAGGATGTACCGGAACTGTGACCCGATCACCTTCCACCTGCAGGGGAGAGCCTTGCGGCGCTTCCATCAGGTTAGTTTCCGTGGCTGCTGTTGCGCCTTTGGGAAGAGTAAGGGTGACACTTCCATCCTTACCCGCCCACTCATACATGTGCAGGATCAAGCCGTTGGAGTCCTCCGCCTTCTTCAGGGCGGTCACGACCACATTATCCGATCCGACAGAGAGAAAGGATTGCTCCACTGGCAGCTGACCGGTGTGCGGCTGCAGCTGCATGGCAGCAAGCTTGTAGTTGTACTCATAACCATGGCGCTCTGTCAGGGCCTGTTTCCAGTCTCCTGCATGAGGATAAAGCGCATAGCTGAAGTGCTGATGGCCACGATCGGCATCAGGGTCAGGCGAAACAGGCGAACGCAGCAGGGTGAGACGAAGCAGATTGCCCACAGCGTCGTACCCATACTTAGATTCGTTGATCAGGCTGAATCCGTGCTGTCCGTCTCCAAGATCTGCCCAGCGTAGGGCGGGCACCTCAAACTGTGCCTTTTCCCAGCTATTGTCACGCAGCGTGGAACGCTGGATTGTGCCATAGGGGATCTCGTAGGTGGCCTTGCTGCTTGTTGCAGCAAGCGGGAATGCAGCCTTCAACAGAACGTGTGTCTCATGCCAGTCAAAGTCATTAACAACATTCACCTGATCCATTCCGCTGTACAGCTGAATGTCCTGCTGGAATTTTGAGCTCTGCCAGTGGCGAGTGACGCGAATCACCGCGCGCATTGGTCCATGTTCAATCAGCTCAACCGAATCCGCCTGATTGAGGAGCGTCGGAGGAACATCGAGGGTGCCAGGATCGATATTCCAGGCGTCGTATTCCTTCGGCAGGTCTTTGAAGGCCTGCAGTTCATTTCCACAGCCGCCTTTGGCAATGGTCTCGAAGTTCGACTTCTTGTCATAGAGGCTGGTGATACAGCCAGTCGTTTTGTCTACCGTCACACGAAGCGCTGCATTCTCCAGAGTCAGCCCCTCTACCTTTACGTCGCTGGTAAAAGGCTTCTTGCCGGGCACGGCATGGAGAACCTCATAACCCATCGATGGAATATCCTTTGCCTCGACGAGCATGTGGTAGGTGTTGGTTGCTGCATTCTTGGAGATCATCTCTGCAGGTAGAACGCGATCGTGAGCATCCAGTATGGAAATTCCATCCGGCGCCGCTGACGGCATCTGCACATCAACCATCATCAGGCCGGAGCGCTGCCAAGCAAGGGGGTTGAAAACCATCACCGGCACTGCACCTGCAGCTCGGGTATCAATCCTCGCCGCAATAGTGTCCAGCGACTTCTGCTTGATCTCATTCGTGGCCCAATGAACCTGGTCGAACTCCTTCTGGGCATCCTTGTAAATAATACCGATACCCGAACCAGCTGCTAGGTCATGGAAGTCATTGAACGTGACCTTCTCCCAGGCGCTGGTCAGCTCGCTCCCTGGATATTTCTGGCCATCCAGCCACGCGAGTGAGGCATACTTTTCAGCATTGAGCGTCCACTCTTCCGAATGGCGCATGTTCCATTTGTGCTGAGCCTGGGTTGTGAAAACTCCCCGATGATATTCGAGATAAAGTTCGCTCTTCCAGGTAGGGATTGCGACCTGTCCGTTTTCAGGCGTCGGGGGTGGCTCATATCCCTTGGCGATGCTGTCATAGTCCCATTCGGGAGACTTTGCAGCGACTTCCTTCTGCACAGTGGTGAAGTAATTGATCGCAGTCCCAAACTTCATGTTCGGGATGATCTTATCCGGCTGAGACCAGTGAGCGGCCTCATCCAGCATGGCCCGCGTCGGTCCACCACCGTGATCGCCCACACCATACAGGTCCATCATGTCGAGCATTCCGGGCGAACGCTTGCGCGCCGTCACCAGATCGTCTGACAAGCGGAGAGGGCGCATGTCCTGATTCGCATAGTCGTGCGGGAAATAGGTCAGCACCTTGCTGCCGTCCGGTGATTCCCACCAGAAGAGCTTGAAGGGGAGCTGGTTCGTGTCGCTCCAGGTCATCTTCTGGGTGACAAAGTAATCCACGCCGGATTTCTTGTAAATCTGCGGCAACTGCCAGTTATAGCCAAACGAGTCCGGATTCCAGCCAATCTTTACATCGACGCCGTAATTCTTCTCATACCAGCGCTTGCCGATCAGCAGCGAACGGGCCTGAGATTCTCCATCGGGCAGGTTGAGGTCCGGCTCGACCCACATGCCACCGACAACTTCCCAGCGCCCTTCCTTGATGCGCTTCTTGATCTCATCGTTCATCTCCGGATACTTTTCGGCCACCCACTCGTTGTACTGAGCGGCTGACTGAGTGTAGGTGTACCACGGATATTCATGCATCAACTGCAGCGCTGTACCGAACGTACGCCTGACCACATCTACTGTTTCGGTTTCAGGCCACAGCCAGGCCGCGTCGATGTGAGAGTTGCCCGTTTCGTAGAATGTCGCCTGCTTCAGCACAGGCTTGAGTGGTTCAAGCTCGCTGGTTGCCTGCTTGAGCGATGCATCGAATTTCTGCTGATCTTTGGAGTCAAGCGCCCCGGTATCCACTGCGGCAATTGCCTTTTCAAGCGTGGCCATGTCCCCGGAAGGGTTCTTCGAGAGGCTGGGAATCAGCATGGTTGAGGAAAGGAATTCATCGACGAGGTCTTCCGGATTCGGGCGGCTCTCCGCCGGTTCGACGCTGAACTGCGCACCCCGAAAAGTCGTTCCCGAGGCCGTCATCACTTTAACCGCGACGACCACTTGCTGACCGGGCTGAGCATTTCGCAGCAACTCAACCGTCTCGAGATCTTCCCCCATCTGCACAGGGTTGCCGTTCACGTACATGATCTGCTGCATCGGCCTTTCACCGCTCGCACTGAAATGAACCTTGATGGTCGCGCCAGTCAGATCGTAGCCGTTGAGGTCTTTTGGAACTACAAGTGTTTTACGGAACCAGACTCCTTCGGCAGGGGACTTGAATCTAGGCTGAACCGTTGTCCACTGGCTCACATCAGCAGTGGGCGATTCACCGTGCGGCATGTCCGCGACGTGATAAAGCCAATCACCACTAGGCAGATGGTTTAAGTGTGAAAGCCGTGATATGACTGCCTGGTCATTGGCCGGCAGCGGCTTCATAATCTCCGCCATCTGTTGCGGGGACTGCCCCAACAATGGGGCAGCAGTCAACATGAACGCGGACGCGCTAAGTAAGCTATAGGCCAGCACTTGGCCTGGTAGTGTCTTCACCAGCAATCTCCTCAGTAGCCCTCTGCGGATTGGACCAAGGTCAGACATAAATCCTTCACAGAGAGACGAGCGGATTATAGCGCCAAAGAGGAACAAAATGGAAACGTTCCCATATTCCCGCACAAATTTCACTAGTGAACTTATTTATTTACAGCCCTTCTGCCCCCGATTCAGCCACGGGCGGAGCGAAGAGTGACTGGAGTCGCTGCCTCTACCAATGCCGGCACAGCCTGCGAGCTGATAGGGGGGGAAAAGAGGAAGCCCTGCATCACATCACAGCCCAGGTCGCGGAGTATGGCCCACTGTTGCTTGTTCTCGACCCCTTCCGCAACCACATTCATACCAAGGCTATGTGCGAGGGAGAGCGTCGCCTCTACGATCGAGTACGTGCCATTTCTTTCACAGATGCGTTCGACAAAGGATCGATCGATCTTCAAAGTTGAAATGGGCAACTGGTGGAGATGGCGGAGCGAGGAGTATCCCGTGCCAAAGTCATCGACAGAGAAGCGAATACCCTGATCAGATAACACTCGCATCTGACGCGCAACCTCATCAAGATTCCGCATAACCGTGGTCTCCGTCACCTCAAACTCGATCAGATGCGGATCCATGTTGTGGTGCTTGAGCACCTGCTCCACGAAGTTAGAAAAATCTACCCGCATGAACTGCAATGGAGATACGTTCACAGCAATACGAAGCTGGGGCAGGCCACTCTCAACCCAGGCTCTGCTCTGGCGACAAACCTCTTCGATAACCCAGTTCCCGAGCGAAACGATCAAACCGCTCTCTTCAGCTATCGGGATAAACCTATCGGGCAGGACCAGTCCAAAGCGAGGATGCCTTAGTCTGACCAAGGCCTCAAAACCGCAGAGCTTTTCATCAATGGTGTACTGTGGCTGATAGTAAAGCTCCAGCCCACCCTCTTTCAGGATGCGCCGTAAATATACTTCCAGCTCCGTGGCTTCGCTGGCCGAATTACTGATTTCGCGCGAGACGCAGACGTATTGGTTGCCCCCCGAATTCTTGGCGCGGTACATCGCTGCGTCTGCGCTTTTCCACAATAATTCCGAGTCCAGGCCGTCGTCTGGATAGATAGCCACGCCCAGACTTGCACTGATCTCGAGCATAAAGCCGTCCATACTGAACGGTTCACGAAAACTTTCGATCAAGTCGTTCGCGACGGTTCCAGCATCCCTTGCACTCGCCAGCCCTCCAAGTACCACGGTGAATTCTTCTCCTCCCGTGCGAGCCACGGTGTCCATCTGCCGAAGTCTGGCCTTCAGGCGTACAGCTACCTGCTGGAGCACCGCATCGCCGGCCGCATGCCCATAGATGTCATTGATCTGTTTGAACCGATCGAGGTCGATGCACACAACCGCGGCCTTCTGGCTGTGGCGTGCTGCAGAGACAAGAGCCTGCTCCATGCGATCTCGCAACAAGAGACGGTTTGGCAAACCGGTCAACATATCATGTTGCGCTTGGTGTACGAGCTGATTGTGAAGTAATTGCCGATCGGTAACGTCATTGATCATTATGAAGTGAGCGTCTCGCCCTTCAAATTTGATCGTATGGCCGATCTCCTCTACCTGGATACGGTGCCCGCTTCTGAGGATATGGGTAGTGGGGCCTGTCACTGTCGAGTTCACAATTGAAGAGACGACTGATTCTTTCCTGTCCTCCAATGCTTCTGCCGGGCAGAGGTCGCGAATCGTCATCAATAGAAACTGCTCTCGCGAATAGCCGTAGTGGCGTATCGCTGCATCATTGACACGAAGAAACGCGAGTGTCTTCCTGTCAAAGATCCACATCGGCAACGGATTACCGTCGAAAAGCAGCCGATAATCCAGACTCTGGCGACTGGCATATTCGAGTTCATCTTCGAGCAGTGTGAGCACCATCCCAAACTCCACAAAGTATTTGGGGACATTCCACACTTCGGGCGAAATATTGATCTGCGGGAAAAAAGCAGCAAAAACAACAGCAGAAGGAAAGACCGCAGCCCACACCAGTAAACCGATGCCGGCGGTGATGACGCCAGCAGAAATTCTCCGGAAGTCATCCCAGAAAAGCACCGCATTCATGAAGAAAAGCTGAGTCAACGCTGCATAGATGCCCAGTTCCGGTCTCTTATGGAGTGTGGAAACGACAGTTGTGAGGACATTCAACGCTGCTGCAAAGAAACTCGAATACAAGACGAGCGGACGCTGCCGATAAAACCGGACTGTCAGTAGCAAAACCAGCGTTTCGCCACAGATAGCGATCAGATCGAGAATTAAAGGATTAGTCCCGCCAAAGGTGACGAGTGCTGCGTAAAGAAGAGGGGGAAATGATAGCGCCGCGGCTGTAGACCAGACACGCTCCGCATCTATAGAGACAGCGGAGGAAGCCAGTATAAAGCTCACGCCACCCAGCAACAGGAAGCCGAACTGCATGAACGACTGGAGCGATTGTCCTGTGTTAGTAGTTGGCGACACTAACAGCACACAAAAATGTGCGAGGACGGAGAGCCATCCAAGAATCCAAAATTGCAGCCTTCGAGTCGCCCATTTTAGATAAATGGAGCCGAACAGCAATATCAGGAGGCCCAGAATAATTATGTCGAGCAGCGTCTTCTGCATAGTTGACGGACCGCAGCTAATGAACAGCCATCACATCCATGGCTGTTACAACACGACTTAATATTTCAGCAAAACGATGAGAAGAACCTAAGGGGGAAAATAAGACAGCCCTCTCGGCGAAAAAGCGAGAGGTAGAGGTACATGGTGGGCAGTGAGGGACTCGAACCCCCGACATCCTGCTTGTAAGGCAGGCGCTCTAACCAACTGAGCTAACCGCCCGTGCTTCTCTAACCCTTGTTGCACGGAAGTGCGCAAAGCTTCTTTGTTTACTGTACCAGAACTGCGCGTGAACCGCTCTCGAGAGAGGCAGCGGGCTACGAACGACGAGCGACAATTTGCAGCTTCGGGCTCGACGGGTTTTGGGCGGACCGCTCCAGTGTTCGTACAGGGGATCCATCCCGGGTCCATGCCACAGTCAACTCCACAAAATAGGTGAGGTACAGATAGCTAATTACCAGAAGATTAACCACGGCAAATATTGCAACAAGCACTATCACGATATGCATTCCATTCAACGACACGGGAAATCCGCCTTTCCCTGTTTCATTTGCAGAGAGTATCGGCATACTGGCTGACTTCGCCACACCCGAAGCGGTCACAGCCCTACAACTTTAGTGCCAACGCGCTGCTACACTTACCCTGTGAAACGGCTGATAGTGAACGCCGACGACCTGGGTCTGACGCCAGGCGTCAATCGCATTGTCTTCCGGCTGGGAGAGGCCGGTGCAGTTACCTCTGCTACTCTGATGGCCTCCTCCCTGGCATTTGAAGATGCCATCGGCCTGATCCGTCACAGAAGCACCCCTGCAGTCGGCTGTCACCTCATATTTGTGGATGGCACTCCGATTCTGCCCTCGCCTGAGATCCCATCCCTCGCTCCGGGGGGACTATTTCGGTCAACGCTGGGAAGTTTCGTCTCAGACCTCCTACGCAATCGAATTGTAGAAGCAGAGATTGAAGCAGAAGCAACTGCCCAAATCCGCAAAGTGCAACAAGCAGGCGTGAAGGTCACCCACATTGACACGCACAAGCATACCCACATGTTTCCCGGCGTTCTTCGGCCTGTCCTCCGTGCGGCGCTTGCCTGCGGCGTGAAGGCCATTCGCAATCCATACGAACCACAGTGGAGCATCCGTGCGACTCCCCACTCAACCATCACACGCCGCGCCCAAGTAGCCGTACTCAACACCCAGAAAGGGACTTTTTACCGCCTGGTTCGTGAGGCGGGGCTTTCGACAACCGATGGTGCGATTGGGGTCGTTGCCACGGGCACGCTCGACCGCCCTGCGCTACATTCATTGCTCCAGGCAATTCCTGATGGCACCTGGGAATTGGTCTGCCATCCAGGTCTTGATGACCAAGCTCTCCGAAACATACAGACCAGACTTAGAAATTCACGCGAAATCGAAGCGGATGCTCTTGCAGCGCTTATCCCGGCTACGGCCTCACAAGGCATAAATCTGATTCATTTCGGATCACTCTGAATCTCACCAGCCAGTCACCCCGTCCAATCGGGAGCGAGTTAACTATGAAGATCGGCATTACCTGTTACCCGACGTATGGCGGAAGTGGTGTAGTAGCAACTGAGCTCGGCATTGAACTCGCCGCAGCCGGCCATCAGGTTCATTTCATCACTTACTCGCAGCCTTTCCGGCTTACGGGTCGCGAAAAGGGCATCTTTTATCACGAAGTGCCAGTGTCCAATTATCCACTATTCGAATATCCGCCTTACGATCTTGCGCTTGCCACTCGCATGTATGAGGTGGCCGAATATTACGAACTGGATTTACTGCACGTTCACTATGCGATTCCGCACTCTGTCAGCGCGCTGCTCGCGCGGCAGATGCTGGCGGCCCGCGGACGTCACCTGCCTTTCGTGACGACCTTGCATGGCACAGACATCACTCTGGTAGGTCTGGATCGTAGCTACCTGCCGATCACGCGCTTCGCTATCGAGCAGAGCGATGGGGTCACATCGATCTCCAATTATCTGCGTGAGCGCACCATCAAAGAATTTGGGATAACTCGCGAAATCGAAGTCATCTCCAATTTCGTCAACTGCGACTTCTACACACCACTAGGCCAGGAACGCGCGGAACGGCGCAGCCGTTTTGCCACATCGGACGAAAAACTGCTCGTCCACCTGTCAAATTTCCGGCCCGTCAAACGCGTGGGAGACGTGATTGAGGTTTTTGCCCGCGTGGCTGAAAAGATTCCTGCGCGCCTGCTGCTGATCGGTGACGGGCCAGATCGCTCATCTGCAGAATGGCTAGCCCACAGTAAGGGCATTCAGCATCGCGTTCACTTCCTCGGCAAGCAGGATAGCGTAAACGAGTTGCTGCCGCTGGCGGATCTGATGATCATGCCCAGCGAGTTGGAATCCTTTGGACTCGCCGCTCTGGAAGCGATGGCATGCTGCGTACCCGCCATCGCAACGAGGGTTGGCGGCGTTCCGGAGTTGATCGAGGATGGAAAGAATGGCCGCCTCTTCCCTGTTGGGGCCATCGATGAAATGGCTGCAGCAGCATTGGATCTGTTGACAGATGACGAGAAGCTGAATGCAATGGCTGCGACCGCAAGACAGACAGCCCAGCAGCGCTTCTGTACAACACGAATCATCCCTGCCTACGAGCGTTACTACGAGCGAGTGATCGAGCGCTCGGCGAAAGGTGTGTCGGACGGGTCCTGAACTGGCACTGGCATCACCATCGTGACCTTCGTTCCTCGTCCGGGTCGGCTGCTCACATCAAAGCGCGCGGCCTCCCCAAAGAGTACTTCCAAGCGTTCCCGCACGTTACGCATACCGATGCCCGTCCCCTGACGCAGAACCCCTGTAGACTGCGTTCGGCCCGGCGCAATACCGACTCCATCATCTTCAACTTCGATAATGAGCTTGGCACCTTCCAACCGGCTGCGCAGGGTGATGACACCACCACTGATTCGAGGCTCCAGCCCATGCTTGATACTGTTCTCCACCAGCGGTTGCAGCAACATGCTGGGTACCTGCATCTCGAGCGTAGCTGGATCTATCTCTTTGACCACCTTCAATTTTTCGGCTCCAAAGCGCACGACTTCGATGCTGAGATAGTCATCGGTAAAAGCCAGCTCGCTGCTCAGCGCGACGTAGGAGTCATGCTCTTTGAGCAGCGCGCGCAGGATGTTTGCAAGCTTCACAATTAGCTCCCGGGCCTGCTCCGGCCGAAAGCGTACAAGAGATGCAATCGAATTTAGCGTGTTGAAGAGAAAATGCGGGTTGATCTGCCGCTGTAGCGCATCCAGCCGCGCTTCCAGAAGCAGTCTTTCCTGCTCCTTCAGCTTTTGCTCAATACGCGCCGCATTCCATATCTTGAGTGGTATTCCGACAACAACGGCCGCACAGGTCCACACGGCGAGACGTACAGGCCACAGTGAGGTGGTCAACGCAAACAGCCGATGAGGATACATTTGCGCCAGCCAGTCGCGGATGATCTCCATGGAGACAATCAAGACCAGCAAAAGTATCTGCCGATCGAAACGCGGTTTTCTCAGATTGCGCCGGATCCAGCGATAGATGCTCAGATCCACAAATGGAGAGAAGGACCAGACCTCCTCGGGTTCAACAAATGTGCCGAAAAAGCCGGAGATCATAGCAACTGCCAGATTGAAGGGCAGCGCAAAATACTCATGATGCAGAATTGCTGGCACCGAGAGCAGCGCGCCGCCGGCAACCGCCGGGAGCGGACCAAGCAGCACGCCAAGAATGATGGTGGTTTCAAATGAAATGTCGGCCGCGAAAAAGTTCGGGACGACCACCCGTACCCAGACACCCAGTGTCAGAGGAATGCAGATAAAAGCCAGCAGCCCCAGCATCTCAGCCAGGCTTCTATGCTCCGTAAAGAGGAGCCGCTTGAAGACACGGGACCGCGCCAGCGCGCTTGAGACTGCCGCTGCTACGCCCAGCTTTACTAGCAGGGTGATCAGGATGAGCTTCGGCTCGATCACGCCTTCTACTTTAACGCGTTCAGGACTTCACATTACCGGCGCATATAATCAGAACATGTCATTGGAGAGTGTCCGTCAGGTCGCCAACGCTGATTTTCCCTCGCGCTGGGGCCACTTCCGCATCCTTGGATTTGAAGGCGTGCAGGTGGGCGCCCAACCTTGCTGCAAAGAGTCAGCTTTGACCAGCCAGAAGGAAGAAGCGGCCGTACTGGTGATGGGTGATATTCATGCCACTCCGCCCATCGTGCGCATCCATTCACAGTGCCTGACGGGGGATGTTTTTCATTCCTTACGCTGCGACTGCCGCCTGCAACTGGAGTTGGCCTTACGGATGATCACCGAAGCTGGAGCCGGCATCCTGATCTACGAACAGCAGGAAGGCCGCGGCATCGGATTGATGGCAAAGTTGAAGGCTTATGAGCTGCAGGATCAAGGCTTGGATACGGTGGAAGCCAATGTAGAGCTTGGCTTTAAACCAGACTGCAGGGAGTTTGAACTGCCTGCTGAGATACTGCGCATCATGGGCGTACCGGCCGTGCGACTGATTACCAACAATCCTGAGAAGGTAGCAGCGCTGGAATCCGTCGGCATCCGCGTGGTGGAGAGAATTCCAGCGGAAGTTGAAAGGGCGGAAACGTTTGAGCGCTACCTCAGGGTTAAGCAGGAAAAGATGGGGCACATCTTCGAAGATGTGCAGCCTTAAGGCACATCCCACTACGTTCTTGCGTTCGGCTGACGCAAGGCCTTGAGCACTTTAACAGTGGTAATAATCTCCCCCACATGTCGCTGGGTATGATCCGCTATATGCACCAGAAGTCCTCCCAAACTCGTCGGGAGCTGCTTTCTGCCCACGTAGCGAGGTTCTTCAAGATTCAATGTGGAGAGCGCACGGACGCGTTGCGCTGCCTCGGCCAGTGACATTGAAAATTCAGTCAAAACCACGGACGATGGGATGTCAGCAGTATGCTCGGTTCCAAGTGCTGCCATCTGGACCACGCTGAGCTGGTGCCCCTCAGCATACGTAAGTAGGCGGTCAAGGCTGCGACTGAGATGCCGAATATGAAACACCAGCGCCGGCAGGCCGAGCGGCTCCCTATTCAGTTCGATGTCAGTGAGGTCGGCACACCAACGCGTCACATCTTCCTCTGCCAGCTGAAGAGCGTGGAGCGTGGCGCGCGCAACGGCGGGGACGTCCACAAGGCTACCGCGAAGCCAGGGTTCCGGCATATCAATCCAATCCTTTCCGCTTCCTGAATTCGAGAACCACGGCCGCTGGGTCTTCATGGCGGCCATCTACCGCCTCATTCATGCTCCGCATATCCTCCACAGTGATCTTGCCCCGAAGCTCCTCTAATGCCCTCCGCATAGCTGGCCATCGCTCTAGGGCCGCTTCCCTGACCAGCGGAACTGCCTGATAAGGAGGAAAGTAGTGCCTGTCGTCGCTGAGAGTTTGCAGACCGAGTGCCTCAATGGCTCCATCTGTTGAATTCCCCGCCACGATATCGACCTGGTGCGCATTCAGCGCGCGATAGAGCAACCCGAGATCCATGACGCGAGGCGATTCTTTGAAGTGCAGCCCGTAAGCCTTCGATAGTCCGTGAAGACCATCTGGACGCTCTTCAAACTCATAACCCACCCCCAGCCTCCACTGCGGCGCGTAGTTCACGGCATCACTCAGCGTTTTGATGTGAAACCGCTGCGCGTCGTCGCCCCGTATGACCATTGCAAAGCTGTTTTCGAAGCCAAACGGCTGCAGTACCGCAACCCCATACCGTTGTCGATAGAGAGCTGTGACCCTATCCAAAACGCGAGCAGGATCGCGGTCCATCGGCTGCTTCAAAATAGCGGTTAGTGCAGTTCCCGTGTATTCGGGATATGCATCGATGCGGCCCGAGACCATTGCCTGCTGACAAATATAGCTGCCAGCGAGATAGAACCTCCTCTCGACCTTCATGCCTGTTCTGGCTTCGATCTGCTGCGCCATTAACTCACCAAGGATTACCTGTTCTGTGAAGTTCTTCGCTCCGATTACCGGACGATTCGGGCGCGGTGGGGAGCAGCCTATCGCCATCGAAATGAGGATCACACCTACAGCGTTCGCCAGCAGTTTGACGAATCGCAATCTCATGCCGATTCCCGCCCGCGAACTCGCACCACATGTTCCAGCAGGCCAAGGAATCCATCTGCGGCAAGCGCCAGAGCAGCCGCCGGTATTGCCCCGGCCAGCACAAGGCGATTATCCACCGAGGCCACACCTCGAAAGATCAGCTCTCCCAGGCCTCCCGCACCGACGGCAGCGGCTATAGTTGCGATCCCGACACAGGTGACCGTCGCCGTCCGCAAGCCCGCTAGAATCACTCCCGCGGCAAGTGGCAGTTCGACCTTCCACAGTCGTTGGAGGTTGGTCATTCCCAATGCCTGCGCAACATCCACCAGCGCTGGGTCCACGCTTCGAATCCCTGCGTAGGTGTTACGCAGGATCGGCAGCAATGCATAACCGGTCAGCGCCACGATAGCGATGCGCGCAGCCCTCTCCCCCAGCCACGGCACCGGTAACAGAAAACCAAACATAGCCAGGCTGGGTATAGTCTGCACGACGTTCGCGAGCCCAATCACAGGCCTGGCCCATCGCCCGTACCGAGTCAGGAGAACCCCTACAGGAATCCCGATGGCTGCCGCGATCAGCATTGCGGTTCCGGTAAGCCAGAGGTGTTCAAAAGTGAGTGTGGCGATGTCCGAGCCGTACTGTGCGAGAAACTCTCTCACTCCCCAGCCTCGTGTGCTCCCCTGCGAAAAGCCTGCATATATTGCAGCACCGAAGGGTTTTGAGATTGAAGGAATTCCCGGGGCGGCAGGTCGGCAATGATGTGACCCTGCTCCAACAACACGATTCGAGAAGCAAGATAAATTGCCTCGTTGAGATCATGCGTCACCAGAAGAACGGTCTTCTTCAGTCGCCGCAGGAGTCTTCGCAGCATGTCCTGCATTTCGGCACGGGTGAGGGGGTCGAGCGCGCCAAACGGTTCATCCATCAACAAAATACGCGGATCCCCCGCCAGAGCACGAGCAAGCCCTACCCTCTGGCGCTGCCCTCCGGAAAGTTGATGCGGATAACGCTCGGCAAACTTCTCAGGATCCAGACCAGTCATAGCGAGGAGGGTATGCAAGTCCTTAAGACCGGTTCTCTTGCCTCCCAGTTCGCGCACAATTCCAATATTTCTAGCAACGGTGAAGTGCGGAAAGAGCCCCGTCTCCTGGATTACATAGCCGATGCTTCGGCGCAGCGCAATGGGCTCTGCCGAATTCGTATCAACACCATCGACCAGGACCACACCTGTGTCCGGAGTGGCCATCCGGTTGACCATCCGAAGCAGCGTCGTCTTTCCGGAGCCTGACCGCCCCAGCAGCGCCGTGGTTGTGCCTTCTTCCAGCGCTAAAGTGACATATTCCAGCAGCGAACGTCCGTCGTGCGAACGCAGACTAACATTCCGAAACTCAACGGCTGCGGCCATAAATCACTTGGAAATAATTCAGCCGGGCGAAGATGCCCGGCTGAATTCGGTGGATTATGCTCCCGTATCTGGTAAAGCTTCTGCTGGTGGTGTCAGCGAATTCTTGACTCGAACGACCGTAATCTTAGAAAAGCCCTCGGTGAAGGCCGGGGGCCGCAGCCGTTCCGCCATTTTCTGCATTACCTCATCACTCACCGTCCGTTCGCGGCGACGGTTACGCTCTATGCAGATTTCCAAGGGCACATCGAAGAATACTGCCTGCACATCGTAGCCGAAACTCTTCGCCATTTTGATCCACTGCCGACGCTCGTGAGGCGAAAGATTAGTCGCGTCCACATAGTTCCAGGGCATCTTCGCAATCAGCCGCGCACGCAACAGAGAACGCAGTGTTGAGAAGACCAGGCCCTGATAGCGCTGTTCCGTGATGTCGTCAAAGAGGATAGTGCGCAACATGTCGCTGGAAAGCGGCATAACTCCGCGCCGCTTAAACCAGGTTGTCTTGCCCGATCCAGGAAGTCCGATTGTCAGCACCACATATCCGCGAGGCCCCTTCTGTGCACTAGCCGGTGCTTCCGGTGGGGGGACTGACGGCGACTCAGGCTGAGTTTCCATCACGAGATGGCCACCACCCTCAGGCGACAACGGTGCCTCTTGCGGCATTTCTGCCGCATCGGCGACCACCACCGCTGATGGTTCCGGTTCAGCAGCTTCAATTGCAACCGGTGAACTCGCTGGCTTGTCTTCGGGATACGAAGGACGCAGCGGCGCTATTTGATTTTGGGGCAGTTCCTGCCCAATTTTGCCAGTGGATTCCGAATCGTTCGGCCCACGCTTCGATCGTCTTCTCATTCGTTCGCGCATCCATTCGCGCATGATGAGGATGTAACACACTCGGCGGCTCATCGCAAACATTCCCCGCCTTTCCTGAAGAATCTTCAGTCAATCCATTGCCTCGCCGCCATCCAGCGCTTTCACCGGAAGGGCCACAGTGCTAGCATCAATGTTTTGGAGGTTTGTACATCTTCATCCGGCAGTATCGTTCCACCCATTCAGTCAATAAACCGAAGGAGAAGCACTTTTCATGTCAGTCAAGGTAGGCATCAATGGATTTGGCCGCATCGGCCGCAACGTGCTCCGCGCATCGCTCAGCAATCCCGAAATCGAATTTGTAGCCGTCAACGATCTAACGAGCCCTGCCACGCTGGCTCACCTGCTAAAGCATGATTCAATCCTCGGCAACCTGAAGAATGAGATCGTAGCGGGCGAAGATTTCATCACAATCGATGGTAAGAAGATCAAAGTCTTCGCTGAAAGAGACCCTTCCAAGCTGGATTGGACTTCAGTCGGAGCTCAGATCGTCGTCGAGTCGACCGGCCACTTCACCGATGCGGAAAAGGCGAAAGCTCACCTGGGCAGCTCGGTCAAGAAAGTCATCATCTCCGCCCCTGCAACCAACGAGGATTTGACTGTAGTTCTGGGTGTCAATGATTCGAAGTACGACGCATCCAAGCATAACGTCATCTCGAATGCATCCTGCACCACAAATTGCCTTGCCCCCGTCGTCAAGGTGCTGCACGAAAACTTCGGCATTGTTTCCGGCATCATGACCACGATCCACAGCTACACGAACGATCAGGTCATTCTCGACTTTCCGCATAAGGACCTTCGCCGCGCTCGTGCTGCCGCAATCAACATGATCCCCAGCTCGACTGGCGCCGCCAAGGCCCTCAAGCTTGTTATCCCCGAGATGGCCGGAAAACTGGACGGCTTTGCAGTTCGTGTACCAACCCCCAACGTCTCAGTCGTCGACCTTACCTTCATCTCTGAAAAGCCGGTCACCATTCAATCCGTCAATGAGGCCTTGAAGAAGGCTGCCGATGGCGAACTGAACGGCATTCTCGGCTATGAAGCGGGTGAACTGGTTTCGAGCGACTTCAAGGGCGACGCGCGCTCCTCCATCGTTGACGCACCCCTGACGAAGGTTGTGGGACAGTCGGTTAAGGTCATCAGCTGGTACGACAACGAGTGGGGCTACTCGAACCGTGTTCGCGACCTCATCTTGTTCCTGACGAAAAAGGGCCTGTAAGTAATTCCTCTCAGGCACCCGCTCGGTAAATCCGCACCGGGTGGGTGCCTGCTCAAGAAGCCAATGCGAAACAACATTTCAGGTGCATCGCCCTACGAGCCAGTCATCGGATTTTCGCGCGCAGTGCGCATCGACAACACCATTCATGTTTCTGGCACCGGTCCTGTAGGTGCCGATGAAGGCAATGCCGAGACCCAGACTCGAATGGTTTTATCGATCATCAAGTCCGTTCTCGAGAAGGCTGGTGCCCGGCTTGAAGATGTAGTACGAACACGCATGTACCTGACCTATGCCGAAGACTGGGAGTCCGTTGGCAAGGTCCATGGCGAGTTCTTCGGTGTTATTCGCCCAGCGGCAACGATGGTGGTTGTTGCCAAACTCCTTAATCCAGCATGGCGCATTGAGATTGAGGCAGATGCCGTTCTCGAATGCGCGGGAAAATAGCGAATCTAATATGCCAAAGCTTTCTATCCGCGACCTCGAACTTCAGCACAAACATGTCTTCGTTCGCGTTGATTTCAATGTTCCGCTTACCGACGATGGCACAGAAATTACCGACGACACACGTATCCGCGAGACGCTGCCGACGATCAAGTACGCCCTGCAGCACAAGGCCAAGCTCATTCTCGCCTCGCACCTCGGCCGTCCCAAAGGCAAACCAAATCCCAAGTACAGCCTGCGTCCCATAGTCGACCGTCTACGCACTTTGCTCGATCATGAACTCGGCGAAAAGATCAATGTAGCCTTCTCGCCCGACTGCATCGGCGAAATCGCCACTGAGATGTCTCGTCAGTTGGAGTCAGGTCAGGTGTTACTTCTTGAGAACCTGCGCTTCCATCCAGAAGAAGAAGCGAACGATCCTAACTTCGCGAAGCAGCTGGCATCCCTCTGCGAAATTTATGTGAATGATGCATTTGGCAGCGCACACCGCGCGCATGCTTCGACGGAGGGAATCACTCACTTTGTCCAACAGTCCGCCGCAGGCCTTCTCATGGAGAAGGAGCTGAACTACATGGGCAAAGCGCTCGAAGCACCGGAGAAGCCATTCGTAGCCATCATCGGGGGCGCCAAGGTCTCGGACAAGATTCAGGTGATCGAAAACCTCTTGAATAAAGTCGATGCACTGCTGATTGGCGGAGGGATGGCCTATACCTTCCTGATGGCGCAGGGGCAGGACACAGGCAAATCTCTGGTTGAAGTGGATAAGATAGACACGGCGAAAGAGGCATTGGCGAAAGCTGAGTCCAAGGGTGTCCGCTTCCTGCTGCCTGTCGACCACGTGCTCGCTGATAAGTTCGCGCCCGATGCCAAGACACAGATCTTCGCCGGCACAGGCGCCTTTCCTGCAGAGTGGATGGCGCTCGACATCGGCCCCAAGACAGTTGAACTATTTACCCAGGAGATCACCGCAGCTCGCACGATTATATGGAACGGCCCCATGGGCGTATTCGAGATGGCCGCCTTCGCAGCAGGTACAACGGCAATTGCCGAAGCAGTCGCTGCCAATACTCAGGCTATTTCGATTATCGGTGGCGGGGACTCTGTCTCAGCAGTCAAGAAGGCTGGCGTCTCTGACAGAATCACCCATATCTCAACTGGCGGCGGAGCTTCACTGGAGTTCCTTGAAGGCAAGAAATTGCCAGGCGTCGAAGCACTCACTGAAAAGTAGGAGTAAGAAGAGAGTCGTATGCGCAAGCCACTGATCGCAGCTAATTGGAAGATGTATAAGACTCCGGCGCAGGCATCGGAGTTCGTGACGAATTTTCTCCCGCTTGTCGCCGGCCACGATCGCGACGAGATCGTCCTCTGTCCGTCGGACACGTCGCTTGCAACCGTCATCGCATCGGTGCAGGGTACCAATGTCGGCGTTGGCGGCCAGAATATGCACTTTGCAGAAGAGGGTGCCTATACTGGAGAAACTTCAGCGCAGATGCTGACAACTATCGGCGCAACCTGCGTCATCCTCGGGCATTCCGAGCGGAGACAGTACTTCTGCGAAACAGACGAAACGGTCAATAAAAAACTGCATGCAGCACTCAAATACAAACTGACACCCATTGTCTGCATTGGCGAATCGCTTGCCGAGCGCGAAGGAGGCCACACAGAAGATGTACTGCGTCGGCAGGCAACCCAAGCCCTGACTGGAATCGCTCCAGCAGATGCTGAGCCCATCGTCATTGCTTATGAACCCGTCTGGGCTATTGGCACCGGGAAGACCGCAACCCCTGAAATGGCTGCCGAGGCCCATCTGATCATCCGCAGTGAAGTGGCACGCAGGCTGGGAAGGTCGGTTGCGGAGAATCTGCGCATCCTTTACGGCGGCAGCGTAAAACCTGACAATGCTACAGCGTTGCTTAACCAGCCGGAGATCGATGGAGCCCTGGTAGGGGGAGCGAGCCTGGATCCGCAATCCTTCGCACGGATCGTCAAGTATTAGGCACTTGCGCGTCCTCATTGTTCATAATCGCTACCAGATAGCGGGTGGAGAAGACACCGTCGTCGCGCAGGAATCGCAGATGCTGCGCGACGACGGTGTTGAAGTCAAAACCTTTATTCCATCCAATGATGAGATTGTGGGAGTAGCCGCCCGGATCAAAACCGCGGCCCAAGTCACTTATTCCTGGACAATGCGTAGACGCATAGCGGCGGAGATAGCCGGCTTCAAACCCTCCATCGTCCATGTTCACAATTTTTTCCCGACTGTTACTCCTTCTGTCTACGACGCCGCCAGAGACGCGGGGTGTAAAGTCGTGCAGACGATCCATAATTACCGCCTCATCTGCCCTAGCGGCACCCTCTTCCGAGATGGGCATGTTTGCCATGATTGCGTAGGCAAAGGTATCGCGTGGCCAGGAATCCTACATGGCTGTTATCGAGATAGTCATGCAGGCACAGCGGCCGTCGCGACCATGCTTACCGTTAACAGGCTGCGCGGCGCTTGGTCTGAGCGCGTAGATAGATTCCTGATGCTCACTGCCTTCGCCCGTGACTTTTTTGCGGAACATGCTGGTATACCGCTGCACAAGATGCGCGTCAAACCCAATGCCGTTCAAGATCCGGGAGTCGGAGATGGCGGGGGAGGCTATGCGCTTTACGCAGGCAGATTATCGGAGGAGAAAGGCATACGAACGCTACTGGAGGCTGCCAACCAGGGTTTGGCTATACCGCTTCGAATTGCCGGATCCGGGCCGCTCGAAAAAGAAGTCCGCTCCGCGCATGCACAAGGCAAAGTCGAATATCTCGGCCCTCAGTCTCAGGAGCAGATTCGCAGCCTTATGCAGCGCGCCGCGCTACTGCTCACACCATCCCAGTGGTATGAAGGTTTGCCGATGGTAATACCAGAAGCCTACGGTACAGGGCTTCCAATCATCGCAAGTCAAGTTGGGTCATTGGCTTCCCTTATCATTCCTGAGCAGACGGGCCTACTGGTCGAGCCAGGAAATGCAAAGAGTCTTGCGGACGCAACGAGGAAGCTGGTGGACGCCCCGGCTCTGCTGGCAAAGCTCCGCGCCGGCGCCCGCAAAGCGTATGAGTCTGATTATCGACCAGAGACAAACATGGCGCTCCTCACTGCGATATACGACGAACTGCTTACAGAGAATTAAAAAGCGACGTCTTCCCCAATTGCGCCAGTATCTGCGTTAACGCTACCTGCTGTGATTCTGCCGTGCTCAGTTGGGTGGAGACCTGCGCAACGTCGGCCTGCATCAGACTTGTCTGCTCCGATTGCAGCTGCGTTGATTCCGTTTGCGAATAGCCTGCAGAGGCCTTAAGCCGCGTAATCGAGTTATCAATTGTGACCCTCTGATGGCTGACAAAATTCAGCACCTGACTCAGTTGAGTGGTGTCCGTAACCGAAGTAGCAGATGCCGTCCCGGAGGAAAAATCAGCTACCAGGCTATTCAACGTGCCGAGAACGTCATTACCTGCAGAAGAAAAAATCTCGTTTCCAGGCACATTTAACTGGATCTTTTGCCCATTGGGAGTCTGTACATAAGAAACCGCGCTATCCCCATGGTAGGTGGCGACCGCGGGGGAGACACTGTTATCGAGCGTGTAGGGAGCGGTACTTCCCTGGCTTCCGGAAAAAACATACTGACCCAGGTAGGTAGTATTTGCCAGGGATAGCACTTCATCCCGAATTCCCGAAAGCTGAGTCGCAACCGACTTTACGTTGCTCGCGTTCAGGGTACCGTTGTTCGCCTGGGTAGCAAGTGAGATCGCGGAAGTCAGTTGGCTGACGACGCTGCCCAGAGCGGAATCGCTCACCTGCAGCATACTCTCGGTTGAGCTTGCTGTTTGCGCGAAACTCGCATCCAGATTGATCTGCGAGTTTAGCAGCACATTTTCACCCGAGGCTATGGGATCACTGCTGAGCGAGTTCACTCGCACACCGGTAGAAATCTCCTGCGTGAGTGATTGAACGGTTCCCGTGACATTGTCCAGGGAAGAAACAACATTATTTAGATAATTGGGATCAACTCTCATACCTGCTCATCCTCTCTAGCTGACTGCTGTCTGAACCCCGAGGTTAACCGCTGACGACATAAGCGTGTCGAGTATCGTAAAGACCTTGGAAGCTGCCTCATAGGAACGCTGCAGGTTCTCAAGGGATGCTGCTTCCTCGTTCAGGTCAACGCTTGACAGCGCATTTCGCTGTCCCTGTATCTGGGTCAGAGACGCCTGCTGCGCCGTATTCTCTGTTGATACCTGAGAGACAAGGCTACCCAGGCTAGAGACGAAGCTCGAATAGTAGTTCACGGGAGTTGCCCCGCTTACGATCGCAGAGTTGGCGAGGCTCGCCATCGCCGTGGCATTCGTGTTATCTGACGGCCCGAGCCCGCTCCCAGCAGCGGCAATCTTCGAGGGGTCTGTCATGTTGACGTTAATTGCCGCCGCGGAACCAGCGACCGTACCAGGCACTGAGAATATTCCCGCGCCTGCCGCTCCGCTCAGATCCGACCCTGCCGCATTCTGCGTATTAATCGATGTCGCCAGCGAGTAGGCCAGCGTATCCAACGATGTCTGTATCTGGGGAATATCCTGGTTGCGCACCGTCAGCATGCCATCCAGCTGACCACCGCCGCCTGCGAGTGATGCCGTGATGTTATTACCACTCGCGTCAAAAACGTTCGTCGCTCCGCTAACCGTTCCGGTGCTCAACTTGAAGGCAGACGACTTGGAGACCAGCAACGCACCGGCAGAGGTCGTCACCGTTAACCCATTGCCCTCGGTCGTAATGGTGTGTATGCCAATCAACTGGGAAAGCTGCTGAAGATCCTGCTGGCGCTGATCTTCCAGCGTGCCCGTATCTCCCGACGCGCCTACGCTGCCGATTTGTCGATTGAGCTGGGCGATGGAAGAGGTTAGCGCATTCACCTGTCCCACCGTCGTGCCGGTCTGCTGGTCGAGAGAGGCCTGCTGCTCGGAAAGTTGCGTTGAAGCCGAGTTGAGCGCTGCAGCAAAGGAACTTGCGGTGCTCAGCACCTGCTGGCGCAATGAATTATCCGAGGGATTGCCTTCCAACTGGGCCAGTGAATCGAAAAACTGCGAGAGGTCCTGGCTTATACCACTCGCGGGGCTACCAGCCGTTCCGGTCGCAGCACTACTGAAGACCGCCTGCACCTGCTGAAGCGCAGTCAGCCGTGTATTGGAAGCCGCCTCCGTCTGCGTCTGCTGCTGCACCCGCTGCTCCAGCACTCGGTCACGCTGCGAACGGCCGCCTGTCATGGTCACACCCGTTCCGTAGTTTGTGCCATTAATGTTGACCGGCACATTTTCCTGCCACTGCGGAACCTCTCGTGTATAGCCGGCTGTATTCGCATTCGAAACGTTGTTGGCGACAATGTCGAGCGCGCTCTGATCGGCCTGGAGCGCTCCCGTAGCAATGTTTAAAGCGTTGCTGAGTGTTCCCATCTCTCTAGCTCCTCGGCACTCTGGTGCGACTCTGATTTATTCAGCCCTAGATTGATCTGCCGTTCAAATTGGCATGCGCGCTGCGCCGATAGAGTGAAGTTGCTGTCTGGTTGGACAGGAACAGCTTCAGATTGCGGTCTGTCTCCCGTAAGAGTGCTTCGAGCAGCTGCGCCTTGCTGTAGCAGCGATCCCGATCCTTCGGCGTGCCCGGCGGCAGCGCAAGCTCTGCCTCGGCAACGAGACGGGCAAGATTCTCAACATCATTACGGACAAAAGACGCAATGCAGTTATTCAGCACCTCTTCCGCAGATAAACCTCCAGCCGTCATAAGAGCGCGCCCCTTCTACTTTCCCTGCATATGATCTATCAGCTTACCGGCAACCTGCTCGGGGCTGACAGCGTACGTTCCATCGGCCAGGGCCTGCTGCACCGCCTGCACCTTTTCCATGCGGACCTCCGATGCGGCCATGGCCTTGGCCGCAAGACTGCCCGCAGAACTGAGCGTGGTGCTGTCGACGCCCATACCTGCGCTGCTCGAACTACCCAGCGACGTACTCTCCTTAAGTTGAGCTTGAGAAGCAGCCGCAGTCTGTGATCCTGAAGCAACCTCAGTGGGGCTGAAATGATTGCGAACTTCCATGGTGGTTCTCCCTCACCCAATAAATCGGCGGATACCAAGGTTTACTTTAGTAATTTCCCCCGCGAATATGTGAGAAGCTTCTCAGGATCTTGCTGCCTTTTCTTTGCCCTTTTCGGTCGCGTGAAAGTGGTCAAGGATACGGGTCGCGATTCCAAAGCCTCCATGCTCTGAGATGGCCTTGGCCATGGCTTCCGACCCGAAACTCATGAGCGTACTCTCGCTTCCGCCGCCCGAATCCGCTCCATCGGAAGACTCACTGAAAAGGGAATCATGCTCCAGAGGAGCAATAAACTCCTTCATCAATGCGGCCTCAAACTCATGGGCCGCGTTTTCCAGCTTTGCATTATGGGGCGAGTTGGGACTTGCGCCCGGATGTAGTTGCGTAATTGCTGTCACAGGACCTCCAGTTCTGCTTCGATCGCCCCTGCAGCTTTCATTGCCTGCAAGATCGAGATAATATCGCGAGCCGAGGCGCCGATCTGCTGCATGTCCTGCACCAGATCATCAACGGTCGCCCCCTGTTTCAATTCGATACGATTGGCAGCTTTATCCTGTGCCTGGATCGTGGTCTGCGGAACTACTTCAGTTGTTCCCTGTCCAAATTCATTTGGCTGTGAAACCTGATACTCCGTCACCACGTTGATCGCCAGGCCTCCATGCAGTATCGACACTGGCTGAAGTCGCACATCACCGCCAATCACCACGGTTCCGGTGCGCTCGTTGACGACTACCTTGGCACGTGGATAGACCTGGACCTCAACCTCCTGTACACGAGCCAGCAACGCTGCCGCGTCCTCGCCCGGCGCGACGGCGAGAGCGATGCGACGGCTGTCCACCGCATGCGCGAGATTCCGTGCCATGCTTTTGTTGATCGACTGCGCCATCGTCTCGGCGGTATGGAAATCAGCGTCCCTCAAGAGCAAGGAGAAGCTATGCATCTGGTTCAGTTCAAGCGGCACGGCGCGCTCCACAATACCTCCGGAGGGCACCCGTCCGGTCGTCGGAAAGTTGTATTGCTTTGAGCTTCCATTCAAGGCCACAGCATAGCCGCCAATGACGAGCGGTCCCTGAGCCTCCGCATAGATCTGGCCATCGGGCCCATAGAGGGGAGTCATCAACAGCAAGCCGCCTTGCAGGCTACGGGCATCTCCGGCTGAGGAAACCGTCACATCTATCTTGTTGCCAGGACGCGCAAAAGGCGGCAAGGTCGCCGATATGAAAACAGCTGCCATATTCTGCGTACGCATGGTCGATAACAGAGGCGAACTCTGAAGGTTCACCCCCATTCTTTCGAGCGCAGAGACCAGCGTCTGCAAAGGAAAGATCGTCTGCGTACTGTCCCCTGTTCCCTGCAGCCCCACGACGATCCCATAACCCATGAGCTGATTGTCGCGAATTCCCTCAATGGAGCTGACATCCTTGACATGTGCGAGACGCACGCGTGAGACCTTTCCCACCGACGCTGAGAGGGCCTGAGGGGAGAAATCCTGGAAGGTGCCGGCTTCTGGCGGCTGCGCGGTTCCTGTGCTGGCTGGAGGCGCTGCAGGCGGCACGGGCGGCGCGGCCAGAACCTGCGGTCTGGTTTCCCTCCCGCATGCAAATAACGCAAGCAAAAGCGCACATCTTGCCCATTTCATATTCATCGCCGCAACCCTTCTATCCCTGCCAACCTAGAAAATGAACAACTTTTGAAGCATCCGCACCACCACGTTCTGGCGGTAGGTATAGTCGTTGATAATTCCTTTGCCTACCACTTCAAGCTCGAGATCACTGATCGTCGTCGAGAGCACCTGGTTAAGCGAACTGACATCATCCGGGCGCACCAGTCCACGCAGGCGGACCAACTGAGTCTGCTGATTGAACGTCAACTGCTGAACCGCCTGGATCACCAACATGCCATTTGGCAAAACATCCACTACCTCGCCACCGAAGGTGGTTGCTAGGCTTGAATTC
This sequence comes from Acidipila rosea, assembly GCF_004339725.1. Taxonomy (GTDB): domain Bacteria; phylum Acidobacteriota; class Terriglobia; order Terriglobales; family Acidobacteriaceae; genus Acidipila; species Acidipila rosea. The sequence goes on along the minus strand of NZ_SMGK01000001.1, from coordinate 543,656 downwards.
GTGACACTCTGGCCCTGCGCGTTCAGGCCGGACTGAGAGTTCTGATTCACAAGATTCTGCAGGCTGTTTCCTGCATGAAGTTTGCCGAAGAGCGCAGCAATCTGGGAGCTGGCATTCGATGCCCGGGAGTTCTTCACCGTCCCATCAGTCGATGCAGCCAGGCTCTCCGAGATGACAATCGAGACTGGATCATGCACACGCATCGCCTTCACGTCCGCTCCCAGATTTGTCAGCCTCCCATTGCTGCTCCAGATGGAACCGGTCGTCAATACTTCAGACGCCTGATCGGAACGCACGCGCGCAATGTAGTTCGAAAGCGCGATATCGGGAGGGGATGGCTTCGGCCCACCGGTCTTCTTCCTGGCAGCTGCAGTCTGAGAGCCGCCACAGAGGAGACTCACGGCAAGGAGAGTCGCAGCTAGATTGAAATGAAAGCAGGAGTAGAACCTGAAAAAGAAGATCCGGGCTTTCATGGCTGCCCCCATGCCGAAACGGCATTCGGGGACAGTTCCACTGATCCGGGACCACGCACAATGCCATGCAACTGCTTAACGCTGCCTGAGATCCGTACACGGATGATGCTCCCCACATCACCGCTTTCGACAGCGGTTCCCGACAATTCGATACGCGTATCGCCGTTTTGCTTCCAGAGCTCGACTGCACTGCCTGCACGGATGACCCGTGAGAGTTCCAGTGCTGCGACAGGAGCGATTCGTGGACTTTCTTTCCTCGCGGGCAGGACTTCCGGAGCAGTATTCCGCGATTGAGCCGTAAGTGCAACTCCGCTGCCTTCATCGATGATTCGCCATGGCTGTGCCGGATGATCGCAGTCCGCTACAACAGCCCACTTCCGGTGAAGTGTCGCATCCATCCACCTGCGTTCGATAAAGCTGCCCGAACAGGTGGAAGCTGCGAGCGGCAGACAATTCATAACCAGAAAACACGAGAGCAGAGATGCGCGCATCACAGTTACCTCGCCATATTGTTAACTTGGCTGTACATGTTGTCCGCCGCCGTGATGACCTTCGAGTTGCTTTCGTAGGCTCGCTGGGCAAGTACCATCTGCACGAATTCTGTGACTACATCTACATTCGAGTTTTCCAGGTATCCCTGCTGCAATGTTCCCAGCCCTTCCGGGCCGCCAGGTACACCAAGTACCGGATCACCGGAGGAGAGAGTTGCAGTGAAGAGATTGGACCCCATGCTCTCCAGCCCTTCCGGGTTCGCAAAGGTAGCCAGCTGAATTTGTCCAAGCTGAGAAGGGTTCTGTTGTCCAGGAAGAGTCGCGTTCACTACGCCGTACTGGGTAATCGTCACCGATGTGGCATTGGGCGGAATAGTGATATTCGGCAGGACCGGGTCGCCGTCAGAGGTCACGATCGTCCCCTGGTTATTCAGGTGAAAGCTGCCAGCCCGCGTATAGGCGATCGTCCCATCGGGACGCGTGATCTGAAAAAAACCCGAACCCTGAATGGCAACATCGAGAGGGTTGCCGGTATTGTTCAGATCGCCCTGCGACATGATGATTTCAGTTGCCGCTGATCGCGTGCCGAGGCCGATCTGCAGGCCGGCAGAGACGGTCTGCTGGCTCTGCGCCGCACCGGGCGTCACAAGATTCTGGTAGATCATGTCCTGAAACTGAAGCTGGCGCTGGCGAAAGCCTGCAGTTGAGGAGTTGGCCAGGTTGTTGGCTATGGTATCGAGGTTCAACTGCTGGGCGCTCATGCCGCTAGCGGCGGTGTAAAGGGCTCGAATCATACTTTGTGTCTCTCTTTCTCTCTCGAACAAACGCGGGAAGGCTTACACTCGCGGCAGGTCCTCACTGGCCGTCTTGTCAAAGTCAGCATGGAAGATGGATAGCGCCTTTTGCATCATCTCCGACTGGCGCTGGACAAGGATCAGTTGCATTGTGCCTTGGATTACATCCTGATTCGAACTTTCCAGCGCTCCTTGATGTACTCCTGCCGACGACAGCTTCGGTTTCGCGCCACCCACCGGCATGTAGCGGTTCACTCCCTCCGGCTGCATGGAGGCGGGTCCGTCAAATGTAAACACGCCAAGCTTGCCGGCCGTCGCTCCGCCAACGGAGATGACACCATCGGAGCCGATAGATATCTCACCGCTGGGTACGATGATCGGCTTGTTATTGATATCCAGTACCGGCTCGCCGGTTGCCGCAATCAGCACACCTTGATTGGTTCGCTGAAACGATCCATCACGGGTATAGCGCACACCGTTGGGAGTCTGCAGGGCGAAGAATCCCTGCCCCTCAATCGCCAGATCCAGAGGATTTCCTGTAGGAGCCAGCACACCCTGCCCAAAGTCAAGCTGGTTGCCACCAAGCACACCGAAGTTGTTGACCGTCCGGTTCAGTTGGGAATTAAGCGCATCGGGCCCAGCAATGGCATTGCGAAAGAATTCGCGCTCGGCACGAAAGCCGTGAGTGTTTGCATTGGCAAGATTGCTGGCTGCCGAATCAAGTGCTTCGGTGCGCGCCAAAAGCCCCGAAAAGGCTGCATAAATACCGCTGTCCACTGGTATCTCCTTTGCGCAGAGAAAGTGCAAAAGAGATACCGGGAAAGGTTTGGGAAGATAAGAAGGTTCTCAGGAACGAGTGGTACCGACGATCTACTGCTATTGGATCGATTCGCAAATCACCTTGAAGTCAATGATCTGATCCTCGAACTGATAACAGCGCTCGATACTGAACTCGGGACTCTGCATGTGTAGCTGATAGTTGCTGCCAGTGACGATAGCTGGAATCGATAGCATACAGCCGGAACTGAGCGGCGCATATTTCCCCTTCCAGGCTCCGGCAATCATGTTACACACCTCGCCGACCGCATCTTTAACGGTAGTATCCATCTCTGCCGTCTGCACTCCCGTAAGAAACTCTGCGATTCTCAGCGCAGACTTGCGACCCAGGCTGAGTAGACACGCGCCGCTGATCGCTCCTGCCAGACCAATGACCGCAGTCAACATCTCAGTATCGGAAGGGGGCTTAAGCTCCCCCGGTATACACTGGACGCCCATCATCAGACGGAAGACTTCATCCACCGCCTCATCAAGATGCACGGCATGGGGGCTGTCCTCTATCAACTGTCTGGTCATGGTCGCCATCAATTGCTCTCCTGTCGCTCTTACGCTTTCATCGATTTTAGAAATTACTTGCAGTAGATATCTGCTTCTGAGAACGACCGCAGGTTAAACCGCAGCTTCAACCAGCGGAAGCACCCGCTCCTTGACCTGATCAGCAGTGAACGGCTTACGTATATAGCCCTGCGCGCCGCTGGCAAGCGCCTCGCGCACGTGGTCCTCACTGCTTTCAGTGGTAATCATCACGACTGGAACTTCCGCCGCAAGATCCTCAGTTCGTAACTGCTTGAGAAAGGTGAGCCCATCCATATTGGGCATGTTGATGTCAGAGACGATTAGATCGACTCTTTCCGCACGCAAAAGCTCAAGCCCCTCCACTCCACTCGAGGCTTCAAACACGTGCGTCAGCTCCAGCCCAGCCTGGCGCAAGGCGCGCTCGACGATTTTCCTCATCACGGAAGAATCATCTACGATCAGGACGCGTATTCCATTCATTTGCACTCTCCTTTGAGCGTCCCCTTCCTTATCGGCGATTTAGTTTGCTTGCATCAGTGAACAGATCACATCCTCAACATCTTCTCTCCGAGGAACAGTTTGGCCTGACGCGACGCGCCATATCCTCAGCCAGAAGAAATCATGCACCCGCACCAGTCGCGCCTCAACTGCTCTGCTGTCCTCTAGCACGAGGCTTAGTGCGTGGACCAGGGGTTCCAGTCCGGCGGCCTCCATAAGTCGTGTTTTCGGAAATGCAGCCGCCAGCATCTGCGGATGGGCCAGTCGGAAGTCACTGCCACTCAATAATCCCGCTTCAACCCTGCATCCTGTCATCCGCTCAATGGCAAACGTGACGCACGGATCCAGATGACCTTCAAAACCAATGTGCAGGCGACTCGACACTGTCGCTCTCACCGGGACAAAGCCAAAGCTGTCGAGTAAGAGCCGCGGCACCAGCGACGAAACCAGTGCTGGCTGGAAGCCATCGAGCGAGAAAATGGGACAATTCCACTGTATTCCGAGGGCACGTGTCACCAGTCGCTGATCCAGTCCGTGAAGCTCTACCAGCAGGTCGCCCAGACGCTTCTGGTTGCCTTGCCTCTGCGCTTCAATCGCGTTGCGTAACTGAGCCTGCGTGATCCAGCCTTGCGCCAGCATCACCAGACCCAGCGGAACCCTGTGTTGATGCACAACGGGGACCTCACTCCTGCCCTCCATCTCGCGGGCGAGCATCTCTCGCAACCTGGCCCGAGTACACTCCGGACTGCAGAGCCACCCGCCTTCAAGTACCGGCGTCTGGCGGCTGCGCCAGAGACGAAGACGGCCAGCTTTACAGTCTGCATTCGAACAGACCGGAAAGAGCGCAGAACCACGCCTGGAATCTTCTGTCCGTCCAGATAAAGGAATGGCCTGAGGCTGGCCGTCTGAGAACTGCACCTGCTTCTTATCTAGAAAAGGCATCGGATACTCTCCAGGCGCATCTTCGGTTCTGCCACTTCAGTGACGCGCAAACCGAAGCAACCATTGACGAGCACAACTTCGCCCCGGGCAACGATCTTATCCCCTACCAGCAGATCAACAGGATCAGCCACATGGCGCTCCAGTTCGACAACGTCCCCCGCTCCAAGGTCCAGCACCTCGTTTAACGTCATCTCACGAGAACCGAAGCGCAGGGAAGCCTCCAGTTCGACATCCAATAAAAGATCGAGGCCACGGGAAGGCAATGCTGCACTATGCGAAGATGCTGGCTTCGACCCGGGAGGGAAAGCTCCTGCGCTGTTGACCGTCCGCGCTTCATTGCTCGACCCCTTTGCCGGATCTGCTGACGCACTCCCTGTTCCCGCAGTCTTTGGCACTACATTCTCAAACCGCACGGCAAGCGGGAGTCGATTTTCGCCAACTCGCAGCGTGTACCATTCGAAGGAGCTGCCCCGCATCTCGGCAAGTTGTACTCGCACATCGAGCCCCTCGCCAAACGCCGCCGCGGTCTGCGTGCTTGCCTGCCGCAGCAAGTCCGTCCACAGATCCCGGTCGCGCTCCTCGTCCGGCTCGGTGGAGGTCACCTTCGCGGCAACCAGCAGCGACGACAACGACGCTGCATCTACGGCCGCCAGCAGCCGATGGGAGCTGCCATGCAACACTTCGACCGCCACAAGCCTGCCGGTGGGCGGCAGCCCGCTCATCGGCTCTATCACAGCCTCAGCGCCTAGTTCGCTGGTCAGCAGCTTAGGCAGCTCGACCAGCCACACCTCAGAAAAATTCTTCATAGCCACCCCTTCGCCTCGAACGCGTTAACCTTTCAAAACATCTCCGCCAGCGGACTGTCGGGCTCCGGCCGCAACAGCCGCGCGCTGCGCAGCCCATCTCGGTTTACTGGAAGCGCCTCAAAAACCGGCACTCCCGCTACCTGAAACTTCGCCGCCCGAGTGGCTGGCAGCGGCAGTCGAAGGATGCTGCCCACCTCCATCTCTTCAATTGCCGAAGCAGGTAGAGAGACAGCAGGTAGCTGTACGGATGTGCCAAAAGTAGCCAGGCCCATCCGCTGTCGAATGCGCTCGGATGTCTCCGGCGAATGGCGTCTCTGCCGCGTCCAATCCCCAGTGAGCCGACGCAAAATGGTATTTGAAACCACAGCGGGAAAAGCCAGGTTCAGCAGCCCGCTCGCTTCCGGCATCCGGATTTCGAAGCTCAGACAAAGAGTCTTTTCGGCAACCGGCATAATTCGTGCGACCTGGGTCTGCAATTGACGCCGTTCGAAGGCAAAGGTCAGTCCCACCGGCTGCCAGGCTGCACTCAGTTCCCGGCAGATGACATCGGACACACTGGCAAGAATGGACTCTTCGATATCAGTCAGTTCCCGTGGAGTTCCCGGCCGCCCCTCGCCACCGAGTAACAGGTCAATGATCGGAGGAGCCAAGGCGAGATCGAGCTGCAGGACAGAGACCGCCCGCAACGGTTCAAGCTGCACCGAGCCTACGTATGCAAGTTCCGGAATGCGCATTGTGAACTCGCTGAAGGGCATCTGTTCGGCAGACACAAGATTGACCTCAAACCTGCTCCTCAGCCATACGCCAAGGTTGTGCCGCAGGTTACGGGCGAACATGTCATTCAGCAGGCTGATGGCCCGCATCTGTTCGTTCGAGATCTGTCCGGCACGGGAAAAATTGTAGGGTTGGACCTTGCTCCGAGTGTCGCGTGGGTCCTGCTTGGCAGAAACGGAGCGGGCCCGCGCCGCCTGAAAGAGAGCGTCAATTTCATCCTGCTTAAGATTTTTTTCCATCACTCGCCGTCTTTCCTGAAACTCTTATTTCTCCTGCCTCCGCATGGCTCTGGCGCCCTGCCCTGCTCTTTTGTCCCTCAGCCCGGCCAACCGGCGCGAACGCCGCAAGCAACGCCCGGAGATGCACGACCGCCGAGGAGTGGATCTGCGAGACCCGCGACTCGACCACCCCAAGAGCGAGGCCTATCTCTTTCATGGTCATCTCCTCGTAGTAGTAGAGCGTCATCACGAGCCGCTCCCGTTCGGGCAAATTGCTGACCGCTTCCGCCAGGCGCTCTTTCATCTCACCGGCAAGGCATCGGAAGAGGGGGTCTTCCTCCGGCTTGTTCGGGATATAAGCTAGTTCTTCTTCGCCGGAGTCTTCGGATCGCTCCATGTGGAGCGTCCCGATTTCGAGGCCTTTCAGCTGGCCAAGTAACTGCTGGTAGTCTCCGAGTGGCAATCCCATCTCCGCAGCCACCTCACTCTCCGATGGCTGACGCCCAATCCTGGCCGTGAGAGTGCGGATTGCCTCCTCGATCACGCGACCTTTCCGCCGCAGCTCGCGAGGACTCCAGTCAAGTGTCCGCAAGCTGTCGAGAATCGCACCGCGAATCCGAAACTGCGCGTAGCTGCGAAACTGCACTTTCTTGTTGGGATCAAACTTCTGAAAGGCATCCATCAGTCCAATCACCCCAGCTGAAACCAGGTCTTCCATCTCGACGTGCTGCGGCAGCCGCTCGTGAATGCGCCTGGCAAGATAACGGACGATTGGCAGGTGCTCGATCATCATTCGCTCCTGCTCTGCCTCCCACACTCCCGGAATCTTTGGGGTTGCGCCTACACTGGGTTCCTCGGCCGATATTCGCGCCTTACCGCCTGCCAACTCCGGATCCCGTTCCGGTAAATACACCATGGCCTGGTCCCTTTCCCGCTCTGCACTCGCTTCTCGCTGCTGCTCCCATCCGCCGCTCTGCATATCTGCTCCTGACCTCTGATCCAAAAGCTGTTCGTCTCTTTCTTCTCCCGTGTGAATCACACTCTCTACCGCACCACGCCTACGGACCGCACCCTCACGTCCGCGGGAATCTCTGCAGGCGAAAGCACCGTCACCCTCGGCAGCACAGGCTCAAGCCAGCGGCGCAGGTAGTAGCGCGCCGGTGATGGGGCAAGGAGCACGGGCAATGCCGCCGAAGACCTCGCGCCTATTAGCTGCTTCACAGAATCGGCAATGCGCCTTAGCCATGGTGTATTCGCTGGTGCACGGCCATCACTCAGCAGACGCGCCCCTTCAGGCTCAAAGAGAGCCAGCATCTCCTCCTCGATGGCGGGATCAAGTAGCAGAACCCTCAGCGTCCCATCGGCATCGAGCAGTGGCTGCACGATCCTGCGACCAAGAGCCTGACGCGCAGTCTCCACCAAATGGGGCACGGTCTTGTTCAACGCTGCCGCCTCGACCAGAGCTTCGAGAATCGTTCCCAGGTCGCGGATCGATACCTGCTCGCGTAAAAGTTGCTGCAGCACCTTCTGCGCTTCCCCAAGCGAGATCAGCTTGGGCACCAGTTCCTCGACCAGCTTCGGATGAGACTCGTTAAGCGAATCCAATAGCCGCTTGGTTTCAGCCCGGTTCAGGAGCTCGTGGGCGTGCTGCCGTACCATCTCCGCTACGTGGGTGCTCACTGCCGAAATGCCATCAACTACCGAGTAGCCTGCTGCGATAGCCTGGTCTTCGAGCGCGGGCGAGATCCAGCGCGCAGATATGCCGAAAGCGGGCTCCTGCGTTTCTTTGCCTGGCAGAGGATGGGCCGAAGCCTCGGCGCTCACCGCCAGAAGACTGTTGACCTCCGTCTGCCAGCGTCCAATTTCAATTCCTCGCAGGGAGAAGACATACTCACGCGGCTTTAGTCGAAGATTGTCCGAGATGTGGATAGGTGGCACGAGAAAGCCAAGTTCCGTGGCCAGACCACGCCTCAGCGTACGCACCCGGTTCAGCATCTGACCTCCCTGCTTTTCGTCCACCATAGGGATCAGCTGAAACCCTATCTCCAGGCTCAGTTCTTCCATTTTGAGAAGACCAGCGATATTGTCTGCCTGGGCAGTGGCAGGCTTTTTGCCTTCCGGCTCAGCAACTGCCGTTATCGGCCGCCGCTTTGAAACCACACTTCCCAGCAGGCCCAGCCCCAGTGAAGGCAGCAGGAAAGCAAGCTTCGGCAGTCCGGGAACGAGACACAAGGCGCCCAGCACTCCGCTCGCAATATAGAGTGTCGTGCCTTTGCGGAAGAGCTGTGCCCCTAACTCCGTAGTCAGCGCATCTGCCGAGGAGGCGCGGGTCAGCACCATGCCGCCGGCTACAGAAACCAGCAGAGATGGAATCATCGTCACCAACCCGTCGCCGACGGTTAGAATCGTGTAATTTTTCACCGCATCGGACAGATCGGCTCCCTGCTGAAAAACTCCTATCAGCAATCCTGCGATGATGTTGATCGCGGTAATGAGAATGGTCGCCATTGAGTCCCGCTGGCTGAATCGTGCTGCGCCATCCATGGCGCCATAAAACTCAGCCTCATGTGCAATTGCCTGGCGGCGCTTCCGCGCTCCGGCCTCATCGATCAGCCCGGCATTCATGTCGGCATCGATTGCCATCTGCTTGCCCGGCAAAGCATCGAGGGTGAACCGCGCTGTTACCTCCGCTGTACGCACCGCTCCGTGGCTGACAACCAGGAATTGAATTGCGATCAGGGCGAGAAACAGCACGAAGCCGACCACATAATTCCCACCCACCACAAATTGTCCGAAGGCCTCGATGACTGTTCCCGCCGCTGTTGTTCCTTCACTACCGTGCAGCAGAATGCGGCGACTGGACGCGATGTTCAAGGAAAGCCTGAAGAGCGTCAACAGCAGGAGGACAGTGGGAAAAACCGAGAAGTCAACCGCTCGCCGCACCTGTACGGCCGAAAGAAAAACAAGGATCGAAGCCGCCATTGAACAGGAGAGCAGTAGATCGAGCACCATTGCAGGTACGGGAATGAGCATGACGAAGATCACGCTGATTGCTCCTACTGGGAGGGACAGCTCACGCGCCAGCCGGGCTAAGCGAGCTCCCAGGCTGTCGGGTTTCGTCACGGCGAGTCCAGGCAAGGCTGCAGTAGTGCTCATGGGATAGGCTTCTCCTTGGCGGGTAAAGCAACGGTAGGTATAGCAACAACTGCTTGCGAGGCAGCTCCACGCGCAGGGCCCCCGCCCGCTTCCTTAGAGGCCCTCCTCGAGGGGATAGGCGCAGTCTGTTTTCTGCGGCGCTCTTCCCGCACTTTCTCCTCAACCTGCTGCCGATAGAGATATGCAAGGATTGCGGCGACTGCTGCATAGAGATCCACCGGGATCGCTTGACCTGGCTCAACCAGCCGATAGAGCGAACGGGCCAGTGGCGGATTCTCTACAATAGGCACGCCTGCCCAGCGGGCCTCACTCTTGATCTGTTCGGCAAGCAGATCGCGGCCCTTGGCCATGACTTTAGGCGCTTCCATTGTGTCGAAGTCGAAGCTCAAGGCCACCGCATAGTGCGTTGGATTGGTTACGACCACCGTTGCGCGCCGCACATCCGCTTTCAATTTCCTGCGCCTCATCTGGCGCTGCAATCCTCGGATACGGCTGCGAATCTGGGGATTGCCTTCCGTCTCCTTGTACTCGTCACGAAGCTCCTGCTTGGACATCTTGAGGCGCGCCTCTCTGCTGCGCCACTCGACCGCAAAGTCAACCCCGGCCCAAGCGAAAGAGATCCACGCCGCATCGCGCAGCAGCTCATAAGCTGCAGTAAAAATTAAAGGCAGACGCACGAGAGACATCACCGGGAGAGCCGTCTGTTCGCGCAGCTTTCCCCAGGCCAACGCCGCCAGTACCCCCGCGGGCAACAGCGACTTGAACAGCCGTGAGACGGCACGCATCGAGAAGAGGTTCTTGATGTTTTCAACTGGGTTGAGCCGATTAAACTTCCACGTAAGAGCCTTGGGGTGGACAGTGAAGCCTCCACCCTGCACAGCACCTGCCGCAAAGGCGCCCGACCATGCAGCAGCAAAGAGCAGCAGCACTGGCGATAGCACCTCAACCACGATGTGCCTCATTGCGAAGAATGTCGCCATCAACCGCGCATCTGACCAGAGCTTTGGCAGGCCCAGTTCGAGGCTCTGCTGATAAGCCATCGACCAGGCACCGGCCCATCGCTCCCCGGCCATGCCCAAGGCCGATACCCCCGCAAGCGTGGAGGCAGCCGTGACCAGTTCGCGGCTCATTACCCTATCTCCGTCTTCCTCAGCCTTGTGCCGCCGTCGCGGAGTGGCCTTCTCTGTACGTTCTCCACTCATCGGATGGCCGCTCCACCGCAGGTTGCCATCTGAGCCACCAACCTCTGGGCCACATCGAGCAGGGCTGTAAACCTCATCTCAAAGAAGCGTGGCCACAGAGCAAGCGAGCCGAGAAGGACGACATACCCCGTAAAGGTCTTCGCCGGGATGGTAATGTTCATGACCGGAAGCGAGGGAGAAAGCCTGCCAACCAGCGCAATCGCAATCTCAACCAGCATGGTTGCCGCCAGCACCGGCGCCGAGAGTTGAATTGCCGCAAGGAAGATGCCGCTGCCCATCGTGACTAGGGAGATGGCAATCTTCCCTTTGAAGATAGCTGTACCGACAGGCACCGAGGCGAAGCTTCGGATAAGAGCCTCGAGAAGAATGCGGTGAAGGCCGGATACAACCAAGCCCGTCGTCAGCAGGAGCGAGAATAATTGTCCAAAGATCGGAGTCTGAATCGAGGTATTAGGATCAAGCAGATTGACCAGCGAGAAACTGAACTGCAGACCGACGACCTGCCCGGCGAAAAGCGCAACCTCAGCCAGCAGGAGAAGGGTGAGTCCAAAGACCAGTCCTACCGCCAACTCCCCTAGAATCGCTGCGAACCCAATCTCGGCATGAGCCGCTGTCATCGATGCCGCTACCGGCGCGAGCAATAGAGAGGTAGTTCCCACCAGCGTCACCTTTACGGCTTTGGGAATCGCATCGGAGGAAAACACGGGCGCAAAGACAGCGAGAGCGCTCACCCGCAACATGACCAGTACCCATGCGGCGAGATAATGCTGCCAGTCGAGTTGGGGCAAAGCAGGCATGAGTCGTGATCTCCGCAAAATAGTCCCCGAAAGGAACCGGCTTCTATCCGAGATACCGGTGAAAGTCGAAAAACAGGCCGACGGTATAGGTCACAAGCCTGCGTAGAAACCACGGCAGTCCGGCGAGAATCATCAGCACGACCGCGAGAATGCGCGGCACCGTGGATAGCGTCTGATCCTGCAGGGAAGTGAGTGTCTGAAGCAAGCTCAAGAGGAAGCTGACGAGCGAGGCAACAAGCAGCACAGGGGCGCTGACAATCAGCGCTTCACGCAGGAGATGACGCATCAACTCTGAAACCTGATCTGCTCCCATTCTTCATTCCTTTCCTAAAAGCTCTTCAGCAGAGAACCCGCCAGCAGATTCCATCCATCAACCATGACGAAAAGCAGAATCTTGAGCGGAGTCGAAATAACTACTGGCGGCAGTTGAAACATGCCGATCGCAGTCGTCACTGAGGCCACTACCATGTCCACCAGCAGAAACGGGAGGAAGAGTACGGCGCCGATCTCAAAACCTGCTTTGAGCTCAGAGAGCATGTAGGCGGGCACAACCACTCGCAGCGGCAAATCCTGAGGCTTTGACGGCCGCGCTGTCATTGATGCCGCCGTGAACAGTGCCAGATCCTTCTCCCGGGCATACCGCAGCATGAAGGCCTTCGGCGGTTCGCTCCCGCGCCTGATCGCCTCCAGCCCTGAGATCTGACCGCTGCGAAAAGGCTCAACTGCCTGCTGGTCCACCTGCACAAGAACCGGCTGCATTAAAAACCACGTCATCATTAACCCAAGCCCCATCAGCACCTGGTTCGAGGGCGCGGTTTGCGTGCCCAACGCCTGACGCAGGAAATGGAACACCACCAGCAGACGCACCATCGGAGTCATGGAGAGGAGAATCGCCGGCAGTACTGTGAGCAGAGTCAGTGAAAAGACAATCGTCCAGGGGACGGCATTGTTGCCCGTCGCGTGTGCGTCCAGACCCGGAATGGAGAAGGGTTGAGACCTGCTGGCAAGCAGGAGGAATGCGGTGCTCATTGTGCTGCCTCAGCATCGTTTCTGGCGCGGGTGCGCCGCCCGGGCCGATTCAATGGCAGTACTTCCACAATCGGGGCTATCTGCTCCCCTGCCGAAGCCACCAGATAGTGCCTGCCACAGCAAGCAACCAGTGTGATTGATTTTTTAGGTCCCAGCGCAACCCGGGCTTCGATCTTCAAGGCCGTTTCACTATCAGCAGTCCGGAGTAGAAGCCGAGAGCGCAGTCCCACGGCGGCCGCCAGAACCCTCTTTCCCAGCCGCCGTAGAAGGGCAGCTTGCCCTGTCTGCGGTCTTTCTGCACTCATCACGCTGAAAGGCCATGATCCTGTCAGCATTCCCACTCCGCTTTTTTGATCTGGTTTCATTGAGGTCATTGCTCTTCCTGAGGTCTTTCACTGCGAATTCAGATCAGGCGTGTTACGCGAATGCCAAGCTTCTGCCCGACTATCTCGAACTCGCTCCATACCAACTGCACACCACCGGCCCACAGCGGCAGGTCCTCGGAGTGTGCCCAGGCTGTTTCAATGACTCGGCCCTTCTCCAGCGATAACAGCTCCCGCACCTGAAACGATGGCACGGGAATTCGCACATCGAGTTGAACGGGGAGGCGGCGCAACACCGAGGGCACCGGCGTCGCTTCGTCTTCCGCAATGGGACCCGGCGTGGACTGGAGCGTAAGCGCCGAAGATATGGTCGGCGCGTTGGAATCGACAGGTGGAGCGGCGAGGATGGGCTCTGCTTGCATGATGCAGAGATGAGGTGCAGATGGATGACCGAAATTGGAACAGCAAAAATTAGAAAAAACTTAGATTGCAGCGGAAGGCAGATTCACCCTCCGCCGCAGCCTGATTTAGTGCACCATGTTGATCGTGTCCTGGCTGACCGTATCAAAGGTGGTGACGGCCTTTGAGTTTGCCTCGAAGGCTCGTTGCGCAACAATCAGATCAGAGAACTGGGTTGAGATATCCACATTCGATGCCTCCAGCGCTCCACCCTGCATCGATCCCCGCCCTGCAGTTCCGGCCACTCCGTAACTCGCGTCCCCCGATACCAGCGTCGCCGCATAGTTGCCATCGCCGAGCTTATCGAGACCCTGTTCGTTGGTCACCATAGCCACCGCCAGCTGCCCGACTACCTGCGTGTGGTTGTTACTGAACTTCGCCGAGATGGTTCCGTCAGATCCAATCGATACACTTTGATATTGCCCACTGGTAAAGCCATCCTGATTGGTAGAGGCCACAGCCGATGCGCCAGCAACCTGCGTAATACTGGGTTGATTATTTGAGCCGTAAAGATCAAAGGCGAAGCTCATGTTCGACGCCCCATCCGAGAGGCCGGTGAAGGTGGTTGCTGCGGGATTCGATGCTGGCGCAATCAACTTTCCGGTCGTGTCAAAGGTCAGTGTCCCGGTCGTGTTTGCCCCGGGAGTTGCATCGCCGGCCGGCAATGCGATGCTGTAGTTCCAAGTATTTGCCGGAGCAGCTGGCTTTGTGAAGGTCACGGTCGCTTCGTGAGCCACGCCCAGCGAGTCATACACCTTCACTTGTGCAGGAACGGTGGTTCCAGCCGCAGCCGTCGCATCGAGATTTGCCGTGATTGACATATTCGCCGTCGCCTGTGGCTTCTCCACCTGTCCAACTGGAACTTGTATACCGGAAAGAGGAGCATTGGTATTCACAACGCCATTGGTCGCGGCGTATCCCATCACCTGTTGTCCGCTCTGCGTCTGCAGATTGCCATTCAAATCAAGAGAGAAAGTTCCATCGCGAGTCAACTCTGTCTCCCCGTTCTGCTGCACCGCAAAGAAGCCATCACCGTTGAGCGCGACATTGGTCGAGTTTCCAGTTGTATTCGGCGAACCGGTTGTAAAGTCTGTCGAGATGGACCCTACGTGGGTACCCGCTCCAACCTGCTCCGGATCTCCTGAGCCTGAGGCTCCGATCTGCTGATAGAACAGATCGCTGAAGTTGACCGTCTGAGCCTTATAGGCAGTGGTATTCATGTTGGATAGGTTGTTGGCAATGGTATTGAGCGCCGTTGAGTCGGCCTCAAGCCCAGAAAGCGGGATCGAAAAACTTGGCATTGCTTCCTCCGTAAAATGCGGGTTCAAAAATTATTTGCGTGGACGATATTCAAACATCGTGGGGTTGGAAGAGTATCGACTGTTTGCCACTGTGCCTGCCGGCGTAAGCGCCTGCGCCAGGCGGCTTGCTGCATTGATAGCCGATGAAGTACGGGAAGCCCCTGCGGGTATCGGCTGTGCTGCAGACAGACTCGCTTCTCCAGATGCCGCGGCCCGCGCTTTGGCCGGTGTGCTTGTCCCCGAAGCACTCGCACCAGCGACACCGCCTGCGCCGCTGACCCGCCCGGCGGTAGCACCTGTAGTGGAACCTGTACTGCTTCCCGTGCTGCTGCTCCCTGTGCCCCCCAGATCTGTATTGATTTGGATCAGTTGCTGGAGACTATTCACCTGAACAAGCTGATCGATGTAAGCGTTTGGATCCTGCTGAGAAGTCGGATCCTGGTTTTTCATCTCCGCAACCAGCAGGGTCAAAAAGTCATTCGCAGTGATGGTTGAGCTGTTGCTGGAGGCACTCGTATTGGAACTGGATGACGCATTTGCAGATGCGCTTGATCGAGAAGCCGTACGCGCCGACGCTGCCTGCGGCTGTGTTGTTTTTTGAGCTAAAGGGGAGAGGCCCTTATTGGCGGGATGAGTGATGTTCGTCGGATGCATGTGATGTTCTCCTAAACGCGAATGCTGATGCTGGACATGCGGCTGCTGTAGATGGCAGAACTCTCGGGCTGCTCGCCAATGGCAGGAATCTCCGCGAGAGTCGCTCTGCCCATAGAAGCCGGTGCCTGCGGAGTCTGCGGCTGGTGTTGACCCTGTGGTGGTGGTTGACCGCCGCCATGCTGTGAGCCGCCACTCATCGCGGTCAAGTTTCGCTCGACAGAGACGTTGCCAACCTGCACTCCGTGCCCGGACAAATACTCACCCAGAGCAGGAACGTGGCTTAACAAGCTGGCGTGGGCCTCTGGGGTGGAGGCAGCAAGCGATGCGCTGATGCTTCCCGCTTCCGCATGCGTCTTGATCTCCATGTATCCGTGCAGCGGATCTGAGACCGCGACGGAAACCTCGTGAGGAGGAGACGAAAGCAGGGTTACCGGCATTCTCGCGCCATCCATATGCTCAAAGGTCTGCGCAGGATGGATAGATACTGCAGTTGTCAGGCCCGCGGAGGCGCTCGCCGGCTGAACATGAAGGCTGCTTGCGTGTACCACCTCCACTGGAGCGATCAGCGTAGCTTGTGTTCTCTGGTGAAGTGGAACCGCTGGCCCCGCCAAAGGCGCAACCTCTGTTTTCATGGCGGATGTTGAGCTTTTCATCGTTGACTTCTGCACCAGGGAAGAAGCCTTTGGCTTGCTGGCGCTGGTCGCCCCTTGTGCCTGAGTAGTGGCCAGCCCGATGGATGGCTGCTCTACCGGGCTGGGCACAGTTAGCGTTGCAGTCTGCGATGGCCCTGGAGCCTTCACTGTTGCGAATGCATTCAGTGGAGGGGTGAGGTCTGAGCCTGCCACAGGCGTCATGTTCGAGGAAGAAGTCTGCGGCCCATCTTTCTGCGGCATGGCTGAAGCCACTTGTGCGATCTCAGACGTAGTCATCTTTGTACTCAGAACCGGAGCCGCCGCGGTCGCATGCAGTTGTGCCTCATCATGACAAGAAGCAACAATGGAAGGAGAAGCAGTAGAAGCTGGCGCCACAACATCCCCGGCAGCAACAGTCCGCCTGTGTGCTGTTCCTGGTTCTGAGGCCTGCTGTGTGATCAATGAAGATTTAACCACCGCAGGAGACTGCGGGATCGCAGGATGCACCACAGGCTCCGCTGACACTGGAACCGGATAGGGCGCAACAAGGCCAGTACTGACGACACTCAGCCGCGCCGGTTCCCTCTTTGTCGGTTTCGCCGCAGGCTTTGCGGTCGGCGAAGAAGATGCTGATTCCGTGCTGCCGCTGGCTACAGAATTCCTCTGAAAGTGAGAGGGCATGCCACCCTTGGGGAGCAAGATCTCCCCTGCCAACTTCGCACCTGGTTTTGTGTTTGGCTCAGGCGTCTGCGGCGGATTTGCCTGCCTAAAGAACAACTCCAGGAAACTCAGTGCACTCGGTACGGATGTCGTCTTACCTCCTGCCGCGACGGCTGTGGCTGCCTGTACCGTACTTGGAGGCCCTGCAGTTCCTGATGTCGCTGGTAATTGCACGCTCACTCTCCGCTTGCTCACCAGTGCAGGCAGCCTGCCATCATGGAATCTCGAAGAGTAAGAAAAAGCTAAGAAACGAAGGCTCCCAGCCTCTTGTGAGGCTGGGAGCCAAAGGTAAAGATTCGCTGATAGCTAGTGCGGCTTGCGAAACTGTATCTCATCCCCATGCAGGAAATACTCTGAAGAACAGTTGTCTGACCCGCAGATCATCGACTGCACTCCCGAGTACTGCGCCAACGTTATCAGTCCCAGCGACCCGCAGCTTGGGCACGCCAGCACTGCCCAATAGGGATTGTTCTGGTCACCCGCCTTTCCTGCGTTCTCTAGCACGAACATTGTTCCCGGCTCCATCTGCTCCGGTATCCATGCTTCCAGGGTCTCAAGCTCTTCCTGCATAGCTCTCTCCTCGCTGGTTATCTTGCTGCTGAAGTTTAGCTCCACTGCCGGGAGCACCGCGCATTTCAGGCCTGCTTCCTCTTTCCTCCTTGTGTGTAATTCGCCTTCGCAGGAGCCTTCCTTCCCCGTGCGGCGACCATACCTTCAATATCGGCTCGCAACGGTTTCAGTGCATCGCTCAGCGACAGCAGGAGCATCGGTTGGCGGCTGTTCCGCATCAGATCGACAACCTGCTCCGGTCCCTTTTTCAGATACACATGGCGCCCGTCGAAAAGCAGATGTTCTGTCTGCTTCTCTCTCAATGAGCCAGCGCTCCGTGGATCAGCAACCAACATATCCGCCAGCCTTGCCTGCAACTCATGCCGCA
Organism: Acidipila rosea; assembly: GCF_004339725.1. GTDB lineage: Bacteria > Acidobacteriota > Terriglobia > Terriglobales > Acidobacteriaceae > Acidipila > Acidipila rosea. The sequence continues at coordinate 526,097 of NZ_SMGK01000001.1, read as the reverse complement.
GAAAGCGCATTACGTGACGCACATGCTTGAGGGAAACTCGCCGCCGTCGCAGCTCATCGATAACGGTTATTTCAGCAAGATCTGCAGCGGAGTAAACCCTCTGCCGTGCTCTCCGTGCAGGAACGACAAGGCGCTGCTCATCCCACCATTGCAACTGCCGCGCCGAGACGCCGGTCAATTCCATTACTTCGCGCGTGCTGAAGGAGTCCAGCATCTCAAGTCTCGCACCAAACATTTCCTAGCGAAAATGTTTGATGCCATTCTTCCTGCCACAACGAAGCTTGTCAATCAGGAAATCAAGCCAAGAGTTTAAGCGTGGGTCTTCAATGAAACGGCACCTTGAACTGCGCTAGCGATCCGCTCAATCTCCTCATCCTGAAGATATGGATGCATCGGCAGACTCAGCACTCTATGTCCGGCCCGCTCCGCATGCGGGAAACTCCCTACTCCCTGCCCTCTATCTGCGAACACTGGCTGCAGGTGAAGCGGTACCGGATAATGCACGGCTGTCGGTATCCCAGCCGCCGTCATCGCCGCCTGCACATCTTCACGGTCATCTACCTCAATCGTGTATTGCGCGTAGGGACTCGTATAGCCGGGAAGCACTTTCGGTGTCTGCACAATTCCGGCAAGTCGCACATCATACTTGGCGGCAGCCGCATTCCGGCCGGCCAACTCGCCGTCGAAGATTTCGAGTTTTGCCAACAGCACAGCCGCCTGGATAGTATCGAGCCGGCCGTTGATTCCTACGCTGACGTGGTGATAGCGCCGGTCCTGCCCATGATTACGCAGTTCCATCATGGCCTTCGCCAAGCCATCATCATTGGTGAAGCAGCAGCCTCCGTCACCATAGCAGCCAAGCGGCTTCGACGGAAAAAAGCTGACACATCCTATCGTGCTGAGATTGCCTGAATGCTTCTCTCGATAGGTTGCTCCAAAACTCTGTGCCGCATCTTCAATTACCGGGAGGTCATGCCGCGCGGCAATCTCGTTGATTCGATCGAAATCCGCGCATTGCCCATAGAGACTTACCGGCATGATCGCCCGCGTGCGGGGGGTGATAGCCGCCTCAAGTTTTTCTGGATCGATGTTGTATGTAACGGGATCGATATCGACAAAGACAGGCCTTGCACCTATCAAGGCGATCATTTCGCCAGTCGCGAAAAAGGTAAAGGGAGAGGTGATGACCTCATCCTCAGGGCCGATTCCCAGAGCCAGCAGAGCCACCAGCAGAGCATCTGTTCCGCTCGCACAGGAGATACAGTGCTTCGCGCCAACCCTGGCAGCTAGCCGGGATTCCAACTCGGCGACCTCGGGTCCAAGCACGTATTGCCCGTGTTCGAGGACGCGGGCAATCCTCGCATCTACGTCGCTTTTGATCCGCTGATATTGAGCCTTGAGATTTATGAACTCCATATCTCTATTGTCGCGCAGGCATCATTTCCCTGTCAGTGCCTCCCGGGCGCACGAACGCACGCTCGGAGGTCAACTTGTCGAGCTCATGGTAAATCTGCTGATTACGCACGATCGCCTGCACATATTCGCGAGTTTCTGTAAAAGGAATGGACTCAACAAACTCATCCATACCATGGAAGTTGCCCGCGCTGCGCCAGTCCGTGACCCGGTCATCGCCAGCGTTATATGCGGCAAACGCATACTCAGGCTGATCATCGAACTTATCGAGTGTTTGCTTCAAGTAAAGTGTGCCGAGCCGGATATTCGTCAGTGGGTTGAGTAACTCACTCGCAGAGAAATGCCGGATCCCTTCCTGTCGGGCCATGCTCTTACCGACGGAAGGCAATAGCTGCATAAGTCCATACGCGCTCTTGTTTGAAATTGCGCTCGGATTAAACTCAGTCTCCTGGCGAATTAAAGACGCGACCATGTATGGGTCCAGACCATTCTTCTGCGCCTGCTCTTTGATCTCAGGCCAATAAGGCTGCGGAAAGAGAATGCGCCAGTAGCCCAGCGGAATGGAATCGATAGGCGCTGAGGTGTAGAACGGCAATGCCCGCTTCATGAGCCTCATAGCATGCCATGTTTCACCATACGAGGCATATATTTCAGCTTCAGCCAGCGCGCCCCATTCCCGGCTGCCATCCGCCGCCTGAATCTCCGGAGTGATGTACTCGTTAAGCCCGGCGTTGGCCAGCAGCTTCGCTTTGACAACATGGGGATCATCACTTGGAACATCGTCCGTGAGCTCAGGTACCGGCGCCGGGTTGATCTGATCCAGCGCAGTCACATTGGCAGGTGTGACATTACCTAACTCCTGCAATCGTTGCTCGGCCAGTGCCGCATAGTAGTAGTGGCGGTAAACGCGAGCGACGGTGCGAAAGTACTCCGCAGCCATATCGGGCCTGTGTTCCTGGTCAAGATACACCCGCGCTCGCCAATAAAGTGCGGAGGGTATCTCCTTGCCGCCGTGATACACCGCAATCTGTTCGTCGAAAAGCCTGGCAGCCTCCGAATAATTCCCGATCCGGTAGTTGAGCCATGCGGCGCGCCAATGGCTGCTGGGCGCGTAGTTTGAACATCCGGCGCTCGCTACCGGCTCACAGGAGCGGGGGAAACGGCGCGCCAGCTCCCCATAGTAACTGATAGCCGTCGCATAGTCCTTGCGCAGCAAATACATATTGCCACTTGAATAGAGCGCCTCTGACAGCCAGGGGCTGGTAGAAAACCGCGTCTCCATCTGCGACACAATGGCGCGTTGCGCATCTCCATCATCTTTGTTCCGTGCCAGCTCCATCAGCAGATAAAGCCGCCGCGCTCCGGATTCATCGTTCGTATCGGGCAAAGCATCGAGCTCTGCCTTATTCAGACGTTTCAACTTCAGGTCGCAGGCAGCAGCTGCGACCAGCAGTAAATTACGCTCCGCACCATCTGTTTTTGGATCCCCTGCCAGAGATTTATACTCGTCGTCGGCCTCGCTATAGCGGCCTGCGTGATAAAGCGCATCTGCATGATGGCTGCGCTCACTGACCGTCAATGCAGTCTCCGCACCCATCAACTGCAAGGCTGTCTTCGCCTGCCCCGATTCATAACTCAACGGATAATTCAGAAATACATGACGGAAAAGCGCTGCAGCCTCCGCCTGATTACCTGCCATTTGCTGAGCGCGGGCCATCGCAAATTGATAATCAACCTTACCCGCCAGTGGCTCCGAGCGATGGGCGTTCAAAATAGTCAACGCCCGCTGGGGATCGCCTTCCTGCAGAAAGAGATTGGCTTCCAGCACAGGTACGCTATTCACAAAAATGCTGTCAGGGTGTTTAGAGAGAAAGCTGCTCAACAGCATCTCCGCCTGAGGAAGGTCATTGCTCTGGAGATAGGCCTGGATTGTGAGATAGTCTGCGTAGTCACCAAGGGACTCGCCCTTCACATGCTTGAGGGCGCTGACAGCGTCAGGAAACTTTCGATCCAGCAGATAAGCGTGACCTAAAGCGAGATAGGCCGCCGAGGCAGCCTCGCCTGTGTGTGACCGCGCATAGGACAAAACCCCGGCATAGGCTGCTGGCGTACGCATCTGCGCAAGCTGCTGCGCCATGGGCCGCAACTGGGATGAGGCCACAAATGCCCGCTGGAGCCGGGAACTCCTTGCCCTCGCTTTAGCGGAAAGCACATGATGGCGGCTCCGCTTCCGAGGGGTCCTGCGACTCTGGTGTCCACCGGACTTGTGCGTCGCACTATGGGTGTGAGTTGCGGCAACCTTATGCTCTGATGCCGAACGGCGAGTTGCCGCTGATATATGCTTTTTATGCACAGCCTTGCGCGATGGAGTGCTACTCTGCTGAGCGGCAGCGCGATACGGCACAGCCATCCAGGTAAAGGCAGCCAGAACTGCTACAGCGGCCCACATCCGCAGCTTCGACTTACTTCTATTTGCAGAAACCCCAAGCGCTTCTTTACTCACGGAAACCAACACTCTCCCCTTCTCTAACTTTAAGCCGAAAGACAGAAGTTGGCTGGGGAAAGAGGTTACTGAAGAGTCTGAGGTGTTCCCAAAAGAGCATTAGCGCAGAGAAAATCCGGACATCTCACGCAACATCTGAGGTGTCCGGACCTATTTTTACGACTGCTTCTGTGCTTCTTCCGCAGCTACCGCCGCCTCTGCTGCCTGAAAACCGATCTTCGAATGGGTGCCATCGCAGAAAGGCTTCTTCGTCGAAGCGCCACAGCGGCACAGGGAGACAGCGGGCTTACCTGTCAGATCCCACTGCTGCCCATTGCTGTCGACCAGCTTGATCGGACCCTCTACTCTAAATGGTCCATTCGGACGCACGGTAATCGTCACTTCATTCTCTGCCATTCGTATCCCCTTTTGGTTATCTCTTAAGCGGTTCATTTCTGAGTCTACCAGCCACGAGCCGGAAGGGTGACGAAGCACGCCCTCTCCTGATAACGTTATCGCCGTACAGAAACCATACCCAACGTGGTAACGTTTCGCATAATTGATTCCGGAGCTGCTTGATGCCCTCTTCGCACGTACGCCTTCTGCGTCTTTTGCCCGTCGCTCTTCTGTTATTTCCACTTGGCCTGACTGCCGCATCAACGAGCCCAAAGCAGTCAATCCCTATTGACTCAGGGTGGCAGTTTCGACAGCGGGTGGAAACCGGGGACGCGCCGGCGAATGGGCAGGCACCTGCCCCGTCAGCCGTCAAAACAACGCATTGGCTACCAGCTCAGGTTCCGGGCGACGTGCATCTTGACCTGCTTCACAATAACCTCATCCCCGACCCCTTCTACCGTGATAACGAGGCCAAGCTGCAGTGGGTCCAGGATGCCAGCTGGGAGTACCAGACGACCCTCACCGTCACCCAATCAATGCTCGCGCACCAGCATGTCGAACTGGTCTTTGACGGATTGGACAGCGCTGCTGATGTCTCGATTAACGGGCAGCATGTCCTGTCTGCCGACAACATGTTCCGCCAGTGGCGCGTCGATGTACGCGCCATACTCAAACCCGGCGCCAATACCCTGCTCGTCGTCTTTCCCTCTCCGATTAAGGCGGCGCAAAAGGTAGCCGCGAACGACCCCTGGCAATCCCGTACCAAAACGGCAGAGAAAACCTACATCCGCAAAGCTGCCTATGAATATGGGTGGGACTGGGGACCGCGTTTCGTCACCAGTGGCATCTGGCGCCCCGCTCATCTCGACCTCTGGGATGACGCACGTATCGACAATTTCTACATTCAGCAACAGGAAATTTCGAAGCAGGCCGCCGAACTCAATCTCAAGTTCACGGTTCAATCCTCGTCCGACCAGAAGGCAACCCTGCAGGTGAACTACGATGAAGGCGGCCATCAAGGCTCTGTCTCGCGAGACTTTGAACTTGTCCCCGGCGAGAATGACGTAGACCTTCCGCTCGAAATCGCTAATCCTGATCTCTGGTATCCCACCGGATATGGTGCTCAGCCCATTTATCACTTCCATGCGCGCCTGACAGAAGGTAAAGCCACCGTTGACGAAGCCGACGCCAAGGCCGGCATGCGCAAGGTCGTGCTGCGCCGCGATGTCGACCAGTGGGGCCGCTCATTTGAATTCGTAGTGAATGGCATCCCAGTCTTTGCCAAGGGGGCTGATGTCATCCCCTTCGACAGCTTTCCCAATCGGGTTACGACGGCTCAATATCGCCAGATTCTGCAGTCCGCTAAAGATGCGAACATGAACATGATTCGTCATTGGGGCGGCGGCTACTACGAGACGCAGGAGTTTTATGACATCTGTGATGAACTCGGCCTCATGGTTTGGCAGGACTTCATGTTTGGCAATGACTGGCAACCTGGTACCTACTCCTTCAAGCAGAACGTCGAAAAGGAAGTCGAGTATCAAGTAAAGCGTCTGCGCAACCACCCCAGCATCGTTCTGTGGTCAGGAAATAACGAAACCGAATCGGCGTTTGCGTGGGGCGGCCGCTCGGAGCTGCCTGCCGACGTTCGCCTGCGCATGTGGCAGGATTATCTGACGACCTTCTCTGGAGTCATCGCCCGCACTGTCGCCCAGTTCAACCCTGAGACGCCTTACTGGCCAAGCTCACCGAGCGCGGACTATGAAGACACTTCAGCGAAATACATGTCAGGTGACATGCACGATTGGAGCGTCTGGCATGGCAATGCCGAATTCAGCGAATATGAAAAGCACTTCCCCCGCTTCGTCTCGGAATACGGATTCCAATCCTTCCCTGAAATGCGCACGATCGAGGCCTTCACCAAGCCTGAAGACCGCACCAGCATCTTTACTCCAGTGATGCTCGCACATCAGAAAAACGATGCGGGCAACCAGATCATTCACGACTACATGCTGCGCTACTATGGCGAGCCAAAAGATTTCGCATCATTCCTTTATGCAAGCCAGGTGTTGCAGGCTGAGTCAACAAGAATCGGTGCCGAACATTGGCGCAGGCTGCGGCCACGCACCATGGGTTCAATCTTCTGGCAACTGAACGACTGCTGGCCGGTCGCCTCGTGGGCCAGCATTGACTATTACGGCCGCTGGAAAGCTCTGCAGTACTACGCGAAGCGTTTCTATGCTCCGGTGCTTGTGTCACCGTATATAGAAGATGGAAAGCTCGACGTTTATGTCGTCTCCGATAGAACTGAGGCTCAATCCGGACAATTGCGCCTCCGCATCATGGACTTTAACGGCAAGGTTCTCAAGGAACAGACTCTGTCCGTTAGCCTTCCGGCGCTCTCCAGCAGGGCCTACATCGAGCTGCCACTCTCTGAGTTCGTAAATGCAAACGGAACCGATTCGGCCGCCATCTTCGGCGCAGCGGATCTGACTATCGCAGGCCAGCCTGCGTCGAGCAACATCATCTACTTCGCGCCTACCAAGCAGGTCCATCTGCCACAGGCTAAGATCGCAAGCGAACTGAGCGGGGGCAACGGCACATACACTCTCAAGCTGTCGTCTCCGGTGCTCGCTCGGGACGCGTATGTGTCTTTTGGTGACAACGACGTAAAGTTCTCCGACAACTATGTTGATCTCCTGCCTGGCGAACCGCAGACCATAACAGTAACCAGCAATGCCAGCTTGGAGATGCTACGCTCCAGCATGAAAGTCGTTTCCCTGGTGGATGCTTTTGGCGCGCAGCCAGCCAGCGCAGCAGCCGTTGTCCCCGCCAGATAGTTACCACAAGTTACCCTCCACGCCCGACTTTGGGCGTGGAAGGTAAAATTCCCGCTCTCCGCCCGTACCCACCCCGCATTTCCCGTATGATAAGAAAACACCGTGAAATTCTCGCGTGAATCAAGCACGTCCCGGCATTAGGTGTGATACTTTCCATCGGGGACGATGATTAACGTGCGCGGCAATTGTCTCCCATATGGAGGGTTTCAAAATTGGGTAAAAGCATGGTCCCGAAGCGCCTTTTCTTCACCAAGGGTGTCGGGAAACACAAGGAACGTCTCACCTCGTTTGAACTGGCGCTTCGTGACGCCGGCATAGCCGCCCAGAATCTGGTGCGCGTTTCATCGATCTTCCCTCCACAGGCTAAGCTAATTACCCGCAAGGAAGGCTTGACCTACCTGAGCCCTGGCGAGGTCGTTTTTGCCGTCGTCGCCGAGAACTCCACCCGCGAGCCGCACAGACTTGTTGTATCGAGTATTGGCGTCGCCATTCCCTCGGATCGAAATACCTACGGCTACCTGAGCGAACACCACAGCTTCGGCGAGACTGAAGAGCAAGCCGGCGAATATGCAGAAGAGCTTGCTGCAGAAATGCTTGCCACCACGCTCGATGTTGATTTCGACCCTGATAAGAGCTGGGACGAGAAGAAGGAAATCTATCGTATTTCCAATAAGATCGTACGCACTGCAAATGTGACGCAGTCGGCAATCGGTGACAAGCGCGGCCTGTGGACGACCACCATCGCAGCCGCAATTCTGATTTTTGAGTAGCTTTGCTGTACTAGAAGAGGCGCTGGGCCTGGTGCCAGCGCCTTTTTCACGCTCACGACTTCATCAGTAACTAACTGGGGCAAATCTATGCCATCTCAAATCAACTATCGCATCGGTCTGGTGCAGATGTCTTGCAGCCCGGATCCGGCCGCCAATCTTGATAAGGCCGCAGATCGCGTTCGCGAGGCTGCACGCCTGGGCGCAAACGTCGTCTGCCTTCCCGAGCTGTTCTGCACGCAGTACTTTTGCCAGAGGGAAGATCATGCGCTCTTCGATCTGGCCGAGTCGATCCCCGGACCCAGTACGGAACGCCTCAGCGCCATTGCGCGCGAGGAAAAGGTTGTGGTCATTGCGTCTCTCTTTGAGCGCCGAGCTCCGGGACTTTACCACAATACCGCTGCGCTATTGCAGCAGGATGGCACATTGGGTGGCCTGTATCGCAAGATGCACATACCCGACGACCCCCTCTATTACGAGAAGTTCTACTTTACGCCCGGGGACCTGGGCTTCCGCGCCTTTGATACAGCCGTAGGCCGCATTGGCACACTTGTTTGCTGGGATCAGTGGTACCCCGAAGGCGCGCGCATCACGGCGCTGCAGGGTGCGAACACTCTCTTTTATCCGACCGCCATCGGCTGGCATCCAGCCGAAAAAGCAGAGTACGGTGACGCTCAATACGATGCATGGCGGACCATCCAGCGCTCCCACGCGATCGCCAATGGCGTTTACGTCGGCGCGGTCAATCGGGTGGGACACGAGCAGGGTGACATCCGCGGCAATCGCGTTGAAGGTCCTGGCCTTGAATTCTGGGGTGGATCCTTCATCGCAGACCCCTTTGGCCGGGTCATCGCCCAGGCTTCTCACGACAAGGAAGAGATTCTCATCGGCGAAGTCAACCTCGGCCTCCTCGAAGACCAGCGCCGCAACTGGCCCTTCCTGCGCGATCGCCGCATCGATGCCTATCAGCCCATTGTTCACCGCTTTCTCGACTCCTCGGGAGATGGCAAGTGAAGACCCCACGCGATCTTGGCTTTCGCATGCCTGCGGAGTGGGAGCCGCACGCGGCTACATGGCTCGCGTGGCCGCACAATGCCGAGGATTGGCCGGGCAAGTTCCAGCCAATTCCCTGGGTTTACGCCGACATTGTCCGTAACCTCTCACGTGTCGAGGTGGTTCATATCCTCGTCAATGATGTTGCTGCCGAAAAGCGGGCCGCAGGCATTCTGAAGCGAGCGGGAGCGGTACTCAGCCAGGTGCGTTTTCATCATTGGCCGACGGATCGAGTATGGACACGCGATTCCGGTCCCATCTTCGTCAAAAACAACGAAGGGCTCGCGGTTACGAACTGGCGGTTCAATGCCTGGGCGAAATATGACAATTGGCGACATGACGACCGCCTTCCGGCCCGCGCAGCTGAATTCCTGCAACAGCATCAATGGGAGCCATCGATTGGCACGCATCGAATTGTGCTCGAGGGCGGCTCTATCGACGTAAATGGTATAGGCACGCTTCTGACCACGGAGGAGTGCCTACTCAGCGAGGTCCAGCAGCGCAATCCCGGCATCGGCCGCGATCAGCTCGAGCAGGTCTTCCACGACTACCTCGGCATCGATCAGGTCTTGTGGATGAACCGCGGCATCGCCGGGGACGACACCCATGGCCACGTTGATGACATCACACGATTTGTTGATCCGAACACCATCCTCACCGTAGTGGAACCAAACCGCGACGACGAGAACCACCTGCCCCTCTCCGAAAATCTTGATCGGCTGCGCTCCGCCAGCAATCTCGATGGCAAGCCCTTCAGAGTCATCGAGCTGCCGATGCCCTCACCTGTAGTCTTCGAAGGACAGCGGCTCCCCGCCAGCTACGCTAACTTTTACATTGCAAATGGCCTGGTTCTTGTGCCAACCTTTAACGATCCGGCCGACCGGCATGCCCTTAATATTCTGGCGGATCTATTTCCAATGCATAGGGTTACAGGCATCCACTGTGGGGACTTTATCTGGGGACTGGGAGCGCTGCACTGCATGACACAGCAGCAGCCCGCATGAGGACCATGGCAGTCATCGATAATCTGGCGTGGCTCGACGATTGGTATAGACGCCAATGCGACGGAACCTGGGAGCACAGTCATGGAGTACGGCTTGACTCAACCAAAGACACGCCCGATAAGCCAGGGCTGCGACTGACCATCAATCTCATCGGGACTTCAGCTGAGCATGCAATGCCCCAGCGACTCAGCCTGGATGCTACAGACGGCGACTGGATCTCATGCCGCATCTACGAGCAGCGTTTCGAAGGAACAGGTGACCCCCGCAAGCTAGAGCAGATCATTGGCATCTTTCGCACCTGGGTCGACCGCGACCAGCCAATCCCCAAGTGATGCAGCTGGAATATATGCAGGCAGCCCTCGAGGAAGCACATGCAGCCGCCTCCGCAGGCGAAGTGCCCGTAGGAGCCGTCGTCGTTCTGAATGGCGAGATCATCGCCCGCGGGCAGAATCGCGTACTGCGCGACTACGATCCCACCGCGCACGCGGAAATCGTTGCCATGCGAGAAGCTGGCAAGATCCTTGGCAACTACCGTTTACTGGGATGCGAGCTCTACGTGACCCTCGAGCCCTGCTCCATGTGCGCCGGCGCTATGGTTCACGCTCGCCTTGGCCGCCTTGTCTATGCCGCTCCTGACCCCAAAGCAGGGGCAGCGGGGTCCGTTCTTGAGGTGCTCAATCATCCTCGACTGAATCACCAGATGGAGATTATTGCCGGTGTCATGGCGGAGGAGTGCGGAGGAGTGCTTCGAGATTTCTTCCGTCAGCGTCGGAGCTGATTCACAATCGTATCTCTGGCGCGCTATTATGCTCCGCATGAAATTGCTGGTCTATTCCGCGGCCTGGTGCCGAGACTGCTATGTCGCCAAGCGGTTCCTTGAAACCCACAACATCCCCTATGAAGAAGTAGATATCGAAGAGACGCCGGGAGCAGCAGACGAGGTTTTGCGCCACGTTGGAAAGCGCGCAATTCCGCAGTTTGTTATAGACGGCGAATGGGTGCAGCCCTACCGGCCAGGACGAGGCTTCCTCTTTGAGGAGATGAGCGAAAAACTTGGCATCACGAATAAAGCCTGAAGACGGTGCTCGGCTTCACTTCAGGAAGCCGAGCACGCATTCTACTTAATGAGTTTTTTTAGGAAATATTCGGGTCTGCTGCCGGCTCCTGAGCCTCGGGTCCGAGATCCGCTCCCGGATCACTCAAAATAGACCTTGCATCAACTTCGTCCGCAGCAGCCACTTGTAGCCGTAGCGGCCCAAGTCCAGGCTCCATAATGCGTGCGTTTTCACCTGCTAAAAAGACGTTGATGCCCGCTGACTCGAGGCGTAACTTCGCCATTTCGGCTTCGAGCGGCTCTGTATAGCTTGCTACTGTAACCACTTCTTCCATGGTTCCCTTTCTCATTCCGACAACAACCGTACCATTCTTTTAGATGCGCAGACGATAGAATGAGAAGTTCCACAGGAGTGATTGATTGATCGCGCGCTATACACGCCCTCAAATGGGCAGCATCTGGAGTGACGAAAGCAAATACCGCAACTGGCTTGCAGTCGAAACAGCAGCAAGCGAAACCCTTGCTGAAGACGGCATCGTGCCCGCTGAAGCAGCCAAAGCCATCCGCGAGCGCGGTGGCTTCGACCTCGAACGAATTCAGCAGATTGAAGCCGAGGTAAAGCACGACGTTATCGCTTTCACTACGGCCGTCGCCGAAAAGGTCGGCCCGGAATCCCGCTGGTTCCACTACGGCCTCACCTCCAACGATGTTGTCGATACAGCGCTGGCCTTGCAGGTCAAAGCCGCTTCCGCAATCCTGCGGGAAGGCATTCTCTCCTTGCTCGAGTCGCTTAAAGTCCGGGCACTCGAGTTCAAACACACACCGACCATAGGGCGCACGCACGGCGTTCATGCAGAGCCGACCACCTTCGGTCTTAAGCTTCTCAACTGGTATGCGGAAATGCGCCGTAATCTGGAGCGCTTCGACGATGCTGCTGAACAGATGCGGGTTGGCAAACTCTCTGGCGCTGTCGGCACCTTCGGCCATCTCAAGCCTTCCCACGAGGAGCGCATCTGCGCCAGGCTCGGTCTTCAGCCTGCTCCGGTAGCGACTCAGGTCATCCAGCGCGATCGTCATGCGCAGTACATCTCAACCCTCGCGATTCTTACCTCGACCCTCGACAAAATCGCAACTGAAATTCGTCACCTTCAACGCACGGAAGTGCGGGAAGCAGAAGAATTCTTTTCCGAGAAGCAGAAGGGATCATCTGCTATGCCGCACAAGCGCAATCCCATTACCTGCGAGCAGATCAGCGGCCTTGCACGCATTGTTCGCTCAAATGCGCAGGCAGCCTATGAGAATATTCCGCTCTGGCATGAGCGTGATATCTCCCATTCCTCGGTGGAACGCGTCATCTTTCCCGATTCAACGATCCTCACCGACTACCTGCTCGCGAAAACCACCAACCTGATCGAAAAGCTGCTTGTCTACCCCGCACGCATGAAGAAGAACCTCGAAAGCACTGGAGGTCTCATTTTCTCCGGACAACTGCTCCTCGATCTTGCCGAAGCAGGCATGCTGCGCGAAGATGCCTACAGATTGGTACAGTCGCACGCCATGCGTGCCTGGCGCGAAGACCTTATCTTCCGCGACCTGGTTGCGGCTAACCCAGAGATAACAGCGAAACTCAGCCAGGAGCAGCTTTCCCGCACCTTCGACCTGGAACGCCAACTCACGAACGTGGACGCGATCTTTGACCGCGTGTTGGCCAAGGCGTGAACATTACACTGGCAATGACGGGCGCGAGCGGCGCCGTCTTCGGGCAGCAGATGCTTGCTGCACTCGAAGCCGACGTTCGCGTCTCCCATATCGATTTTGTTCCATCTGAAAATTCGCTGAGGGTGCTCGCAGAAGAGTTGCGTCTAAGCGGGCGTAATGGACTGGCTGAGAAACTTCTGGGCGCTTCTCCCCAAAAGGTCCAGCAGCATGCAGAGAGCGACATCGGAGCCAGCATCGCGAGCGGTAGTTATCCGAGTGCCGGGATGATCGTGCTGCCATGCAGTATGGGCACACTGGCAGGCATAGCCAATGGTCTCGCCCGGAACCTGATCGAGCGGGCTGCTGATGTCTGCTTGAAGGAACGCCGCCAACTGATACTCTGCGCACGTGAAACACCACTGAATAAAATCCACCTGCGCAACATGATGAGCGCCGCAGAAGCGGGTGCAACTATCTTTCCAGTGATTCCGTCCTTTTACGATCGCCCTGTGGACTCGACACAGATGGCACATCAGTTTGTCTGCCGTGTGCTCGCGCACATAGGACTTCCTCAAGAAGACGCCTATGTCTGGAAAGCCGGCGAGTAGCTATCGCGCCACATTAACCACCTGGGGAGCCATAGGCGGTTCAGCTTTCAGGAACGAAATGGTCCTCGGCGCGACCCGATCTACGCACTGCGCGGGAGCCAGATGCCCGCATCCATCATAGACTTCCAGCACTGATTGCGGTATTTGCGCATGCAGATCGAAGCCTACGGAAAGCGGAATCAGGCGATCTTGCTTTCCCCATACGATCAGCACCGGCATCTTGAGAGCCCCCAGCTTGCCATCTAGAATATCGTGACCAGCAAGCATTGAGTCGACGCTGCGCTTAATCACCCAGCCTACCTGCCTTTGGCGTCGAAGAAAATCTCGCACAACAAACGAAGGCATCGCAGGCCCTCGAGAAGGCAGCAGCAGGTTCTCGAGCTTTGCTACTTCTTCTGGCGTATGAGGCAGAAATACCTCTGGCCCGAATGGAACATAAAAGACAATCCCTGCGCTATCGTAGAGCACCAGGCGGCGCACAACGGCAGGTTTATCGAGCGCCACTCGCGTCGCTACCCACCCGCCCATTGACCAGCCTGCCAGATTGATATTGCTGAGGTTCTGGCTGGCAATAAACTCTTCGACGATGCCTGCCTCCTGCGCAATCGAATAGCTTGCATTGCGCGGCTTGGCTGACTGCCCATAGCCCAGCAAGTCTATGGCGTAGACGTGATAGCCTGCGCGCAACAACTGCGGCATCAATACGGCCCAGTCCTCTGACTTCGCTCCCAGTCCATGCACGAGCAGTACAGGTGCAGCCCCCGTAGGACCACCCACATAATAGTGAATTTGCTCTCCGCCAATCGTCACATAGCGGCTATGCATTCCACTTATCAGCAGCCGCAGACGTACTGCGCTCCCGACCAACTCCATCGGACGAAGGAAGGCAAAAACGGTAAGGAGGAGACCAAGCACCGCCATCGCGAGAACGAAATTACGGTAGGTATACCAGACGGAGTGCTGGGATTCACGAGGGGTTGTTTGCGTAGTATTCATCAACTTCTATTTCTATCTTGCTTGAACCCCTTCTCGATTACCGCCACCAGCGCTGGCTCACAGTTATAGATGTTATTCGAGATCAGCTCCGATCGCGTTGTCCAGAGAACCTCATCAGCATCGGTTGCGGCCTGAAGAAGGCCTCCCGTTTCATGACATAAAAATTCGACCAGCACATAATGAAAACGAACCAGTCCCTTCTCATCATGTGCGATGCGCTCGGCGACCTCCAGAATCTCAAGAGGTTCAATCGTGAGACCGGTCTCTTCCAATACTTCCCGGCAAACACCGTCTCGAAGGGTTTCACCTACTTCGAGCAGTCCTCCGGGCAGCGACCAGTGGCCCTTCAGAGGCTCTTGTCCGCGCCGTACCAGTAACACTTCCTCTCCGCGGATCACCGCCGCGGCCACTCCTACCCTCGGCGCATCGGGATATTCTCTTCTCACAGCTTTAGCGGCCTGCCGTACTCTTCGTCAAAGACCATCCGCGCGGTGCTGAAACGACCACCATAAAACTTGTCGCTTCCCTTCAGATGTCCGATGCCCAGCAGCGCAACCACATGGTAGCTAAGCGGCAATTTTAGAACCTCGCTTACCTTATCCGCCTCGAAACCTTCCATTGGAGCAGTATCGTAACCCAACACTTCAGCCATTAGCATCATCGTGGTGAAAGCGATCATCACCTGTCTGTTCAGCCACATGGGCAGATTAGGATGGTTGGACAGGTAGTTAGGGATATTAACCTTCGCCTGCTCGGCATAGTTTTCGGGCATGCCGCCTTCCCGGCCCAGCTCCAACATCTCTTCCAGGTCGCCTTTACGCCAGCCATCTGCATCCCCACAGGCGACTACCATAACCGAGGCTTCTTCGACCTTTGCCTGGTTGTAGCAGGCTGCACGCAATCGCCGCTTCTGCTCTGCTGAGCGAACTACAACAAATCTCCACGGTTGCAAGTTGTAGCCACTCGGCGCATTCAGTCCTGCGTTTAGGATTTTTTCTAGCGCTCCATCCGGTATTGCCGCCCCGTCAAAACTGGGAGTAGCTCGGCGTTGCATGATCGCCTGCGAAAGATTCTTCTCTATCAGGTTTGGCATGTTTTCCTTTATGTATGGCCTTGCTAGGATCTGACCGTCCGGATCCGATTGATCAAAGTGCTATTTGATTCATAGGCAATTCGATGGCAAAACGCTGCTGCCCAGGTGCATTCGCGTATACCCAAAGTCCGTGAAATGCCAGGCGCAGCTCGGGATGCTGATCCAGTATCCCTTTCATCAACTCTATGATTTCCGCCCGTACCGCAACCGGATTTGCAACGCTACTCGTCTGATAATTAATCACCAGATCAAGCCCTCCCAACGAGCCATCTGTGTGGATATTATTGATATAGAAGGTCTTGCCCGCTGTGGTAAGTTGCATCGGCTGCGCTCCCGGGATCCCTTCAGGCTGAATCGAGGTAGCCTCTTTCTGCAGCTTTTCCAGATTGGGGCTTGAGAGGAAATCCACCGGTCTGAGCAGATATTCAGCGGTCTGATAATAGAAAAAGGCGTTCCAGTTTAGTTTGCGATCGGCGTATTTACGCGCCTCGGTCCAATACCAAAGCCCGTCATGGCCCGCGGAAGACATGGGACGCACAAAAAGTCCGGCCAGTTTCCAGCCTGCACTCGCAGGAGGATCATTCTGAAGCACGATCGCCATCTGCTGAGGCTGAGCCACGCCAGTTGCATGCACTATTGCCACGACATACCTGCCCGGCGGCAGGTTTGGGATTGTCAGTGTTACCAGCAGTCTTGAAGTAGATCCACTGCAGAAAAAATCTGCCTGCTGCGCGGTCTTCAGATCGGTCGCATTCAACGCATAGAGGGAGTCGATCGTTACTGAGGCATTCTTCATCAGCGGCGAAGCACTTTGTATCGTACTCGCGATGCCCCCGAAATCTGCCGCGACACTGGAGATTGTCGTTGCCTTGACAGCCTGAGCATCGCCATTGGAAATATCGGTCGCCAATACCTTCACCGTCTGCACATAGATCGTCCGTTGCGCCTCGCTCATCTGCGCCTGCGTAGTACATGAGACAGCCAGACAGCGTGGCGCAGAAGCCACGACAAGCAGCGCCGGAAGAAGTCTTAGAAGGTGTTTGCGCCAACTCTTCATAAATTTTAGAAATTTCGTGAGCGAACCTGAACCACTGCTAGTCTAGTACACAGGCGTGATGATGATGCGAAACAGATTGAGGATGGCTGCCCTGATGGCGCTCGCACCATCTATCGTGTGCGGCGCTCAAGTCATTGCACCTATTGGCACCTATCCGCCCGCGATTCAGAAGCAACAGCAAGCGACGCCACCGCCGCCCAAGACATCAGCCGCAACTACGGCAAACCCGGCCAACTCATATGGTAGTGGATTGCAGCGGACTCCACCCTCGCTGCTTGACCAGGCATCCAGTCCCGCCAAAATCTCTTTTTCGGAGGGTAGGCTCGCCGTTGACGCAAACAACTCGAGTCTTCTCTCCATTCTTCAGCAGATCGCCACCCAATCGGGCATGAAGATTGAAGGCTCCTCAAAGGATCAGCGAATTTTTGGCACCTATGGGCCCGGGGCTCCGCGTGAAGTCATCCTCTCATTGCTCGAAGGCTCTGGCTACAACGTGGTTATGGTTGGAGCAACCGCACATGGCGTACCCCGACGCCTGGAGTTGAGCACTCGCGGGCAGGAGTCCGTCCCTCCTCCCCAGGCATCTGTACAGGAGAGCAGTGCCGACGATAATGATTCCGGTGCGGATGATGGTCAAATTCCTCCCGCCGAGCCAATGCCCCCTCAAGTCATCACGCCGGCTAGCCAGGCGCCTCCACCTCAGGCGCCGGCACAGGACGGAGTGAAGACGCCGCAGCAACTCTTGCAGGAATTGCAGCGAATGCACGACCAACAACAACAGCAGCAGAATCCCCAGTAGTTTCGCTTATCCACCCGGCTTAAGCCGGGAGCACTCCCCTCCAGGACCGGGGCCCTCATATAACTTGCCTTCTCCTCGGATTAGGCGCCTGTTATACTCAAAAGCTGGGATGAGCTGCGTTTACCGGGCAGTACAACGCTCGAGTGCTATTGATGGAACCCGCCTCCACCCGCAATTTTCCAAGAAGCTGTCTTTGAAAGGATCAAGCACTGTGTTGATGATTCGCCTGGCGCGTTTCGGCGCTCGCAAGCAACCTTACTACCGCATTGTTGTCATCGAAAAGGATCGGGCACGTAACGGTAGATCAATCGAGATTGTCGGCACCTATAACCCCCGCACCAACCCTGCTACGGTTGACGTCAAGCGGGACCGCATCGACTACTGGATCAGCAAGGGTGCCCAGTTCTCCGAGCGCGTTCAAAAGCTCGTAAGCAAGCTGAGCGTACCAGCAGCGGCCTGAAGCGGGTTCTGAGCCCATGTCTCGAGTCTCCGGGACATGGGAATAACCTGGCAATGAGGTGGCCGCGCAAAGGTAACAACCCTCAGGTAACCATATAAAGGTTATTCTTTATATACTACCGTTTTAGTCCAGCGAGCTGTTAGTATTGGCCAGCCCAAAGAGCAAATTATGCTCTCGCAAGGGGGGCCCACAACATGACGCTGGAACAGAAGCAAGACAACATGCAGGAATTAGTAACGGAAATCGCTCGCGCCCTGGTGGATGCCCCAGACGCGGTTCAGGTGGATGCTGTTGAACGCGATGAAAGCACTGTCTTGCGTCTGCGCGTTGCACCTACAGACGTTGGCAAGGTCATCGGCAAACAGGGTCGTACAGCCCGCTCAATGCGAACGATTCTTGGAGCTGTCAGCATGAAGCATCATCATCGCTACACGCTCGATATTCTCGAAGAGAACAATTCGCATGGCCAAGAACACAGCGAGTAGGTATCGGAGTAAATTTTGACCGTCGGTGGTGATGAATGGGTCACCATAGCTTGCATTGTCCGTCCCCAGGGACGGCACGGCGAGGTACTGGCTGAAATCTTGACCGATTTTCCGGATCTCTTTGCGGACCGCAAGATCTTACATCTGATCAAGAATGGCTCTCCCGCCAGAGAAGTCGGTCTAGACGACTTCTGGCTGCACAAAGGGCGGGTTGTGCTCAAGTTTTCAGGGGTGGACAGCATTTCCGATGCGGACATGCTGCGCGGGTTTGATGTAGTCATTCGCCCGGAGGATCGCGCGCCGCTCGATGAAGACAGCTATTACGTAAGTGACCTTCAGGGCTGTCAGGTCTTTGACTTGTCGGAAGAGCGGCGGGAGATTGGCCTTGTAACAGGAGTGGATAGCAGCACAGGAGCCGGCGTTCCGCTGCTTACGGTTCGTCCGCTGTCAGGCGGTGAAGAACTGCTGATCCCCTTGGCAAAATCCTATCTACGCCGCATAAGCCTGGAGGAGCGCGTTATCGAAATGGAGCTGCCTGCGGGGCTGCTCCAGATCAACGCACCCATGAGTGAAGAAGAACGACGGCTGCTCACCGCAAATGAGCCGGACTGAATAACCAAGGTGACCATGATCCGGTTCGACATCATCAGCATCTTCCCTGGCTTCTTTGAAGGGTTTCTGCAGCACGGCGTTCTCCGCCGCGCCATCAGCGCCAGCATGGTCGAGGTTCGCGTCCACGATCTTCGCTCCTTTACACACGACAGGCACCGTACAGTCGATGACAGGCCCTTTGGCGGCGGCGAGGGCATGGTTCTCAAGCCCGAGCCCATTGCGGCTGCCGTCGAGTCTCTAGGCGTAGCTCCAAAGGCTGAGCGCAACCTACAGCGCGAGTCCGTCGTCCTGCTTTCAGCTCAGGGCGCAAGCTTTACCCAGGCAACAGCTCGCCAGTTGACGCTGCTTGAAAGAATCGTTCTTATCTGTGGACGCTACGAGGGCGTCGACGAACGCGTCTCCGAGCTCATCGCGGATTGTGAACTCTCCATTGGGGACTATGTACTTTCGGGCGGCGAGCTCGGCGCAGCAGTGATCGTAGATGCTGTTTCAAGGCTTATTCCGGGAGTTCTGGGCAATGAAGCATCAAGTGAATACGAGAGCTTTGGGAATGCCGACACAGGCCCCACCTCTAACGGGACGCCTCGCTCAACCTACGGCTCCGGTGGCCTCCTCGATTATCCCCATTACACGCGCCCACAGGAGTTTGGTGGGCTTTCGGTGCCGGAGGTGCTCGCTGGGGGTGACCACGAAAAAATCCGCCGCTGGAGGCGGGAACGCGCATTGGAAAAAACGCTTCACAACAGGCCGGATCTGCTTGAGAAAGCAGTACTCAGCCCGGCAGACCGTGCATTTATCAAATCGATTCAGCCCCCAAGTTGCTGAATTTT
Source organism: Acidipila rosea (assembly GCF_004339725.1). Taxonomy (GTDB): domain Bacteria; phylum Acidobacteriota; class Terriglobia; order Terriglobales; family Acidobacteriaceae; genus Acidipila; species Acidipila rosea. The sequence continues at coordinate 506,450 of NZ_SMGK01000001.1, read as the reverse complement.
GTGTAAACTGAAGATTCCGAATTCATTCGCAGGAAAGAACAATGTCTATCCATCCAGTAATGCAGCGCCTCGCAGAAAAGCTTAATCGCACCGACATTCCCGCGTTCGTACCCGGTGACACCGTGCGTGTGCAGGTCAAGATCAAAGAAGGCGAAAAAGAGCGCCTCCAGGCTTTTGAGGGCATCGTTATCGCCCGCAAGAATGGCGCTCAGGGAAGCTTTACCGTGCGCAAGATGAGCTTCGGTCAAGGAGTTGAGCGAATTTTTCCATTCAACTCCAAGGTAATAGACAAGGTGGAAAAGGTTCGTTCCGCCCGCGTGCGCCGCGCAAAACTCTTCTACCTCCGCGGCCTCCGCGGCAAAGCTGCTCGCCTTAAGGAAGTTGAAAGAGCCTAGCTCCCGATATAGCAGATAAAAGCCCCGGAAGACCGGGGCTTTTTATCTGTATGCGGCAATCCTTGGTGCTCTGGCTAAGCCATTACGGATAAGCCATCAAGGCCTACTGGTGGGGTCTATGGCCTTGGGCCGCAGGTACTGGTGGAGGGACAGAGGCCAACACCTCTGGCGTCTCCTCGCTCAATTCTGGCAGCGGACCTTCCAGTGCAATCTTCAATACTTCGTCCATGGAATCCACGAAGTGCAGCTTCATAGCACTCTTCAGGTTCTCCGGGAGGTCAGCTAAATCCTTCTTGTTGTCCTGCGGAAGAATCGCTTCGAAAATACCCGCGCGATGAGCTGCGAGCAGCTTCTCCTTCAATCCCCCTATAGCAAGAACCTTCCCCCTCAGCGTTATCTCTCCGGTCATGGCGATATCCCTCCGCACAGGAACCTTTGCCAGCGCACTGGCAAGCCCCGTGGCTAGGGTGATACCTGCGGATGGACCATCCTTCGGGATCGCCCCCTCGGGCACATGAATGTGAATGTCAACATTGCGGTAGAAGTCCCGAGGCACGCCGAGATGCTGAGCGCGGCTGCGAATATAGGAGAGCGCTGCCTGGGCTGACTCCTGCATGACATCGCCAAGCTGTCCGGTCAGCGTAAGCTTGCCCTTGCCATCCAGAACTTGAACCTCGGTCTGCAATATGCTGCCGCCCACCTCAGTCCAGGCAAGGCCTGTCACCAGCCCGATTTCGCTTTTCTCATGTACCTGTGAATCGCGGAACTTGGCCACCCCAAGAAAATCAGAGATGTTTGCCGCAGTAATCTCATCCTTGTGCTTCATTCCCTGCTTCACAACCCTACGCGCGACTTTCCGGCAAACATTCCCAATTTCACGCTCAAGATTGCGGACACCCGCCTCACGCGTGTAACTGCGAATCATCTCGGTCAGGGCCGAATCCTGAAAAACAATATTTTTCTCGCTTAGGCCCGTGTTCTCGCGCTGCTTTTTTACGAGATACTGCTTCGCAATCTCCAGCTTCTCAACCTCGGTATATCCATGCAACCGCAGGACCTCCATACGATCCTGCAGCGGCGCGGGAATGGTATGCAGAACGTTTGCAGTCGCAACGAACAACACTTGGGAAAGGTCGTATTCGACATCGAGGTAATGGTCTTGAAACGCCGTATTTTGTTCCGGGTCCAGCACCTCAAGCAGTGCCGAGGCTGGATCGCCACGGAAATCCGAAGCCATCTTATCCACCTCATCCAGCATGAATACCGGATTCCTGGTGCCCGCCTTTTTCATAGACTGAATAATCTGACCCGGAAGAGCTCCTATATAGGTGCGCCTGTGGCCCCGGATCTCCGCTTCATCGCGAACTCCTCCTAAAGACATGCGGACAAACTTCCTGCCCGTTGCCTTTGCAATGGACATGCCCAGCGATGTCTTGCCTACCCCCGGGGGTCCGACAAAGCAGAGGATAGATCCCTTCGGGTTTTTCACCAACTGCCGGACCGCTAGAAACTCCAGGATGCGATCCTTAATTTTTTCCAGACCATAGTGGTCTTCATTTAGTACTTTTTCAGCATGTTCGATGCTGCGCGTCTCTTTTGACTTCTTCTTCCACGGCACAGCCAGCAGCCAATCAAGGTAGTTACGCGAGACAGTTGACTCGGCCGACATAGGCGGCATCGCCTCAAGCTTCTTCAATTCCTGGGTTGCCTTCTCGAAGACGTCCTTCGGCATTCCAGCCGTCTCTATCTTCTTCTTTAGGTCGTCAAACTCGTTTTTCTCGCCCTTACCCAGTTCCTTCTGAATCGCCTTGATCTTCTCGTTCAGGTAGTACTCTTTTTGCGCTTTTTCCATCTGCCGCTTTACGCGTGACTGGATACTGCGCTCCATGTTGAGCTTTTCTATTTCAATTTCAAGCACACCGGCAACCCGCGCGAGCCGCTCCATGGGATCAAACACTTCCAGCAATTCCTGCTTATCTGCGATCTCTAGCTGCAGATTTGCAGAAATGGTGTCTGCAAGTTTGGCAGGCTCGTTGGTAGGGATAGCGGCGATCATCGTCTCATAGTTCAGAGACTGCTGCAGCTTGACGTACTGCTCAAAGAGCGAAAATACTTTCTGCGCAAGTTGCTCAACCTGGGGAGTAAGCTCGAGATCCAGAGCGCCGGTACGAACGGTTGCGACAAAGAAGCCATCTGTGTCTGTAACTTCAATCGCACGTGCGCGTTCCAATCCCTCCACCAAGACTTTGATATTGCCGTCCGGCATCTTCACGCTTTGCACGATGTTGCCGATGGTGCCGACCTGGTAGATATCTCCAGCGCCAGGCTCATCAAGCTTTGCATCATGCTGGGTGGCAAGAAAAATCTTACGGTCACCGGTGAGAGCCTCCTCAAGCGCGCGCACGCTCGATTCTCGGCCTACTACGAATGGCGTCATCATGAAAGGAAAAATCACCATGTCCCGGATGGGCATCATGGGCAGCACGCGCTGGCTGCTCTTCTCACGCGCTTCTTTTGATTGGCTCATTGAACTTCCTTTCATCCTGTCTGTTAGATGAAGACTATCGCATCCGGGCTCAGAGCTGCAGGAACGATCATTGATGGCTTAACGAGGTTCTGGTGGCGTCAGTATTCTTATGGGCGAAATAATAGATGGTATCGGCTGGCTGCCGCCGCTCTGGTCAATGAACATGTGATCAGGATGGTCAGTTCTTTCATTTTCAAATTTGAGATCAGACACCATCGATCCAATCTTCTTTCCGGCTACATTGACGCCTAGCGCTCTCGCATGCACAGCATACCCGGTAGTTGTATTGTTGCGGAATATCCAGTGAGCGGATGACGCGTCCTGGTTGGGCGTGCCGTAGATCCCGAACGCTGTCGTGTTGGGATTTCCACCTATCGCTCTCAGAATATTATTTTCGACTGTGAGATTCACGAGAGGAGTAAAGCTGACCCCTCCCTCCCTCATCCCCAAACCAATGCCAATAACATTCCCTGGCGCATTCTTTGGAATATCCTGATTGACTGTGTTGTGGTTGAGCTTGATGTCGGAAAGGTATCCTTTCGATCCTGCGGGTCCGCCACCTACGCCAAGAGCGGGAAACTCTACCCCCTGTCCTACCGAAGTCTGATTGACCACATTGTCATGTACGTCGATGGATTGGGCGTCAACACAGACATTATTGAGGCAGTATGGGGTGAGCTGCATTGTGCCGCCATCTATTACATTCCCACCGATTTCACAGGAGAGGCAGTCAAATTCAAACCCATCCCGATGATTCTGCTGCGCACCATTGATAAAGCGATTGTTGAGAATTACTCCACTGGCAATCATAAGAGAGATCCCATTGCCGGTCTTCGCGCCATGATTTGCATCGAAAATATTGCCGGTAATGGACACTTTGTCCATAAAGTCTTTAGCGGAACCATACACGGCTTCCAGCGCGAAGTTATTGGAACCCGTGCCAGTCTGCGTAAAATTATTAGCGATGATATACCCCCTTTGAGGGCCACCCCCATTCCCGCGAAATGCCAATGCATCCGCTGTATCACTGTTCCAGCCATAATTAATGACGCGGTTATTAATAAAGCGAAAGTTGGAGACACCGTACATCTCGACTGCGTGCCAGCCTGCATTCAGAAATTGATCATGGTCGAATACAAAACCGTTGCTGTTGGTCCCCCCAACAGAATCAATGCGAACTGCATCTTCCCAGGAGTCGCGAAAAATAACATTACGGAAAACGAGAGTATGGGCATTTGCGGCAGCGGTCGCCCCACGGCTGAAAATTGCCAGGGCGCGATCATTGCGGTCTGCTGCAGCACAGTTCCCACCGGAAGCAGGAGGACAATTCCCACTCATTGTGAGATTCTCCACCGTCAGATTCTTGCTGGAAGTATGGCTCCGATAGTCATACGCCTGAATCGGATAGAGACCCGCACTGAGTCGGCCTTGGTTAGATAGAGCCATTGACGGTCTTTCCCTAACGATAAGGCGGATCGTATTCGGCGCTACTATCAGAGGGTTGGCAAAGCTACCGCTATAACCCTTAGGGGCGCCAGAGATGGCTATTACGCTTGGCTGTGCGTAAGCATTCCAATCGGGCAGTGAAAAGTCACCTTTGATTTTCACCAGGATGGTATAAGGCCCGCTTCCGCTGTAACTCAAACTTTGCACATCGTACTTTTTGTGTGGGCACGCCAGCAGGGTGGTTGCGCCTGTTCCGGCGCCACGAACTACCTTATTGCTTGGCAATGGCAATACCAATGGAGCCGCGCAGCCCACTATAAACACGCCTGCAGGGAGATTGACCGTCGTGCCCGGAGCATCGAGCATGGCCTGAATTTTCGCTGTTGAGTCGGATTGAGCAGCGACCGGCAAAGAACCCAATTGCAGCCACCCCGTCACAAGGAGGACTACAGCAAGCGTTAACCCTGTACGCATAGTTTGATTCTATGCGTATTTACAATCCAAATGACCCAGGCCTGACCGGCTAAACGATCAGGCCTGGAAAATCAGCCAGCCTTCTCAAGCAGGCTGATCGACAGGTCTCGCTTCTCGATCATTTCCTTGGTGATATCCAATTCCTTCACCTTCTTACTGCTGGGCAGGTGATACATCAAGTCCAGCATCAATTCTTCGAGAATCATCCGAAGTCCGCGAGCTCCTACTTTTCTATTAAGTGCTTCCCTCGCAATAGCTAAGGCAGCCTCGTCATCAAAGCGGATCTTAACGCCTTCATACTCGAAAAGCTTTTGATACTGCTTCAAAATTGCATTCCTAGGCTTGGTCAGGATCTCAACAAGCGCAGCTTCGTCCAGCTCGTCTAATATCCCGATAACCGGGAGCCTTCCGACAAACTCGGGTATCAAGCCGAACTTAATCAAATCCTGCGGTTCAGCCTGCCGCAACAGCTCAGTGTCGCGCTGGGCGCGACTTCCCGGCTCCTGATGTTCCTTGTCAGCAATCGCCTTGAATCCAAGCGCTTTTTTGCCTACTCGTCGGCCGACTACACGTTCCAGCCCAACGAATGCGCCACCACAAATGAAAAGAATGTTAGTCGTATCAACCGGCGTGAATTCCTGGTGTGGATGCTTGCGCCCACCTTGTGGCGGCACGTTCGCAACTGTACCCTCCAGTATTTTCAGCAATGCCTGCTGTACTCCTTCACCGGAAACGTCTCGCGTGATCGACGGATTCTCATCCTTGCGTCCGATCTTATCGATCTCGTCGATGTAGATAATGCCGGTCTGTGCACGTGCCACATCACCGTCGGCCGCCTGTAACAGCTTGAGAATGATGTTCTCCACATCCTCACCCACATAACCAGCCTCGGTCAGAGTGGTTGCATCAACTATGGCGAAGGGCACATCAAGCATCTTGGCGAGGGTGTGGGCAAGAAGAGTCTTGCCGCTACCAGTCGGCCCGACCAGAAGAATATTGGACTTGGCAAGCTCTACATCATTGCCCCGGACACGATTCATCTGGATGCGCTTGTAGTGGTTATATACAGCCACTGCAAGTTTTTTCTTGGTTTGGTCCTGGCCAATAACATACTCATCCAGGAATGCCCTGACTTCTAGCGGTTTTGGCAAGTGAGCTGGAGCGGCACCAGGCTGCGTCTCTCCGCGGTCATCCTCGAGAATCGAGTTGCAAACAGCTACACACTCGTCGCAGATATACGCGCGCGGGTAGTCACTTGGAGAAGAAATGAGTTTAGCTACAGCGTCCTGTGACTTGTGGCAGAAAGAACAACGAAGTGCATCGTCTGATCCCGTGCGAGTTTTCATACTACTGGGCTCCTGGTTCGACCGCCATTCAGGTGCGCGGGCGGTCGATGATCTCGTCGATAATGCCGTACTCTTTCGCTTGCGGGGCGTTCATGATGAAGTCACGTTCCACATCGCGCTCTATACGTTCAAGCGTCTGGCCGGTATGCTTCGACATCAAATTGTTCGTAATCTCGCGAATGCGAAGAATTTCGCGGGCGTGGATATCAATATCTGTGGCCTGACCTGAAAGACCACCCATGGACGGCTGGTGAATCAGGATCCGGGAGTTGGGAAGCGCAAATCTCTTACCCTTCGTGCCTGACATCAACAAAAATGCACCCATGCTGGCAGCCTGCCCAATGCAATACGTCACCACATCGTTCTTGATGAACTGCATGGTGTCATAAATAGCCAGGCCAGCGGTGATTGAACCTCCCGGGGAATTGATGTAAAGCTGGAGATCCTTTTCCGGGTCTTCACCAGAGAGAAAAAGCATCTGCGCAATGATCAGATTCGCGACCTGATCATCGATAGGCGTGCCGAGGAAAATGATGTTGTCGCGCAGCAGACGGGAATATATATCGTAGGCGCGCTCGCCTCGACTCGTCTGCTCGATCACCATAGGTACGAGTGCCATGCTTCTCTTTCTCTCACTCCCCGAAGCTCGAAAGCTCCGATCAGAAAACTTCGAAAGATAATCCAGGAGGCCTAGCCTTCCAGGCCTCCCGCATCCGGAACCGTATCTAGGAAGCTAATCTCTCGTAAAGCACGCTTCCCGTTTTGTCTCTGCGTAGTTGTTCACGGATTCTAGCTAGACTGCCATCGTTCGTCAAACGCGTCCGCAGCGAATCCAAGGGCTCCCTTGTTTGCAATGAGATAACCTCCAGCTCACGGTCGACCTCGCCTTCGTCTACCTTGATACTTTCAGCATCTGCAATCCGATCTAGGAGGATTGATGCCTTCACCTCATTCACAGCTGACTCACGCTGCGCCTCGCGGAGCCGTGCGAAATCGAGCTTCCGCATATCCTCCGTGCGCATCCCCTGCTGGGCAAGCGCACGGAGACCGCGATCAAGCCGCGCATCCACTTGCTGCTGCACCAGCGACTCAGGCACCGGGAATTGGTATTTCGCGAGCATCGCTTCGACCAGCTTGTCTTTAGTTTCCGCCTCAAGCTTTCGCTGCTTGTCGAGCTGCAAATGCTCTTTTAACTTTTGTTTGAAGTCTTCAAGGCTCTCATATTCGCCAAGCTCCTTGGCAAACTCATCGCTCAGCTCAGGCAGGATCTTCTTCTTAACACCCTTAACTTCGACGTCGTATGCAATGGTCTTACCGGCAAGCCGAGGCTCACCAAACTCCTGCGGATAGCTAACTTCAAACTTCAACTGCTGGCCGGTGCTGGCGCCTCTAAGCGCGTCATTGAAAGCCGGCAGCGTGTTCTGCCCACCAACCTCGATCATGACTTCTTCGCCGGTAATAGGCTGCGATTGCTCAGTGGTCGACTCGTCCTGCTTGAATTCGCCCTTGAAGCTGATCTGCGCCCAATCCCCCTCAACCAGAGGGCGCTCTTCCGCCACAGGCTCCATTGTCGCCCGTGAATCACGGATGCGATCTAACTCTGCATCGAGTTCAGCATCCATCAACTCTGTGGACGGCTTGTCTACCTTAATATCCTGATAGCCTTCGATCGAAAATTCGGGAAGAACTTCGAAAACGGCCTTGAACTTCAGAGGATCACCTTCTTGAAGGTGTAGATCAGTCACCTGTGGCTGAGAAACGGGAGTCAGATTTTGCTTCTCGATAGCCTCGCGAAAATGTGTCGGCAATATTGACTCAACCACATCCTGACGCAGCGACTCCGCAAACCGTGTCCGAATCAGTGACTCGGGCACTTTCCCTGCACGAAAGCCGGGAATTCGCGCCTGCTTTTGATAACGCTTCAATACTGTGCGAAAGGCGCGCGTCACCTCGTCAGCCGCGATTTCGATCTCAACTTCACGGCTGCACTCGGGATTCAACGTGGGACCGTGTTGGTGATCATGAACGTGATCATGGGTGTGTTCGGGGTTCTCCTGCGTGGCCGTATCGATCGCAGGATCGGTCTGCTGGGTGTTGTTGACTACTTCTGTTGAACTCAACGTGTGCCTTCCGGATATTTTGCTTGTCCAACACCCATTTAAGATGCCTCCGAGATCAATGCGGTGGCGCGGGAAATGAGGTGCTGAATGGTCTACATTCATGTTACGGAGCTTTCAGGAGGGGGTCAAACCAGCTGGTCCTTGGACGGTGGCGCTCTCGATGCTGTTTAATTGCGAAATGGTCAGGCCCTGTTTTCTCATTGTTGATCGTGAATTCCCCGGGACTATTTCCACCCGAAAGCTGGTCATGGAAACAGCCAAATACAATGTCATCACTGCCTACAGCGGCCCAGAAGCGGTGCATACTTTTGAGCAGTTTCCTGGAATCACGGGAATTGTGCTCAATGCGGATATGCGCGACACCCCTTGCGGAGAGGTGGCACGGCAACTGAAGGCTATCCGCAGCGATATCCCGATCGTTTCGATCCTCAGTCCTGGGGCCGAGCAATGCCCGGGAGCGGATTATCACCTTGAAAGCTTCGATCCAAAACAGCTTCTAGCTCTGCTGCAAAAGCTCACTCCCCTTGAAACAGCAGAGATCCTGGCGCGAGAGCAAAAACTTGAGAGAGACACGCCTGGAGTTTAAGTCTCCCTTCGCTAGTTCCTCCGAAGATGCCTAGCTTAAGATTCTCGTTTCCTCTCGAGGCGCCGTCTGGGATAATAAAGCTGCTCTGGGGTTCTGCGCCGTGCGGCCGCAACACATGTCTGTGCGCGGCAGGCACCGGAATTGCTTACGATGAAACCCCTTAAACTGGCCCTTTCGCCAACTCGCAACCGCCGCCTGAACGAGCTGCTTGGGTTTCTGCTGCTGGTCGCCGCTTCTCTTCTGCTCCTCTCTCTGATCTCGTTTCACCCCTCCGATCCGTCGTTCAACACTGTAAGCGACCCTGGCCGGGCTGTCAGCAATTGGATTGGCCGCGCAGGTGCATTGACCAGTGACCTCCTTCTCCAGATGGAAGGCCTGGCGGCTTTTTGTGTACCGCTCCTCCTGGGCAGCATAGCGATGGCGTGGATGCGCTCTCGGCCGACAGGTTCGTCCCTTTCGAAGCTCCTTGGCGCGCTGCTTTGTTTGCTCTTCCTTCCGGCGATCTTCGGGCTGCTGCCAGGGCACCTGCACCTGCTCCGGGGTCTGCCGGTTGAGGGTCTCATAGGTCTTCTGGTCAGCGGTCTCCTCGTCCGCTATCTCAATCTGCCCGGCGCATGGATCGTCTCCATCAGCATGGTCGCCGTGGCCCTCTACTTATCGACAGCCTTCAGCCTTAACACGGCCCAGGAATGGCTTGCCGTTCGTTTTGCCTTTATCCAGTCATGGCGCGACCGCTTCACGCGCTGGAAGCAGCTACGCGCTCGCGCCCGCGAACAGAAGCAGGCAGCCCGAGTGGAGGCGGCGCGGGCCACGACTCAGGCAAAGGCAGTAGCAGCCCCCACCCAGCCCAAGGCCCCCAAGCAGGTCAAGCCAGTGCCGGAACCGGTACAACAGGTTCCCGAGCGTCGTAAAGACGCGTTGGCGGCCATGCGCGAAGAGGAAGAGCTTGCGGCCATGCATGAGCAGGAACAGGCGCCGGAGACAGTGCATGAGGCACCCCCACAGCGCAGCGTATGGGAGCAGATGCCTCGCGCTTCCGTTCCCGATCCGGAACCGTTGCCGGAGCCACCGAGCTCGATCGCCGTTGGCGAGCGCGCAGACGCTGAGATCCGTACGGTCACACTCACCCCAAAGACGGTCAGTGGCTATCGCCTGCCGCCCAGCACTCTGCTCCATCGCAGCGAGGAATCGCAGACCATTCGCGAAGACGAGCTTCGAGAAGAAGCCAAGGTGCTGGTTGAGAAGTGCGCCGAATTCGACGTTGGCGGCCAGGTTGTGCAGATAAATCCCGGTCCGGTGGTCACTACCTTTGAATTCCGCCCTGAGGCAGGGGTCAAGTACAGTCGAGTCACAGGCCTTTCTGAAGATCTCTGTCTTGCGATGCGGGCCGAGAGCATCCTCATTGAGCGCATGGCTGGCAAAAGCACAGTCGGCATTCAGGTACCAAACCATACTCGTGAAACTATCTGGCTCCGCGATATCGTGGAAGCGGAAAACTTCTCCAGTCCTAAGAGCAAGCTGACTCTGGCGATGGGCAAGGACATTAATGGCCGCATCGTCACTGCCGACCTCGCGACGATGCCGCACGTTCTGATCGCCGGCTCAACTGGCAGCGGCAAGTCCGTTGCCATCAATGCCATGATCATGTCCGTTCTCTTCAAAGCAACACCTGAACAGGTGCGCCTGATCCTGGTGGATCCGAAGCGTGTCGAACTCGGCATGTATGAGGGCATTCCTCACCTGTTCACCCCCATCATTACCGAACCTAAGCTGGCCGCGAACGCTCTGCGCAACGCGGTCCGCGAGATGGAACGACGCCTCAAGCTCCTGGCATCGCGCAGCGTCCGCAACATAGATCAATACAACAAGCTGTTTGAAAACCCCTCGCTTTTCGAGGACGGCGAAGACGAAAATCCGCTGCCTTACATCATCATCATCATCGATGAACTCGCTGACCTGATGATGCTCGACAAGGCCAATGTTGAAGAGGCTATCACCCGACTGGCGCAGATGGCGCGCGCTGTCGGCATCCATCTGGTACTCGCTACACAGAGACCATCCGTGGACGTCATCACTGGACTGATTAAAGCAAATGTTCCCACTCGAATATCCTTCCGCCTTGCCACGAAAGTAGACTCGCGAACCATCCTTGATTCGAATGGCGCCGAGTCGCTGCTCGGGCGGGGCGATATGCTCTTTCTGCCTCCAGGCACCTCCCGACTGCAGCGCGTGCATGCTCCCTTTGTGACCGAAAAGGAAATTGCCGCGGTGACGGAGTTCTGGAAGAAGCAAGGCGAGGCGGAATATGTGCAGGGATTCCTCGAAGGGCCAAAAGATGATCGTGGCCGCGATCTGGAGGAGGGTGACGGCGAAGACTCGAACGACGAACTCTATGAAGACGGCGTCCGGCTGGTGCTCGAATTCGGGAAGGCTTCCACTTCCCTGCTGCAGCGGCGTCTTCGCATTGGGTATGGCCGCGCTGCCCATTTGATAGATATGATGGAGCGCGACGGCATCGTGGGCCCGGCGGATGGCTCGAAGCCGCGAGAAATTCTTAAACCTCCCGACTGGATGAATGAAGTCGAGCAGGTAATTCGCTGACGCTCATCCGCTTTTTTGGGGGGACATGACGTCACATCAACAACCAGCAGCAGTGAGTAATTCGCGCGGTGGATAAAGAGCAGGAATGCAATACCGTTTCTGGGGCCAGTATAAGCGCTATCGCAACCATCCTTATCATCGACGACGATCCGCTCAGCCTGGCCTTGGTCGCTCTGCAGGTCGAAGCTGCTGGTTACAGTGTGCTGACTGCCTCATCTGGAGAAGAGGCTCTCCACCAGCTCCACTCGCTGCCTCGCACTTCGTTTCCAACAGCGTTCCTGATTGATATGCAGATGCCAGGACTGGCCGGCAAGAGTCTTGCTGGTGCGTTGCGCATACTTACAGGAGCAGCCACGCTCCTGCTCGCCATGAGTGCCAGCGGGGATAGTATTCCTGACGGCTATGATGGATTTTTGCGTAAACCGCTGGATCTCAATGCATTTACGCATGCTCTTGCCAAACCAGGGCAACCAGTTCCGGGAGACTCTTGTTCTAACCCTGCCGAAGTGCTAAGAAGGGAAACTTACGACAAACTGGCAGCCATGATGCGGCATGCCGATGTTCGTGAGATATATACGGCGAGTGTCAATGACACCCGCACACGCCTTGAAGCCATGCGGAGCAATGCGCAGACAGGAAATTTGGCAAGTGTTCGCGCCGCTGCCCACGCGATTAAGGGTGGTGCAGGTATGATTGGGGCGACGCAGCTTTCTGGCATTGCGGCACGCATCGAACTGCAAAACATGAATAACGAAGAGTTGACGCAGGCATTAGATCAACTCGCCGCAGCATGTAACGAACTGGAGCGTGTACTGGATGGCGAATAGAGAAACCAGGTTTTCGACAGGCAGTGTTCCATCAGCAGATAACGGCTCAGCATCTTCATCTCCTCGGCTGCGCATTCTGCTAGCGGATGACCATCCTGTCGTTCGAATCGGCGTCAGCAACATGCTTCTTCACGATGCCTCTTTTGTTGTCGTTGGAGAGGCGGCTAACGGCGAGGAGGCCATCTCTCGAACGGTGGAGCTTATGCCCGACATACTCCTCCTTGATCTGCAGATGCCGCGTCTGCCTGGCCTTGAAGCTATGCGCACGATCATGAACGGTTCCCCCACCGTCAAAATCATTCTGCTCACCAGCACGATCACGACCCAACAGATCATCGAAGCGCTGCAGGTGGGAGCGCGAGGCATTGTGCTCAAAGATGCTCTCACCGACCATCTGACAACTGCGATACGCGCTGTATCTTCTGGTGATTATTGGATTGGCGGACGTCGAGTGGCTAATCTAGTGAACGCCCTGCATGAACTCATGCAGCAGAATGCCAAACCTGATCGCAAAACCTACGGGCTTACTCCCCGTGAGCTGGACGTTGTTGGCTGCATCGTTGAAGGTTGCAGCAACCGAGATATTGCCAAGCAATTCAGCCTCAGCGAAGAAACCGTGAAGCGCCACCTCTCGAACATCTTCGACAAAACGGGTGTATCCACTCGCCTCGAATTAGCGTTATTTGCGATTGCGCACCAATTGGTTGCCCCGCGACCGTAATTATTCAGTTCACGCTACCTTACTTCTGACTCTCACTCGCAAGCACCTGTCTTGCTCGCAGGCGCATCCACTCTAGCAGAGCTTTGCGTGTGCCTCGAATGTCCGTACTTTAGGAGTAAATAAATCCTCTCATGAGTAAGAAAAATCTTTTGGTCTTTCTCGCTATTTGTGCCTCATCAAGCGTTCTTCTCGCCCAGGAAATGAATCCCACAGCGACGGACAAGTGGCCTCAAACTCAAGATCAACGAAAACAGCCACAGGCTGAGATGCGTGACGGTGTCGCTGTTTATAAGGTTGAGGTTGTGGGGCGGGATATACCCGCAATCAATTACTTCCACCGGAGTGGCGCAACGAAAATAGGTTTCGAGGGAACAAGTCTTCTGCCGGGAGCTAAGGGCTCTGCTGAGGTATCCAGTGAGCGCGGCCGTATGGTCATTAAGGCGCGCTTTCAAGGCCTGAAGCCGGCGAACAGTTTCGGCATTGAGTACCTCACCTATGTCCTCTGGGCAATTACCCCGGAAGGGCGGCCTATCAATCTCGGCGAGATTTTACCTGAAGGTACAAAGAACGACATTACTGTCACTACAGATCTGCAGAGCTTCGGGCTTGTGGTGACTGCTGAGCCATATTTTGCAGTGACGATGCCGAGCGATGTCGTCGTACTGCAGAACACCATTCTTCATGACAAAACCGCCGGCATCTTGGAACAGATCAACGCTCATTACTCGCTCCTACCACGCGGAGCCTATGAGAAAACTGCCAGTCAGAATGCGGTGCTTCATCCGATCACCCGAAACGAAAAATCTCCGCTTGAGCTCTATGAAGCAATCAATGCAATCCAGATAGCAGAGGCTGCAGGCGCTAAAAAATATGCTCCGGAAACCCTGGCCACGGCGCAACAGGACCTGCAGAATGCCCAGGCCATGGACACGCATAAGAGCAATCGGAAGCAAGAGATCACTTATGCTCGTGAAGCCGTCCAGGCATCGGAAGATGCGCGCATTATGAGCATCCGGAAGCAAAAAGCCGAGGAGGCTGCACGTCGGCAACAGGCGCAGGAACAAGCTGAGCAGGCAGCCCAACAAGCCCAGCTTGAGGCACAGCAACAGGCGACCAAGCGCGCACAGGCAGAAGCACAGGCCTCTGAAGCCGAGGCACAAGCTGCGAAAGCCCAGGCGCAGGCAGCCTTAGCTCAGCACGCGCAGCAGCAGGCAGTCGACCAGACGGCGCAGATGCGCGAGCGCCTGAAGCAACAACTCAATCAGGTTCTGTCTACCCGCGAAACGGCGCGCGGTCTCATCATCAACATGTCAGACGTGCTCTTCGCATTCAATAAATACGATCTCAAGCCGGACGCCCGCGAGAAGCTGGCAAAAGTTTCTGGCATATTGCTCGCCTATCCCGACTTGAAGCTCCAGATCGAGGGATACACGGACAACGTTGGCTCACAGCAATACAACGAGAAGCTTTCTCAAGAGCGTGCAGATGCGGTTCGGGATTATCTCGTCTCTCAGGGAGTAGCTCAGGGGAATATCGTTGCGACAGGTTACGGCGAGAATAATCCTATCGCCGAAAACTCAACGGCCAATGGCCGCGCACAGAACCGCAGAGTACAACTGGTCGTCTCCGGCAACTCTATCGGTGTACAGGAAAAGGCGCCCGGAGCTGGGAATGACGCACAACCCGCACCACCAAGCCCACCCCAAACGCCAAACAACACTGGCGTCTCCAATGTGCCACCACAGTAACTGAATCCGTGCTGCAGGGCTGTGCTGTAACTTTAGCGCAGCCCTTTTTCTTTTGTCGCATCTATTCATTCAGTTATGAGAATCGCTTTTCTAGGACTGGGCAAAATGGGCTCGGCCATCGCCGGGCACTTGCTGAAAGGCGGCCACGATCTGGTCGTCTGGAACCGCACCATATCGCGAACGGATGAGCTGGCCGCGCAGGGGGCAAAGGTTGCATCGTCGCCAGCTCAAGCGGCGACGGGCTGTGAATTCCTGTTCACCATGCTCATGGACGACGCGGCGCACGAGGAGGTCCTGCTGCATCCTGAAGGTGCGGTCGACGCGCTACCTACGGGTGCAGTCCACGTTTCATTGAGTACCATCAGCGTCGAATTATCTCGGCGTCTGGCGCGCGAACATGCTAGCCGGAATCAGCATTACATCGGAGCACCTGTCTTTGGGAGACCCAATGTCGCGGCTGAAGGGAAACTTTGGATCACAGTGGCTGGGCCCCAATCTACTCTCGACCGTGTACTCCCTTTGCTTCAGTCATTCAGTCGCGGTCTCAGCGTGGTGGGTAGCGAGCCGCAGCAGGCGCACGCGCTCAAGCTTGGTGGCAATTTCCTTATCACAGCGATGATCGCCTCGCTCAGCGAAGGTTTGGTATATGCCGAGTCGCAGGGGATAGATCCTGCGCTCTACCTGGAAGCGGTTAACGATGCTCTCTTCCAATCGCCGTTTTATCAGGCTTACGGCAAAGTCATGCTCAACCCGCCATCTATTCCCGGCGCGACAATTACTCTAGGGGCCAAAGATACCCGTCTCTTCCGCGAGGCAGCAGTAGCAAGTCATGCAGCGACCCCGCTAGCCGACTCATTTCAGCAGCAAATGGATAGAGCCAGCAAAGCAGGGCTTGCAGACCAGGACTGGGCTGCGGGCTACTATAAGTCCGTCAAGAGCGAGTCGGGTTTAGGATGATGCCTATGCAGAAACTGAACGATCGCATCGTTTTTATCACCGGCGCAAGTGCCGGCATTGGATATGCCTGCGCTCGCGCATTCGCAGCTGAGGGTGCAAACCTGCTCCTCGCCGCGCGGCGCTTCGACAGGCTCGAAGAGATGAAGCCGCAACTTCTCGAGAGCGGGGCGGGAAGTGTGCATAATTTTGCACTAGATGTCCGGAGCAGAGAACAGGTACAACAAAAACTCGCGGAATTGCCCTCACCGTGGGGAAACGTGGACATTCTTATCAATAATGCTGGGCTCAGCCGGGGTCTCGACAAGCTCTACGATGGAAGCGTCGAAGACTGGGAAGAGATGATCGACACCAACATAAAGGGTCTGCTCTATGTCACCCGCTCAGTTGTCCCGGGAATGGTACAGCGTGGGCAAGGACATATTGTCAACCTTGGCTCGACTGCGGGAGAGATGACCTACCCTAATGGCGCAGTCTACTGTGCAACCAAAGCCGCTGAACGCGCAATCAATGACGGCCTTCGTCAGGACCTTCTGGGAACACCGGTCCGCGTCACCACCATTGATCCGGGAATGGTAGAGACGGAATTCAGCAAAGTGCGTTTCCGAGGCGATGAAAACAGAGCAGCCAAGGTATACCAAGGCCTAACGCCTCTGACTCCAGAGGACGTAGCAGACTCGATCCTCTGGGCGGTAACGCGACCCGCTCACGTGAACGTGGCCCGGGTCTTATTAACGTCTGTCGATCAAGCTAACTCTTTGCTTTTCAATAGGAAACAGTCGTAATTTACACCTTGGCCATGCGGGCCTCGATATCGGCGAGAGCCGCTTCGAGGGCCGCGCGCCGGTGAGGACTCGATGTTCGCGCGGCAAGAATATGTTCGCGCTGCAGTTCGAGTTCCTGCTGCTGCCTCTTGCGTACGGCAGCCGTAATACCATCCTGCTTTTTAGCTGCGGCCTTACCCGCATCAATGTCTTTATCGGAAATCTGATCTTCCACGGACTTACTCTCCCACCCTCGAGCCATACTTCTATCGTAACCCGCTTTCGCATCAAAGCTAACGCTGTCCGCATCTACATACTGCATTGCCCACGTTTTTTTTACGGAGCCGTCCCTATGAAAGTCTGGCAAATATCTTCATTTGGCATTGATAATCTTGAACTTAACGATCTTCCCATGCCGCATCCCGCCCCGGGACAGGTAGTCATCAAAATCCATGCGACGTCGTTAAACTACCGGGACTTGATGATGGTCTTAGGCAAATACAACCCAAAGATGGCGCTGCCTCGCATTCCGCTTTCGGATGGGGCTGGCGAAGTAACGGCAGTCGGCGAAGGCGTAACCACGTTCAAGCCGGGTGATCGGGTTGCGGGTATCTTCATGCAGAATTGGCTCGATGGTTCTCCCCACGCAGCGAAGCAGAAGGGCGCCCTGGGCGGAGACATCGACGGCATGTTAGCAGAGTATGTGGTGCTGCCAGCAACGGGTGTCGTTCCTGTGCCGACCCATCTCTCCTGGGAGGAAGCCGCTACGCTGCCGTGCGCTGCCCTCACCGCTTGGAACGCGGTTGTCCGCTCCGGCAATGTAAAGCCGGGCAGTACGGTTTTGATTCAGGGTACAGGCGGCGTCTCTATTTTTGCTCTACAGTTTGCCAAAATGCTCGGAGCTCGGGTTCTTGGCACATCCAGCAGCGATGACAAACTCAGCCGTGCACAGAAGATAGGCCTGGACGCGGGGCTTAACTATAGGACCACTCCTGACTGGGCTGCGTGGGCAGTGGACCAGACCCACGGCGAAGGGGTGGATCTTGTAGTCGAGGTGGGCGGATCGGGAACGTTTGCACAGTCGCTGAAGGCTGCTCGTACCGGTGGCACTATCACCCAGATCGGCGTGCTCAGCCACGCTACAGAGCCCTTTCAGATCGGCCCCCTGCTACACAAGCAGCTTCAGGTACAGGGCATTTATGTAGGCTCACGAACTGAATTTCTCACCATGAATCAAGCCATCGAGATGCATGGCCTGAAGCCTGTCATTGATGAGGTTTTCGCATTTCAGGACGCTAGAAAGGCCCTCGAAAAAATGGAAGCTGGGCGGCACTTCGGGAAACTGGTCATCCGCGTGCAATAACTCGTAACAGCAAGTGTACAGGCTGCATCTTAGGCCTGACACCAAAAAGCCGAATACGCTTTAGCAATCCACGACCTGAAAGGAGAGAGCTGATCGATGAGCTTTCTTCATAAGTTTTTTAATTTCTTTGTTGAAATCTGCCTTGGCTGCAGCCATAACAAATTGACCCGTCCGTTCACCCTCAATCGCGAGACCTACAAGGTATGTCTCGATTGTGGCAGACGGGTCTACTATTCCACTGAAACCATGCGCCCGATGGGAAGGCGGCAGCTTCGCCTCTTGAGAAAGGCGTACAACAGAAAGCTGCCACAGTTCCAAGTGAACACAACAGTCCGCGCTATGCTTCCCACCGATCATAGCGAGTCTAGCGCTGCTGCCTGATCCACATTGGCTTGGCATCCACGCAGGAGCGCTGCTGGGGTTCCGTATAATTCGGAAGCATATTCATTCTTCAATGGAGCCAGCATTTGGTAGTTGAGATTTCAGGGCTGACGAAGATATACCAGGACAAGCAGCAGCGCACAGTCGCAGTCAACGGGATCGACTTGAACGTTGAGGCGGGTGAACTTTTCGGATTGCTTGGTCCGAACGGCGCTGGCAAAACGACAACCATCAGCATTGCGACGACGCGCGCACGACCTACCAGCGGCAGCATCCGCATCAGCGGCATTGACGTCGTCGCCAAGCCCGCCATGGCGAGACGGAACATCGGGGTCGTGCCACAGTACAACACGCTCGACCGCTCGTTAAGCATCTTCGAGAATCTCTACTATCACTGCAAATATTTCGGCTTTTCGAATAGCGAAGCTCGCGATCGCTCCAACAGCCTGCTTGACCAGTTCCATCTGCTTGAACGCAGCAAAGCCTTTCCATCGCAGCTCTCGGGCGGCTTGCAGCAGAGAGTTCAGATTGCCCGGGCTATCGCTCACCGGCCAGCCGTCCTTTTTCTCGATGAGCCCAGCGCAGGACTTGATCCGCAGAGCCGCATCGCTATGTGGGATGCTGTACGCGGTCTGCGGGCTGAGGGCATTACTGTCGTCCTCACCACTCACTATATGGAGGAAGCCGATGAACTATGCGACAGGGTGGCGATTATCGATCACGGCAAGCTCCTCGCACTTGATACCCCTGAGCAGCTTAAGTCCCGCCTCGGCGCGGGTACCATCATCGATCTCAAGCTTCGCGACCAGCTTGGAGTTCATGTCCTGCTTGGCAATCTGAAGGAGATTGCAGGTGAAGCCCGCGTAGAGGAGATCGCCGACGGCGTGCGCATCTTCGCCGCCTCTACTGACGGCCTGCTTCCGGCACTCGTACAGGCTGCGCAACCCTTCGGTGTTCGCGACATCACCATCAACGAGCCAAGCCTTGAGACTGTCTTCATCCAGCTGACAGGAAGGGACCTGCGTGAGTAATCCTACCGCTACCACCGCACGGGCCTTTGCCGGCCTCATTCTCCGAGATTTTCGCGTACTGCGCCGGGAGTTGGGGCCTTTTGTGGTCCGGGTCATCATGCAGCCGCTCCTGTTTCTCTTCGTCTTTACCTTCCTTATGCCGCGCATTGGCCAGGGGAGCATGATGGGCGGCGGCACCAATTTCGCTACCGTGCTCCTGCCCGGGCTGATGGCAGTCGCAATTATGTTCAGCGGCATTGCCGCAGTCGCCCTTCCTCTATCAACGGAGTTTGGCGTCACCCGCGAAATCGATGATCGTGTCATGTGTCCGCTGCCGGTCATTGCAGTGGCGTTTGAAAAGGTATGCTTTAGCGCGCTGCAAAGCATCCTCGCTGCACTGCTTGTTTTGCCTCTCGCTTACTTCATTCCGAGCCAACCCGTCGAGGCGCATGTCAGCAGCTGGTTCATGCTTGTTGCCGTTCTGGTGCTTGCGAGCCTGGTAGCAGGTGCACTCGGTCTCGCCATCGGCGCCAATGTGGAACCCAGACAGATTGGCCTGGTCTTTTCGATTGTGGTTGTCCCGATCACATTCCTTGGCTGTGTCTACTATCCATGGGCCCTGCTCTATCATGTGCGCTGGCTGCAGATTGCTGTGCTCATCAACCCGATCGTTTACATGAGTGAAGGGTTACGCGCCGCACTGACCCCAAATGTCCCGCATATGCCCTCTGCATTGATCCTTCTCGCGCTGCTCATCTCCTTTGCATTGTTGGGCTGGTTCGGTGTGCGGGGCTTTCTGCGTCGCGTCATCTCGTGACTTGTGATCGGTTTCCGTGTTCAATAAGGATGGTTTGCTCTCTCGAATCATGCCTTTCACGCTCTATCGCCGTAGCTTGCCCCTGCTGCTGTTAACCGGCGCGCTGTGCGGCTGCGGCGCCTTCCAGCCCGGCAGTGCGGGAGGATCGGGCAACTCCAACCTTTCTGTCCAGGCCGGCGCCTTCCAGATCACGACGAACGGGCAGAGCCAACTCACCGCCATTGGCAGAGATGGCAAGCCAGCAGCAGTGCGATGGTCTGTCAGTGGCGGGAACAACGATGCTTCCCTCGGCGAAGGTAGCGTTGACGCAAACGGTCTTTATACACCTCCTTCTGCTCTATCTCAGGACGCGGTCAAAATCGAGGTCACAGCGGCATTGCAGTCAAACCCTGCTGTCACCGCAACAACTACGCTCAATATCTCTCCCGGATTTATCCAGTCTCTACTGCCCGAAAATGCTGCGGTGCCTGCCGGCGGCACCCTAGAGGTCAAAGCAGAAATTGCAGAAGTGGGTTCTGGCTCCGTCACATGGAAGCTTGCCGTCACGCCCTCAAGCGGGGCAGAGGCAAACATGCTCGGCACCATCACCCCCCTCCCCTGTGAGCGAGGGGAACATCGATACACCGTCTGCAAGGCAACCTATACTGCTCCCACTGGTCTGAGCGGGCCTTCTGCCGTCTATGTGCAGGCGCTAGTGAGCATCGCCACTGCTCCATCCGATGAGGAGCCATCAGCGACTCCCGCGGTTCTCCATATCCTGCTGAATCACAACGGTGTAGCTGCTGACCCCGCCATGAACCAGACAGTGCAGACTGGCCCGGTAAAGATGGGCAGTTCCGGTGGAAACGAAGGTGATTACGATACCTTTGAGACCCGGGCAGGCTCACAGAAGATTGCAGACTGCTGCGGCGGGACGCTCGGCGCTCTGCTCAAGGACAGTAGCGGGAACCAATATATCCTCAGCAATAATCACGTCCTCGCCGAATCCGACCAGGCCCAGCCCGGCGATTCGATCATCCAGCCGGGACTCATCGACGATGCCTGCCGTCCGCCCAGCGAGTCAGGCTCAACCGCTCGCGCTGTTGGTGTGCTTAAGGCATTCGCTCCGCTCAGTTCTCCGGCGACTAATGTAGACGCAGCTATTGCCGCCACCTCTCCCGGGGCGGTGGATGCAAGCGGAAGCATACTTGATCTTGGCACACCGATCTCCGGGGGCCTGATTGAAGCTGCACCGCCCATGAGTGGCTCCGGTGAGGCTCTGACCGCGGCGAATCTCGGCGATCTACATGTAGCGAAGAGCGGCCGCACCACCGGATTGACCTGTTCCACCGTCAATGCTGTCGATCTTTCGGTCAAGATCGACTACTTCAGGGATTGCGCAGAGACGGAGCCCTACACAACCAAGCTATTTACCGGACAGATCGGCATCGCCGGGGATAGCTTCTCTGACAGTGGCGACTCGGGATCCCTGGTTGTCGATTCGGCCAATGCCGAGCCATTAGGCTTGTTTTTTGCCAGTGGAACAGATGGCCATGGCAACGGCATGAGTATCGCAAATCCAATTTCTGACGTCCTGGCGCAACTAAGCATGAGTGTCGGCAGCCGCCTCACAGTGATAGGAACGACTTCGCCTCACGCAGTTTCCTGTTTGAACTACGACACGGACAATTCTCCGCCGCCCGCGCCGCTTGCTCCACGCCTCCAGTCCCTTGCCCATCATGCAGCAGAGACTGCCAGCGCCATGCTGATCAACCAAGAAAGCGGAATTCTGGGTATCGAGACCGGATTTAGCGCGGATGCGCCAGGTGAGCCGGCCATTCTTGTCTATGTTGACCACCAGAAGCCGCCAGCCACCCTGCCGCAAAGTATTGATGGTGTCCGCACTGCGGTCATTGCTACGGACTCGGCTAGCGTTACCCGAGGAAGCACTCCATCGAGACCGCCAGCCGTTTCTGGCATCCATCTTTCAGCAGAAGTGCTGGCGCATGCGGCGTCTATCCAGAGACAGGTGGCCGCCACACTCATGGCTGATCCTGCGATCTTTGGAGTGGGTATTACACAAAGCGAGGACAATCCCGCCGAGGCAGCACTGCTGGTTTTGGTCGATCTTAACCGCGAACCGCATACCCTCCCCCACTCGATGGGGGGCCTGCGGGTTCGTTATCTACGGCTACACCGATTCCATGTGACCCGCTCGAAAAGTGCTTCCGTGAACAGTGCAAGTCGCTGTCTGGCGCGTCCTGCGAGCGGGATTTAGAGATCACTTCAAATTCCCTGAGATCTGCACGCTACGCATTCACTGAGTCGCCTACAGGTTGGGCTTCCATCTCAGGAGTAACAGCTGGCAATTCTGGAAAGAAGAGCATGAAGATGGTTCCGCACCCGGGAGAACTACCCTCTCGACTGCGGATGGCTACCCTCCCGCCATGCTTGCGGATGATTTCTGCACTCACCCAGAGACCAAGACCGGTACCCGTAGCCTCTTTAGTTGTGAAAAATGGTTCGAAGATGCGTTCAATCGTGGCCTTTTTCATGCCGCAGCCTGAATCGGTAACCGACAATCGAATCCCTGGAGTGCAGGGCTCCCTCCACGAGCGAGAGCGACGGACTGAGATACGCAACTTGCCGCCAGCCGGCATCATGGCATCAAGTCCATTTCCGATCAGATTTGCAAAGAGCTGGCGCATCTCCCCTGAAAAGCAAAATAATTCTGCGTCATCGCGATATCTCCGCTCAACCACGACCTGCAGTGAGCCGACTCGTCCCTGATGCAATGTCAGAACGGAATCCATCAACTCGGTGATGCTCGCGCGGGTGGCCACGGTAGACTGCCTATAGAATCGCAGTGTCTGCTGCGTTATCTCCGAGACGCGCGCAACCTCATGTTGTGCCATTTCAGCATATGAGATGGCCTCGTCATCGAGCGAACTCTGGTTGCGTAACAGGAACAGAAGATTCGTTACCGCTTCCAGAGGATTGTTAATCTCGTGCGCGATAGAAGCTGCCAGCCTGCCTGCGGCTGCCAGCTTCTCCGTCTTCCGCAACGCCTCCTCAGACCGTTTCCTCTCCGTCGCGTCGACGATAATCACACCTACCCACCGCACTTCCTGCGCGGGGCCGGAGCGAACCGGATAGACGCTTACGAGCCAGGTAAGAGGACGCGCGGAGCTCGCCAATAAACTGCCTTGGACTTCGATATCGCGCATAGCATTGCCGGTGCGAAACACCTCTTCCAGTGCAGGCCGTAACTGTTGTGCAGCCGACGAAGGCATCGCCTCATCGAGCGTGCGCCCCAGATAATGCGTCATGCCTTTCTGACTGATTTCTGCAAGAAACTGGTTCACCCGCACAAAGCGGTACTTCCGATCTAGAAACACCAGCCCGATTGGCGCATTAGCCAGCATCGAATCGAGGATCGCCAGCGTGTCGTTCAATCCCGCGCGCTGTTCATCGAGCGATGCGACCATTCTGTTGAAGGCCAGGGTGAGGTCGGCTGCCTCATTCCTGCCATGCACTTCGAGTGGAAATCCTCTCATGTCCTCCGGATCGCGAACAATCTGTCGAGTCGCTCGCATGAGCACGCCAAGAGGCTTTGTAATGCTCCGCGCCAGCAGGCTTGCAAGCAAGGTGCACCCCAGCACCACCATCACGCCCGAAACCAGGGACAGGCGCATAAGGGAACGCAACTGAAGGCGGTCCTCAGACTCATGAGGATAGATCCACGCAAGCCCCACCACCTTATCTCCGACCCTGATCGGAGCTACAACTTCGTGAGATTTACCTGGGGAAAAGATAACCGGTTGATAGAGATATCTGAGATAGACGCGTTCCTTTTGGCTCAGTGTGATCTTGCCATCCATTGCCGGATCGCTGCTGAACATCGTTCGACCTGTCGGGTCGGTAATCTGGACAGCTTTTATGCTGGGGAAGCGAGTCATCCCGGATACCAGCTCCTGGATGGGGGCCACGTTACCGCCACGGATGGCCGCGGCTGCCTCTATGGCTAACTGCGATGCCTGGAACTCAAGCCGCCGGCTGATTCGCAGTTCAAGCTCTGCATTCTGCTCCCTGATCAGCAGCCATGCAAATCCGCCAAGCACAAGCATTTCGAACACAACCAGCGCTGCGATAAGTTGACCGCGTATCGTTCGGGGTCCAGTCAGCCACATTGGATTGCCTATGCCTCCACTCAGCGCCGGCTTAGATTGACCTCAGCCAGTTTCTCTTTCAGATCGTCGGCGATCTGCCGCCCGTGGAAACGTCCATTCTCTATAAAAATCTCGTTGGTACGGGACCCAGCGATAATGACACCCGCCAGATAAATGCCTGGAACATTGCTCTCGAGACTTTTTTCGTCGAATACCGGGCAGCGATCCTCACCCTCGATTCTCACCCCTAACGATTCAAGAAAGTCAAAGTCAGGGTGATATCCCGTCAAAGCAAAAACAAAATCATTACGTAAAGTCAGCTCTCTCTCCAGAGTAGCGATATGTACAGAATCTTCGGTGATCGATGTCACGTAACTGGAGAAATGCGCCTTCACTTCGCCGTTCTTGATTCGATTTTCTATGTCGGGTTTGATCCAATATTTAACATGGCGATGGATGTCAGGACCTCGATGCACCATCGTCACCCTCGCTCCGTGACGCCATAACTCGAGCGCAGCAATTGCTGCGGAATTCTTCCCACCGATTACCAGTACATCCAGGTTGTAGTATGGGTGCGGATCATCGTAATAATGAAGCACCTTGGAGAGGTTTTCCCCCGGTAGCCCAAGATAGTTCGGCAAGTCATAGTAGCCAGTGGCGACCACGACCTTTCTCGCTGAATAAGCCAGGCCCCGCCCATACTTATCTTCCGTCTCGACGAGGAAATCCCCATCGCTACCACTTACTTTCTTCACTGTCTGGTATTGCCTGATGTCGAGTTCATAGTGATCTGCGACTTTGCGGTAATACTCCAAAGCCTCGTTACGGGTCGGCTTCTGGTTGGCGCTCGGAAAAGGTATATCTCCTATCTCCAGCAACTCCGGTGTCGTAAAGAAGGTCATATGCGCCGGATAATGGAAGATTGAGTTACACAGACATCCTTTATCTACCAGGACGCTTTGCAGACCCGCACGTTTCGCTTCAATGGCGCAGGCCAATCCAGTCGGCCCCGCGCCAATCACCAAAACATCGAAGACAACTCCAACCTGAGCGCTCTTTAGCTCCGCCATTCTGATAGATTAGACGATTCGTCTGCGCGAAGGGACATAAAGCCCAAACCATCGGCCACCCAAGCCCCCAAAGCAACCAAACCACCCGCCTCCCCCTCCAACACGCCTAGACATAAAATGCCAGAGCATCCATTGTCGCCATACCAGCTATGAGCTCCACTGCGAATACAATAGTAGAGAGTGAGACACGCATTGCCACCAGGAGCACACCTCCGCAGCAGAACAAGGATAATCCCCGGATGAGCCCAGAATCCACTCCGGGACCGACCCCCGGGAAGCCAGCCAATCACCACCTGCGCCGCAATCCTCCTATTGCCGGAGAAGCAGAAGCGATTGCCGCAGCACAGGCCGGCGACGCAAAATCATTTGAGACGCTCTATGCGCTGCACAAGCGCCGCGTTTACTCGCTCTGTCTGCGCATGCTCGGCAATGTGGCGGAAGCTGAGGATCTAACGCAGGAAGCATTCCTGCAGCTCTATCGCAAAATCGGAACATTCCGCGGCGACTCGGCATTCTCTACCTGGCTTCACCGGCTTGCGGTGAATGTCGTATTGATGCACCTTCGCAAAAAAGGCCTGCCTCAGGTTTCTCTGGAGGAGACACTTGAGCCCTCGCAGGACGATGGGCCAAGGAAGGACATTGGTGCCCGCGACCTTACCCTTTCAGGATCGATTGACCGGGTCGCCCTTGAACGCGCCGTGGAAAATCTTCCCCCCGGCTATCGCCTCGTTTTTGTCCTCCACGACGTAGAGGGCTATGAACACAATGAGATCGCCGAGATGTTAACCTGCTCAATCGGCAATAGTAAATCTCAACTCCACAAGGCGCGCATGAAACTGCGTGACCTACTGCGCTCTGGGCAGCGCAAGGAGCAAGTATGACAGCCCGCCAGCCCGAGCGGCCAAATGGAAAGATCATGACCTGCGCAGAGTTTCAGGAAATGCTGCCGGATCTCTTTGAGTCCGGCAAAAACCCCAGCGAAGAAGAGCATGTCAAGACTTGCGCGAACTGCGCGGCTCTCGTGCGGGACTTGGAGTATATTGCCTCTCAAGCAAAACTGCTCCTGCCTATTCACGACCCGGCTCCAGCTGTCTGGGACAACATTCAATCGGCACTTCGCCGTGAACCGGACAATGGCCGCCCTTAATCGTCACTTCCTTTTTTGAATTCGCTTTTCTACGCAGATTTACTGCTTAAAATCTAGACGAGCGCATTCATGGAGCACACAGAGGCCGGGAGCCTGAATCGTAAGATAGAGCGCGTTGTGCTTGCCGGGTTTATGGGAGCGGGCAAGTCGACGGTGGGGCGTCTGCTCGCCCGACAACTTGGCTGGCAGTTCTTCGATGCCGACGAAGTCATCCAGGTTAGGAACCAAGCAACCATCGCAGAGATCTTTTCCTCTGGCGGCGAGGCAGTTTTTCGCCGACTGGAAGCAGAGACCATCCATTCACTTCTGGTGGAAAGCCACTCTGTCATCTCGCTTGGCGGCGGAGCCCTGGAAACAAGCGAAACCCGGGAGCTACTCCTAACCGATCCCGCAACGTTTCTGGTCTTCCTTGATGCACCTCTCGACATCCTGTTACAGCGGTGCGAGCAGCAACCCGGTGCAGCCATTCGCCCCGTGCTGCTTGAGCGCGAAAAACTTCAGGAACGCTTCGCACGCCGGCTTCCGCATTTCCGCAGAGCGCATCTTATCGTCCCGACAAGCGGGATTTCCCCGACCGAGACAGCTATGAAGATTGCGGCCGCACTTCCAGTGGACAAGACAATAGGAACAGAGAAAGTTGGACAGGATCTTGAACATCAAAACTGAGCGGCAGTCCTCTCGACGAGGTGACATAGTCTTCACCTTCGCGCTCGCTCTCCTGCTCTGCCTGGCCTGGTTCGTGCGTGATGTGTTGGTGCTTATCTATGTGAGCGCGCTCTTTGCTGTCGTTCTCACTCCGGTTCTCAACGGAATCATGAGCCTCCGCATCCGTGAGTGGCATCCCGGAAAGGGCCTGGCTGTCCTGATTCTTCTGCTCGCCGTTGCAGGAGCAGTCACGCTCTTCATCGCTTTTGCGCTCCCTCCGGTCATCCGAGACTTGAAGGAGTTCGGCTCTGAGCTACCCACGCGCGGTCCTAAAATGCTCGATCGCATTCATCGGCTCCCTTTTATGCGCCACGTCGACGTTTCATCCCTGAATACAAAGCTTCAGGATTTTGCCTCGAACTTCGCGACTTACGTCTTCGTCTCGATCAAGGGCTGGGCTGGGAAAGTGGCGGACATTGTGACTGGGATTGTCCTGACCGTCTACTTCATGCTGGAGGGGGATACGGCCTACCGCTGGATACTCAGCTTCTTCCCTGTCCAGCATCGCCAGCGGCTTGATCAGACTCTAGGCCGGGCTGAGCTCCGTATGGGCAAGTGGCTTCTCGGCCAGGGGTCGCTTATGCTGATCCTCGGTATTACCAGCACCATTGTTTTCGTTGCGCTGAAGATCCGTTACGCCTATGCACTGGGCGTCCTGATGGGTGTCTTCAACATCATCCCGGTTGCAGGTGCGCTGATTTCGGTTTCCCTTGCCCTTCTGGTGGCAGCCATCGACTCCTGGGGCCATGTGTTGGGCATCATTATCTTTTATGCGATCTATGCCCAGATAGAAACCTCGTTCCTGACCCCTCGCATCATGCAGAGCAGCGTCGATCTTGCCGGGTTGGCAGTGGTGATCTCTCTGCTTCTCGGCGCTTCCATGGCGGGAGTAGTCGGCGCCATGGTCGCTGTTCCGACCGCCGTGCTCGTCGCTGTGCTCCTCAACGAATATGGCGTCCAGAAGGAGCCGATCATCGATGTCAGGACGACAGAGTAATGTCGCCGAAGCAGACTGGCTATTCGTCCTGCTCCCGGAGCCTTGCGATCACGCTGAAGTCTTCAAGAGTGGTCGTGTCTCCCTTGATCTCACCGTGTGTTGCCAGCTCCCGCAAGAGTCGCCGCATGATCTTTCCCGATCTGGTCTTAGGTAGCGAATCAGTAAACCGGATATCATCTGGCCTGGCCAGCGCTCCAATCTCCTTGGCAACCCAGGCACGGAGTTCATCCTTGAGATCCTTCGATGGCTCATGACCACTCTCGATCGTCACAAAGGCAGCAATCGCCTGGCCCTTCATTGCATCGGGCCTACCGACGACTGCAGCTTCAGCCACTTTGGGGTGAGCGACAAGCGCGGACTCAACCTCCATGGTTCCAAGCCGGTGCCCGCTGACGTTGATGACGTCATCGACGCGCCCCATCAGCCAATAACAGCCATCTTCGTCCATGCGCGCGCCGTCCCCGGTAAAGTACGAACCGGGCACCTCCGTCCAGTACTGCTTCACGTACCGGTCGGCATCTCCATAAATAGTGCGTGCCATCGATGGCCACGGCTTCCGAATCACAAGGAGACCACCCTGCCCTGCGGGAACAGGACCACCATCCTTATTGACGATTTCCGGCACAATCCCAAAGAAAGGTTTGGTCGCCGATCCTGGCTTGGCTGCAACGGCGCCAGGGATGGGCGCCAGCATGATTGCGCCTGTCTCGGTCTGCCACCAGGTATCGACGATCGGACAGCGTCCTTTGCCGATCACCTCGCGATACCACATCCAGGCCTCCGGGTTGATCGGCTCGCCTACTGTGCCCAACAGTCGCAGAGAATCCAGGTTGTGCGCAGCAGGATATTCGTCGCCCCACTTGATAAACGCACGAATCGCTGTAGGCGCGGTATAGAACACTGAAACCTTGTGCTCTTCGATAATTTTCCAGAAGCGGCCCGGGTCAGGATAATTTGGCGCTCCCTCATACATCAGGGTCGTAATCCCGTTCTGGAGGATGCCGTAGATGACATAAGAATGCCCGGTCACCCAGCCAATATCAGCCGTGCACCAGTACACATCCTGATCACGCAGGTCGAAGATATACTTGCTCGTCAGATACGTCTGAACGGCATAGCCACCGGTCGTATGCACGAGCCCTTTCGGCTTACCTGTCGTTCCAGAGGTATAGAGGATGTAGAGCGGATCTTCTGAATCGAGCGGTTCTGCCGGGCACTCTGCGCCGGCAGCAGCCATCAGCTCATGCCACCATTGGTCGCGACCGGACTTCATCTCAACTGCTGCGTCGCTTCGCTTGTAGACCACCACATGCTTCACCGTTGGACAATGCTTCAACGCCTCATCCACAGTTGCTTTCAGCCTTACTTCTCCGCCACGCCTATAGGAGACATCCTGCGTAATCACAGCGATACACTCCGCATCGTTGACGCGATCTACGATTGCGTTGGCTGCGAAACCACCAAAGATCACCGAGTGCACTGCCCCGATGCGCGCACACGCGAGCACAGCAACAGCCAGCTCGGGCGTCATCCCCATATAGATCGCTACCCGGTCGCCCTTGCGTATGCCCAGCCCAAGCAGCACATTAGCAAACCGCTGCACCTGCTCGTGCAATTCGCCGAAAGTAAGCCGCCTCACCTCGCCCGGCTCCCCTTCCCACAGGATGGCCGTCTTGTCCTTCTTTCCGCCCAGCGCATGGCGATCGACGCAGTTGTAGCACAGGTTCAGTCGTCCTCCGACAAACCACTTCGCCCACGGCTCGTTCCAGTCAAGCACTTTTGTCCATGGAGTAAACCAGTCGAGTTCCCCTGCGGCCTCCGCCCAGAAACCCTCCGGATCCTCGATGGAGCGCTGATACAGGGCATCGTACTCTGCCAGGTCGCGGATATGCGCCTTCGCGGCAAACTCCTCTGGCGGAGCAAACACGCGGTTTTCGCGGAGCGTGGAGCTAAGATTCGAATTAGCGGCGAGATCGGGAGAAGGCATACTGCGCGAACACACTCCAGAATGATTTCAGGGCGTCAAAGAGCCCCTATCCACACTACCGGCACAGCACAGCATGAGGCAAGGCACGCCACCATACAAGGTGGGGAAATCTCGCATTGCGGCCAGGGTGTAACTCTCAAACAGCTCACGGGTACACCCCGGAAGGATTCGTCACCAGATAGCTGCCGCCGCTTTCTGCCACCACTCGAAAATTGTTGCCAACCAGCTTTCTCAACAGTGGCAGGTCTGAATCATCAAGCAACAGGTAGCTTTTCCCGCTGCCCATCCAGATCGTCTGCAATCTCGCGTCGTCTATGAACACCTTCGGGGCATTCGGAGCGTACGACCCGTACTCCAGATTTGCACTCCTGCCATT
Organism: Acidipila rosea; assembly: GCF_004339725.1. Taxonomy (GTDB): domain Bacteria; phylum Acidobacteriota; class Terriglobia; order Terriglobales; family Acidobacteriaceae; genus Acidipila; species Acidipila rosea. Next base: position 475,940 of record NZ_SMGK01000001.1, on the reverse strand, counting down.
CCAAAGCAGCGCCGTACGATCTGTGTAAAAGAAGACCGAGGAGAAAGCATAATAAGCATCAGCTTCAATCAGTGTTCCAGGCTGAGACCGCATCAGCGCCCTGGCTAAGCCGTAGGAGCCTAAATAGGGGTCGAACTTAATGAGAGCGATACGTGCTGCCTGCAGAAAAACCAGCATCACCACCGTCAGCACGAATACGGCTGCTTTGGTCTGGCGCACTAGCAGTAACCCCACCGCGCCTATCAGGACCGCAAGGCCCGCCAGCGCCAACGGTAGACGAAGATAGGCGAACGACCTCACCGTCAGGTCACCCATGTGCCCCAGCGATAGCGTATAAAGGTCGGGATGCTGGGTGAGGGCTGTCGAAATATCTCCCGGCGTAGCCAGCCTGGCAGTGCTCACCAGTAGATATCCGATCACTCCGAGACAAACCGCAAAAATGGATACAAGCAAGATGCGCGCCCATTGCGGATATTTTTCCCTGCGAGCAAGATCTCCCCCCAGCAGAATTGCCAAAGCCGGGTAAATCGGCAACGAATAATATTCCTGCGTGGTTGAAAGCGTAAAGAACAGCAGGATAAATCCGATCCAGATGAGGCAAAGAAGCCTGACCCTGCCCGCACGGTCAACCACCTTATAGCTGGTTCTGAAGGCGCTGACCATTGTCGCACTCCACGGAAACAACCATGCAAAGTGCAACAGCCAGAACCATACACGCGGAACCGTGTTGTAATCGCGCGGGTAGCGCATATTCAAAAAGCGAAACACATGCTCGTTGAAGAAGTAGAACCAGAAAAAGCCGTGATATTCGCCCGGTCCGCTGTGCATTGTCCAGTTAAAGTGTGGCGGATTCTGCAGAGTCGCGAGCACATGCCAGGGGGCCGCAATCACGAGGACGATAATCATCCCTAGAAAAGGACGCATCCTGCGGAACAACTCCCTGGGAGTGTATTCACGCGTAACAGCCAGGTAGACCAGCATAATCCCGGCAGGAAAGACTCCGGCGATCAGTCCCTTCAGCAACAACCCCAAGGCAATGCTTCCATAAAGCAGCAGGAACCATAACCATCGTCTCTTTTCAGCGCTATCCAGTAAACGCAAAAAGCTCCAGAGCGTGAGAGCAATGGTCAGAGTAAGAGCGGCGTCCGGAATCAGGATCCGGGTAAACAGAAACATGCCGACACAGGTTGCTATGATGACTCCGGCATAGAGCGCGGCGCGCCTGCCCAATGCCCACATGGCAAACCGAGCCGTAACCCAGCAGAGAGCGACATTAATCAAGGCCAGCGGCAGCCTTGCCGACCAGTCATGCACTCCAAACAGGCGATAGGAAACTGCCATGATCCAGTAGATCAATGGAGACTTTTCCAGATACGCTACACCGTCCAACCTGGCTGTCACCCAATTGCCGCTTTCGAGCATATTGCGGGCGATCTGCGCCTGCACTGCGTCAACGTCATTCATCAGGTGCGGCGGCGCGGGAACCAGTGGCAGAAAAGCACAGCAGGCAACGATCAGGACAAGAATATCTACGCGGAGACGGTGGAATACTCCTCTGTAACCTGTAGTTCCAGGTTGCATTCGATCTTCCATTGCTTGATCCAGAGAAACAACATCAGCAGTCCCCATAAGTGATATCCGTAATTTGCCTTTCTTTGCAGGTGCTGCGTCAAAATAGATTCAATATAAGACCAGCGGAAGAGCCCTGATTCTTCTACAGCCCTTTTATTCAGCGTATCCAGCAGTAGCGATTTCAGATGCCCACGCAGCCAGCCGTGTACCGGGATATCCAAACCATGCTTCTTCTTGGTCAGGATATTCTGCGGCAACTTATCCCCCATCAACTCACGCAACACTACTTTCAGCCTGGATCCTTGAATACAGTGGCTGAGCGGCAATCGACCGGCAAATTCGACGATCCGATGATCGAGGAATGGCGGCCTGACCTCAAGGGAATGCGCCATGCTCATACGGTCAACTTTGGTCAGAATATTGTCCGGCAGAAAGTAGTCCTGATCGAAGGCGAGGAAGCGCTTTCCATCTCCATCCTGAGGAATGGACTCGAGCAGCTTCCGCATTCCGAAGCCTCGATTCGTCAGCAGTAGCTCACCGCGCTCTTCCTCTGAAAAGGTCCCATTCCAGAAGACATGTGAGCTGCGCTCATCCATCAACGCACCCTGCAGAAAGCGCTGCAGCTTGTAGTCAAGCCCGATTTTCTTGTCGGAAGCCGCAATCTTCCTCGCAGAGTGCAGCGCTGCCCTGCGAATTCCCCTTGGTACGCTGCGGGCAAAGCGAGCATACCTGTCGGCCTTGTAAGTGATGTAGCCGCCGAACAACTCGTCCGCCCCTTCTCCACTCAGCGCGACCGTCACATGGCTTGCGGACATCTGGGACAGGAACCACACCGGCACCGCTCCGGCATCTGCATTCGGCTCATCTGCATAGTAGGCGAAGTCGGCAATCGCGTCAGGCGACGCCGTTTCCGGCCCGAGGTCGAGCTCATGGTGGATGGTCGAGTATTTCGCTGAAACCGCCCTGATATAGCTTGCCTCGTCAAATTCGCGCCCATTGAAAGTGATGGAAAAGGTCTTTACCGGGTTTGACGAGTGCTGCGCCGCATAATGCAAGATTGTCGACGAGTCCAGGCCACCGCTGAGCCAAAGGCCCACCGGCACATCCGCAGCCAGATGTTCTTTGACTGATTGGTGGAGTAACTCATCAAGCTCCCCCACGGAATCGCGCAGGGATCGACCGGCTGCAACATTGCGGCTCGGCTTCCAATATCGACTGGTCGACACATGACCGCCGCTCCAGATCAGCATGGAACCCGGCGCCAGCTTCACAATGCCCTCAACCATTGTTTCTGGACCCGGAACATAATTCAATCCAAGGTAGGTCTCGAGCGCATGAGGGTCGATCCTGTGCTCGATCTCTGGATGACAGAGTATCGTCTTCAGCTCCGAACCAAAATAGATATTCCGACCCCTGCAGGCGTAATAGAGAGGCTTGATTCCCAGCCTGTCGCGAACCAGCACCAGCCGTCGCAGCGACTCTCTCCAAACTGCGAAGCCAAACATGCCGCGAAGCTTTTCCAGGCATCCTGTATCCCACTGCATGAACGCGCGCAGTAGCACTTCCGTATCACAGGAAGAGTGAAAACTGTGCCCAAGCCCCTCCAACTCCCGCCGCAGTTCTCGATGGTTGTAAATCTCTCCATTGAAAACCAGGACGTAATCCTTGTCCTCGGAAAACATAGGCTGAGAGCCATCGTTATTGTCGATGACCCGCAGGCGGGTTGAACCGAGCGATGCGCTCTCGCTCTGCCATACGCCCTGCTCATCAGGTCCGCGGTGGCTGATGGAGGCGACTGCCTGGTCGATACGGTCGGGCACGAAGGGGCTTCCGAGATGAGTAAAACCTGCAATTCCGCACATCTTGGCACCTCCCCTGGATTTTTTTTGCGCTACCGCGAAACTTAATCTTTCGTGTCGCGTATAAGTCTGAGGATACATTCGGAATTCTTAGGAGTGGAGGCAAAACAGCGCTCCAAACCCTTACTTTGCGCCAGTATCTGGGTAAGTTTACATCCTCTTCCTTAAATTTTCTTCAAGAAGTAATATTTCCGGGTTCAGCACATGACAAGCCTTTCCCCTGTGGCAGCCCGTCTCGACAAGGTATTCTCAAAAGACGTCTAGGCCCTAAAATGCCTTCGCGGATCTGAACGATCCTGCTGGAGCACTAGGGATTTTCTCAGACATGGCCATTTGAGATGGGCACTCCTCCAATGTTTACGCGCCGACTTGTTATCGCGAGACGCAGCATGGCCCTCAGCGAGGTCGTACACCTCGCCCTCTCCAGCTTCCGATCAAATAAGGTCAGCTTCGCATTAACCTCACTGGGCATGGTCATTGGCTCTGCAGCCGTCATTCTTGTCGCAACGATAGGACTCACCGGCAGGCAGTATGTCATCCATCTGATTGAAGGCATAGGAGTCAATATGATCGAGGTTGACTACCAGGGTGGGGGTACGTCAGCCACTTCTGAACAGGACCTGCTGACCATTGGGGATGAAACAGCCGTAGTGGAGCAAGTACCAGGCATCGTCGCCTCATCTCCTATGCTCGAAACTCATGAGGCAGTTCCTTTGGGGGAAGGCAGCGTTAAGGATGTTTTAGTCCTCGGCGTATCGCCGGAATATGAGGATATTCGCAATCTGCTCGTCGTGTCCGGCCGCTTCTTCGATCAGCAGGATGCCCGTCATCGCGCCAAGGTCGCCGATGTGACCGTTCCTTTTGCCGAATCTCTCTTCGGGAGCGCAGACAGTGCGCTTGGCAAGTCTTTCTCGATGAATGGAATCCCCTTCACCATCATCGGCACTGTACAAGAGCGCATTAATACGTTTGGTCAGTCAGAGATTGAGGATCAGACCATCCTTATTCCCTATCAGGTGGGGCGCTATCTCACAGGCTCCAACAGCGTTGGCCAGATATTCTTTTCGGTCCGCGACTTTGGCCGTGTCAGCGAGATCGAGAGGCAGATACATGACGTCATCCAGGCGCGGCACAGGCCTAACACTGTTTACATCACCCAGGATCTTCGATCGTTAATTTCCGCTGCGGGCAGCATCGCCGGCTCGCTCACCATCGCTCTGATCCTCTTTTCGACGGTCACTCTGCTCGTCAGCGGAGTTGGCATCATGAATATCATGCTGGCTACCGTACAAGCACGGTTTCAGGAGATTGGCCTGAGGAAAGCGCTGGGCGCAAGGCAGCGCGATATTCAACTGCAATTTCTGATGGAATCAGGCCTGATTGCCGTCAGTGGTGGAGTGATTGGCGCTGTTCTCGGGCTGGCGCCCTCACTGCTCATCAATGCTCTCACCAGTTATCACATCCCTATTTCCTGGTGGGCTGTGTTCATTTCACTGAGCACGGCTCTTTGCATCGGCATCGGATTTGGGACTCTGCCTGCGAATCGTGCCGCAAGCCTCGATCCTGTGGAAGCTTTGCGGCACGAATAACCCGATAAGCCTTACTGTTTGCCCCGCAGTTTAACCGCCGCCTCAGCAACGCGTTTGCCCTGTACCCTTGCGATAAAGAGGTCTTCCGGCTTCGGTTGCAATTCCCCCTGGGCTCCCGCGATAGTGGACGCTCCATAGGGAGTGCCGCCGCGGTTCTCCGTATGGATCATGCCCGCGGTGGAGTAGGGTACACCCACTATCACCATCCCAAGGTGAATCAACGGCACCATCATGGTAAGCAGGGTGGTCTCCTGTCCGCCATGGGTGGATGCTGTTGAAGTGAAGACGCCGGCAGGCTTGCCTTCCATTTCCCCTTTGAGCCAGAGCTGCGCCGTACCGTCGATAAGCGCCTTCATCTGCGCAGTCATGTTGCCATAGCGGGTCGGGCTGCCGAAAAGGACACCATCAGCTTCACGCAGGTCATCGACTGTGCATTCCGGGATCGACTGCTGGTCCTGATAGACCTGCCACGCATAGCCCTTTTCCTGTTCGATATGCTGCACATATTCCGGGAATTCGCGCACTCTGCGTAGGACCAGCTCTACCCCATTCACCTCTTTCACACCCTCTGCAACTGCATTCGCGAGCTGGCGCATGTGTCCGTATAGCGAGTGGTAAACCACGAGTATCTTCATTTACATCCTCCTCTGAGTTTCGTTTCGTTGCAGACCTGAGGGCTCGCGTAATGCTTCTTACGCCAGATCGAATACCAGGACTTCGCTTGCTTCAGAGCCTGTGGAGATCAGCTCGAGCGCCTTCTCCTGGCTTACAGCTACTGCATCACCACTCGATAGCGCCGTACCATTCATCGTCATCTCACCGCGGATAAGATGCACCCACGCATGACGTTCACTCCCAAGTGCATAGTTCAGCGTCGTCTTCGGATCCATCTCGGCTACCGAAAGTGTCACATCCTGGTGAATCTTCGCTGCACCCGCAACCGGATTCTGCGAAGCCAGCTGCCGGAACTTATTATGTTTCTCCTCGCCGGTAAAGGCCAGCTGTTCGTAGCTTGGCTTGATACCTAGACTCTGTGGCTCGAGCCATATCTGCAACAGATGCACAGGCTCGGTTCTGGAGCCGTTGAACTCACTATGCACAACCCCGGTTCCCGCAGACATGCGCTGGATTTCATTCGGCCCAAGCTGTTCCGTATGCCCCATGCTGTCCTGGTGCGCCAGCGTGCCGCTGAGCACATAGGTGAGGATCTCCATATCGCGATGCGGATGGGAACCGAAGCCCCTGCCCGGCGCCACCACATCCTCATTAATTACGCGCAGCGACCGGAAACCCATGTGATCTGGATCGTAGTAGGTCGCAAAGGAAAAGGTGTGATATGTATCCAGCCATCCGTGGTTTGCATGGCCCCGTTCGCCGCTTTTTCGTACGGTAATCATTGTTGATGCTCCTCTTTGTTCGCCCTTGAAGCCACGCTCGCCGCGTAGCCAAGCTTTTTCAGCAGATGACGCAACTGGTTGCGCTCTGCCCGGGAAAGTCCGCCCATCAAGGCCTCGAGTTCACGCTCGTGCCTTTCATAGATCGCAGAGATAAACGTTCTTCCCTGCGCCGTCAGCTCGACGATGCGGACGCGCCGATCTGATTCGCTATTCACCCGCCTCACCAGACCCCGCTCATCGAGACGATCGATAGCCGAAGTCATGGAAGCATTTGCCAGCAACACCTTCTCAGCAATTGCCGACATCGTTAGCGGCCCCTTGTGCAGCAGCACCTCGAGAGCCGCAAAGTCGCTTAAGCCCAGCCCCTCCGCCGCAATCGTGCTCTCCAGATAAACGGCAACGGCGTTATAAGTTCGCGCCAGGATGACCCAGAGCTTAGGAGCGGAGGTTGTTTGCTCATTGTTCATATTCCTACGACATAAGATAGTTCGATATCGAAATAAGATTCAAAAACTTCTTCACGGCCAGGAAGAGTCTCAGTCTATCCGCACTTTTCGATCGTTCGTCTGGAGTGACGCAATCCTGAAGGCTATCTGATAAAAATCTGTTCGGCTGCTCAGGGAGCAGGAACTCCGGCCGCCTCATAGTGAGCTGCAAGCTCTAGGGCAACGTCGGCTTCGCGTCCGGCAAACAGCTCTCGCAAACGCTCTGCAATCCGGAGGTGGCAGCGAGCTCGAAGCGACGCTGATGCGCCGTTGTAAAGGGCCTCTCGATAGAAAGAATGGCAAAAGACATAAAAGCTGGAGCGCGCACCATCCGGCAGTTCATCCTGTCCGGCATTGGCAATGAGTCGGGAACCACGGGCAAGAGCCTCGCACTGTTCCTCAACTTCGGCCACGCTGATATCGAGGGCCGCCGCTGTTGCCCATGCCGGAAAGACAGTTCCAGCGACGGCACTCGCTTCCAGAAGTCGCCTCTCATCCCGGCTTAGGCGCTCCAACTGCAGCTCGATCATCCCGGCAATTCCATCAGGAACTCCCAGCCGCAATTCAGCAAGTGGAACAGTCAGTCGCAGCTCTCCGCAATCCGTCGACAGCAGCTTCTGCTGCTGCAGATGTTCAAGGGCAGACTCAAGAAAAAGTGGGTTTCCTTCCGAGTGCTGATGCAGAAAGCTAGTTAGCCCCTTGGGCAGATTCTCACTTCCCAATGCGCGCTTGACACACTTGCCGGCTGCCTCCTTATCCAGAGGTCCAAGGTCAATACGCGTCGCCAATTTGCGGGTCAAAAGATCCTGCTTCAGCTGGCGTGGCGACTCCGCTGTAATCATTCCTGTCGGCGAACAGGTCGCCAACAGTAGGAATTTAGCTTTTGTCTTTCTTCGCGCGAGGGCCGAGATCAGATCAAGCGTCGATGCATCCGCCCAGTGCAAGTCTTCCAGCACCAGGATGACAGGGTTCTTTTGAGTCAACCCCTCGATCGTCTCGCAAAACTCACTCAACAGAGGCTGTTTGCCTGTAGCATCGGCAATGAATCTCTTGAGCGCGCTGCGCATTTCCCCTTGTTCGCCCGAGGCGAGCAGGCCCAACGCTTCGCGAATGGCATAGAAAGGCTCTTTGCCGGCAAATCCCTCTACGCTCTGTCCCCAGCCGATCTGAACGCTTTCGTTCAATCGAGCCTCTGCGCAGAAGGCCTCAACGAGCGCCGTCTTGCCGATGCCAGCATCGCCCGCGAGAAAAATGATCTGTCGCTCGCCTCGGGAGGCACACTCCAGGCAGTGCCGGAGGGTCGCCAGCTCCGCTTCACGACCGAAGACCTGCTTCCCACGTCCGGGCAGATTCGACGTAGGGGCGTCGTGCACTTCGGCTAAAAATCGATAACCCCGCCGCTGCACAGTCTGGATGTATCGCGGCTCATCCCTGTCATCGCCAAGCAGCCTGCGAAGCTCAAGGATGTAGGTACGCAACACCTGAGGCTGCACAAAGGTTTCCGGCCAGAGGGCATCGAGCAGCTCATCGTGGGTGATCAGCTGCTGCGGATGCTCGACCAGATAGCGCAGAAGCGCAAACGGCTTCGGCGTCAGAGGCAACATCTGTGCGTCGCGCCACAGGCACGCATTCTTGTCGTCCAGACGGAAGCAGCCGAATTGCTTCATCGCGTTCGGTGAGGCGGAAAAAGATTCGCCCTCACTAGCGCTTTTTGGGCTTGTGAGGAGCGCCAATCTTACCTAATCGATAGACCAGTCCCACGGAAAGTGCAAATTGCTCCTTCACCTGGTAGCCGCCAAAATTTACCAGGGTCGCATCCGGTGAGATACGGAATGAGAGCCGCGGCGAGCGATTCAGGTCGATTGAACCACCGATAGCGCTGCCCCAAGTGAGTTGGTTACTAAAAAACCCAACGGCCAATGGAGGCACGGGATGGTTGTTCTGGTCGTAGAGTGCGCGTTGAAAGTCACCATAAGCCCCTCCGAAGAGAGCGTGCAGCGTCATGGAAACATGCTGGTTGCTGGGGCCGCGATATTGGGGACCAACGAGGAACATATGCTCACTCACAAAGGGGCCGATAATCCCATAAGGATTTGGCTGTGCGCCACTGGTGCCATAGTACCCGCGGACGTCCGCCATAGCGGCCCAGCGATGGGTGAGGAAGCGGGATGCCTGGACATTAAATCCGCCCAGATTTGCACCCTGCAACAACTGCGGACCCGCATCGAAGTGCGAGTAAGCCACACCGCCGTACAACTCCCAGCGATAGTCATACTTCACATCGTTCAGGGTGTCATTTGGCGCGACCACCGGCGCATGATACTGAGGAGCCTGAGCGCGGGCTGGAAGACTGACGGCTACAGACAGAAGCGCGGAACAGATCACTGCTGCCGCAATGCCCACACGAAGCACACGAATACCTTTCAACAACGACCGGACCTCCACAAAAAGCACTAACCTCTCACGATACATGGGAGCATGGCTTTCTGTCAGATTCACCCGTAACCTGCCCGGCATGAAAATCCCTGCTCCCTCACCCCTGGCAGTGTTAGACTCGCTCTAAACCAGCACTTACTCTGATCGCCGGTCCCGCAAGTTGTGGCGTACAGGTATGCTTTGGATTGGAGACCCTCACCGTGGCAGATGACCGTTCCCGCGCTGTAGACCTCGCGCTCTCACAGATTGAAAAGCAGTTTGGCAAAGGCTCCATCATGCGCCTTGGCAGCAAAGATGTTGTGCCGATCGCTGTCATTTCCACCGGCTCAATTTCTTTTGACGCTGCGTTGGGAGTAGGTGGCGTGCCTCGCGGCCGTGTCATCGAGATCTACGGTCCTGAGTCTTCCGGCAAGACCACTCTAACCCTCCAGATCATCGCCGAAGCACAGAAGGCCGGCGGACTTGCTGCATTTGTCGATGCTGAGCACGCGCTCGACCCGGCCTACGCCAAAAAACTGGGCGTCGATACCGACAACCTCTTGGTCTCCCAGCCCGACTATGGCGAGCAGGCTCTGGAAATCACCGAAGCCCTCGTCCGCTCGGGAGCCATCGATGTGCTGGTGGTCGACTCCGTTGCAGCGCTCGTGCCCAAGGCCGAACTTGATGGAGAAATGGGCGACTCGCATATGGGCCTCCAGGCGCGGCTTATGTCCCAGGCTCTACGAAAGCTGACCGGCACAGTCTCAAAGTCCCGAACCTCGCTTATCTTTATCAATCAAATTCGCGAGAAGATTGGCGTCATGTTTGGCAATCCGGAAACAACCACCGGAGGCCGGGCGCTCAAGTTCTACTCCTCGGTCCGCATCGATATTCGCCGGATTGCCGCTGTCAAAGAGGGCGATGTCGTGGTCGGCTCGCGCACCAAGATCAAGGTAGTCAAAAATAAGGTTGCCGCGCCTTTTCGTGAAGCCGAGTTCGACATCCTCTACGGAGAAGGCATCTCGCGTGAGGGTGACGTGCTCGACCTGGCCGTGGCCCACAATATCGTTGATAAATCAGGCGCCTGGTACAGCTTCTCAGGCGAACGTATTGGACAGGGCCGCGAAAACGTCCGCCAGTTCTTCAAGGACAACCGCGACGTATTCAATCGGGTCGATACCGCGCTACGTCAGAAGCTCGGGATAGCTGGCTCCGCCACCCCTCCTGCCGAGGTGCCGCCAGTTCCGGCAAATGGTGCAGCAGCAGCGCAGGAAGCGGTACGCCCCACCAAGCGCGCTTAACTCTTTGTCTAGATAGTAAAGGCCGCTCTCTGCGAGCGGCCTTTGTTTTTCATCCAGCAAAATCCTCTCCTTTCCCCGTATTTCCTGATAAATTTCATGTAAATAAGCGTGGTAAGCTTAAACCTCTTCACTAATCCACATTTACTTAAAGTGCATCAGCCGTTCGACCCTTTTTAAGGAGCCGTAATGAAGCGCAATTTGCACCTATCTCTCTTTGTCAGCCTGACGAGTTTGATCCTGTTCGCATTCTCCGCTCTCACACTCCAGGCACAGTCCACCGGCACGATCAAGGGATTGATCACAGATCAAAGCGGAGCAGCCGTACCGGGCGCTGAGGTCACCATTACCAATGCCGGGACAAACGTCGCACGCCATGTAACAACCGATGGAGCGGGCAACTATCAGGTTCCCTCACTCACCCCCGGCTCCTACAACGTTCAAGTGACGGCCGCTGGTCTACAGACCAAAACCATGACGGGAGTCGTTCTCCAGGTTGACCAGATCGCCAGCGAAAATATTCAGCTCGGCGTAGCCTCGCAGAGCCAGAGTGTTCAGGTCACCGCGGCCGCTCCTCTGATCGACTCGCAGAGCATGTCTGTAGGTCAGGTCATTAACCCGCGCACCGTGCAGGAAGCGCCCCTCAATGGCCGCCATTTTGTCGATCTCGGCACGCTGATCGCCGGATCGGTCACGCCGCCGCAGAGCGGCTTCCTGGTCGTTCCTATCCGCGGACAGGGCTCCCTGTCGTTTGACACTGCCGGCCAGCGCGAAGACACCGTCAACTTCATGATCAACGGCATCAACCTGAACGACATGAGCCAGAATCAGATCACCTTTCAACCTGAGATCAATACAGTTCAGGAGTTCAAGGTAGATAACTCCAGCTTTTCCGCGGAATACGGCCGCAACTCCGGCGCAATCGTAAACATCGCCACCCGCTCGGGCACAAACCAGTTTCACGGCGAAGCGTATGACTATATCCGCAACGACTTCTTCGACGCCCGTAACTTCTTCAATCCGCAGTACACAGTCAACGGCACACATGTCCGGCAGTCTTCTTTCAAGCGCAACCAGTTCGGCGGCGACGTGGGCGGTCCTATCTACCGCAATCACACTTTTTTCTTTCTCAGCTATGAAGGGCTTCATCAGCATCAGGGCGAGGCAGTCAACAGCGCCGTCCCGCCTGCTGGATCAACTTCCACCGACCCCATCATTCAAAAGCTGCTCACGCTCATACCAGCTCCTAATGCTGGCAACAACTTCGTGGGCTCAGCTATTGCCCCGGTAGCTATCGACCAGGGAACGGCTGATATCGATCAGGTCCTCGGCGCAGCAGACCACCTGCACGGCTACTATGCCATCCAGCAGGATTCGCGCACGGAGCCTCTGGCTCCAACGGTAGCCGATACCATTCCCAACTTTGGCGACTCGCGTCCGGCCCGGCGACAACTGCTGACCATCGTGGAGACACACATCTTTGGGCCGAATGCGGTCAATGAAGCTCGGCTTGGTTTCAATCGTATCCACATCACGTTCACCCCAAACTTCGTTGCGAATCCCGTCTCCTATGGCATCGACAATGGCGTTACGACTAACATCGGCTTGCCTCAGATCAGCATCAGCAGCCTGGGCCTGACCTTTGGCGGCCCGGCGGGCGAACCACAGGGCCGTGGCGATACGACCGGTGTCTTTTCCGACACCTTCAGCCTGTTACGCGGCAAACACTCCTTCCGCTTCGGCGGTGAATATCGCCGGTTCCTCAACGACAACTTTGCCGGCGACACCAGCAGCTTCTCCTTCAACTCTCTTCAGGGCTTCCTCAATGACGAAGTCGCGTCCTTTGCCGTCGTGCCGGGCACGCGTCCAAGCCGCATCTACACTAACGCTACGGGCGTTTACGCCATGGACAGCTGGAAGTTGCGGCCGAATCTGACTGCCGAGCTTGGCTTCCGTTTCGACTGGAACGGGACCCCGGCAGAGGCCAGGAACCGCCTGACCGTCTTTGATCCCTCCACCTCCTCGCTTGTGCAGGTTGGGACGAATGGCCTCGGCAGCATCTATCGGCAGAATTTCGGCTACGAGCCACGCGTCGGTCTTGTCTGGGATCCAAGTCACAATGGACGTACCGTAGTCCGCCTGGGATACGGTTATTTCCTCAACCAGCCGACAACCAACTTCATCCAGAGTCTCGCACTCAATCCGCCATTCGCGGTGCCGGTTTCAATCGTGCCCGCTACCCCGAGTGCAGCCTTGACCATGGCCAACGCTTTTGCTTCTTCGAAGTCATCGAAGACGATTGCGCCATCATCTATCAATCCTCAATTCAAGAATGCTACGGTTCAGTCCTACAACCTCAACCTGCAGCAGCAAATCTCCTCGACGATTGCCTTTCAGCTCGCCTATGTAGGCTCCAAGAGCACACATCTGCAGCTAACCCGCAACCAGAACCAGCCGATTAATGGCGTGCGCCCGTTCACGACTGTTGCTGCCAGTAGCCCTGTTGACCCGGGAGCGAGCCTCGCCAACATCACGGAGTATGACAGCGCCGGTAACGCCAACTACAACGCTCTGTGGCTCACCGTCACCAAGTCCTTCTCTAAGGGACTTCAATTCCAGAGCAGCTACCAGTGGACAAAGTCTTTTGACTACAACTCCCTCAGCAGCCAGGGCATTGTCCTGCAAAACAGCTACGATCCGCGCAACAACTATGGGCCGTCTGACTTCGATGTGCGCAACCGCTGGGTGCTGAGCGGCGTCTATGACCTGCCAGTGAAGGGCAACCGCCTCATTGAAGGCTGGGAGGTATCGCCCATCGTTGCCATGCAGACAGGCAATCCAATCACGGTTGTCACCACACTTCCCACCAATGGCGTACTCGGCACCATCCGGCCCAATCTACTTGGCAGAGTTCCGGTCGGCTACAGCCACACCGCCAGCGGCAATATCCAATATCTGCCGCAGGCTGTCTGCGCAACAGCAACCCCAGGCTGCCTCTTTTCCAGTCCCGGAGCAGGCAACTTTGGCAATGAGCCGCGAGGCGCAATCTACGGTCCGGGCTATCTGGACGTCGATTTCTCTCTGGTCAAAAACACGAAAATCAACAACCGTGTTCAACTGCAGATCCGCACAGACGCCTTCAACATCCTCAACCACGTCAATTTCGGCCAGCCGATCTCAACACTCTCCGTCAGTTCCGCTGGAGCGGTCAACGCCGGACAGTTCGGGCAAATAACCACCACTCGCTTCCCTATCGGCGATCAGGGCTCCTCGCGCCAGCTTCAAGTGGCTGGCAAGATCGTCTTTTAAAAGCTGCTGTTGCCTGGGCTGGAACCTACGATCCCAGACAACTTTTATCGATATCAAAGGAGGCGCTGAAACCGGCGCCTCTTTTGTGTTTCCCTAGAGAGATATGCGGCATCACTTTGAAGCGGCGCAGTGGGTACCTTATCCAATCGAGCTTGTCTTTGCGTTCTTCGCAAATCCTGAGAACCTGCCCCCGCTAATGCCGCGCTGGCAGCGGGCGCGGATTGAAGAGGCCAGTTTCGTTTCTCCACCGCCTCGCCCTGTCTCTGCCGACGGCTCAAGACGACTGCGCAGTTTCGCGGCCGGGACCGGCTCCACGATGACGATCAGCTTCCGTCCATTTCCGCTTTCCCCCATTCGAATGCCATGGGAGGCTTACATCGCGGAATTCGAGTGGAATGATCACTTTTGCGATGAGCAGGTTCGCGGTCCGTTTGCCTACTGGCGCCACTGCCATCGCGTGAGCAGAGAGACGCGAGACGGGCAGCAAGGAACCGAGATCAAAGACGACCTGACCTATGAAATGCTTTTTGGGAAGCTGGGAGAACTGGCGCATAAAGTCTTTGTCCAGGCGCAGATGAAAAGCCTGTTCGCCTACCGACAGAAGCGCCTTATGCAAATCCTGCCAAAGATCGCATCTCAATTCAAATTGTGAGCGGCTGATCTTTGGCGCTGCTGCTCTCGATTCGCTTTTCCGATCTTGGGCGCAAGAAGCTACCGAGTGACTAGCCGCGAGCGGTTAGCTTTCTTGAGATACGGCTCAAGCTTTTCGAGCGCTGCCTCCACGCTGACACCGTGACGTGCGCGCAGTTGATCGACCTTGCCATGTTCAATAAAGCGATCAGGCCAGCCAATGCGAACAACGGGAACATCGAACTGCATTTCACTTATAGCCTCTAGCACTGCGCTACCAAATCCGCCCATGAGAACATGATCTTCAAAGGTAACCATGACGGATACCTTTTGCGCATACTTCGCAACCATTTCGCGGTCGAGCGGTTTAGCGAAGCGCGGATTGATCACCGCCGTTGAATGTCCGCGCGACTCCAGCTCCGTCGCAAGCTCTCCCGCCATCGGGAGCAGGGCTCCCAATCCGAAAATTGCAACATCCTCGCCGTCCTGTATCACCTGTGCCTTGCCGATAGGAATCGCCTCAGGATGCGCCTTGAGCTTTACATCGGGTCCGGTTCCGCGCGGGTATCGTATTGCGCTCGGTCCTTCGTGCAACATGGCGGTGTAAAGCATATCCGCAAGTTCGTCTTCATCCGATGCAACCATGTGCACAATATTAGGAATGCTGCGCAGGTAGCTGATATCAAAAAGCCCGTGATGTGTCGCTCCGTCGTCCCCGCTCAGCCCACCGCGATCCATGCAGAAGACGACAGGAAGATTCTGGAGACATACGTCATGAACGATCGGATCGAATGCCCGCTGCAGAAATGTTGAGTAAATGGCACAAAAAGGCTTGAAACCTTGCGTGGCAAGACCCGCAGCGAAGATGACAGCATGCTCCTCAGCAATGCCAACATCGAAATACCGCTGGGGATGGTGTGGGCGAAAAAGATCAAGCGCCGTGCCGTTGGGCATCGCCGCCGTGATAGCCACAACCTTATCGTTTCCATCTGCGAGCTTAACCAGCGTATTCGCAAACACCTCGGAGTAAGTAGGCTGTCCAACAGACTTGGTTTCGCCCGTCTCCGGGTCGTAGGGCCCGAGGCCGTGAAACTTCTTCTGCTTGTCTAGTGCAGGCTGGAAGCCGCGCCCTTTCTGCGTAATCACATGCAGCAGCACGGGACGATCCTGCGTTTTGAGAAACTGGAAGGTCTCGATAAGCAGCTCCAGATTGTGTCCATCAAGAGGTCCGTAATACGTAAGACCAAATTCCTCGAAGAAAACAGATGGCCACAGCATTCCTTTGGCCGCTTCTTCTGCGCGACGCACGACATTCAAAGCAGTCTTGCCGCCGAGCTTTTCAAGCAGCCGTGAAGCACTGTCGTGCAGATGAGTCACACGCTCATTGGTTACGATCTTATGGAGATAGCGGGCAATGGCGCCGACATTACGGTCGATCGACCATTCATTGTCGTTGAGCACCACAATCATCCGCCTCGTTTGATCGGCAATATTATTGAGTGCCTCGAAAGAAATTCCATTGGTGAAAGCTGCATCGCCAGCCAGTGCGACCACATGTTCCTTGCCCCCGGCAAGGTCGCGCGCAACAGCCATGCCGAGCGCTGCGGAAAGAGCTGTACCCGCGTGACCCGCACCATACGCATCGTGCTCACTCTCCGAGCGCATCATGAATCCGTTGAGGCCCGCGGGCTGACGCATTGTTTCGAATCGTTCACGCCGCCCGGTAAGCAGCTTGTGAATATAGGCTTGATGGCTGACATCGAAAACGAACTTATCCGTCGGGGTATCAAAGACATAGTGCATGGCCAGGGTAAGTTCGACCACGCCCAGATTGGGTCCTAAATGTCCCCCTGTCTTCGAGAGCGTCAAAATCAGCCGCTCCCGGATTTCCTCTGAAAGGGAGGTGAGTTCCGGGATGGTTAACTTCTTGATATCGGACGGAGAATTGATGCTGTCGAGTCGCTTTTTCATGGTTGCCCTGACGATTTCCGCAATAACCAAAAAAGACCCCAAGCTGGGGCCTTTTACTGCAGGCGGGTCTCCTAAACTTCAAGCTTTAAGTATACCAACCGGTCCATCTTATCTCCCCATGGACCCTTAATTCCTTTTCAGCTTATAAGATGCCCTGGTTTCTCTTGCGATGCACTAGCATGGACGGAAGAAGGAGTCATGCGCACTTACATTCGATTCATCAGCTCTCTCACCACAGCGCTTGTTCTAGGCATTGCGCAAATCGCCTGTGCGCAGCTTCCTCTTGATCCGCTCTCGAAGCCTACCCAGGATGCAAACCCTCTGACGAATCCCGGCCTCTCACCGGGCACAGCGTTCCTCTTCCAAATGGAGAGCAGATTTGAGCAGGAAACATTGCAGGGCGGCGGCGCTGCTTTCGCCTCCTGGTTTGCGGAAGATGGCGTTACGCTGGCCAATGGCAAAGCCCCGGTGATCGGACGCGCGGCTATCGCCAGAAGCGCCAACTGGAGACCAGAAAACTATCACCTGAGCTGGACACCGACCGGCGGCCAGCTGTCCGCAGATGGTCAGATGGGTTACACATGGGGAACTTATCAGGGTGTGTCTAAAGATGCCCATGGAAAGCCGGTGATTACCGCAGGGCGTTACATGACTATATGGAAAAAGCAGTCGGACGGAACCTGGAAGGTTGCGCTGGACGCCAGCAATGACGGGCCACCCGCAGCAGGAGACTGTTGCAGGATTCCCTAGCAACCCGTCTACCTGGTTCCTTGATCTTATGAATTCAGAAAATTCTCTCTGCACCCAGCCGTAATAACCCGAATGTGGCAGAGCCAAGCCGAGGGGCCTCTGAAACAATAAGTTTTCGAATTACTTTCCATGTCCTTGCTTGCCGCCATCCCGCAACGCGATGAGGCCGAAAGGCTCAGAACGCTTTTACATTATGAAGTTCTCGGTAAAGCGCAGGATCCTGCCTTCAGCGAACTTGCAGTTCTGGCTGCTCAATTCACTCTTGCACCTTACGCCTATATTGGCTTTCTGGATGCGAACCGGCTTTGGTTCGGAGGGACAGCCGGGTTCCAGGGTCTCGAACTGGAGCGCAATGCCACTCCTTGCAGGGTTACCGTTCTGGAACAGCAGCCTCTGCTGGTCCGCGATGCTGCCAGTGACCCGCACTGCCAGCCGGGGGGCGTCATCGAGCCCTCCTCCGGCATCCAGTGCCGCTCTTATTTAGCCGTTCCCCTTGTTGCTCCCAACGGAGAGCCTGTTGGGACACTCGCCGTGCTTTCTCCCCTTCCGCATGCCTTTCGCGAGCAGCAGATTCAGGCGCTTGAAGTACTTGCCCGTCAGGTAATTACCCGGCTTGAGTTCTACAACCGCTCGCGCCTGCAAGAGAGAATCGTACGCGCACGGCAACGGGTCGAGCGTGCCCTCACCGTTGAGCGAAACTTTGTTTCTGCCGTACTCGATACCATCAGCGCTTTGGTGCTGGTGCTGGACACAGCCGGCCGTGTCGTTCGCTTCAATCGCGCATGTGAACGTGTTTCCGGCCTCTCCTTTGCCGAACTCGTAGGACGAACTCTCCCTGCAAACCTCGCTTTGAGCGAAGAATGCGAGCCTGGAGCAGATATGCTTTCCAGGGTCCGCAGTGGCATGCCCTATGCGGGGGAAACAAACTGGATTTCCCGAGACGGTAAGCGGCGCAGGATCGACTGGACGGCCACCCCACTCTCTGACCACATGGGCGAGGTAAACTTCATCATCGCCACCGGAGTCGATGTAACCAGCCAGCGTGAAGCAGAACTGGCATTGCGCGAAAGTGAGACCAGATATCGCCAGCTGGTCGAAGGCTCGCTCGGCATGGTCTGTACTCACGATATGGAGGGCAGATTACTTTCTATCAACACTCACGCTGCCGCCGGTCTTGGGTACCAGCCGGAGGAGTTGATTGGTACCCATATCATCGACCTGATACCGGAATCCTATCGAGCCGGCTGGCAAACCTATGCGCAGAATTTGCGTGACCATGGAGATGCCCAGGGACGCCTCCATTTGCAACACAAGAATGGCGAAGTCCGGGTCATCGCTTACCGCAACAAACTGCTTGCATTGCCAGAGACAGCGCCCTTCGTGCTGGGCCATGGTATCGACGTAACCGAGAAGACTGAAGCTGAGAACAGGGCGCACACGCTGATGCGGCAGCGTGAATCTATTCTCGAGTCGGTTGGGGATGGCATCTACGGCATCGATCTGGAAGGCTGCATCCTCTTCGTAAATGAGGTCGGCGCTAACATGCTCGGCTATTCCTCCGCCGAGGTTGAGGGCAAGAAGATCCACGACCTCATCCACCACAGTCGGCCTGACGGCACCCCCTACCCGCATGAAGAATGTCCGATTGACGCCACCCCTTTTCGCAAGACACCGCTGCGGGTTCGCGACGAAGTCTTTTGGCGCAAAGATGGCATTGCGATCCCGGTGGAATATGTCGCCTGCCCCCTCATCACGAATGGTCAGCCCACAGGCACAGTCGTTGCTTTCCAGGACGTTACTGAACGACGTCGGCTGGATCGAATGAAAGATGAGTTCATTTCTACGGTCAGCCATGAGCTTCGTACTCCCCTCACCTCACTGCGTGCGGCTCTCGGCCTGATAGGCGGAGGAGTGCTCGACAAGCGGCCCGAAAAGATGGCGCAAATGCTGGACGTGGCTATTGGAAATTGCGACCGTCTGGTACGTTTGGTCAATGACATTCTCGACTTCGAGCGCATTAATAGTGGAAGGCTGCAACTGGTCTACGGCGAGGTAAACGCTGTCGATCTGCTGCGCCGGGCCACCGACCTGCAGCACTCGAGTGCCACCCGTGCCGGCATTGTTTTCCGTATCGATGCTGAGCCAGTAAACCTGTGGGTTGACAGCGACCGCATCCTGCAAACCTTAACGAATCTCATCAGCAATGCAATCAAGTTTTCCCCGCACGAAAGCGAAATTCGTCTGCGCGCACATGCGTTGAACGACACTCAGGCCGTGCTCGAGGTGCAGGACCGGGGTCGCGGCATCCCGCCCGAAAAGTTGGAGATGATCTTCGAGCGCTTTCAACAGGTCGATGCATCGGACTCGAGGGAGATGGGAGGCACCGGGCTAGGGCTCGCCATCTGCCGTAGCATCGTGCACCATCACGGCGGACGGATCTGGGCAGAAAGCAATGAAGGTTCGGGGAGCACCTTCTTCTTCACAGTGCCACGCGGCCCACTGCCAGGCCAACCTCCGCCTGAGCGAACAATTACTCCGGTGCTCGAATAAAAATGGCAAAAACTCCGCGGTTAAGCGAACGCCATCCTCCCCGACGCCAAGTGCTCCACATGATTCAGAAAGACAAAACACAGTCTGTCGTCAAAGAACCTTGCTCATCAATCTGATCTCCAAAAAGCCTCCGCCAGGCAAATCGACCGTGCGAGGTTCGACCAGCTTGTAACCGTGACGAGCATAGAACGGCTTGCCGGGCAGCGTGGCCGCCAACTCAAGGCGCCAGAACCCTGCTTGCCGTGCAGCCTGTTCACTTGCCCTCAAAAGAGCCGTCGCCACGCCAAGGCGTGCGTAATCGGGATGGGTAAAGAAGGCACGAATCTTCGCAGGCTCAGATTGCGGGTCGAGAAGTGCATCGTCGCGGTTGACGGCATGGTCACTGCCACTGAGGGTTCGCCGCTGGCTCCAGCCTCCGCAACCGGCGAGCACACCATCTATCTCTGCGACGAAGTAGGTGCCATCCTCAACAAGCTGGGAATCCAAACCGAGTGGCCCCCGGAGCGCCGCTTCTATCGTCTCCGGCGAGTAAAGGTCATAGCGCAGCACCCGCGCAGAATGTTGTATGAGCCCGCGCAGCGCCGGGATATCTTCCTGCTTGGCCGTGCGAAGGTCGATTTGGCTCATCTCCCCGTCCTCCTGTCGTTGGTTTGAAATAACCCAATTCAACGCTTCCGGTTCCATAACAGCACAAAGGCCCTCGAACGATCGAGGGCCTTGTGCGCAGATCGAGAGTTCCGGTTCCCCAGACTCCCTCCATCTCTGCAGAAACTGCTCTTAATTCACCTTGAGGAAGATGATGACCAGCGTGAACAGCGAGAGAGACTCGATAAACGCAAGACCGAGCACCAGCAGCAGCTGAATGCCTGCGCGGGCTCCAGGGTTCCGTGCGAGAGCTTCCGTTGCCGAGGCGGTTGCGCGGCCCTGGCCCAGGCCGCAAAGCCCGGCGGCGAGCGCCATGCCGATTCCGGCGCCGATCGGCACCATGCTGATTCCGCCGCCGGTCGAGCCGGACTGGGCATATGCCGGAGCTGCCATCAGCAGCACAGACAGAGTCATGAAGAGATATTGCAGTTTACGCATTGTGATTCTCCTGCTTCCTTTTCAGTATGTGCCATCAGTGGGTGGTTGAGGCTCACCGTGCTGGCCCCCTCACGCTCACGGCCTGCCTCGATCGAGGGAAGCTAAACTCGATCGAGCGCAGAATTTAAATCCTGCACGGTCCTTAGTGATCGTGCGAAACAGCCTGCGACAGATAGATCATCGCCAGCAGCATAAACACATAGGCCTGAATCAAGGCCACCGCAAAGTGAAGCCCCAGAAACACGATCGGGATCCCAATAGGCACCATCGAAAAGAACACCAGCGTCAGCAGATCACTTGCAAACATATTGGCGTAGAGACGAATAGTGAGTGACATGATTCGGGCAAGGTGAGAGATGATCTCGATTGGAAACAGTAGTGGTGCGATCCACCAGATAGGCCCCATAAAGTGCTTCAGGTACCCAATGGGCCCCTGCGCTCGGACGCCGTGGTAGTTGTAATAAATAAACGTGAGAAGCGCTACGCCCAGCGGGACAACCGGATTCGCCGTCGGCGTGTCGATATGCGGCAGCAACCCGAAGCAGTTGCAGCAGACGATGAAGAGCAGAATCGTCGTTACGAAAGCAATGTGCGGTTCATGGCCATGGCCAATGATTGACTCGCCCTGGTCGCTCACGAATCCGTGAATCATCTCGGCCAGATGCTGCGCCGGTCCGGGCTTTTCAACGCTGAGTGTTGCGCGTACCAGCACGAAGAAGAGCAGCAGGCCCACCATCGCTACCAGTTCCAACGTTACGGTGCGGTCAAAGGGTGCGGCAGGGTGCGCAGGATGGATACCGAGCTTCAGCAGCAGCGCCGTGACGGGCGCGCCGAAGAGCTGGTTCAGAAGATGCATGAGAGCTAGCTGTAAACTGAGCATGTGGGTTGTTTAGTTTCCCGGCCTTCAGGAACGCACGAGGCGCACTGCCTCGATCGTAAGGGCAATCATCGCCAGCCCCAGACCTGCAATCAGCGCATAGAGCGATCCGTGAAGATACCTCACACTAGCATAAAGGATGACCGCCGCCAGCGCGAGCCGGAAGAAAAACATCGTTACTACCCAGACTGTTGACCGGGGTGAGCGGGCATTGTCGAGCTTCGCATTGATCAGCGAAATCAGCTGCTGCCACTCATAAAGACCTGTGGCCGAGACCATGGCGCCCACCAGCAGCATTACCGCCGAACGCCACCCGGCGGCAAAACCCACCGCCACCGCCAGGCCAAGCCCCAGCAGGACGATCGTCCTGAGAGCACGCATCAGCGCGTCCTTAAGGTCGGCGTCTGTAAATTCCAAAAAGGGATTTGCTCCGGTCATAGGCTTACCTGGCGGTTCATGGCTTTTTGTCCCCCATCTGCAACGCCTGCCGAACGGCCTCGACTAGCCCGGCGACTGATCCAAAGATGAGCCCGACGATGTAGATCCAGCTGGTATGCAGCCACTTATCCAGCAGCGCGCCCGCCGCCCAGCCTATAAAAACGGCCGCGGGCAGCACAAAGGCGATCTGCATCATTCGCTCGGCCTTGACCAGCGAGTGCAGCCCACCGCCCTGCTTCTTATTGGAACCGTCTGCCATCCATCGACTGTTATACAGCAATGGCAGAGATCAGACAGCAACTGCCCCGCTATACTGACCCTTACACTTCAATCACGAGGCTCCTTCAGTGTTCGCATCAGAATTTGAGCGTGAGCTATTTGCGCTCCGCCAGGAAAAGCTGAAACAGATTGCCGCGCTCGGCAGTGAAACCTACCCGAATCAGTATTCGGCCACTCATACAATTCCTGAGATTCGTGCCTCCTACGAGAGCAAAACCGGGGAAGAACTCGAGGCCGAGCGGGTGCCTGTCTCGGTCGCAGGCCGGGTCATGACCATTCGCGGACAGGGCAAGGCCGGCTTTGCCCATCTGCAGCAGGGCGGCGAACGCCTCCAGATCTACGTCCGCAAGGATGCAGTGGGAGACCAGGCCTTTGAACTGTACAAGCTGCTCGACATGGGCGACCACATCGGTGTAACCGGCTACTTATTCCGCACGCGTACAGGGGAGCTGAGTATCCACGTCGAGACTCTGACTTTTCTTTCGAAGGCCATGCTTGCATTACCGGACAAGTATCACGGCCTGGAAGATGTAGAGCTGCGTTATCGCCAGCGCTACGTTGATCTCTTCATGAATCCCGAGGTGCGGGAAACGTTCGTCAAGCGAGCCCAGGTACTCCGGGCAGTTCGCAGTTTCTTCGACGAACGCGGCTATCTCGAAGTAGAAACACCTATGATGCAGCAGATCGCCGGCGGAGCCGCAGCGAAGCCCTTCACCACCCATCACAATGCGCTCGATCTCGACCTGTATCTGCGGATAGCACCGGAGCTCTACCTCAAGCGGCTCGTCGTCGGCGGCATGGACCGCGTGTATGAGATCAATCGCAACTTCCGGAATGAAGGTATCTCAACCCAGCACAATCCTGAGTTCACCATGCTTGAGTTCTATCAGGCGTATGCGAATTATCACGACCTGATGAAGCTTACAGAAGAGCTAGTTACTTATGTCGCTAAGCAGGTGAACGGTACGACCAAGACCACATTCAACGGGCATGAGATTGACCTCGGACAGTGGCGCAGCTACTCCATGCGCGAGGCGATTGTCGAATTTTGGCCCAAAGAGGCAGGAGGCGCAATGCCGGTTTTCAATGACTTTGAAAACTCCGCATCACTTCTAAATCTGCTCGACAGGGCCATTTCCAGGCCATCGACCCCGCGCGGGGCACTCAATGAATTAGGCACAGCAGAGTTTCAGCAACGTAAGGAGCTTGACGTCTTCTATGCGGCTCTTGACCTGATTCATGGTCAACTGAGTCGCGGCAGCTCCTGCGGCAAAGCGATTGCCGACATCTTTGAAACAGTCGCCGAATCGCATCTCATCCAGCCGACCATCATCTACGACTTCCCACTCGCCGTTTCGCCGCTCTCGAAGCAGAAGGCGGACGAACCGGACTGGGTGGAGCGCTTCGAGTTCTACATTGGCGGCTTCGAGGTGGGGAATGCCTTCAGTGAGTTGAATGATCCGGAGGAGCAGCGCAGGCGCTTCGAGCAGCAACTCACCGAGCGGGAACGCGGCGACGATGAGGCTCACCAGATGGACGAAGATTATGTTCGCGCGCTCGGATATGGACTGCCGCCGACTGGCGGTGAAGGCATCGGCATCGATCGCCTCACCATGATCCTGACCGGCGCAAAATCCATCCGGGACGTGATTCTCTTCCCCCTCCTGCGCCCACAGAAACAAGCAGCAGAGGCATAGCCACCGAGCCATGCCCCGTCGCGCTTCTTCGCGTCGGGGCGCATGGCTTCCTCGACTCAACTCAAGCTCGCTTCGTCAGGCGGTCCAGCTCGTGCCGTGCACTGCCGGCTGCGCATACGCCGCCACGGCGCCCGCGACTGATTGTTGCGGTGCGGTCTCACCCAGCAAGCGCAGCACTTCAGGGTCACGCGCTACCTGTTGCCACGCCTCGCGTACATTTCGTACGCAGTTGATCGCCTCTTCCAGCCGCTCCCGCGACTTCAACCGCGAACCCTCGATAGCCAGCGCAAAGACCGCCGCGTAAAACTCTGACAAAGACTTCGCCGGACTTCCTCCAATGTCCATTCTGAGCCGCGACTGCAGGTGCATGAGGATATCCAGGACGCGCCGGATCGCTACACGCCGCGCCGCGTCATCACCCGCGTCAATCGCCCGCAAAGCCCTGTGCAGAAACTTCATCATGCCGTCATAGAGCGCAACGACTAATTCCACGCGGTTCATGCCCGCGATTGCCTGGTTCTGATAATTCATCTGTGCAGCGCCCCCTGAGCCTCTGCTTGATTTCGCTTCTTTGATCCGATCACTACGGATGGTAGGTGTTATACCCGGTGATGGCGCTGTAAAGTTCGTTCATGTAATTGAGCTGCTGTGGTATCTGCGTCAATGTAAAATTCGCCTGATTGAGTTCGGTCGTCAGGGTTGCCTTCTGGGTGTTGATGATTGCCTCTTCATTGGACACATTGGTATTCAACTGCGACTCGGTGGTCGAATTCTCCTGCATTGCCAGATAAACTGCCCCGCTCGGCGCACTGTTTCCAAGGTTCCCCATCACCGTAGAGAAGTTTCCGCCGAAGGAAGTGAAGTTTCCGCTTGGTTGAAAAAAATTCACCACGTCCTGATAGTTACTGTTCAGCTCACTGTTCAGCGTGTCTCCGTTGAGGGCCAGCGTGCCGTCATTATTGACGGTAATTCCCAGTTGCGTGAGCGAAGTCACGCCCGCCGAAAGCGACCCACCAAAGGTGACCGCCTGTCCGGTAGTCGTATCGGAGAGACTGCTGCTGTTGATGTTGATGACTCCGGCCGACCCACTCGTCGCATTCTGCAGGCTTAGTGTCGACTGACTCCCTGAAGTGATCACATTCGCGGTCACTCCCATATTGGCCGCGTTGATGGCAGATGCAAGCCCAGCCAGCGTCGGAGTACTCGAAGGCACTGCCACCGTCTGCGCGGCTCCTGTCCCCACGGCGATCGACAAGCTCCCGGCGAGCGTGTCACTTGTTCCGATAGTGGTATTCGTCGCCACTGCCTGCGCCGGCTGAGTGAACGTCAACGCCGCCTGCAACTGCTGCTGCAGATTGGCCAGGACCGGGTTGCCGAACAGCGGCTCCGGCGTCCCTGACGATGTATTTCCCTCCTGCGTGTTCAGGTCAGTAAGGACCTTGTTGTAAGCAGTCACAAACGTATTGACCGCCGTCGTCACCGAGGTATTGTCATTCGTGATCTGAACCTGCACGTTCTCAGAGGGAGAGGCCTTTAGCAATTGAAAGGTCACACCTTGAATTGCGTTCGTGACAGTATTCGAAGCACTTGTCACAGAGACTCCGTCAACGGTCATCAAAGCATCCTGGCCTGCCTGGGCCTGAGTGAAAGTTACGGCAGCATTGCTGTTGCTGGTGTCTGTCATGCTGCTGGAGAGGGTAATATCGCCGCCTGCTCCGCTTGTGCTGCTCACCAGCGACAGTCGCGATCCGGAGGAGTCGGTGATTACATTAGCGGTTACGCCATAACTGCCCGAGTTGATCGTATTCGCAAGACCGGCCAGGGTATTGTCGGACGAGTTCAGAGTGATCGTCTGCGAACTGCCGCTTCCAATTGAAAGCGTCAGGCTCCCGGCGAGAGTATCGCTCGCGTTTGCTATCGCACCACTCACATAAGACGAGGTCTGTGCCAGCTGTGAAACGACAATCGTATGGCTGCCCGCGATGGCCGTCGTCGCTGCGGAGGTCAGCTGCAAGGTGTTCGTATCCGAGCTCGATCCCTGCTTGCCTGCGAGCACTCCCTGGAAATCGGTCAATGCCTGCATGGAGGTCGAGAGCGCGTTAAGATCCGTGCCTATCGAGGTCAGCGCTGTATCCTCGGCCTGCAGCGAAGTAAGCTGTGTCTTCCACGGGGTCTCAACCGTTTGCATGTTCGTGACAATCTGGTTGACTGTGCTTGTCACATTAAAGCCCGTGCCCGACGTAGGTGATCCGAAAGAGAGTCCTACTGTTCCCATGCTGCGTGTATCGGCGAAATCGGAGGGAGCTTGAAAGAAGTTAGCCGAGCCAGACTGGCTCAGGCTCGAGAACGATTCCAAATCTGTCCTGAACCACGGTTATGATCCGATCGCGCAGTGCACCTATAGCCGCAGCTGTAGCTCCCCCCCGGTTGATCAGCGCCAGTGTGTGACGAGAAGAGATTCCAGCCTGCCCCATCGCATAGCCCTTGATGAAACCAGCCTGCTCTAGCAGCCACGCGGCTGGCAGCTTCACCTGCGCGTCGCCGGCCGGATACTGCGGGACAGCCGTAGCCGTCGCTGCGGCAATCTGCGCATAGTGGGCCTTCGAAATCACTGGATTCTTGAAGAAGCTGCCCGCGCTGCGGCAGTCCGGATCATCCGCCGTAAGCAGCATCCCCTTGGCCCGACGTATCTCTCGAACCGCGGCGCTCACCTCGGTCAGGGTGGGCGTAGGCTGTCCGGCAAAGTGCCGCTTGAGATCGGCATACGCAATACGTGGCGCGCCCCCGAGGGTTAGATCGAAATCCACTCTCGTCACTGCGTAGCGGCCGCGCTCCGTCGAGTTGAAGATGCTTCTTCGGTAAGCAAAGCCGCACTCCGCGGCGCCGAGTTCTACGACGGCTTCGGATCGCAGGTCGACCGCACGTACCAGGCGCACCGTCTCCGCAACTTCCTGGCCGTAGGCGCCGACATTCTGCACAGGTGTGCCGCCGACGCTACCAGGAATTCCTGCCAGGCACTCGACTCCGGCGCAATCCCGACTAACGGCAAGAGAGACAAACCCATCCCAATCTTCACCCGCAGCCACAGAGAACTGACCCGGGTTATTTTCCTTGCATCCGCGCAGCGCCATGCGGAGCACAAGGCCGTTAAAACCCTCGTCTGCCACCAGGAGGTTGCTGCCTCCCCCGAGCACAAAGAGTTGCAGGCTGCGTGTCCGGGCAAAGGCTAGGCCCTCCAGAACCTCTTCCTCCGATACGGCCTCAGCGAACCAGCGCGCCGGGCCGCCCACCCCGAATGTCGTATAGGGCGCAAGCGGAACATTCTCTAAAAACTGCATTGCCACGCTTCCAAGATATACCCAGAGAGCTTGCGCAATCCCCTGTTGGAAAGGAAAAGGGGCAGGCAGAGCGTAAAGCCCCGCCTGCCCGATATGGATTCGAATTAGTCGCCGAAGGCTGTCGCTGCCTGACCCAGCATCCCCTGGCGCGGAGACAGGGTAGAGGAATAGCTGCGCGATTCGGCAAGGCGGAAGCGCCCGATATGCTCCTGCAGGCGCCTGGCTCCGGTTTCGACCGAGGTCACAATACCTGTCGTCGCAGGAATCGCAGCCGCACTCTCTTCGCCCAGCCGGTTGATGGTGTCGAGGTTCGCACTCGACTGCCGCGCGGCTTCGGCCTGCTGCATCGATGCTGTAGCGATCTGCGCAATCATACTGTCCA
The DNA here is from genome assembly GCF_004339725.1 of Acidipila rosea. Classification (GTDB taxonomy): domain Bacteria; phylum Acidobacteriota; class Terriglobia; order Terriglobales; family Acidobacteriaceae; genus Acidipila; species Acidipila rosea. Next base: position 448,021 of record NZ_SMGK01000001.1, on the reverse strand, counting down.
CCTGGTCGGCCATCGAGATAATGCGCTGCAGGGCTTCTCCTGCGCGAGTCGTTGTTTCGACGCCCTCATTCACGGTCGCCGTTCCTGAGTCCATGGCCTCGACTGCACCACGCGTATGGACCTGGATCCCCTGAATCATCTGCGCAATCTCGCTGGTAGCATCGCGCGTGCTCTCCGCAAGCCTTCTGACTTCGCCAGCGACGACGGCAAAGCCGCGCCCCTGCTCCCCGGCACGCGCTGCCTCGATGGCAGCGTTCAATGCCAGCAGATTGGTCTTCTGCGCGATCTCCTCAATCACGTTGACAATGCGGATGATCTGTTCAGACTCCTTGCCGAGCCGCTGGACAGTCGTCGCCGTGTTGCGCACCGAGCCTGCGATCGACTCCATGCTGGTCAGCATCTCTTTGACGATAGAGCCGCCATGGCGCGCAGTGGTGGCCGCCTCTTTAGCGTTCTCCGCAGCGTTCTGCGAGTGCCGCGAGACCTCGTTGATGGAAATCGACATTTCCTGCATGGCCGCCGCAGCCTGCTGCGTCTGCATGCTCTGCTCCTTGATGCGACGGAAAGATTCGGAGGTGGACTGCGTGAGTTCCTTGGAATCCTGGTTGATGGTCGAGGAGATGTCCATCATCGTGCGGATCATCTCGCGCAGATTATCCTGCATGGTATTGACGGAGCGCGCGAGACTCGTCACCTCATCGTTTGCATCGAGATGCATCGGCTCACCTGTTAGATCCCCCTCTGCGATCAGGTGAGCGCGATCCGCCACCAGCGTCACAGATCGCACAACGCGGCGCGTGGTGAGTTCAGCGATCACGCTGCCGACGAGTCCGCCGAAAAAGATCGCAAGCCACATATAGACCGCCTGGAGATGATTCACGCGCACCAGTTCGCGGAGATCATGGTCCGTAGCCGCCACCTGCATCTGCACGATCTCAGAGACCGTCTTCTCGAACGCGGCATCATGGTCGGCAACCTCGCCCTGCAACAGGTCAAAGGCCTTGCTCGTCGCGTCACTTCCCTGTCCGACGGCCATCTGTTCCACACGATCCTGCCCCTGCTGAAAAGCGCGATACTCACTGAGCAGCAGGTCGATCTTCGCGTTGCCGGTAAGCGTGTCCAGCTGGCTACGCAGAGACTCAATGTGCTGGATGGCCTCTGCACCTGCTGCCTCGCTCGCAGCAAATTCTTGCTTGTACCTGCTGGCCATGGTCGGGTCAACACCAAACAGCATGTACGATTTGAGGGCCGATGAAGATGCCAGGGCCGCAACCCGCAGGTCGCGTACTGCTGTCAGGGCAGGTACCCGCGCAGCTGCCACACTCTCAGAGAGCTGGCTCACCTGCCGCATCTTGACGTAAGCGGCAAGCGAGCCGAGGAGCACTGCAACGACCAGCACACCGGTGCTGAGCCGCAATTTATTTGATAGCTTCCAGTGTGCCAATGACATGATGTGTTCCATTCTCCCTGTTGCTCTGTGAGGTAATCAGCAGACGAGCTGCCGCACTTAGTTGCCAGTCTCGAAATTTATATCCACATCAACCGTCGAGACTGCGTCGGCGGGCGCGAACTTCCAGCGTTTTACCGCGTCTTCCGCCGCCGGGGTCAGCATCTTGTTGCCCGACGTGGCTTTGACCGCCGTCACCGTCCCATTCGGGGCAACGGTTGCCGAAACATGCACCATTCCACCGATGCGCATGCGCTTCGCAAGCTCTGGATAGACGGGGGGGACACGCTTCTCGACATGGCGGTCATCGGCATGCCCAGGCAGCGCCACAGTAAGCATTGCCGCCGCAGCGGCAAGCAGGAAAAGACTCCGGAGAGAGACAGATTTCCTTAAAGAGAAAGGCAGAAAATTCATGAGAGTAACCTCGATCCGAGCGGGGAATCCGCCGTTTAGCCCTCTTATCGGCGACTTGAGAGGTTTCTTGAATTGGTTTTGGTGGAGTCAAAGAAGCAGGTTGCTCATCAGCCTGGCTTAACCCCACGCAGACCGCTTTCCGCCCATTATTTCGGCGTTGACCGGCCTGTCCACAATTGCTACACTCCGTTGCTTCGCCAATCTCGTGTCACGGACAAGCCTAATGTCTGGAGCCCTGACAACCATCGTTCTGGCATCGCCGGAATCGTCGGCGAACCATTCGTTGATACTTTGGATGATCTGCGGGATTGTCAGCCTTTTCTTCCTGACTTTCGTCCTCCTGACCAGAAGATCGTGGAGGCTCCCCGCCGGCAGCACTCCGCCACAAATAGCTACTGATCGTGCGGAAAGGTCCTGCGACGCGGTGCTCAGCGTCTGCGCTCTGCTGATCCCGGCAACCTTGGGCCTACTCACCTGGCTTCACGAAAAAATCGGCGTCGGAAGCTACATGATCCCCCTTGCCTTCGCGCTGGTTTACTTTTTCGCGCTTCTCATCTTCACAGCTCATCTCCGATTCAATTTTCTCTGGCGATATAACAGCACCTTTGAAGTAAGCTCGCAGAAGAATCTGCGCTTCGGATACTGGCTCACAACCGCCACCAGCAGCATCGTTCTGGGACTGATCCTCATGTCCATACCGGTGCTCCAACTGGGGTTCGGCTGGCTCAAAGTCAAAGAGTTGCCCGTCCGAGAACCTCCAGTCAAGATCGAATGCAGTGCCGGATTTTCGGAGCCTGCTCCGGTCCGCCCCTGCTACCCGGCCAGTATTCCGCCAGCCAGACCACACCGCCCCCGCACCTCAAACTAGGAGAAGCTCATGGCCTTCTTTCGCACATTCCTCATGGAGAATAACCAGACTCCCGACACCGCTTTCGACGAAGAGGATGAAGCAGCACTTGTAATCTTTCTGCTTCAGGCAAGAGTTAAAGGGTCTGCGGCCGATTTGCAGCTCCCGCCAGGCTTTCGAGCACCAGAACATCTGCCCGGCGAGTTCGACAGCCCGGGCGTTCGGCAGGAGCTGAAGTTCATTGCCGGCTTCTTGTGCTTCTTTGTCTCGAAGCCTGTGGCTTACATGCGTGAGATCAAGGCTTTTCGCGACTACTTCATTCCTCGGTTTGCGAGCGACATACCTAAGCAGATCCAGCTCGCCCAGGCATTACGAGAGGAGTTCTTCTCCGCGACTCTGGATGACCTGAGGTTTACCGACACAGTGGACCGCTTCTTTGACATTGCGGAGATCAGCCTCACAGCATAAGAAAACCTGGCAGCAACGCCAGCACTCAGCCTGTGATCGCTGCGAACGTCAGGTCGGCAGCGGAACTGCCCGTCTCGCGACGCCAGTCTTCGAACAGCCTGCCATAGCTCAGTGTCATAATTTCCTCGCGACCAAGACCCAGTTCTGCACTGCGGCGGTCGATCCAGGCCTCTGAGCCTTCCAGTTCGGCAAAGGTTCCGATAGGAGTCTCATCGATCACGCAATGGCCTTCACGATCGGCATATTCTGTGCGCCACTTCTCATAGGTAAATGCTGCACCATACCCCAGCTGCGTAAAGATCTCTGCTATTGCGTCCCCGTCTTCGACTATCGTCTCGGTTTCGACGCGGTGTTTATGCGGCGCGGCTGCATCATGATTGTCGGGCAACCGCTTATGTGTCACCACCCATCGCCCCCCATAGCTGCGCAGGCGAAGAATAGACTGCTTCGCGCGCAGGCTCCTCTCCGGCGTATCAAACAGGATGTTGCGCTCAAAGGTACGGGGTGTCTGGAGCTCGAAGCCTATCTCCGACAGCCTTAGCTCCAGCGCGGGAATACTGGTTACGCGAAACTTGACTTCAATCTCAATTGCACTCGACATTTTCTGAGTATAAGACGATGGTGCATAGCAGAGCATAATAGAGACAGGCTCAGATAAGGACGCGCCTTGCCCGATACTCTTCACCTCATCGTTGACCCAGCTGCACTTGACTCCCCTCTTTCGCGTGCTGCGATCGATCGCGCCGCAGCCATCCTGCGCAGTGGCGGCACAGTCGCCTTTCCCACGGAGACGGTCTATGGTCTGGGCGCCAACGCACTCGATCCGGAGGCAGTCGCAAAGATTTTTGCGGCAAAACAGCGACCTTCGTGGGATCCACTCATCGTTCATATCGCTGATCTCTCGATGCTGGACCAGGTCGCCTCCGGTATATCGGAGAATGCTCGACGTCTGATGAATGTCTTCTGGCCGGGGCCACTTACGTTACTGCTACCGCGCGCAAGGGGAATTCAGGATATCGTTACCGCAGGCAGGCCACTCGTTGGTGTGCGGATGCCTGAGCATCCCGTGGCGCTGGCGTTGATCCGGGCCGCCGGGGTTCCTCTGGCCGCTCCCAGCGCCAACACCTTCGGACGCACCAGTCCCACCCTCGCCTCGCACGTTGCCGAAGACCTTGACGGCAGAATCGATGCCATTCTTGATGGAGGCGAGACGACCCACGGGCTCGAGTCGACTGTAGTCGATGCCTGCGTCGATCCCTGCATCCTCTATCGTCCCGGGGTCATTACTCTGGAGCAGCTGCGTGCAGTCTGTACGGACGCCGTAGCCTTCAAAGAAACGCCCCGTACCCGCGCTACTGCGCCGGAAGCGCTACCCTCCCCCGGAGTAGGATTGCGCCACTATGCTCCGCGCGCGCGCCTTGTACTCGTCGGCAACAGCGACGAGGCACAATACACAGAGTTCAGAGCTGCCGCGCAGGAGGCCAACATACAGGGAACCAGACTTGGACTGATGCTGGCCGACAGCTTCCAGCTGGCCGCAGCCGGGATCGATGCAACTCTCTATCGGTGGGGCCACTGGGGCGATCCTGAAGAGCTGGCCCAGCGCCTCTTTGCAGGCCTTCGCTTCCTGGATAAGGCGGGCGTAGAGATGATTCTCTGCCCGCTACCGGCTGCTGAGGGTGTCGGTATCGCGATTCGCGACCGGTTGGAAAAAGCCGCACGAACCTCGTAGAGCAGCGGGATTCAGCATCATGCTAGCCATGCAAATAACCGCCATGATAGCCGCGTCTGAATCCATCCCTGTAATAGTAGCGATACTGGTGAAACGGCCCACCCAATCGCGGTGAATAGCCCGGCGCCTCCTCAAAGAGTTCGCTCCTCCCGGGCTTGTAGCTGCGCCCCATATCTCGATCTGCAACGCCCATCCGCTCTCCATCCACGAACCCATTATGTTCTGCCACGGAGATCAATGGCTCTACCTGGACTGGTTCTGGGGGCGGCGGTGGGGTGGCGACGTAATAAGCAGGCCGGCTGGCGCAGCCAGCCACAAGCAGCATCAAGAGGAGACCGAGAGACTTGAAGGAGGAAGATCTCATCCGCGAATAACTCATGCTGCTTTAAACGCAGATAGCAGCAACCAGTTGCATGCGTCTTTTTCCCCGATACAGGGTTTGATTTAAGCTCTCTTGCCCACCGGCAACTGCACCAGGAAAACCGTTCGTCCAGGCTCGGAAGTAAAGGTGACCGCCCCGCGATACTGGCCCACCACAATGCGGTGAACGATATCCAACCCGAGCCCCGTACCGACTCCGACCGGCTTGGTCGTAAAAAATGGCTCAAAGATGTGGCTGCGACTCGCCGCCGCGATGCCCGGTCCTTCATCGGCAATAGACACGCAGACAATTGGCCCGTCGACCCATGTCTTCACAGTGATCGCGCCCTTTTCCGGCGATGCGTCGATGGCATTATCCAGTAGATTCGTCCACACCTGGCTGAGGCCGGAGCCACCACTGACCACGATCGGCAACTCCGGGGCAAAATCCTTCTCCACGGTCAGCTGCTTATTGCGGAATTTGTGTCCGAGGATCGTCAGCGTGCTCTGGATGCTGTCGTGAATATCGACGCCCTGCTGGCTGATTTTGTCGTCGTAGGCATATTTTTTCACCGCGATGACCAAATCTGTTACGCGGGCCACGCTCTCTTCAATTGCGGCCACGTGCTGCACGCTTGAGATCAGCGCTTCCAGCCAGTTCAGTGAGTCGGAAAATAGCTCAGGCGAGAACTCGTGTTGGGCGCACTCAATATCACAAGGCTTCCAGCCAATCGCCACCAGGGACGGGGCCATCTTCCATGCATTCTCCACGCCCGCATTTTCCAGCCACTCGCTCAGCTCTTCCTCCGCGTCCGATTGTTCGATAGAACTCATGGCGGGAGCTTTCTTGCAGCTCAAAATTCGCTCTTGCAGATTGCGCATGCACTCCATCTGCGTCGGTGTGAGGTCTGCATGTGTGAATTTGAGACTGATCTGCTGAAGGCGGAAGAGATTGTCACGTAATTGCGAGGCAGCCCGCCGCGCGGCGGCGCCCGGATTATTCAGCTCGTGCATCAACCCTGCAGCCAAAGTCCCCAGCGAGATCAGCTTCTCGCGATGAAGGGTGATTGCCTGGTAGCTTTCCAGCCGTCGAGCCATATTTTCGAGGATGCCCTGCCGCACTACCGGGCAGGTCGCCATCAGACGCCAGAAGCCTTCGCGGCTGATGGAAATTAGACGGCTCGGCGTGATGACTTCGGAATTTACGGAAGTCGCCTTGCTCCCGATCAGGATCGGCACTTCCCCAAAAGTATCCCCGCTCTTGAGCGTCGCGATCGGATGGACCGTGCGGTCGCTTTCAACCTTATAAGCCCGAATTTCCCCCTGGAGCAGAACCCAGAAATGGAAGTTGGCTTCGCCCTCGCGCAGAAGAAAAGAGCCGGGCTCCATTTCAACGACTTCCACGTCCCCGAGACATTCCAGATCTGCCGGTTTGATATGGGCAAAGACAGGAATCTGCTTCAGTTCGGAGTAAAGCTGTTGAGCGGGGACGATTTTGCTGTCCACAATATCCTGGGGCCCACTACGGGGACTACTTTGGTTGGCGTCCGTCATTCCCTCTGTCTCAAAAGCGCGTCTTTTTACTAAAAACGTGCAAGGTATTGATGCATGAACTGCACAGCTATCGAACCCTCCCCCACCGCCGAAGCGGCCCGTTTGACCGAGCCGTGGCGTACATCTCCGGCTACAAAAACGCCGGGCGTGCTCGTTTCGAGCAGGTAGGGATCCCTATCTTCTTTCCAGATTCGCGGCAACCGCCCTTCGATTCTTAAATCCGGCCCGGAAAGTATAAATCCATACGGATCGCGCATAATCGTGTCCGGCAGCCACTCCGTCTGCGGGGCTGCACCGATAAAGATGAAGAGAGCGCTGGCTTGACGCTGCGTCTCGCCCTGAGGGTTTCTGACTCGAATGCACTCCAGCCGCTGCTCCCCAAACACTTCGACTACCTGAGAGTGCGTCTCGACATCGATGTTGGGCGTGTCGGCGATCTGATCTATCAGGTACTTCGACATACTCTTCTCAAGCGACTCGCCGCGTACCAGCATTGTCACCTTGCGGGCATATTTCGCAAAATGCATAGCCGCCTGCCCGGCCGAGTTCGCCCCACCCACCAGAAAAATCTCTTCATCGCGGCAGGAAAGCGCCTCCGTCATCGCGGCTCCGTAATAGACACCGGCACCGGTCAGCTGATCGATGCCCGGAATCGAAAGCCTTCGGTAATCGACCCCAACCCCTATCATCGCTACTCTGCAAGCAACCTCGCGGCCATCTCCCAGGACAACATAACGATAATCATTCTTCATCCGGAGGGACGTCGCACGCTGAGTCAAAAACTCCGCTCCGAAGCGCGAAGCCTGGACATAGGCGCGTCGTGCCAGATCGGCCCCGCTCAGCCCTGAAGGGAAACCAAGATAATTCTCGATCCGCGAGCTGCTGCCTGCCTGACCACCCGGCGCTTCGGGCTCGATTACCAGCGTCTTTAGCCCTTCAGACGCCCCGTATACTGCCGCTGCCAAGCCTGCCGGACCAGCTCCGATAATCGCCAGATCATAAAACTCATCCTGAGCCTGCGTCCGCAGGCCAATCCGGTCTGCCAGTTCCGTATGGGAAGGCTGCATCAATGAGGTTCCGTCCGGGAAAAGCACCGCCGGAAGACGCTTTTCATCGATCTTGTAGCGCTCCATCAGCCCGATGGCTTCATCGCTTTTCTCCGGATCGAGCCATACATAGGGAACCTGATTTCGGGAAAGAAAATCCCTGACCTGATGATCTCTGAGGGACCACCGCGGTCCGATCACTTTCAGGCCCTCAAAAGGCGGCTTGTAGCCATGGCTCCACGACTCGAGCAGATCGTCCAGTACCGGATAGAGCATCTCCTCCGGTGGATCCCAGGGCTTCGTCAGGTAATAGTGAATCTTTGCTGTATTGATGGCACGAATAGCGGCTTCCGTATCCGCATAGGCGGTCAGCAGGGCGCGCTTCGCATTAGGGTATAGCGTCTGTGCCCGCTCCAGCAGTTCCACCCCGGACATACCCGGCATCCTCTGGTCCGACAGGAACAAAGCGACCACATCCCCGCGCTGCTGAAGCTGCGCGCAGGTATCGATTGCAGCGTGGCCCGAGGCCGCACGCATGATTCGATAGTTCGCGCCATACCGGCGGCGCAGATCCTGCACCACGGCCTCAAGCACGCTTACATCGTCATCAATAGCGAGAATAACTGGCTTACTCATGAGTACTTAGTGTAGAGCTTTTCTGGATGCAGCTTGTGAAAGTCTTTACCTGAACTGCAACCTTCGTTGTAGCAATATGACCCCTTTTTACAGTTGCAATCTTTTGCAGACACGATATCTTTAGTCACAAAGCAAGTACGAGTAAGTAATCAAAATGAAATACTTTTATCCCCTCTGGGAATGTTTTTATATGCCTTGGTGTCTGATTCAAAGACATAAAAATGTTTATGTGTCTCAAAGCCGATATGACCAGTGAAAGGTACCTCTTCTGTGCTTTTACTGGACATGCCTGCACGAACTACGCCATGGCTGACCGTTCAAAGGTAGAGATGAAGCTGACAAAAAGGGGAAGCCGCAGCCGTCATGAACAAAATTATCCTAGCTGACAATCAAGCCATCTTTCGTGCAGGAACTGCCAAGGTTCTGGCTATGGAAGACGACTTCCGGATCATAGCGCAATGCCCGGACGTCGAGCGGTTGTACCAGGCCATCGAGACCTTCCGAGGTTCGATTCTGATCTTCGCCTCAGCACTCAAGCCCGACCTGAGCTTCATGATGGAACGTCTACGCCTCGCGCAAAGTCGCGCTCTGGCCGTCGCCGAACATGGCGAATCGGCACAGCCGTTCATTTCTGCCGGCGTCCAGGGAATGCTCTACCGCAGCGTCTCCGGCCCGACACTTATCGACGTTACCCGCCGGGTGGCTGAAGGTGAAACCTGGGTCCAGCCCTCGCTCGGAGTTCCCGGCACCCAGGAAGATGAAGATATGGTGGGCGCTCGCGTACGCGACCGCCTCACCCCTAAGGAGATGAAGATCGTCGCCTTGATCGTCCAGGGATGCAAGAATAAGGAAATTGCCATGCGCCTCGGGACGACCGAGCAGGTCATCAAAAATTACCTGCGCAGCGTCTACGATAAAACCGGTGTTTCCGATCGCCTGGAACTTGCGCTCTTCACGATCCACCATCGCATCCTGGCCGAAGCAGCAGCCGCGGCCGGCAACCTGATGATGCAAAGCTAACAGCCTTCTCAGCCGCCATGTCTTCCGGGCATGGCGGCTGAAAATCGGTACAGATCCAGGCGCACTTTCACACTTAATCAGATGTGCACCTGAAATTTCCCCTCAGACGCGGCTCAACTCCTCAAGCAAAACTTCAGCATCTGCCGTAGGTGGCATACAGCTATTGCCTTTGCACAGCACGGCAAAGCTTCCGCTTGCTGCGAGCTGTGGCAGGGACGGCAGTGTCTCGGCCAGCATAGGAGGCAGATTTTTCCGTGTCACCTGAATTCTCCTCAATGGCACCACGGCCTTATTGATCGCAAACCTCGCCGTCGCCATGGCGGCGAGCCTTTTTGCCGCATCGTCTTCGCCCAGAATCACCACCTGCACGGGCGCAACCAGAAACTGCCGCAGCGCAATCCCATAGGTCGCCGCATACAAGCCGAAATGCTCGACGATTCCCGCAAAGTGCTCCAGCGTATCCTCTGCCTTTTCGCGATATTCGGCTCGTCCGCTCAATGCTTCAAGTCGCAGCAGGGCGGCTGCGGCCAGTGGATTGGCTGCGGGAGTTGGCGAATCCTGCAGTGGCTTGCGCCGCGCTGCAAGGGCGCCAATAACTTGGCCGCTGCTCTGTTCGGCATCGAAGAAAGCCCCACCCGTAGCGTCGTAGAACCGGCTGATCATCGCGTCAGCAATATCAATGGCCGCATCGTAGTAGCGCCGCTCACCGCTTGCCTCCCATGCGTCGATCGCTGCATGGACGATGAAAGCATAGTCCTCGAGGATACCCGGCACCCGCTCTGAAGAGGTATGCCCGTCAGCGTAAGCAATTACGTGCGCGAGCCCTCGCTCGGCATCCCAGCCCTCCCTCAGGATACGATCCAGCGTCTTCAATGCAAATTCTTTGACTGCATCCAGTTGCAGGACACGGGCAGCATCCAGGTAGGCAGAGATCGCCATCCCGTTCCAGCCGGTGTAAACCGTTCTGTCGACGAAGGGGGTTTTACGTTTCAGTCTTGCAGCATAAAGCTTTTGCTTGGCAGACTGCAGATCCCGCTCGACATCCTCTATGGACCGGCCAATCCGTTTCGCAATCTCCTCGGCCGTGTACTTGACATGCAGCACATTCTTTTTCGGATCGTGGTGCATGTCTCCTATTTCGCCGATGTCATAGAACGGTTCAGCCACCTCTAGTTCTTCCGGTGTAAGCGCCGACGCGGCTTCATGGCGAGTCCAGGTGAAGTAATCTCCATCGTCATCAAGATCAATATCCGCATCCTGAGAGGCGTAAAAGCCACCCAGTTCCCGGTCACTGAGCCACTCATCGATCCAACGGATGATATCTGTGGCCACCCGGGCATGCTCAGGCTCGACGAACGTCTGGAAGGCATGCACATAGTTCTTCAGCAGGCCAGCATTGTCGTAAAGCATCTTTTCGAAATGGGGTACCACCCACCGCTCATCGACCGAGTAACGATGAAAGCCGCCCGCCAGCTGATCGTAGACCCCTCCGTGCGCCATCTTGCCAAGAGTGACTAAAGCGGCGCGACGCACATTCTCGTCTCCTGTCCGGGCCGCCTCGTCGATCAGGAGATCAAGTGCCGCGGGATGCGGAAACTTAGGTTGCGAGCCGAAGCCGCCGTTGACAGGATCGAATTGCTGGACCGCACTGGCAATCAGCTTATCAACCAATTCAGGACCAAGCGTACCGGCACGACCGGCAAACGAGCCTTCATGCTCGATGGCTGCAATCACACTCGATGCCGATTCGAGGGCCTCGTCACGCTTGTTCTTCCATGCACTGGAGAGGGCGAGCAGGACGCGCTCAAAGCCGGGCCGCCCATAGCGGTCTTCGCGTGGAAAGTAGGTCCCCCCAAAAAACGGCCTTCCGTCGGGCGTAAGGATGGCGGTCAGCGGCCACCCCCCCTGTCCGCTGATGGCTGACACTGCCGCCTGATAACGACTGTCCACATCGGGGCGCTCGTCACGGTCTACCTTGACGGCGATGAAATGTTCGTTAATGACCTCGGCCAGCGTCGGGTCTTCGTAGCTCTCGCGGTCCATTACATGACACCAGTGGCACCATACTGCGCCGATATCCAGGAGGACAGGTTTGTCTTCAGCAGCAGCGCGAGCAAAGGCCGTCTCGCCCCACTCATGCCACTGCACCGGCTGGTGCCGGGCGGAGCGAAGGTAGGCAGAGGCGGCTTGGGCGAGGGAGTTTAGCTTCTCAGTCATCTCTGCTGAGCATACCGCTCGCGGGCCTCTGCATCCACCCTCGCCAGTAAGCGCAGATAATACCAGGCAGTCGCAGCGCCAAAACTCACGGTAAATACAAAGTAGAGCCAGAAATTCGTCATATCGGAGGGCATCTGATCAAAAACCGTCCAGATGCGGAATGGCAACGCTGCAACCATCGCACCCAGCAGACCGCTGCACACAACCGCAGGTCGGACATGCGCAAGGAGCCACTCACCGGAAAAGAACACTGAAACCGGAACAGCAATAACTATCCAGGCAGCCGCACCTCCGGCAAAGGTAAATAAGCTCCAGGCCGACAGTCCGATGCTTAGCGCGGACAAAAAGAGTCGAGGCTCTGTGCCGGTATTGCGAACAACCTCGAGCACCTGGAACGGCACTGTCGCAACCACGCCTGTCAGCCAGCCGACTGTGGCAGCCAGGGCCGAGCAACGAAGCCTGTACCCGGGCGTGGTCACGCGTGGCCAACCAGCCTCTGCGCTACCTGCGTATACAGTTCGATTGCGTCACGCAGTTCTTGCTTTGCGAGCTTCTCGTTCGGCGTATGTGCAACATGGATCGAGCCGGGCCCCAGCAGCAGCGGCTCGCCCCAGTTGGTCAACGCCGGGACATCGGTAGTGAACGAAGCAATCATAGTTGGCAGCCCCTCCACCTGCTTCATCCGCATAAAGGGAATCTCCAGGGTGAAATCTACCTCAGCCAGGCCGGAAATAGCGTCCTGAATGACTTTGCGCGTCTCTTCGGAAGGTCCGACCAGTCGCACCAGCACCTGCGCGCGAGCCTTGTCAGCTATCACATTCGGCGCGCGCCCCCCTTCGATCACTCCGATATTCAGCGTGCTGGGGCCTACCTCTGCATTGGTTGGCAGCTTCACCTGCAACAAGCGCTCCAGTGCGTTCACCAATTTATGTACCGCACTATCGCCCAGTTCCGGATAGGCTGAATGTGCCATCTTCCCGCTCGCCTTGATTACAGCGCGCAGAGTCCCCTTGGATGCGAGCGCCAGTCGATTATCCGTCGGCTCACCATTAATCAGGAAACGGCTGCCCTTTGGGTGCTCATTCGCGATTTTCGCGCCCGCGGAGTCTCGCTCTTCGCCGACTACAAACAACAGCCCGACTCTTACCTGCAAGTCGCGAAGCTTTTCCGCAGCGGCTATCTGCGCCGCAATGATCCCCTTTGCATCACAGGCCCCGCGCCCATAGATGTAGTTCTCATCCTCACTGCTAGGGATATAAGGAGGTACGGTATCCATGTGAGTCGAAAAAACCACGTCAGGGGTTTGCCCCGGCACGCACGCATATACGTTGAAGCGTTCTCCGGTGTTGCCGCTTTCCGGGTCCTGCGGCACCGGCATCCGTTCAACGGAGAATCCGCGGGCCGCCAGAAACTCAGCCAGCCATGCGCCCACCGCGCCTTCGTTATAGGTTGTCGATTCGATATCGATCAGCTGCCGCGTCAGTTCCACTTCATTCAGGCTCATTGACGATCAGTATAGTGAAGAGATGACGACGAATCGCAGCGGCTCCGCTGTCCTCAGAACTATTGACGACCTGAGAGGCCCCGCAGGCAGGCTTGAAGCGCTCCTCAACGCCGGCGCTGCGGATGCGCAATACGCGGTGCTCGTATGCCACCCCCATCCACTGGGCGGCGGCACCATGCACAATAAGGTTGTTTACCACGCCATGAAGGCCTTCCAGTCCTTCAACCTTCCCGTTCTCCGCTTCAACTTCCGAGGCACCGGCCTCAGCGAAGGTGTGCATGACAACGGCCACGGGGAGCAGGAGGATGTTCGCGCAGCCCTTTCCTGGCTGGAAAACGAGTTTCACCTGCCGATACTCTTCGCAGGTTTCTCCTTTGGGGCAAACGTCGGCCTCAAGGTCTGCTGCAATGACGACCGGGTGCATGGTACGGTCGCTCTCGGCCTGCCGGTGCATGCAGAGGGGCGCGACTACCACTATGACTTCCTGCCCGGCTGCCGGAAGCCAAAGCTTTTTATCAGCGGCACCCATGATCAGTACGGGCCCCAGGAAGAAGTGGAGGAGATTGTCAGCTTAGCCCCACAACCTGCCCAGCTCGTGTTGATCGCCGGCGCAGATCACTTTTTTGTCGGCAAGCTTGAAGATGTGCAACTCGCAATCCGGGCGTGGCTGCAGACGCATTTTCTACCGCTCGCCCCATGAGCGGGAATGGGCCAGAGTTTCGCATGGATAAAAATTTGTATTTACTGGCTGGAGAGGGCCTTCTTTAGCGCACAATGGAGAGACCTGCAGATACACCATAAAGCCAGCCGCCCGGCTCGGATTTGAATGAGGAAGTGTTGAGTACCATCGAAGATCTCCACAACTCTGCCCACGATATCTTCACCCACGCCCTGGATGCATGCGATGTGGGCAACGCGTTTGATCGTCACCTTCACTTTGAAAACACAAAGCTCGTCCGTCACCCCTCGCAGGCGCTCAAGCCAATCGAGATCGACCTCAGCCGCTATAAAAAATTCCTCGTCATCGCCTTTGGCAAGGCTGCACTCAGCATGTTCGACGCGCTGCTCAGCCGCCTGCCGGACAAAATCCATGTCCGCGGTGTATGCTCAGCCCCCGAGGTACCCAGGAGCCAAAGCTGGCCGCTGAGACTCAACATTCACGAGCGTATCCGCTACTTTGCAGGCGGCCATCCTCTTCCGAACAAGGACTCGTTCGAGGCCGCCGAGGCCGCCCTTAACCTGCTCAAGCGCGCCGGCAAGGACACCTTTATCTTCTTCCTGATCAGCGGCGGCGGCTCGGCCATGCTGGAATTACCGCTTGACCGCAGCATCTCCCTCGAAGACACCATCGCCTTTCATGAGACGCTCGTTGCATCCGGCGCAACGATTACGGAGATTAATACAGTTCGCAAATACTTCTCCGCGGTGAAGGGTGGCAGGCTCGCGCTCGCCGCGCCTCAGGCGGAGAAACTATCGCTACTCGTCGCCGATGTCCCGCTCAAGGATCTGGGCGCTGTCGCCTCCTCGCCCACTCTTCCAGATCGCTCCACCCAGGCAGAGTGCAGCGAGATCCTTAGCCGCTACCATCTTCTAGATAAATTTCCAGCCACCGTAAGAACCTACTTCGAGACCCTAACTCCCGGCAATAACGCTCTCTCCGCAGATGCGTTCACCCACACGCAGTTCGACACGCTGCTGTCCAACCATGACTTCGTGAATGCAGCGCGCGACCGGGCCCAGCAGCTGGGGTTCAAGGTTTTTATCGATAATACCTGTGACGACTGGGATTATGTCGATGCGTCGCGGTATCTGCTCAAGCGCTTCCATGAATTGCGGCGTGAGCATCCGCGGGTCTGCCTGCTTTCGAGCGGCGAAGTCACCGTGCAGCTCGCCCCTGAGCATGGCTGCGGAGGCCGCAACCAGCAATTTGCCTTAGCTTCAGCGTTCGATCTTAGGCAGTTTGAAGGCCAGCCATTGGTGGTGTTCAGCGCCGGTTCAGACGGTATCGATGGCAACAGCCCTGCTGCAGGAGCTATCGCCGATACCACTACCATCAGCCGTGCCCGCTCCTATGGCTTCGATCCCGACATGACTCTGGCGCGCTTCGATTGTTGCCCACTCTTTACTGCCCTCGGCGACAGCATCGTGACCGGCCCTACCGGCAATAATCTTCGTGATTTACGCATTTTATTGGCTGCAGAAGAATAGCTCCTATTGCGCTGGAGTAGCTCTCCCGGCAGAACACTAGAATGACGACACCGATGCTCATGTATCAGGCCGGGACGGAATGGATCAATGAAGAGCCCTGAAGTACTGCGTTTACTAACGTCCATAGCCACCTTTGGATGGTTCATCCTCCTGGTCATCTGGGTGATCGGCGCCATGAACAGCAAACCAACGCGCCAGCGCCAGCCATGGCGTGTCATTCTTCTTCGGCTCGTGCTTCCCGCGGTGATCCTTTCCATTGCCTTTAGCCATTTCCATATCAGCCCCCTAGGGCAGCAACAGGTGCCACCGTCGCCTGCTGCCATGTGGGCCGGCTTTTTCCTGGATATCAGCGGCATTATTTTTGCCTGCTCGGCTCGCTTTTCCCTCGGATCAAACTGGAGTGGCCACATCACGATTAAGGAAGACCACTCCCTCATCCGTCGAGGACCCTATAAGCTCGTACGCCACCCTATCTACAGCGGGCTCCTGGCAGGTGGGTTAGGCGCCGCCCTGCTCCATGGCTATACCCACTGCTATTTCGCAGTAGCATTCGCTATCCTTGCTGTCTGGATTAAGCTGCGCATGGAAGAACAATTCCTGCTGCAGGAATTTGGCGAAGAGTATCTGCTCTACCGCCGAGAAGTAAGAGCGTTGATCCCATTCCTGCTTTGAGATCGATCTATCTACTCTCCGGGGTGGCCTGACGTGTATGGTGGCCGCGATTTTGGAAACGCATGAGGAGCAGTTCTTCTCTGCTGCAGCGCTTCCCCGCCGGAAAGATAGCTTGCCTGCTTCAGATTCTTTCGACTCTTCTCGTCCGACCCTGTCGGCAGTTCTTCATTTTCATGCAATGACAAAAGTAATTGATTCAATAGTTTGCTACTGTTCTCACGCCTTGATTCTGCCTGAGAAATAGCAATTCCTCTATTAAGCTAGAGATCGAAGGCTATTCGCACGGCGGTCCACTTTACAGATGGTCCTGAGTACACTTCTTCTCACAACTGTGTTGCTCACATTCCTGGCAGGGAGTGCGCTTTTGGCAATGCACCGCAGCAGTCCATCCCTGCGCGGCGTGTCCAGGATGAGTGTTTGTTACTTCTCGGGATGTGCGTGTGCCGTCCTGCTGCTCTCAAGGAATCACACCCCCGAAATCGTCTGGGTGCTGGCTGCAAATTTTGCTTTTCTGCTCTGCTACATCCTCATGCATCTGGCAATCCTCGACTTTTTCGGCAAGGCCTCCCATGTCTCCCTTCTCAGCGGAGTTCTGGTCGCAGTCGATCTCGGCTTCTGCAGCTACTCAATAGCACAGGGTGGCAAGGGATACCTGCGGATTGTGCTGATCAGCATCCTTATCTCAATCCAGCTTGCACAGACATTGCTTGCTCTGAATAAAGAGCTGAGAACCAATATGCGAACCCCTGTGCTGGGCTACATGGTCGTGCTTTCTGTAGTCACTGTCGGCTATCTCGTGAGGGCCGGGCTCGCGTTGGCTATCGGAAGTGCGGACGGAATTGTTGGAAACGGTATCCTCCAGGTCCTGGCGATTCTCACTTTGATCTTTTCCATCGTCGGCTCGGCTTTCGCTTTTATCTGGATGACAACCACCAGGCTCCATCTTGAACTGGAGCATCTGGCATCCACCGATCCACTGACAAAATCCCTGAACCGCAGAGCCATACAAACTCAGTTCCGCCGTGAGTTGGAACTCGCTGGCCGTAACGGCTCACCACTTTCCCTCATCACGCTGGACATTGATCACTTCAAAGCGATCAACGACCAGCATGGGCATGTTGCCGGAGACGTCGTCCTCCGCACCGTAGTCGGTGAACTTCAGGAGCATTCCCGGACTACGGACATACTCGGACGCATGGGAGGGGAAGAATTCCTGATTCTGTTGCCAGCCTCGAATAGAGAAGAGGCCGCCGCCGTCGCCGAACGGTTGCGCGCCGCCCTCGCCAAACTTCGAATTATGCACGGCGACAAAATAATAAGTGTTACTGCCAGCCTGGGCGTCACCGAGGTCTCAGCCCGACATGCAGGGTGGGAAGAATGCTGGGAAGATTCCCTGCGCCGCGGTGATACAGCTCTGTATGCCGCAAAGCAGAGCGGAAGAAACTGTGTCTTCTCACTGGAAGAAGGACCGGCATTTGAGCATATAAAAGAAGCAGCATCTGCTTCCTCCAGGGAAAAATCTCCCGGAACCTCAGCTGTTCCTCTCCTGATAAACTTAGAGGTTGAGGGATAGTCCAGAAATTTAGACTGGACCACCCCCGGAGGGAGTTCCCATGTCAGATCTGAACGGCAATCACACCACGACCACTTCGCTTCGCCTCAAGGTTGGTCTTGCAGAGATGCTCAAAGGTGGCGTCATCATGGACGTCACTGACGCGAAACAGGCGGAGATCGCGGAAAAGGCGGGGGCTGTAGCCGTCATGGCGCTTGAGCGCGTTCCAGCGCAGATTCGCGCTGAGGGTGGAGTTGCACGTATGGCCTCACCCAAAAAGATCAAGGAGATCATGGCCTCGACCTCTATTCCTGTGATGGCAAAGTGCCGCATCGGCCACTTCGCCGAAGCCCAGGTGCTCCAGGAGTTGGGTGTCGATTTCATCGATGAGTCCGAGGTTCTCACGCCCGCCGACGAGCTCCACCACGTCGACAAGCATGCCTTCAAGACCCCTTTCGTCTGCGGGGCCCGCGATCTCGGGGAGGCTCTCCGCCGCATCGCTGAAGGAGCTGCCATGATCCGCACCAAAGGTGAGGCAGGCACTGGCGACGTCGTTCACGCCGTTAAGCACATGCGCCAGATCGTTAAGGACATGCGCTCGTTGACTGTGCTTGGAGAAGAAGAACTTTATGCCGCAGCCAAGGAATTCCGGGCGCCTTACGAGCTCATCCGCATGGTTGCGAAGAGCGGCAAGCTTCCGGTGCCGAACTTTTCCGCAGGTGGCATCGCCACGCCAGCCGATGCTGCACTGGTTCGCCAGCTCGGCGCTGAAGCTGTCTTCGTAGGATCGGGCATCTTCATGCAGGACTCCTATACATTCGCCGAGCCGGCAGAAGCCACCATCCGCGCCCGCGCCATCGTGCGCGCCGCAACCCACTTCGATGACCCGAAGATACTTGCAGAATGCAGCGAAGAGTGCACCGGCGCCATGAAAGGGCTGGCGGTCGCTGCACTCGATCAGTCGCAGATGCTTCAGACCCGCGGCTGGTAAGGTTACGCCTGCTCCTGAGCGCGCCGAACGACGCGCTCAGGAGACAAGTCTCTTTTCTGCTTCTGCCAACAGGCGCAGAGTGCAATGGAAAGCTCAGCATCCGCGCATAGAAGCCACTCGCACCCCACACATCCAAGATTCGGACCCAGCATGCCAATGAATGCCACCCAGCCGCTCCGCATCGGCGTCCTCGCCATCCAGGGGGACTATGACGCACACGCAACCGCACTCAACGAGCTAGGCGCGCAGTCCATTCTCGTCCGCAAACCCGATCAACTCACCGGACTCGATGGACTTATTATTCCGGGCGGTGAATCGACCACGTTTCTCAAGTTTCTGGAGCGGGATGGCTTTCTCAAAAGCCTCCAGTCCTTCGTCCAGACGACACCAACTTTTGGCACTTGTGCGGGATGCATCCTGCTGGCAAAAGAGGTCCAGCACCCACACCAGGAGAGCCTCGCGGTGCTCGATGCAACAGTGGAACGCAATGCATACGGAAGGCAGATTGACTCCGCCATTTACAACGGAGAGACATCCCTGCCTGGCGGCCCGCTCGAAATGGTCTACATTCGTGCCCCGCGCATCACACGAACGGGTCCCGCCGTACGCACTCTCGCAGAGCGTGATGGTTTTCCAGTCCTGGTTGAGCAGGGGCACCTCATGGCCGCAACCTTCCATCCCGAACTTTCCAGCGATCGTCGGGTCCATCAGCACTTCCTCGACCTCGTCCGCAATCATCAGAGCGCCTGAGACAATGGGCGTATGAATCGCGTCTGGTGGATGCCGCCCAATGGCGCTCTGCATGGCTGGGCTATCGATAGGCTCATGTGGGTGAACCTCACCGCTCTTGGAATCTGCCTGGTGTTCGCTCACCTCCTGCTGGCCGCCGCTCTTCTCCGCCGGAAGCGTCACCAGGTTTCCTCTGGCATTCTCCGATGGGAGGTCCTGCCGCTCTTCGGGTTTTGCTGCCTCTACCTATGGCTTGCCATTACAGCCCAGCGGCTCTGGGCAGCCAACCGCTTTGAGGGACCTTCACCGGCAGCTATGCAGGTAGAGGTCGTCGGCATGCAGTTTCAGTGGTACTTCCGCTACCCTGGTCCCGATGCGACTTTCGGGGAGGTCCGGCCACGGCTTGTTGACGCTGCGGATGGGAACCCTTTAGGGCTTGACCCGCGAGACCCCCGCGGCGCCGACGATATCGTCACGAGTGTTCTGGTCGTCCCCGCTGGACGTGAAATAGATCTCCGCCTGCGCGCTCTGGATGTGATTCATGGCTTCTTCATCCCCGGCATGCGGCTTAAGCAGAATGCCGTCCCCGGCCTCGTTCTGCACCTTCACTTCACTCCGGAGGTCGAAGGCGCCTACCCCATCCTGTGCTCCCAGGTCTGCGGCTCGGGTCATGCCCGCATGCAGGCAAAGCTCAAGGTGGTCTCCCCCGCTGCTTACAAAGCCTGGAGCGCGACCTTGAAGCATCGCTGATCCCTCAAGGTCGGGCGAGAGCAAACGAAAGGCCCCCAGAATCTGAGGGCCTTTCGGGTATTACATATTACAAATCGACGTGGATCTTGATTTACGCAGCCTTTGCCGTCGACAATGCCTTGAGACGCGCATTCAGGCGGCTCTTGTAGCGCGACGCGGTGTTGCCGTGCAGAATCCCCTTCTGGACGCTCTTATCGAGTGCAGAAACGGTCTTCCGGTACTGTTCGGTGGCTGCGGCGTGATCGCCCGCCTGCAGCGCCTCGCGCATTGCGCGGAGACTGCCGCGAACGCGACTCTTGTTGGCGCGGTTCACCGCAGTTTTTCTAACCGTCTGACGGGCGCGCTTGAGCGAGGATACGTGGTTCGCCATGTTGCTTCCTTAAAGGTGAATGAAATGGGATGCAGGCAGAAGAGACGCAATTGCCGCATCCCCTACAAACCGTAAGTTTATACGATCCAGCGCTCAAGAGCAATGACTGCCTACTTAAAGAGTGAAAGATCGATAGAGTTCGCCATTGCCTTGTAGCCGGCATCGTTCGGATGAAGGTGGTCGCCGGAATCATCGGCAGGCAGAAATACGTCTGGCTTGGCTGGATCCTGAGTGGCCTTATCGAAATCGATGACTCCGTCAAAGGTGCCGCTGGTTCTGATCCACTGGTTGAAGGCCTGGCGCATCTGCTCGCCCGCCGGAGATTGATAGCCGGCCCCGACATAAGGCGTCAGAGTCGCACCAAAAACTTTGATGCCGTGTTGATGGGCACGTTCGACCATCTGCTCCATAGCAAATTCAAGCTGTTCGGTGGTAATTTCGTCACCGGGGTCGATTGGCTTGGCAGTACGGCCAATGTCATTGATGCCTTCAAGAAGTATCAAGTACTTCACCCCGCTCTGCGCGAGCACATCACGGTCAAACCGCGCGAGGGCATTAGGGCCGGCATTATCGTGCAACAGCCGGTTGCCGCCTATTCCCTGGTTCAGCACACCCAGTTCCGCCGTCTTCTTATTCGCATGCAGGCGCTGGGCCAGCAGGTCCGGCCAGCGTTGATTGGCATCGCGGGTGGAGTGAGCGCCATCAGTAATGGAATCGCCAAATGCCACGATGGCGGCAGATTTCTTCGTCGCCTTGACATCGACCCCCTTTACGAAGCACCAGGAATAATCTGGCTGCTCACCCGTCATGGTCGCCGCAGCGGTGTCATCTCCCGGGGCTGTGAAACTAGTAGCGTCGGCGAAAGAGTGACAGGTAGTTACGGCAATCGGCTGGGTGGGCAGATAGACACTGACGGCGAGATTCGCAAAAGCATCCACCTTGAGCGGAACCGGATCGCTCAGAACCATTGCGCCTGCGGGAATCATGACAGAAGTCTGACCGTGAAAAGTGAGCGCGTGGTCGGTGCCCGGCTGAGTAGCTCCGTCGGCTGCGCTGATCGCAACGTGCGATGCGCCAACCGTAAGGGGCGATGTGCCGAACTCATTTGTCAACTGGATCCTGATCCCATCCCCGCCCGCGGTAAGGTGAACGATGTCGCGGTAAGTTGTGTTCGCGGCATCGTGATCCGGCTTAACGGTAAAGCCCATGGGAGAAGCTGCCCAACTGCCTGTCCATCCGGGTGAAGGGCCTTCAGCCAGTCCTGGCAGTGCGGCAAGGGTTAAAACAGCAGTCATCAGCGATACTTTGCGCGCGGTATTTCTATTCACCTCAGGCGAGCCTCCATGGCACAGCACCAATCTTGCACAGGCAAAGCCTGATCCGTCAAAATTTAGCTGACTTTTCCATTGACGCAGCCTGTAGACAGGGCTAGTCTGAGCGCATTAACGGCAAAGATTTGGTGCTCATCGCCAATCCGGCCCGCAGCTACCCGCATCTAAAAGATGTGGTGTTGCAAATGCTTTCGCTCACTCCCGCTTCCATTTGCGAACCTCAACCACAACCTGTGCCTACAGGAGGGAATCCTTCCGCTTGATGAAAAAAGCGCTGGAAATCACGCCCAACCTCGAGCCCCTGTTCGGGACCCGCGACGAAAACCTACGGCTCATGGAAGACGCTCTTCATGTGCGCATCGATCTCACCTCTGACGCGGTTCAGGTGGAAGGCCAACTAGATGCGATCAATCGAGTTGAGCGTATCTTCGCTGATTTTGAACACCTTAGGCGCGGCGGCGTCAATCTCCACAATGGTGAACTGCACAGCATGCTCAAGCTGGTAATTGCAGATCCGACTATAACGCTGCGAAGCGTGGCCGAGAGCGGCAAGCAGCGCTCCGCTGGAACAAAGCGCATGGTGCAGCCGCGCTCGCTCAACCAGCGATACTATTGCGAAGCCATCGAGCAGAATGACATGGTCTTCGGAATTGGTCCGGCAGGCACCGGTAAGACTTATCTCGCCGTGGCCATGGCCGCCGCCGCGCTGATGGCAAAAAAGGTCAGCCGCATCGTTCTCGTCAGACCGGCAGTCGAGGCTGGGGAACGGCTCGGCTTCTTGCCGGGCAGCCTTCAGGAGAAGGTTGATCCTTATCTCCGCCCACTGTATGACGCGCTTTACGACCTGCTCGAACCCGAACGCGTCGACAAAATGCTGGAACGCAACGTAATCGAGGTTGCGCCCCTCGCGTTCATGCGCGGACGCACCCTGAACGACGCCTTCATCATCATGGACGAAGCGCAGAACACTACCAGCGAGCAGATGAAAATGTTCCTCACCCGCCTGGGCAACAACGCCAAGGCAGTCATTACGGGGGACGTAACCCAGATCGATCTCCCCAACCCCAAGAAGTCCGGACTGGTGGAGGCGATGAGCATTCTGGAAGGGGTCGACGGCATACGCTTTGTCCGATTCGAGGATGGCGATGTTGTCCGTCATCACCTGGTGCAGCGCATCATTCGCGCCTATGATGGCTTCGGCCGCGAGCAGCGGGAGCTGCCACTTTCGCTATCGGAAGAGGCCATCATGCGATCTTCCGCAAAGCCCCAGTAGGCTCGCGTGCGATAACATCAACACTGGAGGGCTTTGACGCCCTCCAGCGTTGTTTTTGCGCACTTATGATCCTGATCGAACCTGACGCGACGAAGAGCTTCAAAGCATCCGCATTGAGAAAGCGCGAACTGTCGCGCTTTCTCAATGCGGCGCAGAAGGCTGCAAAACTTCGCGGCCGCGTCGACGTGCTGCTCACAGACGATGCAGGCATCAAGCGCCTCAATCGCGATTTCCGCAAGAAAAATAAAGCCACGGATGTGCTCTCCTTTCCAGCCTTCGCTCCACCCGGGCTCAAGTCTCCCATGGCGGGAGATCTCGCCATTTCTCTCGACACAGCGTCCCGGCAGGCAGAGAGCTTTGGCCATACGCTCGAGGTAGAGCTCCAGATACTCATGCTGCATGGTCTGCTGCACCTCACTGGCCTGGACCATGAGACCGACAAGGGCGAAATGGCTGCGTACGAAGCCGCTTTGCGAGTCGAACTGGGCCTTCCGACAGGCTTGATCCAGCGGAGTGGAACGCGATGAGCCTGGCCTACATCGCCGCCGGAGCCATATTACTGATCGTACTGACCTTCGCGTCGTATATTGACCGGCTGTATTCGGAAATGGGTAAATTTCTCGCCCGGGAATTCCAGGAAAACATCGATGCATGGGAGCAGCTCGTAGAGCCCAAGATCAAGCTGGGACGGGAACGCATCGCGCTCTCGGCTTCCGTCCTCACTCACCTTTCGATCGCACTGCTCACATTGCTCTTTGCTGCAGCGCTTTTTGATCGTGACTCGATTTACGACCGCCCCACCGTCGCCGAGGTAGGCCAGGTAGTTCTCGGTATCGTGCTGGTAATCATGCTGTTCAATCAGCTCTTGCCCTTTGTCTTTTTTACCCGCACGCGGGGCGTATGGGTAGCCAAGGTGCGATGGCTGATACGAACCCTTATCTACTGCGCGCTCCCAGTCACCTTCTTTTTGAGCTTCCTGTTATCCATTGCAGCGCTTGCCGAAACGCCTCGCAGAACGGATGAAGAAACCACTTCTGAAGGCGTAGAGGCTCTGATCGAAGCGGGCGAAGAGGAGGGCATCCTAGAAGAAAGCGACCGTGATCTGGTCCGTTCCGCGGTCGAATTTGGCGACAAGGTAGCGCGAGAGGTCATGACTCCGCGCCCTTCCGTCTTCGCTGTTGCGACCGAGACCACGATTGAAGCATTTCTGACCATGCTCGCTGAGCACCCGTTCTCTCGTGTACCTGTCTTCAAGGGGACCCTGGATACCGTCACCGGGATTGTTTTCGCGCATGATCTCCTGCAGATCTCCGATGCGGATGCTCACACCAGAACAGTCGGCAGCATTGAACGTGTCGCCGCCTTTGTACCAGAGACAAAGAAAGTCAATGAGCTGCTCCGCGAAATGCAGCGCGAGAAGCAGCACATGCGCATCGTAATCGACGAATATGGCGGCGTTGCCGGAATAGTCACCATCGAAGACCTGCTTGAAGAAATCGTAGGTTCCATTTCTGATGAGCATGAGACGGAAAGTGTCGAAGAATCGATTGTGCGTGAACCGGATGGCGCGCTGCTGGTGCCCGGCAGCTTTGAACTGGCACAACTCGAACAAATCCTTCCGGATGCACTCGAGGGTAACGAGGAGATGGAAGCAACAACCGTAGGCGGCTGGGTAAGCGAGATCGCGGGGCGCATCCCGCTGCCCGGCGAGGTTATCGAGGAGTCGGGCCTGCGCTTTGAGGTACTGGCCTCGACAGACCGAAGAATTGTGCGCGTGAAAGTTTCACGCATCAGGAATGAGGAGTAGAAAGTGCGATCAGGTTTTGTATCCATTCTAGGCCGGCCAAATGCCGGCAAGTCGACGCTCATTAATGCGCTGGTCGGCGAAAAGGTGGCCATTGTCACCAGCAAGCCGCAGACTACGCGTAGCCGCATTCACGGCATCGTGGATATCCCGGCCGTCAAGGGTAAGCACCATGCGGCCCAGATCGTCTTTGTCGATACCCCGGGAGTGCACAAGCCGGGCTCCATGCTCGACAAGCGCATGATGCAGGAGGTTCACGACGCCCTGGCCCAGCGCGATATCGTGCTGCTCATCATCGACGCCACCCGGCGTATCGAGATTGATGATCCCAAAAGCGAAGACACCTTCGTCTTTGAATTGATTAAGAAGGTGGACTGCCCCGTCTTCCTGATCATCAACAAGATCGATCTGGTCGATCGCGAGAAACTGCTTCCGTTGATTGCGCAGCTCAGCGCTTTGTATCCGTTTGCGGAGGTCTTCCCTATCTCCGCACGCAAGCGCGACGGCCTGGAGCGCCTGACTGAGAAGCTCATAGAGCATCTGCCGGAGGGCCAGCGCTATTTCCCGAAAGACCAGTTCACTGACCAACCCGAGCGTTTCCTGGTAGCGGAACTGATTCGCGAGCGCATTCTCATGGAGACTGGCGAGGAAGTGCCCTACGCATCGGCGGTAGTCATTGAACGCTTTGAAGAGCCGGAGCCTGCCAAGGGCGACAGATTGCCACTCACCCGAATCGCAGCAGCCATCTACTGCGAGCGTACCGGGCAGAAGGCCATCCTGATCGGCAAAGGCGGCAGCAAGCTCAAGAGCATAGGAACGTCAGCCCGCAAAGAGATCGAGTCGTTGCTGGGAACGCGCGTCTTTCTTGAACTTCACGTCATCGTGAAAGAAAACTGGCGCGAGTCACAGGGCTTCGTAGAAGCACTGGACTGGCGCCGGCAGATTGCGGAAATGGGCGAAGCTCAGAAGCAGCGCGAAGAAGAAGACTGAAGCTCCTCCTTCGCGCCTGAACTGCCCTCTACAGCAACCTAAATTTTGGCCCACATTTGCTCGCGCGGGTCCTCAGGGTTGAGCTTCGCCAGTTCGCGGAGAATCTCCTTCGAGCGTTCATCCTTGAGCTGCGGAACGAAGATTTCGACCGTCACAATCTGGTCTCCCCGCACCCCTTCATGTGCAGCGGACGGTACGCCCCGCTCCCGCAGACGCAGCTTCTGGCCGGATTGCGTGCCCGGCGGGATCTTCAACTGCGCACGGCCATCGATGGTCGGAACCTCGACCTTTGCACCCAGAGCTGCCTCAGCAATCGTTACAGGAACGGTAACCAGCACATTGTCTCCCTCACGAGTGAAGACCGGGTGCGGACCGATCCTGATCACAAGGTAGAGATCGCCTGCAGGGCCGCCATTGAGACCGGCGTTGCCCTTACCAGCCAACCGGATGCGCTGCCCGTCGCGCGTGCCGCCCTTGATTCGAAATTCCACCGTCTCACTGCGCGTGACCGTACCCTGGCCGTGACAGGTGGCGCACGCATTCTGGACCTTACCCGATCCACCGCAAACTGGACATTGGATATTGAACTTCATCCTGCCGCCCATCTGCGTCACCTGTCCCGACCCGTGACACTCCGGACAGGTCTGCGGTCCCCCCGTCGAAGCCTTGCCCTTGCAGGTCGGGCAGACCTCCTGGCGCTGGATCTGCAGCTTCATCGTGCCGCCACGAATTGCCGTCCAGAAATCCGTATTTACCTGATACTCAAGGTCGGTGCCGGGCTGCGGCCCCTGTTGCTGGCGGCCGCCTTGAGAAAAGATCCCTGAAAAGATGTCGCGGAAGTTACCCCACCCGCCTTCGCTCCCCGATGGCTGTTGCGCACCCGGCTGGGCCGAGTAACCTGAGAAATCAAAGCCTCCAAAGTCGAAGGGGACACCCTGCTGCCCTCGTCCCCCGGCTGACCCGTAGCCGCCGCGCGCCGCCGCTTCTGCGGCCGCCGGATCGATCTGGTCGGAGTAAAAGCCAAGCTGATCAAAGATCTTGCGCTTCTTCTCATCACTCAGAACGTCATTCGCTTCTGAGAGTTCCTTGAATTTCTCCTCAGCCTTTTTATCTCCCGGGTTTACATCCGGGTGATACTTGCGGGCAAGCTTGCGGAATGCCTTGCGGATCTCGTCCGAAGTCGCGTTCTTCTTTACCCCAAGGATGCCGTAATAATCTTTCTGCTGCGGTGTAGTTGGCATTCTTTCTTAATCCTTCTGACACTGGGGACACCAATAAACTGTCCGCCCAGCTATCTGCCTGCTCTCAATCTTCACACTACAAACCCGGCATGGTCTGCCCTGTCGCCGGTAAACATAATGCACATCTTCATCATGAACCGGACGGGAGCGATGCGAGCGGTCTGCTGGCCTGGTCGTTACGATGCGGCGGTCGACCATTCCGTTTCGCATCAGTTTCTTTGCCTCCGTCCATAGGCCCTTCCTCTGGCTGGCACTCACCGCACTGCCTGGCCGGAACGGGTGAAGACGGGCTCGGAAAAGTAACTCAGCACGGTAGATGTTTCCTATCCCAGCCAATACCGACTGATCCATCAACAATGCCCCTATCGGCGTAGCACGGCGTTCGATGAGGGCAAAGGCTGGAGCGGGATCAGAATCCTCGCGAAGCGGGTCGGGACCCAGGCGTTGAAGCAGCGCCTTCCACCGCTCTTCATTGAAGATTGAGCAGTCGGTAGGCCCCCTCAACTCGATCCAGTCTGTCTTTGTCCACATCCTCAGCCGGAGCGCGCCCTTCGCCGCTGGATAGGGCATCTGCCCTTCCCGGAAATCTCCATACATGCCCAGGTGGACATGCAGGATAAGGTCGCGGCCGAAGAAGTAGCCAAGATGCTTGCCGTAGGCTTCAACCCCGCGAAGCATCCGGCGATCCAGCAAATCTGCATGAGCAAACCCGCCATTGGGCGAGTCAACCTGCACTCGCCTTCCGGCAAAAGCCGTTGCATGCCGGAGAGCGAAACGGTGGATTTCATTTCCTTCCGGCATGCTCGACCCGATACAGTCCGCTTTTCCTGAGTTTCATCTTTCGGTCCCGCAGCGTTAGAGTCAACTGCTGGAATTTAGTTCCAAACCATGCTGACAGGAATGGCTTCGACGCGCCAGAATAAGTCCGGTTCGACCCGGGTCATCTGGGCAACAAATTCATCGGCTTCCTTCCGGCTATTAAACATCACGCTGTTGTAGACCTTTCCAGCCCTCAACTGCTCACATCTCCAAAGGGTATCTGTCATTTACTGCTCCCCACGGCTCCTACTACTAGCTACTAGATAGAAAACCGCGGGGCGGCCCAATGTTGCGATGAGCGCGCCCCGCGTGTCTGCCACCGGTACACTTTCACCGGGTCTTGCCTGTCTGCCCTTTACTTCTTCTCGTCCACGTCGACGTATTCCGCATCGATTACGCCTTCGTCTTTCTTCTCATCCGCCGTACCGGCTACGGCTTGCGCTCCATCCGCCGGAGGCGCGGCGTTCGCTTTATACATCGCCTCGGCAAGCTTGTGGGAAGCTGCGGTCAACTTCTCCCGCGCCCCATTCAGATCACCGACCGACGGCGTACCTTCCAGCGTCTTCTTTGCTTCGGCAAGCGCTGTCTCCACGTCAGCCTTATCGCTGCCGGAGACCTTATCCCCGCTTTCCTTCAGCATCTTATCGACGCTATAGACGAGGTTGTCGAGACCGTTGCGGGCTTCGATTTCCTCCCGCTTGGCCTTGTCTTCCGAGGCGTGCGCGTCGGCTTCTTTCGCCATCCGCTCCACCTCTTCCTTGCTTAGACCCGACGAGGACGTAATCGTAATCTTCTGGTCCTTACCGGTAGCATTGTCCTTCGCCGTCACATTGAGGATGCCGTTTGCATCGATGTCAAAGGTGACTTCGATCTGAGGTACCCCCCGCGGAGCCGGGGGAATGCCGCTGAGCTTGAACTTGCCAAGCGTACGGTTCTGGGCTGCCATCGGCCGCTCGCCCTGCAGCACATGAACTTCGACCTCAGTCTGGCTATCTCCGGCGGTCGAAAACGTCTCCGTTTTCTTAGTCGGGATCGTTGTGTTGCGCGGGATCATCGGCGTCGCTACGCCTCCGAGCGTCTCAATGGACAGCGTCAAAGGAGTAACGTCGAGCAGCAGCAGATCCTTGACTTCACCCGCGAGCACCCCGGCCTGCACTGCAGCGCCGATCGCCACTACTTCGTCCGGATTGACACCGCGATGCGGCTCCTTGCCGAAGAGTTCCTTCACGATCTGCTGGATGCGCGGCATGCGTGTCTGTCCACCAACCAGCACCACTTCGTCGATCTTGCTCGCATCGACACCAGCATCAGCCATTGCCTTCTTGCAGGGCTCGATGGAGCGCTGCAGGATGTCCTCGACCAGCTGCTCGAGCTTCGCACGGGTCAACTTCTTGACCAGGTGCTTAGGCCCGGTTGCGTCCGCCGTGATGAACGGCAGATTGATCTCGGTCTCCATGGTGGTTGAGAGCTCAATCTTGGCCTTTTCTGCCGCATCCTTGAGCCGCTGCAGCGCCATCTCATTGCCTTTGGCGCGCAGATCCAACCCTTCGTCCTTCTTGAACTCGTCGATCAACCAGTCAACGATCTTCTGGTCGATATTGTCGCCGCCAAGATGGGTGTCTCCGTTCGTAGACTTGACTTCGATAACGCCTTCGCCGACTTCGAGAATAGAAATATCGAAAGTACCGCCACCGAAGTCGTAAACCGCGATCGTCTCATCCTTCTTCTTGTCCAGGCCGTAGGCCAGTGCAGCTGCCGTCGGCTCGTTCACGATGCGCTTGACATCGAGACCGGCGATGCGGCCTGCGTCCTTCGTCGCCTGGCGCTGCGCATCGTTGAAGTAGGCCGGAACAGTGATCACCGCCTCAGTTACAGAAGTTCCGAGATAGTCTTCGGCCGCCTTCTTGAGCTTCTGGAGGATCATTGCTGAAACTTCGGGTGGAGTGTAGTCCTTCCCCTGCGCCTCGACGACGATGTGATCCCCCTGCTGCTTGACCTTGTAAGGAACCATCTTCATTTCGTCGTTTACTTCGTTATAGCGACGCCCCATGAAGCGCTTGATCGAATAAATCGTATTCTCAGGGTTGGTGATCGCCTGACGTTTGGCCACCTGACCAACCAGCCGTTCTCCACTCTTTGTGAATCCAACTACCGAAGGGGTGGTCCTGCCGCCCTCTTCGTTCGGGATCACTTTGGGTTCGCCACCCTCCATGACCGCTACGCAGGAATTAGTCGTTCCGAGATCAATACCGATAATTTTTGCCATATGCCTTTAGCCGCCTGTACCGAGTGCTTACTGTCCCAGCATTGCACTTGAGTGTTCTATTGTCAACTTATCTGATGGCGAGATCGCACTCAAGGATGCAGAGGTTATCGCTATTTTTTACTGAATGCTGCAAGTCATTGAAGCCCAAAGAAATGCATCCATTACCATCCTTTGCTCCTCTAAATAGCTGGCCGTAAGGCAATCGTCTTAAATCAAGCAAAGATCGCTGGAAATCCTCCGGAAGGACCTGGATGCCCCCTCCTGACTCCAACTCGGCTCAAAATGCGGGGGTAAATCCCTGGTTGATCGCCGCATCCGTGATGCTGGCGACGTTCATGGAAGTTCTCGATACAGCAATTGCTTCGGTTGCGCTTCCTTACATCGCAGGCTCGCTGGGGGCGACTACGGATGAAGCCACCTGGGTGCTGACCAGCTACCTGGTCGCAAACGCCATCATTCTGCCGGCCAGCAATTGGTTTGCATTGAAGTTTGGCCGGAAGCGCTTTCTTATTAGCTGCGTCATCATCTTCACCATCTCCTCCTTTTTCTGCGGAGCCGCACCTTCGCTGGTGTTCATTCTCATTGCCCGCATTGTGCAGGGTGCAGGAGGAGGCGCCCTGCAACCGCTCTCCCAGGCCATTCTGCTGGAGAGTTTTCCTCCGGCGAAGCGTGGCGCGGCCATGGCCGTCTTCGCTTTTGGAGTTGTGGTGGCCCCGGTGCTGGGGCCAACCCTGGGCGGCTGGCTGACGGACAGCTACAGCTGGCGCTACGCCTTCTACATCAACATTCCAGTCGGCGCTCTGGCCGTCTTTATGATCAGCCGCTTCGTGCATGATCCCCCCTATATCAAGAACGCCAAAGTCTCCCCCTTCGACAACCTGGGCTTTGGACTGCTGGCGGTATGGGTAGGCTGCCTGCAGGTGATTCTGGACAAAGGCCAGGAGGATGACTGGTTCGCAGCTACCTGGATCCGCTGGGCGACCTTCTTTCTCGTGGTGAGCCTCGTTTGGTTTATTGTCCACTCCTGGCGGAATAAGACGCCGCTGGTAAACCTGCGCACCTTGAAGAACTGGAACTTCGCGGTCGGCTGTCTGCTCATCGCCGTCTTTGGCGTGTGCATCTACTCGATGATTACAGTCCTGCCGCTTTTCTATCAGGAGCTACTGGGCTACACCGCCTTCACCGCCGGTCTGGTGGTAGGCCCACGCGGTATAGGCTCCATTCTTGGCATGCCCGTGATCGGGTGGCTCGGCGGCAAGGTGGATGCGCGCTATCTGCTGAGTTTCGGCTTCATTGTCTTCGGAATCACCTCGATCATCTTTGCGAATGTAGATCTCAGCATCAGCCCAACAACCCTGCTGTGGCCAATTATTATTACCGGCTTTGCGCTCAGCTTTGTCTTTGTACCGATCACCACCCAGGCTTATGGCACCCTGCGCAATGAGCAAATCGGAAATGCCAGCGGCATCTTCAATCTGGTACGAAATGTCGGGGGGTCGATCGGCATCTCGGTGGCACAGACGCTGTTAACCCGACGCACCGATGTCCACCAGACCGAGATGACGAACTACGTGAGCACCAGCCAGTACTGGTTTCAGCAGCGACTGGAGAGTCTTACAAGCTATCTCGGCCACCACACGAATCCTGCAAATGCGCTGGCTGCCAGCCAGGGACAGCTCTACCGGCAACTCGGTCAGCAGGCACTGCTCTGGGCCTTTGTCGATGTTTTCCGCTGGACCTCGATCCTGTGTTTCGGTTGTGTCGCCCTGGTCTGGCTCTTCCGCAAGGTAAAAGCAACCAAGGCTCCCGTCGGAGCTCACTAGCTTCTTGCGCCAGGATGAAAGTGGGCACGCAACCAGTTTTACCTCACATTTCCTCCTCCATGGCCGATAGGAATTGTAGAGTTGAGAGGCCATTCGCTATCAGGCTTATCGCCCTGAAGCGGAAAGATTATGGATTGCATAGCCACTGGCACGTTGAAACTGGAAAGACCCAGAATGCAGGTACTTGCACCCACGCGCTTTCTAGCCAAACAGCCGATCTTCGACAGCGACCTCCAGCTTTTCGGCTACGAACTCCTCTTCCGCGAGGGGTTCGAGAATTGCTTTTCGGGCTCACCGGAGTCTGCAACCAAGCAGGTGATGGATAGTTACCTTCTTCTCTGCATGGACTCAGATCCGGGAACAATCTTTCTAAACTGCACGCGCGATGCGCTTGTATCGCGACTGGTCACCCTTTTGCCGCCCGCAACGACGGTGCTGGAGATACTGGAGGACGTCGAGCCGGATGAAGCGGTGCTGGCCGCCTGCAGCGAACTGCGCCGGAAGGGTTATCGGTTTGCGTTGGATGATTTTTCACCGTTGCCGTCGCGCATGCCGCTTCTCCAGTTTGCCGACTTCATCAAGGTGGACTTTCAGCTATCCTCCGCTGCCGATCGCGCTGCCATCTATGCCTTGGTTCATGGAACCAATATCAAGCTGTTAGCCGAAAAAGTCGAGACGCAGGAGGAGGTGGAAGAAGCGCGCCGTGAGGGAAACACCTATTTTCAAGGCTATTTCTTTTCGCGCCCTCAGGTGATCGCGCAGCGTGATATTCCGCCCAACCACACGACCTACATGCGACTGCTGGCAGCTCTCTCCCAGACGCCGCTCGACATGAAAAGCATTGAACAGCTTGTGGTAGCGGAGGCGTCTCTGTGCTATCGCTTGCTGCGGCTTGTCAACTCTGCCCTGTTTGGCCTGCGCCGAGAGGTACAGTCCATTCACAACGCCCTGATCATGATAGGCGAGCAGGAGTTTCGCAAGCTTGTCACAGTCGCTTTGGCGGGTGTGCTGGCTGAAAACCAGCAGCCTACGCTGATTTCTCTGGCGCTTGAGCGGGCTCGCTTCTGCGAGCTCCTTGCCCCGCCGATTGAGCAAAACTCGGCCGAGCAATACCTTCTGGGGCTGCTCTCGCTCGTGGATGCCATTCTGGAATCGCCCATGCAGCAGGTGGTTGACTCCCTGCCCCTGCGGCCTGAGGTCAAGGCGGCGCTGCTCGGCGAGCCAAATTTTGTCGGCATGCCTCTCCACCTCAGACGGAGATATGAAGAGGGCAATTGGCAAGCCTGTAGCGATTTACAGCAGGTCCTCGGCCTCACTGAGTCTTTCATTACCCAGGTCTATGTGGACGCAGTGTCATGGGCCAACCAGGTGCTCTGTTCTGCCCGTGAAGTCCACTCAGCTTGAAAATGCATCTATCAGGCTGAGGGATCGATATGCCAAAGAATCTGCTGCCGGACCATGGCGGCAAAGCTCTGAAGAAGGCGACCCGGTCGGCCGCGCTCGAAAAGCCCCCGACTACACCTGCCAAGAAGCGACCCAAAAAGCACGCCGGTACCCCTCCAGAGAATGATCTGGAGCGCGCCTACTGCCATCTGGGACGGGCTGCCGCTGTCGCTGCCGAGCTTCAGGCCGCGCCTCGCGAGTTTGTCTCCCGCTTTCTCGAATACGGGGCTGAATTTTACCTTGAAGCCCTATCAGAGAAGGGCAGGAACGCCGAGCACGCCGCCTTCGCCGCCGCAGAAGTGCTGCGAACCGCCGAACACATTGCCCTGGCCAGCCTTTATGGGCAAAACCGAAGCTCCGTGCCCGCGCTACCGGCCCCCAAAACCGACCACGTCAAGCGACTGCAGCAGACAAGCCGCCGGATCGACGATGCTGTACGCCACGCTCGTAGCAGCCCCCACCTTGCGCAGTTTACGGCCGCCGCCCGGGAACTGCTGCGTCAGGCCGAGCAGTCTACCGAGTCCCATGAAACACAACTCGCGCACGAGTTCCTGCATGCGGCAGAGGCACTGACGGAGGCCTTATCGCAACTGCCTGAAGAGTAGGCTCAGGCAGCGGGAATGCCCGGTATGGCGCGTCCGAGCTTTCTTGCTGCCACCCTGCCTCTCCGCTGTTTTTCGAGCTCCGCATTCACCTCCGCGCCCGCAATGATGGCGCAGCCGGTCAGATAGAGCCAGAGCATCAGTCCGATTACCGCCCCGAGGGAACCATAGGTAGCGTTGTAATTGGACATATGGTTCAGATAAAAACTGAGCCCAAATGACCCGAGGAACCATGTAACAACGGCAAAGGTCGCTCCAGGCAGCGTTGACCATACGCGGCTCCTCCGGTTAGGCCCCATCAGATAGACAAGTTCCAATCCGATAACAAAAGTGACAAACATAACCGCAATGCGCAGCGCAGGCCATAGATCTGCAAATGCCTCAGGTACGCCAAATGTCCTTACCATGAAGTGACCAAAGCGGGGACCACTGAGCAAGGCGATCAGAGAAATGACGGCCAGCGCCCCACTGGTGAAAGTCAGCAGCAGCGCCTGCAAACGGTCGCGCCACCATGGCCGAGTGACTTCAACGTCATAGGCTACATTGAGCGCGTCGATGAGCGCAGAAAAGCCCCCTGTAGAGGCCCACAGGTAAGTCAATACTCCGAAGGAGAGCAGCCCCTGGTGGTGTGTGGTCAACACTCCACTGACGATCCTCTCCACCAGAGCCATAGCGTCGGCAGGCACCAGGGCGGCCATCATATTCAGCAACTGCTGGAACAGGTTCGGGATCGGCAGATAGCCCAGAAGGGAAGAAAAGATGAAAAGCAGCGGCACCAGCGACAATAGGAAATAAAACGCAATCGCAGCCGCGATCACAAAAGCTCGGGTCCGAAAGAGCTCGTTGTAAATGATCGGCGGGAGCTGACGAATGGCCTGCTTCCATCCGTATTCGTCCTCAGGTCTTATCTTCATGGGGTAACGTGAGCATCACTGGTTCCGATGTCAATTCATGACTACGAGATGTGCCGCGGCAAAACCATTGTGGATCATCTACAAATTCATTGACCGGGCGCAGCACAATGCCGTCCCGGTGTGGCATCATTACCGTGCGCTTAAAAACCCGGGCCCTTTAAGAGGTGTGTTGTGCGACGTACGCTGCTCCTGTTTTCCCTCTGCGCTCTTCTGACGCTTACCGTGCATGCCGCCGAACCTCAAAGCATCTCCTTTCCCAGCGGAACAGAGACGGTTCATGGCCTGCTTTACCTGCCCTCTGGCCAGGGTCCGCACCCGGCTATCGTAGTGATCCATGAGTGGTGGGGTTTGAACGACTGGGTCAAGCAGCAGGCTGCTGATCTGGCCCGCCAGGGATATGTTTCACTGGCCGTCGATCTTTACCGTGGGCAGGTTGCGACTGATCCGGAGGTGGCTCATGAGTTGATGCGTGGCCTGCCTCAGGATCGCGGCGTCCGCGATCTTCTCGCGGCTACGAGCTACCTGGCCGGGCGCAAAGACGTAGCTGCTGACCGCATCGGCGCAGTGGGCTGGTGCATGGGGGGCGGGTTCGCGGTGCAGCTGGCAGTGGCTGACCCGCAGTTGCGTGCGGTGGCAATCAATTACGGTTCCCTCCCTACCGATCCGGCTTCGATCGAAAAAATTCATGCTGCGGTGCTCGGCAACTTTGGAGGCTTGGACCGCGGCATTACACCTGCGGACGTAAATGCTTTCGAATCTGCGCTTAAGAAGCTGAACCATCCGACGAATATCAAAATCTACCCGGATGCCGGCCACGCTTTCGAGAACCCGAATAATACGGCTGGCTATCGCGCGCAGGATGCGAAAGATGCAGAGCAGCGGATGACGACTTTTTTCGCTAAGACGTTGAAAAGGTGACTTAAATCACCAAGCTAGCCTCAGCGGGACGCGCAAAGGTACCGTAAAAAGCCAAATTTCTATCTGACGTAAAAACTTTACGAATGGTTGCAAAAATAATGCTTGCATATCCTACTTCCTGCGTGTTAACTATGCAGCCAACACCTCGATATTGCTCGGATTCGCACAAAGAGGGGAAAGTGTGGGGTTAGCCACCACAAACATGAAAATAGGTACAACAATTAAGGGTTTTCGCTTACAGAAGGGTTTATCGCAGGGAGACATAGAGAAGCGCACCGGCCTGCTGCGCTGCTACCTGTCAAGAGTAGAGAACGGCCATACGGTTCCCTCTCTCGACACGCTTTCGAAAATTGCAGGAGCTCTCGACCTGCCATTAGCGCAGTTTTTCGCCGAGGATAGCCTTAGCCGCGAACTGAATACGCACAGTCTGACGGACGACGAGTTACGTTTCCTTACGCAGATAAGGCGCTATTCCACCAATCTGAATGACAGCGACCGCAAATTACTGCTGGCCATGGTCAAGAAGTTCGCCGCAACCGCTGTCCGCTAACGCACGGGGACAATCCGGTCGTGGTTTTCTTCCAGCTGCGTTCCGCCCATGACCGGATTGATGCCGTAAAACGTCAGAATCCTGGCGTCGCAATGAAGTCGTCAGAGCCTTGCGGCGGACCCGTGCCGGATAAACGTGCCGGATAAAAAGGTTCAGCAATGGCCAGATCAACATTGGCCTTTGGGTAGATCTCTCAGCCGCGCCAGAAAGATCTGACCCCGAAACACAGCAGAAGAAGCAGGAAAGTCATCCCCACGGTAGCAATCCATCGCCTGCGAAGAAACTGGGCCCGGGCGGCGCCGATGCGCGGCACAAGTGGAATACCAAAGGCCAGCCCGCTGAGGAAGCCTCCTAGGTGGGCCATATTGTCTATCTGCAGGCGAGTGCGCGCGACCCAGGTGCCAGCGCCGATGACGAAGTTCAGTACCGCGAACCAGATCACACTGCGACGCAGTCTGCCAACCTCGGCCTGCGGCAGGGGAAGCAGCGGCGACTTGAGCAGAATGATCAGCACCCCAGCTAGTCCAAACACAGCACCAGACGCACCTGCGCCCACGATGCCCTGAGGGCCGCCATGAACTCCCGGATGCACCGCCGTGCTGAGAAGATTGCCCGCGATGCCGGTCAGCAGATAA
Organism: Acidipila rosea; assembly: GCF_004339725.1. Taxonomy (GTDB): domain Bacteria; phylum Acidobacteriota; class Terriglobia; order Terriglobales; family Acidobacteriaceae; genus Acidipila; species Acidipila rosea. The sequence continues at coordinate 410,895 of NZ_SMGK01000001.1, read as the reverse complement.
GCCGCAAACATCCCAAACGGCCCAAGGAGGGGCTCGCCCAGCAACCCCAGATTCCAGAGGCACCACATGTTGGTTGCCAGATGCAGCAGCCCGACGTGGACAAACATGGCAGTGACCAGACGCCACCACTGCCCCAGCACGAGCACGAATGGGCCGTAATCTGCCCCCCAGACCAAGAGCTGCTCCGGGGTAGGCGATGTCATGGAAACGCCGGTCAGGAGCATGCCCAGGAAAACGAGGCAGTTAATCCCCACCAGAACGTAGGTCGCCGGGGCGAATGCCCAGCGTCGACGCGGACGGGGCGGCGGCTGCACGGGACGGTAGTAATAGGCCTGGGGCGGCTCCGGAGTGGCGCCCGGCGGCAATATCTCGGGTTCTCTCGCTACAGAGCGGGAGACATCGCCCTCGCGCCAAGTGGAATCCATAGCAATACGCTACCCTTCCCTGCCGCCGGTGACAACCGCCGCCGTGCTGCTTACAATCTGGATTCAGGCTGAATGCAAAAGGAGCGTACTTTTTGAGCGGCAACAAACAGGTGCGGCGCGCACTGCTAAGCGTGACCGACAAGACTGGAATTCTCGATTTCGCGCGGCAGCTCGCGCAGCATAAGATTGAACTCGTCTCCACTGGCGGAACCGCCAAAGCTCTGCGGGATGCCGGGCTGGAGGTTCGGGACATCTCCGACCTGACCGGCTTCCCTGAGATGCTCGACGGGCGGGTAAAAACGCTCCACCCTAAGGTTCACGGCGGAATCCTTCACATTCGCGGCAATGCTGCACACCGCGCCGCAGTAGCTGAACACGGGATCGAGCCAATCGACATGGTGGTCGTCAATCTCTATGCCTTTGAGAAGACAGCCACACGCGCCGGAGCTACCTTCGCCGAGATTATCGAAAACATCGACATTGGCGGTCCTTCCATGGTGCGCTCGGCAGCAAAGAACTTTGAAGATGTAGCCATCGTGACCTCTCCTGACGACTACGCGGCTCTCGCAGACGAACTGGCTGCCAACAGCGGCGCCCTTGGCCGGGAGACGCGTTGGCGACTCGCGCAGAAGGCCTTCGCGGTGACCGCGGCGTATGACACCGCAATCGCGAATGCTCTGGAGCAGATTCCCTCGCCCGAGCCCGCAGAGGCCCCTCCACAGCTCTCCAGGGAGCAGTTCCCTGCCGCACTGCGAATCAACTTCCCCCGCGCCATGAGCCTGCGCTACGGAGAGAACCCGCACCAACAGGCGGCACTCTATTCTGACGGCTCCGGCCTCGGCATCGCTGGCGCGGAACAGCTACAGGGCAAGGAACTAAGCTATAACAACCTCGTCGACCTGGACGCGTGCTGGGAACTGGCACAGGAGTTCGAGGAAACCGCGGTCGCCATCATCAAACACACCAATCCCTGCGGGGCAGCCACAGGCGCCACCGTCCTGGAAGCCTACAGCAAGGCTCTTTCCTCCGATCCGGTTTCCGCCTTTGGCGGCGTCATCGGCGTCAACCGAGAAATCGACGGCGCGGCAGCCGAAGAGATTGCAAAGCTCTTCGTCGAAGCCATTGCGGCCCCCGGCTTTACTGAAGAAGCGCGCACTCGATTCGCCGCCAAGAAGAACCTTCGGCTTGTCGTTGTGCGCCCGTCACAGGCAAGTCGAGTAATGAAGCAGGTATCCGGCGGTCTGCTGCTACAGGATGCCGATCGCGGTCACGTCACCGCGTCTGAGCTGAAGACCGTCACGAAGCGGAAGCCCACCGACGACGAACTGGCCTCCCTGCTCTTCGCATGGCGCGTCAGCAAGCATGTGAAGTCCAATGCCATCGTCTATGCCCGCGATAACCAGACAGTGGGCGTCGGCGCAGGCCAGATGAGCCGGGTTGACGCGGCAAAGTTTGGCGCGATGAAAGCGGTCCTGTCCCTCGAAGGCTGTGTAGCAGCATCGGACGCTTTCTTTCCTTTCCCTGATGGGTTGGAGACGGTGGCGGCGGCGGGAGCAACAGCAGTGATCCAGCCCGGGGGGTCGGTACGGGATGAAGAGGTGATCGCAGCTGCTGACCGCCTCGGCATAGCGATGGTCTTTACGGGGATGCGTCACTTCCGCCACTAGATTCCCACTCCCTTCTCAAGGGTTCACGGGACAGTAATTCCCACTGGTTTTTCTCCGGTTGAATTACTGTTCCGCTGCTCCCATTCCTTACAATCGAAGTGTGGCCATTGCAGCCCCACCCTTGAACAGATCAACGGCCAGCCCTCTCGGCTGGCTGACTTCGATCCCCGTCTACTGGCATCTGCTCAGTCTGGATGCGCCGACCGTAGCTGCCCTCTGGTGCTGGAGTATGGCCCGTGCCTGCGGCATCGCGCTACCCGCGGGCGCACCTCTCCTGCTTGCGCTGGGCACCTGGCTTGTCTACGTTGCGGACCGGCTGCTCGATGGGCTACCCGGCGCACACGCGGCCCACCTCCGCGCTCGACATCACTTCTACGCACGCCATCGGCTGCCTTTCTTGATCCTGGGTGCGACAGGAGCCTTGCTGCTACTCTGGCTGGTATTCACGCGCATGGCTCCGCTGGTACGCCGCGAAGACACAGCAGTCTTCCTGGTTGCGCTCGTCTATTTCATACTCGTCCACACACAATCGGCGGCCGTTGAAGGGCTGCTCTCCAAGGAACTGGCCGTGGGAGCCCTCTTCGCCACTGCAACCGCGGTGCCGGTGTGGGCGCGACTGGGGAGTGCTCACACCGCCCTAGTTCCGCTCGTGGTCCTGTTTGCGGCACTCTGCTGGCTAAACTGCGCGGCAATCAACAAATGGGAGCAGCCCCTCGATGCGCCACTCCGCTTTGCAGAGCGTCATCTGCCCCTAGTGTGCGGAATCCTGGCAGCCGTGGCCATAGTTCTCGCCGCAGGCAGCCATTCTTCACGACACCTGCTGCTTGCACTTGCTGCAGCCGCTGCGTTGCTCGCGCTACTCGACCGCTCCCACACCAAGCTTTCGCCCATGTTCCTCCGCGTAGCGGCAGATGCTGCATTGCTGACGCCCCTGCTGATTCTTCCCTGGCTCAGATAAGCAATGTCCCCCAGGCTAAATTTCGACCGAATCGCCCGCCCCTACCGCTGGCTCGAATATCTTAGCTTCGGCCCGCTGCTTGAACGTTGCCGCTTTTATCGTCTCGACGCGGCGAAGGGCTGCACCCAGGCGCTGGTATTAGGCGACGGAGACGGACGCTTTCTCGCGAAGCTGCTCGCTAGCCACACGAACCTTCATGCCGAGGCGGCTGACATCAGCCCGGCCATGCTCAAACTGCTACAGCGGCGTGTTGCGCGAATTGATGCAGTCCAGCGGTTGCGATTGCAGTGTGTTGATATACGCAACTTCACCCCGGAAGGCCATTTCGATTTCATCGCCACTCACTTCTTCCTCGACTGCCTGAGTGCAGATGAGATTGCCGCTCTGATCAAACGCCTTGAGCCAGCCGTAGAACCCGGAGCGGTCTGGATCATTTCGGAATTTGCGCTCCCGCATAGCGGGTTGGTGAAATGGCCGGCGCGTATCATCGTGCGCAGTCTTTACCGGGCCTTCGGTCTGCTGACAGGGCTCGAGGTCCGTGCCCTGCCGCCGCATGCACACCTGCTCCGGGCGTCGGCCTTCGAACGCATCGACAGCCGGGCGTGGCTAGGCGGCCTGCTGATAAGCGAGCTATGGAGAAAGATGGAGTCGGGCAACAGCAGACCCTCCCTGGCCGTCCCACCTGCATGAGCCTCAGTTCCATTCCAGGGATCGACCCTGGCCCGCTGCCCACCCCTGTTCCGGGTCCTGACCCGGGTCCGCTACCCAACCCCGATCTGCCGGAAGGCCCTGGAAATCCGGAACCCGACCCAGGACTGCCCCCGGAGCCAACACCTACACCATCTCCCGTCACGATATGAGCACCGGTTGCTAGAATCGTTGAGGTACAGGTTTCGACTTAAGAAAGTGATCTCCGCATGAACGTCTATATCCTGCGCCACGCAAGCGCAGGTACCCGTCGCGCTAATCCCGTCATCGATGTGCGGCGGCCGCTCGACAAGGAAGGCAAGCAGCAGTGCATTTTGATCGCCAGCTACCTCAACGCGCTGCGCGTACAGTTTGATCTGGTCGTTTCGAGCCCCCTCAAGCGCGCGCTGCAGACCGCTTCAATGGTGGCAACTGAAACGGGCTATGAATCGAAGATCATGGTCTCCGAGGCGCTAGCACCGGGCGCTTCGGTAACGGCCTTCCTGACGCTGGTGGACGATCTGTCGGTTTATGAAAATGTGCTGCTGGTAGGCCACAATCCAAACCTGCCACAGTTTCTCGGCGCGCTGATTGCTTCGCCGGGCCGAGCTGCCGTCCGGCTGCGCAAGGGAGCTATCGCCCGGGTGGACTCCACCCGGAGACCGGGCACCCTGCATTGGCTGGTCGATCCCCGCATTCTGCGCGGCCTCTACACGAGGGTTACGAAGAGTTCTCTACGGAAGACCTCTCGGAAGTAAGAAGCCTCTTTTCGCAGAGACCATATCTCCAGCTCCGCTCCGGTGCGGCCAGGAACAAGCTCCAGCATTACGCGCTTGGGATAAACCTTGACGCGGACCTTGAGTACATCGCTGGCGCGATCCTGGTTCAACGCAACAGCCAGGCGCAGCAGCACCACGGCGCGCCGGACGTGTTCATGCTCTCCAGGAGCTACCTGGCGCATAGTGCGACCCGCTGGCTCAGGGCGGCTTTTGCCCAGGTAACGGGCAATTGCCGACGTGACAGCCCGCTGCTGCGGGGTAAATCCGAAGAGCTCTGAATTGGCAATAATGTACTGCGCGTGCCGATGGTGGCCCTGGTAGTTCATGAACTTGCCGACGTCTCGCAGCATCGCCGCAGCCTCCAGCATTGTCTGGTACTCCTCCGGCAGTTGGTGGATCGTTGCCAGATCATGAAAGAGCTGCTCTGCGTGTTGCCTGACCGGCTCTGCCTGCCGGGGTTCGACCCCGTAGCGGCGACAGGTTTCGAGCACTGCGTTCCAGCGGTCACGCTCAAACTGCTGATGAGCCGTCGTGCGGGGATCAGTCTCAGCCAACATCTGCGCGAGAATCCCATCGCGCAATCCCATGGAAGAGTAGCGATAGCCAGTGAGTGAGAACCGCTCCAGCAGCTCTGCAAAAACATGGGCGCCGGCAACGATAATCTCCGAACGCCTGGGGCCTATGCCCTGCACACCGCTGCGTTCCACATTGGTGAGCTTCGTCAGTTTGTCCGCGAGCTTGCGTACTGCCACAGTGGATGTAATTTCCACGCCCGCGGTACGCTTCTGCAGTACCCTGCCGGCTTCCGCTAGAGCCGCCGCTGTTCCTGACGTGGCAAGAACGAGCTTTACGCCGGCGGGCTGCACGCGTCGCTCTGCTCGCCTGAGCTCACGGGCAATGAACTGTTTGAGCCGGGCCACTTCATTCGGCGTGGGTGGGTCCGTCTGCAGAAACTCCTGCGTGAGCCGCACCGCCCCGAGAGGAACACTGATGGTTTCCACCAGGCGGCGATGATCAGAGAGTGAAATCTCACAGCTTCCACCGCCAACATCGATCAGAAGGCAGCGGCCCGCTGTACCGGGCTCATTGCTCATCACCCCGCGATGAATCAGGCGCCCTTCTTCAAGGCCGGAGATGATCTCTACCTCCCAGCCCGTTTCATCCTTGACCCACGCCAGGAAAGCCCGTCCATTGCGCGCATCCCGCATGGCCGCCGTAGCCACCGCGCGCACCTTATCAGCACTGTGCATCTGCACTGCGCGATAGAAGCGTTTGAGCGCCCGCAGTGTGGCCGCCATCGCATCCGGCGAGACAAGTCCGCTCTCGAAAACGCTGGCTCCCAGGCGCGTTACCTCGCGATCCTCATGCAAAACCTTGAGCTGATGCTGCACTACCCGTGCAATCTTCAATCTGCACGAGTTTGAACCGATATCGATCGCCGCAAAGGTCTGCATCGAGTACGCGTATCCTCCATAAAAATCTTCAGCAATCCTTACGTCGGGACTGCTTTCAGGCCACGATTGAACGATACACGGCCACGCTGCGAACGGGAATCCGCCATCAGGCGGCATGCCCTCATACAGCCCTGTGACCGGAGACCTTGGCCTTTTTCGCCCGCCATTGGACCAAAAGCTTCGCACGAAGCTTCATGGCAGTTCGGTACGCCACCGTGTAGTGGCGGTCGCGCTCGGCGTCAATGATAGCCACCAGCCCCGACGAATCCGTCTTGAGTGCTGCCCGCACCTCCTCCGAGAGCACCACCCAGTCGTGCCAGATGCCAATCTCGTCCTGCATCTGGTTCAGCGGCGCAGCAACCTTTCTGCCTCGAGCGCCTTCCATCTCCGCCATGTAGCGGGCCTTCTTCGCGCCTTTGCGAAAATCATGCAGGTTTTCAGGTGTAAGCCGGGGCAGCCTTCGGGTGAGTTCCGCGAATGCATCAAGGGCAGCGTCTGCCGCACCGCCAGCCATCGAACTGTGGTCGTAAGTCTTCGACTCAACTCCTCCAATAGCCTTGTCCAGCTGCTTTCGCCACTTTGCCGCGTCTTCCGTGAGTCTCACCGCGCTTTTTCTGCGTCTGCCGCGGAGCCAGAGATCCAGCTTGCGGGCATCCCGTCGGACCTCCAGAGATTGGCTCGCAGCCGCTTTCCGTTGCTCCCCGAGAACCAGGTCCTTCAGCAGCCCGCGATGGACATCAAGATCCCGCACCGGCCCGGCAGCCCGGCGGATCTTCCTGAGCAGCTTCCGGAGCGTAGCTGCCGCATGGTCGTGACTGGGGTGGTGTTTCGCCTGCAGCAAAAGATCGAGGGCAGCCTCACAGCGCCGTGCTCCGGTGCGCAAATGATGCACAACATCTTTCCCCGGTGATCGAGAGCACGCACCAAGAGTCTCAACAAGTGCTGTAACGGATTCCCTGACACCTTGTGATCTGCTGTTCTGCATGGCTCGCTGCTATTCTGATCTTTGTGCGTAGAGCACCTAAAAATCATGCCCGATATCAATAATGCACCTGCGAGGCCGTCCTTGCTCTCTTCTCCCAAGAAAAGCTGGACACTGCTTCTGCTCGTATTTGCCGCCGTCCACTTCGCGGCGCTGTTTTCTCCTGCCTTGCTGGACGATGCCGATGCCACCCACGCCAACGCAGCCGCGCATATGGCTCGCAGCGGCGACTGGGTCACGCTTTACGTTAACGGCATCCGCTATCTTGAGAAGCCTCCTCTGCCCTACTGGATGGTGGCGGTGGATTATCACCTTTTTGGATTCAATGTCTTTGCGACTCACCTGCCCATGTCACTTGCAGTCTTAGGCTGCGCCGTGCTCGCGTGGTTGTGGATGCGACGGGCCTACAGCGATCGGGCTGCCTTCTATTCAGCACTGGCGGTGCTTACCAGCATCGGGGTTTTCCTCTTTACGCGCTTTTTTATCCCGGAATCGATCCTCACCTTTTTCCTGATGCTGGCGCTTTACACCTTTCTGACGGCTCTGGAAGATCGAAGATACAACCGTCTCTATATCACCTACGCAGCACTGGCGCTGGCGCTGCTTGCTAAGGGCCTGATTGCTCCAGTCTTCTTCATCGCGGCCGTGGCGCCCTATCTTGCCATCTCCGGCGAATGGCGCAAGTGGAAGCATCTCCGCATTTTTACCGGGCTGCTGCTCTTCCTCGCGATAGCCGCGCCGTGGCATATCCTGGCCGGACTGCGGAATCCAGACTATGGCAACCCGGTCGGTAATGTACCCACCCCAGGCCATGTTCACGGCTTCTTTTACTTCTATTTCATCAATGAACACGTACTCCGCTTCCTGGGCAAGCGCTACCCGCACGACTACAACAAGCAGATGGGCGTGGTCTATTGGTTTGCACACCTGATCTGGCTCTTTCCCTGGTGCATATACTTTCTCGCGGCCCTGCGGCGCATGTGGAAACATCACCGGGACTTCTTCCGCTACCTTCGCTACGATTCGAATACCACGCTGCACCTGCTCGACAGTCGAACCACGGCCCATGAAGCGGCCTCCATGGCCGCCCAGCTACGTTTCCGTTCCCGTACAAACTGGCTGCTTGTCTTGTACGGGACGTTTATTCTCGTATTTTTCTCCATTTCTACCAACCAGGAGTACTACACCTGGCCTGCCTACCTGCCCCTGCTCATGCTCACCGCCGGACAGCTTTCCCTGGTCGAGCGTGCGGGTCGAGACGACAGGCCACGCTTCTGGCTCAAGGGCGGCCACATTGCGCTGGCCGTGGTCGGCACCGGCGCAGCTCTAGCGCTGGGGTATGGCCTGTGGAGTTCGCGCCACCTTCCCTATATCCACGATATCGGCACCCTGATGGCTCACCGCGGAGTGGGTAATTACTCGCTCTCCATGTCTCACTTCTTCGATCTGACAGGTCCTTCGTTTGCAGCCCTGCGACTACCCGCTGCGCTGGCCGCAATTGCGCTGCTGGTTGGGCCACTCATCGCGTGGCGCCTTCGCGTGCGCGAACATGATTTTGAAGCCACCGTATCGGTAGCGTTCACTGCAGCCATCTTCCTGATAGCCGCGCACATCGCCTTTGCCCGCTTCCAGCCCATGCTTTCGTCTAAGGCATTGGCAGACACGGTTAACCGTCTGGCCGGTCCTAACGACCAGCTGATACTTTATGGCGATCAGGCCGACGGCTCTTCCGTAATTTTCTATACCCATCGCCGCGCGCTGCTGGTGCATGGACGCACCTCTTCCATGATCTGGGGCTCCTGCTATCCGGATGCGCCCCATATCTTTCTGGAGGATTCTGATCTGATGGCAATCTGGGGCCGCGGGCCGCGGAAATTCCTCTTCGTGCCAGGGGACTGGCACGATCACGTCGAATCGCTACTCGGCTCACATGCCTACAAGATTGAAGAATTGTCAGATAAGACGCTCTACACGGATCGTCCGCTGTAGAGCGTCCTGCGCTGCTGCCAAAACACTCTAACGATGCGCCCAGACCTTGTAAGCGGTGATTCTGCCGCTCGCATCGCGCAGGGGGGCATAGGAATCGATCGTCACCGGCCCGGACACGGGCTGGATGGCGCGCACCAGTTGCGCTTCACTGACGGAACCGTCCTTCGCATGCGCCAGGTCCGATGGCACCTGATAAATAAGGGCACCCCCGCCATTGGTTCGCACCAGCAATTCGCTTGGAGGCTGGTTAGCAACCGCCGGGTGATCGCCATAGTTCCACAGGTGCGGCGTGATGAAGATGAACGCAAGAATAAGCGTAACCATCACGTCGTAGTGCAGGCTGCCGCGCTCATACGTCCAGAAAATATAACCCTTAAGCGTCTTCATCTGATAACCTCCATGCCACCCATGTATGGCACCAGAATATCCGGTATACGAACTGAGCCGTTCGGCTGCTGATAATTTTCGATAACCGCGAGCCACGTCCGGCCAATCGCCAACGCGCTGCCATTCAGAGTGTGGACAAACTCCGTCTTCGACTGACCAGCAGGACGGTACCGGATGTTGGCGCGTCGCGCCTGAAAGGCCTCAAAGTTCGAGCAGGACGAGATTTCGCGGTAGAGGCCCTGTCCCGGCAGCCAGACTTCCAGGTCATAGGTCTTCGCCGCGCTGAAGCCCATATCGCCCCCGCATAGCAGCATCCGCCGATAGGGCAGACCGAGCTTCTCAAGAATCGACTCTGCATGCGCGGTCAGATTCTCGTGTTCGGCATAGCTGTCTTCCGGCCGCGTGAATTTCACCAGTTCAACCTTCTGAAACTGATGTTGACGAATAAGCCCGCGCACATCTTTCCCGTAGGCTCCTGCTTCCGCGCGAAAGCATGGCGTATATGCCGTCAGCGAAATAGGCCCCTCGGCCAGATCCACCACTTCGTCGCGATACAGATTCGTGACCGGTACCTCTGCAGTGGGAATCAGCCAGTGGTCATTGTCCTTGTACACGCCCGGCTCATACTCTTCGCAATGGAAGAGATCATCAGCAAACTTCGGCAGCTGCCCTGTTCCGTAGAGGGACTTGCTGTTAACCATGAACGGCGGCAGCACCTCAGTGTAGCCATGTGCCCCGGTGTGCTGATCGAGCATAAAGCTTGCGAGAGCGCGCTCCAGCCGCGCACCCGCTCCACGGTATACCGCAAAGCGCGCGCCGGAGAGCTTCGCCGCTCGCTCGAAGTCGAGGATGCCAAGCGACTCGCCCAGTTCCCAGTGCGGCTTCGGTGCAAAGTCGAATTCAGGCAGCCTGCCCCAGCTCTTGACCTCGACATTATCGTCGGCACTCGCTCCGGCTGGAACGCTCTCGTGCGGCAAGTTCGGAATGCGCTCGAGCAGCGCACGCATTTCGCTCTCCGCTTCGCTGGCGGCGTTGTCCAGCGCCTCCAGGCGCTGCTTCATTGAGCGTGTCTCTTCCTGAAGGGCGGTGGCATCCTGCCCGGCCTTCCGTAGCCGCGCCACCTCTTCACTCAGGCGGTTGCGCTGCGCCTTAAGTTGTTCCGATTCCGTAATGCGCTGGCGGCGCGCATCGTCGAGCGAACGAAAATCACCGAGAAGTGCCGCGGCCTCGCCGCCACGCGTTTTGAGCCGCTCCTCGACAAATTCCAGGTTTCCCCTGACAAAGGCAAGATCAAGCATAAGTATCCAGCTTACTAAAAAGCTCTCAATCCTCCCGCATCTCTCTGGCTGTCAATGCAGAAACGCGCTACCCTCAAACCATTCCCTTGCCTGAGGAAGACCTGATGCCACGACTGCGCACCTTGCTCGCCGCCTGCCTATTCGCACTCACCTGCTCGCTGAGCCTCGCTGGACAGAACACAATCGCAGAAAAGACCAGCGCCATGAAGCATCTCGATGGTCTCTTCCCGCTCGACTGGGACGCAAAATCAGGCAAGCTCTACCTGGAGATCGGCAGCTTCAGCAAGGATTTCCTCCTCCTCGATTCGCTGCCCTATGGCGTCGGCTCCAATGATCTTGGCCTCGACCGTGGGCAGCTCGGGCGCAGCCATGTCGTGCATTTCTACCGCAGCGGCCCGCATGTGCTGCTGATCGAGAAGAATCTCGCCTACCGCTCCAGTTCAAGCGAGCCGGAAGAACAGCTCGATGTACAGCAGTCCTTCGCCCAGTCTGTCTTATGGGGCTTCAAAGTTGAGGCGGAGGACAATGGCAAAGTCCTGGTAGACGCGACTGATTTCTTCCTGCACGACTCCCATGGCGTCGCGGAGCGGCTTGTGCAGGCGAGGCAGGGCGCCTATAAGCTCGACCCCACGCGCAGCACCATTGCCATGGAGGCGACGAAGAACTTCCCACTCAACACCGAAGTCGACTCCATCCTCACCTTCACCGCGGATGGCCCGATGCGCGGCAAGCTGGTCGCCTCGGTCACTCCCGATCCCCACGCCGTCACGGTGCATGAGCACACTTCCCTCATCCAGCTGCCGGACGATGGCTACCAGCCTCGCGCCTTCGACCCGCGCGCCGGCTACTTCGATATTCAATATCGCGACTACTCCGCCCCTCTTGGTGCGCCCATGGACGTTCATCTCATCACGCGCCACTGGCTCCAGAAAAAGGATCCCGGCGCAGCCCTGAGCGAGCCGGTAAAGCCCATCATCTACTACGTCGACCGCGGCGCGCCTGAACCGATTCGCAGTGCCCTCGTTGAAGGCGCCAGCTGGTGGAATCAAGCCTTCGAGGCTGCAGGATTCAAGAACGCCTTTCAGGTTAAAGTGCTTCCCGAGGGCGCTGACCCCATGGATATCCGGTACAACATGATCCAGTGGGTGCATCGCTCAACTCGTGGCTGGTCTTATGGCGACAGCGTCATCGACCCACGGACCGGCGAAATCATCAAGGGCCAGGTCACTCTCGGCTCTCTTCGCGCGCGTCAGGACTATCTCATCGCCGAGGCACTTCTCTCGCCTTACCAGAAAGGCAAGCCCATATCTTCGGCCATGAAGGAGTTGGTGCTGGCGCGCATCCGTCAACTCGCCGCGCATGAGACCGGTCACACCCTCGGCCTCGCTCACAACTTTGCTGCAAGCTCGATTGCCGCTGGCACGTCGGTGATGGATTATCCGCATCCTTGGATTACGCTCGACTCCAACGGACGCCCGGACCTCTCGCATGCATACACGACCGGCATCGGCGCATGGGATAAGGTCGCAATCCAGTATGGGTACTCGCAGTTCCCCACCGGAACCGACACGCATAAGGCACTCGATGCCATCCTGAGCAAAGCCTTATCCAGCGGCCTCTATTTCATCACCGATGAGGATTCCCGCCCGCTGGGCAGCGCCAATCCCTATTCGCATCTTTGGGACAACGGTCATGACCCTGCTGTTGAACTCGACCGTCTGCTCACCGTCAGGACCGCGGCACTCAAGCACTTCGGAGAAGATGCCATTCAGCCCGGCGAACCGATGGCCCAGCTTGAAGACACACTCGTACCCCTCTACCTGCTGCATCGATACCAGACAGAAGCGGCAGCGAAGGAGCTTGGTGGCCTCGATTATCGCTATGCCCTTCGAGGCGATAACCAGATGGTGACAAAGCCTGTCTCCGCTGCCGATCAGCAGCGCGCGCTTGCAGCCGTGCTCAGGACACTCAGCCCGGATGTGCTCACGCTGCCGGCGTCACTCCTGCAGATGCTGCCTCCGCGACCGCCAGGCTATCCGCGCACGCAGGAGTCCTTCCAGGGACACACCGGCCTGACCTTCGATCCTGAGGGTGCCGTTGAATCAGCGGCGGATCTGACAAATAACCTGCTCTTCAACCCTGACCGTGCCGCTCGTCTGGTGGAAGAAAAGCAGCAGGACACCTCACTGCCCGGCCTTGAGGATGTAATCGAAGCGACTCTTAAAGCCACCTGGTATGCGCCGCGCTTAGCAGGACTCGAAGGCGAAACGCAGCTCACGGTTGAGGATTCAGTCTTGCGCCACCTGCTGTCGCTTGCTGCCGCCCCGGGAGCATCTCCTGAAGCGAAAGCTGTTGCGGCAGCAGAATCATCCAAACTTGCCAACTGGCTAAAGGGCAGAACAAACATTGTGAACGCGCCACCATTGCTGCACGCACACTGGAGCGCCGCACTCGAACAGATAAACGCCTTCAAACAGGCTCCGGCAAAGTTTGCCACTCCCAGCGAACTGGAAGCCCCTCCGGGGCAGCCAATTGGCGAGGATGACTTCTAGGGATCGGTTCCTTGCCGGCCCTATCTTTGCTCCCCTATGCTGGTGGATACATCAGCATAGGGGGCGATCAAATGGTGGACGAGAAGCAGCGATGGGCTTCTGAGACTCTTGCACCCACTTTGGCTAAGGCAGCCGAGCAGCCCATCGGCTCCCGCACCGGCATCAACCTCAATGCTGAAGGAAACGCACAATTCACCAGCATTTCCGGCGCCCCGGTAGAGCGGCTTTACACCGAGGCCGATCTTCCGCACGAGTGGCAGCCGCCTGACCCGGGGGAGCCGCCCTATACGCGCGGCATCCATGCGACAGGCTACGGGGGCCGGCTCTGGACGATGCGCCAGTTTTCCGGCTTTGCCTCCCCTGAAGAGACGAACCTCCGCTACAAATATCTGCTGGCAAATGGTGGCAATGGATTGTCGGTCGCCTTCGACCTGCCGACCCTTATGGGGCGCGACTCCGACGACCCGCTGAGCGAGGGGGAGGTGGGCAAATGCGGCGTCGCCATCGATTCGCTTGAAGACATGGAGACCCTCTTCGATGGCATAAATCTCGAGACAACCAGCGTTTCAATGACCATCAACTCTCCTGCATGCGTGCTCTGGGCCATGTATCTCGCGGTCGCGGAGAGGCAGGGAGCGGACCTCGCAAAGCTCTCCGGCACACTGCAAAACGACATCCTCAAGGAGTACATTGCGCAGAAAGAGTATCTCTATCCGCCGGCGCCATCCATGCGCCTGGTCGTCGATACGCTCGAGTACGGCGCGGTGATTACGCCCCGCTACAATCCGATATCGATCTCGGGATACCATATCCGCGAGGCCGGTTCGACTGCGCTGCAGGAGTTGGCCTTCACCCTCTACGATGGCATCGAATATGTCGAGTGGGCCCTCCGGCGGGGAATGAAGATTGACGATTTTGCGCCCCGCCTGAGCTTCTTCTTTAATTCTCATAATGATTTTTTTGAGGAGATTGCCAAGTTCCGTGCCGCGCGCAAGCTATGGCACTCGGTTATGACGGAGCGCTTCGGCGCGAAAAATATCCGTTCCCACTGGATGCGGTTTCATACCCAGACTGCGGGCGTTTCGCTCACCGCGCAACAGCCAAAGAACAATATCGCGCGTGTAGCCCTGCAGGCGCTCGCCGCCGTCCTCGGGGGAACGCAATCCCTCCACACTGATGCCTTCGATGAGGCGCTGGCCTTGCCGACGGAAGACGCGGCCCGCATCGCTCTGCGAACCCAGCAGATCCTCGCTTATGAGTCCGGAGTGGCGAATGTTGGAGATCCTTTGGGCGGCTCCTATTTTGTCGAGAAACTCACCAGCAACATGGAAGAAGGCGCGCGCAGCTACTTCAAAAAGCTCGATGAGATAGGCGGCATGGTGCGAGCCATCGAGCAGGGATATCCCCAACGCGAAATCGCAGAGGCAAGCTACCGCTATCAGCGTGCGGTTGAGGCAGGCGAGAAGACTATTGTCGGCGTGAATAGCTTCACCGTGGAGGAGCCGCCACCAGAGACCCTTTACATCGGCGAATCCGTGCGCGAGGCCCAGACTGCGAAACTGCGAAGCCTTCGCTCGCGCCGATCCAACCAGGCAGTCGACCGTGCGCTGTCAGCCCTTTGCCGCGCAGCCGAAAGGGAGCCTGCTGCCTCACATACCGGAATTTCATCGGCTAATACAATGCCTGCCCTTCTGGACTGCGTGCGAGCCCTGGCAACCGTGGGCGAAATCTGCACGGCTCTGGAAAGGGTTTTTGGCGAATATCAGGAAGCCGCTTTCGCCTGATCAGTGATTTCGTTCCCAAGCAAGTCGTCACCGACCTTTGTGTCGATTATCGCAGTTAGTAAATCCATTCAAGACGTGCTACAACATCGCCTATGGCGAAAAATAAGCAAGATAATCCCGCCAAGCGCGATTCCGTCAATCTTCGTCAGCTTTCAGAGCTGCTCCAGTTGTCTCAGACTACGATTTCTCTCGTCCTGAATGATTCCCCGGCGGGAAAGTCGATTCCTGCGCAGACGCGCGAACGTGTCTTCGCCGCTGCCAAGAAGTTTCAATATCGCCCGAATTATTTCGCTCGTTCCCTCCGTAAGAGCCGCAGCATGTCCATCGGCGTCATGGCCCCCGACCTGAGCGAAGGCTACTTTACGATGGTGATGAATGGGGTAGAAGCGCAACTGCTTAGCTCCCACTACTTCTATTTCACCGCCAGCCATTACTGGGACACAAAATTGATGCAGGAGTACCCGCGTCTATTGGTGGAGAGGGCAGTGGATGGATTTCTGCTGCTCAACACTCCTGCTGATTTTGAAAGCACGCTGCCGCTGGTTGCCATCTCGGCGCACACCAATACATCCGGTGTCACGAACATTGTGCTGGACCACTTACGCGCCGCGGAACTCGCACTGACCCACCTCTATGAACTTGGCCATCGCAACATCGTCTTCATGAAGGGCCCGGAGATTATCCCGGATACCGAGTACCGCTGGCAGAGCATTCTGGAAATGGCCAGCAAATTAGGCCTGCAGATACGCCCTGAACTCTGCATTCAACTCGAAGCAGACAGCTGGTCGCCCGACGTAGGCTATCAGCCCATGCAGCGGCTGATGGCACAGACCCAGGACTTCACCGCCGTTTTCAGCTTTAATGACATCTCTGCAATCGGCGTGCTGCGCGCCATTCATGACGCCGGCCTCAGCGTGCCGGGTGACATTTCGATCATTGGCTTTGACGACATCATGAGCGCTGCCTATCAGAAGCCCAGCCTGACCACGGTGCGTCAGCCCCTGCGAGAGATGGGCCGCGAAGGCGCACGGGTGCTGCTCGAAAAAATCGCAGACCCCGCTGCTACATTCCCGCAGGAAATTGTGATGACACCTGAGCTGATTGTTCGTGAATCGACTGGCACCGCCATGCGGAAACTTGCTACACGGAAGGCTGCCAGGCGTAACTAAGATTTATTCCTGGTGCCTCTCCGGTTTGCTGAGGCCACCGAATTCACGCAGAATGTTCAAACCGAAACTGACGCCTTCCTTCACGCCGTAGCGTTCCATCGTTTTGCCGAAGGTGATGCTGCTCTCAGGAGAATATGCGTTGCTGAGCGCGGTCGACATGCCAAAGCCAATCATGCTTGAGTAGTTTGGCATCTCGTTCCCTTGGTCGCTGTAAGCGACCACTTCACTGCGTAATGCCCACCACACACGCGACACAAAAGATCCAGTTCCCTTGCGAAAGTATCGCGGATCCTGATGAAACACATTCGGAAGGATGGCATCGGTGAAAAGAAACGTCGTTGCCAGGTTGGCTGCGTTATAGCCGAAACGTTGCGCGTAGGGTCCCCATCCCGACCCATACTGCGGCCCATAGCCGATGCCCTGATCGAGGCCAGCGAAAGCTGCAGACTCGATCAGAAACGAGGGATCGACCGTCTTGCGATATGCCATCTCAAATTTCTGCTTCGGCTTCAGTGGCGCGACCGGAATAGTCGGATCCTGCACAGTCTCAAACCCCGGAAAGAGCAGCAACACTCTACGGTGAGGCAGTGGCGCCTCAGGCAGCGATGGGTCGATCTTTGCCTGGGCATTTGCGCTGGAGGTGAAGGCAACAAAAGAGAGTGCGCACAGGAGGCCCGGCAAAAGGCGGCCTATCATCGGTGATTTCAAAATGCAGGGAACTCCTTATTAAGGATCAAGTAACCCTCATTAGACGCGCGATTCCGCTGATGCGATTCGCTACTTGTCCAAAAATGTCCTTATCGTAACGACACAGTCAGCTTGCATGGGACAAGTGCCTCCTTGGCGATCAGAGCTAGAATTCTTATGGACCCTTTCAGGATGGCAAGAGTTGAATAAATATTTATTTCGGCTGCTCCCCCTTTGCTTGTTGATTTCGCTGACCGGCTGTGGCGTACATTTTGCCAACCAGGCGCAGACCGCTCCTTCCCAGTCGCCACCGACTCAACCGCCACCCGTTGCCGGCCAGAGCGGTTCCATCACCATCAATCCGCAATATGTCGCTTTGCTACCCGGGGGCACGCAGAATTTCAGCGCAACAGGGGCAGCAGGGCAGCCGCTGCAGTGGTCCGTGAATGGAATTCCTGGAGGCAACAGCAGTGTTGGCGTAGTCTCCAGCACTGGTGTATACACCGCGCCTTCATCTCTGCCGCAGAGCACAAATGTGACGGTCACGGCAGCCCTGGCCTCGTCGCCACAGGCTAATTTCGCCACAGCCGTTGTTTCCCTCATCGATCAGGGCGTGGTCACGTCAACGGCAAATCCGCAGGTCGCCACCTATTCGATCTATCTGCCTGCGCCGGGTACTGTCAGTATCAGCTTCGGCAAAAGCACCAGCTACAACCTGAATACCTGGGCTCAGGCTACACCATCGCCAAACGGCGGCCAGATCAACATCTATGTCGCAGGAATGCTTGCCTCCACCCAGTACCACATGACCGCGAGGATCACCCTGAGCGACGGCGCCACCCTCACTGATGTTGATCACACTTTCGAGACCGGCATACCGCCCGTGACATCGCCCGTTGCGGCGACAACCTTCAGCGGGCAACAGCCTCAACCCGGTGTCGAGATGTTTGACACTCTTGTTCCCTGGGAGCCTTCGCAGGCCTTCGCGACCGATCTGCAAGGCAATATCATCTGGACTTATAGCTATCCCGGCTCGCATGAGGATGTAGTTCAGCCCATCAAGATGCTGCCGAACGGCCACTTCCTCGTCCTCCTCTCTTATGCTTCATCGATTGCCGTGAAGAGTGGAAAGATCATTCCCAATACCATCGATGAGGTACGAGAAGTCGATCTGGCAGGCAATACTATCCGGTCCATCACTGAAGCAAATCTTGCCAGCTCGCTCGCTGCAGCGGGATACAACCTGGCACTCGGCAGTCTGCATCACGACGTGCTCGAACTGCCAAACGGCCACTGGATTCTGCTGGCAACAGTCAGCAAGAGCGTTACGCTCACCGGCAGCACCAGCCCGACCAATGTGCTGGGCGATGTGCTCATCGATGTTGACCAGAACTCAAAACCTGTTTGGGTCTGGAACTCCTTCGACCACCTCGACGTGAATCGGCACCCCTATCTCTTTCCCGACTGGACACACTCGAACGCGCTGCTCTATTCGGCTGACGACCACAACCTGCTGCTCTCAATGCGCCATCAGAACTGGATCATCAAGATCGACTATCAGGATGGGCAGGGCTCGGGGAATATCCTCTGGCGCCTTGGCAAGGACGGCGACTTCAAACTTGTGAATGGCACTGATCCGACCGACTGGTTCTACGCCCAGCACGGCATGTCCTTCTTCACGTCCAATACAACCGGCGTGTGGAAACTGGGCATGATGGATAACGGCGATGATCGATATTTCCCGGCAAGCGGTGGAGGCAGCACTCAGGTCAACTGCTCCCCCCCGAACAATACCGGCAGCGCGCAATGCTACTCCACCACCCCGGTACTGCAGATCGATGATTCGGCGAAGACGGCCACTCTGGTCTATCACTACGTGGCGCCCACGAACCTGTACAACTTTTTCGGCGGCAATGTCGAACTGGAGCAGAACGGAGACATGGCAGCCGATTTCTGCGCTGCAGCCGGAGGCTCCGTCGTCCAGGAATTTCGCATGAACAGCAATACCAACCCTCAACTCGTATGGCAGGCGACGACCAAAGGCAACAATCAATACCGCGCTGAGCGCCTCCCAAGCCTCTACCCGGGGGTGCAGTGGTAGAGGCCGCGCTTGACGCAGAAGAAGGCTCTGCCTAGCATCGAGTTTGACCATGTCAGAAAATGCTGTGAAACCAAGGGTGCGCTTCGCACCATCGCCCACCGGATACCTGCATGTAGGCGGTGCACGGACTGCTCTCTTCAACTGGCTTTTCGCGCGCCACACAGGCGGCACCTTCATCCTGCGGATTGAGGATACGGACTTCGAGCGCTCCTCGGAAGAGATGGTCGAGGGCATCCTCGACGGCATGAGCTGGCTCGGACTCAACTGGGACGAGGGCCCCTTCTACCAATCGAAGCGGCTGGATCTCTATCGGGCAACGGCCGAGAAGCTCCTGGCCAGCGGCCATGCCTATCGCTGTTTCTGCACGAAAGAAGAGCTGGAACAGCGCCGCGCTGAGGCCACCGCCGCCGGACGTCAACCCATGTATGATCGCCGCTGCCGCACTCTGAGCGAAGAAACCGCCAAGCAACGCGTCGCGGCCGGGGAGATGAGCGCCTTGCGCTTTGCTGTGCCGGAACAAGGCACCACTTTCTTCGACGATGCCGTCTTCGGACGCATCGAGTTCGCCAACGCAGAGCTCGAAGATTTTGTACTGCTACGGTCCGACGGCATCCCCACCTACCACCTCAGCGTCGTTGCCGACGATGTGGACATGCGCCTGACCCACATCATCCGCGGTGCAGATCACCTCTCGAACACACCGAAACAGGTGTTGCAGTATCGCGCTCTGGGCGCCGAACTGCCGGTGTTCGCGCATGTCCCGCTTATTCTCGGGCCCGATAAAACCAGGCTCTCCAAACGCCACGGCGCCACCAGCGTTCTCGCTTACAAGGACCTGGGCATTGTCCCTGAAGCATTCCGCAACTTCCTCTCACTGCTTGGCTGGAGTCCGGAAGGCGACAATAAAAACCGCGAAATCTTCTCCTCGCAGGAAGTCACTTCGCTCTTCTCTTTAAGTGGCATCTCCAAATCGAATGCCGTCTTCGGCAATGAGAAGCTCGCCTGGTACAACCAGGAATATATCCGCAATTACAGCGCCGAGATGCTGCTGCCGCTCGTTGAGCAGGAGTGGGTCAAGGCAGGCATCTGGCCTGAGCGACCTCGCGAAGAACTACTCTCCACCCTCGATCTGCTCAAGGCGCGAGCACGCAATCTGACCGATTTTGCCATTGCCTTTCGCGCCTACTTCAGCGACGAATACGAGATCGACCCGACTGCGGCTGCAAAGTTTCTAAAGGACACTCAGGTTCGCGCGCTGCTGGTAGAGCTTGCTTCGCGATATATGAATGCCACCGAATTCACTGAGCAATCCGCGGAGACAATCCTTCGTGCCTTTGCAGAGGAGAAGCAAGTCAAACCGGGCCTGCTCATCAATGGCGCACGAGTAGCCCTCACGGGCCAGGCAGTCGCGCCCAGCCTCTTTACGGTCATGATGGCTCTCGGCCATCAACGGGTCGTCAAGCGGCTCACAGCAGCCGAGCAGATCGCCGTCCCCGCGTAACCGCCCTTACTTCGCGATTACGTCCAGTGCCAGGGGCAGCTTTCTGGGCGGATAGCAGGAGTTTATGTCGCAGGCCTGGTAGCGAAGCTGGGCCGCGACCAGGTGCTCGCCCGGCTGCGCCGTGATGTGTGCACGCAACACAAAGTCTCCGCTATAGACGCTCAGTTTTTCGCTCGGCATCGAGGCTAGCGCATAGTCGCTCCCGGGGGGGAAATCCACGGCCGTGACTTGAACGCCCTGGGGTTCCAGCACAATCAGTTCAGTACGGATAAAGCTCTTTTCCCTCGGCGTATGCGAGTTGATATGCAGCCCATTCTGCACACGAAAGTGCAGATCAACCTCGGTAGGCTTTTTAGCGGTGACAGAGATCTGTTCGGGGAAAAGATATTCGACCGACTGATGCTCCGCAGCTTTCGCCTGGGAGGCATCTTTTTGCCACGGCATCTGCTGCCCCATCAGAGTTATGAAGGCCAGCACGGCCCAAGTGAATCCCGGCACTACTTACCTCCCTGTCCGAGCGCTTTCTTGATATTCGCCTCGATCTCGTCTTTGCCGGCCAGGCCGGTAATCACCGTGACCACTTTGCCGCTGCGATCGATGTAGAACGACGTGGGCAGCGAATCTACGTCCCCATAAGGCTTCGCGATCGAGTTACCGTCGAAGAGCACCGGATAGTTGATCTGCATCTTCGCTGCAAACTTGCTGATGTCCGACTTCTCCTGTGCCAGCTTCTTCTTGTCGTCCTTGTCCAGATCGTCATCGGAGACGCCCAGGATCTGCAGACCCTGCCCCGCGTACTGCTTCTGGAAATCGATGAACCACGGGATTTCGATTTTGCAGGGAGCGCACCAGGTTGCCCAGAAATTCACCAGCACACCCTTGCCTTTGTAGCTGGACAGGGAAACTCGCTTGCCGGTCGTATCTTCCAGCGTGAAATCTGGCGCCTGCTTATTGGTCAGAGGGCTCGAATACGGGCTGTCTGCACTGTCTGAGGCGGGCGCAGCGGCATCGGGAGCCGGCAGAACCTGTGCGGACGGCTGGCTGTGTTCCTGCTGAATACGGCGACGGTAGTTCCTGATGCCGGACCAGAAGATGACAGCAATGGCGGCGAGAATGATAAGCAGCACAAACTGATTGCGTTTCAAGGGGCTATGACCCTCCAGGTCAACTCTTCATTTTAGAGTAGGTTTCTCATCCCGCGCTTGGCGGCCTCTGATACCATCACAACGTTTGACGGATTTTGCCTCATCTCGTTCGCCTGCTGACCTCGTCCGAATCGAGGCGAGCGCCCTTCTTGCACTCGCCGGGCGGCTCGATGGGGCCATGGCCCAGGAATTCAGCCGCGCGGTTGAAATCGTCCTGAAATGTGGCCAGGATCGGGGACGTGTGGTCGTCACCGGCATGGGCAAGAGCGGCATCATCGCCCAGAAGATCGCCGCCACCCTCAGCTCCACCGGGACTCCGGCGCTCTTCCTTCATCCCGCCGAGGCAGTCCACGGCGACCTTGGCATGGTTGCTCGCGGCGATATTGTGATTGCCCTCTCCGCCAGCGGCGAAACGGAAGAAATTCTCCGTCTTTTGGCAACCATCCAACGCATCGGCGATGCACTGATCTCCTTCTGCTGCAATACTGACTCGACCCTGGCCCGAGCCAGCGATGTCACGCTGGACTGCAGCGTCCCAGAAGAGGCCTGCAGCCTCGGCCTGGCGCCCACTGCCTCCACCACTGCCATGCTCGCCCTTGGAGACGCACTTGCTATCGCCGTCTCCATCAAAAAAGGCTTTCGCGCGGAGGACTTCGCCAACCTGCATCCCGGCGGCAAGCTCGGCAAAAAGCTGGCCCGCGTACGCGACCTGATGCATTCAGGCCTTCGCGTGCCAAAGGTACGCCCCGAGACACCCATGAAAGACGTAATTTATGAGATGTCGCGGAAGGGCCTGGGGATGACGACCGTTGAGACAGAGGGCCGCCTTGCTGGAATTATCAGCGATGGCGACCTGCGGCGACTCCTCGAACGGACGGGGGCGAGCGGCCTGGAGCAATGCGCAGGCGACGTAATGAACCACACGCCAAAAACCATTCAGGGAGACGAACTCGCGGCTCGCGCCCTGTTCACGATGGAAGAGAAGAAGATCACATCGCTCGTGGTCGTAGACCCGGAAATGCACATCGAGGGCGTTCTACACCTGCACGATCTCTGGGAAACAGAGCTAATCTGAGATCTTCGTGCAGCCCACCTGCCGTAATCGAGAGAGTGCCCGATCCCGCCCTTCGTGCTAGCATCAGAGATTCTAATGGCTCACGATAATCTCAAGATAATTCCTCTCGGCGGACTGGGCGAGTTCGGCATGAACTGCATGGCCCTCCGCTGGAAAGACGACATCCTCGTCATCGATGCAGGGTTGATGTTTCCTGAGTCGGAACTGCTCGGCGTCGACATTGTCGTGCCGGACATCAGCTACCTGGTCGAAAACCGCCGCATGGTCCGCGGCATCGTGCTGACCCATGGCCACGAAGATCACATCGGTGGTCTGCCCTGGATCCTCTCGGAACTCAATGTTCCCGTTTACGGCACGGAATTTACCCTTGCCTACGTCGAGGGGAAGCTCGAAGAGCATAAGCTGCTCGACGATACCGAACTAATCGAGATCGCTCCCGGTTCGAAGTTCACGATCGGTCCATTCACAGTCGAGCCGATCCGCGTCACTCACAGTTTGGTTGACTGCGTGGCCCTCGCGATTGAAACGCCTGTGGGTGTGGTGGTTCACACCGGCGACTTCAAGGTGGACCTCTCGCCCCCGGACGGCAAGGCCTTCGATCTCCACAAGTTTGCCGAATACGGCAAGCGGGGCGTGCTAGCCCTGCTGCAGGACTCGACCAACGTCGATCGGCCCGGTTATACGCCGAGCGAGTGGTCGGTAAAGCCGCGTCTCGACGAGATTTTTTCCCGCACCAAGAAGAAGCTCTTCTTCAGCTGCTTCTCGTCCTCGATCTATCGCATGGGCATCGCCCTCGATCTCGCCCACCAGCATGGCCGCAAAGTGGCCATCATCGGGCGCTCTATGGTCGAGTCCTCTGAAATCGCGCAGGATCTCGGCTACATCAATATCTCTCCTGGCCTCATCATCAATCCGGGCCAGATCGGCGACCATGCCCCGGAAAACGTCATGGTGCTGATCAGTGGCACCCAGGGCGAGCCGATGAGTGCACTCAGCCGGGCTGCAGTCGACAACCACAAGCACGCCCGCATCTCGCCCGGCGATACCGTTCTGCTCAGTTCGCGCGTCATTCCGGGCAACGAGAAGAGCATCTACCGCGTCATCGATCACCTCTGCCGCCGCGATGCGCAGGTCATCTTCGACGACGGAGCATCGGGACTCATCCACGTCAGCGGACATGCCAGCCAGGAAGAGCAGCGGTTAATGATTAACCTCCTGCGCCCCAAGTTCTTCATCCCGGTCCACGGCGATTATCGGCATCTGAAAAAGCATGCCGAGTTGGCGAAAAGCATGGGCGTAGTCGATGCGGCCATCCTGATCGAGGACGGCGACGTCCTCGAAGTCAATGCAAATGAAGCCCGTAAGACAGGAAAAGTCACCGCAGGCCGCGTCTGTATCGACTCCGGCTCCTCAGCCGATGTAGTGGCAGATATCGTCATACGCGATCGCCGCCACCTGTCGGAGGACGGCATCGTGCTTCCAATCCTGACGATCAACAAGCTCAGCGGCAAGGTGGAGCGGCTGCCCGAACTGGTGACGCGCGGTTTTGTCGGCGCCGACCCCGCCATGTTGGAGGAAGCCCGCAAAGTCGTCGGTCTAACCCTTGAGAATTCAAGCGCTGAAGAAAAAGCTGACTACGGCGTCATTAAAGAAAAAATCCGTATCGACTTGAAGCGCTATATCCAGAAGAACACCAGCCGCCGACCGCTCATCATGCCGGTGATCCTCGAAATATAAGCCGAACTTCAGCTCCTATCCATTTCCGTTCAGCGACCTTTACCAGCCACCTGCTGGTAGAAGTCGCTGAACCTATTTGCGCCCAGCAAAATGGCCCCCGCAACGCTCCGCAGTTGAATTCCATCGCTGCGATAGAGTACGCTCCGCAAAGATGGGCACCCCAAACCTCGTCACCCTCGCCGATTTTCGCGCTGCTCAGGAGCGCATTCGCGGCATTGCCGTACACACTCCGCTGGTGCGCTATTCCGCAGATATCTGGCTCAAGGCAGAGGGACTCCAACCGATCGGCAGCTTCAAGCTGCGAGGCGCCTATAACAGCATCGCGCAGCTCCATCCTGAAGCAAAATCTCGAGGCGTCATCACCTATTCAAGCGGAAACCATGCTCAGGGCGTAGCCTATGCAGCCCGGTCTCTTGGGATGAAGGCAGTCATCGTGATGCCTTCCAATGCGCCACAGATCAAGCAGCAGGCGACCGCAGCGCTGGGCGCGGAGATAGTCCGTGTCGGGCCGGCCAGCAGTGAGCGCAAGCAGCGGGCCGAAGAGCTTGCCGCCGCCCATGGCTACACCATCATCCCGCCGTATGATGATCCTGCCATCATTGCCGGGCAAGGCACCTGCGGCCTTGAAATTCTCGAAGATCTGCCCGATGTCGATCTGGTACTTTCGCCCGTCAGCGGAGGCGGCCTGCTCAGCGGCATCGCCGCCGCTATCAAATCGGTCCGGCCTGAGGTCCGGGTGATCGGCATCGAACCGGAACTCGCCGCCGACGCTCAGGCTAGCTTCCGCGCGGGCAACCTCGTGCACTGGCCTGCGGAACTGACTACGCGGACCATCTGCGACGGGCTGCGCACGCAGAGCCTTGGCAATCTGAACTTCGAACACATCCGTGCCTACGTGGATGACATCCTCACCGTTAGCGAGAAGGAGATCAAACGAGCGATGCGCGAGTTGCTCTTCTCCGCACGGCTGACTCCCGAGCCGAGCGGCGCCGTCACCACCGCAGCCCTGCTCTATCACCGCGAGCAACTGCTGCCCTTTCGCAAGGCAGTCGCCGTGATGAGCGGCGGCAATGTGGAGCCCTCGGTGCTGCAACAGGTGCTGCAGGATACGGATATTGGGTAGCTCCAGCCTCTGCAGCCCTCAGGGCATGAGAACCCGGCGAGTTCCGCGTTATCCTGCATGTAGCTGGGATAAAGACCATGCGCCTCATTTTCTCGAAGCTCTCCGCGTTCCTGCTTTTATCGGCTTCCGTTGTGCTGGCCCAAACGGCCGCTCATCCGCCATCCAACGGAACCAAGGCGACGGTTATCCGCGTAGCCAACCTCTACATTCAGGCGGATAAGTCCTCCAGCAAGGTTGGCACGATCACGCCCGGCCGCGAAATGGTCATCGTCGAGCGCAGTGGCGACTGGCTCCGCGTCTTCGCGAACACCGACGTCGAAACCGTCAACCAGCAGGACGCTCCTGTCTTCGGAAACGAAACGAACATCCCGCCCCTCTCCGGATGGATGCTGAGCAAGGGCGCAATCGACCCGGATACTCCCCACGGCGCCGATATCCTCTTCGGCCTCGCAGCAAATGCCGAGGCAGCAGCCAGCAATCCTAATCCGCCACCTCGCGCGGCGCAGGACGCGCGCCGCCTCTATCGGATGGTTGTCGAGCTCTTCCCCCACTCCGCCTGGGTGCCGCAGGCCATGTGGCGGGCGGCGGATATTCGCTGGCAGCTGCAGAAGCTCGATGCGCAGAGCCTTCCTTCCGCCCACGAAAAGGAAAGCTATCTGCGCGAACAGCTCGACGACTCCGAGATGCGAACAATCCAACGCAATTTTCCGCATACCAGGTGGGCAGCGCTCGCCGCCTACGATCAGATAGACAACAAGCTGTGCGGGGAGTGGCAGGGCGATGAAAAGTGCCCTGAGAAGGAAGCTGACGTATACGCAAGATATGCTGCTGAGTTCCCTGACTCGCCTCGCGCGCCTGAGGCGCTCTACCACGCTGAATTGCGGTGGGCTTCAGCCGCAGATATGTGGATCTCTGATCACAATCCCAAGCGGGCTGAGGAAGACCGGGCCCGCGCCAAGGCGCTTGCCCAGACCTGCGAGACGAAATACGGCGATTCCGATTACTCGGCCCGCTGTGCCGGTCTGATATACAAGATGGAGCAGGGCATCCCGGTTTATGGCAGCGACCGCGAGTAGCGTTCGCCGCCCACCCCGTCACTATTTGCGCATCGAATTGAAAAACTCTCCGGAGGATTCTTGAACGACTATCTTGTCTCGGTACTGCTTGGCATCGTGGAGGGGCTCACCGAGTTCCTGCCGGTCAGCTCAACCGCCCACCTGCGCATCACCGAAGCCCTGTTACACATTAACCTCAGTGATCCTTACTGGAAGATGTACACCATCGTCATCCAGCTGGGAGCGATTCTTGCGCTCATGCTGCTGTTTTCAGGGCGAATTCTCAACTTCTTCCGCAGTTTCCCTGAGGGGGAAGCAGGCGATCGGACCATCTGGAATCATCCGATTACGCTGACTCTCGTTGCCTTCGTGGTGACGTCCATTCCCTCGCTGCTCTTCATCAAAATCATCGGCAAACATCTTGAGAGTATCCGCGTCATGGCGCTCTCGCTGCTCATTGGCGGCGTGGTCATGTGGGCCATCGATTCCTGGAGTTCCCGCAGCGATCCTGAGACCCGGGATGTCGAACAGATGTCGCTCGGTCAGGCTATCTGGATCGGACTCTGCCAGGTGCTCTCAGCCGTCTTTCCGGGTACCTCGCGGTCCATGTCCACCATCTCCGGAGCGCAGATCGTCGGCATGACCCGCCCTGCAGCACTTGAGTTCAGCTTTCTGGTATCGATCCCGATCATGATCGCGGCGACTGGCTACGACCTGCTCAAGACAATGCATCCCCACCACCATGCATCTACTCCGGCGCTCAGTCCCGCAGCCACCGGCTCCGAGTCGATCGCCCCGCTCGTCATGACCACACACGGATGGATCGTGCTCGCCATTGGCATGGTTGTCTCATTCATCGTAGCCTTTGGCGTGGTCGAGTGGTTCCTGCAGTGGGTCCGCAAGCACGGCTTCACACTCTTTGCCGTCTACCGCATCCTGCTGGGAATTGCCCTGCTCGCCCTGGGCTCCAGGTTGTGAGCTAGCAGCCGTCCAGCTTAAAAATGCGTTCCATCAGCAGCCACTTCTCGCCAGGCTTACAACCGGGAAGTGGCTGTTGAAATTTCCACATCAGCTGCTCCCACTCCTCAACCTTCGGGTTTGAAGCATCCTGAGCCGCCTTCGCTGCGAAGGAGAAGCCCTCGGTTGTCTCCATCACCATGAACATTCTCGTACCTAGCGCATAAATCTCCATATCGAGAATCCCTGCGCCTCGAATACTGGCCTTGATCTCTGGCCAGACATTCTCGTGGTACCGCTTATACTCGGCAATCAGCGCCGGGTCGTCTTTCAGATCGAGAGTCAGACAGTAGCGTGGCATCGGTTCATTGTCTCTCTTGATCAGCCCCGCTACAATCGGAGCGCGTGAATACTGTAAAAGCCATCTACCCCGGCAGCTTCGATCCTGTCACCAACGGGCACCTCGACCTTATCTCCAGAGGTTCCAAGATTTTCGACCACCTTGTGGTTGCCATCCTGCGCAACTCCGCTAAAGACCCTTTATTCTCCATCGAAGAGCGGGTCGAAATGCTCACCGAGGAGCTCGCCGGCCTGGAGCATGTTTCCATAGCCACCTTTGACGGATTGCTGATTGACTTTGCCCGGGAACAGCAGGCACAGGCGGTCATGCGCGGCATCCGCGCCATAAGCGACTATGAATACGAATTCCAGATGGCCCTGATGAATCGCCGCCTCGCGCCGGAGGTCGAAACCATCTTCCTCATGCCTGACGCGAAGTACTCCTTCGTCAGCTCAAGGCTGGTCAAGGAAGTCGCAAGGCTGGGCGGCTCGGTGGAAGGGCTCGTGCCAAAACGGGTGATTGAGCGTCTGAAAAAGAAGGCCTGAAGTTACGCAGCGGCCTTCTGCTGCTTTCTTTCAGGCTCGGTGTATCCCTCTCTCACTCCCAGCAGATTCAGCACGGGGTTAGTCAGCATCGTCGTAACCAGCGCCATCACCACCAGCATTGTGAAGAGCGTCGGGGAAAAGGCGCCGACGTTATAGGCGATGTTGAGAACAATCAGTTCGACCAGGCCGCGGGTATTGAGCAGCGCCCCCAGGGCCGCCGCGCTCCTCCATGACTGGCCGGTCCAGCGTGCTGCAAGCACCGCGCCGCCCATCTTGCCAAGGACCGCACCCAGCAACACAATTCCAGCCCAGAGCCACATTGCGGAATCATTGAGCAGGTCAAGGCGTGTCCTCAGCCCCGTAAGCGCAAAGAAAAGCGGTAGCAGCAGGACCGAGGTAATCATGTCGAGCTGGGTCCGCAAGGCATGCTGCCAGTGCGCCACGCGTGGGAAGCAGACGCCCGCCACAAACGCCCCAAAGAGCGGGTGGACGCCGATCCACTCCGTCGCAGCCGCTGAAAGCAGCGTGCCCGCCACGGCTACGCCCAGTAGTTCCAGCGAAAGTTCCGGTTTATTCCTGCGCGCCTCTACCCGCGAAGCAAGCGGACGCACAACCCCGAACATCAGCACCAGGTAAATAGCCAGACCGGCAAAACGCAGCGACAGCGGAGCCGACGTACCCCCTGCGTCTATGAGTGCGAGCGCGATGGCCAGCAACGACCAGGCCACCACATCGTCCACGGCCGCGCAGAGGATTGCCGTCGTTCCCAGCGGCGTCGCCTGCAGCTTGCGCTCTTCAAGGATTCGCGCCAGCACCGGAAACGCCGTAATACTCATCGCGATACCCAGAAACAGCACAAAAGGAAGGTTGCCAATTCCGTGCGGAGCAAACCTGATCCGTAGAGAGTGCGCGAGCACCGCCGCCATAATGAACGGGATCACGATGCTCGTCCCGCTCGCCATCACAGCAGTCACGCGCTGCCGATAGAGCTGCTCGTAATCCAGCTCCATTCCCACCAGGAACAGGAACAAAATCAGCCCGACCGTCGACAGCATCTCGAGGGAATGAAGGGAGGCTTGCGGGAACAGCGCCGCCGACGCATGTGGTGAAAAGCGGCCCAGCACCGACGGACCCAGCAGTATGCCGCCGATGATCTCCCCAATTACACGCGACTGCCCTACTTTGCGCGCAGCCCAGCCGCAGAGCACGGTAACAAAGAGGATGATCGACATTTGCACGAGCAGCAGGGTCATAAGCAGAAAACCACTTTCTGGCAGCGCCCCTGCGCCACCCGGGCAGATTCGTATAGCTATGTTTACCAGATGTTCCCGGATGGGCCAATCCGGCTTCAACTGCAGAAATAATCCGATGGGCTCCCGCATTCTGCAAAAATCTGAAAAAATAGCAGCATGCCAACACAGACCGCCGCTAAGATCCTGACCGACCGCATTGGACGAATTGAAGTCTCCGCTACGATGGCCGTAACCGCAGAGGCGGCCAAGCTACGCGCCCAGGGCGCCAAGCTGGTTGACTTCGGCGCCGGGGAGCCTCACTTCGCCACGCCGCGCCACATCAAGGACGCAGCGATCGAGGCGATCAACGGCAACTTTACCCGCTACACCGCCGTTGCCGGCATTCCCGAAGTCCGCAAGGCTATTGTTGAGCGCCATGCATGTGACTTCGGCTCTGACTACTCGCCGGAGGAGTGTGTCTTCACCACCGGTGGTAAGCTCGCCATCTTCAACGCGGTACAGGTGTTGGTCGACCACGGCGATGAGGTCATCCTGCCGGTTCCTTTCTGGGTCTCCTTCAAGGACATCATTCAGTACGCGGGTGGCAAGCCGGTTTTTCTTGAAACCAGCGAGGCGGAAAACTTCCGTATCACGGCGGATGCCATCGAGAAGGCGATCACACCGCGCACCAAGGCCATCATCCTCAATTCGCCGTCGAACCCGGCAGGCTCTGTCGTTTCACCGTCCGACCTTGAACGCATTGTGCGTCTGGCTCACGAGCGCGGCATCTACCTGTTGCTCGATGAGTGCTACGTCTACCTGCAGTACACAGGCGCCCTCGTCAGCGGCGGCTCGTTCACGGACGCAAAGGAGCATGTCATTGTGCTCGGCTCGCTCTCCAAGACCTACGCGATGACCGGTTGGCGCGCCGGCTACGCGCTGGGCCCCAAGTCGATCATCGCCGCCATGAGCAAGCTGCAGAGTCAGTCCACCTCCTCGACAGCGACGTTCGTACAGAAGGCTGCCGTCGCCGCGCTGAACAGTTCACAGGAGTGCGTCGCCGAAATGCGCGCTGATTACCTGAAGCTTCGCGATCGCATCCTGAATAGGCTCTCAGAGATCCCGAATATCACCTGCACCCGCCCTGAAGGCGCGTTCTACGTATATCCCAATGTATCTGCCTATCTGGGTAAGCCCGGCGCACAAACGGCGATGGAACTTGCCGGACGACTCCTCAACGAGGCTCACGTCGTGACCGTTCCTGGCGAAGCTTTCGGGACAAAGCAGCACATCCGGCTCTCGTATGCCGTCTCTCATGACGACGTGGAAGAGGGCCTCAAGCGCATGAAGGAATTCTTCGCAAAGCTATCTGCATAGAGCGTCAGGAGATTTATTGTGAGCACATCCGTTTACGATTTCCCGCTGCACCGCATCACCGGCGAAGCGGCGTCTCTTGCCGACTACAGGGGCAAGGTTCTGCTCGTCGTCAACGTCGCCTCAAAGTGCGGTCTCACCAAGCAGTATGAAGGCCTTGAAAAGCTGTACAGCCAATATCGGGACCGCGGACTGGTTGTCACCGGCTTTCCGGCGAATGACTTTGCCGGTCAGGAACCAGGATCGAACGAAGATATTCAAGCCTTCTGCCGCTCAACCTACGGCGTTGAATTTCCTTTGTTTTCGAAGATTGCAGTGACGGGTGAGAACACCCATCCGCTCTACCAGGAACTGATCAAGGCCCAGCCAAAGGCGATCAGCACTGCAAAAGAGTCCTTCCGCGACAAGCTGAAAGGCTACGGCATGTCGATCAACCCTGAACCCGGCATCCTGTGGAACTTCGAGAAGTTTGTAGTCGGCAGGTCCGGCGATGTGGTCGCACGCTTTTCGCCGGAGACGCTTCCCGACGATCCGGCGCTGCTCCAAGCGATAGAAGCAGAGTTGGCAAAGAGCTGAATCCGCTGGCCGCCTTAAATCCAACATAAGGCGGCCCCACCCTCACAGCCCCCGGGACATTTCTCTCTCCACGTCTTTGTTGTTCACGTCACCCCACCGCTCGTCTGTTCTGCTTTGCAGCCCGGCTCGTTGGAAGCATCGAAGCATGGGGGACAGGAGATATCGAATGGATTATGTGAACCTCGGAAAGACCGGCACCAAAGTATCGCGCATCTGCCTCGGCTGCATGAGCTACGGCAATCCTGAACGCGGAGCGCATCGCTGGGTGCTCAACGAAGAGCAGGGACGTCCCTTCATCAAGCAGGCGCTAGATCTCGGCATCAACTTCTTCGACACCGCGAACGTCTACTCCATCGGAGCCAGTGAAGAGGTGCTCGGTCGCGCCATTCGAGACTTTGCTCGACGCGAAGATGTAGTTATTGCTTCCAAGGTTCACGGCCAGATGCGCGACACGCCGAACGGCAAAGGCCTCTCCCGCAAGGCAATCATGTATGAGGCCGAGCAGAGCCTCCGCCGCCTCGGCACGGACTATCTCGATCTCTACCAGACGCATCGCTGGGACTACGAGACTCCCATCGAAGAGACCCTTGAGGCACTGCACGATCTGGTCAAAGCAGGCAAAGTACTTCACATCGGCGCCTCCTCCATGTATGCGTGGCAGTTCGCCAAGGCGCTTTACCTGTCTGACCTTCACGGCTGGGCGCGCTTCGTCACAATGCAGCCGCACTACAACCTGCTTTACCGCGAAGAAGAACGCGAGATGCTGAAGCTCTGCATGGCAGAGGGCATCGGCGTACTCCCATGGAGCCCGCTGGCTCGCGGCAGACTCGCCCGCCCATGGACAGAGGAAGCCAGCACAGGCCGTGCCCAGACAGACGAGTACGGAAAGAAGCTCTACGCGGCTACCGCGGAGGCTGACCGGGCCGTCATCGACAGGCTCGGCGAAATCTCTGAAGTGCGTGGAGTTTCCCGCGCGCAGATTGCGCTTGCCTGGATGCTGCACCAGCCCGCTGTCACAGCCCCTATCGTGGGTGCGACCAAATCACACCATCTTGACGATGCCATTGCATCTCTCGCCCTCAAACTGACCGACGAAGAAATCAAGTTGCTGGAGGCTCCCTATGTGCCTCACGCCGTCGCAGGTTTTGAATAAGGCCTTAAAATATATAGGCGAGGATAAAAATTGGTTTCCGTAGAAGATAATCTGCAGCCGGCTTCCACCGTAAAGCTGCGCGTCGCTGGCATTCTTTTTGATATGGATGGTGTACTCATCAGCTCGCTCGGCTCTGTCGAGCGCAGCTGGACGCGCTGGGGAGAGATGCGCGGCGTGGATGGAGGTCTGGCCATCAAGACAGCTCACGGCATGCGCGCCATCGACACCATCCGCAAGCTCCGTCCCGACTTGAGTGATGTGGATGAGCTGCGCGTGATTGAAGATCTTGAGATTGAAGATACCGAAGGCCTGGAGCTTCTCAAGGGTGTCCTTCCCATCCTCGATGCGCTCCCGGAAAAGTACTGGACCATCGTCACTTCCGCGACGGAGCGACTGGCACGCGCCCGTCTGCAGGTAGCCAATCTGCCAGTTCCAGCGCGCTTTATTACCGCCGATATGGTCACTCACGGCAAGCCTCATCCCGAGCCCTATCTGCGCGGCGCCGAGCTCTTGGGGGTAAGACCCGAAGATTGCCTGGTCATTGAGGATGCGTCTTCAGGCGCCAAGGCCGGACGCGCTGCCGGATGCAAAGTTCTCGCAACGCTCTTCTCTCATTCCATCGAGAGTCTCAGCGCGGCGGACTGGATCGTCGACTCGCTGGAGCATATGAAGGTGCAAGCTGTCGATAACCTCGTAGAAGTAGAATTCACACCCGTGGCTAGATAGAAAGCGACCGACGCACGATGCCTTTCCTTCTCAAGACCGAGCCAGCTGTCTACTCTTATGACGAACTCCAGCGCGACGTTGAAACCACCTGGGACGGCGTTACAAATCCGCAGGCGGTGAAATATCTTCGCGAAATGACACCAGGGGAAAAGCTGGTCATCTACCACTCAAACGGCGGCAGAGAGGCAGTTGGAACAGCCGCTGTCTTATCCGTCGATGCCAGCGATCCTAAGGTGCCCCTGGTGCGCATCAAGTGCGGACGGCCCTTCAAGGTGCCCCGCACCCTTGCCGAGATCAAGGCCCTGAAGATATTCGCGGAGTCACCCCTCGTGCGGCAGTCCCGGCTGTCCGTCGTTCCGCTCACCGCCGCACAGTACGCCTGGCTCACCCGGGAGTGACCGCTGCGCTACAATCAAGGCAGTAACACTCACACTCATGCTACGTTTCTCCACTGCAGGTGAATCTCACGGCGAAAGCCTGATAGCCCTCGTTTCGGGGCTTCCGGCGGGCGTCGATGTAGATCAGGAATTTATCGACCGCGAACTATGGCGGCGGCAGCAGGGCTACGGCCGCGGCGGCCGCATGCGCATCGAGCGCGATAGCGCTCATATTCTCTCCGGCGTTAGGCACGGCAAAACCATCGGCTCCCCGATCGCGATGGAGATCGAAAATCGCGACTGGAAAAACTGGACGGAAGTTCTGCCGGTCAGCACAGGCGATCCCGCGAAACATAAAGCCGTTGCTTCTCCGCGTCCTGGGCATGCCGACCTCGCCGGTGCGCTCAAATATGACTTCCCAGACGCCCGTTATGTGCTCGAACGCGCCTCCGCACGTGAATCGACCGCGCGGGTGGCTGCTGGAGCCCTGGCAAAGCAGCTTTTGGCCCCTCTTGGCATCGACATCGCCAGCCACGTCATTCGCGTCGGCCGGGCAGAACTCGACCGCGAAGCAACATGGCCGGAAATCTCAGCTCTGCGCAATAAAGAAGAAGTGCTGCTCGGCTGCGTCGATGAAGCCTCAGAGTCGCGGATGAAGGCGGAGGTTGACCTCGCTCTTCGCACCGGCGATTCGATCGGCGGCGTCTTTGAAGTTGTCATCCATGGAGCCCCGGCAGGCATCGGCACATATGCAAACTGGGACGAGCGCCTGGATGGCATTCTCGCCCAGGCCGTGATGTCGCTGCAGGCCGTCAAGGCTGTCGAGATCGGACGCGGTGTCACTGCTGCCGAGTCGCTGGGCTCAGAGGTGCATGACGCCATCGGCTATGCCGAAGCGCAAAACGGTAGCCATACCCGTTTTACCCGCGAGCGAAACAATGCAGGCGGCATCGAAGGCGGTATCTCGAATGGCGAGGATGTAGTCGTTCGCGGCTACCTGAAGCCAATCTCCACCTTGCGTCGTCCGCTCGCCTCTGTCCGCTTCGATACCCGGGAGGAGACGAAGGCTGCCTACGAGCGCAGCGATGTATGTGTGGTGCCTGCCGCAGGCGTAGCTGCGGAGGCGATGGTGGCGCTGGCCTTTGCGCGGCTCGTCCTGGAGAAATTTGGCGGCGACTCTCTTCGCGAGCTCAAGCGCAATTACGAAAATTACATAGAACAGATTCGCGCCTACTAGATTTCGAAAAATGATTTTAGATATCGTTAAATTCCCTGACCCAGTCCTGCAGCAACCCGCTGCGGCTGTCACCAACTTCGACGACGAACTTCGCCAGCTCGTCGACGACATGTTCGAGTCCATGTATGCAGCGCATGGCATTGGACTCGCCGGCCCTCAGGTCGGAATAGCGAAGCGGCTGACGGTGATCGATCTCAGCTTCCAGAAGGATCCGGAACAGAAGCTCGTCCTTATCAATCCGGAGATCATCCTCGCTCAAGGCAAACAATACGAAGAAGAAGGCTGTCTAAGCCTGCCCGATATCCGCGAAAAAGTCCGCCGCGCGGCCAAAGTACGCGTGCGGGCACAGGATGTAGAAGGCAAATGGTTCGAGTTAGATGGTGAAGAGCTGCTGGCCCGCGCCCTCCAGCATGAGATTGATCATCTAGACGGAGTGCTGTTTATCTTCCGCGTCAGCGCTCTCAAGCGCGATCTCATTCTCCGCCGTATCCGCAAACTGCAGAAGACTGGCGACTGGTAGCCCATGAAACTCGTCTTCTGCGGAACGCCGGCCTTTGCTGTTCCAGCACTGAAGGCTGTGCTCAGCGCTGGACATACAGTCGAGCTGGTCGTCTCGCAGCCAGACCGCCCCAGCGGACGCGGCATGCAGACCATACCAACACCGGTGAAGCAGGCAGCCATCGAAGCTGGCTTAAGCGTCGTTCAACCCACGAAGATCAAGAACAATCCTGAATTTCAGTCGCAGCTTGAAGCTATTCGCCCCGATGCGATCATAGTTGTGGCCTATGGACGCATCATTCCTCGATGGATGCTTGATCTGCCTCCCCTCGGCAACATCAACGTGCACGCTTCCCTGCTGCCGAAATATCGTGGCGCCGCGCCCATCCAATGGGCTGTCGCAAATGGCGAGCCGGTCACCGGCGTCACTACGATGCGTATCGATGAAGGCCTCGATACCGGCGATATGCTGCTCCAGCGTGAAATGGCGATTGCCCCTGACCAGACCGCTGCCGATCTTTTTCCTCTGCTTTCCGCAATGGGCTCGGCTCTGCTCATCGAGACGCTAGATGGTCTCGCCGCGGGAACAATCCAGCCAGGCAAGCAGGATGAGAGCCAGGCTTCCCATGCTCCCATCCTTACGCGTGATGATGGCCGCGTCGATTTCCATCGAACCGCCTGGCAGATCTATAACCGATGGCGAGGCTTCTATCCATGGCCCGGTGCCCATACAGAACTGAACGACAAGAAGATAACTTTCCACCGTGTCGCTGTTACTGAGCATTTTGAACGTGCAGCCACTTCTGGCTCGCTCTTGATCGAGGGCAGTCACCTATTCGCAGCCTGCGGCGATAACACCTGGCTTGAGATTCTCGAGCTGCAGCTTGAGGGCAGAAGGCGCATGATGACATCCGAATTTCTGCGCGGTTCCACTCTGAAGACCGGCGATCGGCTCGGCTAAACAGATGATTGCACCTGCGCGGGCGGCAGCCTTCGACATTCTGATCAACGTTGCGCGAAACCAGGGTCACAGCGACGAACTCCTGCGTGGCTCCGCAGTCGACAGATTATCCCCACAGGACCGCAACCTGACCACGAATCTCGTCATGGGCACTCTGCGCTGGCAGCTGCTTCTCGATCAGCGCATCACCTCTCTGCTCGCGCGCCCTGAAACAAAACTCCCGCTTCCGGTCCAGATGGCCCTGCGTCTTGGGGCCTTTCAGCTTATCTTCCTCGATCGCATTCCGGTACATGCCGCCATCGGCGAAAGCGTCGAGTTGGCGAAGCAGGGCGAGAGCAAATTTGCCGCTGGAATGGTCAATGCCATCCTGCGCAAAATCGCCTCAAGCGCAAAACTGACCCAATCTGTCCCGCAGATCGATGCTGTCGCCGCCCATCCTGAGTGGCTGGTGGCGCGATGGGCCGAAAATTATGGATCCGAAGCTGCCAAAGCAATCTGTCTCTACGATCAGCAGCAGCCTCCGGTCACCCTGAGGCTCGTGGATGAGCAAAGCGAAGCTTCTTTACTGAGCAACGGCATAGAGCTCGCGCCGGGCGACTTTCTCGCCAGCGCGCGACGCGTCGTCCGCGGTGATGTGACCGCATCCGCAGCCTTTCGCTCCGGCGCAGTCCGGATTCAGGACGAAGGCTCGCAGCTCATTGCTGAGCTTGCAGACCACGGTCAGCGAATTCTTGACCTCTGCGCAGCGCCCGGTGGTAAAACAGCAATTCTTGCCGAGCGAAACCCCGAGGCAGTCATCACAGCCTGCGACGTCAGCAGCCGCCGGCTCAACTCCATGCGTGAGCTTCTTGCTGGTTCCCCCGGCGCGGAGCGCATCCGCTACCTGCATGCTGATGCGACCACGTTCCAGCTGGAACCTGAGTACGATCTCATCCTTTGTGACGCACCCTGCAGCGGCACGGGCACGATTGCCCGCAATCCCGAGATTCGCCATCGACTCGCGCCCGCGGATCTGAAACGCCAGCAAGCAAAGCAGCTCGCCATCCTCTCCTCTGCGATGCAAGGTCTCGCTCCCGGCGGACGGCTCATCTACTCGACTTGCTCGCTTGAGCCGGAGGAGAACGAAGAGGTTGTCGAGCGCTGTGTCGACCGTGCACCCGGCATGGCTCTTCAGTCTTTTGCCAGGGTGGAAGGACTTCCCGCCACCGCCTTTTCAGGCCACTACCTGCGAACCATTCCCGGCATCCATCCTTGCGATGGCTTCTTCGCTGCACAGATCATCTCGACCCGCACGGCCTAGCAGCCTGAAATTATGGAAAATCCGTAACCTTGGGAGTAACACGCGGCTGAAGCGAAGTTGCTCCACCGGTGTTGTCGATAACGTTGCTGATCCCTCCATGCGTGCCCAGGCAAACAGTAATCATGTCGTGAAACCTGACACTGGGCTTGCGCGGAACCTCAATGGCTCTGGTCAAAACAATATTCGGATTCGTGAAGACGCTATAGATTCCCAGGCCCCACGCTTCATGGCTGCTCACGCTGTCCGCAACCTTATACGATGCCCACCCATTTGTTCCCGGCGCGCTCGTGTAGCTGGCCTGATTCGGAGGATCATAAGGGATCTCAGACTGATAGAAGTAGGTTCGTCCGCCATTGCCATTCCAAAGCACCTGGAACTGCTGGTGATGCTCGACAAATAGGCCATAGATGGTGACATCGTTGCCGTTCACGACGAGCCCGTTTGTGCTGGTATTCAGATTCCAGCCCACACCCGCACCGTGATCTGCGCGCCAGATCCACGTGTGATCCACAATCGTGTCGTTGCTGTTGATTATTAGATTGATCCCGGTGCGGCCCACGCCAGCGCCTCCCACGCGAAAAAAGACGTCGTGGAGAGAAATAGGGTCGTTGCGATGGTGAGCTTTGCTTCTATCCGGCCCCACTTCGAGCAGAACAGGCGATTTGGCAGGCCCCGCATCAAAGAGCAATCCTGCAAGGATAATCCCGTCTGCATCCGCTGTGGTCATGGCAGCCGTGCCGTTAACCGGCTGCAGCGTAGCAAAACCGAGCCCCATCACGACCGTATCGGGCCGCGTCACTCGAATGGCTTCAGCAAGCCTGTAGATGCCAGGAGTAAAGAGTAGCTCCTTGCCCTTCGCCAACTGCGCATTGATGGTCGCTGCCGTGTCCACATCTGGCCGCGCAATGTAAAACCGGCCGAGAGGAATAGACCTTCCCGGCGTCGATCCCGCGCGCCAGCTGATCCCCGAGCTATCTCTCCGGAGGGACGGAACACGCACACTATAGTTCCCTGCTGCATCAACTTCCAGAAATGGCTTCTCACGCACGACAGGGGTCTTCTCCACCTTTGTGTAGGGTGGCGAAGGCCATTCACCCGTGGGCGGGTGCTCAACGCCGACGAAGACCATATTCCAGTTTGAGCCGGTCCAACTGCCCCAGTTGCTGTTCCTTGCGATCCATTGCTGCTGGGTACCGGATCCGACGTTGCCATCAATCAGGTCATCAGCCATCCAGCCGCCGCTCGCCCATCCGTTATGTTGATGGAGGACCATATCTCCGCGAACATGCATGCGACGGAAAGGCACCGCCTGCGAGACCGCCCACTGCATCATGCCGCCTGTGGGCGTCACCGAAAAGCCTTCTGCGGCTCTCCAGAATGTAGTCGTGGCATTGTTGTTCCGAGCGCTCGCATCGGCATGCACATTGCCGGTGATG
Source organism: Acidipila rosea (assembly GCF_004339725.1). Classification (GTDB taxonomy): domain Bacteria; phylum Acidobacteriota; class Terriglobia; order Terriglobales; family Acidobacteriaceae; genus Acidipila; species Acidipila rosea. The sequence continues at coordinate 371,628 of NZ_SMGK01000001.1, read as the reverse complement.
TGCACCCTGTCCGGTGATGCTCCCAGTCCCAGCACCTCCGTGTAGAAGCCCACCGGCACATCTAGGTGATACTCACCGGGCATGAACAAAATGGCATTGCGTTCTGGGCCGAATTCATTACGCCGCTGCGTCGCGTAGATATTGTTGATCTCTTCCTGCATAGTCGCCGCCGGCATGGCAGGGTTCAAAACAAGCACATTTGGTCCGAAATCGGGCCTGGCATTCTCCGCAGCCATCAGCGTGCTTGCACCATAGGCAAGCACGCCTGCCGTCACGCCGAGCTTGATCGCTGCTCCAAAAATATTGGTAATCTTACGCTGCTTGCGAGGTGTCAACTCTTCCATAGCTCGGTTTTCCTTCTCAACTCTGGCCTGGATCATCGCTGGAATCGCCTGTGGCTCAATAACTTGCCATGCAGACTTCAGTTCCTGATGTTACCCGGATGAATACTCCATTTACATTGATAACATGACGAATTCGTCGAAGGTTGACCTGGTCGGCGTGGGACTGAACGCCACTGACACTCTGATTCATCTCTCGGCCTACCCTGCGCTTGGCTCCAAGGTCGAGTATCGACATGCGAATGTGCTGCCCGGAGGGCAGGTTGCGACCACCGTTGTTGCCTGCCAGCATTGGGGCATGCGCACTCGATATGTCGGGAAACTTGGCGACGATGAAGCAGCGAATCTGCATCGCGAAGCCTTCGCCCGCGAAGGTGTAGAAACGCAACTCATCACCGTAGCAGGGGGCGCCAGTCCACAATCACTGATACTCGTCGATGGCGGAGGAGAGCGAACCGTCTTCTGCAGAAAAGATGAGCGGCTCATCCTGCAGCCCGATGATCTCAATCCTGAGTGGATTCTGAATGCGCGCGCGCTTCATGTAGATGGCCACGACACTGCCGCAGCGACCCTGGCTGCCAGTTGGGCGCGGGATGCGGGCATCCCTGTCATTGCCGATCTTGATGAACCTTATCCTGGTGTAGAAGCGCTGCTTGAGAACATCGATTACCTGATCGCGAGCAGAGATTTCCCTTGCCGGCTCATGAACGAGCCTGACCTGGAAAGGGCTTTGCACCAGATGCAGCGCCGCTATAGCTGTCTTCTTACCGCTGCGACCCTGGGACAGGATGGCGTGCTCGCCTGGGATGGCAACCGCTATCATCATTCTCCTGCCTATCGTGTCTCTGTGGTCGATACAACCGGAGCGGGTGATATCTTCCACGCTGGCTTCATCTATGGATTGCTTCAGAGTTGGCCCCTGGAACGGCAGCTGGACTTTGCATGCGCTGCTGCTGCGCTGAACTGCACGGCAGTAGGAGCTCGAGGCGGCATTCAATCCCTCGAGGCCATCGAACATCTCATGGCTACTGCACCTCGTTACGCCGCTGAGTATTATGTTCCAGCTTCAGAGGAACGCGCCGCGCAGATAACCCACGACTAAATTCCCGACGGAAACGTCTCAGCTGGCTCTGCATCCTTCAACATGGCGATTGGCTCTAACGGTTCTACGGCTCTCGTCTGGTCAAAGTGAATGACTGCGTCAAATTGATCTGAAAGGCGTGCTTCAAAATAGTGGCTGGCTCGTTCCGTCTCCGGCCGGTAGATCACGCCGATCGCCCGCTCAAGCATGGGCTCACTGAGTCCCGCTGTAACCTGTGTGCCCCGCTCCAGCGGCAGCACAAATGCGGGAATGCCAGCTCTGTGAAACAGCCCTTCATAGCTGTCGACCCTCGCCGGTCGCACCCTCTTGCGCTCTCCGGGGCCATCCCAGTTTGACGCTGCAGTCACCGTTCCCTCATAAGTACTGAAGCCCACCAGACAGACATCCTCTCCATATCGCTCACGCATGAGTTGTCCCACGTTCCACTCTCCATCTGCATGCATCTGCGTAGCCCGCGCATCTCCCAGGTGGGAGTTATGTGCCCACACAACCACTTTTGCAGAATGACGCTTTGTAGCGAGATGCCTTTGCAGTGAGTCGAAGGTCTCCACCATATGCGCATCGCGGAGATTCCAGGAAGAAACCCGCCCTCCGAACATGGTTCGGTAATAATGCTCCGCATTTTTCACCAGCCGCGCATTCTGCTCAGCAGAAAAGAAGTCTTCCTCCGCGATCCATCCATCCCTCCGCACATACGCAAGAGCACTCCTTCTCAGGTCGACCAGCTGGGCAATCACTTCTGCTTCGCACTTACGGCTTAGCCCTAAGCCGGTTGCATAGCCATATGCCTGAGCATCTTCGCCGAAGTGTTCAAAGCACGCATAACGATGCCGCGCTCGCATCGCTCCCTCAGGATCTATCTTGTCGAGATAGCCGAGAACCGCTTCGATCGAGGCATGCAGGCTATAGAGATCCAGACCGTAAAATCCAATTCGAGCTAAGGACTCTGCTGTGAGCGAATCGTTATAGCTGCGCAACCATCCGACAAAGTCCAGCACATCTGCATTGCGCCACATCCAGGCCGGAAAGCGGCGGAATCCGCTCAGGGCCTCAACAGCATCCGCATCAGGACCTCGTCCCTGCACATAGCGATTGATGCGATAAGCGTCCGGCCAGTCCGCCTCGACCGCAATCGCATTGAAGCCCTTTTCGCGCACCAGTCGCTTGGTGATCTCTGCACGCGCGGAATAGAACTCGTGCGTCCCATGGGATGCCTCGCCCAGCAGCACATAGGAAGAATCGCCTATCAATTTCAGCAGCGGATTATAGTCATCCGTCGAACCTGTCAACGGATGCGCGGCATTATGGACCAGATCTACAACGAGGGGAAGAATTGCATTTGCCATAATCACTCCCGGCTTTTCGCTAACAGTTAGCTCAGGCCGTTTCCCGGATGTTCTGCAGTTTGCCGCTCTGTGCCAGATAGCGCACAAACCACTCTGCAGTTATCCGTGCCACCTGCTCAAGCGTGCCGCGCTCCTCAAAAAGGTGCGTTGCTCCCGGTATCAAAATGAGATCCTTATCCGGGCATTTCAGTTTGGCCAGGGCCTGCCTGTTGAGGCTAATGACAATTTCATCCAGGCCTCCAACGATAAGCAGGGTAGGTGCCCTCACACTGCCCAGACTTTCTCCTGCCAGGTCCGGCCGCCCTCCGCGAGAGACCACAGCAGATATCAACTTAGGTAGACGCGCAGCCGCTACCAGGGCCGCTGCAGCTCCTGTACTGGCCCCGAAGTAGCCGATAGGAAGATTGTTGACGTCTTTGTTCTGAGTTACCCATAAAGTCACATCAACTAGCCGCCCTGCCAGCAAGCCAATGTCAAAGCGAAGTTCGGCAGTAACCCGGTCAACAACTTCTTCCTCGTGCGTCAAAAGGTCAAACAGTAAAGTTGCCAGACCATGAGAGTGCAGTTCCTCAGCTACGAATTGATTTCTTGGACTGTGACGACTGCTGCCGCTCCCGTGAGCAAACAACACTAGCCCCTTCGCTCTATGGGGGACGCTTAGGATGCCCTCCAACTGAAGTTCACCGGCTTTGATCGATATTTCGCGTTGATGCAGATACAAGGGAGCCTTCTGGGTGGCACTCACACCCTCATCCTCGGGACAATCCTCACCCGGACTTTCCTTGGCCACCTTTTCAGCCAGCCTCAATAACTCGATCACCTCCTCATCGGAGACCTGCGAAAACGAGTCGTAAAACTGGCCCACCGCATAGAAATCCTTCGGGGTATACAACACAACCAGTTCATCCACCAATGGGCGGAGCCAGTTGCAGGTTGAAACCGGCGCCACTGGAACTGCGATCACCAGCCTCTTCGGCTTCATTTCGCGCAAAGCGCGAATAGCTGCAAAAATGCTTGCCCCTGTCGCTATACCATCGTCAACAAGAATGACGGTCCGGCTCTCGACATTGAGAGGCGCCTTGCTACCGCGATAGAGCAGCGCGCGCGTTTCCAGCCTTTCTTTTGTGGCCTGTGTAATGCGCTCTATCTGTGCTCCGGAGATTCCGGCGGCCTGAATAATCCTTTCATCCAGATAGCGGCCATCCCCTGCGGCAATTGCACCAAAGGCAAGCTCCTCCTGCCCCGGAACTCCAAGCTTTCGGGATAGAAATACATCCAGCCGCGTATTTAGCTCGCGAGCGATTTCGTATGCTACGGGAATTCCTCCGCGAGGAACTCCAAGCACGATTACATCTTCCAGCCCTGCATACTCTGAAAGCTCCTTTGCTAACTGCCGTCCCGCATCCTGTCGATTCTTAAAGATCATGGATTTACCTCGACAATTCCAACCCGTGCTACAACTCTCTTCTTCTGAGATAAATACGCTCCAACGGGGCTGAATACAGTGACGCGCGTCACTTTGCCGCAGGACTGATCCGCAACATGAAGGTGTCCGTATGCTCCCGGAGTTTGCTTGGTTCCTCAGGCCAACTTTTCCTCATGGGTGACTTGCATCACATCATGCCCCGAAGAAGAGCGGTAAGCTTGCGCCAGAAATCATCTCGAGGTGCTTTGTGAAAGCTGCCACAGATCTCACCGCCCGCCTGGAATCCAGTACTTCGGTTACACCACAGGATCTTCAAGCCTTGGCGAAGCTTCGCGATCCGCTGGGCAACGCCGTGTCGTTTTACTTCAGCCACACCACGACTGCCAGTAAAGCTCATCGAGAGGAACTGATCGCCATCAGGGGACTTATCCAGGAGAAAATGAATGGCCTTCCCACAGGATCGGCATCCGCTCCACTATCGCATGACCTCGCGGATCTTCTTGCCCTCGCCGAGGAGATCCGACTTACTCCCAATCGCCTGCATATAGTCTTTGCAGATCGGAGCATGCATGTATGGCAGCAACTGGATCTGCCGGTAATCAGTCCGCAAAGCTCCTTGTACCTTGATCAACGCTTTCATCTCGCGCCTCTAATGCGAGCAGTGCAATCGATGGCGCCTTATTCTGTCGTCTTGCTTGAAAGTGGAAAAGCCAGGGTCTTTGTCGTTCGCGGCACTGAAATCCACGAAGTACCTGAGCAAGCCTCGAATGAAGATCTGAGCCTGCATGCTGAAGACTCGCGCGTAGGCTGGTCAAAACATATCGAAGGAGGTCAAAGAGAACTCGAAAAGACATACTTCAAAGAACTGTTGCAACAGCTGCAGCAATTTCTGTCGAAGCAGAGGATCGGCCGTCTGGTCATCGGATGTCGCGAAGATCTATGGGGTGAAATCGAGCCACAGTTCGCGGCCCTTGAAAAGAGTGTCTTGATCGGACGGTTTCACCTTCCGAGTTTTGCAGCAAGCGCCGCTGAAATACTGCAGATCGCCAGGCCACTTTTCGAAGCAAGCCAACGGGCGCGCGTAGACACACTCTTACAGGAAATCAGTGAAACCCCATCCCGCGGTTCCTATGGAGTAGAGCAGGTGCTGCAGATTTTGGCAGAGGCCGGTGCGCAAAAGGTAGTTCTAGGCATGCAGTCTGCCCAATCGATTCACGAGTGCAGTGCCTGCGGGCACATGATGCCAGATTCTGTTCAGGCTTGTGCCTTCTGTGGCAGCAGTGACCTCCTCGACATCCCCGCGGAAGAGGGCATCATACGGCAGGCCCTTCTCAGTGGCGCCGAGATTCTCTTTGCCGAAACCTCTGCCCATGAAGGCTTCAAAGATGTAGCTGCACTCCTGAGACACGGATAAAACAGACGAATGGTCAGGAGCAGTAACGCCATAGGCTATCCATAGATAGTTTTGCCATGATTCACACTCGAAAAAAGCTATCCGACGAAGAAACTACTGAGTCGGTGATGATGTGACAGGCATCTCTTCCAGTTTGTAGCGTCTATGCTGTACTGCTTCGGACTTTGTATTAGCTCGTAGCTTCGTCAATTGTTCCAGGAGCTGTGGAATCTCCTCTTTCTGGTCCGTTTTCCGAAGCGTCAGGATTAGATGGTAAAGTGCTTGCTGATCCTGAGGGTCGACAGAAAGAGCGGCGCGCGATTCTTTAATTGCCAATTGACTCCGGCCGTCTTGGAGATAGATCTTGGCGAGCAGGTCGTGGGCTGCAACCATCTTTGGATCGAGACGGGCTGCGCGTTCAGCGGCTGCGACTTCCTCTTTATATTCAGGCGTGCCCGGAGATTTGCCCTCTTCCGAAAGTGCCTCGGCGAAGAGATATTGCGTCAAGGCGTCGTTGGGGTGAGCCTTCGCTGCAGCACGAAAACTGCTCAGCGCCTCGCCTGATTTATGTTCCTGCGATTCGACCAGTCCTTCAGCAACACCAGGGAAGGACAGGTTTGGATCGATGCGGTTCGCGATATCAAAGTCAGCCGTCGCCTCGCGAAATTTGCCAAGCTGCGCGTAAAGTATGCCACGCGCTAGATAGAGTCGCCCTTCACGCGGCAACTGTGTCAGTCCTGCGTTGAGGTAATCGATACCAACCTGCATCGAGCCGTGATCGTAACAAAGGGAAGCAAAGTCGAGATATGCCTCCACATCCTTCGGCGACTGAAGAATAGCCCTTCTTATCAACTCCACAGCATGTGAGGTGTCGTTAGTAGACTCGTAAATATTTGCCGCGAGGAGCAGTGTACTTGCCGTTGCTGAGGTCGACTCGATCGCCGGCTGCAAGGTCGCAAGAGCTTCCTGCGGACGATCTGCCTTCCACTGGGCAACTGCATAATTAAGCCGAAGCTCTTCCATATCAGGGGCCAGCGCCAACGCACGCTCAAATATCTGCAGAGAATCCTGGTAGCGACCTTCGATCACGAGACACGCTCCGTAGGCGCCCAGTGCGTTTGGCTGCCTCACGACCGCCTGTAGTCCTTTCTGAAAATCAGCAACTGCATGCTCGCAATCATGCTCCCGATACTCCATAAAGCCCAGCATGGCATGCGATGTCTCATCGTCGGGACGCTGTCTGAGTACCTCCAGAAGCAAATGCTTCGCCTCTGGACTGCCCCGCTTAAATTGGATCTGAGCAGCGCCTTCCAAGGCAGGCAGATAAGCGCCATCAAGCTTGAGCGCGTGCTGATAGGACCCCAGTGCTAAAGAGTCTTCCCCTTTTCCCGCATAGGCCATAGCTCGCAGAGCCCACAGGCGTTTGTCGCCAGGGCTCGTCTTCAGCGCTGCTGCTGACTGGGTTAAAGCCTCGTCGAAGTTGCGGGCACGAAGGGCGGTGACCACGTCAGCAACTGGCGATCTCTCTGGACCGGGCTGGGAAGCAAAGGAATATGGGATGGAGAGCATGGCAAAGAGGAGCAGCACAAGGGCATAACCTCGAAGTGCGTTCGCTTCTCTACCCATTCTTTGTGCTTCACACTTGAGCATTGTTACGACGGCCGGCTTCGTGATACCCAGGATGTCGAGATTATATAAGCAGGAAGGATACCTTCGCTCTAGCATACGTCGGGAACCGCATGTGGTCATCCACTCAGTCCCACTAATACGGGAAGGGCTGTGCAAGTCACGCTTCCCCTTGCACAGCCCTTCTACTAGCTCTGCTCGACGTCTAGAAGTCCAATCGCGCCCCCAGAAGCATATTGCGCGGCGGATTCGTGGATGACGACTGCCCAAAGCTGCCATCCGGCAGATTCGTATCTACCCCGTTCAGGTTGACGCGATTAAACAGATTGAAAGTATCCAGGCGAAGCTCAAGGTTGATACCTTCCCATATCCGGGTCACCTTCTTGAGGGTTAAGTCAGTATCGGCGTAGCCAGGATCGCGGAATTGGTTGGGCGTCTGATTCCCCTCCTGGCCCAACTGTGGCAGGACAAACTGGCCGCAGGGAAGCACGCCGCCGGGACATGTTGGGAAGATTCCATGACCGACTTCGTAGTCTTTACGGCTATGCTTTTGCTTGTAACTGGTCACGCTTGGATAATCGTTGTTGTCACCGTCAGCGTTGAAGTCGCCGCTACCCGGAGCAAAGCGCAGATTCCCCGCTGCCTGCTCCGCCTGATAATTAGCAGAGGTAAGCACTGCTCCATCTGCTGCAGTCGTACTTACAGCGAGGGGAGCATTCGTCGTTACAGTGAATGGATATCCGGATTGCAGCACGGTTGTGCCTGCCACAGTCCATCCCCCAAGAACATGTCGTGCAAGGCTGTTTGACAGCTTATCGCCTGGAAGAAGATAGCTGAGACCCAGCGAGAACCGATTGGGCACATCCCATGGCGACGGTGCATAAAACTGGCTATAGGGATATGCGATAGGGTAATTCTGCCAATCATCCATCGACTTGCCATGTGTGTAAGAGGCAGTTACAAAGCCGCGTCGGGCAAATCGGCCTTTCACCGCCAGAATCAAAGCCTGGTAGTTAGCGATGGCTCCATTGAACGAGTAAGTCATTCCGCCGAAGCTTGTATTGAGACGGGTTTGCGTGCCAGAGCCGCTATATGCTCCAGAGGATGTGAAGTTGGGATGGGCTATCAAATCCCCGGAAAATGCATTCACGTCATTTCCATAGGATGTTGCGTTCTCATTACCTCCTCCGGTCACAAGATCCTGCGAATGCGAGCCAACGTAACCGATGCTTGCCACCATGTCACGCGTGATTGCATGTTCAACAGTCAGAGACCAGTTCAAGGTGGACGGAGATTTGAGATTCACGTCCACTCCACCAACCCCAATCTGGGCGCCCACAATACCTCCTTTTGCATCCAGCGGCCTACCCTGAAAAGCCGGATAGGGGAAGCCAAAGGGATAGGTATTCTGCGTTCCGTAGCCGAAGATAGGTGCTGCGGTCGAACCATTGTTGTAGAAGGTAGGCACAATGGGGCCAGGCGGGTTTGACCCAAGTCCGTTCTCTGCATTTCCTAGAGTGAAGAAGTCGTGATACAGGCCGATGCCGCCGCGAACCACCCATGCACCATCGCCGAATGGATCATAGGCAAAGCCACCGCGTGGGCTGAAGTTCCAATTGAGATCATGATTGAAGACGTGATTCTGCTGCGTCATGACTCCATTCGCGATTCGATCAGCAAAGGCTGCCCCATTACCTGTGTGGAAATTGGCCAGCACTGTCCCTTTGAGCGCCACATATGGATTGCCAAAATTGTCATAGCGAATGCCATAGTTCAACGTCAGTTTTCGCGTAGTCTTCCAGGTATCTTCAATAAATCCGCCACCTGTTGTTTCCTGATAACCATAGTTGCGGTCGGCCGGCTTACCTGTAACAGGATTGTATGCAAGGCCAGATTCGCTGTAAGGATTGTCATTGATCAGATCGATCATGTTCGTGTAGTTGATCGTTGGCTGTCCATAGGCGCCGGCGAAGTAGGCGAGATCATCGCCATGCCATCCTTCATAACCAGCTTTGATTGTGTGAGCTCCTTGTATATGAGTGAGCACGTCTCGCCAGTGGTAGCTGTGTTGGATATAGTCGCCTAATGCGAATCCGTCACCGAAGCCCACGCCCAACCCCGTTACATTGACGACCGGTACGGTGAAAAGACCTGAGGATGGTGAAAATCCTTCGATGCGGTTGTAACCCATGAAGGCTTCATTAAGAGTTGAAGGAGAGAAGGTGTGTGTCTCGTTTCCCTGCAAGGAAAAGGTGTAATAGTTGTTCGTTGTATTGAAGGCTGGACGAACGGCTGGTCCGCCGGTCTTGATAGTGTCGCGGTAGAAAAGACCATACACGCGATCCTTGGAAAAGTACTTATCTATGCGGACGCTATACTGCTTTGAATTGTTATAGCTCGAAGAGTTGAAGTTACCCTGGTCGAAGACGGCTGTACCGCATGGAATGTTATCCGTACTCGGCGTGCCGCAGCCTTTGTTTGCTACTGGATCCTGTGGACCAAACGCCTGCTCTGCTGTCTGAAGAACATTGCGGAAGGTTGCATTGGAGGGAGCATACTTGGCTAAGAGCTTGACTTCCGGACTATTGGGCTGCACAGACTGGGCAAAGTTCACAAAAGCAGGATCTTCATACGTTTGCAGTGACGAGCCATTAGAGGTCAGCGAGAGATATGGCTCATAAGTGATAAAGAAAAAGAACTTATGCTTCGGAATGACCGGACCACCCACTCCAAAGGAGAGATTGTTGGTGTGATATGGTGCAAGCTTCAGAGGCTGCGGAACTCCAAACTCCCCTCGCGCCTGCAAGCCCTGATAGGTGTAATACTCGCTGGCAAAGCCATGATACTGGTCTGTACCGGCGCGAGTAGACATAACCGTCTGAAGTGAGCTGGCACGGCCATACTCTACATCGTAGGTGTTCGTCTGAACAGTTGTCTCGGCGAGCGAATCGACATTAGGTGTCAGATTTACGACGCCAGGTCGGATGCTACTGGTAACGTCGAGTCCATCAACCACGTACATGTTGCCGTTCTGTCCGCGGCCGTTTGCGCTTGCGTCGACGTAGTTCTCAGGATTGAAGTTTGTAGCAGTGCTCGCGCCGAGGCCTGTAACTCCGGGCGTCAAGGTGATCAGTGCGGTTGGATTCCGCGATGCCAGTGGTAGATTCTCAAGCGCAGTCTGATCCAATGTTTGTTGATTGCGACTGTCAGAGGTATCCAGCAGCGGCGCCTGACTGGTGACTGTGACATTTGTGCTCACCTGGCCAATGGTCAGGCTGAGGGGAACATTTCTTGTCTCACCAGCGTTGAGCGTAATCGATGTCTGCGCACTGGAAAAGCCCTTGGCGCTCACCGCAACCGTGTAGTTGCCAGGCCCCAGGCTGGCAAATCGGAAGACACCGTTCGAGTCGCTCGTAGTGCTCTGGGCAATCTGGTTATCATTGTTAGTGAGTGTGACCGTCGCACCGGGAATTGATGCTCCTGTCGAGTCCTGCACACTCCCCTGCACTCCAGCCGTGAACTGGCCATAGGCAACAGATGCCGTGATAATAGCAAGCAGTGATAGAGCTTTGATGGCTCGTGCAATCGACCATGACAGTCCGAACCACTGGACTTCATGGAATTTTACAGTCAGTCTCTTAATGTCGTGATGCAACTTCCTCATCTTGACCTCTCCCAGAAATACTTAAAGTCTCTTGCTGCAGCGATTCGCGGGAAGTCCTCATCCAGACGGAATTCGCTAGTTGTAATCGATTTCAGGCCCTCGCGAATCAGACCTTTGTGTCGCAGAGGAGATTAATGATTGGGGAAAGAGGATGCATGAGTCAAATTGCCTAGCCTCATATAGTGCATATGGACTATTTCTGCCCATGTAGTAGTTTTGCTGCCATTGCTCAGTGATATTTGGGCAAGATAGACTCCGGTCAACCTCTACATGCGAATTTCCAAGCACCCTGAAAGCCGTACGAGTCGATACCGAGCCTGCGCCTACATCCTTCTTGGGTGCCTTGGCGGGTTGATGCTCTCCAGCTGCCATCGGAAGTCAGTGATCAACATAGCTGTCATTCCGCGGACATCCGGCACAATGCTGTGGGAGCCCGAGCACGCGGGCGCGATGTCAGCGGCTGTCGCCCATGGCGCCAAAATCTACTGGAATGCGCCAACACGCGAAGATGATATTCAGGGGCAGATTGCGATTGTAGAAAGCGTGTCCAGCGGAGATTATCAAGGGCTGATTCTGGCTCCTGACCACGCACTCGCCTTAATCACTCCTGTGCGAAGGGCTATCGCCCGCGGCCTCCAGACCGTCATCGTAGGCTCACCACTCGCGATTCCACCCGGCGGCCGCTTGCACTACATTCTGAATGACGAGGTGGCAGGAGGACATATCGCAGCCCAGCGACTAGGCACAATATTGCACGGTAGAGGAACGATCGCAGTCTTAGGGATCGACCCCGACATCACGGGCATCATGGAGCGCGCACGCAGCCTGGAGCATTATCTGTCGGAACACTATCCGAACATTCGCGTAGTGGCGAATCAGATGGGCTCCTTCAACGTGCCTCATGAACAGCAGGTAGCCGAAGAAACACTCAAGGCACATCCTGATTTGGACGCGATCGTCGCGCTAACTTCCACATCGACTCATGGAGCACTCTCCGCCATCGCAATTGTTGCCTCGGAGCACCCGCGGGTAATTGCATTCGACCCGGACGCATTGACGTTTGACAATCCCAGCATGGATTCCTACATTGTGCAGGATACGCGCAGAATGGGCGCTGAAGCCGTAGACATCATTCTTGCAGGTCCTCGAAATGAGACTATTCCGGCGACCATGCAATTTCAGCCCACTCTTGTCACCCGAGAGAATGCGAACTCTCAGGCAGTTCGGAAAATGACATCCATGGACTGGCGTCCAGCCCCCATGCGCTGGAAATGGAGCGTAGGCCCATGACCCTCAATCTGACTGGACGGAAGAAGTTGATTTCTTTCGGAGTGGTTGCAGCGCTTGTCATCGCAACACTGGGCCTGATTGCATATCAGCGAAGCCCCACTCATGGGCTTCCCTACCGGGACTCCTTTGCAGCAGGCTCAGCAGACGAGTGGACCGCTTTCGGTGGCACCTGGGAATTGGTGAATGGAGCCATGCGCAATGACTCCGACGAACGCGGGGCTAAATTACTAACCGGTTCCAAGCATTGGCAGAACTATTCGATCGAGGCGGATGTAATGCTGCTCGGTCTCGGTGGCGATGCCGGTCTCGTTATCCGCTCCAGCGATGAAGAGGAAGGCGTCGACGCATACCACGGCTATTATGCCGGCCTGCGAACCATTGACAACGTACTCACTCTGGGCCGCGCAGACTACGGTTATTCCGAGGTCAACTTCCCGCTCAGGCCCCGCGGGTTGGCAGTCCAGGCCTCGCGATGGTATCACCTCAAACTGCTGGCTTATGGATGCCAACTGGTAGCTTCTGCGCGCCTGCTGCAGCAGCCGGACCTTACCGTTGCTTCTATTACGGATGAGGATTGTATCCGGTCCGGCAGGGTTGGCTTGCGGTCTTACTCATCTGGCGGCGTGTGGCGCAATGTTGTCGTTAAGGCGGCCACCAAGCACGATTTCGACCAGATGCTTGCGCTGGAACATACACAGCAGAGTTCACATGCGCAGTATTCCATTGCAGATCTGCCGGCTCAAGGCGTTTCGCTTGCGCCCCCGGCAGACAATCGGCCGCAGGCGCTGCCATCGAGTCCAAACACGCAGCCAATTAGCAGCCTTCGGCTGGCTTCGCTCGCCAAACCCACGAAGGCGACAGTCCGAGGAATTGTGATCCTCAACTCGCCCGCGCTCTTTGTGCAGGATTCTACAGGTGGCGTAGCGGTGCAGCAGGCGCAGCCACAGCCTCTCAAGGTGGGCGATGAGGTAGAAGTCACCGGCGAAGTGCAGGCAAATGCTTTCAGCTCTACCCTGGAGAACGCGACTGTGCGCATTCTGTGGGAGGGCACTCCGATGCCTGCTGTCTCCGTCACTGCGTCACAGGCTGCTACAGGTGCCTTCGACGCAACATTCGTCGAGATTACCGGGCGTCTGCTCCGAAAGGAATACGGACGCGATGACACTCTGCTATTGCAGTTCAATTCAGGACCGCAGGCCTTTCGCGCCATCATCAAACGCGGCCGCGGCAGCTACCTCTATAGCCGGTTGCGGCCCGATAGCATCCTGCGGCTTCGCGGTGTCTCGGTCGTCGATCCCACCTATACTCAGGGAGCCACCCCCTTTGCTGTGCTCGTGCGGTCAAGCGACGACGTAGATGTACTTGCGGGGCCGCCGTGGTGGACGGCTAGACATCTGGTGGCCATCGCAATTGGCCTTCTGATCCTGACGCTGATTGCCAATTTTATCTATCACCGCATTGACAATCTCCGTTTGCAAGCTGTGGCGGAAGAGCGCGAGCACCTGGCCTACGAGATGCATGACACCCTCGCGCAGAGCGTGGCCGGCATCGGTTTTCAGCTGGAGGCCATACGAATTGGCATGCCGGAGGGCCTGGCCAAGGTTCACCATCAGTTGGATCTCGCGAGCGAGTTGGTTCGACACAGTCACGCTGAAGCGAGGCGAACCATCGATATGCTTCGCCCTCAGCAGCTTGAATCGCAAGGCCTTTTAACGGCGTTGTCTCACTGCGCACGCAGGCTGGTAGAGGGCGGGACTGTGAAGGTCGTTACCCAGTCGGCGGGAGACATTCGCCAGCTCCCTCTACGCGTTGCAGATGCTCTCTACCGCATCGGGCAGGAGGCCGTAGCGAACGCAGTGCGCCATGGGCGGCCGACAAGTATTACGATTAACCTCGAATACCAGAAGAGCGGAGTGCGCCTGCTCATTGGTGACGACGGCTCCGGTTTTACAGCGGGAGAGCAGACGCAGGGCTTTGGTGTTCAGGGCATGCGCAAACGCGCATCCAGCATCTCCGCCAGCCTGGAGATCAGCAGCAATAAGGGCGCAGGAACGCTCGTAACTGTGACAGCCCCATTGATGCCTCGCCTTACCATGACTTCCTGGCCGGCCTTTTTATGGAATTATCTGATGGAGCACACTCGCAATGTCACAGTCGGCAGTAAATCCAATCCGCATCCTTATCGTCGATGATCACCCGGTAGTGCGTGCCGGATTGACGAGCATGTTAGGCACTCAACTCGAATTCGAGATCATCACTGCTGCACCGAGCGGAGAAGCCGCACTCGACACAATCGCGCGAAGCGGGGCAGATGTCGTACTGCTCGACCTGCGCATGCCTGGCATGAGCGGTGTGGAGACCATCCTGGGAATGAAACGGGCTGGTTACAATGCGCGGGTCATCATCCTCACCAGCTTTGAAACTGATGAAGATATTTACAGCGCAGTCCAGGCTGGCGCCCAGGGGTATCTGCTGAAAGACACTTCCCTGAAAGGGATGGTGGAGGCTATCAAAGCAGTTCATTCTGGCAAGCGCTTCATCCCTCGGGATATTGCTGCACGCCTTGCCGAGCGCATGATGCGAACCAACCTCACTTCGAGAGAGTTGGAGATATTGAAGATGCTCTCCAAAGGTCTCACCAACAAGCAGATCGGGCACGTGCTCGGCATCAGCGGCAATACCGTAAAGAACCATGTCAATAGCATTATTGAGAAGCTGGAGGTTTCAGATCGTACTGAGGCCGCAACCACAGCCATCCAGCGGGGACTTATCTCTGTAGACGAATAGCAGCGAGAAAGAGTAGTAGAGACCTTATATAGCCCGGGTGGACTATAGACCTGATGCACTCCAGGGCGTGACACTGAACCGAGCTTGACGGCAAACTTCCCCCGAAGTTTCCAACCATAAATCTCGCACGATTCCTACCGGAGACCACATTTGCTGGAACGCCGTGACTTTCTGAAGTTGCTCGCCATAACCGGAGCCGGGTGCACCTTTCACCCGGCATTGGACTTGTTTGCGGAAAACCCTGCTGCGCTTCCCAAGAACAACTACACGCCAGGTCGCATTTTGAACGATTACTCGCTGCTGTTACCCGGCGAGGAGGAAGCACTCCGCGCTGTCCCTTCAGTGACCGCAATCAGCTACAACGGACTTACGGCAAGGCTCGGTGCACGATCGGTCACTCTCCAGCCTGGCGAGGTGCTTGAGGGATGGCGGCTAATCACTATTGTCGGAATGAATGGTGTTGAGACTGCCGTCTTTGAAAAGCATGCCACACATCGCGGCGCCATTGCCTACGTCACAGAGCGGCAAGGCACCATCGCATGGATTCCAAAATACATTGGCAGCGTCGCGCAAATTCGCCCAAGGCAGACAAGCACTCCCCATGGAGTGAAGCTGGAGCGCGCCTCGCATTATGTTCCTGGACCGGACGTGACCGGGCTCTATCTACTGAACTCATCAGAGGACCCCAGTTATGAGAACGTTGCAGCGCTCGGAGCTGAATATATCGGTTGGACGCTGGTAGCGAATGAACAGGGAGGCCCACAGGCATCACTGTATCTGGAGGCCGATGGCACCTCGCGGGAGATCGCTGATAAGCCAAGCGGGGCCGGAACATGGGAACAGGATCAAGTCGGAGCATACTTTGATCCTGCCTCTCTGCTTCCCGGAGAAAATCCGCAGATCTACGAATATACGCATGGGTACAGCAAACGCACGCTCCTGGGCGGCTATCTTCCGGTGGCGGATATCGGGGTGTGGAATCCCCGCTACGAATGCGGTTACGAAACGATGCTTCTGCTTCCCCCGGGCGCGGACGCTACGCCACTGGGCCGCGTCCGATCAATGATTCCTGAAGATCAGATCGCACAGTATGCGGGCAGTCATCACTCGATCACCAAGGATGCCGATGGCCACTTTTATCTCGATCGCTACTGGAATTGCACACCGCAATCTTTTTACTCGGAACTGGCAGGCATCTGGAATCGCTGGTCGTCAATGTATGAAAGCACTATGCCTGTAAAGATTCCGGATGAGTGGCTGCTGAATGCTGCGCGGGCAGGCATCACGCTTTCGCGTTGCAGTTACAGGGGGCTTGAGCCTACTTATCAGATCGGGGAGGGAGCTTATACGAAGATCCCGGAGCGAAGCCATGCTCTTTTTCCCGTGGCTCAGTATGAGTTCATATGGGCGCATCAGCTATGGAATCTCACCGGCGATGCTGACGTCTACTTCCAGTATTACCTCGATAAATATGTACTGCCTAATGGCGACTTCCTCTATAACACCCAGGACCAGGTCGAGGCGCCGCTGAATATCGGAATCTTCCTCGCAAACTCTGCACGCTCCTACCACTACACTCGCAATCTCGAAGCTCTTCGCAAGCGCCTCCCCATTCTGGAGCGAATGATTGCGTTTGCCCTGGCACGCTACGAGTACAGCAAGCAGACGTTCGCACCCGGCGACCGGCGCTATGGCCTTATCTACGGATCTCCGGAAGCCGACCTGGGGGATCCGAACAATGACTTTCCCAAATCACATCCCCTTTACTACCAGAACTCAGCATGGATTTGGCGTGGCCTCACAGAACATGCACGATGCCTGCGGCTTGCCAGTGACATCAGCGGTGATCAAGCCCTGGGCGCTGGTGCCACACACTATGAGGCACTAGCCAAGGAGATGCGCGCCAACATTCAGACCTCCCTCGCGGCAACACTTGCGCTACGCGCCCCGGACATGAAGGCAGCCGATATTACGCCATTTACTCCCGACGATATCGACCACCGTCCCAAAGATCTTTCCAGCTACGAAAATCATCGCTTTATGCATGACTGGTTTCTTGCCGACTGGGGAGTGCCCGAGTTGGACCTCGGCCATCTTCGGCATCGCGAACTGGCGGGCATGCAGATCATCGGCCTGCATACTGATGGCGCTGAGGCGCGCACGTCCAACTTCATGGATCACGGCAGCCTGGCAGTGAAAATCCGTCAGCAGGATTACCGTCCTTTTCTACTTAACCTTTACGCACTCGTCTGCTATGCCGCAGACTCCGGCAACTGTTATGCTCCGGAGGATGCTTTCATCCCTGGCAGCTTTCCAGGCGAAGGAAGCCGTTATGGCTGGGCCTCGGTGATCAACAGTACACTTCAGCCCACGCTCGGCCTCCGCTGGCTTTTGTGCTACGAAGAGTCCGACATGGATATATGCCATTTGCAAAAAGCAGCGCCAAAACATTGGTTTGTAGCCGGAAAGACGATCTCCGTCGCCAAGTGCCCTACCCGTTTTGGTTCCGTGAGTTGGACGACCACAGCCCTCTCCGACCGCCATTGGAAGGTTGTGCTCGATGTTTCGAAAGGCTTCACGGCGGACGTTGTGATCCATATTCATCCGGAGAACAGAAAGCCGCTGCAGAATGCTTCCGCGGGGAAAATTACAGGCGACAGCATCGTCCTGCCGCGCACTTCATTCGCAACTCAGTCGCATTTCGAGCTTGATGTAACTTAGAAATAAATCAGCACGATTCACCGCCATCCCCGGTAATAGGGCGTGCAACTGCGAAATGGAAGACAAACTAAACACATTTGCAGTTGCACATTTCTTTGATAGCAGTGGTTTGATAGGTCGGCAGATCGATCAGGGCTCGCGGCATGGCTGCGCATAGCGCAGCCATGCCCGGTAAAAGCTAAATGGAAAGATTCAGGATTCGGTTAAGTCGCTGAACAAAGCTGGCTGGATCTTGCAGCGGTACACCTTCCAACAGAAGTGCCTGGTCTAGAAGAAGCCACGCAGCATCTTCAACGATGGGGTCGTCGCCACGTGCAAGAAGCTTGCTGACGATCTCGTGATCTGGATTGATCTCAAGGGTAGGCTTTGGCGCAGGAATATCCTTTTGCCCCATAGCTCGCAGCATCTGTTGCATCTTGATAGATGGTTCCTCCTCGTCTGTGACAATGCAGGAGGGACTGTCCGCAAGCCGCACAGATGCACGCACCTCTTTCACCCGGTCCCCGAGTGAAATTTTGAGCTTGTCGATCAGCGGCTTGAGGGCTTCAGTCTTGTCTGGTTCCGCCTCATCCTTCAGATCTTCGTTTGTGGAACTCTTATTGACGGCCTTCAGTTCGATGTCGTCATATTTGTCTACGCCTGAGAAAACAATCTCATCGATCTCATCATCAAGGATGAGAACTTCCATACCCTTCTTTTTATAAATTTCGAGAAGAGGTGAAGTCCGGAGCAGGGATTCTGCACCGCCCGTGATGTAGTAAATACTCTTCTGCCCTTCCTTCATCCTCGATTTCACGTCGGCGAGGCTGGTCAGGCCTTCCACCTTTGTGGACTTGAAGCGGATAAGGTCGAGCAGCGTCTCCCTATTGGCGAAGTCGCTGTACAGCCCCTCTTTAAGGGGACGGTTATATTCAGCGACGAACTTCAGATACTGTTCCGGCTGATTTGCGGCAATGTTCTTCAGTTCGGAAAGTATCTTCTTTACGCTGGCAGTTCGTATGCTTGTGAGTACTCGATTCTGCTGCAGAATCTCACGACTGACGTTCAGGGGAAGATCTTCGCTATCGATGACGCCGCGCACAAAACGCAGGTACTGCGGCAAGAGCTCCTTGGCGTCATCCATAATGAAGACGCGCTTCACATATAGCTTCACACCCGTCCGATACTCGGATTGGTAGAGATCAAACGGAGCCTTCGACGGCACGTAGAACAGAGTCGTGTACTCCAGACTACCTTCAGCTTTGGTATGGAACCAGAAAAGTGGGTCTTCTGAGTCGCCCGTGATGGACTTGTAGAACTCCTTGTAGTCATCCTCCTTCAGTTCATTCTTTGAGCGACGCCACAGAGCGCTGGCGGCATTCACCTGTTCAGTCGTGCGAATCTTCTCCGACTTCTTCTCTGCTTCGTTCCATTCGCTCTTGTCATAGGTGAGGAAGATGGGAAAGGCGATGTGGTTGGAATATTTCTTGACGATCTCCTGCAGTCGCCAGCTGTTGGCATATTGCCTGCCTTCCTCATTAAGGTGCAGCAGAACAGTGGTGCCTGCAACCGAACGCTCTGCGGCTTCAATATCGAAGCCCGACTTGCCATCACTCACCCAGCGCCAGGCCTGTTCTTCCCCCGCCTTGCGCGAGATGACTTCAACGCGGTCAGCAACCATGAAAGCGCTGTAGAAGCCCACGCCGAACTGCCCAATGAGATTGGAATCCTTTCGGGCGTCGCCCGATAGCTGCGCGAGAAAGTTCTTTGTACCGGAGCGCGCGATCGTACCTAGATGAGCAATCAGATCCTCTTCATTCATCCCGATGCCGGTGTCTGCAATGGTGAGGGTTTTGTTTTCCTCATCCAGTTCCAGATCGATACGCGGGTCGAACGGAAGAGTCTTATAAGCATCGTCTGTCAGCGTTAGATGACGAAGTTTATCCAGCGCGTCAGAGGAGTTCGAGATAAGTTCCCGGAGAAATATCTCAGGATGAGAATAGAGAGAATGGATAATCAGCTGCAGCAGCTGACTGACTTCAGTTTGAAATTCACGCTTCGACATAGACCTTTATTATCAACAAAAACCTGCCTAGATGGTATTTTTGGCACGCGTCATATTTTGTGGTCAATAGAAAATAGATACTTTCCCTAACCATATTGGAATGAATAATTTATCGCTCCATTCAATACGGCAGGAGAACAGCTACGGCATACAAGATACATCTGCTGGGGAAGAGCAGACCCCGCAGCATCTGCGCCGCAGCTATTTAGAAAATGCCGGAGAAGGAAGCGGTACAAGTCAGCCGATTCTGATATACATGCTTCTGCTGAGGGATTCGCAAATCTATATGAAGTTCATGAAAAATGTACTTTTCATTGTTGTGAGTGCAGTGATTTGGAGCACTTGTACGTCCGCGCTTCCTGCGCAGAGTCTCAACACGGCAACCCTGCTCAATCCGCCGCCCGACAGCTGGCCAAGCTATAACGGTGATTACTCCGGCCGCCGCCATAGCAGCTTGACGCAGATCACTCCAACCAATGTAAACAGGCTCACTCTTGCCTGGGCATTTCAGACGAACAAATCCGCTACCATCAAATCTTCGCCCTTGTTAGTCGATGGGGTGTTGTACTTCACCCTTCCTGACAACGTCTGGGCGATCGATGCACGTTCGGGCCATCAACTCTGGCACTACACCTATCCGCCCAACAAAGGGGATCACATCGGCCAGCGAGGAGTTGGCATCTACAAGGATTCGGTGTTCTTCACCTCTCCTGATGCGCACCTCGTTTCTCTCGACATCAAAGACGGAAAGGTCCGCTGGATTGTACAAATCGCAGATGTAGAGAAGGGTTACTGGACCACCATGGCGCCCCTTGTGGTGGGCAACCACGTAATCGTCGGAGTGGGGGGCGATCTCGACAATCTGCTCACCTTTGTTCGGTCCGTTGATCCAGAGACGGGGAAAACACAGTGGCAGTGGAATGTAACTCCTCCTGCCGGCACTCCGAACACTGCGACGGGAGGCACCACCTGGATGGCTGGGACATACGATCCCGACCTTCACCTCATCTATTGGGGAACCGGTAATCCTACCCCGGTTCTTAATGGCTCTACGCGCCCGGGCGACAACCTTTACACCTGCAGCATCGTTGCTCTCAACCCTGATACAGGCAAACTGGTTTGGGCGTTCCAGCCTTCGCCGCATGATACTCACGATTGGGATGCGGTTGAGACTCCTGTGCTGGTCGATGGAGTCTTTCACGGTCGCCAGCGAAAAATGCTGATGCAGGCTTCGCGTAACGGCTATTTCTTTGTGGTAGACAGGACTAACGGCAAAAGCCTGTTAACTGTGCCTTTCGGTCCGGTCAACTGGGCTCTCGGCATCGACAAGCAGGGACGGCCTATTCCCAATCCTGCAAAAGAGCCAGCTCCTGACGGCCGCCTGATCGCCCCCGATGAAGGCGGCCTCACGAACTTTCGTGCGCCCAGCTTCGATCCAACTACCGGCTTGTTTATTGTCGATGCCCATCCCAGCTGGAGCATTTACTTCGCTAAGCCCGCAGATGGCGCTTATGGATGGGCAGGTGCGGATTACAGCCTGTGGGGCAAGGGGGTCATCGAGGCCATTGATTATCAGACAGGCAAAATCAGGTGGAGTCACGAAGTTGGTCAGGGTGGATCAGGTGCGGGTGTCTTGACGACCGCATCCGGTTTGACCTTTACCGGGGACGCTCACGGAAACTTTCTTGCCTTGAATACTGCCAACGGGAGAACGCTCTGGCATGCCGGCTCTGGAGCAGGCATTGGCAGCTCTCCCATTACTTATGAACTCGACGGCCAACAATACGTACTAACCAGCGGAGGCGGCGTAATGTTCGCGTGGAAGCTCCCTAGGGCTACTCCTTAGCGAACATTCACGCCCACGACGTACATAGTCATTCTGCATCGGGCCTATCTTGCTCAGGCCCTGAAGCCAGCTATGCACTTACTCAGTGAGATTCACCGCCGTCTCAACTACATTCCAGCCGCGAATCTTCAGGCTGAGCGCATGAGCTGGATTTGCATCGGGCAGGTCAATCGTCACCGTGCGCTCTTCACCCGGCAAGAGCGAGATATAGTTGTCGCTGTAAAATGCCGGAAGTATTTCGGAACCATCAGCCGCACTCATGGTTACCAGCTTTGTGTTCAGCGCAGCAACCGCACTCGTATTCTTGAGCTGAACTTCTATCCTCCGCCCATGCTCTGGTTCTACCCCTGAAACGCTGTGAGCCGAAAGTGTGACATGCGCAGGAGCCAGATCATTGAGCGCTCGATAGCCGGCGTCGGACGCAGCGCGCCAATAGAAATTCTGCGACAGCAACGCGCCATCCTCTGCGTGCAGCGCCAGATGCACAAATACTGTCGTATCTCCCATCAGCGGTGCGAGGTCTACATGCATGGCGCGCGTCACATCATCAGTCGCCGCATCGAGCGTTGCATCGCGATGCAGCAGCAACTTCCCATTGAGCGCGTAGATGTCAGCTTCCACCTTCACCTGGTGCAGAGGCTCACGAGTGGTATTGATCACCTGGACATCATTCGTCGCAAGCTCAAGCTGCACATGGACCGGCTCGCACGCTTTCTTCGTCCCATAGTAGGAGGCCTGGGTATCGTAATCCGAGGTGAGAATGCCCCAGATCATACTCGGCCACGAGGGCTGCGTCATCCACAGGAGACGCCCGCTGTTCGGCGCCCATAGGTGCGCATTAAACCCTTCAAAGATGGCGCGGTAGTCGACATAGTTCATCATCTGCGCTTGCCGCACGTAGTCCTTGAGACTGCCGGCCATCCCGAACTGCGCTGCCATGTGCTGGTTCAACTCATCATGGGGATGCCAGTTGTGATATGCCCAGTCGTCCGTGATGGGCCAGCGATCAACTTTGGGAATCCAGCGATCAAACCATTCGAGCGTTGGCAGGGAAGGAGTTCCGACTTCTACTGCGAATCCTCGGTCCAGCTTCGTGTAGTAATCCGCCGGATCTTCATAAGAATACGGCCCGCTGGGTTGCAAGTTCACCTGATTCGAAGACGGGGAGTAATACCGCGTGCCATCCAGCGAGTGCGTCAGTGCAATGAGTCCCTTGTTAATGATGGGCTGCGGCACGCCTTCATTCCGTCCGCACCACATCACGATGGATGGATGATTGCGATAGCGCAGAATCGTATCCTTGGCGTTTGCCAGGAAGAGTTGCGGATCTTCCGCTTCAGCATTCGAGTCCATCGTGACTTCCCAGAAGTCATTCCAGACCAGCATTCCATATTCATCGGCCAGGTCATAGAAGACATCTTCTGTATTCTGCCCTTGCCAGTTGCGAATGATATTGAGGTTCGCGTCACGATCGTAGCGGAAGAAGGGCTCGAGCCGCCCGCGGGAGACTCGCTTGCGCGAGTCATCCATGCCCCAGCTCCCACCGCGTACCGCGATACGCACGCCATTTACCTTGATGGTGAGGTACGGGGTTGCGCGGGTGTCATTCACCGTATGGAAAGCCGGCGACCCATCTTTACCCGCTGCTATGGACGCTGCCCATCCATCCGGAACCTGTCGCATGCCTTCATGAGTGACGTCTACCTGCGGCTTTGCTTCACTGCGGCCGACGGTGGGGTCATAGTCCACACGACGCAGTGCACCCTCGTTATCGAGCAGGCTGATCTCATAGGAAACTTCACGCACTCCGAATTGCAATTTCTTCACAACTGGCGCTGCGCCCTCAGTCGTGAAGGTTGTGGTCAGATGATAGAGCTCCGGCTTTCCGTATCCGTTCGGCCACCACAGCCTCGGGTGCTCAAGATGCAACGCCGCAAACTCCTTTGGCGTTAACTGGATGGTTGCTCCACCCGGGAGGACGGTAACGCGCTTCCGCACCTCGCACCCTTCAAATGAAGCGGTCAGAGTACCCTCAACGGGCTTATCCGTCGCATTGTTTAACGGTACATTCAGAGTCACATCCGCCTGCGTAATATCTGGCAGAGGAAGATGTGTAACGACCTGCTGATCACCAATGGACACAGGCCCTGTCGCAATCAGGTGAACATTCTGCCACAGTCCCGTATCGCGATCGTGCATGGGAGGGTTCCAATCCCACCCTTCCGATGCAACAAACGTCGGGCCATCCAGTTCCATCGCCCCGCCATTCAGGCCCGAACCTAGAATGATGGACTGTACATTGGGAATGCCCGGATGCGGCACGGGCGAGATGCGGATGGCCAGCGCATTTTTCCCGTCGCCATGCAGCACCTTGCTTACATCAAACACTCCACGCGTAAACGCACCGGTCATCGCGCCCAGGTGCTGACCATTCAACCAGACTTCAGCGTGATAGTTGATCCCGTCCAGCACCAGCGACACATGCGAGCTACCATTCTTCTTCGGCGCTACAAACTCCGCACGATACCAGTAGTCCTGCTTGTTCAGCCTTTCAGGAATGTCCAAATTATTGAGGCCGTAGTCGGGGTCAGGGTAGCGGCCCCGATCGATCATGGTCGTCAACACTGTGCCTGGGACAGTCGCCGGCATCCATGCTGCCGTATCGAATCCTGCTGTGGAAACAGCTTCCGGAGTAGCCGAAACCTTCGGTGCTTCGGCCAGCTTCCAGCCTCCGCGCAGTACCCAGTCTCCGGGCGCATCCGCTGCGAGCGTAGTTTGCGCAGGCGGCAATGCAGCAGCCAGCGGCTTACTGAAAGGAGCATTGCGTTGCGGCATCGTCCACGGCTCCTGCGGCGCAGTGTTGCCGGTGTACTGCACCACCTGCACCGCCCACGGCTTCGAACCCTCCTCAAACTCAATCAGCTCAGGGTCCGGCTTTTCGTGCGCCAGGGCTGCAATCTGGTCGGGCGACGATACACCGCGCGCAAGCGTAAACTGCGCGATGCGTCCGCCGAAGTGGGGGCACGGCAGCTTCGCGCACGAAGCCTCGACCGGAGCCATCACCAGCTCCGGGGCGATGGCTGCCGTACGCAGCGCCCCGGATGCCTGCTCCACGCCGTCCACATAGAAATGAGTCGTGGACCCGTCGAAAGTAGCAGCGAGAAAGTGCCAACCCTTGGTGGAAAATGGCGCAGCAGACAGCAGCAGATCCGCCTTTCCTGCACGAAAGGCAGGCCTTCCCTCCACAAGCGCGAAGAAACGCGAATCCTCCGCAGACGGATCGCCCACTCCCGCTATCAGAGCGGAAGACGGAGAAATCGGCGCGAATTCAATCCACGCCGAAAGAGTCCACGGAGTCGTGGGGTTAAGAATCGGGTCCTTCGCCGGCAAGGTCTTCGTAAGCCCGCGCCCTCCAACCAGGATGTGCGCGTTGTACGGCCCATAGCGCTGCAACGGCAGGAACGGTTGCGGCAGGTGCAGCGTAGGAACGCTGATAGTCTGCTGGGCCTTTGCCTCCACGCCACAGGTGAACAGGATTGCGCCAATGGAAGACAGAACAACAGCACAGCGCATGCGCGCAACCGACCGGCTATAAAGAGTCACAAGTCTCCTGGAACGCGCCAGCAGTCTTCTAGTTGCTGTACGCGAAAAATTTAGTATAGCGACAGCCCACGGCGAAAGACGGCTGCGGTGCTAGGCATACCGCAATCAGGTATGCCTGCGATTAGACCGGTGTCTCATCAGGCTGCAGGTCCCGGTCGCGAACTCCAATCAGGTACAGCAGCCCATCCAGCCCCAGGCAGGAGAGGGAGTGGTCCGTATTCTGGCGGACAAGAGGTTTAGCGCGAAAGGCAATCCCCATACCCGCCAGGTTCAGCATGGGAATGTCGTTTGCTCCATCGCCAACCGCTACGACCTGCTCAAGTGAGATACCTTCACGGCATGCAATCTGCTTGAGGAGTTCGGCCTTCCGGGCTCCATTGACAATAGGAGGAAGCACACGCCCGGTTACCGCGCCGTCGACGATTTCCAGTTCATTCGAGTGTATGTAATCTATGCCGAGACGCTCCTGAAGATGGCGCGCGAAGAAAGTGAAGCCGCCGGAAAGGATGGCCGTCTTGTAGCCGAGCAGTTTAAGCGTTCGGATCAGCCGCTCGGCGCCCTCGACCAGCGGAATGGTACCCAGCAGGTTGTAGACACTCTCGGCGCGGAGCCCTTGCAAGAGAGCGACGCGACGAGTAAAGCTTTCGTCAAAGCCTATCTCCCCGCGCATGGCCGCTTCTGTAATCTGAACAACGCGATCGCCCACTCCAGCAATCTTTGCTAGTTCGTCGATGACTTCGCCCTGAATCAAGGTAGAGTCCATGTCAAAGGCGAAGAGCCGGCGATTGCGGCGGAAGATGCTCTCGCGCTGAAATGCAATGTCGATGCAGAGATCATGGGCAGCCGCCAGGAAGTCTGCCCGCATGGAAACCTCGCGCGACGGCTCGCCGCTGACCGCGAGCTCGACGCAGGCATTCGCCGGGCTGGCACTTGGCGAGAGCTGACCCGACAGGCGATCGATCCGATCCACATTCATGCCATGCGCAGCAATGATCGCGCTCACTCGCGAGAGGTGCTGCGCAGTAATCGCGCGCCCGAGCACGGTAATGATGAAATGGCTCCGGCTCAATCCATGGAGCCAGTGTTGAAGCGCATCCTGCGGAATATTCGTGAAGCGCGCCTGGAGGCCAAGGTGGTTGGCATGGCTGACCAACTCCTCCTTGAGCACCACGAAGCTGCCGCCGCTAGGAACCCCTATGAGGATTCCAAGTGACACGGCTTCATAGACGACAGCCTGACCAATATCAAGGATGCTGACGTCGTGGCGGGCAAGGATAGCAGTAAGTTCAGCGGTGAGCCCCGGAGCATCATGTCCGGAGAAGTGGATGAGAACGGTTTCGGCGAACGCTCCTGATGACATGCCTGAACCAAATATACCGGATAGCGCAGGAAGCGCGCGAACCCGGCTGAGGCTCCTGCCACACATTCAACGCCTATCGTTGATCCGCCGCCTAAGACACCCTCAATTCACCAGTAAGCAGTGGCGACAACCTCGACAGCTACTGGAGCATACCCTACTACTTTGATGTGAAGGACTGCCTGCATATTCTTGTTTTCCCATCCACTAGGAGCAGACTTCAACAGATCCTTCATCTTGTCGGGATTCGACACAAACTCGGCGGCGGCCTGCGTGCCGAATTCCCCGATACCCGCGATGGTAATGTTAGAGCCGCCCGTTTTTGAAACAATCAGACGCGAGATGAGTGCATAGTCATCCGTGGAGCTTCCGGCACGCGGCTTCATACTCCACACACGCCTGGGAGGGTTCTTTTCCTCTATGTTCGTTCCTTGCTTGAAGCTGAAGGGCAGATCGCTCGTCACCTCGAGCGTCCAGGGATTGTTGAATCCGCCTATGAAGATGCTCGGACGATTACGTAGATCGCCGAAGGCCACATCGCGTCCAGACCTGAGAATGAATGGCTTACTCCATTCATTCAGCAATGTGGTGGTCTGCACGGTTGCAGCGAGATCGCCCACCGTCACGAATGTGTCAGGAGCGGCTACTATATCGCTGGCGCGAATCGACGAATCGGGCGGCAGACTAACAAAGAACTCGGGACCATTATTGGGAATGTCGTGTGCAGCCCGGTAGCGGGCAAGATAGTCCGGCGTAAAGATATAGGCCGCATTGGAACCCAGATAAAGCAAGATTGGCTGCTTGGCCTGGGTGACTGGAGCCCAGAAAAGCTGCTGTGGCGACTTTCTGGTAAGGCCGAAGCCAAGGATCGCGGCGAAAGCCACAACCAGTAGCAGAGCTGATGCCATCAGCGGGCGAGAAAGATTCCGGCTGTCCGCCACCGACGCAACCACTGAGTGCATCACCGCCGGCTCGCAATCGGGCGCGGGTATGATCTCCGGCGGCTGCTCACGTCGAAACGTCGCACGATAAGAGCCGGGCTGAAGCTCAATCTGCCACGAAACCAGCCCGTGTTCTCTGTCTTGGTAATACTGGGCCAGCCGCTTACGGGTATCCGCTGCACGAACGCGAACGACTGGATCTTCGCCGGTGTCATAAGCCGGTGATCGCCCAAAGACCTCCGTGCCTATTACCCGCTCCTTGAGTGAAGCGTCCTCCTGCCGAAGCGAGTGGAGAACGATATAGCGGAGTAGATCGGTGCACTGCCGACTCGTTCGGAAATGTTTACTCTGCAATATATTGTCCAGGGCGATCTGGATCGCCGCGGGATCAGCGTATCCGCTCTCCGAGGTTGTGCCGGACTCCCGTCCCGGCTTCAGATCTGGTGACGTTTGCAAATCATCCTCAGCTTCGCTGTTAAGAGTAGTAGCGAAACGTATGTTACCCCCTGCCTAAACTACTGTAAAGCAACGCTCGAATCGATTTGTCGGCGTGAGATACCGTAAGCCACCTTGCCAGCAGAAGCTCACGCCCTGCCAGATGTCATTGGCTGCCGGAGCCTCCCCGTTATCCAGCGAGTTAACAGCATTCTCCCTAGGCAACCGGCCGCCTGCCGAATTTTCAGGAGACTAACGTGACAAAAAGGATGACCTGCCGAAGCCAAATGCTGGGGCTTCTGCTCCTGTTCCTGTATGCCTGTGTATCGCTTCACGCGCAGGACCAGACGACGACTGCAACCTTGAAGGGCACCGTGACCGATAGCGCAGGTGCCGTCATATCCGGAGCCAAAGTAACCCTGGTTGGTCAGGATAACGGAATCTCCCGCATGATCCTTACCGATGCTGCGGGCGATTTTGCAATCCGTCTACTGCCACCCGCCACCTACAATCTCAAAGTAGTATCCAAGGGTTTCAAGACCTACACCCAGCAAGGCATTGGCCTGCTTCCCGGGCAAACTGCAGTTCAAACCCTCCAACTCGCAGTCGGTTCAGAAACGGAACAGGTTGTCGTCAGCAGCCAGGCACCCCTGCTGAATACCAGTGATGCGAATCTCTCTGCCGAGATCACTTCCAAGCAGGTGCTCGACCTGCCCCTCAACCTGCGGAATGTCTATGGACTTGCCACCCTTAACTCCTCCGTCCAGAACTCAACCGAATCGCAGAAGGTAAACGGCGGCGGCACGCAGGACACAGCCGACCAGGACATCTCGTTCCTGAACTTCGGCGGTGGATTCTTTGGCACCACCGCCTTTCTGCTGGATGGAATCTGGGATACTGCTTCCGACTGGGGCGCAGTCGTCTACGTCCCGTCAGTCGATAGCGTGGAGGAGTTCAAGATCCAGACAAACTCGTTTACCGCGCAATACGGCTTCAGCACCGGCAATGTCATCAACGTAGTCACCAAGTCCGGCAGCAGCGACTTTCACGGCGACATGTACGAGTTCCTGCGGAATGACAAACTTGACGCGAACTCTTACTTTAATGACTTCAATGGACTACCGAAGCCGTCGTTTCGACGCAACCAGTTTGGCGCTTCGGCCGGCGGCCCGCTCTATATCCCAAAGCTCTATGAGCAGCGCCAGAAAACCTTCTTCTTCGCCCTTTATGAAGGACTGCGCCAGAGTACCCCCGCAACATTCACCGCTACGATTCCGACGGCTGCCTTCCGAACCGGCGATTTCTCTGCCCTGCTGGGCGGTCAGATTGGAACGGATGCGCTCGGCCGTCCAATCCTGAGCGGACAACTCTACAATCCGTTTACCACGCGCGCCATCACCGCAGGCCAGTTGGACCCCTCGACAGGACGGATCGCGACTGCGTCCGGGTACATCCGTGATCCGTTTCAGAATAACCAACTCCAGAGCGCAATCAATCCCGTTGCAACCGCTTTGTCTAAGTTTTACCCTGCGCCCACCAATGACGGGCTGGCGAATAATTTCGCGGCAAGTGCCTCCGCTCCTGCGTCGTCAGACGAGTACCTGGTCCGCATCGACCACAACATCAGCGACGCCACGCGCATATACGGACGGTGGGCGCAGAAGTATGAATCAAAGACCAACTCGCCCGCCTTCTATGGGGCCAACGATCCAGGTGGCCCTGGCAATGTGAGGCCCAACAACCGCTTCAGCTTTGTCACTGGACTGAGCCATATTTTCAATGCAAATACCGCCATCAGCGCAAACGTCGGTCTCAGTCGCTGGGCTGAGGTATCCAATTCCCAGGGATATCCGTTTGACCAGTCATCCGTGGGGCTACCCGCTTCCCTCAACGCAAATTCGCCGATCTTCCCCATCATCAATGCAGAAGGGCAGGCCTCGCTTGGACCGGTACAAGGAAATCAGGGTGCTGCGTTCCGCAATGTTGGCAGCGCCAATGCCGATCTCACCAGAACTGCGGGGCAGCACGATCTCTCCTTCGGCTTCATGGGCGCACTCATGCAGAACAACAGCACGAATCTGCCGAGTACGACATTCTCGTTTGATCATGGTTTTACAGCCGGTCCAAATCCGAGCCAGTCTGCAGCGAACACAGGATTTGGTTATGCCTCTCTTCTGCTGGGCACTGCAGGAAGTGGATCAACAGCAAACAACTTCAACCCAGCCATTACGAAAAAATACTGGGGTTTCTACGGCCAGGACAATTGGCGAGCGACTCGAACACTGACTTTGAATCTTGGCTTGAGATATGAGTGGCAACAACCTCCCACAGAGCGCGGGAATCGCCAGGCCTATTTCAACTTCAACGCTTCCAATCCAATCAGCAGCGAGATTGGCACAACCATTCCGGGAGAACTGGTCTATAACGGAAATGGCAATCGGCGCGGCCTTTACAATACCTCCTACACAAACGTCGCCCCGCGGCTGGGTTTTACAGAGCAGGCAACTCAGCGACTCGTCCTGCGTGGCGGCTATGGAATCTTCTTTGCACCCCAATACTTTGGCGGGGGATACAATCCGGGCTTCAGTCAAACCACCCCATACACGGGCAGCATCGATGGCGGCTTGACTCCCTTCACCACGCTGAGCGATCCATTTCCGACCGGGCTTATCGCTCCAACTGGAAGATCGCTCGGCGGCCTGCAGGATGTAG
Organism: Acidipila rosea; assembly: GCF_004339725.1. Taxonomy (GTDB): domain Bacteria; phylum Acidobacteriota; class Terriglobia; order Terriglobales; family Acidobacteriaceae; genus Acidipila; species Acidipila rosea. Next base: position 340,994 of record NZ_SMGK01000001.1, on the reverse strand, counting down.
GCCTCTCAACAACTGCAGTCCCGAGCAATCGGCACTCCCCCTATGTGCAGCAATATTCGCTTGGCGCAGAATACGCCTTCACCAACAACGACGTCCTGACCCTGAGCTACGTAGGCAATCACGGCACCCATCTGTTATTGAGTAACTTCTACCACAGCGAACTCAATCCATCTTATCTGTCTCAGGGAGACGCGCTGCTTCAACAGGTCGCTAACCCTTATTACGGACATATAACAAACAGTGGATGCGGGCTGAATCAGCCCACGATTCCCAAAGGACAGGCCCTGCAGCCCTACAACCAGTACTGCAGCGTCGATGAACCGCAGGCGCCCGTCGGCTTTTCGCTGTATAACGCAATGCTGGCAGACTATAATCACCGCTTTCATAACGGGCTTAACCTGCTGGTTTCCTACACCTATTCGAAGTTTCTCGATAACGTCTCAGGAACAAATGATTGGGCAGTTGTCGGCAACCAGGGCGTAAGGAACTACTACAATCTCGCAGCAGAGAAGTCGGTCGATGGTGGCGATACTCCGCACAGCCTCGTCGTTAATTACATCTATGAGCTTCCTGTAGGTAAAGGAAGAAGGTTTGGAGCCCACTTGCCTGCCGCAGCCGATGCAGTTGTGGGAGGCTGGCAGGTGTCAGGCATCAGCAGCTTCAAGTCCGGCATTCCTCTGGGAATGACGGGTGGAGGCAACTCAAACCTCTTCGGCGGGAATCAGCGGCCGGATATGGTTGGCAACCCGCATATCGCACACCGTACGATCAACGAGTGGTTTAACACGGCTGCATTCGCCCCAGCTGCGCCCTACACCTTCGGCAACACTCCGCGATATTTATCCAACCTTCGCGCCCCGGGCTACGATAACTGGGACATGGCAGCAGAGAAGTTCTGGTACTTCCCGAAGGAAATCCGGCTGCAGGGCAGAGCCGAGTTCTACAACATCTTCAATCATCCAAACTTTTATGCACCTGACACCAACATCACGGACGGATCTTATGGAACTATTCGACAGGCCTTTGGCTCACGCAGTATTCAGTTCGCAATGAAACTCTACTGGTGATTCGATGCCTCTTCCCTTTCGGAACTCCCTGCATGGTGTTTCGCTCCTTCTTACGGCGCTACTGCTGTCGATGGCTGCCTGCCTGCACGCGCAGGCAGGCAGCCTGGACGATGTCCTCTCCCGCGCCCAGGCGGAACAATCGTCCGGCCAGTATGCCACTGCTGCGGCAGACTATGCCCACGCAACCTCGCTCGATGGAACTGTGGCTGAACTATGGGCCAATCGAGGACTCATGGAATACCTTGCTGGCCAGAAGCCCCAGGCGATTGTCAGCTTCCTTCAGGCCCTCGCGCTTAAACCGCAGCTTATTACCCCGATGCTGTTTCTTGGTAAGGCATATCTGGAAACAGGCAAACCGGAGATGGGGCTGCCACCCCTGAAGAAAGCTCATGCAATGCGGCCAGATGACATCGAAATACTGCTTACTCTTGGAAGCGCCTATGAAGCAATACACGAGCCTGGGAAGGCCGCTGCCGCCTATAAACAAGCAACGGAAGTGAGTCCTTCTCAACCGGCGGCGTGGTTTGGGCGCGGGGTAACAGCATTGGCGTTGATCGAGAAAGATGGGCGGATACTGGCCAACAAAGACGCAGCAAGTCTTTGGGCACGCGCACTCTATGCCGACGATCTCTTAGCGCAAGGTCGGCGGACCGAAGCGGAGAACATCTATCAGAACGCAGTCGCCACGGCATCTCCGGAGCAGGCTGAGCTGTTAGCAGAGACCGTGAGACAGGAGCTTCTAAATCCCGCAGTGTTCGCTCTTTCCGCAGATACTGCTGCTTCGCTCCAGCGGCTGCTGCCACAGCTGAAGCAAAAAAGCAGGGTTTCCGCCCAGGTGAGATGCCCTGCAGCTGACACGGGCACACTACTTCTCAAGACCACGGATGCCTTTCGCGAACAGGCAGCCTGCGCCTTCTGGCATGCACAGTTCGATCTATGCGCAGAGAAAGCTTCGCACCTTCTGATCTCCGCACCCACTGACCCAGTAGGGCTCTACTGGTCGGTTAAGGCCAATGAGCGTATAGCAGTCGCAGCATTGTCACGCTTTGAGCAACTGGCGCCACACTCTGCTGCGACCAGCGACATGGTGGGCGATCTATATCGCAGACAGCGACAGCCGGACAATGCGCTGCTGCAGTATCAGAAGGCACTCGCGATCGATCCTCACGACCCAGCCGCGCATTTGGGAATCGCTGCAGTCTATCTGTCGGAAGGCCAATTCGAAGAAACCATTGCAGCAGCGCAGGCAGGGCTGGCCGATCATCCTGATGATGCACAACTGAATCTTCTGATGGCCGAAGGACTGGTAGCACAGCATCACTACGATCTGGCGAAACCATACCTTCACCAGAGCCTCTCCGCCCCACCTGAACTGCTTCTGCGTGTCCACGCGCTGCTGGGTAAGATCGACGCCGAAGAAGGTGACACCGCCGCCGCCATCGCGGAGTTGAAGCTCGCGCTTCCTGCAGACGAAGATGGCAGTCTCCACTACCAACTCTTCCGACTCTATCGAAAAGCCGGCGATCTGGCGGCCGCAAAGCAGGCTGAGGCAGCTGCCAGGACCATCGAGGCGCAGCGACGACAGCGTGCTGTTACAGCGGTTGAAAGCTCTCTTGCGGACACTCGCTGACTCACACCTCAACTGACCTTTTTTTTTAATCTTGGAGCTTCGGACAATGCCAGTATGGTTTCTGAGGGCGACGACCGCCCGGACGCGCATCTGCCTTCTTTTCACTCTGCTGACCAGCCTGTTATCCCAGGCAAAAACAACAGCCCTGGTCACCCTCTATCCCATACCTCAGGAAGTCAGCTCGAGCCATTTTCTGGTCAGCGTCAATGGCCGGATAACACCGGTGCTCCACGCCGCTGCGAATTACTACATGTTGAATTTCGACACGGGGGGTGCCGCAACAATATCTGTTACCGCAAGCAATACCCACTATTGGGATGCGGGTGTGGAGGTCCAGCCGATGCGGCTAGGAATTCGCCCGCGGCGCAACGGCGCAACCATCACCTTTGACATCACGGGCCCCGTCAAACTCTCTATCACCCGCCCCGGTGATCATTTCGCTGAGTCGGAAATGCTGTTTCTCTTTGCAAACGCACCCGACCAATCCGGCATCACCGCGCAGACGCCGGGCGTCCGCTACTATGCCGCGGGCGTGCATCATGGGAGCATCAATCCACAGAGCGGCGACACCGTGTACCTCGCCGGAGGAGCCGTCGTCTTCGGCGCGCTTAACCTGTGGCAGGTGCATGATGTCAAGGTGTTAGGACGCGGCACAATCATTTACAACGGCCCCCAAAGTCCCGACCGTGATGAAGGCTGGATGCACAAGCGTGACTGGCACGTCATCGTAATGGACAATGCTGACAACATTGTCATTGATGGCATTACAGGCATCGTACGCAGCCGCACATGGATGGTGCAGATGCGTGACTCCCGCCACATCGTCTTCCGCAATGTAAAGATCATCGGCGGCGGCCCGGGCAATGCTAATCAGGATGGCATGGATTGGCTCGGTGGCGGAGATACCCTGGTCGATGACAGCTTTATCCGCGCCGCTGACGACATTTTCGCAATGTACGGCAACTGGGATGGCTACGAAGAGAAGGCATTGACCATGCCCGGCCATGAGGTCAGCAATATCGTCATTCAGAACAGCGTCCTTTCGACCAGCATCTCGAATGTCGTAAGAGTCGGCTGGCCGAAAAAGGTCTTTGACAGTCATGGCTTCGTCATGCGGAACTCTGATGTGATGCATATGGGCTTTGGCGCATGCGGCGCTCCATTTGCGCTCTTTGAAGTCTGGGCTGACCCAGAAGGCAGGGGGGAGCACAGCGGATATAAATTTGAAAATATCCGTCTGGAAGACTGGTATTCATTGGTTCAACTGCGGCAGCCGAATCCTTCCGTGCACGATGTTACCTTCCAAAGCATCTGGGCAATGGATGGGCCCGGGATGGTGCCGTCCGTTCTAAAAGGCGATATATACGGTGTGAGTCTTGATGGCGTAGATACCGGCGCCGGGAACGCCCTCAGCGATGCAGATCTGCCACTTGCGGTAGAAGCAGGCGCCGGACAGCCCACCTACAAAAGAGCCTGGCTCGATGCCAGCTTCGACTACTCGCATGGCCTTCTTCGACCAGGTAAAAAGATTGTATTCAAAGCAAGAGGTCCGAAAGACAAAAGGCTGCACTACCATTGGCTGCTTGGCGACGGATCAACAGCAGATGGGCAGAAGCTTCATCATGTCTTTCCTGATACAGAAGGAACATTGCTGGATGGTTCAGGCCGCTTTCGAGTGCTGCTGCACGTCTGGGATGACGCCGGGCACAATGCATGGAGCTCGCAATCCTTAGTGATCGCTTCGCGACTACATCCACCGGTCACACCAGATATCAGTCCAGCTACGACGCCGTCCAATAGCGGCATCCTTGACCGGTATGTTCGCGTGCCCGCGGATGGCGGCTACACCTTCACGCTGCTGACCAGCATGGATGCCACCTTGGCGATCGATAGCATTGAGCCAGCGCACAGCCCCAGCGCCCGTGCGCAAGTATGCGGCTCGCAGGGCAATGCAGTGCAACCCATTCGCATGAGCGCTGCCCTGAGTAAAGGCTGGCACCACATTCGAATTCGGCGTAGCGGCGGACAGGACAATGCGACCAACTCCAGAAGCAACGGACCATTGCTTCTGTGGCAAGGCCCGCGGCTCAGACTGCAGCCAATCCCAGACACAGCTTACTTTCGCTCTGCACCCTAAAGAAGACATCGAGCAGCAGCTAATTACGTGCTTCAAGGCTCTTAGATCGTTCCCTATCCAACTGCAGATAACCAGATCTCGAGGCGGCGATGATGGTAGCACGACAGCGTCGCCCGGTTCTGGAACCTGTCCTGCGGCGGATGTGCTCTCTTCTCCGGCCTGCGCGGATGATCCCGAAGATCCACGTGTTGCTGGATATTCTAGGGGACTATATCGGGACCGATCGTAACCCACGTCTTCGGCAACAAGGGGAGAAAGGCTTCTTCACAGATCCTGGACTTGCGCCAACACATCTCGATTTCAACCACTAAGGTTCGATCATTCTGGCTTTTGAACAAAACCCGGCTAAACGAATCCGCGTCCTAACTAGTGTCCCGCACGGAATGGACATTCTGTTTCTGGAGACCCCAATGAGCGATGCCTCAGATGTACTCGTCGAACGACTCCTTGCGTGGGGCGTCGATACAGTGTTCGGCCTGCCAGGGGATGGCATCAATGGAGTCTTTGAGGCTCTTCGGAAAGAGAAAGAGCAGATTCGCTTCATCCACGCTCGTCACGAAGAATCTGCAGCGTTCATGGCTTGCGCCTATGCCAAGTTCACTGGCCGGCTCGGGGTTTGCATTGCGACCTCCGGTCCAGGCGGAATTCATCTCCTGAACGGTCTCTATGACGCAAAGATGGACCATGCACCCGTGCTCGCAATTACCGGTATGCAGCACAGCGATCTGGTGGGCACCTTCACCCAGCAGGATGTAGCTCTCGACAAACTCTTCATGGATGTGGCGGTTTATAACGAGCGCGTCATGAGTGGCGCGCACATGGAGGCTGTTGCCGATCTAGCAATTCGCACAGCCCTGTCGTCGCGGGGCGTTGCTCATATTACGATTCCCGTGGATGTGCAGGTACTGGAAGCCAAAAAGGGCCGCTCCCAGCGAAACCCTGTCCATCACACGTCCGCAGTTCCAGCCTACTTTGATCAAGTACCGGCGCGCGTCGAACTTGAGCATGCAGCCGACATTCTGAACCGAGGGAAAAAGATTGCGATTCTTGCCGGTCAAGGCGCGCTCCATGCCACGCAGGAACTGGAGGAGACTGCAGAAGCGCTCGGCGCTCCCATCATCAAAGCCTTGCTGGGCAAAGCTGCCGTACCCGATGACAGCCCCTACACAACGGGAGGCATTGGCCTCCTCGGCACCGAGCCATCGCAGGATGCGATTGAGGGATGCGACACACTGTTTATGGTCGGTACGTCTTTCCCCTATATTGAATTTCTGCCCGAACCCGGATCGGTCAAGTGCGTACAGATTGATATTGATCCCCAGCGCATCAGCCTTCGTCATCCGGCAGATGTGGGCCTGGTAGGCGATGCGAAGAACACGCTCCGTTCGCTTCTTCCTCTTCTCGAAAAGCACAATAAGAGTTTCCTGGAAAAGGCGCAGAAAGCGAAGGCAAAATGGGAAAAGCTGATGGAGGAGCGCGGAACCCGAGCGGATAAGCCTATGAAGCCGCAGGTTGTGGGCTGGAAGCTGGGTAAGCGCATTCCTTCGAATGCCATTGTCACTTCAGACTCCGGAACGATTACCACATGGTGGGCCCGCTACGTTCCTGCCTTGCGTGGTCAGAAGCACAGTTGCTCGGGCAATCTAGCTACCATGGCTTGCGGCCTTCCCTATGCCATCGGCGCTGCGGTCGCCTATCCTGACCGTCCCGTTTACTGCATTGTCGGCGATGGTGGACTAAGCATGCTTCTCGGAGAATTGATCACCGTTGCAGCCTACAAGCTGAACATTAAGATTGTCGTGATCAAGAACAATACGCTGGGACAAATTAAGTGGGAGCAGATGGTCTTCCTCGGAAATCCCGAGTATGCCTGCGATCTCTACCCGGCGGATTTCGTGGCGATTGCACGCGGAGCGGGAATCGAGGCCATCCAGATAGATGATCCCGAGACCTGCGGCGCTCAGCTCGATAGTGTTATCACGCGGTCGGGGCCTGTCCTGATCGAAGCGGTAGTTGATCAGTTCACTCCACCGATGCCGGCAAAAATCAAGGCATCCCAGGCTCTCAAACTAGCCGAAGCATTGGCCCGCGGCGAGCCGAATCGCATGAAAATCGCGCTCACCAATGCACACGATACTGTGCGCGAACTGATTTAAATCCCACGCAACGAGGAACCGTCGTGAAAATAGAGCGGTCGGAGATATCGGTGCAGGAGGTAGATATCTCTACCTACACCATACCGACCGATGCGCCGGAGGGAGACGGGACCCTCCAGTGGGACACAACGACTCTCATCGTCTGCCGAATTCATGCTGCCGGCAAAATAGGATTCGGCTACAGCTATGGAAACCGAGCAACGGGATCCATCGCGGACCATCTCGCCACTCAGTGCCTCTTGCACCGCTCGGCGCTTGATATACCGGCTCTACACACGTCCATGGTTGAGCAGGTACGCAACGACGGGAGCCGCGGCATTTGCTCCATGGCCATCTCCGCCCTCGACACAGCCCTTTGGGACCTCAAGGCGAAGCTCGTAGGTGCTTCCCTCTTGGATCTGTTGGGCGCTGCTCAAAACAGTGTGGCCGCTTACGGCAGCGGAGGATTTACCACCTATAGCACCCAGCAGCTTACAGCCCAGTTGTCCGGGTGGATAGCCGAGGGTATGAAGAGCGTAAAAATGAAGGTCGGAGCGGACCCATCTGCAAATCTGCAACGTGTGCGTGTGGCACGCGAAGCCATTGGATCAAAGGCCGATCTCTTCATGGATGCGAATGGCGCCTTCAATGCCAAGCAAGCGATCGCGTTCGCGGCGCGATGCGAAGAGTTCAACGTGACATGGTTTGAAGAACCCGTGAGTTCTGACGATCTCAATGGTCTGCGGATGGTGCGGGATCGTGGCCCCAGCGGCATGGAGATTGCCGCCGGAGAGTACGGCTACGATTCTTTCTACTTCCAGCGTATGCTTGCCTCCCACGCCGTCGACGTTCTCCAGTTGGACGCGACCAGATGCAAGGGAATTACCGGCTTTCTGCAGGGAGCGGCCGTCGCATCGAGTTTCGGATGTCCTCTCTCCGCTCATTGCGCGCCGTCGCTTCACATGCACGTGGGCTGTGTTATCCCAGGGTTCCGCCATGTCGAATATTTCCACGACCACGTGCGCATTGAAGAGATGCTCTTTGATGGATTCATTCGACCTGAGGGTGGCGAGCTGACGCCTGACCGGTCACGGCCCGGTCTAGGCCTTGCCTTTAAGGATCGTGATGCCGAGCGCTTCCTTACGTGGAGGAACAGATGACCTGCGACATCAGCCAGCTTAGCTTCAGAAGTACTCCGCTATCCCCGAAGTTCCACGCCGCATCGAGAACTATACCCGCTCCTCCACGACCGGACCGGATGCCGATACCGAATGCGATTCTCAAGGAAAGAGCCCGAACCCAGGCCCACGCCGGGCGCGAAGGGAAGATGGCATGAGCTTCATTCTAACGACAGCATTGGAGCGTAGCGCCAATCGCAGTCTTCCGGAACCCTTGTCTGGAGCGGTGACCACGGCGCTCGAGCACCTGCGTAAAGGCTGTTTTCAGCGCAGTCTTTGCCTCGTCGTCTCAGCGACGAGTGTCGCCAGTGGTCTTGAAGTTGGATACGAGCATTACAAAGGCAGCTACAGCAACCCTGTAATGTATACCCCGGTAGCGTTGAGCGCAGCGCTGGCGGGGGCTGGGCTCCTGGGGTTTTTCAGCGGCGTAGCTGCCCGAACACTTCTACGCTGGATAAGCGTCATCACTCTCGCCGATGGAATTATCGGATTTTTCTTTCATATCCGGGGTGTAGCGCGAAAGCCCGGAGGGTGGAAACTTCCGGTAACGAACATCGTTATGGGCCCACCAATCTTTGCGCCATTGCTCTTCGGAACGAGCGCCTATCTAGGGCTGATGGCCTCGTATTTGCGGCGTGAAGAAGATCTTCACAGCGTGGCAGGTCGGGTTCACAACGCAATCAGCGAATTCGCACCGGGAAAGGCTGACTGGCGTACCAACCTCCGCTACGGAAGATTTCAAAAGCATCTTTCTTCCGTTACCGTTCTCTGGGCCTTCTTCAGTGGCTTTGAAGCCCTCTACTCGCATTACAAAGCCAACTTTCGTTACAAGGCACAGTGGTCGCCGGTGCTGCTGACCCCGCTGGTCATGGCGGCTGGCATCGGGGCGGTGAAGAGCCGTCGCATTGCCAATACAGCTCTTCCCGCCGCTTCCGCTCTCGCGCTGGCCGATGGTGCCATCGGCTTCTACTATCACGTGCGCGGTATCACGCGACGGCCGGGCGGAGTGAAGAAGCCGCTTTACAACACCCTTTATGGCCCTCCTGTTTTCGCGCCGTTGCTCTTTGCGGCGTGCGGATTCTTGGGATTAATGGCCAGCCTGCTGCGCCGGGAGAAAAAATGAGCCGGAAATCATTTCCATACAAGCCATCAGGGGGTGACCTGCGGGATCTCGAGCAGCCTGGCTATTACGCCGGGTATAGCACCCTGGCACAGAAGAAGCACTGGGAAGCGGCAACGCGAGAGCTCGTCACCCATCGCGTGGACAAAACTCCTTCTACCATCCGCTTCTTCTCTCAGGAAGAAGCGGATGTGCTCACTGCAATCATCGATCGCTTGATGCCGCAGGACGACCGCGCCTCCATGCGCACGATTTCCGTCCTTCCTGTTATCGATGAGCGGCTCTTCACAAATTCCCTGAATGGTTTTCGCTATGAGGATATGCCGTCAGATCGTGAGGCTTACAGGTTGGGCATCAATGCCATCAATGAAATGGCTCTATCCCGTTTCGACCAGTCATTCATTGGCCTCCCCGTGCATCGGCAGGAGCTCATCCTGAAGTCGCTCCATGATGGAAAGCCAGATCCTGAGCATCCCACATGGCAGCGGATGCCGGTACATCGCTTCTGGGCTCTGTTAATGGAGGACTGCGTGACAGCCTATTACTCCCATCCCTGGGCATGGGATGAGATTGGCTTCGGTGGTCCGGCTTATCCTCGCGGCTACATGCGGCTGGAACATGGCCTTCCAGAGCCTTGGGAGAAAGACGAACAACGCTATGAATGGAATGCGCCCGCCGATTCTCTTTCAGAGCTCGATGAAGAGGGCGCTCCTCCGGAACACAGCTCGCTGCACGGTCATGGAGGAACTCACTGATGCCGCATCGCCTAGGTCCTATGCAGACGCTTCCTTCGCCCATGCAAAGGTTTGCGGACAGCGATCCGGTCGACTATTGCATCGTGGGCGCTGGCTCCGCCGGCGGAGTGCTGGCGCAACGGCTGGCCCGCGCAGGCTTTCGCGTGGTCGCACTCGAGGCAGGTCCTTTCTGGGATACGGAAAAGGATTGGGTAAGCGACGAGAAGGGTTCTCACGAACTCTACTGGAATGATCTCCGCATCACTGGTGGTACACATCCCCTTGCATTGGGCTCGAACAACAGCGGCAAAGGTGTCGGTGGAGGCTCGGTACACTGGGCAGCCTTCACTCCTCGTCTTCACCCCTCTGATTTTCGTGTTTACACACAAGACGGAGTCGGCGCCGATTGGCCCATCTCGTATTGGGATCTGAAACCCTACTATGAACTGCTGGAGCGCGAGCTTCCCGTTGCCGGCCCAGCATGGTTTCCTTGGGGAGATCCACACGGTCATCCTTATGGACCACACCCACTAGGCGGCGTAGGCGATGTTCTGGTGCGCGGGTGTACGAAGCTCGGCCTTCGCTCCGTCGCAGGCGGGCCAGTCGGAATCCTCAGCGCCTCACACGGAGATCGCCCCCACTGCATCTATCGCGGTTTCTGCCTGCAGGGCTGCAAGGTGGGCGCGAAGGCGAGCACCTTGATCACTCATGTGCCCGACGCGATTCGCCACGGCGCCGAGATTCGCGCGCATGCGATGGTAGCCCGCATCAATTTGCGTAACGATGGCAGGGTCGATGGTGTTGTCTATATCGATCGCGAGGGCAAGGAACATTTCCAGCGCGCCCGTGCCGTCATCGTCTCCGCCTACTCAATTGAAACCCCGCGATTACTGCTCAACTCAGCCTGCACCGGGCACCGTCATGGCCTCGCCAACTCCAGTGGAACAGTCGGGAAATATCTCATGGCGCAGGCTGGAAACGTAGTTGCAGGACGATTCGATCAGTTGATTCGGCTCTATAAGGCTCCGCCGGCCCATGCTCTCACAGAGGAGTTTTACGAGACTGACAAGAGCCGCGATTTTGCACGTGGCTTTGCCGTCCAGACGGTCGGTCCCCTCCCCGTAGCTTTCGCAAAGCAGATGGTTGCCGCCATGGGTGCATGGGGCTGGGGTCTTCGTCGCGTCATGATGGACTACAACCACTGGGCTGCTTTTGGAGTTCTGGGCGAAATCCTGCCCTGGCAAGATAATTGTGTCGAACTGGCTGAAGAGAAGGATCAATATGGCCTACAGGTCGCCAAGGTCACCTTCAACCTCCATGACAACGATAAGAAGTTGATTGAATTCGCAAAGAACAAGGTGATGGAGATCATGTCGGCTGCCGGCGCGAAACACGTTGTGCAGGAAGCGCGCTTCGCGCATCTGGTAGGCGCAGCGCGAATGGGGAACGATCCATCTACCTCCGTCGTCGATAAGTTCGGTCGCACTCACGACATCCCGAACCTCTTTGTCTGCGATGGGAGCATCCTGCCCACGCAGGGCTCTGCGAACCCGGGCCTCACCATACAGGCCCTGGCTGCGCGAACCGCGGACTACCTGATTAAGCAGGGCGAAAACATCTTCTTTTCGAATCGACGGGACCTGAGCGAACCCGGCATCCGCTACGATCTCAGTCCACCTTATACACACTTCCGAGGGAACCCGCGTATCGCATAACGCGACAGCCTCGTCCGTGCGTAAAGCTCAACTAAACCCCTTCGGCCTTGCATCCCTTCGAAGATCGAATCTGGCGATCAAAACGGAAAACATACCGCAGCAAGCCAGCATTGATGCAGGGGAGCGAAGTTGAAGCTGCAGCAGCACAGGTGACAGTGTTCGCATGGCGCCGCGCAGAAGCGCCTCCCCGATATGGTGAGTAGCCCGTTCAACGCAGCTCTGCTCGGGCTTCGGCAACCTTGGCCAGGATGGTCGCCAGCCCGTCGCTCAATCCAGTCGTCTTTGCAGTGACGGTTATCGGCCCGCTCTGCTGCGTTGTCCTAATCACAACAAGAGCGCGCCCTTGAAATAGCTTGCGCTTATCGCCCTGATACGAGGCATCGTCCTGGCCGTCGCCGTTGCCCACTGCTACGATGACTCCGGGACCGGTCAGCGAGAACTGTACTTCCTGGTCCGCATGCGCCTCCGGGCGACCGTCTGCATCCACCGCCTCAACCGTGACGAAGGAAAGGTCCTGTCCGTCCGCCTGAACCACGGTACGGTCCGGAGTTACTCGCAGGCCGGTTGCCTTGCCCGCTGTCGTAAGCACGCTTTCCGCAACCACCCGACCGCCTCGTATGCCCACCGCTTTCAACGTTCCCGAAATGTAGGGAACTGAAAACGTCGCTTTGAACTCTTGCTCGCGGCCCGTTGGCTTTTCCCCGATGAGCTTGTCGTTCAGAAACAGGCGAACCCTCTCCGTACCGGAGTACACCTCAACCTGAAGGTCTTTGCCCTCTTGTCCCGGCCAGTTCCAGGTGGAAAGCGTTGGGTAGGTCGCCCAGCCAACAGCAATAATCTTCTGTCCTTCCGGTTCGGGCAGTCTGACCGTCGCGTACACACGATCACCGCCGTTCCACACAATATCGCGATAGTAGGACTGCGGCTTCCGATAGCCGGTCAAATCCATATCTCCGCACGCCGCAGCATGCCACGGATATCCGTGGAACATGATCGCCATCGCTGCTTTGGTGGCAGGATCAGAGGCGCCCTTGGCCATTTCAGCCATCACATCCACACCGTTGGCCATCCCCAGAAACATCTTGTCGATCGTGGACGAGTTCACCGTCGCGCCCATGATCTGGTCCGCAATCTTTGCCTGTGCCGGAGTTCCGTACGACCATGCACCGATACCGGACTCCCCCAGATAATCCATCGCAGTCCAGGTGAGGTCACCAAGAACATACGGATTGTCCTGAGAGATTTGCCACAGTGGAAAAACCTTGGCCGGATACGACTCCGTGGTTAGCATCATTCGCTCGGGGAATCGGGCATGATCCAACGCATAGGTTGGAATCAGGTTGTAGTTGTAGCCGGTGATATCGAGCTGTGAAAACACGGCGGCCGCATTCGGCGATGTGGTCGTGCCGGGAAAAGCAAGCGTGAGAGGCCGGGTGGCGTCCAGCAAGCGCACCTGGTCGGCTAGTTGCTTGCCAATCACCGGCCCCCGGTCCACCTCCAGCTCAGGAATCTCATTCCCGATTCCCCAGATGATGATCGATGGATGATTGCGATCGCGCAGCACCATGGACGAGATATCGCGCTTCCACCACTCGTCAAAATCCTGGCCGTAATCAAACTTCACCTTGTGTGCCTTCCACGTGTCAAAAGGCTCGTCCAACACCAGCAGGCCAAGCCGATCGCATGCATTCAGGAATGCCGGCGATGGCGGGTTGTGAGCTGTTCGCACGGCGTTGTAGCCAGCCGCTTTCAACAGTTCCACTTTGCGTTCTTCCGCGCGGTCAAATGCTGCGGCCCCAAGCGGGCCGTTGTCATGATGGACGCTGCCGCCCACGAGCTTGACTGCCCTTCCATTCAGGAGCAGTCCCGTCTCCGCCGACCATGAGAGCGACCGGATTCCGAATGGCGTCTCGACCCGGTCGATCACCTTGCCATCTTTGCGCAGTTGACAAACCGCACGATATAAAGTCGGCGAAGCAGTCGACCATAACGCAGGACTGGCAACAGCGATCGTTTGCGCGGCCTCGGTTCCCTTCCCCGCAGCGACCGTCAGGACAGACTCAGCTTTGCCTGCTTCGTGTCCCGCGCGGTCATACACTGTCGTTTCGAGTGTGACTACAGTGGACCTCGATGATTCGTTTTCTACTTTCGTCTGAATCGATACCGTAGCCGATTCAGACGAGACCTTCGGCGTCGTGACGAAAACTCCCCAGTGCGCCACATGGGTGGGATCCACGACGACCACGCGCACATGCCGGTAGATGCCTGACCCGCTATACCAGCGACTATTTGGCTGCGCGGAGTTATCTACACGCACAGCCAGAACGTTGGGGCCGGTGAAATTCAGGTCAGGTGTTAGATCAAACGTGAAGCTCGTGTATCCGTAGGGATGCGTTCCCAGCTTATGGCCATTCAGGTACACAGTCGCATCTCTGTACACGCCATCGAATTCGACGCTTACGCGTTTGCCCTGCCAGCTCCCTGCAGTGCTGAACGTCTTGCGGTACCAGCCCACGCCAGCTGGAAAAAAGCCTTCGCCTGCGCCTGTGGGACTGTCTTTCTCGGGGCGGCTTTCAATACTCCAGTCGTGCGGTAGGTTAACTGTGCGCCACGCGCTGTCTGCAAATGAAGGCGCTGCCGCACCGCTCGGGTCACCGAGCATGAACTTCCATCCCGAGTCGGCCGCCAGTTCCAGTCGTGGCGGGTTAGACTGAGCCGCGCTGATCGAACTGGGAATACATGCCTGCAACACGGCGGATATCGCGATCATGATGCGAAGACGCAGTTTCACAAAGTCCTCTTTCCTTTTGAGCCCTTGCGGGCTTTCACTCTAGGGGCCGGTCCATTTTTATTAGAGGGTGCGGGCGCACGCAGGCCAAATTCGACGATGCGGATCATTTCCTTGAACAGGCTGTCAATCGATTGTCCGTATTCCAGCTCCACCTTCGTCCCCAGCGATGCGAGACGCCGCTGCGCACCTATGACCGCATTGATCACCGCATGCAATGTCAGATCAGGGTCCAGGCCCCGTCGGAGAGAACCGTCATCGATGCCTTCTCTGATCAATTTCTTGAAGCCTTCGAAGCCGATGTCGTTGAGTTGTCCTTCAAGTGTCAGAAGACGTTCCACCGGCCAGTCTCGCGCGTACATGGCATCGAACTGCGCCATGAAGCGAATCTTCGCCGAATCATTCGACAGCTGATCGGCCATGTGCTCCAGCAGCGCCATGATCTTCGCAAGCCCCGTCGTTGCGCCTTCGACAGCTATCTTCGCGCGGGCGGAATCTTCCTCGATCATGTCACTGAAGATCGCCCAGACTATGTCGTCCTTCTTCGAGAAATACTCGTAAAGAGTGGAGGCGCGCAACCCGGTCGCAGCCATGATTTCGGCCATTGTGGTCCGATCGATGCCACGCTCATCAAAGATCTCTTTGGCTGCATCGAGAATGCGGCGCCTCTGCCGCTCGCGATGTTGGTGATACGGATTCCCCACTTTGACTTTGGCCTTGGTTGCCATGGTCTCCTGCGCTTTTGTAAATCCGTACTTACTATTCGATTTCGTACTGTAAATACGAATTAACTTATCCCGTAGTTCAATGATTGTCAATCGTGAAATTCAAAGAAGCCTACGAGTGTATTGGGCAGGAAAGGGGGTGTATCTGCATCCTCGCGAGGATGAACTCAGTCTGGTGAACTTCAGTTCGGAGAGATACTGGGTGCAGTTCAACCGGCACATGCAGGAAGAGAGAGCGCGGGCTAATTACTGTAAAGCGGGCATCCGTCGAGCAGTTGCGCCTTATTGTTGTAATGGCTGACCGCAGGCAACGAACGAAGCAGCCTGAATGTCCGCTGACACCACCCGTGTCGCAGTCCTGAGCGCGGTCCACTGCAACGATCGGATGGAGTCCGCAAACTGCCCTAGCAAAAGGACGCATTTGGCACGCATCTTCCTGACCGCCACCTATCGCGAACCGCGAGAGCTAAACTGGCTGATCGGGCCGACTTTGTTGGCGTTGGCACTGGTGGACGGATTCTTTGGCTATTCCATGCTCTACGATCTGCTCTCGGAGACCGGACTGCGCGTCGGGTATCTACTACATTGCTGCCCTTGATGTGCCGGATGCGACTTGGGCGGATTACGACGCGCGGAAGCGGAAGCCCATCGACGCGATACTCGAAGAGGCATCCCAAGACCTCGCAGAGAGACTGAAAGCCGCGATACTTGAGTCGGAGCATGTCGCTATAGCTCGTCGCTTTAGGGAATTCATCAAAGCACGCGTTGGGCCGGAGTTTTATCGAACAGAGGCCGAAGGAACATTGAATTCTGTCACACAGCAGGACTTGGAGCTCGGGCAGGACATTGATCTTGCGATGCTTCCAAAGGATCTTCCCGTTCTTGTCGATGAGCAGGGCGGAATCGTAGAGGTGGTTGCCGTCTTTTTCATCGATACCGATCGCGATCATGAGTTTGTATTCTCTGGCCAGGGTTGCCAGGCGGTCGCTGTCGAGGCCGGGTATGGGCTGGGCGAGTTGATGGGCGTCCGGATTTTCCCAGCCGAGGATTGAGGATTCTGGGAAGAGGGCGATGTTGGCGTGCTGCGCGGCCGCTTGGTCCAAAGCATACTCAATGCGGCGGTAGTTGCCCTCGCGGTCGCTATCAACGTACGCCTTATCGTTCGCGGGAAATAGGAATCCTATGCGGAGAATAGTACCTCTTTTCTTTACGTCTCAGCGAACGGAGAAGAGTGCGAAGGAGTCAGCGGGCACGGTCACTTCAAGCCTTCCACCGTCCAACTTGGCCGTGCCGCCAGCAGCCGGTGCCAGCGGCTCAAATCGGCTACAACCCGCTAGCGCCGTGGCGAATGTCGAAATGCTTAGAGTGCGTGGGGACGTGCTCTTGTTGACGACAGAAAGAACCGCATCTTCCGACACGCCGGGGTTGCATCCCTTAAGGCTGGCGGTGCGCGCGAAAACCATCGCGGTGTCATCCGCGAAGAGATCCTCCTGGGGGGCGCCTTGCAGGACAGGATGACTCTTGCGAGCGGCCAACAGAGCAGAGGTCCAGGCAAACGTAGACTGCTGATCCGCAGTGCGCGTGGAGGCCGAAAAAGCAGACGGCGACGCGCCAGACCCATTGGCGGGAAAGCCACCGGGAAAGTCCCGGCGGTTGTCTGGGCCTCACCGCCGGGCATGGCAATTTCGTCCCCCGAGTAAAGCTCGGGAGTGCCGCGCAGAGTGGCCATCAGCCCCAACGCTTCTTTGAGGCGGGGCAACGAGCCATGAGCTTCGGTGAAGAAACGCGTCTGGTCGTGGTTGCCAAAGAACTGGACGAGGCGATCCGGGTGCGGGTAAAGCGAGTCCTGACGAAGGATCGCGCTCAGCTCCGTCATGGGCTTGTCATGGGCCAGAACGTCTCGGATCGCGAAGAAGACCGGGTAGTCAAACGGCGTGTCGAGACCGGTATCGATACCCTCATGTTCTCTGCCGCCGGCGAAGAAGGAGGTCAGGACGGGATCTCGATACAGCACTTCGCCCACCGTGGTCAGATGCGGAAAGGCCGCGTGCAGGGCGGCGTGGTAGTCGTGCCAGAAAGGGCGGCCGACCCATTGGAATGTATCGAGGCGAATAGCGTCCAGTTGTGCGGTTTCGACCCACCACAGCGCGTTCTGAATCAGGTATTGCGAAACCAGCGGGTTCTCCTGGTTCATGTCCGGCATGGCATCGGTGAACCAGCTGTCGGCAAGGAGACTTTTACTTGCGGCCGTGGCATGCGGATCGATCAGGTTGTAGATATCGCGATCGTAGTTGAAGTTTGGCCCGCCAAGCTTGGGATGATTGGCCAGTGTGCCGTGAAACCAGTTGGGCGTCGGTGGATCAAGCACCCATGGATGTTGCACACCAATATGGTTGGGAACCAGGTCGATGATCAGCTTGATGCCGTGAGCATGCAGAGAAGCGGAAAGCTTCTTGTACTCGTCCAAGGTGCCGAAATGCGAATCGATCGCGTAATAGTTGGTGGCCGCATAGCCGTGATACGACTCTGGCATGGCGCCGTTGTCGTAAACCGGCGTGGTCCAGATCGCGGTGACGCCAAGAGACTGCAAGTAGTCGATATGCTGCTCGATGCCGGCAAAGTCGCCCCCGTGCCAGCCGCGCACCTTCTTGCGATCGTAGCCGTCAGGGCTCGACGCGGGGCGGTTGCTGGCCGGGTCGCCATCGGCGAACCGGTCTGTCATAACCAGATAGATCACGTCGCTGGGATCGAAGCCACGATGGGCGCCTGCGGGTTCAGTGCGTGGCTTTAGCCGAAATGGATGGGCGGCGCGACCGTCTCCATTGGTTGCCACGATGTCGATCATCTGCGGCTTGGCCGCTGTGGTCTTGAGCCAAAGGAACGCCCAGTGGCCGTTGGGTGAAACCCGGGTGCGCTCAACTTCGACTCCATGCGCCTGGATGGATAGCTTGGCACGGTCGAGGCCGGTTCCATGGATCAGCAGCATGGGATCGGGGAGCTGGATGAACCAGTCAGGAGGGTCAATCGAATCGATTGCAGGCCTTTCCCCGAATAGCAACGCTGCAGAAGGTAAGAGCAGGAGCGCAAGAAGGAGGCAGCGAAGGGCGGACGGAATAACTCTCATGAAGGACCTCTGCAGTTATCTTTGGCCTGGAAGAGGAGTTGGCCGCCAGCGGCGAGTGCCTGATGGCTGACCGTCGGGCCGTGGATCACAACTCCGCGAAGACTGACGCTTGTGACGCAGAATCGCGCGTGAGCCGTGCCCGGAGAGACGATCTGCAGCGGTTCTCGGCCAGGGATACGAATCCTAATGTATTTGGTCAGCGGCTTGCCGAGGACATACTGGCCACTTGCCGGTTGTACCGGGTAGAAACCCATCGTGGCAAAGATATACCACGCGCTCATCTGACCCGCATCGTCATTTCCAATGATTCCGTCGGGGGTGTCGCGATAAAAGCTGGTAGCGATTTGATGAACGCGTTCCTGCCCTCGGCAAGGGGTGCTCGAAAAGGCGTATAGCCATGCAATGTGATGGCTAGGCTCGTCGCCGTGGGCGTATTGTCCAATCTGCGCTTCTTGCCCAAGATATTTGTTGACGCCGTGATTGGGGATAGTAAAGAAGCGATCCAGCATCGCAGTGAAGCCATCTCTTCCGCCCATCGCCGCGACCAGGCCGTCGACATCGTGCAGAGCCGGCGCCCATGTGTACTGCCACGCATTGGCTTCCGTATAGTCGCCAGGATTGTTTAATGGCGAAGTCACGGCGACCGGGTCAAACGGTGTCCTCCACACGCCCTTGCTGTCACGACCGCGCGCCAGGTGCGTCTCCGGGTCCATGAGGGAGCGCCAGCTTTGAGCGCGTTTGCTGAATCGCCTCCGGTTTTCTACGTCGCCCAGCATGCCGGCCATGCGCGCCGTAGCGTCATCTCCCACTCCGGCTTCCATGGTGCGGGAAACAGCCTCCCCATTTACCTTGTCGATAGGGAAATAGCCGTATTGGTCATACACTTCCCAGTCGGAAGTGGAGTTGTCAGAAAGTGTGTGGTTGATTGTGGAGGCGTGAATCATCGCCGCCAACGCCCGCTGGCCATCGAAGCCGCGAAAGCCGTCAGCCCATGCAGTTGCGATGGTAGGCAACGCGGGGTTGCCGATCATGGTGTTGGTCTCGGCGCCCCAGATCGGCCAAAGCGGGAGGTAGCCCTGCGCATCTCCCTGATCAAGCAACGTTTCGATAAAATCGTCGATTCGCTCCGGAACGATGAGCGCATCCAGAGGGAATCCGGCGCGGAAGGTATCCCATAACGAAAAGGTCGAATAGTGGAGGCGCTTGCCGCTGTTTCGAATCTTGCCATCTGGACCGCGGTAACGACCGTCTCGATCGGAGAGAACACTGGGATGCAAAAGGCAGTGATAGAGCGCGGTGTAGAAGATCCGCTTCTGTGTCACCGGAGCCGTGAGCGTGATGCGGCTCAGCAGCGCATTCCATTCCTCGTTTGACTCCTTTACAACGGAGTCAAAATCCCATCCCGGCAGTTCGGCGAGATTGCCCTTGGCTCCTTCTACATCTGTGCTGGTGACGGAGATCTTCACCAGCAGTTGCTTGCTTTCCCCTGTTTCAAAGGCCAATAGGTAGCGCGGAGCCTTTGCTCCTCGAGTGGCCGGGAGTACAGTCACATCCACGATTGGATGATTGAAAACAACAGCGAAGGCGATGGTTCGCGTGGTCCAGGCGTGAACTCGCTCATGCCCTACGATGCGGTCGGCGCCTGGAGTTATATCGCTTTCGATAACCCTGGGCGGACCAAATTCGCTGATCAATCCATGTTGAAAATCGGCCAGCACATAGACGCGTCCGCGGTGGCTGTAGGTGTATCGGTGCAGGGCGACGCGAAGCGTTGAAGTCAGTTCCACCCGCGCCCCATTGCGGCGGAGAGTCACCGCGTAATACCCGGGTCGAGCGGTCTCACTGGACTTGTCGTAGGTGCTGCCGAAATCACTCAGGCGCTTTTCGGCGAGCGGCTGCAACAGTATGTCGCCCAACTCATCGACGCCGGTTCCACTGGCATGGGTTTGGGAGAACCCAAGAATGTTAGGGGCTCGATACTGGTAGCCGCTGGTGAAGTCCCAACCGCCCTCTGCGTTGTCTGGGCCGGGCTGGACCATGCCAAAGGGGCGGCTGGGTCCGGGAAACGTGTGGCCAGTCCCATCGGTGCCAATGAAAGTATTCACCAGGTCGGCTGGGCGCAGAGTTGGTTGGGCATTTCCGTTGACCGTGGCCAGCAAAGCGAGCAGGCCTGTGATGGCAAGAAACACCATCCGTTGTTCGTTTTTGGATGCCTTTGGTAAATACAAATTCATGCTTCTCTCAGTCCCCCGCCAGCTCTTTTCACTAGATTGCAAACGGCCATTTAGCCAGGCCTGTGCCTCTCCGATTAAGCGACCGGAAACGTCACTCGGCGCAGCCCTGGTGCATTGCCCATGGGGACAAGACTTACCTTAACGCTGTTGCCGTCTTTCCCTGTCATGCTCCCCTCCAGTTTCAGAAGCGCATCATCAAACGGCCGCAATGGATCTCCTCCCTTTGCCTGCATCGCGGTGAAACCGAAGCCTTGCCATCGAGTTGAGGCGCACAAGCTCAGATCCGCGGGCTCATCAATAGGAATCAAGTATGAATCTTCAAAGCCTTGCAGTGGATAGGTGCGTACAACCTTCGCTGCGGAGGGGATGGCCCGGGCGAAGATGAGCGGCCCATACTGCAGCGCGAACTCACCATTCACCGCTTCTATCTCTTGAATAACCGGCACAAAATCGATATGGATCTGGTCATCTGCCTTCCAGGACTTGGTCACGACAATGTAGTCGCCCTGGCGCACAACCTGTGCTCCCTCACATTGAACCATGGTGCTCTTCGACCAGCCAGGGTCGCGCAGAAAGATGGGGAAACGCACTTCCTTCTCCGGTCTCACGACGATCTGCACCTGGTTCTCAAAGGGATAGTTGGTTCGTTCCTCCAGCGTGATCGGAACTCTCTCAACCACGGTAGAGAGCTTGCAGGGGCCGTACAACATGGCTGCCAACCCGCCTTCCGGATGGCTCATCCACATGCCGCGAACATAGAGCGCAGCAACGTGAGTGGAGGCAGGGTTACAGCACACCGCAACGTCCTGGTGTGTGGGAGAAAATTTGTTGCGCTTTTCAATTGCTGAACCGTCCGGTTTGCGCCCGTTGCAGGTGAGTCGATTGTCTTCGGTCAGGTAGGTGATCGCGCTGCCATTGGCCAACCGCGAGCCCTGCGCCGCGTTGAACCAGATGCGCTCGACCCGGTCGCCGAGCGCCGCATTCCCAGTCTTTTGCAGGGCTGACTCGAGCGTGAACTGGATCTGCTTCGTGGCGCAGTATTCATACTCTGAGAGAGTGGGATCGGGAGACTGATCGAGAATAAGTTCCTGACTTACGGCCGAGCCACCAGGGCTGGTGTAGCGGTCCAGCTTGGCGAAAGAGTTTCGGCTGGCAGTTCCCAGGTCAAGACGGCCAGTAGCGATCGAGAGCCAGAGCGGCGCACGCATTGTCTCATAGGTATGCGCCCCGTGATCAACCCAGCCCGCCTTGCGGTTAAGTAGCGAAGAGAGACTGTTGTCAGAAGTCTTGCGATGGGTGCTCCAGCTTTCATAAAGCCATAAAGCAAAATCAAGATACTTTGGATCGCCCGTCAGATCGTGGAGCCGCTCCAGGATGTCGGCGTAAACGAGGTCATGATCCTCACCCCATGGAGGTTCGGCCTTTCCAGGTCCGAGAACGGCCATTGTGCATTCTGATGAGCGAATCACAGCCTGCATTGCATCTTTGCTGCCTGTGAGTTCGGCGTAGGCCAGCAAGCCGGTAAGCAAGCAGGACTGGGTCCAGAGCTCACCCAGTCGCTTATATCTCAGATCGGGCGCGAAGGCTCCCAGGTATCCGTCCGCGTCCTGCGATGTAAGTACATGGCGAACCCAGGCTTCGGCCTCTCTCATCGACTCCGGATCTTCAGACAGATAGGCCATCATGATGTGCCCACTTCGCCATACCCCTTCCGTTTCGCCATTCCACCAGTTCACGCCATCCTGATTGCTGGTGTTTTGCCGGGCCAGGCTGTTGCGGTTGGTGACAAAAATATCCGAGGACGCCTCATGGCAAAGCTTGCCGAGTTTGCCCGCATATCCCTGCTGTAGATCGCGCGTCATCTGTTCCTTGATCCACCCGGCCGGCTTCACATCGCCCAGCGTGAGCCATTCGAATGCGGGAGCATTTTTCTGCGAGCGAGGGCGATCGGAGACGTCCGTACACGGAGCCGAATCCGCGGGTCGGCCCGGAAAGCCAATGCCCGGCTCACTTGCAACCGCTGCATTTGCGAGCAGGCTTGCCCATGCCCCTGCAATGATTTTCAACGTATCGCGTCGATTCATGGCGCCTGACCTTTCGCCGGGTAGGGGCGTGGAATTTAGAGCAAGATGCCTGCCGTAAGTCGTGGGCATCTGTTTCAGTAGCAGTTAGTCGCTGGACTCCGGAGAAGCCAAGGCTCGCCAAAAACTGAAAAAGCGCCTGGAATGAGTGTCTGCCTCGAAGACTACCCAGAGCCCCTGCGTGAACCTGTTTCATGCCGTCGCTCGTGCTGCTTGATCTTGTCAGGCTCCACGGTCGAAGCAGCCCCGGAGGCCACCGGAACGCCGGAGTACAGCACCGGATTGAGGGGTGTTGCCACTATCTCTCCAATTTGCGCGCCAGGGCACCAGTTGTCCCAATCGCTCTGTTGGTTCTTGTTCTTCGGTTTGGCAAGGCGTGTCTGGGCATCCATGTAAATGACCGTCATTACTTCGCGTGGACGGGTTGAAGCGTTGGCGCCAGCGCGATGGTACGTCCATCCCGAGTGAAAGCTAATGTCGCCCAGATCGAACGCTCCATCTTCCACCTTGAATGCGGTGAGCGCTTCTTTGAGGGTCATTTCGCTTTCGTCGCTGATTTCCAGATCGCGGCCGGTTTGGAACCGGTGGCTCTTTTCACTGAAGACCAGCGGCCCCATTTCTCTTGGGGTATCCTGCAGCGGCACCCACGCGGTCACTGTCTTCTCGGTCGCGAGCGGCCAGTAATACTGGTCAGCATGCCAAGGTGTGATGCCGCCACCGGCCTCTTTGTAGAGCGCCTGATCGTGGTACAGGCGGACTCCGTCGATCTGCATCAACTCGGCAGCGATCCGAGCCAGGCGCTTGCCAAAAACGAATTCCTTCACTGTCTCCGACTTTGTCCACAGGTTTATAACCTGGAGAAACGCCTTCCCGTAGGTTGTTCGCTGCTCCATGGGCAAAGCATCGGCGGAGAGTTTGGCGACGCGCGCGCTGATGGCCACGCGGTAGTACTCCAGCAACTTGGGCGTGAAGACCTGCTTGAGCTTGATGTAGCCGAACTCGTTATAGAAATCAATCTGCTCATCGGTGACCCTGCAGGGAGCGTCAAGTTCGGCCAGAATCCGTTCTTTAGCGAAAGTTGCAATGGTCGTCATATGTGACTGCCTCAGGAAAAGATTGAATTTGCGATGCTCGAGCCGCGAGGAACACTCCAAAATCAGCTGGCGCGAAGCCCCACGACTGTTCGCGGTTCTCCCCCTCGGGAAAGGCCTGAGGAGAATCATACGGAGGGTCACGACGGCAGGCTACTACGTTTTTGACAGGAATATGTACTATATTGAGGAACGCGCAGCGCCACGTGCTGGTGTCGATCGAGAGGAATTTGTGCCATGAAGGCTCAGTTTGAAGTTGTACCGACGGCCAACAGCTCCTTTCTTGTTTTTCGTCGGGCTGAGCCCTCCTTCGCTTTCAACTGGCACTATCACCCAGAGTTTGAACTCACTCTGATCGAAGCGGGGGCCGGCCAGCGATTGGTCGGAGACTGCATCCAGGATTACGAGCCTGGAGACTTGGTCTTGCTGGGTGCGAACCTTCCACACACTTGGAAATCGGACAACCCTTCTTCGGGCAGGCTGGACGGGAACCGGGCCGTCGTCGTCCAGTTTCGGGCAGAACATCTTGGCAAAGGGCTGTTGGAACTCGGTGAGATGGAGCCAGTGAGAATGCTGTTGGAGCGATCTTCGAGGGGCCTCTGGTTTGAGAAAGCGCGGCGAAATATGGAAATCGCAGATGAAATCAGGGGACTGCTATCACTTTCCCCGGCCCGCCGAACGCTGACCCTGATTTCAATTCTGCTCTCACTCGCTGAGAGCAAATCCGATGAAGCACTCGCCAGTGGACGCCACCAGCCGCTTTGCAGCCCCGGCGAGGAAAAACGCATCAATAAGATTTGCCGGCTGCTAGATCGCAATTCATCGAGGAAAATATCCTACGAATCCGTTTCCAAAGAGATGCACATGGATATTTCCTCCCTGTGTCGCCTCTTCAAGCGATCAACGGGTCGCACGATGACCGAGTACGTAAACGAAATCCGCATCTCGCACGCTACACGTCTCCTCATCGATACCGACATGAGTGCTCTTGAGATCGCAATGGCGGTCGGTTTTTCTAACTACTCAAATTTCTGTAGACAGTTCAAAAAAGTCCGCTTCTGCAGTCCTCGATCACTCAGGCAGATGTTTAAAGATCCTGCGAATTATCGATCCAGGCCTTGAAGTCAGAGCTGATGCGCCCGAGATCTCCAGCACAGACCAAAGTAGATTCGGTGCCGTCGTAAGACGAATGGATGCATCCCAGACTCATCAGACTGAAACGACGTCGCAGAGACGCCAAGTGAACCGAACCTGGAGGCTGTACATCAGGCTTATGTCACAATGGCGGCGGGATTCATCACGAAGGAACAGCGTGCGGGCTCCCATAATGCAAGCTTCCGACTGTTGGAAACTCAAGGCGTTGAGGCTAGTTATGCTTAATGGAACAGCTCTTGCGATGGCATTCAATGGCAAAGACACCGAGTTTCCGCGCGTCGACTGCGCCGCGATTCATGCGATGCGAATGCAAGTTTGGTGCCTTGTGTTTATTTTTGTTATGCCTCAGATTTACTTTTTATGGTGCCGGGAGGGGGGGTCGAACCCCCACGAGGTTGCCCTCGGCGGATTTTGAGTCCGCTGCGTCTGCCAGTTCCGCCATCCCGGCTTTCAGGTGGGCTTCTTTAGCCTAGCATGGCTGGCGCTTCTTCCGCTGCACAACCATGCTGCGGCCAGCGCCGGCCTGCTACTCCTTCTCCGGCTTGTTTCTTGCCTTGATCTTGAACCAGATCGGCGACCCCTCGAACCCAAACGATTCCCTTATCTGATTCTCAAGGAAGCGTTCAAATGAGAAGTGCAGCTTTATGTCTCGATTCGTAAAGAGCACGAAGGTTGGCGGCGCAACCGCAGCCTGCGTCATATAGAAAATTCGAACCCTCTTTGCCATCGGCACGGTGGCCCGCTGGAAATCGACCTTTTCCAGGAACCGATTCATCTGCCCTGTCGTGACGCGTTTGCGCCGTTCCGCTGCTACTCGCACCACGGTATCGAGCACCCGGTTCAGGTTGCGCCCCTCCATCGCGGAGATAAACAACACCGGCGCATAGTTCAAATACTTCAGCGCACGCCGAACCTGCTCTTCGTAGATCGCGCGATCGGCGGGAGGTTTGCCATCCACGCGGGCCGTCGTGACCGCGTCCCACTTGTTTACCACGATCACGACCGACCGGCCGCTCTCATGCGCATAGCCCCCAATCGTGGCATCGGAGGCCGTCACGCCTTCCGTCGCATCGATCAGCAGCAGCGCCACATCGGCAGCTTCGAGATGCCTGCGCGCCATCACCACCGAGAGCTTCTCCGCCATCAGGTTCGTCTTGCCCTTGCGTCGAATGCCCGCCGTATCCACAATGCGCAGCTTGTGGCCCTGGTACTCAATCAACTCATCCACCGCATCGCGCGTCGTTCCGGCAATCGGAGACACGATCGCGCGCGAGGTACCCGTCAGCGTATTCAACAGCGTCGACTTGCCCACGTTGGGCCGTCCGATAATCGCTACATTGACCTCGTCCTGTTGGTACTCTCCGTGAGTCCGATGCAGAGCCTCAGCTTCTTCTTCATTCTCGGGCTCTACCTCAACGCTCTCCTCGACCTGCGGAGGCAGCGCGGCAAAGACTTCATCGAGCAGATCGCCGATGTTGTGCCCGTGCTCGGCGGAGATCGCCGTCAGGCTCTTCAGCCCCAGCTGGCGAAAGTTCTCCGCGGCTGCATCCAGCGTCTCCACATCGATCTTGTTCACCGCCAGGAAGAGCGGTTTGCCAGTCTTCTGCAGCAGCCGGGCAAGGTCCAGGTCCGGGGCCGCCAGTTCGGTGCGCCCGTCCACTACCATGATCACTGCCGCGGCCTCATCGAGCGCAAATCGCGCCTGCACAAAGATCTGCGCCGGTATCAGGGCCTCTTCGTCTGGAATAACGCCGCCTGTATCCACCAGCCGCGCCGAGCGCCCATTCCATGCAACCTCGCCATAGATGCGGTCGCGCGTAATGCCTGGCTCATCGCCCACAATCGAACGCCGCGAGCCCGTGAGCCGGTTGAAGAGCGTCGACTTACCTACATTGGGTCGCCCCACAATCGCGATCAGGGGAGTTTGAGAGGAAGTATTTCGTCTACGCTGAGGTTTACTCAAAAGGGTGCCACCGATTCTCTGAAAGGATTGATTCGGCGGAGTTCACAGCCGTTCCTTATCTCTTCTAAGTTTACCTGCTCATTGCATTCCCGCCCTTACATCCATCAGCAGATGATCCGCCGAGTCCACCCGGATCAGCCCCAGCCGCGGATACTCGAGGTCCACCGTGACATAGACGGTCAGCGTCAGCACCGCCGCGTAGACTAGCGTATGCACCCAGCTCCGGGCTTCGCCCATGCCATAGCCGGCCAGCAGTGAACTCACCAGCACCAGTAGAATCAGCACCTCGTAGATGATCTTTGGCGGATGCGTCTCCAGCGCCGCCGCGCGAGTCGTCGTTATGTCGATCATTTCGTTCAGCGCGGTCAGCGGCAGGGTAATGGCCGGATTCGCGCAGCCCGTACGACAGGCCGCCACAGTCTGCGCCCACAGTCTCCCCTGCAGCCGATTGGCTCGCTGCATCTGCACAGCCGCCGTTTGCGCATCGACCGGCAGATTCCGATAAAACCCCAGCCGCGCATCCACGTAGTCTCTGAAGTCCTGGCGGATCGCCGGCTGCGCCCCCGCCGGAAGCAGATCCACCCGCAGCCACGCCGTGCCAATGGCGTTCGCCTCCTGCACAATCAGCTGCCGCCGCTGTTCAAAGCGTTGCGCCGCGCCGGAGAAGGTAAAGGCAATCAGCAGCCCCATCAGCCCGAACACCGCACCGTCAATCGCGCTCAGGCCGTCATCCTTGCCCGGCGCCCTGCGGCGCGCGGCAAGCGCCCGGCCCGTCTCCAGCAGCGAGAGCACCGCGACAAACAGCAGCGGAGCAGCGATCAGGTAGGTATGCATACGCGGCTCCATCTTAGCCCACCTTCCGCACTGGTGGGCAGATATGATTAGGCAAATACACCTGTGCCGACCCCAGCCAAAACCGCGCCTGCCCTGCCCTCGCTCTATGACTTCTTTGCGCCCGGCGGCCTGCTCTCGCGCTCCGCGCTCCCTTATGAGTTCCGCAAGGGTCAGTTGGAGATGGCCCAGGCCGTCGAGCGAGCCCTCACTGAGCAGCGCCACCTCATCGCAGAGGCAGGCACCGGCACCGGCAAGACCCTCGCCTACCTGCTGCCCGCGCTGCGCACCGGCCAGCGGGTCATCATCTCCACCGGCACCAAAAATCTTCAGGAGCAGCTCTTCTTTAAGGACATTCCCTTCCTGGAATCGCTCCTCGGCCCCCTGCGCGTCTGCTACATGAAAGGCCGCGCCAACTACCTCTGCCGCCATAAGCTCTACGCCCTCAACGCCAGCCCCATCCTCAACGGCCTTGAGGAGATTCAGCAGTTCCAGGCCATCGCCGCATGGGAAAAGGAAACTGAAACCGGCGACCGCGCCGAGATCGACGAGCTACCGGAGTCCAGCCCCCTCTGGGCCAAGCTCGACGCCCGCAGTGAAGCCTGCCTCGGCCAGAAATGCCCGGATTACGAGCGCTGCTTCATTACCGAGATGCGCCGCCGCGCCGCCGAGAGCGACATCGTCATCGTCAACCACCATCTCTTCTTCGCCGACCTCGCCATCAAGCAGCAGGCTGCCGCCGCGCCCGATGCAGGCGTGCTGCCCGATGCCGCCGCCGTCATCTTCGACGAGGCCCACGAGCTTGAAGACGTCGCCTCCAACTACTTCGGCATCAGCCTCAGCAACATCCGCACCGAGGAGCTCGCCCGCGACATTGAAACCATGCTCCGCGCCAGGCAGTCTCTGTCCTCCAGCATCCTCTCGGCCTCGCAGCTGGTCCGCGAGCGCGGACGCATGTTCTTCGCCGCGCTCCCGCTCGGCGCCTTCGGCGAAGGCCGCATGCAGTTCGACGCGCGCGAGGAGTTTCTCGAACTGCACGGCGATGTCTACCTCGGCGCGCTCAACTCGCTGCACCGCCTTGAAGGCGAACTCGAGCGCCTGCGCGGTGTTGACGAGGCCTCCGGCCTGCGCAAGCGCACCGCCGACATCCGCTCCCAGTTGAAGTTCCTGATGGAGTCCGAGGACAAGAACACCGTCTTCTGGCTCGAGCGCCGCAACGCCGGACGAGGCCGCGAGGCCAGCCGCAACACCTTTCTGCAGGCCACGCCTATTGACGTTTCTGACCTGCTCGCCGAGCTGCTCTTTGAGAACTTCCCCAGCGTCGTCCTCACTTCCGCCACGCTCACCGTGCAGGGCGGCTTTGAACATATGCGCAAACGCGTAGGTCTCCGCGATGCGCGTGAGCTCGTCGTCCCGTCTCACTTCAACTACTCCAAGCAGGCCTTGCTCTACCTGCCGCCCGAGATGCCTGACCCGCGCGACCCTGGCTTCCAGGATGCAGCCGTCCGGGAGATTCGCCGCGTGCTTGAGATTACTCAGGGCCGCGCCTTCTGCCTCTTCACCAGCTACCAGCAGATGCGCGAGGTCTACGAGCGTCTGCTCTCCGAGCTCGGCTTCCCGCTGCTGCTGCAGGGCACCGCACCGCGCAAGGCGCTTCTTGAGGAGTTCCGCCAGACTCCCAACGCCGTCCTCTTCGGCACATCCAGCTTCTGGCAAGGCGTTGACGTGCAGGGCGAGGCGCTAAGCTGCGTCATTGTCGATCGTCTGCCTTTTGCCGTCCCCAGCGACCCCATCGTTCAGGCGCGCATGCGGGCTATTGAAGAGTCAGGCGGCAAACCCTTCTTCGAGTACCAGGTGCCGCAGGCAGTCATCACCCTCAAGCAGGGCTTCGGCCGCCTCATCCGCTCTCTTGAAGACCGCGGCGTCCTCGTCCTGCTGGACCCGCGCCTCCAGCGCCAGCGCTACGGCAAAGTCTTTCTGGAGAGCCTGCCGCGATACAGCACCACGCAGGACATTGCCGCTGTCGAAGATTTCTTCCGCTAGCCAGCGGGCGACGAAGGATACTCTCCCGTATCCTTCAACTCGGCCTGATTCCGCTCCCCACAACAGCCTTTCGTAAGGTAATGTTGTACCACCAACAAATTCACCTTTCCTCTATCAAAAATAAGTCTTTTGAGGAAAGCAATTGCCTGTTGAGACAGAAGCCGGACTAACCTAATGCCTTCAAAACCCCTCGCCCGGAAAAACCACCGGCACGGACACCTGTTGCTTCATGCAGTATGGGCCTTTCTAGTTGCCTCCCTTTTCTCACTCGCCTCGTGGTGCCAGCAGCCTTCCGCCCCTGCCTGGGAGGGAACCCTCCGCGACTACGCCTCGAAGCCCATCGGCGGAGCTGCCATTGAGCTCAGCGCCGACGGCCACAAGTTCCACACCCTCACCGCCGCCGATGGCCACTTCCTCTTCGAGCACATTCCCGCAGGCATCTATCAGCTCTCCGTAAAGAGTTCCGGCCACACTGCCCGCTATCCGCAGCCGCTCAATCTTGCCACGCCGCCCGCTCACGCCGTGCTCACGCTCACGCCGCAAGGAGTGCTTGCCATCACCTTCGCCCAGAGCGAGGCCGTCTCCGCCAAAACCGAGGGCACCGGCGGCGAGGCGCTGTCCAGCAGCTCGGTCAGCCAGCTTCCGCTTAACAAACGCGACTTCAGCCAGCTCCTGTTGCTTGCCGCTGGCACCATGACGGACTCGAACGGCGCCAACAACTTCACCCAGCAGTTCGCCATCAACGGCCAGCGCGGCGTCGAGGCCACCTTCGCTATGGACGGCGCCGACACCAGCGATCCCGAGATGGGCGGCGCGACCTTTTCCAACTTCAACGTCGATGCCGTCCAGGAGATCCAATCCAGCTCCGGCTGGATGCCAGCCGAGATCGGCCGCGGCGCAGCCGGCTTCACCAATATCCTCACCCGCTCCGGCTCCAACGATATTCACGGCTCGGTCTTTGAATTTCTGCGCAACTCCGCGCTCGATGCCCGCAACTACTTCGACCACTCCTCCATCGCCAACCCCGGACGCATTCCACCCTTCCGCCGCAATGAGTTCGGCTTCACCAACGGCGGCCCAGTCGTGCTTCCGCACCTCTACGATGGCCGCCGCAAGACCTTCTACTATGGCGAATATCAGGGCTTCCGCCAGGTCCTGGGCACCACGCAGGTGCTGCCCGTGCCCACCGCCCAGGAGCGCGCCGGGCAGGACAGCACCGCTTACCCCGGCGACACTCTCTTCGTTCCCGTCAACGCGCAGATCGCCCGCGTACTCGCCCGCTATCCGCTGCCCAACTTCCCCGAGGGCGCATACGGTGTTCACACCTTTGCCACTTCCTCCAAGGTCGTCACCAACGCAGATCAGTTTTCCGTCCGCATCGACCAGCAGATCGGCGCCAGGAATCACCTGTTCGCGCGCGTGACCTACGACAATCTCACCGGCCCCACCACCAATCCCGATCAGACCGTCATCGACCCCAGCTTCGGCATCCAGTACATTGACCGGCAGCGCAATCTCGCCGTGGACTACACCCGCACCCTTTCGCCTAAGCTGGAGCTCGAAACCGAATTCAGCATCACCCGCACCACGCCATCGTTTCCCACCACCAACCGCACCGATCCAGCCGTCAAATTCAATGATGGCCTCTTCGAGGCCTTCAACTCTGCAGCCGGTTCCGTCATGACCGCCTTCGGCAATCTCTTTCAACTGCAGCAGAGCGTCTCCTACGTCACCGGCAAGCATTCCTGGAAGTTCGGCGGTGAACTGCGCTTCAACCGCGACACGACCTACTTCGGCATCAGCCCTAACGGCGAATACGACTTCGGTGGCGGCACCGCCTACTCTCCGGTCAATATCCTTTCGCAGAGCGGCGCCCACACCATCCACGCAGGCGATCCCCTGCCGGATACGCTCAGCAGCCTGCTCACCGGCAGCCCGTTCGCTTACACCGTCGCCGTTGCGCCACCTTATTTTTCCAATGGCCCCCACATCGGCCCCGCCGCCATCACCCGCAACGCCGGCGATCTCTACCTGCAGGACACATGGAAGCTGTCTGATCGTTTCACGCTGGACTACGGCCTTCGCTACGAGCGCTACTCCGCCATCTCCGAGCGCGCCCACCGCACCTCCGGCGTCATCGACACCACCACCAGTCCCGGCCAGGAGTTCGTCGTCAACCCGCGGCCTGCTTACAACTCCAATCAATACGACTGGGGTCCGCGCGTCCAGCTCGACTGGCGCGCCAATAACCATCTGCACATGCACGCCGGCGGCGGACTCACCACCATTCCGCCCAACATCTGGCAGGACAATTTCCTCACCGGCTCCACGCCCTTCGTCATCTATCCGCGTCTCACCGCCAGCCGCGGAGCAGGCATCGCTTATGGCTTCCAGATCACGCCCTCGCAGCTCCCGCACGCCTACACGCCCGGCGGCCAGGACATCTTCCCAACCGGCGATACCAGCGCAGTAGCTCCCAACACTGTCATGGACATCAACCGCTACGAGCGCGACATCGCCTCACTCTCTCCTAACCACCAGATCACCCCGCTCAACATCAGTGCCATCGATCAGAAGTTCACCAACGGATATCTCGCCACCTGGACCGTCGGTCTGGAGCGCACCTTCGCTAACCTGACCGCCGATGCCAACTATGTCGGCACCGCAGGCATCCGGCTGCCCCGCATCAGCTTCCCTAACGCCTATCCCGGCGCCGATCCTCAGTTTGCCCCCTACACTCAATTCGACAGCTCCGGCACCCTCACCGGCGGCTTCGGCACCGAACAGCTCGTCACCGGCACCGCCCACTCCACTTACCACGCCCTGCAGCTTTCTCTTCAGGGCAACATCGCGCACGGCGGTCCCGGCGTGCAGGCCAGTTACACCTGGTCTAAATCCATCGACGACACCAGCTCCGTCTCCGGCGGATTCATCACCGGAGCCTCCGGCGCCGTCGCCCAGGCCTTTCCCCAGAATCCCTTCGACACCCATGCCGAAAAAGGCCCCTCCACCTTTGACATCACCCACGCCTTCACCCTCAGCCTCGCGCAGGATCTTCACCTCGAGAGCGTCAGCTTCCTTCGCCCCGTCTATCGCAAAGTCACCGCCGGTTGGGAGCTGCTGAGCATCTCCACCATCACCAGCGGAGCCCCGTTTACCATCTACTCCGGCATCCAGCAGACCGGCGTAGGCTCCATGGGCGTTGACCGCCCTGACCAGATCGCAACGCCGCAGCTCTCCACCGCTCGCAAGAAGCGCGAAGACTACTTCGGTCGCGGCGCGGACAACGCGTCCTACTTCTCAGTTCCCATCCACGTCCCCGGCGGCACAGGCCCCAACCAGGGCCGCTTCGGAACGCTGGGGCGTGACACTTTCCGCGGTCCCGCCTACTACGACTACGATTTCTCGCTGATCAAGGACACGCCCTTCGGCGCCAGGCGCGGAGGCGGAGAGCTCGCCGATCTGCAGTTCCGCGCGGAGTTCTTCAATCTCTTCAACATCGTGAATATGGGCCTGCCTGCTAACAACATCCTCGGCTCCGGCTTCGGCGTCATCAGCCGCACGGCCGGCACCTCGCGCCAGATACAGTTCTCACTCAAGGTGATCTATTAGCGTTCATCAAACATTCACACTCAGCCCAAACAATTAGTGCGACACATCGCCTCCGCTCCTGCTAGCATCCGAATCGCTTCAGGCCTTTTCCTCTGGAGGACATGTGTCTCTGCTATCCATCCTCGATCGTGAGCACTCGGTCGCGCGACCCGGCTACAGCCGCTGGCTTGTGCCACCGGCAGCTCTGGCCGTGCATCTCTCCATCGGCCAGGTCTACTCCTTCAGCGTCTTCAAGATTCCCCTCACCCGCCTTCTCGGCATCGCGAAATCCACCCCTGGTGACTGGACCCAGGCCCAGATCGGCTGGATCTTCTCACTCGCCATCGGCATCCTCGGCCTCTCCGCGGCGCTTTTCGGCCCCTGGCTTGAGCGGGAGGGCCCGCGCAAAGCCATGGCCTACGCGGCCGTGCTCTTTGCCCTGGGATTCTTTGTCTCCTCCGTCGGCGTCCGCACCCATCAGCTCTGGCTTCTTTACCTCGGCTACGGCGTCATAGGCGGCATAGGACTCGGGCTTGGCTACATCGCCCCCGTCGCAACCCTCATCAAGTGGTTCCCGGACCGTCCAGGCCTCGCCACCGGCATGGCCATCATGGGCTTCGGCGGCGGCGCGATGATAGGCTCGCCCATGGCCGTCAAGCTCATGGCCTTCTTCCACACGCCCGCGGATCTCGGCGTCTCCCGCACCATGATCGTCATGGGCTGCTTCTACTTCTTCTTCATGCTCTTCGGAGCCCTGCTGGTGCGCCTCCCCCGCCCTGAGTGGAAGCCCGAGGGCTGGACCGCGCCAACGAAATCATCCGGCATGGTCAGCACGCACAACGTCGCCGTAGGCCCCGCCTTCCGCACTCCGCAGTTCTGGCTGCTCTGGCTGGTCCTCTGCATGAACACCACCGCCGGCATCGGCATAGTCGAGCAGGCATCGCCCATGATTCAGGATCTCTTCGGCATCAGCGCCGTCGCGGCAGGCGGTTTCGTAGGCGTGCTGAGCCTCTTCAACATGGGCGGCCGCTTCTTCTGGTCGACCATCTCCGACTACCTCGGACGCAAGGTCACCTTCATGATCCTGCTGCTGCTCGGCGTCATCGGATATGCCGTGCTTCCCTACACCGGCCACGCCCACCTCAACAGCATCGTGCTCTTCGTCCTCATCTCCGGCGTCCTGCTCAGCATGTACGGCGCGGGCTTCTCGACCATTCCTGCCTACCTCAAAGACATGTTCGGCAGCCAGCAGATCGGCGCCATCTACGGCCGCCTGCTCACCGCCTGGTCCGTCGCAGGCATCGTCGGCCCGGTGCTCGTCAACTACACCCGCGAATCCCAGCTCGCCCACGGCGTCGACCGCGCCACCGCCTACCAGACCGTTCTGCACATCATGGCCGGCCTGCTCGTCGTAGGCTTCCTGGCGAACCTGCTGGTCCGCCCCGTCGCCGAGAAATACTGGATAAACAATCAACCGCTTGGAAAGGGGTAGAGCAGCATGACTGACGAGAAGAAAACCTCACCCGCAGCCGTCTTTCTGGCCTGGCTCGTCGTCGCCATTCCAGCCGCATGGGGCGTCTACAACACAGCACTCAACGCAGCCAAGCTCTTCCGCTGAGTCCGTTCTGCTGATCGACTCGGCGCGCAAGTGCGCTAAAGTTTGAGGAAATGACTGACGGTCCTCTCATCGACACCGCCCCGGCTCGCCGCCCGCAGCGCACTACCCTCACCGGCAGGCTCGTCACCCTCGCGCCACTCGATCCCGCAGCGCACGGCGAAGCTCTCTACCTTGGCTCTCACGGCGCAGAGAAGGAGCAGCTCTGGCGCTATCTTGGCGACGGGCCTTACCCTGATCGCGCCGCCTTTGACGCGAGCCTTGCCCGCAAGGCCGCATCCGCCGACCCGCTCTTCTTCACCATCCTCGACAAAGCCGCCGGCCTTCCCGCCGGCTACGCCACTTACCTGCGTATTGAGCCAACCCACCGCGTTATTGAGGTAGGCAACATCCTCTATCTGCCCACGCTGCAGCGCACCGCGGGCGCTACCGAGGCCATGTACCTGATGGCCAGGCACGCTTTTGAAGACCTCGGCTATCGCCGCTATGAATGGAAATGCAACGCCCTCAACGAGCCCTCTCGCCGCGCCGCGCTCCGGCTCGGCTTTAGCTTTGAAGGGCTGTTCCGCCAGCACATGATTGTGAAAAACCGCAATCGCGACACCGCCTGGTTCTCGCTGCTCGACACAGAGTGGCCGCAGCGGAAGGCAGCCTTCGAGCGCTGGCTCGACCCTGCCAACTTTGACGGGGCCGGACACCAGCGCTCTTCGCTCAATCAGCCGGCTACCTGATACCGCTGCTGGTGCCACTTCCATGCGCTCTCGACGATGTCGTCGAGCTTTGCATACTCCGGCTTCCAGCCCAGTTCCTCGCCGATCTTCTCCGAGCTGGCGATCAGCACCGCCGGATCGCCCGGCCTACGCGGCTCTTCGTCTACCGGAATAGCATGGCCGGTGACGCGACGCGCCGACTCGACCACCTCGCGCACCGTAAATCCGCGCCCGTTGCCGATGTTGTAGATCAGCCGGTCACGGCTCCCCAGCGCTTCCAGTGCCAGCAGGTGCGCCCGCGCCAGATCGTGAACATGAATATAGTCGCGTATGCAGGTGCCGTCCGGCGTCGGATAATCGCTGCCGAAGATCTTGATGCTCTTCCGCCGCCCCAGCGCCACATCCAGCACCAGCGGAATCAGGTGCGACTCAGGCTCGTGCGCCTCGCCCCGCCCTTCCACTGCTCCCGCCACGTTGAAGTAGCGAAGGCTCGCATACCGGAATCCGTGAATACGGTTCAACCACGCCAGCATCTGCTCGACCAGCAGCTTTGACTCGCCATAGGCATTTGTGGGACGCAGCGGAGCCGTTTCAATGATCGGTGTCTTTTCCGGCTCGCCGTACACCGCCGCTGTTGAGGAGAAAACCAGCCGGTTCACTCCAGTAGCCAACATCGCCTCCAGCAGGCTGAGCGTCGATGCGCTGTTATTGCGGAAATAGATCTCCGGTTTCTTCATGCTTTCGCCCGCCTCGATCAGCGCGGCAAAGTGCATTACTCCATCAATCTTTTTGGCCTGAAATAGATCTTCCAGCACGGTCCGGTCGGCGATATCCGCCTCCACGAACTCCGCCTTCGCAGGCAGCATGGAGCGATGTCCATGGCAGAGGTTATCTACAATCGTTACCTCATGCCCATGATCCATCAGTAGTTGCGCGACCGTTCCTCCCACATATCCCGCACCGCCAGTCACCACAATACGCACTTAAATTATCTCCTTTACTTTCATTAAGTTAGAAAATATTCTCCCGACGGGCAGCAACCGGCAGCCAAAATTGAACGTCTGACTCCCAACGGTCCCAGATTTTTTTGCGCTGTTTTGAGGACATGGTTTGCGTAACCGCTCGACACTATGAATGTACTCGAGGAGCAGATATCATGACATTAATTAGACTTCCCATTACCTGCGTAACGATTCCCGGGATGAATCTTAATAGAAAGACGAGTACCCGCGGAGGACAAATGGTTTATCGTACGGTAACTAAGAACCCTAAAAAGTGCGGTCACACCAGGATATTCCAGGGCGCTTCAGTCTTAACTAAAGGCGCTCGCTCCCATGCCTGAAGTCATTCTTGTCCCCGGCAGGGTGGTGGCTGCACATGCAGGGAAGAGAGTGTCCCGATGGATAAAGTTGCGCTACAACCCGAGTTCGCACATCGAATGCAGGAACAACTGCACGAACAGCAAGATGGATTACTAGAGTTTATGGTGAGCAACAACCTCCCCGATCGCGACACCTTTGGGCTCCTTCCCGAACCGGAAGGCCGTTTCGGCTCCTTCACGGTCAGCGCTATTGTCAATGCAGTCGTCCTTGCGCTTCTAGTGCTCTTCACCATGGCCCAGCTACACAAGGCGAGAGTCAAAAAGTACGAAACCACCCAACTGATCTTCCCGGTCACCCAGCCCAAGCCCTATACGCCCCCGGTTCCGAAGGTCAAGTTCACGCCGCCTCCGATTCCCGCAAAGCTCCTTCAACCCACCCCGCGGCAGATTGAAATGCCGAAGCCGGTTCCCGAGCCGCCGAAGGTAGTCGAGATCAAGACTCCGACCCCGGCCATGCCGGTCATAGCGCCCGCGCCGCCTAAAGCCGTAGCGCCTCCGCCGCAGCCGAAGGTCGGCATGTTCAAGAGCGCGACCCCGACGCTCGTGGCGAACAATCATTCTGCTCCCTCGCCCAAGACTGGCGGCTTCGGAGATCCGGTGGGCGTAACGCCCAACCCCAATGCCAACCGCCCGGCCACTGTAGCCTCAGTCGGCGCGTTCAACTCGGCCCCCGGCGTCGGCAGCGGTGCAGGTGCGGCCCGTAAAGGCTCGGTCAAGGGCACAGACTTCGGCGCAGGGGTAGCCCACGGCGTCCCCGGTGGAACCAGCCACGGCACAGTGGCTTCCGCAGGCTTTGCCAATGGCGTAATTGGAGGGACACCCGGCAGCCATGGAACAGGCCGTGTCGCCAATACTGGATTCGGAACACCTGCCGCTGGCCCGACTCCTGCCGTTGCCAGGCAGCAGGCCGCGCCCGCTACGTCGATCATCGTGCTGAGCAAGCCGTTGCCGCAATACACGGCGGAAGCGAAGCAGTTGAGGATTCAGGGAGATGTCACCCTCGAAGTCAGGTTCACCGCGGGCGGCCAGGTCGAGGTGCTGCGGGTGGTCAACGGTCTGGGACATGGTCTCGATGAGCAGGCGAAGCTCGCCGCCGAGCGAATCCGTTTCAAGCCCGCCATGAGAGATGGTCATCCCGTCGATCAGGTAAGCATCATTCACGTAAGCTTTCAGCTCGCATGACCGTTTCCGCGTCTCGGCCAATGCAGCACATGTTTTTTCAGGAAAGAACAGCACTATAGGAACCAGGAAGGTCTAGGAGCCAGGAAATGTCCTTGCGTAAGTTGTGGATGACGGGTCTAACCGTCACACTCGCCGTAACTGCAGCCAATGCAAAAAAGCCGAAACTGCCGCCTCCCGTCCCCCTGACAGCGGACCAGACGGCGTTGATCCAGAAGTCGATCGCCCAGGAGAAGTTGATTGTCAAGGCAATCCAGAAGAACACTCCTGTGGTTCAGACCTACATCCAGAACACCAAGCCCGATCCGGTCCTGTACTCGGTTCCCGTCTCTGACCAGTACATGCTGGGACGCGTCGACTTCTCCAAGACCTTCACCAATGAGGCCTACGATGAGAAGAGCTCCTCCCACGGCCTTCTCAAGGGTTCGCTCGGCTTCCTCACCGGTATGGGCAAGGCTCTGAAGATGAGCTACTCCTCCACCGGCTTCATGGACATGATGTTCGTCGATCCGATTGGCTACGATCGCCAGCACTACGACTTCACTTATGTCCGCCGTGACTTCCTCGGAAATGTCCGCACCATGGTCTTCGACGTCAAGCCGAAGCCTCATACCGGCGCAGGCCGCTTCTTCGGGCGCATCTGGGTTGAGGATCAGGACGGTAACATCGTCCGCTTCAACGGCACCTATACCAGCAATGCAAATGATGAAGTTGCCCATTACTTCCACTTCGACGACTGGCGTGCCAATGTCCAACCAGGTCTCTGGCTGCCCGCCGCCATCTACGTGGAAGAGAGCAAGGGCAGCGCAGCCAGCCGCGGCCTTGGCTTCCATGCCCAGACCCACTTCTGGGGTTATGCCCTCAAGCTGCCGACTCGCGAGTCTGACAATGAATCGATGCAGATCGACAACGCACAGGACCAGAGCGAGAACTCTCAGGATGAGAGCCCGCTTCAGGCCAAGCGCGAGTGGATCTCTCAGGCCGAGCAAAATGTCCTCGATCGTCTCACCCAGGCGGGACTTCTTGCCGCGCCGAGCGACTTCGACAAGATTCTCGAGCAGGTGGCTCAGAACATCATCATCGGCAACAATCTTCAACTCCCCGGCGACATTCATTGCCGGGTCATGCTGACCACCCCGCTGGAAACGCTGGCCGTCGGTAATACCATCCTGGTCAGCAAAGGCCTGATCGATGTGCTCCCCTATGAAGAAGATCTGGCTGCAGTCCTCAGCTTCCAGCTCGCCCACATAGCCCTCGGCCACCACATCGACACACGCTATGCCTTCAACGACCGCCTGCTCTTTCCCGATTCGGCCACCCTCGAACGGATCAACATGAACCACACTGCTTCCGATGATGAAGCAGCGGCCAAGAGAGCTGTCGAACTCTTCAATCACTCTGCCTACAAGGACAAAGCAGCCAACGTAGGCCTCTTCTTCCAGCAACTCATCGCTCGTGAGAAGCAGCTCCCGGCGCTGTTGACCCCCCGGCTCGGCGACTCACTCGTCAAGGAAGACGGCACCCCGTGGCTCGACGCCATCGGCAAGCAGTCGCCCAAACTCGACATGGCCAACCTGGGACAGATTGCAGCCCTGCCTCTGGGCAGCCACCTCAAGAACGATCCCTGGACCGATAAGGTCATCCAGCTCAATCTCAGGGGCGTCAGCATCCTGAACCCCAGCGATAAGCTGCCGTTCGAGATCACCCCCATTTACTTCCGCCTGCAGCGTTACCAGCCGCCGGCGCAGGCGGTTCAACAACCACAGCAGACGGCTCCTGCTGCGAATACGACACCGCAGACTGCGCCTGCTCAAGCGGCTCAGCCGCAGTAATAGCCGCCCCGGAGGAGGATGCATGGCTTGGCCTGCATCCTCCTCTGGCAAAGGTGGACAAATGCGCAACGACAAGCCGTTTTCAATTGCATTCGTTCTTCCGGTTATGCCAGTTGCTTCAGGAGAATGCACCATGATCAAACGTTTCTTGCTCTTCACTTCTCTTCTTCTTACGCCAGTGGCAATGCACGCCCAGGTCGCACCCGCAGCGAAGGGCGGATTTTCTAATCTCTGGGTTGGCGGTGAATATTCCACTTTTAATCCTGACTACAACCAACAGCGCCTCACCGGAATCGGCGTCTATGCGGATTACGACATCACTCATAAACTGAGCGCAGAAGCCGAAGCGCGCTTTCTTGGTGTTATTACCTCGCAGGATGGCAATGAAACCCAGAAGGATTACCTCATCGGAGCGCGTTATGTTCCGATCCACTGGCGGCGTTTCTCGCCTTACGTCAAACTGCTGGCGGGCGGTGTGTGGATCCAGTTCCCCGGCACAATCGGTAACGGCAGCTACTTCGCATACGCACCGGGCGGCGGCGTCGACTATCGCATCTCCAATCGCTTCTCGGTCCGCGCCGATTACGAATACCAGGTGCTCCCCTCGGCTCCCAATATCCCCAACCAGTCCAACAATGGTCTTACTCCAAACGGCTTCAGCTTCGGAGTAGCGTACCGGGTGTTTTAAGGGCTTCCGTTTCTTCAGGCATTTCGCCGGAGAGCCTCCGGCACCCCACCAATATTCCCGCCTCACAACCCCGTCGGACGAAGGGCCGAAACCTCTTCGAGCCCTTTGTCCGGCCGCAGGCGTGCCTCTCCTGACAGACAAATCTCCAACCTGATCGACCCCATTACGGTTCTCCAGAGCTTTGGCCCGTCAACTGCTAAGTGATAGCTAGTATCGTCAGGCTCTTGAACTTAACAAACCTGCTGCGCGGCGCTTGTTGAGTTTTACCCGTTCATTCAGGAGATTTAGTGCAATGCTCAAGAAGTTTCTGGCTCTCGCTGTCATCACCCTTTCTCCCGTCCTCGCTCACTCCCAGGTAGCCACATCCACCACGGCGCACATGAAAGCCCTATGGGTGGGAGGTGAGTTCTCCCTCTTCAATCCCGATTACGATGCCAATGTCCCCCTTACAGGAATCGGCGTCTACGCCGACTATGATCTGCGGCACAAAATCAGCGCCGAGGGTGAAGCCCGCTTTCTAGGTGTGCTCCGTAACGAAGACGGCAATGAGACCCAGAAGGATTACCTCATCGGTCCGCGCTACACTCCGCTCCATTGGCGTGGCTTCTCTCCCTATGCGAAGTTGATGGTTGGCGGCGTATCCATTCGCTATCCCTACAACGTCCATACCGAAAGCTACTTCGCCTACGCCCCGGGAGGAGGCATTGACTACCGGATCATGGATCGCCTGTCGGTCCGCGCCGACTACGAATATCAGTTTCTGCCCGGCGCTCCCAACATCCCCAATCGTCCCAACCATGGGCTCAATCCCCGCGGTTTCAGCTTCGGAGTGGCTTACCGGGTCTGGTGACCTGTCCAGGCACCAAACAAAACGGCCCCGGAAACCTATCCGGGGCCGTTCCTTTTGCAGCTCGGTCGCTTTTAGAAGTGGTATGCGATACCGATCACAGGGTTGTAGATGTTGTAGTAGGTTCCTGTGCTCAGGTTCGTCTGTCCAAACGTCGGAGTCTTCATGATCAGTCCCCGATACTCGACGCGCAGGTCAAAGCTCGGGCTGAGTTCATACGCGATACCCGCGCCATAGAGGCCGCCGATCTGCGTCTGACTCTTGGCGTCGATCGTATTTGTCTTCTGGTCGTCGATCGGCGTCCAGAAGAATCCACCCACGCCAGCCTCGATAAACGGGTTGAAGTTTTTGAAGGTGAAGTTATACACGTACGCCGCTGAAAACTCCTGAAAGCGCGTATGGACACGAGTGTTGTTCGTCGGGATGATGAACTTCTGCACGTCCTGGTCGTACTGGTAGTTGCCCTCGAGGGCGCTTCTCGGCGTTAGCATGTAGCGGTAGCTGACGAGACCGCCGAAGCCCAGGGTAGTGGTGAGCTTCACCGCATTGCCATAAGTGTAGGGAGGAAAGAGATTTGCCCCGCTGAGACTTATATCCTGCCGGCTTTCCTGGGCATGCGCCGCCAACGCCAGGAATGGCAGCAGAGCAAACAACAACACCTTCTTCATCATTCGTTCGTGAACCTCTCGCCTGCTTGTAGCACCGCAGGCGTCATTGCCTCTCGGGCTCGTCGATTTACTTACCAGATGGA
Source organism: Acidipila rosea (assembly GCF_004339725.1). Classification (GTDB taxonomy): domain Bacteria; phylum Acidobacteriota; class Terriglobia; order Terriglobales; family Acidobacteriaceae; genus Acidipila; species Acidipila rosea. Next base: position 298,649 of record NZ_SMGK01000001.1, on the reverse strand, counting down.
CCGCCTGGGCCCACTCAGGCAATTGTACCTTCCGCGAGGGTTTTCGACAGCTATTCAATTGATTCAGTTTGCATGCTCCACTCGATACTCAAATGGCGACCCCTGTTCCTGCGCCATCGTCTTCACCAGTTTCAGGAAAGCGCGGGCCGCGTGTGACAGCGGTGAATGCCGCCGATGCACCAGCCGCAGTCGCCTTTCGATCTTCAACTCCGGCACCTCTACCTTTACCAGTTCGCCCCTGCTTACCTCCTGTGCCACCGTCAGCCCCGGCACCAGCGCCACTCCGTTTCCCATCGCTACAAACCGCTTCACCGCTTCCAGGCTCGGTAGCTGAACCCCCATGTTCAGCGGCGTCTTATGCTTTTCAAAGGTCTCCGTAACCCGCTTCCTCAGCGGCGAAAGAACATTGTGCGCAATAAAGCTCTGCGCCCCCAGGTCCCGTATGGCCACTTTTTTCTCCCGCGCCAGCGGATGCGCCGGATTCACCACAAAAACCACCTCGTCCAGATAAACGCTGATCGAGCGCAACTGCTCCGTCTCCGGAGCAAACGACACAATCCCCATCTCGACCGTCCGCGTCAGCAGATCCTCCGGGATTCGGCTCGCCAGCGACCGCTGCACCACCACGCTGATCTGTGGGCATGTCCGCCGGAACTGATCCAGCACCGGCAGCAAATAAAGACAGGTGTACTCATTCGCGGCCAGCAGCAGCCTCCCCCGCTCCAGCGAACGCAGCTCTTCCACCGCACTCGCAGCCTCGTTCCGCAGCCGCAGCAGCCTGTCCGCATAGTCCCGCAGCACCTCGCCCGCGCTCGTCAGCGTACCGTCTCGCGAAGTGCGCTCAAAGAGCTGCTCGCCCAGCTCCTCTTCCAGTTTCCGGATCGTCTGGCTGACCGCCGGCTGCGTACGCCGCAGCCGCAGCGCCGCCCGTGAAAATCCACGCTCCTGCACGATGGCCAGGAAAGTCTCAAGCTGAGTAATGTCCATTAGATACTTCCCTCTTTACCATCCCACAGGGGCACTCTATAAGCAATACTTATCTAAATTGTAAAAATAAACGATTTGAATTATGGACAGAACTCTGGGAAACTGTTCTTGCCGGTGATCTCGCTGTACTCTGGCAGGTGCCCTTAATGACCCAGAACCACCTCCGCTTCTTCGACACCACTCTCCGCGATGGAGAGCAGTCTCCTGGCTGCAGCATGACCCAGCCGGAAAAGCTTGCCATGGCCCATGCGCTCGAAGACCTCGGCGTAGATATTCTCGAGGCTGGCTTTGCCATTTCCTCTGAAGGTGATTTCTCCGCCATCCGCTCCATCGCAAGTGAGATCCGCCTGCCCATCATCACCTCCCTCGCCCGCGCCCGCCGCGAAGACATCGAACGCGCCGCCGAGGCTCTGGAACCGGCCCACAAGGCCCGCATTCATCTCTTTCTTGCCAGCTCCGACATCCATCTGGAATACAAGCTCAAGATCAGCCGCGAACAGGCTCTGGCGCAGACGGCAGAGGCCGTTGCCCACGCCCGCAGCTATGTGGATGATGTTGAGTTCTCCCCCGAGGACGCGACTCGCACCAGCCATGACTTTCTCTGCCAGATGGTAGCCGTCGCCATTGAGGCTGGCGCCACCACCATCAACCTCCCAGACACGGTTGGCTACTCCGTGCCTGCAGAATACGCAGCCATGTTCCGCGTCGTTCGCGAGCGCGTGCCCGGCGCCGATAAGGTCATTCTCTCCACTCATTGCCACAATGACCTCGGCCTCGCCGTCGCGAATACCCTTGCCGCCGTTGAAGCCGGCGCGCGCCAGGTCGAGTGCTCGATCAATGGCATCGGCGAGCGCGCAGGGAATGCCGCTCTTGAGGAGATCGCCGCAGCCCTTCGCGTTCGCGCCGACCAGTTCCCCGTCGAACACAACCTCAACCTCGAGCGCATCTACGCCACCAGCCAGCAGCTCACCCGGACTATCAGCTTCGGACCCGCGCCGAACAAGGCCATCGTCGGCGCCAACGCCTTCGCTCATGAGGCCGGCATCCACCAGCATGGCGTCCTGTCGAACCCGCTCACCTACGAGATCATGACGCCCGCCTCGGTAGGCGTCCCGGCCAACCGCATGGTTCTCGGGAAGCATTCCGGCCGTCACGCCTTGCGCTCCCGACTGGTGGAGCTCGGCTACACCCTGCAGCCGTCCGACCTTGACGTCGCCTACCGCGCCTTCACGGAGCTGGCCGACCGCAAGAAGTCCATCTACGACCAGGACCTGATCAATCTCGTCGCGCATCACCAGCGCCACGAAGACCTGATCGCCGCCGAGCCGTTGACTGAAACGCACTGAAGCGAGAGAGAAAAATGACAAAGCTCAAGATTCTTGTAGTTGCCGGCGACGGCATCGGCCCTGAAGTTACTGGAGAAGCGGTTCGCATCCTGCGTTCGGTCGCCGAACTGGGCGGCTATGACTTCCAGATCAGCGAAGCCCTCATCGGCGGCGTTGCCATCAAGCAACAGGGCACACCGCTGCCCGCCGCCACTCTAAGCGCCGCGCTTGAGAGCGATGCCGTGCTCCTCGGCGCCGTCGGCGGCAACGAGTTCAACTCGCTCACCCCGGACAAGCGCCCCGAGGCCGGCCTCCTGCAACTGCGTCAGGCTCTCGGCGGTTTCGCCAATCTCCGCCCGGCTTTTGCCTTCCCCGCCCTCTCGTCGAACTCGCCTCTGCGTCCTGAGGTCATCGAGGGAGCTGACATCCTGTTCGTCCGCGAGCTGCTTGGCGGCCTCTACTTTGGCGAGCCGCGCCAGTGGGACCGCGCCTCCAACTCCGCCTGGAACACCATGCGCTACACCCGCGACGAGGTTGTGCGCGTTGCCCGCGTCGCCTTCGAGCTCGCTTCCATGCGCCGCAAGAAGCTCACCTCCGTCGACAAGGCCAACGTCCTTGAGGTCTCGCAGCTCTGGCGCGCCACCGTAACAGAACTCGCCCCCCAGTATCCCGGCGTCACTCTCGAACACCAGTACGTCGACGCCTGCGCCATGCACCTCATGAATACGCCACGCAACTTCGACGTCGTGCTGACTGAGAACCTCTTCGGCGACATTCTCTCCGACGAATCGGCCGTCATCACCGGCTCGCTGGGCATGCTGCCCTCGGCCACCATCGGCGGCAAGGTCAATCTCTATGAGCCGGTGCATGGCTCCGCCCCGGATATCGCGGGCAAAGGCATCGCCAACCCTCTGGGCGCGATCCTCACCGCTGCCATGCTTCTCCGCCACTCCGGAAATCTTGAGCAGGAGGCGCAGGCCATCGAAACAGCGGTCCGCAAGGTCCTCGAGCAGGGTCACCGCACCGCCGACCTTGTCCGGGCTGGCGAGACCCCGCTCTCGACTCAGGAGATGGGCAAGCTTGTCCATCAATCGGTCAACGAAATCATTGACCGCCATCAGGCAATGCATGCAGTTTAGGGAGAAAAGCTGGGCTGCAGCCGCGTTCATCCTCTCGACTGCATTGCATATGCAACTGTTTGCGCAGAGCGACCGGGGCGCCGCGTGGCTTCTCCGCTATCAGGGAAATCCGGCTCACGCACTTCCCTCGGTCAATGCATTGATTCAGGACAAGAACTTTCTCCCTTTCCTGAATGACCGCCTGAAGATGTCGCAGCATTTCTGGAAGCCCGGCGAGCCGGTCTCCCAGGTTGTCAAGGATTATCTGGCCGTCCCCGGTGACGTACTCACCGACGGCACGACGTATTACATGGCAGACGGCTGCGTGCAGCACTTCTGCCCCAACAAGGGCCTGCTCTGGGTGGACCTGACCACGTCCCCCGCCACCGTAGTCTTCGCAGCGACGGACATGATGAAGAATTCAAATCAGTGGAGTCTCTACCTGTTCACCAGCGGCAACCTCAGTCCGGCCACCATGCCGCAGTCGCTGCGCGCAGGCATCACCCGCTGGACCTCGAAACCGCTCGGCGACGGCCACACCATTGAGCCCATCGGCGAAGCGATCGTCATCGATGGGGAGGGCATGGAGCACAGGCCCACTCCGCTCTCTCTCGGCGTCAATGAAATAGCAAGCCGTGACAAGGCAGTTCAGTAACACCGGATAAATACCTATGAGCAACGCACCGAAGACGCTATTCGAAAAAGTATGGGAGCAGCATCTCGTCGCCGAACCGGCCAACGAGCCTGCCCTGCTCTACATTGACCTGCATCTTGTTCACGAGGTCACTTCCCCGCAGGCTTTTGAGGGTTTGCGCCTCGCAGGCCGCAAACTGCGCCGCCCCGACCGCACCGTCGCGACTGTCGATCACAATGTTCCGACGACCGCCAACCGCCTCATCATTGAGGACGCCATCGCCGCCAGGCAGATCGACACCCTGCGCAAGAACTGCGCAGACTTCGGCGTCGAACTCTACGACGTGCAGTCGCCCGAGCAGGGCATCGTTCACGTCATTGGTCCGGAACTCGGCCTCACCAAGCCCGGCATGACCATCGTCTGCGGCGACTCGCACACCTCCACCCATGGAGCCTTCGGCGCACTCGCCTTCGGCATCGGCACCTCTGAGGTCGAGCATGTCATGGCCACCCAGTGCCTGCCGCAATCCCGGCCCCGCACCTTCCGCATCGCCGTCGAGGGCACGCTCGCCGAGGGCGTCACTGCTAAGGACGTAGCCCTCGGCATCATCGGCCGCATCGGCACCGACGGAGCCACCGGCTATGTCATCGAGTACGCAGGCTCCGTCATCCGCTCGCTCTCCATGGAGGGCCGCATGACCCTCTGCAACATGAGCATCGAGGCAGGCGCCCGCGCCGGCATGATCGCCCCTGACGAGAAGACCTTCGCCTACCTCAAAGGTCGCCGCTTCTCGCCGACAGGCGCAGACTGGGAAAAGGCCGTCGCCGAGTGGAGCGCTCTGCCCTCTGATCCCGGCGCGACCTACGACCGCGAACTCGTCATCCAGGCCGAGGAGCTGGCGCCCTTCGTCACCTGGGGAACCAGCCCCGGCATGGTCATCTCCATTACGGAATCGGTTCCCGATCCCGCCCGCGCGCAGTCTGACTCCGACCGCCGCGCCTTTGAGCGCGCCCTCGAATACATGGATCTCAAAGCCGGCACACCGCTCGAAAAGGTCTCCATCGACCGCGTCTTCATCGGCTCCTGCACCAACTCGCGTATTGAAGATCTCCGCGCCGCCGCCAAAGTCGTTGCCGGATATCGTGTTCATTCGAACGTCCGCGCCATGGTCGTGCCCGGCTCGCAGCAGGTCAAGTCGCAGGCCGAGCGCGAAGGCCTCGATCATGTCTTCCGCGAGGCCGGCTTCGAGTGGCGCGAGCCCGGCTGCTCCATGTGCCTCGGCATGAACCCCGATATCCTTCAGCCCGGCGAGCGCTGCGCCTCCACGTCCAACCGCAACTTTGAGGGTCGTCAGGGCCGTGGCGGACGCACCCATCTCGTCAGCCCCGCGATGGCCGCAGCCGCAGCCGTCACCGGCCACTTCACGGATGTACGTCACTGGGAATACAAGGCCGAGGAGGTACTCGCCTAATATGCAGCCCTTTCGCAAACTCACCTCTAAAGTGCAGCCGCTCGACCGCGTCAATGTCGATACGGATCAGATCATCCCCAAGCAGTTCCTCAAGCGCATCGAGCGCACCGGCTACGGCGAGTTCCTCTTCTTCGACTGGCGCAAGAACCCGGCATTCGAGCTGAACGATCCCCGCTATCAGGGCGCGCACATTCTCGTCGCTGCGAAGAACTTCGGCTGCGGCTCCTCCCGCGAGCACGCCGCCTGGGCGCTCTCCGACTACGGCTTCCGCTGCGTCATCGCGCCCAGCTTTGCCGATATCTTCCACTCGAACGCGGGCAAGAACGGCATCCTGCTCGTCACCCTGCCCGAGGCGCAGGTGCAGACGCTGCTCGACCGCGCCGCCGCCACTGCTGACTATCAGCTCACCGTCTCGCTCGAAGATCAGACCGTACACGACGAGCAGAGCTTTTCCGCCAGCTTCACCGTGGATCCCTTCCGCCGCGAGTGCCTGCTTGAGGGCCTCGATGACATCGGCCTCACCCTGCGTCACGCGGCTGCCCTCGATACCTTTGAACAAAAACACGACGCGGCCTTCTGGGTAACTCCCCGGCCCCAACCTGCACTGGAGAAAGCGAATTGAGCGAGAACCACGGCAACATAGCAGATAAGGCGAAGACAAACAGCATCCCGCTAACTGAGGGCAACAGCCGCGCAGCCGCACGCGCCATGCTGCGCGCCATCGGTTTCAGCAAAGAGGATCTGCACAAGCCCATCATCGGCATCGCCAATACCTGGACCGAGATCGGCCCCTGCAACTTCCATCTCCGCACCATCGCAGAGGCCGTCAAGCAGGGCGTCCGCGACGCCGGCGGCACACCGATGGAGTTCAACACCATCACCATCTCCGACGGCATCACCATGGGCACTGAGGGCATGAAGGCCTCCCTCGTCAGCCGTGAAGTCATCGCAGACTCCATCGAGCTCGTCTCCCGCGGCAACATGTTCGACGGCGTCGTAGCCATCGCCGGCTGCGATAAAAATATGCCCGGCACCGTCATGGCTCTTGCCCGTCTCGACGTGCCCAGCCTCATGCTTTACGGCGGCTCCATCGCTCCCGGACATCTCAACGGCAAAGACCTCACCGTGCAGGACGTCTTTGAAGCCATCGGCGCACGCGCTGCCGGCAAGATCGACGATGCAGGCCTGGAAGCAGTCGAGGCCAGCGCCTGTCCCGGCGCCGGTGCCTGCGGTGGCCAGTTCACCGCAAACACCATGGCCATGGCCTGCGAATTTCTGGGCATTTCGCCCATCGGCATCTCCGGCGTTCCTGCCTTCTCTGCGGAGAAGCATGCAGCCTCCCGCGCCGCGGGAGCCATGGTCATGGAGCTCGCGCGCCGCCAGATCAAGCCCAGCCAGATCATCACCCGCACCTCGCTTGAAACCGCGATCGCCAGCGTCGCCGCCTCCGGTGGTTCCACCAACGCCGTGCTGCACCTGCTCGCCATCGCCCATGAAATGGGCATTCCCCTCACCATTGAGGAGTTTGACCGCATCAGCTCGAGCACCCCGCTGCTCTGCGATCTAAAGCCCGGCGGCAGATACGTCGCGGCGGATTATCAGAACGCAGGCGGCAGCCGTCTGCTCGCGAAGCGTCTTCTTGAGGGCGGCCTCATCCAGGGCAGCACGCTCAACGTCAGCGGACGCACTCTCGCAGAGGAAGCAGCCGAAGCCAGGGAAACGGCCGGCCAGGACGTCATCCGGCCGCTCGATGCTGCCATCAAGCCAACCGGCGGCCTCGTCATCCTCAAGGGCAACATCGCCCCCGAGGGCTGCGTCATCAAGGTCGCAGGCCACAAGCGCCTCGAACATCGCGGCCCCGCCCGCGTCTTCGACTGCGAGCAGGATGCCTTCGCTGCCGTCGAGCAGGGCAGGATCAAGCCCAACGATATAGTCGTCATCCGTTATGAAGGTCCGCGCGGCGGCCCCGGCATGCGCGAGATGCTCGCCGTCACCGCCGCTATCGCCGGCATCCCCGAGCTTTCTGACACGGTAGCCCTGCTCACCGATGGCCGCTTCTCCGGAGCCACCCGCGGCCTCATGGCCGGCCACGTCGCGCCGGAAGCCGCAGTCGGCGGCCCCATCGCTGCGATCCACGAGGGTGACACCATCCACTTCGATATTCCCAATCGCAAGCTTGAAGTGGACATCCCCGAGCAGGAGTTGAAGGCCCGCCTGCAAAGCTGGAAAGCGCCTGAACCGGCCTATAAGCGGGGCGTCTTCCGCAAGTATGCCGACAGTGTTTCCTCCGCTTCGCTTGGCGCAGTAACCACCTAGCCTCATTCAAGGAGTCAGCGATCATGAGCAACGCCTCACAATCCGACACCACCCGCCCCGGCACCACTGTCCTCACCGGCGCGGAGATCATCTGGGCCACGCTCGAGGGTGAAGGTGTGCGCGAGGTCTTCGGTTACCCGGGCGGGGCCATCCTGCCCGCGTACGATGCCCTGCGCAAGTTCCCGATCCGCCACATCCTCGTGCGTCACGAGCAGGGCGCCGCGCACATGGCCGACGGCTATGCCCGCGCCTCCGGGCGTGTCGGCGTAGCCATCGCCACCTCTGGCCCCGGAGCCACCAACCTCGTCACCGGCATCGCCACCGCCATGCTCGACTCCGTGCCGATTGTCTGCATCACCGGTCAGGTTTCGAGCAAGGTCCTCGGCTCCGATGCCTTTCAGGAAGTAGACATCACCGGCATCACTCTGCCCGTGACCAAGCACAACTACGTCGTCACCCGTGCGGAAGACGTCGCCCCTACTCTGCGCGAAGCCTTCCGCGTCGCACAGTCCGGGCGTCCCGGCCCCGTGCTCGTCGATATCACTAAGGACGCGCAGCAGGGCACAGCCGCCTTTGACTTCACCGCCGCCGCGCCCAAACCCTACCGCCCGCATCCGATGCTTCGCGCCGAGAGCGCCGCCATCACCGATGCGGCCGCGCTCATCCGCAACGCGAAGCGCCCGCTCATCCTCGCCGGCCATGGCATCATCAAGTCCGGCGCCTACGATCAGGTCCGCACCCTCGCCGAGCGCATGCAGATTCCCGTTGCCTCTACGCTCCTCGGCCTCGGCGCGTTCCCGGCCACTCACCCGCTCTCGCTCGGCATGATGGGCATGCACGGCGAGGCCTGGGTCAATCACGCGATCCAGCAGGCAGACCTGCTCATCGCCTGCGGCATGCGCTTTGACGACCGCGTCACCGGCACGCTCGCCACCTACGCTCCCAACGCGAAGAAGATCCACATCGAGATTGACCCCGCGGAGATCAACAAGAACGTCAAGGCGGATATCGCCCTCATCGGTGATCTCCGTCAGGTGCTTGAGGTCCTGCTGCCGCACATCTCTACCGTCAACGAGTCGCCCTGGCTTCGCGCCGTCAATGAGATGAAGGGCAGCGCCTCCGTCCGCGACATCAAGAACATTCCCGACAGCGGCCACCTCTACGCCGCCCACGTCATGCACGACCTCTGGCGCATCACGGAAGGCAAAGCCGTCGTCGCCACTGACGTAGGCCAGCATCAGATGTGGGAGGCGCAGTACTACAAGCACAATGAGCCGCGCTCGCTCATCACCTCCGGCGGCCTCGGCACCATGGGCTTCGCACTGCCCTCCGCCATCGGCGCCAAGGTTGCATGCCCTGAGAAGGAGGTCTGGGCCATCGCCGGTGACGGCGGCTTCCAGATGACCGCCTGCGAACTCTCCACCATCGCGCAGGAAAATCTCGACCTCAACATCGCCATCATCAACAACGGCTTCCTCGGCATGGTGCGCCAGTGGCAGGAGTTCTTCTATGAGAAGAACTACGCCTCCTCGCCCATCCTCAGCCCCGACTTCGTCAAGCTCGCCGAGGCTCACGGCATTCCCGGAGCCACCGTCACCACCCGCAAGCAAGTGGAAGCAGCCGTCGCCGCTGCCCGCAGCCGCAAGGGCCCGTTCCTCATCAACTTCCTCGTCGAAAAAGAGGATTCCGTTTACCCCATGATCCCTGCCGGCGCAGCCCTGCATGAGATGATCCGCAGACCCGAGCACGATCCCTTGCTCGAAACCGCGTCGGATAGCTAGAGGAGCGAATACGTAACTGTATGATGCACACATTCATAGCCCTCGTTGAAGACAAGCCCGGCGTGCTCACGCGCGTTGCGTCTCTCTTCCGCAGACTCAACGTGAACATCGTTTCGCTCACCGTCGGCCGCTCCGAGCGCATCGGCGTTTCGCGCATGACCATCGTTGCCGATGCCTCGCCCACCGCCAGCCATCGCATCATGGCCAGCCTCTACAAGCTTGAAAACGTTCTCGATGTCGATGATGTCGGGCAGGCTTCCTGCGTCGTTCGCGAGCTGGCGCTTATCAAGGTGGCCGCCACACCCAAAACCCGCTCGCACATCTTTGAACTTGCCGAAGTCTTTCGCGCGCGCATCGTCGACCTTGCCCCTGAATCGCTGATGATCGAGATCACCGGCGTCGAGAGCAAGATTGAAGGGCTCCTTCAGGTTCTCAACGAAAGCGAAGACCGCATCCTTGAGGTCTCCCGCACCGGCCGCATGGTCATGCGCCGCGGCCAGCACACCAGCCGCGTGCTCGATGCCATGCGTGTACCCGCAACCGAGGCAAACCAGGCAGAAGAAGAAGATCCGGACGCGAGCACCGCGCTCATGGCCGAAGAATCGGGCCTCTGAACTCGCAACCCTGATATTTGCAACTACCACTGTTACATAATTGTTTTTTCGAAAAACCAAACGAGGAAAAATGGCAAAGACATATCACGATCAGGATGCGGATCTCTCCATCATCCAGCAGAAGAAAGTAGCCATCATCGGCTACGGCTCGCAGGGACACGCGCACGCGCTCAACCTCAAGGACTCAGGCGTTCACGTACGCGTCGGTCTCCGCGAAGGCAGCAAGTCTGCCGACAAGGCCCTCAAGGCAGGCCTTGAAGTCAGCTCCGTCTCCGACGCAGCCGCCTGGGGCGACGTCATCATGATCCTCGCGCCTGACGAACTGCAGGCCTCCATCTACGCCAAGGACGTTCAGCCCAATCTCAAGGCGGGCAAGGCGCTGGTCTTCGCTCACGGCTTCAACATCCGCTACGGCACCATTCAGCCGCCCAAGGATGTCGACGTTTTCCTCGTCGCGCCCAAGGCTCCCGGCCACCGCGTACGTGAAGTCTTCGCCGAGGGCGGTGGCACCCCTGGCCTCATCGCCATCGAGCAGGACGCCACCGGCCACGCTCACGAGATCGCCCTCTCCTACGCCAAGGGCATCGGCTGCACCCGCGCCGGAGTCATCGAGACGACCTTCAAGGAAGAGACCGAGACCGATCTCTTCGGCGAACAGGCCGTGCTCTGCGGCGGCACCGCCGCTCTCGTCAAGGCTGGCTTCGAGACCCTCGTCAACGCAGGCTACCAGCCGGAGATCGCCTACTTTGAGTGCCTCCATGAGCTCAAGCTCATCGTCGATCTCATGTACCGCGGCGGCCTCGCCTACATGCGCTACTCCATCTCCAACACTGCCGAGTACGGCGACTACACCGCCGGCCCGCGCATCGTCACCGATGCGGTTCGCGAGGAGATGAAGAAGATTCTCGCTGACATTCAGGATGGAACCTTCGCGAAGAAGTTCATCGCGGAGAACGAGTCCGGCTGCAAGAACTTCGATGCCATTCGCAAGTCCGAAGCAGCTCACCCCATCGAGCAGGTCGGCGAAAAGCTCCGCGCCGCCATGCCCTTCCTCGATCCGGTCACGGTCAAGGATGGCGTGCCGCAGCCCGCGCGCCAGTCCGAGCCCGTAAAGGCATAAACCCTCCAGCCGGGATGCTGCCGCACACGCAGCATCCCGGCTGCAACTCACCTCGTATCCATGACGGCACGCTGTCTTCTTCTCATCCTGTTTCTCTCTGCGGCGCCCGCCTTCTCACAGGCGCATCCCGGCTGCCCCATGCGGCCCACGCGCCTCGCTGCCATGCGCCGCTGCTATCGTCCCCTGCTCGTCTTCAGCCCCTCGCCGCGCGACCCGCGCCTCCGCCGCCAGCAGTCCGCGCTCGACTCCGCGGCCGACGACATGATGGACCGCTTCGTTCTTCTCGTTCCCTTCGCGCCCACCTTGCGCGGCTACAATCCGCCTCTCGATACGCCCTACGCGCTTCTGCCTTCGGCGCAGGTTGCCGACGCCCGCCAGCGCTTCCACGTCCCCGCCGACACCTTCACCGTCATCCTGCTGGGTGAGGACGGCACTGAGAAGCTGCGCAGCGACAAGCCCGTCTCTATCCAGCGTCTCAACGCTCTCATTGACTCCATGCCCACCCGCCGCATCGAGCGCCAGCGCCCCCACGCAAATTAGCTGCCGCTTCTCTCGCTTCGGATACCATTATTAGTGAGGACCGCGCTATGACCTCCGCTACTCCCGTTATCGGCTCACGCCCCGCCAATCCCACTCCCGTCGCTGACCTCATCGACGCGCTCAAGCGCATCGCCCCCTTGCAGGGCATGGAGGAGTGCGAATACGAGTGGCTGGCCACCTATGGCGTCGAACGCTACGCAGAGGCTGGCGCCACGCTCTTTCACGAGGGCGACGCCGCCACCAGCATGACCATTCTGCTCAAGGGCGAGATTCACGTCAGGCGCGAGCGGGGCGGCCCCGCGGCGCTCTTCATCGGGCGCTCGGGCCAGATCACCGGCCTGCTACCCTTCTCCCGCATGAAGACCTACGGCGGCCTCGGTTACGCCGCCGCGCCCACCTGGGCGCTTGAATACGACCACTCGCTCTTCCCCGAGATGGTTCGCGCGGTGCCGTCCATCACTCAGCGCTGCGTCTCCGTTCTGCTTGACCGCGTTCGCGAAGTCACCCGCATGGAGCAGCAGACAGAGAAGCTCAACGCCCTCGGCAAGCTCGCCGGCAACCTCGCCCATGAGCTCAACAACCCCGCTTCCGCTGCCCAGCGCGCCGCCTCCGGCCTTCTCGAAGAGCTGCGCGTCTATGGCCGTGAGAAATACCGCCTCGGCGGCCTCTGCCTTGATCAGCAGCTCACCCAGCGCATGCAGCAGTGGCAACAGCGCATGCGCGATCTCATCGACGAGCGCGCCCACGCCACCCTCACCCCGCTTCTTGAGGACGATCTGCAGACCTGGCTCCGCGCCCACGGCGTGCAGGAGACGTGGCAGATCGCACCCGAGCTCGCCGAGTCCGGCATTACCCCCGCCGAGCTCGAGCCGCTCGCCGAGTTCATGGACGGCCCCGGCATCACCGTCGTCCTCTCTCAGTTCGCCTCATCACTCCGCGCCGAGCGCATTGCCAAAGCCATGCTCGACTCGACCGCGCGCATCTTCGACCTCATGCGCGCCATCAAGGATTACTCCTACATGGATCAGGCGCCCATCCAGGAGGTCGATCTGCCCCAGAGCCTTGAGAACACGCTCACCATGCTCCAGTCGCGGCTCGAGCACGTCACCATCGAGCGCCACTACGCGCCCGATCTGCCCCGCATCTCCGCCTATGGCAGCGAACTCAATCAGGTCTGGATGGCCTTGCTTGAAAACGCGCTCGACGCCATTGAGGATCGCGGCACCCTCACGCTCAGCGTCAAAACCTCCGGCGATCTCATGCTCATTGAGATATGGGACAGCGGCAACGGCATTCCCGCTGAGCTCACTGACCGCATCTTCGAGCCCTTCTTCACCACCAAGGCGCCGGGTCGCGGTCTGGGCCTCGGCCTCGACACAGTGCAGCGCATCATCCGCAAGCACCGCGGCTACGTCAGCGTGGAATCCAGGCCCGGCTCTACCTGCTTCCAGGTCCGCCTGCCCATCGAGCAACTGCAGGCTTACTGAATCGGCCCCGTCCACCACGGCTCAACCTGCTGAGCGCAGCGAGGCATTGCAGCTTCGCTGCGCTACAGCATCCGCGAAAAGTCCCGCTCCAGCCCCAGGCCGTCGCTCACTCCGCGCGCAGCGCCTCCATCGGGTCCACACCCGCAGCCCGCCGCGCTGGCAGATAGGCAGCCACTGCGCCCGCCGCGAGCAGCACCAGCGCCACTGCGGCAAACGTCGCGCCGTCGTGCGCCCGCACCCCATACAGGAAGCTCCCGATCAGACGGGTCGACGCATAAGCAGCGCCCAGTCCGATCGCCACGCCCGCAGCCAGCATCCACGTGGCCTGCCGCATCACCAGCCACAGCACATCGCCCCTCTGCGCTCCCAGAGCAATGCGCAGCCCTATCTCGCGGGTCCGCTGCGTCACCACGTACGCCAGCAGCCCATAGAGCCCCGCCACGCACAACAGCAGCGCCGAGCCGGCAAATATCTCCAGCACATGAGCCGCCATCCTCTGGCTGCCATAGGAGTCTTCGACCACCTGGTCCATCGTGCTCATGGTGCTGCCAGCCAGCGCGGGATCGGCCTGCCGCAACACCTCACGCAGCTCGGGAAGAAATGACGCCTCACTCCGATCCGTGCGCACCGCCAGATCCATCGCCATACCCTCCATCGCCTCGTAGGCAGTACTCTTCGGGCCAAGTTGCGCGATATCGAGATCGACCTCCGGCGAAGGCTTCAACGTAATGCCCGCCTGCCGAACATCGTCCAGCACTCCTATGATCTCCGCCGGCTTCCCCGGTTCGAGATGCCAGAGCTTCTTGCCGATAATCTTCCGCATGTCCTTGTTATTGGAGTAGTAGAGTCGCGCAAAAGCGCGATTGATGACCATCACTGGAGTGGTAGTCGCAGTGTCCTGCGAATTGAAAAACCTTCCCGCTGCCATCTTGAAGCCAAAGACCCCCTGCATCTCCGGACTGACCCCGATCAGTTGCGCGTTCACCGTCTTTGGGGCATTGTCGAGTTCGTCTGCAGCATTCCCGTTTAAGGTCAATTGAATCCGGAAGGTCTTCCCCAGCGGCACTTCAGAGATAAGCCCCGCAGCCTCCACTCCCGGCATATGCCGCACCCGCTCCAGCAGAGGCTCATATAGATCCGAGGTCAGATTCTTTCCCTCGAACTTGTAGCCCGGAATATTCATGCTGGCCACAAAGATATGCTCTGTTCTGAAGCCGAGCTGCACATGCCGCAACGCATAGATCGTGCGCAGCAGCAGTCCACACGCCACCAGCAGTGTCAGTGACAGGGCAATCTCCGTCACCACCAGTCCGCTGCGCAGCCGGCTCCGCGCGCGGCTCGTCCCGCTCTGCTGGCCGCCCTGCTTCAGCGCCGGTTCAATCGGAGAGTAGGCCGCCAGCACCGCGGGCCACACCGACGCGGCCAGCGCGGAGACCAGCGTCAGCAGCACCAGCGCCAGCAGAAGAAGTCCATTCGGCGCCGCTGAAACTGGCAGCGGCAGCATCTTGCTCAGGCTCCGCGCAAACAGCTTCACCGCCATCCACGCAATCGCAGAGCCGATCAGCGTCGCCGAACTGCTAAGCAGCAGCCCTTCCATCATCAACTGCTGCACAATCCGCCAGCGCCCTGCGCCCAGCGCGCCTCGCACAGCAATCTCCCGCTGCCGCGCCATCGCCCGCGCCAGTAACAGGTTCGTGGAGTTCACACAGGCGATGAGCCACAGCAGGCCCGACGCAGCCAGCAGCGCCAACAGCGCATGCTTCGTGTCCGCATCCACCAGCGTATCGCCGTAGGTGCTTATCCGGAATCGCGAATGAGTCTCCCGCGCATCCTTATCGACATACCCCTTGGCGATCTGCTTTTGCAGCACATTCAGCTCAGTCGTCGCCCGCGCAGGAGTCACCCCCCGCCGCAATCGTCCGATCACCTCATAGCCCGGCGTGCTGCTCGTTCTACCCCCATCCGCTGGTCCCGGCTGCGCCGGCATCCAGACCTCGGGGGCCGATCCTGCGAAAGGAAAGGCAAACCCCGGCGGCATGATCCCCACCACGGTGTGACTTTTCCCGCTGATCTTGACCGTCTTCCCCAGCAGCTTGGGGTCAGCGCCAAACATCTGCCGCCACGCGGTGTTGCCCAGCAGGATGGCATCCGCATCACCCGACTTGGCAAAGCTATCCGCCTGCGGGCTGAATCCCCGCCCGAGCATTGGCTTCACGCCCAGCAGATCAAGCAGGTTGGCGCTGATGATCGTCGCCATCACCTGTTGGGAACCATTGCTCCCTTCCAGGTAATTACGGCCGCCTAAGCCGACATAATAGCCGATCTCCGAGAAGCTGCGGTCCCACTTGCGCCACTCCTGGATGTCCAGCAGGGGCACTCCCCACGGCGGCGCCACCTGTTTGCTCTCGAACTCGATGCTCGCCAGCCGCCCCGCATCGCGATAGGGCAGAGGCCGCAGCATCACCTTGTCCACCACCGTGAACATTGCCACAGCCGCGCCGATCCCCAGCGCCAGCGTACCGATCACCGTCAGCGCAAATCCCGGCGACTTCTTCATCTGCCGCAGCGCATACCGCACGTCCTGCAGCAGTTGGTCCAGCCACCGCCAGCGCCACGTCTCGGCCGTTACGTCCTTCACCAGCGCCGCATTGCCAAACTCGCGTTCTGCCTCGCGCCGCGCCGTCTCCGGGTCTTCGCCGCGCGCCATCCGGTCGGCCATCGCCATCTCCACATGCGCCGCAATCTCTTCTTCCAGTTCCCGCTTCCGCCGCCACCAGACCATCGCACGCCTCCTGAGCTACTCCGCCGGATTCAGAATTGCCCCAATCGCCGTCACCATCTGCTCCCACCTCTCGCGGTCCGCCGCCAGCTGCCGCTTCCCTGTCGCCGTCATCTGGTAGAACTTCGCCCGCTGCCCGGCCTCCGTCGTCTTCCACTCCGAGCGCACGAATCCCTGCCGCTCCAGCCGGTGCAGCGCAGGGTAAAGCGATCCAGTCTCCACTTTGAGAATTTCGCCGGACTGCGCGCCGATCGCCTGGCTGATGCCATAGCCATGCTGCGCGCCCCACTTCAGCGTTTCGAGGATGAGCATATCGAGCGTGCCCTGCAGCAGCTCGATGCGGTTCTGATATTTTTCGCGCGGAGTTCCCATAGATGTAGACACCCTACACCTATGGACTGTAGAACGTCTACACCTGTTTCACTGCGGCTTCGGCGTCGGCTCGGGAATAGGGACAGGTGGCCGTCTGCCCCATGAGAAATACCGCCCCAGAATTCCTTTGACGATCCAGTGGTCGGTCGCCGCCGTCGGCCCCACTCCCACTCCGAAGTTGATCTCCCACTTCGGCGAAACGTTCAGGTCAATCGCCGGAAAGATCTGCTGCTGCTGCTGGTGCAGCCCATAGAAATCCCCCAGTCGGCCATAGTCCGCGTAGTATTCCACTCCGCCGCTGATCTTCTTGTTGAACGCGTAGCTCACCTTCACCGCAGGCGCAAACCCCAGGCCCTGGTTCACATCCGGCCCATGCCAGGTGCGCTCCAGTGCGGGATTGATGGCCACGTACCATGGCCCCATCGTCTTATCGATAATCGGCCGGATTTCCCACGTCCATGTGTCCGGCGAGTAGACCGCGCGCTGATAGCCGATCTCCATCGAAAGGCTGGCGCCAACCGGCCAGTGCCACGAGTCCGGCACCCGCACCCGGGGGCGAATGTGATCTCCCACCCACTGCACGCCGTGGCCATTCTGCTCGCTCGTGAAAATATAAAAGCCCACCTCAGACCACTTCGTGATCCCTTCGGTCAGCTCGACCGTCTCGTGTTCCTGGTGGTTCGTGGGATAGACCCCGTCGATGATGTACTTCTGCCCATCGGGGGTGTAGTTCGAGTGCAATTCAGTCATCAGCGTCTTCGGCGCTACGGTGTCCGAGCCATAGACTTGAATTTCGTAGTTGCCCTGCGCTGCAGCCTTGGTACCTGATAGAAATAACCCTCCGCCTGTCAGCAGAAGGAAGAAAAGCAACCACGTCCTCATTCAGTCAGCCTCGCAACTCTATCCAATCCCAATTTACAGTCCAAATATTAAGCTGAGTTCATAAGGGGTCAGACCACCCTTTCTTCCCGCCATAAAAAAAGGGCCCCATCTGCCGCATTCTTCCGCAGCAGTGTTGGGGCCCTCGTCAACCGAAGTTTCGTTTAGAAGCGCAGACCGATGGTGAAAGGAATCAGGTTCTCTGTTCCTGTTCCCAGCTTGGTTGCGGTTCCCTTGGGCGAGTCGATCCACTCATACCGCACCTCGGCAAAAAGCTTGGCGTGGCTGTCTGGACCAAAGGCCTTCCAGTAGAATCCCTGACCGACGTTAAGCCCCATCTGGTTGCTGGAGAACTGGCCGATCGTTACGTTCGTCACACCGTACCCGCAGTAGCCGTAGAAGTAGTTGCAGAACTGCTGCGGTTGCGGCGCCGTGTAGATCGTGTTCTTGTGGTAGAAGCCAATCCCGCCCACGGCGTAAGCTCCTACCTTCTGAGTGTTCCAGTAGTAGTAGATCGGGTCGGCAGTAATTCCATACAGGTGAACATGGCCGCCCGGCGCACCTACATTGGCCAGCACAGCCCCCGGAATCTTGTCCGAGTTGAATTCGAACTCACCCAGCAGCCCGAACTTCTTCGTGAAGTTCCATCCGCCGCCCAGCCGCAGGTTTCCACCAAACGTCTCATAGTGGCCCGTGTTGCCGATTGGCGAGGTGAGACCACCGCCGGCCACGATCGCCAGGTGGCTCCACCGGCTCTGGTACTGGGGATAGCTGTTCGACTGGCCATATTGCGGCGTTGGCGACGGTGATGCCAGAGATGCGCCGTCGATATCTTCGTTCAGCAGCGCGGCGTTCCCGTCAGTCGAGCTTGAATAATTATGCGTCTGTGCCGAGGCCGAAAGTGTTAAAGATGCGAGCGCGAAAACCGATGCGCCCATCGCTATCCGCTTCAGTAACGACCGCGCAGATCCGATGCTTGCAGTCATGGTTGTGTCCCTCAATCGTTTCTATAAGGTAATGCGTACGTGGCATTAGACTACTAAGCCATCTAACCCGTTATCGATGCGAAGGATGCGCTTCCTGTTGTTTTTTCAGCACATTACAGAATTTCAGCCTTATCAACGATAACCCCATACCGCCCCTTCGCCATAAATGGAAAAGCGGCAGCACCCTTTGCAGAACGGGTACTGCCGCTTTTATTTTGCGCCTGCTGTCTAGTGAATGTCGAACTGCTCCGGATGCAGGGCGGGATCGCTCTTCACGATGATCGTCTTGCCCGTCATCTCTTCCAGTTCGTTCAGCCACCGCCCATTGCCTGCCTTCAGCGTCTTCACCACTTCCGGATTCACCCGCAGCAGCACATCGTTCTTCTCGAAATGCTTCTGCATCTTCCGCATCTCGATGTAGATCTCGTTGCAGACTGTGGTCGGCGACTTCACCATGCCGGTTCCCGTGCAGATCTCGCACGGCACGCTCAGCGTCCGCTCGAGCGACTGCTTCACCCGCTTGCGCGTAATGGCAACCAGGCCGAAATCGTTGAACTGCAGCACCTTCGATGGCGCGCGATCGGCCTTCAGTTCGTCCTCCAGCGCCTGCATCACCTTGTGGCGATTCTTGCGCTCGTCCATGTCGATGAAGTCGATGACGATAATGCCGCCCAGGTCGCGCAGCCTGATCTGCCGCACAATTTCCGGAATCGCATCGAGGTTCGTCTTCAGGATCGTGTCCTCAAGCCGCGCCGTCTTGCCGACATACTTGCCGGTGTTGATGTCGATGGCGACCAGCGCCTCCGTCTGGTTGATCACGATGGACCCGCCCGACTTCAGCCACACCTTGGACTTCAGCGCCTTCGTGATCTCGTCCTGGATGCCGAACTGCTCGAACAGCGGCGTTTCCTTCGTGTAGAGCTTCACCCGCCTGACCAGCGACGGCTGGAAGCGATTCAGGAAGCGCACAATGCGCTCGTAGTTGTCTTCGTTATCTACCCAGATCGTTGAGAAGTTGTCGCTCACCTGATCGCGCAGAATACGCTCCACCAGGTTCAGATCGTGATAGATCAGCGCCGGGGCCTTGCCCGCGTCCGACCGCTGTTTGATGTCATTCCACAGGCTGATCAGGAAGCGCAGGTCAGCGCGCAGGTCTTCTTCGCTCGCATTGCCCGCCGCCGTCCGAACGATAAATCCGCCTGACGCCTCACCCTTTTCGCTGATCAGTATCCGCTTCAGCCTCTGCCGCTCTTCATCCGATGCGATCTTCCTTGAGACGCCAACGTGGTTCACCGTCGGCATGAACACAAGGTAGCGTCCGGGCAGCGCAATGTGGCTCGTAATCCGCGCACCCTTCTTGGCAATCGGCTCCTTGGCAATCTGCACCAGGATCTCCTGCCCCTGCTTCAGCAGCTCGCTGATAACCGGCAGATCGCTCATCTGCGCCGTAGGACGACGGCCGCCGCCCTGTCCCGGACGGCGGCGTCCCTGCTGGCGGCGGCCTCCGCGGCGGCTGTCCTCGCGGCGCGGCGCGCGCTCAGGCTGCCCTGCGTCCGCTGCCGGCTCCTCTTCCAGATCTTCGTCCGCCTCCTCGAGGAACGGCTCCGCCGCAAATCCCTCCGCTTCGGCCTCATGCTCCTCTGCCAGCGCGCCCTCGGGGCCATAGCTCAGCCGCTGGTTCAGGTGCGACTCGCGCACCATCTCACCCAGCTCTGTACCCCCGTTCTGCTGGTCCAGCGTCTCTTCTTCAATGTCTTCGAGGTCATGCTCGTCTGCGTTCATGTGCAGCAGTTCGAAGTCATATTCATCCTCGTCGATCACTTCCTCTTCCAGCAGCCCCGCGCCCGGCGCGAATCCATGGAGCTGACTGACCACTTCACCGGCATGAGCCTCGTCCTGCTCCGCCAGATCGACATGGTCACCGGCAATCTCCTGCTCCACCGGCTCTTCTTCTTCGTACTCCACGGCAAAGGAGTCTTCCCTCACCGGAGCCGCAGCCAGCTCTGCCACTGGTTCCGCAGCCGGTTCTGCAACTGCTTCTGCAGCCTCCATCGGTAGACTTTCCTTCTCGGCGGCCTCGATCTGCGGCGCTTCAACCACTGCTGCCTCAGGCTCCGGAGTCTCAGTCCGTGCAGCCTCGACTTCAGGGGCCTGGCTTGCAGGAGCCTCCACTTCGGCAGCCTGCTCCTCCGGCGCTGGAACACGAAACTCTCGCGGCGCAATCGGATCAACCCGGTGCGAAGCCGAAGCATTTTCCGGCTCAAACTCGACTTCCTCTTCCTCGACTTCCTGCGTCTCTAATTCGTGCGCCTCGGCCGCATGCTGCTCCACCGGCGACGCCTGCTGCTCCACCGGAACCGCCGGCTGCTCATGCTCCTGCGCAGCCTCGACTTCAGGCTGCTCTGCCTGCTCTTCTTCAACGACAGGCGCGCTCGCAGCCTCTTCATGCAGCAGCGGCATCGGTTCTGTGATTACCTCGGCGACTCCCTCGGCCTCACCATGCTCTTCCGTCTTCGGCTCTACCGCCTGCTGCGAAGCTGTCTCCTGCACCGGCTTCTGCTCTTTGTTCCTGTACCGCGAAAGTGTCTCTCCCGGCAGCTGTGCTCCACCGTCCCAGGCAAGCACGGCGGCCTCGACCAGCGTCGATGGCTTCGGCGCAACATAGTTCACTCCCGCGGGTGCGGCAGCGGCGGCAGCAGGGGTTGATCCGCTCTCAGCCGCAGCCGTCTTCATCCCATATTTTGAAAGCGACTCGCCGGGCAGAACGATCGGCCCCTCCACCGCAACAGAAGGATGCGCAGAGGTAATGCCGCCGGGTGCGCCGCGCTCCGGCGTCGGTACCGGCTCATAAGCAATTGACTCCTCGACCGCTTCGATTGACTCGATTGCTGCCGGCTCTTCGGCGGCCTGTGCCTGCGGTTCGGTCGCGCGCGGCTCACGCTCCCCGCGCCCGCCACGTCCACGTCCACGGCGGCGTCCACGCCAGCGCCGGGTTCCTGTCGGAGATTCTTCCTCACCCTCGCCTTCCACCGCAGGCGCCTGCGCAACGGCTGGTTCTTCCTGGGGCTGGCGGGGCTGTTGGGCAGCGCGTGGCGCGGCCTCCCTGCGTCCGGGTGCCGGGCCTACGCGCTCAAAATCAGCGGAGTCTTCCTGCTCTTCCAGGAAATCCGTGACGTAAAGGAAAGCATCGCGCTCCAGCCCGATATCGACAAAGGCCGACTGCATGCCTGGCAGCACGCGGGTTACACGCCCTTTGTAAATGGACCCTGCAAGGGTGTATTCATTCTCGCGCTCGTAGTAGATTTCCGTGAGCTGATCGTCTTCGAGAATCGCAAGCCGCGTCTCATGCGGCGTGCTCGAAATGCAAATTTCTTTTGACATGCTGCCTCTCTTGCCCGCTGGCTTCTTCGCCAGTCAGGCGCGGACGAGGCAGATCACGCAGGCGCTCCGGAAAGGAGAAAGTCTGACAAAGAGACGGCCGATCGAAACGCAAACCCTGGGGCGGCCACAACACTCCGGCTGCGCCGTGCCTCTCTTGCAAGACACGAAACGCCGGGTGAAGACCCGCTGAAAGGATTGAGAAATCTGCTGGATACGTCTTTCGGGAGTACTTCCACGCGCAATGAGTTTGTGACCGCTTCTGCCTGTCTGCCAGGCGGGGCCGTTCCCCGTCGTTGCGCGCTCATTCTTTCATCCTGCCCGGCCTGGCAATCTACCTGGCCGGTTAAATTTTCTTCGTCTAAATACTGCTCAAAACTTCGGCGCCGCAACTCTGCGGGATCGCCACTCACTGCCTGAACCTGTTCTCAGTTCACAAAACGGCTCATGCGGACGTTCATTACCATCCCGAGCGCCAGAAATGTGAACAAGACCGAAGACCCTCCATAGCTCATCAGCGGCAATGGAATTCCGGTCACCGGCATCAGCCCCACCACCATACCAACGTTGACCGCGATCTGGAAGATCAGGACTGCTACCACCCCCATTACCAGGAACGTACCCGGAAGGTCGGAGGCTGTTTGAGCGTTTTGAATCAAACGCATCAATATGAGGAAGTATAGCAGCAGAACTACCGTGGCGCCGACGAACCCATGCTCCTCGCAAAACGCCGCGAAGATGAAGTCCGTGTACGGAATCGGCAGAAAGTCCCCCTGCGTCTGCGTCCCCTTCGTCGCTCCCCGCCCGAAAACTCCTCCGTCGCCCACCGCAATCAGCGATTGCCGGATCTGGTACCCCGTCCCCTTGGGATCGTTGTCCGGGTTCAGGAAGCTCGTCAGCCGTGCCTTCTGGTAGGGCTTCAATACCTTTCCGCTCATCCAGATGCCGCCCACCAGAGTCACGCTGACCACCCCGATGATCGTCGCCTTCTTCCAGTCGATGCCGCCCAGAAACAATCCGCACAGCAGAATCGGAAAGTAGGTCAGCGACGTCCCCAGGTCCGGCTGCTTCAGCACCAGCAGCATGGGAACCCCTACCATCGCCATACCCTTGAAGACGTCCACCCACGTCAGCGTCTTGCCCGCCAGCCCGGCAAAGTACCGCGCCATCGCCACAATCAGCACCAGCTTCACCCACTCCGAAGGCTGAAAGTGTATCCCGCCCGGCAGCTTGATCCATCGCCGCGCGCCCAGCACCTTTGTACCCACCACCAGCACTGCCGCCAGCGATACCAGGCAGAACCCGTAGATCCAGTGAATGATCTCCAGCAGCCGGTGGTAGTCGATCAGCGACAGCGTGAACATCGCCACCAGCCCGCCCGCCAGCCACAGCATCTGCATCTTCTCGAAGCCCACAAACTTCGTGTGCATCGTCGCGCTGTAAATCTCCAGGATGGAGATCACCGACAGCACCAGCACAAACCCCAGCAGGGTCCAGTCAAAATCCCGAAAAGATAGAAAACGGCGCATGGAGTTGGCTTGATCTTAATTGTAATGAAGGTGCGGCGGCCGCTCGCGAGATAAATTTGTCTCCGCTGCAGCAACTTGGGCTGCATACGCCGCGCTAGATTCCCAGACTGGCACTGTCGCGCCTGGTCCGCAGCAGCGCATCCACCACCTGCACCAGCTCCCGCGGATCAGCCGGCTTTTCCAGGTAGAGATCCGCCAGCGGTTCCGCCGCCTGGAAAGCCTCGCCTACATAGCCCGAAACCACCACCACCGGCACACTGAACCTGCTCTTCGCCGCCTCGACAATGGTCCGTCCCCGTCCATCTCCAAGGCGCCAGTCCGTTACCACCGCATCAAATCTTTCTTCTTCCAGCAGCCGGATCGCGTCATCCGCCGTGGAACAGGATCTGACCGTGTGGCCAGCCTGCTCCAGAATTGCCGTCTTCAGAACGATGACGGCAGGATCATCGTCCACGCACAGAATCTTGGCCACAGCATGCCTTTCTGCGCCCATTGTGCTCAGTTAGCTTCAGCCTGTCAAACGAAGCCGTCGCTGCATCAGCGGAGATCCGCCCTCACCAGGCGCCCGCAGCTACCCCAGCCGCGTAGCCACAGATTTCGCCTGCGTGAACAACAGCAGGTAATCCGGGCCGCCCGCCTTCGAGTCTGTCCCCGACATATTGAAGCCGCCAAAGGGATGCGCTCCGACCATCGCGCCCGTGCACTTGCGGTTGAAGTAGAGGTTGCCCACGTGATACTTCAGCCGCGCCTGCCGCTGCTTCTCCGCGTCCGCCGTGTAGAGCGCCCCCGTTAGGCCATACTCCGTTCCGTTCACAATCTCCAGCGCATGGTCAAAGTCCCGCGCCTTTGAGATCGCCAGCACCGGCCCGAAGATTTCCTCCTGCGAAATCCGCGCCTGCGGATCGACATCCGCAAACACCGTCGGCTCAATATAGTAGCCGTGCTCCGCCGTCTCTATCTTCTTGCCGCCCGCAATCAGCCGGCCTTCCCGCTTGCCCGTGTCGATGTAGCCGAGAATCGTCTCCAGCGCTCCGCGATTCACCACCGGCCCCATGCCAAAGTTCTCCACCGGGTCGCCGACCTTGATCGCAGCCACCCGTTCCCGCACCCGCTCCACAAAAACGTCATAGAGCGGCTCTTCCACAATTGCCCGCGAACACGCCGAGCACTTCTGCCCGCTAAATCCAAACGCCGACGACACCACCCCTTCGACCGCCTGGTCCAGGTCCGCATCCGCGCTCACGATGATCGCGTCCTTGCCGCCCATTTCGAGCACCGTCCGCTTGATCCAGATCTGTCCCGGCTGCGTCTTTGCCGCCCGCTCGTGGATCTCCAGCCCGACCTGCTTCGAGCCGGTAAACGCGATGAAGCGCGTCTTCGGGTGCTCCACCACCGCATTGCCAAAGGTCGCCCCCGACCCGGGGCAGAAGTTCACCACCCCCGGCGGCATCCCCGCCTCTTCGAGCACGTCCACAAACCGCGCCGCGATCGTCGGCGAATCGCTCGACGGCTTCAGCACCACCGTATTGCCGGTCACAATCGCCGCCGCCGTCATCCCCGCCATAATCGCAAACGGGAAGTTCCACGGCGGAATCACCGCGCCGACTCCCAGCGGAAGATACAGCAGCTCGTTCTTCTCCCCGGGATACTGGATCGGCGTCGTCGCCGCGGCCAGCCGCAGCGCCTCGCGCGCATAGAATTCAAGGAAGTCGATCGTCTCAGCCACATCCGCATCGGCCTCGGCCCAGTTCTTGCCGACCTCATAGGTCAGCCACGCACAGAACTCGAACTTCCGCTCGCGGATAATCTCCGCCGCCTTCAGCAGCAGCGCCGCCCGCTCCTCCGCCGCCACATACTGCCAATGCTCAAAGGCCGCCAGCGCCGCCTGCATCGTCTGCTCGACGTGCTCGGCCCCGGCCTTCTGGTGCACACCCACCACCTGCGCCGGACGCGCCGGATTCACCGACCGGATCTTCTCCGCCGTCCGCAGCCGCTCCCCGCCGATCACCAGCTCATACTCGTGCCCGAGCATGTCCCCCACCCGCACCAGCGCCTCTTTCATCGCATGCGCATTGGCATGGTCGTGGAAGTTCGTAAAAGGTTCATTGCGAAACGGCCCTTTGGGGCTCAGCGGCAGGATGACGGTGGAGATCTGTGCGGTTGACATGACCCTCTAGTTTAGCCGAGAACCGGCGGCCGCAAGAATGAATTTCCAGCGAGCCCCCCCAAGCGCCACCTCACTCAACCCCTCGAACAGAAACAACCATTGATCGCCGCAGGCTTGGCGCTCTATAGATATCCATCAAGGTATCGTTATTCTGGGCAAATCGTTGACGAGGGAACGTCGTGACCTGCATCCTCTTCCTTCCAGCGATTCCGCAGATCAGAGCACAATTACAGCGTCGGCCATCTCGACCGCAAAGCCTCTGGCTGCGCTCTTTTCTGGCCAACTGGTACGCAAAATCCGGCAACAATATACGTGACGAATCAAGTCAGCTTTGACATACTTAAAAACATGAAAGCCCCAAAAACACTTCAAGACGCCATCCTCTACTTCGCAGATGCCGATAACTGCCTGCAATATATGGTAGATAGGCGTTGGCCTGAAGGCGTCGTTTGCCCGACCTGTGAACGCAAAGACCCCACTTTTCTGAAGTCTCAAGGCAAGTGGCAGTGCAAGAGCGCCCATGCCAAGCGCCAGTTCACCGTCAAGGTTGGAACGATCTTTGAGGATTCGCCTCTCGGACTTGAAAAGTGGCTTCCGGCGGTGTGGCTGATTACCAATGCGAAGAACGGCGTTAGCTCCTATGAGCTTTCACGCTCGCTTGGCGTGACTCAGAAAACTGCATGGTTTATGCTCCACCGGATTCGCGAAGCAATGAAGCAAGACACCTCGCACAAGTTCGGCTTTGGCGGCCCGGTAGAGAGCGATGAAACCTATGTTGGGCCGAACCCTCAGAAGATGCACAAGGATCGCAAGGCGAGGATGCAAGCGAAGGATGGCCTCAAGGGTGAATACGTCGGCAAGACTGCCATCCACGGGATGCTGGGTCGGGAGCTTCGGCAGGTTCGCGCCAAGGTCATGCCGAACGTTCGCCGCGATTCGTTGCAGGAATCGATTCTCAACAACGAAACCCCGTTCGCCAAGGTCTACACCGATGAGTTATCTGGATACGACGGCCTCGAAAAGCAGTTCATTCACAAGGTGGTAAATCACTCGATTGAGCATGTACGCGGACAGGTACACACTCAGGGAATCGAGAACTTCTGGAGTCTCCTGAACGCGGCCTTCGCGGAACTTACGTTGCTGTTGAGCCATTCCATCTTGATCGTTACGTCTCCGAACAGATATTCCGTTTTCACAACCGTGCGACCAAAGACAACCCACTTACCGACGCCGACCGTTTCGCTTGTGTGCTCATGCAGGCCGTTGACAAGTGCCTCACCTATGCAGAGGTAACCGGTAAGGCGGGCGAAACGATTAACTAGTCCTTCGCGCCTAAAGCGCGGCCCGCAGTGGAAGGTTTCTTAGCCTTCCGCTTTTCTGCGTTAGCTTTCTTCTCCGCTTCCATCGCCTCTTTCACTACCTTCGGATCGGCGCGAAGAATTGAATTCATCGCATCGTCGAACTGCTCAAATTCTTTGCTCTTCTTCATGGGTTCACTTCCTGGCATCGTTGACTGAGCGCCTTCATTACGGCGCGTACATGCACAAAGACCTCTTCGGATCGCTGCCTGTCATACTTCTCCCGGACGTGCATTGTGTGATTCCGCCAAGCATTCTTGAGGTTGCGAAAATGCGCCGTGATCTCGGAATAATACTGCTCTGTCGCCTTCCAATCGGCGGATTTTGATTCACTGCTTGTCTGAAGTGCTTTTTGGATACCCTGAATAATCTGCTCCCAACTTCGATCTTTGGGATCACAACCTATGCCCAGCGCTAAAGCGGAAAGACCGATCTCTAAAACGCGCATGAGATGAAACACCGCAGCCGTATATCTGCCAACCGCAAAACATTTTGAATACTCTTCTAGTTCGTAATCAGTGGAAGGGAACTTATCAGAGACTTCCTCGCCATAGATGCGCTTCCCCTTCCATGCCTCAGCTTCGGACGGCTCAAGGGAAAAGAAAGTGCGAATTTCTAGTTCATCTTCCAGACGTTGAGCCACAGTTTGGATTGCTCTTTCCAGAGAATCGAAATCTATTCGGGCACCCTCCTGCTGAAGCTTGACGTACTCTGCCATCTTGTCGATCGATTTCACCGTCATCCGCAGTTCGTTTTCAAGACAAAGATTTCTAAATCTCTCAAGAGATGCCTCTATTCGTTCCAGAGCATTCAACTGCTGGTCGAAGTCTTTGTAGATATGGCCAAGTTGTACCTCATTGAGAGTGGAACGCATACACGCTGGAAATAGATACACCTCGACGGCTTGCATGATTAGCTGGGGGCTCCAAATTTGAAGGTTCAAATCACACCCCCATTCTCGAATCGCGCCGATGATTCGTCAAGTATATTATTTCCCAAAATCCCCTTCCATCCTTCAAACCCGGCATCTCCTGAGCCCGCCCACCGCATGCAGTAAAGTAATCCCATTGTGATCATTAACCTCGCGCGCCGCGCGCACAATCACAACTGGGAGCTCGACCCGATCACCCGCTCCCTGCTGGATACCGACTTCTACAAGCTGCTCATGCTCCAGTTCATCTGGAAGCACTTCCCTGCGACCAGCGCCTCGTTTTCCCTCATCAATCGCTCCACCGAGGTCCGTCTCGCCGATCTCATCGATCCCGGCGAGCTTCGCGAGCAGCTCGACAACGCCCGCACCCTCCGCTTTCACAAGTCCGAACTCATCTGGCTCGCGGGCAATACCTTCTACGGCCGCCAGGGCATCTTCGAACCCGCCTTCCTTCAGTGGCTCGACCGCGACTTTCAGCTGTCCGAATACGAGCTGACAACGACCCGCGACGGGCAGCTCTCCCTGCGTTTTCACGGACTATGGACCGCCACCACTCTCTGGGAGATTTACGCGCTCTCCGCCGTCAGTGAACTGCGCACCCGCGCCGCCCTCAAGCGCCTCAGCGAACTTGAGCTCGACATCCTTTACGCCCGCGCCAAGGCCCGCCTCTGGGAGAAGATGGACCGCCTCCGCGGCGTCCCCGGCCTGCGCGTCAGTGACTTCGGCACCCGCCGCCGTCACAGCTTTCTCTGGCAGGAGTATGTCGTCAAGGCCATGAGCGACACCCTCGGAGCCAGCTTCCGCGGCACCTCCAACACCTATCTCGCCTACCAGCACGATCTCGAAGCCATCGGCACGAACGCCCACGAGCTGCCCATGGCGCTCGCTGCCCTCGCCAGCACGGACGAGCAGCGCCGGGCCGCGCAATATCGCCTCCTCGAACTCTGGCAGCAGACCTATCACGGCGAACTGCTCATCCTCCTGCCCGACACCTTCGGCACCACCCAGTTCCTCCGTGGTGCGCCGGACTGGGTCGCCGACTGGACCGGCCAGCGCGCCGACAGCAAGGACCCTTACGTCGCCGGGGACGAATACATCACGTGGTTGCAGCAGCGGGGCCGCGACCCCCGCCAGAAGCTCTTCATCGCCTCCGACTCGCTCGACGTGGACCAGATTCTCGGCCTTCACGCCTGGTTCTCCGGCAGGCTCCTCAACGGCGCCACCCCCGCAGATTTCCGCAGCGCCGCCGACTTTCTCGATACGCAGAAGTGGCTCCCCGAGCCCCGCATCCGTTTCAGCGCAGGCTGGGGCACACTGCTCACCAACGATTTCCGCAACTGCAACCCGCAGGGCGATGGCGGTTTCAATCCCCTCAGCCTTGTCTGCAAGCTCAACGAGGTCGATGGCCGTCCCGCCGTCAAGCTCTCTGACAACTTCAACAAGTCGCTCGGCCCTCCCGAGGAGATCGAGCGCTACCGGGGCGTCTTCGGCCTCGAGGGCATCGCCGGCGCGCCCGTCATCACCTGAGGCTCCCCCGGAAAAGAAGCCCTCAGCCCCGCACAGCATCCAATAATTTCGGTCAGGAAAGCGAATATGAAGATAACCATTATTAGAAGAGAATTATTATCCCTCGCAGCCGTTTTTTGCGCACTTTTATGGCCAATCGCGGCCCATTCGCAGTCTCCGGAGCTGCAGAAAACCCTCTCCGAGATGGACGCCGCAGCCGCGAAATTCCAGAGCGCGCAGGCCGATTTTGCCTGGGATCAGTACACCGCCGTCGTCGACAGCCACGACGTCCAGAAGGGCTCCATCGCCTTTCGCCGCGCGGGTGGATCGACTGAGATGCTCGCTGAAATCAAGACCGACAATGACCAGCCGGCCCCCAAAACCATCCTCTACAAGAGCGCCGAGCTGGACTTCTACCAGCCCACCATCAAGCAGGAAACCATCTTCAGCGCCTCCGGCCGCCAGGATCAGGCCGAGGCATTTCTGACGCTAGGCTTCGGCGGCAGCGGCAAAGAGCTCGCCGCACACTGGAACATCACCTATCTGGGCACCGAGACCATCGACGGTGTGCAGACGACGAAGCTTGATCTCAAGCCCAAACAGCAGTCCGCGAACAATATGTTCACGCACATCACCGTCTGGATCGACGCAGCGCGCGCCGTCTCGCTCAAGCAGCAGTTTTTCGAGGACAGCGGCGACAGCCGCACCACGACCTACTCCAACATCCGCATGAACAGCGCTCCCGCCAGCCTCTTCTCCGTCAAGATTCCCAGCGGCACGCAGGTCATCCGCAAGTAGATCGGCACTCTTACAGCACCTCATCCCACAGCCTCAGCTCAGCCTGCTGAGGCTGTTGCTGCACCTGGCTTACAGTGTTCAGAATCATGGTGGAGCGCTCCGCAAGCGTGTACCGTGGCCATGCAAGCAGGCCCGGGGCAGACGGCGATTCCCCACGGATGAATGCCGCCCAGGCTTGGTGCATCTGCCTGCTGAGCGCGCCTTCCGCTCCTGCGTTTGCCACTCCCGTATGCGGCCTCGCCCACACAATGCCCACATCGAGCGAGTGATACGCGTAGTCCTTGAGCCTCCCGCTGCTCTCCGCAAAATCCAGGCGATACATCCACGCGCTTCCGCCGCCCCGCACATGCGCTTCTGCAACACGCACGGACGGCACCCAGTACTCCTCCGCAGTGATCGCGCGAATCAGCAGATGCTGATGATCCATCTGCGGATAGACAGCTTGATAGCGACTAAAGACGCTGTTGAACCGCGCCAGTGACATATTTCCAAGCTCCGCGGCAGTCGCGTCGCCCATCGGATGCGGACCAATAAACAAGGCGCTCTCATCCCGGTTCGTTCCGATCAGCAGCCGCTTGCCTTTAGTGGAGCCGTCGGCAATTGTCTTGACCGGCAGTTGCGGAATCAGGTGTCCATCCACCTCGGCCCGCAGTGGAAAATGCTGCGGCCACTCTGCAATAAAGCGATGCTGCACCTCGATCAGGGAGCCCGGCGCAGCCGTACGCAGCGCAGCCGGGGTCTGACCCGTATTGCGGCGCCACTCGTCGCCGTATCCCTTGGCAACCACCGCGCTGTCCGGCCTGCTCCCCAGCCGCTCGGCGCCGCCACTCTCTGAAATCATCTGGTGAAACAGCGGCTCCGCCGACGGAATGCCCATCAGAATGTCAGTCAGCTTCGCCCCTGCCGATTCCCCGCCAATCGTCACGCGCGAGGGGTCCCCGCCAAAGGCAGCCACATTGTCCCTAACCCACTCAAGCGAGAGGATGATGTCGCGCAGCGCATTATTCGCACTCCCGGCGTAGCCTGCGCCCAACAGCGGCTCCATATCCAGAAAACCGAAAACACCCAATCTGTAGGCCACCGTAATGCAGACGATGCCTTCGCGTGCAAACGCCGCCCCATCCACCACCGGATCGAAGGATCTGCCACTTAGAAATCCGCCCCCATGAATCCACACATAGACGGGGTAAGGCCCTTTGCCCTCAGGCGCCCAGACATTCAGATAGAGGCAGTCTTCGCTGTGCCGCACGCCTGCATCGCCCCACTGCATGGCAGCAGCGGCAAACTGCGTCGCATTGCGGCTGCCCGTCCAGTGCTCCGCCTTCTGCGGCGGCCGGAAGCGGAGATCCCCGACCGGCGGCCTGGCAAACGGCACCCCTCGAAAGAGTCGAACACCTCCGACTGCCTCGCCCTTTAGCGTGCCGCTGGGCGTGGAAACGGTGACTGCAGAAGATGCCTGCAGTCCGAAGAGCCCCCTGGCCGAAAGAAGTGAGCCTGCTGCAAAGGATGCTTTCGCAAGAAAATCCCGCCTGGACAACCTGGTTGAATGCACGCGCTTTCTTTCCGCCTTTTCCTGTCGTTTTGAGTCTTGCAAGAGAAGATGAATAACAGGATAGCGCCTGCCCTGATCAAAGCGGCCGGCAGATGGGATTTGAAAACCTCATCGCCCGGCGTTATCCTAAGGAAGCATACGAATTCACCCTCCGTCATGGCGGAGAGAGATGAGTGGGCGAAAGCCCACTTTTCTTTTGCACGAGAATTCGCTCGGCCTACAGCTGGTTTTCGTCATATGGCTCTTAACCTCGATCAAATCCGAACCCTTGCCGAGCGCGTTGCCGCCTCGCATGGCCTCGACATCGTCGAGGTCGAGTACGAGGGCAACCCCAAGCAGCGACTGCTCCGCGTCTTTATTGAGAAGAATGCAGAGGAGCGCGCCCGGCTTGCCGCCGCTCCCCCTGAGGACTCGCCCCTGCCAGCCGGCATCAGCGTCGAGCACCTCTCCGGAGTCACGCACGACGACTGCACCGCCTTCAGCCGCGATTTCGGCACCGTGCTCGACATTGAAGACCTCGCGCCCGACTCCGAGTACACCCTCGAGGTCTCATCGCCTGGCCTTGAAAGGCGGCTTACCACGCTGGCGGACTTTCGCCGCTTTACGGGCAGTCTCGTCAAGTTGCAGACTTTTCAAGCGGTTACAGGCAACCGGCATTGGCGCGGCAGGCTCACAGCAGTAGGCGATACAGCCATCACGCTAGACCTCAGCGCGGTAAAGCAAACTGGCAAGGCGGCAAAAAAGGCCACCGCGCAGACCATTGAGATCCAGCTCGCGAATATCGAGAAAGCCAACCTCGTTCCCGAGTTTTAACCAGCAGTTTTTTGAGAAGCAGAGAGACAATTTATGGCAAGCGTTCTATACGAAACCATTGAAGCACTCAGCCGCGATAAGGGCATCGACCCCGGCATCGTCGTCACCGCGGTTGAAGACGCGATCGCCCTCGCGACCCGCAAGTACTACAAGACGCAGGAGAACATGCGCGCCGAACTCGACCGGCAGACCGGCGAGATTCGCGCCTACGTCTACAAGACGGTCGTCGAAACGCCTGAAGAAATTGAGGATCCGGTCAACCAGATCACCCTCGCCGAAGCCCGCGCACTCGCGCCGGACGTCGAGGTGGGCGGCGAAATCCGCTACTACAAGCCAACCGACGTACTCGGCCGCATCGCCGCGCAGATGGCCAAGCAGGTCATCTTCCAGAAGGTGCGCGAAGCCGAGCGCGACACGGTGTTTCAGGAGTACAACCACCGCGTGGGCGAGGTGCTGAACGCAACCGTCAAGCGCATCGAACTGCAGGACGTAATCTTCGACCTCGGCAAGGCCGAGGCCCGCATGCCCCGCCGCGAGCAGTCCCGTCTGGAGCAGTTCTCAGTGGGCGAACGCGTTCGCGTCGTGCTGCTGCGTGTGGATCGCGCGGCCAAGGGCCCCCAGGTCATCGTCTCCCGCGCCGCGCCGGAGCTGGTGCAGAACCTCTTCCAGAGCGAAGTGCCCGAGATTTATGACAACACCGTTGCCATCCGCGCCATTGCCCGCGAAGCTGGCGAGCGCACCAAGATCGCCGTGCAGTCCCGCGACAAGGATGTCGATCCGGTGGGCGCGTGCGTCGGCATGAAGGGGATGCGTGTACAGTCGATCATCCGCGAACTGCGCGGCGAAAAGATCGACATCATCGAGTTCAGCGAGGAGATCACCACCTTCGCAGAAAAGGCGCTGCAGCCTGCCAAGGTCAGTCGTGTCAGCATCGCCGATCTGGGCGAGAAGCAGATCGAGGTCATCGTCGATGACACCCAGCTCTCGCTGGCCATCGGCAAGAAGGGCCAGAATGTGCGCCTCGCCGCCAAGCTCCTGGGCTGGAAGATCGACATCAAGAGCGAAGAGGAGAAGCGTCAGGAAGTCGAGCAGCAGATGCAGGCTTTCTCCGGTGGCCCCTCCACTCCGATCGAGCAGGTGAGCGAACTGGGCGAAACGATCATCCAAAAGCTGGTAGCCGCCGGTATTACCACCGTCGAATCTCTGGCCGACATGACGCCGGAGCAGCTCGAAGAGATTCCCGGCATCGGCGAGAAAACTCTGGAGAAGATCAGCGTGGCTGTCAGACACTATTTTGGGCAGTATGAACCGGGCGAAGAGCGCAGCGCAGTGGCCGCAAACAGTGAGGTCGAGGCAGCGCGGCGGATCGAAGCAGCGCAAAACGCGGAAGAGATTGACGCCCTCGAGCAGGATCTCAGCCAGGCCGGAGAGCAAAGCGAAGATGCACACGATGGCTCCGGCCTGATCAACGATGATCTGGCCGAGGAGCGGCTGGCCGAGATTACCGAGACTGGCCCGATGCTTGACGAAGAAGGCGCGGAGTCGCTGGTTCCAGGACGCGACGACACCAGCGCGGTACTGGCGGAGCATCATCCGAATACGGATCTTGCCCGCTCGGAAGTGCTCGGCGAGGGCAACCTCGACGAAACCCGCGATGAGCGTCGTGAAGATGTAAAGGTCGATGAGGGCGGCGCGTAATGCGCTGCCCTGCAGCATTCCACTCTCCTGAAATCGCACAGCATGCAATTTCGGGGGATAATAGATTAGCGGTTATATCCCACAACGGCGAGGTTGCGATGCACATCTAACGGCGTTGTGGAGGGTGCAAGCATAAAAGGGGCGGATGAGCAAAGTTCGAATCAATGATTTGGCGCGCGAGTTGGAAGTGAAGAGCAGAACTGTGCTCGACGCGCTCACGGCAATTGGAGTTACTGAAAAGAAGACCCACTCCAGCTCAGTAGAAGCGGATGAGGCCGAGCGCCTGCGGGCGTATATCAACGGCGGCGGCTCACGTGGCGCCTCGTCCAGCACTGCGCGGAGCGCACAGGAACCCAGGCCGAAGATTGACTGGTCGCGTGTGTCCAAGCCGGGCGACGTGCTCAAGGCTATCCAGGAACGCAAAGAGGCTGAATCTGCGCCCCCGGCAGCCCGGGTGGCCGCGACACCTCCTCCGGTGCAGGCTGCACCACCCCCTGTCGCTTCTTCACCTGCACCTGTGCGGCCGGCAGTCACTGCGGCTCCGCCCGCCGTCAAGCCCGTCAGCGCTCCGCCTGTCAGCAGCACCCCGGCTGTGCCGGCAATTCCCCAGCGTCCGCAGGCTGCCGCGCCGGTTCCACCGCCCGCGCCGCGCCGCATCGTACCTCAGCCGCGTCAGGCTCCGAACATCGTAGCTGCGCCGCCGACTCCGGCCATCGCCGCCAAAGCCCCCACAGGGCCTGTCGTCGCGAAGCCGCCGGTCAGCGCTGCGCCAAGGCCCCCGGCTGCACCTGTGGTGGCTCCTGCTGCTTCGGCCGCGCCCGCCATCCCCGCACCAGCACCAGCAGCACCTGTAGTTGCAGCAGCTCCGCCGCCACCGGCTCCGCCCGTAGCGGCGCCGGCAGCGCAGCCTCCTGCACCGCCCGTTGCAGAGACACCTGCTCCGGAGCCGCAGGCCGCCGCGCCAGTAGCGCCTCAGCCACCAGCCCCGCCTGCCCGTCGCGTCATTATGCCGCAGACCGGGCCGCGACCTGTGTACACGGCTCCGCCGCCGCCGAAGCCCGTAACTCCGGCCCCAAGCGCGACCAATCCGCAGGGCGGCATCGTCCAGCGCGGCAGACCTATTTTTGATCGCCGGCCTTCCGGCGGCCCTGGTGGACCAGGCGGCTATGGGCAGCGCCCGCAGGGTGGCCCTCCCGGCCAGTTCCCGGGCGGACGTCGTCCCATGCATCCGACCCGCAGCACTCCCGGCGGCCCTCCCGGCGCGCGTCCCGGTTTCCCCGGAGCACGTCCCGGCTTCGGCGCTCGCCCCGGCTTCGGCGGACCACGCCCCGGTGGACCCGGCGGTGCACCGGGCGGCATGATGCCGCCTCCGGGCGAAGCACCACGCCCGCAGCGCCCCAGCGGCCCGCCGCGCGGACGCGGTCGTCAGCAGTACCCGAAGACCAAAGAAGGCCCAATGAAGGGCTTCAATCCGCCGCCGCGTTACGGCGGCGCACCGATGATGTCCCAGGAGCCGCTGCCGATCACGCGCACCATTACCGTGACGGAAGGCATCAGCGTCAAGGACCTCGCGGAGAAGCTCGAAGTACGTGGCAAGGATCTCATCGCCTCGCTGCTGATGCGCGGCGTCTTCGTCACCGTCAACCAGTCGCTCGACGGCGAACTGGTGAAGGAAGTCGCCCGTCAATTCGGCGCAGACACGCAGGTCATCACCTTTGAAGACCAGATGGCCAACGAGGCCATCGAAAGCATGCTCGCGCAGCCGAATCCCGACGAGCTTGAAGTCTCGCGTCCGCCGGTCGTCACCGTCATGGGTCACGTCGACCATGGCAAGACCTCGCTGCTCGACGCCATCCGTGAAACCGATGTTGCAGGCGGCGAAGCGGGCGGCATCACCCAGCACATCGGCGCATACAAGGTGCGCATCAACAAGGCCGACTCGCCCGCCTTTGGCCGCGAGATCGTCTTCCTCGATACGCCGGGCCACGAAGCCTTCACCC
Source organism: Acidipila rosea (assembly GCF_004339725.1). Taxonomy (GTDB): domain Bacteria; phylum Acidobacteriota; class Terriglobia; order Terriglobales; family Acidobacteriaceae; genus Acidipila; species Acidipila rosea. The sequence continues at coordinate 262,510 of NZ_SMGK01000001.1, read as the reverse complement.
GCATGCGCGCTCGCGGCGCAAAGGTCACCGACATCGTTGTCATCGTCGTTGCAGCAGACGACGGCGTGATGCCGCAGACCCTTGAAGCCGTCGACCACGCCAAGGCTGCAGGCGTACCGATCATCGTCGCGGTCAATAAGATCGACAAGCCCGATGCCCAGCCGGATCGCGTCAAGCAGCAGCTTGGCGACCGCGGCCTCGTCCCTGAAGCATGGGGCGGCGACACGGTCTTCGTCGACGTCTCCGCCAAGAAGCGCATGAACCTCGACCTGCTGCTCGAAATGATCTGCCTGGTCGCGGACGTGGGCAACCTGAAGGCGACGCCTGCCCGCTCAGCTGTGGGTACGGTGATTGAAGCGAAGCTCGACCGCGGTCGCGGCGCTGTCGCCTCGATCCTCGTTCAGAATGGCACGCTGCGCAACCAGGACAGCTTCATTCTCGGCAACACCTTCGGCAAGATCCGCGCCATGTTTGATGATCGCGGCCGCGCCATTGAGGAAGCCGGACCATCAACCCCGGTCGAGATTCTCGGCCTGGAAGGTATGCCCGATGCGGGCGATACTTTCCTGGTCGTAGCCGATCGCGACAAGGCCAAGGGCATCGCGCAGTACCGCAAGATGAAGGAGCGCGAGTCTCAGCTGGCGAAGAGCTCCCGTGTCTCCCTCGAAGGGCTGGCCGAGCAGATCAAGCAGGCTGGCGTCAAGGAACTACCGCTCATCCTCAAGGGCGACGTCGCCGGTTCGGTCGAAGTGCTGGCCGACTCGCTCCAGAAGATGTCGACCGAGAAGGTGCGTATCAAGGTCATCCACTCCGGCGTCGGCGCCATCACCGAGAGCGATGTGTTGCTGGCTTCGGCCTCGAACGCGATCATTATCGGCTTCAACGTCCGCCCCGAGCGGAAGGTTGCCGATCTGGCCGAACAGGAAAGCGTCGAGATCCGGCTGCACTCGATCATTTACGAGCTGCAGGACGAGATTCGCAAGGCGATGCTCGGACTGCTCGAGCCTGTCTTCCGGGAGAACTTCCTTGGCCGCGCCGAAGTGCTCAATGTCTTCCGCATTCCGAAGGTCGGCACCATCGCCGGCTGCCGGGTTACGGATGGCGTGCTCAAGCGTGATGCGGAGATCCGCCTCATGCGCGAAGGGGCGCAGGTCTTCAAGGGCAAGCTCACCTCGCTCAAGCGCTTCAAAGATGACGTCCGCGAAGTCACCAATGGCATGGAGTGCGGCGTGAGCCTGCAGAACTTCACCGACATCAAGGTAGGCGACACGATCGATGCCTTCGTCACGGAGAAACTGGCTGCCGAACTCACTGCCAGCAGCTAACCGTCACCGAAACAACAGAAAAGGCGCATGGGGACTCTCCCCATGCGCCTTTTTCCTTTTGCCTACGGTTCCTGCCCGGCATAGATGATCCCGTCAAAGTTCTAGGCCATTCAACCTATTGCCCGTCTCCTGTTGGAAAAAATACCTTCGGGGCGCTGGGAAATCCAAGCAAAGGGACACTACGACGCATGATCTTGCTCAGAAACCTTCCAAAAATCTCCGCCGTATTTCTACTGGTAACAGGCTCCGCCCTTGCGCAATCGACAGCGACTTCAGGGCCTCCGCCAAACTACAACTGGCCAAAGACCTACACAAATCCATTGCAGCTGAATACCGCAAGTGGCCCTGCGGTGAGTTGCCCTGATCCGGCGATCATCAGGCAGCGAATTGAGCAGAACGACACATGGTATCTCTACTGCACGGGCGACCCACTGAATTCGGCTGACATGAATGCAAACGGCCAGCTCAACGCGCATCTGATCACTCAATTCAAGTCCTATGACCTCATCCACTGGACTTACATCGGAGACGCATTCCAGCACACGCCCGCCTGGGTAGGCAATGCAACGAATCAGTTCTGGGCCGCGGCAGTGAAGCACTTCAATGGCAAGTACTACCTCTACTACGTTGCGCCTAATACACTCCAGGGTGGCGCCGCAATCGGTGTAGCAACCAGTCAAAGCCCGGCTGGCCCTTGGACCGATGCCGGAGCGCCGGTTGTCGCACCTGAAAATAACCCCTACAACGGCGCGCCAGGACGCGCAGTGATTGACCCCGATGTGGTCAAAGACGATACCGGTCAGCGCTATATCACCTATGGCAGCTTTAACGGCGGCATCAGTATTCGCAAGCTCTCTGCCAGCGGGCTCACCTCCGATCCTGCCACGGAGAAACAGATTGCCGTCGACAATTACTACGAAGGTGGAAACTTCTTCAAGCATGACGGCTACTACTACTTTTTCGCCTCCGTCACGGGCTGCTGCGATGGGCCGCTAAGCGGCTACAGCGTACGCGTAGGGCGCGCCAGGTCACCGATGGGCCCGTTTCTTGATCAGAACGGCGTCGATATGAATAGTTTCGATCCCGGCGGCAACATCGCTATCGCGGCAAACGGAAACCGTTGGGTCGGCCCCGGCGGCAATGTGATCTTCCAAGATGACTCAGGGCAGGCTTACATGCTCTATCACGCAATCGACGCGAATGCCCCTTACTTTGATGGCTACGCCGGCTACACGAGGCGGCCAGCGCTGATCGACCCGATTGACTGGGTAGATGGATGGCCGACAGTGCGATCGGGTCGATGGGCATCGGTACAGCCGCAGCCAGCTCCGGCTGCACAGCCCTGGCAGTACAACACTTATCAGCAGCAATTGCCGCCGCTTGAGTACGCTCCCGGAAAGAAGATTGCCGCACTCTCGGATGAATTCAACTCGGCGAAGCTCTCTCCGCAGTGGCACTTCATCCATCCAAATGCGAACAACAGCTACAGCCTGACAGGCAGCGCCTACGAGGCCTCAACCCAGGGTTTTGATGAGAACAGCGATCCTACGCAGGTCTCGATTCTGGCCGAGCCTGTGCCCTTGACCGGAGACTGGATGGTGGAGACAAAGGTGACCACCAGTGTGCCGTTCAACAATCAGTGCTGCTATAACTTTGCGCAGGGAGCGCTGTTCATCTACCTGAACGACCAGAACAGCATCAAGCTCGACGTCTTTCCGGATTTCGACACACGACAGACGGAGTTCGGCAAGCAGGTTGGGCCTGTTCCAGCCCATTATCCGACATACGATCATCAGGCTGTCGGCAATCCGGGCGCAACTACCTGGCTGCGGATTGTTCGTCGGACGATTGGAGACCGCGGAGAACTGTACACCGCTTACTCCTCTACCGACGGAGAGACTTGGACAAAAGGGGGCACCTGGCAACACCAGCTTGGTTCGAGCGCACAGATTGGAATCTCAGCACTGAACGCCGCCGGCTTCACGATGGACTTTGACTATGTGCGGGTCTACCGTCTCAGGCCTGAACGTTAGCGTTCAGGCCTTCTCTTCGCCAATCGCCACTACGAAGTACTGCGCGGGAACGCTGCCTGTATTCACAATCCCGTGCTGTTCCCCTGAATGGATGAAGGCCGCCGATCCTGGACCGGCGGTCTGCGTCTTGCCGTTGATCGTAATCGCAAGCGTCCCGGTCGAGATCAGGAACAGCTCCTCATGCACGTGGTGGTGCGGCGGGTGCGGCGAGCTACCCGGCGCCAGCACGCTTTCATGCACCTCAAGGTGCGCGCCCGCATGGGTCATTCCATCCAGAATCGGACGCGATGAATTCGCGCCGTTCGGGTGCACCGGCAGCGTATCAAACGGCGCTACAAATGACTCAATCGGCTTGTCCGACCCCAGCGCAGCCGTACCCAGCAGCACCGGCAGCAGCGCACAGATATTTCTTCTCGACAGACTCATGCCATTCTCCTGAAACAGTAACCCGCCCAGTATGCCACGCGCCGCATACGACTGATAAACTCATCCTTCGTCGCAAACAAAGCCATGGACCTCTCTGCTATCCAATCCGCCCTTCGCGAAGCCGGCCTCGACGCGTGGCTCTTCTACGATCATCATCACCGCGATCCCATCGCTTACCGCATCCTTGGGCTCAGCACCTCCCTGCACGTCACCCGGCGCTGGTTCTACCTGATTCCCGCCGAGGGCGAGCCGCAGAAGCTCGTCCACCGCATTGAGCAGGGACGTCTCGACCCTCTGCCCGGCGCGAAGACGCGCTACTCCTCATGGCAGGAGCTGGAGCAGTCGCTCCAGACCATCCTCGCGCCCTACCAGCGCATCGCCATGCAGTATTCGCCGCGCAACGCCATCATGTACGTCTCGATGGTCGACGCCGGCACCATCGAGATGCTGCGCGAGATGGGCAAGACCATCGTCAGCTCGGCCGACCTCGTCAGCCAGTTTGAGGCGGTGCTAACTGATGCGCAGATCGCCAGCCACTACGTGGCCCAGCGCGCCATCGATGAGCTGCTTGCCGAGGGCTTCCGTCTGCTGCGCCAGAGAATTGACAACAAGGGTGCGGTCACCGAGCATGACCACGCCGCGTGGTTGCGCCAGGCCATCGTCCGCGCCGGGCTCATCACTGAAAACGGCCCCAACGTCTCCGTCAACGCGAACAGCTCCGACTCGCACTACGAGCCCACCGCCGAACGCTCGCAGCCTATCGCCAACGGCGATTTCCTGCTTATCGACATCTGGGCGCGGCAGCCCGAGGCAGGCTCCTGCTGGTATGACATCACCTGGACGGGTGTTGTAGGCCGCGAGCCCACGGAGCGCGAACAGCTCGTCTTCGCCACCGTGCGCGGCGCGCGCGACGCTGCCATCAACACCATTCAGCAGGCCTTCCGCAGCGGCGAACCCATCGCAGGATGGCAGGCAGACGATGCCGCCCGCGCTGTCATCCACGGCGCAGGCTTCGGAGAATATTTCACTCATCGCACGGGTCACAATATTGCCGCGGAGCTGCACGGCAACGGCGCGCACCTCGATAATCTCGAGACGCACGACGAGCGGCTGATCCTGCCGCAGACCTGCTTTTCTGTCGAGCCGGGCGTTTACCTGCCGGAGTTTGGAGTGCGCAGCGAGATCAATATGCTCACCTCCGCCACCGATGCTGTAGTCACCGGACGCATCCAGAACGAACTGGTGCGGGTTTAGTGGGGTATCATCAAACAGATGGCTTCTAACGTTCAGGTCGCGGCCGGGTCGCGCTCGCGAAACAGTTTGTTTTCTCTAGCGCTCCTGGCAGGCTGGCTCATACCCGGTGCGGGACACCTCTTTACCCGCCACTGGATACGCGCCCTGCTGCTTTTTCTTTCGATCACAACCATGTTCTCGCTCGGCCTCATGATGCAGGGCAAGCTCTACGCGCCGAATACCGGCGATACCCTGGAGATGCTCGGCTTCGTAGGCGACATCGGATCAGGGCTGCTCTACTTTATCGGGCGTATCGCCGACCTCGGAGGCCCTGCGGTTGAGCTGGCCACGGCCGACTATGGAACCAAGTTCATCGTGGTCGCCGGACTGCTCAACTTCATCTCTGCCGTGGACGCGCACAATCTCAAAATTGGAAGAAAGCCAGCAGCATGACCTTTACCCCGTCCCATTTCACTGCCGTGCTGCTTTTCGCTACCTTCGCGTCAATTGTCTTCGGCATCACGCAGCGCACTTCACCCCGCGCCATGGTTCGCTACGGAGCCTATTGCTGGGTCATGTTTGTCGGGATCGTCATCGCCGCAAGCTGGGTGATGTACTTCATCCGCCGCTGACGCGCCAGATCTTCCGCAAGGCGGAGTGCTCTACTTCGCCACTGTAAACTCTACCTGCGCCCCGAGATCGATACGATAGCCCGCAGGCGGGCTCTGGCTCACCACCGCTCCGGCCGGAATGGGCGCAGCCATCGGCTTGGTGGAGGCCACGTCAGGAACCGCCGGTATACTCACCGCCATATCCTTTGCCGGGGCCAGCTTCAGGCCTGCCTTGGTGACAGCAGCGGCAGCCGCCGCATAGGGCTGGCCGGTGAAGTCCGGCATGACCATGCCGCCGCTTGCCACAACATCGGGAGCAGCCGCCACCAGCAGGCTCACCACCGGCCTCTCCACTCCTGCAGCATCCGGCGCCGGAGTCTGTGCGATCACCGTATTCTCAGGCGACCCGGCGAAGGGTAGATGCGCGACTGAGCCAATGTCGAGCCCTGCGCGCCGAACTTCAATGGTCGCCACGCGCTCCTCTTTCCCGATCACGTTTGGAATTGCCGCCTTTTGCGGCCCCAGGCTCTCCGTAAGCCGCAGGTGCCACTCGCGCCGCACGACCGTGCCAACAGCAGGTGACTGGCTCAGGACGCGGCCTGCGGGCATGTCTGCGCTGTAGAAGCGGCTGTCGACACTCTGCGTCAGCCCCAGCGATGCGGAGCGCCGCGCCGCCTCGGCGGTGGTCAGCCCGCGGTAGTCCGGCACCGTCACCTCGGCTCCGTGGATGGCGAAGTGCATCGTCATCACGGCCGACAACATGGCCACGACAAACAGCCCCAGCACCACCACGCCAAACCGGAAAGCGCGCAGCATCAGGCGTACTCGATCTCGTAATCGATCTTGGCTGCCTTATCCAGCATCAGCGAAACAGAACAATACTTTGTCTTCGAGAGCGTCACCGCGTCTTCCATCGCCTTCTGGGAGACGCCGCCGCTCACGCGGTAAGTCAGCATGATCCTGGTAAAGACGCGCGGCGCTTCGCCAGCCTGCTCCGCTTTGGCGGAGACAACCAGCCCGGTGACCGGCTCGCGCTTCTTCTTCAGGATGGAAACCACATCGACGGAGGTGCATCCACACAGCGCCGCCAGCACTGCCTCCATCGGGCTCGGCCCGGTCGTGTGCTCCGGCGTTGCGTCAAAGTGGATCGAATGCCCACTCTCAGAACGCCCCTCGAACTCCATGCCCTGCTTCCACTCTGCGCTTGCAATCATGCCTGTATTCTCTCCTCTGGATCTAGACGCCACTCTCTTAATGATGATGATTATCGGTCGCAGGTTCAGGATGTATCAGCACTCGCTGCACCTCCGGAGCCTCCAGCTTGAAGCGGTCCTCGAGGGCAGTAATTACCTCGTGCACCCGCTGCATCGTCAGCTCATCGGGCAGCGTGCAGTGGCAGGAGAGCTGCAGCTTGTCCCCTACGCGCCCTACCGCCACTTCGTGGATGTCGATCACCTCTGGCAGCTGCGTCGCCGCGTTGCGCAGATGCTGCTCCAGCTCGCGGTCAAGTTGCGCCATCACCGGCTCTTCGATCGTCGCCGGTTCGCTCTCGATGTGGGTCAGCACCGACGTCACCTGCGGCAGCTCCTGCCGTATCTCGTCCTCGATGCGACGCACGAAGTCATGCGCCTCACGGAGCGCCAGCCTTTCATTGACTTCGATATGCTGCTCCACATGCAGCTTGCCGCCCAGCGACTGGATGCTCACATCGTGCAGCATCACATTGTTGCGCGAAGCCACCGCGCGCACCTTGTCGAAGATGCTCTCTGCGCCACCCGCCCGCGGCACGGGATGGATGACGACATCGGCTCCCGGCAGCACGCGCCGCACCGCCTCTGTGGCCTCACGGACCAGTTCCTCGGTCTTCTGAAAAGTAAGCTGCCGTGAGAGAGAGATCGTCAGGTCAGCAAAGTGCGAGTTGCCCGAGCGCCGCATCCTCGCCTTATCAACGGACAGCACACCGTCGATCTTCTGCACCTCGACGAGCATCCGGTGGCGCGTCTCCGCAGGAATGGCATCGACCAGGGCCTCCACCGTGCGCCACGCCAGCCGCCAGGCAAAGCGAACGATCAGTCCCGAGACCGCTATCGCCGCGATAGGGTCAGCAAGCCGCAGCCACCCTATGCCGAAGTGCGCGCCGACCCACGCGGCAACCAGCCCTGCGAGTACCGCAGCGCTCGACCAGATGTCCGAGGCAAAGTGCATAGCGTCCGCTTCAAGGGCCGAGCTGCCATGCCGCGCAGCCACCGCGCGCAGCCGCCGCGAACGCCAGGTATCCACCACGATCGACAGCACCAGCACTCCCGCCGGCCAGAGCGTAAATCGCAGCACCACGGGATGGTAAAAAATGCGGATGACGGCTTCGGTGGTGATCCACACCGACGAGGCGACCATCAGGAAGGTCTCAACGAAGGCCGAGACGTTCTCGATCTTTTCGTGGCCGTAGGTGTGCTCTTCGTCGGCGGGCTTATCTGAGATGCTCACCGAGAGCCATGTCAGCGCGGCGCCGGCCAGATCCAGCGCGGAGTGCGCCGCGTCTGACAGAATGCCGAGGCTACCCGTCAAGAGCCCTGCCGCGAGCTTCAGCGCAGTCATTACTACCGCCGCCAGCACAGAGGCTAACGCTACAGATCTCTTCTCGGTACGCGCGGTGGCAGAGGTGACCATATCAGTGTTCTAGTTTCGCATCTCTCGGGCGAATGCAGGGAGCCGCATACCGGCCCGAGGCAGCCAGCTACGTCGCGATTCCGCGATAAAGCCCGGCAATCCCGAAGCTGTAGGGGGTCCAGCTTACATCGCGAAAGCCCACCGAACGCATGAGCGCCAGCATCTCCGCCGGCGGCGGAAATCGCTCCACCGACGATGGCAGGTAGGCATACGGCCCCGCTACACCTGAGATGCGCGATCCAATGGCCGGCAGCACGCGCCGGAAGTAGAAAGCATAGAGCCTGCCCACTGCACCCTCGGGCTCGCTGAAGTCGAGGATGCCCAGCTCCGCGCCCGGCTTCATCACCCGGCGAAACTCTTCCAGTCCCGCCCGATAGTTGGCAAGGTTGCGAAAGCCGAAGGCCGAGGTAACCAGGTCGAGCGAGCGATCCCGCAAGGGCAGGTGCAGCGCATCGGCCTCGACAGCCACCGCGCCCCTCCCTGAGAATTTCTTCGCTCCCCGCACCAGCATCTGATGCGCAAAATCCGCTGCAATCACCGGCCGTCCGCCCTCCGGACGACGTTTGAGCAGCGCCAGCGTCATATCGCCGGTTCCGCAGCAGATGTCCAACACAGCCGCGTCGGGATTCGCCAGAGTCTGCCTGAATCGGCGTGCCGTCCGCCACCACCACAGCCGGTCGATATTCATTGAGAGCACATGGTTCAGCAGGTCGTACTTCGGAGCAATCGCGTCGAACATCTCGCGAACAGCCGCGGCAGCGCTCTGCTCAGTGGTAGCCCCGGCAGGCTGTGCGCCGCTTGCGCTCATCGCCGCCCCAGCATCTGCTCAATGGCAGCCAGCAGCTCAGCTTCGCTTACGTCGTCGACGACGGTGCTCGCTCCAATGCCCACCGGCAGCACAAAGCGCCGTGTGCCGGCTCGGTTCTTCTTGTCCCGCGCCGTCGCCTCGGCCAGCGCTTCAGCCGTAGCGCGAAAACCCGGCAGCGGCCCGTAGGCCTTAATCACCCGCTCGATCCGCTCAGCCTGTGCATCCGTTACCGTCTCGCGTCCGCGTGCAATCTGCAGCGCCGCCAGCATCCCCCAGCCCACAGCCTCGCCATGCAGCAGCACACGATACTTCGTTACCGCCTCGATAGCGTGGCCCACCGTGTGTCCCAGATTCAACACCATCCTCAGGCCTGACTCGCGCTCGTCGATCCCCACCACTTCCGCCTTCATCCGCACGGACGTGGCGATCACATACTCCAGCGCCTCGGCATCGCGCGCGAGAATCCTGGCCGCATTTTTCTCCATGTAGCTGAAGAGTCTCGCATCGCGGATGATGCCCGCCTTCACGCTCTCCATCAGCCCGGCGCGAAGCTCGCGATCCGGCAGCGTGTTGAGCACATCAATATCCGCATACACCGCGCGAGGATGATGGAAGCTGCCGATGAGGTTTTTGCCTGTTGTCAGGTTGACGCCCGTCTTGCCGCCAACTGAGGAGTCCACCTGCGACAGCAGCGTGGTCGGCAGCTGAACATAGTCAATGCCGCGCATGTAAATCGCTGCGAGAAAGCCGCCGACATCGCCCACAATCCCGCCGCCAAAGGCCAGCAGCAGCGAGGACCGGTCTGCGCCCGCCGCCGAGAGCTCCGCTGCGAGCCGCTCTACCTCAGCCAGCCGCTTAAAACGCTCCCCCGCGGGTAGAAAAAGCACCTCCGGCTTCGCCTGTTCCGGAAAGGAGCCGGTAAAACGCTCTCCCCACAACGCCCATATCTCAGGCGAGGTCAGCACAAAGATCCGGCCTCTTGTCTTCGCGACAAGCGGCCTCACCAGGGCGGAAACTTTATTAACGAAGCCATCTCCTACAAATACGGAATAGCTGGCAGAAGCAGTTTTGACCTTAATTGTTCGCACGCAACCTCATCCTAACAAGTAGCAGAAGCGGATGTCGGCTCGCCGCCCACTTCCAGCATCTACTTCTTGCAGCCTTGCTATATTAAAGGCCACTCTAATGTTGCATTGATGGAATAGTATGCCCCGATCCGTGATTACCACCAGCAAAGCCTGCAAGACTCTTACCTGGGTATTCGTGTTGATTGCCTGCTCTCTGCTCCTCGGCTATTACCTCTTCTATACCCAGGGCCACGACAATTCGATCCAGACACAGCAGTCGCCGCAATAGCGAAATCGCTCCAAACAGCATCTATGGAAAGCATGAAGAGCGGCAGATCAATTTTGAAGGGAGCCTTGGCAGGATTCGTGGGTGGCCTCGCCGGGGCGGCTGGCAGCATCCTCGCCGGAAAGCTGGTTCCTGCGCACGTACATGGTGAGCCCGTACCTCATCCGTCCCCCATGCCGCATCCGTCCACGGAACAGCAGAGATCCCCACAGGCGCTTCACTGGGCCTTCGGCGCTGTGGCAGGCGCAGCCTACGGAGCCATGATGGAGTATCGTCCGCCTGTGTCTGTATGGCGCGGTGCAGCCTTTGGGGTCACCGTCAACAAGCTGACCCACCGCTCCCTGCTGACCGCTCTCAATTCGGATGGGCCCGTTGACCAGCAAATTTCTGTTGCCCCGCAGACATCTCAGGCGAGAGTCAGCGAATGGTTTACCCATGTCGTCTACGGACTGACGACGGAGATTACCCGCAGGGCGGTAAGAAAGCGGCTCTAGATGCAGCCGTCTTTCATTCCGCGGGCTTCTTTGCCAGCACGCGGCCCGTCCGCTCCACGATGCCCGCGGCTGCGCTCAGTGCGCGGCGACTGTCGCGGGAGGCGAAACGCCGCAGGATAGCGAAGAGAGAGGGCGGCTCCGCCTGTGGTGGTACGCGCTCTCCGCCCAGCGCTGCCTTTGACACTCCATGCAGCAGCTCAGGGTCGATGCTGCCCATTAGCTTTCCAAGAATCAGCAGGTTGCGCAGAGCCGTTACCGTCTCCGGCTCCGTAGCCAGGGTGGCTACATGATTCACGACCACGTCGCCTGCCCCGAAGAGCCCTCGAAGCGTGTCCAGCGTCCCTGTATCGTGTAGCTGCTGCAGCAGTTCATATCCTGAGAGCAACGCCGCCGCGTGATCCACGGGCGCGTTCGCCAGCTTCCGCTGCAGCTCCTCCCGCGCATCCTTTGAGCGCGGCTTTATCTCAATTGGCTTTGCCATTCGATCGTGCTCCCGTTTTACTGCGTCTTGATCTGCACCAGTTCATCGCCCGGCAGGCGGTAATCCTTACGCGCCCACTTACGCTCCACCTCGACTCCCCGCTGAGGTGTCGGATGCCCATTACGGAAGTTGATCCCCGGCAGCGGGTTCTCGCCCTTCCACGGCAGAATCTTCATGTGGACCGGCGTTTCCTTGTATGCAGGCGTGTGGGTCACACGATCGGTAAAGTGACTCGTCAGCAGGTTTACCGGCTTCTCGGGTGAATTCAAAGGAATGAACACCTGCTTCCCTTTGACCCGATCCGTCACCAGCACCTGCACCCGCAGCTCCCCGTAGCGGGACGTGACGTCCACCCATTGTCCGGTCTGCAGGTTGCGCTCCTCAGCCAGCTCCGGCGAAACCTCCAGGAAGCGATTTGGCGTCTCTTCGTGGATCCCCTTCACGCGATAGGTCATGTTGCCTTCATGGAAGTGCTCGAGCAGCCGCCCGTTATTCAGGTGAATGTCGTATTCCTGGTCAATCTCTTCGCAGGGCGCGATCCATTCCAGAGGATAGAAATTCGCCTTGCCATCCGGGAAGTTGAACTTCTCCGTGTAGAGCAGCGGCTGGTCTGTTCCGTCGATCGCCACCGGCCACTGCAGCGTCTTGTAGCCCGCCAGCCGGTCATAGGTCACTCCGGCAAACATGGGAGCCAGCGACGCTGCCTCATGCATCACGTCAGCCGGGTGAGTGTAGTTCCACTTAGCTCCCAGGGAGTTGGCGATGTCCTGCACAATCCGCCAGTCGGGCCGGCTTTCGCCAAGCGGTTCCAGAACCTCATAGAGCCTCTGAATGCGCCGCTCCGTGTTGACGAAAGTGCCCTCCTTCTCAAGACTCGGACTGGCAGGCAAAACCACGTCCGCATAGCGGCAGGTTTCGCTGAAGAAGATGTCCTGCACGACAAAGAAGTCCAGCTTTGCGAACTGCGCTCCTACATAATTCGCATTCGAGTCGGCACTGAACATGTCTTCCCCGAAGAGATAAATGCCCTTGAGCTTGCCATCCTCAATCGCGCGCACCATCTCATGGTTGTCGAGACCTTTGGATGATGACAACTTCACTCCCCAGGCCTGCTCGTAGCGATGGCGAACCTCGTCGTCCGTAACTTTTTCGTAGCCGGGAAAATAGATTGGCATGCAGCCGAAATCACTCGCTCCCTGCACGTTGTTATGTCCGCGCAGAGGATACGCGCCGGTTCCGGTGCGCATATAGTTGCCGGTCGCCAGCAGCAGGTTCGAGATGGCCGTCGATGTGTCCGACCCTCCGCAGTGCTGCGTTACCCCCATGGCCCACAATATGCAGACCGACTCAGCGGCCGCAATCTCTTCGGCCACCCGTGTCAGGGTCTCAACGCTGAGCCCGGTAATTTTTGCTGCGTACTCCATCGTGAAAGGCTCGAGGCTCTTCCGGTACTCCTCTACCTTGTTGACCCAGCGCTCGATGAAGTCCATCTTCGCCAGCCCGTTGTCGAAGATGTACTTCGTCACCGCAGAGAGCCACACCAGATCGGTCCCTGGGCTGGGCTGGATAAAGATATCTGCGCGGTCGGCCATCTCATGCCGCCGCAGGTCGGCAACAATCAGCTTCTGCCCGTTCAGCTTGTGGGCGCGCTTCACCCGCGTCGACAGCACCGGATGGCTCTCGGTCGTGTTGCTGCCGATCACCACCACCATTGCCGCGCTCGCGATGTCTGAGATAGACCCCGAATCGCCGCCATAGCCAACGGTTCGGAAGAGTCCCTGCGTCGCTGGCGACTGGCAGTAACGCGAGCAGTTGTCTACGTTGTTCGTTCCCACCACAGCGCGTGCCAGCTTCTGCATCAGGTAGTTCTCTTCGTTCGTGCACTTTGACGAAGAGATGAACCCCAGCGCATCCGGCCCATGCTCGGCCTTGATGCCGCCAAGCCGCTTCCCGATCAGCGCAAGCGCCTCTTCCCAGCTCGCCGGGCGAAACGCATCCCCCTCGCGGATGAGCGGCTGCTGCAGCCTGTCCTCGTGGTTCACGTAGTCCCAGCCAAACTTGCCCTTGACGCAGGTGGAGATATTGTTCGCCGCGCCCTCGCCGGGCTCGACTTTCAGAATGTGGCGATCCTTCGTCCAAACGTCAAAGGAGCAGCCCACGCCGCAGTAGGTGCAGACCGTCTTCGTCCGCTTCACGCGAACCTCCCGCATGGCGGCCTCGGTCTCAGAAACCATCATGATCGGGCCATAGCCGGTCTCCGGCTCAAGCTCTTTCACGAGGTCGATCATCTTCTCCAGCCCCTCAGCAGGCAGGTGCGTCAGGTAGCCCGCTTCCCCGAGCATTGACTTCTCCATCAGCGCATTGCACGGGCAGACTGTGATGCAGTGGCCGCAGGAGACGCAGCTCGAACCGGCAATCTGCTGGCCGCCATCCCACAGCACGCGCGGATGATCCATCTCCCAGCCGATCGAGAGCGTCTCGTTGACCTGCACATTCTGGCACGCCTCTACGCAGCGACCGCACAGGATGCACTGATCCGGGTCATAGCGGTAGAACGGGTTCGACATGTCTTTTTCGTAGGGCTTCGGCGTGTAGGGATATTTCTGGTGCTCGACCTTCATCTTTGCGGTCGTGTTATGCACCGTGCAGTTGCCGTTGCTGTTGTCGCAGACCGTGCAGTAGAGCAGATGGTTCTTGAGGATGCGGTCAAAGGCCTCGCGCTGCGCGGCCCGTGCCTCCGCTGCTTCTGATTCGACAACCATGCCATCGGCCGTCTTTGTCCCGCAGGCCCGGACGAGCTTGCCGCCCACCTTCACCATACAGGTGTCGCATGTCTGGATCGGCCCCAGCCTGGGGTGATAGCAGACCTGCGGCACCTCGATTCCGCTGCGGTTCAGCGCATCGACCAGCGGCTCGCCGGCGATCGCCATCGCCTGCCGGCCATCCACTGTGATGGAGCAATTCAGTTGAGCAGCCTGCTCCGGGGACCCTACCGGGGCAAGTGAGTGAGGAGCGACCGTAATCCCGTCCATATAACTCCTTCGATGCCGTGGATCACCCATGAGATGACACGACGGCGAAACTATAGCACCCGCGGCGGTCGCCATGCCCGGGGCGAAGGACTCAGGAAGCCGGCCTCAGCCCTCCGGTTCCAGTATCTGTAGATCGAGCGGCGGTTGCCGCAGGCAGTCCATCTCCGCGACCTTGGCCAGCGCCCGGCGCAGCGCCGAGACCGGACAGGGCTCTACTGTCACGACAAAAGGCATGCTCACCTTATCATGGCCTGATTTCTGCAGAATTACATTGATGTTGATGTCCTGCTCGGCGAGCGCCCCCGCAATCCCGGCCACAATTCCTGGCCGGTCATCCACCACAAAGCGAATGTAGTGCCGCAGCAGAAAGTCTGCGCTCACCGGGGTCTTCTGGCTGGGAAGGTCGACCGCACGCGAACCATGTGCAATCGCAAGCAGATCGGAAACGACCGCCACCGCCGTAGGATGGCCTCCCGCGCCGTGTCCGGAAAAGACCACATCGCCGCCGTACTTGCCGCCAGCCAGCACCATATTCTCCGTGCCCCGCGACCACGCCAGCGGCGATCCCTTCGGCACCAGCATCGGCGCAACCGTCGCCAGCACCTTGCCGTTGCGCAGCTCCGCACGCGAAATCTGCCGGATCGTGCAGCCTAAATCTTTCGCGTAATCAAAATCGATTGCCGCTACCGGCGTGATCGGACGGCAGTCAATCTCCTCAATCGCCAGATCGGCTCGCAACGCGATTCTAGACAGGATCACCAGCTTGGCGCGGGCGTCATAGCCCGCTACATCCTCGGTGGGATCGGCTTCGGCGTAGCCCAGCGCCTGCGCCTCGGCGAGCACCGGCGCGAACTCCGCGCCCTGCTCCATCTTGCTCAGGATGAAATTGCATGTCCCGTTGAGAATGCCCTCGATCCGCTCGACCTTTTCCCCGGCCAGCCCCTGGTTCAGCCCCGGAATTACCGGGATTCCACCCGCAACCGCCGCCCCGTAGAGCAGGCTTGCCCCCTTGCTGCGCGCCAGCCGATCGAGCGCCACTCCATCCTGCGCAATCAGCTTCTTGTTCGCCGTAATGACCGACTTGCCCGCTGTCAGCGCCTCGCGAACCCACGTTCCCGCAGGCTCCAGTCCGCCCACCAGTTCAATCACGACATCCACGTCCGAGGCGAGAATCTCCTTCACGTCACTCGTCCAGCGCACCTGCGAAGGAACCCAGTCCACGCGCTTGCGCTCCACATCGCGATTGAAAATGGAAACCAGCTCCACCCCCTCCGGTTTCAGGTCGCCCAGAATACGCGCCACTGAGCTTCCAACCGTGCCGAAACCGAGAATTGCCGCCTTGATCCTCAATCTTTTGATCCGCCTGAAATAGAAATGGAGGCCGAAGCCTTGCTTCATACTAATCGCTGCATGTGTTAAAAGGGCACACCCGTGTGTGCGTTAAACTCGTGAAAGGGTCATTGTGGAACGCATACTCTCATGGGCACTCCTTCTGCTCTTCGGCCTCATGCCGGCTGCGCCCCTGTTCGCCTCCACGCCCACTGAAGCATCCCTGCCCGCCTGCTGTCGCCGCAATGGCAATCATCACTGCGCCATGAGCATGGCCGGAGGCGCTGCAGCCGCAACCAGCAGCAGAACCATCGCAAAAGTTCCGGAACGCTGCCCATGCCTACCCAAGTCCACCGCGCCTGCTTCGAGCTCCTCGCTCAGCCAGCCGACGGCCTTCAGGCAAACCATCTCTCTCCACATCCAGCAGAACTCGCCCCAGCAAGCCGAAGCCCGCTACCGGCTCTCCTTCTCACGCACGCGCCAGAAGCGCGGCCCTCCCGCCAGCAGCCTCTAAGCTCCTCAAGCCCTGCTCCCCGTTCTCTCTCACCGCGCCACAGAGGCCCTCCTCTGCCATGCGCCGGAGCCCGGGAGCACTCCTTTTGCAGCATCGCTATTCCGTGAGGACTCAGTGCGCCGTTATCTCTTACTGCTTTTTCTTTGCTCTTTCATCTTCATCCCCGTTTCGCATGCAACTGTCTTTGGAGAGATCCAGGGCATTGTGCATGACCCGCAGCATCGCCCGCTGCCGGGCGCAGCAGTCACGATTCACGCCGTCCACTCTTCCTTCTCGAAGACGGCCACGACCAATGGCGACGGCTACTTCGCCCTGCTTGCCGTTCCGCTCGGCGAGTACCGCATCGAGATCGCCGCCCAGGGCTTTGACCGTCTGGAGCAGACCCTGCGCGTCGCCTCTGACAGTTCGCCCATCCTGCACTTTCAGCTGCAGGTGGGCAGCGTCCAGCAGTCGGTCAAGGTGACCTCGCAGACAGATGTCGCCAACGTCAACTCCGTCACCCCGACCACCACTATCAACCGCATCGATATTGCCCGTACGCCCGGCGGCGACCGCACCAACAGCCAGGCCATGATCACCAACTATGTCCCCGGCGCTTACATGGTGCATGACATGCTCCACATGCGCGGCGGTCACCAGGTGAGCTGGGAGATTGACGGCGTTGATATCCCAAACACCAACATCGCGAGCAACCTCGGGGCGCAGATCGACCCCAAGGACATCGACTATCTTGAAGTCCAGCGCGGCAGCTACAACGCTGACGTCGGCGACCGTACCTATGGCGTCTTCAACGTCGCCCCGCGCACCGGCTTCGAGCGATCGCGAGAAGCCGAACTCGTTACCAGCTACGGCAGCTTCAACCAGACTAACGACCAGTTCAACTTCGGCGACCACACCGAGCGCTTCGCCTACTACGCCAGCCTCAACGGCAACCGCACCGACTACGGCCTGATGCCGCCCGTCTCCAAGGCATATCACGATGCGGCCAACGGCTATGGCGGCTTCAACTCGCTCGTCTATAACCGCACGCCCAGGGATCAGCTGCGCCTCGTCAGCCAGCTTCGTACGGACTACTTCCAGATTCCCTACGATCCTAATCCCGACAGTCTTGAAAACCAGCTCTACAACTCCAGCGGCCTCCGCGACGGCCAGCATGAGGTGGATGGATTTTCCGCCTTCACCTGGGCGCACAGCTTCAACAGCACAACCCTGCTGCAGCTCTCGCCTTTCTACCACTACAACAGCGCCAACTATGAACCAAACCCGCAGGACATGCCCGTCGCCACCACCTCAGACCGCGCCACCAATTACGGCGGTGTGCAGGCCTCCCTCTCTACAGAGTGGAAGAAGCACACTCTGCAGGCCGGCTTCTACTCCTTCGGCCAGCACGACGGCTACACCTTCGGCTCGCGTTTCAACGACGGCAGCTTCCCCAACTTCTCCGTCAAGGACAGCGCAGCCGGTGGTCTCATCGAGGAGTATGTCTCCGACAACTACAAGGCAACCAGCTGGCTGACGCTCATCGCCGGGCTGCGCTCGTCGCAGTTTCGCGGCACCGTCTCCGAGAGCGATAACGATCCGCGCTTCGGCATCGCAGTCCAGATTCCTAAACTGAACTGGGTCTTCCGCGCGTTCTACGGGCGCTACTACCAGGCGCCGCCGCTGCTTACCGCCGCCGGGCCGCTCATCGGCTACGCCAATAGCACCAATACTGCCTTCACCCCGCTGCACGGCGAGCGCGATGAGGAGCATCAGTTCGGCCTGCAGATTCCCTTCCACGGCTGGCTGCTCGATGCGGATACGTTCAAAACCCGCGCCAACAATTTCCTCGACCACTCCAACGTCGGCGAATCGAATATCTTCTTCCCCGTGACCATCGACGGCGCGCTGATTCAGGCCTGGGAGCTCACTATTCACTCGCCGACCATCGCTCGCCTGGGCCAGGTGCATCTGGCCTACTCCAACCAGGTCGCGCAGCAGCGCGGTCCCATCACCGGCGGCCTTATCTGCACGCCTGTCTCCTCGCCGCAATGCGATGCAGGCTTCAGCTATACGCCGCTCGACCACGACCAGCGAAACACGCTCAATGCTGGCATCGACAGCTCGCTTCCGTGGCACGCCTATGGCTCGGCCAATCTCTACTATGGCTCAGGATTTACCAACGGCGACCCCAACGCGCAATATCCGGGGGAATATCTGCCTCACGATACTTCGCTGAACCTCGCGCTGGGCAAGGTCTTTCGCGAGAAGACGACTCTCTCAGTCAACGCAACCAATGTCACCAATCACCGTGTGCTGCTGGACAACAGCCTCACCTTCGGCGGCTTCCACTACAACGATCCCCGCGAGATCTACGGCGAGGTTCGCTACCGCTTCCACTACTGATCGGCTGCCTGCGGTGCACTGCCCCATTCTTTCCCGCGAAAGAATGGGGCAATCCTCTTACTCCGCCAGTGGAATACGCACCTCGGCCACGCACCCGCTAGCATCGGTCCGATTTCGCAGCTCCACCGTTCCCTGATGCCCTTCGGCAATCTGCCGGGCCAGCACCAGCCCCACGCCGCTGCCGCTCTTCTTTGTCGTGTAAAACGGCACAAACAGATTGGACGCATTCGCAAAACCGGGACCATTGTCGATGATCTCGATCACCGCCATTCCTTCCTCGACCAGGCATCGTACCGTGACCCGTGCCTCAGCGCTCGCGTGCTCTTCGCGTGGCATCATCGCGGCCTCGACTCCATTGCGCACCAGGTTGATCAGCAACTGCTCCATCTGGTCCGGATCGGCCAGCAATTCCACCTCGGGGGCCTCACCCACCTCGACCGCAATCCGCGTCTCCAGCCGCGCCGCCTGCTCCAGCAGCGGACGCACCGCCACGCGCCGCAGCACCGGTTGCGGCAACTGCGCCAATTGACGATAAGCCTGCACAAAGCGGTTCAGAGACTCGGCCCGTGCTTCGATCACTCCCAGGCCTCGTTCCAGATCTCCCCCATCTGCAGGCAGCCGCGAGCGCAGGCTCCCGGCAATCGATTTGATGGGCGCCAGCGAATTGCTGATCTCGTGGCCCAGCACGCGGATCAGCCGCCTCCATGCCACGCGCTCCTCCTCGCGTAGCGCTGAACTCACGTCAGATAGCAGCAGCAGCGTATGAGGCACACCTCGCTGGCGAAAGGTTGTGCGCCGCACCATCCAGCGCGCCGAGTCAAGCGTGATCACCTGCTCAGCGGTGTCCGCAAGCAGCGGCGCCACCTTCAACTCCGCAACGCCGCGCCCCAGATCGCTCTCCGAGCTCAGCCCCAGCACCCGCTCGGCCGCGGGATTGACCAGCCGCAGCCGCAGCTGCTGATCGAAAGCAACCACCGGCGCATCCAGCTCTTCAATCACCCGCCGCAGCAACGCGGTTGCCTCCAGCGCACTCACCCGCTGCCCCTGCAGCGTATCTGCAAGCGCATTGATCTCCGCCGCAAGCTCGCCCAGCGAATCGCCTCGTGCGGCGCCGCGCGCGCGAAAGGAGTAGTCCTGCTCCCGCAGCGAAGCCACCACGTTTGCCAGTGTCTGCAGCGGACGGACAAATTGTTCAAAGAGCGCGACAGAGAGAATCGCCAGCAGCAGCGCGGCGGCTACCAGTGAACCGACAAGACCGAGCAGCGGGACGCGCTCGATCCACAGCAGAAGCCACAGCAGCACCAGCGCGGGCAGGCAGAGGAGCAGCAGCAGCAGTTTGATCCGCGCCTCAAACGCGAATCCTGTGCCCGGCCTCTTGCCCGCATGCCGTCCCGCAGCTCGACCCCGCTGTGTCATGCATTTCTTATACAGCCAGGGAGCAGCTCATCGACGGGCAAACAGTCCGCCCTGCTAGAGACCATACTTTTCCATGCGGCGATAGAGCGCTCCACGGCTCAGCCCCAGCGCCTCGGCGGCCTGGCTTACATTGCCCCCGGCGCGAGTGAGCGCCTTGCGGATCAGCGCACTCTCCACCGATTCCAGGCTCATCTCGTCGAGCGTCTGCGTAGAGGAGCGGCTCACGCCAAGCCCCAGGTCCACCGCTTCGATCTTTTCTCCGCGCGCCATCAGCACCGCGCGCTCCATCGTATGCTCAAGCTCGCGAACATTCCCCGGCCACGCCGCCTGCGTGAGAACGCCCATTGCCTCCGGCGTAAAACCGCCCAGCTGCTTGCGATACCGCTCCGCATAGCGGCTGAGAAAATGCGCCGCCAGCAGCGGAATGTCTTCACGCCGCTCGCGCAAGGGCGGCAGATGAATCTCGACCGTGTTCAGCCGGAAGAGCAGGTCGCCGCGAAACCTTCCCGCCTCGACCTCGGCGCGCAGATTCGCGTTCGTTGCCGAGAGCAGCCGCGTATCCACCTTGCGCGTCTTTGACGATCCGACGCGCTCCATCTCGCCCGTCTCCAGCACCCGCAACAGCGTCCCCTGCTGCCGCAGCGGGATGTTTGCAATCTCGTCGAGAAACAGCGTGCCGCCGTCAGCCAGCTCAAAGCGTCCGATCCGCTCCGTTCGCGCGTCCGTATAGGCGCCACGCACATGGCCGAAGAGTTCGCTCTCGAACGTGCCCTCAGGCAGCGCGCCCGTGTTGACCGCTACCAGCGTGCGCTGCGCCCTCGCCGACAGGGTGTGCAGCGTCTGCGCCACTACCTCTTTGCCGGTGCCGTGTTCGCCCGTAATAAGAACATTTGCGTCGGAAGGTGCGATCCGCGTTATCGTGCTCAGCACTCCTTCCATCGCGGGCGAGGTCGCGATCAGCTGCGGCAGCTTGCCGCCCCGCAGAATGCGGTTCTCCGCCTCCAGCCGCTGGGCTTTTCTCATGGTCTGCTGCAACTCGATCTGGGTGCGCAGCACCGTCAGCAGGCGCGCATTCTCCCACGGCTTTTGGATGAAATCCCGTGCGCCGCGCCGCATTGCCTCCACCGCCAGCTCGACGTTCGCCCACGCCGTCATCACGATCACCGGCACCTGTGCGTCGACTGCCTTGATGGCGCTCAGAAGGTCAAGCCCCTCCTGTCCTGAGGTCGTATCGCGGGCGTAGTTCAGATCGATCAACACCGCGTCGAACTGCGAAGCCCTGACTGCGGCGAGCGCCATGGCCGGGGAGTCGGCGCGCTCCACGCGGAAACCCTCCGGGCGCAGCAGCAACTCAAGCGCATCGAGTATGTGCGGCTGATCGTCGGCGATCAGCACGCACGGATTGGGAGAAACGTTCGTCATTGACTTTGCAGATCAGCTGTCCCGTTCAGAAAATTTTCCGTTCCGGCGGAGAGCAGCCATCGCCTGCAATTCTTTCCGCCTGCACCAGCTTACATGTGCGTCACGACACCGCTCTTGGCATCGTCGATCGAGATGCCGTTGTGCTCCAGCGTATCGCCTACGGCGCGGTCGATGTCGATCTTCGCCTTCTCATAGGCCGCCTGCGCTGCTGACAGCGCTGATTCGGCCACGGCGAGGTCGTGCTGCGCCGACAGCGTGTCGTAGCTGGACTTCGCCCCCAGCTGCTGCTCCTGCCTGGTGATGTCGAAGGTCTTCTGCGCCAGGTCCCGCGCCTTGCGCGCCGCATCCACATGCGCCTCAGCCTGCTGCAGCGCAAACTGCGAGTTGCGCACATCAAAGCGGATGCTCTTCTTCTGTTGCTCAAAGGTCAGCTCGCTCTGGCGATACTCGAGCACCGAGCGAAACTGGTCTGCCTTCGCAATTCGATTGCGTAGCGTGATGTTCAGTTTGAAGCCGGCCTGGTACTCCGGCGCAGTGTAATTGAAGGTGTTCTGCAAAGTCCCACCCAGGCCGGTGGGAAGATTTGAAACGCATCCGGTACCCAGGCTGCACGCCGGGTTCAGGCTGCCGCCATTGGAGTTACCTACATACTCGCCGTAGAGCCGCAACGATGGCAGCAGCTCGTTCTTGATCGTGCGCAGGCTTATCTGCGCCACCTGCATGGCAATCTCATCCATCGCCACGTCGGGCCGGTTCTTCTCCGCCGTCGCAATCAGGGCTTCGATGGGCTTGGTGGCGTTCTCGTCGGGCGCGCCCATGCGGTCGAGTGGGATCACCGGCATATCTTCCAGCTGCGGGTCATCGATCGTCTTCGTCAGCGCATTCTTGATCAGCAGCTCGTTGAGCTTCAGCGTGGCTTTTGCCACCGTCAGGTCGCCCTCACGCGTCGCCACATCGGACTCGTCCTTCATCACCTGCATCGCGGGAATGGCTTTCAGCTCAAGCTGCTTCCGGTCGTCATCCAGCGTCTTGTTCGCGAACTCGAGCGAGCGCTCCATGACCTGTTCGTTTTCATAGGCGCTCACCAGGTCCCAGTAGATGTCCTCCACCTGCGTAATCGTCGCAATGGCCTGCGCCTTGAAGCCAAGGTTGGTGAGCTGGATGTTCTTCTTCGCGATGTGAATGTAGCGCTCGTTGGTGGCGAGTCCGAAGCCGGCAAGCACCGGCTGGCTCACATAAAAGAGGAGATTTGAGTAGAGATTCGGATTGAGAATATTGAACTGGCTGTTCGTTGTCTGCCGATATCCCGTGTAATCCACCGCAACGTGAGTGCCGAGCGGGAAATATTGTGAATACTCGGAGAGCAGCTCCGTCGTATTCTGCCGGTACAGCGGAACACCGAACTGGACCGTATTCACCAGCTGCTGCGTCGTATGGTCGTTGAAGCCCTGCACATAGAGCTGCGGGTCAAATGGATTGACAAAGGTTCCCGCGCCCAGCGTGGAAGTTACAATACCGCCCGCGCCTGCCGCATTCGTGCCTGAACTTGTGCCGCTGGCGCCGGACGGTGTCTGCGTGCTGCCAAAGCCTCCTGCCGTACCCTGCTGCACATTGGTGTTCACACCATAGGCGATGCCGCCGGCCTTGGTGCGCGCAAGATCCGTCTCCGCGATAGGCATGTTGTAGCGGAAGTAGGCCAGGTCGAGATTGTTCTCAAGTGCCAGAGCAATCACATCGCGCAACGACAGATAGAGCTTGCCGCTATGCACCAGCTGCTGCAGCCGCGGCGAATTCGACAGGTTCAGCGGCGCCACGTTGCTCGACCTGTAGGCCGAGAAGGGATTATGCGAGTGCGGCAGCTCCACATGGAACCCCTGGGGCATCACGGCCTGACCCTGCACCTGCGCCTGTTGCGCCTGCTGCGCTATCGTCGGGGGAGTATTCACCGGTCCCGGAGCATCAGGCGCCGCTGACTGCTGCGCCAGGGCCGAAGCCGCAAACCATCCGCAAAACATCATCGTCACTACACGCCGCACTATGCGTCCACCTTTGTCATTTCCATATCGGGATTGGCAGTATCGCGCGTCATCCATCCATCGCGGACTTCAATCACGCGCGAACCGTAAGCCGCGTTTGCCTCCGAGTGCGTCACCTGCACGATCGTCGTTCCCTGCTGGTTCAGCTCGCGGAAGAGCTCCATGATCTCCTTGGCCTGCGTCGAGTGCAGGTTGCCTGTCGGCTCATCGGCAAGCAGTAGTGCGGGCTTATGGATCACCGCGCGGGCAATGCCGACCAGTTGCTGCTGGCCACCCGAAAGCTGCGAAGGAAAGAGATCCTTCTTGCCGACTATGTTGAATCGGTCAAGGGTGTCGGCCACCATCGCCTGCCGCTCGGAGCGCGAGATATTCTTGTAGCTCAGCGGCAGATCGATGTTCTCAGCGACCGTCAGGTCGTCGAGCAGATGATAGCTCTGGAAGACCATGCCGGTGTACTGCTTCGCAACTTCAGCCCGCTGCTTGCGGTTCATGGTGTGCACTGCCTGCTCGCGAAACCAGTATTCGCCCAGCCATTGATCGTCGAGCAGCGCCAGCACATTCAGCAGGGAAGACTTCCCCGCGCCGGAAGGCCCCATGATGGTGATAAATTCGCCTTCGCGAATATCCAGTTGAATGCGCCGCAGCACCCACGTCTGGCCCACACCTGCCTTGTAACTCCGCTCGATATTGCGTAACTGAATCATCCGACCTTCTCTCCGTCACTGGCTGCGGGGCGCAGCTGGCTCTTTCCACACACGTATCCGCACAAGGCCACGCTGCCTTCCACTCGCCGCTCGATTGTGTGCTGGGAAGCGCGCTCTATCTTCAGCGCGCCTCGAGCACATGCTCCAGCGGATCGCCCTCTGCGACCACCTTGCCATCGAAGAGATGCACCTGCCGCTCAGCCTCTTTTGCAAAGCGGGGATCGTGCGTCACCATGCAGATCGTCGCCCCTTCGCTGTGCAGGTTATGGAGCAGCTCCATCACCGCTTCGCCATTGCGCGAGTCCAGGTTGCCGGTAGGTTCGTCAGCCAGCAGGATCGATGGAGATCCCGCGAGGGCGCGAGCCACCGCCACGCGCTGCTGCTGACCACCTGAGAGCTGCGAGGGATAATGCCGCATCCGGTGCGCCATGCTCACGCGCTCCAGCGACTCCTGCACCCGGCGCTTGCGCTCCGCCACCGCCATGCCGGAGCGATAGGTGAGCGGCAGTTCGACATTCTCATACACCGTCAGATCACCGATCAGGTTGAAGCTCTGAAAGATGAAGCCGATCTCTTGGTTGCGAATGCGCGAGCGCTGCGCAAAGTTCAGGTTCTCGACCGCATGCCCGTTCAGCATGTAGCTACCGCCGCTCGGCGTGTCGAGCAGTCCGACGATCGACAGAAGGGTTGACTTGCCGCAGCCCGAGGGGCCCGACATCGCGACGTACTCACCCTTCTTGATCTCGAGGTGAATGCCGGACAGCGCGTGCGTTTCGATCTCATCCGTGTAGAAGACCTTTGTCAGACCTTCAATTTGTATCAGTGGCTGTTGCATATCCATAGGCCTTCGCTCCTTGGTTGCTGCTGCGTTATTCCAGACGCACGCGATCCGTGTTGTCGTACCGCGACATATCAGACAGGATGACCCGGTCGCCTTCTTTCAGTCCTTCGAGAACCTGAATCTGCGTCACCGACGCCATCCCTACCTTTACCTGCACCCGCGTGGCGTACTTGCCGTCAGGATCGATTCTGAAAAGGCTGATCGTACTGTTCTCGTTGCCGAAGGCAGGGCGTCCGACATAGAGCACATCTTTCAGGCGATTCAGGTCGATTGTCCCGTCCACGCTCAGGTCCGGTACCGCCCCGGGTGGCAGCGGTCCATCCAGTACTACGTCAACTGTGCGCGTTCCGTTCACTACCGCGGGATCAATTCTGTTCACATGCCCCGGCACGATGCCGTTATGGGTGTCGATCTCCGCTGGCTGGTCAAGTTGAATATCGTGCGCCTGCGTCTCAGCAATCTTGAGCTCGGCCTTGAGCTGGTCCGGCTGCACAACCTTCGCGAGCGTCGTTCCCGGCGCAACGTGTTCTCCCACCTGGTGCGGCAGATCGATCAGCACGCCGTCGATTCCGGCGCGCACTTCGAGCGCATTTTGCTCGTTCTGCCTCAGCTCCAGCATCGCCTTCGCCTGCTCCACCTTGGTCTGTTGCACCTGGAGCTGCGTTTCGATCGCCTTCTGGTTCATGTCCACCTGTTCCTGGCCGATCTTGTTGCGAATATTCAGCTCATCGGCGGTGGACTTCGACTTGTTATAGGCCAGTCCGCTGATCACTCCCAGCTTGTATAACTGGCTGTCCGTCTGCGCCTGCAGCTGCGCCTGGCTGGAGTCGGCAGTCACCGTCGCCGCGGCAGCGCGCTTATCCATCAGCTCGCTCTCCAGCTTCACCTGGAGGTTGTGGTAGTCCACCTGGGCGGCCTTCAGCTGCAGCTGGGCATCGAGCAGCTCCTGCTGGAGTTGCGGGTCTGTCAGATCCATCAGGATCGTGTCCGCCTGAACCTTGGTGCCCGGAAGCACCCGGATGCGGGTCACCGTCGCCTCCGTCTGCGAGGGAATCAGCCGGATGCGATCTTCGCGCGGGACAAGCGTGCCCAACCCGTGCACCTGCCTGATCATCGGGCCGCGCTTGACCGTATCGGGCCAAATGGTGCTCGCGTCTACGGTAGGTGCAGCCGGTTTCAGCCTGAAAACTGCCGCCGCTGCTGCTGCCGCGACGAGCACTACAACCACCACCGTTGCAACCTGGCGGCGAACCTTCTTCTTCTTAATGTCTGGCCTGGCGATATCCACGACTCTTACTTATGCAGGAAGAGGGCCAATGCATCCTGTTTTGCATCTCGATGATTTTGCGATAGTTAGCTAAATAAGGAGCTTGGACAAAGGTCACTTGGTGTCCATTTCCGGACATCTGCTGTCCATTTCCGGACAACAGCGCAGAGCGATCAGGGTCCGGAAAGCGCCGGAAGGTGATAATGATTCTCCTTTGATAACTGTTATCCACAGACTGGCTTCTCAGCCCGGCAAACAGCCCTTGGCAGCTATGATGGGAGGGCAGGAACTTCGGAACGCTAAAGGAAATCGCTCGACTTATGGAAACAAATCTGGCTACGAATGCCGATGCGCAGCTGATTCTAAAGCTTTATGAACTACGCACGGAGGAGACCATGCGTGCAGCGCGGAACTGGGCCGTGACCGAGTTCTGGCCGTCCACGGCGGACGATGTCTTTGCCGTGCTCCGCGCGATGGACCACCCGCGCAATGCTTATCTGCGGCAGGTGTTGAGCTACTGGGAGATGGCCGCATCCTTCGTGCTGCACGGGGCGCTCAACGCCGAGATGTTTCTCGATTGCAACGGCGAAAACCTCTTCCTTTACGCCAAGCTGCAGCCGCTGCTGCCGGCCATTCGCGAGCAGGTGCCGGAGCTCCTCGCAAAAACCGGACAGTTGCTCGACAAGTACCCGGAGGCGCGGCGGCGGGTAGAACTGATCCGTCAGCGGATAGAAGTGATGAGAGCCAAGCCGTAAGCGATCGGAAACCAAATCGGAACGGGGTCAGTCTCTCCTGGAAAACCTCGAAATCCGATCCTTTCGCCGATGGTCTGCATCTGGTAAGTTGTACGAGGTTGTGTTAACGCAGGAAGGGAATCGGCAGAGCACCATGGCAAAAGCGACCTGGAACGGAAAAGTAGTAGCGGAGAGTGACACATTTGAAACGGTTGAGGGGAATATTTACTTCCCTGAGAGCGCGCTGAAGCGCGAGTATATCCGGCCGAGTTCGACGACCTCGACCTGCCCATGGAAGGGCCAGGCGCGGTACTACTCTCTGATGATCGACGGTCAGGAGAACCAGGACGCCGCCTGGTACTACCCCGACCCCAAGCCAGCAGCCCGGAACATCAAGAATCATGTAGCCTTCTGGCGCGGGGTAGAAGTCGAGAAGTAACTCACCCTTATCTCATTCCCAGGCCGTCTGAATGGTAAGCTCGATGGAGTTTATGTTCAGACGGCTTTCTCTTTTCCTTGGCTTGATTTTCCTCTCGTCCTCCCTGCTCTATGGCCAGAGCGAAACGCTGTCGGCCGAGGACTGCGGCATCACCGCGCTGGTCACCTGCGCCAAGATGATCGGGCAGGATCAGCTCGGCATTGTCACCAGCCCGCTGCGCACCACACCCAAGGATCTGCTTTGGATTGTGCCATTTGGCGTTGCCATGGGGCTGGGGCTGGACTATGACGCGCACGCCATGCGGACACTCGGCGTCGATCCCAGCAGGGAAAACAAGTTCAAGAAAGTCTCAGACTACGGCGGCCTCTATGGCCCGGCGGCTTCGGCGGCCATAGGCTATTTTCTCGGCGCGAAGACGGGCAACAGCCAGCTGCGCGACACCGGCGTGCTGGCAGGCGAGGCAATGGTGGACGCAACCATAGTCGATCAGGCGATGAAGTATGCCATCGACCGGGAGCGGCCGAATACGGGGGATGGCACAGGGCGATTCTGGCCGCATGGACTGAAAACCTGGCCGGACGGCGGCTCGATGCCCTCCGAGCACACCATGAATGTCTGGGCCTTCGCCCACGTCGTCGCGGCGCAGTATGACGGCTGGAGAACGCGGCTGGCGGTCTATTCCCTGGCGACTACCGTCTCTGCCTCAAGGGTGATGGCACGGGACCATTTTCCGTCGGATGTAGTGGTGGGGAGCACTTTCGGCTACCTGATCGGCGGATTTGTTGTCCGTCATCGGTCGCCGGAGAAGCGCTACTTCTCCCTCTCCACGGTGAATACCGCGAATGGCCGCGGGCTGCAGCTCTCGTACAACTTCGCCCGTTAGAGCCCGCTAAAAAACTGCTGCGGTTCGGTCAGGATGACAGATATAACATAAATAAATGCAATAAAACAAGTTAGTATTCTGATATTATCTATACGAGTCCTACACAAATACGAGGATTCAACAACTTGCAGAAAAAACCTGCACAGAATCTGCACGGAACACGTCTAAATCAGTGGAGGCGAACATGGCATTCGTCACCGACAAAGCGGAACTCAAGCCGGGATTGATTATCTTCCGGCGTGGCGATGTGGAGCATCGCATGTGGTACTGCCGGATGAAGATTCCGAAGGCAGACCGCTATAAGACCGTTTCCCTCAAGACAACAGACGTTGATGTGGCGCGGGAACGCGCCTTCGACCAGGATGCGGACATCAGGTTCCGGCTGAAGCATGATGTCCCGGTGTTCAACCATCCCTTCCGTGAGGTTGGCCGCGAGTATCTGCTAACGCAGGAAGCGCGAGCGCAGCGTGGGGAGATCAGTGCGGCGCGGCCTAAGAAGATACGCGCCGTGATCGAAGGTGCCTTGGATAGGTACGTCGGTTCGACTCAGGTGCATTTGATTGGAGATGAGCTGTGGGGTGGCTATCCGGCTTGGCGCAGAGTGAACGGAGCGGGACGCCTGAAGCGGAACGGCGTCCGCGAAGTCAGCGACGAGATGGCGCAGGAGTTTGCGGACAAGGAAGCTGAGCGCCGCACCAAGACTCAGAATTCTCTCGGTATTCGTGTTCTGAAACCTATTAAGGTGGAACCGTCCGGGGAGCGGACGGTTCCCTTCATCAGCGATTCCACGATTCGCTTCGAGATGTCGATCTTTGGCGCGGTGATGAACTTTGCCATCAAGAAGCGGTACGTTCCTGCCAGTCAGCGTTACGACGAGCGCCCAAAGCTCAAGACGATGCGGAGGGATGAGTTCACGCTGGAGGAGTATCGCAAGCTCCATACCGTTGGCAGGAAATGGATCGCGGAAGCGGACAAACCTTCAAGCACCTGGTATCGCACCGTCACCTACAACATGATTTTGATTGCCTGTAACACCGGCATGAGGCCGGCGGAGATGAAGAATCTCCGCTGGCGCGACATTATGCCTGCAAAAGATCGCGAGGGGCGTGAGATCGTTGTGCTGTTCGTCCAAGGCAAAGGCAAGTCGCGCAAGCTGGTAGCGCCAAAGAGCGTTGGGGATTATCTGGAACGCATCCGCTCAATCTCCAAAGCAATAGAACTGGAAGATCGGGTTTTTACGACGGTGAATGGCAAGCCTGCCAAAAGTCTCTATGTGTCTTTGATCGCTGACCTCTTGGACAAAGCAAACCTGCGCGAAGGCACGCAGGGCGTGCCGAGATCGACTTATTGCTTTAGGCATACGTATGCCACGCTGCGATTACAGGAGGGCGTGGACGTGTACTTCCTTGCTGAACAGATGGGGACATCCGTGCAGATGATCGAGCAGCACTATGGGCATGTGAACACGATCAAGCACGCGGATCGCGTGCTACAAGGTATGACGGGATGGGAACTGCCACACCCGGAAGTGGACGTTACCAGGGCTAAAGCATCGAAAGCGGCGGAGACGCACGATAAATCCAAGAGAGGTCAGCACCGCAGAGTAGGCTGACCGTGAACCTTCCCCGAAGCCATCTTTGGCCGGAGCCGTGGCGGAGGCTGGCGCAGATTTCCTGTCCAGTCTGGACTCTTCTCACTGACATGATTCTTGATTTGCCGCTGCCCCGCCGGGGCGTTCTTAGCGGCAAATCTCCGCGCACGAGCCGCCGCTGGCGGCTGTTCTTCGTGCAGCGTTGTGATCCTTCCTCTGATGTTTCAAGGCTTCTGCTTAATCGGCCTCAGCTCACGCTTCGATTTCATCACGCCACGGACGTAGCTCTTCCTGCTTAAAACCAAATGGCAGAATCTCTGCGGAATTGAAGATGCAGCGAATTGGCTTAGTTGCCCCATGCTGTGCAATCAGGTCGGCGTAGTGGTGATCCTGGAGCTGTTGGAACCACGAGTCAACGATGTTTTTCTCATGGCCGTATGCGAAATTGAGTAGCGCACGAGTGCTCTCAAGCGTCAGCCATGCTTCTGTCGTCGAGCCATCCTCCATGTTTGTTGCGATACAGCGCACGGGCAAGGCAGGTTGCGCGAGGTCCGCTGGCATTTCCAGTTCGATGCTGTAACGGTCAATCACTTTATTCGTCATCGTTTCCTCTAATGCCTAAGCTGCCGTTTTCAGCGCATAGGTGTAGCCGTCCTCGGCATGGTCCAGTTGGACTCGCACCGGGTTCGTCTCCGGCTCGATGGCGCTTAGACGTTCCAAAATCTCCTGGGTACGCCCCAGTCGTTTGAGCTTATCCAACAATGACGGATCTCTTACGAGAGCGACAGTCCTCACCAACCGATCGGTTTGTTTGCTAATCGCCATCGCTCCATTTTCCACTCGGGAAAGATGAGAACGGTCGATTCCTAGCATCTGTGCGAACGCGATACTGCCTTCCCCGAGATATTTTCGGAGAAAGCGGACTTCATCACCGGCCAGTTCAAACGGTTTGTCAATCAGCGCCACGGCAATCGTTCGCATCAAGTCATCGTGGTTCGGAATCCTCGGCGATTCACTCTTGCACTTCGCACAGAGAACAACCTCAATGTCCTTGAGAAAGACGTTGTTCAATCCGCTTTCAGTAAACCCATAGTCCTTCCGCACGATTTTGGCGTTTCCGCCGCACTCACGGCACACTCGCTGCTTTCCTTTCATGACTTTTCCTCACCGTCGGTATTATCGTTTGTCGAGCATGACTGTAATGACCAGCACTTCGTCTCGTTCCATAAACGTAATTACCACTTTTAATCTCTTCTCCCTGTCCGGGGGCTTGCCCTCAACTTTGTAGCGCCACTCCTGAAAGCGCACATCCAGCTCTGGTTCGTCGTAGATGATTCCCTTACGGAGGACAAACTGCGCATCCGCTGGGTCAACATCGCGCTCTCTACACCTCTGCGCAAAATGCGGATGATATTCCACGACGCCGCTCTTAAAACACTCGCGCAGCAGTTTGAGAGCGTCCGATTTGCTGAGCCGTGGCACCATTCGTCTTATGTGATAATATATCACATAAAGTTGCTGTGAATTGAAAATCTCTGCCGAGGCCGTCTATGAGTTCCAACGCAAGAGCACACCATTACGTTCCGCAATGCTGGCTGGCCGGGTTTACAGATTCCGGCGAGAAAGACGGCCGCCTCCAACAGACCGACATTAAAACCGGCAACCAATGGCCTACTAATCCCAGGAACGCAGGCCATCAGCGCGATTTTTACCGTCTTTCCGATCCAGAGAAAGACCCTCTATTGGTGGAAACGAAACTGGCCGGGATCGAGGGAACCATTGCCCCCATCCTGCAACGCTTGGACAGAGAACGCCGACTTCCCGACGACGATGAACTTGGAAGTCTTATTGTCTTCATGGCGATCCAGTGGATTCGTGTGCCAGCCTTCCGCCCATTTCTTTTCAACTTCACGGACACTTTTATGCGCGATAAACTCTCTGATGCACTCAGCAGTCAAGAGTCCTGGGAGCGCACCTTACAGCAGGCGGCGATTCCGGCTGGCGCTGAAGGTAGCGAGTATCACAAGATGCGCGAGTTTTTCCAATCCGGAGAATTTTCGCTGAACATCGGAAACGATTGGTATTTGAAAGAGGGATTTATTAATGCGATAGGTGTAATGGAATCGCTGGAAAAACGACATTGGGGCGTGGTCGTCAGCGACGCAGGAGACTTTGTCGCTTCAGACAATCCTGTGGTCATGGACGGACCTGCCAGCGAGAGAATGGGGTTTGAGAATGCGGGTGTAGTCATCTATCCCATCAGCCGCCATCTCGTGCTCTATGGAACCAGGACTGCGATTTCGATCCCCCACATGGAGCCAATCGATGTGGCGCGGCACAATACGTTCATGATGATGACCGCATCCAGCTATGTCTACTCCCATCGGCCTGACTTTCCTTGGCTCGATGCAGAGGGGCGAATCAAAACGGACGCACACCTTTTCTTGCAAGCGACGTTCGCTACTTGACCAATACCTATGCCAGATTATCCAGCGCCTCTGGCAACTGAGACGGAGCGATACTCAATGACGATTTGACGGAGAGACGATGGAAGAATGGCAAGCACAAATGGTCACTTGTCTGGCGCATGAAGAAGCAAAGAACCTCCGCGTCGAAGAAGCGCTTGCCATCAAATACGACCACCGCCCGAACAGCGTCTTCAAGTACCGGCAAGTCGATGATTGGTCACTGCAAAATCTTGAGAACGATTGTGTCTGGGTGTGTTCCCCGACGGACTACAACGACCCCTACGACAGCAGCATTTCCATTACCAGCGAAACGCTGACCTCCTCCATCGTCCAAGACGGGGTCAAAGAGTTAATCAAGCAAGGTCTGGACAAGGATTTGGATACCGAACGGTTGAAGGCTCTCCTCGCAGCGGAGAATCCTGCCATCGCATTACAGGAGGCCCTGCTTGGACAGGATCAGATTCCGCCAGAATTCTGGCCGCCCTTCATTGCGGCCTTCGAGGAACAGGTGCAGCAATGGAAACAAGCCGTCAAGGAATTGCTGCCCGGAAGTCATAAGGACTCGCTGAAAGTCTGTTCTTTCAGCGGGACGGTGGATTCCATCATCATGTGGTCTCACTACGCCGACCAACACCGTGGATTCTCCATCGAGTATGACTTGCAAGTGTTGCCGCCCGAGAACTTGTTTGTGCGAATGCTCTATCCCGTTATCTACTCCGACGCGCTCTTCGATGCCACCCGATACTATCTTGCTGCTCTCCGCGACCGTCCGGGATTTAATATCTTGTTCCCGGCGCTGGCATCGCTCTATAAATCTCCAGAATGGAGTTATGAGCGCGAGTGGCGGCTCGTCATACCCGCAGGTCTGGTGAAAGAACCCTCTCGGTGGCGCGTTCCTAAGCCAAAATGTCTACATCTCGGTTCACGCATGAATGCGGAACAACGGGATAAAGTTCTGGCTATTGCGAGAAAACGGGACATCGAGGTTTACCAGACCTTCCTTGCCGAAGATTCGTTCTCTCTGCGCTCAGAACCCGCTTACGCCCACTCATGATGGCCCCAGGTTTCGACAGAGCCGTGGACTGGTCAGTATCCTTGAAACACCAAAGAGTTTGGCTCGGATGATGCGACAGCCAAAACCGCAAAAGAATTTTTTGGAAGGTTCGTCCGTTGAACGCCGTTGAAATCGAAGAAGCTATTTCGCAGTTGGCGGAACAGCCGTTTGATCCCGCGAATTTCCCGTATGCCTTCCTTGAAGCCTTCGGCAACAAGGAGACGACGATCAAGCGTCTGCGCGCGGGCGCGTCAAACAAGTCCGATCTTGGCGGGGTTCTCCAGACCAACAATATCCATATCAGGGTATGCGCGGAAGGTGAGGTTACGAAAACCCTCACGGCGCTTCGGGAAAGTCCTTCCACCACGCGGGCCAAAGCCAAATTCATTCTGGCGACGGACGGGCAAACGCTGGAAGCCGAGAATCTTGCTTCCGACGATGCGCCTGTTGCCTGTGCATACAAGGATTTTCCTGACCATTTCGGATTCTTCCTGCCGCTTGCGGGCATCAGCACCGTTCGGCAAATTTCCGAAAATTCGTTCGACATTCGCGCCACCAGCCGCCTAAACCGGCTTTATGTCGAATTGCTGAAAGACAATCCCGAATGGGGCACAGCCGCGCGCCGCCACGACATGAATCACTTTATGGCGCGGCTTATCTTCTGCTTTTTCGCGGAAGATACGGACATTTTCATCGGCAAGGGCCTGTTCACCGACACTATCGCGCAGATGAGCGCGAAGGACTCTTCCAACACTCATCAGGTGATTGAGATGCTGTTCCACGCCATGAACACGAAGGTCGGAAATCGTGAGCGCGCGGGGTTGCCCAGGTGGTCCAATTCGTTCCCGTATGTGAACGGCGGCCTATTCTCCGGCAACATGGAAGTGCCGCGCTTTAGCAAAATCGCGCGGTCCTATCTTCTCCATATAGGCAATCTCGACTGGACAAAGATCAACCCGGACATCTTCGGCTCCATGATTCAGGCCGTCGCCGAGGACGAGGAGCGCGGCGCACTTGGGATGCACTACACCAGCGTTCCCAACATCCTCAAGGTGCTCAACCCTCTTTTCCTTGACGACCTGCGCGCGAAGCTCGCCGAGGCAGGCGACAACCCGCGCACCTTGCTCAACCTTCGCAAACGCATGGCGAAGATTAGAGTCTTCGATCCCGCTTGCGGCTCCGGCAACTTCCTTGTTATCGCGTACAAAGAAATGCGTGCCATCGAGGCCGAGATCAACGAGCGGCGCGGCGAGCCGGATAGGCTATCAGAGATTCCGCTGACGAATTTTCGCGGCATCGAACTGCGAGATTTTCCAGCGGAGATTGCGCGCCTTGCCCTTGTCATTGCGGAGTTCCAATGTGATGTTTTGCATCGAGGGGAGCAACAGGCGTTAGCTGTCTTCCTGCCGCTGAAGGCGGAGAACTGGATCACTTGCGGCAACGCGCTCCGGCTTGATTGGTTGAGCATCTGCCCGCCGACGGGAACGGGTGTGAAGATGCAGGCGGACGACCTATTCAGCACACCGCTCGACCAAGCGCAGATCGACTTTGAGAACGAGGGCGGAGAAACGTATATCTGCGGCAATCCGCCTTACAAGGGCGGGACAGAGCAAACGCCAGAGCAAAAGAGCGATATGGGAGCTGTGTTTGCTCAATGGACTCAGAACTGGAAATCACTCGATTATGTGTGCGGCTGGTTCTTCAAGTTTGCAGAGTATGCTCGCTTCACAAAGACAGCGTGTGCATTTGTCGCCACAAACTCAATCTCACAGGGAGAGCAAGTTGCGCGCTTATGGCCGCTAATCCTTGAGCGCGGGCAGGAAATCATTTTCGCCCATACTTCTTTCAAGTGGTCGAACCTCGCCACGCATAATGCCGGAGTTACAGTCGTCGTCGTTGGCCTAGGAACAAAGACTGGCAAATCGGTACTATTCGAGTACATCGGAGACGATAATCCGCAACGCCGCGAAGTTGAGAACATCTGTCCGTATCTCGTCCCGTATAAGAACATAGTCGTCAATGCTTCTACGGATGCCGTGTCGTCGGTTGCAGCAATGACGAACGGTAACAAACCGGCGGACGGCGGCCACCTCATTCTTGACTTGGACGAAGCAACCAGCTTGCGAACATCAGATGTTCGCGCGAGCGCATTTGTTCGCAGATTCGTCGGAGCAGATGACTCCATCAAGGGGTCTCTGCGCTTCTGCTTGTGGATTCAAGACAAAGAAAAAGATTGCGCGGTACAAATCCCCGCCATTGCCGAAAGACTTGCGCTCGTGCGGGCGATGCGCTCGAAAAGCCCAAAGAAGCTCACTAAAGACGGAGCAAATACCCCTCACGCTTTTCAACAGGTTCGACAATCTGGATCGGAAATCCCTGTTGTTATCCCTAGACATTCATCGGAGTCTAGGCCGTATCTTCCGGTGAGCCTTTTTGAGCAAGGAACCATTATTGCGGACGGTGCTTTTGCGCTTTTCGATGCCCCGCTTTGGAATCTATCTCTGCTAGTTTCTCGTACACACCTAATTTGGATAGCGGCAGTCTGTGGCAGGATCAAGACTGATTATCGCTACTCAAGCACACTTGGTTGGAATACATTTCCCGTCCCGACTCTGACAGAGAAGAACAAGGCAGACCTTACGCGCTGCGCTGAGGACATCTTACTTGCGCGCGAACATCAGTTTCCGGCGACTCTTGCCGATCTTTACGATCCTGACACCATGCCGGAGGACTTGCGCCAGGCGCACGAGCGCAATGACGAAGTATTGGAACGCATTTACATCGGTCGCCGTTTTAAGAATGACACCGAGCGGCTGGAAAAACTGTTCGAGCTTTATACCAAGATGACGAAAACAAAGGGGGCCGCATGAGTAGCCTCACGGTCATTGACAAGCGTTATCTTGAAAAGTTTCTGAATATGGACGGCGGCTATGTGCTCAACTATTCCGATAATAGTTTCGGCACGTTCTTCCATCGTCAGGCAGTCGATATTCATGGCCCGAAATATCAGACGTATGGAACATCGAAGGCGAAGAAGCTCCGCGCGTTCTGGGATACCGAAAACGATTCCGTCGTAGGCAAGGTATTGTCAGCCATGATCGACGAATATGAAGTCGATTGTGAGCTTAACAAGAAGCAAATCGACAAGGAGCTTCTTGCAAAGGTGCGGGGCATCGTCGCACGGCTGTCAGGAAAGCCGCAGGCCGCCGCAACGCCGACACAGACCGCCAACGACTTCCTGAATCACGAGTTCACGATTCCGAACATTCAGAAATTGCCGGTCGAACCGCTCGCCATCCCGATCATTGAAAGCAGACTTGCCGAGGCTCGAATAGCATTACGCGCGAAAGCGCATCTTTCTGTGATCTTCCTTTGCGGAAGCGTACTTGAAGCCGTCCTGCTAGGAGCGGCTCAGAAAGCTCCGGCGCAGTTCAATCGGGCCACGGCCAGCCCGAAGGCCAAGGACGGAAGTGTAAAGCCTTTGCATGAGTGGAGCCTTGCTCAGTTCATCGACGTTGCTTGCGAGATAGATTTATTGAAACCTGACGTAAAGAAGTTCAGTCACGGACTACGAGATTTTCGCAATTACATTCATCCATACGCGCAGATGCAATCAGGTTTCACGCCCGACGAGCACACGGCGAAACTCTGCTTTCAAGTTCTCAAGGCCGCCCTTGCAAGCGTTGCGGGAGAAAGAAAATGACAGAGTTCAACAATATGACCATTGTTGCCGCAACCGAAGTTATCGCTGAGTTCAAGTCACACAGCGATATGTCGGTTTTGGAGGTTCAGTGGGGCATTATCGGTAACTCGTCAAGCAAGGCTGCCCGCGTTGCAAGCTGGGCGCAACGAGCCACCATGCCGAATGCCCCCCAGGTAATGACCGAAAACGGCCTTATGAATCTTCCGCGAGCCTTTGTCGAAACGGCGATTAAGGCTCCCCCAGGCGTCCGCGACAGTGACGCTTGGAAGAAATTTGTCGCAGGGCTTAGGTTTGATGGATTCGAGGTAGTTGAAACGGAAGTTCCACCGCCTGCAAGCGCACCTTGGCAGTCCCCGCGCACTATCGTCACACTCGCGCGGATGTTGCCCGCCGACATCCCCGGACTGGATTTCCGCGAAGCCGAAAGCGAAATGACTTCCTTGCTTGTTCAGAGCGGCTTCACTGTCGCCAAAGGACACTTGGAACGAGCGGTATCCGCTTTTCAGCGTGGTGAATGGTCTTCGGCGAATGGAGAGCTTCGCAATTTCTACGAGAGCTATTTGAATGAAATCGCCGTCCATCTCGGTTGCGACAGTCAGCAGGACAGTAAGGCGAAACGTGATTTTCTCGGACGCCTTCAACCGCCGTTCCTGTTGACGGAATATAACGAGTGGAATGAAAACAATCAGAAGCCCCAATACGTTCAGGGACTGATGAGCCGGATGCACCCGCATGGGGGACACCCCGGACTGTCCGAAGAAGAAGACGCGACGTTTCGCCTTCAAATTACCCTTATTACGGCTCGCTTGTTTTTGCGGCGCTATCGCCAGCGAATGAAAGAGGTGACTGTTTGACTATTGAGGTGAAATCGGTTCCCTTCATTTCCGTTACCTACGCGCAGAACGGCAGTTCGACAAGGGCGAACGCGCTTGGTATGCGGCCCATGCAGGAGCGCGCGTATGAGAAGCGCGGCGAGCAGTATTTGCTTATCAAATCCCCGCCCGCGTCCGGCAAGAGCCGTGCGCTCATGTTTATCGCGCTCGACAAGCTGCAAAATCAGGGATTGAAACAGGCGATCATCGTTGTGCCGGAAAAGGCTATCGGCGCGAGCTTCTACGATGAGCCGCTGACGCAGTTTGGCTTTTGGGCTGACTGGCGCGTGGAACCGAAATGGAACCTGTGCAATGCCCCCGGCGGCGACAACGGCGGCAAGGTGAACGCCGTCGGCACTTTCCTTGAGAGCAACGACAAGGTGCTGATTTGCACTCACGCGACGTTCCGCTTTGCTGTCGATCAATTCGGCGTAGAGAAGTTCGACGACCGGCTGATTGCCGTGGACGAGTTTCATCACGTTTCAGCGAACCCCGACAACAAGCTGGGCGCGCACCTGGGCCAGTTCATCGCCCGCGACCGCGTGCATATCGTCGCCATGACCGGCTCATACTTCCGGGGTGATGCAGAGGCCGTGCTTGCTCCGCAGGACGAAGCGAAGTTCGAGTCTGTCACGTACACGTATTACGAACAGCTCAACGGCTATCAGTATCTCAAGCAACTCGACATCGGTTATTTCTTCTACTCCGGCTCTTACGTTGACGACATTTTGAATGTCCTTGACCCGACCGAGAAGACCATCATCCACATCCCGAACGTCAATTCGCGCGAGAGCACGAAGGACAAGATGCGGGAGGTGGAGCACATCATTGAGGCGCTGGGCGAATGGCAAGGGATTGACGCGGCAACGGGATTTCAGCTTGTCAAAGCCCCCGATGGTCGCATCCTGCGTATCGCCGACCTGGTGGATGACGACTCCAACCGCCGCGATAGAGTGACCACCGCGTTGAAAGATCCGGCGCAGAAGAATAACCGTGACTATGTGGACATCATCATTGCCCTTGGCATGGCAAAAGAGGGCTTTGACTGGATTTGGTGCGAACATGCGCTCACCGTGGGCTACCGGGCCAGTCTGACGGAAGTGATACAGATCATTGGACGCGCTACCCGTGACGCTCCCGGAAAGACCCGAGCGCGTTTTACCAATCTGATTGCCGAGCCGGATGCTTCCGAGCAGGCTGTGACCGAGGCCGTGAACGACACGCTCAAGGCCATCGCGGCAAGCCTGCTGATGGAGCAGGTTCTTGCGCCGCGTTTCGAGTTCAGACCAAAGCACCCAGAGAACGGGCCTGTTGCGGGCTATGATTACGGCGCGGGCGGCTACGATCCGAACGGGAACAATGTCGGCTTCAACCCGGAAACAGGGCAAATTCAGATTGAGATTAAGGGGCTTGCCGAACCCAAGAGCGAGCAAGCTGCACGGATTTGCAAGGAAGATTTGAACGAAGTGATTGCAACTTTCGTCCAGGACAAGACTGCCCTTGAGCGCGGCCTATTCGATGAGGAATTGGTGCCCGAAGAGCTGACCCAGGTTCGCATGGGCAAAATCATCAAGGATAAGTATCCAGAACTGGACGAGGAAGACCAGGAGGCCGTGCGCCAGCACGCCATTGCCGCCCTTAACATTACCCAACAGGCCAAACAGCTTGCTGCCAGTGGCGGGTTAGGGGGCAATGGGGAGCCTTCAGCCAATACAGCTTTGATCGACGGGGTGCGCCGGTTTGCGATGGATGTGCGCGAACTCGACATCGACCTGATTGACCGCATTAACCCGTTTGGCGAGGCTTACGCCATCCTCGCCAAGACTATGAGCGAGGAAAGCCTGAAACAGGTAGCGGTGGCAATCTCCGCCAAGCGTACAAGTCTGACGCCGGATGAGGCGAAAGACCTTGCCGTGCGCGCGTTCCGGTTCAAAAAGGAGCGCGGGCGGCTCCCGGCGCTCGACTCGCAGGACGCATGGGAAAAGCGCATGGCCGAAGGAGCCGCCGCTTTCATGCGTTACAAGAAGGAAGGTCGCTATGAGTGACCCGAATCTCGACGAACTTGCCGCAGAACTCGCAGAATTTGCGGAGCCGGAAAAGAAGGGCGGACGCCCGCCCCGCGAAGAACGCATTATTGCGGGCTTCGAGGAGATACAGCGTTTCGTTGAAAAGCATGGATGCGCCCCGCAACATGGGGAGGGACGCGATATTTTCGAGCGCCTATATGCCGTGCGTCTGGACCGCTTGCGCGCTCTTGACGAGTGCCGCGCGATCCTTGCGCCGCTCGACCGTCAGGGATTGCTCTCCGGCGCGAAGATTGCCGCCGCGCCCACGGAGACTATCGACGAAGACGAGCTGATGACGGAACTCGCGGGCGCAGCGGGTGATAGCGGTATCACCGAATTGCGGCACGTCCGCGCAAGCTCTGAAAAGCGTGCCGCCGAGGAAGTCGCTAATCGTACCGTGTGCGAGGATTTCGATTCGTTCAAACCACTCTTCGAGCGCGTTCAGAGAGAAATGAAGGAGGGCGTTCGCCGGTCGCTGCCCGTTGACAGGATGGATCAGATCAAGCTGGCAGATATACAGCAGGGGCAATTCTTCATTGTCGGCGGGCAGATTGCATACGTT
Organism: Acidipila rosea; assembly: GCF_004339725.1. Taxonomy (GTDB): domain Bacteria; phylum Acidobacteriota; class Terriglobia; order Terriglobales; family Acidobacteriaceae; genus Acidipila; species Acidipila rosea. The sequence goes on along the minus strand of NZ_SMGK01000001.1, from coordinate 221,761 downwards.
GCCGAGGTTGGCGAGACTTTCAAAACAGGGGATGAGCGATGGGATAGCAGATTGCGGGTCATCTATGACAACGGAACCGAAAGCAATCCGTTAGCGCGATCTTTCCAACGCTCACTTTATCCCGATAAAGAAAATGCGGGCCGCATCATTACTAACCCCGACGCTGGGCCTTTGTTCGCAGATGAACAAGACGCAGACGACCTCGCCAGTGGGACCATTTACGTTCTGCGAAGCAAGTCAGACAATCCAATCGTTGCAGCCAATCGTGAGGTTTTGCATAAAATCGGCGTGACCGGAGGACGGGTTGAAACGCGGATTGTCAACGCGAGTCTTGACCCCACGTTTCTGTTGGCCGATGCGGAGATCGTTGCCACCTACATTCTCTACAACGTGAACCGCGTGAAGCTGGAAAACCTGATTCATCGCGTCTTCGATCCCGCGCAGTTGGACATTGAAATCAAAGACCGCTTCGGCAATCCGGTGAAGCCGCGCGAATGGTTCCTCGTACCGCTGTTTGTCATAGATGAGGTAGTCAAGCGCATCAAGGATGGGAGTATCACCCAATTCGTTTATGATCCGGCAGCGGCGAAGCTAGTGAAAATAGCATCCTGAAAGCATAGCTGGGGCTGGCTCCGGGTGGAATAAACAAACGATGGCGAAAGCAATCACCAGCGGCGGATGTTGGGCAGCACCGCTTGGCGGATGCGGAGGCGGTATTAGCCGTGAGCATCTTGTATCCAAATGCGTGTTCCCCGATCAGTCGATATTCGTGAAGGGTCTCGATTGGTGTCTCGACGAACCCAAAGAAGTCCGCATCGAAACACTGACGGCAAAGATACTTTGCAAGGATCACAACTCCGCATTGAGCGAGTTGGATTCCGAGGCGGGTAGCGCGTTCGATTCCATCCGGGATTTTGCGCGGACAAAGATGACCCGCGAAGAGATGCCATACATAAATTGGGCGTCCAAACATCTCACGGTGGACAGCCGCAAATTAGAGCGATGGTGCCTCAAGACGCTGCTCAATTTCAGCTTCGGCAGAAACCTAATCATCGGTCCCGGTACGCACGAGCCGGGAACGGTCCCTGTGGAATTGGCTAGGGTCGCCTTTGGCCTTGAAGAGTTCGCCGTTGGACGCGGCATCTATACGGCGTTCAGACAGGGAGAAACCTTTAATTTGGACGACCACTTCAATTACGTCGCAAAGGCGCACGAAGCGCATCTTGTGATGGGTTCATTTGGCCTTTGCGGACTTCGCTTTTACCTGAATCTGTTCCCGACTGTGGGAGGCGCACTGAGCAGGATAGAAGAGTCGGACGTTTTCTATCGCAAAACCCATTTCAATCAACCGATAGGCAATAGCCTTCTTCGGTTGTCAATCACTTGAGCGCGATCTCATCGCGTAGCCGCTGGCGAACTTTGCCGTTCTGACGAGTTTTCCAAATGAGCTTTGCATACACGGGGAGCCATGCCAGGCAAGGTATCCCCGAAAACCGCGCTGCCTACGGCATCGGCTGAAGTATCGACACGTCACCCCCAAATGGGAACTGCGAGGTGTACCTGCGGTACCGGACGTGAACGTGTGCAATTTGAGTCATTTAGCGATATGGCGTTTACAAGCGTAAACGCCATATCGTTCTGTAAACGTGCCGTCTTCCCTGACGCGTCTTTCACGTAAACACGTTGCAGGAGCAAGGCTTACGGTTTGGTGGCGTGAAACGGGCGCTTGACCGGATATCCTCGTCAGGTGCATGTTGGAAGACAAGGCGGACTTCTATGGAGACTCCGCACGGCCCTATTCTGGCGGCTTCCAGCGCTTCTGAAAGCGCCCAGGAGAAGCCCGGCTTTCGCACCAAAACCATCGCGACAAGGATCACTCCAGACGAGCTGCGGGAGGTCGAAGCTGCTGCCGAAAAGAGCGGCAAGACGCTCGCGGTATGGCTGCGGGAGCTGGCCTTAAATGGGGCGCGGGAGCGCCCAGCCGACCCCACGGAATTGATGCTGGCGGAGCTTTCCTCGCTGCGCTACATGCTCCTGAATCTGTTCCATGCGTCGGCCTCCGCGCAGACCGAAGGCAAGTATCTGCTGCCGGAATCTGTAGTCAAAATCCGAGATAAGGCGGAGGCGCGGAAGCTGGCCGACGCCCGCAAACTGCTCACCGATTTCCTTGCCGGGGAGGATAGAGCCGGAGGCCAGAAGTGAGTGCCGGGGCGATGCGCTTTCCCAGCCGGGGCCGGTGGCTCCTGTGGCTGGTTTTGCTCTTCGTGTTGGGGCCGTTTCTGGTGATCTTTCCGGCGGCGCTATGGCTCGGGTGGACGATGAATCCCGTCCAGAACTTCTACCTCGGAACCTATGCGGCGTGCTCCACACTGAGCAGCTACCCCGGTGCGACGACCACTGTGAGCTATGCCGAGAAAACGGCTCCGGGGCGGAAACCGGAGCCGTTATTGCCGGAAGATGCAGTCAAGAGTTCTGATCCGAAACAACGGTTCGCATTGAGTCCGAAAGCCATCGCGGAGGGTTGGCGAGGGGTGACGATTGCGCAGCCCGGTAAGGTCAGTGCGAGGGAGTTGCAATCGTACCTGCGGGACACGATCTATGACGGTGACAGCGCATGGCTGATCTTCCTCCGGCCCATGCTCTACCTGACGGCGGTAGTGTTGTCCCTATACCTGCTCTGGCTGTTCTTTGGACACAGGCTTCGTCTCAATCGGAAGCACGAGCAGCGTCATGGACGCCGTACCAAAGGCCCGGAGTTGATTGCCGCGTTGCGTGGCTCCAGTGATGGCGGTATCCGCTTCCAGATGGAGCGCGAAGGTACGCTCGGACGGCTGCTTCCCACCCGCAGCTTCCATCTCCCCCGACGGCTGGAGGCCAGTCACATCCTGCTTATGGGCGATACCGGCTCCGGCAAAAGTTCGGCCATCCGGCAGTTGCTCCGTCAGGTGAAAGACCGGGGCGAGAGCGCCATCGTCTATGACCCGGCGATGGACTTTCTGGGCGAGTTCTACGATCCCAAGAGGGGCGACCTGATCCTGAACCCGCTTGAGCAGCGCTGCCCGTACTGGGGACTGGGTGATGAGATCGACCGACCGGAGACGGCCACGACGATTGCGGCTGCGATGCTGCCGGAGAAGGAATATGAGAAGGCGTTCTTTACCGATGCGCCGCGCCGGGTGTTGGCCCATCTGCTGCGGGACAAGCCCCAGCCGAGAGACATTCTGCGCATGATGGCTGATCCGTCGCGCATCGAGTTTGCGGTGAAAGGAACGCCGCTGGCGGCGCTGCTCGATCCCGGCGCTCCGGCGCAAAGGGCAGGCGTGCTTTCCAGCTTGAACATGGTGGCCGACAGTCTGGAACTGCTGCCGGAGTGGGAGTACACAAGAAAGACCTTTGCGACGGCAGAATGGTATACCGAGCGCAAACGCTGGGTGTTCCTGACATCCTCTGCGGCTTACCGGGAGAAGGTGTTGCCGCTGCACTCGGCATGGCTCGACCTGTTCATCCTTCGCATGATGGGCTACTGTGAAGACCAGGCGGCGAAGCCGGTTTGGTTCGTGCTTGATGAGCTGGCGAGCCTGAATAAGCTGCCTCAGTTGCACACTGCCGTCACAGAAAATCGCAAGTATGGCAATCCCGTCGTGATGGGCTTGCAGGGGCGCAGCCAGATGGAGAAGCGTTACGGTCAGGACGCCGAAGCGATGCTCTCCCAGCCTGCGACGAAGATATTTTTGAAGACCTCCGAACCGCGCGCGGCCAAATGGATCTCCGAGGCCATCGGCGAAATAGAGGTCGAACGCCTGAAGGAGTCGCGCAGCATGGGCCTGCTGCGCTCAAAGAAGAGTTTTGCGATGGAGATTGCGACCAAGCCGCTTGTTATGGCCTCCGAGATCGCTGGGCTGGCTCCGCTCACAGGCTTTATCAAGCTGGAGAATCATGTTGTGCCGGCAAGGTTCCGGCTGGCGAAGAAACAGAATAAGCAACCGGAGTTTCTGGAGCGGACGAGAGAACAGCCGCGACCGCGCAAGGTGGATGCTGCGAAGACTCCGGCTCCCGTCAAAGCATCAGAAGCAAAGAAGCCAGTTCAGGCAGTGTTGCCGTTAGAGGATAAGGCCGCCGTGAAGCGAGAGGGGTTCAGTTGGGATGAAACCAAGGGCATCGAATGAAGATCGGGAGATTGAGTTCTTATGCTGACGCTCTCCAAGCCGCTGTCTGCGGGGCAGGTACGTTCGTACCATGAGCGGGAGTTTGCTTCGGAGAGACAGAACTACTGGAGCCGCGATCAGCAGGGGCATAGCGAATGGCAAGGACGGCTTGCGAAAGAATGGGGTCTGTCCGGTGTTGTGGGCGATGAGCACTTCGCGCGTTTGACTGAAGGCCAGCATCCCTTCACTCAACAGCAGATGGTGAAGCATCAGGTCTCACGCACCTATGAAGGCAAGAATGGCAAGGAAGTCACCAGCGTGGAGCACCGCGCCGGATGGGACGCGACGTTCTCCGCACCGAAGTCAGTTTCATTGACGGCGCTTGTGGGCGGAGATGATCGTGTGCGGGAAGCGCACCGCGAGAGTGTTCGCGTCGCGTTGAACGAACTGGAACATTACACGCAAGCTCGCATCGGCAATGTCCACGCACCGGAGACGACGGGCAAATTTGTGGCCGCAACGTTTGAGCACGATACCGCGCGGCCTGTCGAAGGTTATGCCGCTCCGCAGCTGCATACTCATGCTGTCATCTTCAATGTCACCGAGCGCGACAACGGACAGACGCGCTCCGTGCAATCACACGAACTCTATGCCTCGCAGCATTACGCGACATCCATCTACCGCGCGGAGTTGTCCTCTCGGTTGCAGGGGTTGGGCTATGAAATCGAATCCGGCAAGTACGGTCAGCCGGAGATTAAGGGCTACACGAAGGAATACCTCGAAGCATCCAGCCCGCGCCGCGAGCAAATTAAAGACCATCTTCGGGCGCAAGGATTGGATGGAGCGGGAGCTGCCCAGGTCGCGGCACACTTCACGCGTGACCGGAAAGAGTTGCTGTCGCCCGAAGAAGTCCAGCGTCAGCATCGTGAGTTGGCGACAACGTTCGGCCATCAGGCGGATCATGTTGTGGCAGCAGCGCGTGAGCGTAGCCAGCAACATCGGCAGGAGCGAAACCGGGAGATGATTGCGCGGCAGGCTGTCACGTATGCACGCGACCATCTTTTTGAGAAGTCTGCCGTGCAGGACCGTCGTGCTCTCTATGAAACCGCGTTGCAGCGTGGCATGGGCGAAGTGACGTACAGCCAGATACGGCAGGAAGTGGACAGACGCTTTGAGTCTGGCGAGTTCCAGCAGGCCGCCGCATCCGTGCGTGGCCCGCAGATTACGACTGCCACGATGCTGCGCACCGAGCGCGAGATCGTCGACATTCTCCAAAAGAGCAATGACCAGCACCGCCCGATGCTGGTGGAAGGCCGAGAAAGGTTCGATACGATAGGCCGTCATCCAGAGTTAAATTCTTCCCAACGCCATGCGGTCGAGGAAGTATTTTCCGCGCGGGAGAAGATCGTCGGCATGGACGGTGTAGCCGGTGCTGGCAAGACGACCACGTTGGCTGTCATTCGTGAAGGTGCGGAACGTGAGGGCTACGCTGTGGAAGGTTTTGCGCCCACGTCGCGGGCGGCACAAAAGCTGGGTGAAGCTGGCATCGAAACGTCCACGCTCCAGAGGCATCTTGCGCGTGGTGAAAGACCAGACACGGGCGAAAAGCGTTTGTACGTGCTCGACGAATCCTCGCTGGCTTCCACGAAACAGATGCACGAGTTTCTGACACGCTTGCATCCGAGCGACCGTGTGTTGCTGGTGGGAGACAAACGACAGCATGAAGCAGTAGAAGCGGGCAGGCCGTTCGCGCAGTTGCAACAGGCTGGCATGAAAACAGTTTCTCTTGACCAGATCGTGCGCCAGAAAGACCCGGAGCTACGCAATGTCGTGGAGCAGTTAGCGCGGGGCGAAGTCGGTGCTGCGGTAAAGAAGTTGGATGAGCAAGGCCGTGTGCATGAGTTCAAAGGCCGGGATGAGCGCATCGACGCAGTAGCCAAGGAGTATGCGAAAGCCCCCGAGAATACATTGGTCGTCTCGCCCGACAATCGTTCCCGCATGGAAATCAACACTTGCATCCATGCCGAGTTGCAGCAGCGTGGGGTAGTCGCCAAAGAGGAACATCCCGTACAGACATTGGTGCAGCGGCAGGAACTTACCGGCGCTGCACGAACATGGGCGGAGAAGTACGAAGTTGGTGACGTGCTACGGTACAGCCGTGGCTCGAAAGAGACAGGCATCCAGAAGGGCGAATATGCCCGCGTAACTGGCGTGGATGCCGAACACAACCAGATCACCGTCGCACTACGCGATGGACGACAGCAGAGTTACGATCCACGCCGCCAGCAGGGTGTGTCGGTCTACCGCGAGGAGCAACGAGCATTCTCCGTAGGCGACCGCATCCAGTTCACCGCACCCGACAATGAATTAAAGGTTGCGAACCGTGAACTAGCGACGGTCGAACGAATCAGTGACGGCAAAATGAGTTTGCGTATGGACGGTGGCCGTTCGGTAGAAATCGACCCGGTACGCAATCCGCATCTCGATCACGGCTATGCAGTGACCAGCCACTCCAGTCAGGGACAGACCGCCGAGCGAGTGCTGGTGCATGTAGACACCGAGTTAGGCGCGAAAGACCTGCTTAACAATCGTATGGCGTATGTCTCTATCTCGCGTGGAGCGCACGACGCGCAGATATTTACCAACGACCGGGAGAAATTGCCGGTTGCTCTCGGCCATGAAGTATCGCAGCAGAGTGCTCATGCACCGCAGGCAGGCGTAGAGAAGGGTGTGACGCCACAACAAGACCTTGGTGAAAAGATAAAGCCGCAATCTGTTCCCCAGCAGGAAATTTCACATGGCTTCTCGATTGGGTAAAGTCTTTTATTAGATTCAGCGGAGGAGGTTTCCTCCCCGCTGCGACCGCATTCGCGTTCTCCGCTTCCACCTCTGCGTGACGTTCCCTCCCGCAACGCCCTCCCTATAAATCTTGTGCGCTGACGCGCACGCATAAGGAAGACAAGCCCTGCTAAGGGGTCTCCCCTCGCGCTCTCCAAGGCCATTCGCCCTTCGGGTTTTGGCTCCCCCACGCTGACGCGCGGTCCCCCCAAAAAGCTCCGCTCGAAGACCTTTCCGTTTGCTACCCCCGCCTTCGCCAGGAGGCGTTCGGCATGTACATGCCGCGTTTCAACGCGGACGTGCAAAAGCAAATGCAAAGGAGAAAACACCATGAACACCATCGCCAACAGCAAAAAGCCCCTCACCAAGCAGGAAATCATCGCCGCCAACGTAAAGCTCTTGATTGAACAGTTGGAGGCCGGACACTCCGAAGCCCTCACGAACTACTTAACCGCGATGAGCCGTTTCCATCACTATTCCTTCGGGAACGTGATGGAGATTGCGCGGCAGATGCCCACCGCTACCCGCGTAGCCGGATTCTTCGCATGGAAGCAGTTAGGCCGGTTCGTCAAAGCTGGCTCCAAAGGCATCCGCATCCTTGCTCCCATCGTTGGCGTTCGCCGCAAGACTGACGAAGAGGTCGCCAAGAGTGACCCCATTTATCCGAATAAGCCTGTATTGGTTGGCTTCCGTTCGGCCTATGTCTTCGACATCTCTCAGACCGACGGTGTAGACCTGCCGGAGATGCGCGAGGTATCCGGCGACCCCGGAGAGAACTTGGACAGACTAACTGCATTCGTGCGTTCGCATGGCATCCAGCTTGCGTATAGCGACGATCTCAAAGGCGCACTCGGCATGAGCTACGGCGGACGCATTGCCATCCTGAGCGGACAGACGAAGGCCGAGGAATTTTCAACGCTGGTACATGAGACGGCGCACGAGCTTCTACACAAGGCCGAACGCAGAACAGCCACCACGAAGACAGTACGCGAGACAGAGGCCGAGGCTGTGGCGTTTGTTGTCGGAAAGGCCGTTGGGCTGGTAACGGGTTCCGCGTCCGCTGACTACATCCACCTGTACCACGGCAACGCATCCTTGCTGGCTGAATCACTCGAAGTCATCCAGCAGACTGCGAGCGTCATCCTTGCCGCGCTGGAGCCGCCCATTACGGACGAGGTAACGAGTGAGGAACCGGAGGAAGTCGCAGCATAAAAATCATGCCTGCGATCATGTAACAATCGAACGACACAGAAAACCGGACAGACGGGATGCAAAGGCTCCCGTCTGCCATTTTCAGCGGCGCGGGAGACACCCTGCGGGTTTCTCCCGAACCCTCTTCCGGCGTGAGAAAACTGTCATTCAGACTGAATTCTGCACAAATGTCCTGCACAATTCCTACACAGCCAAAATTGGCTGTTTTAGCTCATGCAGAATCAAAAGTTTCTGACAGTTTTCTCACCCGCTCAGGATGACCAGGGGCTGGTGCAAAGAGTACACCGCAGCATCGTATACTGTCGTTATGTCCATCGTGCGCAATATTGCGGGAATCACCAAGGGAATGAGCATCACCTTCCGGGAGATGCTGCAGCCGACTGAAGTTGAAAACTATCCTGACGGGCCCGGGCCGACCCGCGGCGCCGTACTGCAGGAGCGCTTCCGTGGCGCGCACGAGTTGCAGCGGGATGAGAACGGCCTTGAAAAGTGCGTTGCGTGCTTCCTGTGCGCCGCCGCCTGCCCCTCCAACTGCATTTATATTGAAGCGGCGGAGAACACCGCCGAGCAGCGGATTTCAAGCGCCGAGCGCTACGCCAAGGTCTACAACATCGACTATAACCGCTGTATTTTCTGCGGCTACTGCGTCGAGGCCTGCCCGACGGATGCGATTACCCACGGCCACGGCTTTGAGCTGGCATCACTGAACGCTACCAACCTGGTGATGCGCAAGGAAGACATGCTGGTAGCGAACGTGGGCATGCCGGGGCAGCTGGCGGCTCACTCTGACTCATTGAAATAAGGAAACAACCAAGCCGCCTCGGGGAGGTTCCATTGAGACTCTGCCGGTCCATCCTGCTCCTGCTGCTCGCGGCGCCTGTGGCCGCGCAGACCACCCCCGAGTACCTGCACCCCTCGCAGACAGGGCCCCATGGCAGCGCGCCGGGCATGAAGGTCAAGCTGCTCAGCGCGGCAGGCCCGCAGCGGGAGTACGCGGTGATCCTCAGCCCGGGCGATGAAGCTCTTTCCGGGCTGACAAAGTTTGCCGCCGACTACCATGTGGAAGCCGCTCACTTCACCGCCATTGGCGCGCTCAAGGGTGCGACGCTTGGCTGGTTCGATCCCGTGAAAAAGATGTATAAGACCATCCCGGTCAACCAGCAGGTTGAGGTGCTGTCGATGGTGGGCGATATTGCTGTGGCCAACGGCAAACCTGCGGTGCATACGCACATGGTCGTCGGGCTGCCGGACGGCACGACGCGCGGCGGCCATGTGATCGCGGCCTATGTGAATCCGACGCTTGAGGTGATGGTGACGGTCGACCCCGGACCTCTGTATAAGAAATACGATCCGGCGACCACGCTGACGCTGATCGATCCCGATGCAAAGCAGTGACAGGAGAAGATGATGGCAAAGGTAAGGGTGATCGCGCGCATACAGGCTCATGACGGCAAGGCGCTGCAGGTAAGGGAGCTGATGCGGCGGATGCTGGAGCCGACGCGCAAGGAAAAAGGTTGCGAGTTCTACGACCTTTATGAGGTGAGCGGCACGGGGCTGTTCTACTTCGACGAACTGTGGACGAGCCAGGAGGATCTGGACGCGCACGCTGCAAGCAGTCACTTTCAGGCCATCTTCGGCGAGGCCGGCCCGATGCTCCAGGCTCCTCCCGAGGTCTCCCTGGTGACGGAACTCCATCCCCTTCCCTGAACGATTCAGGCTTCTCCCTGACGAGAAAGCCTCCTTCCATGCGCGCGACTTCTGTCGGAGAAGTCGCGCCATTTAGCATGGAGTATTAAGCCAGCCATGCAAGATTTTCTCTCACTGATACAGGAACGCGTAGCGGTCTACGACGGCGCAATGGGCACCAACATCCAGGTGCACGCGCCGACCGTCGATGACTATTGGGGCAAAGAGGGCTGCAATGAGCTGCTCGTGCTGAGCCGCCCGGACATTATCCGCAGCATCCACGCCAGCTTCTTTGAGGTTGGCTGCGACGTGGTGGAGACGAACAGCTTCGGCTCCACACGCATCGTGCTGGCCGAGTATGAGCTGGAGGACAAGACCCACGAGCTGAATCTTGCCGCTGCGAAGCTGGCAAAGGATGTTGCGCGGCAGTACTCCACTCCGGAGCGCCCCCGCTTCGTGGCCGGCTCCATCGGGCCGACGACCAAGCTGCCTTCGCTCGGACACATTACCTATGACGCGATGGCCGAGGGCTATCGCGAGCAGGCGGCTGCGCTGATCGAGGGCGGTGTCGATATCCTGCTGATCGAGACCAGCCAGGACCTGCTGCAGGCGAAGATCTGCCTGGCGGCATGCCAGGACGCAATGCGCGCGGCGGGTCGCGAGCTGCCGATCCAGATGCAGGTGACGCTCGAGGCTACGGGCACGATGCTGCTGGGATCAGAGATCGGCGCTGCGCTGGCCGTGCTGGAGTGCTTTAACCCGGCGGTGATCGGGCTGAACTGCGCGACCGGTCCGGCAGAGATGAACGACGCGGTGCGCTTCCTCTGCCAGAATGCGACGCGCCCCATCTCCGTGCTGCCGAACGCCGGGCTACCCCAGAATGTGGGCGGACACGCGGTCTATGCGCTGACGCCAAAGGAGCTGGGCGCTTATCATCGCCGCTTCGTGACGGAGTATGGGGTGCAGGTGGTGGGCGGCTGCTGCGGAACTACGCCGGAGCATCTGCGCGCCGTGGTGGAGGCGGTGAAGGACGCCACGCCTGCCCCGCGGCACGTGAAACCGCAGGGTGTTGCCGCCAGTGCGTTCAGCGCTGTGCCGCTTGAAGTGGATGGACAGCCGGTCATCGTCGCCGAGGAGATGAATACGACGACCCGGGTGGCCCATTTCCGCGACATGGTGCGCGCGGGCGATTATGACGGCATCCTCGCCCTGGCGAAGCGCCTTGCGGCAGAGGGCTCACAGATGCTCGACCTCTGCTGCGCGATTGTCGGCGAGGACGAGAAGGGCTACATGAATGCCGTGCTCGAGAAGATCGCGACGCGCGTGACTGCGCCGGTGCTGGTCGACTCGACTGAAGCGGACGTGATCGAGGAGGCGCTGAAGCGCATCCCCGGCAAGCCGATCATCAACTCGATCAACCTGGAAGACGGCGAGAAGCGCACCAGCCGCGTGCTGCCGATGGCGAAGCGCTACGGCGCAGCGGTGATTGCCCTGACCATCGACGAAGACGGCATGGCGCTGACGGCGGACAAAAAGGTCGCTATCGCGAAGCGCATCTACCAGATGGCGACGGAACGGTACGGCCTGCGCGGCGTGGACATCCTCTTCGATCCACTGACGCTGCCGATCTCGACCGGGCAGGAAGACTATCGCACGGCGGGCATTGAGACGCTCGAAGCGGTGCGGCGCATCAAGCAGGAGCTGCCCGAGGCGAAGACGATTCTCGGCGTCAGCAATATTTCCTTCGGCCTGTCAGCCTATTCGCGGCGCGTGTTGAACAGCGTGTTTTTGAAGGAAGCGGTCGATCGCGGACTCGATGCGGCAATCGTCAACTATTCGAAGATCTATCCGCTCTACAAGATTCCCGATGAGGAAGTGGAGCTGGCGCGCAGGCTCATCTTCCACGACACCAGCAACGGCGATCCCCTGCAGCTTTACATGGCGCACTTCAGCGGCAAGGACAAGAATGCAGTTGCCGAAGATGAGGTTGCAGTCGAGTCGCTCTCTGACGATGACAAGCTGAAGCAGCTGATCATTCGCGGCGAGCGCTCCATCGGCCAGGGCGCGGCGAAGCAGTCGCTCGAAGACGTGATCGAGCTGGCACTCGCGCGTTATTCGCCTCTTGACCTGATTAACACTGTGCTGCTCGACGGCATGAAGACGGTAGGCGAGCTCTTTGGCGCGCGCAAGATGCAGCTGCCCTCGGTGCTGGATTCGGCGGCGGTGATGAAGGCTGCGGTCGCCTATCTGGAGCCGCGCATGGAGAAGGTGGAAGGCACGCAGAAGGGCACGATCGTGCTCGCAACCGTCAAGGGCGACGTGCATGATATCGGCAAGAACCTGGTCGACATCATCCTCTCCAACAACGGCTACAAGGTCGTAAATCTGGGCATCAAGCAGCCTGCGGATGTCATCATCCAGGCAGCGCAGGAGCACAAGGCCGACGCCATTGGATTGAGCGGCCTGCTGGTGAAATCGACGCTGGAAATGAAGTATGTGATCCAGGATCTGGAGCGGATGGCGCTCGAGTTTCCCGTGATCTGCGGCGGCGCTGCGCTGACCCGCAAGTATGTCGAAGACGATCTTCGCAAGGAGTACTCCTCGGCGGTTTTCTATGCCGAAGATGCCTTTGCCGGGCTGCATGTGATGACCGACCTCACCACGGACGATGAAGAGACGCGCAGCAAGCGGCTCACCGACGGGCGTACAGTGAAGGCATTCGTGAAGCCCACGCACCTGACTCCGGAGAGCGAACTGCCCGCGGAGACGACGGCTCGGTCAGGCTGGGTGACGGCGGTAGAAGATATCCCCACGCCGCCCTTTTATGGCGTGCGGGTGAAGAAGGACTTCAACCTCGATGAGGTCTTCGGCTACATCAACGAGACTGCGCTCTTCAAGAATCAGTGGCAGCTGAAGACCGCTTCTGCAACGGACTACCTGCGGCTGGTCGAGGAGAAATATCGCCCGATTCTCGAAGATCTCAAAGCCGAGATCAAGGAGAAAGGCTGGTTTGAGCCGAAGCTGGTTTACGGCTTCTATCCGGCAAATGCAGACGGCAATGACCTGGTGGTGTATGAGCCGGAAGATGCCTCGAAGGAACGGCTGCGGATCAGCTTTCCAAGGCAGCGCGAGGGAAGGCAGCTTTCGATTGCCGACTTCTTTGAACCGCGCGAGAGCGTCAGGAAGGACGTAGTCGGATTTTCGGTTGTCACCATCGGTGATCGTGCCAGCGAAGAGACGAAGAAACTCTTCGAGGCAGGCGACTTTACCCGCTACCTGTATGTTCACGGTCTGGGTGTGGAGACAGCAGAAGCGCTGGCGGAGCTGGCGCACAAACACATCCGGCAAGAGCTTGGCATTGCGGGAGAAGATGCGCCGCGCGTGACCGATCTTTTTCACCAGAAATATCGCGGGTCGCGCTACTCTTTCGGCTATCCGGCGTGTCCAAACCTTGAAGACCAGACCAAGATATTTACCCTGCTGGAGCCGGAGAAAAACATCGGTGTCCGGCTGACGGAAGGTTTTCACCTGGAGCCGGAGCAGAGTACCAACGCCATCATCGTGCACCACCCACAGGCAAAATATTTTGTGGTCTGACGCGCAACTGCGATGGACCTACGAGAAAAATGAATGATTCTGCATGTTTGCACACGGGAACTCATCAAGGACCTGCGCGATAGCGTCCTGCGTCTTCACGGCTTCGAGGTGATTTCGACGACCTCACTCGAAACCGCCGCAGAGCTCATGCAGAACGCTCCCATCGATCTCGTTCTGATCGATGTGGAGGTCGACGGGGGCATCGCCAGGGCTGAAGAGCTCTGCACAACCATCAAACAGAGAGACCCTGCCCAGAGGATCGCCTTCGTATGCAACTATCGCGTCTCGCAGGAGAGCACCTGTCCAGATGACATCATCCGCGCGGACTTCGATCCGGAAGGCCTGGTTCGCGGAGTGCGCGAGGCACTTGCCTGAAGCCGAAGGCAGCAATTCATCATCTAAAGCAGCATGTCACGGAATAGCCTGCTTTTCTCGCCGCTCGATCTAGGTTCACTTCAGCTCCCCAATCGCGTCATTGTTTCGCCGATGTGCCAGTACTCGAGTGAAGACGGATTCGCGAGCGACTGGCACCTTGTCCACCTCGGCGCCTTTGCCAAGAGTGGCGCGGGCCTGGTCTTTACAGAAGCGGCGGCTGTCCTGCCTGAGGGGCGCATCAGCCCGCAGGACCTTGGACTGTGGAAGGACGAGCACATCGCCGAGCTCAAGAGGATTACGGGCTTCATCCACAGCCAGGGCAGCTATGCGGGCATCCAGCTGGCCCATTCCGGCCGCAAAGGCAGTACGCTGCGTCCGTGGGAGGGTGACGGCGAGGTGAAGCCGACGGAAGGCGGATGGCAGGTCGCCGCCCCCAGTGCGATTCCCTTTTCCAGCAGCTATCCCCGGCCTGTGGAGCTCGAACACTCGGGCATCGGCGCCATCACCGACGCATTTGTAGCGGCGGCGGAGCGTGCAGCGGCCGCGAACTTTGACGTGATCGAGATCCACTCCGCGCACGGCTATCTGCTGCACGAGTTCCTCTCGCCGCTCTCGAACAAGCGCACCGACCAGTATGGCGGCCCGCTGGAGAATCGCATTCGCATGCTGATCGAGGTCGTGGATGCGGTGCGCGGCGTGTGGCCCGCGCCGAAGCCGCTCTTCGTTCGCATCTCGGCAACAGACTGGGTGCCGGGAGGATGGGACCTGCCGCAGTCGATTGAGCTGGCAAAGCACCTGAAGCATCACGGCGTGACGCTGATCGACGTCTCCTCCGGCGGCAATGTCGCAGACGCGAAGATACCGGTAGGCCCGGGATACCAGACGCCGTTTGCCGAGGCGATCCGGCGCGAAGCGGGCATCGCTACCGGCACCGTCGGCATGATCACCAATGCGGAGCAGGCCGAGCATGTGCTGCGCACGCAGCAGGCGGATGCGGTCCTGCTGGCGCGCGAATTCCTCCGCGACCCTTTCTGGACGCTGCACGCGGCGCAGGAGCTTGGCCAGTCAATCAGCTGGCCGGTGCAGTACACTCGCGGCGCAAAGGGCGAGGTCGCGGTGCGTCAGCCGGTCGAGGCTGACGAGTAGTTCAACCCTGAGCAGGCTGCGGCGATGTGTCCAGCTTGCCGGTAAGGTCGCTGACGCGCTCCACATGATTGCGGGCGCACCAGCGTTCAAGCCCGGTGGCGATGTGCTCCACTGCCCGGGGATCGGCATAGCTGGCGGTGCCGACCTGAACGGCGGTCGCCCCTGCCAGCATGAACTCGACAGCATCCTCAGGCGTGGTGATGCCGCCCAGACCTATGATCGGGATCTTCACGGCTTTGGCCGCTTCCCACACCATGCGCACAGCAATGGGCCTGATGGCGGGGCCGGAGAGGCCGCCAGTGATGTTGGCGATGCGCGGACGGCGCGTCTTGATGTCAATGGAGAGCGCGACGAAGGTGTTGACCAGTGAGAGCGCGTCTGCGCCTGCCTGCTCGGCGGCGCGCGCCATCTCGGAGATGCTGGTCACGTTTGGAGATAGCTTGACGAAGAGCGGCCGCTTCGAGACGGCCTTGGCCCTGGTGACCAACTCCCCCAGCAGCCCCGCATCGGTGCCGAAGACCTGGCCGCCATGCTTCGTATTAGGGCAGGAAGCATTCAGCTCATAAGCGGCCATTCCTTCCGCTGCATTCAAAGCCTCGATCACGGCCAGATAATCTTCAATCTCATAACCGAAGACGTTCGCGATAACCGCGCAGGAGTATTTCCTGAGCTGCGGAAGCTTCTTCTCAATGAACGCCTTCACTCCCACATTCTGCAGACCGATGGCGTTCATCATGCCCGCGGCGGTTTCGATGATGCGGGGCGCGGCGTTGCCCGCCATCGGTTCGCGCGAAAGCCCCTTGGTGACGAAGCCTCCGATGCGATCGAGGGAAACGATCTCCTCGAATTCGATTCCGTAACCGAAGGTGCCGCTGGCCGCGAGCACCGGATTCCGTAGCCGGATACCCGCGACCGTTACTTCCATCTGCGGCTTCATTCAGGCTTCTTTGCGGCTGCCGCGGCACGGTGGTGCGTGGTGCTGCGTGAGCGGACAACCGGCTTCCGAGGGTAAGTAACAGCAGCCGCGGGCTTCAAGGCCTGCGTCAGAATATGGCCAATGGAAGCCGATGGCTGGTTGACCCCGAGCAGCGAAGCAAGAGTAGCTGCCAGGTCGACCGGGCCGACGCGCCCGTGGTACGTCCCGATCGCAAAGGGAGCTCCATAAAAAGCCAGCGGAACATGGCGATCATAGGAGTAGGGCGTGTAGTGCGTGGTGCCGGTGCCCTTCTCGGGACCCATCTGGAAGGCCGCAGGGACGAGCATGACGTACCAGCCGCCATTGGGGCTGTAGCTGTGCGCGAGGATGCGTCCGAAGTCGGTCGGGGGCAGTTGACCGGCTGCCAGTTGCTGACGCGTATAGCTGCGATAGAGGATGGGGCGCGGCGGCAGCTTGGCCATCGCCGGAGCCTTGCTCTCAGCCTTCTTGGTCAGCGACTCAATCTCGGGCTCGATGGCGTTCTGGACAGCCTGCTCGGCCTCCTGCTCGTTGATGCCGGCGCGCTGAAAGGACGGCTCATTGAGCGAGAGGTAAGGCAGCGACTGGTGCGGGAGGATGTAGACAACTTTCTCGCCGGGCGAAAACTTCTGGTTGATGGCGTAGTTGAGATCGTCGATGACCTTCTTCATGTCCCATTGGGCTGCATTCAGACCAAGCTGCGCAGAGACAGCGGGCGACGGCGCGACGCCGTGATCGGCAGAGAGCGCAATCCAGACATTGCCCAGACCGCCATCGACATTTTTGTCGAGCCATGCAAAGAAGCCGTCAAGATCCGTGTCGAGCATATCGACCATCTGGCGCTGCTCATCGGAGTCAGGACCAAAACGGTGACCGAGCAGATCGGTCGAGGAGATGCTGAGCGTCAACAGGTCGGTGACGTCGTGCTTGCCGAGCTGCTCGTTCTGGATAAGCGCCTTGGCAAAGTCGAGTTCGTAGGAGACGCCAGCGGGAGTGCGGCCCACCTCCTCATAAAACTGCTTCGTGTCCGCATAGCCTGACTCCTGCTTTGCCTGCTCGATGCGTCCGCTGTTATCGAAGCTGGTGACCCAGTCGGGCAGCTGCGGAAGATAGTAGGTCGAGGTAATGAAGCGGCCGGAGGTGTGGTCGATCCAGTAGGCGGCATTGGCCGTCGCGCCCGAGGTGAGGATAGCGGCACGATCCTTCAAGGAGACACCGAAGAGCTTCGCCTGCCCCTTGGTGTCAAGACGCAGCTCATCGCCTACCGTCGAGGCCAGCAGGTTGCGCGGCGACGCGCCCGGCGTGGTCGCTTCGCCAGCAGGCATACCTACCAACTGGTAGCGCTCATCATCCACCGAGCTGACGGGATGGTCCTTGCTGCGGCTGAGGTCCCACCATTCATTGCCGCCGATGCCATGGCCGTCGGTGTAGGCGCCTGTCCCTATGGTCGAGTGGCCGGGTGCGGTTTCCGTGTTGGCGTAGTCGTAGTAGCAGTCAGGAAAATAAGCGCCGTGGTCGAGGAAGAGTTTGAAGCCGCGCGGCTTGAAGTCGGCGCGGTAACGCTCCAGATAATCTTCGCGGAACTGATCGATCACCAGGATGACGACCAGCTTCGGGTGCGCTTCATAGGCCTGCGCTGAGGCCAGCGGCGCAAAGTTGAAGGGAAGCAGAATGGCGAGCAGCAGGACACAGGAGCGCTTCAGCTTGGACATAAGTTTCACCAGTATGGCAGAGCTGTTGAAAGACTATGTTAACAAGCTGCAAGGATTATCCGCAGAGCGCCCTAAAGGGCCTTCGGCTTGACGAAGCTGACATCGCCGATGCCGACGCTGGCGCGCAGGCGGTAGCGTCCCGTCTGGGAGTGATGCTCTGTTTTGCCCAGGAAGCCGCTGGCGTGCATCTGCCAGAGCTGGTCGCTGATGTCGCCTATCCTGGTCACACCTTCGACCTCTCCGTACTGGCTTGCATCTTCGATCTTCACCACCAGATCTCCGATGCCCACATGCAGGTCCTTGCTGCCCTCGACCTCCGCAACCGTCAGGTCGCCGACGCCGAGGTCCAGTTTGAGAGATGTCTCGCGCGGAACGTAGATCGTGACATCGCCGCCGTGGCTGTTATTATCGTGCCCCTTCGGCATCTTCAGCCGGATGGTCGCGCGGTCTCCCGCGACATCGAACTCCCTGACCCACGAGCTCATGGTGTCTTCGTCGTCGAAGTGGTGCGGCTTGATCTCCAGGCGGATGGCGTGCTCGTCGCTGTTGCGCACAACCTTCACGTCGCCGACATTCATATCGAGAACCAGCATGGAACCCGATGGCACCGCCTTATCGACGATCAACGGCGCCGGCTTATCGAGGGCGAGCTGTCTTCGTGGGCTCTGCGCATGGGCCGCGGCGAGCGTTAACAGCAAAGCGGTCAGGACGAGGAATTTCTTATACATGGCGTCTACTCCTGGCTGATATCGACGGAGCCTGCTCCGAGATTGACCTGCAGCGAGCCCTTGCCCGTTCCGCCGTAGGAGCGGCTGACGATGAAGTGCCCATCGTGGCCGCTGGGGCGATGGTCATGCAGGGAACCCATTCCGATATTCACCTGCAGGGTGGCGTAGCTGGCGTCTCCGTGGACCAGCAGCTTCGCATGGCCGTGACCCAGGTTGAACTGCCTGTCTCCCCCGATACGGGCTGCGTCGATGTCGAAATCGCCGTCGCCCAGGTTGAACTGGCTGTTCGTCGTCTCAGGCGGTACCGTGAGCGTGACTACGGCGTGAAGGGATGGCGGAAATTTGAGCTGGAGGTCGGCATTTTCCGCACCTACCTCCAACTTCTGAATGTAATCGGCGACCGTCCGGCCATCTTCCGGCCTGGAGCCGAACTCGACCGACAGCCCCAGCTGCCCCGGCGACTTCGCTGGGCGGACGCGGACAGTGCCGTCGCAGACGGAGAGTTCAAGCTTGCCTTTGCCTGTAAAGGCCCGGGTCAGCGTCAGGGACTGCGCACCTGCCTGGTCCCCCGCCTGCGGCTGATAGATCCGCGGAGAGACCGGCTCATGGTCGCACTGCATGTTGCCCGTGGTGGTGGTTACTCCGAAAGCAGGTGCAGCCGCCAAAAGCAGCCCGATGGCCGCAGCGCAAAGCTGTTTCACGCATCCTCCTGAGAACGCCCGCAATCGAATACGCATCGAGAGGCGTACTGGTTCCCGGTTATCCACTGTTCTACAATCGAAAGAACGCCTAGCAGATGCAATCCAACCGGGCCTGAGCCCCATCATCCACAGAGAGATTCATGATCGAGCATCCTGTACCAGAAGCACTTACCTTTGACGACGTACTCCTCGTTCCAGCCTACAGCGAAGTGGTGCCGGCGCAGGTAAGCACCCAGACGCAGCTAACCCGGCGCATCGTGCTGAATACGCCGCTGCTGAGCGCAGCCATGGATACGGTCACGGAGTCGCGGCTGGCCATTGCCATGGCTCAGCAGGGTGGCATGGGCGTGATCCATCGCAACCTGACAATCGAGCAGCAGGCGAGCGAAGTGGACAAGGTGAAGCGCTCCGAGAGCGGCATGATCGTGGATCCGGTGACCGTTGCGCCGGAACAGCTTATCTCCGACGCGCTGGACATGATGCGCCGCTACAAGATCTCCGGCGTCCCGGTCACGAAAAACAAGAAGCTGGTCGGCATCCTCACCAATCGCGATCTGCGCTTCGAAACGCGGACAGATATCCCCATCGGCGACGTGATGACGAAAGAAAATCTCATCACCGTGGCCGTGGGAACGACGCTCGAAGAAGCCGAGCTGATCCTGCACAGGCATCGCGTGGAAAAGCTGCTTGTGGTCAACGATCAGTACGAACTGAAGGGCCTGATCACGGTCAAGGATATCCAGAAGAAGCTGAAGTATCCGCTGGCGTCAAAGGACGCGCAGGGGCGGCTGCGCGTGGGCGCGGCCATCGGAGCCACGGGTGACTACCTGGAGCGCGCCGCCGAACTGGTGCGTAACCGCTGCGACATTCTCTCCATCGACTCCGCGCACGGACACTCCTCGCGAGTGCTGGAAGCGGTGCGTGAGGTGAAAAAGGCGTTCCCTGACGTGGATCTGCTCGCAGGCAACATCGCGACCTATGAAGGCGCGATGGCGCTGATCGACGCGGGCGCCGACGGAGTGAAGGTAGGCATCGGGCCGGGCTCGATCTGCACGACGCGCATGGTAACGGGCGCCGGCATGCCCCAGATTACAGCCATCAGCGACGCTTACCGTGCGGCGCACAAACACAATATTCCGGTCATCGCCGACGGCGGCATCAAGTACTCCGGCGATGTGAGCAAGGCGATCGCGGCGGGCGCGAATGTCATCATGATCGGCTCCCTCTTCGCAGGCGTGGATGAAAGCCCGGGCGAGACCATCCTCTACCAGGGCCGTTCCTTCAAAACCTATCGCGGCATGGGTTCGTTGTCGGCGATGGCCCAGGGTTCAGGCGAGCGCTACTTCCAGAGCTCGCGGGACATGGAAGGCGAAGGCGCAAGCACGGAAGGCGTGGTGGCGCGCGAGCGCAACGGCCAGAACCGGCTGGCGAAGTTCGTGCCGGAAGGCATTGAAGGCCGAGTGCCGCATCGTGGACCACTGGAAGCGATGGTCTATCAGCTGGTGGGCGGACTGCGTTCAGGCATGGGCTACCTGGGCTGCGCGACGATTGAAGAGCTGCAGACGAAGTCGCGCTTTGTGCGGATTTCCAACGCGGGCCTGCGCGAGAGCCACGTGCATGACGTGATCATCACGCGCGAGGCGCCGAACTATCACGTCGAGTAGCTAAACGCACTCGCAGAACATAATGCCTCTGGCCGTTGCCCGGCGCTTCTCCGGCAGCGGCCATCGAGGCTGGTAGCATCAGCACTGTGCTCTCGCTCGACACTCCTGTTCAATTCGTCAAAGGCATCGGCCCCCGGCTTGCCGCTCCGCTCAACGCGAAGGGCATCGCGACGGTGGAAGACCTGCTGTTCCATCTGCCTTTCCGCTACGAAGACAGGCTGCATCCCTCGTCTCTGCGCGACCTGAAGGCCGGCGAGATGGCCAGCGTGATCGCCGAGGTGCGCGGCGCCAGTCTGCTCAAGACGCGCTCCATGACGCTCTTCGAGATGACCGTCGGGCAGAACCTGTCAACGCTGAAGTGCATCTGGTTCCACGGCTCCTATCTCAAGGACAAGTTCAAAACCGGGCAGATGGTGGCGCTCTACGGCAAGGTGGAGGCGTCGCGCTCCTCCCGCGGCTTCAAGATGATCCAGCCGCAGTTTGAGCTGCTGCCGAGCGGCGACGAAGACGCCGAGGCGGAGCTGCTGGAGGTCGGACGTATCACACCCGTCTATGAATCGCTGGGCGGCACGCAGTTCGCCTCGCGCTGGCAGCGCAAGATCATCTATCGCCTGCTGGAGGAGCTGAAGGGCCGGGTGACAGAGACCCTGCCGCGCTCGATGCTCGACCGGCTGAAGCTGCTCGGACGTGAGCAGGCACTGGCCCAGGCACACTTCCCGCCTGCCGGAACGCCGATGACCCACCTGCAGGCGGCACAGACCCCGGCACATCGGCGGCTGATCTTCGAGGAGCTCTTCTACCTGGAACTGGGCCTGGAGCTGAAGAGACGCCGCCTGAAGGACCGTGCAGGCATCCCCTTTGAAACCGGCGACCGCGTGCGGCAGGCGCTGCGCGATGTGCTGCCCTTTCACCCGACGACGGCGCAAAAGCGCGCTCTGGGAGAGATCGTTGCCGATATGCGGAAGCCAGGCCCCATGCGGCGGCTGCTGCAGGGCGACGTAGGCTCGGGCAAGACCATCGTCGCGCTGCAGGCGATGCTGGTGGCCATTGAGAACGGCTACCAGGCGGCGCTGATGGCGCCGACGGAGATCCTGGCCACCCAGCACTACCTCGCCGCCCGCAAGCTGCTGGAGCGCTCTTCGCGCAAATACAGGATCGTGCTGCTGACCGGCTCGCTCGATGAGGATGTGAAGCGGCTGGCGCGGCATCGCATCTTCAACGGCGAAGCCGACCTGGTGATCGGCACTCACGCGCTCATCGAGGAAAAGGTGGAGTTCGCGAGCCTCGGCCTCGTTGTGGTCGATGAGCAGCATCGCTTCGGCGTGCTGCAGCGCTTCCGCCTGATGAAGAAGCCCAACGCAGGAGAGCCCGACGTACTGGCCATGACCGCGACGCCGATTCCCCGGACGCTGGCGCTCTCAATCTATGGCGATCTCGACCTCAGCGTGCTGGACGAACTGCCGCCGGGCCGCACGCCGATCGTCACCCGTCGGGTCTCCGACGAGCGGGCGGACGATGTATGGAAGTTTGTGCGCGAGCAGATAGCCAAAGGCTACCAGGCGTATGTGGTCTATCCCGTGATTGAAGGGGCGAAAGATGACCAGCCGGAGCTGGACTTCGCGCCTCCGGACGCCGAAGCGGAGCTGACCGAGCCTCCGAAGAAGGCTGCGAAGAAATCGACGAAGAAGGCCAAGCCGCAGAAGCTCTTCACGGAGAAGCCGGCGCTCAAGGCCGCGACCGACATGTATGAAGAGCTGCGCGCCGGCGCATTAGCTGGCCTGCGCCTTGGACTGCTGCACGGGCGGCTCCCCGCGGATGAGAAGGATGTCGTGATGCGGCGCTTCCAGCGCGGCGAGATCGACGTGCT
Organism: Acidipila rosea; assembly: GCF_004339725.1. Lineage (GTDB taxonomy): Bacteria > Acidobacteriota > Terriglobia > Terriglobales > Acidobacteriaceae > Acidipila > Acidipila rosea. The sequence goes on along the minus strand of NZ_SMGK01000001.1, from coordinate 199,135 downwards.
GGTTTCCACCACGGTGATCGAGGTAGGCGTGGATGTGCCGAATGCGGCGATCATGGTCATTGAACACGCGGAGCGCTTCGGACTTGCGCAGATGCACCAGCTGCGCGGCCGCGTAGGCCGCGGCGCCGCCAAGTCCTACTGCATTCTGATGACGGGCGGCCGCCCGTCGGCTCAGGCCGAGGAACGGCTCGACGCGATGGTGCGGACACAGGATGGGTTCGAACTGGCGGAGCTGGACCTGCAGCTGCGCGGGCCGGGAGAGTTTTTCGGTACGAAGCAGGCGGGCCTCCCCGATTTCCGCGTGGCCAATCTGGTTCGCGATCGCGAACTGCTGGAAGTTGCCAAGCAGGAAGCAGAGCGCTTTGCCGTCCAGGCAAGCAACGAGGCCACCGAAGAGGAACGGGCCCGTATCTGGGCCCGACTCCGCGAGGCATGGCAGAGGCGCTATGGCCTGGTCGAGGCCTGAGCTCCCCCAGTACCGGGCCCCTTAGGTAATGTCTTCCGTGTCGAACACGCGGAGCGGCGGGACACCGTGGACCTGGCTTACCAGGTCCTGAACCACGTCTTCCAACTGGCGCTGGCTCTCGATCACGGCCGTCATGCTCTTGAGCTCAAGCGGGTCTTCAACACGCTCGAGCAGGACCACTGCGTGTGCCTGGGCTACATGATCGAGCCCCATGCCTTCAGGCGTCTTGGCCTTGATTCCCACGGCGTTGGGCTCCAGGTCGAGCAGGTCCGCGACACGTTCCCGCATCTCAGCCGCGAGTGGGGCGATCTTCGGTGCGGCCAGCACCAGCGTGGTGTCTACGTTGACAATGCGGTAACCGGCATTCTGTATCTCTTCCAGCGCCAGGTTGAGAAAAATAGAGGAGTCGGCGCCTTTCCATCGCGGGTCGCCCGGAGGAAAGAAGCTGCCAATATCCCCAGCTGAGACGGCGCCGAGCAGCGCGTCGGTAATCGCGTGCAGCAGCACATCGCCGTCGGAGTGCCCGGCAAGCCCCTCATGGTGCTCGATGCTGAGGCCGCCAATCCTGAGAGGGACGCCGGGCTTGAATGCGTGTGAGTCCCACCCCTGCCCGATTCTCATATTCATATTTTTCTTTCTTCAGCGCTTTGTGCGCTGTGACAGATAAAATCCCGCGAGCTCCAGGTCTCCGGGCTGGGTAATCTTGAGGTTAGTCGCTGAACCTGCAACTACGGCGACACTTACGCCGGAACGCTCGACGATGCTGGCCTCATCGGTGCCGGTGAAGCCATCGGCTGCGGCCTCGGCAAAAGCACGCTTGAGCAGTCCGCAACGGAAACCCTGAGGGGTTTGCGCCTGAACGATGTACTCCCGGGGAATGGTCGCGGTGATGATGGCGCCGTCCGCGGTGCGCTCGACCTGCTTGATGGTATCGACGGCAGGCAGGCCGACAATCGCCGCGCCATGCTTGGCCACAGCATCGATCGTGCGGCTGATGGTAGCCGGGTCGATAAGCGGTCTGACCGCATCGTGAACCAGCACGATGTCGTCATCCTCACACTTAAGAGCTTGCAGCGCATTGGCGACGCTCTCCTGGCGGGAATCTCCGCCCTCGACGACCCAGACCTTCTCGGCCAGGCCATAGGAGCCGACCTGCGCCTCTACGCGAGGCATCTCCGACTTGCGGACGGCGACGTAGATCGACTTGACCTCTGGCACCTGGGCAAAAGCCCGAAGACTGTAAATGAGAATGGGGAGTCCATCAAGATCGAGGAACTGTTTGGGCGAGGAGGTCGAGTGGCCTGCGGCCATGCGCGTTCCCAGACCAGCGGCGGGGATGATGACAAATACCTGCATAGAAGAAAAATCCTGCAAAAGACGGAGTATACAGCAGTGAGACCCGCCGAAGCGGGTCTCGGGTTAGCAGTCCTGCTTCAGACTAGGTGGTCGGGCGCGGCTTCACCACCAGGAATTGAACCGGGACAGGGTTGCCGTTGGGATCCACCAGCTTGGGATTGATCGTCTGCGTATCGGTCAGCGACTTGACGTCGACATAGTGAACCAGATTGTCTCCGCTGGTGCCTACGAAGAAGATCGAGCCGTCCGGACTGAAGACACCCGCCAGCGGAGCAAGTGCTCCAGAGGAGAGCTGGACGTCAGAGATGGTGCCGGGCGTCGTCGCCGGAGTCGCCGGCTTGTAGACCGGCAGCACGCCGGTTGCATTCGACGAGTTGTAGGTCACGAAGGCCAGCGCCGAGTCCGGTGATGTAACCACCTGATCGATGTTCGTCGGGCTCACTCCCAGGGCGATCTGGTTAAACGTGGTGGGAATGGTGAGCGGCAGAGAATGGTTATTGCTCTGCGGACACGATCCCGGGAAGGTGTTGCCCGCCACCGATGTGCTCTGCGGAATCGTCACCGCTATATCGGTCAGCTGGCCGCCCGATCCGATCGTTGCGCCAATAATGTGATTGCCATCGTTGGTCGCGGCGAGCTGGTCCGTCTGTGCAGCAACCGTGGCCGCGTTGGGATAGTAAATGGGAGTAGCGCCGCGCGTATCCGGGCAGAATCCATTCGCCGTGGTGCTGGAGCCGGAGATAAACGGCCCTACGCTGGGAATGGTGATGGCCACGCCGGGCGAGCAGAAGGGATCCAGGTTGCTGTTATCCAGGGTGCAGGCAGGGCCGGAGGAGTAGGTCGTCTCGGGATAAACGCTCCACCCGGTCGAGATGTTGTGAACGTAGAGGGCATTCGGACCGGCAATGTAGAGGTTCTTGCTGTCAGGCGAGAAGACGGCGCTGGTGGCCGTGCCTCCGATGCTGGTGAAGCTACCATTCTTCGCAGTGTAGAGGTAAATCACATTGCGGACACGGTCGTTGATCACCACCGTCGTTCCGTCGGGAGAAACGGCCAGCACCACGCCCGGAACATTGATGTCCTGCTTGCTCAACGAATTCGACGCTGCCGCGACGACCATCAACTCGCGATAGCTGCCAAAGTAGATGTTCAGCCCGAGCTGGTCCATCACCATGGAGTTGGGCTGATAGGGAAGCTTGACCGGCGTGCCCACATTGCCGTTGGTCAGGTCGATGGGGGTAAAGAAGTTCGACTGTGGTGAGGCCATCCAGAGCAGGGTGCTGCTGCTGCCGGTCGACTTGACGACCAGCTTGTCGCTGACAATGGGCAGACCCGTTCCCAGGACGCCGATCTTGTTTACTGGCGCCGGGTTGCAGGTGCCCGGCTGGCAGATTGCCTGGATGTCTCCGGTCGTGGGGAAGAGCGCAGAGATCGCGCCGCCGGCGCTGACGCTGATCTGTTGCGGCTGCGTGGAGCTGTAGTCGAGCGACGGACCATTGATCGCCTGGCCCTTTGCATCCGTGATTGCGGCAGAGATGTTCTGCGGGCTGCTCGGGCTCACAACGATGGGATTCCCGTTGGCTCCGGTATGTCCATTGACCGTCAGCGAAATATTCGCCGGCGGGCAGGTGAAGAAGTAGCCCGCGGCCGAAGTTACCAGCGAGGTGGTGGCCGTGATCACGGTGGAGCCCGGCTGCAGGGCAGTGGCCACACCGTTGGTGCCGGTGGTCTGGCTGATGGAGACGATGCTCGGATTCACCGCGGCATAAGTGATATTGCCGACGTAATTCAGATTGATCGGGTTGCCGCTCTGGTCAAGCACCGTGGTGCCTGCAAGCAGAGAGGATGGCAACTGCTGATTCTGAGGGACGCAACCTGTCTGAGTCTGATCCGGGATGGTGATGGTGGAGATCGGCGGGTGCACGAAAACAGGGATGGGATTGCTGGACACACCGGCGCCGCTCGCTGTGATCTGCGCTACGCCCGGACCGCTCGGCGGGATGCAGATGGTGAAATCAGGAATGCCGCCCGCGCTGTTACGGTTCCAGGTGCCACCGCAGATCTGACCGGTATTCGGGTTGATATCCGCCAGGAGCAGATTGCTGCTGCCGTAGTTGTAGTGCGCGATGGTCTCAGTCGTTCCCACGCAGTCGGTTGCAGTCGGCTGCTGCACCTGCCCCGTCTGGCCATAGGCCAGGGAGATACCGGTCGTCTTTGGCTCCAGGTCGATGTTTGCCACCTGTCCAATTTTCAAACCATAGCCATGGTTGTTACGGACGCAGTAATTGTTCGGGTTGGCGCCACAGCCTGCAATGGATAGACCGACTGGTAAGGAACATAGAAGCAAAAGACAGAGGATAAGGAACTGCCGCATGAAACCTCCCCGCCCATGCCGCTGCTACTGCATGAACGGTTGAAAGAACCAGGGATCACCCGGTTCCCTTCCTGATGAAAGATATAGACCCGAAGCTTGAGTGTAAAAGCTGGCGGGTGCTTCGGCAAGGGCGAGGCAACAAGACTGCGCCGGAGAACCAGGGGAAGGCAGACCCGCTCCTGGTTCCAAACGCCCGGCGCCGCGGCAAATCTCAGGGCATGTACTGCTCAAACCAGCCCAAAGCCCGCTCCAGAACGTCGCGACGATGCTCCGGAGAAACGAAGCCGTGACCCTCATTCGGATAAACGACAAGCTCGGTGGGCACATGCTCGGCACGCAGAGCATGCCAGAACTCGAACGACTGCGGCGCAGGGCACTCCCCGTCGCGGTCGCCCACCACCACGAGCGTCGGGGTTTTCACGTTATGGATAAAGTTGATCGCCGAGCTCTTGGCGTAAACTCCGGGATCGTCATAAACCGATGCGCCGAAGAACGGCACCATCCATTGATCGATCGAGTTCTCTCCGTAGTAGCTCTTCCAGTTGGCAATGCCCGCGCCTGCGACAGCCGCATGGAAGCGGTGCGTCTGGGTGACGGCAAACATGGTCATGAAGCCGCCATAGCTCCAGCCGGTGAGTCCAAGGCGATGGTTGTCGATGGGGTGGTTCTTCTCAACGGCATCGACGCCAGCGAGGATGTCACGCAGGTCGCCGTAGCCGAAATCCTTGCGATTCGCCATGGTGAACTGCTCACCCTGCCCATAGCTGCCGCGCGGATTCGGCATGAGCACGAAATAACCCAGTGAGGCAAAAGGTACCCCGCCATAACCGGCATAGGGCCAGCGCGGCAGCACTGCGGACGACGGGCCGCCGTGAACCATGACGATCATCGGGTACTTCTTCGCAGGGTCGTAGTCTGCCGGGTAGATCAGCCAGCCCTGCACATGAAAGCCCTCATTCGTCCACTCGACCGACTCCGACTTGCCCCAGGAGGGCTTCAGCGCATCGTTGTAATGGGTGATGGCGGCGAGGGAGCCGGAGACCGGGCCCGTGTAGACCTCGGGCGCGCTTTCATAGGAGCTGCTTACAAAGGCCACGCGATCGAAGGTACGGTCAAACGAAAGGCTCAACTCCAGCCGTCCGTCACCGACGGAGGCCGCTCTGGTGAAGAGCGTGCGGCCTGCGGATGCCCCGCTGGCCGACATCGGATAATCCGCCACGCGGACAGATCCGCCGTCAACCTCCGACGCGATAATGTGCTGCTGCGGCGTCCAGGTGATCCAGGAGATGGTCTTGCTGGAACCCGGGGTCAGATCGACAGGCGCTGCGGAGCCATCGGCGCCGATCGCATACAGGTCACCGCCGGTCGCCCCCTGGTCGCTCATCAGGCCACCAATGAAGGCGATCCTGCTGCCATCCGGCGACCAGCGCGGTACGGCAATCTGCAGCCCATGCAGCGGACCCGGCGTCGTATCGGGGTCGAAGAGCACCTTCGGCTGCGCGCTATCGACGGGCTGGGTGTAGAGCTTCGCCACCCACCAGTTGTTTTCTCCCGGCGGAGGAGCGGCGACATAGGCCAGCTTTCCCGAGTCCGCCGACCAGTCGAATTCATAGACATGCAGGTTGGCAGGGGTGATCTGGCGAAGCTCGCCGGTCGAGGCGTCTGCCTCGGCCACGCGCTGCACTTCAAGCCCCTCCACTCCTATCACTCCCGCTGGCGGCTTCATCGCAGCCAGAGCGCCGGAGGGCCGCGTCGCGCCCTCGACATAGAGGAAGCCGAGATGTTTGCCGTCCGGCGCCCAGCTGAGCGATTTTGCATAGCCATTGAGCGCAGTCAGCTTCCGGGCTGTGCCGCCCTTCGGCTTGGCCAGGTAGATCTCTGTCTTGTGGTCTGCTCCGCAATCGGAGAAAAATGCCAGCTGGCTTCCATCCGGCGCCCAGGCGATGTGGTTTTCCGTTCCGGCCGCCCCGCTCGTGCAGGCGGTCAGGCGGCGCGGAGCATCCGGCTTTGTCACGGCTGCCGCTTCAATATCGGTGCCCCCATGCTCGGCCGCGACCACCCAGGCAATCTGCTTTCCGTCGGGAGAGAGAGCGGTTTCACTCACGCCGCGCACCTGGCTCAGGGAGGTCAGCAGCTGGGCTATGCGCGGGTCGGCGGCAGGTTTCGCAGCCTGCGCGACGGCAAAGACCGGTAAAACACAAAGAGGAAGGAGGACGAACAGAGAGCGGCGTGCGCGAAGGTGCATGCCGGGATACTAGCAGGTTGCGCTTCAGCGCTCCATCTGCACGATGGCCATGGCCAGTGTTTCAGTATGCGTCAGCGAGAGGGCGATGTGTCCTACCTGCAGACGTTCGGCAATGGAACGGGCGCGTCCACTCAGGTGGAGTGTGGGCCGTTCGCCCGCATTTCGCCTTACTTCCAGTTCTCTCCAGGTAACTCCGTGTTGCATGCCGGTACCCAGCGCCTTCGCTGCCGCCTCTTTGGCGGCAAAGCGCGCGGCGTAGCTTTCCGCGGCGTTTCTCTTGCGGCTGCAGTAGGCAATCTCTCCAGGCGTGAAAACACGCCCAAGAAACCGCTGCCCATAGCGCTCGATGGAGTGCGCTATCCGCTCGATCTCGATCAGGTCTGTTCCCGTGCCCACAACCATGACGTGTTTCCTTTTGAAGCACCCTGGCAAAAACAAGCCGGAACTGCAGTGTATACCCTTCGGGCCAAACGGAAGTACCGCGAAGTTTCAGGCGCTCCGGTCCGATCTATCCAGTGTGCGAGACGACCTTGAATTGATTGACTGGGACCTGAAACTGGCGGCTCTCAGCACGGATGAACCGCAGCGGCTGGTCCGCTTCCTGACCGGTGCGCTGGTGGCCTGCGGAGGCTGGGTGCTGAGCCGCAGCATCTGTGAAGCGGAGAGCGCCGAGATGAGCTTCGAGTTCCCGCGCTCCTCCTGCGTGGAGATTTATGCGGTGCTCATTGCGGCTGGGCTCGAATTGGGCCGCGAGTCGCACCTGAGGATGATGGAGCTGTGCCTCTGCACCAAAAACCTCCTCGAGTCGAAGGCCTTCGACATCGCCCGCATAAATCTGAGCGTGGGCATCGTGCACGCGGCGCAGAACAGCTCCTCCAGCGGGGAGCATCAGCCCCAGGTAGCGTAAGGTCCGCTTAATCGATCCCCAGCTTCTTCCAGATCGCATCCACCCGCGCTCTGGTCGCGGCATCCATCTCGATCATCGGCGGCCACGGACGCGTGAAGCCCTCGGCCTGCCACTTGCGGGTCGCGTCGATCCCCATCTTGCTGCCGAAGTTCGGCAGGCGCGAGGCGTGGTCAAGCGAGTCGACCGGGCCAAGCGTGAACTGGATGTCGCGCTCAGGGTCAATGTTGTTCGCCACCCGCAGCGTCACTTCGCCCAGGTCCTGCACATCGCAGTCCTCATCGACGACAACAACGCACTTGGTGAACATGGCCTGCCCTGTCGACCAGATGCCGTTCATCACCTTGCGCGCCTGCCCTGCATAACTCTTGCGGATGCTCACGATCATCAGGTTGTGAAACACGCCCTCCACCGGCAGGTTGATGTCCACAATCTCAGGCATGGTCAGCCGCATCAGCGGCAGAAAGATGCGCTCCACAGCCTTGCCCATCCACGCGTCTTCCATGGGCGGCTTGCCCACAATGGTCGCAGCATAAACAGGATTTCGGCGGTGCGTGATGCAGGTGATGTGAAAGACAGGGTATTCGTCTTCCATCGTGTAGAAGCCCGTGTGATCGCCAAAGGGGCCTTCGGAGCGCAGCTCGTCCAGTTTGACGTAGCCCTCGAGGATGATTTCAGCGTGCGCAGGCACTTCCAGATCCACAGTCTCCGCTTTAACCAATTCCACCGGCTTCTGACGCAGGAAGCCCGCAATCATGAACTCCTCAACCTCTGGCGGCGCGGGCACGATGGCAGAGAAGGTGGTCGCCGGATCGGTGCCGATGGCGACGGCCACCTCCAGCCGGTCACCCTTCAGCTTGGTCAGCGCCATGTTCGATGTGCCACCGGCTGTCTCGGCCATCGCATTCACGCGCGCGGAGAGCGATTCGCCGGCCGCGGCGCGCAGCTTTTCGCGCATATGTTCAGCGGCGACCTTCTGCCGCTGCCAGTGCATGCCTGTCGTCTGCCCGTCATAGACCTGCATGCGATACATGCCGACATTGCGCTTGCCCGTCTTCGGATCGCGGGTGATGACGCAGGGCAGCGTGATGAAGCGGCCGCCATCCATGGGCCAGCACTGGAGCACCGGGAAATCGAGGACGCTGAAGTTTTCGCGCAGAATGACTTCCTTGCAGGGCGCGTCGCGATTCGGGATAACCTTGGGAAAGAACTTGCCGATATCGGCGAGCATGGGCAGCATTTTGAGCTTCTCCAGCAGCCCCTCCGGCGACTTGACCTCGAGCAGCGCTCGAATGCGCCCCGCTATCTCGTCCAGAGAATCGACGCCCAGCGCAAGCTTCATCCGGCGCTCGCTGCCGAACTGGTTCATCAGCACGCTGCCGCCGGGGTAGCCCTTGACCTTTTCAAAGAGCAGCGCCGGGCCGCCCGGCGCATAGCCTTTCGCGCCTCCGCGCTTGCCTGCCTTGGAAGCGCGATCGGTGATTTCGGCGATCTCGAGAATCGGATCGACCTCTTCTCTCACCCGCTTCAGCTCGCCTGCCTTGTCGAGCGCCTTGATCCAGTCCCGCAGTCCGTCGTAAGCCAATGTCTTCTCCCTCGAGTGCCCTAACTCTTCATAGTAGCGGGTGAGATCGGCATAATTGCAAAAGGGCTGGCCCAGTTTAGAAACATCGCTTCCACGTGATCCAGCAGCGTGGAGCGGATGGGTATCATCAGCCGGGCGGAAGAACCATCCGGGGCTACTGGCAACTGGCGTTCTTCACACCATCCAGCGCGATAAAGGTAATGCTGGCGGCAGGCAGCACGACCTTCCCGCGTTTTGTCTTGACGCCATGCAGTGCTGGAACATTGCCATCTGCCGTCAACTCCAACGCCTGCCCATTAAGATCCACCTTGTTGTCCATCAGGTTTGCGGCTGAAAGAGTGTAGCGCTCGCCCTCCATCGGTAGCGAAACCTCTTTGCTCTCCGACCTATCCGCATTGATGGCAAGCAGCGCTACATCCCCTGAGCGCCCCCGTAGACAATGCGCGTAGAGATAGAGATCCGCCGAAGGAGAGGGGCCGGCATCGAGCACGGTAGTCCCCATAAGCTTGCGCCACAGCAAGGCCGACCAGTAGTTCGGCCTTGGCTGCAGGGTACGCTCGTCAATGAACGCATAGTCGCTGGCCGCGAGCGTATTGTGCATCACCACCTGCACCCCAAGTTTCGCCAGCACCCCCAGCTGATTCAGATAGCGGAAGCTGTCAATGAAGTCCGCGGCCCATGGATTTCCGCCACAGGCCGTCTCTCCTGTCTCCGTGACCCAGATTGGCTTGCCCGGGTCGAAACGGTCACGCAGCTTTGCATAATACTTTTCATCGGCTACCGTGCGAAACAACCACTCTCGCGTCAAAGCCTTGTCCGGAGTTGACAGGGCTGTGGTGCCGGGCCTGACGCACCGTTGCGATACGCCGCCATAGAAATGGTAGGAAAACACATCGACTTTCCGATTCATAGCCGCAAGCATGTCTTCCGACCTGAGCATATGAATCCCGACCGCATCACCCAGTGGCTGCCCCTCCCCCACAGACCCGGGGCCCAGCACTTTCATCGCAGGAGCAGCCTCTCTTACGAAGGACTCAAACGCCTGAAAATCTTTGCCGTACTGCTTCGCATCGTAACCTTTGGGCGCGCCGCCCATGCTTGCAAAGTTGGGCTCGTTGAACATCTCTGCCGCTGCAATGCTTCCACCGATGCTCTTCGTATAAGCCAGAAACTTTCGAGCCTCCACCGGAGTCCACATGCCCTGCGCATCGCGTACTCCCGGGCTGATGGCAAAGGAGGTCACAATCTCCGCATCCACTGCGTGCGCAAAGTCTACGACGCCCTTCCACTGCTTTCGAGTCAGCACACTTTTGAATCCCGCGGGCGGCTTCGCAAGCTGGGGCTGAGCCGCATCCTCGAAGTATGTCGAATTCGCCCACGTTCCGCTCACCCGCAAGTACGATGGGCCCAGAGCGGCAGCCATCCTGCGCAGGCGTGGATTGGTCAGATCGATGGGCGAACGATAACGATAAAGTGAGGGGTCCATGCCCGCCGGGGTGCTTTGATTCGAAGCCACGGACGCAGGAGGGTGCTCCGAAGCCTGATTATAAGGGGCCCAGAACTTTCCCCCGGTAACTTCAAGCATCTCGACATTGAACGACTGGTAGCGCTCGCTGACGGAGCCCAGCCTCGGCATCTTTGCCGGATTCAAATCTGCAGATTGAGCATCAACAGCCACCGGAGCTGCGGCAATAATCGTAAGCAGCACGCAACCGAGAGTGCTATATGACCCGTAACCAGTGCGTATGCGCATTACAGATATACCTCGTAAATGTCCGGCCACACCAGGACGCAGGAAGATATACAGCGACCTTCGCGAGCCAGTCAATCTCACCGCGGGCCTCACAAGCCCTCGCTATACTGAGGGGGAGGATCTACACGCGTGCATCTTGAACGCATTCTGAATCGCACCCGGCATACGGTTGCCGAGCGCAAGGCCGCAACCCCTGTTGCCGCGCTTGAGCGGCTCGCTGCCGAGCACACGCCGCGCGGCTTTGCCAGCGCTCTCCGTGCAAAGGCCGCCAGCGGCCCGGCGATCCTGGCGGAGCTCAAGAAGGCTTCGCCGTCCAAGGGTCTCATTCGCCCCGAGTTCGATCCACCGGCGCTGGCGCGAGAGCTGGCCGGAGCAGGTGCGGCGGCGCTCTCCGTGCTCACCGACGAGCCTTTTTTTCAGGGCAGCCTGCGCAACCTTGAACTTGCTTCAGCGGCCGTGGCGATTCCCTGCCTGCGCAAGGATTTCATGGTGGACGAATACCAGATTGTCGAGGCGCGCGCGCACCGGGCAGACGCGATTCTGCTGATCGCCGCTGCGCTCACCGATGCGGAGCTTACCCACCTGAACGCGGCTGCGCGCCGCTACGAGCTCGACGTACTGTGCGAAGTGCATACAGCGGAAGAGCTGGACCGCGTGAGCGCTCTGGGCTGCGCCGCGTATGGGGTGAACAACCGCGACCTCACCACCTTTGAGGTGCGGCTGGAGACATCCCTCGCACTGGTGGAGAAGCTGCCGCGCCACGCTGTCCATGTGGCCGAGAGCGGCATCCACACCCTCGATGACCTCAACCGGCTGCGGGAAGCAGGCTTCCACGCCTTCCTGATCGGCGAGTCGCTGATGCGTCAGAGTTCGCCGGGCGCGGCGCTTGAGGCGCTGCTGTCGCCAGCGGACGCGCGCGTTTAAGCATCGCCGCGCCTAGACTGCCTGGTCTTGGTCTGCGCCGGAAGGAGAGACAGCTGCAAGCTCCGCCGCATGCCTCGCGGGAAAGCTGACATGCCCATCATGGACGACGGAGTGTCGCTGAAAATGCACGTCGTCGCGAACCGGAAAGTCGCTGCGGAAGTGTGCGCCGCGGCTCTCCTCGCGAGCCAGCGCCGAGCGCACAATTAAATCTCCGATGACATGCAGGTTGCGCAGTTCCAGTGCTTCGCGCGTGGCGGGATGCAACGGCAGGGCCGCAGCAATCTCCCCGAGGTCGGACTGCGCCCGGTGAAGCTGCCCGGCGTCGCGCAGCAGGCCCGCGTTCTGCCACATGGTGTTGCGCAGCCTCGTGCGGGCCGCATCATTCGTAGCGGTGCTCTCGGGCATGATCGCCGGGGTGGGCTGCACGGCGTCCCCTGGCAGAGCTGGTGCCTCGCGCATGGCGCGGGCTGCGCGCGCGCCAAAGACCAGCCCCTCCAGCAGCGAGTTGCTGGCAAGCCGGTTCGCCCCGTGGACGCCGGTGCAGGCAGCTTCCCCAGCCGCGTAGAGGCGAGGCAGCGATGCGCGCCCATCCAGGTCTGTGCGAACGCCGCCCATCAGGTAGTGCGCGGCCGGTCTCACCGGAATGAGATCGGTGGCGAGCGAAAGTCCATGCTGCGCGAGAAAACGCGAGATGCCAGGAAACCGCTGCGCCAGGTCGATCCCCTGCACGTGCCGCATGTCGAGATAGACCTTGCCGTGGAAGCCCTCACGGGTAATGGCGCGGGCCACGACATCGCGCGGCGCAAGCTCCAGCAGGGGATGATAGCGCACCATGAAGCGCTCACCGGCGGCATTGCGCAGCCACGCTCCCTCGCCGCGCAGCGCCTCAGAAAGAAGGAAGCGCGGCACGCCGCTCAGGCTCAATGCCGTCGGGTGAAACTGATAGAACTCCATGTCCGAGATCTCGGCGCCGGCACGCGCCGCCATGGCAATGCCATCCCCGGTAGCCACGGCGGGATTGGTTGTGTCGCTATAGACTTGCCCCGCTCCGCCGCTCGCCAGCAGCACAGCACGGGCTCTGACCGAGTGGAAGACGCCTTCGCGATCCAGCAGCGTAAGGCCCACGACGCTGCCATCCTCCACCAGCAGATCGACGCACATCGTCCACTCCAGCAGCGTGAGGTTGGCGAGCGCACGCGCATGCCGCAGAAGCGAACGTCCGATTTCAGCGCCCGTTGCATCTCCATTCGCGTGCAGGATGCGGTTGCGGCTATGCGCCCCTTCGCGGGTGAGCATCAGCTTGCCATCCATCCGATCGAATCCTGTACCCCAGGCCAGCAGCTCCTCAACGCGCAGCGGACCCTCCTCCACCAGCACGCGGGCTGCCTCCCGATCAACGAGACCATCCCCCGCTGCCACCGTGTCCTCAAGGTGCAGCGAGACATCCTCCTGTCCGCTCATGGCGACAGCGATGCCCCCCTGCGCGTAGTTGGTGTTGGACTCTCCGAGTTGCTCCTTGGTGATAACGAGGACGCGGCCGGACGCGGCCAGCTCAATCGCGGCACGCAGTCCCGCAATGCCCGCGCCTACGATCAGATAATCGGTCTCTGCTGGGATCGGCATAACTTTCAAGGCTACTACCCTTACTCGGAAGATGGTCGAACGCGGGCCGGTTTACGTTGATGAGGGGCAAAGACTGCAGGCTTTCTGTCAGTATCCGTTCGCAATCAGATATTCGAGCGAAAGCTCAAACCCGGAGTGCTGCTTTTTTTGCGCAAACTTGAGCAGCACATCCGCCTCAAGATTAACCGGCGACCCGGGCGTGAGCGTATGCAGATTCGTATGGGCGTAAGTGTGCGGAATGATCGCGACGCTGATCGCCTGCGGCTCGACCCGCGCGATAGTCAGGCTGATGCCTTCAATGGCGATCGAACCCTTCTCGACCAGGAAGGGCATGATGGAGTCAGGCACCCCGATGCGAAGCCACCAGTCGCTCTGTTCCCCGGCAGCAGGTGCGACAGGTTCGAGCGAAAGCAGCGTGCCTGTTGCATCGACATGGCCCTGCACCACATGGCCTCCAAGCGGCGTGCCCGCCGGTGTAGGCAGTTCCAGGTTGACGGCGGAGCCAGGCCTGAGAGTGCTGAGCGAGGTGCGGGCGACTGTCTCGGCCGCAAGATCAGCGTGGAAGAGCGGCGGCTCGGCCGTAATGTCGAGCGCCGTCAGGCACACGCCGCTTACTGCGATGCTGTCGCCGGGCTTGAGGCGCTGCGCCAGCCCTGGAGCAGTGATCGCGATGCGCAGCGCTCCGTCGCGGCCTTCCAGGGCTGCGACGGAGCCGGTAGCTTCAATGAGTCCTGTGAACATCTTCCTCCTGTTGCCAGGGGTCGCGGAGGTAGGCGTCAAGCCGAAAATCCGGGCCGCTCTGGTCGATGGCCGTTCGCAGCATTACAGGTGCAAGCTGCTCCGTGCCGCTGGAAAAGGGAATGCCTCGCGCCCCAAGCAGGATAGGCGCATAAAAAAGCGTCAGCTTGTCGACAGCCTGCGTCGCAAAGGCGGAGTTGTTGATCTGCGAGCCTGCCTCGATCATCACCCGTGTCATCTTCATTTCGCCGAGCCGCTCGATGGCCCGCTTGAGAGAGACGCGGGGATTGCCGATGCTGGCATCGATACGCTCCACGCGGATACCCAGCGCCTCCAGCGCGCGCTGGCGCTCGGGGATGGGAGTGGTGCAGAAAACGAGAACATCGTCCTTGACCGAGCGCACCAGCTTCGAGTCCAGGCGCAGCCGAAGCGCGGAGTCGAGCACCACCCGGAGCAAGGGCCTGCGCCGCGGCAGACGGGTGCGGTCGGTGAGCAGCGGGTTATCTTCAAGCGCAGTATTGATGCCTGTGATGACCGCGTCCGAGTCGTGGCGCATCTGCTGCACGGTCTCCAGCGATTCGGCACTGGTGATATAGAACGGCGCCGTGCGCGCGACCTTGGCAGGCGCGGGCGCGATGCGTCCATCCAGCGACATGGCAGACTTCAGCGTGACAAAGGGCAGCCCCGAGCGAATATGGCGGGCGAAACCGTCATTGAGATCGCGCGCCTCGGTCTGCCGTACGCCGACCGCCACTTCGATACCGGCGCTGCGCAGCTTGGCCAGCCCGTTTCCGTTGACGACCGGGTTGGGGTCGGCGGTAGCAGCGACGACCCGGCGAATGCCCGCGGCAATCAGCACATCTACGCAGGGCGGGGTGCGCCCCTGGTGAGAGCACGGCTCAAGCGTGACATACGCCGTCGCGCCCTGGGCCTCGCCGCCTGCTTCCTTCAGCGCGACGATCTCAGCGTGATCGAGCTTGTCGTACTCGTGGAAGCCCTCTCCAACCACGCGGCTGCCCTGCACGATAACGCAGCCTACGGTCGGATTCGGAGTCGCCAGGGCTGAAGCGCGCCTCGCCATGGAGAGGGCTCGCGACATCCACTCGGAGTCGGCTGCGCTTTTGGCTGAAAAATTCTTCTCGGTCAAACGTATCCTCTCGTGCAGTCCCGGGGAAAGAGTTCAAGCGCCCAGCAGCGAATCCACAAAAGCTCCGCTGTCAAAAGGCAGAAGGTTTTCCAGCTTCTCGCCTGTACCCACAAAGCGCACCGGCAGATTCAACTCCTTCGCGATCGCAATCGCGATGCCGCCCTTGGCGGTGCCGTCGAGCTTGGTAAGTACGATGCCGGTCACGCCGGCGAAACTGGTGAAGAGGCGCGCCTGCTG
The DNA here is from genome assembly GCF_004339725.1 of Acidipila rosea. Lineage (GTDB taxonomy): Bacteria > Acidobacteriota > Terriglobia > Terriglobales > Acidobacteriaceae > Acidipila > Acidipila rosea. Next base: position 183,783 of record NZ_SMGK01000001.1, on the reverse strand, counting down.
CAGACCGTTCTGTCCGGTAGTCGCGTCCATCACCAGCAGCACCTCGTGCGGAGCATCGGGGATAAGCCGCTGCGCCGTGCGGCGCATCTTGTCCAGCTCCGCCATGAGGCTGTTCTTCGTGTGCAAACGCCCGGCAGTATCGACCAGCAACACATCGATCGCACGGGCCTTGGCCGCCTGCAGCGCATCGTAAAGCGCTGCCGAGGGGTCGCCGCCCTGCCGTGTCTTGATGATCTCGACGCCGCTGCGCTCAGCCCAGACCTCCAGCTGCTCGATAGCCGCCGCGCGAAAGGTATCGGCAGCGCACAGCATGGCGGTCTTTCCCTGGGCACGGTAGAAGGCGGCCAGCTTCCCGCTCGTGGTCGTCTTGCCGGTTCCGTTGACCCCCACCATCAGGATGACTTCCGGTCCGATGGCGACCGTCTTCGGGGGCTTCTGCTGTTCGTCGAGGATAGCTTTGAGCTGCGCGCGGAGCAGGTCTTTCAGCTCGGCTCCGTCGCGGATCTGCTGCCGCTTCGCATGCTCGCGGAGCGCGTTGACTACCTCCGTCGTCGTCGCGACGCCGAGATCAGACGCCAGCAGGCTCATCTCCAGCTCTTCAAGCGCCGCCTCGTCCACCTCGCGGGTCATCGCGAGGACGCCTTCGATGCGATCGTTCAGGCTCTCGCGGGTGCGCGAGACTGCCTGGCGCATACGGTCGAAAAGCCCTTTTTTCTCAGGCTCTTCTGCCTCTTTCAAGCTGCCGAACAGGGTCTGAATCATGGCACTCCGTGGGCTTTGCCCTTATCTCTGAGTGTAACAAGCGGCCGCCCGCCCCGACAGAGAGCGCTACCCGGAGATGCGGGCGTCGGCCGCCCGCCGCGGCTCGACGACCACCTTGCCATTGAGATAGAGCATCGACATCGCCGCAACCACGTTCTCGTCATAGCGGATGCCCCCAAGCCGGTTCAGCACTTCGAGCACGTAGTCAGGGTCCATTGCGGACTGGTAGGGGCGCGGTGTCGTCATGGCATCAAAGCTGTCGGCCACTGCAATGATGCGAGCCATCATCGGTATCTCATCGCGATGCAGGCCATAGGGATAGCCACTGCCATCCAGCGATTCGTGGTGCAGTTCCACGCCGGGGATGAGATCGTTGAGCGCATCGATAGGCCGCAGGATGGCCGCGCCTTTTACCGTATGAGCTTTCACAATCTCAAACTCTTCCGGCGTCAGCGACGCGCTCTTGCTGATCACGCTGTCGTCAATGCCGAGAGTTCCAATATCGTGCAGCATGGCCGAGAGACGGATCCGCTCCACCTCGGCCGGGTCGATGCGCAGCTCATGCGCAATGAGCGCGGAGTAGCGGGCAACTCGCTCGGAGTGGCCGCGCAGGTAGCCGGTGCGCTCGTCCACCGCCTTGGTGATCATGCCAATGAACTCTTTGAGCACATCGAAAGAACTATCGGGAGCGGCAGCCGGAACCACCTCCTCGGGCTTGCGCGGGCGAGGCAACAGCGCAACCAGAGCCCCTGCAGACACCCCCGCAAGCAGCCCCCAGGCGACGCCGAAGTGTGCGCCTGCGAAGACTCCGGACGTGCTGGAAACAACTGCTGCAGCAAGAGCATGCATCCCCTGGCGGCGATGAGGAGAAATAGTCAGATCGAACCGGCCTCCGTCTCTCGTGAGCTCATTCTCAGCTTACCCAAGCGGATGCCGCGAAACAGTCCCTCTAAAGTCGTAGATAACATCCTCACTCGTCGCGACCCGGACGCGCCATCAACTCCTCGATCGCAGCCAGAGGAGAGCGTTCCCCCTTCAGAATCGCCACGACCTGCGAGGTAATCGGCATCTCCACCCCATATCGCTCCGCCAGCCCCAGGGCGGCAAACGCCGTCGATACGCCCTCAGCCACCTTGCCGTTCAGCCCCGCCAGCGCATCCGCCAGCGTAGCGCCGCGACCCAGCTGGATGCCCACGCTGCGATTGCGAGAGAGAGACCCGGTGCAGGTGAGGATCAGATCGCCCATGCCGGAGAGGCCGGCCAGCGTCTCCCTGCGCCCGCCGCAGGCGACGGCCAGCCGCGTCGTCTCCGCGATGCCGCGGGTGATCAGCGCGGCGGCTGAGTTGTGGCCCAGTTCCAGCCCGGCCACAACACCGGCCGCCAGGGCAATGACATTCTTCAGCGCACCCCCGAGTTCCACCCCGACCACATCGTCATTGGTATAGAGCCGCAGGCTGCCGCTGCCAAACTCCTGCTGCAGGAGCGACGCAACCCCCGTATCGCTGCAGGCGATGGTGACCGCTGTAGGCGCGCCTGCCGCCAGTTCCTGGGCAAAGGAGGGTCCACTGAGGACGGCCACCGGCAGGCTGAGATTGCGCGCGGCCAGCACCTGCGCGATGACTTCGCTCATGCGCAGCAGCGTCCCGTCTTCAATGCCTTTCGTAGCGCTGACCAGGATCTGCCCAGCATGCAGATGAGCAGCGAACGATGCATAGGAAGCGCGCACATGGCGCGAAGGCATCGCGCTGAGGATAATCTCCGCGCCGGCCAAAGCTTCGGCGACATCGCTGCTGACCGTGATTTCGCCAGGCACGGCAAAGCCGGGAAGAAAGAGCTTGTTTTCACCCGTCCCGCGAATTGTGGCAGCCACCGCAGGGGAATGCGCCCAGAGCGCAATCTGATGGCCGCCGCGTCGCCACAGGCTGAGCGCAAGAGCCGTTCCCCAGGCGCCTGCACCCATCACCGCGATCCGGCTCATGCGCCGCTCGCTTTCGATCCGCCAAATCGGTATTCCGTGCCATGCAACAGCCGCGCAATGTTCTGGTGATGCTTCAGAATCACGACAGCGGGGATGACAAACAGCATCGCCAGCACCCACGGACTGCGCTGGCCGTGCGGCAGCAGCAGTGCATAGACGGGGATGAAAAACGCTCCGGCAATCGAGGCCAGCGACACATAGCGCGTGACAGCCACCACCAGGATGAAAGTGGCGAGACTGAGCCACGCCGCCCAGGGCGCAAGCGCAACAAAGAGCCCAAAGGCAGTGGCTACGCCCTTGCCGCCTTTGAAGCCGAGCCAGACTGTCCAGATGTGACCGATGAGGGCGCAGAGTGCGGCCAGAGCTGCAGCATGGCCCAGCCCCGTGCTGGTGGCGTCAAAGCGCATCATGATCCAGCGTCCGGCAACGACGGCCACATAGCCCTTCAGTGCGTCGAGCAGAAAAGTGAGCGCTCCGAGGCCCTTGGCGCCCGAGCGAACCACATTCGTCGCCCCGATATTGCCGCTGCCTTTCTCGCGGATATCCTCCTTGCGAAACATCCGCACGAGAATGTATCCAAAAGGAATGGAGCCAAGCAGGTATGCGGTGGCCGCGATGAGCAGATAGGGAGTGAACTGCATTGCGATTATGAGTTTAGCAAGTCCTCAGCCGCGCGGCTTCACCAGACGGTTACGCTCGTAAATGATGCGCAGTCCGTCGAGGGTCAGCATGTCGTCGATACCCGTAATATGCTTCGAATCGCCAGCGATGATCTTGGCGAGTCCCCCCGTGGCGATGCACTTCGTCTCCGGCCCCAGCTTCGCGATCATTCGTTCGAGAATGCTGTCCACCAGCCCGATGTGGCCGTAGTAGAGGCCGATCTGCAGGTTATCGATGGTGTTGGTGCCGATGACCTTGGCGGGCTTCTTGATCTCGACGCGCGGCAGCCGCGCGGCGCGTGCAAACAGCGCCTCGGCAGAGATGCTGAGCCCCGGCGCAATCGCGCCGCCGAGAAACTCGCCCTTCTGCGAAATCACATCGAAGTTGGTCGCCGTGCCGAAGTCGACGACAATGCAGGGGCCGCCGTATTTCTCAAACGCGCCCACGCAGTTCGCGATTCGATCCGCTCCGGCTTCGCCGGGGTTATCGGTGAGAATCGGAAGGCCTGTCTTGATGCCCGGCTCGATGAAGAGGGGCTTCGGATGAAAATATCGTTCGCAGAACTGGCGCAGAATCCAGTCGATCGGCGGCACCACGGACGAGATGACGATGCCGCTGACCGTATTGCTGTCGATGCCCTCGCTCGCGAGCAGATTGCGGACCAGGATGCCGTATTCATCTGCCGTCTGCGCGTGACGCGTGCTGATGCGCCAGGTCGCGCGCAGGCCTTCCGTGCGGCCATCTTCCTGCACGTTATAGATGGCGATGACCGTATTGGTGTTATTGACATTCAGGACCAAGAGCATACTTCAGCTTCTCCCGTTTGCTTCGCGAACTCCGCCGGAGAGAACCCTGCGAAGACCCTGCGGCGTACGCACCAGCAGAAATCCGCGAGAATCCAGCCCCTCGGTTATGCCACAAAACCGCTCTGCTTCCTCTACGCAGACAGCCTTGCCGCTAATCCAGCTCGAGCCTCGCTCGAGCCTGGCCATAATCTCCTGCTGCACCTCGGCGGCCTTCTGCGGCAAGGTGAGCGCGCTTACTTCCCTGTCGAGCGACTTCAGCAACGCGGCCAGCAGTTCCTGCCGCGGCCAGTCCCGGCCGGTTTCGATGTGGAGCGATGTGGCGATATCCCTCAACTCCGGCGGAAACTGCGCCTGATGAACATTGATGCCGATACCGATGACGAGATGACGAACGCGGGTGACCTCGGCGTTAAGCTCCGTCAGAATGCCGCAAAACTTCTTCCTGCCGAAGAGCAGATCGTTCGGCCAGCGAAGATCCGCCTCAAGCGAGGTAAGCTGCCGCACCGCGCTCTGCACCGCAAGCCCCGCCGCCAATGAGATCCACAGCACATCCGCGGGCGCAATCTGCGGCCGCAGCAGGACACTGACGTAGAGCCCTGAACCCGGCGGCGACGACCACTCGTGCGCCCCACGGCCGCGGCCCGCGGTCTGCTCATCGGCCAGGTAGACAGAGCCGTGCGGAGCGCCCATCTCGGCCTGCTGCATCCCATGCGTGTTGGTCGAGTGAATGGTCGGGAAGTGGTGCAGATTCCCCGCAAAGGGCATGCCTTCCAGCGCAGTGTCGAGCGCAGGCAGATCGAATGGATCGTCGATCAGCATGCGCCTCAGTAAATCTCCGCCGTAATGCGCATGCTCAGGTCGACCGCGATCGCCGAGTGGGTCAACGCACCGACGGAGATGTAATCGACGCCGCTGAGCGCATACTTGCGAATGTTTTCAAGCACGATCCCGCCGGAGGCTTCGGTAGGAATCTTCTTGCCCGTTTCCTTGATGATGGCAATGGCTTTCTTGATCTCCGCAGGCGTCATATTGTCGAGCAGCAGCGACTCGGCGCCGTGCTCGAGCGCCGTCTTCAGTTCGTCAAAGGTGCGAACCTCGATGTCGATCGTCTGTCCCGGCTTGCGCAGCCTGCAGGCGCGTTCGAGCACCTTCTCAATGCCGCCGCCGAGTGAGATGTGATTGTTCTTGATCAGGATTCCATCGGAGAGGTCGAGGCGATGGTTCGTGCCGCCGCCACAGCTGACCGCATACTTGTCCAGAATGCGCAGGCCGGGCACCGTCTTGCGCGTGTCGAGCAGCGTGGCGTTGGTGCCCTTGATCGCATCCGCATACTGGCGGGTGAGCGTGGCGATGCCGCTCATCCGCTGCATCAGGTTGAGAATCACGCGTTCGCACGCAAGGATGACGCGCGCGTTGTGCCGGATGACGGCCACCGCCTGGCCTTTCTTGACGCGCACGCCGTCGAACATCTCCGGGTGAGAGATGACTTCGTAGCGGCCACTGTTACGTTTATCGAGCCGCGCAAAGATATCGAGGAAGCTCGAGATACAGCCGAGCCCCGAAATGACGCAATCCTGCTTAGCGATGACGGTCGCAGAGGCACGCAGAGACGGGTCGATGGTGATGGCAGTGGTCGCATCGCTGGTCACCTTGTCTTCTATCAGCGCCTGTTCGAGCACAGCCTCGATGCGCTTGCTTTTCCAATCCATCAATTACCTCCCACCCAGATCGTCGAGCGCCCTGCGTGTTTTTTCAAGCAGCAGGACCAGCTCGGCTGCCCTCTTTCTTAGACCGTCCACCACCTGCGCGGGCGCCTTGCTGAGAAAACTTTCGTTTGCCAGCTGTCGCTCGGCGTTGGCCTGTTCCTTTTCCATGCGGGCGAGCTCCTTGGTCAGGCGCTCACGCTCGGCTGCCGGATCGATCTGCTTTTCGTAGATCACCTGCACATCAAAGTGCGTGGTGGAACGCAGCCCGGAGCCGGCCAGCGCATCCACCGAAAATTCGACTGAGGACACTCGCGCAAGCCGCTCGATCATCTGCGTGGCATCGGTGAAGAACTGCTGCATCTGCTCATCGGTGCGGATCCGTATCGGGACCGCAGCCTTCTCTTCCACGCCCAGGTCTTTGCGCGCGGCGCGTATGTTGACGATCAGCTCCTGCAGCTGCGCCATCTGCCCTTCTACAGCCGTATCCACCTGCACGGCCTGCGGATAGCGGGTGAGCGCGATAGACTTCAGCGGCGGCTTGCCGTCATAGAATGCATGCCACAGCTCTTCCGTGAGGAAGGGCATGAAGGGCGAGAGCAGCCGCAGCGCTGCTTCAAAGGTGTGCAGAAGCAGCGCAATGGCCGCGCGGAGAGATGCCTGGTCAACGCCATCGTTGAAGTCGAGGCGCAGCTTGACCATCTCCAGATACCAGTCGCAAAAATCGCCCCAGAAGAACTGGTAAACGAGGTTCGCGGCCTCGTGGAAGCGATACTCGCCGAGCGCCCTGTTAATCTCGGCGGCGGTCGTGTTCAGCCGCGAGGCTATCCAACGTGCCTCGAGCGTATCGCTCAGCGGAGCCGTCTCCAGAGAGTTCGGATCGACGACGATGCCCGCTTCCGCCGCACGTTCCAGGTTCATGAAGATAAAGCGAGCCGCATTCCATATCTTGTTGGCAAAGGCGCGGTAGCCCTCGGTGCGTGCTTCGCTGAAGGCGATATCTGTGCCCGGCGAAGCCATCGCCGCCAGCGTGAAGCGAACCGCATCCGTGCCATACCGCTTGACGATATCGATGGGGTCGATCACGTTCCCCTTGGTCTTCGACATCTTCTGCCGGTCGGCATCGCGGACCAGCGCGTGAATGTAAACCTCACGGAACGGCACCGCTTCTTTCAGCGTTCTCTCCGACCCGTCAGGCATGGGCACTTCGCTCATGAACCAGCAGCCGAACATAATCATCCTCGCCACCCAGAAGAAGAGGATGTCGAAGCCGGTGACCAGCAGCTGCGTGGGATAAAAGGTCTCAAGATCGCGAGGGTTGCGCGGCCATCCGAAAACCGTGAATGGCAGCAGACCCGAGGAGAACCACGTGTCGAGTACATCGGTCTCCTGCGTAATCTCGGCGCTCTTGCAATGCGAGCAGACAGAGGGCGTGTCGCGCGCCACGGTGATCTGTCCGCACGTCCGGCAGTGCCACGCCGGAATGCGGTGGCCCCACCAGAGCTGCCGCGAGATACACCAGTCGTGAATGTTGCGCATCCACTCGTCATAGGTCTTCCGGTATTGCTCGGGCGTAAACCGGATGTAGCCCTGCTCGACGGCGGCAATGGCCTTATCGGCCAGCGGCTGGATTTTGAGGAACCACTGCGTCGAAAGGCGCGGCTCGACAACCGTCTTGCAGCGGTCGCACTTGCCGACGGAGTTGACGTGGTCCTTCACCGCGACCAGCGCCCCCTGCGCTTCCAACTCTTCCACAATGCGCTTACGCGCAACATAGCGGTCGAGCCCTGCATAGGCGCCCGCAGCCTCGTTCATATGCGCGGTCTCGTCCATGACGTTGATCGACGCCAGCCCGTGCCGCTGCCCGATTGCAAAGTCATTGGGATCATGCGCGGGCGTCACCTTCACCGCGCCGGTGCCGAACTCCGGACTGACCCACGCATCGGCAACCACCGGTATCTCGCGACCCACCAACGGCAGCCGCAACCGCTTGCCATGCAGGTGCCGGTAGCGCTCATCGTCAGGATGAACAGCCACGGCCACGTCGCCGAGCATCGTCTCAGGACGCGTCGTAGCAATCGTCAGATAAGTCCCGGGATCCTCGACGACTTCATAACGAATCTCCCACAGCTTGCCCTGTTGCTCCTCGTGCACCACCTCAAGATCGCTGATGGCAGTCTGGCAGCGCGGGCACCAGTTGACGATATAGGCGCCGCGATAGATCAGCCCCTGCTCATGCAGGCGGACAAAAGCTTCCTTTACGGCAATGGAGAGGTCGTCGTCCATGGTGAAGTATTCCCGCGACCAGTCCACGCTCGCCCCGAGGCGCTTCATCTGGTCCAGAATGGCGCCGCCATAGTGCTGCTTCCACTGCCAGACGCGGTCGATGAATGCTTCCCTGCCCAGCTCCTGCCGGGTCTTTTTCTCTTCGGCAAGCTGCCGCTCGACCATCATCTGCGTCGCAATGCCCGCGTGGTCGGTGCCTGGAACCCACAGCGCGCGGTGGCCGCACATGCGGCGCCAGCGGGTGAGGATGTCCATCTCCGTCTGGTTGAGCATGTGGCCCATGTGCAGACGGCCCGTAACATTCGGCGGAGGCAGCAGGATGGTGAAGGGAGCGCCGGCGTCCTTCCAGGAGACATCGAAGAGTTGTTCGCTTACCCAGTACTCCGCCCAGCGATCTTCGATTGCAGTGGGGTCGTAGGCTTTGGGCAGTGTTTTATCAAGGCTTGCAGACATGAGGGTTAGAACCAGCTCCTCTTCATAGCATAGCGAAAATATGCCGCTCATCGGGCGCGGAAGCTAACTTGGCGGACACAAGAGATAGGAACCAAATAAAAAACCCGGTGCACCGCCATCCATCGGCAGCACACCGGGTCATCCCTGCAGATTGTTTAGAACGGGTTCAGCTTGTCGAGGCCGGTCTTCTTCTTGTGCCTGCTCGACGATTCCTTATCGGCATGGTAGGGAGCGGACTTCTTCTTGTTGGTAGCGCTCGCACCGGTCTGCACCTGCGCATGGCCACCGCCTCCACCCTTCACGTCGTTGATCTGGTCCGGGGCCTCAGCGGGCTTGTCCACTGCCGGAAGCGCCTTGTTGTTCGCCGGAGCGACGGGCTGGTTCAGCCCATACTTCGCCTCGGGGTTTTCCGAGTTAGCAGGGTTCGGATTGTTGTCACCCGGATTGCTGTGGTCCGCGGCCGCTCCGCTATCGCTGGTCGGCGGCGCATTATTGCCCGAGCCGCTGTCCGGCGAAGAGGAGGAACCCGGATTCACAATCTCGACGCTGGTGTCGTTGCCGCTTCCACCGGAACCCTCGGTGACGGGCTGCATCTCGAGCGGCTGCGAGGACTGGCCTGCACCCTGCGAGCCTGCGGCCGGAGCAGCCTTGGCGTTTTCTGTCGCCGTGTAACTGGTGGACATGGGCGGGATGGGCTGGCCCTTAATGGCTGCGTTGAAGGCCGCCAGGGTCTGCTTGTTCACCTGCGGCGCCAGCACCGGCGGCGGGTCCGTCAGCGTCGGCTCACCGACACGCGCGGCTTCGACCGTCGAAGGGCCATGCTTGACAAGCAGCATTGCACGATCCTTGAGCCGGACATTGGTCCGGCTGCCCTCTTCGGCTTCACTCTCAGCGAGCTGCTGCTGCGTCGGTTCGGGAACCGGCATACCCATCGCAATCAGCCGATCCTTGGCGTCTTCCACGTGGGGTGACATCGCATAATGAGTCACAACGCGATCCCAGGCGGCCCGCGCCTGCTCGTTATAGGTCTTGACGAGCTGGGCCTTCGCCTTGGGCGGCAGATTCATGCGGTTGGCAATCTGGGCCTCGTTGGCATAGGCGTCACCGATCGTGATGAGCGTGTCATCGCTATGGCTGAAGAGCGGATAGCTATCGGCGACTGTCTGCAGCCGGGCAATGGTGGCTGCCCAGTTCTCGTGCGTCGCATAGAACTGACCAATCTCGAACTGCCGCTGGGCCAGGACCTCCTGCACGTCGCGCAGACGCTGCTTCGCGCGTGGAATCAGCGGCGAATCAGGAAACTGCTCGATCATCGTGCGATATTCCTGCTCCGCGTGGATCACATTCTGCGGATCGCGGTCCGGCTTCTCCATCTGCTCGTAGTAGATGTCGCCGACCTTCATCTGGGCCTCGGCGGCCTCCGGCGTGTTCGGGAAGAAGGTGATGAAATCCTTGTACTCAGACTCAGCCTGGGTCAGCGCCGCAGAGCCGCCTTCCTTGTACCAGGTATCGCCGATCGCCAGCTTGGCGCGCATCGAGTATTCTGAGTCGCCATAGGTGTTGAGCAGCGTCTGCAGATCGAGACGCGCCACATCGTACTTGCCCTTCTTGAGGGCGACCATCGCCTTGTCGAAGAGCACCTTGTCCGGCTGCTGGCTCTTGACGCCGGCCAGCGGGTTCGCGCTTAGATCGACCTGTTTCTTCTTCTTGCTGTAGGCGTGGCTTGCCGGCGCGAGAGCCATGCACAGGCAAATGGCGGAGATCTGGGTGGTGAGACGGTTCATCGATACCTCTTTACAGACAGGCGTTCAAGGTGGCCTGTTTTCACCTATGCCGCATTGCTTTCTGCAGCCTTGCGTGCGGCGGCGAGCAGCTCCCGGGCGTTTTGCTCGGCGCGTCCTGAGCTGAAAACAGCGCTCCCGGCCACCAGCAGCTCCGCTCCAGCTTCGACGACCGCAGCAATCGTGTCGTGAGCAACCCCACCATCCACTTCAATTCTAAACTTGAGGCCCATCTGCTGGCGAAGTTCGCGCAGCCGGGAGAGTTTCGTCAGCGAATAAGGGATAAACTCCTGGCCGCCAAATCCCGGGTTCACGCTCATGATCAGCACATGGTGCAGCATCGGCAGCACGGGGATCAGCAGATCCACCGGCGTCGCCGGATTAATCACCACGCCCGGCTTCATGCCGTGCTGGGAGATGAGCTGGATCGTCCTGTGCAGGTGGCGGCATGCCTCGTAGTGCACGCTGATCCAGTTCGCACCCGCGTCAGCAAAGGCTGGGATGAAATCGTCCGCGTTCTCGATCATCAGGTGGCAGTCAAGCGGCAGGCTTGTGACCTTTCGCAGGGACTTGACCACAGGCGGCCCGAGCGTGATATTCGGCACGAAATGGCCGTCCATGACGTCGACATGAATGACGGTGCCTCCACCGCGTTCCGCTGCTGCTACTTCATCGGCGAGATGCGCAAAATCGGAGGACAGGATCGATGGGACTAGTTCAACCAAGATACGCATAGTCTAACAGGACGAATGAGCGTAGCAGCGGAGTCCAGCTACAATCCTCTACATGAATTTCAAGCGCCTTCGCCTGCTCGCCCTGCTCCCTCTCTGCCTTGCCGGATCTGCACTTATGGCCCAGACAGCGCTGCCCGCGCTTCATTGGCGGCTGGTGGGGCCGTTTCGCGGCGGACGCACCCGCGCGGCTGCCGGCGTGCCCGGCAAGCCGAACGTCTTCTACATCGGCCAGGTCGACGGCGGCGTCTGGAAGACGAATGACTACGGCCGGACATGGCGGCCCATCTTCGATGCCGAGCCCACCCAGTCCATAGGCGCAATCGCAGTCGCGCCATCTGACCCGAAGACCCTCTACGTCGCCAGCGGCGAGGGGCTGCATCGGCCCGATCTCTCCGTCGGCAACGGCATCTATCGCTCTGACGACTCCGGCGCAACCTGGACGCATCTCGGATTACGCGAAGGGCAGCAGATTCCGGCCCTGGCCGTCGATCCGCAGAACCCCGACCGGCTCTTCGCCGCAGTGCTCGGCCATCCCTACGGACCCAATGCGGAGCGGGGCATCTACCGCTCGACCGACGGCGGCAAGACCTGGGAGAAGGTGCTCTACAAGGATGAGAACACCGGCGGCTCCGATGTCGTCATCGACCCGAAGAATCCGCAGACTGTCTATGCCTCGCTCTGGGAATCGCGCCTCGGCCCCTGGGAAGACGGCAATGAATATGACGGCGCCAACGGCGGCCTCTTCAAATCCACCGACGGCGGCACCACCTGGAAAAAACTGACCAACGGCCTGCCCTCCAATCTGGTCCAGATCAACCTTGCCCTTGCGGCCAGCGACCCGCAGCGCCTCTATGCGACCGTTTCGACTCCCGCTGACAGCGGCTATGCCTCCGGAAAAGGACTCGGCGTCTACCGCTCCGATGACGGCGGCGAAAGCTGGCGGGTAGCCACCGACGATCCCCGTCCCGCCATGAAAATCGGCGGCGGCGATCTGCCCGTGCCCCGCGTCGATCCGCAGAACCCCGACGTGCTCTACAGCACCAGCATCGTCACCATGAAGTCCACCGACGGAGGCAAGACCTGGGTCAGCTGGCGCGGAGCGCCGGGCGGCGATGACTACCAGAACATGTGGATCAGCCCTCAGAATCCGCATGTCATCCTGCTCGTCAGCGATCAGGGTGCGGTGATCACCGTCAACGGCGGCAAGTCGTGGAGTTCCTGGTACAACCAGCCGACCGCGCAGCTCTACCATGTCGCAGTCACCAATACCTTCCCCTACAAGATCTGCGCCGGCCAGCAGGAGAGCGGCTCGGTCTGCATTGACAGCCGCGGCAACGATGGAGCGATCACCTATCGGGAGTGGCATCCGGTGGGGGTTATCGAATACGGCTATGTCGCGCCCGACCCGCTGCACCCCCGCTTCGTGTATGGCGCCGGACGAACCGAGGTTTCAAAGTATGACTTCGCCACCGGCCAGGTGCAGAATGTGACTCCGATTCCGCTGCGCAGCGCGAAGTATCGCGCCGACCGGACCGAGCCGATCCTGTTTTCGCCGGTCGATCCGCATGTGATGTATTACGCGGCAAATGTGCTTTTCAAGACGTCAGACGGAGGCAGGAGCTGGCAGACGATCAGCCCCGACCTGAGCCGCGAACACACCGGCACGCTGCAATCCGTACCGGCCCTCACCGAGAAGGACCAGGAGAAAAGGCGCGGGGCAATCTACTCGCTCGCAGCCTCCTATAAGAATCTGAATACTCTCTGGGCAGGAACCGACGACGGCCTGCTCTGGCGCACCACCGATGGCGGGGCAAACTGGAAGAACATCACGCCGCCGGGCCTTCCCACCTGGAGCAAGGTCACCCAGATCGACGCTTCCCGCTTCGATGACGAAACGTCATATGTCTCCGTCAGCCGCATGCGGGCCGATGACATGAAGCCGTATATCTTCCGCACTCATGATGGCGGCGCTACCTGGCAGGCGATCGTCAGCGGCCTGCCCGCAGATGCGCCCGTCAACACCGTCCGTCAGGACCCGCTCAAGAAGGGCCTGCTCTACGCCGGGACCGAAACCGGCGTATACGTCTCGCTCGATGACGGAGACCACTGGCAACCGCTCGAATACAACCTGCCGCATACCTCCATGCGCGACCTGATGGTCAAGGACGACGACCTCATCGTCGCCACCCACGGCCGCGCCTTCTGGGTGCTGGACGGCATCGCGCCGCTCCGGCAGATGGCAGAGGTTCCGGCCGGCGCGCCCTATCTCTTCGCCTCCGGTGCAGCATGGCGCGTTCGCCGCAGCACCTATACGGATACACCGCTGCCTCCGGATGAGCCCGCCGGGCAGAATCCCCCGGACGGAGCACTGATCGACTACTCGCTGCCGCAGCAGGTCTCCGGGCCGGTGGTGGTGGAGATACTCGACGCGCAAGGCAAGGTCGTGCGCCGCTATTCGAGCGAAGACAAGCCGGAGCTGACTCCCGAAGAGCTGGACAAGCAGCTGATCCCCACCTATTGGGTCAAGGAGCCGACGAAGGTCTCAGCCACGCCCGGCATGCACCGGCTCGTCTGGGACATGCACTACACGCGCCCGGTGGCTGCCCACTATGACTATCCCATCTCGGCCGTTCCGCATGAGACGCCGCGCGAGCCCCTCGGCCCGCTGGCGCTCCCCGGCGCCTATACCGTTCGCCTGATCGCCGCCGGCAAGACGCTGACCCAGCCCCTGACCATCAGGATGGACCCGCGCGTCTCCACCGCCCCGGCAGGGCTGCAGGCCATGTTTGACGCCCAGGTGAAGCTGGCCGCCATGCTGAGCGAGAGCTCTGAAGCGGCCATGCAGGCGCACTCCCTCAGGGAGCAGCTTGCCGACCGTAAAAAGCAGGCGCAGGGAGCGCTGGCAGCCTCCATCGAAGAGCTGGACAAGCAGATCGAGGCGGCGATCGACGGCAGCAAGGAGACCCAGATCCCCGGCCTCGACGACGTCAGCGGCGAAGCCGCCGCGCTCTACACCCAGACGGGACAGGCGGACGCGGCCCCAACCACCGCGCAGGCAGACGCCGCAACTCACCTGGGAGAGGAGTTGCCGAAGGCGCTCGATCACTGGAAGCAGCTGAATGGGACGGCGATTCCGGCGCTGAACGAGAAGCTCCGCGCCGCGCATCTCGCGCCCCTCAACCCTGAGCGCCAGCCCGACAACATGCCGGAAACCGGCGACGAGGACTAGCCTCCCTGCGCGGGTGCTTCCCTCTTCAGGAGCACCCGCGCAGGACTCAGCTCCGCGCCCGTTCGATGGCCCGGATCACCGCGCGGGCCTTGTTCTCGCACTCCTCGAATTCCTTCTCGGCGACGGAGTCGGCGACGATCCCCGCACCCGCTTGAATATGCCCCTGTTTCCCCTTGAGCACCAGCGTGCGAATGGCGATGCAGGAGTCCAGATTGCCCGAGAAATCTGCGTAAAAGACGCTGCCGCCGTACAAGCCACGGCGCGCGGGCTCCAGCTCTTCGATGATCTCCATGGCGCGCACCTTGGGCGCGCCGCTCAGCGTACCCGCGGGGAAGCAGGCGCGGAATGCGTCGATGGCATGAAGCTCGGGGCGCAGCCTGCCCTCGATGGCGCTGACAATGTGCATGACATGCGAGTAGCGCTCGACCGTCATCAGCTCCTTTACGCTGACCGAGCCGTATTCGCTGACCCGGCCCACGTCGTTGCGGCCCAGGTCGACCAGCATCACATGCTCGGAGCGCTCCTTTTCGTCCGCCAGCAATTCGGCGGCGATGCGCTGATCCTCTTCCTCGTCGCGCCCCCGGGGACGCGTTCCGGCGATGGGGCGATAATCGACTCGCTGCTGATTGACCTTCACCAGCAGTTCCGGGGAAGATCCGGCGATGTGCATATCCCCCGTCCGCAAAAAATACATATACGGCGACGGGTTGACCACCCGCAGCGAACGGTAGATCGAAAACGGATCCACGCCCGGCTTGACGTCAAAGCGCTGCGACAGCACGGCCTGGAAGATATCGCCGGCGGCAATATATTCCCGCGTCTTCTCGACCGCCTTCAGGAAGTCGCGCTTGCGAGTCCTGGGTTCGATCTTCAGGGCTCCGCGCGTGCGCTTCTGCTCCATGCGGGGCAGTGGCCTGGCCAGCCGCTTTGTCAGCCGGTCCAGCCGCTTCATCGCGTCGGCATAGGCCAGCTGCGGCTTCTGGGCGCGAACGTCCGCCGTCACGATCAGCAGCATCTCCTGGCGAAGACGGTCAAACGCCAGCACCTCGTCGAAAAACATCAGGCAGGCGTCCGGCGTCTTCAGCTCGTCCTTGGCCCGCGAGGGCAGCCGCTCGATCAGGCGCACGGCATCGTAGCTGAAGAAGCCGACTGCCCCGGCCGTGAACGGCGGCAGTCCCGGGAGCCGCGCCGGGGTGTGGCCGCTTAAAGCCTCCTTGAGCACCTGGAAGACGTCCCCGGTCGACTTGCGCGTCCTTCCGCGCTCCGTCGTCTCGATCGAGGCGCCGCGGGCCACGATCTTGCGATAGGGCCGGATGCCGATAAAGGTATAGCGCCCTATCTTTTCTCCACCCTCGACCGATTCAAGCAGGAAACACTCCGGCTCATCGGCGGCAAGGCGCAGAAAGGCCGTAACCGGCGTCTCCATGTCGGCGCTAAGCGCCCGGCACAGCGGGACAAGGGTATGGGTGCGCGCTAGTTCGAGGAAGGCTTTGCGGTCGGGAACGGGCTGGCTGGGAGCATTCATACGGTCTTTTCAATATAGAAGCTTGCACCCGGGCATCTAACTCGGCAACCCGTTTTTTCACGAATATGTGCTTGCGGGGTCTTTTGGGGCAGGCCTATACTCGGTGAGTTTGGCCCGAGTTCGGTTTTTCGACCCAGGTCATGCCACTGAGAATCACGCCGGAAAGGCAGACCGCCGAGCGTGACTCAAGAAAGATTGGCCCTCGCCGAAAGAGTTGGTGACGGGGGCGGTGCGAAATCGGTCTCAACCTTGGAGAAGCACAGTATGGCTACTATCACTCTCGAGCAGGAGATCAACCCCTGGGAAGCGCAGGCTGCTCGATTCGACTTCGCGGCACGCAAACTCAACCTGGACGAAGGCCTCTGGAAGGTCCTGCGTTACCCCTCACGGGAGATCATCGTTCACTTCCCCGTCGCGATGGACGACGGACGCATTGAGGTCTTCACCGGCTTCCGAGTGCAGCACTCGCAGGCGCGCGGCCCGGGTAAGGGCGGCATCCGCTACTCCCCCGATGTGAACCTCGATGAAGTGCGCGCCCTGGCGAGCTGGATGACCTGGAAGTGCGCGGTCGTCAATATTCCCTTCGGCGGCGCCAAGGGCGGCGTGATCTGCGACCCGAAGAAGATGTCCATGGGCGAACTGGAACGCATGACCCGCCGCTATACGGCGGAGATCATCGAATTTCTCGGGCCGGAAAAAGATGTGCCCGCCCCCGACATGGGCACCAATGAGCAGGTGATGGCCTGGATCATGGACACCTACTCGATGCACATGCGTCAGACGGTCACCAGCGTCGTCACCGGCAAGCCGCTCAATATTGGCGGTTCGCGCGGACGCAAGGAGGCCACTGGCCGCGGCATCGGCATCGTCTGCGATGAGGCCCTCAGGCACCTCGGCATGCAGCGGGACGGCTGTCGCGTCATCATCCAGGGCTTCGGCAACGTCGGCTCGAACGCCGCCCGTATCATGATGGAGAAGGGCTACAAGATCATCGGCATCGCCGAGTACGATGGCGGCCTCTATAACCCCAACGGCATAGACATCGACCAGCTTTTCGAGTTCCGCCAGCGTAACGGCACAGTGCTCGGATTCAGAGGCGCAGAGGCCTTTGACCCCCACGAACTACTGCTGACCGACTGCGAAATCCTGATCCCGGCGGCCACTGAAAATGTGATCACCAGCCGCAACGCGGACCGCATCAAGGCGCGCGTCATCTGCGAAGGAGCCAACGGCCCCACCACCGCCGTGGCGGATGAAATTCTCGCCGACAAGAAGGTCTTCATCATTCCTGACATCCTCGCGAACTCCGGCGGCGTTACCGCTTCTTATTTCGAGTGGGTGCAGGACCGGCAGGGATACTTCTGGAAAGAGGCCCTCGTCAACGAACAGCTTGAAAGCATTCTCGCCGAGAGCTTCGATGACGTGGTTCGCTACTCTGAGGCCCACGCCGTCAACAACCGCATCGCGGCTTATATGCTGGCTATCGATCGCGTCGCCTTCACCATCAAGCAGCGCGGCATCTACGCCTGATCACTGCGGTGGGAGTCAGCGCGCCTGAACAGTGCGCGCCGACTCCCCCGGAAAACTCTCGTTTTCGCGTCCCTGCACCGCCCTCTTCATGAAATCGACCCAGATCGGCAGCGCCACCTGCGCGCCCGTCTGCTTCGCGCCAAGCGACTGGCGGTCATCGTAGCCGGTCCACACGCCGCAGGTTACTGAAGGGGAAAATCCCACAAACCAGGCATCGGTGAAATCGTTCGTCGTGCCCGTCTTGCCGCCCAGCGGGGCGTGGATTTCCGAGGTAGCCGCAGCCCCCGTTCCTGAACGCATGACTTCCTTGAGCAGGACCATCATGGTCCGGGCGGTCTTCGCGCTCGTTGCCTCGTTGACCTCGGGCGTGTCATGCCACAGTGGCACGCCATCTGACGCCGTAACCCGCCGGATCAGCCGCGGAGAGATACGGATTCCATCGTTGGGAAATACGGAGTAGGCAGCCACCTGCTGTTCCAGCGTAATCTCAACCGCGCCCAGCGCCACCGGCAGCAGCGCGGGAATATTTCCCGTGATTCCAAAACGGTGCGCCGTCTCGATGACCTTCCGCATGCCCACGCGATCGGCAAGCTCGAGCGCCGGAATATTGCGCGACTCGGCAAAGGCGCGCTCCACAGTAATGTTGCCGAGATAGTTGGGCTCGTAGTCATGCGGCGTGTAGCTGCCGAAGGAGCGCGGCTCATCCGCGATCATCTGCTCCGGCGTAACTCCCTGCTCGATCGCGGCCGTGTAGACATAGGGCTTGAACGAAGATCCCGTCTGGCGCTCGGCCTGGGTGGCGCGGTTGAACTGCGACAGGTGGAAGTCGCGTCCGCCGACCATCGCCAGCACGTCGCCGCTCGCGTTATCCATCGCCAGCAGCGCCCCCTGTGCGCCGCTGTCCTGCTCCAGCATTGCGCGCAACAGGCTGCTCTGCTGCGAGACGATGTGCAGATAGAGGATGTCGCCCGGCTTCAGAAACTCGGTCGCCGTCTTGAAGCCTGTCCATGCCCAGTCGTCGGGCGTCAGCAGAACCTGCTGATCGCCGATGCGCGCGGTCGCCTGATAAGGCAGCACGCCCGTTACCAGCGCATGCTCATACGCGCCAGGCGCTGGCGCCATCACCCAGTCAGGGTGCTTGAAGTCGGCGAGACCAACGCCCCCGGCGATGACATTCAGCAGGTGTCCGCGCCATCCGCGTCGACGCTCGTACTTCGCCATGCCGTCGAGGACCGCGCTGTTCGCCGCCTCCTGCAGGTCGAGATCGAGCGTCGTGTAAACGCGCAATCCGTCTTCGTGGACATGATCTGGCCCGAAGCGCCGCTCCAGCTCCCGGCGCACTTCCTCCACAAACCAGGGAGCCACGCTGTTCGGCGGCGGCTGTAGATGCAGCCCGAGCGGAGCCGAGCGTGCCTGTGCTGCCTGCGTCGCGGTGATCTTGCCGTCCTCGAGCATCGCGTTGATGACCGCATTGCGCCTGCGGAAGGAGCGGTCAGGGTTGAGGATCGGAGAAAACTCGTTCGGCCCCTTGGGCAGCCCGGCCAGCAGCGCTGCCTCAGGCAGCGTCAGATCGCCGGCATGCTTGCTGAAGTAGTACTGCGACGCCGCCTCAAACCCGTAAATGCCGTGGCCCAGGTAGATCTGGTTCGCGTAGAGGGTGAAGATCTGCTGCTTGGTAAAGGTGTGCTCGATCTGAATCGAAAGCAGCACCTCCTGCAGCTTGCGGGAGGCTGTGCGCTGGCTCGAAAGGAAGAGGTTGCGCGCCAGTTGCATGGTCAGGGTCGATGCACCCTGCGCCCGCGACTTCGAGGTCAGGTCGTGATACGCCGCGCCGAGGACGCGGAAAAGATTCACTCCCCAGTGGCTCTCGAAGTTCTTGTCCTCGATGGAGATGACGGCCTCGCGCAACAGCGGCGAAAACTGGCCGTAGCTGTCGATCTCACGCCGCTCCAGCGCAAAGGAGCCGAAGACGCGCCCGTGGATATCGTAAAGTTCGGTGGTCGTACTGGGATGGAATCGTTCGAGATCGGCGATCTGGGGCAGGTCCACCGTGTAGACCAGCATGAGCCCTGCCAGAGAACCCGCGGCTATCGACAGGAGCACCAGAACGACCAGCGCCACGCTTCCAGCAACCTTACGCTGCGGAGGCTTCGGTTGAAATTTCTTCTGACCCTCGCCTCGCTGGCTCAATCGTCCCCTGCCCTGCGTTGATCCTAAGCAGCCTTCTGCTTCAGTACATCCAGCGCCTTGTTCAGCTGGTCATCCGCCTTCGGCCCTTTTGAAACAATCCCGTCCTCTTCGGCCAGGTACTGGTCGATGCTGGGGCTGACCTGAATGTTCGGCGTCACCGCATCCTGCTGGAACGTCTTGCCCGAGGGCGACTCATACTTCGCAATCGAGAGAATCACAGCCGCGCCATCCGGCAGGTCGATCGTCTTCTGCACCGCGCCCTCGCCAAAGGTCCGCTCGCCCACCACATCGCCGCGCTTGTTATCAAGTACGGCAGCGGCGACAATCTCTGCCGCGCCGGAGGTTCCGTGGTTCACCAGGATGGCCATCGGCGCATCTGTAATGAACTTGGAGGGATCGGCCGTGAAAACCTTCTTGGGAAACTTCTGCCCCTCGAGCGAAGCGATCGTGCCGGATTTCAGAAAGGCGTTGGCCAGCTGAATTCCCTCTTCCTCGTTCCCCTCGGCCACGTTCCGCAGGTCGAGAAGAATCTTCTTGTTGCCGGTCTTCGGCATGGCGCGCAGCTTGGCTTCAATACCCGCGACCTGCTCCTTCGTCATCTCAGAGGGCTTCAGGTAGAGCACGCTTGCGTTGTCATACTGCTGCTCCTGGATCGGAGGCGGCGTCAGGGCCACGCGAGTCAGGGTCACCTTATCGGGCTCTGGTTTACGGGGACGCACCAGCTCGATCGTCAACTGGCTGCCCGGCTGGCCCTTGAGCAGTTCGCGTATGGTGGCCAGCGATATCTGATGGGTCGACTGGCCCTGGATGGCCTCGACCAGGTCTCCGGCTTCAATCTTGGCGCGGTCGGCAGGGCTGTCTTTGATCACTGCGACCACCGTCGCATAGCCCATCCGCTTCGAGATTTCCATGCCGGTCTGCGCGGTCCCGTCGTTCTGGTGAGCCTTGTACTCTCCATATTCTGCGGGCGTCAGGTAGCTGGAGTCGGCATCGAGGGACTCGAGCAGCCCGTGCAGGGCTCCCGTCGTCACCGTGTCGATATTCGGGGTGGTCACATAATCGCTCTGGATCTTGTGCAGCACCTCTTCATAGACGCCCATCTGCTTGTAAGCGCCGTCGCTCTGAGTGCCGGCGGTGACGCCACCAGGCAGAAACCCTCCGAGAAAAACAATGCTGACGAGTGCGACCGAAATCGCAAGAATGGAGCGCTTGAAGCCTTTAGACATACCGTGACACCACCGATACAGAAATGATACCCCACCGTGACGGGACTCCGCTCCAAGCAGTAAACTGGAGGCCGGTAGGAAAAGGAATAGACGACACTATGGCAGCTCCCGTTATGGCGGGTATTCCCGCGCTAAAAGAGACACACCAGCAGCTGAAGGCCCGCATGGATAAGGCCGTGACCGATTTCAAGGCGAACCTGGGCTCGATTCGCACCGGCCGCGCCTCGGCGCAGATGCTCGACCAGATACGCATCGACTACTACGGCACCGATACGCCGCTGACCCAGGTGGCGCAGATCACGAGCCCCGACGCTAACATGCTCGTCGTGCAGCCGTGGGACGCAAGCCTGCTCAACACTATTGAGAAGGCGCTCCGCACCTCCGATCTCGGCTTCAACCCGCAGAACGACGGCAAGCTGATCCGGGTGCCCATTCCTCCCATGACCGAGGAACGTCGCCGCGACATCGTCAAGCACCTCAACAAGGTGCTCGAAGAGCACCGCACCGGCATTCGCAATATCCGCCGCGACGGCAACGAGATCATCAAGAAGTCAGCCAAGGACAAGAAAATCTCCGAGGACGAGGAAAAGCGCGCGCTCGACGAGATTCAGAAGCTGACCGACGAAGAGATCAAGCGCATCGAAGAGCTCGCCAGGAAGAAAGAAGTAGAAGTGATGCAGATTTGAAGCAGTTCTGCCTCAGCATCGGACTGCTTTTGCTTGCCTGCACGCCCGCGTTTGCCCAGCCTTTCCTCATGGGCTACTTCCCTCAGTGGGGTCTCTATCAGGACCCGCCTTACACCGTACACAGCCTGGTCGCAAGCGGCGCGGCCGGGCTGCTCAGCCAGATCGACTATGCCCAGGGCTCGGTAACCGGCGGCCGCTGCGGCATCGCCGACGCTAACGCCGACCTCAACTTCAGCTTCCCGGCGCAGCAGAGCGTCAACGGCGTCGCAGACCAGCCCTCCCAACCCCTGCGCGGCGACTTCCACCAGCTCCAGGAGCTGAAACAGCGCTACCCCGACCTCAAGATCCTCATCTCCCTCGAAGGCCGCGCCGAGTCATTCGAGCAGGCGGCTCTCCCGCAGAATCGCGAAGCCTTTGTCGCCTCCTGCATCGCTACCTTTCTCCGCGGCCATTTCGCCAGCGGCATCCATGCGCCGGGTCTCTTCGACGGCATCGATCTCGACTGGGAGTTTCCCCGCAAGGAAGATTCTGGCAATTTCATCGCTCTCCTCGCGGAGTTCCGCCGCCAGCTCAACGCCCTTGACCCGACCCTGCTGCTCACGATTGCAGCTGGCCCCAGTCCCGGCATGTATCAGGATGTAGACATGGGAGCAGCGAGCACCTACCTCGATGAAATTGGCCTGATGAACTACGACTACAACGGCCCCTGGCGTCATGAGACCGGCTTCATCGCTCCGCTCTACACGCCGGACAACGATCCGGAGCCGCATCACGACGTCGACTCCACCGTTCATGCCTATCTCAGCGCAGGAGTGCCGGCGCACAAGCTGCTGCTCGGCCTGCCCTTCTACGGATACGGCTGGCAGAGCGTTCCTCCCGCCGATCACGGGCTCTTCCAGCCGGGCAAGGCGATCCACGCAGACCGCCCGTGGAGCTATCTCCGCCAGCTGGAAGACACATCGGCTCTTTATCGCGATCCGCGCTCCCAGGCGCCCTGGCTCTATGACGGGCACACCTTCTGGACCTTTGAAGATCCCGTCTCCGTGGCCTTCAAAGCAAGGTATGCCACCGATCATCGACTGCTGGGCATGATGATCTGGGAACTCAGCAACGATTCGCAGAACGCCGACCTGCTGAAGAGCCTTACGGGAAAGGTCCACGCTCCGCCTGAGAAAACCGGATCGCAATAGGCGGTTGCGGCTTCACCCTTCCTCAGCCGCCGGCGAGAATCGCATCGGCAATCAGGCACGCCTCCACCGCCGGCCGCACCTCATGCACGCGCACGATGGATGCTCCCGCCAGCACCGCTGCTACCGTCGCCGCCAGTGTAGCGTTGCCGCGAGCGTTCATCGGCGCATCTTCGCCGCCATGGAGCGGAGCCAGCGTCCGCGCCAGAAACGACTTGCGCGAGATGCCCGCCAGCAGCGGCTGACCGAGTGCCAGCAACTCCTCCTGCGCCGCCAGCAGCGGATAGTTCGCCTCGAAGCTCTTGCCGAAGCCATACCCTGGATCGAGCGCGATCCGCTCGCGTTCAATGCCCTCATCGCGCGCGGACTTCAACCGCTCGCCCAGTTCGCGCTTCACCAGCGGCAACACCTCGGCCGCGGCCAGTCGCGGCAGCCGCCGCCACTCCTCAGGACGTCCGCGCGTGTGCATCAGCACCACCCCGCACCCCAGCTCGGCGCAGGTGCGCGCCATCGCCCCGTCCCACAGAAATCCGCTGACGTCGTTCACGATCTCGGCGCCGGCCGCGACCGCTGCGCGAGCCGTCTCCGCGTGATAAGTGTCGATCGACAGCAGCGCGCCAGGCCGGGCGCGCAACACTTCTTCCATCACCGGAAGAACACGGTCGATCTCCTCGTCGGCGCTGAGCGGTCCCCGTGCGCCCGGCCGCGTAGATTCGCCGCCGATATCCACCATCTCCGCTCCCGCTGCAAACATCGCAAGCGCGTGCTCTGCGGCAACAGCAGGCTCGCGGAACGCGCCGCCGTCTGAAAAAGAGTCCGGCGTAACGTTCAACACTCCCATCACCAGCGTCCGTGCGCCCAGCGGCAGCGTCCGGGTGCGAAGCTTCCATTCAACGTGTGCTCGTTTTGCGAATCCCATTCCTCAAGTCCAATCCCAGATGATGCTACACTCCGGCCAAACGATGATTTCGCGACAACTCAGCGCTCTCCTGCTCGCATCCGTCCTCTGCGCGTCGAACTCAGGCCCGCTCCACGCGGCAGCGCGCCGCTCTCATCGCCCCGCGCGGCGCCCTGCGCGCGTATCGCTGCCGAAGACCATCGACCGCATCCTCGCCGACCCTGCAGTTGCACGCGCTCACTGGGGCATTGAAGTCACCACACTTGAGGGCAAGGATATCTACGCCCTCAACTCCGGCCAGTTCTTCGAGCCCGCCTCGAACGCCAAACTCTTCACCACCGCCGCGGCGCTCGCGCTGCTCGGGCCGCAGTTCACCATGAAAACCTACGTCGTGGCCGAGGGAAAGCAATCCTCCGACGGCCACCTTCGCGGCACGCTGCGACTCATCGGTGGCGGCGATCCCACGCTTTCCGGTCGCAGCTACCCCTACAACGGCCACACCGAGCGTCCTGACCCGCCGCTCGGTCCGCTCGACGACCTCGCTGCGCAGGTCGCCGCCCATGGCATCCGCACTCTCGACGGCACCGTGATCGCCGACGACACCCTCTTCACCTATGAACGCTACGGCGAGGGCTGGGCATGGGACGATCTGCAGTGGGACTACGGCGCGCCCGTCTCCGCCCTCACCATCAATGACAATGTTCGCTATCTCACCATCACTCCCGGCGCGCAACTCGGCGACAAAGCGGTTATCTCCTGGAATCCGGATGCGCCGGGCGGCGAGCAGACCTTCGATGCCGTGAACAACCAGATCATCACCTCGCCCGCCGGATCGCAGCCGCACATCGGCCTCGATCGCGAACCCGGCCAGCCCGCGCTGCGGGCCTTTGGAACCATCCCCCTCACGGCGCAGCCGTCGAACTTCGGCATCTCCCTTGAAGATCCGGCGCAGTTCGCAGGCAATGCATTCATCCAGTCGCTCAACAGTCATGGAGTAGCCGCGAAACAGGCCGCGCAGACCGCGCATCGCCTCTCCGGCGATACGATGAGCTTCAACCTCGAAGTCGCCCAGCCACTCGCGCTCAGGCCCGCACTCAATCAACCGCTTCCCTTTTCGCCCTCTGCCGGGCAGCGCATCGTGGCGGAGCGCAGCTCGCCGCCGCTCAGCCAGATCGTGACTGTCGTCAATAAGGTCAGCCAGAATCAGCACGCCGAGACACTGCTGCGACTGCTGGGCGTCGCCCAGGGTGACGGCGGCTCCGTCGTGCAGGGCGCGCGCGTCGTTCGCCAGTTCCTCATCGCCGCCGGAGTCAACCCGGAGGAGTTTCACTTCGTCGACGGCTCCGGCCTCTCCTCCGATGACCTGGTGACTCCTCACGCTGTCGCAACCCTGCTTGCCTACGCCTCGCATCAGAGCTGGGGCGAGGACTATCGCAACTCCCTGCCCATCGGCGGAGTCGATGGAACACTCTCCGGGCGATTCCTGCACTCCACGCTACGCGGCAAGATCTTCGCCAAAACCGGCACGCTCTCTGAGGTCAGCAGCACCAGCGGATACCTGACGACCCGCCGAGGCAAAACGCTGGTCTTCTCCGTGCTCTGCAACGACCATGTAGGAGAAGGCTCCCGCAAGGCAATCGACGAAATCATTGAAGCGATCGCCGCCGCAAATTGAACTGCGCTTGACCCCGCAGATGAGCCTGCAACAATTCAGCTTTCGCATAACTGGAAAATCTGTGAATATATTTGCAACACATAAAACCAGATTGCCCATGGCTCTCAAACTATTGAGAGCGTCAATCTCGCAAGGAAGCGAGTTTTTGCTGAATCATGGCTCGCCTGCGGAGGTTCATGAAGAATCGCGGAACAGCCGGGACGCTGATCGAATCAAACCTAACGCGTGAACTCATTGAGGCTTCCCTCCTCAGTCTGGGATTTTCGACAGTCGCAGTCATTCCGCGCGAGCAGAGTATTTCGCCGTCTCCCACCCTTCAGCTTTCCGCCTGCGATCTGGTAATCACTGATGCTCGCAGCGCAACAGCTGTTCTCGACGCAGCTTCACAGAGCCTCGAAAAGAGTCATCGACTCCCGCCGCCCATTGTGTTGGTCCGCGATGCAGCGCCTGAGCAGGAAGAAGCTTCCGATCTCTCCTTCGATGGAGTTCTGCAGCTTCCACTCTCAGAAGAAGAAGTTTCGCTTAGATTGCGTGTGATCCTCCATGCGCATCATGCCCTCGTGCAGCGCTTTCCCTCTCTTCTGGAAGATCTGAGCCTGGCTCAAAGCGTCATCCGATCGGTGACCAACGGCATCGTCATCGCAGATGCCACACAGCCGGATATTCCAGTCGTCTATGTGAATCCTGCTTTTGAAAAACTAACCGGCTACAGCCTCGAAGAAGTACGCGGACGCAACTGTCGCTTCATGCAGGGGACTGAAACGCAACAGCCGGGCCTCGAGACGGTGCGCGCGGCATTGCAAAGGCAATGCGAGACCTCAACCGTGATCAGGAATTACCGCAAGGATGGCTCCCGGTTCTGGAACGAGCTCTATCTTTCCCCGATACGCGATGCAGAGGGAAGAGTGCGCCATTTTGTCGGCATTCAGAATGACGTTACGTTGAGAGTGGAGGCTGAACAGCGTCTGGGCTTTCTCGCCCACCATGACGCACTCACGGGGCTCGCCAATCGTGATCTCCTGTTCGAACGTATGCAGCAGGCCATCCTGCGTGCGAACCGGCAGAAAACCTCGATAGCGGTTCTCTTCTTTGATCTGGACAAATTTAAGAACATCAACGATGTATTCGGCCACGAGGCTGGAGATTGTCTTCTACGTCTGATTGCCTCGCGTCTGATAGCTGAGGTGCGGGAATGCGACACGGCAGCCCGCCTCGGGGGTGACGAGTTCATCCTCATGCTTCCCGACCTCACAGACACACAGGAAGTCCCCGCACTGATCCACCGCATTTCGGAGCGTATCAGCCAGACGGCTATTAGCTGCGGACACTCCTACAATCCCACCTTCAGCGTAGGCTATTCTCTCTATCCGCGCGATGGCAGTAATCCTGAGGAACTGCTTAAAGTCGCGGACTTCGCCATGTATGCCGAAAAGCACAAGCGCCGGCAGGCTGAGCAGGAAGATGATGCCAGGTGCGCGAACCAGGCCAGCATCACTGATGCAGGAGAGGATGAGAGCCGCTCCGACTCTCCTGAACGAAGAACCTTGCGTTCCTAAGCCTGACTGTAATCACTGTCTGGGCAGGGTTGCTACCCTGGATCTGGTTCGCACGTGACAGCTCTCTGCCAGTTCAAAACTCATTTTTGGTGCAGCGGAACACCTCTGCGAGTTTTTGGCCTATGCTGATCGCCCGATATGGTACCTTGCCTCTACCACGCTCCACGAGGTGATCTCCCTTGGCACTGTCTGTCAGATGGCTTTCCGCTTCTGCTGTCCTCCTGTCGGTGGCTTTGCTCGCGCCGCGCCACGCATCCGCGCAGAGCGCCCCGCTCTATCCCAACTACCCCAGCGAGACACCCGCAGTTTTTCAGCCGCCCACCTACGGCATGGACTACGAGCGCCGCGTAGTCATGATCCCCATGCGCGACGGCGTAAAGCTGCATACCGTCATCCTCGTGCCTAAGGGCGCGAAGCATGAGGGCATCCTGCTCACGCGTACGCCTTACAGCGCCGATGTCCTCACCGCCAATACCCCGAGCGTTCATCTCGGGACCAGCCTCTACGGCTACGACAACGCCACCGAGACCATCGTCGAGGGCGGCTACATCCGTGTAGTGCAGGACATTCGCGGCAAGTACGGCAGCGAAGGCGACTACGTCATGAATCGCCCCTTTCACGGGCCGCTGAACCCCACCCCCGTCGATGAATCGACCGACACCTATGACACCATCGACTGGCTGATCAAGCATGTGCCGGAGACCAACGGCAAGGTCGGCGTCCTCGGCATCTCCTATGACGGCTTTCTGTCGCTGACGCCGCTGGTGCATCCTCATCCGGCGCTCAAAGTTGTCGTTCCCATGAACCCCATGGTGGACGGCTGGCGCGGAGACGACTGGTTCCACAACGGCGCCTTCCGCCAGCAGAACATGCCCTACATCTATGAGCAGACAGCCACCCGCGGCAACGAGGCTCATTGGCTCTCCAGCAACTTCGACGACTACGACATGTATATGCGGGCGGGCTCCGCAGGCGAACTGGGCAAACAGCGCAACATGGACCAGATCGGCTTCTGGAAAAAGGTCACCGAGCACCCTGCCTACGACAGCTTCTGGAGCGATCAGGCAATGGATCGGATCCTCGCCGAACGTCCCCTGCCCGTCCCGACCATGCTCGTCTCGAGCCTATGGGATCAGGAAGACATCTACGGCGCCATGGCCGTGTACAAGGCTCTGAAAGCCAGGCCCGAGAACGACGGCAAGCTCTTCCTCGTGATAGGCCCATGGCACCACGGGCAGGAGATTGAAGAGGCCAGTTCGCTCGGAGCCATCAAGTTCCACAGCGACACCGGACTCTATTTCCGCGAGCAGATCCTCGCGCCCTTCCTGGCACACTACCTCAAGGATGACGCGCCCGCGATGAATGTCTCGCCGGTCACCGCTTTCGTCACCGGAGAAGACAAGTGGGAGCGTCTGAAGACCTGGCCCTCAGGCTGCCAGGACGGCTGCACGCCAAAAGCAACGCCGCTCTATCTCGAAACCAGGTCCGAGCTTGCCTTCACCCCGCCGGCAAACGGCAATGGCTTCGATGAGTATGTCTCCGATCCGGCGAAGCCCGTGCCCTTTCGCACGCGGCCCAACCAGCCTGTCGGCTACACGCCTAACCTCTCCTGGGTCCGCTGGCTCGTTGACGATCAGCGCGAGTTCTCAGGCAGGCCTGACGTGCTCTCCTACACCACTGAGCCGCTCACTGCGCCCCTCAAGATCAGCGGTGAACCCATCGCGAATCTGATTGCCTCCACCACCGGAACCGACGCCGACTGGGTCGTCAAGCTCATCGACGTCTATCCTGACGAGGTCGCCGGTCAGCCGGAGCTCGGCGGCTATCAGCTCCCGGTTGCGATGGATATCTTCCGCGGACGCTACCGTGAAAGCCTCTCTTCGCCGCAGGCCATCACCCCGAATACGCCGCTGCTGTACAAGTTCGCGCTGCCGACGGCCAACCACGTCTTCCTGCCCGGCCACCGGATCATGGTGCAGGTGCAGTCAAGCTGGTTCCCGCTTTATGACCGCAATCCGCAGACCTTCGTGCCGAACATCTTCTTCGCTCGGCCGGGCGATTACCAGAAGGCCACGGAGCGCATCTACCACGCGCCCGGCGAGGCCAGCTTTATCGATCTTCCCGTGGTCACAGCAGAGCCGTAGCCGCCGCAAACGACGCAGCTCCAGCCATCGGCTGGAGCTGCGTTTTCTTTGCCCTGCTTCCCTCAGAACGCGATGCTGACCGCAATTCCAGGACGGCCCGGATACATCCGGTTATAGAGGTAGTACCCGTCCATGGAGTAGTCGATGAAAACATCGTCGGTCTCGTACCAGTTAACTCCCCAGTACTCCGGATACGGATCGAGGAATGTAAACCAGTAGCCCGCATACTGAAACCGCGGAAATCCGCCAACCACCATGAATGGAAGATTGTAGACACGGAACCAGTGATTCCGCCCATAGTAGTTGCGGAAGTAAGGAGCCGGTATCCGATACCCACTGTAGCCGCCCCGCTGCTGCCAGGTGCGGCGCTCGGAGTCCCACCGCCCGGCGCGGTGCTGTTGCCAGATGCGCCGCTGCTCGGCCTGCTGTGCGCGCCTCTCCTGCTGGGTACGCTGCAGTTCCAGAGCAGGACGCGGCCGGTTCTGGTTCGACTGCCCCGGTCGCTGCGCCTGCTGCCTGTTCTGGTTCTGCTCTTGCATGCGCGGCCGGTTCTGATTCTGCTGGGGCGCTCGCCGCGTCTGATTCTGCTGCCTGTTCTGGTTCTGCTGCGGCGGCCGCCGAGCCTGATTCTGCTGCCGGTTCTGGTTCTGATTCTGCTGTTGCTGCGGCTGCTGTCCATACCCCGGCGCCCCCGTCGCGACTAAAAGAAGGACACCCAACGTTGCGGTACTGAAAACTCCGGCTTGCTTCATGAGGACTCCCTCGTCTGCTGCGCATCGAGCGCGCCTGTCACGCCGTGATCTTCGCGGCTGGCAGATACTCCCATCTTGCGAAGAGAGAGCAGTCCTTGACTGTGACGACTGTCACCCTGCGATACAGTCGTCAGCCGCATCAGTGGCCTGGTGCGCTAAGGTCGTCGTCCTTGGTTTCGCGAATCGTAAGCAGGCCCATCGTTGTCAGCAGCGCCGACAATGTCAGATAGTAGCCGACATACTGCAGGCCATGAGTCTTCGCCAGCCATGTGGCGATGTAGGGCGCCAGCGAAGCCCCCACGATCCCTGCCAGGCTGAAGGCCAGCGAACTGCCCGTGTAACGCACTTCCGTCGGAAAGAGCTCTGAGATCACGGTACCCAGCGGCCCATAGGTCAGGCCCATCAGCAGCAGGCCCACCGCCATCATCAGCACCGCTCCCGTCGTGCCGGCCGTGAACATCGGAGCCATCACCAGGCCGAAGACTCCGATCAGCGCAGTCACCCACAGCATCATGCGGCGGCGTCCACGCTCCACCAGAATTGCGGAGACAGGAATCGTCAGCGCAAAGAAGAAAATATCGAACAGCTGCATAAGCAGAAACTTGCTGCGGCTGTAGCCGAGCGCAGTCGTGCCCCACGACAGCGCAAACACCGTCATCAGGTAGAACAGAACAAACGTCGCCAGGCACACCACGATGCCTGAGGTCAGCGCCCGGGTATGCTTGCGAAATACCTCCAACACCGGCACACTCACCTGCTGCCCGCGCTCGACAGCCTTCTGGAAAACGGGAGTCTCCGTGATCGTCAGCCGCACGTAGAGGCCGAGAAAAACCAGCACCGCACTCGCCAGAAACGGCAGCCTCCAGCCAAAGGCAAAAAACTGTTTATCGGAGAGCATTCGCGAGAGCAGCAGAAAGACGCCGCCCGACAGAAGAAATCCGGCCGGCGCGCCCAGTTGCGGAAACATGCCGTACCAGGCACGCTTCTTCGGTGGCGCATTTTCGATCGCCAGCAGCACCGCACCGCCCCATTCGCCGCCCAGGCCCAGCCCCTGCCCAAAGCGACACAGCGCCAGCAGCAGAGGCGCAGCAAAGCCGATCGTGTGGTAAGTTGGCAGCGCGCCGATCGCCACCGTCGATATCCCCATCGTAGAGAGCGCGAGCACCAGCGTCGTCTTGCGCCCGATGCGATCGCCAAAGTGACCGAAGAGCGCCGAGCCGACTGGCCGCGCCAGAAACGCGATGCCGAACGTTGCCAGCGAAGCGAGCATCGCCGATGCCGGGTCAGACGCCGGAAAAAAGAGCTTGGGAAATACCAGCACCGCGGCCGTCGCATAAATATAAAAATCGAAGAATTCAATGGTCGTACCGATCAGGCTTGCGAACAGTACCTGACCTGGCGTGTTGAGTGCCTTGTGCGTTCCAGCTTGTGTCGTGCTCATTGAATCTCCGAGATGCAGCGAAGCCAGCGGGCCATGCAGCCTGCCCCGGCTGAGACTCTGGTTTTAACAGAATCAATCGTCAATTGAAACATCCAAGTGCCTGCGGAGCCGCGACCTGCAAATCTGAAGGTACTTGACCCAGAAACAGTAATGTCCCGGCTGAGAGAGCCGGGACATTTTCTGTTGGCTGCCGTTCAGGAATCTAGCTGCAGCCGCTCGTGCTGCCACAGCTCATGCACCGGTAGCAGCTGCCGTTCCTCACCATGATCGCTCCGCAGGTGTGGCAGCTCGGCGCGTCACCCATGTCATAGAGTTCCCTCATGGCATCGGCCGCGTGGTAGAGACCGCGGTCTTCGAGCTTCGGCATCGCATCCGCGCCGCTGCTCGCGCTCAGGCCCGGCAAAATTCCACCCTGCGGCGCAGACGTGGCGCCAAAGCCCCGCGTCGATGCATGCTGCTCCGGGCTCAGGCGAGGTTCGCTCTCGACAAAGCCCTCCGGCGAAACAATCCCCTTCACGGGAATCGATGCCGCCGGCTGGCCAAGCCCAGCAAAGAGCGACAACTGCTGCCCCGACAGGAAACGCAGCTGCAGCCAGCGGAAGATGTAATCCATGATCGACTTGGCATAGCCGATCTGTTCGCTCCCCGTCCAGCCTGAAGGCTCAAAGCGCGAGTGCGCGAACTTTTCGCAGAGCACCTTCAGCGGCACGCCATGCTGCAGCGCAAGCGACGTTGCCGTCGCAAAGCTGTCCATCAGCCCGGAGACGGTCGAGCCTTCCTTCGCCATCTTGATGAAGATCTCGCCCGGTTGCCCATTGGGATAGAGTCCTACGGTGATGTAGCCTTCATGCCCCGCAATGGAAAACTTGTGGGTCAGCGATGCGCGCTCCTCGGGCAGACGATGCCGCACCGCGCGCGGCGGAGCATTCAGATCCTGCGCCGAGGGCGTTATCTCCTGCAGCGCATGCAGCGTGCCTGCAAACGCATTGGTTGCGGCGAGGATCGACTTCGCTGAAACCTCCAGCTTCTCGGCCACCTTCGCTTCCAGCGTCTTCAGATCAGCGTCGCTGGCCTTCGCGCCCGTCGCCAGGGCGGCCAGCACGCGATCGGCAGCCGCCGTCGTTGCTTCATCGCCGCTCTTTGAGAAGCCGACAGCCTTTGCGCCCTTGCCGTCGGAGACGTTGAGCGGCTGCGCGCCCTTCGATCCATCGCGATAGATCGCGACCGCCTTCAGCCCAAGCTTCCAGGCCTCAAGATAAGCCTCGGCAACATCTTCGATTGAGCAGTCATGCGGCAGGTTCACCGTCTTCGAAATCGCGCCTGAGAGGAATGGCTGCGCCGCGCCCATCATCCTGATGTGGCCCATGGAGTGGATCGAGCGCGTACCCTTCGACGGCTTGAAAGAGCAGTCGAAGACCGCAAGATGCTCGGCCTTGATGCCCGGCGCGCCTTCGATGGTGCCGGTCGCGTCGATGTAGCTGACAATCGCGTCAACCTCGGCGCTCTTGTACCCCAGCTTGAAGAGCGCCGACGGGACCGTGTTGTTGACGATCTTGATCATGCCGCCCCCGACCAGCTTCTTGTACTTCACCAGCGCCAGGTCAGGCTCGATGCCCGTTGTGTCGCAATCCATCATGAAGCCGATGGTCCCTGTAGGCGCAAGCACCGTTACCTGTGAGTTGCGATAGCCGTGCTTCTCGCCATGCGCGAGAGCCTGGTCCCAGCAATCCTTGCTGGCCGTGATCAACTCATCGAGCTGCGGCGCGACAAAGGGCTCGCTGCTCGTCTTCGACTTGCCGATGTTGTTCACCTCCGCGCGGTGCATGCGGATCACGTCGAGAAACGGCTCGCGGTTGATGTAGAAGCCCGGGCATGCGCCGCCCGTCCGGTCCGCCGTTGCGGTCAGCGGCGTGGCTGAGGCCAGCGCCGGCGCCTTCTCGGCCAGCCGCGAAGACTGCAGATAGGCCTCGCCGCACATGATCGCCGTAAGCGTCGCAGCGAAGTCTCGCCCTGCGTCTGAGTCATAGGGCAGCCCCAGGGACATCAGCAGCGCGCCCAGATTTGCATAGCCAAGCCCCAGCGGGCGATAGTCGTGCGAGTTGCGTGCGATAGCCTCCGTCGGATAGCCCGAGTTATCGACCAGGATATCCATGGCGGTAATCATGATGTCGACCGCATGGCGATAGGCGGCAATATCAAATGTGCCTGCGCCGGTTACAAATTTCAGCAGGTTAAAGCTCGCCAGGTTGCACGCCGAGTTATCGAGGAACATGTACTCCGAGCAGGGATTCGACGCGTTAATGCGGCCGGAGTTCTTCGACGTGTGCCACCGGTTGATCGTCGTGTCGTACTGCATCCCCGGATCGCCGCACTGCCAGGTAGCCTCGGCGATCTTCTTCATGATCTCGCTCGCCTTGTAGGTTTTCACCGGCTTGCCGTCCTTCACCGCGCGCGTTGCAAACTCGCCGTCGCGCTCGAAGGCCCGCATGAACTCGTCGTTCACCCGCACGGAGTTATTGGCATTCTGAAAGAAGATGCTGCTGTAGGCTTCGCTGTCCGGGCCGGAGGAGCCGTCGTAGCCCTCGCGCATCAGCGCCCACGCCTTCGCTTCCTCCTTCATCTTGCACTCGATGAAATCGACGATGTCCGGATGATCGACATTGAGAATCACCATCTTCGCCGCGCGGCGCGTCTTGCCGCCGGACTTGATGACTCCTGCGAAAGCATCGAAGCCGCGCATGAAGCTCAACGGACCGGACGCCGTGCCGCCGCCCGACAGCTGCTCCGAGGAGCCACGCAGCGGCGACAGGTTGGTGCCTGTACCCGAGCCCCACTTGAAGAGCATGCCTTCCGTCTTCGCCAGCGTGAGGATCGAGTCCAGCGAGTCCTCAACCGCATTGATAAAACAGGCCGAGCACTGCGGCTTGCGATAGCCGGTCACTGAGAACTCGACCGCGCAGGTGTGCTGGTTCCAGTGCCAGTTCTGCGCGTCAGAGTTGGGCTCCAGCCGGTCGCAGCCCACGTTAAACCACACCGGCGAGTTGAACGCGACCTTCTGGTTCACCAGCAGGTGCACCAGCTCATCGTGAAAGATCGCCGCGTCCTCAGGCGTTGAGAAATAGCCGTCCGCCATGCCCCAGTCGCGTACCGTCTCTGCCACGCGCGCCACCAGCTGGCGAACGCCCGTCTCCCGCTCCGGCGTATTCAGCTGGCCATGGAGGTACTTGCTGGCGACGATGTTCGTTGCGGTCATCGACCAGTCGGCCGGAACCTCTACGTCCTTCTGCTCAAAGATCGTCTTGCCCGCCGCGTCCGTAATGGCGGCGGTGCGACGCTCCCACTGTACCTCGTCGTACGGGGAGACACCCGCCTGCGAGAAGCGGCGGTTAAAGTGCAGCGCTGCGCGCTTGCTGCCGGCTGCTGAGGCGGCAGATTTCTGAATGGCTTCGGCCATGATTGCTCCTTGCAATAGGTGAGAATGGTTGGCCACAAAAAGGGCGGCCAGCGGGCGTGCCTTCTGCCCGAAAATGATCCGAACGGCGAGTGCTGAAAACGTACTTCAGGGTCGCATGAGAGGCGGTGGAAGTGACTTTCTGCTTCGTCACCGCAAGCGGTAATTTTGATCCGCAGTCGTGAAGGTACCGCTGCCCATAGGGCGCGTCAAGCACAAACCGCAATATCTAGTATTTTAGATGCAGTTACCTACACACTTGCTCCCAATTCGGGAAAACGGCTGTGGAGAACTGCGGGCGGGGGCAAATGGCAAGGCAAGTCACTCTCCTGACGGTACGCTGCATGGCCCTGTGGAGGCAAGGAGCGGGGTCCGGAACGGGTCAGGAAGAGCCTTTTTGGGCGCTGAAAATTGGCCCGCAGGGAGAACAATTATCAGGGGATAATCATTCTCCCGGTGCGGGCCTGGACAGCTTATTTTTGCCTCAAAGCGGGGCTATCAGGAGGCGTCCGACTGCACTGGATAGCCCTTCGCCACCCAGTCCGTATGGAAATTGTGCGGCAGGTTCAGCACCTGGACGCCCTGCATCTTGTGCTTCGCAAGCGCCTCATAGGCCGGGCGGATGTTGGGGCAGTCCTTGAGCGGGCAGCAGCCGCAGTAGAGAACGATCTGCGAGCCGTTGACTGCCTTCGTCATGCGGAGCAGCTCCCGGATGCCCTCAGGCTTGCTGGTCGGCCCAGCCAGCTTTGCGCCGGGAATATGCTTCTCGCGAAAGAGGCTTGGGAAGCCGACACAGAAAATCGCAGGGGCATCGCCGCCTGCGATCAGGTCGCGAAGGGTGCCCGGGCCCAGCAGTGCGTCTGTGGGCCATGGATCCTGCTGAGCCTGTTCGCCTGACTGCGAGAATGCGGAACGGCTGAGAAAAAGCGCGGAAATACCGGTAAAGGCCATATGCCTGATTGCGTCACGACGATCCATCATCTGCTTTTCCCTCAAGTCTGAAGTATCTCAGAAACGTGAAAATGACCTCTGAAAAATTTGACAACTATTGGACGAAACTTTAACGACAGTCGTTTCACGGCGTGGCTAGTGTTGTCTGCGTTAAGGAGGAACACACCATGATGCGTTCCATAGTTCGCACGATAGCTTTCGCCGCAGCCACAGCCAGCGCCACCGCCGCCTTCGCGGCTGACGTGGTCACGGTGGATGTCCCCTTCAACTTCAACTCGCACGGAGTTTCGTACCCCGCCGGCAAGTATGACGTCTCGCTCAACCAGGATCAGACGCTGGTTACCATGGCGAGCAAGATCGACGTCAAAAAGCAATTCGTTTACCTCACCAAGCCCGTCCATGCAAAGGCGGACGGACACATCCTCAAGATCAACTTTGACAATCTGGCCGACGGCTCGCGTGAGCTCAGGACCATCCAGATAAGCGAGCGCGTAACCAGCGTGCTCGACGGACGAGGGAAGCACATGACAGCCGCAGAGGCGCCCTTCACTCTCGTCCGCTAACGATGTTGTACGTAATACCCCTCTGTTTCAGGATCTGTGCTAAGCAATGCTCCGGCGCAGATCCTGCTTTTTTTTGCAGCCAGCCTCAACGCACAGCCGGCGTCAGGTATTCCGGACCAACCGGATCTGTAACCGCACCGCGCACAATTGCATCCATCTCACGCATTGTGTTCTCGTCGATCGTCCAGCCCATGATCTCCTCTACCGCATCCAGCTGCGCGGGCCGCTTTGCGCCCCAGAGCGCAGCGCTGACACCGCGCTGGTCCAGCACCCAGCGCACAGCCAGGTGCAGCACACGCCTGCCATAGCGCTCCTGCGCCAGTTCGTCGAGCTTTGTAACCGCGGCAAAATATTGCGCGTAGCGCGGTGGCTGAAACTTCGGATCGACGCTGCGGATGTCTTTGCTGCTGAACACCTCCTCGAGTGTGAGGCGGCCGCAGAGCAGGCTGCGGCAGAGCGAGCTGTAAGTTAGCACGGTGATGCCCTGCCGATGGCAGTAAGGCAGCACGCTCTCATCTGCGGCCCGCTCGAAGAGGTTGTAGGGAGGCTGATTGAAGTGCAGCGGCGCCACGCTGCCGAAAGCCTCCATCTGCGCTACGGAAAAATTGCTCACGCCGATCGAGCATATCTTGCCCTGCTGCTGAAAGCCGAGCATGAGCGCGGCGGTCTCTTCAATGGCAACGGTGGTATCGGGCCAGTGAACCTGGTAGAGATCGATGTAGTCAGTGGCGAGACGGCGCAGGGAATCCTCAATCTCCCGGCGCAGGCGTGTCGGATCGGAGTTGGCAAAAACGCCACGGCTGTTCCACTCCAGGCCGCACTTGGTGGCAATGTAGAAGTCCTCGCGGCGGCCGTGGTCGCGCATGGCCATGCCGATCAGCTCCTCCGAGCGTCCGTGGCCGTAGATGGGCGCAGTGTCGATGAGGTTGATGCCGCGATCGAGCGCGGCGCGACAGGTGGCAATGGCATCGGCGTCGGAGACATGGCCCCATTCGCCGCCGCCAATGGCCCACGTGCCAAGACCGATGCGGGAGACTCGGGCGTTGTTGAGATTGAAATATTCCATCAACGGCAGAGTACAGCAGAGAGGTTGCAGCGTCGCCTATATCGGTCGCGGGCTAGTCTACAGCTGAATATTCACGAGGCCGGCATCGCCGGGGGTGGTGCGTGAGGTCTGCGGGGCGCGCCAGTGGTCGATGTAGGAGACCTGGTGGACGCAGCTCACAGTGCAGTGTGGGGCGCAGCTCTTCTCCGTCAGGAATTCGCGTTTGAGGTCTTCGCGCGTGTACTCGGCAAGTGGTGTGCCCGGATATCCCCGCTGCTGCGAACAGTAGTGCACCAGTCCGTCTTCGCAGATGTAGAGATACCGTGAACCTGCGCGGCAGCGCCAGTCGTTGGGCTGACCGTTGGCAATGGCCACCTGGAACTGATTGAAGCGGGAGTAGTTCGTCTTCTTCATCCCGCGCATCTCGAAGTAGACGCGACGCTCCTCGCCGCCCAGGGGCTTGAGCTGGCCGTCGCCGTCATGAATGATGCCGATGGTCGAGGTGAAGCCAAGATCGAGCGCGCGGTGGCCGATGGTGAGGGCATCCTGCGGATTCTTGATGCCTCCGCCGACCACGGAGTTGATGTTCACGTGGAAGTCGGCGTGTTCGGCGAGCATCTCAAGCTTTTTGTCGAGCACCTTGAGGCTCTTCTTCGAAATCTCGTCCGGCTGCACGTTATCAATGGAGATCTGCATATGGTCCAGACCCGCCTTGTTGAGGCGCTCGATACGGTCGGGCATGAGCAGATAGCCGTTGGTGATCATGCCGGCGACGCGGCCATGATGGCGGATGCGGGCGATGATCTGATCGAGCTCGGGATGAGTAAGCGGCTCGCCGCCCGAGATGGTGATGATGCTGGTGCCGAGGCGGGCAAGGTGGTCGATGCGGCGAAGCATCTCCTCCACCGGAACGGGCTCTGAAACCTTGTCGTACTCGTTACAGTAGGCGCAGGACAGATTGCAGAAGCGCGCCGGAACAATCTGCGCCATGACCGGATGGCCGGTGGAGGCCAGCGCGTGACCAACCACGGCGAGTTCGCGGGCCTTGCGGTTTGCTGCCTTCAGACGGCGGCTCAGGGACTGTTTCGGGGCAGCGGACATTACTCTATTGATTCAACCACAAGGCTTTGCGAGAAGCGAACGGCTTTGAAGCGAAAGGCTGCGCTCGCGGGTTGAGTGGGAAGTATCCGGCCCTGGCGAGGGTGCAGCTCGCGGGAACGCGATTGCCCGGATACCATCGGTTGATCCGCTCTAACCTCAATTGCTGGAGCTGAACTGGTCCACCGGATAGCTCTCCCGGGACTGTATCGTCGAGAGCATTTCATCCATCGTCTGCAATTCCGCTTCAATGACGGGATCAGCATCCGGGAAGAAGTCAGGCAACTCCAGCGCGCCCCTCTTCTTGGGTTCGCCTGCCAGCAGGTTCAGGGTCTGTTCATGGCGGTTGCGGACGACCACCAGCTGCACCTGCTTGCCGCGGTTGGCGTGCAGCTGCTTGAGCCAGTCGGAGCGGGAGGCGACCGCATCGTTGTTCACGCGGATGATGACGTCACCCGCCTTGAGGCCGGCAGTCGAGGCCGGACTGTTGTCATCCACCGCCTTGACCAGCAATCCTTTATTTCCCTTGACCCCAAAGTATTCGGCGAGTTGGGGGTTGAGCGTGTCCACCTCGACGCCGATGTAGAGCGAGCCCGGCGTGAGCGCGCTGAAGAGGCTGCCGAGATGGGCGGTCGAAGAGCTGAGAAAACCTTCAGGCCCGGAGGCCGGGGCTGGATTCGGTACGCTGAAGTGCTGCGACCAGGCCTGCTGCTCGATCTGCGACTCGTCGGCGAGCTGTACGCTGAGGGTCTGCGACTCGCCCTCGCGGCTGATGACGAGAGTGATCGTCTGGCCCGCTGGCGTCTCGCGCAACATGTGACGCAGCTGCCCAACGCTGTTGATCTGCGTGCCGTTCATCTCGAGGACCACGTCGTGAAGCTGGAGACCGGCCTTGCCTGCAGGCGCATCGCGATCGATGGCGATAATCTCCGCTCCACCGGGCCCCTTGAGATTGAGAGCGGAGGCACGCGCGGTATCGATATCCTGCAGGGCGACGCCGAGATACCCCTGCGAGGAACTGTGGATCAAAGGGATCACATAGACATCCCTGAGCGGCTGCGCGGTGAGAGCGGTTGCCATAACGCCGGTAGCAACAGCAACCAGGACAAGCCTCGAAAAGTGAGTCATTCGGTTGTGCCTTCCAGGGCGCAATCACGGGCGCTCCCAGTCTTTGAGACGTTTCTTAATAGTAAAGGTCAGCG
This sequence comes from Acidipila rosea, assembly GCF_004339725.1. Classification (GTDB taxonomy): domain Bacteria; phylum Acidobacteriota; class Terriglobia; order Terriglobales; family Acidobacteriaceae; genus Acidipila; species Acidipila rosea. Next base: position 144,271 of record NZ_SMGK01000001.1, on the reverse strand, counting down.
GCGCCAGGACGGATTTTAATGCAAGCCCCGATGCCCCTTCTGATGAGGGCGCATCGGGCCTCAGAAGCTATTGAATCTCAGGCATCTGGCTCAGCACCTGCTGCGAAACCGTGCGAATGTGCGCATTCTCATCCTGCGCGGCGACGGTGTGCAGCACCTCGCGGACGCTGGAGTCGGCCTCAACAGGCGTAAGCAGGCTGACGGCCTCTGACCGGACCTGGGGGTCGTGATCGTTCATGAGCGCTTCGAGAACGGCATCGCGCACATGGGGGTCTTCAGGAATGTAGTGCTCCAGTCCATCGAGCGCCTTGAGCCGGACACTGGGGCTCTTGTCATAGCGGAGGGCAACCATCAGGGCAGTGCGAACGGGGCCGCCTTCGCAGGCGTGGCCCGCGCGGCACTCGTTGGCCAGCAGGTCGACCGAGTTGTCGCTTACTGCCGGGTTGGTGCCATTCTGCATCCCCAGCAGCAGGAGCTCGCGGATGTGCGGGTCATCGAGCGAACCATGCACCGTTTCGGGCACGAGGCGGTTATAGCGGACCTCGACGTTTTCCGAGTTAGGGTCGCGGATGATGCTGCTCACGTTGGCGATCTGCGCCGTCGCCGCCGCGGAAGGCGAGCTGGAGCTGAGAATCAGCCGGGCCTGCTCGGCGTCGTGCGTCTTGAGCCCTGCCCGATACCCTCCATATGCGCCGCCAGCCAGCCCGAGCACGAGCAGGCTCGAGGCCATAACCGGCGCGGAGCTCAGACGGGCTGCCCCGTGGTAAAAGCTCTGCCAGATGCGGATGAGCCAGCCGCTGTGCGGGACGGAATCGAGCGCTTCCTCCAGGCGAAGCCGGGCCCGGGTGACGAGATTCGCCGACGGCTCCTCCACAGGATAGAGCGACATGGCCTTCTGCAGGCCTTCCACGGCGTCGAGCTCGCGCTGGCAGGAGATGCAAAGCGCGAGATGCAGCTCGAGTTCGTGGCGGGCGTCATCGGCCAACTCGCCGTAGACCGCCAGCGCGATATTTTCCTGTGCCTGTTCGCACTTCATAACGTTGATTCCCTATGCCTCTCGAAAATGAATCCATCTCGCCCGGTCTATGTGCCGGTTTGTCTTACCTTCCTTGCTCTAGCGGACCGCCGCGAGGCTGGACCGCAGCTTGCGTGTTGCGCGGAAGAGGGTGTTTTTCGCCGTCTCCTCCGTGGTGTTGAGCATCTCGCCGATGGTGCGCAGCTTGAGCCCCTGGTAGTGCTTCAACTCAAATACCATGCGCTCGCGGGGCGTCAGCTTGCCGAGCGCAGCCTGGATGCTCTCGCCCAGGAACTTGCGGTCGAGCTCGCGGTCAGGGTTCGCCATCGCCCGGTCGTCAGAGACGTTCGAGAGCAGGTCCATCTCGTCGCCTGAGGAATCCAGAATCACGGCCTGGTCTTCGCGCCGCGACTTGCGCCGCCGCATGTGGTCCAGGCACAGGTTGGTGACGATGCGATAAATCCAGGTGTAAAACGAGCACTCGAAGCGGAAGTTGCCCAGATACCGGTAGGCCTTCAGAAAGGCTTCCTGGTGGATATCCTGCGCGTCCTGCTCGGAGCCCAGGATATGCATGGCCAACCGCAACACTGCCTGATCATATTGACGCACGAGCGCGTCAAAGGCTGCGCGGGAACCCTGCTGGGCTTCGCGGATGAGATCGTTCTCCGCGGCGCGGCTGCGAGGATCTGCGGTCACTGCCGAGGATTGTACGCCGCGCGACTGCGGGCGCGGACGGACAACTGTGGGTGAGGTGAAACGTAATGCGTCAGCGGGCATTCTAGTCCAGCTCCAGAAGCAAGCGATCACTATGCTCTTATACGACGTTTGCCGGGCCGTTTGGTTAGCAGGGCTAATACAGAGGTTCTGTATTGACTCTTTGTTGTGTTTACGCAACAATACTTTAGCTTGAACAACATCGGCTCCAACCCGGCAAGTGGCATTCATAACCGGATTGCCGTGCTACGTACCGAACGCGGACTGAGCCGGCAGGAGTTGGCCGAGGCTATAGGCGTGAACTACCAGACCATTGGCTTTCTGGAGCGGGGCGACTACAGCCCAAGCTTGAAGCTGGCCTTCGACCTCAGCCGCTACTTCCGGTTGCCGGTCGAGGCTATCTTTTCTCCCCAGCCGTTTCAACCCTTGAGTGAGCAGGTATACAGGATCGAGCAGAGAAAGGCAGGTGGCCCTGATGATCAGCAATGAGAATTGGCTCGGGATAAGACTCGAAACGCAGCGGCAGCGCAGGATGCTGGTCTGCGGCTACTACAGCTTCATGATGCTGATTGAAGAGGTAGATGAACCATCCCTTTAGAATTTGCGTTTCTGTGGCCGCACCATCGAGTGGCGGAAGAGATGGGCGCGCGACTGGGAGCAGGTGCGCTACTGCAGCGATGCATGCCGAAGTGTGAAGGTGAAGCCTTCCGATGGCGAACTGGAGAGCGCGCGATTCTTGAACTTCTCAGGGAGCGCGGCGCAGAGAAGACAATCTGCCCCTCGGAGGCGGCGCGGCGCGTGGCCCCCGACAACTGGGAGCCGCTGATGCAGCAGGCGCGGGCGGCGGCGCGACGGCTGGCCGCAGCCGGGGAGATCGTCGTGATGCAGGGCGGCCAGCGGGTCGATCCGTCTCGGGCCAAAGGGCCGATTCGACTGAAGAAGGTGTGAGGAGGCACGACGGGATGGATGCCGATAGTCTGCGCGAGCTTCTGCTGAAGCTGCCGCACGTGGAAGAGACGATGCAGTGGGGCGCGAACCTTGTCTTCTGGGTGGGCGATAAGGCCATCGGCGGCAAGATGTTTGCGGTCGCGAATCTGGACGAAGATGGCGGACCGGTTGTCTCTTTTCCCGCGGGGCAGGAGCGCTATGCGGAACTGGTCGAGATCGACGGCGTTGTGCCTGCACCCTATTTCGCTCGCATCTACTGGGTCGCCCTCACGCAGTGGAATGCGCTGCCCGTGCGCGAACTGCAGGAGCTGCTGACGCAGGCTCACGAAAGCGTCTATGCCCGGCTGCCGAAGCGCACCAGGGAGGCGCTCGCGCTTCCGGCTTGGGAGCGGAAGCGATTGATCAGCGAGCGGCGCAAGCAGCTTGCAGCCAAGATGAAGCCGAAGACAAGTTGAAGCGAACCAGCGGCTGGTCCCCTTCCGCTGGTTTTCTTCAACTCCAGTAGCTGCGGTCGAGGGTTCGGTACTGAATGGCCTCAGCGATGTGGGCAACGGTGACCGCCGGAGCAGCTTCGAGATCGGCGATAGTTCTCGCGACCTTGAGGATGCGGTCGTGCGCGCGCGCGGTGAGTCCCTGCTGCTGCATTGCGCGCTCCAGCAGCTTCTCCGCGTCAGCGCTCAACTCGCAGAAGGTGCGAATCTGGCGCGTGCCCATCTGCGCATTCGAGTGCGTGGGCGAGGCAGCCTTGGCGAAGCGCTGCTTCTGGATCGCGCGCGCGGCGAGCACCCGCGCACGGATGTTCGCCGAGCTCTCACTCGCCGCACCCGAACGCAGCTCGCGATACTGCACCGCGGGCACCTCGATATGAATATCGATGCGGTCGAGCAGCGGGCCGGACACCTTCGACACATAGCGCTGGATCATGGGCGGAGTGCAGAGGCACTCGCGCGACTTGTCGTTGAAGTAGCCGCAGGGGCATGGGTTCATCGCAGCAGCGAGCATGAAGCGCGCCGGAAAACTGAGCGACATGGCCGCGCGCGCAATGACCACGCTGCCGTCTTCGAGCGGCTGGCGCATTACCTCAAGCACGTTGCGGGGAAACTCCGGCAGCTCATCGAGAAAGAGCACGCCGTTGTGCGCCAGAGAGACTTCTCCCGGTCGTGGAACTGCACCACCACCGATAAGTCCTGCATCAGAGATAGTGTGGTGCGGCGAGCGAAAGGGCCGCTGCGTCACCAGGCCCGTCTCGCCGTCGAGAACGCCGGCGACGGAGTGGATCTTCGTTGTCTCCAGCGCCTCTGCAAACGCCAGCGGCGCAAGAATCGTGGGCAGCCGCTTGGCAAGCATGGTCTTGCCGGAGCCGGGCGGTCCTATCATCAGAATGTTGTGGCCGCCGGCGGCCGCGACCTCGAGCGCTCGCTTGGCGGTCTGCTGTCCGCGCACGTCGGCGAAGTCCACGTGGAAGCTCTGCTGCTCGGCGAGCAGCTCACCCGTATCGACGCGGCAGGGCTGCGCATGGATGCCGCCATTGGCAGCGGAGTTGAGAAGTTCGCGCACCTGGTTGAGCGTAGTGACGGGATAGACATCGACTCCCTCGACGACAGCAGCTTCGCGGGCGTTGGCAGCAGGAATCACAAGGTTCCTGATGCCGCGCTCGCGCGCAGCAACGGCGACAGGCAGCATTCCTGGAACGGCGCGGAGGCTGCCGTCGAGGCCGAGTTCGCCGACCAGCATAAAGCTGCTGAGGTCCCGCAGATGGAGCGCGCCATAAGCGCCGAGAATGCCGATGGCGATGGGCAGGTCGAAGCCCGAGCCTTCTTTCTTGATATCTGCCGGAGCGAGGTTGATAGTGATGTGCGTCGGCGGAATATCGAAACCCGAGTTCTTGATCGCGGCGCGTACGCGATCGCGACTCTCGCGAACAGCTGCATCGGGAAGACCTACGGTATGGAAGCGGTCTTCGGTAGTTTTGACGCCGGAGAAGTCGACCTCGACGTCGATGATGTTTGCATCGATCCCGTAGACAGCAGCGCTGAGTGCCTTGAAGAGCATAGGATAGTCTGTTTGGTTTAAGTGCTCGGAGTATAGCACCCGGAGGCAGGACAAAAGCGTGAAAACCAGTTTCTTCGATCTGTTCAAGATCGGCGTCGGCCCATCAAGCTCGCACACCATGGGGCCCATGCGCGCAGCGCGGCAGTTTGCAATGTGGCTCAAAGAGAACCAGCTGCTGGAGCAGACGGCGAGGGTGCGTGCGGAGCTCTATGGTTCGCTGGCGCTGACCGGCGTAGGCCACGGAACGGATCGCGCGTTGCTGCTCGGGCTCTGCGGAGAAGAGGCCGCAACCCTCGACCCTGCAACCATCGAAGCGAAGCTCGCCACGATCCGGCAGAGCAGGATGCTCTCCCTGATGGGGCAAACGCCGATCAAGTTTCACGAGCCAGTGGATCTGCTCTTTCTGCGCGAGCAGATGTTTCCTCCGGGCGCGAAGACGGAGCACCCCAACGGCGTGCGCTTCATAGCTCTCGACGCCGCAGGCAAGACGCTGATGGCAAAGACATATTTTTCCATCGGAGGCGGCTTCATCATCGAGGATGGAGACGATCCGTCTGCAGCCTTTGCCACGAATGCGGTTGCGCTTCCCTTTCCGTTTCGCAGCGCCGCCGAGATGCTGACAATGGCAGACGAGGCGGGCCTTGCCATCTGGGAGTTGATGTTGGCGAACGAGTGCATCAACCGGCGCGAGGCTGAGGTGCGCACGGGCGTGATGCATATCTGGCAAGTGATGAACGGATGCATCGAGCGCGGCATGGTTACGGAAGGCATTCTGCCGGGCGGGTTGAACGTGCGGCGGCGCGCGGCGCGACTGGCGCAGCGCCTGCATGCTAAAGGCGCAGAAGGCCAGGGCAGCGGCGATCCGCTGGCGCCACTCGACTGGGTAACCGTCTTTGCGATGGCCGTCAATGAAGAGAATGCCGCAGGTGGCCGCGTGGTGACTGCACCCACCAACGGCGCGGCAGGCGTGGTGCCCGCGGTGGCTCGCTACTATCGCGACTTCATCTCGGGAGCAGACGATGCCGGCCTGCTGCGATACTTTCTCACCTCAGCCGCCATCGGCGTGCTCTACAAGGAGAACGCCTCGATCAGCGGCGCGGAGGTAGGATGCCAGGGTGAAGTTGGCGTGGCGTGCTCGATGGCAGCCGGTGGCCTCGCCGCGGCGCTCGGCGCCACGAACGCGCAGGTGGAGCATGCCGCGGAGATCGGCATGGAACACAATCTGGGAATGACCTGCGATCCGATTGGCGGCCTCGTGCAGATTCCCTGCATCGAGCGCAACGCGATGGGCGCGGTGAAGGCGGTCCACGCGTGCCGCATCGCGATGAATGAAACCGAGGGACACAAGCTCTCGCTCGATCAGGTCATCAAGACGATGTATCTCACAGGACTCGACATGCAGTCGCGCTACAAGGAGACGTCGCTCGCGGGGCTCGCGCTCAATGTAATCGAGTGCTAAGACCCCGCGGCTGACTAACGCTCGATTGCCATCGCTACTGAGTTGCCTCCGCCGAGGCAGAGAGCAGCGACACCGCGATGCGCATCGCGGCGGATCATCTCATAGAGCAGCGTGATGAGCACGCGTGCACCGCTGGCGCCGATGGGATGACCGATGGCCACCGCTCCGCCGTTGACGTTGACCTTTTCCAGCGGAATGCCGAGCTCGCGAGTCACGGCAAGAGCCTGCACGGCAAAAGCTTCGTTGAGCTCGTAAAGCTCCACGGAGTCCGTCGTCCATCCTGCGCGGGAGAGAACCTTCTGCACGCCGGTGACCGGCGCCATCATGACCCATGCAGGATCTACGCCGCTGGTGGCCTGTGCGCGGATGCGAGCCAGCGGCTGCAGGCCGAGCGCCTTGGCCCTCGCTGCAGACATGAGGACGAGCGCAGCGGCTGCGTCGTTAACTCCCGGCGCATTGCCCGCGGTTACCGTGCCGTCTTTTTTGAAGGCAGGTTTGAGAGCGCGCAGCGCTTCCAGGCTCGCGTCTTCGCGAACCGATTCATCGCGGCTGAAGATGGTCGGCGACTGTCCTTTTTTCTTCGCGGCGATTTCAACCGGAACGATCTCCGCTTCGAAGCGGCCATCCCTCTGCGCCGCGGTTGCTTTGCGATGCGAGTCCAGCGCGTACTCATCCTGCTCTTCGCGCGTGATGCTGTACTTCTCCGCGACGTTCTCCGCGGTGATGCCCATGTGGTAGTCGTTGAAGGCGTCCCACAAGCCGTCATGCACCATCGAATCAACAACCACGGAGTTGCCCAGTCGGAAGCCGCTGCGGCCCTGCGGCAGCAGATAGGGCGCGTTGGTCATCGACTCCATTCCACCGGCGACGACAACTTCAGAGTTGCCGGTCTGGATGGCCTGAGCCGCGAGCGCCACGGCTTTCAATCCTGAACCGCAAACTTTGTTGATGGTCAGCGCGCTCACCGCAGGCAGCAGCCCTCCGTGCAACGCTGCCTGACGCGCAGGGTTCTGGCCGAGCCCGGCGGAAACAACATTGCCGAGAATGCACTCATCCACCTGCGCGGGATCGAGCCGGGCGCGTCCGACTGCTTCACGAACAGCGATAGCGCCGAGCTGCGTTGCCGACAGCGGCGACAGAGTTCCTTGAAATTTTCCCACCGGCGTGCGCGCCGCAGAGACGATGACTACCTCTTCCATTTGTTACCTCGGTTTCCTCTTCCGAACCGATGAAGATACCAAGCTGCACGCGCGAGGCGCAATGCGCGGCCACCCTCGGCAAAAAGCGCGAGGCCGCGAACACCGCATTCTGCGCGGCGATCGCAGCACAAATGCGCTCGCCGGAATTCTCTGCGCGAAGAGATGCGCAGCGCCACTCCGTGCGATCGAAGTACCGTTGAACCATCCGCATCGACACTTCTTTCCTCCTGCGCAGGGGTCCAAGTTGACGCACGCGATTCCGCGACGAAAATATGCGCAGCTAAATTGTCATTTTTCTCTTGACACTCTTTTTTCTGGACTCTATACATTCGTTAACTGCAGCAAATATGCTGCAGCCCAAAAGGGAGAATAGACAATGGCAGCTACGAAGAAGGCAGCGAAGAAGCCCGCGAAGAAGGCGCCAGCCAAGAAGGCAGCCAAGAAGTAAATCAGTAACAAGGCAACACGCGAGGGGGACGCGAAAGCGTCCCCCTCGGTGTTTTGTGTGCGAGAGAATCAGGAGATGATGACACGACGCAGATGGATTGCTGATGAGTGGAATGAAACGACTGCCGCGCTGACCGGCGAACAGGCAGCGCACCTCATACGAGTGCTGCGCGCGGAGCCCGGCATGGAGTTCGACATGGTGGCCGGCGGCAGACTCTTTCGCGCGGTACTCACAGAATGCGCGAACGACATCGCGCGTTTCGAACTGCTGCAGGAGATGGAAGCCGACGGCGCGCTGCCCATTACGCTGCTGCTCTCCGTCTTCAAATTTGACCGGATGGAGTGGGCAATCGAAAAAGCGACTGAGCTTGGCGTCGAGCGCATCGTGCCGGTGGTTGCCAGCCGGACGGAAAAGCATCTTGCGCTGGCGTCTGCAAAACGCGTGGAGCGCTGGCGGCGCATCGCGCGCGAAGCAGCCCAGCAGTCGCGCCGTTCGGATGTGCCTGCCATCGAAGATGCCCAGCCGCTGAAGACCGCGCTCAAGCGCGAACAGGCGGGAGCGAAGCTGCTGCTCTCTGAGAGCGAGGAGAGCGTCATGCTCAGCGCCGCGCTGCGGGAAGAATCCACCCGCGAAGGGCGCGCCCTGCAGATGGCCTTTGGCCCGGAGGGTGGATGGACACAGCAGGAGGCATCACTCTTTGAGGCCGAGAGCTGGAAGTCCGTGAGCCTGGGGCCGCGCATTCTGCGCGCGGAGACGGCGGCGATTGCCGCGACAGCCATCGCCGGTGCCTTCTATAACGAGGCAGCCCACTGAATGCCGACTGCGCTCGCACTTTATAGAGATGCGAGCGCAGGCGGCAGGAGTAGCGGAAAGAGTCTTAGTCGCTGAAGGCGTGGAGGCGAGCCGGACGATTATCCGATGCCAGGTCGTGGCCGCAGTAGACGCAGTAGAGGTCGGTGATCGAAACGCTGCGGTAGCAGCGGCCGCAGGCTGCGGAGACCTGGTAAGCGCACTGCGGGCAGAAGTGGTATTCACTCTCTACATGGGTGCCGCAGGCTGGGCAGAGAGAGATCAGCGGCTGCCGGAGCAGGAAGTAAAGCACCGCTCCGATTCCCGTGGGCAGCACCACGCAGATCACCACCCACTGCCAGGTCGTCATGCCGCGCCGCGGCGTGTCCCGGGTGATGTAGCCGATCATCAGCATGTAGAGGGCAGCCAGCAGACTCCAGGAGATGGCGAAGTAAAGCCGCAGGCCTATGGGGTGGTGGTGATTGGGAATGACTTCCCAGAAGAAGTACTGCATGCCGACGAAGGCAAAGACAGCCGCTGCAACTGACCAGCGCGGGATGAGGTGGAGTTCGTCGACAAACGTTGCCGATGATGCGGTATCGCGTACGGGCGACTGATTTGCCATGGTAAAAGTGCCTTACCGTCTGCTGTGCTGATGACGCCACCCGGCGATAAGCGCCGCGAGCACAGTCGAAAAGAATAAAAGTACCAAGCTCATGACCATGCCGTGCATGTCATCGAAGGGCTGCTCGCCGGCGAGCATATCATCCACAGCGCTCCATAGAGCGGGGGTGAGCAGCGCAAAAAAACTGATAAAGGCAAGCAAGGCAAAACCGAGATTGCGGCGGCGGCGCGCGCGGCGCTGGCGCATCTCAAGCGCGGCGTGGTAGACAGCCCGGCGCGTGCGCTGCACGACGGCCAGATCCTGCGAGGCGCTGAGGCCGCTGAGCATCTGCACGAGATCCGCGTTGCTTCTGCTGCTCCGTCCGGAGGCCTGATTCATTTCGCCTCCTGAATGCGAATGACGGAAGAGACACGCGGCTTGAGCGTGGCAAGCCCGCGATAGAGACGAGACTTGACCGTGGAGAGCGGCGCAGAAGTCACCTGCCCGATCTCCTCCAGCGAAAGCTCCTCATGGAAGCGAAGGACCAGAACCTCGCGCTGCAGTGGTTCAAGGGTGAGCAGGGCCTCGGCGACGATAGAGCTGTTTTCACGGCTGGAGAGCGAATCAAACGGGGTAGGTCCCTCGCTGGGAACCTCGAACGGACGCTCGTCTTCGCTTGCCTCGCAGAGTTCATCAAGGCTGGAGGCTGTGCGCTTGCGGCGCAGATCGATGACCAGGTTACGCGCGATGGTGAAAAGCCATGTCTCAAAACGGGCATTGCCGTTGTACTGCGAGCCACGGGTCAGAACCCTCATCCATGTCTCTTGAAAGAGATCTTCCGCCACTTCGCGACTGCCGGTGAGGTAGAGCAGATAGCGGAGCAGACGATGCTGATACTGAACGATCAACTGATCGAGCAGCTCGGCATCGTGGCGCTTGAGCCCCTGCGCTATCAGCGCGTTCTCATAGAGTGCATCTCTCTGAAGGTTAAGCGTTCCAGCTGCAGCCATATCAGTTTGTGAGACGGCGGCGTCGCGGGCAAAGACTCTCTGCTGCGCGAATTTTTTCACCTTACCGGGAAAAGACATAGGCCGACGCTCGATTCTGCGGGGAATCCGGCGACAAACGGGCCCTGCCGGCGGTCTCTATCATGATACAGCCCGGCATTCCCGGAGGGTAGACTGGACTGATGGACATTCTCTACGGACTTCACCCCGTGGAAGAGGCCCTGCGTGCCGGGAGCCGCAGCTTCGACCACGTCTGTGTCGCGCGAGAGCGCAGCGACCGCCGGCTGCAGCAGGTTATCGACCTGTGCCGGGACCAGGGCGTACGGGTGCGCATGGAGCCGCGCGACCACCTCACCAGGCTGGCCAAGACGACCGCCCACCAGGGGGTCGTCGCCGTCGCCCGGGCGCTGCCCACCCTCACCATTGAAGACCTGCTCGACTCCCCGAAAGATCGCCCCCGGCTGGTGCTCGCGCTGGATGGCGTCGAAGATCCGCAGAACCTCGGCGCGCTGCTGCGCACCGCCGACGGCGCGGGCGTCGATGGAGTAGTTCTGACCGAGCGCCGTGCGGCCCCGCTGAGCGCCGTCGCTCTCAAGACTTCTGCCGGGGCGGCCGAGCACCTGCGGATTGCGCGGGTCGTGAACCTGACTCGCGCCCTGGAACAGCTCAAGGAGCGCAACCTCTGGTGCGTCGGTCTCGATGAGCGCGGCTCCATGGACTACGACGCCTTCGACTACACCGGCAACTGCGTGGTGGTGCTGGGCCGCGAGGGCGAGGGGCTGCACGAGGTGACGCGGCGAGCCTGCGATCACCTGCTGCGAATCCCGATGAGCGGAATGGTTTCTTCCCTGAACGTAGCGGCAGCCGGCGCGGTGGTCCTCTATGAGGCTGCGCGTCAGAGGCGCGTTCGCCGGCAGACACCTCCTGCGCCGCCATCCGTCAAAGTAAAGAAGGGTCTTGGTTCATGAAGTTGTGGATGTATACCGCTGCAGGCGTGCTCTGCCTTGTGGCTCTCGATGGATCATTGCAGGCTCAGCAGAAGACCCAGCCCCAGGTTCTGTTTTCGCGCTCGGACACCCAGGCACAGACGCAGGAGACATCTGCCAAAAAGATACCGCCCATCCAGATCACGGATGAGGAGCGCGGCGCGATCACTTTTACCGCCTACGATCTCAATATTCATCTCACCCCGCGCCAATCCTCGATTGCCGTGAATGCACGGGTGACGGTCCGCAATGACTCGACCCAGCCACTCTCGCATCTGCCGCTGCAGCTCTCCTCCACGTTGCACTTCGACCAGATTTCGATGAACGGCAAGGCTCTTCCATTCACGCAGCAGACGCTTCGCAGCGATACGGACCATACCGGCGAACTGCAAGAGGCCGCGATAGCGCTGGCCGCTCCCCTTGCGCCCGGCCAGGAGCTGACCATCACCGTCGGCTACAGCGGCATGATTGAGCAGACCGCCAAGCGGCTGGTGAAGATCGGCACGCCGGATGACATGGCGAACAATGCCGACTGGGACCGCATCTCCGAGGGCTTCACCGGTCTGCGAGGCTTCGGCGATGTAGTGTGGTACCCGGTCTCTTCCAAGCCAGTGCTGCTGGGGAAGGGCGCAGACCTCTTCACCGAGATTGGCAGGCAGAAGCAGCGCCAGACGAATGCCACGGTAAAAATGCGCGTGACCGAGGAGTTCTTTGACGAGGCTCCCAACGTAGCCGTACTTGACGGTCACCCCATTGCCCTTGGCGCTCCTCAGACAGCGCCTACTGCATCCTTTCCGGGCGTGCTTACATTTTCCCTGCCGCAGACGGAGCTGGGCTTTACTCCGCTCTCGCTGTTCGTCGCGCATCGCGTCAAGCACGAGGGCAAAGGCATCGCCGTATATGCCCGCACGGAAGACGATGGAGATGCGCAGGGATATTTGACCGCGCAAACGATGGTCGCCCCGCTGCTCACGACCTGGCTGGGCGCGAAAGCGCGCGGGCCGCTGACAGTTCTGGATCTGCCGGAGAGCGGCGACGCACCCTTTGAGACGGGGGTCCTGCTCGCAACCGGGCTCACTCCTGCTGCGCCGGAGAAGTTGGCCTCGGCAACCATTCATGGGCTGGCGCATGCAGCCTTCTCTTCGCCGCGGGAGTGGCTGAATGAAGGCGTGCCGATCTTCATGAGCACGTTGTGGATCGAGCAGGGACAAGGGCGAACGGCAGCGCTGGAGCGTCTGGAAGCGGAACGCACATCGCTGGCTGTGGCTGAACCTGCCAGCCCGGGAGCAGCCGATGGCGAAGATCTGCTTCACGCCTCGGACGCCATTTATTACGGGACAAAAGCAGCCTATGTGCTGTGGATGCTGCGCGACCTGGCGGGAGACAAGGCACTCGCGGCGGCGCTCCACAACTACGATCCGGCGCAAGATACGCGGCCCGAGTACTTCGAGGAGCTGGTGGAAGCAGCGAGCACGAAATACAAGCAGGCCACCGGGCAGGATCTCAAGTGGTTCTTCAACGACTGGGTTTACCACGATCGCGGACTGCCGGATATTTCCATAGGCAGCGTTTACCCCAGCAACTCTTCGCAGGTGAACACTTTCCTGGTAGCCATCGATCTCACGAACGATGGCTACGCAGCGGCGAGCGTGCCGGTGACCGTGCGCTCGCAGAGTGCATCGCAGACCGAGCGCGTCCGCATTCCTGCCCGTTCGAAGATCACGTATCGGATGCTGATCCAGGGCGAACCGACCGAGGTGCAGGTGAACGATGGCGTGGTGCCGGAGGTGGAGGCCACCATCCATCGGAAATCCATCACCATGACGAACCTGCCGGCCCGATGATCGTCTGCCATTCTCAGGCGAGGCGGGCGCTCGTTACGCTCTCACCTGAGGCCTGACCGCTGGATAGCGATCCTTGAGGCGCAGGAACGCTCGCTCGAAGGTGTAAAAGGACAGGCTGGCTGCGGCCAGCGTACCCACCAGCGCCACGAAGAAAAGAATCAGCAGGTGCGCATTGCCTCCGGCCTCGGGCGCAATCCTGAAGGCGAGCGCGATATAAATCGGCCGCAGCAGCAGGTGATAGACATAGAAGCCATAACTGATTTTTCCAAACCAGCGAAGCGGCTTCCACTGGAACACGGCCGTTAAAGCCCCGGGCCGGAGGCAAGTCGCAATCAGCGATGCGTAGAGCAGGCTGAAGAAGGTGACCTCCACCATTCCCATGCTGCTGGGGTTCTGCTGCAATGGATCTCTGCAGTAGAGGACCGCTCCAGCCACAGCGCCCAGCGATACGACAATCACCCAGGGAGCAAACCTCGCAATCGCGGCTCGCACCCTCGGGCCGAGTCCTGCGGCGAGCACCAGGGCAGCGCCCGCCGCCATGTCGCCCGCGCGCCCGGGCAGAGTTTCGATGCCCCACTGCGGCTGCAGAGGAAGGATAACGACAAGAATCCTGAAGGCGAGCGAAGCCAGCCAGACAGCAATGCACAGGCGGACCGCTGCCGCTCGACTCTTCCGCACAAAAAGAAGGAGGAATGGCCAGAGGAGATAAAACTGCTCCTCGACAGCCAGGCTCCACGTATGCCCCAGGCCAAACGGGCTGGGTATCTGCGTCGCCCAATGATGAAGCGGCGGGATGTTCTGGAGATAGAAGACATAGGTCCAATTGATGACCTCGACCGGCCACAAGTGAACCGCATTGCGATGAAAAAACAGGGCGCCCGTAAAGGAGATCGCCAGCGCGAAATAGTAGAGGGGAAAGATGCGGAGCGAACGCCGCATGTAGAAGTTTCTCCACCAGCCGATGGCGCGCATCGAGTCCCATAGGATTCCCGTAATCAGAAATCCCGAGAGGACGAAAAAGAGCGAGACACCCGACCATCCGAGACGGATCGTATATCCGATCAGCCGGACCGGTAGCAGCTGCGCATGTGCGCCGCCCCCATAGTGGAGGAGAAAGACCATGATCGCGGCGAATCCGCGAATGCCGTCGAGCGCAGGAATATGGGCGCGCGATGGCTGCAGCTGACTGGATTGCTGAGGGGGCACAGCCCTATCGTATCAGCGCGATTCCCACCCAAAGCTCTGCCTGCTCACGCGCAGAATCTACTGTGCCGACTTGTCCGAACGGCTGAAAACGACATAGTTGCGACCGAAGTAGAGGCGGTAGCTTCCCGTCTTCGCATCGGCAATCACCTGAAAGGGAGATGGGCGACGCAGCACGGCATCATGCGTTGCAGGAACGGAGAAGAGATCATGCGCGCCGATGTCCATCACGCCGAATTTGCCATTGACGAAGCCCACCCCGTAAGCGCCGGGGCCAAGCTTGTGTCCCTCGATATCGACCGTGACTTCGCTGATGAAGTATGCCTGATATTTCTGCTGGATGCCGCTCGAATAACCGGAGCTGTCGACGATAGCGCTGAGGACATACATGCCATCCGGATAATGAACGCCACCGGAGTTGCGCGCCTCAACCGGCGCAGACTGACCGCGGAAAAAAACGGCGTCGGGCAGCAGCTTCGCCGCCGCAGCAGCAGGGACGATCTGTTGAGCGCGCAACGGAAGGATGCCAAGGAACAGGAGCAGGGCAAGCAGAGAAAGTCTTCGCATAAGCCTCGTAGAAGGAACGCCCTGAGTATACCCCCCGCGGGCGGTCCAGCCTCGCTCCTCGCGAGGCTGGTTCCGCAGGGCTGTTATACGTCGAGATGATTTGCCGCCGCGACCCGCGAATACCACAGTCCCGAGTCCTTGACGGTGCGCTTCTGATCTCGGAAATCGACATAGGTCAGGCCGAAGCGCTGGCTGTAGCCCTCCGCCCACTCGAAGTTATCGAGCAGGCTCCACGCATGATAGCCGCGCACATTCGCGCCGTCCTTGATGGCCCGGGCAAGCTCGGCGAGGTGGCCGCGATAGAAGTTCGTGCGGCGCACATCGGGAACGTGGCCGCCCGCCCCCGCAAAGGGGGTGTCGTCATAGGCGCAGCCGTTCTCGGTAATCTCGATGATGGGGTTCGAGTATTCGTGGCTGATCTGGGTAACGATGTCGTAGAGTCCACGCGGCCAGACCTCCCAGCCATTGTCGGTGATAGGCCCCACCGCCGGCATCACCGCATTGAAGTGCATGTATGGATCGCCGCCCTGGCCTGCGTCAGAGATGAAGTGACGGTTGTAGTAATTGATGCCGATCCAGTCGAGCTTGGCCTGCATCAGCTTGTCGTCTCCCGGCCTGAAGCCCATGACGTCATAAGGAGTTTCCCCGACAAAGGCGTCAGGATACTTGCCGTGCATCGCGGTGTAGAGGAAGTAGACGTTATTGACGGCGTGGAAGCGCTCGACCGCCTTGCGATCGGCCTCGCTGCTGGTGGCCGGCACACCAGGCGACATGCTGAACGCGCTGCCGATCTGAGCCTTCGGCGAGATGGCCTTCATGGCGCGGAAGGTCTCACCCTGGGCGATATTGACCGTGTGGGCAGCCTTGAGGAAGAGCTTGATGTCGGACTTTGCCGGCGCATGAACGCCCACGCCGTACCCCAGATACGTGAAGACCCATGGCTCATTGAAGATGGCCCAGGTATCGATCCGGTCGCCCAGGGCCTTGGTGACAATCCCCGCATAGTCGGTAAAGAGTGCCGCCGTGTCGCGATTCGGCCAGCCGCCCTTGTCTTCAATGGCCTGAGGCAGATCCCAGTGGTAGATGGTGCACATCGGGCGAATGCCCGCTTCGAGCATCGCATCGGTAACCCGGCTGTAGTGGTCGAGCCCCTTCTGATTCACCGCGCCCGATCCCGTGGGCTGGATGCGCGGCCATGAGATCGAAAAGCGGCAGCTCTTCTGGTTGAGCTGCTTCATGAGGGCAATGTCCTGCTTGTAGAGGTGGTACTGGTCACAGGCAACGTCGCCCGTGTCGCCCCCCTTGACCTTGCCGACCGTGTGGGAGAAGCGATCCCAGATCGACTCGCCTTTGCCATCGACGTTCCATGCGCCTTCTACCTGATAGGACGCCGTGGCGGTGCCCCAGTAGAAATGTTCAGGAAAGCGCGCGTTGCGAATCGCAGCTTCGCTGACGGCGCCGTTCTCTGCGGAAAGGCCCTGCGCGAAAGCAAACTGGCGAGCAAACAGACTCGCACCACCAACGGCAAGCGAGTTAAGAAGAAAGCGGCGACGATCGATCAAGTGATCTACTCCTCAGGAATTCTGAGGAATGCTAGCACCGCGACTTAACAAAAGTAAAACTGTTTATTACTCGTTACTCAGCCTGAGGACCGGAGTTCTTTGCGGCCTGGCGGGCGGCTGCATCCCTGAGCGCCGTCTCCTCCAGGGAGGCGGCCTGCGGCATGTACTCGAGAGCCTTGTTGATCATCGGATCCCAATTCGCCCGCACTCTCATTCCCTGCTGCTCGCCAAAGGCGGAGGTGAAGAGTTCAGCCTTGATGTTGGCCTTGACCCAGTCGAGAACACCCGCAATGTCCTGGTCGGTGTAGGCCACCTGCTGGGCCGTCAGGAACTGCTTGAAGTCGGCAAGCACCTTATCGTCCACCTGAAAATCCTTGGTGATCGAGTGATTGACCAGATAGTGCTTGGAGAAGTTGAAGAAGACATAGTGCGCCGCCAGCACGTCCTGGAAATGGTTGGACTTGGGCGGATCGATCTTCACGTCGGGAGTGATGCCGCCGCCGCCGTAGACCGTGCGTCCGGAGTCGGTCTGCTTGACCTCGCGGTTCTTCAGGTCCTGCGGCTGATCGTGATTGTAGTAGTAGTCGTACAGCGAAACGCCGTTGTAGTTGCGCTGGATAAGCCGTCCGCTGGGCGTGTAGTAGTGATAAGTGGTGAGCGCGAGGCCAGTGTCATCCGATAAGGGATAGACCGACTGCACCAGGCCCTTGCCGAAGGTCGTCTCACCGACGATCAGCGCGCGGTCATGATCCTGCAGCGCTCCGCTCACGATCTCTGCTGCCGAGGCCGTGGAGTGGCTCACCAGCACAACGATGGGGAAGTCCTGCCGTCCATCGCCATGGGTCGCGCGATAGACCTGCTCGGGGAAGGCGCGTCCGCGTTGCGAAACGATCACCTGGCCGCGGCGCAGAAACTTGTCGCAGACAGCGACGGCCTCGACAAGCACTCCGCCGGGGTTGCCGCGCAGGTCGATGAGCAGTCCCTTGAGATTGCCGAAGGCATTCACTGCGTCGGAGACTTCGCGGCCTGTCGTCTCCTGGAACTGGGTGATGTGGATATAGCCGATGCCCGGCCGGATCTCATAGCTCAGATCGACACTGGGGTGGGGAATCTCATCCCGCACCAGGTCGAAGGTGAGCGGCGCAGCCGAGCCCTCGCGGGCGACGGAGAGACTGACGTGGGTTCCCTTGGGTCCCTTGAGCAGGTTCGCCACCTGCTCGGAGTTCATGTTGTCAGTGGACTTGCCATCGACCGAGATAATAATGTCGCCGGGGTGGATGCCGGCCTTATAGGACGGCGTACCCTCATAGGGGAAAACAACGACGATCTTTTGCGTTCCCGCGATGAACTGGGGCTGGATGGTCATTCCCACGCCGTAGTATTTCCCGTGCTGGTCCTCGCGCATCTTCGCGTAGGCCTTCGGGTCATAGAAGCTGGAGTGCGGATCGAGCGTGTGCAGCATGCCCGGAATCGCGCCATCGTAGATGGTCTTGTCCGGCATATCGGCGTTGAGAGGCTCGGCGTAGTTCTCCGCAACCAGGTTGTAGACACTGGTGAACGATTTGAGACTGTCGCGGAACTGGGACTCATCGCCGGCAGACTGGGCGCCTACCCTCTGGCTGACAACCATGCCTGCCAGGCCGCAGGCGGTAAAGAAAAGGACGAGCGAGAAGGCGGTGCGGCGCGCGCGGGGTGACATGGTAAGAGGCTGGTTCCTTCTGGACGCGCCCGTGGTGCGGGGCGCTTCCTGTGCGAAGTATAGCATTCAGCGCCCTCCTGAAGGCCGCCATTGGCGTTCGCGGGTACGGATGATTAGAATGAACGGAAAGCACTCCGCCGAGCCTGACTGTTTCCTGCGAAGAGATGCAAACGGCCTCCGCGCTGCTTTTGAGACGTTCAACAGATGACCCTTCGACCCATGCAGTCCCTGCAGTTCAGCGCCGTGCTCGCCGCCAGCATGGTAATCGTTGCCCTTCCCTCGTGGGGGCAGTCCGCGCGCAATGCTTCCGTCACTGACCGCAGCACGCAACAGCAGTCTCCCTATCAAGGCACGGTGGTTGAAGATATCGTTGCGCGCGTGAACGACCAGGTCATCAGCAAGTCCGACTTTGATCGCGCGGAGCAGAACCTCGAAGCCGAGGCTCGCCAGCAGGGATGGAGCCAGCAGGAGCTGTATCAGCAGAAGGCTGACCTGCTGCGCAATCTCATCGATCAGCAACTGCTCATCTCCAAGGGCAAGCAGCTCGACATTACCGGCGAGAACGAACTGGTGCGCCGTCTCGATGAGATCCGCAAGCAGAACCATCTCGATTCGCTCGAAGACCTGCAGAAGGCCGCCGAGGCGCAGGGCGTCTCCTATGAAGATTTCAAGGCGAATATCCGCAACAGCATCATCACGTCGCAGGTGATCCGCGACGAAGTAGGGCGGCACATTTCGATCACCCCCTCTGAGGTGCAGCAGTACTACGACCAGCACAAGTCCGACTTCGACAAGCCTGAACAGGTGCGGCTGAGTGAGATCCTGATTCCTACCGCCAACCCGGACGACGCCCAGCAGGTCGCGGCGGCCAAGACCAAGGCTGAGGACATTGAGAGCAAGCTGAAGAGCGGCGCGGACTTTGCCGCGCTGGCCAAGAGCTCCTCCGGCGGCCCCACGGCGGCCCAGGGCGGCGATCTCGGTGACTTCAAGCGTGGACAGCTCGCCAAAGTGCTCGAAGACCGGACCTTTGACAAGCAGGCTGGCCAGTATACGGAGCCGATTCGCACCAAGCAGGGTTTTGTGATTCTCAAGGTGGTGGACCATACGCCCGGCGGCGTAACGCCGATCAACAAGGTTGAGCCCCAGGTGGAAGACGCCGTGGGCATGGAGAAGATGCAGCCCGCGCTGCGCGCATATCTCACCAGGCTGCGCGAAGAGGCGTACATCGACATCAAGCCCGGCTTCACCGATGCCGGTGCGAGCCCCAATGAGTTGAAGCCTGTCTACAGCGCCTATACGCCTCCCGGCCCGAAGAAGAAAAAGCATGTAACGCGCGCCCGCTACCGCACCAAGACCCGTAAGGCCGATAAGGCCAGGACGGCCAAGGCTGTGCCCTCCAATGTTCCCAGCCTCGATCAGGTTCCGCAGGGCAACACTACGGTTGCATCTTCAGCGGCGCCGGCCAGGGCCAAGTCGCAGAAGGTCGCCGACAATGCTCCGGTCCAAAAGCCCGGCAAGAAGGAAAAGATTCGCTTTGGCCAGGCGCCCCGCAGAACTCTGCCCCAGGGCGATACGAAATCAGAGGATGCAGGCGCGGTCGCTCCCACCAGCAACACGACTCCCGGAGCAGGACAGGCAGAATCACAGGTTGCGCAGAGCAACGTAGCTCCCGATATCCGGGCCGACGGACAGGAAGAGCAGCAGACCCAAAAGAAGACGAAGAAGCGCTTCGCCGACCAGGCCAAGGTCAAGAAGGACAAGAAGCATGCGGCCCGGCAGGATGACCCCTATGCTCCTCCTCCGGAGAGCAGCGATGAACTGGCCTCGCGGAAAGTGCAGTCGGCGCCACTCGGCCTGAGTGGCGATACCGCAACCAAGAAGAAGGTCAAGAAGGCTAACACCGGCGAGAAGACCCGCTTCGCTGACCAGGGACGCAAGGACAAGGAGTCCAAGCAGCAGAACACCGCCCCCGCAGCGACCCCGCCCGCTTCTCAAACCCAGGACCAGAGCGCAACCCCTGCGGAGCCGGCGCCAAACAAGCCTCAGTAAAATCTCATCATGGCCCGGATGACCTCCGGGCCATTTTCTTTTCCTATGAAAGATCTCTACATTACCGACCTCACCCGTTTTGAGAATCAGCAGGTGACAGGATTTTTTGTCGCCAGCGCCAAGCAGTTTCGAGCTAAAAAAGACTCCAGCCGCTACCTCGCCGTCAACCTTGCGGACCGCACCGGGCAGATCGAGTGCCGCATGTGGGACGCCTCCGAGGTGGGCGACTTCAACAACGGCGACGTGATCAAGGTAAAGGGACTGGTCTGCCGCTACCAGGAGAAGCTGCAGATCAACCTCGACAAGATTCGCCTGGCTGCTCCCGGTGAATACGACCTTGCCGACTTTGTGCCGCACACCGTCCGCAGCATTGACGAGATGTGGGCGGAGTTGAACGGCTTCGTGGACAGCTTCAGCAACGTACACCTCAAGGCGCTGCTGCGGGCCTTCCTCGACGATCAGGAGATCGCCGGAGCGCTGCGCCATGCGCCCGCCGCCAAGGCGCTGCACCACGCCTGGATCGGCGGCCTGCTGGAGCATATCGTTTCCCTGCTGGGGCTATGCGAGCTGACGGCGAAGCACTACCCGGAGATTGACCGCGACCTGCTGATGACGGCTGCCGTACTGCACGACATCGGCAAGCTGCGCGAGCTGAGCTGGGGCACCAGCTTCGACTACACGCTGGAGGGCCAGCTGGTCGGGCACATTTCCATCGGCGTGGCGATGGTAGAGAGCAAGATCGCACAACTGGACAGCTTTCCCCAGGACCTCCGCATCCTGGTGCTGCACCTGATCCTCAGCCATCATGGCAAGTATGAATTCGGCTCGCCCAAGCTGCCCATGATTCCCGAGGCCGTGCTCTTCAACTACCTGGACGATCTCGACGCGAAGATGCAGACCATGCGAAGCGAGTTTGCCCGCGCCGAAGCAGCCGGCAAGGCTCCTGATCAGATGACGGATTGGGTGCGGGCGATGGAACGCCCGCTCCTCAACACGAACGGCCTGCTGAAGCGCTAGCGGGCCGCAATCTTTCGCAGATCGGGCAGCACATCGCCCAGCGCAACCGCTTCGGCTCCGCGGCTGCCGAGCGCAAAGTAGAGCTTGCGATAGTGCGCGAAGAGCTGGTTGTAGATGGCGTGCGCCTCGGCCTCCGGCTCATAGGTGGTGTAGTCGAGACACAACCTGGACTGCGCCTCCTCCACCGTCTTGAATGCCCCGGCAGCCAGCAGCGCGAAGATGCCTGAACCCAGGCTCGTCGGAATTCCCGCGGGCACCAGCACCGGCTTTCCCAGCACATTGGCATAGACCTGGTTGAGCACCTTGTTGTTCTGCGGAATGCCCCCGGCATTGATCACCCGCTCCACAGGAACGCTGTGCTCGGCCATGCGTTCGAGGATGATGCGCGTGTGGAAGGCTGTGCCTTCGATGGCCGCAAAGAGCTCGTCCTGCGCGGTGTGAATCAGGTTCCAGCCCAGCGTAACGCCTCCCAGTTCCGAGTTGACCAGCACGGTGCGATCGCCGTTGTCCCAGCTGAGGCGCAGCAGGCCGGTCTGCCCGGCGCGATAGCTTTCAAGCCCCTTCGACAACTCTTTCACGTTGGTTCCGGCGCGGCGGGCAATGGCCTCGAAGATGTCTCCGGTGGCCGAGAGCCCCGCCTCGACACCGGTGAACTGTGGATGGACGCTGCCCGGAACCACGCCGCAGACGCCGGGTACCAGCGTCGTCTTCTGCTCCATGGCAATGATGCAGGTCGAGGTGCCGACCACGTTGACGACGTCGCCCTCGCGGCAGCCTGCGCCGATTGCATCCCAGTGCGCGTCAAAGGCCCCTACCGGGATGGGAATACCCGCGCGAAGGCCCATCTTCTCCGCCCACTCCGGCGCAAGATGACCGGCCAGATGATCGGAGGTCAGATATTCGCCGTCAAATCGGGCGCGGATGCCCTCAAAGACGGGATCGAGCTTTGAGAAAAACTCCTGCGGCGGCAGACCGCCCCACTTCGGATTCCAGAGCCACTTGTGCCCCATCGCGCAGACGCTGCGCTTGACCAGCTTCGCGTCCTTGATGCCGGCGAGCGTGGCCGCCACCATATCGCAGTGTTCAAAGGCGGTGGCGAACCTGTCGCGCTTGTCCGGGTTATGGCGGAGCCAGTGGAGCAGCTTGGCGAAGCCCCACTCGTGCGAGTAGACGCCGCCGCACCACTCGATTGCCTCCAGCTTTTCGCGATGCGCCAGTTCGGTAATCTCGCGAGCCTCTTCCTTGGCACGATGGTCGCACCAGAGGTAGTAGTCATCGAGCGGCGTCAGATCGGCCGCCACCGGAATGACGCTCGAACCAGTGGTATCGAGAGCGATCGCAGCCACGTCTTCGCCCGCGACTCCCGCATCCGCGAGCACCTTGCGCGTCGCCTTGATGAGCGCGTCCATCTGGTCATAGTGCGACTGGGTGGCATAGTTGGGATCTTCGCGCTTGCGATGAAGCGGATATTCAGCCACGGCCGTGCCGAGGCGGCCGCGCTCGCTGTCGAGCAGGGTTACGCGAACGCTGAGAGTGCCGAAATCTACGCCTGCGACGATGGCCATCAATCTACTCCTGTGAATCGTGCGGTCAAAGGGAAGCCCCACGCCTCAAGCGAGACGTGGGGTACTCGAGGAGCGTTTCCCTCGTTTACTGGTGGTGGTGCATCTCCCATCCGAGGTAGCGTGTCGCTGCCTCGTAGACGGGGCTTGCCACCTGGGAGAAGTTGGCGGCGACGTGGTGCTCGAAGCCCTTCTCGCAGATGTAGCGCAGCAGCTTCTGCAGATGAGGAATCTTCACCACGCCCGCGCCGCCAAAGGTTTCCAGCGGATCGTTGGTGAACTCACCCTCGCCGATGTAGCCGCGAATCTTCCCGCTGTAGTCGTCCGTCGAGAAGCGCACGTAGCTCATGGCGCCGGCCTTCACGCGACCCACGCAGGTTCCGAAGGTGTTCTCCTTGCCGACCGTTCCGGCAATGATGGCCTGGAAGTCCATGACCACATCGGCGAAGAAGTGCTTCGGCAGGTTGGAGCAGTGAAAGCAGACAGCCTTGTCGGGATCTTCACCGTAGTTGTTGTTCCAGTCGAGCAGCGCGCTCGGCGTCTCTGAGGCGAGCGCCAGCGCATACATGCTCAGCGTGCCGCAGACGTCGGTTTCGCAGGCGCTCGAAAAGAGGTTCTCGCTCATCATGCTCATGACCGTGCAGGGGACCACGCCGAAGTACTCTTCCATCGAGGTCCAGCACTGGATGGCGCTGACCTTGCAATGGGTCTGCTGCATCCAGCCGTCGATGACCGCGCCGAGCTTCGACATTTTCATCAGCGCCTGGGCGGGAATGCCCTTGGTCGCAACGTAGGCGTTGATGGCCGCAAGCTTTGCCTGCACCGCGTCGTCATTGTCGCTGAGCTTGGCGATGCGGCCCATGATCTCAGAGAGATCGAGCGTCTCGACCGAGATGCCGTTGCGTTCGAGCAGCTTTTCACTGTAGCGAACCGTGTTGAAAGCCGCAGGGCGGGCGCCGATGGCGCCAATGCGCAGATTGCGAAGTCCGTCCACCACGCGGCAGACTGCGGAGAACCATTCGAGGTCCTTGGCGAAGGCGGCCGAGTTCGGAGCAACGGTGTGCAGCCCGGTGATGGAGTAGGGGATGCCGTACTGCATCAGGTTATTGCAGGCCGACATCTTGCCGCAGAAGCTGTCGCGGCGGTCGGAGATCTTCATGTCGTCGCGGCGGTCAGGCGTGGCCTGCACCAGCACCGGAACCTTGAGCGTTGAGTAGCGGATAGCGTCCGCAATGCCGCGTTCGTCGCCGAAATTGGGCAGCGTGACAATAATGCCGTCGATCTCATCGCGATGCTTGCGGAAGAGTTCGCCGCAGCGAATGGCCTCGTCGTGAGTCTCTACTGCGCCGTACTTTGACTCTTCCGGTGTAAGCGCAATGACCTTGATTCCGGCGTTTGTAAGGACGCCGAGCATCTCTTCGCGGCCCTCTTTCGCCAGGTGGTCAGGAAAGAATCCGCGATTGCCAACGATCATTCCAAATGTAAGCTGCTTTTTCATAATTTCAGTTTTCCTTTCCCGCTTTCGGGACCAGTCTTTACAAAATCAGTGCTTGCGCGGCCAGAACCGCACGGTGTAAGCGAGGCCCGCAAGCCCCATGGCTGCTCCCCACCAGATAGGAGCATGGAGCGAATAGAGGACGGGCCGATGCAGGGGCGGATGAGCCAGTTCCCATAACCCCTCGGACGTAATGACGACACCATAGGCGAGAAAGAGAACGCCCGCGAAAAACCAGATCGACATTGTCTCGCGCATGTGATGACCTCGTTTTACCAGAAGATAATGTTGAGCCCGATGAAGAGCACGGCAATGATGCTCGCCCACACGATCGGCCGCTGATACCAGTGCTCGTCATGCTCATCGGGCAGCGGCACAACTCCGTAAACCAGCCCTGCGAGTTCGGAGACTGGCCGCGGCTTGGTCATATAAGAAACCACCACAGTTACAATGACGCAAACCAGCCACGACCAGAGAGCACGATAGAGATTTTCTGCCATGTCCTTGGCATCCGGCGAGAGGGCGACATAGCGCAGCGCGGCGGGGTTCAGATGCACCCACAGCCACAGGCCGATAGCCGTGCAGGTGCCGGCCAGCAGCCCCCAGAAACCAGCCTCCTTCGTCGCACGCTTCCACAGCATGCCCAGAATGACCGTTCCAAACAGCGGCGCGATGAAAAAGCTGAAGAGCTGCTGCACGTAGTCCATGATGCTGGCCGCGTGCTGCACCAGGTAGGCCGTGCCCACTGAGATGAGGACGCCGATGAAGGTCGACCAGCGGCCCATCGAGACATAGTGACGATCGGTCGCTTTCTTGTTGATGAACGCGCCGTAGAGGTCGTAGGTCCAGACCGTTGAGAAGGCGCTGACATTGCCCGCCATGCCTGACATGAATCCGGCGATCAGCGCCGTGACGCCGAGGCCCAGCAGGCCCGGTCCGCAGTAGCGAACCAGCATCAGCGGCAGCACTTCGTTGTAGCTGTGCTGGCCGGTGGCAACCGCCGTCGTCTCTCCCACCAGGTGGAAAGGCAGCACCGAGAGCGCGACCAGGCCTGGCAGGATCACGATGAAGGGAACCAGCATCTTGAAGCCCGCGCCGATGATCGGAGCCATGCGCGCCGAGCGCAGATTGTCCGCCGAGAGCACGCGCTGCACGACCAGGAAATCCGTCGTCCAGTAGCCGAAGGCGATCACGAAACCGAGGCCGAAGACAATGCCGGTCCAGTGGACCCCCATGGGGTTCGAGTTGAAGTGGCCGAGCGTGCTCCACATATGCACGTATTCGGCAGAACCGAGACGGTGCAGGATCTGGCCGCGGAGGTTGGTCCAGCCGCCGACCTCGACCAGCCCGAGAATGGGCACCAGCAGGGCTCCCAGCCAGATCAGCAGGAACTGCAGCACTTCATTGAAGATGGCCGACTTGAGCCCCCCCAGCGCGACATAGATGGCGACCGTGATCGACGAAACCCAGATGGAGAAGTTCAGGTTCCAGCCGAGAACAACCTTCATCACCAGCGCCATCGAGTACATATTGATGCCGCTCATCAGCACCGTCATGAAGGCGAAACTGACCGCCGAGAGCGCCCTGGCTCCATCGCCGAAGCGCAGATGCAGATAGCCCGGAACCGAGTGGGTCTTTGAGATGTAATAGAACGGCATCATGACGATGCCGAGAAACAGCATCGCCGGAATGGCGCCGATCCAGTACCAGTGCGCGGCAAGAATGCCGTACTGGTAGGCCGAGCCCGCCCAGCCCATCAGTTCAAGTGAGCCGAGATTGGCCGAGACAAAGCTCAGGCCCGCAATCCACGCGGTCATCTCGCGGCCCGCCATGAAGAATTCCTCGCTGGTGTTCGAGGAGCCTCGCAGGTAGAAGCCAATGAAGATGACCATCGCGAAGTAGATCGCAATGACAAGAATGTCGACGCCGGTCAGCTTCGCGAGCTGCGCTTTGACCGGGCCTGCGAAGAGGGCGAGAGCGGCTGGGTTGGCGAATTGGATGGGCATCAGGGTTGGTCTGCCTTTTTACTTGTGCGGTTCGCTGCTTTGGCCATAGGTAGCTTTGGCCCCGTGCTTGCGGAAATAGTGGCGGTCGAGCAGGCATTGCGAGACGCCTGCTCCTTCCGCGTTGAGGGTTGCGGTCACAAAGGCCATCTTCGCGACTGATTCCAGCACCACCGCGTGATAGGCGGCATCAGCCGCCGTCCTGCCCCAGGTGAAGGGTGCGTGACCGGCCACGAGAACCGCCGGAATCGCCAGCGGGTCAAGCCCCTCGAAGCGCCGAAGGATGGCATGGCCGGTGTTGAGCACGTAGTCGCCGTTGATCTCCTCGGCCGTCAGCTCTTCCGTCACCGGAACAGGGCCGTAGAAATAGTCCGCATGAGTCGTGCCATAGGCGGGAATGCTGCGTCCGGCCTGCGCCCAGGCAGTTGCGTACTCGGAATGCGTGTGCACAACGCCCCCGATGGACGGAAATTCGCGGTAGAGCAGCAGGTGCGTGTGCAGATCGGAGGAGGGGCGAAGACTGCCTTCCACCTGCGTGCCCTGCAGATCGGTCACAACCATGTGCTCCGGCTTCATCTGCTCATAGGGCACGCCGCTGGGCTTGATGACGACCAGTCCCTGCTCGCGGTCAATGCCGCTGGCGTTGCCGAAGGTGTACAGCACGAGGCCGCGGCGAACCAGTTCAAGATTCGCTTCGAGGACGTCAACTTTCAGTTTTTCGAGCATATCAAGGCCTTACCTGCCACTTACGCGGGGTGGCAAAGAAAAAGTATCTCACTAAATTGGTTTACTGGCACTTTTATCGGCAAACGTTTACTAGCCTTCTGACCTTATGCAATTTACACTTGCCAAGTCAAGCGCAATTCGAACGATACGATGGCTACGAAGAAACGCACCAGGCAACAGAAACCCGAAAACAAGCGGCTGGACATTCGCGATGTCGCGCGCCACGCCAAAGTATCCATTGCAACCGTCTCGCGCACCATCAACCGCGTCCCCTCCGTGGACAAGGATCTGGCCAAGCGGGTCTGGAAATCCATCGCCGAGCTGAACTACTTCCCTAACACCCAGGCCCGGGCGCTGGTCTCCGGGCGCAGCCGCATTCTGGGTCTGCTCATCTCCGAGATCACCAACCCCTTCTTTCCCGAGCTGATCCAGGGGTTTGAGAGCATCGCCGTCGAGAATAACTACGAGATCCTGATCGGCTCGACCAACTACGACGTCCCCAGCATGGAGAGCTGCATCCGCCGCCTGCTGGAGCGCAACGTCGAGGGAGTCGCGGTCATGACCTTCGGTATTGAAGGTCCACTGCTGAATGAGCTGGCTTCGCGGAATATTCCAATGGTGTTTGTCGATGAGGCTCCCCCCAGCCCTCGCGTGAGCACGCTGCTGGTCGACTATCGCCAGGGCATCCGCGAAGGCGTGCAGCATCTGGCCGCGCTGGGACACAGGAAGATCGCCTTCATCACCGGCCCGCTGCAGCAACGGTCATGCCAGCTGCGGCGCGACGCCTTTCTGCATTCTCTTGAGGAGATCGGCCTCAAGCTGCCGAAAGAGTGGCTCCCCGCTGGCGACCACACCCTTGAGGGCGGCATGCGGGCCATGGAGGAAATACTCCGGCTCAAGGAGTTGCCGACCGCCGTGATGTGCTCAAACGACATGACCGCGATTGGCGTTCTGCGCGTGCTGGCGCGCGCCGGGCTGCGCGTGCCGGAAGATATCTCCGTGATCGGATTCGACGACATCCACCTGGCGGAGTTTGTCAATCCGCCGCTGACCACGGTACGCATGTCGCGCGCAGATCTGGCGAGGGCAGCGTTTGAGGCGCTGCGGATACACGTGGAAGGGACAGAAAAGACGGCGAAGCAGATATGGCCAATTCCCACCCGGCTCACGGTGCGCCAGTCGACCGGCTTCCCGCCGGGGACCATGCCGAAGCTCGCCAGCCGGACTAAAGCTTGAAGAGCTCGCGCAGGCGGCGCGTCTGCGCCCGGCTGACCGGGATCTCGGTCTGTTTCTTGTCGTCCATGCGCAACTGATAGCTGGACTTGAACCACGGCACTACTTCCTTGATGTGGTTGATATTCACCACGTAGGAGCGGTGCGCGCGCCAGAAGACGGCAGGCTCCAGCAGGTCGAGCAACTCCTCCAGCGTGCGGCACTTGGAGTGGCCTTCGATGGTGGGGGTCACGACTGAGATGATGCCTTCGTCGATTGAGGCGAAGCAGATGTCCTTCTGATCGACGAGCAGCAGGCGGCCATGCGCCTGGAGAACGATCTTGCCGCTGTGGGACCGCTGGGGCTGCTGCTGCTGCTCGATAAGGCGCAGCAGTTCTCCGATGCGGGTATCGCCGCTGAAGGGAGCAGGCTCGATCTCCTGCAGGCGGATGCGCGCGCGGTCGAGCGCCTGCAGAACGCGGGTTCGCTCAAATGGCTTCAACAGATAGTCGATGGCGTTCACGTCAAAGGCGCGCACCGCATACTGGTCATACGCAGTTGCGAAGATAATCTGCGGCAGCGGCTCCTTGTGGTCCCGATCGAGCAGCTTCTTGAGAACAGCGAAACCGTCCAGCCCGGGCATCTGCACATCCAGGAAGACCACATCCGGCTTGTGGGTACGAATCAGATCGACGGCCTCGATCCCATTCGTCCCCTGCGCGAGCACGTCCACGCCGCCCTCTGAGTCGAGAAGATACTTCAACTCCTCGCGGGCCAGCTCTTCATCGTCAATGATCAGTGCGGTGATTGCCATTCGTTCTGCCAGATCTAAGTATAGGGCTTAGCTGGAGAGGTCAGCAGGGCGAGCTTTGAATGCGCGGGCCGGAGATGGAAGCGACAAATATCGCTTCCATCTCCCCGCCGCTTAGCTGAATATTTCCTTGACCTTGGCAAAGAGGCTGCGCGAGGTTGGGGTGTTCTCCACCGAGAGGCTTTCGCCCAGCTGGCGGAAGAGCTCCTTCTGCACCTTCGAG
Source organism: Acidipila rosea (assembly GCF_004339725.1). Lineage (GTDB taxonomy): Bacteria > Acidobacteriota > Terriglobia > Terriglobales > Acidobacteriaceae > Acidipila > Acidipila rosea. The sequence continues at coordinate 115,077 of NZ_SMGK01000001.1, read as the reverse complement.
AGCCGGGTGGGGGTCTGGACCGCCGCCTGGACGATCATGTCGCCGCGCCCGTGGCTGTTGAGATACGGCACACCCTTGCCGCGGAGCCGAAACTCCTTGCCGCTCTGCGTGCCCTCCGGAATCTTCAGGCGCGTCTCGCCCTCAAGCGTGGGAATCGTGATCTCATCGCCCAGTGCCGCCTGGGAAATCGAGATGGGAACGACGCAGTGAAGGTCGTTGCCGTCCCGCTCGAAGAACTCGTGCGGCTTGACCGTGAGCACGATGTAGAGGTCGCCGGAAGGGCCGCCGAAACGGCCTGCATCGCCCTCACTCTGGTAGCGGATGCGCGTGCCTTCCTCAACCCCTGCAGGAATGCTGACCGCGATCGTGTGCTCCCGCTCCTGGCGTCCGTCGCCACGGCAGGTGGTGCACGGGTCGGAGATCACGCTGCCGGTGCCGCCGCAGGCATTGCAGGCGCGGGCCACGGAGAAGAAGCCCTGCTGGTAGCGGACCTGTCCCCTGCCCTGACACTGGGGGCACGTCGCGGGGCCACGGCCGTTTGAGGTGCCGGTGCCGCGGCAGTCGACGCAGGCCTCCATGCGGCGCACGTTAACCTCGATCTCCTTGCCGAAGACCGCATCGGCGAACTCGATCGTCTGGTCGTAGCGCACGTCGCGGCCACGCTGTGCGCGCGAGCCGCGGCGGCCTGCTCCGCCGCCCATGTTGAACATCTCGCCGAAGAAATCGCCGAAGATGTCGCCAAGGTCCTGCATGTTCGAGAACGGGCTGCCGTCCCCGCCGTTGGCCGCGCCGACTCCGGCGTGACCGTAGCGGTCATAGGCGGCGCGCTTCTGCGGGTCGCTGAGAACCTGGTACGCCTCACTGCACTGTTTGAACCGCTCCTCGGCTTCGGCATCGCCGGGGTTGCGGTCGGGATGGAACTTGAGCGCGAGCTTGCGATAAGCGGTCTTCAGCTCCGTGTCGGAGGCTTCGCGGGTAACTTCGAGCACTTCATAATAGTCGGTTTTGCTCACGTTGGCTGTTCTGCTCATGCTTCCTTTTGCTGCGGGTTGCTGGCGACGCGGACAAGCGCCGGGCGCAACATGCGCTCCTTGATGCGGTAGCCGCGACGCACCTCTTCAAACACCTGGTGATCGGGCAGATCCGGCCGCTCGCTCATCTCCAGCGCCTCATGTACGCGCGGATCGAAGGTCACGCCAACCGTCTCAATCGGCTGCACATTCAGAGACCGCAGGGCTTCCTCCATCTGCTTGACGATCAGCTCCACGCCCGTGCGCAGCTGCTCCGCTGAGCCGGTGGACTTGAGCGCCAGCTGGAAATTATCGAGGACCGGCAGAAACTGCTCAATCGCTCCGGCCACGGCGTAATCCCGGAACTCCGAGCGCTCCCGCGATTCACGCTTGCGGGCATTGTCAAACTCGGCCTGCAGGCGCGCCAGCCGGTCAAAGAGGCTGTCCCGCTCCGCCTTGATCCGCTCGTAGTCTTCCTGCGGAATAGATGAGCGAGAGCCGGCAATGGGTTCAGAGGTCGCCGCTGCGCCCTCGACCCCAGTGGTGATGGAGTCGGCAGGGTCAGAAACAGGGTCAGTACCCTGAGCGACTTCCACGTTTGCTTCGGTAGGTGGGTTATCTTCCAAGGTTTTATTGCTCATAAAAATCCGTTTGAAACCTTTCATGATTTATCCGGCACGTGCTTGCGTCCGGCGCAAGTGCGCTGCTATTGCGGCGTCTGGAGGATGCGATCCGAGAGGAGCGCGACGTAGGCGACTGCGTTCATCGTCTCCTGATACTGGATGCGCGTAGGGCCGAGCACGGCAACGGTACCGAAATTTTGTCCGCCGAGGCGGGTGGATGCGCCGATCAGCACCAGATCCCCCATCGCCGGAATTGTGTCTTCCAGTCCAACCACCACACGCACATTCTGCTGGCGCGAATCGACATAGGCATTCAGCAGCTCGATGATGCGCTGCTTCGCCTCAAGCGCTGTAAGCATCTGGCGCAGGCGCTCGCGGTCGAGTTCGGTGGAAAGCAAATTGGCGAAGCCCTCGATAAAGATCGTCTGGCCCGGCGCATCGCTGGCCAGCGCGCCCTTGCGGCAAAGCTCATGCAGGGACAGCATCATGCGGTCGCATTCACTGCGTTCCTGCTCGATGCGGCGGCCAAGCTCGGCGCGAATCCGCTCAACTGACCAGTTGTAGAAGTTCTCGTTGAGAAAGCGCGCAGCCGTCTCGAGTTCAACCGGCGAGAGGTCCTTATCGAGCACCAGCACGCGGTCGAGAACGACCCCGGCCCGCGTGACCAGCACCGCCAGAACGCGTCCGACGCTGAGGCGCGAGAAATGAATATGTTCGAGCAGGTGGGTCTCGGCGATGGAAGCAAAGGCCACCCCGACGCCGCTTGAGATCGACGCCAGCACGTGCGAGGTCCGTTCCAGAAACTGCTGGCTGCTGCTGACGCCGGCAAAGCTCTCTTCAATCTGTTCGCGCCGCTCGGCGCTGAGCTGGCTCAGGCGGGCGGGCGCGCTTAACTGCTCTACATAAAAGCGAAAAGCCAGCGGAGTAGGAATGCGTCCCGCCGAGGTATGCGGCTGATCGAGCAGTCCCGCATCGGCAAGCGATGCCATGATGTTACGGATCGTAGCCGGCCCCATGCCCTCTTTATTGCCCAGGGCCTTCGCGATGGCCTGGGAAGCCACGGGCTCGCCGGTGGCGATGTAATTCTCGAGGATAGTGGTCAGCACCAGTCTTTCGCGGGCGCTGATACGCAGATCGGCTACCATGGGTTTCCCTGCAAGTGCCTGCACCTTGCTCCGACAGCTTCAATTGTGCAGAGCCTTCCTCTTTAATTCTAGGGACGGGATGAGGGTGGGTCAAGAAAGGATGTTCCTCCGCCCGGACCAGTCAAATGTCGCGGCAGGCGCATCGTAGCCTGCATCGTAGCTTGATATGAGCAACACTCTCGCGACTCGCCCTTATGACGCCAGGATAGGCAGGCAGCAGCACCACTATCCTGAAACAGAAAAGCTGCCCGCTTAAAACCCGGCAGCTAGAGACGAACCTCGTGCCGCTACTTTTTCTGCGCCACCGACTTCTGCGCCACTGAGGATGGTGAAACAACAGAGGACGGATTGACCGCAGCCGCCGCGGGCGGCAGGTCATAGACCTCTATCGAGCCTTCGTTGAGAATGGCGAAGCGATTGCCATCCGGAGAGAGCGCGAAGTTCTGCCCTGCGCTGAGAATCGGATTAGCCTTTTTAACCATCTTGAGCTGACCGGTCGCCGTATCGAAAACGCCCACCATCTGGCTGGCGATATCGCTCTCGTTGACCGGATCAAGCGTGCCGATGTCATGGGTGGTCAGCAGCGACCCATAGGCGAACCTGCTGCCGTTCTCCGCCATCGCAAACGTGGGCCAGATGTAATGAGACGACCATGTCTGCTGCCAGAGAAGCTTTCCCTCCATGGAGACGGCGCTCACGACATGGTCTCCCGTCGTGCCGACGCAGCCGCTCACCAGCGTCACATCTACACTCAGCGGCGTCTGGGTAGGCTGGCAGGTGGAAGGCACATTGGTGAGTTGCTTAGGCGTTCCCTCGACCGGCACATATTGGATCAGCCACTGATTGTTCTGCCTTGCCGAGAGCGCCTCCATGTAGCCGTTATCCACAATGGGCATGTCGATCGGCTCGTGCGTGACAGAGGTTGCAATCACCTTCTGTGTAGCAGCGCGGACAAGGTAGATACGTGTAGGGCGAGTGCCGATTTCAGGGACAGGGTCAGCCGCCGTCGGCCCGGGACGGCGCTCGGAGAGTGGCTGCTTGACCTCCACCAGCAGAAGCTTTCCATCGGGGGAAAACTTCAGGGCCTCAATCGGATCAGTGAGACGCAGATAGGGCTTGAGGGCCAGCGTCCTGTCCGTGGTGTAGAGCGTGTCTCGCTGCCGGATCAGGAACCGGCCTCCGCCCATCGGCCACAGATACTGGCCGCGGTCATGCATCCGCCAGTCAACCTGCGTAACAACCTTGCCGGTTGAGATCTGAAGCACCACCGCGCGGATGGTCTGATCTTCGTCGCCGTCCGTGTCCCCGGGCAGCCGCCGCATGAGCGTGTTGAGGTGAAAGGTGAACAGCAGATGGTCACTGTCGATGAAGTTCAGGCTCCCCGAAGAGAGCCGATAGATGAGATAGAAGGTGCTGGGAGGAGCGTAGCCAAGAGGCTCCACCGCAAGGCGAACCGTCGGCTGCGGCCCCGGATCAGTCTTCGCCGGTGCCGCGGCAAAGCCATGGAAGGCCTGCGCACAGACAAGAGCGGCCACCCCGATCCCCATGAATTTCGCCATTCCCCTCATGTCCCTATATTGCTACAAGCCCCGCATAGTTGTTGACAATTGATTGGCTTCCCAGTTTGATAGCTTTCATCCTGCCCGTTTTACTGCTGGAAAATGTACGCATGCCTGAGGCCGAATGAACAAGAAGAAAGCCGCTCTGCCCCTCACCCTGGGTTTAAGCCTGGCGGGGCTCCTGCTCCCGCTCAGCGTCTCTGCACAAACCTCCGCCGCAAAGAATCTGAAGGCCATGGATCCCGCCCTGATGAATACCAGTGTCGACCCATGCGTCGATTTCTACCAGTACTCCTGCGGAGGCTGGCTCAAGAGCAATCCCATTCCCGCCGACGAATCCTCCTATGGACGCGGCACGGAGCTTGAAGAGCAGAACCGGCTGGTGTTGAAATCGATCCTCGACCGGGCCGCTGCAGACAATCCCGGACGCTCCCCCAACGACCAGAAGATCGGCGACTATTACGCCACCTGCATGAATGTGGATGCGATCAATGCCGCCGGGTTGAAGCCCATCGAAGCGGTGCTGGCCCAGATCGACGGGCTCAGATCAAAGGAGGAACTGCCCGGCCTGCTGGCGAAGATGACGCTGAACGGCGAAAACCCTCTCTTCAACTTCGAATCAGACCAGGACTTCAAAGATGCGACGCAGGAGATCGCAGTCTTCGATCAGGCCGACCTCGGACTGCCGGAGAAAGGCTACTACCTCCGCACCGACGCGCAATCCGTCAAGCTGCGGCAGCAGTATCAGGATCACGTAGAGAAGACCTTCGAACTGATCGGCGAATCGAAGGAGCAGGCGGCCAGGGATGCCGCGACCGTCCTCTCCCTCGAAACCGCACTGGCCAAGGCGTCGCTCGACAATGTACAGCGCCGGGACCCGGCCAATCTCTATCACAAGACATCGGTCTCGCAGTTCCAGAGCTCCGTGCCGGGCTTCTCGTTCGCGCGCTACCTGCGCGACGTTGGCTCTCCTGACGTAGCCTCGGCCAACGTGGCGACCCCGGCATTCTTTACCGGTTTGAACCAGACCCTCGGCAGCACTGACATTGATTCCATCAAAACCTATCTGCGCTGGGCCGCCGTGCGGGGAATTCCCTCCACCGCTCTGCCCAGCGCGCTCGATCAGGAGTCCTTTAATTTCTACGGCAGAATCCTGGTCGGTCAGCCCGAGCAGCAGGCGCGGTGGAAGCGCTGCGTGCGTTCCGTAGACGGCGCATTGGGCGAGGCTCTCGGCAAGGCTTATGTGGCGGAGCGCTTCAGCCCGTCGGACAAGGCCCGCACCCTGGCGCTGACGAAGGACATCGAAACCGCGATGGACCACGACATCGACCAGCTCACCTGGATGAGCGCCACGACCAAAGCCAAAGCCAAGGAGAAGCTGCACGGCGTGGCCAACAAAATCGGCTACCCGGATAAGTGGCGCGACTACTCCACGCTCACCGTGGTGCGCGGCGATGCCCTGGGCAACGCGCAGCGCGCCACCGTCTTTGAGGCGAAGCGCGAGATTGCGAAGATAGGCAAGCCCGTCGATCGCGGCGAGTGGGGCATGACTCCACCCACGGTGAACGCCTACTACAACCCGCAGATGAATGACATCAACTTCCCTGCCGGCATCCTCCAGCCGCCCTACTTCGACCCGCGCCAGGACGATGCAGTCAACTACGGCGATGCGGGTGGCGTGATCGGCCATGAGCTGACCCATGGCTTCGATGACGAAGGACGGCAGTTTGACGCGAAAGGCAACTTCGAGGACTGGTGGACACCCGCAGACACGAAGCAGTTCAACGAGCGAGCCGACTGCGTGGTGAAGGAGTATGACAGCTTCGTCGCCGTCGACGGGCTGCACGTAAACGGCAAGCTCACCCTCGGCGAAAACATTGCTGACCTGGGCGGGTTGAAGCTGGCGTTCCTGGCCTACGTGGACCGCGCACAGCGCGCCGGCATCAACCTTGCAACCAAGGGTAGCGCCGAGTACGGCAACCTCACTCCGGAGCAGCAGTTCTTCGTCGCATACGGACAGGGCTGGTGTCAGAACAACCGTCCCCAGGAGCTCAAGCTGCGGGTGCAGGTCGATCCCCACTCGCCGGAAGAAGACCGCGTGAACGGCGTCGTGGTCAATCTGCCGGAGTTCCAGAAGGCCTTCAACTGCAAGACCGGCCAGCCCATGGCGCCGGCCAGGCGGTGCGCTATCTGGTAGAGGAAGAGCATCTGCGTTTAAATCAACGGGGGCTGCTTGCAACTGAAATTGGTTGCGAGTAGCCCCGTTGCCGTTAGGCTGCGAAGAATGTCAAGACACGACAAGCCATCTCCGTCTTTGTCATAGAAGCTCGCTCGTCGTGTGCGAGAGTATTGTTTATGGCTTCGACAGAGATAATCCCGGTGAAACCACCCGCCAATCAGGGGCTGGGGTACGGCGCCTGCGCGCTGGCCGGATGCCTGTGGAGCACTGGATTCTACTTCGGCAAGATCGCCCTCGGCGAGATGTCCGTGGGCCACATGGTGCTTTACCGCTTTCTCTTTGCCACCGCGGCGCTCCTGCCGGTGCTGCGCAAGCCGCGCTTTTCCCGCCACGAGTGGGGATTATTGCTGGTGGCCGCCTTTCTCGGCGTCCCGGTGCAGTTCCTGGTGCAGTTCTATGGGCTGTCTCTGACGACCGTCAGTCAGGCTGCGCTCATGGTCGGAACCATGCCGGTGATCCTTGCCATTGGCGCCACCATCTTCGCCCATGAAAAACTGGACAGGCTGGGCTGGATTGCCCTCTGCGGCTCAACCGCCGGCGTAGGGCTCATTGTCTTCAGCGGGCGCTCGGCGGATGCAGGGCCCCGGCTCACAGGCGACCTTCTGGTGGTCGCGTCGCTGGTGCTCTCGCTTGGCTGGATCCTGCTCAACAAGCGGCTGATGCTGGGCAACTCCCCGCTGAGCGTAACCGCCTGGGGAGTCCTCCTGGGCACGGCGATGCTCACGGTGTGGGTGCTGCTGGTCAACGGGGCGCCACCCGTCCACGGCATCAGCCTGCGGGCCTGGCTGGCGCTCGCCGCCAGCGGCGTGCTGTGCACCGCCTCCACCACGCTGCTCTGGAACTGGGGCATTCACCACGTTCCCGCCTCGCGTGCGGGCGTCTTCCTGAACATCGAGCCGGCCATGGGTTCGGTGCTGGGCATCAAGCTCATGGGCGACCACCTCGGCCCCGGAACCCTCGCCGGGGGAGCGCTGATCCTGGCCGCCGCCGTAACGCTGACCACCAGCGGACGGGCCGAGCCCGAGGGGATGTTGGAGTAAGCGAAGCCCTCTGCCAGAGAAAAACCATCGGAGGCATGCTGCGAACCGTTCAGGCGCTTCTTTTTCCCATTGGCTGGAAGGCTTTGCCGCTTTCCCTGCCGCTCTAGTAGCATCAAAATACACGCCTACGGGCTGATGCAGCCCGGGCCGAAGCGCCTGACTTCCGCCAGCCGGACCACCCTCGCACCTTCCCTCCGAACAGGAAGCAGCCCGGGAGCAATCCGGGAGACTACAAAAGCGGCAGGCAAATCGCAATCGCCACCATGGAGGAACCTCCTTTGTCCGAACCAAGCCGTTTCCTGTTTACCTCGGAGTCAGTTACCGAGGGGCACCCAGATAAAATCGCCGACCAGATCTCCGACGCCATCCTCGACGCCTGCCTGGAGCAGGATCCCTACAGCCGCGTGGCCTGCGAGACCCTGACAGCGACGGGCCTGGTCGTCATCGCTGGCGAAATCACCACCCGTGCCTATGTCGATTTTCAGTCGCTGGTCCGCGGCGTCGTTGCCGCCATCGGATATGACAACGCGCTTTACGGCTTCGATTCCAACACCTGCGCTGTGATCTCGACCATCAACAAGCAGTCCGGCGACATCGCCATGGGCGTGGATACAGGCGGCGCCGGCGATCAGGGCATGATGTTCGGCTACGCCACCAACGAGACTGAAGAGCTGATGCCGATGCCAATCTCGCTCGCCCACAAGCTGACGCGGAGACTGAGCGAGGTTCGCAAGTCGGGCAAGCTGCCCTACCTGCGCCCCGACGGCAAGAGTCAGGTCACCGTCGAGTATGACGCCAACGGCAAGCCAGTCCGCATTGATGCCGTCGTCATCTCCACCCAGCACGCTGAGAACGTCTCGAATGAGCAGCTTCGCAGCGAGATCCTCAAGCACGTCATCCAGGCGGTCCTGCCTGCAGCGCTGCTCGATGAGGACACCAAGTACCACATCAACCCGACCGGGCGTTTCGTCATCGGTGGCCCCATGGGCGACAGCGGCCTGACCGGGCGCAAGATCATCGTCGACACCTACGGCGGCATGGGCCGTCACGGCGGCGGCGCTTTCAGCGGCAAGGACCCGACAAAGGTTGACCGTTCGGCTGCCTACATGGCCCGCTACATCGCGAAGAACATCGTCGCGGCCGGTCTGGCCGAGCGCTGCGAAGTGCAGCTCGCCTACGCCATCGGCGTGGCGGAGCCGGTCAGCGTGCTGGTGGAGACCTTCGGCACCGGCAAGGTCTCGCACGAGAAGCTCGTCGAAGCCATCCGGGCCAACTTCCAGCTGACGCCCAAGGGCATCATCGAAAGCCTCAACCTCCGCCGCCCCATCTACTCGAAGACGGCTGCCTACGGCCACTTCGGCCGGGACGACAAGGACTTCACCTGGGAGGCCACCGACAAGGCTGCAGCGCTTGCGGAGCAGGCCGGGCACAAAGTCGCCGTCACCCGGTAACTCGCAACACTGGTTCCAATCCCAAGCCCCGCTCCGGTTCACCCGGACGGGGCTTTTCTACTTGCGGCGAAAGCGCGCGAGCAGCTGCGCAGGCAACTGTGACCCGGTGAGGCGCAGTGCAATGCCCGCCACGGCGAGCCAGACCAGGGTCGCGAGCAGCAGCAGCAGCAGCTCGCGGATGCGGCCATGCGCGGGAAACACATAAGCCAGCCCGCGGAGCGCGGCAAAGCTGACCACAGCCGCCAGCAGGGCGCGCAGCAGCTCACCATATTCGAGCTCGGCCACGCTGACCATACGGCGTCGATGCAGCAGCACTGCAAGTGTCAGCGTCTGGATCAGGATTCCGATATCGGATGCAGCCGCCAGCCCCACCGGGCCATGCGCGCGATAGAGCGACCAGTAGACTGGCAGCGAGAGTACCGTAACAATGGTGCCCGCGATCATCGGCGTCAGCGTATTGCCGGCCGCATAGAACGCCCGCGCATACAGCGCCTGCGCCGACCATAGGCACAGCGAGATCGAGAAGACCGCGAAGTACACAGCCATGGTGCTGGCGTCTTCGCGATGAAAGACTCCACCCCGGAACACCACGTCCACCGCCGGCTGCGCCATGGCAATCATCCACGCGGAGAGCAGCACCGAAAAGGCGAGGATGCGTGAGACCGAGGAGTCCACGGCACGGCTGAAAGCCGCCACATCGCGGCCCTTGTCTGTGCTGCCATCCTTGCCATAGAGCGAGGCGAGAAACGGCAGCGAAGCAGCCCCCGCTGCCTGCCCCAGCGCGACCGGCGCGGTAAAGAGATTCTTCGCATAGGTCAGCAGAGAGATGGCGCCGCCATTGTGCGAGGCGAAATAGTTGATGATCCAGTTGTCGGCAGTCACCAGGGAGACGCCAAGCATCAGCGGGATCGACATCTTCACCCACTCGTGGAGCCCCGCATTGCCCAGGTCAAGCTTGGGGCGAAACTTCATGCCGAGCCGGTGCGCACCGATAGCGTTGAGCAGAAACGGACCGCAGAACGCGCCCACGACGGTTCCGATGGCGAGCGAGGAGACGCCAATGCTCTTTGCGAGAACCACTCCGCCCAGGATCGTACCCAGGTTATAGATGAGCGGCGAAACCGCCTGCACAGTGAACTGCTTGCGCACCAGCAGCACCGCGCCGAAGACGCCTCCTGAAAAGAAGAACAGCGGAGCCAGCAGCAGGATACGGGTGAGATGAACGCACAGTTCAAGCTTGGCCGGGTCCTTGTCAAAGCCGCTGAGCAGCGCTCGCACATAGACCGGCGCAAAGAACTCCGCCAGCAGAATCGCCCCGCCGAGTACGCAGAGCATCGTCGTCAGAATGACCGACATGGCCTCGCGTCCCTCTTCTTCGCGGCCTGAGTCGCGATAGCGCGTGAGCATCGTCACAAAGGTGATCGATGCCGCTCCGCCGACCAGGAAGTAGGAGATCATGTCCGGAAGCTGGAAGGCCGCGTTGAAGGCATCCGCAGCCGCTCCGCGCCCGAAGAGGTAAGCGATGTACTTCACGCGTACCAGTCCGATCACGCGCGACAGCGTAACGGAAGCCATGAGCAGCAGCGTGGCCGTAAAAGCCGTGTGGCTGCGCGAGGGGCTCAGCAGGTTCATCGCCCTGCGCCACGCTGGCGCGGGAGAGGCGAGCTGTCCGGTTGGGATGGTTTCCGGCATGATGGTATGCAGTGATTCTAATCGGCAGGAGCAAAGGAACAGCCTCGCAATGGAAAACTACCGCCTCAAGGTCTTCCGCACGGTAGCCACGGAGTTGAACTTCCGCAAGGCAGCCGAGTCGCTCCATGTGAGCCAGCCCGCGGTGAGCCAGCACGTACAGGCGCTTGAGGAAGAGCTGGGGCTGCGGCTCTTCGACCGCTCCGGCCAGCGCATTGCCCTTACCCCGGCAGGCAAAACTCTCTTGAAGTTTGCGACCCGCGTCGCGCGCATTCTCGACGAAGCCCGCGTCGCCCTCGCCGCTCTTGAAGGTGAGACTGGCGGCGAGCTCAAGCTGGCCGCCTCCACCACCGTGGCCCAATACATTCTCCCCCGCATCCTGGGAGCCTTCCTCAAGGATCATCCCCGGGTCGCACTCTCCGTCATCAGCGGCAACACCGAGCGCGTTGTCGAGCTGGTGAGCGAAGGCACGGCGCAGCTCGGCCTCATCGAGGGCCCCGCGCGCAGCAAAGAGGTCCACGTTGAAAAATTCCTCTCCGACCGCCTGGTGCTCATCGCGCCGCGCAGCCATGAGTGGAGCGGCGCAGCCAGCATCCCTCTGGCGGCGCTGGCAGGCGCGCCCCTGCTGCTGCGCGAGCAGGGTTCAGGCTCGCGGCGCGTCGTCGAGCAGGCGCTGCACCGGCATGGGCTGCCGCAGGCAAAGCTGAAAGTGGTCATGGATCTGGATTCGACCGAGGCCATCGTCTCCGGCGTCGAAGCAGGCCTCGGCTGCGGCTTTGTCTCCGAGTGGGCCATAGGCAAGGAGCTCCGCCTCGGCACGGTCGCCCTCGTGCCCGTCGATGGCCTGGAGATCGAGCGCGATTTCTCTCTCGTGCGCAGGCTCGGTCCCGAGCCGGGCGGCGCGACCGCGGCTTTCATCCGCTTTGCCAAGGCGCAGCAGCGGTCATAAGCCTGCACGATTCGCAATAAGAAGAGAGTCTTGGACGCGGCGAATCAGCGATGAAAAGCTGATCCTGTCATGCACAAGAATCTCTTCTTTATCGGAATCATCCTGGCAGCGGCGGGCCTGCTTTCCCCACCGCTGGCCCTGGCTGCCGGGCTTGCTTACGGCCTGCTCGTCACCCACCCTTACCACCTGGACAGCAAACGGCTGGCGAAGTTTCTGCTGCAGGCGGCGGTGGTCTGCCTCGGCTTCGGCATGAACCTCAGCGAAGTCATCAAGGTAGGCAGGTCGGGCTTCCTCTACACCGCCATCGGCATCAGCTTCGCCCTGCTCCTCGGCACCCTGCTGGGCAAGCTGCTGCGCGTGCAGCAGACGCAGTCCTTCCTCATCTCTGCGGGCACGGCCATCTGCGGAGGCAGCGCCATCGCCGCACTCGGCCCCGTCACCAATGCTAATGAGGAGGAGATGGCGGTTTCCCTCGGCACCGTCTTCGTGCTGAACTCTGTTGCGCTCTTCCTCTTTCCCTTCATCGGCGCGCGCATGCATCTCTCGCAGACGCAGTTCGGGCTATGGTCTGCGCTCGCAATTCACGACACCAGCTCCGTAGTCGGCGCAGCCGCCAAGTATGGCGCGCTCGCACTCACCATCGGAACAACCGTCAAACTGGCCCGCGCCCTGTGGATTGTGCCGGTTGCGGTGGTTGCCTCGGCGGTAAAGAAGAGCAAGTCCGCGATCCAGCTCCCGTGGTTCATCCTCTTCTTCTGCCTCGCGGCCGTTGCCAACAGCTACTTCCCTGTTCTGCATCCCGCCTATGCCGCAGCCTATCGGCTGGGCAAGCTGGGCCTGGCCGTCACGCTGTTTTTGATCGGCACCGGCATCTCCCGCACGACCCTCAAGGAGGTAGGCGCGCGGCCCATGATCCAGGGCCTCATCCTCTGGATCGTCGTCGCCGGAATCTCCCTCTTCGCCATCGCCCGGGGAATCATTCACCTCTAAGCTCCGCTGTCGCGCAAAAAGCAGAAAGGCCCACACCTCGGCAGGTGTGGGCCTTCGTTTCAGTTGTGAGTATTTACTGGCGCGGTGCTGCGCCGCCCTGCAGCTTCTGGGTAGCGATCTGACCGGCGGCGCCGGTCTTATCCTGGTCCTTGATCTCGGCGTAGAGACGCTTGGCCTCCGCAGGATTGGTGCCCTCGTAGAGCGCTGCCAGCTGCAGCTTCGCGGCTGAGGCAGGCACGGTCACGGCAGGATTCGCAATCAGCTGCTTGTACTCGTCGATCGCCTGCTGCGTGCGGCCCGTCTGCTGATAGAGTCCCGCAAGCGCCATCTTGGCCAGCGCGGCCAGACCGGAATCATGCGCATCGGCAGCCTTCTTCAGCTCGGTTTCCGCCTGCGAATTCTCTCCCATGGTCATGTAAGTCAGTCCGGCAAAGTAGCGGGCATTCGCCCCCTCTTTGAACCAGCTGTAGTTGTCCGCCACCTGCACAAAGATAGGATTGGCGGCGCGAGCACGTTCGGCAGCCGAGGCGTAGGTCTTCTCCCCGGGCTGGGCAGGCTCGTCGGGCTGTGCCAGCGGAGTCTGGTAGATGGACATCGCCTCTCCGAAGGCGGCCTGCGCCTTGGTCTGGCGGTTATTCCATGTAATTAGGCCGGCGAAAAAGAGGCCGACAATGACGACGATGACGATCGATCCGCGAATCACAGCGGTGCGATTCTCTTCCAGCCATCCAATGCCGGAGGTCGTAGCGTTTACAAAATTGTCCTGCTTGAGTGCGTGACGGGTCTGAGTGTCCACTTCGGCTGCCTTCTTAAGAGTGCGTCCTTCCAGGCGGGAACGGATGCGGGCAAGGAATAAGAGAACTTCTGCCTTGAATAAGGCAAGTTTAGCACAGGCCAGCCAGCTCCGCGGCCGGTCCGGCGCGGGCTGCGCTGATCAGATAAAGAGCAGGGGCTGCCTCATGAGCAGCCCCTGCTCCAGTAAGAAAATCCCGGCTATGCAGCTCTCACCGGGTCTTCGATCAGTCCATTCTCGATCTTCTCCTGGCAGGAGATGCAGTAAGGAGTCCACGGCAGCGCCTCGAGCCGCTTCTCGCCGATGGGCTTGCCGCATTGCAGACATTCGCCAAAGCTGCCCTCCTCCATCCGTTCCAGCGCCAGACGCACCAGCGAGAGCTGACTGTGCCCGCTGGTGCCCTGGCTGAAGAGCAGCTCCTTCTGATAAGACGACACCGCCTGATCGGCTACGTCCTGGATATCGTCGATGCCAACATTGCGGCCCTGCTCGACGGCCGTGAGCATGGAACGTTCGAGCGTCTTCTGCTGCTCAATTAGCCGTTCCTGAAAAGCACGAAGTTCTTTGGAGGTATAAGGCACTTGCTAACTCCTTTACACAGTAAGAAAACGAATGTACTGATTCGCAAACATTCATTGGACGCATCCTGGCCCAAAAGATTTGTTTATTTTTTCCACATTCTGTCGAACTCGCCGCCGCCCGCGCAGCGGACTTGATGCGCAGCGCTGCTAACCGTTAGGCTAGGGAGAGCCATGTATGAGGACTTTCGCATAACCGACCGCTGGACCGGCGAAGAGCTGCACTGTCGCTGGAGAGCCAACATCGTTGCTATTGCCACCCGTCACGCCGATGCGGTGGATGTGCGATTCTCCGTCAACGACACGCCGCTCTGGATCGCCATGCCCTGCATGGCCTGGGTCGAGCAGAAGAAGCGCACCGGCCACGTCATCACCGACCAGCTCGCTGCGCAGATCGCTGGCAGATACCTCAAGCAGGCCATCGAAAGCGGCTACGACAACGGTCGCGAGATGTATACGATGAGCGTCGAAGAGGTACTGAGCCATCTCGACGCGGTCCTTAAAGAGGTCGGCCACACCAGCAAACTCCCTCCCCTGGTCCCCAGCAGCGACGCTCAACCCGTCGCCTGACGCCTTGAGCCAGGACCGGACGCAGGCTCGACTTTTCAGAGAGTCGGCAGAGCCCTTTTGCTTTTACTCCCCGCGGGTGGGAGAATATCAGGTTTGCTTCACCCGAGGAGACTCTGCATGGGAGCTGCCACCGCAGCCACTTACTTCCGTATTCTCACGGAAGGCCCGCACGTTCACCGCAATCTTTCCACTCCACAACTAGTCGAGGCTGCTCTCGCCCGCGGCGAAGCCAGTCTCGCCGCCAATGGCGCGCTCGTGGCCTACACCGGCTCCCGCACCGGGCGCTCTCCCCGCGACAAGTTCATCGTCGAGGATGAAGAAACCCGCACCCGCGTAGACTGGGGCAAGGTCAATCAGCCCTTTCCGCCGGAGAAGTTCGAGGCGCTGCTCGAGCGCGTGGTTCGCCACATGGCTGAGCGCGACCTCTACGTCATGGACCTCTTCGCTGGCGCCGATCCCACCTATCGCCTGCCCGTCACGCTGGTCGCCGAATACGCCTGGCACGCCCTGTTTGTGAAGCAGCTCTTTATCCGTCCCGAGATGAGCGAACTCGCCAGCCATGCAGCCGAGTTCACCATCATCGCCGCGCCCGAGTTTGAGGCCGTGCCGGAGCGTGACGGAACCCTGTCGAGCACCTTCATCCTCTCCGACTTCACCCGCAAGATCATCCTGATCGGCGGCACCAAATACGCCGGCGAGATGAAGAAGTCCATCTTCGGCGTCATGAATTACCTGCTCCCCGAGCGCGACGTCTTTCCCATGCACTGCTCGGCCAACATCGGCCCCGAGGGCGATACCGCGCTCTTCTTCGGCCTCTCCGGCACCGGCAAAACCACCCTTTCCGCCGATCCCCTCCGCATGCTCATCGGAGACGACGAGCACGGCTGGGGACCGAAAGGCGTCTTCAACTTCGAGGGCGGCTGCTATGCCAAGTGCGTCGATCTCTCCGAGGAAAAGGAGCCGCAGATCTTCCATGCCATCCGCTTCGGCTCCGTGCTCGAAAATGTAGTCATCAACGCGCGTACCGGCGAGCCGGACTACTCCGACATCCGCCACACCGAAAACACCCGCGCCGCCTATCCCATTGAGTTCATCGAAAACGCCGTTATCCCCGGCATCGGAGGGCACCCGAAGAATGTGCTCTTCCTCGCCGCCGATGCCTTCGGCGTGCTGCCGCCCATCGCCCGCCTCACCCCGGAGCAGGCGATGTATCACTTTCTCTCCGGCTACACCGCCAAGCTGGCCGGCACTGAGGCCGGTCTGGGCAGCGAGCCGGTGCCGGAGTTCTCCACCTGCTTCGCCTCTCCCTTTCTGCCCCTCGCGCCCAGGGTCTACGCCGAGATGCTCGGCGAGCGCCTGCGCCAGCACGGTGCAGACTGCTGGCTGGTCAACACCGGCTGGACCGGAGGAGCCTTCGGCGCCGGCAGGCGGATGAGCCTCAAACACACCCGCGCCATGGTCCACGCCGCCATCGACGGCCGCCTCGCCCAGGCCGAGTTTGTCACCGAACCCGCCTTCGGCCTCTCCATCCCGACCTCCTGTCCTGACGTACCCGCGGAGCTGCTCAACCCGCGCAACGCCTGGCCCGACAAGCACGCCTACGATGCGCAGGCGCGCCTGCTGGCGAAAAAGTTCGAAGCCAACTTCGCCAAATTCGACGCCCTTGAGTCGATTCGCGCCGCTGGCCCCAGGGTCTCACGCTAGCCATGTTTGCGCGGCGGCTCAGCATTCAGCGCATCGACGCCACGGGTGCGGCTCACCCCTGCCCCATCGCGCAGATCGACAACTTCGCCATGCGCAACTTCACCAACGATGCCATCTTCGATGACACCCTTCCCTTGGCCGACGGCGCCCTCGAAGCAGGCTTCCGGGTGCCCCTCGACCGTTTGCATTCGGCGATGGAGGACTGGTTCCGTCGCAAAGGCTATCTGCGGCCGGAGGAGCGGCTGCAGGTAGCCGAAGTAGCCGAGCAAAGCTGACGCGGCGCCTGCAGATACTGGAGCGCAATCGGCCCGCGCTTGTTACACTCTTCCTCTGATGACAGACGGACGACGCCCGGTACGCTACGATGCAGCTCAGGCCTGCGCCGAACTCGCCGCAGCCGACCCGAAACTGGGCGCGCTGATCGAGCGGGCCGGCCCCTTCACCCTGCGGCTCAAGAGCCAGCACTCGCCCTTTGAGGCGCTGCTCGAATCCATCATCTACCAGCAGCTGCACGGCAAGGCTGCAGCCGCCATCCTCAAGCGCCTGCTCACCCTCTTCGGCGAGCTGCACCCCAGCCCCGAACACCTCGCCGAAGCCAGCGACGAGATGCTCCGCTCCGTCGGCCTCTCCGGCAGCAAGGCGCGCGCGCTCCGCGATCTCGCCGCCAGAACCCTCGACGGCACCGTGCCCACCCTCACCGAGATTCGCCGCATGCCCGATGACGAGATCGTGAGCCGCCTCACCGAGGTGCGCGGCATCGGGCCATGGACCGTCGAGATGCTCCTCATCTTCCGGCTCGGCCGCCCCAATGTATTTCCCGTGAGCGATTACGGAGTCCGCAAAGGCTTCGCCCTCACCTTTAACCGCCTGCCCAAACTGAAACCCTTCGACGCCACCATGCTGGCCAAGCCCGACGAGATGAACCGCCGCGCCCGCCGCTGGGAACCCTGGCGGTCCGTGGCCACCTGGTATCTGTGGCGCGCCTGCGATCTGGCGGGTAAACCCTCGCCACCTCCCGAATAGAGCTCTCCCACCCCCGAATAGACCCGAAAGGAAGCTAACTCATTCCTTCCATTCGGCTTAAGCACCACATCCAGGCAAATTTTCCGGGGAGCGCCCCGAAGGCAGCTGTCTCTTTTTCGGAATTTGATAGAAAGTCACTCATGTTTTATGCATCCATCGTGCTACAGTATTCATCAGAAGTACCAAAGGCTGGAGTTCCAGCCACACTTCTTAAGTATTCCGCTGGAGGAAATCAAAATGACCATCACTCGTTGGGATCCGTTCCGGGATGTAATTGCGCTGCAGAACCGCATGAACTCGCTCTTTCAGGACTACACCCGTGGCCAGGGCGAAACGGAAGGAGTCGCCGCGACGGCCTTCGTGCCGCCCGTCGACATCTATGAGGATGAGCACAAGATCGTGCTCAAGCTGGAAGTGCCGGGCATGAAGCAGGAAGACCTCGATATCCGCCTCGAAAACAACACCCTGACCATCCGCGGTGAGCGCAAGTTCGAGAAGGAAGAGAAGGAAGAGAACTTCCATCGCATCGAGCGGCGCTATGGCAGCTTCTACCGCGCCTTTACCGTTCCCAATACGGTGAATACCGAAGGCGTGCAGGCGGCGTATGATGCGGGCGTGCTGAGGATTGAGCTCGCCAAGCGCGCTGAGGCCAAGCCGAAGCAGATCAAGATTGCTGTGAATGGCAGCAAGGAGATCGAATCCAAGCCGGCGGCCTGACCCGCAAGCAGACACACAGACTTTGCGGGAGCCGAGACAATGTATGACTCGGCTCCCGCTTTCTCCATCTGACAACAAACATCTAACCACTCAGGGCAAACAATATGGCGATTCGTTGGGACAAATTTACGGTCAAGTCGCAGGAGGCAGTGCAGAACGCGAGCACGCTGGCGTCAGAGAACGGCAGCCCGGAGCTGTTGCCTCTGCATATGCTCGCTGCGCTGGTTGAGGACAAAGACGGCATCATCGTGCCTGTCCTTGAAAAAGTCGGCGTTCCCTCCTCCCAGCTGCGCGCCAAGGTGACGGAGGCGCTCGGCAAGCTGCCCAAGGTGAGCGGCGCCGGAGCACAGCCCGCCATGTCGCAGGCCATGCAGCGGGTGCTCGACCAGGCCACAAAGGAAGCGCAGGACTTTAAGGACGAGTACATCTCCACCGAACACCTGCTCCTGGCCCTGACCCGCGAAAAGAACGACGGCGCCCAGTTGCTGCTGGCCTCCTTCGGAGCCACCCACGACGCCATCCTCAAAGGTCTGACGGCAATCCGCGGCTCCCAGCGCGTGACGGATCAGAACCCTGAGGCAAAGTATCAGGCGCTTGAAAAATATGCGAAGGACCTGACCGAGCTGGCGCGGCGCGGCAAGCTCGACCCCGTGATTGGCCGCGATGAGGAGATTCGCCGCGTCGTGCAGGTGCTCTCCCGCCGTACCAAGAACAACCCCGTGTTGATCGGCGAACCCGGCGTAGGCAAGACGGCCATCGTCGAGGGGCTGGCGCGGCGCATCGTCCATGGCGATGTTCCTGAGGTGTTGCGCGACAAGCGCGTCATCTCGCTCGACCTCGGCTCCATGCTCGCCGGCGCGAAGTATCGCGGCGAGTTTGAAGATCGTCTGAAGGCGATCCTCAAGGAGATTGAGGAGTCGAACGGGCAGATCATCCTCTTCATCGACGAGCTGCATACGCTGGTCGGAGCCGGTGCGGCCGAGGGCGCCATCGATGCCTCCAACATGCTCAAGCCGGCGCTCGCCCGCGGTGAGCTGCGCGCCATCGGGGCCACCACCCTCAACGAATATCGCAAGTACATTGAGAAGGACGCAGCCCTCGAGCGGCGCTTCCAGATCGTCTATGTGGGCGAGCCGAATGTCGAGGACACGATCGCTATCCTGCGCGGGCTCAAGGAGCGTTATGAGGCGCACCACAACGTGCGCATCAAGGATGCGGCCATCGTCGCTGCAGCAACCCTCTCGCACCGCTATATTTCTGATCGCTTTCTGCCGGACAAGGCAATCGATCTCGTTGACGAGGCAGCGGCATCGCTCGCCATCCAGATCGGTTCAGTCCCGACGGAGATCGATCAGCTCGAGCGCGAAGCCACTTCGCTTGAGATTGAAAAGGCGGCCCTGAAGCGCGAGAGCGACCCCAACTCCAGGGAGCGCCTCCAGATCGTAGAGCGCGAGCTGGCCACGCTGCGCGAAAAGTCCACTGGCCTGCGCGCACGCTGGCAGAAGGAGCGCGAGGCAATTACCCGGCTCGCCGAGTTGAAGAAGCAGGTTGAGTCTCTGCGCTTCGAGGCAGAGGAGCAGACCCGGCTCGGCAACCTGGAGCGTGCAGCGCAAATCCAGTATGGCGATCTGCCGCGCCTTGAGAGTGAACTGAAGCAATTGAACGCCGTGCAGGACGGCGCTGCCGCCGGTCCGCGTATGTTGAAGGAAGAGGTAGACGAGGAAGACATCGCCGGCATCGTGAGCAAGTGGACCGGCATCCCGGTGTCAAAGATGCTCGAGGGCGAGGTGCAGAAGCTCGTCGCCATGGAGCAGCGCCTGCGCGAGCGCGTCATCGGGCAGGATGACGCACTCACCACGGTTGCGAATGCCATCCGCCGTTCGCGTGCAGGCCTGAGCGACCCCAAGCGTCCCATTGGCTCCTTCATCTTTCTCGGCCCCACAGGCGTGGGCAAAACGGAGACAGCCCGAGCGCTCGCGGAGTTTCTCTTTGACGATGAACAGGCGATGGTGCGCATCGACATGTCTGAGTACATGGAGAAGCACGCCGTTTCGCGGCTCATCGGCGCGCCCCCGGGCTACATCGGCTTTGACGAGGGGGGCCAGTTGACCGAGGCCGTACGGCGTCGGCCTTACGCCGTAATTCTCTTCGACGAAATCGAGAAGGCGCACCCGGATGTCTTTAACGTACTGCTGCAGGTGCTCGACGACGGCCGTCTGACAGATTCGAAGGGACGCACCGTCGACTTCAAGAACACGGTGCTCATCATGACTTCCAACCTGGGCGCGCATGCGCTGCAGGGCGAAGCGCTCGACAGTGAGGCGGCCTTCGACCGCGCACGCGAGCAGGTGATGGAGATTCTTAAGCAGAGTTTCCGCCCCGAGTTCCTCAACCGCGTGGACGATATCGTGATCTTCCGTCCGCTTGGCGAGGAGCAACTGTCGCACATCATCGATCTGCGGCTGGAGGATATGCGCAGGCTGCTTGCCGACCGCAAGATCACCTTCGAGTTGACGGATGGCGCACGCCATCAGCTGCTGCTGACCGGCTACGACCGTGCGTACGGAGCGAGACCGCTGAAGCGCGCACTGCAGAAACTCATTCAGGATCCGCTGGCTATCAAGATCCTGGACGGCGAGGTCCTGCACGGCGACCATCTGCTGATCGACGCAGACCCACTCAACAACCGCCTGAAGTTCGAGGTGGCAACGCGGGCAGTAGAGGCGTAAGGAAAGAGCGCTGCTCAGCCTTTAAAGCTGAGCAGCGCCGATCCTGCGCGTTATACCCACTCTCCCTTGCGCATCAATGGCTCAGCCGTTCCGCTGGCCGTCACACCATCAATGTCGATCTTGTCCGAACCGATCATCCAGTCCACATGGATGAGGCTATCGTTCGCGCCGCGCGCCGCCAATTCCTCGGGAGAGAGTTTGTCTCCGTTCTTCACGCAGCTGCTGTAGGCCTGTCCGAGTGCGATGTGGCTCGCCGCGTTTTCGTCGAAGAGAGTGTTGAGAAAGAGCAGCCCGCTGTGCGCGATCGGCGAGGAGTGCGGCACCAGCGCAACCTCACCCAGCCGGCGTGCGCCCTCATCGGTGGCGATGAGCTTCTCAAAAACCTCCAGCCCCTTGGTGGCGTGCGCTTCCACGATGCGCCCCTTTTCAAAGCGCACCGAGATGTTCTCGATCATCGTACCCTGATGCGAGAGCGGCTTGGTGCTGGTCACGGTGCCGTCCACGCGGTCTTTATGCGGCGTTGAGAAGACTTCCTCGGTCGGCATGTTGGGGATACAGTAGAGGCCGTTGCCTGCCGTCGTGCCGCCGCCCATCCACAGATGATCGTCGGCCAGGCCAAGGGTCAGATCGGTGCCGGGGCCGCGATATCGCAACGCTGAATAGCGCTTTTCGTTCAGCATCGCGGCGCGTGCGTGCAGGTTGCCATCGTGCGTCTTCCATGCCGCGACCGGGTCCTCAGCCTCAACCCGTGAAGCGGCAAAGATGGCATCCCACAGCTTCGCCAGTGCAGCGCCGGGCTCATCGCCGGGAAACATCTCCGCTGCCCAGGCCGGTGTGGCGCTGGCGACGATCGTCCAGTTGATTTCATGGCGCGTAATGAACTCCAGCGCCGGGCGATAAGCGCGGGAAACAGCGCGGCTCGCGCGCGATACCTTTTCCGGATCTTCCTTCGACAGCAGCGACGGGTTTGCGCCGGTCACCGCCAGACGTGCCGCACCGCTCTTGAACGCTGCAGCAATACCGTCGTAGAACCATCCGGCCGCGCGGTCAAAGCTGTCGCCCGAGGCGTATCGATAGCGAAGCAGCGTCGATTCGTCGTCGGTGAGAAAGGTCGTCACCAGCGGCGAGCCTGCCCGGTAAGCGTGCTCCGTGATGCGCCGCACCAGCGGCAGAGCGTCGAGCGGCGCCGTCATCATTAGTTCCTGGCCGGGAGCCAGACCAAGCCCGACGCGGATCGCGACTTCGGCCAGCCGGTCAAGCTTCTGTTCATGGGTAAGTTGCGCAGCGGTAGCTATCGAATTCATCGGCATCAATTGTCCCCCTCACATGTTAGACGCTTTTGCGGGCAGGCAACAGTAAGGGCAAAAGCTGCTTCCGATGGCTTGGCAGGTCATTCTCCCCGGACGTCTTATCTTTTGCCAGCAAGAAGGAAAGAACGATGAAAAGCAGGTTCTATACGGGTTTGACGCTATGCCTCCTCTGCCTGGGTGTAGTGGCGTGTGGCAGCAGGCCGCAGCCGGCAACTCATGCCGCCGCAGCTCCGCCTGCGCCTAAGACCAAGGTCGCACCGTCCACTCCGCTCGACAAGAAGGCGGCCGAACTTGGCGGCATCACCTGGGACAAGCAGTGGGACCCGATGATTGA
Source organism: Acidipila rosea (assembly GCF_004339725.1). GTDB lineage: Bacteria > Acidobacteriota > Terriglobia > Terriglobales > Acidobacteriaceae > Acidipila > Acidipila rosea. Next base: position 92,624 of record NZ_SMGK01000001.1, on the reverse strand, counting down.
AAAGGCGCTCCCCGCCGAGATGCTCTCGCGAAGAGTGCCTCGCGATGTCCGCCGCTTCTGTCCGCGCTTTTATCAGATGACCAATGTGGACAAGCGCGCCTACTGGGCCTATTTCTTTCAGGCGCTCGCAGCCGCTGAGGCAGGCCTCAACCCCACCACCAACGTGCGTCACGACGAGCCCGCCATCCACAAGATCGACTCCGTGACCGGCGAATACATCCACAGCGAGGGACTGCTGCAGCTCACCTATGAAGATGCGAAGCGCTACGGCTGCGACTTCAACTGGAGCGCCGATCGCAAACTCCCGCCGCATGATCCGCAGCGCACCATCCTGCAGGCAAAAAACAATCTGCTCTGCGGCATCAGGATTCTCTCCAATCAGATCTTGACGCAGCGCAAGCCCATCTACTCACCCACCAGTTACTGGTCGACCCTGCAGCCGGGCACAGAGAGTTTTCGCATCTTCGAGAAGCAGATGACCAACCCGCCACAGGCCTGCGGGCTACACATCAAGGCTGTGCCCGCCAGGACTGCGCAGCCGCAGCCTCTTGAGGCCTCACGCTGACCGGCGCGCGCACGCCACCCGCGGAATACCCTGCAGATCGGGCACAAAGCTCACTTCGCTCCACTCGCGCAACAGCGCCGCGATGGCTGCCTGCTGTCCGTGGCCGATCTCGAGCAGCAGCCAGCCGCCCGGCTTCAGAGCAGCAGCAGCCTGCGGAATAAGCCGCTCGTAAATCTCGAGTCCGGTCTGTCCCGCAAAGAGTGCCGTGTGCGGCTCCCACTCGCTGACCTGCGCCTCCAGCACCTCGCTGTCGGCGATATAGGGAGGATTGGAAACAATGGCGTCGAAGCTCTCCCCCTCCACCGCGGCAAGCAGATCAGACTGTAGAAACCTCATGCGGCCCGCGACGGAATGCGCCTCTGCATTACGCTTTGCAATTTGTAACGCCTGCGGATACAAATCGAGCGCGGTGATTTCTGCCAGCGGCAGCAGATGCGCGAGCGCGACTGCAATAGCACCGGAACCCGTTCCCACGTCGGCAATTTTCAGGGGCAGATCATGCGCTACATGCGCGAGCAGCGCTTCGACCAGGTGCTCCGTCTCCGGGCGCGGAATCAGAACATCGGGCGTCACTTCCATGCGCAGCCCGTAGAACTCCTGCTCGCCCAGGATGTACTGCATCGGCTCGTGGGCAGCGCGGCGCCTCAGGGCAGCATCCAAAGCTTCCTTCTGCGCTGTATCCAGCTTCGCGTCGGGATGCGTCAGCAGGAAGACGCGATCGCAGCCCATCACATGCATCAGCAGCAGCTCGGCATCGCGTCGCGGCTGCTGGCTGCTGCTGCTGAGCTGCTCCGCGCCGTCATCGAGCGCGGAGCGCAGCGTCTCAGGCAACGGATTCCGTCTCGGCCTTCATGCGCTCTGAGTTGAAGTGGGTGACAAGCGCGTCGATCGTCGGCTGCAGCTTGCCTTCCATCACTTCGGCCAGCTGATGATTGGTGAGGCCGATCCGATGGTCTGTCAGCCGGTTCTGCGGAAAGTTGTAGGTGCGGATCTTTTCGCTGCGATCGCCCGACCCTACCTGCTGCTTGCGTTCCTTGGCCTGCAGCTCGTGCTGGCGCTCCATCTCCACCTCGTACAGGCGCGAGCGCAGCACGCGCATCGCCTTCTCACGATTCTTGATCTGCGACTTCTCGTCCTGGCAGCTCACGACCGTGTTGGTCGGCAGATGCGTAATGCGAATCGCGGAGTAGGTCGTGTTGACGGACTGGCCGCCCGGCCCTGACGAGCAGAAGGTGTCGATGCGAAGGTCCTTCGCCTCGATCTTCACGTCCACCTCTTCAGCCTCCGGCAGCACTGCCACGGTGATCGCCGAGGTATGCACGCGGCCCTGCGTCTCGGTCGCCGGCACGCGCTGCACGCGGTGCACGCCGCTCTCATATTTCATCTGCGAAAAGACCCGGTCGCCTTCGATGATGGCGATCACTTCTTTCAATCCGCCCACCGACGACTCAGAGGAAGAGAGCACTTCCACCTTCCAGCGATGCTGCTCGGCAAATCGCGTATACATGCGAAACACTTCGGCGACAAAGAGCGAAGCCTCATCCCCGCCCGTGCCCGCGCGCAGCTCGATGACGACGTTCTTCTCGTCGTTAGGATCCTTCGGCAGCAGCAGCAGCTTCAGGCTGTCTTCAATGGCGGGCAGACGCTCTTCGAGCGTGGCCAGCTCCTCCGCCGCCATGGCGCGAATCTCCGCGTCCGTCTCGTTCATCATGGCCTTCGCATCGGCAATGCCCGTGGTCACCTCGCGATATTCGCGGAACTTGTGGACGACGGCTTCCAGATCGCGATGCTGCTTCGCGGCCTTCTGATACTTCTGCTGGTCTGAGATAATCTCCGGCTGCGCGAGCTGCTGACCCAGCTCTTCGTAGCGTGCTTCGATTTGTTCGAGGCGTTCAAACATTGGTCCTGCTCCCGGCGTTACTCTGCCTAGTTGGTGGGTTCAACCTGAAAAAATGGATGTGCTATGGGCGGCGGGAGCCGCTAGAGAAGAGCGCCAAGAGTGAATAGGCTTTGCACATAATCAGTATACCAAGCTGGCCGCATCTATAGTTGCGTGAGCATGAGCTTCGATGAGTTTGCCCAGGTCTGCGAGCGGCTGGCGGAGACCGGCAAAAAACTGGAGAAACGAGCCTTGATGGCGGAGCTGCTTGCCCGGCTCAACACGGCCGACGCAGCCCTGGCGGCAATCTACCTGGCGGGGCAGCCCTTTGCGGAGACCGATCGCCGCGCGCTCAACGTGGGCGGAGCCCTGCTGACGAAGGCCGTTGCCCAGCTCTCGGGCGCGAGCGACGCAGCTCTGCACGCAGCCTATCGCCGCCATGGCGACCTGGGCTCAGCGGCCTTTGACCTGCTCGCCGCGAAGACAGGCGGCAGCCTCACCCTGGCCGGCGTCGAGGAGTCCTTCAGCGCTCTGGCCACTGCGCGTGGCCCTGCCGCCAAACTGCGCCTGCTGCTCGACCTGCTGCAGCGGGCAACTCCCCTCGCCGCCAAGTACCTCATCAAGCTGATCCTCGGCGACATGCGCACCGGCGTAAAGCAGAGCCTCGTCGAGGAGGCGATTGCCGTCGCCAGCCACGCTGAGGTCGCCGCCGTAAGAAGGGCTCTGATGGTCAACGGCAGCCTGCCCGAGGTGGTGGTCATGGCTCGCGCAGGCACGCTTGCCGATGCCCGGATGCGGCTCTTTCACCCGCTGGGCTTTATGCTGGCCAGTCCCGTAGACAGCGTGGAAGAGGCGCTCGCGCGCTTCAGCGAAGCCATCGCCGAACCGCCGGAGCAGGAGGCGACGCTACGCCACGCGCAGGTCGAGGACAAGTATGACGGCATGCGCGCCCAGCTGCACTGCGGCGATGCCTCGCAACCCGGCCGGGTGGAGATCTTTTCGCGCAACCGTGAGGATATCGGCAGCAGCTTTCCTGAGCTGATTGAGGCTTTCTCCGAGGCCTTCGCCGGGATCGACGAAGCAGTCATCCTCGATGGCGAAATCCTGGCCTGGAGCCCCCGGCAGCAGGCGCTTCCCTTCTCCGCACTGCAGCAGCGCCTCGGTCGCAAGCGTGTCAGCGCGGAGCTGCGCCGCCAGGTCCCCGTCGTCTTCATGGCCTTCGATCTGCTCTACGCCGGGGATGCGCTGCTGCTCGATCAGCCCCTGCATGCGCGGCGGCAGCGTCTTGCCCACATCGTCGCCCGCGCCGCCGCCTCCACCGGCAAACCATCTCCACGCGCACAAGGCATGCTCTTCGCCTCTGCCGAGGAGCCCCACTTCCCGCGCCTGCTTCTCGCGCCCGCTACCCGGCTCGAGAGCAAAGAGCAGCTCGACCGCGCCTATCACGAGGCCCGCGCCCGCGGCAACGAGGGCGTCATGCTCAAGGCGGCCGATAGCCTCTACCAGCCGGGCCGCCGTGGTCTGGCATGGCTCAAACTCAAGCGCCAGCTCGCGACCCTCGATGTCGTGGTCACTGGGGTTGAGTTCGGCCACGGCAGGCGCGCCGGCGTGCTCAGCGACTACACTTTTGCCGTGCGCGACGGCGATGAGTTGAAGAATGTGGGCAAGGCATATTCAGGGCTGACCGACGCGGAGATCAATGACCTGACCCTCTTTTTCAAGCAGCACACGCTCGAGGAGTTTGGCGGCTTCCGCACCGTCGAGCCGCTGCTGGTTCTCGAAGTCGCCTTCAACAACGTCATGCGCTCCAGCCGCCACGCAAGCGGCTTTGCCCTGCGTTTTCCCCGCATCCTGCGCCTTCGGCAGGACAAGCCGGTCAGCGAAATCGACACCCTCGCGCGGGTCGAGGAGATCTACGCCTCCCAGCCCGACAAACCCCAGGAAGAGGCTACTGCGGGGTGATAATGCCGCCTACCGGCGAGCGTGAGGGCAGCTGCCGTTCCAGCTCCGGGGCGGGCGCGGCAAACACGGCGCCGCACCGGGCGCAGGCCGTGGCGCGGATGCTGCTGACAGGCTGGTGGCACCGGGAACAGACGAGAAAGGCGGACGTTTCCATGAAAAGGAGGTTACTCCCCTGCCGATAGAGATGGGAATAAGGACTGCGCCTTGTAAACTGGAAGAACATGATTTCCCAGGCCGATCAGGCTAAGAACCACAAACCAGTCCGGATGATTGCCATCGACATTGATGGCACCTTGCTGCCCTCTAAAGGAACAGCCATCAGTCAACGCAACCGGCAGGCCCTGTTGCAGGCCAAAGCAGCAGGGATCGAGGTGGTGATCGCCACCGGAAGAAGACACGCTTACGCGATGCCCCTGCTGTCACCGCTCGGACTCACCCCTGAGACCGTGCTCATCACATCGAACGGCACCGTCACCCGCACCCTCGAAGGCACCCACATGGATCGCCACTTCCTGCCGCTCCAGGTCGCCCGCGAGCTGTGCGGCGATCTGCGCCAGTTCGGCGGCACCGCGGTCTTCACCTTCGACAAGCTGGGCAAAGGGGAGCTGGTAATTGAGTCGCTCACCCGCCTCAACGAGCGCATTGATCCATGGATCCAGGCGAATATCGCCTTCATTGAAGAGATTGACCCCATCGAGCGCGCCTTCGACGCCGGCGAACCTCCCGTCCAGGGCATGGTCTGCGGCACCGTTCCCGAGATGTACCGCGCCAAGCAGTGGCTTGCCACCAGCAGGCATGCTGGCGCCATTGAGCTCAACCAGACCGCCTATCCCGTGCGCGACCTCTCCATCCTCGACATTCTGCCCCCCGGCTGCTCCAAGGGAGTGGCGCTGGGCAAGCTGGCAGCCGAGCGCGGCATTGCCCGCGAAGAGGTGATGGCCATCGGCGACAACTTCAACGACGTTGAGATGCTGAAGTACGCAGGCCAGCCCGTGCTGATGGCCAATGCCGTTCCGGAGCTGCTATCCATGGGCCGCAGCCGCGGCTGGCAGGTAGCCCTCTCCAATGACGACGATGGCGTGGCCGCGACCATCGAAGCGGTCCTCGATCGCACTTTCGATCGCGCCATGGCGGAGCTGCGCTGATGCGGATCCGCTGCCTCTCCGTCAGCTGTGCCGTGCTCGCCCTGGCAGCGCTCACCGCGCATGCTGCCGAGCGCGTCACCCTGAGGAACGGCTATGACCTGGTCTGCGATCACCGGGCCGCGGACGGCAACAAGGTGCGCCTCTTCCTCGATAGCGGAGATGCAAACTTCATTGAAGTAGACCCATCCGACATCGCGTCCACGCAAGCCTTTCAGCCGCCTGCTCCGCAGACGCCGCTCCAGTCGCCTACACAGACGCCTACACAGACGCCCATACAAACAAAGACCGCTACGCTCAGGCAGCAGGACCTGCGCCAGCTCCTCGCACGCGCCGGCAGCGAACACGACCTTGACGTCGATCTGCTGGCCAGCGTCGTGCGCGCCGAGAGCGGCGGCAATCCCCACGCCGTCAGCCGCACCGGCGCTCGCGGGCTGATGCAGCTCATGCCCGGGACCGCTGCCCGGCTGGGCGTCCGCGACAGCTTCGCCGCAGACCAGAACATCGGCGGCGGCGCCGCCTATCTTGACGCCATGCTCAAGCGTTACCATGACAATCTGGCGCTCGCCCTTGCCGCCTACAATGCAGGACCGGCCGCCGTTGACCGCTGGCACGGCGTCCCTCCTTACCGGGAGACGCGGACCTATGTCGCGCGCGTCATTCATGAATTCAATAAGCGATATGCAGCCCGGCAGCGTGCCGGCACAGCCGCGACGCAGATCGCCAGCACCCGCTGATGCACCTCAGAACTACGGAGACAACTTTCTTGAAGAGCAAACGCTGGATTCTATGGCTTCTGGTGATCGTGGCGCTGGCTGCCCTGGCGTTCTATGCGCACAAGCGGGTCCACTTCGACTGGGCCGTCTTCGCCGACCAGCTCAAGTACATTGACTGGCGCCGTATCGGCGTCGGTGTAGCCATGATCTGGCTCGCCTATGGCCTCCGCGCCGTTCGCTGGGCCGTCTTCCTCAAGCCGACGAAGCGTGTTTCCCCCTTCAGCATCATCGGCACGCAGGTCATCGGCTTCACTGCAGTGGCGCTCTTCGGCCGCCTCGCCGACCTCGTGCGCCCCTATCTGGTCGCGCGTCGCACCAGGATTCCCCTCAGCGCCCAGATAGCCGTCTACACCGTCGAGCGTATGTTCGATGCTGGCACCATGGCCGTCATCTTCGCCAGCGTGCTGCTCTTTGCCCCTGACCGCAATCTGCTGCCCCGCCCGGAACTCATCAGCAAGATCGCCCTCACCGGGCTGCTCGGCGCTCTCGCCCTCGGCCTCTTCGCCGTCTTCGTCCGCGCCTCCGGCAGGATGATCGCCCGCGTCGTCGGTGGCGCGCTCGACTCCGTTTCTCCCCGGCTCGGCGAGCAGGCGCGGGAAAAGATCCTCGCCTTCCGCGACGGCCTCAACACCATCGCCTCTGTCGGCGACCTCCTCATCGCCGTACTGCTCTCGCTGCTCATGTGGGCCATGATCGCCTTCGCTTATCTTGAGACCACCCGCGCCTTCACCGCTGACCCCGTGCTCGGCCGCATGCATCTCGCGCAGTGCATGCTGCTCATGGCGGCGAGCATGCTCAGCTCCGCCATCACCCTTCCCGTCATCGGATGGTTCACCCAGATCGGGCTCACCACCGCAGCCATGCAGGCCTTCTTCCACGTTGCGCCGGAGCCGGCACTGGGCTGCGGCGCGATGCTGCTGCTCGTCACCTTCCTCAGCGTCATTCCCCTGGGGCTGGTCTGGGCGCGCTTCGAACATGTCTCGCTCAAGCGCGTCACCGAAGAGAGCGAACACGCCGGCGAGGCCAGCGAATCGCAGCGCGCAGTCTCCGAGGGCTGATTTCGCTTCGCCCCTTCTCCTGCAGGGATGTAGATTGCAGCCATCGACTTCCTTGCCGCCCCGCACTTCGCCCCTGCGCTGAAGAAGGCGCAGAACGTTGTACAGTGAAGGGCGTGGTGAAAACGATGAACCTGTCCCTCCTCTTTCTCACTCTGTCGATCCTCGCGCCATCGGCGCTGGCTGCAACCGCTCCTTTCGAAGGCGCCGTAAAGGCGACCATGGAAGTGCGCGGGCAGGAGATTCCCGTCCAGTACACCATCAAGGGCCACCGCGTGCGCATCGATATGCGGTTCATGCAGCAAACCAGTACCGTGATCGCCGACGTCGATACCCAGACGCAGACGGTCCTCATCCCCCGGCTGCAGGCTTATGCCATCCACCACGGCGCAGCGCCTTCTAATATGCAGCCGAACGAGACCCCGGCGATTACCGACATGAACAAGACCGAGACCATCGCCGGTCACGTCTGCGAAGACTACGCCATCGACAGCGCGAAATATTCGGGAACCCTCTGCGTCGCCAAAGATATCGGCGGCGACGCGCTGGGCGCGGAGATGAACGGCCCTCTCGGCAGCGCCATGAAGGGCCTCAAGGGAATCAAGGATCCCGGCATGCCACTGCGTCTGGCAATCAAGGCAAAGACCTCCGATGCCGCCGGACAGGATATGACCATGCTCGTCACCCAGGTCTCACCAGGACCGGTCAGCGATACGCAGTTTTCCGTCCCGCCCGGATGGCGGGAAATGCCGTCGATCATGCCCACCCCACGCTAGCCTGGGTGGGGAAATTCAAAAGAGAGCGAGTCCGACAGGATGAACAGATACACCTCCCTGATCATGCTTCTTTGTTTATGTACATGGCCGGCATATGGCCATCAGTCCCCTGGTGCAGCTAAGACCATAGGCTGCGGCTCGGGAAATGTGAAGTTTGATGTGGCCCTGAAACACACCAATGGAACACTCAATGCCGATAGCAACGCCGTCGTGTATGTCATACAGGATGTCCCGAATCTCATCACAGATAGATTTGCGCCCTCAACAAGCAAGATCGGGCTGGATGGCAAATGGGTAGGAGCCAACAAGCGGCGCTCCCACTTCGGATTTGTTGTTACGCCGGGCGAGCATCATTTGTGCATCTCGGGACAATGGAGCGCGATGCAAGAACCCCCATCGACCGTGCTGGACAGCTTTGCTGCGCAGCCAGGCCATTCCTACTATTTCCGTGTTCGCCTTTTAGGCTCATTTCCTGGCCCCCACACCTTCGTTCTCGATCTGCAGCCGGTAGATGCAGACGAAGGTGAATTTCTCCTGAATACTTCGATGACGAGCGAGCCTCACCCGAGATAAACTCATGTCGCGAAAACCAGACCAGGAAACGGTGAAAGTGCGCTTAAAGTTTTTCGGCGGTGGATGTGAACCTCGTTCAATGAAGGAAGCGTTGAGACCGAGTCGCATTGGACGGCAAACAAGCGAGAAAGAGCAGCGGAACGATTGTGCACACTCAATTACAGCCCCCACTCAGGCAAAAACCCTTGAGTGGAACACCCGCCTTCAGATCGCCTACCGCTCCGTGAACGGCACAACCTATTTCGAGCACAAGAACTGGCTGGGAACCGAGCGTCTGCGGACGGACTACACGGGCGCGACCGCGGCTACCTATCAATCGCTTTCTTTTGGCGATGGATATACTCCCAACATTCTTCAGTCAGCCGCCGATCAGGATAACAATCATTTCGCCACTCTTGATCACGACAGCGAAACTGCCACAGAGCATGCTCAGTTCCGCCAATACGCTTCCGCTCAGGGCCTCTGGATGTCCCCAGACCCCTACATGGGCTCCTATGACCTCACCAATCCGCAGAGCTTCAATCGCTATAGCTATGTCGGCAACATGCCTATGGCTTTCACAGACCTACTGGGACTCGATTACGGGTTTGACTGTGGACCCGATTGTGTTGGGGTTGTAGGTACGGGGGGAAGCGGTGGTGGGCTGGTAGGAGGAACTCCCGGAGGGCCAGCCCCTATTTTGTCTGGAACAGAAAGATCTTTCGGGGGATACTGGTTCCCGGCCCCAAATAACCAAAACCGCCTCCACTGTGCCGCCCAATTTGCCAATCAGTTCAGCATCGCCGGGATAACAGGTCTCGACAACTATCATGGTTTTGGTTCCACATTCCTGAATGCAGCGCTTGGTAATACATTTTCGGGATTCGTAGACGCATTCGATGCCGGCACTGGCCAAAACGGCAAGAGCGGGTTCGACCTTTACCCGATGGGAGTTGCCGGTGGTCCACTATTAGGGATTCCCTTACCGGACAGTGCATCGCCAGGCCTCCAGGGTCCACTTAATACGGCACTTGCTCCTGCCATTAATGCGGCAACCACTACCTCTGTGACTACACTGGCAGGTGAAACCGCAATCGGGGACAGCATGGCGTTCCCGCTGGCTGCCGCGAAGTTCGCCTTAGACGGTCTTACGTTTGCAGCGGGGTATATCGGATGTCACCCGTAAATGTGAGCGTGCGCAACGCGTTGGAACTTGTGCACGACGGGTGGTTCTTGCTCATCTGCCTGTGCATTGTTTGTGGCTTGCTGTCGGCGCTCGCTGTGAAGACTCGCGAGAATGGTCAGTGGGAGGCATTAGTCGTGTCTCGGGCATTCCTGTTTCTGTTTGCTGCGTTCTGGATGATCGTTTGCATCCAAGGCTGGAACGATATTCGGAATGCGAGTGCGGTGAATGCTATGTTCTGGCTGAGCCCCTTCGTCCCGATCCTAGTTGCACTGCTGATTGCAGGAGCCACATTCTTTATCAGGCCCTCAACGGATGAGGATGATGAAAGCACCTGAAGCATCGCCCCAAATAACGGTATCAATACGAAGCATCTAGCGTGTGCTGCTGATGCAGCGCATATTCGCTCATCAAGACTATGAACTTCAACGATGCCGGAAGAATGCAAGCCTTCACAAGGCTGAACTCTCTCACCGGTGGAAGTTGGAATAACGCTCGAACAGCGATCAATGAGTTGGAAGGGGCAGCTTCTACAGCTGGAACAGTCGCAAATCTCCTCAATACGGCTTCTGCCGCTTACGACATCTACCAGTGCTACCAGACAAAATGAGAAAACTGATCCGATATTACGCATTCTGGTATGGGTGTTTGGGAACGCTTCTCTCCCTCGCTTGGTATGTTGCGGCCCTCTATAACCGAGCCACAATTCCAAACGATGTTTGGATCGTCGAGACCGTGTTTGCGTTTCACGCAACCGCTGCAATCGCTACGTTCCAAAGAGGGGCGGGTCCGAGGGCTTGGTTACCCATGATCCTTGTGACGCCAGCGAGACTCAAATTAGCAAGGGCTGTGTTCAGCATATCTCTCCTAAACTTCATCTGTTGTTTGGGAGTTTTCATCGTAGGAGTTGGTCTGGGGAATCAACCGCTTGTCGAGAGAATGGTTTCTTTGATTCTGACGAGCTTCTTGCTAATGAACACCATCTACATCTTCATCCACTGGGCTTTTCGACCGCAGAACCTCTTCTCTGGTTCATTCATCCGAGCCATTTCTGATCCGCTTGGGATACTTTCCCATCGTACTGATGACCGATGAAAGCCGTGTTGGGGTGTGAATATTCCTACGACGTCACTCCTCTTCTTGTGGGGGGCGCGAATTGCGTTGCCCCAAATAACCCAAGTGTTTTGAAATGTGCCTCAGATTTTGCCGACCGTACAAGTATTGCTGGAGGTTTGCACGCACTCGGGATAGGTAATAACGGCGGGGTAGGAGGTTTTCTTACAAATGCTCTGGGAGGTAATGCTGTCAGTGGATTGGTGAACTTATTTACAGGTCAAGGATCGACGGCAGATGTTGCTTTCGGGGGAACTCGGGGAGGTTTGCCTGGAGCCGGAGAAGGGCCGGCGGGACGACTCAGCAATGGAATTGCAGGCGTTGTGCAAGATTCGATTGCTATTGGAGCGAACGGTATCCTCAATGCTGGTGGCGAAATCACAACACTTGCAGGGACTGCCACAACGGCAGGTCTTACCGGAGCAGAATACGCAACAGGCGTGGGATGGATAAAGTTTGGATATGACGCTGCATCATATGCGGCGGGGCTTGCAGGTTGTGCTGCTGGCTTAATCAACTAGGTTGGGAGACAAATGGGGCGTAGCGGAGCTTTGACTCTTTGGCAGCAAATCATGCTAGATGTATTCGCGCCGCCGATTATTACGGCCATCTGGTGGCTGTTTTCAGCGGGATGGAGTGGGCTGCTCGGTACATCGGAAAGTGACGTCGTAAAAAGCTGGCGAAGACCCGCAATGTGGACGGTATTGGCGGTCTGCTACATTTTGATGTTTGGCATCACCGCTTATGCATATTTCTTCCGGCACCGTTGATGCCCCAAATAAACCGAGTGTTCTCAATTGTGCTTCTGGCTTCGCGCAGAGGACAAGCCTAGCCGGAGGGTTGAACAACCTCGGAATAGGAAATAACGGCGGTGTAGGCGGATTTCTCACGAACGCTCTCGCTGGAAGCGCTCATGGACTCAATCACCTTCCACCGCTGAAACCGGCGCTCCTCTAAACTATCCCTGACATGAAAAAGTCCCTTCTCAGCGCCCTCGCCCTCTGCCTTGCAACCGTCCTCCATGCGCAGGCCGTTCCGCCCTTGCAGCATGCCTCACTCGGCGACCTGAAGCTCCAGAGTGGCCAGACCATTCACGACTGCACCCTCGCCTACCGCGCTTTCGGCAAGCTCAACGCCGCGAAGAGCAACGTCGTCCTCTATCCCATGTGGTTCACCGGACGCAGTGGCGACGCCAGCGGCAACATCGGCGCCGGCCGTCTCGTCGACGACTCGAAATACTACATCCTCGTCCTTGATCCCCTCGGCGACGGCTTCTCCTGCTCGCCCTCGAACAGCACCACCCAGCATGGCGTCGGCTTCCCCCACTTCACCATCCGCGATATGGTCGATGCCGAACACCGCTTCGTCACGGAGTCCCTTCACCTCACCCACGTCCATGCCGTCATGGGCATCTCCATGGGCGGCATGCAGACCTTTCAGTGGATGGTCAGCTACCCGACCTTCATGGACGCAGCCGTGCCCATCGTCGGCACTCCGCAGCTGACCTCCTATGACGAAATGCTCTGGAACTCCGAGAAGCTCGCGCTCAAATTCGACCCAGCCTGGCAGGGCGGCCGCTACACCACGCAGCCCAAACTCCCCATCGTCGCCCTCATCCATGACATGAACCTGACCACTCCCGAGTTCCGCGTCGATCACACCACCCGCGAAATGTTCCCCGGCTACTTTGAGCGGCTGACCACCGAGGGCCGTCCCTTTGACGCCAACGACTACCTCTACCAGCTCAACGCCATGCTCACCCAGGACATCACCGCCGGCGGCTCGATCTACGACGCAGCGGCCAAGGTCAAGGCCCGTACCCTCATCATCAACGCCAGCCAGGACCACATGGTCAACCCCATCCCGGCCCTTGCCTTCGCGAAGCTCATCCACGCCCAGACCGTCGTCCTCGACTCCGACTGCGGCCACTCCTCGCCGGGCTGCGATATGGGCAAACTCAGCCCCATCATCGACAGCTTTCTCGCCGCAAAATAACCCGCAAAACCACGACCGGGCGATAATGATTATCAGGTGATAGTAATTATCGCTCGGGGGTGTCTTTGGCATGCAACGTGCGCAAAATCGCCTCATTTGCGCGCCGTAAATCATCTTCCGTATCCACGCCGATCGTCTCGAAATTCGTAGGGGAAACGTAGATATCGATGCCGTTTTCGAGAAACCGCAACTGCTCCAGCTTCTCGATTTCTTCAAGACGGCTCGCCGCTAAATCAGGAAAGCGCAGCAGCATTTCACGCCGGTACGCATAGAGCCCGAGATGTTTGCGATAGCCCGCAAACCCGCTCCGGTCGCGGTCATGAGGGATCGTGGCCCGTGAAAAATAGAGCGCTCTTCCATCCCTCGCCGTCACCACTTTCACCGCGTTAGGATTGTCCACATCCACCGCCGCGCATGGTGTGGAGAGCGTAGTTACGCCCACCTCCGCGCGGCTGAAGGGAGCCAGCAGCGCCTCAATATGCTCCGGCCGCAACAGCGGCTCATCCCCCTGAATATTGACGTAAATCCCCGCAAAAACTGACTGCGCGACCACATGCAGACGATCGGTCCCACTCGCGCAGTCCACTGGCGTGAGCATCGCAGCGAAGCCCCGTGACTGCGCAAACTCCATCACGTCCGCAGAGTCGGTTGCGATCAATACATCATCCAGCAGGGGGCATTGCTGCGCCGCGCGATACACCCACGCCAGCATGGGCTCGCCCGCGATCTCGCGCAATACCTTGCGCGGCAGCCGCGAAGACGCAAGCCGCGCCGGAATCACTGCAATCACGCGCTGCGAAGAAGGAGCAGAATCGGTGGACATAAGCACCCAGTCTATCTTGTACGCTAAGCGCAAAAGACCAAAAAAAGGGCCCCTCGAGTGAGGGGCCAATCTGCCTTGGTTCTCTCGTTGTGTGAGAGCTTGGTAGGGATACTTATCTCGTTATTGTTGTATCCACTAAATTTTTATTGCCTCGAACCGCTGGTTGCGACGCAGCACCCTGGGGGGAGGGCTGCTGGGGGAGACTGCTGCGTCGCGCCAATCGGCGAACCGCCATTCAATAGATGACTAGTTCAAGGCCGCTAAACTGTTTTGCATCATCACTACACGGACCACGCTGCCCGATTTGGATGACACGCCGGTTGAATCTGAGAGTGGTGCGTTGCCCATCGCGACCTGATGAATGCGATAGACGGGAACCTGGTGCTGCTCGACAAGGTAGCGAACTACCGAATCGGCCATGTGCTGCGAGTTCTGAATGCCAGCCTGACCGCGACTGTGGGAATATCCCTCGATCTCTACGACATAGCCTTTCTGCCCTTTCAGCTGCGTTGCGAGCTGATCGAGTGCGTCCTTCGCCTTGGTGTTCAACACGGTCTGGCCTGGACGAAACGCGATTTCGGTTTCATTCACTTTTTGGTACTGATCGAGGTTCGAGACTGTTGAGCTCAGCTTGCTTGTCTGTGCAGTTGCCTGCTGCGCCGTCTGCTGCGCCTGAGAAGCAGTGCCGCTCGCGGTGGTAGCAAGCTGGTTTGCCTGATCGGCTGCGGACTGCGCCTTATTGATTCCTGCCTGAGCGCGTGAATCTACATCCTTAATGTCGTTGGCATTCTTCGCCTGAAGCTCATCAAGTTCGTTCAGGCGGCCCTTGACGGGATCCAACTGACGATTGACCCACTTCTTGCGAGCCAGCGGATTCATGTGGCCCCAGAAGCCTTCCTTGGACTTCGTCTCAAGTGGCTTGCCAGTCGCAGTTGTAGAATCGGTCTGGGAATTCTGGGAAGCGCTTGCGCTGCTCGCTCCATTCGCAGAAGCGCCCGTTTGCACCTGTGCAGAGCCCGATTGCGCATAAGCCTGTACTCCAAGGCTCGCTGCCAAAAGCAGCGCAGTTACCGCTCCAGGGATCAAGTGAGTTTTCTTTGCCGTTTTCATCTTCCTTATCCTTCTTCCTTGGCTTGGAACACACACCGGCGGCTGCGCAGCTACCTGTATGCACTGTGATAGAGCACATGGGTGGCCAAAGTGTGTCCCAGACTCTTGGGATTGGTTCATCGCCTTCAAACCAATAGCTTTAGATGCTAAATCCCAGGAGCGCGCAGTCTTATTTCTTTGCTCGGTAATAGGCCGGGCCGAGAAGTTTTCACTCGCCCTGCAGGAAAAAAGTGCGCTGTGAGTAGTTTCTGCGCGGCACGGCTGCGGACTGACCAGCTACTGCACAATGAGCGTGACAGCGGCATCGCGCCTGATGCCGGGCAGGGCCCCGCTGAGGGTGAGCGTGTAAGTCCCGGAGGTGGTCGAGCCAGCGGCGCTGCCCGGCGGGGGGACGGATGAACCTCCCGAGGAGCTCACTCCGCAGGCCGTGGGCAGGAGCGTCAGCACGGCTGCGGCCACTGCGATCAGTCCCAGGCGGCGGCGACGCGGCAGAAGCCCCAGGGGCAGCAGGCAAGCGAGCGCGAGCGCGGTCCTTGCGCGGGACCACGGCGTAGACCAAGGGCCTGCAGGTTCAGGAGCTGCCGCGACGGCTGCAGTTGTGACGGTCATGGTCACCGTGCCCGTGACTCCACTTTGCAGGGTGAGGCTGGTGGGATTAACGGTGCAGAGAGTATTGGCAGGCGCGCCCGAGCAGGTGAAGTTGACAGTTCCGCTGGAGCCGGGTTGGGGAGAAAGCCGAAACTGCCAGCTGGCCGTCTGGCCGCTTGTGATGACGATGGTGGGGTTGCCAAGGAAGTTGAGGTTGAAGTCCGCTCCCGCTCCGCTTAGCTGTGCCGTAAGCGGGGCCGACAGGTTGCCACCGCTGACGATCAGGGCGCCAGTCTGGGGACCGGTCTGGGCGGGATCGAATACGAGACCGATGCTGCAGGTTGCGCCGACAGCGAGGCTGCTTCCGCAGGCATTCGCGGCACTCTGCAGGGAAAAGCTACCCGAGACGGCATAAGCGAGGCTGGTGAGTGGAACCGCTCCATTGTTGACCAGCGTCACTACCTGAGGAGCACTGACGGAACCGACTCCCTGGCTGCCGAAGCTGACCTGTTGCGGGGAGGCAGAGACCACACCGAGCGGGGCAACGCCGACGCCGCTGAGCGCGATGGTCTGCTGATGAAGAATGTCAGTGATCGTAAGGGTTCCCGCGGCCGCTCCGATGCTGCGCGGTATGTAGCTCACGGTGACGGCGCAGGTGAGCCCGGCAGACAGGATCGGGCCGCAGTTGTTCACCGCCGAGAAGTCGCCTGTAGTGCGGACAGCGATCTCGGTAAGCGCCGTGCCGCCGCTGTTGGTGATTGTCACCGACTGAGGCGCACTCACAGCGCCCACGGTCAGGGGCGCGAAGACAAGCGCCTGTGTCGAGAGCGTGTCCGTAGCTGGCGACAGGCCTGTGCCGGAGAGCTGCGCCGTCTGGGTGCCTGCTCCGTCAGTGACAGAGAGAACGCCGCTGCGGGCGCCGGAGACCGACGGGGTGAAAGTAATGCCGACGGTGCAGCCGTAGTTCGGCTGGAGCGAGGCGCCACAGGTGTTCGCGCTGAGAGCGAAATCGCCGGTGATCTTCGGCGTCTGCAGCGTGGCGGTCGCTCCTCCGGTGTTCGAGATGGTCATGTACTGGACAGGCGAGGTGACTCCGTTGAGGACGCTGCCGAAGTTAAGCGCGGACGGAGTGAGCACAATGGCAGGCGCGGCGGCGCCCGTGCCGGTGAGCGACGCCGTGAGCTGGCCTCCGGGGATATTTGCAAAGACAGTGAGGGTGCCGGTACGCGAACCCAGAGCAGACGGCGTGAAGGTGACCTGAATGGCGCAGCTGCCGCCCGGCGCGATTGCGCTCCCGGTGCAGTTGTCCTGCTCGGCAAAGTCGCCGCTGACGGCGATCTGGCTGATGCTGAGCGGAACCTGCCCGGTGTCGCTGAGGGTGAGCGTCTGCGGTGGGCTGGAGCTCTGGAGCGGCTGGCCGCTGAAGGTCAGCGTCTGAGCTCCGCTGAACGCAGCTGTTGACTGCTGCTGACCGGCGGTGAGCAGGGGAATCTGCCAGAGGCCGCGGCCATAAGTGGCTGCCTGGAGCAGCGAGGAATTGCCTTGCTGGAAGACACGAAGAGCGGTCACCGGCGATTTGGGGAGCGACGTGCCGAAGGGCGTCCAGCAGTTGAGGGTTGGATCAGAACAGGAACTGACATTGCGGGTGACGTAGACGCCCGTATCGAGCGCGACGTAAACCGTGCCTGCGTCGTTGGGATCGACGACGACGCTGTTAGCCGGAGCGTTGGGCAGGTCGCCGCCGTTGATGCTGAGCCAGTGCGCGCCTCCGTCAATGGAGCGATAGATGGCCGGGCCGCCGCGGCCGTTGTTGTCAAAGCCCTCGACGGTGACGTAGACCGTCTGCCCGGTGGGATCATGCGGATCGACAGCAATGCTTGAAATATCAAATCCGCCGGGGTTAAAGAGTCCTGCGCCACCAGCCAGGTTAGTTACGGGATGACGGTAGAGATCGGACCAGTTGACAGGAAGGTGCATCTGGCCGGTGAGCGGGGCGACGTAGATGTGGCCCGGCGCGCCACCACCCGCGCCATTGAACGGGGCACCGCCATCAAGCGCACCGGCCATGCCCACATAGACGAGCTCGGGTACGCCGGGAGCATCGGAAGGGGTGCCGCTGGCCGCCAGCGACCTGATCTGCGCGTTGCCGTTGCAGTAAGGCTGCTGGTCGCCGTCGAGCATTGGACTAAGCGAGTCCAGGGATGCTCCGCCAGTGCCGGGACCGCGCCAGACGCGGCATGTGCCCACGATGACGTTGGCGGGGTTCTGCGGGTCGAGCATCCACGTGGCGGGCAACAGTAGCTGATCGCCGTCACTACCGACCTGCGTGCTCTGAATGAGGGGCGTGCTGAAGTTCTGGGCTGTGCAGGCGGCTCCGTCGACGCAGAGGTTGATGGCGACGCCCGGGCCGGAGCTGGCATACCAGTTCTGCGAACTCGCCGGATCTACGGCAGTGTGAGCCCCCTCCCCGTCGAGCACCTGTGTCCACGCTGGCTGGCCAGAGGCGGAGCTGGCGGTGCCCAGCGCGCCGAGTGCCACCAGCAGGGTTCCGGCATCGGTGGGGTCGCCGGAGAAGCTGCTCACCTCCGCCAGCGAGCCGAGGTTGGCATTGAGATTCTGATAGTGGGCCGCATCATCGGAGGAGCACGCAGGCTGGGTCTGGTTCACGTCATCGGTGGTGCGCCAGAGACCGCCGTCGTTGCCGAAGTAGATCAGCCCGATGGGGCCGAAGGTGCCATCGATGGCGTGGTTGGACGGTGCGACATAAGCGGCGGCACAGGTGTTGACGTTGGTCGTGTTGCGCCAGGTGAAGCTGTTCGCCATGCTGGCGCGGTAGACGTCTCCGGTTCCGGCAAAGAGCAGCGTGTCCTGCTGCGAAGGCACGGCGGCGAGCGTCAGGTTGTAGTCTCCCTGCGGAATGGTGATGTCGCCATTGCCTGCCTCAAGGGCCACCGAGTCGATCTTCTGCTGGAAGCGGACGGCGGGCGACGAGCAGGCGCTGCCGACCGCCGTGCAGACATCGCGATAAAGGCCCTGATCCTGGTTGTTGAGGTCGACCGTCCAGGTGAAAAGATCACCCGTAACCGGCTGCACGGCGATAGAGCCGCGGTAGATCGGGCAGGAGGTCGAGGCGGGCAGGCGAGGATTCGTGGGGCAGAGTTGCTGCGTAAGGGTGGGGCCGGGCTGATTTGCCAGTCGCGTCCAGGTAATGCCGTCGGGCGAATCGTAATAGCCGTGGAAGCGGACGGCGGCGTAGAAGCGCTTGCGGACGGGGTTCCAGACGACCGAGGTTGCCGGGTTGCCGCCGCTGAAGAGCTCATAGTCAGGCGATTGGATGATCTGGCCGTTGGCGTCCTCAATGGTGGCCATGTACCAGGTCTGCCCGGAATCCGTGGAGTAGTAGAGGCCGGTGGTACTGTAGCCGTCGACCGGCGCGTTGACGACGGCGCCTTCGATGGCGTCGGAGACAGCAGCGACTACGGTGCCGGGACTGGTCGTGCTCCACGCAAAGCCGGAGAAGGCTAGCCCAAGGAAGGAGCTGTTGCGGTAGCCGCCGTTGAAAGCGTCGCTGGTACTGGAGATCAGATCCCAGGTGTTGCCGCCGTTATCAGAGCGAAGAATCCCGCCGCCATAGTAGGAATCGAGCGCGTCGTTAGGGTCTCCGGTTCCGGCAAGAACCACGCCCGTCCCTCCGGGCTGCACGGTGAGCGCGCCCACGCTCAGCGAGAGGGTGCTGACGGTGGTGTACGCAGGAATGGCGTCGGTGAGCGGCGAGAAGCTGACTGAGCCGGGAGCGGCGGCGGCGTTGGTCGACTTCCACACGCCGCCGCCGGTCGTGCCTACGTAAACAGTGTTGCCGGTGGCGTCATGAGGATCGACGGCAATGCTGGTGACGCGGCCGGTAACAAGCCCGTAGGCGGCGGTGAGAACCTGCTGCGGACCGATGGGCGTCCACGGTGCGGCGGCAGCATCCGCCTGTTGGCGAGGTTGCTGCGTGCCCTGCCGCCGGTTGCCGGAAGCGGCCGCGGCATGCGGATCGATGCGACGCCGGGAGACGGCCCGCGCGGCTCGGGGAATACGATGGAGCGCGGTCTGCTGCGCCTTCATGGGGGATAAGCAGGATGTGCAGGCGAGTACTGCCGCGACTGCGGTCATTTTTCGCATACCTGCGATCACGCGTGACCCCAAAGCTGCCAGAACAAGGCAGAACTCCAGCTCAATAACGCACAGTCACGCGCGCAAAAGAGGAAGGACAGGTGGATTTGTGAGCTAAGTATGAAGGAGAGGGGTGGATCGACCAATATTACTTTTGTTTGGCGATTACCAGATGGGCGGACTCGACAGCGGCGGCAAGGGTGGCGGCGGAGGAACCTCAAGTGCAACGGGAGGCGCGTCGTTGGGAGGATCGAGTCTGCGGCCCAGCTCCAGATAGCGAGGCGCGTAGAAGTAAAGGGCGTAGGACTGCTTGAAGACTCCGATGACTCCGTAGACAGAGACAGCGGCACAGAGGTAAACGCCGAGCACGAGCAGCGGAAGCACGACTGCGGCCGCCATGAAAACAGCCCGTGCGACGATGCCGTGGGTCCAGAGCAGATGGAAGAGCAGAACCCCCAGCAGGCCGCAGGCCACGGCCAACAACCCCACCACGACAGCAGCTGCAAGCATCAGCACGGCGCTCAGGCCGATGCCCAGCACCAGACGCAGCAGGAGATAGAGAAGAGTCTGGCCAGGATACGCGGCGAAGAGATTTTTGAAGCGGCCAAAAGCACCCTCGATCGGTGCGTCCTCAAGGGCGATCGGTGGCAGCAGGAAATCCTGCGCAATCGCATCGAAGATCGAATAGAGCAGGCTGAGCGCGAACAACACGACAAAGATCGGCAGCAGCGCTCCCAGCAGCGCGAAGGGGTTTGCACTCCCCCCATGGCGGGCGAGAACGACAGAGGTGTGCGCCAGGTGGAGAAAGGCTGGGCCGGCGAAGACGGCTGCCAGCAGAAGAAACACCATCATCCCCAGGAAGAGGACGCCAAAGTAGCGCCAGGCCTGACGGCGATACTTACGCCACGGCACGCCTACCGCTCCCTCGCGGTAGAGCACCAGGTCAAAAAGGACGAAGCGGAAACGGCAAAATAAATAAGTAGCGCTCACCCAGAGGACGAGCATGATGAGGGCGATGACGGCAAAGATAGCGAGGCCCGCAACCGCCAGTCCGCTGCCGCCGCTGAACTGCTGCACGGCATGGCGGTGCTGCATGGCATTGTTCAGCGCCAGTTGTGCGCCCTGCAGCGGATAAGTAAAGACAGCGGAAAAAAATGCAGGCTGGGTAAGCGCGGCAACCAGAGCCAGCTTCAAAAAGATGCCCGTGCGCCCGGGCCCTATCAGGATCGAACGGGTACGGGCAAAGGCTGGCCCTATGGCGTCTGTTGCCGAAAGAAGCTCCATTGATCGTGAAGCTTACGGCAAGATCCGCCAGCGGGCAACAGGAAACTTAGCGCAGGCGCGCAGCAGCGAGCAGGCTGGCGTGGACTCTCCGGTGACGCGAGGAACGATGGACTCTATGGATGGACGCACGCACGACGCGGGGCCGTGCAGCCGGAGCCTGGGGAGCGCTGGCTACCTCCACGGGAGGCCGCGACATCAGGGGCATCGGCGCATAGCTGTCATAAACCGTGATGTGAAAGCAGGCCTGGTGGAACTCCTCTTCCACGTCGATCTTGCCCGCACTCTGCAGGGGAAGCAGATAGGCGCGCATCCAGGCAATCTCAGACATGGTGAGACCGTGCTTGCCTATGTCAATGGTTGCGCCGGTAAGGTGGGGTGAAGCGACATCGCCATCAGCCGGCGCGGCGTTGCCGTTGATCGCCATAAGGCGACGCTGGTACTGCACCGTACGCACCGCCGAGTTGACCTGCAGTGAGCGATGAAAACGCTCATAGTGAACGCGGCCAAGATCGGCAAGAAACCGGGCCGTCCAGGGACGGCAGTAGCGGCGATTCTGCGGCATCTCCGGGTTCACATGGAGGCCGTCTGTGACGGGCAGTGAGACCAGCAGCTTCTCTTCGCGAAGCTGATCCAGCTGCTCATCGTTTTCGATACGCTGAAGGCCCTCAGCCTGATTACGTTCGTTCTGGCGTACCAGCGACTCATAGGTGCCCTTGAGCGGCGGCAGGCTGGCAACGTGGCGCAGCGGAACGTCCGGGATAGTGGCATGAGCCGTAGTGCGGCCCGTCTGCATATGGCGGGCAACGCGGCGCATGTGCGCAACGGTGTGGTGATGACGGCGATGAACCGCCGCCTGCGAGGGCATGACCGAGGCGAGCAAAACCGCAGCGAGCAGAAGGGGTGATGCCGAGGCAGGCACAAAGCGCGATAACGATGAAAGATGCATGAAAAAGGAGCCGCGGAGACCAGTGAGCCTTTTCAGGCTATCGCGAACTAGGGTCTGGAACAAGTGCTGACCGTGGTTCCGATTTCTGTTGCGTCCCGAATCGGGCGCGGTACAATCGCGGCGTGCTGCGAACCCTTTTTTTTATGTGAGGCCTGCCATGTCCGACCTGAGCCCTGCTTTGAACGCTGAACCGCTCTCCCAAGTAGAACGCGTGGTGGATACATTCACTGCCCCCTCGAAGACCTTCCACGACATTCTGCGCAATGCAAGCTGGTGGCTTCCCTTTCTGATCAGCGTATTGGTTGCGCTGATCTTCTGCGGCACGATCCAGAAGAAGGTCGGCTGGGAGCGAGTCTATGAGAACATCCTGAATCAGAGTCCCAAGGCGCAGCAGCGCTTCGAGGGCATGGCTCCGCAGCAGGCGGCACAGGCCAAGGCGATAGCATCGAAGTTCACCGCCGTCTCCTCCTACATGTATCCGGTCTTCGGTCTGATCGCGGCCGCGCTCGCGGCTGCTGTGCTCATGGCCACGCTCAATTTTGGTCTTGGCGGCCATGCAAAGTTCAGCCAGCTCTTTGCTGTGTGGATGTACGCCTATCTGCCCGCGGCGTTGAAAGCACTGCTGGCAGTGCTCGCCCTTTTTGCGGGCGTCGGCGCGGATTCCTTCCTGATCCAGAATCCGCTGGGCAGCAACATTGGCTATTACCTTGGGAGCGATGTTCCGCTCTGGCTGCGAAGCCTGGGAACATCGATTGATCTTTTCACTATCTGGACGCTGGCCCTGCTGATTCTCGGCTGCTCGATTGTGGCGCGGGTCAAGCGAGGCTCAGCGGCTGCTGCCGTGATCGGCTGGTGGTTGATCATCACAATTGTCGGGGTAGGGTATGCGGCGATCGCCGCATGAAGCACAGTCACCAGTTCAGGCTGCGGGCTTGAACTGGTGACTCAAACTACTCCCAGCGCTTGAAGATGAGGGACCCATTGGTGCCGCCGAAGCCAAAGGAGTTGGACAGGGCAATATTGACTGTCGCCGCCTGCGGCTTGTTCGGAATGTAGTTGAGCCGGCAGTCTACATCCGGCTCCACGAGATTCGTCGTCGGAGGAACCAGCTGGTTCTGCAGCGCCATGATGGTGATGCCTGCTTCGAGTCCGCCAGCGCCCCCCAGGAGATGGCCGGTCATGGACTTGGTCGAGCTGACCAGCAGCTTGTGGCTGGTGGCGTGCTCGCCGAAGAGCTTGGTCATCGCTGCCGTCTCAGCCGCATCGCCAAGCGGAGTCGAGGTGGCGTGTGCATTGACGTACTCGATCTGCTCCGGACGAAGATGCGCGCTGTCGAGCGCATTCTTCATGGCACGGAAACAGCCCTCACCCTCCGGCGCCATGCCGGTCATATGGTAGGCATCCGCGCTCATACCGTAGCCGATAATCTCGGCCATGATATTTGCGCCTCGCGCCTTGGCGAACTCCAGATCCTCAAGGATCAGGATTCCGGCGCCCTCGCCGACCACGAATCCGTCGCGGTCCTTATCAAAAGGACGGCAGGCGTGCTCGGGGTCGTCATTGCGGGTGGAAAGCGCCCGCATGGCAGCGAAGCCGCCAACGCCCATGGGGGTAATGGCCGCCTCTGCGCCGCCAGCAATCATCACATCCGCGTCGCCGCGCTGGATGGTGCGATAAGCGTCGCCGATGGCGTGCGCACTGGTGGTGCAGGCGGTCGCGGTAGCCTCGTTCGGACCCTTGGCGCCGTAGCGGATGCTGACCTGACCGGCGGCCAGGTTAACGATCGCTGCGGGAATGAAAAAGGGCGAAATCTTACGCGGGCCCCCGGCGAGCATGGCCGAGTGCTCGCGCTCGATCACATCGAAGCCGCCAATCCCTGAACCGATATGGACACCGACGCGCGTCTCGTTCTCAGGAGTGATCTTGAGCCCGGAGGACTGCATCGCCTCGGCCGAGGCAGCCAGCGCGAAGTGAATGAAGCGCCCCATTTTGCGCGCTTCCTTCTTATCGATGAACTTGAGCGGGTCGAAGTTCTTCACCTCAGCCGCAAAGGTGACGGAGAAGCCCGTCGGATCGAAGCCTGTGATCGGCGACATGCCGCTTCGGCCTTCCAGCAGCCCCTGCCAGACCTCGGGCGCGGTGTGGCCCACACCACAGATGAGCCCGATCCCCGTGACTACGACTCGCCGCTGCAAGGTTACTTGCCGCCTTTCGCGTTTTTCTCGATGTACTCGGTGGCATCCTTTACGGTCTTGATCTTCTCGGCGTCTTCATCGGGAATCTCAATGTCGAAGGCCTCTTCAAACTGCATGACCAGCTCAACAACGTCGAGCGAGTCGGCACCCAGGTCTTCCTGGAACGATGCGCTGGGGGTGACCTCAGCTTCATCCACCTGAAGCTGCTCGACAATAATC
Source organism: Acidipila rosea (assembly GCF_004339725.1). Lineage (GTDB taxonomy): Bacteria > Acidobacteriota > Terriglobia > Terriglobales > Acidobacteriaceae > Acidipila > Acidipila rosea. Next base: position 68,306 of record NZ_SMGK01000001.1, on the reverse strand, counting down.
TGCTTTACCTTCTCTTCCACTGCTGCGGCCATGCTCATCTCCTAAAGATTCTTTAACTGAAGTTTTTGATTCGGAAACTGCTCCGGCGGCGAGCGCACAACAGGCACAGATATGCCCGTGTCCACCTCCGCTCCGAAATTCCAAGTCTACTGAGCGCCCCGCACCATGTAAAGGAGCGATGCGCCGGATTCGCATTCGGGCTGCTCCGGTGGCAGTATAACGTTAATGCTCTCGATCCTTGTTGTCGCTATTTTCGCCCTGGCCGCGGGCCTTGCGCTCGGCTTTCTTCTCACCCGCGGGCGCGCGGCCGAAGCAGCTCGCGAGCTGGACAGCCTGCGGGCCCGGGAGTCGGCCGCCGCGGCGCAGCTGGCGGCCAGCCAGGCATCCGCGCAGGCGGAACAGCGGCGGGCGGCCGAGATCCAGGCGGCGCTCGACCAGGCGGCTGCGCGGCAGATGCAGCTCCAGGGAGAGGTGACGGCGCTGAGCGGGCAACTGGCCGAGGCCACGGCTAAACTGGCAGGCGAGCGGGAGAAATCCGCCGAAAAGCTGGCCCTGCTCGCCGATGCCCGTGAGCAGTTGTCAAACCAGTTCAAGGCGCTGGCCAGCGACATCCTGGAGGAAAAATCCAAGCGCTTCACGGAGCAGAACCAGGCGAACCTGGGCGCGCTGCTGACGCCGCTCAAGGAAAAATTCGGAGAGTTCCAGCAGAAGGTGGAGTCGCTTGAAAAAGACAGCATCACCGGCCGCTCCGAGCTGCGCGTGCAGATCGACCAGCTCAAAACCCTGAACCAGCAGCTTTCACAGGATGCCTCGAACCTGGTGAGCGCGCTGAAGGGCTCGTCAAAGACGCAGGGCGACTGGGGCGAGTTCATCCTGGAGCAACTACTCGAGAAGGCTGGCCTGCGCAAGGACCACGAGTACACCGTGCAGGAGACGGTGACGCGCGAGGACCGCAGCCGGGCGCGGCTGGACGTGCTGCTGCGGCTGCCGGGCAACCGGCACATCATCATCGACTCCAAGGTCTCGCTGAACGCCTATAGCGACTGCTGCAGCGCGGACGAAGAGTCGCTGCGCGAGACGGCGTTGACGCGGCATATCCAGTCGATGCGCGGACACATCCGCGAGCTGTCGCAGCGGAACTACCAGACGCTCTACAATCTGCCGTCACTCGACTTCGTGGTGATGTTTGTACCGATCGAGCCGGCCTTCATGCTGGCGATCGCGCGCGACGGCGCGCTGTGGCAGGAGGCCTGGGACAAGAGCGTGCTGCTGGTGAGCCCCAGCACCCTGCTCTTTGTCGTGCGCACCGTGGCGCAACTCTGGCGTCAGGAGCAGCAAACCAGGAACGTGCAGGATATCGTCAAGCGCGGCGGCGAACTCTATGACAAGCTGGCCGCCTTTGCGAAGGACCTGATCGAAGTGGGCCGCGACCTGGACTCAGCCAAGCAGAGCTATGACGATGCGATCAAGAAACTCTCTACGGGCCGCGGCAATGCAATTCGCCAGGCGGAGATGCTGCGCTCGCTCGGAGTAAAGCCGACCAAGCCGCTGCCAACTGAACTGCTGACAAGCGCAGAAGAAGAAAGCGAGCCATTAAGTATCGCGGCCAGCGCGGCGGAGCAGGATAACTTCTGAAGTAGCTGCAACCAGGATTTGTAACTACCAGCCACGCTAACTTAACCGGCAGAGCAGCCAGTTAAGGCGTATGATCTAAGAAGAAGTAATGTTTTTCTTCTCGCCTTCAGCTGCAGTTCACTCGCTCCAGACGACCACCCTCCAAAGTAACGGAACCACGGGAGCTAGTATGAGCCTGATCAAGAAGCACGATCTTAAGAGCTATTTCTCCGCACAGAAAAATAGAAATCGCCATGCAGCAACGCCAGCTACCCAGCCCGACGCAACGGGAGATTCCAGTGCGGCAACTATCGAAAACACACCGAGCACACACAAGCCGCTGGGAGCTGTAATCGCGACAACACCGCAGGTCTAAGCTCTCGCCAGTCACTACGTGAACTCACCGGGAGAGGCATTCCCTATGCCTCTCTTATGTCTGGCGAATCCTGCAATTTCCCTTCCCCCTCAAGCGAGCAGGACTTGCAATAATCAATTGCGTGGAACCAGCCAAAGCAACCAGCTAACTACTAAACAGTAGTTGAGCAATACAGCTCAGCTAGAGAGCGTGTAGCTATGCGAGGCTAAACGGGTAGAGCCCGTCTAGGCTCCTGTGATGGCCATCACATTCTGTAACTTAGCGGACGTAGTACTATCTGTATGTCTTATCTGTGACATAGCGTCTGACTGGCGCTGTGAGCTATACGCGGTCAGCATCTACAGCTTCACAAAACCACATATTAGCTACCGGAACATTAAGGACTCGTCATGTTAAAAATAGCCCGGACGATACCACTTCTCTTAGTTCTCCTTGTTGCCGGAGATGCCTATGCAGTTCCTAGCTTCGCGCGTCAGACTGGACTCTCCTGTAATGTATGCCACAGTAATCCTCCGGAGTTGACAGCCTTCGGACGAAACTTCAAACTGCATGGCTATGTACTTACAGACATGACGCCGAGAGACAAGGTCGGTAACTCCAAAGATTTGCTGCTCACAAGGTATATTCCGCTGTCGGCGATGATACTTGTCTCCGATAGTGTCGATCAGGCGACCCAGCCGAGTTCGCAGAACGGAAGCGCCGGGTTTCCTCAGCAGTTGAGTATCTTTCTGGCGGGAGCCTTTGCTCCTCACTTCGGAGGAATGGCGCAGGTCACCTACACGCACTCCGACGATCACTTCGGCATGGATAATACCGATCTGCGTTATGCCAATCAGACAAAGCTGGGGAATCACGACCTGCTCTATGGGATCACGCTGAATAACAATCCAACCGTGGAAGATGTATGGAACAGCACGCCAGCGTGGGGCTTTCCGTGGATCTCCTCCAGCTCTGCAGTTGGTCCGATCGCCTCACCTGTCATCAGCGGCGGCCTGGCGCAGGACGTTGCAGGCCTCGGCGCTTACAGCCTGTACGCCAATCATCTCTACACAGACGTTACCCTTTATCGCTCAGAGCATGGCGGCGCCAGCACACCTGTGACAGGCACCGGCTACCAGTACAACATCAGCGGAGCGGCGCCTTACTGGCGAGCTGCATGGCAGCAGACCTGGGGCAGCAACTATCTTGAAGTTGGCACCTACGGCATCTACATGAACTCCTTTCCGGGCGCAGTTACAGGTCCCGAAGACAGATATGTAGATCCATCCTTCGACTTCCAATATGAACGGCCCTTCGGCGCGAACCTGCTGGACGCGCACGGAACGTATATCCACGAAAAATCAGACCTTGGTGCGACCTTCGCTGCAGGTGGAGCGAGCACAAAGTCTAACTACCTGAACACCTTCAAGCTTGACAGCACCTACCACTGGACGAATAAATACAGTGCAACAGGCGCGCTGTTCTCAACTACCGGAAATGCCGATGCACTGCTCTACGCGCAGGCTCCATTAACCGGGAGCAATAATGGACATCCCAACACGAGCGGCTTTATCGCACAGTTCGGTTACTGGCCCGTGCAAAACATTGATCTAAGTGCGGCCTACACCGGATATTTCAAGTTCAACGGCGCCAGCAATAACTACGATGGTGCAAATCGCAATGCTTCCGACAATAATTCGCTGTACTTAGCCTTATGGGTGAACTTCTAGGAGACCGCATGGAACCTGTCAGCAGTGGGAATGAAAAAGAAAGTAGTAAAGACGTAATAGTTATTAACCGGCGGTCTTTTTTTGGAACACTCCTGGGCATCGGCACAGCAGGGATGGGCGCCCTGCTGGCCGTGCCTGTGCTTCGCTATGTACTTTATCCGCTCTATGCCAAGTCTCAGCAGAGTGGATGGTCAGTAGTTGCCCCGGTGGAGGAGCTAGCCAATCTATCGCAGCCGGTGATGAAGACGATTGAGTTCCGACAGCTGGATGGATGGCGCGAAGTAGTCTCATCGCAGTCGGTCTATGTCAGCCGGAATGCAGATGGGCAGTTGAAGGTACTGTCTGCGATCTGCCCTCATCTGGGCTGCAGCGTCTCCTGGCAGAAGGCCCAGAATGAATTTGTGTGCCCATGTCACGGCGGCCGGTTCGCGCCTAGTGGAAGGCACGTCTTCGGGCCGCCCCCACGCGCAATGGATGCGCTTCCCCACAAGGTTGAAAACGGAAAACTGATGGTTCATTTCGAGTACTTCCGATCGAATGTACCGAACCAGGAAATATTGAGCTAGGTGCGATAGTGGGAGATCCAGTGAAGGAAGATAAACCGCAAGAGAAAAAGACTCCAGGCCGTCTCTATGGCTGGCTCGATAAGCGCACCGGCTTGACCGGTTTGATGCATGCTTCACTGGACGAACCAATTCCGGGGGGTGCCCGCCTTGCTTATGTATTTGGCTCGGGGCTGCTCTTTATTTTCATCTCCCAGATCATCACCGGGCTGTGCCTGGCGCTCTACTATGTCCCTTCGGCAGAGACAGCGCACACCAGCGTCGCCTACATCACCAAGCAGGTTGCGGCGGGCGCGTTCCTGCGCAGCCTGCACTATTACGGCTCGAGCGCGATGATCATCGTGCTGGCACTCCACTTTCTGCAGACCTTCCTCTACGGCTCATTCAAAGGGCGCAGAGAGCTGCTCTGGATGTCGGGCGCGTTGCTCTCTCTCCTTGTGCTGGCCATGGGATTCACCGGCTATCTGCTGCCGTGGGACCAGAAGGCCTACTTCGCGACCGCGGTAGGAACGAACATTGTCGGCGAGGTGCCCTTCATCGGAGAGTGGCTGACCAAGCTGCTGCGCGGCGGGGACACACTTGGAACCCTCACCTTGTCGCGCTTCTATCTGGCGCATGTCTTCCTGATTCCGGGCGCGATCTTTCTCTTTATCGGCGCACACATTGTGCTCTTCAGAAAAGCAGGTCCAGCCGGGCCGATCAACGAAGACCCCGTCAATCCAAAGCTTCCGCCCGAGGGCTTCTATCCCCGCCAGGTGCTCATGGACATGGCCTTCGCGCTGCTCCTGATGATCGGGCTCGGAGTGCTGGCCTACTTCCATCCTGTGGAACTGGGACCAGTTGCCAATCCTGCGGATACGCAGTTCCTGCCTCGGCCCGAGTGGTACTACCTGCCGATGTTCGAGTGGCTCAAGTTCTGGGAAGGGCCCAAGGTAGTCTTTGCCATCGTTGTCGTGCCGGGCATCCTCGCGCTGCTGTTCTTTCTGTTGCCGTTTCTCGATCGCAAGCTGGAACGCAGACCCTGGCGCAGGCCCATTCCACTGCTCGGAGTTGCCATCGTGCTGGTAGGCGCAGTCTTCCTCGGCATGAAGAGCCATCTTGACGATGCCCACGATCCCACGATCGCGGCACAGATCGCGCTGCAGGATCAGCAGGCAAAGGAATACAGCAAGGCCCCCTTTCAACCCTATGTCGAGTCTCCGGGAGGAAGCGTGGCCGGACTCGCCAGTTCCGGTCCGGTCAATCCGCTGATCTCCCAGGGCAAGGGAGTTTTTGAGGCAAATGGATGCTCCGGCTGCCATGGAGCAAATGGCACAGGAACTCCGGCCGCTCCGAGCCTGGTAGGTATCACCAGCAAGTTTCCTGCAGCGCAGCTCACGGCTCTGCTGCACAATCCCAACGCAAAGATGCGCGCCGGAAACATGCCTGCGGTAGACCTCTCCGCAAGCGACATGTCAGCGCTGCTCAGCTACCTCGGCGCGCTTGGCACAAGCGCTGCCAACGTGCCCGCGACACACAAAGTGGCCCAACTGGGACCGGTTCCGCCGACAAAAGAGTCGGCTGTGATGGGCGGCGGCACTTCGCATGAAGCGGAAGCAGGCGGAGGAGCGGCATCGGCAGAGGTTGCCGCCGGACAACAGATGTTTCAGGCGCATGCCTGCTTCGCCTGTCATGGGCAGGCGGGCGCAGGAACAGCGCGCGTGCCGCCGATGGGAGGCCTGATCGCAAAAGCCTCTGATCAGCAACTGGTTGCCCTGCTTCACAACCCGAACGCAAAAATGCGTGCCGGTGGCATGTCTCCGCTGGCAGCAACGCCCCAGGAGGTCAGCTCGCTGATCGCGTATCTGCGCACTTTGGGCACGGCATCGGCTGCTCCGAAGCAGAACGAGCCAGCCACCGCGGCGACGCCCGAGCAGAGCACAACGGACGAGTCGAATGCCACCGCCGCGGCAGCCCCACCCGCTGCAGCGCCTTCGAGCGCTCCTGCCGCTGCTGCAATGCAAAGCCACGCGGCGGCAAACACGCCCGCATCCGGGGGCCGCGCGATCTTCGTGGCCAATGGCTGCGCGGCGTGCCACGGCGTGAATGCGCAAGGCACACACTTTGCGCCCAGCCTGATCGGGATATCGCAGAAGTTTCCGCCAGCTCAGCTCACGGCCCTGCTGCGCCATCCCACCAAGAAGATGCGTGACGGCGGCATGCCTACAGTCGCAATCAACGATGCGCAGATGCAGCAACTGATCGCCTATCTCTCCAGCCTGGGCACTGCCGCTCCTGCAGCCTCGGCGCAGGCAGCGTCCTCCAGTCATGGCGCGCCGTCGACTGCCGCCGGTGCTGCGCCTGCGGCTAAGGCAGCGCGGCCGATAAGTGCGGCGCCCCTCTCGGCAGACGCACTGCGTGGCAAGACGCTCTTTCAGCATTACTCCTGTGAGAGCTGCCACGGAGTAGGCGGCTTGCAGGGAACGGTAGCCGCTCCCGGACTGGCTGGAACGGCGTCGATTCTTCCCGCACCCATGCTTGAGAACCTGCTGCGGCATCACAGCAAGCAAATGCAAAAGGGCGGCATGCCCCTCACGAACCTGAACGCGCAGGACATGAAGGCAATCGTGGCCTACATTCGGTCAATGCCCAGCACCGGCGCAGAACAGTAGAGAGGAAGAGCGCGGCTCGCGCAGGCAGGAGCCGAAGGCGTGATAGGAAGCCGGCGACGATGGCGCAACGTGCAAAGACGTTGCGCCATCGTCTCGCAGACCTATCTTGCGGACGCATTGAAAAATGCTGGAAGAGAGCTAAACCGTCACGGCTACGCTTTTCGTAGCATTGCGAGTGTTAGGATCTTGGATCAACGTCTGCAGTTTTTGCCCAGTTATCAGAATGAAGAGATGTCGGTAGCGGACTTGTGTCGCGCGTATGGCCGCCTCGACTTCTTTGCTCGTGATGACTCGCTTCGCAACACCGCCCTGATTTGTGATTCCGGCCAGCAGATATCCTCGACGCCGGAGCTCCCGCAGGCGGTCTGCAACTCCATCGAACAGCCGAACCCGATCGGCCCGAGGGTAAATGGTCGCATACGTATCGCGAAGCGTCCCGTCCAAATCGAAAAGTGCAATTGGTCTTTTGATTGCCCATTTCATGTCTTGAGGTTCTGGTTCTGAATGGGTGGCGTGTGAGCGTCTTCAGCAATCAGCCAGAAACAGCTTTCTCCAGAGTCGAAGAGAATAGGTGAACCGTATGCGTTCAAGTACCAGATGCTGCAGACATCAAGGTCGCTTCTCTTGTCCATCACAATATCGGGATTGTCATCGAAAATCTTGAACCAGACGGGCTCGTTCTCTCCAGCAAATCCGTTTTCCAGGTGGACCCTGGGTTCGAAGGCAAACCGCCGCAGGAGCCTGCCCATGGCGTCCCATCCGCGTTCCGCCACCCGGTCGCGACTGCCATCCGTCGGCGGACCATACAAAAGTGGAAAGCAAAGAACTCTTTCCACTTTCCCATGCCGCCTACTACTGCGAGGGGCAGATATCTACCTCTCCCGCCGCGCTACACTAACAATCTCGTCGGTTCAAATTACCGGGCAGGCCACTCCGATTATTGAACTGACGCGGGCAACCAACCTACATTGTCTGGTCCCCATGTGATCCCTTGCACATACCATACGCCGCCACTCACGCCTGGATGCCCGCGACATTTCAGAACTGTCGCGGACCAGTGGGCTATGGTCAGGTATGCAGTAGCGAAATACCATACTGACTCGATGGAAAGGAAGTTGAATTATGAAAATTAGCGTGCTCGCAATACTTCTCACTTGCAGTGCGACACTCTGGTCTCAAGCAGCTTCGTCTATTCCATCGTTTACGATAGATGCGAGCGTAAGTCGCACCAGCGATGGAACTGTATCCGTTACTGCCAATAATATCCGCCCACTATGGCAGACCCTTGCAAGCGTGAGAAGGCAATATGGTTGGACTGTTGACTACGAAGACCCTTTGTACCCATCTGGCTCTGACCAGATTACCTCAGATGCAGTTCATGGCCTCTATCTAAAGGGCGGCAAATTTGTGTCACATTTCAGCGAACCCAAGAATAGCTCATCTGCTGAGGAAAACCGTGTCTTGCAAGCAATCGTAGACCAGTACAACGCTCAATTTCTAACCAAGTATCGTGTATTGAAAGTATCGGATTATCGCTTTGATGTTGCGCCAGCTCAATCTCTTCTCGACCGTCCTGTCAAAATCGACAGTGATACGAGGTCGCTTCGTGCGGAAGTCGATCAAATCATGGTGTCTCTGGCAAACGCTACTGGGGTCAGGGCAGAACAGGGCGGATTGATCGATAACGTTATGGAGCAAACCCAAGTCGCACTCAGGCATACAGGTGCCGTTCCTGCCCGCCAGCTTCTTAATGAAGTTCTCGATCATGCTCCAGTCCAGAAGGTGTGGGTATTTACCTTTAATCCTAATGGCGGGAGCTGCGCTATCGGTATTCAAACAACGCAACAATGGATACCGAATGCAAACGGTAAGGTCTCGGTGAAGACTCTATCGAATCCACATTTTGCCCTTGCACAAAAGAAGTGATGCTTTTCTATGCAAGAAAAAATCTAAAGGTTTCGCTTTTCCTCCCATCATGCCCCGCCATAATTGGCGGGGTTTCGGCGTCTTGGGTGGCAGGCCCAGCATGGCGCAACCGCCCACAGGTCGACGAAGCGAATGCTTGGAGGTGGAGGAGCTGCTTGACCTGCCCCTCAAGACGAAATAGCCACTCTCCGGGCCGGGGCATGATGGGGAATTTCTACAATCTCATGGACGCGGCCCTGCCGCTCCAAACCCTGGATGGCTTCGCGCATCTCGTCCCCGCGCAATCTGTTCGACCACCTGTTTCAGCTCCGGGCTTTTCTGGCGGACAACCTCTTCGAGCTTCACCGCTTTCATGCCCGCGTCCTGAAGCTGCGGGAAGGACGTCCCGCTTCGACCGCTTCATATTGCCGCCGATCGCCAACCAGCAACACGCGGTCATTGGGATGCAGACGACTCACAAACTCGTGCATCTGTCGGGTGGACGCAAGTGAGGATTCATCGAGCACGTACAGGCGGCGCTCTCCGGTGTCCGGCTTGGCCCCAAGTGCAAGATGCTTTTGCAGTGTGGATGTTTCCATACCAGCATCGGTCAGCTTTTGCGCCGCGCGGGACGTGGGTGCGAAACCTTCATTAGTAACCAGATGGAGGCAGCCGGAAGTTGCGTCGAATGGCACTTGCACAATGAATGCCGTGCCTGCATAGCGAAGTGAATCAGTGTCGCGGCTAACGAAGCCCACGCTCTTGATTATCTCGTCGGCAATTCTCATCTACTCAAGCATAGGCGTTCTGAACGTGCAGGACTGAAGGATTCGAAATGAACACTCTGGAAAGCACCATCGCAGCGATTCCTTCAGAGCTGGAAAACACCACAAAAGAAATGTACGCATGAAGAGACCAACAGCCATCAGAACAGCCACCAAACAATTTTGACCTCTCGCTTTCGAGAGGTCAATTTCGCATAACCCTCTTATTAATTTGGTGCCCGGAGGGGGACTTGAACCCCCACGGCCTTGCGGCCTGCGGATTTTAAGTCCGCTGCGTCTGCCGATTTCGCCATCCGGGCCTGGCGGCTTTGCGCTTCCCTTATCGTAAATGACGCGCGGCCTTTTGCTTCAGCGCAACTGCACGCGATGCGTGCCACTCATCCATCTGCTGCTGTTCGCGCCTTGCCTGTTCCAGTTCGCGCGCCTGCCGCTGCGCTTGCAAAACCGTTTCTACCTGGCGGCGCTCGCGGCGCTTTTCGAGGTAAGCCTGCTCCGCCGCGTCAACCCGCTGACGCTGACGCTCGAGCAGCGGCTTTAGCTGCTTGACCTGCCAGCGGCCGATCTCGCCCGTTGCCTCCGCCATCAGCCAGGGAGGTGTCTCCGCTGCGAGCAGTGCGTCAAATCCAGCAACCCGCGCGGCGGCGATGCCTGTCTCATGGCTTTGCAGCGCGGTTTCGATCTGCCGCGCCCTGCTCGCCTCGCTTTGCAGGGTTGCCCTGCTGACATCTTCAAGCAACGAACGCAGGCGCAGCAGCCGGGCGAGCGACGACATGCTAAATCTCCGCTGCCAAATGCGCGAGCTGGTCGATGGAATGACGGAATGTGACCTCTTCCTCTGCATCCTGCTCCAGAAAGGAGCGGATCGCCGCCCGGGAGCGCAGCGCACGATCGAGTTCGGCATCAGAACCCGGCTTGTAGGCGCCGATGCGCACCAGATCCTCCGAGCGCGCGTAGACGGAGAGCATCTTGCGTAGAAGAGCCGCATTGGTGCGATGCTCCTTCTCCGTGACCGCAGGCATAAGACGGCTGATGGAGTCCAGCACCTGGATGGGTGGATACCAGCCCTCCGCCGCCAGACTGCGCGACAGAACAATATGGCCATCGAGCAGTGAGCGGACTGCATCGACCAGCACATCCTGCTGATCATCGCCCTCCATCAGGACCGTATAGAAGGCCGTGATGCTGCCGTTGGGATATTGCCCGGCTCGCTCCACCAGCTTCGCCAGCCGGTGGAAGACGGAAGGGGTGTAGCCTTTGGCGGTGGGCGGCTCGCCGGCTGCGAGGCCAACCTCCCGCGCGGCCATCGCGAAGCGAGTGAGCGAGTCCAGCACGAGCAGCACGTGCTTGCCTTGCGCAGCGAAATATTCTGCTACGGAGGTGGCCGAGAGCGCCGCGCGCATCCGCATCAGCGGCGACTGGTCTGAGGTGGAGACCAGCACCACCGACCGCTTGCGACCCTCCGGGCCCAGGCTGTCCTCTAGAAACTCCCCCACCTCGCGTCCGCGCTCGCCCACAAGGCCTACGACAATCACATCGGCTTCGCTGTTGCGAGTCATCATGCCGATCAGCGTGCTCTTGCCGACGCCGGAGCCACCGAAGATGCCGAGGCGCTGGCCACGACCGGCCGTGAGCAGGGCGTCAATGGCGCGAATGCCTGTGCCGAGAGAGGTTTTGATGGGCACGCGCTCGAGCGGATGCGGCACTCTGCCGTCAAGCGGAACAATGTGTTGCAGCGAGGGCCGGCGCGCGTCGTCGAGCGGGTTGCCGAGCGCGTCGAAGACCCGGCCAATCAGCGCGTCGCCAACCTCAAGATGCGGCATGACGCCGAGGCCCGACACCTTATCGCCATAGCGGATTCCGTCCGGGCTCTCGAGCGGCATCGATAGAACATGATTGCCGCGAAATCCTATAACCTCGCCGAGGTGTCGTTGCCCTTCGCTGTCGATGATCTCGCAGCACTCCCCCACCGAACAGAGCGGGCCGGCCGATTCGATGGTCTGGCCGATGGCCTCAAGTACGTGACCCTGCCAGCGCCACGAGGGACGCTGCCGCAGGCGCGAGAAGTAGGTGCCGAGCAGGCTCATGCTTCCGGCCCGGCGCCGGCACGCTTCTTGCCCGTCAGCTGCTGCCTCCGGTCGAGCAGGTCAAAGAAGCCTCTCTCGATCTCCCCGAGCTGCGCTTTCACTCCAAGGTCGATTGAGCCCATCTTCGTCTCGATCTCGCATTCGCCCGTCTCGAGAGAGCCGTCGGCGACCAGTTGCGGATGGAGAGGCAGATTGGGAATGTGCCGCAGCATCTCCGTCCAGAGACTCAGATCAGCGGCCGGCACGCGCAGCGTAACGTCGGTCGATTCAGAAAGCTGCCCGAGGGCAACCCGCACGGCGCCGGAGAGCAACAGCGGATCGATCTGCGACTCGCGGTGGAGCACCCGCGAAGCGATGCTCAGGGCGAGCCTTACTACTTCATGCTCCACCTGCGCGAAGTAGCTCTCGCACTGAGCCTCGAAGCGCTGGACCGCGCCAGTAACCTGGTTGGCGATGCGGGTCTGCAGTGCGTGAGTCTCGCTCTGCTGTGCCTCTTGTGCCTGGCGCAGCGCGGTGGTCTTCGCCTCCGCGATCTGGCGTGCGGCCAGCTCCTCGCGCTCAGCCAGCTGCCTTTCGAGTTCGCGGATACGCTCATTGATGCGCTCGACCGAAAGCTCATTGACCGGGTCGCGCGGACGCTCTGCCACGAGGCCTTCCTGCGGCGGCGGCAGAGGGATGGCGCCCTCTTCAGTGGTCTGCCAGGGGGCGTACTGCAACGGCTCAATCTTGTAGTTCGGAGTGGCTGGCATTGTGTCCTCACACCATCAGGTCGTCGCCCTGCTCGATCTTGAGGATGACCTTGCCATCCGCTTCGAGCTTGCGCGCCAGGAGCAAAATCTCATTCTGCGCTGCGGCAACTTCACGGGTGCGGACCGGCCCCAGCACCTCCATGTCTTCCTTCAGCATCTCAACTGCGCGTGAAGACATGGCGCGGAAGACACTCACGCGCAGGTCTTCCCGCGCGCCCTTGAGCGCCAGCGCCAGCTGCCGCTTGTCCGTCTCCGCCACGATCTCGCGCATGCTCGCAGGGGGAATGGTCACCAGATCTTCAAAGGTGAACATCAGATTCCGGATATTCAGCGCCACCTCGGGATCTCCCTCCTCGACTTCTTCGAGGATCTTCTTCGCCTTGTCCGCATCGATACGGTTGAGCAGATCAGCCACCGCTTTGAAGCCGGAGTAGGACTGCCGGCTCGTATCTCCACCAACCGTCTCCAGGCGGCGATGCAGGATCACGGCCACCTTCTGCGCCATCTCAGGCGAGAACTGGCGCATCTCCGCAAGCCGCCGGACGGCTGCGACTTTCTGGGTCTCGCCGAGATTTTCAAGCACCTGAGAGGCGCGCTTGGGATCAAGGTGCGCGAGCACCAACGCTGCCGTCTGCGGATGTTCGCTGTCGAGGAATTTGCCGAGCTGTTGCGGATCAACCTTCTGCAGCATGGCCAGATTGCCCTGGCTCTCCTCCTGCGCCCGCTTGACCAGCGCCAGCAGATCCTCCGCGCGCTGCTTGCCAAAGGTCTCAACCAGCAGCTTGGTTGCGTAGTCGATGCCGCCGTGCATCATGTACTGCTGCGTGGCGAGCATCTCGTGAAATTCTTCGAGCACCTCAACTGAAAGCGCGGGGGGAATGTTCTTCAATTCAGAAAGCTCGGTCGTGAGCCTCTGCAGGTCTCCCTCCGGCAGATGCTGCAGAATCTTCTTGCCCAGCTCATCGCCCATGGCGACGACCAGGATCGCGGCCTTGCGGATGCCCGACAGTTTGCGGTCGGAGCTCCTGCGCTCCGGCGCAGGCATCAGGGAAACCGGGGCGCTCTCGGGGATTGCGGGTTGCGTGGCCATGGTGCTCTCCGTTACTCGGTGTGGATCCAGCTCTGCAGCAGCCGGGTGGTCTGCTGCGGTTCCTTCCGCAGCTGCTCGGCAACCGTGTCAAAGACAAGCTGCGCGTGCTGCTTCTGCCTTGCGAACTCGGTCTGCTCAGAAGTTGGGGCATTCTCCTGCGTCGCCTCCGGCAACAGAGACTCGTCCGCTGTCGCGGAGAACTGCGGCTGGGGCGCGGCAGTCACGCTGCGCGCCAGCGGCCGCAGTACCAGGAGCACCAGTGCGAGCATGCCGATCAGGATAGAGAGGTATTTGAGCGGCACCTGCCAGTCGTTCGCCGTGCGTCTCACCCGCTCCGCAAAGCCCTCCTGCAGCTTCCCGGCATCACTGTCAAAGCCGATATTCTCGACACTCACCTGGTCGCCGCGCGCCTGGTCATAGCCGACGGCGGCCTCGGCCAGCTCCGAAAGCTGCTTCATCTCAGCCGGCGTGCGCTGCTGCCAGCCGATCTTCCTGCCATTCACCGTCATGCGGTCATTGATCAACACGGCAGCAGTGATGCGGCGAATCTTGCCCGAACCCTGGGTCATGTGCCGCGTACGCTTGGATGCGCCGTAGTTGCTGCTCTCCTGCTTGGCGCTCTGCTGTCCGCTGTTCTGCGTGGGAAAGAGCGGCGGCTTCACATTGGGCGCGTTGCTCGCGGTGCCGGGAACGCCTGCGGCGACCGGCTGCGTGCCCGAGGTCTGCTCGCTGCGCTGCATGGCCAGAGTTACAACACTGTTCGGGTCATAGGTCTCATCGACTTCATCGGCAGTCGAGGTGTCGTACTCTACATTGACCGAAGCGCGCACATTCCCCGCACCTGCTACCGGCTCCAGTGTCTCGATCAGTTTGTCGGCGAGCAGCTGTTCATGCGCCGCGGTCTCCGCATCGCCGGACTTCTTGCCCAGCGAGCGACCTTCGGAGTCAACCAGGGCAACGTTCTCCGGCTTCAGGTCATCGACGGCGCTCGCCACCAGGTTGCGGATGGAATCCGCTTCATCATTGCTTAGGGAGCTGTGCCGCAGCCGCAGGACAACCGAGGCCTTCGAATCGCGCTGCTGATCGGTGAAGAGCGAGTCGTGCGGCATCACCACATGCACCCGCGCCGACTCAACTGCAGAGAGCGTGTCGATGGTGTGCTCGAGTTCACCCTCCAGTGCGCGCTGATAGTTCACCTTCTCGTCAAAATCGGAGCCGATCCAGTTCGGCTTGTCGAAGAGTTCAAAGCCCATCCGCCCACTCTTCGGGCCGCCCTTGGCCGTGGTGGCCAGGCGCGCCTTATCGAGGTTGGGCTCGGGCACACGCAGGGTCGCGCCATCCGGCGAGACATCGAAAGGAATGTTCGCGGCCGTCAACTCGGCAGCAATCTCCCTCGCGTCGCTCGATTCGAGCCCGGCATAGAGCACGCGCCAGTCGGTCCGCGTCGCATACCACGTAAGCGCGGCCAGGCAGGCCAGGGCGCAGCCCATCGCCGCGTATAGCCGCCGGCGCTGCTCCGGGGCCATCTGCTCCAGGCGGCCGGCGAGGGTGGTCCAGAAGGAACGCACCTGGTCCAGCCCCTTCTTTCCCTCCGCTCCAACCACCGCGGGCCCTCGCTGCTGCGGATTTTCTTCTAGTGCCATTGCTCTCTGCCGTCTTTCGAATAAGGAAGCGTTTTAACGAACAGCTAGAACTGCATGTTCATCATCGCCTGGTAGGCCGAAACAGCTTTGCTGCGCACCGAGAGCGCCAGCTCAAAGGCCATGTCAGACTTCTCGGTCGCGATCATGGCTGTATGGACATCGACGCCTGATCCGCTCAACAGCCCCTCGACCGTGGACGAGGCCTTGGACTCAAGCTGCTGGACATTGTTGACCGCCTCCCGGAAGAGGCCGGAAAAGGGCTGCTGGCTCGATGCCGGCTGACTGGCGAAGGCTCCGGCAACGGAGGAGGCGGCGAGTGGGTTGATCTGCATTGCTTCCTGTCCTTTCGGGCAAAAGATGAACTACTTCAGAATGTCGAGCGACGAGGTAATCATGCTCTTCGTCGCCTGGATCGCCGAACTGTTCAATCCATAGGCGCGGGTCGCGCCCATCAGGTCGACCATCTCGGTCAGCGGATTGATGTCCGGATAATTGACATAGCCATTCTTGTCAGCGTCGGGATGCTGCGGGTCATAGCGGCGCAGAGGCGGCCCCTGATCGGCAACCACCGCGGACACCTCAACCCCGCCCACTGCGCCTCCATCTGCAACATTGGCCGAGCCGGGCCCCATGAGCTCCGGGCTAAGCGAACCAACCGGACCGAGCATGTGGCTGGCAAAGCCTGGCTGGGCTGCGGCCTCCGCCTGAAAGACCACATGCTGACGCCGGTAAGGTGTACCGTCGGCAGTGCGCGTGGTTTCGGCGTTTGCCATGTTGGCGGCCACGACTTCTGCGCGGATGCGCTCCGCCTTGAGCGCCGAGCCGCTTACTTCAAGTACTCCAAAGAGGTTCATCGATCTCTCCCTTCTTTCAGGCCCTTGGTTGCCTGCTGCTGTTCCGGGCTGTGGCTGCTAATTTGCGCGGATTGCATTCAGTTTGCGTGGATGGCATCCATGACCCGCGTGTTTTCGCGCCTGAGCAACTCGATCCCTGTCCTGAACTGCAGCTGCGCCTCCGCCATGTTCAATCCCTCGCGGTCCATCGACACGTTGTTGCCATCCGGCCGCTCAAGAAGTCCATCTACCTGGCCGATAGGAACTTCAGACGCGGCAAGCGTGCTGCCGCTGCGAGCGCCGAGCGCATCGCTCATCGCATGCTTCATGGCGTCGGTGAAGTCGAACCCTACCGTGCGATAGCCGGGGGTGTCGATGTTCGCCATGTTCTGCCCTGTCAGCTTCAGCTGGGTGCTCGACAGGTCGAGATACTTCGTCAGCTCGTCGCTTATCGGCGTCGTGACATTCATCGTGCTCTATCTCCTTTTGCCCGAAAGGGGCAGTTCCGCTTACCTTCGGTAATCAGCAGCAGGCCGGCCACTCACCAGCAGACAAGATTAGAAAGCTCTAATGCGCGTGGGCGCTTTCGCCGAACTCGACATCTCCCGCATCGATCTGGCTACGCTCTTCAGCGAGGATCCACGCACGTTCGAGCGTATGTTCCAGTTCGCGGACGTTCCCCGGCCACGCATGCTCCTTGAGCCGCTGCATGGCGCTGCCGGAGATCGACTTTGCCGGGCTACCGCTTGCCATCCGCTCCATGAAGTGCTCGACCATCTGGGGAATGTCCTCAGGATGCTCGGAGAGCGGAGGCGTGCGGATGAGAAAGACGGCCAGCCTGTAGTAGAGATCGGCGCGGAACGCTGAGCGTGCTGCCAGCTCATGCAGACGCCGGTGGGTGGCGGCCACGATGCGCACATCCACGCGCACCGGTTCATTTTCGCCCACCCGCTGCAGCTCGCCCGACTCCAGAAAGCGCAGCATCTTTGCCTGCAGCGGCAGCGGCATCTCCCCGATCTCGTCCAGAAACAGCGTGCCGCCATCGGCCGCCTCGATGCGTCCAACTCTGCCCTGAACCGCGCCGGTGAAGGCGCCGCGCGTGTGACCGAAGAGCTCCGCCTCAAGGAGGGCTTCAGGAATCGCCGCACAGTTAAGCGCTACGAAGGACCGCCCGGCCCTGGGACTCAGCCGATGCAGGGCACGCGCCACCAGCTCTTTGCCTGTGCCGGTCGGCCCCTCGATCAGGACCGCCGTCGAGCGCGCCGCCACGAGCCGCACGCGGCGACTCACCTCGAGCATCGCCGGGTTGGCCCCGATGAGCTCCGGCAGCCGCAGGGAGGGCTGCGCTGTCTTCTGCGGCGTGCGCACCTTCGCCTTGCCTGCCTCGCTCAGCAGCGGAGCCGTGTTCCAGATCGCCCCATCGGTTGCAGCGGGCTTCTCTGCCTCACGTGCGCTGCTGATGGGCTCGAAGTCCCATAGCGGCCCGTCTGCATCCTGCACCCGCCGCAGCGCATAAAGAATCTCGTTGCGTCGCGGGCTGCGCGCGGGAGTATTCGATACGGAAACGCCGTCGGCAGATACCAGGTCTACCCCCGGATGCAGCCGCTCGAACTCGGTGATGAATTCACGTATCTCAAGATCAGGCAGCCAGGAATCGAGGATCACCGTCTCTGCCGGCGAGGCATCGAGGCAGGCAAGGGCTTCAGCTCCGCCTGCTGCTTCCCGCACCTGCCAGCGCAGTCCGGTGAGCGCCTCGCGAACACGCTCGCGGAACGAGGCGTCGGCGCTGGCGAGAATTGCGGTCCTTGCACCGATCGCGTGAAGCGGCCGGACGCTGGACATTGGAGTGGGTGTTGGTGTGGGTGTCGCCATCTTCAATCATTCCTTTTTTCAAGAGTTTGGTACCGCTGTTTGGTAGTCTTCAGGCCTCTGCCGGAGCAGCGCCGATACGATAGCCCTGCCCGCGCACTGTCTGAATGAACTGGCCCTGACCATCGCCTGGGCCATGATCATCAAGCTTGCGGCGAAGATAGTTGATGTAGACATCAACCACATTTGTCCCCGCCGAGGTGCCCATGCTCCACACCTGCTCAAGCAGCGAGGCGCGCGACACGCACCGCCCGCGATTGAGCATCAGCCGCTCGAGCAGAGCAAACTCCTTGTTCGTCAGCATCACGGGAATTCCTGCCCGCAAGACAGATCGCTCCACGCGATTCATTTCCACGTTGCCGTAGCGCAGCGTCAGCAGCGCCTCGCGTCTGCGCCGCAACAGGGCACGGCAGCGCGCGCGCAGCTCCTGCAGCGAAAACGGCTTGAGCATGCAGTCATCCGCGCCGAGGTCGAGGCAGCGCACCTTCGTCTCCGGCTCGGCGCGCGCCGTGAGAATCAGGATCGGCAACTCGCTGTCGATCGTCCGCAAAAAGCTGAGTACCTCCGCGCCATCTTTGCGCGGCAGGTTGAGATCGAGAATCGTCAGGTCGGGCATCTCCGCCAGAAATCTATCCACAGCCATCTGGCCGTCGGAGACAAGACAGACTTCATGCCCATCTGCCTCGAGCCCGCGCTGCAGAAACTTGCCAAGTGCGCGATCGTCTTCTGCCACCAATAACCGCATCGTGTTCTTTGACCCCGTGATTGCTGCAAGACAACCATCTCGCGTCCGTCGCGGGGAAACAATCGAAAGGTGAGGAGAAGTTAAGGAGGATTGCTGGAATGGGAAGCGTGCTTCCGGCCCTTCCCAAAATGGAAGCAAGCGCACAACTCTGAGGGTCTGCTCATTGACATAGTCATCCTGGCCGCCTATCCAGACTGGAGCAGCGGGCCTTTTATCACTTCGTGCCCGCGCAGAGAACGCGAGCAGGAAAAGTGGCACTCGCCGGTTCGCCTTTTATTCGCTACAATACGCGCATGGCACTTACCCGGCGGCAAAAAGAAGTCCTCGACTACATCTCCAGCTTCGTCCAGCACAACGGCTACTCGCCTTCGTTTGAGGAGATCGCACGCGGTCTCGACCTGAAGTCGCTGGCAACCGTCCACAAACACATCTCCAACCTGCAGACGAAGGGCTTCCTGGAGCGCGCACACAACCGCAGTCGCTCCATCGACGTGCTGCCGCCACGCACCCGTCAGCGGAGCGCGGAGAGACTGCCCCTGATGGGCCGCATCGCCGCAGGCTATCCGGTCGAAGCGATGGAGACGACAGAGAGCATTTCGCTGAGCGACATCACCGGCAACAAGGAAGTTTTCGCCCTTGAGGTACGCGGCGACTCCATGCGCGACGAGCATATCGTCAACGGCGATTATGTGCTGGTGGAGCGCACGCAGAAGGCACGCGAGGGGGAGATCGTGGTGGCGCTGGTGCGCGGCGCAGAGACGACCCTGAAGCGTTATTACATCGAGGGCAATCTCATCCGTCTGCAGCCGTCGAACACTGAGATGGACCCAATCTTTGTTCCCGCTACCGAGGTTTCCATTCAGGGCCGCGTTCTGGGCATGCTGCGTAAGTACAGCTGAGACAACGCAAGCCCCATTGCAGGAATGGGGCTTGCCTTTTCGTTCTTTAGGATTTTCAGTTCTTTGAGGAAAACGGTGAGGCGGGCAGCCCTGCCTTGTTGAACAGGTTGCACTGCGGGTTTGAGGCCCAGCCATAGCGTACATACATGGGCTGTGCGACCGACGCGCTCTTTGCAATTACGTCTTCACCGCTGATTGCCGCAGTTGCAGTTACAAATTTCCCATCCGGGCCCGCGACCTCAAAGCCCTGCAGTTCCCCACCCTTGGCCATGAGCCCGCTGGCCGCATGATCGAACCAGATGTGCATCGCGCCATTCTCCGGAACCGCCTGCCGAAAGAGCGGGCCTGAATCCTCAACATGCGCACCATAGGAGAGATCTTCGGCCCACAGCGCAAGCCTGTGCCCTACTGACTGCTTATCCTGCGGGTGTACGTTGTCCGGGTTGCCGATGTCGATGGTCACAGCCATACCGGTATTTGCGAGCGCAAGCGTCTTCCGCTGTCCTTCGCGCACGGTCGCCCATTCGTCCGGCGAGATGAAGTTGGCGATCTGCACATAGAGAAACGGGAAGTCGCCCTGCGCCCACTGGGCGCGCCAGTCGCGGATCATTGTCTCAAAGAGGTGCCCGTAGATCGGCGCCCGCATGGCATCGGTATTACTCTCGCCCTGGTACCAGATCACACCGCGAATCGGCAGCGGAGTAATCGGGGCAATCATGCCATTGAAGAGCGCCGCCGGAGCCCACGGATTCGGGTCCGGGTGCCAGGGGAAGACGGGCGGAGTTTTGCCTGCAGCCTTCGCGTCGGCGACCTCCTTCGTCTCAACCTTCTGCTTCAGGAGTGTCTCTGCCTGAGGGTCCATCATGCCGGCACGCGCGGCGAAGACCGGCATCAGCGAACTGTCGGCGCTCAGGGCCTTCAGGCTGGTCCACGCCTCGGCGGGAGTGCCGCCCCAGTTTGCTTCAATAATTCCGATCGGCACCTGTTCCTTCTCCAGGAGATCACGGCCAAAAAAGTAGCCAACTGCGGAGAACGTCAGCACGCTCGCAGGAGTCGCCGGCGTCCAGGTTGTGGCCTTCACGTCGTCCATCGGATAATCCGCAAAAGTGTTTTCGACATGGAAGAGCCGAAGCCTGGGATGGTTCGCGGCTGCAATCTCCTGCTGCGCGTGGAATGGTCCATGACTCCACATGGTGGGGTCCATGGGAAACTCCATATTCGACTGGCCTGAGGCCACCCACACATCGCCCACCAGAACGTCATTGAGGGTGATGGTGTTCTTGCCCTGCACCGTCAGGGTAAAGGGGCCGCCAGCTGCGCCTGGAGGCAGATAGAGGCTCCAGCGGCCTATCTCGCTGGCCGTGGTGCTGGCGTGGTTACCGCGAAAGGTGACTGTGACCTGCTCCCCGGCATCCGCCGCGCCCCATACATGCACGGGCTTGTCGCGCTGTATCACCATGTGGTCGGCAAGCACACTGGGTAGTTTCACCTCAGCACGGGCTGCATTTGTAACCGTGGCAAGTGCAAATAGAAAACAGCAGTTGAGAAGCCGGCTGTACATGGGATGTCTCCTGGTCGCGAAACTAGAATCTTACATCTGAAAGCGTAGTTTCACTGATTGCGTATTATTAGTTTCGCAGCTGCACGCCCGATGCAACTCGCCCTGAGTGCTTTCTTTGCACCTGACAGTGCGTCCAAGCCTATGACAAGGGCCGGGGCCGCACCTCTGCACAGGCTGAAGCTGGAAGCGATCAGAGCGCGAAATCGGGGTACGAAGTGGATACACCTGGATCTTCGATAAGAGGCGTGCGCGGAAATCTTTTGACAATGCGCACGCAGGGCCCTAAGTTCGGTAGTAGAACTCACGAATCAGCTGATAAAAACTTATGTTTGATAACACCTTTTTGAAGAGGCTCTCATACTTTCTTTTGCTTTTGCCGTTTGCGCTGACGACGATGAACGCGTCTGCCGCGCAACCCACAAGCTCCGCTCCGGCCAATCGCTGGCTTTTCGACGTTGGAGCCGGCGGCGCGATACCGGCCGGAGGCACAAGCAGCTACGTTCACCCAGGCTTCAACATTACGGCAGGCGGCGGTTACCGGCTGAGTGGCAGTCTCAGTGTGTGGTTGGACGTTGGGCTGGCAATCAACGGCATGACGCAGATCGTGCTCCAACGCGAACAGCAACCGCTGGGCCACTTCTTCTTCCCGACCTTTGCCGTGGACCCTACTTACAGCTTCGCGCCGCACGGGCGCTGGCGGTCCTATGTCTCGGGAGGTGCGGGTATGTCGGTCAAGGAAGTGGCCTTTTCGCAGCCTTCTTCGCCCTACCACTACACCTTTGGCGACCACGCTCTGGTGCAGGCCTCCAAGTCCAGCCTGCAACCCATGGTGGACTTCGGCGGCGGCATCGGCTATCACCTTCACTCGCAGGGTCGCACCAGCATGTTTCTCGAGTCGCGCTATATGCGGCTGTTCACACCTGCGGGGCAATTTCCGGGGTTTGAAGTATCGGGCACAAACCTGATCCCGTTGACGCTGGGAGTGCGCTGGTAAGGTACTCCAGGAAATAGAAAACGGCCTCACTGCTCCATGGCAGTGAGGCCGTTTTTAGTAGTTTCGGACGCCCTGTGCGGCCTCCTCAGTCGTAGCGCTCAAAAACAATCTGTTTGCGCTGCCAGCCCAGGCTCATCAACTTATCGCGATTGGCTGAGACCATCTCGTTCAGGCCGCAGATATAGGCGTGGATGTCGAAGCCGCCCTCTTCAGAAGCGGAAGCCACGGCGCCGCTGTGGGGGTGCTGGGCGCGGGTGGTGACCACCTGCGCCACATGCTCCTGAACATAGCCGCGCAGCCCTTCCCATCCCTCGTGCGGACGGCTCAGGCTGGCCAGGTAGTGGAAGTTGTGATGCTCCGCGGCGAGCTTCTCAAAGTACTTCTGGTAATAGATCTCCGTTTCATGGCGGGTTCCATAAACAAGCCAGAAATGTCTGCCTTCGCTGCGATCTTCGCCACTCTCGGGGAAGAGCCACTCGGCAAAACCGCGCATAGGCGCAATGCCGGTGCCGGTCGCGATGAAGATACCATCCGTCATCGGCTTCTTGAGCAGGAACAATCCGTGCGGTCCGTGGAACTGCACCGTGCTGCCCGGCTCCAGATCGCACAGCAGGTTGGAGAAGAAGCCACCCTCGACACGGTTGACGCATAGGTCAAAGGTATTTTCCTCAGGGGCGGAAGCGATGGAGTAAGCCCGTGTCTGCTGCTTACCGCTCAAGGCATCGTCAGCGACCATGGAGACAAACTGTCCCGGGGCGAAGTCGAAGCGCTCCGCGTCGACAACGGAAAACTCCAGGTGGAAGCACTGCGCAGGCTCTGAGAGGAGCAGTTTGCGCTCAAGGCGGGCCGTAAGAAGCTGTCTTGCCAATGGTTTCGCTCGCTTACTTTGAGATAAGAACAGTCTACGGGAAACGAGCGGCGGCTCCAATCGCGGAGCTGTTTTTCATTGTTGCTTACACTACTGTTATCCCAGTCGAGAGGTTGACTCCGGTCGAACGCAGATCCAAGATGTCCCATGCCTTGCAGAAGGGCCGGCGAATGCAGCTGGTGCCACTCATCGCCGCCACTTATTTCATGGTCTCCGGCGGCCCGTATGGGATAGAAGACATTCTCGGCGGCGCCGGATATCTGAAGGCGCTGCTGATTCTGCTCCTGGTACCGCTCTTCTGGACGCTACCCACCACGCTCATGATCGGAGAACTGGCCAGCTCGATTCCGGCCGAAGGCGGCTTTTATGTGTGGGTCAGGCGCGCGCTTGGGCCCTTCTGGGGCTATCAGGAGGCGTGGCTCTCGCTCACGGCCAGTGTCTTTGACATGGCCATCTACCCTACGATCTTTGTGCTCTATCTGGGCAGGTTCTTCCCAGCCTGGACGGCCGGGCACCGCGGCGTCCTGTGGGAACTCCTGCTGGTCGTCGCCTGCTGCCTGTGGAACCTGCGCGGGGCGCGCGCTGTAGGCGAAGGGTCGGTGTGGCTTTTCGTCACGCTGCTGCTCCCTTTCGCGGTGCTGGTGGTCGCCGGCGTCTGGCACGGCCTGCATCTTCCGGCGCAGGCACGCTTCCCTGCCGCGCACCCTGAGGGAGGGCTGAGCACCGCGATCCTGGTGGCCATGTGGAACTACATGGGCTGGGATAACGCCTCCACCGTGGCGCAGGAGGTGCAGGATCCCCGCCGCAACTATCCGCGCGCGATGCTGCTCACCGCCGGGCTGGTTGCGCTGACTTACATCCTGCCGCTGGCGGCGATTGCCTTTGCCGGGTTGCCGCTGAACGAGTTTTCAACCGGCTCCTGGACCGATGCCGCTCACATTCTCGCGGGTCCGTTGCTGGCGGGGGCTATCGTGCTGGGCGGCACGATCAATGGCTTCGGCATGTTCAACGCGCTGATGCTCTCCTATACCCGCCTGCCCATGGTGCTCGCCGAGGACGGCATGCTGCCGCGCTGGCTGGCCCTGCGCAACAGGAAGGGCGTGCCATGGGCAGCGGTGCTGGTCTGCGGCATGGCGTGGGCAATGGCGCTCCACTTCAGCTTTGAACGGCTGATCTCGATCGACCTGATCCTCTATGGCAGCAGCCTGGTGCTTGAGTTTATTGCCCTGGCCGTGCTTCGCATCAAGGAGCCACAACTCGAGCGCCCCTTTCGCGCAGGAAACTTTGCGATGGCGTGCATCCTGGGAATTGCACCCACGCTGCTGATCGGGTATGCGATGTTCTCCGCCCGCGACGAGAGAATGGCGCATATTCCGGCGCTTGCCTTCGGCGCCATCGTCGCCGCGTTCGGGCCGCTCTTTTACATGATCGGGAAGGCTTCAGAACGACGAAAAGGAGAATAGTTCTCTCTTGATAACCGTTATCGCCCGAGAACTA
The DNA here is from genome assembly GCF_004339725.1 of Acidipila rosea. Taxonomy (GTDB): domain Bacteria; phylum Acidobacteriota; class Terriglobia; order Terriglobales; family Acidobacteriaceae; genus Acidipila; species Acidipila rosea. The sequence continues at coordinate 43,871 of NZ_SMGK01000001.1, read as the reverse complement.
TTCTCCTCTAGGTCATTCAGGCTGTGCACTGAAGGCTGTTCCGCATGTAAAGTTATGTCAAGGCTGCACTTTTTGTTCATGCATCGTTACCGGTTACTAACACTGCTGGCATTGCTTCTTGGTATCGCTCCCAATGTCTTTGGCGACATTCCGCGGGGAGGACGGGGACACAGCGGCGCTGCGCATGGAAACGTTCCCGCGTCTTCCACGGTAAACGCTCCGCGCTCCGATATGGCTCATGTCCTGATTCCACATCTGAATGCAGATCCGAAACTGAGTGACTTTCTGAGCCAGCCCCTAGGGTCAGCCACTGCACGGCGGATGCTGCGGATCACCAAGTTCACTGACCGTTATCCCGAGGACGGCCAGCCAGTCACCGAGCCTACGACAGCCTACATGGGCTATACGCACGAGTATCTGTACATCGCTTTTGTCTGCCGCGACGATCATCCGGGGCTGTTGCGCGCCCATATGCTGCAGCGCGACTCGCTCAGCGACGACGATTACGTAGAGGTCATGCTGGATACGTTCCACGATGAGCGGAGGGCGTTTCTCTTCAAAACGAATGCCCTGGGCGTCGAGGCCGATGCCCTCTACACCGAGCAGACCGGCGCGGACTATTCCTTCGACACGGTATGGGACACATGGGGCAGGCGGACGCCGAATGGCTATGCCGTGATGATGCGGATTCCCTTTGCCAGCCTGCGCTTTGAGGACGTCCCACAAGGCGATCTGCGCACCTGGGGAATCCTGCTGCAGCGCGGCATCACCCGCAAGAACGAGAGCGCCTGGTGGCCACAGGTGCGGCACAATGTAGCCGGCAGGCTGACGCAGGAGATTTCCATCGACGGCTTTGCCAATGTGGAGCGCGGCAAGAACCGGCAACTGGAACCCTATGGACTGCTGCATAGCATCCGACAGCTGAATACCGTCAACCCGGTCAACCCTTACTTCAACAACAAGCACCTGCAGGGCTATACGGGGCTGGACGGCAAGTTTGTGCTGCACAACAGCCTGGTGCTCGACCTGACGTTCAATCCTGACTTCAGCCAGATCGGCATTGACAATCCCGCGCCGCCGAACCAGCGCTTTCAGTACTACTACCCGGAGCTGCGCCCGTTTTTCATCGAGAACAGCAGCTACTTTGCCACACCGCTCAGCCTGTATTACACGCCGAATATCGTAATGCCGCAGTTTGGCCAGCGGCTCACGGGCAAAATCGGCCCCTGGGCTGTGGGGCTGCTGAATATCGACGATCGCAATCCGGGGCTGCAGGTGCCGCAGGGCACTCCCGATTATGGCTCACGGGCCCACTTCTACGTCGGGCGTGTGAACAGGGACATCGGCGCCCAGTCTAACGCCGGGGTTATCTACGCAGAAAGGGACTACCTCGGCTCATTCAACAGGAACGGCGGCGCCGACTATCGGGTGCGCGTGGACCGGCGCTGGACCCTTTCAGGGCAGGCGGTGACTTCAGAAACAGAACATCGCGATGGCTCGTGGCAGAGCGGCCAGGCGTACGTGCAGAGCGTGAGCTACTCCGATCTGCACAAGAGCTTCTATTTCAACTACAACGACATCGCCGCTGGATACCTTACGGAGACGGGATTCTTTACCCGACCCGATGTTCGCGAACCGGACGGAAGCGTGAACTATACCTTCCGCCCGAAGAGCGGTCCGCTGCTCTCGCACGGGCCAAGCATCTACTCGGAACGCATCTGGGATCACACCGGGTTGCCGCTCGATTTCTACTTCGACCCTTCGTACTCGTTCAACTTCAAGCACCGGACTTCGCTCTCGGCATTCCTGGACATGGGGCAGGACCAGCTTCGGCCCATTGACTACTCCACGCTCAAGAGCAATGTCGAGTACCACAGCCATGTCGAGGGAGCGAATTTCTACACATCGCCGAAGCCGCAGTTTGCCCTCGGCGGAACGGCTTATGTAGGCACAGTCATCAACTATTACCCGCCAGCCGGGCAGGGGCCTTACCCGGTGAACGTGGACTCCGGACACACCAATGTCGAAGTGAAGCCGATCCAGGAGCTGGACCTGCTGAACACTTATGAATTTGACCGCTTCACCGATCCCACGTCCGGCGCGGTGGCCTATGACAGCCATCAACTGGTGACCCGCTGGAACCTGCAGATGAACAAGGCCTGGTCGCTGAACTTCATCGGCGAGTACCTGGCAACGCTGCCCAATGCTGAATTTACCGATCTGACCAACAGCAAGGACATCTTCGGCGATGTGCTGCTCACCTATCTGCCTCACCCGGGAACAGCCTTTTACGTCGGCTATACGACCGACTATCAGAATCTGGACAGCAACTTATGCACCCGAGGCGTCGACGGCACCTGTAATACAAATTTCCCAATTCTTCCGCACACCGGCTCCTCATTTCTCAACGATCAGCAGGTGATCTACATGAAGCTCAACTATCTGCTCCGCTTTTAACCCTGGATCAAGGATCCGGCCGGGCACGATACCGCCCTGATGGTTGAGCGAAGGTCAGCAGCCGAATTGCCGCAGATGGTGGTCGGTGTGACGATAGCCCCAGATCATCCACTCCTCAAACGTCATGGGACCGAAGATCGGGTGCTCTGCGAGCAGTTCCTGAGGCGTTGCGGCGGAGAAGCGCACGAGCAGCGCGACGAGCTCATTTCTTTTATCCTCGAAGCCGACGTCCGGGACCCCTGTGCGCTTCATGTCCAGGGCGGGCAGCGTGGGATATCCGTGAGCCCAGGGCAGCGGCGAGCGCAAAGCAAGGTAGCGCCCTGCGGCATTGCGAAGCAGGCTGCGGCGGCGACTGGTGGGACGCTCTTTCAGCACGAGGCGAAAGGCTTCAGTGAGATGGCAGAGCATCTCCAGGGAGTTCATCCGGCCCCAGCGCGCAGGAGTAACGGGGGTTACGACTGCTACCCGGGCAGCGATCTGCTGCTGCTGCGCCGGGTGGCTGAGGCTGGGGTGCGGTGGCATAGCTGCTTGTCGGCCTACCTGCGAGCGGCTGCTTCGACCTGCTTCTTCTGCTTGTTATCCACGAAGTTCTTTGCTGCTACGGTGACGCGGTCGCGCGCGTAGGCTGCATCGTGCCAGCCGTGAACCTCGACCCGCTTTCCCTCCAGATCCTTATAGATCGAAAAGAAGTGGGTGATCTCCTTGAGCATGTGGGGGTAGATTTCCGAGTAGTTCCAGACATCGCTGTAGCGGGGGTTGTTTTTGCCGACCGCGAGAACCTTCTCATCGAGCACGCCCTGGTCAAGCATTTCAAGGAGGCCGATGGGACGAACCTGCATGACGCAGCCCGGGAAGCTCGGCGCGTCGACCAGGACCAGAACATCAAGCGGGTCCCCGTCATCGCTCAATGTGGACGGGATAAAGCCGTAATCGCCAGGATAGTGAACCGGGGAGTAGAGATTGCGGTCGAGCCGGAATACGTGAAGCTGCTTGTCGTATTCGTACTTATTGATGCCCTCGAGGGGAATCTCGATGACGGCGTTCACAACCTCCGGCGTCTTGTCGCCGATCGGCAATTCCAGATAATTGACCATTCGCTTCCTGTCTTGAAATAAGGCTCCGATCCGCCAACCGCACGGTTACGGGCGCATAACATTTATAATCGGGCACGATGAAGGCCCATGTCTACGTTACTTTAAAATCCACGGTGCTCGACCCTCAAGGGCAGACCATCGGCAACGCTCTGCGCAAGAACCAATACCACGGCGTGACCGACGTGCGCCAGGGCAAGTACTTTGTCCTGACCTTGCAGGACTCGCTCGACGCCGCCGACGCGGCTGCCGAGGTCGAGCGCATCGCCCGCGACATCCTGACTAACCCTGTGATCGAGGAATTCACCTATCGCTTGGAAGACTGACGGCGCGAAAGCGTTGCCACTCCCCCGGGAGGGAGGGTGGAATGCCTGGAGTCTTCGACGCCTGTGGAAGTTAATGCCGCCAATCCCGGCCCTGCCCTTACAATGTAGGGACTATGTGCGGAATTGTAGGCTATGTGGGCACGAAGCCGGTTTTGCCGGTGATCCTTGAAGGACTGCGGCGGCTGGAATATCGCGGTTATGATTCGGCGGGTATTGCAGTAGGCGGCGCCGGCAACGGACTGGAACTGCGCCGGGCGCCCGGCAAACTGCGCAACCTTGAAGAAGTCATTCGCCAAAGCCCAATTCACGGCACGTTCGGCATTGGCCATACGCGCTGGGCGACGCATGGCCGCCCCACAGAGGAAAATGCTCATCCCCACCGCGACTGCACCGGCCGCATCGTGGTGGTGCATAACGGCATTGTCGAGAACTATCTCGAACTGAAGCGCGAGCTTGCCGCTGAAGGCCACAAATTTGTAACCGAAACAGATACAGAAGTGATCGCTCACCTGATCGAGCAGGAGCTGAAGTCAGCTGCCGACTCAGGCAAAACGATGCTGCTCGAAGATGCGGTGCGCCGCGCGGTGCGCAGGCTGACCGGCGCCTTCGCGATCGGCGTCATCTCCGCCGACGAGCCGGACAAGATTGTCGCGGCCCGGAATGGACCGCCGGCGGTGATAGGACTGGGCGACGGAGAATATTTTGTCGCCTCGGATGTGCCGGGCATTCTGCACCACACGCGCAATCTCTACTTCCTCGCTGATGGAGACATGGCGATCCTGACCAAGTCCGGCGTAGTGCTGACGGACTTCGACGGCAACCACATCGAACGTCCTGTCCAGCGTATCCAGTGGGACCCGATCCAGGCTGAGAAGGGCGGCTACAAGCACTTCATGCTCAAGGAAATTTTTGAGCAGCCGCGAGCGATTCGCGACACGACGCTGGGGCGCATCTCGCTCGACACCGGTAAAGTCTTTCTGGACGAGATGAAGATCTCGGACGCGGAATTCCGCGCTGCAACGAAGATCAACATCGCCGCCTGCGGCACGAGCTGGCACGCAGCGACGGCAGGCAAGTTCATGATCGAGCGCCTTGCGCGCGTGCCGGTCGAGGTGGACTATGCAAGCGAGTTCCGCTACCGCGACCCGATCATCGATCCGGCATCGCTGGGGGTGCTGATTACACAGTCCGGCGAGACGGCGGATACGCTTGCGGCGCAGCGCGAGATGATATCGAAAGGGTCAAAGACGGTCGCGATCTGCAATGTGGTTGGCGCAATGATCGCGCGCGAAGCGCACGGCACGATCTACACGCACGCGGGGCCCGAGATTGGCGTGGCATCGACCAAAGCCTTTACCGCGCAGCTGACCGCGCTGTTTCTCTTCGCGATGCACCTGGCGCAGGTGCGAGGAACGGTCACCGAAGAGGAAAGCCGCACGCTGATTGAGCAGTTGAGCCTGATTCCCGGCAAGCTGCGCGACGCGCTGCGCACCAGCGACAAGGAGTGCGAGGCGCTGGCCCGGCTTTACTCCAATGCGCGGGACTTCCTTTTTCTGGGCCGTGGCATTCACTATCCCATAGCGCTCGAAGGCGCGCTGAAGCTGAAGGAAATCTCCTATATCCACGCCGAGGGCTACCCTGCAGGCGAGATGAAGCATGGGCCGAATGCGCTGATCGATGAGACGCTGCCCTGCGTGGTGCTCGCGACGCGCGATAGCACCAATCGCGACTCACGGCTGCGCTATGAGAAGACTCTCTCGAACATCCAGGAAGTCACGGCGCGCTCAGGCAAGGTCATCGCTGTAGCAACAGAAGGAGATGACCAGATTGGGCAGCTTATCGACCACGTGCTGTATGTGCCGGACGCGACGGAACTGCTGTCGCCGGTGCTCGAAGTAGTGCCGCTGCAGCTGCTGGCGTATCACATCGCGGTGCGTCGCGGCTGCGACGTAGACCAGCCGCGAAACCTGGCGAAGTCAGTCACGGTGGAGTAAAGGAGTTCGGCAACTGCTGCCTGGCGGGGCTGCCGAACCTTCTACTAATCAATCGTCCGCTTTCATGACAAGCCCTTGCGTGGTTTGAGCGGAGATCAGGCTGACTTAGCTCTTCTCTTCCTAAGCACCCAGGTGGTCATGCAGCGGTAATCCTGGACGATGGTAGTCTTCAGCGGATCGACCAGGACCGCGTCCATCTCCTCCGTCAGATCCAGCAGCATCTCTTCATCGACCAGGAACCACTGGGAGCCATCGCCGACCACAAAGATATTCGCCCGCACTCGCTCGAAGTCCATTCCAATGCGCGAACCCAGGCGGCAGAAGAGCATGCCGCCTGGCTTGAGCACCCGCCAGAGCTCCGCGAGCATTGCACGGAAGTGATCTTCGTCGCGAGCAAAGTGGAGCACCGAATTGCAAAGCACCACATCCGCAAACTCGCTCCGAAACGGCATCTGCTCGATTGGCCCGACCTGGAAGTTCGCCGGGGGAAGTCCTGTTTGCAGCGATGCGGATAACTGGCGAACATGCTCAACGCCCTCAGGGTTTGCATCGAGTGCGAAGACCTCACACCCTTCGCGCAGAAGGTGAACCAGGTTTCGTCCGTAACCGCAACCCGCATCGAGCACGCGCATGCCAGCCGCAATGTTTCCTCGCAGAATCTGATCGAATACATAAATATCGATCTGCCCGAATTGTTCCTGAACACTTAACTTCAACCTGGCCCCCTGACGCTTCCGCACTTGCTCCCCAACTGCAGACGGACGCAGTGAGAGGAAGCTCTCTCTCTGGAAGTTGTATCAGGCTTTCAACCCGGCCGCTCCGACGGAGGCAAATCGGCATCCCCTCGAATTTTGGTTGCCAGGAGTAGGCGCGCGGTGAGAGCTTAGTGCTGCGACGCCGCAACCCGGCAAGATGCGCCGCAGGAGCAAGGATGGCAAGCGTCCCTCCTATCACGCATGCGATGGCCAGCTTCACGGCTGCGCACACACTTTGCGACAGGCAGGTCAGCAGTCTGCCGGCAGGCGAGAGATGTGTGGTGGACGAATCGCACGAAGCAGCCTCGATCAATTGTCATGAGTGTCGCGCCTGCCTGCGAGATAGAGTTCTATCCATCGCTGACTATGAGCCAAGATCAACGCTGGTCGTCCCGGAGCATCGGCTGACTCGCGCACGCTATCCATTCGTAGATGTCCACAGCCATCAGTCCGCAATGATGTCTGACGAAGCACTCAATCAGCTCGTTAGCGAAATGGACCTGCTCAATATGCGCGTGATGGTTAACCTCAGCGGCAGCTATGGAAGCACGTTGCAGAGCAGGATTCAGAACCTGGAAGGTCGCTACCCCAGCCGGTTTCTGACCTTTGCCAATATCGACTTTTCGGATGTGGACTCGCCCGACTACTCACGGCGCGCTGCAGATCAACTTACTGAAGATGTTCGCAACGGTGCGAGGGGTCTCAAGATTTTCAAGAACCTGGGAATGGATCTTGTCGATCGGCAGCGCCGGAGGATTCATGTCGATGATCCTCGATTCGACCCTGTCTTCGAAGTTTGTTCCGCCGCTCACATTCCCGTACTAATCCATAGCGCGGAGCCGAAGCCGTTCTTCGATCCAGTTGATAGATATAACGAGCGCTGGCTGGAGCTGACTATGTTTCCTGCGCGGGCTCGATCGCCGGTTCACTACCCGCCCTGGAGGACGATTCTCGATGAACAGCACCGACTGTTCGCGAAGCACCCGAACGTCCTCTTCATCAACGCTCATTTAGGCTGGCTGGGCGGTGACCTCGAAGAGCTGGGGCGCCTGATGGATGCGCTGCCCAACATGTACACAGAGATAGGCGCGGTACTAGCAGAGCTGGGGCGGCAGCCTCGCGAGGCCCGCAGGTGGATGATTCGCTATCAGGATCGTGTTCTTTTTGGAAAGGATCATTGGAACCCCGAGGAGTACCACACCTATTTTCGCGTGCTCGAAACCGACGACGAATATTTCGACTACTTCCGCAAAACGCATGGCTCATGGAAGCTGTATGGATTGGAGCTACCGGATGGAGTATTGAGGAAGCTTTATTACGAGAATGCGCTGCACGTGCTTCCAGGCATCCACAGCGCGCTCTTCCCGCGTACCTGAGTGCAGACACATCTCCACCCCGAGGAGGGTTAACTCATGAAGTGCGGCAGCAGGTTGCAGAGACGGCCCGGAGCTTCACGCATCCACAGGCGACGGCAGCCAAGACGAAGGCGATCATAGCCGAAGTACATGGGAATGAGCCCCGGCACGAGAGCACGCACGACGGAGACTCCACACGCCTGCATTGACGGCGGCGTAAGGTCGCAGGTGTAAATACGAAGGCCGCGTGCGCAGAGGCGCGCTGAAACCTCCTGCAAAGCGTCGGATGCTGCCATCTTTTCCATAGCTTTGTTGTCTGAATCATGGCTGCGGCTCGGGCGTGCACGTACTGCGTCCTCGAGAGTGTCGCGGATGAGGCTGTGAAACGGACCATCATCGTAGAGCGCGTGGTGATCGGCCGGATCCGTCACCCGCTGGAGTGTCATCCATGGACGCGGGGCCGGAAAGGAAATCTGCCAGCGCAATAGATTCCCCAACTCCCGCGCGGAGTGCTCCAGCGCAAGCTTCAACGACGGGTGGCATCCAGCACCATACGCAACCCTGTTCCCTTTCAAGGCGAAGGAGAGAACACAGGGGATGGCAAGATCATAGTCGAGACGGCACACAACAATGACAAAGCCCATCCTGCGCATCGCATCGAGGTCACCTGCCGCATCGGGAGACAGCTCCACATCCACCTGCAGGACTCCTGTTCCGGGCCTGCGATGCCAGAACAGGAGGATGCTGTCGCGCTCGACAAGTTCACAGATGGCCGCAAGCTGCGCAGCTGCAAGAGAGGTGTGAGCAGCGGTCCCGCTTGAGGTTTCAGCTACCAGTTTTTTTCGCTGTAAGGGAATGCGTGGGTAAACAAACTCAACAGGCACATAACTGCGCTGACGGTTGCATAGATCCTCAACCGCAATCCACTCAAGCGCATGATCTTCAGAGTATGGCGAGAAAGGAAAGCCAGGCTTCGCATACTGCGCATCCGCATAGAGGCCCATAGCATGAGGAGAAATTTTCTCATCGCCCAGCGAAGCTCCCGTAGCGACCTGCAGTTGCGACGGCGCAGTGCAGAACTGACTGAAGCGTTCGGCACCTTCCATAATTGCCCGGCATCGCGCCTCGTCAGGCGTTCGCCCGACGCCGAAGCCCTCAACGCTGCCTGCACTCGATGGGACTTGTGCGCAGTAAGCATGCCTGGACAACGCGAGAGGCCAGTCGTCTGCGGGCTCTTCGCGAACCTCCATAGCCAGCCCGTTTGCGGTGTCGCAGAGGAGGCGATCAGCAGCATAGGCCGTCACGCCAATTTCCTTGCGTGCCAGCGACCGACGATGAAGGCTCCCGCCCTTGCTGCTTCTTCAAGTGCAAAACCGCCGCGGCTCACGCGCTGCAGAGCTGTGGCGTCCCAGTCCCCGGGCAGAAGCGGCGGCGCATCTTCAGGCACCTGGAAGTTGCGCAGCAGAGACTGCTGTGAGCAGGCCTCTTCGCTGCGCAAAACTTCAAATCCACTGCGTCTCAGATAGTTGCTCATCATTGCCGGCGAGATGAGGTCAGGCACGGAGCAGAACTGGCAGATTGGTTCGATATAGCGATCTGCCTCAGCCTGCGTCAGGCCGTTGGACTGCATCCAGTCGAGCCCCAGAAACTCTCCCCCAATGCGCAGCACCCGCGCACACTCCCGGCAGAAAGCGGCTTTGTCCGGCATGTGGCAACCCGCTTCGAACACATAGATGCGGTCAAAGGAATCGTCTGCGAATGGAAGGTGCATGCCGTCGCCCACGCGAAAGCTGACCCTGTCCTGCATCTTTCGCGCAAGAGCTCGCTCGGATGCGATCCGCACATGATGTTCGCATAAGTCAACGCCGGTGATCGAAACACCGGAATATGCGGCAATGTTGAGGGCCGGACCGCCTAGCCCGCAGCCTACATCGAGGACATCCATGCCAGGACGAAAGCGGCCTTCATCGGCGATCATGTGCTCGGTGGCAGCGAGGGCGTCGGTGCGGGATTCACGATCGCGAAATAGTGCGAAGTGATAGCAGTCGCCCCAGAAGTGCCGGTACACAGAGGTGATGCACTCGTAGTAGCGGCGCACCATCGGCCGGTACTGCTGCACGCGCAGCGGTGGATCAGCTGTGACGATTGCATGTTCAAGATCATCCATGCGCGGCCTCTCCTCGTCTCCCGATCGCGATGGCATAAACGATTGCCTCGCAGGGGTAGTGAAGTCCGGCGGCACGAGATAGAGGCTCATCGTCAAAGCCGCACAACGGCAGAGTGTCGCGGCCAGCGGCTGTTGCCGCAAGCAGAAGACATTGCGCGATGTGCCCCGCCTCAAGCAGCGCCAGCCGATAACTTTTCAACCCATATTTCGAAAGCCCCACCCTCATGAAGTCAAGGTAAAGAAGCACGAAGAAAGATGCGCCATCGACTGGCTGGTTGGAAAAAAGCCGTTTCATTTCAAAGTCAGATTGCGCAGGTGCCGCTGGAACGAGGCGATGCGCGAGCGCCTGATAGTAGTAAAAGGCCGGGGGCAGGTCCGCTATCGTTGCCGGATAAATCAGCATCTCTACCGGATAGAGGCCGCCGCCGGATGGATACGGGCGACAGGACGGGGGCGCGCCCGGCGTCATCGGTGCAGCGGATGGAGTTGCTCCTGCCATAGCGGCCATCCCGAGGATGCCGCCCAGTTGCTCAATCGAATCGGTAGCTGGGAGGAAGTGGCGGCAGGTGTGCCGCCGGCTCAAGGCATGGCTGAGAGTAGCATCAGTCACTCGCGGATAAGGCAGCGAAATGCCGCCACGACCACCATTCTCGCGAAGCATTCGACGCGTCTCGAAGACAGGCGAAAGCACAGGACATTCACTCGGCGCCACGGTGGCTTGATGCAATTGCATAAGGTCTGCGCCTAGTTCCCACACGAGCAGGACCTGCGCGTTGATCAGCTCCGCAAGCACGGATGCAACATGCAAAGCTGAGGCGTGCTGGGCCAGCTCTACCTCCAGGGAAGATGTTTGCCGGACGGTCGTCAACAGATCACGCAGCCTGGTAACGACCATCGCGCCAGAGGGCAGGAAGAGATCGCAGTGCGCGCCGCGCACGGTGGCGTCCTCGCCACTGATGCTGACCTCGGCATCTTCCGCCCACCTGACCCACATATCAGCAATTCCGCTCGATGGAGTAGAGGGCGAGTGCGCCCATGGCATCGCGCTCCGGAGTAGGACGCAATCTTCCAAGCGCAGCGAGCGCGTTTTCAACAAAACGCTTTTCGACGCGGCGAGTTCTCTCCAGCGCACCTTCCTGCTCCAGCAGTGCGACGAGCTGGTCGCGACTGGCACACTGCTGCTGCATCTCGTCGTAACGGATCACCGCCGCGGGACTGCCATGTTTTTCGAGATAAATGATTGGAAGAAGTGGGCGCCCCGCCGCAATGGAATTGCCAGCAGGCTTGCCGAGCAGAACAGAGTCACCGGTGATATCGAGTTCGTCGTCGCGGATCTGAAAGGCGATCCCAGTATTGACGGCGAAGCTGCGCAGGGCTTTCAATTCATCGAAGCTCGCGCGACCGAGGGTTGCGCCAAGACTTACGGCGGCCACGAACTGTGAGGCTGTCTTCTCGCGGACGATGGCATAGTATTGCTGCTCAGATGAATCGGGCGCGGGCTCAAGCTCCCGTATCTGCCCCTTGCAGCACTCCTGTGCATGATAAGTGAGCAGGCCAAGAGCGCGCATCACACACTCGGGATCTGCTCCCTCGGTGGGCTGCGCAAGGGTATCCATGGAGCGGAGAATCAGGTAGTCCCCAACGATGAGCGCAACGGCTTCACCCATTGTCTTGTGCAGGGTGGTGAGACCTCGGCGTTCGTCCGCACCATCGACAATGTCATCGTGAATCAGCGCAGCCACGTGAAGCATCTCCAGCGCGGCAGCCGCATGAATGGCCGCGGATGCGCGTCCGCCCACGGCTGCAGTTGCAAGAAAGATCAGCAGCGGGCGGACCATCTTGCCCCGCTCAAAGTATCTGAGCAGCCTATCTGCGGCAGGCGCATCAGCCAGTTCACGACCAATGTCCTGGCGGCATGCCTGCAGCAAGGGATAGTACCCGTGCGCAATCTGCTCAAGACCGGACGGTAAAGGGCTGGTTAGGACCACTGCGGGATCACTCATAAGTCACCTTGCTCAACTCAACTTGATACTGCAGCACCGAGAACTCCTGCCTTGCAATCAGCGCCTTCAGACAAAATGCGGTAGTGGCGCTGGCACTCCCGTGGGTCACCATTCCGTCGGCTGTCGGGAAACAGATCCACGGACAGGAAGGCCACCAACCCTCTGTACCCTGTGAATGAACGAGGTAGTCCACGCCTCGCGCGATGACCTCCTCCACCGGAGCCATTGCGCTGCTGCAGAGAGACAACAAGGCCAGGGCCGTGGAGAGAGGGTCGGATGCATGCTCGCCCCATCCGCCGTTCGGTCGCTGACTCGCGAAGAGGAACCGCCTGGCATGCATCAGAGAAGCGCTCGCAGGCGCGAGGCGACTCAGCACAGAGATTACGCGCCATGTGCCGTAATAAGGCCCTGCATACCACTTGCTGTGCCATGAGCCCTCTGCTGACTGAGTGCCTTCAAGATAGTGCACCGCGCGATGGAGCGCATGCCTGTAGCGCTGTGGATCGTACAAAAGCAATCCATAAAGCAGATTGGCAACTACCTCGACATGCACCCCTGAGCCACCCATAACCGGCAGATAGTCGCGAATCTTCTGGTCCGCGAACGAGTTGCCGCAGGGATCGAGGATCCATGTGTCGAAGCCTCCATCGTCGTTGGCGCCGTCGAGCACCAGGCGAATGGCTTCATCGCAGATGGATGCGAGATCCTGCCCTCCGTAGCGCACGAGCACCTGAAGCACCTGGCCTAAATCATCTGCATCGGGAGGAAGCTCCGGAGCCTGCTGAATATAGCTCCAGCCTCCGCGCACATCTGGATGCTTGCACTGCAGAATGGTCATCGCATCTCTTGCCAGCAGTGATTGAGAAACCCGAAAGCCAGCGTCCACGCCATCGAGCAACGCGTCGAAGATTACAGCCCTGTGAGACAGAATGGACGGACAAGTTTCATAGCGAACTCGTCCATCGACCAGGCGTGGGAAATGGAGGTAGTGAGTGGCCTCTTCATAGCCGTGATCGTGCTGCTGCATAAGATAACGCAGAGCGAGTTCTGAAGATCGTGCTGCAGCATCGCCCAAGTGGTGGACATGCCGTGGTGCGGCGTGCGTCTCTCGCCAGCCAGTCCATCCTGCGAGCAGAAGCCATGCGAATATCTTGACTTCCTGTGGTGAACCGGAAAGCTGGTCATTGCCTGTTGCAATTGCATGCTGCCCGAGTTCTGCGAGGCTGGCAATCTCTTCTGCGCAGGCCTCTACTTCGTCGTAGATGTCCGTGTCACTCGCGTACGCACGCTTCTCACGGTCGAGGCGATCGGCGATCGGCAGCAGCAGTGCATTGGGTGAACCCGATCGCCAATCTTTCAGGAGATCTACAATGTCATCAATGCGCCAGAAGAGTTTGCCGATCCGCTCTGCGGTTGCCCGCAAAGCGCCGTCGACTTCACTCTCTGAAGGCGCGTGCGCCAGGCACGCAATGTGCATGCAGGCGAGAGATGGCAGCGCCGATTTTGTCTCCACGCTCGGGAGCATCCGCCGCATCTCTGACGGGCTCGCCCACGAAGCTGCCGCAAGCTCACGCTCTGACTGAAGCAGGAGCAGGATGACGCCGCCCAGGTTTTTCCACGCCTCGTTGTTCCCTGTCAGAGCAAGGAGATTTTCTCCATACGAGCAGCAGAGCGCGATCAGGCTGAGCAGAAACTGCTCAGCCAAGGTCTGACTTTCGCGAGCCATCAATTGCAGCTGCACGGCGGCTTTGCCTGGAGATGCGAAGATGCCCTTAATGACCGACTCATTCAGGACACGGAAGATACTCTCGCCAGCACCGCGCTCATCGATGCAGTGATCCACGAGCGTGATGACGAGATTGAAAGCCCCCCCCAGAATCGCGGCTTGCCTCTCCAGGTCGGAATGCGACAGGTGGGGACAGGAGCTTATCGACTGAAAGAGCGCCGTCTGCCGGTAGCCAAGCCCGGCGATCAGCGGGACACGTCGCCACAGATCCGGTTCCAGATCTTCGAGGCGATCGAAGGAGTGCCCTCCGGGGATATCTGCGATGATCTCTCTGCGCAGAGTGAGCCCCAGCTCCCACTGCGCTGCGGACTGTGCCGCGAAGTACGCTGGCTCAAACTCCAACCCGCGTGCGGCGAGCGCTACCCGCACTGCCGCACGAAGGTGGGAATCGGACATCTGGCCTTGGTAGGTGAACATAGCATCACAGTCAGCGGCAATTCCGCAGTCAATACTTCAACGGCTTCCAGAGCTAGCTCCAGCAGCTGCAGTTGGGTGGCGGTTGCGGTGGCGCAGGGCAGAGACTCGCGTACATACTGCCGTAGCTGTCAGTGTTCCCGCATACCGTCGTATAGCCGGGCGCACCTACGCAAAAGTTATACCCGGCTCCGATATACATGTAGTAGTAGCCATTCCCGTTGTTGTAGGCAGCGACGGTAAAGGTGGCGTTAGTGATGTGCACTCCGGTTTTACAGTTATAGACGACGATCCACATGATCCTCTCCTGTCCTCGAGTCCAGTACTCGCACTGCTGGTCTTGGTGTCCTACTTAACTCCGCCAACTCCGGGAGTCTGCTTTCCGAAGCTGGCAGTCTTGAATATCTCTTCGACATTCATATGAGGCGGGGAGATATGTTCAGGCTTGACTGCGGTTGCCTCCATCAACTTGATGCTGTGTTCGAGCGGTGGTGTTTTCAGCGCTGCTGTCGCGGGCGGCATACTCTTCGACAGATCCGCCATCTTGGCGAGCAGATCGGCCTCAGAGTGTATCGGGAAGTAGTACGCAGGGATGACATTGCGCGCGTCGGCCATGGTCAGCGTGCGTCCACGGAAAGTGATCGATGCGTGCTCGCCGCCCATTGTCTTCGCAAGTTCGTCGAAGTTATCGATCGGGTACTTGCCCTTGGCATTCACCTGTTTGACCACGGCAATCGTATCCTGCAGGTCGGGGTGCGCCTGCATGAGACGATTGACCAGTGCCAGGTCTTCATTTTTCAACGGTTCGAATGGCATTGTGTTCTCCTTCTTTCTTCTGGGTTGGCTCCGGTCGTCCGCGCTGAACTGTACTTAGATCGGCGGAGTCGTGGGTTCGTTTTGAAAACTCGTTCAGCCTCAGCTGCGTCTGATGGCCTTCGGCGTACAGCCCCTCCTGGGTGACGCCCTTGAAGTAATGCTTCTGCCACGTTTCCGTGGAAGACGATGTGCCCAACTCTTCCAGAAACTGCCTCCGGCTCTCTGACCACGATCGAAAGCCGTGAGCAATGTCCGGATCTGCATCCAGCGGACGCACCTCCGGATCGAAGCTCTCAAGCTCCCCGCGACGCTGCGGGAGGATCATGCAAACGGGCTCATCCTTCTCAAACGTGACGGTGATGCCGGGCCGCGTCAGTTTCCAGTTCATGGTGAAACTGCTGACAGCCCAATCCGCTTCGACGCTTCCCTCAAGAGGACATGCTCCGTCCTTCGGCCAGTTCGCGGGACCGCGCACCAGCAGGTTGTATCCGGGGGGCGTGCGAAACAGATAGGGCACGCTCCAGGTGACGATGCCGTGGCCGAAATGGCTCGACACCGGAAAGGGGGCCCAGCCGTCCGGAAATTCAATCTTGATGCTGCTACAAGCTTCTCCCCCATCCCAGGTGATGCGAACCAGATGACTGCTGAGAAGATGCCAGCCGGATTGATTCGCCATGAGGAGCGGCAGACATCGCCTGGCAAATCTTGCGGAGGTCTCATCCATCCAGGCCCGCGAAACAGGTGCAGGCACGATCCGCATCGCGGGAAAGGCATGCGTCTGATATGCAATCAGGCGCAACTGCGGCCCGCCCAATCTCTCTGCAGCGGCTGTGCTCATACACTTGCCGCGACCGCAAGGTGCGGACTCTCACGGGGAAGAATCTCATGCAGGCAGTCGCAGATCTCCGAGACCGCTTCAATCTCTCCACGATCCACAGCCGCGAGCAGATAGACCAGCATCACGCGCAGCGCTATCTCCGCCTGCGGGTCAAATCTTTTCTCCCACAGGGCAGCGCGCCAGATTTCGAGCGCCCGCGCATGGCGCGTAAAGGCCAGAGCATGATGCACCACATCAATCGCCTCGACGATGGGCTTGTCGATCTTAGGCCCGCTGCGTGAGGCTTCTACGCGCTGCCGGATGCTCTGCACTACGTTGTCGATATGGGCTGATCGCGATGACTGTAGCATGGCGAGTCCTTTCCGATTGCGGTATACGCTCGCGTAGATCTGCAGGAGTGAATCCTCAGGTGGAGGGCTGCACAGCGGGAAAGAGTCCGCGGGCAATCATCAGCTCTACGCCCTTCTGCAGCATGTCTTCCTCAGACAGAACGGGGAAGAAAAACTCCGGCATGAGGTCTGCTGCGAAGTGAGGATCATAGGCAACGTTGCGAAACATCACGGGCTCGCCACGCGATGTCATCTGCTCGATAAACTCACTCTTGGTGGGGATGGGAAACTGCAACTTTCTCTCCCTGAGAAGCTGCTCCACCTCGGGATACTGCGCTAGGTAAAAACGCGGATAAGTTGCCATGATCCCTCGCTCGCGACGAGTAGCGAAAACACTGATTGTCACAGACGTCACGACTTTTATTGAACTGCTACATCCATTGACTACGCGTGCTGTTCAATCACGATGGTTACGTCGTCTGTAGTTGCGCCAGAGATGCCGCCCGTTGCTATTCGGTTTGGCTGGCGCCCCGGCAAGTAGTAGACATCCGTTATGGGCCCAAGCAGATCGGTAAGGGTCAGCGCCTGATTTACCTGGTCCTGCAGAGATTGCAGTCCATCTCTAACTTCAGGCATCAGTTCGTCCGCTATCTTGCCGGACTTGGCTCCCCCCTCAACCCAGTAGGCCCAGCGTGCGCCCCAGGCCCGAAGATGATGGTCCCCGGTGACGTAGAGGTAGATGTGATACGTCATCGATGCGGCATAGTCCGGCCAGTACCACGGCATGGTGATGTGCAATGGCTGGTAGATCTTAAGATAGGCAAGATTCGGATCGAGATAGGAAACGTTGGCCGGGAACATCTCCCATGTCAGCGTGGGATCACCCTGGCGGCTGGCCTTCTTTCCCTGAAGCTTCGCATCGAGAAAGCTCGTCCACTTGTCGTGGAACTGATCGTGGAAGCTGATGCGGTGCTCGCTGGTTCCCTTCTTGTTTCCTGCAATGAGCAGGGCACTTCCGATATGTCCCCAGCAACTCCACCAGACGTCTCCTGCCGATTGGGCGTCACTGACCTGGGCGAATGGTCCGGAATAGTCATCATTCTTCAGCAGCACCAGATTGCCATCTGCCTCGGAGGTGGTTATCAACTCCACCGAATGGATGTTGGCATAGAGTCCGCTACTGGTCAGTTGCGCTGCGCTGATGTGGTTGTAGCGATCCGTGTGGCCAACCCCCACCAACATGGACTGGCCGGTCCGGTTGTCGCCCGAGTAGAGAAAGCCTGCAAATTCAAGAGACATATCATTGCCCTCCCTGAACCACGCGCCGCAGGACATCTTTCGTCAAAGCCTTTCGTACAGCTGCGGTTCCTTCAGCGCTGCGCCCCAGTTCATTGAGCACGGCCTGGGCTTCCTGGAGGGAGCGGGCACTGGGGCTCGCTTTAACGCGGTCAATGACCTTCTGGATCAATTCATCCGGCTTGCCCTTCGCATCAATGTGTTCTCGCACCCATGCCGGCAACCAGAAGTTGGGATCGACCTGGTAATGACGCACCCGCGCCGCCTGCGTCCTGGTGAAAGCAGTCATCGCGGCGGGAGGAGTCTTGGCAGAGTGGCCGGCAGCCAGCTCAGCTTTGAGCGGGAGTAGTTGCTCTCCGGCAGCCGCGAAGGGGACGCTTCGATGGATCGAACCCGCGCCCTTTATCCCGATTTCATCACCCTTCGGGGGGGCCGTGAGATGTGCGAAATTGCTCCAGGGCATAGATCCTCCTAATCCTGACGGCGGAGGTCGGGAGCGTTCTCCAGGGGAGCGAAACCAGGGAAAGAGAACGGCAGCAGACATTGCGAAACAGCTAGTCAATCTCAACGTGAGCGAGTCTTGAAGCCGGATTCGCGAAGGAACCGATCGTGCTGGCTCCCAAATTCGATCCTGACTTTATTCTGAGCTTGAGAAATATGTCAAGAAGAAAATGATGCCAGGATGAAGAAAATGTCATAGAGGAAAAGTGGGGCGAGAAAGGACGGGAAGGCGCGTTCCAGATTCTGATTCAGAAAGTATCAGGACCGCTGACAGGCCAGAGGACATATCTAAAAACAGGCTGGGCCTCTACCGGAGAAGCTAATTAGCCGCCATGGTGATAAATGGCCCAGAGAAAAAAGCCCACGATGCCGAAGGCTCCGGTGATGACCGCAAGCAGGAAACCTCCGATGAGGAGGCTTGCAAGCCGCTGCTGCTCGGGCCTCGGGCGGGTGATGCCGAAGGTGGAGATAAAGGATTCCGTAAGAAAATCAAGCAGCTTCACGCAACAAGGATAGCGCGAATTGACCAGGGACTGGGTGCATCCTTTACTCTAAGAGAAAGGATTCCCTCCATGCTGATTACGCCCCTGGATCTCGAGCGCGAGCCGCTTGAGTTTAATCTGACATTCGAGCCTGGGAGCATCGATTATGGTGGTGAAATCCACCAGATCGGACCGATGTTGACCTCAGGCACAGCTGACCTCATCAAGGAACATCGCGGTCCCCGGGAGATCATTGCCGATATCCGGCTGCGGGGCAACTGCAGCGGGAAATTCGAGGTACCCTGTGCGCGCTGTCTGGACACGGTCGAGCATGAGGTCAACAGCGAATTTGACCTGCTGTTTCGGCCCGTCGGCGTCGATCATGACTCGTCAGAGCACGCAGTCACCACCTCGGAGACGGAAATCGGTTATTATCTTAAGGATGGTCTGGTGCTCGAAGATGTGCTTCGTGAACAGGTGCTGCTAGCCCTGCCGGCGCGCTCTCTCTGTGGCCCTGACTGTAAAGGACTTTGTCCGCACTGCGGAAGCAATCTGAATACAGACGCATGCAACTGCGATGCGGCCCCGGCCGATCCGCGGTGGTCAGCCCTGTCGGATCTGCGCAGCCGGATCAAGACGTAACACGCACGGAACAGGGACGCGTATCGCGACTGCTCCGCTCGAAAGGAAACTGCAATGCCGAATCCGAAGCGGCGCCACTCCAAGGCCCGCACCTCCAAGCGCCGCGCGCATGATGCGCTGACTGCAACCGGTCTGTCCGAATGCCCCAACTGCCATGAGCGTAAGCTGTCGCATCGCGCATGCCCCAAGTGCGGCACCTATAAGGGCCGTGATGTTCTTGAAGTGAAGGAAGCCAGCTAACTCCAGCCGATGCTGACCGATATCGCTCTCGACGCAATGGGTTCCGACAAGGCGCCCGAGCCGGAGATACGAGGCGCGATCCTGGCTTGCAGGCACCTGCCGGTACGCATTCACCTTATCGGGAGGCAGGAAGAGCTGCGTCCGCTCCTCTCTGACGCTCTGCGGGGCGAGCGCCTGCCCATCCACATCGTGCATGCCAGTGAACGCGTAGGCATGGACGAGAAGGTCGCCTCGGCTGTTCGCACCAAGCGCGACAGCTCGATGCGCGTGGGCCTCCGCATGGTTCGCGAGAAGAAAGCCGCCGGCTTCTTCACGGCAGGAAATACCGGTGCCGCCATGGCTATCGCCAAGATGGTGCTCGGCGCATTGCCGGGAGTGGATCGCCCGGCCCTGGCCGCGGTTTTGCCTACCTCCAGCGGCTCGCCTTGTGTCCTGGTCGACGTGGGAGCGAATGTCGACTGCAAGCCTTCTAACCTGGAGCAGTTTGCTCTCATGGGCGATATTTATGCCCGATGCGTGCTCAAAATATCCCGTCCGCGTGTCGGGCTGCTCTCCATCGGCGAAGAAGAAGGCAAAGGGAATGATCTTACCCGCGAAGCATTTTCTCTTCTGCGGGATCTCCCGATCCAGTTCATCGGCAACGTAGAGGGGCGCGACATCTACAATGGCAACGCCCATGTCGTGGTCTGCGACGGCTTCGTGGGTAATGTGGCGCTCAAGACCTCAGAGAGCCTGACCCGGCTGGTTCGCGACATGCTCAAGGAATCGCTGACCAAAACTGTCACGGCACAGGTGGGGGCGCTGCTTTCCCGTAAGGCATTCAATGCCTTCAAGAAGCGAGTTGACCCGTCGGAGTATGGCGGCGCGCCCCTGCTGGGACTGCGCGGTGGCTGCATCATTGGCCATGGTTCGTCCAATGATCGGGCAATTTTTAATGGAATCAGAGTGACCGCCGAGTTTGCACAAACCGGCGTGAGCGCGCAGATCGAGCGCGAGTTTGCTGCACGGCCCGTTGCCGCCTCGCCCGAGGGCACGGAAGTGCCGCTCCCGTAGCGATTCCGGATCAAACCCAATCTTAAGTGGTCAAGCTGGTAGCGTGCGGCGCCTCAGGAACGCAGCGCGGAGCGCATCTGCGCCAGCTTCATAGCAGTTTCAGGCTCGCTCTGCATACGAAGCATGGCCTGCCGCAGAAATGCCCAGAGACATCCCATCACAAACCCCAGGAAGGTGAGGCCAGCCAGGATCAGAAGGCGATGTGGCCCTGACTTCTTATCTGGAGGAACGGCCCGGTCAACGACCTGCAGAATGGGAGCAGATTTTGCTTCATCAATTCTCGCAGCCTCATACTGTCGCGACAGAAGATCGTAGAGCGTCTCGTGGTACTTCAGGTCACGCACCTTGCTGGCAAATTCGAGCCCAGCCTGTGGAACCCTGCCGGCAGGTAGCGCGATATCGCCCGGAGCGAGCTTGGCCTGGCTGCTCTCAAGCTGGGCCAACTCCCGCTGACGGGTAGCTATCTCCTGCTGGATGCGGACAGCGTCAGGATTCTGGTCGGTAGCAAACGTGCGTGTCGCCTGCAACTCTACTTCAAGACTTGAAATCTGTGCCCGTGCCTGCGCGATGCTGCTGATGATCGCCTGGGCCTGCCCATTGAGCTGAATCAGTCCGGTTTTCTCTTCTGTCTGCTTAAGTGCGTCCTCTGCTTTGAGCAGCGCGGACTTCTCCTCCGCAAGCTGCTCATCGAAGAAGACCCGGCGCTGGGCCGCCTCGGTGATGGCTAAAGTCGAGTTCATGCGGTAGAGCGCATCGAGATAGCCGTTCGTGAGATCACTGGCTCGTTGCGGATCATGGTCTTCAACTGAAATGTGGATGAGACCGTCTTTTCCCGCTTCGAAAGTGGTGTTCTTTTTGAGATCATCCCTGGTGGCGGCCATGGTTTTTTCTTTATAGAGCGCCTTCAGGTGAAATTTTGCAATGAGTTCATCAGCGATGGTCCGGCTCTCAAGAATGCCGACGTACATGTCCGCAGGATTTTTGAGTAACCCTCCACCGCCACCTCCCCCCAGACTGGCCAGCGCGCCGAGCTGACCTGCCAGAGCAGAGGAGATGGAATGCTCCTGCTGAGGGGGCAGGATGAGAGCGCTGCCTTTATAAGTGGGTCGCAGGACGAGCGATAGTATGACGCCAAGAATTAACCCGATGCAGGAAAGCAGCGCAATTCTACGCCAGCCTTGCGCCAGCACCACCAGAATATCCAGGACGTCAATCGAATCGTCCGGCTCGACTTCGATTCTTTGCCCTGCCCCGGCTGCCAGCTGGTGATTCTGTCCCTGATCCACTTGAGGTTCGACCGTGCCGGTGTTAGTCATGCTGTTCAAATATGTTAACGCAAGCGCGCGCGGGAATGTCCGGGATTAGCTGCACTCCCCGGAACCGCTAGTATGCGCCGCGGCGACAGATTACCGAGCGAGGAGTGCGGAGCAGGATACTGACATCTCTCAACAGGCTCCAGTTGCGAACATAGTGTTCGTCCAGGCGTACACGCGTCGCGTAGGAGACGTCACAACGTCCGGACACCTGCCAGAGGCCCGTGACGCCAGGAACAGCGGCCGTATAGTAGGCAAAGCGGCCCGCATACCGGGAGCATTCAGCATGGACGATAGGCCGTGGACCAACCAGCGTCATCTCGCCCCGCAGGACATTAAAGATCTGGGGCAGCTCATCCAGGCTGGTCTTGCGAAGGAACCTGCCGATGGTCGTGATACGGGGATCATTTCTGAGCTTGTGCGTCTGTTGCCATTCGCGCCGGGCTTCCGGGCTGGCCTTGAGGCACTCGCCAAGGACCTGCTCCGCATCGCGCTTCATCGTCCTGAACTTGATAATTTCGAAAACCTTACCGTGCTGCCCAATGCGCCGCTGGCGGTAAAAGACCGGAGCCCCGGAAGTCAGGGCGATTGCAGTGGCCAGAGATGCCAACAGGGGAAGGATAATGGGAGCAGTCAGAAGGGTGAGGGTAAGGTCAAAAATCCGCTTGCCGATCCGGTAGCTACTATTCTGGGTCGGCAGACCAAGAATCGTGGTGCGAGCAGGGAAAAACGTGACCCGGCCATCGCGCAGATCAAGCTCGATGGGATCTCCCAAAGCATCAGGCTCTTCTTCGAAACCAGTGCTGGCAGCCTCCGCTTCGAGCGCAATGCTGTTAGATTCCCAGCCAAACTCCTGGGAGTTCTCCTCTTGGAGAGATACAGCTTGCGGATTAGCCCAGGAAGCGTCCCCCTCTTGAGAGTCAGGGTGACTGCGAGTGGTCCAGATTGATAAAGCCAAACGAATGACTCCTGATTTCTAACTGAGACTGAGTGATCGGGGGGAAAGTGGGCTTACTCCAGCACGAAATCAGATTTTACGAATCTTGTACTTTCCCAAGGTGAATGCCGCGTGACTCATCTGTTTCTCTCTGACGTTGGATGCTGTTTTTACTAAAGTAATTCCTAGTAAACCTGTCATTAACCAGTATGTTTATCACTGCACCAAGTCTTTGGGCAACGGTTTTCGAGAATTATTCACCTTCCGTTATCCTTTCAGGACTACACAGGAGTAATGGTAACTCTCTAACAATCTTTATAGTGCAAATTAAGAGCCTCTGCGGGCATCCAAATATTAAGAAAAGTTAATAATAGCAGCGGCGAATGCGGATTTCCCTATTGCTGCGAGGAGAAACTCTTACGCTACGGGAAGTTCTGCCTCGCTCCAGAATTTGCCGTCAGCATCCTTCGATGAAAGCACCGGGGTGGCGCTTCCAGGCCAAAGAATGTTCACTTCGGGGTCATCCCAACGCAAGGTCCGCTCTGCCCTTGAGTCATAAGGCTTAGTTACCTTGTAGAGTACATCGGCGGTCTTCGACAGTACCTTAAATCCATGAGCGAAGTCCTCGGGAATCCATAAGATATGCCGATTCTCCGACGAAAGTTCAAAGCCAGCCCATTGCCCCCGGGTGGGCGAACCGGGCCTGAGGTCAACGACCGCATCGTAGATCGTCCCGCTGAGTACGCGGACCAGCTTGCCCTGGGGCGCGCCGAGCTGGTAGTGCATTCCGCGGAGTACACCTTCAGTCGAATGGGACTGATTGTCCTGGATAAAGTGGCTGGGCAGCCCTGCTTCGGCAAACACCCTTTCGTTATAAAACTCCGCGAACCAGCCGCGGCTATCGGTGAAGAGTCGCGGCTCGAGGAGCAGAACGCCGGGCAACGATGTTTCAGTGACTTTCAAACAATTCTCCTGGGTTCGATTACGGGATCAGGAAGGTCGAGAACGCTACGCCAGTGGCGAGCTGAGAGAAGATCTGCGAGTAATCGATGAAGGTCCGCAGCGCGGTCGGTTTGAAGGTCTTCTCCGGCACGACGATCGTATCGCCGGGGTGCATCCGAGTCGCCTCGAAAGTATTGCCCCAGACGCCGCTGGTTGCCTCGCGACTGATGACCGATCCATCTGCGCGGATGATGAAGGTGTGCTTCCGGTCCGCGTCTCGATTCGGGCCACCGGCCTGGTGGAGAAAATCGCCTATACGTCCGCCCTTGCCAAAGAAGAAGGAGTTCTGGTCGTAGACCGCTCCCACTACGTTAACGGTTGCGGGCGTGGACGGAACAACGAACTTGTCGCCATCCTCTAACGGGAGGTTGGGCAAAGCAGCGATGCCCTTCGCATTGGGGTCTATCTGGAGAACGACACGCCCGGTGGCGCGAATCTGCTGCAGCCTGCTGATAAGCTCACGCTCATTCGCCATGGCAGCGGCATTGACACCGGTCAGGTCCTGGGAGGAGCCGGTCGCGGCAGCCGCGGTGGCAATGCCGCCTCGTTCGATCTGCAGCTCCAGGCCCTGAACGTACTCGTCGATACGAGCCTGCTGCAGGACGCGGGTTGACTGGCGGGTGAACTCGGAACCGAAGAGATAGGCATTGGGAGTCAGCCCACCGGCGCGCGCCACCAGCTCACGTAGGGTCTCACCGGGCTTGACACTGTAGATACCGGCAGCCTTGAACTCGCCTTCCAGCCTGACGAACTTCGTCTGCTCTGCGGTAGGAACGCGGATATCTGCCTGGGACAGAATACTGACTACATCTCCGGGTTCAAGCTCGAGGTTCTGGCTCTGATCATGAGCCATGACCAGCTTGCCGAGGTTAAAGGGAATGAGAGAGGTCTTGAGCGTCTGAGGATCGAGGCGTTCAATGACGGCATAATCCCAGTCAATTTCCGGAGCGGGAATACGGACATCGGTTCGGGTAGATGCTCCTGCGGTGTTCTGCGTGATCACTTCAGACTGCGAGGCTCCGAGGGCAGAACTCGCGGCCGAGTTCTGCTGCGCCTGCTGGCCCGAACTCCCATAGGGAGAATTGGTCTGCACAGAGGGCTGGATGGGCGCTTTACCATCCTGCTGCTGCTGGACGCCATAGTAGACACCCTGGGGATAGGACTGATCCTGCGGCATCTGCGCGCCCTGGAGCGGTTGCTGCTGATAGCTGTAGGCATCGTAGGGTGCAGGAACAGGCGCCATCGGCCGCTGCTGCTGTTGCTGCTGCTGCCCACTGGCGTTCGGCTGGCTTGAGCCGCCGCTCTCTGCACCCGCAGAGTAGCGATTGGCGTAGCTCATCTGCGTCTCGTTGCGCCACTCCTGCTGCCGGTGGAGCGTATCCATATTCACAGGATGACTGGGCTGATACTCCAGCGGACCGGTTACGAACGGTTCGAACTCCGGTGTGGGAAGTCCGAGACGGGAACGGCGCCACCAGTAATTTCGGGTCAGCAGCGACTCGCGATCGGGGATCAGCTCACTCAGACGCATTCCCTTGTGCCAAGCAAAGTTACCCGGGTTGGCGGTGTTTCCCCGCAATGTGACCGTCTTCTGAAAGGCCGGGACAACGGAGAGCACGCGAAGAATGTCGCCATCCTTCAGGGTCGTGGCAAGACCTGTACTGTCAAAGCCTACTTCCATCGCCTGGCGTCCGCTGTTGCCCTGCAGCCGCTCGATGGAGATGCGGGAGCTGGCGGCCACGTTCGACGCGCCTCCTGCGTAGGAGAGCAGCTGCGCGACGGTAGTGTCCTCACGAAGCTCGAAGATGGCCGGGTGGCGCACGCTGCCAGCAAGGGCTACCTGAGGGCCGACTGGTTGAATGTAGATGACATCGCCGGAGAGCAGCGACACATCCTTCGACTTGTCTCCATTGACCAGGAAATCATAGAAATCAAAATCCGTGACCGTCTGCCCGTTGCGCTTGAGCAGGATATGCCGGAGCGATCCCGAAACGGATGGTCCTCCCGTGGCGAAGAGCGCATTGACCAGGGTGCTGAGGGAGCTGACGGTATAGCTGCCGGGACGGCGAGCCTGGCCCACCATAAATATCTGGATGGAGCGCAGCTGGCCGACATTGACCGTCAGATTGAAATTGCGAAAGATGCGGCTGATATCAGCACGCAGATGAGGAGCGACCTCAGAGAACTGAAGTCCGGCAACGTGTACAGCGCCCACTTGCGGTAGATAGATCTCTCCTGAGCGGTCAACGCGCACGTCGGCATTGAAGTTGACCTGCCCCCAGACCCGCACGCGCAGTTCGTCTCCCGGCCCGATCACATAGTTGGCGGTCACCGGAACCTGCTCAACTGGCGAAAAAGTTGAAGGGGTGTTCTGAAAGAGGCTGGCGCCGTAGATGGGCAGAACTTCGCCAGTGCTGCCGGCAACAAAGCGCTGAAACTCGGTCAGCGGCTCTGGCGGCCCGGCAAAGAACCCCCGCTGATAGCGCGACATCTGGCCCTGGTTCAGCAATCCGCCATTGTCGATGTAGGTGCGGTTGTTGATGGAAGAGGCAGTTGGCTGTGCCAGTCCCGTCTGGCTGGTCTGGCCGTAGCTCTGCGCGCCCGTAGCCTGGGAGCCATAGCCCTGCTGCTGCCCGCCCTGCATCGTGCTCGTCTGTCCGGGCTGAGCACAGCCCTCTGAGAGAGAGTTCATGGGGTCAGAACAGTCGACCTGAGAGGAGCTGCCGGTACTGTACGGATCAGCCGTGTTCTGAGAATGCGCCGCCGGTACGGCCGCGAGGAGGCAGACAGCGGTGAGGAACGCAAGTTGCTTACGCATAGCTAAAGACGGCGACAGCGTAAACGCGGTCAGCCGCGATGGGTGGCTCCTTCGATAATCGGCGGCGAACAGCAGTGAGCGCCTGAACTTGAGTGTAGAACCTTTATTGCCGTTACTCGACTACATGAACCACAAAGTGCATTGACCTGTGCCCCGTACCGCAGAAACGGGAGCACTGTCCCTTGAAATCGCCGATCGTATCAGGGGTGACTGTTATCTTGACCAATCGACCCTTGGGCATATCTGCGTGGATTCCCAACTCTTTCACTGAAAGCCCATGCGCCACATCTTCGGATATCAGATCCAGCGTGACCGTTTCGCCCTTCTTGAGGGTGATTTCCGAAGGGATGAAGGCGTACTTCTTCGCATGGATGGTAATAACACGCGGATGCTCCGCATGAGACTCTGCCGGCAGAAAAAGAAAACACGGCAGGAGAAGCAGGAGCAGAACGCGGCAGGGGAAGTTCATAAAAGTTCGGGCCACTCTCCGCATTTTAGCTGAAAGCCGCTGTCGTCTGCCCTACTTGCCGGTGACTCCGATCACTCTGATTTCAGGATATTGCTGATTCCAGTCGTCAGCGACGTGATCGAAGATGAGCCGGAACTCACGGTGGTCCCCCGGCTTGAGCGGAGCAGCACTCACCGACTGGGTGTCCACATAGGGCTCATGGGTGCGGATGAGCATGAGCGGCATCGTTTCCTTCTGCGATATTTCGTTGAGGGCATTCCGAAAGGCGATTTGAACCGTCACCCCTTCTACAGTCTTGCTGCCATGGTTCGCGATCTGCCCGTCAATATAGGTGACCTTGCCTCCGGCAAGATTGCTTGACTCGCTCATCGCAATGTTGCTGATCGGAAGGCTGACGGCGTAGGCGTCCGGCGGCGCCAGTCCGGCTCCCCCGGGATTGGCTGCCTGCTGCTTGTGACGACCGGTAACAACCAGAACTGCCACGATAATCACGACGGCTGCCCCGGCAATGATCCAGGGGATCCATGAGCGCGGCTCTTTCGCCACAGACTGGTTCCCGCTCAGGAAGCCGGAGGGTTCGTGATTTCCATTCTGCGCCATTCACGAAATTTTATAACGCGGAGGTTAGCTTTTCGGTTACCAATGGTGAAGAATCTTTTGTCGTAATTCGCATCCTTGTCGGGAAATTCGCGTCAAATCGGGTGAAAGATTTTCAGGAAACCACTAGAGCTTTCCAGGCGTATTCCATATTGACCAACGTTTTTGCAGGGTTTCAAGCGAGGTTCCATGACACACGAATACGATCTCAGCCCCGGCCCCGGCCTGCTGCAGCAGCGCCGCAAGGTGAACGCCAACCGCGTTTATCAGGCTGCGACACTGGCGGCAGCGATTCTCATGCTGCTTACAGCAGCCGCTTAACCTACGCGAACCGCGCCCGCCCGGCGGTCCTGCGGTAGTCTTCGCCCTGCATCTCTACCGTTACGCACATCTCGGCGAGCCGGGACCGCATACGCTCCCCGATCCTGTCGCCGAGAGTCTCCTCGCGTTTGGCGGCGCCTGCGCCAGGCCGCTCATCGGCGTAATTCGTCGTAATGATGGTTGTGCGCTTGTCGTTGTAGCGCGTGTTCAGGATGTGGGCGACGGTGTCCCAGACCCAATCCGTCGGCTTGGCTGCGCCCAGTTCGTCAATCACAAGCACCTCTGCCTCAAAGACTGGCGCGAGCACTTCGAGTTCGGTCGCGGCCACCTGCGGATTGTAGGAGTTCTGCACCTGCTTGAGCAGTTCGCGATAGTCGCAGAAGAGGCCGTGGACGCCCTTTTCCATGATCAACGCCTTGAGAATCCCGGTCGCAAGATGAGTTTTACCAATGCCGATCGAGCCGGTAAAGAGCAGGCCGGATTCTTTGGTGAGCGCCGGATAGCCGTCTAGAAATTTGTCAGCCGCCTTCCACGCCAGAAAGAGCGACTGGTCGCGCCCTTGATAACTGTAGTTTTCAAGGGTGCAGTGCTCGTAGCGCTTAGGAATGCGGGCGCGTTCAATCAGCCGGTTGACACGCAACTGATGGCGGCAGTCGCAGACCTCGGCTTTTCGAGTGCCATCCGGAAGCACGAGCACCTGCATGCCCATGCCATCACATTTAGGGCAGGTTTGTTCCATGGCGATGAGGTTAGTATCGCAGGTGCAGCAATGTGAATGCGATCTAGACCCGATATTCACGAACAGAACTTTTAGGCTGTCTGCACAGCAATCATGCCAAATTATGTGGTAGTGGGAATTCAGCGAAGTTGCTTTGCATGCGGTTCAGAGCTGAGATTCCTGGTCGGGCGCAAACGTCGAGTTTCCACGAGCAGAGTTGAGACAATTCAGGTTTAGCCCTGAGCATAGACGAAACTAGAAGATTCAGAATGAAATCGCTTGTGATTATTCGCAGTCAAAACGGCTTGTACAGGTTACGGTTAGCGATCTATTTGTACACTCCACTACCCACTTTTGCAGCGACTGCCGTAACTTCATGATGCCACTCGTGACTCGCCCAAAGCCGATACTCTTTCCTTGATATGTAGAAAATATGATTCGTATGTATAGAAAGATGCAGCCGCTAGTAGAGGGCTGAGTGTGAAAGCTATGGAAATTAGAGCAAGATACTGCAGGCCATGACTACTATGAGGAAGATAGCGATTTACGATCCGAATATATACCGGGCGGAACAACATGTGATACACGTATAAGCCATAGCTGATCTTCCCAAACCAGCGAAGGATGCGATTACTAAATAGGCGCTGTAGTGGCCCGGGATGCAAACAATAGTAGATCAGGCATACTGCGAGACAGCTTAGCGCCGTGAGACCGATGGATATCATTGGAGCAGTTCGGTCTTCAGTGCCAGCCCAGAAAATAACGCCTGATAAAGCAAGGATGGAAGCTCCGGCGATATAGGGTGCAACGTTTGAGATCATCCTAGTCAGCGCATCTCCTTGTCGCAATGCGAGCGCTAAGAACCCTCCGGCGCACAGTTCTCCAATCCGCAACGGAGAGAAGCTGAAATAGACAATCATGGGGCAATGAAGGGCGACACACGCAATCCTCGCCATAAAGGACAACATAAAAACAATCGCACAAAGCTGCAGCGCTCTTGAACGCCGCCATGCTAGGAAGAGTGGAATTGGCCAGATTAAATAGAATTGCTCTTCAACTGCCAGACTCCACAAGTGGACAGTGGAGAGGTAAGAGGGAAACTCACTCAGACGATGATAGAGAGACGGGAGATTCTGTAAATACAGTGCATAGATCCACAGCGTCTGCCCGGCAGCTTTCATGCGTCCAACGCCCACATCGGCAGCTAGAATTAGTGCCAACGTAAGGTAGTAGAGTGGGAAGATTCTAAATGAGCGTTTTAGATAGAACTTTCGCCACCAATTGGCCTTGCTAAATGAGTCATGAAGAATGCCCGTAATCAGGAAACCTGAAAGAGCAAAAAACAAGGGCACGCCCATCCACCCTAACCCCATGATCCAAGTTATAAGATTTAGCCAGGCGTGGTTAAAATGATGACCAGTCTTATAATGAAAAAAAACGACGCCAATAGCAGCAAAACCACGCATTCCATCTAAGGCTGGGATGTGCCGCCTCAGATTTGGCAGGATTGGTGCCGAGGCCTGCGTGGAGACTCCGTCCACAGATATAACGCTACCTCTCTCGGCGGCTGCCACCCTTTACTCCTTTGGCTAAATCATCTCTACTGTTGAATTTGGTTACAGCTAGTATGACATTTCTCTGTCGATGATCAATCATTTCTCGATGAAGAACGAACTAGGACCAAGCTGCCTTCCCGTTCTAGCAGCTACGAAAAAGGCCCGGCTTTCGCCGGGCCTTTCTGTAGCTGCCGGAGTGTTACTCCGCGGCCATTTCTTCGGCTTCGCCTTCCTGGCGCATGAGCTCCAGTTCGCGCTCGGCTTCCTCGTAGGCCTGGGTGACTTCCTGCTGGACCTTGGCTGCCGCCTCTTCGAGCTCTGGTGAGAGCTGAATGTTGCGGTAGTACTCCATACCGGTTCCAGCCGGGATCAGACGGCCGACGATGACGTTCTCCTTGAGGCCGCGCAGGTTGTCGATGGCACCGTTGATGGACGCCTCCGTCAGCACTCGCGTGGTCTCCTGGAAGCTGGCGGCCGAGATGAAGCTATCGGTCGAGAGCGACGCCTTGGTGATGCCGAGCAGCAGCGGACGGCCGATTGCCGGACGGCCCCCTTCAGAGATCGCGCGGTCATTCTCGATCTTGAAGCGGAACTTGTCGATCTGCTGTTCGAGCAGGAAGTTGGTGTCGCCCACGTCCTCGATCTTCACCCAGCGGAGCATCTGCCGGACGATAGTCTCGATGTGCTTGTCAGAGATAGTCACGCCCTGGAGACGGTAGACTTCCTGGATTTCGTTCACCAGGTAAGCCTGCAGTTCCTTCTCACCGAGCACGGCGAGAATGTCGTGCGGGTTGAGCGGACCATCCATCAGCGGCTCGCCGGCGCGCAGGCGTTCTCCCTCCTGCACGTTTACGTGAATGCCGCGCGGCACCGAGTATTCCTTCTCCTCGCCGTTGTCCGCGGTGACGTAGATCTTGCGCTGACCCTTGGAGACTTCGCCGAACTTCACGACACCGTCGATCTCAGAGATGATGGCGGTTTCGCGGGGCTTGCGGGCCTCGAAGAGTTCCACGACGCGGGGCAGACCGCCGGTGATGTCCTTGGTGCGCGTGGTTTCGCGCGGGATCTTGGCAAGGATATCGCCGGGGAAGACCTCGTCGCCGTCCTGAATCATCAGGTGAGCGCGGGAAGGCATGAGATAGCGCTTGTTACCCTTGGCTCCCTTAACGAGCAGTGCCGGCTGGCGCTTTTCGTCGGCTGCATCGGCAACGACCAGACGGGAGAGGCCGGTAACTTCATCGACTTCCTCGTTGAGCGTAATGCCTTCCTGCAGATCCTTGAACTGCACCGTGCCGCCAATTTCAGTCAGGATGGCGAAGGTGTAGGGGTCCCACTCGGCCAGTGCCTGTCCGAGCTCAACCTGTGCGCCCTCTTCAACCTTGAGCTTGGCGCCGTAGACAATCTGGTAGCGCTCCTTCTCACGACCACGATCATCCACCACGGCAACCGAGCCGGAACGATTCATCGCGACCATGTCTCCCTGCTTCGACCGCACAGTGACAAGGTTGATGAAGCGGACCGTACCGGGGTTCTTGGCATCGAGACGCGACTGCTCTGAAACGCGCGATGCCGTGCCGCCGATGTGGAAGGTACGCATGGTAAGCTGCGTGCCCGGCTCGCCGATGGACTGCGCGGCGATGACGCCGACAGCCTCACCGAGCTCGACCAGACGGCCGGAGGCAAGGTTGCGGCCATAGCAGCGGATGCAGACGCCGCGCTTGGACTCGCAGGTGAGCACGGAGCGGATCTTGACTCGCTCGATGCCCGCAGCCTGAATCGCGGAGGCCAGATCTTCGGTGATCTCCTGGTTGACTTCGACGATGACGCTGCCTTCGTAGTCCTTGATCTTTTCGAGAGAGACGCGGCCAATGATACGGTCGCGCAACGGCTCGATGATTTCGCCGGACTCGACGATCGGCATGACATAGATACCCTCAACCGTACCGCAGTCGAACTCGCTGACAATGACGTCCTGGGCCACGTCGACGAGTCGGCGGGTCAGATAGCCTGAGTCAGCGGTCTTGAGAGCGGTATCGGCAAGACCCTTACGCGCGCCGTGGGTCGAGATGAAGTACTCGAGCACGGTGAGACCTTCGCGGAAGTTCGCCTTGATCGGGGTTTCGATGATTTCGCCCGACGGCTTGGCCATCAGACCGCGCATACCGGAGAGCTGACGGATCTGCTGTTTCGATCCGCGGGCGCCGGAGTCGGCCATGATGTAAACCGGGTTCATGGAGCCGGCCTTGTCGGCCTTCTTCATGTTGTCGAACATCTCATCGGCGACCTTTTCCGTAACTGCGGACCAGATCTGGATGACCTTGTTGTTGCGCTCGCCGTTGGTGATGGCGCCATCGAGATATTGCTGCTGCACTGCCACGGCCTGCTTTTCAGCCTCGCGCACCGTCGGCCCCTTGGACTCAGGAATGACCATGTCATCGAGACCAACGGAGAGACCGCTGCGGGTGGCGTACTGGAAGCCGAGGTCCTTGATGCGGTCGAGCGTCTTGACCGTAACTTCAAGGCCGAGATTCAGGTAGCAGTAGTTGACGAGCTGCCCGATTCCCTTCTTCTTGAGCAGGCCATTGACATACGGCATGCCCTCGGGAAGGGAGTCGTTGAGGATCGCGCGGCCAACCGTGGTCGAGATGTACTGCTTGTCGTACTGCACAGGCTCGGTGTGCGTCAGGTCCTGATCGTCATAAGCGGTCGTCATGTCGAGCACGGGGCCGGTATAACGCAGGCGGATCGGAGTCAGGGTTTCAACTTCCTTGGCTTCGAGCGCCATCAGAACTTCTTCGATATTCGCGAAGACGCGTCCCTCGCCCTTGGCACCCTTGTGTGCTTTGGTCAGGTAGTAGAGACCGAGCACCAGATCCTGCGTAGGAACGGTGATTGGCTGACCGGATGCAGGCGACAGAATATTGTGCGATGCCAGCATGAGAACGCTGGCCTCGACCTGCGCCTCAGGAGACAGCGGGATGTGAACCGCCATCTGATCGCCGTCGAAGTCGGCGTTAAAAGCGGTGCAGACGAGCGGGTGGATCTTGATGGCCTTACCTTCCACCAGCACCGGCTCAAAGGCCTGAATGCCGAGACGGTGAAGGGTTGGGGCGCGGTTCAGCAGGACCGGGTGATCCTTGATGACTTCCTCAAGAATGTCCCAGACGATCGGATCCTGCAGCTCAACCATCTCCTTGGCCTGCTTGATGGTGGTGCAGTGGCCGGTCTGCTCAAGGCGGTGATAGATGAAGGGCTTGAAGAGCTCGAGCGCCATCTTCTTCGGCAGACCGCACTGGTGCAGCTTGAGCTCTGGACCAACCACAATGACCGAACGGCCTGAGTAGTCGACGCGCTTACCGAGCAGGTTCTGACGGAAGCGGCCCTGCTTGCCCTTGAGCGTATCGGAGAGCGACTTGAGCGGACGGTTGTTCGCACCGCGCAGCACCCGGCCGCGGCGGCCGTTGTCGAAGAGCGCATCGACGGCTTCCTGCAGCATGCGCTTTTCGTTCCGCACGATCACCTCAGGCGCATGGAGGTCCATGAGCTTCTTGAGACGGTTGTTGCGGTTGATGACACGGCGATACAGATCGTTGAGGTCAGAGGTCGCGAAACGTCCGCCATCGAGCGGCACCAGCGGGCGCAGCTCAGGAGGAATGACCGGAATGACATCGAGGATCATCCACTGCGGCTTGTTGCCTGACTTGCGAAAGGCCTCGACCACCTTGAGGCGCTTGGAATACTTGAGGCGCTTCTGGAGCGAGGTTTCGACCTTCATGCGCTCGCGCAGCTCAACCGAAAGCTCATCGATAGCAACGCGCTTGAGCAGCTCCTTGATGGCTTCTGCACCCATCATCCCCTTGAAGCCGGTGGGACGGAACTGCTGATCGAGCTCGCGGAACTTGGCTTCATCCTTGATGATTTCGCGCTCGCGAGTCGGGGAGTCGCCTGGATCGACGACGACATAGCTCTCGAAGTAGAGAACGCTCTCAAGATCGCGCAGGGAGATATCGAGCAGGTGGCCGATGCGCGAGGGCAGGCCCTTGAAGAACCAGACATGCGAGCAGGGCGAGGCCAGCTCGATGTGGCCGAGGCGCTCACGGCGGACCTTCGACAGGGTGACTTCAACGCCGCACTTGTCGCAGATGACTCCGCGATGCTTCATGCGCTTGTATTTGCCGCAGAGACACTCCCAGTCAGTGACGGGGCCAAAGATGCGGGCGCAGAAAAGCCCGTCCCGCTCCGGCTTGAAGGTGCGGTAGTTGATGGTTTCGGGCTTGGTGACTTCGCCGTGCGACCAGCTGCGGATTTTTTCCGGTGAAGCGAGCTGGATGCGAATCGCGTCGAAATCAGTGATCGGACTGGTTAGTTCAAACGGGCTGGAACGGTACAAGGTGACCCTCCTGTGCAGCTAGCTGTTTGGCGCAATGGCCTTCTGAGCTCTTAGCTGCCGTTGCTTCATTTCTGTTCATGCAGCGGAAGAAAACTGCGCTGCTAAATCTTTTCAATCTTCCCCACCGCCGCTCTCAGAGAAAGCGGCGGTGGAGGATCGATCGCTAATCGGCCGCGGCCAGTTCCGGCACGGGCTGCTTCTTCGGATCAGGCATCGTCTGCTTGATGAGTTCCACATCCAGGCAGAGCGACTGCAGCTCGCGGATCAACACGTTGAACGACTCGGGAACGCCCGGCTCGATCGCCGCCTCGCCCTTGACGATGGCCTCGTAAATCTTCGTACGGCCATAGACGTCATCAGACTTGGCAGTGAGGAGCTCCTGCAGAATGTAGGCAGCGCCATAAGCTTCGAGCGCCCACACTTCCATTTCGCCGAATCGCTGTCCACCGAACTGCGCCTTGCCGCCCAGCGGCTGCTGCGTGATAAGCGAGTACGGTCCGATGGAGCGCGCGTGGATCTTGTCGTCGACCAGGTGCGACAGCTTAAGCATGTAGATCATTCCGACCGTAGCCGGCTGCTCGAAGCGATCACCCGTCATGCCGTCGAAGAGATGCGTCTTGCCCGAGGTCGGCAACCCAGCCGCTGCAAGCAGCGCCTTGATCTCCTCCTCGCGCGCACCGTCGAAGACCGCCGTGCCGAACCAGATGCCGCGCTGCATTCCAGCGCCGACACGCAGGATCTGCTCGTCGTCGAGTTCCATCAGCTGACGAAGAGCCGCAGTGCCCTTGAAGCGCTCCTCCATCATCTTGCGCACTTCGTTCGCATCCTGGCTGCGCTGCACCAGCTCGGCTACCTGCTTGCCCAGCTCATGCGCCGCCCATCCCAGGTGCGTTTCGAGGATCTGTCCGACGTTCATACGCGAAGGCACACCCAGCGGATTGAGCACAATCTCCACCGGCGTACCGTCGGGCAGATACGGCATATCTTCCTCAGGAAGAATGCGCGAGATGACACCCTTGTTGCCGTGACGGCCGGCCATCTTGTCACCGACGGAAAGCTTGCGCTTCATGGCGATGTAAATCTTGACGAGCTTGATGACGCCCGGCGAGAGTTCGTCGCCCTTCTGCTGCTTCGCGATCTTTTCGTTGGTGATCTTGCGCAGCACATCGATCTGACGCGAGGTCATTTCCTCGATCTCGTCGATCTGCTCGTTCACCCGCGGATCCTTGTCGTTGTAGCGGATGCGCTTGAGGTTCTTGGTCGAGATGCGCTCGATGGCATCGCGATCCAGGATGGCGCCCTTGACCAGCAGACGCTTGTTGGTGCGCTCGTCGTGCAGATCGGCCTGAACCTCTTTGCCGCCGAGGATAGCTTCGAGGCGCTTGAGCCGCTCGTCGGTGAGAATACGAATCTCATCGGCCAGGTTCCGCTCCAGCTTCGCTACCTGATCGGCTTCAATCAGCTTCGCGCGCTCGTCCTTCTCCTGCCCCTTGCGGGAGAAGATGCGGACGTCGACAACAGTTCCTTCGATTCCCGGAGGGCAGGTCAGCGATGCATCGCGAACGTCGCCGGCCTTTTCACCGAAGATGGCGCGGAGCAGCTTCTCTTCCGGAGTGAGCTGCGTCTCGCCCTTCGGCGTGACCTTACCCACGAGGATGTCATTGTGCTTTACCTTGGCGCCGATGCGGATTACGCCGCTCTCGTCAAGGTCGCGCAGCGCATGCTCGCTGACGTTGGGAATATCGCGGGTGATCTCTTCCGGTCCAAGCTTGGTGTCGCGCGCTTCGATCTCGAACTCCTCGATGTGAATCGAGGTGTAGTAATCTTCGCGCACAACTTTCTCGGAGATCAGGATCGCGTCTTCAAAGTTGTAGCCGCGCCAGGGAATGAAGGCGACGAGCACATTGCGTCCCAGTCCCAGCTCGCCCTGCTCCGTGCAGGGACCATCGGCGATCACCTGCCCCTTCACCACCCGGTCACCGTGACGAACAATCGGCTTCTGGTTGATGCAGGTGTTCTGGTTGGAACGCTTGAACTTGGTGAGCTGATAAATATCCGAGCCGACTTCGCGCGACAGCTGCGTGGGGTGATGCTCGCCTTCGACACGCACGATGATGCGCTCAGAGTCGACCGAATCGACGAAGCCGTTACGGCGTGCAAGGATCACGGCGCCGGAATCGCGCGCGGTGACACCTTCCATACCGGTTCCGACCAGCGGCGCTTCAGCAACAAGCAGCGGCACAGACTGGCGCTGCATGTTCGCGCCCATCAGTGCGCGGTTTGCGTCGTCATGCTCAAGGAACGGCACCAGCGAAGCGGCCACGGAGACCAACTGCTTCGGACTGACGTCGACGTAGTCTACATCGCCACGGTTGACGAGGACGAAATTACCCTGACGACGGGCGTTCACCAGCTCTTCTGTGATCCGGCCCTCTGCGTCCAGGTCGATGTTCGCCTGCGCAATAGTGTGACGGTCTTCCTCCCACGCGGAGAGATAGAACGAGAACGGCTCAAACTCGATGGCCCGCTTCTTATCCTTCTTGAGCTGGTCGTTGAGCTTGAATGCCTCGGACTTCTCAAGGTGATCGCCGACACGCAGACCGCTTTCGCCTGCATTGGTGACCTGCACGTAGTCGAGTACGCGGCTGTCGCGAACACGGCGATAAGGCGACTCGATGAAGCCATACTCATTGATGCGGGCAAAGCACGACAGCGAGCTGATCAGGCCGATGTTCGGACCTTCCGGCGTCTCAATCGGGCAGATACGGCCATAGTGGGTCGGATGGACGTCGCGAACCTCAAAGCCGGCACGCTCACGCGAAAGACCGCCCGGCCCAAGGGCCGAGAGACGGCGCTTGTGGGTGATCTCCGACAGCGGGTTGGTCTGATCCATGAACTGCGACAGCTGCGAGGAGCCGAAGAACTCACGGATGGCGGCCATCACCGGCTTAGCGTTGATGAGATCGTGCGGCATCGCCGTCGACATCTCCTGGTAGACGCTCATCTTTTCCTTGATGGCGCGCTCCATGCGGACGAGGCCGATGCGGAACTGGTTCTCCATCAACTCACCAACCGCGCGGACGCGGCGGTTGCCAAGGTGATCGATGTCGTCCACGAGACCGATGTTCTTACGCAGCTTCAGCAGGTAACGGATGGTCCCGTAGAAGTCCTCCGGAGTCAGCGTGCGACGGTCGAGCTGGGTCGCATCCTGATCTTCGTAGAGCTTAATGTTGAACTTCAACCGGCCCACACGCGAGAAGTCATACTTGCGCGGATCGAAGAACATTCCCTCAAAAAGCGCGGTGGCGGTATCGAGGGTCGGCGGATCGCCCGGACGCAGCTTGCGGTAGATCTCGATCAGAGCCTCTTCCGGCTTGCGAACGGAGTCGCGGCGCAGAGTGTTGGTGATGATGTTGCCAACGTCATCGCGCTCAGGGAAGAAGACTTCGAAAGATGTCACGCCGCTCTCAAGAATCTTGTGCAGCTTGTCTGCCGTCAGCTCCTGATTCGCTTCGAGGAAGATCTCGCCCGTCGTCGTATCGATCACATCAGCAGCAGTAACCGCGTTGTCCAGCTCGGAGGCTTCAATCTCTACTTCGGAGACCTTCGCAGCGCGGAGCGCCTTGAGGATGGACGGAGTGACCTTGCGGCCCGAGTGAGCGATCTCATCGCCATTCGCATGGACGGCGTGCGCCGGCTTGGCGCCGAGCAGATGGGTCGGCTTCTCCGTATTCTCGTCGATCGTCCAATAAAGCTTGCCGTCCTTCGCTGCAATCTTGTCGATCGTGTAGAAGGTCTTGAGAATATCCTCATCCGACTTCAGACCGAGAGCGCGCAGGAAGATGGTTCCCAGGAACTTGCGCTTGCGATCGATACGGACATAGAGCGTGTTCTTCTGGTCATACTCAAACTCAACCCAGGAACCGCGGTAAGGAATGATCTTGCCGAGGAAGTAGGTGCGATTGTTCGCCGTCTCGAAAAAGACGCCGGGCGAGCGATGCAACTGGGAAACGATGACGCGCTCAGTGCCGTTAACAATAAAGGTGCCATTCTGCGACATGAGCGGAATATCGCCGAAGAAGACTTCCTGCTCCTTGATATCGCGAATCGACTTGGCGCCCGTCTCCGGATCCTTGTCATAGATCGTCAGCCGAACCGTGACCTTGAGAGGAGCCGAGTAGGTCATGCCGCGCTCTTCGCACTCTGCCTGGTCATACTTCAACTGCAGACCGACCGGGTCGCCGCACTTGTTGCAGAAGTCAGGCGTGTTGTTGTTATAGGTGCCGCACTTGTGGCAGAGCACGTCGCCCGGCT
Source organism: Acidipila rosea (assembly GCF_004339725.1). Lineage (GTDB taxonomy): Bacteria > Acidobacteriota > Terriglobia > Terriglobales > Acidobacteriaceae > Acidipila > Acidipila rosea. The sequence goes on along the minus strand of NZ_SMGK01000001.1, from coordinate 4,891 downwards.
GGAACGGATCGGTAATGACCATCGCGCCGCAATGAACGCAGGTAGTGCGGAGGTGATGCAGCCCCTTCAGGTGGCCGCACTTGCACTCCCAGTTGCCGATCGAGTAGTCAACAAAGTCGAGCTGCGAAATATTACGAAAATCGGTGATCGGGAAAACGGAGGTAAAGACGGACTGAAGCCCGTTATCTTCGCGCTCGGAAGGCAGTTTATCCATCTGCAGAAACCGCTCATAGGAACGGCGCTGCACCTCGATCAGGTTCGGGATCTGGATGGCGGTTGGGATCTTGGAAAAATCGAGACGGCTACGGATGGCGCGGTGCTCGTTCGGCATGCTTAACTCCTCAGGACTCGGAAACCCGGGGCTGGTGCTGAAACCGCTCTGCTCGAGTAGCGCAGAAGGTTCTGTTTTCTTGCGCGCCTGTCAGCCCGGAAAGACCCCGTTCCCCCGGACATAGCGCACTACTCACTTACAGCCGGGCCGCACACGCAGAATGGCGCCGACAGCCCGAAATGCAGCTAATGAAAGGCAGCACAGGAGCGGCCCTGCGCATTTCCTTCTTGCATATTCAAGCAACCTCGCGATACAACAAGCACGTCAGAGGCGAGGTGGAGGTAAAAGGACGGGGAGACCGGGAGAAGTTGCGCAGAGGACGCGGACACAAACGCGGAAAGCCCGTCGAGACAGGATGTCCCGCGAGCGTCACAACCGGATTGCGCACTTGTTCTGAACAGTATGTCTGATTCTCGCGTAAACGCCGCCCTACAGCCGTACTTTAGCGATACCTGCAATCCGCCGCCGCCTTGCAGATACCCCTGGCATCCCATGCCAGACTTGAAATAATCGCCTGCCCGCCACTCTAGGTCGCCGTAGAGGACGGAACAGAATTACCGCGAAAGACAGCCTCGCGGAACGCACTCTTAGGATAGCGCGTTCCGCTTTGGCATGCAACTTGCCCTGAACGGGGCTCCGATTTACTTGACTTCGACTGTTGCGACGCCGTCGAACTTCTTGCGGATCGCCTCAGCATCTTCCTTGCTGATGTTCTCCTTCAACGGCTTCGGCGCGCCGTCGACCAGGTCCTTGGCTTCCTTCAGACCCAGCGCGGTGACTTCGCGTACGGCCTTGATGGTATTGATCTTGTTCGCGCCCGCATCCTTGAGGATCACGGTGAACTCGGTCTTCTCTTCAACTGCAGGAGCTGCCGCACCCGCACCCGCGCCTGCCACCATCACCGGGGCTGCCGCAGCCGCTGACACACCAAGACGCTCTTCGAGCTTCTTCACAAGGGCTGCTGCATCCAACAGGCTCAGCCCGACAATCTGCTCTTCCAACTGCTGTAAATCCGCCATAACTCTCTCCGCTTTGAAACAAAATTATTTTCGGTGCTACTGCCCAGGACACCTGCCCTGGATGCCCCATCTCCGCCCCGAAGTTTCCGATGTGCCCAGACCGGCACCCTCCGCAACCAAGGATGAGGCGAAACCTGATTAGCTCGCGGCTGCTTCGCCGGCGAACTTGTTCTGCTCGACCGCCTGGTTGATAACTACGGCCAGATCGCGACCCGTTGCGTTGATAACCGTTGCCAGCCGCTGCGCCGGAGCATTGATGAGGAAGAGCAGCTTCGAGAACATCTCTTCCTTGCCCGGCATGGTCGCCAGCTGCTTGATCTCTTCAATGGAAATTACGCGTCCATCGACGATACCCAGCTTGAAGCTGAACTCTGCATTCTCGGCCACCCAGGTCGAGAGCGCCTTGGCCAGAGCCACCGGATCGCCGCTCGTATAGGCTACCGACGAAACGCCCTTCAACCCCTGAAGCGCTGCTTCAATCTGGGAACCCTGCGCCGCACGTCCAGCCAGCTTGTTCTTCAATACGCGATACTTGCCGCCCGCACCGCGAACCGCCTTACGCAGCTCAAAATCCTGCGCTACCGTCAACTTGGCGAATGTACCGATAATGGCGCTGGTAGACCCTTCGAGCTCTTTCGCGAGCCCGGCTACCTTCTCCACCTTTTTTGCCCTAGTCAATGCCATATGTAGCCTCTAGCTTTTAGCTACTAGCCGTTAGCTAAAATCCTGAATTCTTTTTCTCCACGCAGGGAGCATTCGTCAATCGCAAAGCTCGCTAGCGGCTAGCAGCGAGTAGCTGAGATCCGCCTACGCCTTGGCTGCCGCCTCGGCAACCGAGTTGTCGAGCGGGATACCAGGGCCCATGGTCGAGCTGAGAGTGATCCCCTTGATGTACTTACCCTTCGCAGCCGAAGGCTTCGCACGCACGACACTGGTAATCACCGTCATCGCGTTTTCAATAAGCTTCTCAGGAGTAAAGGAGAGCTTGCCCACCGGGACATGCACCAGGGCCGTCTTGTCCGTGCGGAACTCGATCTTGCCAGCCTTGATTTCCTTCACAGCTGCGGCAACATCGGTCGTCACCGTTCCGGTCTTTGGGTTCGGCATCAGGCCGCGGGGACCAAGCACCTTGCCGAGACGTCCTACCGACTTCATCATGTCGGGGGTCGCGATCAAGGCATCGAAATCGGTCCAGCCTTCCTTCTGAATACGCTCCACCATCTCCTCGCCGCCAATAAAGTCGGCGCCGGCAGCTTCGGCATCGCGCAGACGCTCGCCGGAGGCGATTACAGCTACGCGCTTCGTCTTGCCCAGGCCATGCGGCAGAACGACCGTGCCGCGGACCATCTGGTCCGCATGACGCGGATCCACGCCCAGGCGGAGGGTAAGATCAACGGTCTCGTCAAATTTTGCGAATTTAACTTTTTGCAGAAGCGGAACTGCTTCCTGGATTGCGTAGGGGCGGTCTTCTACGGCCGCGCGCGCCTTCGCCACATTCTTGCCTACTTTAGTCGACATATTACCTTCCGTCTCCCACCGCGCGGCGCTGCTGCATGCCGGCCGTGGTCAAGGTGCCTTAACGGCACAGTCTTTAATTATGCTTGAAACTACTCCGCGGCGCAACGCTTAGGCGGTAATTTCAATTCCCATCGAACGCGCTGTTCCCTTGATGCTCTTGATCGCCGACTCTACCGAGGCTGCGTTCAGATCGGGCATCTTCTGGGTAGCAATCTCACGCACCTGAGCTTCGCTTACCGTCCCGACTTTATTCTTATTCGGCGTGCCGGAACCCTTGGCGAGATTGGCTGCCTTCTTGAGCAGGATCGCCGCCGGGGGCGTCTTGGTGATAAAGGTGAAGGTGCGGTCCACGTAAACCGTGATGACGACCGGGATAATCAGGCCGGCCATCTCCTTGTTCTGCGTACGCGCATTGAACTGCTTGCAGAACTCCATAATGTTCACCTGCGCCTGACCGAGCGCGGGGCCGACTGGCGGCGCTGGCGTGGCCTTACCGGCTTCAATCTGGAGCTTGACCTGTGTCTGTACTTTCTTTGTCGGAGGCATTGGTGATTCCCTTTTCTATTCTCAGCTCCGCACGGGCGGACTGACTGACTTAAACTGCTTTTTCTACTTTTCCAAACTCAAGCTCAACCGGAGTGGAGCGACCAAAAATCGTCACCATAACCTTGAGCGTCTCGCGATCTTCGTTGACCTCGTCCACGATTCCATTGAAGTTCGCAAACGGACCCTCTGTAATGCGCACAGACTCGTTCTTCTCGAACTTGACCTTGAGCCGGGGCTTCTCCTTGGAAACATCGCTGCGGAAGAGAATGGAGCTAACCTCCGCCTCACTCAACGCAACCGGCTTATCTCCGGTGCCCAGGAAACCCGTCACGCGCGGCGTGTTCTTGATGACATGCCAGAGGTCATTATCGAGATCCATTTCGACAAGCACATAGCCCGGCAGAAAGACCTTCTCCGTTGTCCGCTTCTTGCCGTTGACGATCTCCGTCACCGGCTCCGTGGGAATCATCACGCGGCCAATCTTGTTCTGAAGACCGAAGGCCTGAACCCGCCCCTCGAGCGACTCGCGAACCTTCCGCTCAAACCCCGAGTAAGCGTGGATGATATACCACTTGAAGTTCTCATTGGCCGGGGGGCCGAGCTGCTCCGGGGTCGCTTCGCCCGTGTTGCCGTCTTGAATCTCGTCTGCCATCCAGATCCTCGTTCTGCCCTTTACTGCGCGCCGCCCAGCCAGTGCAGCAGATGCTGAAGCGCCTGACCAAGTACGGTGTCTACTGCATAAAAGAATCCCGCAAAGGCGAAGACGGTCACGATCACAATCGCGGTCGTGGACTGCACCTCGGCACGCGACGGGGTGACAACTTTCCGCATCTCGCTGCGAACATCCTTCAGGAAATCCGTGGTGCGGGTCAGCAATCCGGCTGCGCGGTTCGGCTCTCCGACTTCATTAGGCAGTGCTGCTGCTTTCGCCATGGCCTTATTTTTCTCGACTACGGGCATAGAGCCCACTCCTGCGGCACTTCTACTAAAGACCGCGCTTCACTTATTGTTGGCAGGGGCGCTCGGATTCGAACCGAGAAGTTCGGTTTTGGAGACCGACAGTTTAACCGTTGAGCTTACGCCCCTGTGATTCGAGAATCTGCCGTCACACTAACGCGGAGACTGCAAACCCTACTTGGTTTCCTTGTGATCCGTATGCTTGCGGCAGCGATTGCAGAACTTCGAGAACTCAAGGCGGCCCGTGGTCGTCTTCTTGTTCTTCGTCGTCGAGTAATTGCGCTCCTTGCAAACGGGGCACTGCAATGTCACGATTTCACGCATCTGTTTATCCTAACCGATTGCGGGCATTGATGCCCGCCGCATCTTTCCGATATTGGCGGAGCAGAAACTGCTTCCCGCCCCGCCAACATCCAAGCCCTGACTACTTAATGATTTCAGTGATGGTGCCGGCGCCTACGGTGCGACCGCCTTCGCGGATTGCAAACCTCAGCCCCTTCTCCATCGCCACCGGGGTGTG